>NZ_HF570108.1:6903836-7082520 GCF_000297395.2 Micromonospora lupini str. Lupac 08 | reverse complement strand
ACCGGTNAGGGGACCATGCCGAGCAGCACGTCGTAGAGCGCCACCACCTGGGGCCAGTCGGTGCTGGCCACGTCGGCGGCCTCGTCGTGCAGGGCGGCGATGGCGGCCTGCACGCCGTACGGCCCGGGCGTCGGGCCGGTCAGGGCGACCACCACCAGGGCGCGCCCCTCGTCGATCATCGCGTGGTCCCACCGGGCGCGGTCCTGGTCGTCGAGGAGGACCACCGCGCCGTCCGGCCCGGTCCGAGCGGCACGCCGCGCATGGACCAGCAGCAGCAGGCCGAGCAGGCCGGCGACCTCCCGCTCGCCGGGCAGCAGCCGGCGCAGGATCCGGGCCAGCCGGATGGCCTCCTCGGCGAGGTCGGTCCGCTGGAGGTCGGGGCCGGAGCTGGCGGCGTACCCCTCGGTGAAGACCGAGTAGACGGCCTGGAGCACCGTGGGCAGACGCCCCGGCAGCTCGTCCGCGCCGGGCACCCGGAACGGGATGCGGGCGTCGCGGATCTTCCGTTTGGCCCGGACGAGCCGCTGGGCCATCGTCGCGTGCGGCACCAGGAAGGCCCGCGCGACCTCCGCCGTGGTGAGCCCGGCGAGGAAGCGCAGGGTGAGCGCCCCGCGGTCCTGCGCGGGCAGGGCCGGGTGGGCGCAGGTGAAGAAGAGGGCCAACCGGTCGTCGGGCAGGTCCGGGTCCGCGTCCGCGGGCGGCGCGGGGTCGGCCCGCTCGGCCTCCGCCTGGAGTACGGCCAGCCGGGTCGCCAGCACCCGGTCGCGGCGCAGACGGTCGACGGCACGGCGCCGGGCCGTGGTGAGCAGCCAGGCGCCGGGCCGGCTCGGGACGCCGTCGACAGGCCAGTGCACAAGTGCCGCCTCGATCGCCTCGGAGGCGACCTCCTCGGCCAGGTCGAGGTCACCGAAGCGATGTACGAGCGAGGCGAGCAGCCGGCCGTGCTCCTCCCGGAACACCGCCTCCACCCCGGCTGTCGCCTCCGCGCCCGCCACGGTCAGACCTCGACCTCGATCTCGGCGACCGGGCGCACCTGCACCGACCCGCTGGCGACGGCACCGGGGCTGCGGGCCGCCCACTCCAGCGCGACGTCGAGGTTCGGCACGTCGATGATGTCGTACCCGCCGAGCACCTCGCGGGTCTCGGCGAACGGCCCGTCGGTGATCGTGCGTTCGCCGTCCGGGCTCACCTGCACCGTCGTACAGGTGGTCAGGTCCTGCAGCGGATGCCCGGAGACCCAGATCCCGGCGTCCTTCATCTCCCGGTCGTAGCGGACCCAGTCCTCGAAGGTGCACCCGTTGCCGGCCTCGCCGTCGGTCGCGGGGCTCATGAACAGCAGCATGTACTTCATGTCTCGGCTCCTCTCGGTGCGGCGGGGTCGCCGTACACCATGACGACGAACGAGAGCCGGGGATGTCGACACGGGGCCGGAACTTTTTCTGCGGTTCACGGGCGCGCCGATCGCGCCGGTTCGACCTGGTCACCACGCCTGTCGATGCGCCGCTCGTACCAGGTTACGGCGATCAGCAACAGGGTGAGCAGGGCCAACTCGGCAAGCGCGGGCAGCGACCGCCCGACCGGCAGCAGGAGCAGCGGCAGCAGCGCGGCGACACCCTGCCCCGGGTGTACGGCACGGAGGGTGAGCCGGCGGAAGACCAGCCGTCCGAGCAGGTAGAGGGTGGCGCCCCCGTAGAGGGCGGTGGCGGAGGGCCAGCTCAACCGGGAGGTGTGCGGCGTCTCCTCGGTGAGCTGGCCGAGCACCTGCTCGATGCCGAGCGCGACGTAGATGGCGCCGATGATCAGGGGGGCGTGCGCGAGGCCGTACGCGTCGCCTGCCACGTGGGACCGCCGCTCCCGCGGCACCAGCAGCACGGAGTTCCGAGCGGCCGGTGCCAGCCGGTCGAAGTACAGCCACCAGAGGCAGACCGTGACGACGAGGCTGAGCAGCGCCGCGACCAGGCCGGCCCCGGTCGGTGCCATCGTCCTCGGCCCGGTGCCCGCGGCGATCAACGCCTCGCCGAGCGCGATGATGAGCACCAGTCCGAACCGTTCGGTGAAGTGGTCCAGGCTGCGCAACGGCCACGCGCGGTAGGCGGAGGCGACGCGGGCGCCGCCGATGTCCACCAGGAACGCCACAGTCCAGAGCACCGTCTGGGTGACGCCACCGAGCAGCGCGCCGACGACGAGCGGAAGCCAGGCCGCGGTGACCGGCACGACGAAGAACCGCAGGGTCGAGCGCAGCGGCGGGTCGTCGGCGCTCGCCCAGAGGAGCACCACGAGCTGCACCGCCCGGGTGACCAGGTAGGCGAGCGCGAGGGTGAGCGGTGGGTCGAGGAGCCCCGGGCCCTGCCGCCAGGCGTCCGGCAGCACCAGAGCTGCCACGAATATCGCTGCCATCGCCAGCAGCGTGGCCGCGCGGACCGGTCCGACGTCCGCGCGGACCAGGTTCCCCAACCAGAGGTACGGGCCCCAGGAGTAGATCAACAACAGGAGGAGGAGCAGCCCCTGGGCCAGGGTGAGCGCCGTCGGCGGCTGTGCCATGAACGCGATGACCCGGGTGAGCGCGAACACGAATACCAGGTCGAAGAAGATCTCGAACATCGTCGTCCGGTGCGCGTCACCGACCGGGATCGGACGAATCCTCCTCATCCTGGCATTCTGCGCTCTCCGGAGGGCACGTCGGGTCTCCCCGCCACGATGGGGAGACCCGATCGGTGGCCACGTACGTCAGGCCGGCGCCTCCGTCCGCCGCCGGCTCCGCTCGGCCCGCCGCCGCACCTGCTGGTACGTCCCGGTCAGCCCCATGGCCCGGCGTACCTCCGCCAGGGTCTGGCGCACCTCCTGCCGGGTCCGCTCGGTGCCCTCGACGATCAGCCGGTCGACCAGACCCCGGTCGGCCTCGATCGCGGCCCGGCGCTCGCGGATCGGCGCCAGGAACGTCTCCAGCGCCACGACCAGCCGCTCCTTGACCTCCACGTCACCCACCTGCCCGGCGCGGTAACGCTCGGCCAGGTCGGCCACCTCGGCGCGGTCCGGGTTGAACACCTCGTGGTACGCGAAGACCGGGTTGCCCTCCACCGTCCCCGGTACGTCGGCCCGCACCCGGTTCGGGTCGGTGTACATCCCGCGCACCTTGCGGCGCACCGTGGCCGCGTCGTCGGACAGGGCGATCGTGTTGCCCCGACTCTTGCTCATCTTCGCCGTGCCGTCGGTGCCCACCAGACTGGGCGTGTCCGCCGGGATCAGTTCGGGCACCGGGAAGACCGGCCCGTACAGGTGGTTGAAGCGGCGGGCGATCTCCCGGGTCACCTCCACGTGCGCGGCGTTGTCCCGGCCGACCGGGACCACCTCCCCCTTCACGCACATGATGTCCGCGGCCTGGAGCACCGGATAACCCAGCAGCCCGTACGGCATCTCCTCCTTGCCCGCGTCACGGGCCATGTCCTTCAACGAGGGCACCCGTTCCAGCCGGGGCACGGTCACCAGGTTCTGCAGGAGGGTGTTGAGGTCGCCGACCTCCGGAATGGCCGACTGGAGGTAGAACGTGGCCCGCGCCGGGTCGACGCCTGCGGCGAGGATGTCGGTCACCATCTCGCGGGCGTTGCCGGAGACCTGGTCGATGTCCTCCCGCCGGTTGCGGGTGGTCAGCATGTGCAGGTCGGCGATGATGAAGAAGCTCTCGTAGCGCTGGTGCAGCCGCACCCGGTTGGCGATGCTGCCGACGTAGTGGCCGAGGTGCAGGCGACCGGTGGGCCGGTCGCCGGTGAGCATGCGTGCGATGGACATGGCGAGGTGCCTTTCGTGCGGGTGATGGGGTCACGCGTGGGCGCGCGCCGAGCGAGGCCGACAGGCCCCCTCGGTCAGCGGAGAACAGGGCTCAGCGAGCCGTCCGCCATCGCGCGCCGGCGCGGAACCGCAGACCACCGGCACGGAGTACGTCCAGGAAGTGCTCACGGCCGTCGCCGGAGCGGGTCGGGAGCGCGGGCACGACACCGCGCGGCAGGCCGTCGACCACATCGACCGCCTCCGACACGCAACTGCCCGTCCGGACCACGGCCTCACACTACCCGGGGTGTCGCTGCTGGGGTGGCAGGTGACGATCCGTGTAGTACCTGCCGACGCGGTCCCGGTACTCCGGGTCGGCCGACTCCGGGTCGTACGACGGCGCGTCCTTGATCTCCTGCCGCGTCCGGTCGACGTGCACGACACGGTCGAGGTGGTCGACCCGTTCCACGGTGCCGGCCGGCAGCAGCACCTTCTGACCGAGGATCCACGGCCCGGTGTCCACCACCAGGTGTCCGGCGTCCGCGTCGTCGCTCGCCTCGTCGATCGTGCCGATGCGCCCGTCGCTCGCCTGCACGTGGTAGCCGACCAGGTCGACGGGAGTGCCGGGGCCGGGAGCGTCGGGGCCGTCGTGCGCGCCGTCCGGGCCGTCCGGCGGCGTGGCCGAGGGGGTGGTCTGCGTGTATCCGCCGGCCAGGGCGGAAGGGTCGCGCCAGGCCCAGGGATTGAAGATCGAGGGTTGCACGGGGCACCTCCGGGGGACTGTTGTCAGCTGTCCTCCTTCGCAGTGCCCGCCCCACGGCGGCCGGAAACGGACCACCCGGGGTGCGAGCCCCGGCCGGCGGCGCGGGCCGGCCGTCGCGTCCTCGGCCAGCTCGTGGATCGGGTCCGCTGGCATACTCGGCTGCCATGGTGCTGTCGCGAGGGTGGGCTCTCTTCCTGGTCGGAGTGGGTATCTGGACCTGGGTGATCTGGCCGAGGTTCGCCGTCGCCATCTGGCAGGACCCGCGATCCTGGGCCTCCGGCACCGTGGCGGACGGCGCCGCCACCGGCTTCCTGTGGGTGCACGCCCTGCTGATCGCCGCGTCCCTGGCCATCGGGACCACCGTCGGCGTGCTCGGCGTCCGAGCCTGGTTCGCGGCCCGCCGACGGCAGGCTTCCTGACCTCCGACGCAGCTCAGCGGGGTTCCGCGCGGTTGATCGGGCCCGGAGGGGAACGAGTGTGACGCGGGACGCTACCCGTCGATTTGACGATCAAACCCACGGACGCGTAACTTTCTCTCTGCCAGCGCGGAACGGGGCAAACAGGGCGAAAGACCTGGAGCACCGGATCGGGCAGGCAGCCGGGTCAGGCAGGGGTTCGCCTCTGCGGACACGGTTCGGGCGGGGCTCACCGGATCAGCCGCGAGGCGGATTTGGTGCAGCGGAACCGACCGGGTAAGGTTCACGACCGGCAGGGAACCGGGCGAGACTGCGGGAGACCGCAGCGGCCGGCCTGCCGAATCCGACGACCTGACGCAGCGGTTCGCTGCTGCGTGAGTGCGCCGGGACCAACCCGTACGAAGCACGACAGACCGGGACACACGGTTTGACACGGCGAAGACGGTAAGGTAACGTAGCAAAAGTGCCCGGCGCGAGAGCGGCGGGGACACAGAACGAAAAGCCCAGGGATGGTGGCCCACAGGTTGGGTCCTCTGATCGGTGTGTGGTTGTTCTTTGAGAACTCAACAGGGTGCTTGTAAAGCCAGTGCCAATTATGATTTATACCCCGGACTGGTCATGCCTTTTTGGTTTGGCTGGTTGGGATTCCTTTGGCAACATTTGTTTGTTGTCAGGATGCTGTTCAACTAATTTTTGTTGGAGAGTTTGATCCTGGCTCAGGACGAACGCTGGCGGCGTGCTTAACACATGCAAGTCGAGCGGAAAGGCCCTTCGGGTACTCGAGCGGCGAACGGGTGAGTAACACGTGAGCAACCTGCCCAAGCTTGGATAACCCGGGAACCGGGCTAATACCGAATATTACTTCTGGCCGCATGGCTGGGGGTGGAAAGTTTTTCGGCTTGGGATGGGCTCGCGGCCTATCAGCTTGTTGGTGGGGTGATGGCCTACCAAGGCGACGACGGGTAGCCGGCCTGAGAGGGCGACCGGCCACACTGGGACTGAGACACGGCCCAGACTCCTACGGGAGGCAGCAGTGGGGAATATTGCACGATGGGCGGAAGCCTGATGCAGCGACGCCGCGTGAGGGATGACGGCCTTCGGGTTGTAAACCTCTTTCAGCAGGGACGAAGCGAGAGTGACGGTACCTGCAGAAGAAGCACCGGCCAACTACGTGCCAGCAGCCGCGGTAAGACGTAGGGTGCGAGCGTTGTCCGGATTTATTGGGCGTAAAGAGCTCGTAGGCGGCTTGTCGCGTCGACCGTGAAAACTTGGGGCTCAACCCCAAGCCTGCGGTCGATACGGGCAGGCTAGAGTTCGGTAGGGGAGACTGGAATTCCTGGTGTAGCGGTGAAATGCGCAGATATCAGGAGGAACACCGGTGGCGAAGGCGGGTCTCTGGGCCGATACTGACGCTGAGGAGCGAAAGCGTGGGGAGCGAACAGGATTAGATACCCTGGTAGTCCACGCTGTAAACGTTGGGCGCCAGGTGTGGGGGGCCTCTCCGGTTCCCTGTGCCGCAGCTAACGCATTAAGCGCCCCGCCTGGGGAGTACGGCCGCAAGGCTAAAACTCAAAGGAATTGACGGGGGCCCGCACAAGCGGCGGAGCATGCGGATTAATTCGATGCAACGCGAAGAACCTTACCTGGGTTTGACATGGCCGCAAAAACCTCCTGAGATGGGGGGGTCCTTCGGGGGCGGTCACAGGTGGTGCATGGCTGTCGTCAGCTCGTGTCGTGAGATGTTGGGTTAAGTCCCGCAACGAGCGCAACCCTCGTTCGATGTTGCCAGCGCGTTATGGCGGGGACTCATCGAAGACTGCCGGGGTCAACTCGGAGGAAGGTGGGGATGACGTCAAGTCATCATGCCCCTTATGTCCAGGGCTTCACGCATGCTACAATGGCCGGTACAATGGGCTGCGATACCGTGAGGTGGAGCGAATCCCAAAAAGCCGGTCTCAGTTCGGATCGGGGTCTGCAACTCGACCCCGTGAAGTCGGAGTCGCTAGTAATCGCAGATCAGCAACGCTGCGGTGAATACGTTCCCGGGCCTTGTACACACCGCCCGTCACGTCACGAAAGTCGGCAACACCCGAAGCCGGTGGCCCAACCCTTGTGGAGGGAGCCGTCGAAGGTGGGGCTGGCGATTGGGACGAAGTCGTAACAAGGTAGCCGTACCGGAAGGTGCGGCTGGATCACCTCCTTTCTAAGGAGCACCTTCCGACGAAAGTCGGTAAGGAGCCCGCGCTGCCCGAATGTGGTGGTGGGGTGCTCGAATGGCGGAGACACTGGCAAGTTTTGCCCTGGCAACGGCCGGCGGCGCCTAGTACAGCCACTCCTTCGGGTGTGGTGGGAACGGTGGCGGTTGGTGCGGCTGGGGGGAGAATGTAAGCACCCTGTTGGGTCCTGAAAGAACAACCTGAGGGTTGTTGCTTTCAGAGACTTGGCCAGCCCCCTTGGTGGGGCTGGAAGTCTGCCAGGCATGGCCTGGCCCCACATACCGCTGGACGTTGGTTCAGGTTTGGTGTGGGGCGGATCGGGTTGTGGGTTGGTCGTTTGTTGAGAATTGCACAGTGGACGCGAGCATCTTTGTGGTCAAGTTGTCAAGGGCGAACGGTGAATGCCTTGGCACCAGGAGCCGATGAAGGACGTGGGAGGCCGCGATAGGCCTGGGGGAGCTGTCAACCAAGCTGTGATCCCAGGGTGTCCGAATGGGGAAACCTGGCACCAGTCATGTGGTGTCACCCACACCTGAACACATAGGGTGTGTGGAGGGAACGCGGGGAAGTGAAACATCTCAGTACCCGTAGGAAGAGAAAACAAATAGTGATTCCGTGAGTAGTGGCGAGCGAAAGCGGATTGAGGCTAAACCGGCTGCGTGTGATACCTGTCAGGGGTTGCGTGGTCGGGGTTGTGGGACCCCGCTAAACAAGCTGACACTTGTTTGAGGAGTTACAAAGTCAGTGGCTAGTCGAACAGTCTGGAATGGCTGACCGTAGACGGTGAAAGTCCGGTAGGTGAAAGTTGCTGACCTTCTGTGGGTGTTCCCGAGTAGCGGCGGACCCCTGAAATCTGCCGTGAATCTGCCAGGACCACCTGGTAAGCCTAAATACTTCCTGGTGACCGATAGCGGACAAGTACCGTGAGGGAATGGTGAAAAGTACCCCGGGAGGGGAGTGAAATAGTACCTGAAACCGTTCGCCTACAATCCGTCGGAGCCTTGCGGGGTGACGGCGTGCCTTTTGAAGAATGAGCCTGCGAGTTAGTGGCATGTGGCGAGGTTAACCCGTGTGGGGGAGCCGTAGCGAAAGCGAGTCTGAATAGGGCGATTCAGTCGCGTGTCCTAGACCCGAAGCGGAGTGATCTAGCCATGGGCAGGCTGAAGCGCGGGTAAGACCGCGTGGAGGGCCGAACCCACCAATGTTGAAAAATTGGGGGATGACCTGTGGTTAGGGGCGAAAGGCCAATCAAACTCCGTGATAGCTGGTTCTCCCCGAAATGCATTTAGGTGCAGCGTCGCGTGTTTCTTGCCGGAGGTAGAGCACTGGATGGTCTAGGGGGCCCACAAGCTTACCGAAATCAGCCAAACTCCGAATGCCGGTAAGTGAGAGCGCGGCAGTGAGACTGCGGGGGATAAGCTTCGTAGTCGAGAGGGAAACAGCCCAGATCACCAGCTAAGGCCCCTAAGCGTGTGCTAAGTGGAAAAGGATGTGGGGTCGCATAGACAACCAGGAGGTTGGCTTAGAAGCAGCCACCCTTTAAAGAGTGCGTAATAGCTCACTGGTCAAGTGGTTCCGCGCCGACAATGTAGCGGGGCTCAAGCACACCGCCGAAGCTGTGGCATTCACATTTTAACCTCGCTTGGACTTGATTCCTTGTGCAGGTGTGTGGATGGGTAGGGGAGCGTCGTGCCGCGAGTGAAGCAGCGGGGTGACCCAGTTGTGGACGCGGCACGAGTGAGAATGCAGGCATGAGTAGCGAAAGAAGGGTGAGAAACCCTTCCGCCGGATGACCAAGGGTTCCAGGGCCAGGCTAATCCGCCCTGGGTGAGTCGGGACCTAAGGCGAGGCCGAGAGGCGTAGTCGATGGACAACGGGTTGATATTCCCGTACCCGCGAAAGAGCGTCCCTGATGAACCTCGTTGTGCTAACCACCCGAACTGCCTGATGTCTTCGGACGGATGGTGGGGAGCGTGGGAACCTGATGGGTAGTAGTCAAGCGATGGGGTGACGCAGGAAGGTAGCTGAGCCCGGCCGGTGGTTGTGCCGGGGTAAGCGTGTAGGCCGTGTCGTAGGCAAATCCGCGACACATGAAGGCTGAGACGTGATGCCGAGCCGATTCAGGTGAAGTCAGTGATCCTATGCTGCCGAGAAAAGCCTCTAGCGAGTTCTTAGCGGCCCGTACCCCAAACCGACACAGGTGGTCAGGTAGAGAATACCGAGGCGATCGGGCGAACTGTGGTTAAGGAACTCGGCAAATTGCCCCCGTAACTTAGGGAGAAGGGGGGCCGGAGACGTGAAGCCCCGCGCGGGTGGAGCGTTGTATGGCCGCAGAGAGCAGGGGGAAGCGACTGTTTACTAAAAACACAGGTCCATGCGAAGAAGTAATTCGATGTATATGGACTGACGCCTGCCCGGTGCTGGAACGTTAAGGGGACCTGTTAGCTCTTCGGGGCGAAGCGGAGAACTTAAGCGCCAGTAAACGGCGGTGGTAACTATAACCATCCTAAGGTAGCGAAATTCCTTGTCGGGTAAGTTCCGACCTGCACGAATGGCGTAACGACTTCCCCACTGTCTCAACCACAGGCCCGGCGAAATTGCAGTACGAGTAAAGATGCTCGTTACGCGCGGCAGGACGGAAAGACCCCGGGACCTTTACTATAGCTTGACATTGGTACTCGAATTAGCTTGTGTAGGATAGGTGGGAGCCGGTGAAGTCCATACGCCAGTATGGGTGGAGGCAATCTTGAAATACCACTCTGGTTGATTTGGGTATCTAACTTCGGACCGTTATCCGGTTCAGGGACAGTGTCTGGTGGGTAGTTTAACTGGGGCGGTTGCCTCCTAAAGGGTAACGGAGGCGCCCAAAGGTTCCCTCAGCCTGGTTGGCAATCAGGTGTTGAGTGCAAGTACACAAGGGAGCTTGACTGTGAGACTGACAGGTCGAGCAGGGACGAAAGTCGGGACTAGTGATCCGGCACTTGCGAGTGGAAGCGGTGTCGCTCAACGGATAAAAGGTACCCCGGGGATAACAGGCTGATCTTCCCCAAGAGTCCATATCGACGGGATGGTTTGGCACCTCGATGTCGGCTCGTCGCATCCTGGGGCTGTAGCAGGTCCCAAGGGTTGGGCTGTTCGCCCATTAAAGCGGTACGCGAGCTGGGTTTAGAACGTCGTGAGACAGTTCGGTCCCTATCCGCCGTGCGCGTAGGATACTTGAGAAGGGCTGTCCCTAGTACGAGAGGACCGGGACGGACGAACCTCTGGTGTGCCAGTTGTCCCGCCAGGGGCACGGCTGGTTAGCTACGTTCGGAAGGGATAACCGCTGAAAGCATCTAAGCGGGAAGCCTGCTTCAAGATGAGGTATCCCACCCACCTTGGTGGGGTAAGGCCCCCAGCTAGACGACTGGGTTGATAGGCCGGAAATGTAAGCCCGGTAACGGGTTCAGTTGACCGGTACTAATAGGCCGAGGACTTGACTACTAAGCTGCTACGCGTCCACTGTGCAACTCTGAACAAGCGAACACCCGTGACTGTGTGCCGGGGTTGTTTGACATGTTCATAGAGTTACGGCGGTCATGGCGGAGGGGAAACGCCCGGTTACATTCCGAACCCGGAAGCTAAGCCCTCCAGCGCCGATGGTACTGCACTCGTGAGGGTGTGGGAGAGTAGGACACCGCCGGACAATCTTTCAGAAAAGCCCACCCCGATTCGGGGTGGGCTTTTCTGCGTTTCCGCCCCGGGCACCGATGCCGGCGGCCGGCGCCTGGCCTAGGCTCGGCCCGGTGGATGACATCCTGATCCTCCTGGTGTTCGCCTGGTGCGTGGCCGCGGTGCTGGGCGCGCTGGCCTGGCTGGGGGTCCGTGGTCGTCGCCGCGGAGTCGGTGGTGAGGTCATGGGGCCGTTCGAGGAGATGTGGCACCCGGCCGCGACCCGGTACCGGGCCGAGATCCGAGTACAGGAACAGCGGATGATTCCGATGCCGTCAGCCGATGGGAAGGATCAGACCGCGTGACCGGAGGAGTCGAGGCGGGGATGACCGCACAGCGACCGATGCCCACTCAGGACGACGTGCTCGGATACTTCGACACGCTGTCGAACTGGGGGCGGTGGGGTGACGACGACGAGCTGGGCACCCTGAACCACATCACCGACGACGTACGGCTGGCGGCGGCGCGGGCCGTACGCCACGGCAGGAGCGTGTCCTGTGCGTGGGAGGTCGCCGTACCGGAGGAGATGGAGCGGTCCACCACCTCGTGCCCGTGTGCCGCCGACATGCCGGGCGCCGAGAACATGCCGGTGGCAGCCTTCCACGCCGACCGGCGATGGGGCTTCTCGACGGAGCGGCTCGGCATGACCTTCCACGGCAACACCATCACGCACATCGACTCGCCGTGCCACCTCTTCTGGGACGGCATGATGTACAACGGCCGGTCGCACTCGCTTGTCGACACCGGAACGGGATCGGCGTGGGCGGCAGTCACGGCGGCGGCGAACGGAATCGTCACGCGTGGCGTCCTGCTGGACGTCGCGGGGGCCCGCGGTGTGCCGTGGCTGGAACCGGGCGAGGGTGTCTTTCCCGATGATCTCGAAGAGGCCGAACGTCGCCAGGGAGTCCGGGTGCGAGCCGGCGACGCGGTGCTCCTGCGGACCGGCTACGGCCGATTCCGGCACGAATCCGGTGTGGCAAGCGGCTTCACGCAGGCCGGCTGGCACGCGTCCTGCCTGCCGTGGCTGCACGAACGCGGGGTCGCGCTGATCGGCGCCGACACCCCGCAGGACGTCCAGCCGTCGGGGTACGACGACGTGCTGATGCCGGTGCACGCCGTGAGCCTCGTCGCGATGGGGCTGTGGCTGCTCGACAACTGCGACCTGGAGGCGTGCCTGGCGACGGCCGCCGAGCTGGGCCAGTGGGACTTCCAGCTCGCGGTCGCGCCGGTCCGCTTCGTCGGCACGTCCGGCAGCCCGGTCAATCCCATCGCCACCTTCTGACCGCAGTGCGCGCGCTTCTGACGGCTGTGCACGCGCCGACGCTCAGGACGGCCGGGGAGGCTCAGGAGGGCTTGGGGCCGCAGACGTAGCGGGGCTCCGCGTCGTAGCGCCAGGTGAACTTCTCCCGCTTGACGACCACGCCGCCCTTCTTGATGACGCGGAACGCGTCCTGGGCGAAGCCGTTGATGCCGTTGCTCGGAATGCACGACGGGCCGGGTTCCAGGTGGATGACCTTCGGCGTGGTGATGTTGCGCCGAGGGCCGTACTCCGTCTTCACGCTGTCGTAGATCTTCGTGCTCCAGATCGAGACGGTCACCGAACTCGACGTGTACGAGGTGTCGATCAGCAGGCCGTGGTCGGTGTTGTTGCGGAACTTGAAGTCCAGGCTCGGCCAGAAGATGGTCGACTCGATGACGGCCGGGTACCTGTCGAACCAGTACGAGTGCGGCTTGTGCTCGACGTCCTCCAGGCCCGCGTAGTAGGTGGCGTTGAACAGGGTGGTGGTGAACTGCGAGGTGCCACCGCCGACGCCCGGCACCAGCTTGCCGTCCAGGATGACCGGCGCGTCCCGGTAGCCCTGCGCGTAGCCGCGTTCGCCGGTGTGCCCGTTCAGGGAGAACGTCTTCCCCGGCAGCACGATCGTGCCGTCCACCTCCTTGGCGATGGTGGCGATGTTCTGACTGCGCGACGACGCCATGCCACCGGTGAACCGCGTGGTGAAGGTGGAGACCCGCTCCTTGATGCCCAGACCGGCCAGCTTCTCCGCGGTCAGCTCCGGCGGTGTCGGCTTCAGCTCGCCGGTCACCTCGCGTCCGTCGGACTTCGGCAGCACGGCCAACAGGTCACGACCCAGGGTCGCGGTGTCGAGCTGCTGGCCGGCGCGGCCGTCGGTGACCTTGGGCCGGCCCCCGGCGATGGTCATCGACGCGTCCTTCGGCGGCACCTCGATCGCGTTCAGGCTGTCGCCGAGGGCCGCGCGCAGCCGCTTGACGTCGACCGCCGGGGTGAGCTTGCCGGCCTTGTCGGCGGTGAACCGGAGGCTCTTCGCGATGGCCGCCGGCGGCACCCGCACCGACCCCCTGTCGGTGCGCAGGGTGACCGGCGCGGCGACGGCCGGCTTGGCCAGCTCGCCGACCAGCCGGTCCAGCTCCTCGGCGGTGGTCGCCGGCTGGCTCTCCACAAGCGGCACGGTGACCGGGGTGCCGGCCAACCACCCGGTGCGGACGGCCTCGGCGGAGCGCTGCGTGTCGAACGCGAGGCCCGGCTTGGGGCGTACGACCTTCGGGGTGGTGCCCTGGTAGGTGATGGCCGGCATCGTCATCGGACGGACCTGGTCGCCGAGCACCGTGCGCAGGGCCGCGTCCAGCCGGTCGGTGTCGATGGTGACCACCGGGTCGACGGTCCGGGAGCCGACCAGCCGACTGACCGGGTGCGCGTCGGCCTCGGCGGCCGCGGCCACGGTGGCCACCACGTCGACGCCCAGCCCCACGTCGGCGGGCTTGATCTCGGCGGTGCGCTCCCCGACCGTGATCCGCAGTGGCGCGGCGAGGGCCGCCGCCCGCCGGTCCAGTTCAGCTCGCAACTCCCGATCGGCGGCGCCGCGGCTCCGACCGCCCAGCTCGGTGCCGAGCACGCTGGTGCCCCGGGGCACGTCCCCCGCGTACGCCCAGGCGCCGGCGCCCGCCACGGCGGCGAGGACGCCGCCGGTGACGCCGGTCGCGACGAGCATCCGCACCCGGCGGGGACGGCGTCCCCCGTTGTCCGGCCCGCCGGTGGCCGTGGGCGGCGTGACCGCCTCCGGCTCGTCCGGCCAGGTGACCGCGGTGACCAGCACGGTGGGCCGGTCGTCGGCGGGTGGATGTTTGTCGCCGTACAGCGTCACTGCAACCTCGATCGCCAGGTGCCACGGGAGGTCCCCCCTCCCGGAGGACACCACGGTAACCAATGCTCGGCCGTCCGCGCGGGCTGCGCCCGGTCTGCGCTGCCACCGCGTGTCGTTCGGCGTGTCGCTGGGCCGGTGGCAAGCCAGGGCCGGTGGCAAGCCAGGGCGGGGCCGGAGCCGGGGGCGGTGCCGACGCCGGGTCGCCGTCGTGGCACGGTGGCGGGGTGGACGCTGCGGAGCGGGTGTTGGCGTACGGCGGCGGTTGGCTGGACCGGGCGGGCGCGCTGCGTACCGATCCGGCTCGGCTGGACGCGTTGCTGAGCGAGCCGACAAGTGTGGTGTTGCCGTTGTGGCGGGACCGCTGCCTGGTCGACGGGGACGGTCCGGTCTGGTTGACGGGCGACCGCGCGTCCCTCGTCCGGACCGCCGCCGAGGAGACCGTCTTCCTGGGGCTCGACGGGGGCGTGGCGGTGTTCGCCGTCGACCTCTCCGGACTGAGCGAGCCCGCCGCCGTCGAGATGGCGGGCGCGGTGCGGGCGGTCGACGTACGGGCCCTGGTCGGGCGGCTCGACCCGGCCGGCGCGGCGGTCCAGGCGTACGCCCGGGGGTTGCTGCACTGGCACCGGCAGCAGCGTTACTGCGGCACCTGCGGCGCGGCGGCCGTCGCCGGCGGTGGCGGGCATGTGCGGACCTGTTCCGGCGCGGAGTGTGGTCGGCTGCTGTTCCCCCGGATCGAACCGGCGATCATCGTGCTGGTCGAGGCGCCCGGCTCGCCGGAACGCTGCCTGCTGGCCCGGCACGCGGGCGCCGCGGAGGACTCCTACTCGACGCTTGCGGGCTTCGTCGAGGTCGGCGAGAGCCTGGAGGACGCGGTCCGCCGGGAGATGGCCGAGGAGGCCGGGATCACTGTCACCGACGTGACCTACCAGGGGTCGCAGGCGTGGCCGTTCCCCGCCGGGCTGATGGTGGGCTTCCGTGCCACCGCGACGTCCGACGAGGTGCGCGTGGACGGCGTGGAGCTGCTGGAGGCGCGCTGGTTCACCCGGGCGGAGCTGCGGGAGCGGGTCGCGGGAGGTCGTCGGCTCGGTCGGGTCGACTCGATCGATCACCACCTGCTGAGCGACTGGCTTGCC
Organism: Micromonospora lupini str. Lupac 08; assembly: GCF_000297395.2. Classification (GTDB taxonomy): domain Bacteria; phylum Actinomycetota; class Actinomycetes; order Mycobacteriales; family Micromonosporaceae; genus Micromonospora; species Micromonospora lupini. The sequence goes on along the minus strand of NZ_HF570108.1, from coordinate 7,067,352 downwards.
GAGGCGCACTGACGCCATATCGGGCCGGCTCAGCCGTACGGATGAGTGGCGGCTCATCTTCAGCGGTTTTTCAGCCCGGCGTTACGCAAATGTAACAAGGCTGTGTCACCACTACATACGGTGAAAACCTTGCGGGTATCCGTCGCAATTCAGTCGCTTTGCGGCGCGACGGAGCCGCCCTGAGGCTGACTGACGGTGACGACCCGTGATCTTGGTGCCCAGAGCGGGTTACCGGCCAGTAGCAGCGCCCTTGTGAGGTAGGTCGCTTCGCGAGAGCATCCAATCCGCACACTGCCGATCCGCCGACCGTCCCCGGAGCGGCCGCAGCGGCCACGTGCTTTCCCGCAGTCCCGAGTCGCGATTGCGATCGGTGACCCCCGGTTCGAGGAGGACCCGTGAAGGATTCGGAAACCCGTCAGGCGCAGGGTGGCACCCGCTGGCGTCGCTTCGCTGCCATGATGGTTCCCGCTGCGGTCGCTGCCGGCGGCATCGTCTTCGGCATGGCCAACGGCGCCATCGCCGCCAACATCACCGTCGCCGGCAAGCCGTTCAAGATCTCCGCCTCCGAGCTCGACGGCGACGGCTTTAAGCAGTACGGCGGTGTGGTCACCACCAAGGACGGCAAGATCGTCCCGGTGGCCATGTCGGAGATCGGCGAGGCTCACCTGACCAAACTGTGTCAGTCGGTCGACGCCTCCGTGCCCGGTCTGCCCAAGATTGTGCTGACCATCAACGCCGGCGACGGTGGCCCCGGCAAGGAGGCCGTGGCCAAGAACCTGCTGATCGCGATGGAGTCGCTCGAGGGCGACGCCGAGTTCACCAATATCAACATCGGTAAGGACGCCAGCGACCTCGGCCCGGCGCCGGCCGGCTCGTTCGGCCAGGACGCCACGCACGTGAACATCAAGGACCTTGAGCAGGTCGCGCGTTACACCACCGCCGGCACCTTCACACTGACCGGCCTCAAGTTGAAGGTCAACGTCGGCGCCGAGGCCAAGGAATGCTTCTGAGCTGACCCCGAGGCTCGCGAGGGGCGACCTTCGCGAGCCTCGGTCCTGCCCATCCCTTCCACCCCAGGAGGACGTACGTGTCGACCGCCACTCATCGCGCACAACCCGGCCGTGTCGGTCGGGCCTGGCGCGGTTTCCGCCGCTGGCGGCGGTCCCGGCCATTCTGGGGTGGCCTCTTCACCCTCCTGGCCGGAGTGGAGATCCTCGGCACCACCAAAGTCAGCCTGGCCGGGCTGACCTTGCAGATGGGGCCGACCGGCTTCCTTTCCTGGTTGATCCCCGCCATCCTGGTCACCTGCGGCCTGCTGATGTGGCTCAGCCCGGCACAGCGGATCTTCTACGCTGTCGTCGGTGCGGTGACCGCGGTCTACTCGCTGATCGGAGTCAACCTCGGCGGGTTCTTCATCGGCATGCTGCTGGGCATGGTCGGTAGCGCGCTCGGCTTCGCCTGGGTGCCGGCCAAGCGCGCTGCGGCGGTGCCGCCCCCTGCCGCCGATGAGCCGGACGGCCCGCTGGCCGACGACGGTGAGACCTCCGACGAACCTCCGCTTGTCGACGAGCTCCTGCCGGCGCGGGAGTGGGAGGACGAGGCGACCGGGCCGCTCACCGACGTCCTACCACAGGCGCGCAGAACGCTGCGCGAGCCGGCGCCGGCCCAGCCGGCGAGCGACACCACGGAGGCGCTGCCCGTCATCGAGCCGGACGCACCGCAGACCAGGTCGACGATGGCCCGCGACCCGAAGACGTACGTGGTGACGCTGCTCCTGATGAGCCTCGCCAGCGCGGGTCTGACGACGATCGACGGCGCTTCGCCGGTGCGGGCGGCGGAGGTTTCCTGCCCGACGCCCTCGTCGTCGGCCCAGTCCAGCACACCCGCCGCCCCCTCTGCCAGCCCGAGCCTGAGCCCGACCCCCAGCGCCACGTCGGAGAAGTCGGACGGAAACCTGTTCACCGACATCGTCGACGGCATCGGTGACCTGTTCACCGGCGACGACGACAAGGCGGAACCGTCCACCACCGAGTCGAGCGCCGTCGCCAAGGCCGAGCCCACCAGCAGCGCCGCGCGAGCCGGCCAGTCGGCCACCCCGAGCGCCACCCCCACCCGTACCGCCAGCGCCACACCCCGCCCCACCGGGACGGCGACCGCCACCCCGGACGCCCCGTGCGTCAGCCCCAAGCCGACCAAGCCGGCGCCCGCCGAGCCCGGCAAGCCGCTGCCCAAGCTGGCGGCGGACCCGGACATGCCCAAGGTCGCCGCCACGCCGGCGAAGCTGACCGGCTCCAAGGTGGTGATGACGAACCTGCGGTTTCGGGGAGTCGAGCCGCTACACACCGCCAACGGCGAGATGAAGGCGCTGAAGTTCACCATGAGCAAGGCGGTGACAAGCGACTTCGCGTTGCTGGTAGCCGGGCCGTCGGGAGGCTCGTTGTTGAGCGAGACGAACGAGCTGACAATCGACGGTGACGTGACCTTCTACGCGACCCGGTTCGTCGGCCGGTTCCTGGGCATCAAGGTCACCCTGACTCCGGACCTGCCCTTCCCGGACGGCATCCCGATCACCTCGCCGCTGCCGCTCACCTTCACCGACCCGCAGATCGACCTGGCCTTCATCTCCTGCCACACGTTGACCGGCCGGCCCACCCTCCGACAGACGCTGCACTAACCGGAGCATGGCGGGGCGGCGTCCGGACTCGGACGCCACCCCGCCATTCATGCTGCACCCGCCTCGCGCACCGATGCGTTCCGGTCTGCTCGCTGCATCCTCGCCACACGACCGCCACCCCGCAGGGGCCGTCACGGGTTCGCCCCCCGGAAGGCGTCCGATGGCAGCTGCCAGCAGCATGTCGGCTTTGTTCTTCCGGGGCGATCACTATTCATGATCGCAATTATCGTGTGCGGATCAGTTTGCTGATAAGGGAGGTTGGATGGGCGTTTTATCGCGCCGAACGCGCTGGTCCCGATGGACCGGCGCGGCGCTCGTGGTGGCACTCGCCACCGGTGTCGGCCTGTTCGGCACGTTGTCGCCGGCTGCTGCTGTGCCCACAGGGGGGATCGCCGCAGCAGATCTCAATTCCATGTTCAACTCGTATGGTGATGCGGGCGGGCACTGGACCGGCGGTGACAGCACCGCATCCGTGGCGCTGCCCGATGGCCGGGTGGCCTGGTTGTTCTCGGACACGTTCCTGGGCACTGTGAATGCGGACGGATCGCGTCCGGCGAACACACCGATGGTCAACAACACCATCGTGGTGCAGGACGGGGGGTTGAACCTGGTCAGCACGCGGCACGGCGGGACGGCTGCGCAGCCGACGGCAGTGGCAGTACCGACCGAGCCGGGCGAGTACTACTGGGTGGCGGACGGCCTGGTCGAAGCCGGCACCATGAAGGTGCTGTACAACAGCTACCGCCGCACCGGCGGCGGGAATCTCGACTTCGAGATGACCGGGACAGCACTCGCGACGTTCGCGCTGCCGAGTCTGACGCTGTCCAGCGTGGTGAAGCTACCGCTGGGTTCGGCCATCGGATGGGGCTCGGCGCTGCTGGAGACGGGCGGCTACACCTACATCTACGGCACCTCCAACGGCCAGGCGGGAACCAAGTTCGGGCACGTGGCACGGGTGCCCTCCGGAGGGCTCGCTGGCGCGTGGCAGTTCTGGACCGGCACGACATGGTCCGCACAGTCGGCCGACGCGGGGGTGCTGCTCAGCGGGGTAGGCACCGCGTATGGCATCCAGCAGGTCGGCAGCGGGTTCGTGTTGGTAACGCAGGACACCAACCTGGTCTTCAACCCGCAGGTGTTCGCCTACACGGCGCCAGCGCCGACGGGGCCGTTCTCCGGCCCGGTGCCGCTGCTGGTGGCGCCGGAGGTGACACCGCAGTCCTCGACCCTCATCTACGACGCCCGGGTGCACCCGGAGTTGGCCCGCTCGGGCAAGCTGTTGGTGTCGTACAACGTGAACAGCCTCGACAACGCCGACAATTTCACCAACGCGCGTCTGTACCGCCCGCGGTTTGTAGAGATCGATTGGCCACGTCCGGCTCCGGATCCGGGCACCCTGCCATCGGTGCCGGCAGGGTTGACGGCGACGGCTGATACGGCGGGGCAGGTGAGGTTGTCGTGGTCCCCAGTCTCGGGTGCCAAACAGTACTGGTTGTATCAGCGCAACGTGACTGCCGGGCAGACTCACTTCTCCCGACAGCCGTACCCGTTCACCGACCCGACCGCGCTCATGGGCTTGCTCACCTCGGGGCACCAGTACGAATTCCGGGTGGCCGCGGAGAACGCCGTCGGTCAGGGTCCGCTGTCGTCAACCGCCAGTGCGACTCCCTACATTGCGCCGCCATCCCCGCCGAGCGGCATCGCAGCCGCTGCGGACACGGCCGGGCGGATCACCCTGACCTGGACGGCCGTGGCGGGCGCGTGGGGGTATGACGTACTCAAGCGCGACGTCACCGAGGGTGTGGCTGAGTTTGACCTGGCGACCCGTCTTGGCGGATCGGACAGCCAATTGGTGCTGGACAATCTCGAGCACAACCATAGATACGAGTTTGTGATGGTGACCCGCAACGGCGGTGGGGAGTCGCCGCGCTCGCTCCCGGTGAGTGCGACCGCCACCTACGCCCTGCCGGCGGCACCCACCGCGCTGACCGCTACCCCTAACGCCGATGGAAGCATCAAGTTGAGCTGGGCGGCGCCGGCCGACGTGTGGTTCCGGATCTACCATCGGGACGTCACCGCGGGGGAAGGGTTCACCCAACTGCCGCTGCCCGTCACCGAGTGCTGCACGATGGTTGACAAGTACCTGCTACACAACCATGAGTACGAGTACAAGGTGACTGCGACGAACAGGGGTGGTGAGGGGCCGGCAAGCAACCTGGCGAGGGCTACCTCGGTCTATCCTCTCCCGGCAGCGCCGGCGAACCTGCGGGCCACCGCCGGTGTCGGCACCGCCACCCTGCAGTGGGACGCATCGGCGGACACGTGGTTTTCGGTCTACCGGCGCAACGTGACAGCGGGGGAGGCCGACTTCACCCAACTGCCGTTGCCGGTCACCACGTGCTGCACGATCACGCTGGAATATCTGGCCAATAACGAGACGTACGAATTCAAGGTCGCGGCAACCAACCAGGCCGGGGCGAGCCCTTTCAGTAACGCCGTGCAGGTCACGCCGCGGCCGGCTCCCCCGCCACAAGTGACCGGGGTGGGTGCCATTGCGCAGTCCGATGGCACGATCCAGTTGAACTGGACCCAGCCGAACGGGTCAGGTTTCTGGTACGACGTGTACATGCGGGACGTGACCGCCGGCGCCTCCTTCACGAAGCTGGCCTATCCGGTCACCATCTGCTGCACCGTCAAGATCGATCTGTTGACGCACAGGCACGTCTACGAGTTCAAGGTGGCCGCCACCAATGGTCTGGTCGGCCCGCAGAGTGCCGTGGTGCAGGCGACAAGCACCTTCGCGCTGCCGCCCACGCCGCCGAACCTCCGCGGCCGCACCGGCGGGGACGGTTCCATCGACCTGGACTGGGATTCGGTGGGCCAGCCAGCCCTCTACTGGGTCTACTACCGCGATAAGACAGCGGGCGCCACGTTCAGCAAGGCGAGCTACCCCACCGACCGCACGAACGTGACGATGGAATACCTGGTGCACGGCCACGTGTACGAGTTCAAGGTCAGCGCCGACAACCAGGGCGGGGAGGGGCCAGCTTCGGCGGTGATCCAGGTTACGTCCCTCGGGGGTCTACCGAAGCCAGCGTCGAATCTTGCCGCCACGACCGGCGATGGAACGGTCAGGCTGACCTGGTCGGCTAGCCCGTCTCCGAATGTGTACTACGACATCTACCAGCGGGACGTCACCGCGGGAGAGTCCTGGAAGAAGTTGCCCTATCCGGTGACGACCTGCTGCACTCACAACGGCAATCTGCTGAACAACGGGCACACCTACGAGTGGAAGGTGGTGGCGACGAACGCCTCTGGTGCCTCCGGTGGGTCCAACGTGGTCAGCGGACGTCCGATGCCGCCGCTGCCCGCCACGCCGACCAATCTGGCCGCCACCGTGGGTGACGGGACAGTCCGGCTTACCTGGACCGCGAGCGCGTCGCCGAATGTCTACTACGACATCTACCAGCGGGACGTCACAGTGGGGCAAGCGTGGCAGAAGCTGCCGTATCCGGTGACCATCTGCTGCGCCTTCAACGGAGACCTTCTGGCCAACGGACACACGTACGAATGGAGGATCCGCGCCACCAACATCACCGGGGCCAGTGGCTATACGAGCACCGTCAGCGGGCGGCCGATGCCGCCGATCCCGTCCGCGCCCAGCGGCCTGACTGCGACCGTCAAGGACAAGGGCGTCGTGCTCAAATGGACCGCCAGCTCCACACGGAACGTCTGGTATCTCATCTATCAGCGGGACGTGACGGCGGGGCAGTCGTGGCAGAAGCTGCCGTATCCGGTGACCAGCTGCTGCACCTTCACCGGTGACTACCTGATCAACGGGCACACGTATGAATGGAAGGTCACGGCGACCAACCTCTCCGGTATCAGCGGCTACTCCAACACGGTCAGCGGGCGACCGATGCCGCCTGCGCCGAAGGCACCATCTGGGCTAACGAGCAAATCCATCACCAATGGCGTGGAGCTGCATTGGACGCACAGTTCGACCCCGGATGTCTGGTACCGGATCTATTATCGGAACCTCACCGACGGGCAGACCAGCTGGACCCCGATCAGCGCGACGACTCCAAATAACTCATTCACCGTCTGGGATAAACTTCCCACCCTCCGGGTCTACGAGTTTCAGGTCGCCGCGTATAACTTGTCCGGCGAGGCCAAGGCTACCTGGACCGCAGAGGACGTGCCCCGCAGAGTGCTTACAGGCAAGAAGCCGAACCGCCCGAAGAACGACGATAACGGCAGCAATAATGTGGCGATGTTGTGGGCTTTGGACAACTTTCAATCCTGCCAATGGGACTATTTCCAGACTGTTTGCTTCGGCCTGCCGCCTAGCCTGAAAGGTCAACCCATCACAGTCGGGGACTTTATGTTCTACAAAAAGGGCTCGGCTGCTCTCGAGAATGAGCTCGAGTGTGAGGCGTGGATACGGCTGCGGTTGCGACAGTTGCACGGACCGAGTGTGGCCAGCGAGAAGGGTCGCGACCTGCTCTGGCACGAACAGGTGCATTCGGCGCAATGGACGCGGTACCGTTATTGGGGAGCCTTTGTTGCCGACTATTTCACGCATCTTTGGGAATTCGAGGGTAAGGCGAATCTCTATTGGGGCAGTTACGAGACCCATCCGGACGCCTGGGTAGTGATAAGGGATGGATCGAAGTGTCCGTGACTTCTGGTAGTCGTCAGGCGATAAATCACTTTTCGCCATCGTGATACTTGTGTCAGGGAACGGATTTATCCCTGGTTTCAGTAAATGAATCTCTGACCCGGCGAATACCAGGTCACTCGACGGCAAAACAGTGGAGGGTCGCACCAGTCCGGGATGCGGCCCTCCACTGCTCAGAGTCGGGCCAGCGCCTTGCGCAGCGGGTCGAGGCCCAGCGCGCCCAGGTCCAACGCCTGCCGGTGGAACTCCCGCAGGTCGAAGTCGGCGCCCTTGCGGGCCTTGGCGTCCTCGCGGGCCTGCAACCAGATCCGCTCGCCCACCTTGTACGACGGCGCCTGCCCCGGCCAGCCCAGGTAGCGGTTCAACTCGAAGCGCAGGTTCTCGTCCGGCACCCGGCAGTGTGCCCGCATGAACTCCCAGCCCAGCTCGGGCGTCCACCGCTCGCCCGGGTGGAAGCCGAACGGGTTGTCCTTCGGGATCTCCAACTCCAGGTGCATGCCGATGTCGACGATCACCCGGGCGGCGCGCATGGCCTGACCGTCGAGCATGCCGAGCTTGTCGCCCGGGTCCTCCAGATAGCCCAGCTCGTCCATCAGTCGCTCCGAGTAGAGCGCCCAGCCCTCGCCGTGCCCGGAGACCCAGCACAGCAGCCGCTGCCAGCGGTTGAGCAGGTCGGCCCGGACGGCGGTCTGCGCCACCTGAAGGTGGTGACCCGGCACGCCCTCGTGGTAGACCGTCGTCACCTCCCGCCAGGTGGAGAAGTCCGTGATGCCCTGCGGCACCGCCCACCACATGCGGCCCGGGCGGGAGAAGTCCTCGCTCGGCCCGGTGTAGTAGATGGCGCCGTCGCTGGTCGGGGCGAGGCAGCACTCGATCCGGCGGACCTGCTCCGGAATGTCGAAGTGGGTGCCGTGCAGCTCGGCGATCGCCTTGTCGGCGAGCGCCTGCATCCAGTCGCGGAACGCCTCCTTGCCCTGGATGGTCCGCGCCGGGTCGGCGTCGAGCGTGGCCACCGCCTCGTCGACGGACGCGCCCGAGCCCGCGATACGACCGGCCACGACCCGCATCTCCGCCTCCAGGCGGGCCAGCTCCGCGAAGCCCCAGGCGTACGTCTCGTCCAGGTCGACCTTCGCGCCGAGGAAGTACTGCGAGGCGAGTTCGTAGCGTTCCCGGCCGGCGGCCTGCTTGTCCCGCCCGTGCGGGGCCAGCTCGGCGCGCAGGAACTGGCCGAACTCGGCTGTCGCCGCGGTGGCCGCCGCCGCGCCCCGGCGCAGCTCGGCGCCGAGCGTGCCGTCCACGCCCAGCCGCTCGACGAGGCCGTGGAAGAAGTTGTCCCCGGTCGGGTCGGTCCAGGTGTCGCACTGCTTGGCCACCTCGACGAGCTGCACCTTCGAGCTGACCCGCCCGTGGGCGAGCGCCTCGCGCAGCGTGGTCTTGTAACCCTCCAGGGCACCGGCCAGGCCGTTGAGCCGGGCGGCGACGTTTGCCTGGTCGTCGGCCGTCGCCGTCGGCATCAGGTCGAACACCATGCGGACCTCGTGCAGCCCACTCTCGATCACGCTGATTTCGCTCGTCGTCTCGCCGGCCTCGTAGCGGGCCAGGTCGAGGCCGAGCCGTTCCTGCATGGCCTCCTTGGCGGTGCGTTCCGCCTCGGTGTCCGGCTCGGTAACCTCAAGCTCGGTGAGGGTGCGGCGGGTGAGGTCGGCCTTTGCCCGGTAACCCTCGGGTGAGAGGTCGTCGAGCTGGTCGTCATGGCCGGCGATGCCGACGTAGGTCGCGCCGGTGGGGCTCAACGGCGCCCACTCGGCCACGTAGCGGTTGGCGAGTTCATCAATTCGTCCCACGGTGCGACACTACGTGACCGCCCCGCCCCGGTGTCGACGCTGTTTGTCGTGTCCAACCAGCAGAAAGTCGCGGGACTTTGTCGTACCGCTGCGGCAGAGTGTCAGGGGTGACCACCGATGTTGCTCCTGACAAGGCGCCGCTGCGCGCCTGGCTGCCTGGCTTCTTCGCCCTCGCCGCCATCTGGGGATCCAGCTTCCTGTTCATCAAGGTCGGCGTGGCCGAGCTGCACCCCGTTCAGCTGACTCTCTACCGCGTCGTCTCCGGCGCGCTGACCCTGTTGGTCGTCCTCGCGGTGCTGCGCGACCGGCTGCCCCGCGAGCCCCGCGTGTGGGCGCACCTCTTCGTCGTCGCCGCGTTCGGCGTGGCGGTGCCGTTCACCCTCTTCGGTTACGGCGAGCAACGGGTCGAGTCGATGCTGGCCGGTATCTGGAACGCGACGACGCCGCTGATCGTGCTGCCGCTGGCGGTGCTCGTGTTCCGCACCGAGCGGTTGACAGTGCGCCGCGCGATCGGCCTCGGGCTGGGCTTCCTCGGCGTGCTCGTGGTGCTCGGGGTCTGGGAGGGCATCGGCGGGGCGCACTTCGTCGGGCAGTTGATGTGCTTCGGGGCGGCCGCCTGTTACGGCGTCGCCATCCCGTACCAGAAGCGGTTCGTCGCGGGCAGCGCGCACTCCGGGCTGTCGCTGTCCACGGCACAGTTGCTGCTCGCCGCCGTGCAGCTTGCCGTCGTCACCCCGTTCGTCGCCGGTGCGCCGCCGCTGCCCACCGAGCTGTCGCCGAAGGTGGTGGCCAGTGTGCTGACCCTCGGGGCGCTCGGCACCGGGCTCGCCTTCGTCATCAACATGCGCAACATCCGGGTGGCCGGCGCGAGCACCGCCTCCACCGTCACGTACCTGATTCCGATCTTCGCGGTGCTGATCGGCGCCGTGGTGCTCGACGAGCGGCTCAACTGGCACCAGCCGGTCGGCGCGCTCATCGTGCTGCTGGGCGTCGCGGTCGCGCAGGGCCTGTTCGGCCGTCGCAGGCCCCGGCCGGTGGCGGGCGTCGGCGCGCCCGCCACACCCGCCGCCGAGCCTGCCGAGCCTGCTGCGCCCGCGGCCGAGCCTGCTGCGCCTGCCCGCGGGTGATCAACTCGGCTTCCTTGAAACCGGGGTGTCCTGCGGTCCAGGACACCCCGGTTTCAGCGATCGCGAGTCGATCAACTCGACACCCCGGTGTCGACGCCCGGGCCGGTCAGGTCCGGGCGTGTGTCCACTCCACGAGCTGCTCGGCCGACCAGGTGTTGACCACCCGGTCGGCGGGGACGCCGCAGAGCGCGGCCCGCTCGCAGCCGAACCGCTGCCAGTCGAGCTGACCGGGCGCGTGCGCGTCCGTGTTGATGGCGAAGCGGCAGCCCGCCTCCAGGGCGCGGCGGATCAGCCGCTTCGGCGGGTCCTGCCGCTCCGGCCGGGAGTTGATTTCAACGGCGGTGTCGTGCTCCGCGCAGGCGGCGAAGACCGCGTCCGCGTCGAAGTCGCTCTCCGCCCGGGTTCGCGCGCGGTGCCCCCGATCACCCGGGCCGGTCACCCCCGCCGGGCGGGACGACACCATCCGCCCGGTGACGTGACCGAGGATGTCCAGGTGCGGGTTGACGACAGCCTTCAGCATGCGCCGGGTCATCTTCGACCGCTCGTCCTTCAGACCGCTGTGCACCGACCCGACCACCACGTCGAGTCGCGCCAGCAGCTCGTCGTCCTGATCGAGTGAGCCGTCGGCGAGGATGTCCACCTCGATCCCCGTCAGGATCCGGAAACCCTCCGGCAGCGCCGCGTTGACCTGCGCCACGTGGTCGAGCTGCCGGCGCAGCCGCTCGGCGGTCAGCCCGCGCGCGACCGTCAGCCGGGGCGAGTGGTCGGTGAGCACCACGTACTCGTGGCCCAGCTCCACCGCGGCGAGCGCCATCTCCTCAATGGGGGAGCCGCCGTCGGACCAGTCCGAGTGGGTGTGGCAGTCGCCCCGCAGGGCGGCGCGCAGCGCCGTGGCCTCGGCATCCAGGTCGCTGCCCTCGGTCGCCACCAGCCGGCGCAGATAGACCGGCTCCTCGCCGGCCAGGGACTCCGCCACGCAGCGGGCCGTCACGTCCCCCACACCCGCCAGCTCGGTGAGCGTGCCGTTGCCGGCCCGCTCGGCCACCTCGGCCGCCGGGAGGCCGGCAAGCGCCTTCGCCGCGGAACGAAACGCCCGCACCCGGTAGGTGGCCTCGTTCGCCCGCTCCAGCAGGAACGCGATCCGGCGCAGGTCGGCAATGGGGTCCCGAGCGCTCATCCCACCGAACCTAGTGCGTACGAGCCGCGTCAGGGAGCCTTCGGGCAGCCGTGTTTGCGCTGCCACGTGGTCACCTCGGCGGCGGGTTCCCGGTTGCCGCCTTGCCGCCACGAGTCCAGATACCGGGCCGGCCACAGCACACCGCGCCGGATCCACCACCCGTCCTTGCCGGTGCACGGCGGCGAGATGCCGAAGTGCACGTGGCAGACGTTGTTGGCGTTACCGGTGCGGCCCACCTTGCCGAGCTGCTGCCCGGCGCGAACCCGCACCCCGGCCTCGATGCCGGCGCCGACCACGCTGAGGTGCGAGCCGTAGTAGCGCACCCCGTCGTCGCCGAGCAGCGAGACCGACAGGCCGCCGTTGTCCGGGCCCTGCGGCCCACTCTTGGAGTACCTGTCGACGCGACTCACCTCCAGCACCTTGCCGTCGGTCACCGCCACGAACGGCTCACCGCAGTCGGCGAACACGTCCGTCGCCGGGTACGCCCCGTGCGTCGTGTGGTAGTCCACGTTGTCGGCGCGTACCGGAAAGACGTGCCGGAGCCCGGCGCGGGGCGCGCTCGGCGACGGCTTGCCCGACGACGGCGCCGGGCTGGCCGGGCGGGAGGTCGTCGGCGTGGCCGCCGGCGCCGCCGGCTGCTCACCTGTCGCCCAGACCGCCGACGGCGTCGGCGCGGCCCCGTCCGGCGGCACCCCCGGCCGGGTGGTCGCGCAGCCGGCGGCCAGCACCGGGGCGAGCAGCAACAGGATCGGGTACGCCGGACGCACGCGGCGACCGATCGTCGGCGAGGGCATTCGGTCATCCTGACAGACCGGTACCGTGGGCACGAGCGACGCGCGTGAGGGGAGGGCAACCGTGACCATCGCCCGACCCGACCCCGTCCCGGATCCCGGTCCCGCCCGCCCGGCGTCGCGTACCCCGTCGGGGCTCTTTCCGGCCGGGCCGCCGACCAGACCCACCTACCGCGAACCGCACCCGGTGACCGCCGGTGGTGTCGCCGCCGGCGGTGGCGCGGCGGCTGCCTGGCTGCTGCTGTTCGGGCTGCTCGGGACCGACGTGGCCAGCTACGCGTGGTGGACGGTGGTGGCCGGCCTGCTGGCGTGGCTGACGGCTCTGGTGCTGGTCCGCCACGGCGATCGTGGCGTGGCCACCGGGGTGGCGATCGTGACCGCCGGTGGTTGGAGCATCGCCGCGGCCGTGGTGGCGGTCCGCTGGGCGACAAGCGGTGACTGGCCGCTGTGGTGAGCGTGTTCGGACCGACCCGGATCAGGGCCCGGACGACTGCGCCGCGTGCCCGGTTGGCTGCGTAGCGAACGCCGTCTTGACGTGGCCGTCGAGACTCGGCACCCTCGGCACTATGGCCTGGACCACCCCGCGGCAGGACCCGGATCGCAACCGCCGCCGCCTCCAGTTGCTCGCCGAGTTGGCGGGCGCTCGGGCGGTACGCCAGCGCAGCCGGCCGCAGCGACAGCGCACCGAGCGTCTGCGCCAACTCATCGCCACCCGCCGTCGGGTAGCCGGCTGATCCGACTTTGTCAGGTTTGGCCGGCGTCTCGGGGCGTTGACCGGTCGCCCGCCGACCCGACCGGCTAACGTGCACCCTTGACGAGTCGGCGCTGTGCCGAGGGCTTTTGGGGGAACCGTGTCGTACTTCGCTGCGGCCGTGGTGCGTGACGACAGTGGCTGGACCGCCGCCGAGGTCAGCCTGCGGGGCGCCACCGACATCGATGAGGTCGCCGACCGCCTGCGTGACGTCGACCAGGAAGCCGACGTGTCGCTGCTGTTCGTCGAGGCCGACGACGCGTACCTGGTGATCCTGCGTCTCGACGAGGGCGAGGATCTGCGGGTGTTCGGCTCGGACTCGGCGTACGCCGAGGAGTCCCGGCTGGGCCAGCTGCTGGTCGGTGACCTGAAGACGTCCGTGACCGGGCTCGACGGCGACGACGAGCCCCGCCCGGTCACCAGCGGCGACGAGGAGAGCGAGCAGCCCGCCGTCGACCCGGAGGCAGATCCGGTGGGCGACGCGGACCTGTTGGCCAACCTGGGCATCTCCGCGCAGAAGCTGCTGACGCTCTGCGGGACCGAGGGGATGCTGCCGGCGGACGTCACCTCCGAGATCTGCGAGGTCCTCGGGTGCGCCGACGAGGTCGAGGAGCTGCGTGAGGTCTGACCCCACCGGGTCGGCAGGGGACGGTGGGATCGTGCCCGCGGGCGGTGCGGAGCCGGCCGACGCCACCGATCCGCTGTTGGAGACGATCCGGCCGGGGCAGCCGACGCCCGGCGCCGTGGGTCGAGCCGGCCCGGGCGCGCACGAGGGGCTGGCCGACCCGGGCGACCTCGGTCGGCGGCAGCGGCACGAGCTGTGGATGCGCCGGGCCCTGGAGGTCGCCGTCACCGGCCCGGCCGCCTCCGTGGGCGCCGACGCGATCGATGACATTCCGGTGGGTGCGGTGCTCTACGGCCCGGACGGCGTCGAGCTGGCGACCGGGCGCAACGAGCGGGAGCTGACCGGCGACCCCACCGCCCACGCCGAGGTGCTGGCCCTGCGTCGTGGGGCGGAGCGCACCGGCCGGTGGCGGCTGGAGGGCTGCACCCTGGTGGTCACCCTGGAGCCGTGCACCATGTGCGCGGGCGCGCTGGTGCTGGCCCGGGTCTCCACAGTCGTGTTCGGCGCCTGGGAGCCGAAGACCGGCGCGGCCGGTTCCCTCTGGGACGTGCTGCGCGACCGCCGGCTCAACCACCGTCCCGAGGTCTACGGCGGCGTGCTGGAGGCCGAGACCGCCGCCGTCCTACGCGCGTTCTTCCGCTGAACCCGGGTCGGCACGCTTCCCCGCCTGCCATCGCCCACGCTGTCCGGGGTAGCCCCGTCGATCAGGCTGCGGGAAGGGTCACCGTGACGGTCAGGCCACCGGCCGGGCGGGGCCGCGCGTCGACGCTGCCGCCGTGGGCCCGGGCCACCGCGCGGACGATCGACAGCCCCAGACCGAAACCCCGCGCGCCCGCGACCCGCTCCCGGGACAGCCGGCGGAATGGCTGGAACATCGTCTCGACGTCGTAACCGGCGATCATCGGCCCGGTGTTCCGCACCGTGAGGGTTGGCTGGCCGTCGACGAGCCCGGTGCGCACCTCGACCCAGCCCTCGGTGGGCAGGTTGTGCCGCAGCGCGTTCTCCACCAGGTTGAACGCGAGCCGTTCCAGCAGCACCGGGTCGCCGTTGACCTGCGCCGGCGCGAACGAGCGGCGCACCAGGAGGTCGGGTGCCTGCCTCGCGGCCTGGTCGGTCACGTGCGCGCAGACCTCGGCCAGGTCGACGGGCGTACGTTCGGTCAGCTCGTTCTCCGAGTCCGCCAGGGTCAGCAGGCCGTCGATCAGCCGCTCGTGCCGCTCGTTGACCGCCAGCAGCGACTCGCCCAACCGTCGGGTCTCCACCGACGCGTCCGGGCGGGTGATGGCCAGCTCCACCAGGGCACGGTTGAGCGCCAACGGGGTACGCAGCTCGTGCGAGGCGTTCGCCACGAACCGGCGCTGCCCGTCGAACGAGCGGTCGAGCCGTCCCAGCATCTCGTCGAACGTGTCGGCGAGTTCGCGTACCTCGTCGCGGGGACCGTGGAGCGCGATCCGCTCGTGCAGGCCCCGGCCGGCGGTGTCCGCGCCGGCGATCCGTCGCGCCGTGTCGGTGACCTGCTGCAAGGGCTGTAACGCCCGGCCGGCGAGCAGCCAGCCGAAGGCGATGGCCACCGCCGACACCACTACCAACGCGATGCCACCCTGCGTGAGCAGCGACTCCAACGCGCTGCGTTTCGCCTCGTCCTGCGCGTCCTGAATGAGGGCGCGCAGGTTGTCGACGTTCTGCCCGCTGGGCGTCGTGGCGGTGACCTTCGGCAGGTCGCGCAGGCTCACCCCGAACGGCTGCGGCATCCGCTGATCCACCAGCACGTACGTGACGGCGAGCAGCACCATGCCGGCCAGCAGGAACAGCCCCCCGTAGATGAGGGTGAGCCGGGCGCGGATGGTCAGGCGTTTCATCGGATCTGGTACCCCGCTCCCGGCACCGTCTCGATCACCGGCGGGTCGCCGAGCTTGCGGCGCAGCTTCATCATCGTCACCCGGACCACGTTTGTGAACGGGTCGATGTGCTCGTCCCAGGCGCGTTCCAGCAGGTCCTCGGCGGAAACCACAGCGCCGTCGGCGCGGAGCAGCTCGGCCAGCACCGCGAACTCCTTGCGGGACAGCGCCACGTGCCGGTCGTCGCGGCGTACCTCGTGCCGGGCCGCATCGAGCTGGATGCCGGCGCGGCGCAGCGTCGGGGGCGCGGCCGGGCGGGCACGGCGGGTCAGCGCGTGCACCCGAGCCGACAGCTCGACCAGGGCGAACGGCTTGGTGAGGTAGTCGTCCGCGCCGAGCGCCAGCCCCGCTACCCGCTCCCGGACGGCCGCCGCGGCGGTCAGCATCAGCACCCGGGTCTCCCCGCCCGCGTCCACGATCGCCCGGCACACGTCGTCGCCGTGCACCACCGGCAGGTCCCGGTCCAGGACGACCACCGCGTACTCGTTGACACCGAGCCGTTCCAACGCGGCGTCGCCGTCGTACGCCACGTCGACCGCGAACGACTCCCGACGCAGCCACTCCGCGATGGCGTCCGCCAACATGGTCTCGTCCTCGACCACAAGCACTCTCACCCCTCCATGGTGCTCGGGGTGCGGTAACGGCGGCATAACCGCCGACGGTAACGCCGGGAATACGGCCGCCGGCGTCCACTGGGTGCCACGTTCGGCGAACCACGCCGGACCTGAGCGGAAGTGGACACCATGCGACGACAGATGCTTGCGATCCCCGTCCTGCTCGCCCTGGCGTTGGCCGCGTGCGGCGGGGGAGGCGACGACGGCAGCGGGGTCGCGACCGCCGGTGGTACGAAGGCCGGAGCCACGGCGAGCGGCACCCCGGTCAGTGACTCGGACCGGCAGCTCGCCTTCGCCAGGTGCATGCGGGAGAACGGGGTGGACATGCCCGACCCGGAGCCGGGTGGCCGTCCCAACTTCCGGTTCGGCCCCGACGTGGATCAGCAGAAGGTCCAGGCGGCGATGGAGAAGTGCCAGGACAAGCTGCCCAACGGTGGGCAGGGACCGCAGCTCAACCCCGAGCAGGCCGAGCAGATGCGCGCCCTCGCCAAGTGCATGCGCGAGAACGGTGTGCCGGACTTCCCGGACCCGGACGCCGACGGGCGGCTCCGGGTCGGGACCGGGGACAACGCGATCAACATCGGCGATCCGGCCCTGCGGGCCGCGATGGAGAAGTGCCGGCAGCTTGCGCCCCAGCTCGGGGGCGGCAAGTGACCGACGCCACCCGCCGCCCAGGGCTGCGCGCCGCCGTCGCCGTGGGGACCGTCGTGCTGGTCGCCGCCGTGGGCGTCGTCGCCGCAGTGGGCTTCGGCGGCGGCGACGGGGACGCCACCCAGGCCAGCGGCCCGGCGGCGACCGCCCCGATCACCCGGCAGACCCTCGCCGACACGCAGACCGCCGACGGCGAGTTGGGGTACGGGACGACGCGTACCGCCACGGCGAAGCTCAGCGGCACGATCACCGGGCTGCCCGCGACCGGGTCGACGGTGCGGCGCGGCAAGACGCTGTACCTCGTCGACAACGAGAAGGTGGTGCTCCTCTACGGCGGGCTGCCCGCGTACCGGACGCTGGCGCCCGGCACCGATGGTCCGGACGTCACCCAGTTCGAGCGGAACCTCAAGGCGCTGGGCTACACCGGGTTCACCGTCGACGACGAGTACACCGGCGACACCGCCGACGCGGTCCGTGACTGGCAGGAGGACCTCGGTCTGCCCGAGACCGGCCGGATCGAGCAGGGTCGCGTCGTGTACGCCGACGGGGAGGTCCGGGTGGAGAGCCACCAGGCCGACGTCGGTGCCGCCGCGCAGCCCGGTCAGGCGGTGTTGACCTACACCGGCACCAGCCGGGTGGTCACCGTCGACCTCGACATGGACGACCAGCGGCTGGCCAAGCGGAACGCGAAGGTCACGGTGAAGCTGCCGGACGGTCGGGCGGTCGCGGGCACGATCAGCACGGCCGAGACGGTCGTCCAGGCCGGTGCCTCCGGCGCGAACGGGCAGTCCGGCGAGACGGAGACGAAGATCGAGGTGACAGTCGCGGTCGCCGACCCGAAGGCACTCGCCGGCTTCGACCAGGCCAGCGCCACGGTGACATTCACCGCCTCGGAGCGCCGCGACGTGCTCACCGTCCCGGTGGCGGCGCTGCTGGCGCTCGCCGAGGGCGGCTACGGCGTCGAGGTCGTCGACGGCGACGGCAGCCGGATCGTCGCGGTGACGACCGGGCTGTTCGCCGACGGTCGGGTCGAGGTCAGCGGGTCGGAGATCGCCGAGGGCATGACGGTGGTGATGCCGAAATGACCTCTGACGTGATCGTCCTCGACCGGGTCAGCAAGCGGTACGCCGGTGGCGTGGTGGCGCTGGACGACGTCTCCCTGCGGATCGGTCACGGCGAGCTGGTGGCCATCGTCGGCCCGTCCGGGTCGGGCAAGTCGACGATGCTGCACCTGATCGGCACCCTGGACCGGCCGTCGTCGGGCAGCGTGCTCCTTGACGGGTACGACGTGGCGAAGCTGACCGACCGGGAACTGTCCGCGTTACGGGCCACCCGGATCGGCTTCGTCTTCCAGCAGTTCCACCTGGCCCCCGGCGTCCCGGTCGTGGACAACGTGGCCGACGGGTTGCTCTACTCCGGCGTACCCCTGCGGAGGCGTCGGGAGCGCGCGGAGGCCGCGTTGGTCCGGGTTGGCCTGGGTCATCGGCTCGGACACCGGCCGCACGAGCTGTCCGGCGGCGAACGGCAGCGGGTGGCGGTGGCCCGGGCGGTCGTCGGTGAGCCGGCGGTGCTGCTCGCCGACGAGCCGACCGGCAACCTCGACTCCCAGTCCGGCGCCGGGGTGTTGGAGCTGCTGCACGATCTGCACCGGGCCGGCACCACAGTCGTGGTGATCACGCACGACCGGGAGATCGCGGGAAGCCTGCCCCGGCAGGTGCGGATGCGCGACGGCGCGGTGCGGCACGACTCGGCCTTCGCGTCGGGCGGGGTCGGCTGATGGCGACGCTGAGTCCGGCCCGACTGCGGCCGGCGGACGTCCTGCGCGTCGGTGGGGTGGGGCTGCGGACCCGTCCGCTGCGGGCGTTCCTCTCCGCGTTGGGCATCGCGATAGGCATCGCCGCGATGATCGCGGTCGTCGGCATCTCCTCGTCGTCCCGGGCGGAACTGGACCGGGCGCTCGACGCCCTCGGCACCAACCTGCTCACCGTCGAGCCGGGCGACACCCTGCTCGGCGCGGACGCCCAGCTCCCCGAGGCCTCGGTCGCCATGATCGGCCGGATCGGTCCGGTGACGCAGGTGACAGCCACCGGGCAGGTTTCCGACGCCAAGGTGTACCGCACGGACCGGATTCCGGCGGCGGAGACCGGAGGCATCGCCACCCGGGCGGCCCGGTTGGACCTGCCGGGCGCCGTCGGAGCCGAGCTGGCCAGCGGCACCTGGCTCAACGAGGCCACCGCCCGCTATCCGGCGGTCGTCCTCGGTGCCACCGCCGCGCAGCGGCTCGGCATCACCTCGGCCGGTTCGCAGGTGCAGGTGTGGCTGGGCGGACGGTGGTTCACAGTGGTCGGCGTGCTCGCTGCCGTGCCGCTCGCCCCGGAGCTGGACGCCTCGGCGCTTGTCGGCTGGTCCGCCGCGACCGACTACCTGGGGTTCGACGGGCACCCGACCACCGTCTACACGCGGACGCAGGAGTCGCAGGTCGAGGCGGTGCGGTCGGTGCTCGGCGCGACCGCCAACCCCGAGGCGCCGAACGAGGTGGAGGTGTCCCGCCCCTCCGACGCGCTGGCCGCCGCCGAGGCGACCGACGACGCGTTCACCGGTCTGCTGCTGGGCCTCGGCGCGGTCGCCCTGCTGGTCGGTGGGGTGGGCGTGGCGAACACCATGGTGATCTCGGTATTGGAGCGACGGGCCGAGATCGGTCTGCGCCGCTCACTCGGGGCGACCCGCGGTCAGGTACGCACCCAGTTCCTCGCGGAATCGCTGCTGCTGTCCGCGTTCGGCGGGATCGGCGGAGTGCTGCTCGGCATCGCGGTCACCTCGGGGTACGCGCTGTCGCAGGGCTGGCCAGCCGTGGTGCCGGCGTGGGCGATGCTCGGCGGAGTAGGGGCGACCCTGGTGATCGGTGGCCTCGCCGGTCTCTACCCGGCGGTCCGCGCCGCCCGCCTCTCCCCGACGGAGGCCCTGACCACGGTCTGACCGGCATGCCGGTTCGGGCCGGCGCGGCGGCCTGGGCTGGCGTGGCGGTCTGGGCGTGGCGCGGTTCGGGGCCGCGCGCGGCGGCCTGGGGCCGGCGTGATGCGGAAGAGCGGTATGACTCTGCGGCATATTTATACCTCTGAGTCATACCGCTCTCAGCAGTGACACCTGCCGGACGGGTCAGGCGATGATCGTGTCGAGCGCGATCTCGACCATCTGGCTGAAGGTCTGCTCCCGCTCCTCCGACGTGGTCTTCTCGCCGGTCTTGATGTGGTCGCTGACGGTCAGCACGGTAAGCGCGCGGGCCTTGAACCGGGCGGCGATCGTGTAGAGCGCCGCCGACTCCATCTCCACCGCCAGCACGCCGTAGTCGGCGAGCGTGTCGTAGAGGTCCGGACGGTCGGTGTAGAAGGCGTCCGCCGCCAGGATCGGCCCGACGTGCATGGTGATGCCGCGCCGCTCGGCCACCTCGACCGAGGTACGCAGCAGCCCGAAGTCGGCCACCGGGGCGTAGTCGATCAGCCCGTCGAAGCGCATCCGGTTCATGTTCGAGTCGGTGGACGACCCGATCGCCGCGACCACGTCGCGCAGTTGCAGGTCGGTGCTGAGGGCCCCACAGGAACCGACCCGGATCAGCGTCTTCACGCCGTACTCGTTGATCAACTCGTGGGCGTAGATGGAGGCGGACGGCATGCCCATGCCGGAGCCCTGGACCGAGACCTCGACGCCGTTCCAGCGGCCGGTGAAGCCCAGCATGCCCCGAACCGTCGAGTAGCAGGTGGCGCCCTCGAGGTAGGTCTCCGCGATCCACTTGGCCCGCAGGGGGTCACCCGGCATCAGGACCCGCTCGACGATCTCGCCCGGCTTCGCGCCGATGTGCGTACTCATGGCAAAGATCCTGCCAGGCCGGCCGGAGCGATACCGGTTCGGCGTCCGAACCGGCGGTCCTGTACCCTCGTCGGCGGTGGCGTGTCCGAGCGGCCTAAGGAGCACGCCTCGAAAGCGTGTGAGGGTTAACGCCCTCCGAGGGTTCAAATCCCTCCGCCACCGCTCTGTAGTGCAGAAACGCCCGGTCGATCCGCGAGGATCGACCGGGCGTTTCCGCGTCAGAGCTGCTGCTCGCCGCCGTCGGCGAACAGCTCGCTGCCGGTCATGAAGCTGCTCTGGTCGGAGGCGAGGAAGAGCGCGGCGTTGGCGATCTCGTCCGGGTGGGCCATCCTGCCCATGGGAACGCTGGAGGTGATGGCCTTCAGCAGCCCGGGGGCCTCCTCGGGGCTGGACGCCAGGCCGGCGACGCCCGGGGTCTCGGTCGGGCCGGGGACCAGGGTGTTGACCCGGATCTTCCGGCCGACCAGCTCGGCGGCCCAGGTGCGGCCGAACGAGCGGATGGCGGCCTTGGAGGCGGCGTAGACGCTGAAGGCCGGGGTGCCGTTGGTCGCGGTCGTCGAGCCGGTCAGCACGATCGAGGCGCCCTCGTTGAGCAGGGGCAGGGCCTTCTGCACGGTGAAGATGGTGCCGTAGACGTTGGTGTCGAAGGTGCCGGCCACGTGCTCGACCGTGATCGCGTCGAGCGTACGGAACTCGCCGCCGCCGGCGTTGGCGAACAGCACGTCCAGCCCCGCGCCCCGGGCCTCGATCGCCCGCATCACCCGGTCCAGGTCGTCGAGCTTGCCGACATCGCCGGCGATGCCTGTGGCGTTGGCGCCGATGCTGGCCACGGCCTCGTCCAGCGGGCCCTTGCGGCGGCCGGTGACGAAGACGTACGCGCCTTCGGCGGCGAAGCGGCGGGCGGTGGCCAGGCCGATGCCCGTGGTGCCGCCGGTCACGAGGGCGGTCTTGCCGTCGAGCTGTCCCACGATCGATCTCCTTCACAAATTGTGTACCGAGCGGTACTGATCCGACCGTAACAACCCCTGACCTGGTCCGCAAATTTCTGTACCGATCGGTTTCCGTCGTGGGTAGGATGAGTCGGAGGAGGTGGTGGGCCGTGCCACAACGAGGGCGACCGCGGGGCTTCGACGCCGACGAGGCGCTGGAGCGCGCGCTTGAGGTGTTCTGGCGCCAGGGGTACGAGGGCGCCTCGATGAGCGACCTCACCGCCGCCATGGGTATCAACAAGCCGAGCCTCTACGCCGCCTTCGGCAGCAAGGAGGAGTTGTTCCGCAAGGCCGTGGCCCGCTACGCCGAACAGGACATGGGGTACGCGCGGCGCGCTTTCGCCCAACCCACCGCGTACGAGGTCGTCGCCACTCTGCTGCGCGAGAACGTGCTCGCCGTGACCCGACCCGACCGCCCGGCTGGCTGCCTGTCGATCCAGGGCGGCACCGCCTGCTCCAGCGACAACGCTGCGGTCGCCGGGTTCCTCGCCGGCAGCCGCCTGGCCGGGGAACACGCCCTCGCCGATCGGTTCACCCGCGCGGTGGCCGAAGGCGACCTGCCCGCCGACGCCGACCCGGCCGCGCTCGCCCGCTTCGTCATGAGCGTCACCGAGGGGCAGGCGATCCACGCCGCCGCCGGGGTCGCCCGGGAGGCGCTGCGGCAGACGGCGGAGATCGCGCTGGCTGGGTTCGCGGCCGTGTCCGGGGCGCGGCTTCCCGCACGCGCGGACACCCCGGCCTGAGCGCTCACCGTCGGACGAGCGCCGCCACTCCGTCGAGCAGCCGTTGCAGCCCGAACTCGAAGAGGCTGTCGGCGTTGAGGTCGATCGCCGACCGGGAGAGCCGGGTCAGGTGCGGAAACTCGCCGGCCGCGAGCAGTCGGCCCAGGGCGTCGGCCTGGGCCACCATCCACTCGTCGTCGGTCAGGCCGGTGTCCTGTTCCGCCTCGGCCCCCTGTTGCAGGTTCACCGCCGTGCCCCGTACGTGGTTGGCCAGGGCGGTCACCAGGTGCAACTGGGTGTGCGGGTCGAGGCCGCACCCGGCGAGGGCACGCAGGGCGCATTCGGTGTGCGCGACGGCGTTGGGCGCCATCAGCGGGCGGGTCAGCGAGACGACCTGGGCCAGCCAGGGGTGTCGACAGTAGATCGACCACTGCAGCCGGCAGAGCAGCTCCAGTTGGGCCCGCCATCCGGGCGGGAACGTGTCGGGCAGTCGATGCGCGGCGAAAGCGGCGTCCGCCATCAGCAGCAGCAGATGCTCCTTGCCGCGGACCTGCCGGTACAGCGACATGGTCGGCACGTCCAACTCGGTCGCGATGCGCCGCATGCTCAGCCCCGCCAACCCCTCGGAGTCGGCGATCCCGATGGCCGTCCGGACCACCTCGTCGCGGGTCACCCCGTGGGCGGGGCCGCGCCGCGCCTCGGCCCGGCCGGACCGAGCGGGCGGCGCCGTCGGCGAGCCGGAGACCACCATGCCCACGCCGGGCACGGCCTGGACCAGGTTCTCCTGCCGGAGCACGGTGAGGGCGCGACTCGCGGTCGCCATGGCGACCCCCCACTCCCGGACGATCTGGCGGGTGGACGGCACCCGGTCGCCGGGGCCCAGCTCACCCGACGCGACGCGCCGCCGTAGCTCCGCGACGATCCGCAGGTACGGGGGTGTGGACTCGTCGATCTCCGTCACCGTCGCTCTTCCCCTCGGCCGGAACCTGACCCTAGCGCACTAGAGCACCGGGAGCCGTCCTCCGGCCCTTCCTGGCGGGTGTCGACAGGTGCACTAGAGCTATCTGGCCGCCCCGTCCCCGAGCCGACATGCTCCCCACAGACGGCGTGTACGCCGTACATGATTCAACGATGGGGGACTGTCATGACCAGCATCCCGTACCGCCGGTGGGTCGTCGCGCTCGTCGCGGCCGCGCTCGTCGCGGCGGCGACTGCCGTCGGCCCGGCCGTGGCGGCCGGCCGTCCGGCCGCGGCCGTGGTGCGAACCGACCAGGGCGCCCTCCGCGGGACCGTCGCGGCGGACCACCGCACGTTCGAGGGCATCCCGTACGCGCGCCCGCCGCTGGGCGCGCTGCGCTGGGCCCCGCCACGACCCGGCCCGCGCTGGACGGGTGTACGCGACGCGACCCGGCCCGGTGCCGCCTGCGCCCAACTGAAAGGGTTGCCGATGGACGAAGCGTCGGCGTCCGAGGACTGCCTCTACCTCAACGTCACCACGCCGCGCACCTCCGCCCGGACGCCCCGACCGGTGCTGGTGTGGCTGCACGGCGGCGACTTCCGGTTCGGCCAGGGCGACGTCTACGGCGGGGAGCGGCTGGCCGCCGAGGGTGACGTCATCGTGGTCACGGTGAACTACCGGCTCGGTGCGCTCGGCTTCCTGGCGCATCCGGCGCTGGCCGGTCCGGACGGGTCCACCGGCAACTACGGGTTGCAGGACCAGCAGGCGGCGCTGCGCTGGGTCCGGCGCAACGCGGCGGCCTTCGGCGGAGATCCGGGCAGCGTCACCCTGGCCGGCCAGTCCGCAGGCGCGACAAGTGTCTGCGCCCACCTCGCCGCACCCGGTTCCGCCGGCCTGTTCCACCGCGCGATCATGCAGAGCAACTCGTGCGCCAACCCGGTCCAGTCCCGGTCGGAGGCGGTCCAGGCGGCGCAGGAGCTCGCTGGGCGGGTGGGCTGCACCGATCCCGGTGCGCTCGCCGCCTGCCTCCGGGGGCGGGACACCGCCACGCTCGTCGACGCCGTCGGCTACCCGGGCGTGGGCGTCGACCTTGGCCCGGCCGTCGACGGCCGTACCCTGCCGGCGGATCCCGCGGACGCGCTGGCCCGCGGCCGGTTGCACCAGGTGCCGGTGTTGACCGGGACGAACCGCGACGAGTCCACGCTCCAGGTGTGGGGGATGGAACGCAGCGGGATGAACTGCGCCCAGCCGCCCGCGCCGGGGCAGGAGCCCGAGTCGTGCCGGCTCACCGACGACCAGTACCGCGATCAGGTACGCGCCATGTTCGGCGACCGGGCCGAGGAGGTGCTGGCCCGCTATCCGAGCGACGACACGCGCTCCGCAAGCGAGGCGTTGGGGGCCGTGTGGACCGATCAGGGGTACGCGGAGCCGATCTACTCCGCGGCGCTGGCGTTCGCCCGAAGGGCGCCGACCTACGTGTACGAGTTCGCCGACGAGGACGCGCCGTTCTTCACCGAGGGGCCGGAGCCGACCTTCCCGACCGGCGCGTACCACTGCGCCGAACTGCCCTACCTGTTCGGCGTCGACTACGCCGAGGCGCTCACGCCCACCCAGCGACGGCTCTCCGCCGAGATGGTGCGCGCCTGGAGCGACTTCGCCCGCACGGGTCGGCCCGGGTGGCCCCGACTGCGTGCCGACGCCCCGTACGTGCGGGTCCTGGCCGGTGGCGGTGGGTCGGGCACGACGGACTTCGCGGCAACCCACTCGTACGACTTCTGGCGGTCGCTGCGCGGCTGACGCCGGGTCGGGCGGTCGGTCCACCACGGACCCGCCGCCCGCCGCCCGTCGCGCCGGGGCGTGTGCCGGCCGGGACGGCAGGGCCCGGCGCCCTGATCGGGTCGGACGGGTCAGCAGGGTCCGGCGTCCCGATCGCGTCGGACGGGTCAGCAGGGTCCGGCACCTTCGTCGAAGAGGCGGCGGGCCCAGTCGGCGTACCCGGCGATGGTTTTTCGGACCGTGCGTCCGTCGTGCAGGAAGAGGTACGCGCGGTCGCCGCTGCGGGCCAGCAGCCCGTCGAGCCGGTGCGTCCCCTGTGGAGCGGGCAGCCGCGTGACCGACGGGTAGCGAGCCCAGACCTCGTCGATCGGCGAGCCGGCCGTGATGCCCTCCGGTGTGCGCATCGGGTCACCGACCCACAGCAGCACCAGTCTGTCCTCGACGAAGACCGGGCTGACCGCGTCGTGGCCGGTGAGCACCGGTCCGCAGGCGTCCAGGTCGGTACGCAGGACGCCCCGGCGGGTCAGCTCGGCCTCGGTGTCGCCGAACTCGATGTTCCGCAGGCCCTTCAGGTCGATGACCTCGACGTTGCCGGCGGGCCGGTTCGGTGGCATCGGGCCGGGCGACGACGTACCGCTGCCCGCGATCGAGGCAGCAACCAGCAGCATGGCAATAAACGCGAATTGTCGCAATTTCATGGAATCCCCCAGTCCCCAACGGGATGGGGCCGCTCAAGTTGCTGCCCGTCGCCGGATTACTGGTTTTCCCACTGTTCGACAAGCTCGTCCCAGTAGTCGGCGCTGAGTCGCCGCCGCCCGTGCGCCAGCCACCCGTCGGTGTTGCGCTCCAGGTGCAGGCCCACCTCGGCGAACGGATCGATCCACGCCCCCCGCTCGACGCCGAGCCGGACCAGCGCCGCGTTGATCGGCCACTCCTCGCGCGGCACGTCGAGAACGTCGTCGAAGCACGGACCCCAGGACAGCGCGCCGCCCAACCACACCGCCGCCGACTGGTGACCGACGCCCCCGCCGAACTCGGCCTCCACGTACGCCACCGGCCCCGACCGCGACCAGCGTGCCAGCGGCTCGACCAGCGCCGGCGACAGCACCAGCTCGAAGGGCTGCGCGGCGCTCGGATCGTCGGTCGCATAGTCCGGCAGCGACCCGGTCAGCTCCACCACCAACTGCGGAGTGATCGGCAGCAGCGCGAAGTCCTGCCGCAGCTCGCCCAGGACCGCGTGATCCAGCTCGGCGGTCTGCTCGCGGAGCAGGTCCGCGTCCGCGACCACCGCGCTGAGCTGGTAACCCATCGAACCCTCCGCCGTCCACAGCCTGTGGATAGAACATGTGTACGACGGGTTCCGGGTCCGCCGGTCCCTGGCACGCTACCGGTGCGGCCGCCGGTGCCGCCGTCGCCGTTACGGCTGGTTCGGTGTCGGGGCCACGTCGCGTAGGGCGGCGGCGAGCAGATGCGGGTGCGAGAGCATCGGGTGGTGGCCGGTGGGCAGTTCGACGACGCGGGTGGCGCGAGTGGCCTGTGCACGTTGCAGCGCCGGTGGGGTGGCACGATCCCCGGCGCAGACGATCGCCGTCGACGGTCGGTGACGCCAGCCGGCATGCTGCACCGGGGCGGTGAGCACCGCTGCCGACTGGCGGGTCAGTCGGGCGACGGCGCCCTCGGCCGCCTGCTCGTCGCAGTCGTACAGGAACAGGTCGTGCACCGACTCGCGCCGTACGCCGAATGTGCCGTCCGGCGAGAAGTCCAGGTAGGGGGCCGGCTCACCCGGGCCCAGATCGGCAAGGGACTGGCCGACGTCCGGCAGGAACGAGCTGACGTACACCAGATGGCGCACGTCCCCGACGGCCTCGCTGCCACCGACGGCGGCCTCGGTGGCTACCACGCCTCCGTAGGAGTGCCCCACCAGCACCGCCGGCCCGACCTCGCGCAGTACTCGACGGGTCTCCGCGACGTCCGCCGCGAAGTCGGCCGGGGCGCCCGGCACCTCGCCGCAGCTCGGTAGCCGGACCGCGACGCTGTCCAAGCCGTCGGCGCGCAGCGCGGCGGCGACCCGCGACCACCACCACTCCCCGTCGCGGACGCAGGCACCGTGCACGAAGACAACAGTCATCACCGTCTCCCGTCCGGCGAACCCTCGGCGGGTCGCCCCGCCTTCGACGTTAGACGTATCGATCGTTACGTGAAAAAGTGGCGGTGTGGGACGTCGACCGCAGCCGGAGATCCGCGACAGGCTGCTCGACGGCTGCGTCGACCACCTGTTGGAGCATGGCCTCCCGGTCACCTCCCTGACGCCTGTCGCGACGGCGCTCGGGGTCAGCCCGCGCATGCTGATCTACCACTTCGCCACCAAGGACCGGCTGGTCCGGGCCGCGCTGGTCGAGGCCCGGCGGCGGCAGCGGGCGCTCTTCGACGAGGCGCTGCGCCACCGCCCCGACACCCGGTACGTCGACACCCTCGCCGCAGCCTGGACGACGCTCTCCGGTCCGCGGGGCAGCCGCTACGCACGCCTGTTCAGCGTCGTGCACGCCCTGCCGCCGAGCGAGACACCGTGGCCGGATTTCCCCACGATGGCGGTGCACGACTGGTTGCCCACGATCGCCGCCGGACTGCGCGCCGACGGCCACGCCTCGCCGGACGTGTTGGCCACGCTGGTCCTCGCAGTGGCGCGCGGGCTCCTGCTCGACGATCGGGCAACCGGCGAGCACGACCGGGCGGCCGAGGCGTACCGAGCCTTCCTCACCCTGCTCGACGGTTCCCTCCGCTGACACCGCCGCCGGCCGTGGCCTACGGCGGTGGGCCGTCAGGCGCGGTGGGGGAGGTGGGTGACGAACGCGCGCCAGGCCGTCGGCCCGAAGGTGAGCGCCGGCCCGCTCGGGTCCTTGGAATCCCGTACGCCGATCACGCCGGGCACGTTGTCGGCGACCTCGACACAGTTGCCGCCGTTGCCGCTGCTGCGGCTGCTCTTGCGCCACCGGGCGCCGTTCAGCTCCATGTCTCCGCCACTTCCGTCATCAAATCGACCGACTGCCGGTGGGACAGCGCCTCGCCGCGCACGTTCTCCCATGCCGCCATCATGGCCGCGATGTCGTCCGGGTCGCTAGCCACTTGTCCCTGGAGTTGGTTGTCGAGGTAGCCGGCCACCCGGTGGTCGTGACTGTGGGCGATCACGAACGGGCCGTTGAGGCCGGCGTACGCCCCAACCGCCCTGGGCACGACGTGCACCCGGATGTGCGGCTCCGCGCACGCCGCGACGACGGCCAGCAGTTGCTCGCGCATGGTCGCCCGGCCGCCCACCGGCCGGTGCAGGATCGCCTCGTCGATGACGGCCGTGAACTGCGGCGGGTCGTCCCGCTTGAGCACGCCCTGCCGGTTGAGCCGCACGCTGAGGTGCCGCTCGATCTCACCGCGGGGGATCAGGCCCGCGCCGCCGAGCACCGCGCGGGCGTACGCCTCGGTCTGGAGCAACCCCGGCAGGACCGTGGACTCGTACGAGCGCAGCGACACCGCCTCGCGCTCGATTTCCTGCCACGGACGAAACCAGATGGGGTCACGACGTCTTGAAGTGTCCGGCCAGATGTCCGACACGTCCTTGTGGAGGGCTTCCGCTGCCGCGAACCGGTGCCGAGGATGCGGGATGCGCCCCTCGGTCAACCAGCGCGCCACGGTCTTCGGGTCGACACCGACGGTCTCGGCGAGGGATTCGGTGGTGTGGCCGGTGTCGTTGAGCGCCACCCGCAGCGCGTCGTTCATGGCTCCTCCATCGGATGTCTCGAATATCTGAAGACCATATAGCTACGGGGTGTACTTGTCCGATTACGCGCCCCAGGGTGGTCCACAGAAGACGGCGAGGTCGGTGGAGGCGCAGCAGCCCGGCGGCCGACGTCAGTCAGGGGCCGCCCCGACGGGGAGGGCGGGGCGGCCCCTTCCACCGCGAAGGAGACCCGCCCATGCCCCGCCGCCACCGGAACCACCTGCCCACCCGTCCCACCTGGCGCTGCGCGGCGTGCGGCATCGCCTGGCCCTGCTCGGCGGCGAAGTTGCGGCTGCTCGGGGAGTACCGGCAGGACCGGCTGGCGTTGACCGTCTACCTGGCGACGCTCCAGGCCGAAGCCGGTGAACACCTCCGGGACGTCGACCCGGCCCGGCTCACCGAACGCTTCCTCTCCTGGGCCCGCGCCCGAGGGTGAAGGCCTGCGCAGGGCTTCGCGGTGACGAGCGCGCGGAGTGACGGCCTGGCCGGGACGAGCGCGCGGGGGTGAGGGCCTGCTCAGGGTCGCCAGATGACGACGCCCACGTCCTGTCGCCGCTCGGCGAAGCGGCCGTCCCGCGCCGCCGCCGTCAACAGCTCGCGTAGGTCGGCCTCGAAGGCGGCGAGCCGGTCGCCGAACAGGTGCGGTGCCGAGCTGGACAGCGAGAACACCGCCGAGACGATCTCGTCCACCGAGCGTTCCACGACCATCCCCTGTTCGACGGTGATGCGGGTGGGGCCGGTGAAGCCCGCCGCCAGCATGATCTCCCCCTCGCCGCTGGGAGTGCCCGAGGGCAGGGTTCCCTGACCGGCCCGGCGGACCGGCCCCAGGTAGCGCGAGACCAGCTCGTTGATCTGCGGCCAGGGCGGGCGGGGGTACGGCAGCGGGTCGTCCCCGGTCACGCCCTGGTGCGTGGTGGCGCCGACGTGGACCCAGGCCCCGTCCGGCCCGAGCATGTCCCGCACCCGCCGGGCCACGAGGGGCCGATCCATCCAGTGGAACGACTGCGCGAACGTGGCCACCCGGAACGTACCCAGATCGGCCGGCAGCGCCTCGGCCCGGAGGTGCCGCCACTCGACGGTGGTGGTCCCGGCCGTAACGGCTCTGCGCTGCGCCTCGGCGAGCATGCCCCGGTCGGGGTCGACCCCCACCGCCGCCTCGAACAGCGGCGCGAGCAGCAGCGTCAACGATCCGGGGCCGCAGCCGACATCCAGGAGCCGGCCGGTCCCGTCGAGATCGAGCGCGGCGCGGATCGCGTCGGCGAGTTCGGGTGGATAGGGCAGCCGGCCCACGCTGTAGTGGCGTGCGCTGCCCGCGAACAACGTCTCGTCCCACTCCCACGCCGTGTCAGCCACGCCGTCGATGAGACCACAGGGGTGAAGCCGGGCCGACCGATATTCGGTCGAGGACGCGTCCGCGGACGACTCAGGGCCGGTCCCCGTGGGGGCCGGCCCTGTCGTTCTTCCTGCTCAAGAGAGCGGAGGATACGAGATTCGAACTCGTGAGGGTGTAAACCCAACACGCTTTCCAAGCGTGCGCCCTAGGCCTCTAGGCGAATCCTCCGCGAGCCAGGATACAGGCCCCCGCCGACCGGGCCACCCCACCACCCCCTGAAGATCGACGGGCCGTCGGGTAGGGTTGGCGTCACCTCCCGTGCGGCGGTATCTCGTGAACCTCCCCAGGGCCGGAAGGCAGCAAGGATAAGCGAGCTCTGCCGGGTGCACGGGAGGCCTTTTCGTCTGCGGGCCGGTTGATCCACTCGACATCCCTGATGTCGGGGCATCCCGGGCACGCGGACACCCCGATTTCCAGGAAGCCGAGTCGATCAACGCGCGCCGACCAGGCTGCCCGCAACGCGCGCTGACCAGGCTGCCCCGGCGGGGTGGGTGGTCACCCGCGCCCGACCGGCGCAGAATGGCTCGGTCGAGAGGAGGCGGGACGAGTGACGCTGGCGCTCTACCGCAAGTACCGGCCGCGTACCTTCGCCGAGGTCATCGGGCAGGAGCACGTCACCGAGCCGTTGTCGCAGGCGCTGCGCAGCGGGCGGCTCAACCACGCCTACCTCTTCTCCGGCCCTCGTGGCTGCGGCAAGACCTCCAGCGCCCGGATCCTGGCCCGCTCGCTCAACTGTGAGCAGGGCCCCACCCCGGAGCCGTGCGGCAAGTGTGAGTCGTGCCGCTCGCTTGCCATCGACGGCGCGGGCTCGATCGACGTGATCGAGATCGACGCGGCCAGCCACGGTGGTGTCGACGACGCCCGTGAGCTGCGCGAGCGCGCCTTCTTCGCGCCGGCCAGCAGCCGCTTCAAGATCTACGTGATCGACGAGGCGCACATGGTCTCGACCCAGGGCTTCAACGCCCTGCTCAAGCTCGTCGAGGAGCCCCCGGAGTACGTCAAGTTCATCTTCGCCACCACCGAGCCGGAGAAGGTCCTCGGCACGATCCGGTCGCGGACCCACCACTACCCGTTCCGGCTGATCCCGCCGAAGGTCCTCCGCCCGTACCTGGAGCAGCTCACCCAGGCCGAGGGCGTCGCCGTCGAGCCTGCGGTCTTCCCCCTGGTGGTCCGCGCCGGTGGCGGCAGCGCCCGGGACAGCCTCTCCGTGCTCGACCAGCTCATCGCCGGCGCCGGCCCGGAGGGCGTCAGCTACGCACGGGCCGCCGCGCTGCTCGGGGTCACCGACGCCGCGCTTATCGACGAGATGTGCGACGCGCTGGCCGCCGGTGACGGCGCCGCCGCGTACGGCACCGTCGACCGGGTCGCCGAGGCCGGACACGACCCGCGCCGGTTCGCGTCGGACCTGCTGGAACGGCTGCGCGACCTGATCGTGATCCAGCAGGTGCCGGACGCCGCCGCGAAGGGCCTCATCGACGGCCCCGCCGACCAGATCGAGCGGATGGCCGCCCAGGCTTCGCAGCTCGGCCCGGCCACGCTCTCCCGCTGCGCCGACATCGTGCACGACGGCCTGGTCGAGATGCGCGGCACCACCGCACCCCGCCTGCTGCTGGAGCTGATCTGCGCCCGCATGCTGCTGCCCGGCGTGGACGACTCCACAGGCGGCCTGCTCCAGCGCCTCGAACGGATGGAGCGCCGGCTCACCCTGAGCGGCACCGACGCGCCGTCGGCCGCCGCCGGCTCCGCGCCGGCGGCCCACCCGGGAGTACGCCCACAGCACGCCCCTCCGGTCCCGGCTGCCGCCACCCCGGCACCCGCCAACGCCCCGACCTCCGCACCGCCCTGGGACGTCGACCCGACCGCGTCCCCGACCCCGGGCGCGCGGCCCACAGTCGCGGCAGGCCCGACCGCCTCAGCCTCGGGCGCTGCCGGCTCGGGCTCGGCGGGTTCGAATGCTGCCGCCCTGGGCGCTGCGGGCTCGGGCGCTCGTGCCTCGGGCGCACCGGCCTCGTACGCGCCCTCGGGGGCCGACTCACCGATTCCGGCATCGCCCGGCGCGTCGGCAGTCGCGGCGTCGACCTCCGCTGACCCGGCCGCATCCGTCTCGCCCGCCGGACCGGGTGCCGGCTCGCCGGCCCCGCGTCGCGTGGTACCGCCGTCGGCGGTGCTGCCCGACCCGGCGACACCCGTGCCGCCCCGCCCCGGAGCGCCGGCCGCCGCGCTTGACGCGGTAGCGGTCCGCCGGGTCTGGCCCGACGTGGTCGGCAAGGTCAACCGGACCAACAAGCGGATCGCCGCCCTCATGCGCGACGCGGTCGTGCGGGAACTCGACGGCGACATGCTGGTGCTGACGGTGAAGTCCACAGTGCTGGCCAAGATGATGGCCGACCACGCGGCGGTGCTGACCGACGCGCTCTACGAGGAACTGGGCGGACGCTGGCAGATCCGCTGCGAGGTGGCCGGCGAGCGGGGTGGCGTGTCGCTGTCCGGCCCGCAACGCTCCCAGCCGACCACTCCGACCACGGCGGCCGCGCCGCCTGCCCCACCGAACGCGCCCGCTGCCGGTCCGACGAGCGCCCCGCCCGCCGTGAACGCACACGGCGCTGCGTCGAATGCCGGTCCGACGGGTGGCGCGTCGAACGCGCCCGCTGCCGGTCCGACGAGTGCCCCGCCCGCGATGAACGCACACGGCGCGGCGGCGAGCGCCGGCCCGACGGGCGGCGTGTCGAACGCGCACGGGGCTGCGCCGGGTGCCGGCCCGGCTAGCGGCGCGTCGAACGCGTACGCCGCGCCCGCCATGAACGCGCACGTCTCGCCGAACGCGCCCGCCGCCGGCGGCCCGACGAACGCAGCGTTCACCGGAGCGAGTTCGACAGGTACTGCCGGCCGGGGTTCGCGTGGCGGCGCCGGTGCGGGCGGGTCCGCCGGCCACGGTGCGGGTAGCCAGGGCGGCGGGCAGCCCGCCGAGGCGGTTGCCGACGAGGATGACTGGCCGGAGGCGGCCCGTCCCGGCGGCCACGCTCCTGCCCCCGCCACGGATGCCCCAGCCACCGATGCCCCAGCCACCGATGACGAGGACTGGCCGGAAGCCGCCCGGCCCGGCGGCGCGGCCACCGGCAACGGTGTCCCGGGCGATTCCGGCTCGGCACTCACGCCGGTCAGCACGAACGGTGCTGGCGGCCCCGCCGGCCCAGGCGCGGCGAACGGCTCGAACGGCTCCCACGGCGGCAAGCCAGGTGGCACCGGTTCGACGACCGGTAGGCCGGACGCGCGGGCGGCCAACCCGACACCGGCGGCTCGGCAGCCGGCGACAGCCGGTGGCGCCCCGGTGAGCAGCGCCATCGCCGCGGCTCGCGCGGCGGCGGCGGGACGCGGTCCGCGTACCGCATCGGCTGCCCGGCCCGTCGCGGACGCCGAATGGGCCGGCGAGCCTCCCTACGACCCGGACTTCGACGGCCCGCAGCGCGGCGGACGGCCGGGTGGCGCGGCACCGGCGGCGACCCCCACCTACGAGGGGTTCGACCCGGGCGACGAGCCGTTGGACGAGGTCATCGACGAGAAGACCGCCCGGGAGTCGAGCGAGGAGCAGGCGGTACGGCTGCTGCGCGAGACGTTCGGGGCCGAGAAGATCGACGAGGTCGACGCCCGCTAGATCCTTGTCCCTGATCGTTGGCAGCTGAGCGACTCGACACGCCGAGTAGCGCCCCGCTGAGGTGCCAACGATCGCCGTGCCCGTGCCGCTCTGCCACGCTAGGTCGCTGCGGCCGAGCGGTTGCGTGCCGGCCGGTCGGCGGGGGTTTCGGTGAGCAGCGCACCCAGGCAGCAGGCCCACACGGGGAAGGGCAGTACGGCCACGCGTTCCATGCCGCCCACACCGATCCCGAGGCCCTGCTGGGCGAAGAACAGCACCGTCCCGGCGAGCGCGGTGAGCCCGGCGGCCAGGGTGAGCCCTCGCCACCCGCCGAGCACCGTGGTGTTCGGCGCGAAGCCGGCGATGAGCAGGCCGACGTTGCCCACTCCCATGATCAGGAATGCGCCGAGGACGTGCCGGTTCTCGTCGACGTCGGCGGGGTTGAGGGCCGCCAGGGCGTACCCGCCGGCGGCCAGCAGCAGCAGGGTCTGCGCCGAACGCACCACGATGCCGCGACCGAGGAGCCGCCAGGTCAGCAGCAGCCCGGCGGCGAGCAGGACGGCCGTGGCCAGCATCGCGGCGTTCATCAGCGGGTGCCAGGGGGAGCAGACGTAGCGGGGCCGGGTGGTGTCCCAGATCCCACAGTGCGCGTTGCCGAGGTCGCTGATGTTGTGGATGGCCCAGCTGTAGGCCGGGTCGCGCCAGCGCAGACCGGTGACGAGGCTCGCGACCAGGAAGATCGGTACGGCCGCCACCCAGCAGAGCGCGCCGACGCGGCCGGTGCGGTTGAGGTTCATGCCGTCGAGCACACCAGCGCGGTGGCACCCGGCGCACTACCCGCAGATGGCCGGTTCGGGGTAGTGGTAGGCGTACCCGGAGGGCTCGGCGTGGGCGGACGCACCGGGCGGGGCGGGGTCGGTCCCAGCGGTTAGGCTGGTCGGCGGCCGAGCAGACGAGTGCGAGAAGGAGCCATCCGTGCGCCCAGGTGGACAGCCGAACATGCAGCAGATGCTGAAGCAGGCGCAGAAGATGCAGCAGCAGATCGCCGCCGCCCAGGCCGAGCTGGCCGAGGCCGAGCTGACCGGCACCGCCGGCGGAGGGCTGGTCACCGCGACGGTCTCCGGCTCCGGCGAGCTGAAGGCCATCAAGATCGACCCGAAGGCCGTCGACCCGGACGACGTGGAGACGCTCGAGGACCTGGTGGTCGCGGCCGTGCACAACGCCGCCGAGGCCGCGCGCGAGTTGACCG
This sequence comes from Micromonospora lupini str. Lupac 08, assembly GCF_000297395.2. GTDB lineage: Bacteria > Actinomycetota > Actinomycetes > Mycobacteriales > Micromonosporaceae > Micromonospora > Micromonospora lupini. The sequence continues at coordinate 7,032,171 of NZ_HF570108.1, read as the reverse complement.
AGCGCAAGATGGGTCCGGTCGCCGGCGGCATGGGCGGCCTCGGCCTGCCCGGTTTCTGAGCCGGCAGATGTACGAGGGCGCCATCCAGGATCTGATCGACGAGCTGGGGCGACTGCCGGGCGTGGGCCCGAAGAGTGCCCAGCGGATCGCGTTCCACGTCCTGTCGGCCGACCCGGCCGACGTCACCCGGCTGGCCGGCGCGCTGCGCAAGGTCAAGGAGCTGGTGCGCTTCTGCACGACCTGTTACAACGTGGCCGAGTCCGAGCAGTGCCGGATCTGCCGCGACCAGCGCCGCACCGACGAGGTGCTGTGCGTGGTGGAGGAGCCCAAGGACGTGGTGGCCATCGAGCGGACCGGTGAGTTCCGTGGTCGCTACCACGTGCTCGGCGGCGCGATCAATCCGCTGGAGGGGATCGGGCCGGACAATCTGCGCATCCGCGAGCTGATGACCCGGTTGAGCGGCGGCGCGGTCCGGGAGTTGATCCTGGCGACCGACCCGAACACCGAGGGTGAGGCGACCGCCACCTATCTGGCGCTGATGGTGAAGCCGATGGGGATCGCGGTGACCCGGCTGGCCAGTGGGCTGCCGGTGGGCGGCGACCTGGAGTACGCCGACGAGATCACCCTGGGCCGGGCCTTCGAGGGCCGTCGGGCCGTCTGACCTCGTACACCGTCACGGTTGTCGGCGGTGGCTACAACTGAGTGGAACCGGTGTGCCCGCGTGACGAGCGCGGGCCCACCGGCGTATCTCTGGAGGTGGCGTGTGGCGACGCGGCAGCCGGCCCAGCGGTCCTGGGCCCCGGCGGTGCTGGTGGCCGTGCTGGCGTTGGTCTTTGGTGGCGTCACCGTGGCGATCGAGGTGGGGAGCCGGCGGTCGGCCGCGGACAGCCACGCAAAGGAGGCCGGGGCCGAAGCCGACGTGACCCGTGCCGCCCAGGCGTACGGCGCCGCGGTGGTCGCCGCCGGCGATCCGGCACCTACCGACGAACGGTTGGCGGCGGTCGCGGAGGGTGCCCGGGTTGAGGTTCGGGAGGTTCACCGGACGCCCGGCCTGGTGGTGACCGTGTATGGAACTGCCCCCTTCGGCACGTTGTTCGGCGTGGGCAGCGTGGCCGCATGCCACCGCGTGAGCTTCCACGACCTGGGTACGGCCACCGCGGGCTCGGTCGTCGAGCGGCTGGTGGACTGCCCACCGCCCGTGGCCTGGCCTTCGCCCTCCTGACACGCCCCGAGGTCGTCGACACCCGGCGTCGACGGCTCGCGTGGCGGCGTTGGATTCATGTGTCGCTCGATGTATTGGCCGTGCCGTCGACTGTCAGACGTCCGCACAAGGTGTCGGGTTGGTAGCGATTGCCTGACGCCCGTTCCTCTTTACGTGTGACATGTCATAGCCTCCCGCACACGGACCGAGCCACAGCTCGGCGTGGTCATGCGCATGACAGAGGTGAGAGATGCAGGCGAGAAGGCTTAAAACGGCCATGGCCATCGCGGCCGTTGCCGCTCTGGCGGTCGGCGCGGCCGGCTGCGCGAAGAGCGAGCGCGACGGCGACAGTGGCGAGGCCAAGACTGGCGGCACCTTCATCTTCGCGGGTGCCGGTGACCCGAAGAACTTCGATCCGATCTTCAACGATGACGGTGAGTCGTTCCGGCCGGTCCGGCAGATGTTCGACACCCTGGTGAGCCACAAGCCGGGCACCGCGGAGCTGCAGGGCGGCCTGGCCGAGAGCTGGGAGCACGACCCCGAGGGCAAGGTCTGGACGTTCAAGCTCCGCCAGGGCGTGAAGTTCCACGACGGCACCCCGTTCGACGCCGCGGCGGTCTGCTTCAACTTCGACCGCTGGTACAACATGAAGGGCGCTGCCGCCCAGTCCCAGATGATCTACTACATGGACGTCTTCGGGGGCTTCGCCAACAACGAGAGCCCGGACGCCGGCAAGCCGGTCTACAACAAGTGCGAGGCGAAGGACGGCGGCACCGCCGTCGTCACGCTCAACCAGTACAAGGGTGCGTTCCCCGGCGCGTTCGCGCTGACCTCGCTCTCGATCGCGAGCCCCGAGGCGCTGAAGAAGTACGACGCCAACACGGTGAAGCAGAACGGCGACTCGTTCGAGTACAGCGCGTTCGCCACCACCAACCCGGTCGGCACCGGCCCGTTCACCTTCGGTGGCTGGGACAAGGCCAAGAACGAGATCACCCTGAACCGCAACCCGGACTACTGGGGTGACAAGGCCAAGGTCGACAAGGTGATCATCAAGATCATCAAGGACGAGAGCACCCGCAAGCAGGAGCTCCGCGCCGGCACGGTCCAGGGCATCGACTTCCCGGCCCCGGCCGACCGCAAGGCGCTGGAGGGCGAGGGCTTCCAGGTCATCAACCGCCCGGCGTTCAACGTCCTCTACCTGGGCCTCAACCAGAAGAACCCGAAGCTCAAGGACCTGCGGGTGCGCCAGGCGATCGCCTACGCGCTCAACCGCCAGCAGCTGGTGCAGACCAAGGGCCCGGGTGGCGCCAAGGTCGCCGACGAGTTCATGCCGGACACCGTGCTCGGCTACGCCCCGGACGTGCAGAAGTACGAGTACAACCCGGACAAGGCCAAGCAGCTCCTCAAGGATGCCGGTGCCGAGGGTCTGACGCTGAACTTCTACTACCCGCCGGACGTCTCCCGGCCGTACATGCCGAACCCGCAGGAGATCTTCACCGTCCTCGCCAACGACCTCCAGGCCGTGGGCATCAAGGTCAACGGTGTGCCCCGCCCGTGGAACGGTGGCTTCAAGGACGACGTGCAGCAGTTCGGCAAGCAGGACCTGCACATCCTCGGCTGGACCGGTGACTACAACGACCCGGGCAACTTCGTCGGCACGTTCTTCGGCCGCGCCAAGGTCGAGTTCGGCGACCAGTCGATGACCGAGATGTTCGAGGCGATCACCAAGGCCGACGCCACCGTCGACGACGCTGGCAAGAAGGCGGCCTGGGAGCAGGTCAACCGGGACATCGCCGCGAAGTGGCTGCCGGCCGTGCCGCTCTGGCACGCCCCGCCGGCCATCGTCGTCACCAAGGATGTCAAGGGCATGGTGGCCAGCCCGCTGACCGACGAGCGATTCAACACGGTAAGCGTCGGCAAGTGACGTTTGTCGGCTGACGCCGTAGGCGTGATCGGCCCGGGTCCGGGGTTCCTCCCGGCCCGGGCCGATCCGCGATTCATCGAGAGTCTGGTGTGTGAGAGATGTTGCGAGTCATAGTTCGCCGCCTGTTGCAGCTGGTGGTGACCCTCATAGCGCTGTCGGCGCTGATCTTCATCTGGCTGCGGAACCTGCCCGGTGGCCCCGTCGAGGCGCTGCTCGGCGAGCGGGCCACGCCCGAGCGTCGCGTCCTGTTGACCAAGGCGCTCGGCTACGACCAGCCGATCCTGGTGCAGTACGGCAAGTTCATGCAGCGAGTCGTCACCGGCGACTTCGGCAACTCGATCCGGACCGGTGACCCGGTCACCGAGGTCATCAGCCGCGCCTTCCCGGCCACCATCGAGTTGGCCCTCGCCGCGATGATCATCGCGGTCGGCCTCGGGGTGCCGCTCGGCTACCTCGCCGCTCGCTGGCGCGGGCGCTCGCTGGACAACCTCACCATCGCCGGCACCCTGCTCGGCATCTCCATCCCGATCTTCTTCCTGGGCTACCTGCTCAAGGACGTCTTCACGCAGAACATCCACTGGTTCCCGCCGTCCGGGCGGCTCACCACCGGTCTGGACAACACCCACGTCACCGGATTCTTCGTGCTCGACGGGCTGCTCACCCGGGAGTTCGACGCCAGCGCCGACGCGCTGTGGCATCTGATCCTGCCCGCGATCACCCTCGCCACCATCCCGCTGGCGGTGATCGTGCGGATCACCCGGGCCAGCGTGCTCGACGTCCTGAACGAGGACTACGTGCGGACCGCCGAGGCCAAGGGCCTGCGGCACCGCACCATCCGTGGCCGCCACATCCTGCGCAACGCGCTGCTACCGGTGGTCACCACCATCGGCCTGCAGACCGGCGCGCTCCTCTCTGGTGCGGTGCTCACCGAGAAGGTCTACAACTGGGGCGGCCTCGGCACGCTGATCACGGACTCGATCACCGGCGGCCGGGACTACCCGGTGCTCCAGGCGATCATCCTGCTCGCGGCGCTGGTCTTCGTGGTGGTCAACCTGCTGGTCGACCTCTCCTACGCCTTCATCGACCCCAGGGTGCGTGTGCGATGAGTGACCCCATCACCCAGGCCGGAGCGCCGACGCCCCGCAGCGGGAACGACAAGCCCGGCAGCGGGGACGACAAGCCTCGCCCCGGCATGAGCGAGCGCAGCATCGGCGTGCTCGGCGACCGCAAGAAGGCGCGGCTGGACGAGCTGGCCCGGGCCAGCGCATCCGACCGGGGCGGCGTCAGCCTCGTCCGTGACGCCGTACGCCGGCTGCGGCGCAACCCGGTCGCCATCGTCGGTGCCAGCATCGTCGGACTGTTCATCCTGGTGGCGATCTTCGCCCCGCTGATCGCCCCGCACGATCCGGTGCAGCGCTTCGACGAACTGACGAAGAACCTCACGGTGGACAGCATCCCGGGCGCCACCGCCGGGCACCCGTTCGGCTCCGACCCGCTCGGCCGGGACTTCCTGTCCCGGATGATCTACGGGGCGCGGCAGACCCTGTTCGTCGGTGTGCTCGCCACCCTGATCGGTCTCTCCCTCGGCGTGCTGATCGGCGCGATCGCCGGTGCCTTCGGTGGCTGGGTCGACGTCGTCCTGATGCGCCTCACCGACGTGATGCTGGCCCTGCCGAGCCTGCTGCTGGCGATCACCCTGGTCGCGATGGCCAGCCGGTCGAGCCAGTGGACAGTCATCTTCGCGGTGGCCATCGTGAGCGTGCCGATCTTCGCCCGACTGCTGCGCGGCTCGATGCTGGCCCAGCGGGAGAGCGACCACGTGCTCGCCGCCCGCGCGCTCGGCGTCAAGGAGCGCAACATCGTGCTGCGGCACATGCTGCCCAACTCGCTGACCGCCGTGATCGTGCAGGCCACCCTCACCTTCGCGGTGGCCATTCTGGACGCCGCGGCGCTCTCCTTCCTGGGTCTCGGTGACCCGGACATCAACCGGGCCGAGTGGGGCCTGATGCTCGGCGTGGACGGTCAGCGCTACTTCGAGGTCCGCCCGGAGCTGGCGTACTACCCGGCGCTCGCGATCATCGTGGTCGCGCTCGGCTTCACCCTGCTGGGTGAGGCGATGCGCGAGGCGATCGACCCGAAGAACCGGCGGTGACCGCGGTGGGCGCAATCAGCACTGCCGGCGTGAGTCGGCGAGAGGAAGTGACCCGATGAGCCTGCTCGACGTCCGAGACCTGAGCGTCGTGTTCCAGCGGCGGGGCGAGCGGCCCTTCACCGCCGTCGACAAGGTCAGCTTCACCGTGGAGCCGGGCCAGACCGTCGGCCTGGTCGGCGAGTCCGGCTGCGGCAAGAGCGTGACCAGCCTGGCCATCATGGGCCTGCTGCCCAAGCGGGGCAACAAGGTCGGCGGCGAGGTGCTCTTCGACGGCACCGACCTGCTGAAGCTGCGACCGAACGACATGCGCGACAGGCGCGGCCGCGAGATCAGCATGATCTTCCAGGACCCGCTGTCGTCGTTGAACCCGGTCATCCCGATCGGCGTCCAGGTGGCCGAGGTGCTGGAACGCCACCAGGGCCGGGACCGCAAGCAGGCGCTACGGGAGGCGCGGGACCTGCTCGACGCCGTCGGGATTCCCGACCCGCAACGGCGCCTCAGCGAGTACCCGCACCAGATCTCCGGCGGGATGCGCCAGCGCGCGCTTATCGCCATCGCCCTGGCCTGCAAGCCCCGACTGCTGATCGCCGACGAGCCGACCACCGCGCTCGACGTGACCATTCAGGCGCAGATCCTCACCCTGCTCAAGCAGTTGGTCGACGACACTGGCACCGCGCTCGTGATGATCACGCACGACCTGGGCGTGGTGGCCGGCCTCTGTGACACCGTCAACGTGCTCTACGGCGGCAAGGTCGTGGAGCGGGCCCGACGGCACGAGCTGTTCGCGCACGCCCGGCACCCGTACACCCATGGACTGCTCAACTCGGTGCCACGGCTGGACTCCCCGCGCGGTGAGCGGCTGCACGCGATCCGTGGGTCGGTCTCCGACAACATCCCGTGGACCGAGGGGTGCGCGTTCGCCCCGCGCTGCGACAACGTCGTGGACGCGTGCCTGGAGGGGCCGCCGCCGCTCGAGCCCACCGCCACCGGCGGCGACCTGCGCTGCAACAACCCCGTTTCCGAGGAGGTGACGGTCCGATGACCGAACAGACCGGACCTCTGGTCGAACTGCGCGACGTCAAGGTCCACTTCCCGATCAAGAGTGGCCTGCTCTTCGACCGGACCATCGGGTACGTCTACGCGGTGGACGGCGTGTCGCTGAGCATCCGCAAGGGCGAGACGTACGGCCTGGTCGGCGAGTCGGGCTGCGGCAAGTCGACGCTGGGCCGTGGCCTGCTCCGGCTCGTCGAGCCCACCGAGGGCGAGATCGTCTTCGACGGCACCGACGTCCGCTCCCTCAAGGGCGAGGCCATGCGGCACGCCCGCCGCCGCATGCAGATGATCTTCCAGGATCCGCTCTCCAGCCTCGACCCCCGACAGTCGGTGGAGTCGCTGCTCGTGGAGGGTCTGAAGGCCCACGGGCTGGCCGGCGACAAGGCCGAGACCAACCGGCGGCTGCGCGAGACGCTGGAGGCGGTGGGCCTGCCCGCGTCGGCCCTCAGCAAGTACCCGCACGAGTTCTCCGGTGGTCAGCGCCAGCGGATCGGCATCGCCCGGGCCCTGGTGCTCAACCCGGACCTGATCGTCGCCGACGAGCCGGTCTCCGCACTCGACGTGTCGATCCAGGCGCAGGTGCTCAACCTGCTCGAGGACCTGCAGAACGAGCGGGGCCTGACGTATCTGATCATCGCGCACGACCTGGCGGTGGTCCGGCACATCGCCGACACGGTGGGCGTCATGTACCTGGGTGGTCTGGTGGAGGAGGCGTCCAGCGACGACCTCTACCGCGAGCCGATGCACCCGTACACCCGGGCGCTGATGTCCGCGGTGCCGGTGCCCGACCCGGTCGTCGAGGACCGTCGGGAGCGCATCCTGCTCGCCGGCGACCTGCCCTCGCCCACCAACCCGCCGTCGGGCTGCCGGTTCCACACCCGGTGCCCGTGGGCGCAGCCGACCCGCTGCGCCGAGGAGCGGCCGGCGCTGCGCGACGTGGTCGGCGGGCACCGGGTGGCCTGCCACTTCGCCGAGGACATCGCCGCCGGCCGGATCCGGCCGCACGAGGTCGAGGTGGAGCTGGTCCGCCCGGCCGAGGGCACCGGCCCGCTCGACCCGCCGGGAGAGTTGATCCCGACGCCGTGATGCGACAGTGAGGTGATCGCGGCGCCGTGACGCCAACCGGGGGCCGTCCTGTCACAGGACGGCCCCCGGTTGCAGCACGGGTCGACGGTGCCGGCTGTGGTGTCAGCCCTCCGGGCGGTGCAGCAGGGCCACCGCCACGGCGTGCACCGCGTCCAGCCCCGCCGGGTCGGCGAGCGGGACCGAGCCGCCGGTCACCGCGTACCACTCGTCCGCATCCTTGTACTGGACCCGCAGCGTGACCTTGCCGTCGGCGTACTCGGTGCGGAGGGTCAACTCGCCGGTGACCACCCCGACCTCGTCGGTCATCACCCCACCCGGACCGGGCACGATGTCGGCAGTGCGGCTCTGCGCGCCACCGGCGCCGTCGGAGTCCGCGACCATGCCGGCCCCCGGCACCGCGGCCGAGGGTTCGGCGCTGCCATCCGCGGTCATGCCCGCGGCGGCCGGGCCTGTGTCACCTTTCGCCTCGCCGCCTGTCACGGCTCCCTCGCTCATCAGCAGCCCTCCAGCATGTCGGTCAGGGCGGCCTTCTCGGCACTTGTCACCGTCAGCCGCCAGTGGTGCTTGACCGTCACCCAGTCTTTGGCGTACTGGCACCAGTACGACCGGTTCGCCGGTTTCCACTGGGACGGGTCCTGGTCACCCTTTGCCCGATTGGAGGACGCGGAAACCGCGAGGAGCTGCGGCCGGGTCGTGTCGTTGGCGAAGTCGCCGCGCTTCGCGTCGTCCCACTCGTCGGCGCCCGAGCGCCACGCGTTGGCCAACGGCACCATGTGGTCGATGTCCACGTCGGAGGGATCGGTGGCACTGCGGCCGTCGTACGCGCTCTCCCAGCGACCGCCGACGACGTTGCAACCGGACAGCTTCACGTCCTTGCCGTCGCGTTGCAGGATGCTGTCCCGCACGTCGCAGTTCTTCCCGGTGTTCCGCCAGTGCGGGAAGTGCTCGCGGCTGTAGCCCTTCATCGAGCCGGCGGTGGCGACTGTCAACTGGCCCAACTGCTGCGCCGCGTTGCCGCCGTCCGTCGGTGGCGGCGGCGTTCCCGTCTCGTCCGGAGGGACGCAACCGGCTACGCCGAGCGCCAGCGCCGCGACGAGCGCGGTCACCGCCGCGCGCGGTCCTGATCTGGTACGCACAGACGACACCTCTCCAGCTTGCGGGCTCCCGGCGATTGCGCACAGTACCCGGGCACGGTTTCGGCGTTTCGTGGCGTCTCCCACATCCTGCAAGGCAGATTGGTGAGATGACCACTGCCGTACCGTCGCCCGCTCTTAGAATGGGCACCGCCGCCGGCCGGGGGACGCTGCTCGCCGCGGTGCTCGCCTCCGGCATGGTCTTCCTCGACAGCACAGTCGTCAACGTGGCGCTGCCGAAACTCGGCCAGGATCTCGGGGCCGACGTGGCCGATCTCCAGTGGACCGTGAACGGCTACCTGCTGATGCTGGCGGCGTTCGTGCTGCTCGGCGGGGCGCTCGGGGACCGCTTCGGCCGACGACGGGTCTTCCTGATCGGGGTGGTGTGGTTCACCCTGGCGTCGGTGCTGTGCGGGCTGTCCCAGGGCACCGGTTGGCTGATCGGGGCCCGGTTCCTCCAGGGCGCCGGCGGGGCACTGCTCACCCCGGGTTCCCTGTCGGTGCTCCAGGCCAGCTTTCACCCGGACGACCGGGGAAAGGCGATCGGCGCCTGGGCCGGGTTGTCCGGTGTGTCCACCGCGCTGGGCCCGTTCCTCGGTGGCTGGCTGATCGACGCGCTGTCGTGGCGGTGGATCTTCTTCCTGAACGTGCCGATCGCCGTGCTTGTGGTGCTTGCCACCGCCCGCTGGGTGCCGGAGAGCCGGGACGAGAACGCCTCCCGGACGCACGGGCCGGGCCGGACGCGACGCCGGTTCGACGTGGCCGGGGCGCTGCTCGGCGCGCTCGCGCTCGCCGGTGTCACGTACGCCCTGATCGACGCGCCCGCGCGGGGCTTCGCCTCGGCGTCGGTGCTGATCGCCGCGCTGGTCGGGGTGCTTGCCGCGGTGGCCTTCGTGCTCGTGGAACGGCGGCGCGGCGACACGGCGATGCTGCCCACCGGGCTGTTCGGCAGCCGGCTCTTCTCCGTCCTGAACATCTTCACCGTCGTGGTCTACGCGGCGCTCAACGGGTTCACGTTCTTCTTCGCCGTCTACCTGCAGAACGTGGTCGAGTGGTCGGCCTTCCGCACCGGGATCGCGCTGCTGCCGATGACGGTGCTGCTGCTCGTCGGGTCGGCGCGGGCGGGCGCGCTGTCGGCGCGGATCGGCCCTCGGCTGCCGCTGGCCGTCGGGCCGGTGGTGGCCGCCGTCGGTCTGCTGCTGCTGCGCGGCGTCGGCCCGGGCGCGTCGTACTGGACCGACGTGCTGCCCGGCGTGCTGCTCTTCGGCCTCGGACTGACCCTGGTGGTGGCGCCGCTGACCGCCTCGGTGCTCGCGGCCGTCGAGGACCGGTTCTCCGGGGTGGCCAGCGGCTTCAACAACGCCGCGTCCCGTGCCGGCGGTCTGCTCGCGGTGGCCGCGCTGCCGCTGCTTGTCGGCCTCTCCGGCGGCGGGTACGAGCAGAAGACCGAGCTGACCGACGCGTTCCGGGGAGCGCTGGCCTGGTGTGCGGGGCTGCTGCTGGCCGGCGCGGTGCTGGCCCTCGTGCTTGTGCACCGCCCGCCCCGGGCGGCCCCGCCGTCGCAGCCCTGTCACTCGATGCCCGCCGCCACACCCCCGAGGTAGCGAACCACCTCGGGGGCGCGGCGCGTGACCTCAGCCGCGGGCGCGGTTGACGGCGCTGGTGACCGCCTTGATCGACGCGGTGACGATGTTGGCGTCGGTGCCGACACCCCAGACCGTCCGACCGTCCACCTCGCACTCCACGTAGGCGGCGGCCTGCGCGTCCCCACCGGAGGACAGCGCGTGCTCGTGGTAGTCGAGCACCCGCACGGCCACACCGACCGCCTGGAGCGCGTTGACGTACGCGTCGATGGGGCCGTTGCCGACCGCGGCGAGCGAGCGCTGCTCGCCGCCCACGCCGACCTGCGCCTCGATCTCGACCTTGCCGTCGCTGGTGCCGATCGTGTAGCCGCCGAACCGGACCGCCGGGTTCGGCTGGTGGTCGAGCAGGTAGTGCGTCGCGAAGATCTCCCACATGGCACGCGGGTCGACCTCGCCGCCGTCGTGGTCGGTGACCTGCTGCACGACGCCGGAGAACTCGATCTGGAGCCGGCGGGGCAGGTCCAGCTGGTGCTCGCTCTTCATGATGTACGCGACGCCGCCCTTGCCGGACTGCGAGTTGACCCGGATGACCGCCTCATAGGTGCGGCCCAGGTCCTTCGGGTCGATCGGCAGGTACGGAACCGCCCAGGTGTGCTCGTCCATCGGCACACCGGCGGCCGACGCGTCGGCGGCGAGGGCGTCGAAGCCCTTCTTGATGGCGTCCTGGTGGGAGCCGGAGAAGGCGGTGTAGACCAGGTCACCGGCGTACGGGTGGCGCTCGTGCACCGGCAGTTGGTTGCAGTACTCGACGGCGCGCCGGATCTCGTCGATGTTCGAGAAGTCGATCATCGGATCGATGCCCTGGGAGAAGAGGTTGAGGCCCAGCGTCACCAGGTCGACGTTGCCGGTGCGCTCGCCGTTGCCGAACAGGCAGCCCTCGATCCGGTCCGCGCCGGCCAGCAGGCCCAGCTCGGCGGCGGCGACGCCGGTGCCCCGGTCGTTGTGCGGGTGCAGGCTCAGGATCACGCTGTCGCGGCGCGGCAGGTGCCTGTGCATCCACTCGATCGAGTCGGCGTACACGTTGGGGGTGGCCATCTCGACGGTGGCCGGCAGGTTGATGATCAGCGGCCGGTCCGGCGTCGGGTCGATCACGTCGATCACCCGCGAGCAGACCTCAAGCGCGTACTCCAGCTCGGTGCCCGTGTACGACTCCGGCGAGTACTCGTAGAAGATCTCCGTGTCCGGGGTGTGGATCTCGGCGTACTTCTGGCAGAGCCGGGCGCCGGTGGTGGCGATGTCGGCGATGCCGTCGCGGTCCAGGCCGAAGACCACCCGCCGCTGGAGGGTGGAGGTCGAGTTGTAGAAGTGCACGATGGCCCGCTTCGCGCCGCGCAGCGACTCGAACGTCCGGTCGATCAGGTGCTCCCGGCACTGGGTGAGCACCTGGATGGTCACGTCGTCCGGGATCATGTCCTGCTCGATGAGCTGCCGGACGAAGTCGAAGTCGGTCTGGCTGGCCGACGGGAAGCCGACCTCGATCTCCTTGTAGCCCATCTGCACGAGCAGCTGGAACATCCGCCGCTTGCGCTCGGGCGACATCGGGTCGATCAGGGCCTGGTTGCCGTCGCGCAGGTCGACCGCGCACCAGCGCGGCGCGGCGTCGACGGTGCGGGTGGGCCAGGTGCGGTCCGGCAGGTCGATCCGGAACTGCTCCCGGTACGGCTGGTAGCGGTGGTACGGCATCTGGCTGGGGCGCTGCCGGGCGATCGGATCGGTCTCGGCGTCGGTGACAGGTTGAGCCATCTCAGAGTGCTCCCTGGAACATGTGGCGTCAGCAGATCGGAAGGTGTCGGCGCGCTGCCGGGCGACGGTGCGCGGCGGCGCCGAGAAGAAACTCGGATGTGCTGGACGGCGCGAAGCGACTCCGCGACGAGGTGCCGGCCGGTCAGGCCTCGTCGCGGCGGCTAAGGAGGAGAAGCGCCCGCCACATGACCAGGTCACCCTACGTGATGTAGGGGAGGGTGGAAAGGCTGGTCCGGACTATGGGACCGGTGTCATGTCCGGGTCCGGGGCCTCGGCACCAAGCCTCGGCGTCCGTTGCGCCCAGGCCACCGTGGGCACGATCGCCGCCGCCACCAGCACGAAGATCGCTGCCGTCGGTAACCAACCCCACCCGCCGGTGGTCACCCCGAGCGCGGTCAGTCCGGCCGGGGCGATCAGGTACTGCAGCTGCACGCCGAGCCCGAGCGCCCCCACGTACGCGCCGCGTTCGCCGGCCGGCGGCAGGGTGGCGGTGAGCCCCCAGGTGCCCGCCGACTCGATCAGCTCGGCCAGGATCAGCAGCAACGCGGCGGCCACCAGCACCACCACGGTGAGCAGGCCCCGGGTCATCCCGGAGATGGGCAGGACCAGGCAGGCCAGGGCGACCAGCAGTCCACCCCGGCGGGAGGCCCGCGCCGCGCCCGCCGCGGTGTCCGTGCCCCGGCTGACGCGTACCTGGAGCAGCACGATCAGGATCGTGTTGAGCAGCACCAGTCCGGCGATCACCGTCTTCGGGGCGTCGGTGTGGGTGAGGATCCACAGCGGCATGACCGTCAGGTAGAGCACCTGGTGCGCGGTGAGCAGCCCGGACAGCAGGGACACCGCCATGAACGGGCGGTCCCGCAGCACGGCGAGCCGACCCATCGGCTCCGCCCGTCGGGCCACCTGCGGCGGCCGGGGCAGTCGCCACACGAACAGGGCCGTCACGAGGAAGACCGTCGCGATGAACCAGACCATTCCCCGGTACGCCGTGATCGTGTCCACCGCCAGCACCAGGCCGCTGATCACCGCGCCGAGCCCGAAGCCGACGTTCAGCGACGAGCGCTGGTACGCCATCGCGGTGACCCGTTCGGCAGGCGGGAGCGCGTTGATCGAGTAGACCTGCCGGGCCACGCCGACAGCGGCGTCCACGCCGGCCAGCGCCACCACCACGGCGAGGAAGCCGGCGAAGCCGCCCACGAACGGGTAGGTCGCGAACAGCGCCGCGTTCAGCACCGACCCCACCACCCAGACCCGCTGCGGTCCGTACCGGTCGGTGAGCCCGCCCAGCGGCACCGTGCCCAGCAGCGACACCCCCGCCGCGATGGACAGCCCCAGCCCGACCTGGGCGGCGCTGAGCCCGAGCGCCCGGGTGAAGAAGACGGCGCTTCCGGCGTGGAACAGCCCGCTGCCGACGGCGTAGACCATGGCCTGCACGGCCAGGGCGCGGGTCAGCCCGGCCGGCGGTACGACGTCTCGGACTGCGGTACGAATGGTGTCTCTGGTCCCCATGGCCGGGAAGTGAACCGTGCCCCCACGAGGTCGGTCGAGCCTTTTAGGCTGGACCGAATCCTGCTTCGGGGGTGCGTGTGTCGGAGTTGCGGTTCAGTCTGGCCGACGTGGCGGGAGTGCGGCTCGTCGTGTCACCGGCCAACGAGACGGTCATGAGCATGTGGGCGCTCGCCGACCCGGTGCGCCATGCCGTGCACCTGCCCTGGATCGACCGCGCCCGCGTCACCCTGCGTCGTCCCGAGGTGGCCGTGCGGGTCCGACCGCTTGTGGACCTGACCCGGCCACAGCGCTGGCTGCCCGACTTCCTCACTCCGGCGGCCCTGCCCAACATGGGGATGGCCGAGCAGCTCGACCAGATCGCGGCGACACCACCGGCCGTGGTGGTCCGGGATCTGCTGGCGACCACCCCGAATCGACCGTTGAGCCAGTTCGGGCGGGCGCTGCTCGGCGATCCCCGCGGGCTGCTGCCGCAGCTCGTCGACGCGGTGCGGGTCTGGTACGACGAGGCGATCGCCCCGGACTGGCCGCGGATGCGCGCGCTGCTCGACGCCGACGTGTCGTACCGGGCCGCCCAGCTCGCCGAGGGCGGCGCCGGTCGGTTCTTCGAGCAGTTGCACCCGAGCCTGCGTTGGCTCGGCGATCGGGTGGTCAGCGACGACCCGTTCGAGCGGGACTTCGACCTGCGCGGGCGCGGGTTGGCGCTGAATCCGGGCGTCTTCGCCAACCGGCGGGTGCTGTGGAACCTGCTGGAGGACTCGATGCCGGCCGGGGCGTACCCGGTCCGGGCCGTCGGGACGTTCTGGGAGGGGGCCGCGCGGCCGTCCGGCGACCCACTGGCCCGGGTGATCGGCCCGGGACGAGCCGCGCTGCTGGACCTGCTCGACACGGCGACCACCACCACCGACCTGGCCCGACTCACCGGGATGTCCGCCGGAAACGTCTCCCAGCACCTGACCGCCCTGCACGCCGCCGGTCTGGTCGTGCGTTCCCGACAGGGTCGGCACGTGCTCTATCGCAACACCGACGCCGCAATGGTCCTGCTCCGGGCCAGCCGGGGCGGCTGACCCGATCAGGCGAGCAGCAGGTCGGCGACCGGCCGGCGGTGCCGCAGCCCCGTTTCGCGGGCACGCAGTTCGGCCGGGAGAGCGAAGGGGTCTCCGAGCCGACCGACGGCGGCGACGACAAGCGGTCGGACGCCGCCGGGCAGGTCGAATTCGGTGGCGAGGCCGGCTCGGTCGAAGCGGACGAGTTGGCGGACGTGCAGGCCGAGCGCGGTGGCCTGCAGGGTCAGGTGGGCCATCGCCTGACCGAGGTCGTACGCGGCCCGCTCGGCGTCGCCTCCGGTGTGCGCGCCGACCACCAGGGTGGCGGCGTTCCGGGCCCAGCCCTGGTCGTCGGCGGGAAGGCTGATCAGGATCCGTTTCCAGTTCTGGTCGTCCCGGTGGCCGAGGGCGAACCGCCAGGGCTGCCCGTTGTCCGCCGACGGCGCCCACCGGGCGGCCTCCAGCAGCGAGGCCGCCTCGTCCGAGGTCAGGGTGGCGCTCGGGTCGAAGGCCCGAGGGCTCCAGCGGAAGGCGAGCAGCGGAGTCAGGTCAGCCATGCCGAGGATCGTCCCGTATGGGCGATTCATCACCCAGGTTGGGCGGGGGCAAATGTGGGCAAGCCCACCCGTAACGGGATGGAGATCAGGACGTTCCCGCGCTCGGGCTGAGTGTCGGATCGGGCGTCGGAGGGGCCGCGGTGTCCAGGGGGTCCGCGTCCGCCACCACCGGTCCGGCGAGCTGCACGGTGGCGGGCGCCGGGCCGGGCGGGGCCGCCAACCGCAGCGTGCCGGCCTCGGTCCGGACGCCGGTCGGCGTGCCGTCGGTGTCGTAGCAGTAGATGCCGACGTCCACCGGCGCGTTCAGCGAGGCGGAGGTGGAGTCGACCGAGTAGCAGGTCCCGCTCAGGCCCTTGGGCGTGGCGGCCAGGGCCACCGCGAGCGGCGCGCGCCTGTCGGTCAGCACGTCCAGCCAGTCGGTGAGCGGATGCTGGATCCGGGGGTCCAGCCGGCGCGGGATCGCGTCGTCGCGCTCGCCGAGGCGTACGCAGCGCGCCGGCTCCGGGTGGCCGGTCGAGGGCAGGGCGCACTGGAACAGCCCGTCGCCGTTGGCGGCCAGCGAGATGTCGGCGGTCCCACCCAGCGCCCCGCCCGGCACGTCGACCCGCCAACTGCCGTCGTTCGCGCTCGTGAACACGATGCTGCGGTCCGGTTGGCCGGACCTGGCGAACACGTACCGCGCCACCAGGTGGCGATCCTGCGCGGCGGCGGCCAGCGCGGCCAGCTCGTCCCGGGTGGCGTCCACCTCGACCGGCCCGGGATCGGCCGGCGGCGGAGGTGGAGGCCGTTCGGTGGTGCAGGAGACCAGGACTGCCGGCAGGGCGAACACGAGCGGCCCGAGCACGCGGCCGGCCGAGCGGAAGAGGACGGGCACCGGCCCATTCTGGTGGGTCCGGGCCGGGCGCGGGCAGCGGCGGCAGCCGTCGGCCCCCGGCGTGTCGGGTGCGGACTTTCGGCGTACCACCCGAACTCGCGGACCTGGCCACGCGCGTTGCCGGGACGGCCGCGCGGGCCGGATGGTGGGATCACCCGACCCGCCGCCGTGACCCGCCGGATACCCTCATGGGGTCTGACACGCGCCGCCGGCCCCGGTTCCGGCGGCGTCGGCACGCTCAGGGTCGCTGGGAGGGAGTGCACCGTCGTGGCACTCGTGGTGCAGAAGTACGGCGGGTCCTCCGTCGCCAACGCCGAGCGGATCAAGCGGGTGGCCGAGCGCATCGTCGCCGCCCGCAAGGCCGGCGACGACGTGGTGGTGGTGGTCTCCGCGATGGGGGACACCACCGACGAGCTGCTCGACCTGGCCAACCAGGTCAGCCCGCTGCCGCCGGGCCGCGAGCTGGACATGCTGCTCACCGCCGGGGAGCGGATCTCCATGGCCCTGCTGGCCATGGCCATCCACAACCTGGGGTACGAGGCCCGTTCGTTCACCGGCTCGCAGGCCGGTGTGATCACCACCTCGGTGCACGGCCGGGCGCGGATCATCGACGTCACCCCGGGGCGGCTCAAGGGCGCGCTCGACGAGGGTTCGGTGGTCATCGTGGCCGGCTTCCAGGGCGTCTCGCAGGACACCAAGGACGTCACCACGCTGGGCCGCGGCGGCTCGGACACCACCGCCGTGGCGCTCGCCGCCGCGCTGCACGCCGACGTCTGCGAGATCTACACCGACGTGGACGGCGTCTTCACCGCCGACCCCCGGATCGTTCCCAACGCCCGGCACATCCGCGACATCACCTACGAGGAGATGCTGGAGCTGGCCGCGTGCGGCGCGAAGGTGCTGCACCTGCGTAGCGTGGAGTACGCCCGGCGGGCGGGGTTGCCGATCCACGTCCGTTCGTCATACTCGACCAACACCGGCACGATGGTCACCGGATCGATGGAGGACCTTTCCGTGGAGCAGGCACTGATCACCGGGGTCGCGCACGACCGCAGCGAGGCCAAGATCACGATCGTCGGGGTGCCCGACGAGCCGGGTGCCGCCGCGGCCATCTTCGACACCGTCGCCGGCGCCGAGATCAACATCGACATGATCGTGCAGAACGTCTCCACCGAGGGCACCGGCCGCACGGACATCTCGTTCACGCTGCCCAAGGCCGACGGCCCGACCGCGATGGCCGCGCTCAGCAAGATCCAGGAACCGGTCAAGTTCAAGGGCCTGCTGTACGACGACCACGTCGGCAAGGTCTCCCTGATCGGCGCCGGCATGCGCTCGCACCCCGGCGTGGCCGCCGGCTTCTTCGCCGCGCTCGGCGCCGCCGGGGTCAACATCGAGATGATCTCCACCTCCGAGATCCGCGTCTCCGTCGTCTGCCGGGACACCGACCTCGACGCCGCGGTCCGCGCCATCCACGACGCGTTCGAGCTGGGCGGCGACACCGAAGCCGTGGTCTACGCCGGGACGGGTAGGTAGCGCCGATGACGGCGCTGCCCACCCTCGCCGTGGTCGGAGCGACAGGTGCCGTCGGCACCGTGATGTGTGAACTGCTCAGCGGGCGTCGCAACGTCTGGGGTGAGATCCGGCTCCTGGCCTCCGAGCGTTCGGTAGGGAAGCGGGTGCGCTGCCGGGGCGAGGACGTCGTCGTCCAGGCGCTGACCCCGGAGGCGTTCGACGGGGTCGACGTGGCGATGTTCGACGTGCCCGACGAGGTCTCCGCCGAGTGGGCGCCCATCGCCGTCGCCCGTGGTGCGATCGCCGTGGACAACTCCGGCGCCTTCCGGATGGACCGGGACGTTCCGCTTGTCGTCCCGGAGATCAATCCCGAGCAGGTCCGCAACCGGCCCCGGGGCATCATCGCGAACGCCAACTGCACCACCCTCGCGATGATCGTCGCGGTCGCGCCCCTGCACCGCGAATACGGCCTGCGGGAGCTGGTGCTCGCCTCCTACCAGGCGGTCTCCGGCGCCGGCCAGGCCGGCGTGGACATCCTGCACGACCAGCTCACCAAGGTCGCCGGGGATCGCGCGCTCGGCTCGCGTACCGGCGACGTCCGGCAGGCGGTCGGCGACGACCTCGGCCCGTTCCCGGCGCCGCTGGCGCTCAACGTGGTGCCCTGGGCGGGCTCGCCGGCCGACGGTGGCTGGTCGTCCGAGGAGATGAAGATCCGCAACGAGTCGCGGAAGATCCTCGGCCTGCCCGACCTCAAGGTCAGCGCGACCTGCGTGCGCGTGCCCGTGGTGACCGGCCACTCGGTGGCCGTGCACGCGGTCTTCGCCACCGAGGTCGACGCCGAGGGGGCCCGCGAGGCGCTGCGCAACGCCCCCGGCGTGATCCTGGTCGACGACCCCGCCGCCGGTGAGTTCCCGATGCCGATCGACGCGGTCGGCACCGACCCGTCGTGGGTCGGCCGGATCCGCCGCGCCCTGGACGACCCGCGCGCCCTCGACTTCTTCGTCACCGGCGACAACCTCCGCAAGGGCGCGGCCCTCAACACGGCCCAGATCGCCGAACTCCTGGCCAAGGAACTCCGCACCGCCTGACCCGTCGTTGCGGCGATCTTGCCGCTTCTGCGCTCGCACAACCCAGAACGCGGGGTCGGCGGGGAGGGTCACGCCGCGGCCAGGTGGACGCCGTCTCTGCCCTGGCGTTTCACGGCGTAGAGGGCCTGGTCGGCGCGGCGGAGAGTGCGGTCGGGGGATTCGCCGGGGCGGGGCAGCGCGACGCCCACGCTGATCGTGCGACCGGTCCGTCGCGCCGCCTCGGCCAGCCGCTCGGCGATCCGGACCGCCTCCTCCGGACGGGTCACCTCGATCACCGCGACGAACTCGTCGCCACCGATCCGGTACAGCTCGTCGCCGTGGCGCAACGCCCCCTCCAGCGCCCGGGCCAGCCCGACAAGCACCTGGTCACCGGCCTGATGGCCGTACGTGTCGTTGACGGTCTTGAAGCCGTCCACGTCGATCGCCAGCAGAGCCGTACGCCCCGGGGTGGCCGCCGCGATCCGCTGCCCGAACGGGCCGGTGTGCCGCAGCCC
Organism: Micromonospora lupini str. Lupac 08; assembly: GCF_000297395.2. Taxonomy (GTDB): domain Bacteria; phylum Actinomycetota; class Actinomycetes; order Mycobacteriales; family Micromonosporaceae; genus Micromonospora; species Micromonospora lupini. The sequence goes on along the minus strand of NZ_HF570108.1, from coordinate 7,013,159 downwards.
CGTCAGCGGGTCCGAGCTGGCCTGCTCCCGCAGCCGGGCGAGCGTACGCAGCCGGTCCAGGCTGGTCCACGCCTGCCCGGCGAGCAGCTCCATCAGGCTGACAGTCGTCGGGTCCGGCCGCAGCGCCCGCTCGTCGGCGACGAGCAGCGCCCCGCCGGTGTCCGGCGGCCCGACCGGAACGGCGATCAGCGTGCGTACCCCGGCCCGGGTCAGCGGACGGTAGTCCTCGGTCGGCGGGTGCCCCGTTTCGCCCAGCGTGTACCCGGCGCCGTACCGGTGCGCCCGGTCGATCATCCGGCCGAGCGCCTCCGGCCCGGCCTCGGCCAACTCCGTCCGGATGCGGGTCTCCAACTCGCACCCGGCCAGCGGTGACGGCCCGAGCCGGGCACCCTGCGGGTCGCCGATCAGCAGCACCGCGGTGGAGAGGGTGGACACCTCCCGGGCGGCGGAGGCCGCCGCGCTGATCACACCCTCCTCGGTCGACGCGGCGGAGAGCGCGGCGGCGTGCCGAAGCAGCTTCTCGCTGCGGCTCTCCGACGGAGGGCCGCCCAGCGCGGCGATCCGCGTGCCGAGTCGGTCCGCCAGCCGCTGCGCGGTCTCCCGCCACGGCTCCAGGTCGACCGGCTCACTCCACTGCAGGTCCAGTACGCCGATCACCCGTCCCGCCGGGTCGCGCACCGGCACGCACAGCTCGGCGGTCACGTCCGGGCGTACCGGGAGGTAGTCGGTATCGACTGTGACGTCGGGGACCACCGCCGCGACGCCTGTGGCGTACACCCGGCCGACGATCCCGGTGCGCGCCGGGACGGTCGCGAAGACCTGCCACGCGCCGGTCGCCGCCACGCAGCGCAGCCGGTCGTGGGCTTCGAGCAGCACCGAGATGGTGGCCGGGGTGTGGCGGGACAGCGCGGCGACCGTCCGCCGGCAGGCCTCCGGCGCGCTCGACGCCATCGACAGGCGGACGGTGACGTCACGGATGACTCGCTGATGATCCACTCGCACGTCGTTCCAGGTAGGGGAGGGGTCGGCGCGATCAAGGGTACTCACGCTGACGGAGGTCGTCTGAGCTTCGTACACATGTGCTATCCACAGGCTGTGGACGGAGGCTGTGGGAAAAGGCGGCGGGCGATAGCGTGGAGTTCCCGGCGCCGAGGAGGCGAGCCCCCATGCTCATCGCCCAGCTCAGTGATCCGCACGTGACCACCGGCCTGCTCGCCGCCGAGCCGGCCGCCGGGCTGCACCGGGCGCTCGGCCGGGTGCTGGCCCTCCGCCCGCGCCCCGACTGCGTGGTCATCACCGGCGACCTGGTCGACCACGGCCGACCCGACGAGTACGCGGCGCTGCGCGACCTGATCGGCCGGTTCCCGCTGCCGGTGTACCTGGTCGCCGGCAACCACGACGACCGGGAGTCCCTGCTCGACGCGTTCGGTGGCACGCCCTGGCTCGGCGGCGGATTCTCCGCCTACTACCACGTCGACCACGAGGCGGCGACAGTCGTCGTGCTCGACTCGCTCACCCCCGGCAGCGGCGGCGGCAACCTGGGCGAGGAGCAGCTCGGTTGGCTCGACGGCGTCCTCTCCGGTCGACCCGACGTGCCCGCCATGGTCTTCCTGCACCACCCGCCGGTCGCCGTCGGCATCCCGACGGCGGACACCATCCGGCTCGCCGACGGGCCCGCGCTGGCCGAGGTGATCGGCCGGCACCGGCACGTCGTGCGGGTCGCCGCCGGGCACCTGCACCGCACGGTCACCACGGGGTACGCGGGCACGGTGCTCACCGTGGCGCCCAGCACGTGGAAACAGTCCACGCTCACGATGGCCGAGGACGACCTGATCGGCTGGGTCGCCGAGCCGACCGCCTTCCTGCTGCACCGGGTCGAGCCCGGCGGCTGCGTGACCCACGTCGTGCAGATCAGCCACTCGGCCGGCCAGACCTGCGGCTTCTGAGCGCACCGCCCATGCCCGACACCGTCTGGTACGTGGCGTACGGCTCGAACATGCACGCCGCCCGGCTGGCCTGGTACATCGGCGGCGGCTGCCCGCCCGGCGGCCGGCGGACGTACCCGGGTTGCCGCGACCCCCGCCCACCGAGCCGGTCGGCGCCGGTGTGGCTGCCGGGCGGGATCTACTTCGCGGGCGAGTCCCGCGCGTGGACCGGCGGAATGGCGTTCTACGACCCGCAGCTGCCGGGCGAGGCCGCCGCACGGGCCTACCTGGTCACCATCGAGCAGTTCACCGACATCGCCGCCCAGGAGATGTACCGCCCGACGGGCGACACCGCCGACCTCGTCCCGGCGACCGGCGCGGCAATCGACGCAGCGGTCGCCGACGGGCGGGCGACGCTCGGCCCGGGCCGCTACGAGACCCTGATCTGCCCCGGTCGTCGCGCCGGCGTCCCGCTGCTCACCTTCACCGCCCCCGAGCCGGCGTCGGCAGTGCGGTGCCGGCCACCGGCACCTGCCTACCTGGGCATGATCGCCCGAGGGCTGCGCGAGTCACACGGCTGGCCCGCCGAGCGGATCGCCGACTACCTGGCGCAGCGCCCCGGAGTCGCCGACGGCTGGCCGCCCGACGCCGTCACGACCCTGGTCGCCGACGCGCTCAGCGCCGACTGACCGTGGATGCGTGCAGGGGTCGTCAGCCGAGCAGGAACTCGCGTAGCGCGGGGGCGAGCGTGGCGGGCGGCACCTCGTGGTAGCCGCCGTCGAGGCTGATGGACCGGCCACCGGGAACCGCGTCGGCGGCGGCGCGGCTCGCGTCGCGCAGCCACTGTGGACTGCCGGTGCTGTCCACCGTGAGCGTCGGGGTGGTGATCGTCCCCAGCCGGTCGACCGGGAATGAACCACCCGCGCTCACCAACGCGTCGTACGGCAGGGTGTGCGCGATAGCGGTCAGCGAACCCCACATCGGCTGCGCCCGCATCCCGGCGACCGCCTCGGCCGGCAGGCCCACCGAGTCGACGAGGAACATCTCCACCGCGCCGTCCCGGTCGTCGGCGGCGATCCGCTCGGAGAGTCGCGCGGAGATGTCCTCCCGGATGCCGACATGCGGGCCCACCTGGAAGGGCGGCTCGAACAGGATCAGCCCGGTCAGCGGCACGCCCTGCGCGGCCGCGAGGGCGGCCAGGATCGCACCGGACGAGATCCCGTAGAGGGCGGCGCTGCCACCGACCGCGTCGACCACGGCCGCCAGATCCTCGATCTCCCGATCGACCGCGTACGGCGCCGTGTCCCCGCTCTGGCCCCGCCCCCGACGGTCGTAGCCGACGGCGGTGAAATCCGGCGCCAGCGCGTCACCCAACGCTCGGGTCGTGCCGCGGTCGTTGAACGCGCCGCCCACCAGGATGATCGCCGGCCCGGCGCCGGACCGCTCGTACGCGACAGGCGTGCCGTCCGCCGATCGCACCTGCTCCACCGTCGGGGCCGTTCCGCTCACGATGCCGCCTCCATCCGCGCCGCCTGCCATCGGGTCCTTTCTAGACCACGGGTCCGACTTTGTCCGGCAGTCCGCCATCGACCACCGGTCACGTCGGCCCGTGCGCCCGCAGTGGCGTATCCGCAGCTCTGGCCCGCTGCCTGCATCGACGGCATCGATCCGCCGCCCGGCTCGACCGACCGGCGTCCGGATGAGAGGCTGTCGAGGCGGGCGGCGATTCCCAACCGCCGCCATTCGCGACCGACCCTTCCGACGGCGTCGGTCGGCGGCCCGGTCGACCCACAGGCCGGGCACCGCACGCGCCGATTCTCACGAGGAGTTCCATGTCCATACCCGGGATGCGTCGGGCCGCTGTCGGCCTGACCGCGCTCGCGGTGGCAGCGCTCGGCGCGGTCGCCACCACCCCCGAGCAGGCCGACGCGCGACCGAAGCCGGTCGACGTCACCCTGCTGGCACTCAACGACTTCCACGGCAACCTCGAACCGCCGAGCGGAAGCAGCGGCACCATCGCCGGGCAGACCGCGGGCGGCGTCGAATACCTCGCGACCCACCTGGCCGAGCTGCGCGCCGCCGCCAAGAAGAAGAACACCATCACGGTCGCCGCCGGTGACCTGATCGGCGCATCCCCGCTGCTCTCCGCCGCGTTCCACGACGAGCCGACCATCGAGGCGCTGAGCATGGCCGGGCTGGACTACGCCAGCGTCGGCAACCACGAGTTCGACGAGGGCGCCGCCGAGCTGCTGCGGATCCAGAACGGTGGCTGCCACCCGGTGGACGGCTGTGCCGACGGCACCCCGTACCGGGGCGCCGGCTTCCAGTACCTGTCCGCGAACGCCTTCAAGACCGCGACCGGCAGGCCGCTCATGGCGCCGTACGCGATCCACAAGGTGCAGGGCGTCAAGGTCGGCTTCATCGGGATGACCCTGGAGGGCACCCCGCAGATCGTCAGCCAGCAGGGCGTCGCGGGCCTCACCTTCACCGACGAGGCCGAGACCGCCAACCGGTACGCCCGCGAGCTGCGCCGCAAGGGCGTGCAGACGATCGTCGTGCTGCTGCACGAGGGCGGCGCGCAGGCGACGACCGGTGGCATCAACGACTGCGTCGGCATGACCGGGCCGATCGTGGACATCGCCAACCGGATGGACCCGTCGATCGACGTGGTGGTCAGCGGCCACACCCACCAGGCGTACAACTGCAACATCAACGGCAAGCTGGTCACCAGCGCCAGCTCGTTCGGCCGCCTGGTCACCGACATCGACCTGAAGATCGACCGTCGGACCGGTGACGTGCTCTCCGCCGCCGCGAACAACGTGGTGGTCACCCGGGACGTGGCCAAGGACCCGAAGCAGACCGAGCTGATCAACCGGTACAAGACGGTGCTCGGCCCGGTCGCCGAACGACAGGTCGGCGTGACCAGCCAGGCGCTCACCAAGACCCAGGAAACCCTCTTCGGTACGACGCTGGGGGAGTCTCCGCTGGGCAACGTGATCGCTGACGCGCAGCTCGCCGCCACCGACGACGAGCAGAACGCGGTCGCCGCCTTCATGAACCCGGGCGGGGTCCGGGCTGACCTGGACGCCGGCCCGGTCACCTACGAGGAGGCGTTCACGGTGCAGCCGTTCGCCAACAACCTGGTGACGTTGGACCTCACCGGCGCGCAGCTCTACTGCGTTCTGGAGCAGCAGTTCGTCACCGGCAAGACGCTGTACCCGTCGTCCACCGTGGGCTACGTCGTCGACCCGAACGGTGCCACCGGCACCGTGGCCGATCCGTGCTCCGGCACCCGGGTGGTCCGGGGCAGCCTCACCATCGGCGGCACCGTCGTCGACACCGCCGCCACCTACCGGGTGACGGTGAACAACTTCCTGTCCGGTGGCGGCGACGGCTTCAGCGCCCTCACCGCCGGAACCAACCAGGTCACCGGCCAGATCGACCTGGACGCGTTCGTGGCGTACCTGACCGCGCAGTCGCCGGTCTCCGCCCCGGCGCTCGACCGCATCCGTACCACCGCCGAGGTCCCCGCCGCCTGACGGCGTACCCCGACGATCGGGCCCCGGAGCACCCGCTCCGGGGCCCGACCCGTCCCCGCCACCGCCCGCCCGCGCTGCCCCGGCCCCGCGCGGGGTGCGGGGTCAGGCGACCGTGGGCGCGGGCGTGGGGGGCGCCGGAATGGCGGTTGCCAGGCCGTCCTGCTCGGCGCTGAGCAGCCGGCGCAGGGAGAGCGCGATGAGCGAGGCCACCAGGGAGCCGCCTACCACCACCGCGACCCAGACCATGCCGTTGGCCGCGCCGAGGAGCGGGCCGGCGGTCACCGGACCGATCACACCACTGATTCCGAAGATCATCGAACTCATGGCGTTGTACCGGCCACGCAGCTCGTCGGTGGCCAGCGCGTTGGTAAGCGCCGGCATCACCGGCGACAGCAGCGTCTCGCCGAGGCCGAAGATCGCCGAGCAGGCCACCACGCACAGGGCGGCCACCAGCGCATTCTCGGTGCTGACCACGCCGGCGACGCCGAGGACGAGCCATGCGACGGCGAACACCGCCCCGACCACGGCGAGCGCTCCGGTGCGGCTGCGCCCCTCGATCCGTCGGATCACCAGCAGTTGGGCGAGCACGATCATCACCGTGTTGGCCGCGAGCGCCCAGGCCACCACCCGGGGGTTCACCTCGGCCACCCGCACGGCGTACGCGGCGAAGCCGACCTCGACCTGGGCGTACCCGCACGTGGTGAGGACCAGGCCGAAGATCACGAGCCGGCGGAACGGACGGTCCCGGAGCACGGTCAGGTAGCCGCCGCTCGACGACCCGTCGCCGGCTGAGCGGTGGCCCAGTCGGTGGCCGACGCCGGGCAGGGTCAACAGGATCAGGGCCGGCATCAGGTAGCTGATGGCGTCCAGCAGGTAGACCGTCTGGAAGGTCCCGGGTCGTGCCGTGTCGACGATCGCGCCGGAGGTCATGCCGCCGATGCCGATGCCGAGGTTGAGCAGCGCGAAGTTCAGACCGAACACCCGTTGCCGCTCACCGTCGTCGGTAAGTGAGGCGAGGATGGTGTTCTGCCCGGACCAGACCGCCGAGCTGCCGACGGCGACAACAGTCATCACGAGCAGGGCCGAGCCGGTCGAGTGGACCAGCGACAGCGAACCGGTGCCCACCGCCTCGATCAACAGGCACGGCAACACCACCCGGCGTGCGCCGAACCGGTCGATGAGCGTCCCACCCAGCGGCGACAGCGCCAGGGTGACGACGCCGTACCAGCCGATCACCAGACCGGCGCGGGTGTCGGTGAGCCCCCGCACGTCGGTCAGGTAGATGAAGAGGAACGGCAGGGTCAGGCCCCGCCCGATCGCCGACAGCAGGGTGCCGAGGAGGATCCAACGGGCTTCCGGACGACGGGGCAGGGCTCGACGCAACATGTTCGGCATTCTGTGCGGTGGGTGTGACGACAGGCGAACCGTTTTGCAGGGATGCCGCTGCGCCCCGGACCGCCAGGTGACCAACCCCACGATGATCCAGTGGTCCGCCGGGTCTGCGATGCTGGCCCGATGACCGGCACCTGGCGACACCTGCCCGCTACCGCCCGCGCCATCGCGGTGACCGCCACGGCGGCCGTCACTGCCGCCCAGGCCCGCGACGGTCAGGCGTACGACGAGGCGGTTGTTGGTCTGGCGGTCGACGAACGCTGCGGCCTGGTGCTCGGCGGGGTGGTCCGGTTGCTGCTGGAGGAGAGCCACCCGGATGGGCTGACCGGCGACGACATCCGCCAGGTGCTGACCCGCTGCGTGCAGGGCGCGACGCGATGGCGTTCGGACGTGGACCCGCACGTCGTGCTCGTTCTCCTGGCCGGCGCGCTCGGTGTCTACGACCCCGAGGGCGACGAGTCCCCGCCGGACGCGTCGGCGCTGGCGCGGCATGCTCCACTGCTGGTGGCCGACCTGTTGGCGACGACAAACGTGCCGTTTGACGACTACCTGGCCGCCGCGTTCACCGAGATCGAGCGCACCGAACGGCAGGACTGACGGCCAAGGGCGGCCACACCGTGTGTGGCCGCCCTCGTTTCGGCAGGTCAGGAGGCGGAGGCCGCCACCTCGAACGAGTACCAGTTGGCGTCGTATCCGACCGAGCCGTCGGCGTGGACGCCGTAGACGGTAAGCGTCACGTACCCGCTGGCCGTCGGCGTCCAGGTGATCGTGGCCCGACCGTTCTCGTCGGCCGCTACCTCGGTCGGCTCGGCGTCGTCGAAGCTGTAGCGGTAGGCCTTGGTGTCCGTCCAACCCACCGGCGGGGAGAAGGTGAAGGTGCCCTCGACACCCACCCCGCCAACCGCCGAGCCGTCGGGCGAGTAGTAGACGTCGGACTTCACCCCGGGGCCGGGGCTGTAGTACCCGTACCAGTGCGCCTCCGGTGACACGAATCCGTTGTCGCTGTGGCTGCGTACCGTGAGTTGGGGCCCGTCCGGGTTCGTGGAGACGAAGCTGAAGTAGGCCGTCCCGTCCTCCTGCGCGGACCGCGTCTCGGGGGCCCGACCGTCCAGGGTGATCTCGTACTCACGGACGCCTGTGACACCGGGAGCCGGAACGAACCTCAGCACCACTTCCTGCCCCCACTGCGGCGGACCGTTCTCTTCCCGCACCTCGGGAGCGGTCCACGGCAGGAAGGTGCGGTACTCGACGGTCCCGGAGACGTTGCCGGCGGCATCGATGGAGCGGACGGTAAGGGTCTGCGTTCCGAAACCGGTCGGATTGATCGTCACGGTCGCCGAACCGCCCGGGGTGTTCGCCCGGACCGCTCCCGGCAGGTCGAGCGGGTTCCGGCACTCCAGTTGACCGTATTCGCCGGTGGCCGCGCAGCCGCGGACGCCCAGACCGCGCCAGGAGTACTCGAAACCGACGACGTCCTTGTTGCCGTTACCGGAGAAGGTGAAGGTCCCGGGAACACCCGCCGGCGCCTGTTCGCCGGTGCCGTCCGCCGGGTAGTTGGCCGAGGTGACGGTGGGTGCGCCGGGCGCGGTGCGGTCGTGGGTGAAGAAGCACTTCTTCGACCACGCCGAGGTGTCGGTGCCGTCGGTCGCCCGGGCCTGCCAGACGTACGACTCGCCGTCGGTGAGGAAGCCGTCGGGCAGGTTGACGGTGTTGGCCCGGCCGGAGATGCCGTGCTCGCCGGTGAACACCTGCCGGGCTTCCGGCGCGGCCTTCGGCCAGATGGCGACCTCGGTCCGGACGGCCCACTCGTCGTTGCCGTCCGCGTCAGAGCCGACCGCCTGCAACACGCTGGCGAACCCGCCGATGCGCGGATAGGGCGCCAGTTGGGTGCAGGGGAGGCCACCGTTGTAGAGGTGGGCGTTGTCGATCTGCGGCACCGAGTTGTATTGGGTGGTCATGCGCACGCCACGGTAGGCGTTGAGTCGTCGACCGTAGGAGGCGTCGCTCTCGAACTGCTCCGGCACCCGGATCTCAAAGGTGATGTTGCGCTGCCGGTGTGCCACCGCATCCTGCACCGCCGCGCTCACGTCGAGGGTGATGGAACGGGGGCAGAGTTGCGTGGGCGTCAGGTCCTCGGCGACCTTGACGATCGGGCTGGGCGACCGATTCCAGGTGGGCGTCGTGGTCACCGGCTTCGTGCGCCAGATCTCGACGGCCCGCTTACCGCAGTCGGCGACGCTGTCCTCGTCGACGAAGACCTTGCCGGAGTAGATCTTCTTGCCCTCGTACGCGGAGAGGTCGAAGGTGACGTACACCCGCGAGGTGTGGCTCTTGCCCGCGTCGTCCTGCCAGGTGCCGAGCGGAAGGGGGGTGCCGTCTTCCGACGGGTACGCCTTCTTCGGCGTCGCCGAGTCGGTCCAGCCCACCGCAACGGTCGGCGTTCTCTCGGGCTGCGGTGCCGCGAGGGCCGCGCTCGTGGTGGAAATGAGACTGAGCCCGCTGACGCCCATCGTCAACGCGAGGGCGCTGAGGGCAGCGCGGCGCCGCCTGGATCTGATCACAGTGGAAGTTCCTCCCCGTGTGCCATCCGGCTACTGAACGGATGATCAGGCGCATCAAACCCTGGATGGTGAGGGGCGGCAACCGCCTTTCGGCTGGCTTGGTAGCTGGTCGAAAGGATCGATGATCTTTCTACGCCACGCCCTCGGCATCCTGTGCCGACCCGGTGCGGTGGTACGCCACGCGCAGCCGCCCGCGCGAAGCCGGCACCAGGTCGACAGCGGGAAGGCCAGGTGGGATCTTCTCCCACCTGGCCTTCCTCAGGAAACCGTCGCGATCAGCGGCTGGCCACCCAGCGCACCCGTCGGGTGCGCCACAGCGCCAGGAGACCGACCACGATCAGCACGACACCCGCCCCGACGATCCCGTAGAGCGGGGCACCGGTGACCGGCAGGCCGCCACCCCCGCCACCCCCGCCATCCGGGTCACCACCGTTGGCGGTGCCACCCGGCGACGGGCTGGCCGGGGGCGTGATCACGGCCGGCACCAGGTCGGCGCCACCGTTGAAGGCGTCCTTGGCGTCCGTCGTCCTGGTCACCTCCGCCAGCGACTTCTGCACGACGGCCGGCAGGGCCGGGTACTGCTGCTCGAAGTTGGTGTCGGTGACCTTGTCCACCTTCACCGGCTGGGTGAAGTCCACCCCACCGGCCGTGACCACGAATCCGTCCGGCGTCGTGTAGATGACGCTGTTCAACTGCTTCAGGTATTTGTTGTAGAGGGCTTTCGGGTCCCACGGCACGACGGACTCAAGCGTGTCCACGTCGTTGCTGTCGATCCCGAAGTCCTCGGCCGTGCCGGCCTTCGCCAACCGGTTCCGGTACCACTCGGCGGCGACCCGGCTGATGTAGACCCGACGTAGGTCGGTGTATTCCGGCGACTCGTTCACGAGGCGGGTGAGTTCCGGGACGACCACCGCACGGTAGATGTCGGTCGCCGCCTTGGAGTCACCCGGGCACGTGAACTCACTCCCGGGCATCTGGAAGTCGGCGCCCTCGCTCTTCACCTCGAGCGGCGCTTCCAGGATGTAGAGCTCCGAGCCTGATTCGCGGACCGTGGCCTGCTTCGGGACGATCCAGTCCCGCTTGCAGAACTTGCTGAGGCCGGCGGCCCGCATCCTGTCCCAGAACCGCTTGCCCACCACTGAGTTGGGATCGATCAGTTTGGTGCCCGACTCCTTGAGCGTCAGGTCGGACTCCAGCAGCACACGGCCGACGTCGGTCTGGGCCAGGTCAGCATCGATGATCCGGTTCGGCTCGTCGGGGTTGAGGTTCACCCAGAACTTCGACGGCTGAACGGTCATCCACACGTTGAGTGCCGTGTAGGCGTCGTAGATCGCCCCGGTCCCGTCGGTGGACGGCTTGCCGGGTGTGGTCGGCGCCTTGAACGAGTACGTGTTGCCGGAGGTGCCGTCGGACACGTACCGCAACTGCACCGAGGAGAAGTCGATACCACCGGGCCGACCAGGGCCGGCCTGACGCTGGACCGCTTTGCCGATGCCGCTCTGTGCGTTCGCCGGGTTGTCGATCCGGCCCGGGCCGTTGTTGGCCTTCAACTGCCTCAGGGCCAGGGTCTTGTGCCCGGTCTTCGAGTTGTTGGACTGGTCCCGGATTGCCTTGACGTCGTCTTTGGTGTCGCCGTCGCGGCCGTTCCACTGCCAGGACCAGGTGAACTTGTCGCGAACGCCGGCGCTCCTGAGTTTCGGGCCGCACTTGTTGTCGCACGGTTCCAACTCGGAGAACCCCTCGGCGATGCCCGAGGCCCTGGGCGCCTGGTACGAGACGCGGCCGGTGGCCGGATCGAAGGTGATCCGCTGGGACTTGCCGTTCATCTGGTCGAGAAGGCGTTCCTCGGAGTGCTTGAGGTTGTCGCTGTACCCGATGATGTACTTGCCGTCGGCCAGTCTCGCGATGGCGTAGTTGGAGGAGCCGGCGTTCTTGAAGAGCTTGTCGTCGGTGCCGGGTGGCTTGTTCTGCTGCAGCCACAGGCGAGCCCGCTGTAGGTGGCGGCTCAATTCGTTGCATCCGTAGACGACCTGACCATCGGCGGTGGCCGGCGGGCAACCACTATCGACTGCCGGCAATGCGGTGACGGTCGGCCCGGCGAATGCCGGGGCGGCGGGCAGCGGGCCGACCATCGAGCAGAGCAGGAGCAGGACCGCCGCCAGTCGCCCCCAGCGGGCGGCCCTGGTGTTTCTCTCCATTAAATCCGTCGTCCTTTCCGCTCGCACAACACGGAATCCCACTATCGTGGGATTCCCATCCGGTGCGAGTGATCGGCTCTGGAAGCCCTACTCCAAATTCGGGCAACCACAAACGTGACGGTGAATGTCACGGACGGAAGCGATCCTAGACGGTCGATATTAACGTGGTCGGCCCCGACGCCTTTTCCGGCATGTCACTCGAAATTGGTATACGTCCCGGCGGCCAGCTCGTAGTACAGGCTGTCCCAATAGGTGTCGGTCTCATCGGCCGCCGGATCGATCCGCGCGATGCCCGCCCGGATCTGCTCGGCCGCGTCCGTGTACGTATCGACGTCACCCTCGGTCAGATCCCGCTCGTACCGCAACGTCAACCGCGCCGACTGGCCGAACTGGTCCAGGGTCGAGTTCACGAAGTTCGGCGGAAGATCCGGGCGGATCAGGTGGACCGCACCCGTGGCGAGGGACAGGCAGAATTCCCCCTCGAACAACCCTGTGCCGTACCCGAACCGCAGAAGCTGGCCCAGCGGCGGCACGTCCTGCTCGGTCAGGGCCGGCCCGAGGAGAAAGTTGGCGCTGTCGTCCAGTTTGAGCAACGCGGCAGGCAGGTCGGCTGCCCGGAACCGCTCCCGCAGCTCCGGCGAGAGAGACTCCCACCCCGGCACATCCTCGACAGGCGCAGACATGGCGACCATCCTAGGCGCGCCCGTCGATCTCACGGCCGCGTTCGACCTCGCGTGCCGCTCCCCGAGACGGCTGGTGAACTACGGCACACGCCCTTGTTGCTGGCCGATCGTGTGGCGGCTGGGCAAGACAGGGCGCAGCACGCGCAGACGAGCGCGGAAAGCACCAGAGGGCACATCCATGGATCGGATGTGCCCTCTTACCTCTGGTCGGGGTGGCCGGATTCGAACCGACGACCTCTTCGTCCCGAACGAAGCGCGCTACCAAGCTGCGCCACACCCCGAGGCGTGCCGACAAATAGTAGCCCACCCGCCCCGATGGTCAAACTCGGTACCCCGCCGCCCGACCCCCGCCGGGCATGGGTCAGCGGGGGATGAGGGTCAGGATGCTTGCCTCCGGAGGACAGGCGAAGCGGATCGGCGCGGTCGGGTGGGTGCCGAGGCCGGCGGAGACGTGCAGCCAGGAGTCCGACCCCGGCCACCGGTGCAGCCCGCGCGCCATCGAGCGGGGCAGGCCGCAGTTGGTCACCAGCGCCCCGTACCCCGGGACGCAGACCTGCCCGCCGTGGGTGTGCCCGGCCAGCAGCAGGCCGAAGCCGTCGGCGGCCATCTGGTCGAGCACCCGTGGCTCGGGGGAGTGCGTCAGCGCGATGGACAGGTCGGCGGAGGACGAGACCGCGCCGGCCACCGCCGGGTAGTCGTCCCGGTCGATGTGGGGGTCGTCCACGCCGACCAGGTCGAGTTGCCGGCCGCCCGCCTTGAGGGTGGTCCGGGCGTTGTTGAGGTCCGCCCAGCCGGCGCCGGTGAACACCTGGCGCAGTTCCTCGTAGGGCAGGTCGACGCCCTCGGTGTACTCCCGGTCGGGCAGGAAGTAGGTGAACGGGTTCTTCAACACCGGCCCGGTGTAGTCGTTGGAGCCGAACACGAACGCGCCCGGGTAGTCGAGCAGCGGTTGCAGCGCCCGCAGCACGCCCGGCACCGCGCCCGGGTGCGCCATGTTGTCGCCGGTCACCACGACCAGGTCCGGATCGAGGGCGGCCAGCGACGCCACCCAGCGCTGCTTGCGCGCCTGGTCGGGCATCATGTGCAGGTCCGACAGGTGCAGCACGCGCAGCGGCTCCGCATCGGCCGGCAGCACCGGCACGTCGTACCGCCGCAGGGTGAACATGTTGCGCTCGACGAGCGACGCGTACGCGAGCGTGGTCGCGCCGACCGCGGCGGTTCCGGCGGCGAGACGGAATAGTGTGCGCTTTCGCATGGCGTTCAGGGTAGTTTGACCGTCCATGAGCACGCTGAAGGACCGCCTCACCGCCGACATGCGTTCCGCCCTCAAGGCGCGCGACGAGTTGACCACCTCCACGCTGCGGATGGCCCTGGCCGCCGTCGGCACCGCCGAGGTGGCCGGCAAGGCCAAGCGCGAGCTCACCGACGACGAGGTGCTCGCGGTGTTGACCAAGGAGGCCAAGAAGCGCCGGGAGGCGGCCACCGCCTTCGCCGACGCGGGCCGTGCCGAGCAGGCCGCGAAGGAGACCGCCGAGGGTGAGGTGCTGGACCGCTACCTGCCGAGGCAGCTCTCCGACGCCGAGTTGACCGAGCTGGTCGCGGGGGCGCTCGCCGCGGGCGGCTTCACCGGCAAGGCCCAGATGGGCCCGGCCATGAAGGCGGCCCAGGCCGCGGTTGCCGGCCAGGCCGAGGGTGGCCGGGTCGCCGCCGAGGTACGCCGACAGCTCGGCCTCTGACCCGCCGGCCCTGCCGCCCGCAGCGGTTCAGGGACAAGTCGGCAGCGCCGGCCCGGACACACGAAACGGGCGGGCACCCGCAGTGGGTGCCCGCCCGTTCTGTGTGCTCTTCGACTCAGCCGTTCGGTCGGCCGTTGCCGGGTCTACCGGGCGTGCCACCGGGCGGGGCCGGCTTGCCGGTGCCCGCCGGAGCGCCACCGCCGGTGCTGATCTGGATGGTGACGATGCCGCCCTTGATGGTGCGCCCGTCCGGGCTGGTGCCGGCGGCGGTGCCCGCCGGGCAGGTGGAGGCCACCTTCGTCTCGGAGACGATCGGCTCGAAGCCCGCGCCCTTGATCCGGGACTTCGCGGTGTCCACCGGCTGGCACTTCACGTCGGGGATGCTGCGCTGGTCACCCTCGGAGATCTTCTGGCCCGGGGGCTCGAAGTTGATCCGCGGCTTGCCCTTCATGGCGTCCCGCAGCGTCTCGTACACCGGCGGGTTGATGCCGTCCTTCTCGGCGTGCTTCATCTTGACGTTCGTCTGCGGCCAGTCCGGGTCGGCCATGATGCCGGCCACCGCGTACTGCTTGGTCATCGCGACCAGGGCGGCGGTCTTCTCCGAGTCGGTGGTGCCGGACTTGCCGGCCACCGGCGCGTCGACGATGCCCCGCACCACACCGGCGGTACGGCTGCTGCCGCACTTGCTGGTCTTGGAGTTGTCGCCGACCGGGCAGCGGGCGGCGTCCACGGCGGCGCGGGCGACGTCGGTGCTGAACCGCTTCTCGCAGCGCGGGTTGGCGATGTCCAGCTTCTTGCCGTCCGGGTCGCGGATCTCCTGCACCGGGATCGGCTCGCAGTACTTGCCGTCCGCCGCGAGGGTCGCGTACGCGTTTGCCAGGTCCAGCGGGGTGGTGGAGGAGACGCCAAGGGTGAAGGCTCCCCACTGGTGGGCCGCGTCCTTGGTGGCGGCGAACGTGGCGTCGTTGCTGGCCCGGAACTGGATGCCGGCCCGCTTGGCGACGTCGACCACGTTCTCGGCGCCGACCTGCTGCTGCAGCGGCACGAAGTAGGTGTTGATCGACTGGGAGAAGGCGCTCCACATGTTCTGTACGCCACCGGCCTTCTGACCGGAGTTGGTCGGGCAGTAGAAGTGGGTGCCGGGGCAGGCCGCCGGGCTGCTGCTGTCGATGACGTATTCCGACTTGAACTGCTGCGGCGCGTTGAACGAGTAGCTGAGCGGGATGCCCTTCTCCAGCGCGGCGACGATGGTGAAGATCTTGAAGGTCGAGCCGGCCTGGTAGCCGGCGATGCCGTCGCCGCCGGTGAGCAGCGGGTTGACAGTCGCCGGGTAGTTGCCCTTGATGCCCCGCCGGCTCTTCGCCGGATCGCTGGAGATCTTGTTCGTCGGGTGCTTCGGGTCGTCCAGCTTGAACTGCCTGTTGACGGCGAGGGCCCGCACCCGGCCGGTGCCCGGCTCCACCACGGCGACCATCGCGGCTTCCTTGCTGTTCACGCTCTTGGCCTTACGGACTGCCTTGTCGGCGCCCTTCTGTGCCTGGATGTCGATCGAGGTCACTACGGTGTAGCCGCCGCTCTTCAGCCGGCGCTCACGGTCGTACGAGGTCGAGCCGAACGTCTCCTGCTGCATCCACCAGCGGTAGAAGTAGTCGCAGAAGAAGCCCCACTCGTTGACGTTCGTGGCGACGCAGCCGTTCGGGGTGCGCTTGTCCTGCGGCTTCAGCTTGACCGCCTTGGCGGCGTCGGCCTCCTGCTGGGTGATGGCCTTGGTGTCGACCATGTTCTGGATGACGTAGTTGCGCCGGTCCAACGCGAGCGGGTAGCCGCTCTTGGTGGTCGGGTCGTTGGTCGTCGGGGCCTTCACCATGCCGGCCAGCAGCGCGGCTTCCTCGATCTTCAGCTTGCTCGGCGGCTTACCGAAGTAGACCTGGCTGGCGGCGTAGATGCCGTACGCGCCGTTGCCGAACGAGGCGAGGTTGAGGTAGCGGGTCAGGATCTCGTCCTTGGAGAACTCCTTGTCGACCTGCAGGGCCAGCCGCATCTCGCGGAGCTTGCGGGCGCTGGTGTCCTCGGTCGCCGCGACCACGTCGGCCGGGTGCGTGGCCGAGTAGGCGATGGCCAGCCGGACGTACTGCATGGTCAGCGTCGAGGCGCCCTGCCGGCCGGAGCCCTCGCTCTGGTTGTTGACGAACGCACGGGCGACGCCGTTGATGTCGACGCCGTTGTGCTTGTAGAAGTCGTGGTCCTCGGCCGCGATGATGGCCTTGATCATGTAGGGCGAGATGTCCGCGAGCTTCACGTCGCGGCGGTTCTCGTCGTACATCGTCGCCAGCGGCGTCTTGCCGTCCGACGCCAGCAGGTAGCTGATCTGTGGCGCGCGGGCCACCGTCAGCTCCGTCGGCAGGTTGCCAAATGTCTCTGCGCCGGCCTTCGCGGCCAAGCCGGACATCGCCACCGCGGGGAAGGCCGCCGCAGCGACCACCACGCCGGCCAACAGGCCACATATGAGCAGCGATGCGGCGTTGGTCAGCACATTGTGGTCACGTTTCCGCATCCAGGTCACCTCGGCATGGTACGCGAGTAGGGAACGAGGGGCGCCTGGGAGTTCTTTCCCCATTTCCTGCGCGCGCTGCCCTCGTTGTGCTAAACGCATGACCCCCGGTACGAGGTTGCGTGTGACCCGGCGTGAGTCTTCACCGTTCGGCGGAGGCCCCGCAGCGTTTTCGCCGACCTCGGCGGGGTAACCGGCGGTCGAGAGCCCGGGAAGCCGGGAGTGTCCGGAATGATGGATTTCGCCGACAACGTTGCGTAATCAGTCGACTACAGAGCATGATGATGGCGGCGACAGCGCCACATGTCGTCCGCGCCGCCTTGGGGAAGGCGGGCCGGGCGATCGGGGGGAAATTGCCGGCTGCCGTGCAACGAGGTCGGTAGGTACTGCAAGGGGGGACGAGTACACATGGGCATGATCACTGACTGGCCGTCGCTGGCGGCGTGTCAGAACGGGGACCCGGACGCGTTGTTCGTACAGGGCGCCGAACAGAACGTGGCGAAGCGGATCTGCCGGAGCTGCCCAGTTCGGTACGAGTGCCTGGCCGACGCGCTGGACAACCGGATCGAGTTCGGTGTGTGGGGCGGTATGACCGAACGCGAACGCCGGGCGTTGCTGCGTCGTCACCCCCAGGTGACGAGCTGGCGCAAGATGTTCGAGGCAGCGATGAAGAAGAACAGCAAGGACAAGGCTGGCAAGGACAAGATCCTCGTCAGCGCGGCCACCTGACGCCGGTCACGACCGGCTGATCGCCGCGCCGATCGTCCGCAGCCCGTCGACGTCGTGCACGTCGGCGGGTTGCGCCGTCACCGACACCGCCGGCACCGCCGGGAACGCCTCGGTGAACCGCGCGGCGACCTGCTGCTCGCGTACCGCCTGACGGGCCAGCGCCGCGTGCGCCCGCAGCACGTCGGCGGTGGCCTCGTGCCCACCCAGCTCGGCCAGCCGCTCCGCGGCGGCCCCACTCTGCTCGGCGTCCAGCTGCGGAACCACCGGCCGGTGCACCCGGTTGAGGACCAGGCCGGCCAGCGGCATCTTCTCCTCCCGCAGCCGGCTCGCGAAGTAGGCGGCCTCCCGGACCGCGTCCGGCTCCGGCGCCGCGACAAGCACGAAGGCCGTCTCCCGCGCCTGCAGGATGCGGTACGTCTGCTCGGCCCGCTGCCGGAAGCCCCCGAACATCGAGTCGAGCGCGGCCACGAAGCCGGACAGGTCGGTGAGCAACTGTGCGCCGAGCACCTTCTGGACCACCTTCGAGAACATCCCGAACGAGGCCGTGACCAGGTTGAACATGCTCCGCCCGCCGCTGCGCGCAGGTGCCAGCAGCAGGCGCAGCATCCGGCCGTCGAGGAACCGGGACAGTCGGGCCGGCGCGTCAAGGAAATCAAGCGCCGAGCGGGAGGGCGGAGTGTCCACCACGATCAGGTCCCACTCGCCCCGGGCGTGCAGCTGGCCCAGCTTCTCCATCGCCATGTATTCCTGCGTGCCGGCGAACGTCGAACTCATGGCCTGGTAGAACGGGTTCGCGAAGATCTCCGCGGCCTTCGTCGGGTCGGTGTGCTGGAGCACCACGTCGTCGAAGGTGCGCTTCATGTCCAGCATCATGGCGTGCAGCTCACCGCCGCTGGCCTCGACGTCGATCCCCTTGACCTGACGGGGTGTGTTGTCCAGCTCGGTCAGGCCCAGTGACTGGGCCAGCCGGCGGGCCGGGTCGATGGTGAGCACCACCGTGCGCCGGCCGTGCTGCTCGGCGGCCCGCAGCGCCAGCGCCGCGGCCGTGGTCGTCTTACCCACCCCGCCGGCACCGCAGCACACGACGATCCGCACGCCGGGGTCGGCGAGGATCTGGTCGACGTCCAGCTGCGGCGCCGCGTCTTCGGAAGGCACCAATCGAGCGTATCGGGCCGCGTCGGTCCATGCGCCCGTGCTGAGCTCAGGTGTGAGTCAATCGGCGCTGACGAGGGCCCGGGCCAGTGTCGACAGGCCCGCCCGGTCCACCCCGTCGGGCAGCAACGGCAGCTCGATCATCGGCAGCCCCAACTCCACCAGGTCGGCGCGGAGCGAATCCTCCAGTTCGCGCCGGATGAGCTGGTCCCGCGCCTCGTCGTGCAATCCGGCCACGATGTCCCGATCGGCCGGCAGCCCGGCGGCGACCAGGCCGCGCTGGAGTTCCGCGGCGGTGACCGCCGGGCCGGCGGGCAGCGCGGGTCGGGCGCCGTTGACGATCACCTTCCCGATGCCGAAGCCGAGCGAGGTCAGGTCGGCGATGGCGTCCACCGTCTCCTGCACCGGCATCTCCTCCAGCAGCGTGACCACGTGGACGGCAGTCATCGGGGAGCGCAGCAGCGCGGAGACCCCCTCGCTCTGGGTCTTGATCGGGCCGACCTTGGCGAGCCGCGCCGTCTCGGCCGTGACGTTGAGGAAGCGGCCGATCCGACCGGTGGGCGGCGCGTCCAGCACCACCGCGTCGTACGCGCGCCGCTGCCCCGAGGTGCGGGTGGTGGCCTCCTTCACCTTGCCGGTGAGCAGCACGTCACGCAGACCCGGGGCGATGGTCGTGGCGAAGTCGATGGCGCCGAGCTTGCGCAGGGCCCGGCCCGCCGCACCCAGCTTGTAGAACATGTCCAGGTACTCGAGCAACGCCTCCTCGGCGTCCACCGCGAGCGCGCGCACCTCTCCGCCGTCCGGCGCGTCGGCGAGGTGTCGCTCCTCGTACGGCAGCGGTTCGATGCCGAAGAGCTGGGCGATGCCCTGCCGGCCCTCGACCTCCACCAGCAGGGTGCGCCGGCCACCGGCGGCCAGCGCCAGGGCCAGCGCCGCCGCGACGCTGGTCTTGCCGGTGCCTCCCTTGCCGGTCACCACGTGGAGGCGGGCCGACCATCCGGTACCGGCCGGGTCGGACGGCCGCTCAGCTGCACGCACCCGTCGAGCCTATCCAGGCTTGCGGGTCAGGCGACCTCGCAGACCCACCAACCCGTCTTCTGCACCACAGTGAAGCGCAGGTCCTGGTCGGCCACCTTCTCGTCGGCGGTGGTCATCGTGATGTGGGTGGAGACGGTGGCCCGGTCGCCGGTCTGGTTGTCGACCTTCGGGGTGGTCCACTTGAACCGGGGGTTCTGGTACTCGGACGCATACTTCTGCACCTCGGCCACCTTCGCCGCGATCTTCTTGTCGTCCCGGGAGGCGGCGCAGACGTGATTGGCGGCCTTCTTCGCGTCCCGGTCCTTGTAGACGGCGGTGAGGAACTCGTCGACGGCGACCGCCGGCTCCTTCGCGCCCTCGCCGGACTCGGCGTTGCGCAGGGTCAGGAACGCCACGACGCCGGCGCCCACGCAGAGCACCATGATCACGACCAGCGCGATGGCCGCGATCAGCAGGCCGCGCTTCTTCTTCGGCTCGACGGTGCCCGGGTACGGCGGGTAGCCGGGCGGCGGTGGCGGGATGGTGCCCGGGGCGCCGGGAGCCGCAGGCGTGCCGGCCGGGTCTTCGGTCTGCGGGACGCCGGCGGGCGCACCCGGCTGGGTCGGCACGCCCGGCTGCGCGGGGAGCGTCCCCGGCGCGGGCTGCCCGGGAAGGGCGAGCTGACCAGGCTGTGCGGCGGGGCCGGAAGCGGTGGGCGGGCCGTACGGGGCGGCGGGGGTGGAAGCGGCCGGCGGGCCGGACGGGACGGCCGGGCCCGGAAGGGCGGGCTGGGCGGCCGGGCCGGGTTGGGTGGCGGTCGTCGAGCCGGGCCGCTCCTGGACGGTCGGCGCGTCGGACTCCACCGGGGAGGTCGTCGGCTCGGACTGCCCGGGGACCGGCTGGCCGGAGGCCGTCGGACCGGGCTGGCCGGAGGCCGTCGGACCGGGCTGGCCGGAGGCCGTCGGACCGGGCTGGCCGGAGGCCGTCGGACCGGGCTGGCCGGGGATGGCCGGCGTGCCGGGCTGACCTGCGGGATCCGGGGACGCCGACGGAAGAGCGCGCGGGCCGGCCTGGTCGCCGCTGGGCGGTTGGGTCATCTCGTTCCCCCGGGGGTGCGGCGCCCGGCCGCCACCCCTGGCGCCGAGCGAGATCGAGCGGGCGGCCGGGCGCTGTGCGACCGTCCGACCGGAAGGGTAGCGGCCGACAGTCCGTTCGGTGTCGCCCCTACCGCACAGTGCGTGGCACCGGGCGCATCATCCCGACGGCGGAAAGACTCGCAGTCGGGATTCCTACCCGCCATCTGTCACATATGTGACTCTCGGTGACTGATCGTGCGCGTCCTGTTGGCGAGACCGCCTCCGGGGACCTACCTTCGTCCGGTGCGGGGGGCCGGAACGGATGAATGGTCCGAGCCGGAAGCGTGATCCGAGAGGTACGACCGGAGGCAGTTCATGCGCGACGCGGACAACATCCCTCGCACCCAGTTTCCGACAAACGACAGGCAACGCCGGTCCGGGTCAGTGGGAGAAGTGGCCGGCGGGCCGTTCGGCAGCCTGCCCATCAACGAGCGTTCGTACCGTCGGGTTCCGGAGCCCCCGGAGGTGATCCGGGTGTCGACCCGGCCCGTCGAGCGGCTGCGGGACGACGACGAGCCCGGGTTCGTCATCCACCTGCCGATCCGGGTTCCCGACCTGGCCTCGGCGACCGCGCTTGCCGGTCGGGTCGCGGAGTCGCTGGGCTTCCTGCCGGAGCTGGACGCCGGCGAGACCACCGTGTCCAACGCCGACGACCAGAACAACCGCCACCGGGTCTTCTGCGACCTGCTGCTGCCCGACCGGTCGCGCTGCCCCCAGGGGTACGAGCACGAGGGGCCCTGCGGAGAGCTGCCGGCCGCGCCCGAGCAGCGTCCCGCGCCTCGTCCGGCCAGCGGACCGTAGGCTGTGCCCGACGAAGTCCGCACCACGAGGGAGCCCTCCAGCGATGCAGAAGTGGGAATACTCCACGGTCCCTCTGCTGGTCCACGCGACCAAGCAGATCCTCGACAACTGGGGTGAGGACGGGTGGGAGCTCGTCGCCGTGGTCCCCGGCCCCAACCCGGACCAGCTGGTGGCGTACCTGAAGCGGCCCAAGGCGTGAGCGCGAGGAGTGCAGCGCAGCGGAGCCCCGCAGTCGCGACCGAAGGGGTGACGCGATGAGTAACGGTCCCCACGCGAAGCTCGCCGAGCTGGGCCTCGAACTGCCCGACGTGGTGCCGCCGGTGGCCAGCTACGTGCCGGCCGTGCAGTCCGGGCAGCACGTGTACGTCTCCGGCCAGCTGCCGATCGCCGAGGGCAAGCTGCTGGCGACCGGCAAGGTCGGCGCCGGCATCTCCGCCGAGCAGGCGAAGGACCTGGCCCAGCGGTGTGCGCTCAACGCGCTGGCGGCCGTCGACTCGCTCGTCGGCCTGGAGAACGTGGTCAAGGTGGTCAAGCTGACCGGGTTCGTGGCCTCGGCCCCCGGGTTCATCGGTCAGCCCGCCGTGATCAACGGTGCCTCCGACCTGTTCGGCACCGTCTTCGGCGAGGCCGGCCGCCACGCCCGCAGCGCCGTCGGGGTGGCCGAACTGCCCCTGGACGCCCCGGTGGAGATCGAACTGATCGTCGAGGTCGCCTGACCGCATCGCCACGTCCCGCGATCGTGCGCCGCCGGCCCGGAGGAAAGCCCTGAACGGGGACGAATCAGGGGCTGGACGTGCATGATCGCGGGCCGTGGCGGGCGGGGTCGTACGATCGCAGCCATGAACGGGCACGTGACGGGGGCGACTGCGGCGCCTGCCGACAGGTTGCCGAGCTGGGTGACGCTGCTGCGGGCGCCGAACCCCGGCCCGATGACCCTCGACGGCACCAACACCTGGCTGCTGCGCGCGGCGCCGGGTGAGCCGGCGGTGGTCGTCGACCCCGGGCCGGCCGACGA
Source organism: Micromonospora lupini str. Lupac 08 (assembly GCF_000297395.2). GTDB lineage: Bacteria > Actinomycetota > Actinomycetes > Mycobacteriales > Micromonosporaceae > Micromonospora > Micromonospora lupini. The sequence goes on along the minus strand of NZ_HF570108.1, from coordinate 6,990,724 downwards.
GGGGCACCTGACGGCGATCGCCGCGCACGGCCCGATCGGGCTGATCCTGATCACGCACGGCCACGCCGACCACACCGAGGGCGCCGCCCGGCTCAGCGAGCTGCTCGGCGGGGCGCACGTGCTCGCCGTCGACCCGGCGCACGCCGTCGGCGGTACGCCCCTGACCGATGCGCACCTGGACGGCTTCGGCCTGGACATCCGACTGCTGGACACGCCGGGGCACACCGCCGACTCGGTCTGCTTCCTGGTCGAGCACGGCGGCGAGCGGGCGGTGCTCACCGGTGACACCATCCTCGGCCGGGGCACCACCGTGGTGGCCCACCCCGACGGGCACCTCGGCGACTACCTGAGCAGCCTGGAGCTGCTGTCCGCGTACTCCGGAATTCCGGCGCTGCCCGGCCACGGCCCGGCGCTTGCCGACTGCGCCGCGGCCGCCACCTTCTACCTCGCCCACCGCCGGGCCCGGCTCGACCAGGTCCGGGCGGCGGTCGCCGCCGGGGCGCGGACACCCGCGGCCGTGGTCGCGGCCGTCTATGCCGACGTGGACCGCTCACTCTGGTGGGCGGCGGAATGGTCGGTCCGTGCCCAGTTGGAGTATCTGGGCGTCGACACCGGGGAATCTGCGCCGGGGGTCAGTGGGTTGGAGCACATGTGACCTGCCCGGTGTGCGGAACTGTCGCTGTCCCCGGCGCACGGTTCTGCCACAACTGCGGTTCCGCGCTGCCGGCCGCCGCCACGTTGCCGGCGGCCGAGCGCCGGGTCGTCACAGTGCTCTTCGGGGACCTCTCCGAATTCACCTCCTGGTCGGAGGACCTCGACCCGGAACGGGTCGGAGCCGTCACCGACCGGGTGCTCGCGGCCCTGGCCGGCGCGGTGAAGACCTTCGGCGGGCACGTCGACAAGCTGACCGGTGACGGGATCATGGCGGTCTTCGGGGCGCCGGTGGCGCACGAGGACGACGCCGAACGGGCCGTCCGGGCCGCCCTGTCCATGCAACGGGCCGTCCGCCGGGTGCTCGACGACGAGCGGGGCGGCGGCGCGCCGCTCGGCCTGCGGGTCGGCCTGAACACCGGCGACGTCATCGCGGGCATCCAGGCCGCGATCGAATACACGGTCATCGGCGACACGGTGAACACCGCCGCGCGCTTCTCCGACGCTGCTGCGGTCGGTGCCATCTACGCCGGCGCGCGTACCGCCGCCGCCACCCGGCACGTCGCCTCCTGGCGGGCGCTGCGGCCGCTGCGGCTCAAGGGCAAGCGTGAGCCGGTCGAGGCGTACGAGCTGCTGGGCCTGCTGGACGCGCCGGGCACCCGCTCGGGTCTCGGCGACGAGGCGCCCTACGTGGGCCGGGAGACCGAGATCGGCCGGGTCGCCGGTCGACTCGCCGAGGTGATCGACCAGGGTGACCCGCGGGTGCTGCTGATGACCGCCGAGGCGGGCATCGGCAAGTCCCGGTTCGCCGCCGAGGTCGAGCGCCTCGCCGCCGGGTACGACGTGGGCGCCGGCCGGTACGCCGCGCACACCGGTGCCCGGGTGCTCTCGGTGCGCTGCGCCGCCTTCGGTGAGCGGCGCCGGCTCGCGCCGCTGGCCGACCTGGTCCGTGCCGCGGTCGGTCTGCCCAGCGACGCGGCGACCGCGCTGACCCGGCCGGCCGTGGACGAGCGGCTGCGCCGGCTCGGTCAGCGTCTCGCCCGCTCCGCCGGCGAGACGCCCCCGATCGCCACCGACCAACTGCTCGCCCTGCTCGGCTACGCCGAACTGCCCGTGCACGCCGGCCCCGACAACGGTGAGTGGGGCAGCGCGGCCGCCCCGCCCGCCGATGCCGAGGCGGTGCCGAACGCCGTCGCGGACCTGCTCAGCGGGCTCGCCTCGGAGGCGCCGCTGGTGATCGTGGTGGACGACCTGCACGACGCCACCCCCGAGACCATCCGCGCGCTCGGGCTGACCCTGTCCCGACTCACCGGCCCGGTGCTGGTGCTGCTGCTCGGCCGCCCCGAGCTGGTCCGCACCGCCGGCACGCTGACCCGCGTCGCGGACGCCGAGGTGCACTCCCTGCCGCCGCTGCGGGGTGCCGACGCCGCCCGGCTGCTCACCAGCTACCTCGGCGGGGGAAAGCTGCCGGCGGCCGACGCGGACCGGCTGCTCGCCACCGCCCAGGGCAACCCGTTCTACCTGGCCGAGCTGGTCACCCTGCTGATCGAACGCGGCGCGCTGACCGCGGAGCGGCAGGCGTCCGCCGACCGAGACCCGGGCACGCCTGCCGGCTGGCGCCTCGTGCCCGGTTCCCTGGGCAGCCGGCTGCTCTCCCGGGACCTCGCGGCCGTCCTCGCCGCCCGCATCGACGCGCTGCCACCGGACGCCCGTTCCGTCCTGCGGGACGCTGCGGTGGTCGGTGACACGGTGCCGACCGGCGCCCTGGAGGCGCTGCGTGAGCAGCGGGCCGGCCGCGACGGCAGGCCGTCGGCGGTGGTCGCCGTGGAGTTCGACCGGGCCGTCGAGGAGCTGCTGCAACGCCGCATGCTGCATCGCACCCGCGCCGGTTACGCGTTCGCCACCCCGCTGATGCGGGAGGCCGCGTACGCCGGGGTGAGCAAGGCCGAACTGGCCGAGCGGCACGCCGCGCTGGCCCGTTGGGCGGCGCCCGTCGACGGGGCCACGGCCGTCGCCGTGGGCGGGTTCACCGAGGAGGCACGCGACGACTTCGTCGCCACGCACGTCCAGCGGGCCGCCACGCTCGCCGACGCGGTGAAACTACGACCGGACGCGCCGGCCCGCGCCGTGGTCCCGCTCGGGATCGCCGCGCTCGGCCGGGCCGCCCGCCGGTCGCTGTCCGCCGGGGAACCCACGCTCGCCATCGAGTACGCCGAGCGCGCCAGCGAGCTGGCCCGCGACGGGATACCGGCTATCGACCGGGTGGTGCACGCCCGTGCGCTGCTGCAGATCGGTCGGGTCGTCGACGCGCTCGCCTTCGCCGAGAAGATCGCCGCGAACGCCGGGGACGACACCACCCGGGCCAGCGCCCTGCTGCTCGCCGGGCAGGCCCAGCAGACCCTCGGCGACCAGGGCCGGGCGGAGGCCGCCTGGCAGGAGGCGTTGCAGGTGGCCAAGGCCGGCGGGCTGCCCACGCTGCGCGCGTCCGCCATGCGTCGGCTCGGCATGGGCGACTTCGTGGCCGGTCGGCTCAGCCAGGCGAGCAGCCGGCTGGCCGCCGCCTACCAGGTCAGCCTCAGCGCGCAGGATCGGCGTGGGCAGGCCTGGTCGCTGCAGAACCTGGCCTGGGTGACCACCACCCGGGGTGACTTCGCCGGCACCGACGCGGTCCTCGGCCGGGCCGCCCGGCTCTTCGCCGAACTCAAGGACCCGTACGGGCGGGCCTGGCTGCGGGGCACCACCGCGTTCGCCCGGCTGCTCGCCGGCCGGCTGCGGGAGGCGTGCCGGATGGCGCAGGTCTTCCTGCCCTTCGGCGAGCGGGTCGGCGAGGCGTGGGCGGTGGGCACGCTACGCGCGGTCGCGGCGTTCGCCACCGCCGAGCTGGGCGAGTTGGCCGAGGCGGACCGGGAGGCCCGTCGGGCGTACCGCGAGTTCGCCGCCGCGTCCGACGACTGGGGGCGCGGTTTCGCGCTTGTCGTCCGGGCCGTCGTGGCGCGCGGGCTGGGCGAGCCCGAGCACGCGGCCGACCTGCTCACCGACGCCCTGGTGTACGCCGAGCAGACCTCACACCCGCTGCTCACCGGTATGGCAGGCACGCTGCGCGGCTTCGTGGCGCTCGACATGGGCGACCACGAGACCGCCGAGCGGGCCGCCCGAGCGGTGCTGACGACAGTCGAACCGCACAACCCGCAGGCGCCTGCGCAGGTCGCGCCCCGGGTGCTGCTGGCCACCGCCCGGCTGGCCGCCGGTGACCCGGCTACCGCGGTCGGGCTGCTCGCCCCGGTGGCGACGGCCGCCGCCCACGCGCCGTCGCTGCTCTTCTCCCGCCGCCAGACCATGGCCCGGTACGCGTCGGCGCTGCTCGCCCACGGTCAGCGGGAGCAGGCGCTGGACTGGGCCCGACGGGCGGTCACCGCGCCCGCCGAGGACGTGCGCAGTCAGGTGATCGCGGCGAGCGTGCTCGCCGAGGCGCTGGCGGCCTGCGGCCACTCGGCCGAGGCCCGCTCCTGCGCCGACGAGGCGGTCCGCCTCGCGTACGCCACCGAACAACGCAGTGAACGAGCAGCGGCCAAAGCCCTCCAAACCCGCCTGACCCCGTCCTGAAGCCCGCCCCCCTTTCTCGCCCCCGGGCCCCCGGGCCCCTCGACCCGTTGATCATGAAGTTATTGCGCCGACACGCCGGTGTCGGTGGCAATAACTTCATGATCAACGCGGTGGGGGTGGGGGTGGGGGGTTTTGGCGGTTCTGGGGATGTGGTGGTCGGGGTGAGGGGCTAGCGTGTCACCACCGCGCGGTGGTCCACAGTGGTGACCGTCGCCGTGCCTGGGGAGGCCATCATGAAGCTGCCGCGTTCCGTCGCGGGCTGGACCATCGCGGTCTTCGGCGTACTGGCGCTGGTGATGGGCGCGCTCGGGTTGCTCTGGCCGGAGGCGCAGCTACGCATGCTCGGGTTCGAGGTGCCGGCGACGCGTGGCGCTGGTGACTACACCGGCACGTTCGTGCTGGCGTCCTCGATGGCGTCGTTCAACATGGGCGTCTACTACCTGCTCGCCACGGTCACCGAGTGGCGGGCGTTCTACCGGTTCACGGTGGTCTTCCGGCTGGTCACCTTCACCGTGTTCAGCATCGCCGTGCTTGCCGACATCGCCCCCGACCGGTTCTTCGGCGTGGCCGCCTGGGAAGGCCTGGGCGCCGTGGCGACAGCGATCGGCCTGCGCGTGGACAACAGCCGCCGGGCCGCACCTCTCGCTGCCTCGGCTCCCGCGTCCGCCACCGTTGCTCCCGCCTCGGCTCCCGCTCCCGCGTCCGCTGCTTCCGCTCCCGCTGATTCGGCCTCCGCTTCCTCCGCCTCCACGTCGGCCGATGCCGGCCGATCGGGAGGCACCGGAGAGGCACCCGGCGCGGCCGGTGCCGCTCCGGCGGACGCGGCGCGCTGAGCCGCCGGCAGGGTTGGGTATTTTCGACCGGTGACCGACACCCCGACCGGCGGCTTGCCGGTGCCGATCGTGCCCGGTCTGACTGATTTGCGGGTCTTTGCCCGTGGCGGTTACGCCACCGTCTACCAGGCCACCCAGATCTCGGTCGGCCGCGAGGTCGCCGTCAAGGTGGAGAACCGGACGCTGGACAGCGAGCGCGACCAGGCCCGGTTCCTGCGCGAGGCGCGGGCCGCCGGCCGGATGTCGTCGCACCCGCACGTGGTGGACCTCTTCGACGTCGGCGTCACCGTCGACCAGCACCCGTACCTGATCATGGAACTCTGTGACGGGTCGTACGCCGAGCGGATGCGCAGCTCGCCGCTCGGCCCGGTGGAGGCCCGCGATCTCGGCATCAAGATCGCGGACGCGTTGGCGCACTCGCACGGGGCCGGGGTGCTGCATCGCGACGTGAAACCCGCGAACATCCTCTACTCGCACTTCAACTCGGCGGTGCTTGCCGACTTCGGGCTCGCCGTGCTGGCCGAGGCGCGAGACGCCTCGGTCACCCTGGAGGTGCTCACCCCGGCGTACGCGCCGCCGGAGATGTTCAGCCACAGCCCGCCGTCCCCGGCCGTCGACGTCTACGCGCTCTGCGCCACCCTCTACGCGGTGATGCACGGCCGGCCGCCCCGGTGGCAGTCGGAGCGCAATCCCAGCCTGGTGACCGTGCTGGAGATGTTCAACCAGCCGCTTCCCGGCCTGCCGGGCGTACCGGACGAGCTGATCGACGTGCTGCGCCTCGGCATGGCCAACGACCCGGCCGAGCGGCCCTCCGCCCTCGAACTGCACGACCTGCTCGCCAACCTGCCGTTCGGATCGCCGGCCGCCCCGGTGAGCGGCGTTCCGACCGGCGGTGCCCCGATCAGCGGCGCCCCGGTCGGTGGCTCTCCGGTCAGTGGCGGCCCCAGCCGGTCCGGCCTGTACGGCACCGGTCAGCCGGTGCCCCGCCCCGCGGTCGAGGACACCCGCCCCAGCGTTCCCGGCGGCCGGCGCTGGCGGCGGCGCTGGTTTTTCGGCGGTGCGGGGGTGCTGGCGCTCGCCGCGTCGGCCACCACCGGCGCCTGGGTGGCGAGCAGTGGCCCGCCGCCCGACCCGTCCCCCTCGGTGACTCAGGTCGCGGCGCCGGCGACCGGGCCGCTGCCCGGCTGCGCGTCCGGCGCCGGCGCACCGACAGCGCTGCCCAGCGGGGCCCGGTGCCTGCCCGAGCTGGAGTGCTTCGGCCCGGTGCGCATCCGGGGTGCCCGCGCCGAGGCGGCAAGGGTCCCCTGCGACGGCCGGCACACCTGGGAGACGTACGCCGAGGGCATCCTGCCGGTGCCGCTCGTCGGCGCGGACTACGACGAGGTGATCGCCGCCGAGCCGGTACGGCAGGTGTGCAGCGCCACGACGTTCCGGGTGACCACGGAGATCACCGAGCCGGTCGGCTGGCACCTGGAGGTGTTGCCGCCGGTGGACGGCAATGTCGACCGGGTCTACCGGTGCCTGGCGGGGCGGGGCGTCGACGCGCTCACCGCGCCCACTCTCACCGGTCGCTGAACCCGCCGCGCGCCCGTCCCCGGTCCCGCACCGCCCGCAACGCGTCCCTGCTGTCCAGGGCGTCGAGCGTGTCCGCGTCGATCCCGTACGGCATCAGGTCCGGCGGCGCGGTGGCGTGCGGTTGGTCCGGCGGCTCCGGTTCGGCACGCTGGCGGGCGGCGGACACGGCGACCGCGGCGACCATGGCCAGCAGCACGCAGAGCAGTGCGAGGACCACACCGAGAAGGTCCTGCCGGCGCAGAACGACAAGCAGGGCCAGCAGCGCGACGGCTCCCGACGCGGCGACCGCCGCCACCATCCGCGCATCGATCCTGGACAGTCGTCTCACCCCTCCAGCATGTCGTGGTCGGGCCCGCTGTCAACCGCAGAGGCGATCCGCCGCGCCGATCGGCGTTGATCGAAAGGGCCGAGTGGGCGTGCACACACAGTGGACCGGACTCGCTACTCTCGGTGTTCCGCAGGCTGCTCCGTCAGCGAGGTCGCCCATGAACGTATTTAGTTCCCAGTCCCGGCTCCGCTCGGTCGCGACGACGCTTGCGGTCGCGCTGACCCTCACCCTGGCCGCCGCCGCCGGCTGTGACAGTCGCAAGGAGCCGGACCTGCCGACGGTGCAGGAGAAGATGCGCGAGTCGCACATCTACGGGCAGTCGAAGCTGCGCATCGGCGTCGCCACCAACGAGCCGTTGATGGGTGACCTCCGCAACGGCCAGCACGTCGGCTTCGACGTCGAGATCGGTCGGTACATCGCCGCTTCCCTCGGCTACGAGGGCGAGCAGCAGTTGGAGTTCGTGTCGGCGGCCACCGAGGACCGGATCCCGTACCTGCAGGGCGGCACCGTCGACCTGGTGGTGTCCAGTTTCTCGATGACCGAGGAGCGCAAGAAGCTGGTCAGCTTCGCCGGGCCGTACTTCGTCACCACCCAGGAGGTGCTGGTGCCGGTCCGGCTGAAGGACAAGATCCGCACCCTCGAGGACCTGCGCGACCCGGCCTACAAGGTCTGCACCACCGGGGGCTCCACCACCGAGGGCGAGCTGGAGAAGCGCCAGGTCAAGGCGCTGGTGGTGAAGGACGTGTGGGACTGCGTGGCCGGCATCCGGGCCGGCCGGTACGACGCGGTCAGCTCGGACGAGACGATCCTCGCGGGCTTCCTGGCCACGTACCCCAAGGAGTTCGAGATCGTCGACCTGCCCTTCGGCACGAGCGAGTTGCTGGGCATCGGCGTGCCGATCGGTGATCCGGCGCTGCGTGACCTGGTGGCCTACTTCCTGCAGAAGAGCTACCAGCAGGGCCGCGACGGGCAGGCCAGCCCGTGGCTGACGGCGTACAACCGGACGCTGGGCCCGTGGCTGCGCGCCGAGAAGAGCCAGCCCCAGCCACTGGAGGTGCCGAAGCTTGTCGACTTCGACGACAAGGCGCCCCGGCGGTGAGCACCGCGCCGACCGCCACCGGTGACGCGAGCGCCGACGGCCCGGTGCCCCCGCCCCGCGCGTCCGTGCCGACCGACCACGTCGAGGTGGACGCTGCCGGGTGGCCGACCGGGGTGCCGCGCGCCGAGCCGGCGGTACCGGTCGCCGACGTCGAGCAGGTGCCGGTGCGGTGGGACCCGGCGGAGCGGCGGGCGCGGGCCAGCCAGTCGTTCTGGACGGCCGTCGTGGGCGTGCCGGCGATCTTCTCGGTGCTGCGACTCGGCGTGGAGGCGGGCGGGGAGCTCCAGACCACGCTGCTGCTGGTCGCGAACGTCGGCCCGGTCAACCTGCTCGCCGGGTTTCTGACCACCGCGGCCCGGCTGCTCTCCACCGGGCTGGTCGCCGTCTTCGCGCTCGGCGCGGTGCTGGCCGTGAGCGTGGACCGGTTGCCGCCGGGCACTCTTCGCCGCCCGCTCTTCGCCCGTTGGGCGGACCTCACCCCGGCCTGGGTCGTGGTGGCGAGTTTCCTGCTCGCCCTGCTCACCTGGCCGCTGCTCTACCTGCCGCTGCTGCTGCCGGCGTTCGCTGCCGCGTTCCAGCTCCGTCCGGACCGCCTGCACGAGTGGGTCCTACCCCGGTTGTCGGCGATCGCCGCGCTGCTCGCCGGGTATGGCTGGCTGATGCTGCCCACCCTGCGCGACGCGGTGGAGCAGGGCAGTGAGCGCCTGGTGCTGGTGCTCATCGTGGTGCCTCCGCTGCTGGCCCTGTTCATCGCGGGACCGCTGCCGGGGATGGTGATTCGGCCGCTGGCGTCGCTGACCGAGGTGGCGGTGCTGGCCATGCTGGTCTGGGCCGCGCTGCCGGTGATCAGCACCCCGGTGCTCCCGCTCACCGTGACCACGGTGGGCGCCGAGAACGGCCCGACCGAGGACGTCCGGGGGCACGTGGTGACCACCGACGACGTCAACATGGTGATCCTGCAGGAACGGGGTGGGGTCCGATACGTACCGGTCGACCTCGTCCGCGCGCAGGTGCTCTGCCCGACCGAGGAGGAGCTGCCCCGGCACCGGCTGCGGATCCACGACTTCCACATCGAGGACTCGCTGCTGGAGGGGATGGGCCGCCGCGTCCGCCCGGTCCACCGCATCGACGCCGCCTGCCGAATCCCCCACTGATCCCGCGAGGGCGGCCGTTCCGCATATACATTCTGACTGTATATACTGCGGCGATGGCGAAGGCTTCCCTGCACGAATCGACCTATCTGATCCTCACCGCGCTCGTCGAGGCCCCACGGCACGGATACGCCGTCCTCGACGAGGTCCGCCGGATCTCCGACGGGCGCGTCGACCTGCGCGCCGGCACCCTCTACGCGGCGCTGGACCGGCTGCGTACCGAGGGCCTCATCGACGTTGAACGCGAGGAGCAGGTGCAGTCCAGGTTGCGGCGGTACTACCGACTGACCGCCGCCGGCGTGCAACGCCTGGCCGAGGAGTCGGCGCGCCTGCGCAGCAACGCCGACGCGGCGAGCGTGCGGCTGCGCCGTGCCGGCCTCATCGTCGAAGGCGGTGCCGCGTGACGTTGCACCAGGTCTACCGGTTGCTGCTGGGCTGCTATCCGCGCGCGTACCGCCGGCAGTACGAGGACGAGATGATCGGGGTGTTGCTTGACGACGCCGCGCCGGGCCAGCGCAGACCCCTGGCCCGAGACGTGTCCGCCCTGCTCGGTGGGGCGGTTCGGGCGCACGTACGCCAGGTCGGCGCCCGGTTCTCGGTCGAGGCGTGGCGGGACGCGGCGCAGGTGCTGGGCCTGATCGCCGCGCTGCTGTTGTTCGTGCACGCCGCGCGCGTTCCGGTTCTGCACCTCAGCATGTACGCGCAGAGCTATCCGGACGGGATCGGTGAGCCGTTCGTCCTCTGGCCGGGTGGTCCCCTGGCGGCGCTCTGGCTCGTCGTCGCGGTGTTCGCCGCACTCGGGCGGGGGCGGGCGGCGGCTGCGATCGCCGTCGGCGGTGCGGCGTACGAGGTGGTTCGGGTCGCCGAGGCATACGGGCAGTATTCGACTGTCCGCAACCTCTGGCCCGCCGTGCTCGCCGCGATGGTCCCGCTGGCACTCGCCGTCCGCGCTTCCCGTTCCGCCACGGCTGTCCTCGCCCGCTGGCGGCTCGGCACACTCGCGGCGGCGACGGTGGTAAGCGTCGGTGCTCCGAGCGTCGCCATGCTGACCGGCGCCGACGACTCTACGTCGCCCATCTACGGCACGTGGATCTTCACGGTCGGTGTCGGCCGGGTCGAGGCGATCCTGCTGACCGCGGGATACCTGCTCTTCGCCCTCGTCATCCTGTCGACGCCGACGGTGCTCCGGCTGCGCCTGCTCGCGCTCGTCGTCCCGGTGGGCGTCACGCTGCTGCTCACCCGGGTGGGGCTCAAGACCACCGGGACGTTCCTGGAGCACTCCAGCCACGACGGTGTCCCCGACGCGCTCACCGGGGCGCAGTGGTCGACGTTGGTGTTGGCACCCGTCGTGCTCTTCGCGGTGGCCGTGGCGATCCTGCACCACCGCGAGCATTCGCGCCCGCAGCGGGCGTAGCCAGGGAACAGACCGCAGGTGATCGACACCGGTTCCATGAAGTCGGGGCATCGATGGGCCTTGGACACCCCGGGTTCAAGGAAACCGGTGTCGATCACCGGGCCGGGCAGGCCGGGCCGGACGGTCGGCGGCCTCAGTAGGACTTGTCCTGGCCGAGGACGTGCTGGGCGACGAAGTTGAGGATCATCTCCCGGCTGACCGGGGCGATCCGGCCGGCCCGGACCGCGCCGAGCAGGGTGGCCACCCCGTACTCGGTGGTCATGCCCGCCCCGCCGAGGGCCTGGACGGCGGTGTCCACGGCGAGCGCGGCGGCTTCCCCGGCCGCGTACTTGGCCATGTTGCCGGCCACCCCGGCCTCCAGGTCACGGCCGGCGTCGTACAGGGTGGCCGCCTTCTGGATCATGAGGCGGGCCAGTTCCACCTGCACCGCCGCGTGCGCGAGGGGATGCGACACCCCCTGGTGCGAACCGATGCTGCGGCCACCCCACACCTTGCGGGTGGCGGTGTACCCGCTGGCCCGCTCGATGGCGTACCGGCCGGTGCCCGCGCCCATCGCCGCCACCGTGATGCGCTCCGGGTTGAGCCCGGCGAAGAGCGCCGGCAGCCCGGCGTCCAGCGACTCACCGAGCAGTGCGTCGGCGGGCACCCGCACGTCGTCCAGGTAGAGCAGGAACTGGTTCTCCGGAGACACGATCTCCATGTCCAGCTTGGACCGGGTCAGCCCGGCCGCGTCGGTCGGCACCAGGAACAGCGCCGGCTTGAGCTTCTGCGGAGACGTATCCGCTGAACCAGCTGGGCCGTCATTGACGGCGACACGCGCCACCACCAGCACGTGACCGGCCTCGTCGACCCCGGAGATGTAGCACTTGCGGCCGTTCAGCACCCAGTCGTCGCCGTCGCGGCGGGCCACCGTGCCGAGGCGGTGGAAGTTCGAACCGGCCTCCGGCTCGGTGATCGCGAAGACGATCTTCGCCGAGCCGTCCGCGAGGCCGGGCAGGTGCCGTTTGCGCTGCTCCTCGGTGCCGTGCCGGGCGAGCACCGTCGCCGCGATGGCGGGGGAGACCACCAGCAGCAGCAGCGGGCACCCCGCCGCCGCCAACTCCTCGCAGACGATGGCCAGCTCGGTGATGCCGCCGCCCCCGCCGCCGTACTCGGTGGGGATGTTGACCCCCAGATAGCCGAGCCGTCCGGCCTCCGCCCACAGCTCGGTGGTGTGCTCACCGGCCTTCGCCTTCTCGACGAAGTAGCCGTGGCCGTACCGGCGGCCGAGCGCCCGCACGGCGTCGCGCAACTGGTCCTGCTCGGGGGTGAGGTCGAAGGTCATCGGGGGTCCTCCTCGGGATTCGACGGCGTCGGGTCGCCGGCTGCGGGGGAGCCGTCGATGACGGCCAGCACCGCGCCCGTCCGCACCTGACCGCCGGCCGGCACCGGCAGCTCGGTGACCACGCCGTCGGTCGGGGCCAGCACCTGATGTTCCAGCTTCATCGCTTCCAGCGTGAGCAGTGGATCGCCGGCCGTGACCCGCTGGCCGACCTGGACGTGCACCCGGGTCACCGCGCCGGGCAGCGGCGCGAGCAGCGACCCGGCCGCCACCGCCGCGGTGGGCAGCGGGAGACGCGGCAGCTCGACGAGGCTCGCCGCCCCGTCCGGGCCGTCCACGAAGACCTCCGACCCCGCACGGTGTACGCGGAACGCCTGCCGCACCCCGTCGACGTCGAGCACCACCCGGGCCGGGGCGGCCTCGACCAGCGCGACAGACCGTTCAGCGTCAGGGCCGGCGGCGCTGCGGTCGGTGGAGTCGGCGGCGCTGTGGGCGGCGGACCACTCGGCGAGCCCGCCCGTGCGGTCCAGTCGGTAGCGGACCTCGATCTCGCCGTCCGGGCCGGTGAAGCGGCTGACCTGCGCGACGGCCGGCACGTTGCGCCACCCCGACGGCAGGCCGGCCAGCACCCGGGCGTCGGCGCGACGCGCGGCGGCCGAGGCGAGCGCCGCCGCGAGGGCGGCCAGCGGGAGCCGGTCGGCGGGGAGCAGGGGCGCGAACACCTCCGGATGCCTGTCGAGGAAGCCGGTGTCGATTCGTGCCGCACCGAACTCCGGGCTGCGCAGCACCCGGACCAGCAGGTCCCGGTTGGTGGTGACGCCGTGGATCTCGGCGCGGGCCAACGCGCCGGCGAGGGCGCGCGCGGCCTCGGCGCGGGTCGGCGCCCAGGCGACCACCTTGGCCAGCATCGAGTCGTAGTGCACGCCTACCGTCGAGCCGTCCACCACGCCGGAGTCGAGTCGCAGCCCCTTCGTGGGCGCGAACCCGCCAGACGCGCCGGGGACGGCGAACCGGTGCAGGGTGCCGGTGGCCGGGCGGAAACCCTGGGCCGGGTCCTCGGCGCAGAGGCGAACCTCGATCGCGTGGCCGTCGACCGGCGGGGTGGTCCCGAGCGGCAGCGGCTCGCCCTCGGCGACGAGCAGTTGCCACCGGACCAGGTCCAGCCCGGTGACCGCCTCGGTGACCGGGTGCTCGACCTGGAGACGGGTGTTCATCTCCAGGAAGAAGAACTCCCCGGTCGGCGCGAGCAGGAACTCCACGGTGCCCGCGCCCACGTAGTCGACGGCACGGCCGGCCGCCACCGCCGCCTCGTGCAGGCGGGCCCGCAGCTCCGGATCGACGACCGCCGGAGTCTCCTCGACGATCTTCTGGTGCCGCCGCTGGATCGAGCAGTCCCGCTCGCCGAGAGCTACCACCGTCCCGTGGGTGTCGCCGAAGATCTGCACCTCGACGTGCCGGCCGCGCTCGACGTACCGCTCGATGAAGACCGTGCCGTCACCGAACGCGGCAGCCGCCTCGCGGCGCGCGGAGGCGACGGCCTCGGAAAGCCCGGCGGCGTCCCGGACGACCCGCATGCCCCGTCCGCCGCCACCGGCGGACGCCTTCACCAGCACCGGGAAGTCCGTGACCTCGCCGGTGTCGGTCCAGCTCGGCAGCATCGGCACGCCCGCCTCGGCGAGCAGGGCCTTCGCCGCGAGCTTGTCGCCCATCGCGGCGATCACCTTGGCCGGCGGCCCGACCCAGGTCAGCCCCGCGTCGGCCACCGCCGCCGCGAACTCGGCGTTCTCGGCCAGAAAGCCGTAACCCGGGTGGACGGCGTCCGCGCCGCTGCGCCGGGCCGCGTCCAGGATCCTCTCGACCCGCAGGTACGTCTCGACAGGCGTGTCACCGGGCAACCGCACCGCCTGGTCGGCCTCGGCCACGAACGGCGCGTCGGCGTCCGCGTCGGAGTGCACGGCGACGGTCTGCACGCCGAGCGCCCGGCAGGTCGCGAAGACCCGACGGGCGATCTCCCCGCGGTTGGCCACGAGCAATTTCCGAATCATCGGCGCTGAGCCTGCCTCTCGTTCGCGACTGCGGGACTCCGCTTCGCTGCGTTCCTCGCGCTCACGGGCTACATCCGGAAGACGCCGAAACCGTCGGCGCCCTTCACCGGTCCGTTGTGGATCGCCGAGAGGCAGAGCCCGAGGACGGTACGGGTGTCCCGGGGGTCGATCACCCCGTCGTCGTAGAGCCGACCGGAGAGGAACAGCGCGCCGGACTGCGACTCGATCTGCTGCTCGACCATCATCCGCATCGCCGCGTCCGACTCCTCGTCGTAGTCACGCCCCCGGGCGGCGGCCGCCTGCCGGGCCACGATCGACAACACCCCGGCGAGCTGCGCCGGGCCCATCACCGCCGACTTGGCGTTCGGCCAGGTGAACAGGAACCTCGGCTCGTACGCCCGGCCGCACATGCCGTAGTTGCCGGCCCCGTACGAGGCGCCCAGGTTGACCGTCAGGTGCGGCACCGTCGAGTTGGACACCGCATTGATCATCAGTGCGCCGTGCTTGATGATGCCGCGCTGCTCGTACTCGGTGCCGACCATGTAGCCGGTGGTGTTCTGCAGGAAGACCAACGGGGTGTCGGACGCGTTCGCGAGCTGGATGAACTGGGCCGCCTTCTGCGCCTCCGCGCTGAACAGCACGCCCCGGGCGTTCGCCAGCACCCCCACCGGGTACCCGTGCAGCTCGCCCCAGCCGGTGACCAGCGCGTCCCCGTACGCCGGCTTGAACTCGTCGAAGTCGCTGCCGTCCAGGATCCGGGCCAGCACCTCGCGCGGGTCGAACGGCACCTTCAGATCGGAGCTGACGATGCCGAGCAGCTCCTCCGGGTCGTACTTCGGCGGCTGCGGCACCGCCGTACGCGGCGCCGGACCCTGCTTGCGCCAGTTCAACCGGCGGACGCACTGCCGGGCCAGCCGGATGCCGTCCCGCTCGTCGGCGGCCAGGTAGTCGGCGAGCCCGGACGTGGCGGCGTGCATCGCCGCGCCGCCCAGCGACTCGTCGTCGGTGACCTCGCCGGTCGCCATCTTCACCAGCGGCGGCCCGGCCAGGTAGACCTGTGACCGGTCCCTGATCATGATCACGTGGTCGGACATCCCCGGCACGTACGCGCCACCGGCCGTGGCGTTGCCGAAGACCACGCTCACCGTGGGGATGCCGGCCGCCGAGAGTCGAGTGAGGTCACGGAACACCCGACCACCGGGAATGAAGATCTCCGCCTGGGTGGGCAGGTCCGCCCCGGCCGACTCGACGAGGTTGACCATCGGCAGCCGGTTGGCCAGGGCGATCTCACCGGCCCGCCGGGTCTTGGCGAGGGACCACGGGTTGACCGCGCCGCCACGTACCGTCGGGTCGTTGGCGACGATCAGGCACTCCACGCCCTCGACCACCCCGATGCCGGTGACCACGCTGGCCCCGACCGGGAAGTCGGTGCCGTACGCGGCGACCGGCGACAACTCCAGGAACGGGCTGTCCGCGTCCACCAGCAGCTCGATCCGCTCCCGGGGGAGCAGCTTGCCGCGCTTGTGGTGCCGGGCCACGTACTTCTCGCCGCCGCCCGCCCGGGCCTGGTCCAGCGCGGCGTCCAGCTCGGCCAGCCGCTCCCGCAACGCCGCCCGGTTCGCCACGTACCCCGGTGCCGCCGGGTCGATCGCGCTGTTCAGGGTGCTCACAGGCCCATACCCTTCGCGATGATCTCGTTCATGATCTCGGTGGTGCCGCCGCCGATGCCGAGGATCCGGGCATCGCGGTAGTGCCGCTCCACCTCGGCGTCACGCAGGTAGCCGAAGCCACCGTGCAGTTGCAACGCTTGGTCGACGACCTGGTCGCAGGCGGCCACCGCGACGTTCTTCGCCATCGCCACCTCGGTCACCACCGGCTCGCCCGCGGCCACCCGGACGGCCACCTCGTGCACGTACGACCGGGCCGCCTCGGCGCGGGTGTGCATCTCGGCCAGTCGGTGCCGGACCAACTGCCGGCTGGCAAGCGGACGCCCGAAGGTCTCCCGGTCCCGGCACCAGCGCACCGCCAGCTCGACGCAGCGCTGCGCTGTCGCGTACGCCTGGGTCGCCAGCGACAGTCGCTCGGCGGCGAAGTGCTGCATGATCGCCAGGAAGCCGGTGTTCTCCGCGCCGATCCGGTTGGCCACCGGCACCCGCACGTCCGCGAAGGACAGCTCGGCGGTGTCCGAGCAGTGCCAGCCCAGCTTCTCCAGCCGGCGCCCCACGGTGAACCCGGGCGACCCCTTGTCGATGACGAGCAGGGTCAGCTCCCCGCTGCCGGGGAAGTCGGTGCACACCGCAGTGGTCACGAAGTCGGCCCGATGTCCACTGGTGATGTACGTCTTCGACCCGTTCACCACGTAGTGGTCGCCGTCGCGCCGGGCTGTCGTGCGGATGCCGGCCACGTCGGAGCCGCCGTCCGGCTCGGTGATCGCCAGCGCGCCGATCATCGTGCCGGCGAGGGTGGGCCGGACGTACCGCTCGATGAGGCCGTCGTCGGCGGGCGGCGGTGCGCCGCCGAGCCGGCCGCCCAGCGACCCGCCGGTGCGGGCGCCGGCCGCGGCGACCATGTGCGGCAACGCGATGCCGTGCGTGAACAGGGCCGCGACCAGGCCGGACGAGCCGCCGGAGCGGATCACCTCCTCGGTCACGATGATCGAGTCGAGCAGGTCGCCGCCGCTGCCACCGACCGACTCGGGAAAGCCGATGCCGAGCAGGCCGAGCTTCGCGGCGGTCGCGTGCAGGGCGCGGGGCACCTCGCCGGCCCGCTCCCAGTCGTCCAGGTGCGGCAGCACCTCCCGGGTCACGAACGCGCGGGTCAGCTCGCGCAGTTGCCGCCGTTCGGGAGTGTCCACGATGCTCATGGGTGCACTCCGGCGGGAAGGTCGACGATCCGGGCGCGCAGCAGTTCGCCGAGGGCCTTGGCCTGCGGATCGAACCGGATGGAAGCGGCGACCCCGGCCCCGAGCAGGCCCTCGATCACGAAGTTGACCGCGCGCAGGTTCGGCAGCTCGTAGCGCCGCACCGACAGCGACGCCGTCTCCGGCAGCAGCTCGGCGAGCCGCTCGACCGTCAACCAGGCGCGCAGCCACGCGTACCCGGCCTCCGACCGCGCCCAGACACCGAGGTTGGCGTCCCCGCCCTTGTCGCCCGAGCGCGCGCCGACCACCTCGCCGAGCGGACCGCGCCGGGTCGGGCCGTCGACCGCCGCGTCGCCGCCGGATGCGGGCTCGTCCTCCGCGACGGGGGCGACGCGAACAGGAGGAGCGATCGGCGCCCGCTGGCCACCGGGCAGCACCGCGACGTGCGCGACCGCGTCCTGCGGCACGGTGTCGGCGGTGAAGACGCCGTACGGTGTCGCGTCGCCCGGGAGGGTGGTCAACGTGCAGCCCGGGTACGAGGCCAGGGCCAGCTCCACAGCGGCGGCCGAGAACGCCCGCCCGGCCCGCGCCTTGTCGCCGTCGCGCAGGTGTACGTGCAGCAGGGCGCTGGCCACCTCGGTGTCGGCGGCGTCCGGGTGGTCGGTCCGGGCCAGCGTGAACTCCAGCCCGTCCTTGCCCACCGCCTCCTCGACCTGCCCCCGGACCAGGGCCGCCTTCGCCTCGATGTTCAGCCCGCAGAGGACGAACGTCATCGAGTTCCGGAAGCCGCCGAGGTTGTTGACGCCCACCTTCAGCGTCGCCGGCGGCGGGGTGCCCCGAACCCGGGAGACCCGGACCCGGTCCGGCCCGTCGGGACGCAACGTCACCGAGTCCAGCCGGGTGACCACGTCCGGCCCCAGGTAGGCCGGCCCGCCGATCTCGTAGAGCAGTTGGGCGGTGACGGTCTCCACGGTGACCGCGCCGCCGGTGCCCGGATGCTTGGTGACCACGGACGAACCGTCGGCGTGCACCTCGGCGATCGGGAAGCCGGGGCGGTGCCCGCCGTCGGGCAGTTCGGTGAAGAAGCTGAAGTTGCCCCCGGTGACCTGGGCGCCGCACTCCAGGAGGTGCCCGGCGACTGTCGCCCCGGCCAGCTCGTCGAGGTCGTCGCGGCCCCACCCGTACCGGGCGACGGCCGGGCCGACCACAAGCGACGCGTCGGTGACCCGGCCGGTGACCACCACGTCGGCACCGGCGTCGAGACAGGCGGCGATCCCGAACGCGCCCAGGTAGGCGTTCGCGGTGAGCGCGTCGGGCCGCTGGATCGCGTCGCCTTCGACGTACCCCACCTGTGCCGACAGGCCCAGACGGTTGGCGAGCTTCTCGATGGCGGCGGCCAGACCGGCCGGGTTCAGCCCGCCGGCGTTCGTCACGATCCGCACCCCGCGGTCCAGGGCCGTACCCAGGCACGTCTCCAGCTGGCGCAGGAACGTCTTCGCGTAGCCGAGATCGGGGTCGCGCAGCCGGTCCCGACCGAGGATCAGCATGGTCAGCTCGGCCAGGTAGTCACCGGTCAGCACGTCCAGCTCGCCGCCGTCGAGCATCTCCCGCCAGGCGGTGAACCGGTCGCCGTAGAAGCCGGAGGCGTTGCCGATGCGGATCATGCCCGTACCCCGATCCCGCCGGCCGGCTGCCGGCCGTCACCCGGCGGCCCGGCGAAGGCCTGCGCCACGTCGAGCCACTCGTCGGCGACCGGCCCGGTGGCGACCAGCGCGAGGTCCGCGCGGTGTCGGCGCTGGGTGACCAGCAGGCAGAAGTCCCGAGCCGGGCCGGTAACCCGGTCGGCGGCGTCCGCCGGACCCCAGCTCCACGCCTGCCCGCCCGGCCCGACCAACTCGACCCGGACCGGCGCCGTCGGTGCCTCCCTGCCGTGCGCGGCGAAGCCGTGCCCGAGGGTACGCACACCCAGGTGCGCCACGTGCCGGAGTCGGTCGCTGTCGGGACGGACCACGTCGAGTGCGTCGGCCACGTCCGCGCCGTGTGCCCAGGTCTCCATGATCCGGGCGGTGGCCATCGAGGTGGCCGACATGCGGGTGCCGTACCAGGGCAGTTTGCCGCCGGCCGGAACGGCCGCCAGTGCGTCGGCGAGCGCGGTGCGCCCGGCCCGCCAGCGGGCGAGCAACTCGGCCGGCGGGACGAGGAATTCCTCGGCGCCGACGTCGACGAGTCGGGTCACGTCCGGCGCGGCGGTGACGGTTGCGTAGAACGCCTCGGGATCGGTAGCGGCCAACAGCGCGACGTGGTCGGTCCAGGCGAGGTGGGCGATCTGATGCCCGATGCTCCAGCCCGGCGCGGGGGTAGGCCTCGCCCAGTCGGTCAGGGGCAGGGGCGCCACCAGGGCGTCCAGCTGGGCGGACTCGTCGGCCAGGTCCGTGAGCAGGTCGCTGAGGTCGACCATGGTGCCTCCGGTCGGTGGTGGCCGGTGCGGCCGGCGGTCAGGGCGTGAGCAGGGTGGCGAGCTGGCGCTTCCAGGTGGTCAACAGGGCGGCCCGGCGGGCGGAGTCGTCGCTGAGCAGGTTGGCCACCCCGAGCCCACGGAGCAGATCGAGCGTGGCCTGCACCGCTTCGCGGACACCGGGTCGACGCTCGTCGACACCGAGCAGGGCGACGGTGAGTCGGTGCATCTCCCGCCCGACAGTCGCCTCCAGCGGCACCAGGGCGTTCCGTAGTTCCCGATCGGTGCGGGCGGCGACCCAGAGCTCCAGCGCGGCCACGAACAGCGGCCCGGTGAACGCCATGGCGAGCAGGTCGACGACCCGGTCCAACCGCTGCGGGCCAGCCGGCAGCGCCTCGGCCTCGGTGCGCAACTCGTCGGCCCGGCGCTCGGCCAGATGGGCGACGGCGGCCGTGACCAGCGCCGCCTTCGTGGGGTAGTGGTGCAGCTGCGCCCCGCGCGACACACCGGCTCGCGCGGCCACGACAGTGGTCGTGGTGCCGGACCAGCCGTGCTCGATCAGGCACTCGACGGTCGCCTCCAGCAGCCGGGCCTGGGTGGCGCGGCTGCGTTCCTGCTGAGGGACACGCGTCGATGCGGTGGGCACGGGAACAGCCTGCGGCCTGAGAAACAAACAGTCAAGACTGACTTTTTCCGCGCCGAAGGCGCGGGCGGTGCGGCGTCGGGACGGTGCGGCGTTGGTCTACAGGCAGCTGGTGCTGCTCTGCGGACGTTCGTGGGGGCCGGGGGAAGGCGAGGCTGGAGGCGTGAGGTGCCAGGCGAATGAGAAGTGGGCCGCGGCCTCGGCGGGCGTGGTGCCCTCCCGGCGTCCGGGGACGTCGTGGACGGCGTCCGCGCCCTCGAAATGCAGTTGGTCGGCGCCGGCGTGCCGGGCCATGACAGTGGCGTAAGCGCGGACGTCTGCGGCGGTGACGTCGGTGCGGCCTCGCTCGGTGTACTGGTGGAGAAGGTCGGCGACGTCCGGATTGAATCGCAGCATGGTCACCGGGGCGTCGAAGCGTCTGGCGATCGCGATGAGTCGAGCGCGCGCCTGCGGCGTGACGTTCGTTGACTCCGCGACCGCGCTGCGCCCGGCGGCTAGCCGGGCGACGATCCTGCGGTCGCGTTCCTCGAAGATCCGAGCGTCCGCCGCGTCGGAGTCCACGTCTCTGGGTGAGGTGCTGAAGAACCCCGCACGGATCTCGTCGCTGGAGACCACGGCATCCTCGTCGATCTGGCCGAGCGCGATCAGTGCCCGCAGGAAGCTGGTCTTGCCGGAGGCCGGCGGGCCGACGAGGAGCACGAGTCCCGCTGACACTCGGATCGGGCCGGAACCGCTCGGCGGGTGAGGTTGCTGCACGGACTCGGGCGGGTTCTTCGGCACGGCCCTATCCTGCCGTCCCTGACCGGTCCGCTGCCGGACGTGGGGCTCAGCGGCCGTCGCGGGGGCCGAAGACGGCGAGGGCGTCGGCGTCGCTGTGCTGGGAGCGCAGGTATTCGTCGGCCCAGGCGGTGGCGTCGGGGTAGGTCGACTCCGCTGCCACCCGGGCGCAGGCCGCGTCCACGTCGAAGGCGGTGCGGCGCAGTTGGACGCCCGGCCCGAGCAGCGCCCACCACGCGCCCGCGCCCCCGTACGGCATGCCGATGCTGCCCGGGTTGACCACCAGGCGCCGGTCGACCAATCGGGCGAACGGCATGTGGGTGTGGCCGCAGACCACCGTCGTGACCTCGGCCGGCAGGCCCGCGAACACCTCCGCCCAGCGTGCCACCCGGGAGTCGACGAGCACCACCTCCTCGTCGTCGCGGGGCGTCGCGTGGCAGAACAACGTCGGGCCGAGGCCGTCGATCTCCCATGTCACGGTCGCCGGCAGCGCGGCGAGCCGGGCCACCTGATCGTCGCGGAGTTGCCCGGCCGCCCAGTTCGACACCTCGATCGACGCTGGCTTGCCGGCCCGCGCCTCGACCAGCTCCCGTTCGCAGTTGCCACCCACCCAGCAGACGCGGTCACCCAGATCGGCGAGCAGATCCAGCACCTCGACCGGCTGCGGCCCCGCCGCGATGTCACCGGTCAGCACGATCAGATCGGCGGCGGCGACGTCCGGCTCGGCCAGGACGGCCTCCAGCGCGGGCAGTACGCCATGGATGTCGGAGAGGACGGCCACGCGGCTCGGCATTGCCCCACCCTCACCGCTGCGGGACGCGAACACCAGCGATTCTGCGCGCAGCAGACGAAAACGCCGAGCAGACGAAAACGCCGGGCAGACGAAACGTCCCCGCCTGCCGTCGGTGACGGCAGGCGGGGACGGGACGTACCACTCAGACGCGGGCGCGGCGGGCGAGGCGCTCCGGGTCCAGGATGATGATGCTCTTGCCGTCCAGCCGCAGCCAACCGCGCGAGGCGAAGTCGGCAAGCGCCTTGTTGACCGTCTCCCGGGAGGCGCCGACGAGCTGGGCGATCTCCTCCTGGGTGAGGTCGTGGGTCACGCGCAGCACGCCGCCGTCGCGCGTGCCGAACCGGCCGGCCATCTGGAGCAGGTTCTTCGCGACCCGGCCCGGCACGTCCGTGAAGATCAGGTCGGCGAGCGAGTCGTTGGTCCGGCGCAGCCGCCGGGCGAGCACCCGGAGCAGCTGTTCGGCGATCTCCGGGCGGTTGTTGAGCCACGGCCGCAGCGCCTGCTTGCGCAGCCGCACCAGCCGGGTGTCGGTCACCGCGGTGGCGGTAGCCGTACGCGGACCCGGGTCGAAGAGCGACAGCTCACCGACCATGTCCGACGGCCCCATCACCGCGATCAGGTTCTGCCGGCCGTCCGCCGCCCGGCGGCCGACCTTGATCTTCCCGGACAGCAGGATATAGAGGCTGTCGCCGGGCTCGCCCTCATTGAAGACGATCTCGCCCTTGCGGACCTCGATCGTCTCCATCTCCTTGGCGAGCGCCTCGGCAGCTTCCGGGTCGACACCCTGGAAGATCCCGCTGCGGGCCAGTACCTCATCCATCGCGCACCTCCGGTTGCGCGTGCCGTCCGTCGGCCGGGGCCGCCGTCCGCTGATCCCCTCGCGCGCCGCCAAGTCTAGGCGCACGTGAGCACGAATCAGAGGTCGCCCCTGGAATCTTGATCGGTGGGCGTAACCTGCCCGACGTGCTGAGGGACCCGACTCTGACCAGCCGCGCCGAGAACGGGCGGCACATTCCGCTGCTCGTCTGGCGGGCCGACGGGCCCCTGCGGGCGGTCAGCAGCGGCCCGCTCGGCGGTGGCGTAGGCGTCCGGCACTGGGTGCTGAACGCGACCGTGTCGATGTCGTACGACCGGGACGACCCCGCCGCCCACCTGACCGCGCTCGCCGCGGGCCTGGCCCTCGACGGGCCCGGGGTGGGCCTGCTGACCGGCGTCGACGTGGCCGAGGTCGTCGCCCGGGCCGACACCGGGGTGCGGGCCTGGGCGACGGTCGGGCTCGGCACCCCGGTGCCCGCCGCCGCGCCGGAACCGGCGGCGCTCACCCAGCGGGTGGGCACGGTCAACATCGTGGTGTACGTGCCGGCCCGGCTCGCCGACTCGGCGCTGATCAACGCCGTCGCCACCGCCACCGAGGCGAAGACCCAGGCGATCGCCGAGCTGGGGTTGCCGGGCACCGGCACCCCCACCGACGCGGTCACCGTGCTCTGCCCGGTGGACGGGCCGGAGGCCGCGTACGGCGGGCCGCGCTCCACCTGGGGCGCCCCGCTGGCCCGAGCCGTCCATGCCGCGGTGCGCGCGGGCGGCGACCGGCCGGTCGTGCCCTGGTCAGACCGGCTGACCGGCTGAACTTCCGACCGATCGGCCCTCGTCGGCGCGTTGAAGGGCCGGTAGGGTCGCGGACGATGTACGCTTCCGCCCCCCTCGCGCCCCGCCCGTTCCGCCGCGTCGCCCTCGGCCTCGCGGCGCTGCTGGCCGCCCTGCTCGTCGCCGGCTGTGCCGACAGTGGGGAGGACCCCACGTGGCAGCCCGGCGCCGGTGGCGGTGGCACCGGAGCGCCGGTGACCACGTCCGGCCCGAAGGCGAGCGGCGGCGCCTCGGCGTCCAGCGGGGGTGGCGCCATCTCGCTCTCCGCCACCGGCGACATCATCATGGGCAACGCGCCGAGCCGGCTCCCCGCCGGTGGCGGCAAGGGCTTCTTCGACTCGGTCGCGCAGGCGCTCAAGGCCGACCTGGTGATGGGCAACCTGGAGGAGCCGCTGACGGTGGACACCGGCGCCGGCAAGTGCGGGGCCAACTCCACCCGCTGCTTCCAGTTCCGGGCCCCACCGGAGTACGCCGCGCACCTGCGCGACGCCGGCTTCAAGGTGCTCAACCAGGCCAACAACCACGGGTACGACTACGGCCCGAAGGGCTACGACAACACGCAGAAGGCGCTGGAGAAGTACGACCTGGAGCACACCGGCGCCCCCGACGAGATCACCGTGGTCGACGTCAAGGGCGTCAAGGTCGCCGTGGTGGGCTTCTCGTCGTACGTCTGGTCCAACAGCCTTGTCGACATCGCCAAGGCGAAGACGGTGGTCGCCAAGGCCGCCACCATGGCCGACCTGGTCGTCGTGCAGGTGCACATGGGCGGCGAGGGAGCGGACAAGACCCGGGTGAAGCCGGGCACCGAGATGTTCCTGGGCGAGAACCGGGGCGACCCGGTGAAGTTCTCGCACGCCATGATCGACGCCGGGGCCGACCTGATCGTCGGGCACGGCCCGCACGTGCTGCGGGGGATGGAGTTCTACCAGGGTCGCCTGATCGCGTACAGCCTGGGCAACTTCGCCGGTGGCGGCAACTCGCTGAGCAACACCGGGCGGCTGGGCTGGGGCGGAGTGCTGAAGGTGTCGCTCAAGCCCGACGGCAGCTGGGCCGGCGGCTCGTTCACCTCGACGTACATGAACGCCGCCGGAAAGCCGACGATGGACCCGGACGACCGCGGCCTGGGCCTGGTCACCGAACTGAGCCGCGGCGACTTCCCGAAGAGCGGCGCCCGGCTCGACGGGCAGGGAAAGATCACCGCGCCGACGGGCGGTTGACCCGCGGAGGAACGTCCGGGGCGCGACGTAGGCTGACCGTCGTGACCAGTAGCCCTCCCGGTGCCAGCGAGACCGATCTCGGGCGCACACGTCGTGCCCGCAGGATCGGCCGGGTGCTGGCCGAGACGCACCCCGACGCGCACTGTGAGCTGGACCACTCCAGCGCCCTGGAGCTGGCCGTCGCCACCATCCTCTCGGCGCAGTGCACCGACAAGAAGGTCAACGAGGTCACCCCGAAGCTCTTCGCCCGCTACCCGACCGCCGCCGCGTACGCCGGGGCCGACCGGGGCGAGATGGAGGAGCTGATCCGGCCCACCGGCTTCTACCGCAACAAGACCGACTCACTGCTCAAGCTCGGGCAGGCCCTCCTCGACCGGTACGACGGTCGGGTTCCCGGCCGGCTCGTCGACCTGGTGACGCTCCCCGGGATCGGCCGCAAGACCGCCAACGTCATCCTCGGCAACGCCTTCGACGTCCCGGGCATCACTGTCGACACGCACTTCCAGCGGCTGGTGCACCGGTGGCGGCTGACCACCGAGACCGACCCGGTCAAGATCGAGCACGCGATCGGCGCGCTGTACCCGAAGCGCGACTGGACCATGCTTTCGCACCGGATCATCTTCCACGGGCGACGGGTCTGCCACGCCCGCAAGCCCGCCTGTGGGGCGTGCACGCTCGCGAAGCTCTGCCCCTCGTACGGCACCGGCCCGACCGAGCCGGCCGCCGCCGCCAAGCTGCTCAAGGGCCCCCGGGCGCGTGACCTCGCGGTGGCCGCCGGGGTCGATCCGGAGCTGGTGCCCGCGCAGGCGGTCGCCGCGGAGGTGCCGTGAACCGGCGGCCCGCCCTCGTGATCCTGCCGCTGCTGCTGGCCCTCGCCGGCTGCACCAGCAGCACGGCCGACGACGACCCGGCCCCCCGTCCCGCCGCCGCCGAGCGTCCGTCCCCGTTCCGGGACTGCGCCACACTGAGCGCCGCGCCCACGACCGCGTCGCCCGACTCCGGCGCGGCGACCCCCACGTCGACCGCCCCCGGCACGCCCGGCCCCGCCGCCGACGGGCAGACGCTGCCGGAGCTGACACTGTCCTGCTTCACCGGCGGCGCCCCCATCGCGCTGCGGGACGTGGCCGGGCCCGCGGTGATCAACGTGTGGGCCTCGTGGTGCCCGCCGTGCCGCAAGGAGCTGCCCGCCTTCCAACGCCTCAGCGAGCGAGCCGAAGGCCAACTCCAGGTGGTCGGAGTCAACAGCCGGGACAGCCGCAGCGGCGCCCAGTCCATCGGTGAGGACTTCGGCGTCCGGTTCCCGATGCTTGTGGACCAGGGCGAGGCGCTGCAGCGTGAACTGAAGCGCAACGCCATTCCGCTGACCCTCTTCGTCGCCGCCGACGGTCAGGTCCGGCACATCGACGCCACCGGGGCTCTCGACGACGCCAAGCTCGCCAAGCTGGTCCGCCAGCACCTCGGCCTGACGGTGCCGGCATGACCCGCCGACCGCCCGAGTGGATCGACCCGCTGCTGACCCGGCTGGGCACCGCCCGCGCCGAGGACTTCACCCGGCTGACCACCCCCGCCCAGGGCGGCCGGGAGAGCGCCGTGCTGGTGCTGCTCGGCGAGCAGCCCGACGTCGGCCCCGACGTGCTGGTCCTGCAACGGGCCGCCACCCTGCGCAACCACGCCGGTCAGCCGGCCTTCCCCGGCGGCGCGGCCGACCCGGAGGACGCCGACGTCCGCGCCACCGCGCTCCGCGAGGCGAACGAGGAGGTCGGCCTCGACCCGGCCAGCGTCACCGTGCTGGCCGAGCTGCCGAAGCTGTGGATCCCGGTCAGCGACTTCGTGGTCACCCCGGTGCTGGCCTGGTGGCACGACCCGCACCCGGTGCATCCCCGGGAGCCCGCCGAGGTGGCGCACGTGGCGCGACTGCCGGTCCGCGAGCTGGTCGACCCGGCCAACCGGCTGCGGGTCCGCCACCCCAGCGGCTGGGTGGGGCCGGCCTTCTCGGCACGCGGCATGCTCGTCTGGGGCTTCACCGCCGGGGTGCTGGCGACCCTGCTCGAGATGGGTGGCTGGGCCCGCCCGTGGTCGCCCGGTCGGCTGGTCGACCTGCCGCCCACGGGGGCGACTCCCGCGCCGTCGGCCGGCACCGAAGAGGTCGACGAGACCGCCCTACGCTGACCCCGCGGTCACCTTCCGCAAGCGGTGGTCATCCAGCGGGCGCGCTGCCCGTACGCTGGACCCCGTGTCCGTCGTGGATCTCGTCCTGTTGCTGCTCATGCTCGTGTTCGCGATCAGCGGATACCGCCAGGGTTTCGTCATCGGCATCACGTCACTGACCGGCTTCTTCCTGGGGCTGCTGCTCGGCCTGCAACTAGGGCCGCTGTTCGCCAGGCAGTTCGTCGACGCCGGCACCCGGGTGCTGATCTCACTGGTGGCGATCTTCGGGCTGGCCGTGATCGGGCAGGCGCTCGCCGGCTGGCTCGGCTCGCACCTTCGCAAGACGATCACCAGCGACGTGGGTCGGCGGATCGACGACATCGGCGGGGCGTTCGTCTCCCTGTTCGCGGTGCTCCTGCTGGCCTGGCTGGTCGCCGTGCCGCTCGGGTCGTCGTCGGTGCCGTGGCTCGCCGCCTCGGTGCGCAGCAGCGCGCTGATCACCGTGGTGAACGGGGTGCTGCCGGAGGAGGCCCACCGGCTCTCCACCGCTCTGGAGGACACCGTCGACACCGACGGTTTCCCGGACGTCTTCGGTGGTCTCGCGCCCACCCGGTCGCGCCAGGTCGAGCCGCCCGACCCGGCGTTGGCCGGCTCGCAGGTGGTCGTCAACGGCAAGCGGTCGGTGGTCAAGGTGCTCGGCTCCGCGCCCAGCTGCTCGCGCCGCATCGAGGGCTCCGGCTTCGTGTACGCCGACGACCGGGTCATGACCAACGCGCACGTGGTCGCCGGCACCCGCTCGGTGTCGGTGGAACTGGACGGCGAGCGGTACGACGGTCAGGTAGTGGTCTACGACCCGGACCGGGACCTTGCCGTGCTGCTGGTGCCGGGGCTGCCCGGCCCGTCGCTGCGGTTCGCCGCCGGCAACGCGGGCAGCGGCTCCGACGCCATCGTGCTCGGGTTCCCGCTCGACGGCCCGTACAACGCGCAGTCGGCGCGGGTCCGCGACGTCGACCGGATCAACGGCCCGGACATCTACTCCTCCTCGAAGGTGACCCGGGAGATCTACACGATCCGGGCTCTGGTGCGCAGCGGCAACTCCGGTGGGCCGCTGCTCTCCGCCAACGGTCTGGTGCTCGGCGTGATCTTCGCGGCGGCGGTGGACGATCCCAACACCGGGTTCGCGGTGACCGCCGCCGAGGCCCGGCCGGTGGCGCTGGCCGGCGCCGAGCGCAACCGGGCCGTCGCCACCGGCGAGTGCACCTGAGCGTCGCGCCGGATCAGGTGCGGGCCGGCGCGGCGACCGGCAGCTTCGCCCGGCCCCAGCGCAGCCCCCGGTCCAGGACCGCCCGAGCCATGATCGCGACGCAGGTGCCACCGTTGAGGAAGGACGCCGCCACGTCGCTCGGGTGGTGCATCCCCCGGTACATGCGGGTCAGCGCCACACCAACCGGCACCATCACCAGCAGCGTCCACCAGGCCACCTTCGCTGCGGTGCTGCGCGCCCGCAGAGCCATCAGCACGGCGATGCCGACGTAGAGCGCCACCGCCGCCGAGGTGTGCCCCGAGGGGAAGCTCGACGTGGGCGGCGAGACGTCCATGTGCTCCACCGCCGGCCGCTGCCTGTCGATCACCATCGTGGTCAGCAGGAACACGAGGGCCTGGGCGGTGACCGCCGCGCACAGGAACAGGGGCTCCCGCCAGCGCTTCAGCCAGAGCCGCAGCGCCAGCGCCACCAGCACGGTGACCACGACGATCATCTGGGTGCTGGCCAGCGTGCTGAACACGAGCGAGACGTTGTTCCAGCCGCCGGTGCGGTCACCGGCGAACTCCCGGTTCACCGCGTCCTCGACGGTGAACGGCCAGGTTCGGGCGAGCACCCGGGTGACCAGCACTCCGAGCAGCACCATGACGCCGAACAGGAGGGACACCGGCAGGAGCACCCGCCGGACGATCTGGACCAGGGTGTCGGGCATGAGCGGGCCAGTACCCGTTCGGCGTCGTCGGCACGCCTCAGGTCGCGTCGGGGTGCCGCTCGACCTCGGGCGCGACTCCGTCGCGGGCCGGCCGGACCGGTCGCAGGCCGGTGTGCGCACGCCAACTGGTGAACGCGGCGGTGGTCGCCGCGACCACCGCCACGCCGAGCAGCCACCCGCCGAGCACGTCGCTGGCGAAGTGCACACCGAGCGCGACTCTGCTCAGCCCGGTCACCACAGTGAGCAGCAGCGCGGCGACCCAGAGGGTGACCCGCGCGGCCCAGCTCCCGACGTAGGGCAGGAACACCAGCAGCAGCACCCCGGCGGCCAGGGTGGCGTTCAGCGCGTGCCCGGACGGGAACGAATAGCCGGCGGCCCGCGCCACCGGGTCGAGCAGTTCCGGCCGGTCCCGGCCGACGAGCAACTTGAGCAGTGGACCCATCAACCCGCCGACCACCATGGTGGTGGTCACCCAGAGGGCCAGCCGGCGGGCCTGACGGCGCAGCAACCAGATCACCACGAGCAGGGCCACGACCCGCAGCGGCATGGGCGCGAACACCGCACTCCAGACCTGCATCAGCGTGACCCACGCCGGGTGGTCCACCGCGTGGCCGTGCAGCGCGTCGGTGATCGCCGTGTCCAGCCGGTGCAGCGGCGCCCACGCCCCGAGCACCAGCAGCGCGAGCAGGGCGAACGGCACCAGCACCAGGAACGCGGCCGTCGCCGCCAGGGTCAGCCGCAGACCCAACGAGTGGTCCGGGTCGAGGCGGCGGCGCCGCCAGGACGGGTGCCGGGTGGTGTCGACGGTACGTGCGGCCGGCGTGCTCATGCGAACGGTTCTACCCCACCCACCGGGCAATCAGGCCTGCCGCCGGAGGTGTGCGCTGCGGCGCGGGCCGTAGTGGCCGCCGCGCGCTCAGCGGGGGCGCTGGCGGAACCGGCGCACCATCAACGCCGCGCCGGTCACCAGGGCGGCGAAGAGCACGACCCCGGTCCACAGTTGCTCCGGCGCGGATTCGTCCGGGACGCCCGCCGCCCGGGCCGTCCACCCCGTCTGCTGTCGTGGAGCGGTGAAACCGAGCGGGTCGCTGCCGGCGCCGCTGACCGGGTCGTTGTCACCGGAACCGGGAGCGGGGCCGAAACCGGCCACGCCCGGCGAGGTCAGGTCGTCCAGCGGATTGGCGGTGACCGGAGGAACGTCCGCGGTCAGCGCCGCCACCGGGTCCACCACCCCGTACCCGAAGCGGTCGTCCCGGCCGGTCGGGCCGATGTCACGGGCGGTGGCCAGCAGCCGGTTGACCACCTCGCCGGCGGGCATGTCCGGGTAGCGGGACCGGACCAGCGCGGCGGTGGCGGCCACCAACGGCGCGGCGAAGCTGGTGCCCTGCACCCGCCAGTACCCGTCGGCCGGGCGGGCGCCGACCAGGCCGGTGGCGGGGGCGGTGAGCACTGTCGCCCGGCCGGTGATCGACCCCGACCACAGGTTGTCGCTGCTGCGCTCCAGCCCGGAGACCGCGATCACGCCCGGCTCACGAGCCGGGTACCAGACCTTGGAGTCGGGCGAGGTGGCCAGGTTGCCGGTGCAGGCGACGACCACCACGTCCCGGGCGAACGCGTAGTCCAGAGCGGCGGCCAGGGCCGGGCTGTCACCACTGCCGCCAAGCGACAGGTTGATCACCCGGGCGCCGTTGTCGACAGCCCAGCGGACGCCCTTCGCGACGATCAGGGCGTCGTCGTACTTGTTGCGCTCGTCCAGCACGCGGACCGGAAGGATCCGGGAATCCGGTGCCAGGCCGACCACGCCCCGCTTGTCGTCCCTGCGCCCGGCGATCAGGCCGGCGACAGTGGTGCCGTGGCCGACCGGATCCGGACCGGCGCCGCCGGCGGGCCCGACCAGGTCGAGGCCGGGCAGCACCTGGCCGGCCAGGTCGGGATGGTTGGCGTCCACACCGGAGTCGACCACCGCGACTGTCACGCCCCGGCCGGTCGAGCTGCGCCAGGCCGTGTCGGCCCGCAGCTCGTCGAGCTGCCACTGCTCGTCACGGACCTGGTCGGTGCGGGCGACGCTGTCACCGGGGGCGAACGCCACCGGCGCGCCCGCGAGTTGCCCGCCGCTGCTGGGCACGGCGACGGGTGCGGCGGTCGGCACCGCGACGGCGAGCATCGCCGCCGCACCGAGCAGCGCCCGGCCGGCCCGTCGGGCCACTGCCGGACCGCTGTGCCGAACCCCTGTCACATCCTCAGCCATTCATCACGACGGAACCACGACGATCGGAGATTACCGGTTTCCCCACCCGTCACGGGAGGAACCGCGAAGACAGGTCATGGTGGCGGCAGGTGTGCGAGCTGAACGAGGCGTACGCCCTCGCGCCGGGTGACCAGCCGGCCACGGCCCGCCGGCAGCGGCCCGGGTCGCACCGGGCCGACGAGCGCGCCCTCCTCCGGGCTGCCCGCCATCACCAACCCGGCGGTGGAGAGCTCCCGCAGCCGCTGCACGATCGGCTCGTACTGTGCCCGTCCCGCGCCTCCGGAACGGCGGACCAGCACCAGGTGCAGCCCGACGTCGCGGGCGTGCGGCAGATGCTCCTCCAACGCCCGCAACGGGTTCGCCGGCCCCGCCGCCACCAGGTCGTAGTCGTCGACGAGCACGAACAGCTCCGGCCCCGACCACCAGGAGCGGTCCCGCAACTGCTGCGGAGTGACCTCCGGCCCGGGGGCCCGTCGCTCCAGGTATCCGGCGGCCGACTCGACCAGGTCGGCGGTGTGCGCGGCGGCGGTGCCGTACCCGATGAGGTGTGGCGTCTCGATGGCGCCGAGCAGGCTGCGCCGGTAGTCGACCAGGATCACCCGGGCCTCCTCCGGCGTGAACCGGGTGGTGATCGAGGTGGCCAGGGCCCGCAGGAACGTCGACTTGCCGCACTCCGCGTCCCCGAAGACCACGAAGTGCGGCTCGCTCGCGAAGTCGAGCAGCACCGGCCGCAGGTCCGCCTCGGCGATTCCGATCGGCAGCCGCAGCCCGGTCGTCGCGGCGAGATCCAGATCGGCGTACGGCAGCACCGGCGGGAGGAGCCGGACCCGGGGCGCCACCGGGCCGGTCCAGCTGTCGGCGATCCGTCTGACGAGGTCGGCGGTGCCCGCGTTCGGGGCGGCGAGCTGCGGAAGCGCGGTGAGGAAGTGCAGACTCTCCGCCGTCACCCCCCGGCCGGGGCGCTCCGGCACGTTCGCCGCCGCCCGCCGGGCCACCAGGGAGTCGGACGGGTCGCCGAGGCGCAGCTCCAGCCGGGAGCCGAACAGGTCCCGGATCGCCGGGCGGAAGTCCAGCCAGCGCAGCGCCGTGGCGACCACGTGCAGCCCGTACGACAGGCCCCGGGTGGCCAGGTCGGTGACCAACGGTTCCAGGTCGTCGTACTCGCCACGGACGGTGCTCCAGCCGTCGATCACCAGGAAGACGTCGCCGAACGGGTCGGCGCCCGGCTGGCTGGTCGGTCCCGCCGCGGCACGACGCTGCCGGTACGCGGCCATCGACTCCACGCCCAGCTCGGCGAATCGGCGCTCCCGCTCGGCGAGCAGCGTCGTCATCTCGCCGACCGTGCGCCGCACGGCGGTCGGATCGGCGCGGCCGGCCACCCCGCCCACGTGCGGCAGGTCGCGCAGCGCCGCGAGGCCACCGCCGCCGAAGTCGAGACAGTAGACCTGCGCCTCGGCCGGGGTGTGGGTGAGCGCCAACGCGCAGATCAGCGTGCGGAGCGCGGTGGACTTGCCGCTCTGCGGCGCACCGACCACCGCGACGTGCCCGGCCGCGCCGTCCAGGGTCAGCCAGAGCAGGTCCCGGCGCTGCTCCAACGGCCGGTCCACCACTGCCACCGGCACCCCCAGCGCGCCGTGCAGCTCGGGGTTGCCCACGCTGAGCCCGCGCGCCGGATCCACCTCGACGGGGCCCAACAGCTCGTCCAGGGCCGGTGGCTCACCGAGCGGCGGAAGCCACACCTGGTGGGCGGGCGGGCCCTGCCCGACGAGCCGGTCGACAAGCAGGTCGAGCAGGGTCTCCCGGTCGCTCTCGTCCTCGGCCACCATGGGCAGGGCAGGGGTGGGCGGCTCGGGCAGTGGCACGGCGTGGGTGGTGAACGTGAGCAGGCGGACGCCGCCGGCCGCGTCAACCGCCGTCGCGGCACGGCGACGCACCGCGCCGGAGACGTACGCGGCCTTGAACCGGGCCAGCGGATCGGTGCCGGCGCGCAGGTAGCCGTGGCCCGGCGAGCGGGGCAGCTCGTGCGCGTCCGGCACACCGAGCACCGTCCGGGACTCCAGCGCGGAGAAGGTGCGCAACCCGATCCGGTACGACAGGTGGGTGTCGAGCCCGCGCAGCCGGCCCTCCTCCAGGCGCTGGCTGGCGAGCAGCAGGTGCACCCCGAGCGACCGGCCCAGCCGGCCGATCTGCACGAACAGGTCGATGAAGTCGGGCTTGGCGGAGAGCAGTTCGGAGAACTCGTCGCAGATCAGCAGCAGCGACGGCAGCGGGGCGAGTGGGCTGCCGGCCGCGCGCGCCCGCTCGTAGTCGCGCACGCCTGCGAAGTTGCCGGCGCGGCGCAGCAGCTCCTGGCGGCGGACCAGCTCCCCGTTGATCGCGTCGACCATCCGGTCGACCAGGGGCAGCGCGTCGGCCAGGTTGGTGATCACGGCGGCGGTGTGCGGCAGCCGGTCGAACGACGCGAAGGTGGCGCCGCCCTTGAAGTCGACCAGGACGAAGTTGAGCTGCTCGGAGCTGTGCGTCGCCGCCAACCCGAGCACCAGCGTACGGAGCAGCTCGGACTTGCCGGAGCCGGTGGCCCCGATGAGCAGGCCGTGCGGGCCCATCCCGTCCTGGGCGGACTCCTTCAGGTCCAGCTCGATGGCACCGCCGTCGACACCCACCCCGATCGGCACCCGCAGCCGGTCCCGGGCCGAGCGCGGCGCCCAGCCCTGCTCGGCGGTGAAGCTCTCCGGATCGCCGAGGCCGAGCAGCTCCGGCAGGCCCAGCTCGACCTGGAGTGGGGAGTCGGGGCCGCGGGCCGCGCCGGCCAGCCGCAGCGGCGCCAACCGCCGGGCGACCGCCTCGGCGTCGGCGAGGTCGAGGTGGTCGGCGCTGCCCACCTCCGCGTGCCCCTCCGCCGAGAACGAGTGCAGCCGCCGGCCGCGCAGCTCCAGCAGCAGCGCGTACCTGTCGAGCAGGCGGGGCGGCGGAGTGTCCAGGTCCAGCACGGTCACCGCGTCGATCCCGCCGTCGCCGGTCAGGTCGGTGGCACCGGTCAGGTCACCGCCGTCGAGGACCACCACCACGTGCGGGCCGTCGGTGGCCGGTCCGGCCGGGCTGAACCGGGACCGGCTGGCCAGCACGTCACCGAGCAGCCGTTCCAGCTCCGCGGCCGACGACGTCACCAGCCGCACCGGCCCGAGCGCATCCGTACGAGAGGGATGGTGCGCGTGGGGGAGCCACTTCACCCACTCCCACTCGGCCCGGCGTTCCGGGCCGGCGCAGACCGCGATCAGCAGCTCGTCGGGGGCGTGGAACACGGCCAGCTGGGTCAGCACCGCCCGGGCCAGGGCCTGGGCGGCCGGGTCGCCGGTGGGCGGGCCACCGCCGGCCGGGCCGCCGCCGGCCGGGCCGCCGCCGGCGGCGCTCCGGACGTGCACCCGGGCGAAGCTGCGCAGCGACAGGGCCACCGGCAGCTCGGGCACCACGGAGTACGCGTCCAGGAAGCGGCGCAGCGCGCCGGCGGTCATCGGCTCCAGCTCCTCGAGCGGCCGGGTGACCGGTCCGACGAGCGGAGTGGCCAGGGTCTGCGGCCCGACGGCGACGCGTACCACAGCGAAGTCCGGGTCGGCGGGACGGCGTTCCCAGACCCGGCGGCTGTCCACGGTCGACCACAACCGAGCCGGGTCGGGGTGTCGGTAGTAGAGCCCCGCCCGCTGCTGCCCGGCGGTCTGTCGGACCCGGCGGCGCAGCGTGGCCAGGTGGCGCAGGTACTCCCGGCGGGCAGCCATCATCTCCGACTTCTTCGGGGTGCCCGAGGCGCTGCCCCACGAGGTGACAAGCATGGCCAGCGACGAGAGCCCGAACATCCCGCCCACCACGTACGAGTAGGCGCCGCCGCCCCGCCCGAACATCATCGCCATCGCCACCGTGCCGCCGAGCATGGGCAGCACCATCAGCATCTGCTGCCACCGGCCACCGGTCACCGCGGGGATCTCCGGCGGCGCCTCGACGGGCAGCTCGCCAACGGGGATCTCCGGCGCCGGACGACGTGGCGGGCGCTTGATGACGACTGTGGACACTCGGCCTCCTGACAGCGCTGGGTAACCCGAGCCTGGCTCATCGTAGGTAAAGTCCTGTCGTCCCCGCAGCCTCCGATCCCCCTCGATATGGAGATCCCTCGATGACAACCGGCCTGGCCCGCGTCACCATCAGCGCGCCGCAGCGGCGGGTCGACGTCGCACTGCCGGAGCAGGTGCCCCTGGCCGAGTTGCTGCCCGACGTGCTCCGACACGCAGGTGAGGGCCTGGCCGACGACGGCGAGCGGCACGGCGGCTGGGTGCTGCGCCGTACCGACGGGGCGCTGCTGGCGACGGCGCAGGCGCTGCTGCCGCAGGGGGTCCGCGACGGTGAGGTGCTGCACCTGGTGCCGGCCCGCGCCCACTGGCCCGAGTTGGAGTACGACGACGTGGTGGAGGCGATCGCCGACGGCGCCCGCCGACGGGGTGGCGCCTGGTCACCCGCCGCCACCCGGGTCGCCGGTCTGGCCGGTGCCGCCGTGCCGCTCGCCGTCGGGCTGCTCGCCCTGCTCGCCGGCGGTCCGACGCTGCGCAGCGGCTGGTTCGCGGCGGCGGTGGTGGCGCTGCTGCTCACCGTGGCCGGTGCCGTCGCCTCCCGGGCCAACGGCGACGGTGCCGCCGGGGCGACGCTCGGCGGCTACGCGATGCCGTACGCCTTCGTGGCCGGCGCCCTGGCGATCGGCTCCGGTGATCCGGTCGGCCCGTTCGGGCCGGTGCGCTGGGTCGGCGCGCCCGAACTGCTGACCGGCTCGGTGGCGTTGCTGCTGGTGGCGCTCGTCGGTCTGCTCGGGGTGGCCAGCCGGCTGCGGGTCTTCGTGGCCGGCGTCACGGTCGGTCTGCTCGGCGCCGGCGCGGCGCTCGGCGCGCTCCTGCTGACCCCC
Organism: Micromonospora lupini str. Lupac 08; assembly: GCF_000297395.2. Classification (GTDB taxonomy): domain Bacteria; phylum Actinomycetota; class Actinomycetes; order Mycobacteriales; family Micromonosporaceae; genus Micromonospora; species Micromonospora lupini. The sequence continues at coordinate 6,955,004 of NZ_HF570108.1, read as the reverse complement.
GCGGGCACGGCGGCGGTGCTGCTCAGCGCGCTGGTCTTCGCCGTCGGGGCGATTCCGCTGCTGGCCATCCGGCTGGGCAAGCTGCCGCTGCCGCCGATCACCCTTCCGGCGACCGCGTCGGACGCCGAGCCGGAGCGTCCCCGGGACCTGCCGGACCGGGGCCGTGTGCACGCGGCCGTCACACGCACCGAGGAGGTGCTGACCGGGATGCTGCTCGGGCACGCCGTGCTGGCGGTGGGCGCTGCGGTCGTCCTCGGCATGGCCGGCGGGACGGCCGGCCCGGTGCTGGTGGCGGTGGTCTCGGCCGTGCTGCTGCTGCGGTCGCGGCTGTTCGTGGCACTGCGGCACCGGCTGCCGACGGTGCTCGCCGCGCTGGCCGGCTACGCGGTGCTGGGTGCGGTGCTCATCGACCGGGCCGACGACACCGGCCGACTGGCGCTGGTCCTCGGCGGGGCGGCTCTGGGTCTGGTGACCGTGGCCGCCGGCACCGGGTACGCCCGGCGGGCGGTGTCGCCGTACCTCGGTAGGGTCGCGGACCTCACCGACACGGCCCTGGTGGTCGCCGTGGTGCCGGTCGCCTGCGCGGTGCTCGACCTGTACGACCGGGCCCGGGGGCTGCTCGGTTGAGCGGCTCCCGGGCCCGGCCGGTGGTCGTACCTCAGTGGGTGGACTCGCCGCGCGCCTCGGCGTCGCGGGCCCGCTGGTAGGAGGCCCGGATCTCGGCCTCGGCCTCGGTGCGGCCGACCCAGGTCGCGCCCTCGACCGACTTGCCGGGCTCCAGGTCCTTGTACACCTCGAAGAAGTGCTGGATCTCCAGGCGGTCGAACTCGCCCAGGTGGTGGATGTCGCGCAGGTGCTCCTGGCGGGGGTCCTCGTAGGGCACGCAGAGGACCTTGTCGTCGCCGCCCTTCTCGTCCGTCATCCGGAACATGCCGATGGTCCGGCAGCGGATGAGGCAGCCCGGGAAGGTCGGTTCGGGGACGAGCACCAGCGCGTCCAGCGGGTCGCCGTCCTCGCCCAGCGTCTCCTCGATGAACCCGTAGTCGGCCGGGTACTGGGTGGACGTGAACAGGGTGCGGTCCAGCCGGATCCGGCCGGTCTTGTGGTCCACCTCGTACTTGTTCCGGTGACCTTTGGGGATCTCAACCGTCACGTCGAAATCCATCTGCACGCTCCCTCGTCTGCCCACGCTGGCTAACGGAACCACTGGCGGCCCTCCGGACAGGTGAATGCCCACCCGCCGACTCCGGCCGCCGCATAGTCTTCGGACCGAAGTAGTGTCACCCAAGCCGATTTTCGCTGGGGGAGGAGGGGGTCGTGGGGAGGGAAGATTCACACTACCGCCCGGACGGGGGCACCGCGCGTGGTACCGGGCGATCCGGTTCCGGCGGCGCCACCGGGCGGGTGCCGGTGCCCGACGCCCACCTTCCCCGGGCGCCCGAGGAGTCGGTTCCCGAGCGGCCCCCGCCGCTGCCGTGGAGCGCGTCCGAGCCTCCTTCCGCCGGGTCGAACAGCGGCCGATTCCCGGTCCTCGGCACAGACCGTCCCACCAGCGCCCCGCCGAGCGACGCACACCCGACCCACCCCGTCCCGGCCGGCCCCTCCCCCGTCGGGGCCGCCCCGACCAGCCCTGCCCGGGGTGACGCGCCGTCCGGTGACGGCCCGACTGTCCGCATTCCGACCGGCGTACCGCCGCTGGGCCCGCCGATCTCCGCGCTGCCGGCGTCTGCCGACGCCGAGCCGACGCTGGCGCCGTCCCCGCCGCGTCGCCGGGGGCGGCTGGTGACCGTGCTGGCAGTGGTGGTGCTGCTGGTGCTGACCGGTGTCGGCGTCGTGGTGACCCGACCCGGCCCGGTCGCCGGCTGGCTCGGCGAGGACGCGGCGTCCGCGCCGACCGCCGCCGACCCCACGCCGGAACCCGACCCGGCGGACGTGCTCGACGGGCCCGACCAGAACGCCCCGCTGCCCGCGCCCGACGGCGTACGGGCCGCGCTCGACCCGTTGGTCGGGGTGCCCGCCCTGGGCGACCGCGTGAACGTCTCGGTGGCGGACGTGACCACCGGGCAGACGCTGTTCGCCAAGGGGGCCGACGACGGAACGGTGCCCGCCTCCGTGACCAAGCTGGCGACCGCGGTGACCGTGCTGGCCGCCCGTGGACCCGGGTATCGGATTCCCACCCGGGCGGTGGCCGGCGCCAAGCCCGGCGAGGTGGTGATCGTCGGTGGCGGCGACCCCACGCTCGCGGTGGACAAGAAGGGTTACTACCCCGGGGCGGCACGCCTGGACGACCTGGCCACGCAGGTGCGCACCGCGCTCGGCGGCACGGCCCCGACCAGCGTCACCGTCGACGGCACGATCTACTCCGGCCCGGTGTACGGCCCCGGCTGGGACGACGACATTCCGACCGGCGGGTACGGCGGCGCGGTGACCGCGCTGATGACCGACGGCGCGCGCAAGGACCCGAGGGCCGAGGCCGGCGGCGCCGAGCGGGTCGCCGAGCCGGACCTCGCCGCCGGCCGGTCGTTCGCGCGGCTGCTCGGCGTACCGGCCAGCACCGTCAAGCGGGGGACGGCGCCGGCCCTGGCGACCGCCGCCGGCGGCACCCCGCCTCCCGGCACCGAGTTGGGCGCGGTGCAGTCGCCGCCGATGATCCGGCTGGTCGACATCATGATCAGCGAGAGTGACAACCTGCTGGCCGAGGCGCTGGCCCGCCAGGTGGCGCTGGCGCGCAGCCAGAAGGCCTCGTTCGACGGCGCCGCTGCCGCGATGGACGCCGAGGTGGCGGAGCTGGGCCTGCCCGCCAACGAGATCACCCTCTCCGACGGCAGCGGGCTGTCGCGCAACAACCGGATCAGCCCGTCCCTGCTCACCGACCTGATCCGGCTGGCCGCGAGCCCGGACCACCCGGAGCTGGCCGGCGTCTTCGGCGGCCTGCCCGTGGGCGGCTGGTCCGGCACGCTTGGCGACCGTTACCGGGGCACCCCGGGCACCGCCGCAGGGGCGGGCGCGGTGCGCGCCAAGACCGGCACGCTGACCGGGGTGCACGCCATCGCGGGTCTGGTCACCACGGCCGACGGCCGGCTGCTCACGTTCGCGGTGCTCACCGACAAGGTGCCCGGTGGGACGGACACCGCCCAACCGGCGCTGGACCGCATCGCCGCCGCGCTGGCCGGCTGCGGTTGCCGCTGACCAGCCCCGGGGCGGGGTTTCCGGCCGGCGTCGAGCCCGCGACCGGCGTCGATCGCCGACGCGAGCCCGGGCCGGGGTGTCGCGACGCGGGTACGGTGGGTCCATGGCGCAGTTCGTGGACTGGGATCTGGCCGCCGCCACCGCGGGGGCGTTGAGCAAGTCGGGCCCCCGGGTGTCGTACTCCGAGGCCACCGACGTCGTCGGCGACCTGCGTCGGCTGACCGACGAGGCGGCCGGGCACGTGGCCGACTACACGGGGCTGCGGGCGCAGGTGGCACACCCGCCGGTGCGGGTCGTCGACCGCCGGGACTGGGCGGCCACCAACATCGCCGGGCTCCGTGAGGTGATCACCCCGCTGGTCAGTCGGCTGTCCGGCGACAAGCAGCCCGGCGCGCTCACCGAGGCGATCGGGTCCCGGCTGACCGGGGTGCAGGCGGGCACGGTGCTGGCCTACCTCTCCGGCCGGGTGCTCGGCCAGTACGAGGTCTTCTCCGCCGACCCGGGCCAACTGCTGCTGGTGGCGCCGAACATCGTCGAGGTGGAGCGCAAGCTCGGCGCCGACCCCCGGGACTTCCGGCTGTGGGTCTGCCTGCACGAGGTCACCCACCGGACCCAGTTCACGGCCGTGCCGTGGATGCGGGGCTACTTCCTCGGCGAGGTGCAGGCGTTCGTCGACGCCTCGTCAAGCGGCGGCGAACACCTCGTGGAGCGGCTGCGGCGCGGGGTGGCGACGCTGTCCGAGGCGGTCCGCGACCCGGAGAGCCGCACGAGCGTGCTGGACATCGTGCAGACTCCGGCGCAGCGCGCCGTCCTCGACCGGCTCACCGCGTTGATGACCCTGCTGGAGGGGCACGCCGAGTTCGTGATGGACGGTGTCGGCCCGCAGGTGATCCCGAGCGTGGAGCGGATCCGGGCGTCGTTCAACAGGCGGCGCGAGGCGGGTAACCCGTTGGAGAAGGCGATCCGCCGGCTGCTCGGGGTGGACGTCAAGATGCGCCAGTACGCCGAGGGCCGCAAGTTCGTGCACGGCGTCGTCGAGCGGGTCGGCATGGACGGCTTCAACTCGATCTTCAACTCGCCGCTCACCCTGCCCCGGCTCTCGGAGTTGGGCGACCCGGACGCCTGGGTGGCGCGGGTGCACGGCCCGGCCGGCACCGTACCGGCCGCCGGCTGACCGTCCGTCGATGGCCGCGCTCGCCCCGCCGGTGGCCGCGATCCGGGTGGCGGTGCGGCGCGCGTTGACCGGCCTGCCGTCCGGCGGCCCGGTGCTTGTCGCCTGCTCCGGTGGGGCCGATTCGCTGGCCCTGGCGGCGGCGACCGTGTTCGTGGCGCCCCGGCTGGGTCGACCCGCCGGCCTGGTGACCGTCGACCACGGCCTGCAGGCCGGCTCGGAGCAGCGCGCGGAGGCCGTGGCCGGCTGGGCCCGGGAGGCCGGTTTCGCGCCGGTGGTGGCGGTGCGGGTGCGGGTGGCCGGGCGTCCCGGTGGCCCGGAGGCGGCGGCCCGGGAGGCCCGCTACGAGGCGTTGACCGAGGCGGCTCGGCAGCACGAGGCGGTCGCGGTGCTCACCGGACACACCCGCGACGACCAGGCCGAGACCGTGCTGCTCGCGCTCGCCCGGGGCGCCGGCCCACGCGGGCTGGCCGGGATGCCGGCCCGGCGGGACCTGGCGGGGGTGCCGCTGCTGCGCCCGCTCCTGGAGATCGGCCGGGAGCAGACAGGCGCCGCCTGTGCCGCGCTCGGGCTCAGCCCGTGGCAGGACCCGCACAACACCGACCCGTCGTACGCCCGCTCGCGGGTGCGGGCCGACCTGCTGCCGGAGTTGGTGCGGGCGCTCGGGCCGGGCGTGGTGGACAACCTGGCGCGTACCGCCCGACTGGTGGCGGCGGACAACGCCGCCCTCGACGAGTTGGCGGGTACGGCGCTGGAGGCGGCCCGCTGCCCCGACGGAGGGCTCTCCGTGCCGGTGCTGGCCGACCTTGCGCCCGCCGTGCGCGGTCGGGTGCTGCACTCCTGGGCGCGTGAACTGGGCGCGCTGCCGAGCGCGCTGTCGCACCGGCACGTCGTCGCCCTGGACGCGCTGGTGACGGGCTGGCACGGCCAGGGCCCGACCGACCTGCCGGGCGGTCGCCGGGTGCTCCGCCGCGCCGACCGGCTGAGACCTGTCGACTCCCTACCCGACTGATTGAAGCCCTTTGCTCTGCTTCAACCGGCGCAACAGATTCGGTGCTCGGGTGGTGCGCGGAGTGAAGCAGAGCAAAGGGGCTCCAACTGATGCCTCGGGTCAGACGGGTCAGGCGGTGTGGGCCCGGTCCCGGAAGGTGCTCCGGTAGCTGTGCGGGGTGGCGCCGACCCGGCGACTGAAGTGATGGCGCAGCGCGGCAGCATCACCGAAGCCGGCCTGGTCGGCGACGGCCTCCACGCTCAACGGGGTCTCCTCCAGCAGCCGTCGGGCGAGCAGCACCCGCTGGTTGGTGAGCCAGTCGTGCGGCGTGGTGCCGGTCTCGGCGCGGAACCGGCGCGCGAACGTGCGCGGTGCCATGCCGGCGCGGGCGGCCAGCTCCTCCACCGTGATCGTCCGGTCGAGGTGCCCCATCAGCCACTCCAGCACGGGCTCCAGCGTCGGCGCCTCGGGTGCCCGCGGGATCGGCGCCTCCACGTACTGCGACTGGCCGCCGTCGCGGTGCGGCGGGACCACCATCCGCCGCGCCAGCCGGGTCGCGGTGGCCGAGCCGTGCACCTGGCGGATCAGGTGCAGGCAGGCGTCGATGCCGGCCGCCGTGCCGGCGCTGGTGAGCAGTCGACCGTCCTGGACGTACAGCGAGTTGCAGCGCACCCGGGCGCGAGGGTGCCGGTGTTGCAGCTCGTCGACGTAGCGCCAGTGGGTGGTGCACTCCCGGTCGTCCAGCAGGCCGGCCGCACCGAGCAGGAAGGCGCCGGAGCAGACGCTGAACAGGTACGCGCCGCGCGCGTCGGCGCGGCGCAGCGCGTCGAGCACCGGGTCGGGGACGACGGTGCCCTGGCTGTGCGCGGGGACTGCCACCAGGTCGGCCTCCTCCAGCGGGCCGAGGTCGGCGTTCGGGGTGAGGTGGAAGCCGGAGGACGTCCGCACGGCAGCGCCGTCGGGGCTGCACACGTCGAAGCGGTACGCGGGGAAGCCGTCGGCCGTCCGGTCGGTGCCGAACACCTCGGCCAGCACACCGAGCTCGAAGGGAGCGACCTGGTCGAGGGCGAGGACGGCGACGGATCGGAGCATGTGACGAGGGTAACCCCAGGGATGGCAGTAAATCGATGCCCAGTGGCATTCCTGCCACTGTCCGGCCGGCGGGAGCCGGCGCAGACTTGTCTCAGTCCGGTGCGCACCGGCGGCGAAACCGACAGCAATCATGCGAAAGTGAGCGCCGCCATGGAGTTCCTGCTCTTCCTCCTGTTCCTCGTCCTGCTCGTCGCCGCCTCGGCGGCCGGCCTCACCGTGGACAGCCACGACTCGGCCGACTGGAAGCCCAGCGAGGACGGCCGCCGCTGGCGGTCTCGTACCAGCTGATGTGTTTGGTGTCTTTTGCGCCGAAGATCCCCGGCGGGACCGCGTCGAAAGGTGCGGCCCCGCCGACGGAGGCCATCCGACGTACGGCAGGCTAGGAGTCATGGCTGACGGCTCCTGGTACGACGCCGACATCGACCACGTGATCATCTCCGAGGCGCAGATCCGCGAGAAGACAGCGGAGCTGGCCAAGCAGGTCTCCGCCGACTACTCCCACGTGGACGACGGACTGCTGCTGGTCTGCGTGCTCAAGGGCGCGGTGATGTTCATGGCGGACTTCGCCCGGGCGTTGGGCCGCAACGGCCCCCCTGCCGAACTCGACTTCATGGCCATCTCCTCCTACGGCCAGGGCACCACCTCCTCCGGCGTGGTCCGCATCCTCAAGGACCTCGACCGGGACATCGCCGGCCGGCACGTCGTGGTCGTCGAGGACATCGTCGACTCCGGGCTGACGCTCTCCTGGCTGCTGCGCTACCTGGAGTCGCGTTCGGCCGCGAGCGTCGAGGTGGTCGCGCTCTTCCGCAAGCCGGACGCGGTGAAGGTGCCGGTCCCGGTGAAGTACGTCGGCTTCGACATCCCCACCGAGTTCGTGGTCGGCTACGGCCTCGACTTCGGCGAGCGGTACCGAGAGCTGCCCTACGTCGGGGTGCTCAAGCCCGAGGTCTACGCCCGGTCCTGACGCCGGACCCCCGTCCGTGGGTGCGGTGACGCCGACTCGAATCGGCGTTCATCAAGCCGACGTTCAGCGGGCTCTCAGTTGTTCCGGTTACCGTGGAGCCCGGTGGCGCGGAGGCAACTTCGCGCCCGGCCCCTCGACCGCGTGACCGGGCGTGCGGGTGGCCGGGCCGGATTCCCCGCCACGCCGGTTCTTGCCCGGACCCGCCGTACGTCTCGTGCGGGGCTGGCGAGGACCGCCCACGGAGCCCGTCGTCGATGGCGACGGAGAGCCGGGGGCGGGGCTCGCAGGCTCGCTCGTCGCGTACACGGGCTTTTGATTGGTACACGACTGCGGGGCTCGCAAGCTCACTCCTCGCGTACACGGTGTACCGTCGAATGACCGCGGCGCGGCAGTTTTCGCGCCTCGGGGTCGAGGCCGGCCCGCACGGCGGCTCCGACGCCGCCCAGGGCGGCGACACCATCAGACGGTCAGGACGTCGATCAGGAGGATGCGGGCGCTCCGGCGCTCGACAACAGTATGGAACGTACGCGTTTCTTCCGCCGACCGGTGGTCTGGATCATCCTGGTCATCCTCGGCGCCGTTGTGCTCAGTCAGCTGTTCACCGCTGGTCCCAGCTACCACCGCGTGGACACTTCCGTTGCGCTCGACCAGCTCCACACCGCTCAGATCAACAAGGTCGTGTTCCAGGACAAGGAGCAGACGCTCCAGCTGGACCTGAAGAACAAGACCAAGTTCGGTGAGACCAACACCGACCGGATCGAGGCCCAGTTCCCGTACCAGGCTGGGGACGAGATCTGGAACCAGGTGCTGGACGCCAAGGCGGCCAACCGGGTCACCGGCCCGGCCGACGCCAAGGTCTCGTCGGACAGCATCTGGGTGAGCCTGCTGGTCAACCTGCTGCCGATCGCGCTGCTCGTGCTCCTGCTGCTGTTCTTCATGTCGCAGATGCAGGGCGGCGGCTCCCGGGTGCTCAACTTCGGCAAGTCCAAGGCGAAGATGATCACCAAGGACACTCCGAAGACGACCTTCGCGGACGTCGCGGGCGCCGACGAGGCCGTCGAGGAGCTGCACGAGATCAAGGACTTCCTGCAGAGCCCCGCGAAGTACCAGGCCCTGGGCGCCAAGATCCCGAAGGGCGTGCTGCTGTTCGGCCCGCCCGGTACCGGCAAGACCCTGCTGGCCCGCGCGGTCGCCGGCGAGGCCGGGGTGCCCTTCTACTCGATCTCCGGCTCCGACTTCGTGGAGATGTTCGTCGGTGTCGGCGCCAGCCGGGTCCGCGACCTCTTCGAGCAGGCCAAGACGAACGCCCCGGCGATCGTCTTCGTCGACGAGATCGACGCCGTCGGCCGCCACCGCGGCGCCGGCATGGGCGGCGGCCACGACGAGCGCGAGCAGACGCTCAACCAGCTGCTCGTCGAGATGGACGGCTTCGACACCAAGGGCGGGGTCATCCTGATCGCGGCCACCAACCGGCCGGACATCCTCGACCCGGCGCTGCTGCGCCCGGGCCGGTTCGACAGGCAGATCCCGGTGGACGCCCCCGACATGGAGGGCCGCAAGGCCGTCCTGCGGGTGCACGCCAAGGGCAAGCCGTTCGCCCCCGATGTCGACCTCGACGCGGTGGCCCGGCGCACCCCGGGCTTCAGCGGCGCCGACCTGGCCAACGTGATCAACGAGTCCGCCCTGCTCACCGCCCGCAAGGACCAGCGGGCGATCAGCAACGACTCGCTCGAAGAGTCGATCGACCGGGTGGTCGCCGGCCCGCAGCGTCGGACCCGCGTGATGAGCGACCAGGAAAAGAAGATCACCGCGTACCACGAGGGTGGCCACGCGCTCGTCGCCTGGGCGCTGCCGCACGCCGCGCCGGTGCACAAGGTGACGATCCTGTCCCGTGGCCGCTCGCTGGGCCACACCCTGGTGCTGCCGACCGAGGACAAGTACACCCAGACCCGCGCCGAAATGATCGACACCCTGGCGTACGCGCTGGGCGGCCGGGCCGCTGAGGAACTGGTCTTCCACGAGCCGACCACCGGCGCCGGCAACGACATCGAGAAGGCCACCCAACTGGCCCGCGCGATGATCACCCAGTACGGCATGAGCTCGAAGCTCGGCGCGATCAAGTACGGCACCAGCGGAGACGAGCCGTTCCTCGGCCGCAACATGGGCCACGAGCGGGACTACTCGGACTCGGTGGCCGCCGAGATCGACGGCGAGATGCGGGCACTTGTCGAGCTGGCGCACGACGAGGCCTGGGAGATCCTGGTGGAATACCGGGACGTCCTGGACAGCATCGTGCTCGAGCTGATGGAGAAGGAGACCCTCTCCACTGCCGACATGGCGCGCATCTGCGCGCGGGTGGTCAAGCGTCCGCCGCTTGCTCCGTACAACGGCTTCGGCAAGCGCCAGCCGTCCACCGAGCCGCCCGTGCTCACCCCCGCGGAGAAGGACAAGCTCAAGGCGCAGGCCGAGGCCGACGGCGCGCAGGCGTCCGTCGGAGGCGGCACGTCGTCCAACAACTCGGACGGTACGCACTGAGCGACGACCCGACGGCCAGCTCCCCGCACCGGGAGCTGGCCGTCTCCGCGACCGAACCCGACGGCGACGACGAGTTGGACTACGTCGCCGCGCGGCTGATCAGCGGCAAGCTGACCGGCCGCCCGGTCGAGGACGCGGTCGACCTCGGCCGGATCGAGAAGGCCGTCCGGGAGATCCTGATCGCCGTCGGTGAGGACCCGGACCGCGACGGACTCCAGCAGACCCCGGCCCGGGTCGCCCGCGCGTACGCCGAGCTCTTCGCCGGCCTGCGCGTCGACCCGGCCCAGGTGCTCAGCACCACCTTCGAGGCCAACCACGAAGAGCTGGTGATCGTCCGGGACATCGACGTGATGAGCCTCTGCGAGCACCACCTGCTGCCGTTCCGGGGCAGCGCGCACATCGGCTACATCCCCGGCCCGGACGGGCGGATCACCGGCCTGTCCAAGCTGGCCCGCCTCGTGGAGGTCTTCGCCCGGCGACCCCAGGTGCAGGAGCGGCTCACCTCGCAGGTCGCCGACCTGCTGATGAGCAAGCTCGCCCCGCGCGGCGTCGTCGTCGTGCTCGAATGCGAGCACATGTGCATGGCGATGCGCGGCATCCAGAAGTCCGGCGCCAAGACCATCACCTCGGCGGTGCGCGGCATCCTGCAGTCGGACTCGAAGTCGCGGGCCGAGGCGATGTCGCTGATCATCCCCCGCTGACCCTTCGGTACGACAAAGGCCGGCCGACCCCTGCGGGGACGGCCGGCCTTCGCGTCTGCGGTGCTTCTTCTGGGCAGTGACGTCTTCGGCCCGGCCCGATCGTCGGCGCGTCAGCCGGCCAGCAGGGCCAGCAGCAGGCCGGCCGTGACCAGCACCGCAGGCACCAGGCAGACCAACGCGCCGAAACGCATCGTGCGATCGACCCGCTCGTCGGGGCTGGCGCCGAACACCCTCCCGACACCCACCCAACCGACGACGAAGGCGACCGCCGGCATCGGCACGCCGGCGATCAGGGCCGTCACGCTGGCCGGGCCCGTACCGGTCGCCGCGTACACCACCACCTGGATCAGCGGCACCAGCAGCGCCAGCGGCCCGTACACCAGGAGGTTGCGCGCCCGCGCGGGCCAGGACGCCGCCCGGAGGCCGCGACGCGCGGCCAACGCCGCGTCCGCCGCCTCGGCCCGACCCCGCGCGGCCCGCAGCGCCGCCAGCACGGCGGCCGGACCCCCGACCATCGACCGGGCCGCCTCGGTCAGCTCCGGCGGCGACGGCACAAGCGAAATCGCCGGTACGCCCCGCTCCCGCAGCCGCTCCTGCTGACTCGCCAGCCCGGCACGGACGACAGTCAGTTCCTCCCGGGCGGCCTCCGCCGAGCGGGCCTGCTCACCGGCGGCCGCAGCCGCCCCGCGACGGACTCCGTCCAGCTGGCGCGCCGCCGCCAGGTACTCGGCCCAGCCGCTTGCGGGTTCCGTGGCCGGCGGCGTTCCATCGTCGTCCGGGCCGGCGGTCCGCTGCCGCCCCGGCCCGGTCACCGTCGCGTTCGACCTCACACCGACACCCTCCGTCTGCACCGCCCGTTCACCCCGCCTGGTCGGCGAACGGCACCAGGACCGTGCCCCGCTCGTCCGGACCGTCCCACAGCGCCGCCCGGTCCGGGTGCGCCCGCCAGTCCACCGGTCGGCCGAAGACCGCAGCGAGTTGCGCGGCCGGCACGTCCAGCACCACGACAGCCGCGAGCTTGTCGACCTCGCCGTCCGGCTCCAGCAGCGCGGCGAACGGCGGCACCGCCCGCCACCAGCCCAGCAGGTGCCGGCCCGCAGGCGGCCCGTCCCGCAGCAGCGCACGCAACCGGTCCGCCGGCAGCTCCCGCGGACCGGGCCGATCCAAACCGAAGACCACCAGGTACGTCGGCAGCTCCCCATCGGTGTCCGCGAGCAGGGTCGGCACGTCCACCAGGCGGGCCGGATGGCGGGCGGCCAGCTCGGCCGTCAACGCCTCCGCCAGCGGGCGTGCCCCCTGGTCCGGCGCGGCCACCAGGAACCGGGCGGTGCCCGGCGCATGGTGGGCCGCGGTGCTCCGGGCCGCCGTCGCCAACAGGCCACCCGCCGCCGGGCCCGAGCCCAGCACCGCGAGGTTGCGCCCGGCCGCCGGCCCCATCGGAACGGCAACCGTCGTACGGGCCACGTCCACCGCCCGGCCGAGCAGAGCGGACGGCCCGTGCGCCTGGCCCGCCAGAGCTGCCCGTTGACGCGGATCGTTGCTGAGCAGCGGGCGAGCGTACCCGGCGAACACCACCGGCGGCGCCGACCCGGCCGGCCGGGCCGCCCACAGCTCGTGCCGCAGCTGCTCGACGACCTCCGGATGGTCCAGCGGATCAGGGTGCCGGACCAACCGCTCGTGGCCGCGGATCGCGCCCCGCGGGCCACCCAGTCCTCCGGCGGTATTCACCACCGCGCTGCCCACCGGCAGCCCCGCAGCCGAGTCGTTTGTCGGCTCCAGCACCGGACCGCCGCCCGGCAACGCCACCCGCACCGGGAACTGTCCGAGCACCGAATCCCGGTGCCCGGCGTCCGCGCGGGCGTTCAACCCCAGCTCGCCCGCACCGGCCAACACCAGGTGTACGCCGTACGCCCGACCGGCGCGCGCCAGCCCCTCCACCTGCGCGGTCAGTTCGGCGGCCAACCGATCCCGCGCGGCGAAGAGCAGCGGCACATTGTCCACCACACAGACGATGCGGGGCAGTGAGCGGTGCTGGCGCAGCTCCGCGAAGCGCTGCCCACCGGCCCGCCCGGCCGCCTCGGCGCGGCGCTGCACCTCGGCCGTCAACTGGTCGAACAGATCACGGACGTACTCCCGGTCGGCGGCCATCGCCGCGGCCCGCACCTGCGGAATCCAGGAGCGGTCCCGCTCGGTCTGCAGAAACTCCACGAACGACTCACCGTCGCCCAGATCCGCCAGGTAGAGCGCCAGGTCGTCCGGGCCGTACCGGGCGGCCAGCCCCAGCAGCGCGGTGGTCAGGAACGCCGCACGTCCCGCCCCGGACCGGCCACTGACCAGCCAGTGCGGGGTCAACTCGGTGAAGCCCAGCGGCACCGGCCGGCCCCCGGCGTCACCCACCATCGTGGTCAGGCTGTCCGCCGAGTCCGCCTCCCAGAGCCGCTCGCCAGTCGCCGGCAGCAGATCCGCCAACGCCAACCGGGAGCCCGCCTCCACCTGGGCGGCGAGCCGCCGACAGACCGCGTCGACGAGATCCGCCGGCGGGTCCGCCTCCACGAAGACAGGTGAGTTCAACCCGCCCGGTGGCTCGGCCGCCGGGCTCGTGAACGACGCCCCCGGCGGATCACCGAGCAGCGCGTACGCGTTGCGCAGCACCAACGAGGTGGCCTGCGGCAACGGCGCGCGGGACGCGTACGGGCCCGGTGGCGGCCAGCCGGCCACCACCAGGTGCAGGCCGGCCGCTGGCCCCTGCTCGGCCAGCGCCTCGATCCGCGCCAGATCGGTCGGGCCGGTCAACTCCGGCAACGCGGCGACCACCAGCAGCAGGGTGCGGTCGTGACGGCGACGCCCGCTCGCACCGGGGGTCACCCACTGCTCCGCCTCCGTCAACACCGCCCGCAGACCCGCCACGTCCACCGCCGGAGGCGGCAGCAGCCCGGCATCGGCCAGCGCGGCGAACGGCGTGAGCACCGCACCCGTGGCGTCCACCGCGCGCACCAGCAGCGCACCCGCGGGCGCCCCACCCAGCAACCGCAACAGCACGGCGCGCAGCAGCCCCGCCACCCGAGGCTCCCGCGCATCGGCGTCCACACTCAGGTGCCCGGTCCCGATCAACGGCACGAGCGCGGGGAAACGAGCGTCGTCCAACGGCGCCGCCGTACCCACCCGCACGAAGGGGGGCGGGCCGTCACCCGCCGGAGAATCCACGCTGAGCGAGTCCAGACCGGCACCCGACCAGCCCGGCGCCAGCCGCGCGGCGACCACCCGCAGTCGGTCGGCCAACTCGTACTGGCGGCGCTGATCCGCAGGGGCCGGTCGCGTCTCGTCGAGGATGCCGGCGGCGGCGGTCACGACCGCTGCGGCCCGGCGGTGCAGCGCCGCAGCGCGGTTCGTGCGTGCCTTCGGACCGGCCACCGCGTCCACCCCCTCACCCGAGGTTGGCAACCCCTCCCCGAGCAGTGACGGTATCCCAGCCAGGGCCGCTGCTCCGGGAGGTACCGCGGCGGTGCGCCGGTGTTGTCGCGGATCTCACCGGTGGGGAGGGGTCCGTCACGATCCGCTTGATCTGAGGCATTGGCTCCGGGCCGTCCAGCCGTTAACTTCAGGAGGTGGAATCAGTGCAGCCCCCCGCCGGTTCCCAGGTCTCCCGCGTACCGGCCCAACGGACTCCGTCCGAGCAGCTGCCGCCGGCCCCGCCAGCGCCGGCGCCACAACCGCGCCGCCGCCGACTGCGCACCGTGCTCACCGTGGTCGGTGGGGTGCTCGCCCTGCTCTGCCTCGGCGCGGTGGCGACGGGTTACGTGCTGTACAACCGCGCCGCCGCCCCGGACCGCAGCGCCCCCGACGTCGTCGTCGACAACTACCTACGCGCGTTCCTGGTGGACCGCAACGACGCGCGAGCCGACCTGTACACGTGCGAGGGCGGGGCTGAGCTTCGCGCGCTGCAGGAACTCCGTCTTGAGGTGGAGCAGCGCGAATCGAAATTCGATGTAACTGTACGAGTCACTTGGGGCCCCCTGACTAGGAGCCCGTCGAGTGAAGGCGAATCGGTTGTCACCACACTCACCATTGCCGGGTCTTCGGATGGCGTCCCCAGGAGCAGCCGGCGAGAGGACTGGAGTTTTAACGTGGTCGAGGATGATGACGGCTGGCGGGTGTGTGCCGGCGCCAAGACCCCTTAATCACTCGATCCACAGCAGGTGGACCGGGACTTCCAGAGTGGTGGGTGACTGGCCGCGCCAGGCCCAGCGGTACCACTCCACCTCCGGCGTGATTCGCACGCAGATGTCGCCCTCGGCGCCGGAGTAGGTCTCGGTGACGGCCCGCATGTCCCGGTGTTCCAGCCCACCCTCGACGTGCACCACCCGGCGTCCGGTGACGGCGTCCGCCTCGAACACGGGTGTGGGGGACCGGTGGGAGGGACCGTCCAGCGAGACCAGCCGGATTCCGGTGTCCCGGGTCCCGTCCGAGCCGGGCCGTTCACCGACCATCTCCACCCAGACCCGCTCCACCGGGACCAGCGGCGCGAACACCTCGATCTGGTCGGCCTCGGCCCGGTACCACTCGTGTTCGGGGATGACCGGCACGTAGGTCCGGGCACCCTGCACGACGCGGTCGTCCGCGCGCAGGTCCCCTCGCCAGCCCAGCCCGGGAAGACCAACAAGCACCCGCTGTCCGCGCAACTCCACGCGCCCGGTCGCGGGCACGACGGTCAGTGGGCGGGGCGGCCGGGGTGCCCAGTCGGGCTGGTCGGCGAACGGGTCCGGCATCGGTCCGGTCATGCCCGAGGCAGCCTCACTCCGCGGCGCGCAGCGGGGCGCCCCGCTCGCGCATGAACGGAATCGGGTCGATCGCGCCCCGGCTGGAACGGTCGTTGCGCAGGTGCACCTCGAAGTGCAGGTGCGGACCGGACGAGTTGCCGCTGCTACCCACCTGCCCGATCACCTCGCCGGCCGGCACGATCTGATCGGGCGAGACCCGGGGACGGACCACCATGTGGCAGTACCGGGTGATGTAGCCGCCGGCGTGCAGCACGTCGACGAACCATCCGCAGCCACCCTTGCCGGGGTATCCGTCCACGTCGCAGCTCCGCCGTCCGCGATTGTCCGGGTCGCAGCGGGCGACCAGTACCCGACCGGCGGCCGCGACACGGATCTCGGTGCCCTTGGCGGCCCCGATGTCGACTCCGTTGTGGCTGGGGCGCTCGGCGGTCCGGAAGCCGGAACCGACGTCGCCGGAGATGGGCGCGGTCCAGCCCGAGGCGGCGATCTGGCCGCGCTCCGCCGCGTCACACACCGCCTTGCCGTTGATCTCGACGGTGCGGGCCGCGCCACCGGCGAGGGCGTCCACGATCTTGCTGGCCAGCTCCTCGTGCTTGGCGTACGCGTCCGGATAGGCGCTGATTTGGACCTGCTGGGCGACCACGGTCAGCGGTCGGCGCTGCCAGCTGCGGACCTTCACGAGCTTCTCGTAGAACTTCCGGGCCGTGTACGCGGGAGTCATCCGCTCGGCGACCGAGCCCCATCCCGGCCGCTGCTGGAACAGGCCCAGTGAATCGTGGTCCGCGCCGACGCCCTCGTGCGGCAGGGCGAGTGAGGCGGGCACGCCGGTGTTCGCCAGGTTGCGCAGCGCGGACTCCTGCATCGCGGTGGCCAGGGCGATCACCCAGCCACGCGAGGGCACGCCCATGTCCTGACCGACCTTGACGATGATCGCGGCGTTGCGGATCTGCGCGTCGCCATATTCGCTGAACCGGGGCAGCTCGCCGACGATGTCCACCGGACGCACCGGTCCGCAGCCCCAGCCGGCCAGTGTGTCCCCGTCCTCCGCGTCGCCGCCGAGACCGCTAAGAAAGAACGCCGCGGTGCCCCCGGCACAGCAGAGCAGGAGCAGCACTCCGGTGAGCACCGAGGCGATCACTCCGACCCGGATCGGCCGGCGAAGAGTGCGCCCTGCGCGCCCGGCCGTCACTGTCGCTCCCAGTCGACCACGTCGACCAGCCAGCCTTCGTCAGCCACCACCAGCTCCAACCGGAGCCGTCCGGTATCCAGTGGCAGCAGCACCTCGACGAACGTCTCGGTGCGCGACCGCAACGTTGGTGGGCCGGTCACCTCCTCGGCCGGCACTCCGCCGGGCTCGGCGCCGGCCAGTTTCTCGGTGAGCGCCGGGGTCGACAACGGCCGCAGGCCGGCCTGCCACTGTTCGGCGGTCATTCCGGGTCGGCCGAGCCAGGCCGAGGCGAACTGGCCGGCGGTCTGCTCCGGCGTGCGGGCGCCGGGCCGGGTCACCGGCGACGGCGGAGCCTCCGTCGAGGTCACCCCGTCGTCGCCGGCAGTCGGGTCGACGGTGGTGATCGGCCGGTCCGGCCGGGTGCTCAACCCGTCCGCCGAGTTCATCGGCCCGGACGCCAGGCGCGCCGCACCGATCACCCCGAAGACGAGTACCGCGATCACCACCGCGACTCCCAGCCGGGACCGCAGTGCCCGGGTGAAGAGGAATTCCAGGGCCCGTCGCATCGCCGTCACCGAGCCTCTGAGCGCACCCGAGGTCCAGTGCGGTCCGGCGCACGTTCGGTGGAGCCCGGCCGGTAGACCACGAACGACGGGTTCTCCGACGGCACGTCCGGTTCGGTCCAGGTCGCCGGCTGCCGTCGACGGGGCTGCGGCGGCACCTGACGACCTCGGTTGCCGGTCTCCGTCGTCGGCGCCTCGTCGGCGCGTTCCTGCCCGTCCGGTCGGCCGTCGCCGGCACCGCGGCTCGCGACCGGGGTCGGCGACGGAGTCTGGGCCGGGTCCTCTCGGCGTGCCTCCGGGCGCAGTCGGGTCTGCTCGGCGACCGGCGACCGGCGGCGTCCGCCCACCGGTTCCATCGTGCCCCCGGGCTCGGCCACGTCGAGCCGGGCCGCCGTCCGCATGTCCCGGAAGAACCGGCGGTGCCAGGAGCCCGCCGAGCTGACCGCCTCGCTGCTGTCCTTACCGCCGAGCTGGGTGATTCGCCGGTACGGGCGGAGCAGCAGCCAGCCGACCACTCCGCACAACCACATCAGCACCACCTGGAGCCAGCCGGGCAGCGTGGGCGTGCTCATGATCAAATCGACCGCGAACAGGTAGATGGCGGCCCCGGTGCCGAAGATGGCGATGTTGAAGATCGCAGCGACCACTGCGTTCGCGAGCCGCCGCAGGCCGGCACTGGCCGGCCGGAGCAATCCGACCGTGCCCAGGATGGGCGCCGCGATCACCGCCCAGCGGAAGATCAGGAAGCCCAACAGGACCAGTAGCGACGCGGTCAGGTCGAACATGGCGAACAGCACCGAGGCCAGCACCGCGATGAATCCGGCACCCACCCGGTCCATGTCCCGGACCCCCTGGAGGTACTCGTACGCCTCCGGATCCTCGGTCTGGATCTGCTCGGCCACCCGCGCCCACTGCTGCTGCTTGGCCTTGATCGTCGCCTCCCGGGTGGCCGGGTTGGCGCGCAGCTTCTCGACCTCGTCCCACGAGAGTGCCTTGGCGTCGTACAGCGCCGGACCGTACTTACGGGCCGTCTCACTGTCGGCCGAGCCGAGCACACCCCGCAGCCAGTTCCGGTAGAGCATCGCCTCGGTGGCGGTGTCGCTGGCTCGCACCGCAGGTGGCCTGTTGTCCTTGCAGGCATCGGGATTGGGATCATCGCACTGGCTCGGCGGAGTATCTCGGGCTGCTGGGCCCACCGCGTCATGCACCACGCCCAGGGAGGTGACCAACGTGCCGTCCGCGATGTTCGCCGACTTCACCGGCCAAGCGGCGAGCGCGGTGACCGCCACCATCACCAACAGAGCCCAGCCGGCGGTGGTCATGGCGTTGCTCATGTCCGACTGCCGGGATCGCCACAGCAGATAGAGCCCCACCACGCACAGCGTGACGATCCCGAAAACGCTGAACACCTTCTCGTAGACCGACTTGGTCGCCTTCTCGACGAGCGGGTCGGCCCAGCCCCACATCGATCCGGGGTCCCAGGCACGCTCCCGTAGCGCATTGGATGCACCGACGACCGCGGTGGCCACCATGAACTCGCCGTTCGCGACCGTCGTGGTGAACTTGTAATCCGGATGCAGGACCGACGACGCGCAGCCGCCGGGAATGTCGTACGTCGGATAGCTGTATCCGGCATAGCCGTAATCGCTGTAGAGCCCTTTCGGCCCGAGCTGCTTGGCGGAGTCCGGGCGACCGGCGAACCAGCCGGCCAGGCCGGAGTCCGGAGTGCCCGGGGTCGGCGCGTTGCGGCACTTGACCTCGTCCTCGCTGACCGCCTGGAGCTTCCCTACGCAGGCCCGGAAGTCGGCCTGCCACTCCGCCGTCGTGCAGAGGTCGGCGCGGGCCTGGGCGACGGGTGGAGCGGCTGCGGCGGCCTCCGCGCCGAGCAGCGGCCAGCTGAGGGTGGCCCCGGCCAGCACGCCGAGCGCGAGCAGGAACGACGCGATCCGTGCCCGGGGCCCAGCCATGTCACGCCTCCAGATCCGGCAGGGAGATGCTCGGCAGGACTCCGGCCGCAGCGGCGATCGCGGCGGGCGTGGTGTCGAGGTGGTCCAGCAGGCCCTCGACGTACGAGACGTCGACGCGGACCTTCTGCACCCGGCCGTCGACGTCGCGCATCACGAACTCCCGGAAACCGAGGCGGTTGGACGAGCTGGTGTCGGCGGCGGAGAGCGAGGCCAACGTGGCCTCGTACCCGTCGTTGACCGGCACCCGCAGCAGCCGCAGCGCTTCGGAGGCGATCTCGGCGTCCTCGGCGATGCGGCCGACGAAGACGGTGGAGACCAGGTTCTGCACGTCGAGGCCGAGGATGTCGCGGGGGTTCTGCGAGGCGACAAGTGCGGCGAGGTTCCACTTTCGGGAGTCCCGGGCGAGCCGGACCAGGAACGAACGGCCCGATCGCCAGCCCTCCATGAAGTGCGCCTCGTCGAGGCCGACGAGCTTGCGGGACGACATGGATCCGCCGTAGCAGCGGCGGACGGCGAGCCGGTGCGCGGTGTGCAGCATCGGCAGGGCGAGGGCTTCCTCGGCCGACCAGTACTCTCGTTCGATCTTGAGGTCGGGCAGTCGGAGCCCGGCCATCGTGATCACGGTGAGCGCCGCGTCCGCACCGAGCAGACCTTCCGGTGGCCGGCCGAAGAAGAGCATGGCCAGTGGCATCTCGGCGGTGTCGAGGAGCAGGTTCGCAAGCTCCTTGCCGGCGTCGTCGTCGAGCCGTCCGAGGCAGCTCACCACGTCGTCAAGCGTGGACGTCTCCTCGGCGGGGACCTGCCGGACGGCGTGCCGGAACAGGGTGGCGGTCGACGCCTCCCGGGCCACCTGCGGCGGCACGAGCATCATGCAGATGTCCTGGACCAGCATGCGCCGCTCGGCGCGGGCGTTGGAGACCGCGATCTCGAACTCGCGGTCTCCGGCGGCGCCGGTGGCGAACTCGCTGCGCAGTGGCGTCGGGATGAGCGAGTAGGGCGCCAGGGTGCCGTGCTCCGACCCGGTCAGGTTCAACACGCGGGAGTACGGCCGCAGCTCGGGCATGGCGCAGAGCCGGGCCAGCGGCCCGGACGGGTCGAGCAGGGTCACCTGGACCCCTCGCCGAGCGGCGAGGTAGCCCAGCGCGCCGAGCAGGGTCGACTTGCCACCGCCCGGCTCGGCCACGAAGACCGCGAGCCCGGAGCGTTCGCGGACCTCCATGGGGAAGTGCAGGTCCAGGAAGACCGGGCGGCGGCAGGTGCCGGCGGTACGCCCGATCAGGTCGCCCCGCCGGTCGCCGACTGTGGAGGCGGCCTGGGGGAGTGCGGCGGCGAGCAGCGGGACCGGCATCCGGCGGACGTAACCGGTGTTGGCGATCGGCTCGCCGGGGATGAACTCGCGGGCCAGCCAGTCCTGGTTCTTCGGGTGTTGCAGGGAGATGCGCAGCTCCCGGGAGTAGAGCTGGATGAGCCGGCGGGCCCGTTCCAGGCACTCCTCCCTGGTCCGGCCGCCGACCGCGATGCGGTGCCAGCCGTGGGCGCGGGCCGAGTCGACGGGGAGGCCGGTGGTCATCTCGTCGCCGATCACCAGCGCCCGCTTGGCGAGCCGTTCCAGCTCCGGGGGCGCGTCGATGCCGTGCTCCGCGTAGTCGAGCTGCTGGGAGCGGATCATCCGCAGCCGGTGTTCGAGGTTGCGGAACGAGTCGCCGGAACCGAGGATGTCGACCCGGGTGGAGATCTCCATCGGCCAGGGCAGTCGTTCGTGGAAGTGCAGCCAGGGCTCGTGCCGCTCCGGGATCTCCAGCGGCTCCATCCGGCCGACGGCGAGCACTGCCACGTGCCGCTCCTCGCCGGTCATCCGGTTGACCAGTTTCACCGTCGAGCCGTACGGGGTGCGGTAGCGCTCGACCTGCTCGGTCAGGGCGAGCAGGTCACCGCGCTCCCAGCGCCCGTCGGTCACCGGCGAGAGCCTGCCCGGGGGCGCCATGCACAGCGCCACCGAGCGGTAGAGCAGCCACTCCAACTCCTGGGCGGTGACTCGTCGGCCGCGCATGCCGAACGCGCCGAGAACCTCGTCGAACTGCTCCACGGTGCGGCCCAGTTTGCGGCGCTCGCCGTCGGCGGTGCCCCGGCCGAAGGTGCGGAGCAGTCGTTCGGTCATGGAGTCGCCGAGGGAGCGGCGGGCGAAGGTGACGCCCAGGTAGGTCTGCCCCTCGGCGTGGTTGACGGCCATGAGGTGCCGCTGGGCGGCGACCAGGTGGTCCGCCCAGCCGGTGGTCCCGGCCACGTCGGGCAGCGGCGCCGGGGTGTGCGAGTCGATCGTGCGCGCCCACTCGTCGGCGGGGAAGGGGCGGGTGGTCCGGCGCAGGTGCAGCCGGAAGCCGGCCAGGCCGGCGTACTGCTCGGAGATCGCCGACAGCAGCGCCTCGCGCTCGGCGTCCGGGCGGAAGGCCCACCGAACCTCAGGCAGCCAATACCAGGCCGTGACCGTGTTCGGGGTGAAGGTCAGGTGGCCGGCGATCTCGGTGATGGCCAGCTCGACCGAGGGATCCCGGTCACCGAACTTGATCTTCGGGGCGCGGACCCGGGTCGGCTTGATCGGCCGGTCCTGGCGGCTCGCGGTCCGCTGGCGGGGTGGGGCGACTTCTTTTCCGGCCTCGCGCTGCCGCTCCGACCCGGGGCGGTGCGGCGCCCGCTCCAGCGCCGGCCGGTCGCTGGGGGCGGCGCTGACCTGCCGTTCCGCTGGTGCTGATGGTCGGTCCGTCGGGGCGGTCGGTCGCTCCACCGCTGCCGTCGGTTGGACGACGGGTGCGGCGCTGACCGTCCGGCGAGCCGGGCCGGCGGCCGTCGACGCGGACGCGCCTGCGGCGGCCGGCTCGGGGTCGTCCGAGGGGCGCGGCATCGGACGTCGGTCGCCCGCCTGGTGCGGAACCCGGGATTCACCTGCCGGCTCGACGGCCCGTCGGTCGCTTGTGGACCGGTCGTCGGGCGTCCATGGTGGCTCCAGGTCCGGAGCCGGTCGGGCCGGCGTCGGGGCGACCGCTGGCGGCTGCTGCGGGGCCGTCGGCTGGCTCCGGGTCGCAGGGCCTGCCGTCACGGCCCGTGGGCCGTTGGGTCGCGCGCCGCCGAACAGGTCCAGGAATGGCGAGTCGATGTCGGCGTTCTCATCCGCCGAGACCGCGCTGGGCTCGGCGGGTGGCGTCCGGCGGGTGACCGGTCGAGGTGCCTGGAACACACCTACCGCGCCGTGGCCGGGCGAGGTCACCAGCGCGGGGTCGAGCGCCACCTCGTCCTCGGCCTCGGGGTAGTCGAATGACTGCACACGGTGACTGGCCGGCACGGCCGGGCGGCCGGCCGGGGGACCCGGCGTGGAAGAGCGACTCATGCCACCTCACCCGCGTCGTGCGACGGACCGCTCGGTGTACGCCCGGTCATGCCAGCTCCTCCCGGATCCTGATCCGGCTGCCGACCAGGCGCGGGTCGCGCTGCTCGATCGCCGGCTCCCGGGTACGTCGCCAGTCGGTGAGCGCGGTGCGGATGACCACCCGCGCCGGCCGGTCGGGGTCGACGTGCCGGAAGATGAACGACGTGGTCACGATGGCGAGCGCGATCTCCCAGGCGGGGAAGAGTTCGACGGTCAACGTGAACAGCCAGTGGATGAACATGTAGAGGGGGACGAGCAGCATGAAGAGCCCGTACTGGGCGTAGGGCAGGTGGACCGGAAGGGTGTAGCCGGGCGGCCCGAGGTAGACCAGGCGGGCCCGGTAGATGTCGTCGTCGGTGCGTAGCCGCATCTGGTGAACGCGCCTATTCGAAGATCAGGTCGATCAGGTAATCGCCGACGAAGAAGAGTGTGGCCGCGCCGGCGATGAAGGCCAGCCCGACGATGGCGATCGCGGAGCTGGTCAGGACCTTTGATATCTCGCCGCGGCTGGCGCGACCGATGAAGATGACGCCCAGGACGGCGAGCAGGATCGGCGCGATCTTGCTGGCGAAGAAGGTGACGACACCGCTGGTGTCGATCCCCTTCGGTGCCGGCTCGGCGAGCGGAGCTGACGCCAGGGTGGAGAGCGCGTGGGCGACGCCGGACGACGCCGTCTCCATGAGCTCGAAGGCGATCACTGGAACCTCCCCATATCGCGGCCGGCGGTGCCGCGGCGGTGCAGTAGGCAAGCCTGGCGGGAAATCTGCTCGCAGGGCGCAGCGTTCTCGACCCTGCGTTCGTTACTCACCACGGAGCGTGGCGAGCTTTGGGCGGTTTTTCCCCGCTTCGGCCCTCCCTCCAGGCTTCGCCATCTCGATGCTGGCCAATTCCAAAGCGTACGGGCCGCCCCGGATTGCGACAAGCCGCGAACGCGATGCCCGTTGCTGCGCGGATGACCGATCGTACACCTGTTCTAATGAGCACGTCAGGGGTGGTCGACCCGGGCCACCGGATGTCGCCGCGGCGACCGGTACCGTCTAGTCGTGACCGATCTGGTACGGGCCCCGGGCCCGGTGGTGATGGGCGTCCTCAACGTCACGCCGGACTCCTTCTCCGACGGCGGACGGTACGCCGACCTCGACGCGGCCGTCGGACACGGCGTCCGTCTGCGCGAGGCCGGAGCGCACCTGGTCGACATCGGCGGTGAGTCGACCCGTCCGGGCGCCGAGCGGATCGACGCGGTGACCGAGGCCGAGCGGGTGCTGCCGGTCATCCGCGAGCTGACCGCCGCCGGTGTGCCGGTCAGCATCGACACCAGCCGGGCGCGCGTGGCCGAGGCCGCGTTGGGTGCCGGCGCTGCGGTGGTCAACGACGTCTCCGGCGGGTTGGCCGACCCCGACATGGCCCGCGTCGTCCGCGACGCCGGCTGCCCCTGGGTCCTGATGCACTGGCGCGGCCATTCCCGGAAGATGCGCGACCTGGCCAGCTACACGGACGTGGTGACCGACGTGCGGGACGAACTGGGCCAGCGGATCGACGAGGCGCTGGCCGCCGGAGTTCCGGCCGACCGCATCGTCGTCGACCCGGGCCTCGGCTTCGCCAAGACCGCCGTCCACAACTGGGAGCTCAGCGCCCGCCTGCCGGAGCTGCTGGACCTCGGGTACCCGCTGCTCTTCGGCGCCAGCCGCAAGTCCTACCTCGGCCGACTGCTCGCCGGCGCCGACGGCGCACCACGACCCACCGCCGGGCGGGAGGCCGCCACCGTGGCCACCAGCGTGCTGGCCGTCGCGGCGGGCGCCTGGGGCGTACGCGTGCACGACGTGCGCGCCACCGTCGACGCGCTCGCCGTCTGGGCCGCCACCGGCAGCCCACGCCTGGTCCCCGCCCGCGCCGGTGGCGGGCCGCCCACATGAGCAGCCCATCCGCCACCACCGCGCGCCGACGGGCGGCCCACATGAGCAGCCCGCCCGCCACCACAACGCGCCGACGACGAGAGGGGGAGCGATGACCGACCGGATCCAGCTGACCGGCCTGCGGGCCCGCGGCCGGCACGGGGTGTACGACTTCGAACGGGCCCAGGGGCAGGACTTCGTGGTCGACGCCGTCCTGGAGTTGGACCTCGCCCCGGCGGCGGCCAGCGACGACGTCACCGCCACGGTCCACTACGGCGAGCTGGCCGAACGTCTGGTGGCGGTGGTGACCGGCGAGCCGGTCAACCTGATCGAGACCCTCGCCGACCGGCTGCTCGCCGTCTGCCTGGCCGACCAGCGGGTCGTCGCCGCCACGGTAACCGTGCACAAGCCGGAGGCACCGGTGCCGCACACGTTCACCGACGTGGCCGTCACGATGACCCGGACGCGTACCCCATGACCCGGGCCGTGCTCTCGCTGGGCAGCAACCTCGGCGACCGCCTGGAGCACCTCCGGACTGCCGTCACCACGCTCGGCGACGCCGTGCTGGTGATCTCCGGGGTGTACGAGACTCCACCGTGGGGGGACGCCGACCAGCCCGCGTACCTCAACGCGGTGGTGCTGGCCCAGGACGCCGCCGCCACGCCGCGCGACTGGCTGGAGCGGGCGTGGGCCGCGGAGCGCGCGGCCGGCCGGGTCCGCGACCCGCAGCGGCGGTTCGGGCCGCGCACCCTCGACGTGGACGTGATCGCCGTCTGGGGCGACGACGACGAGCCGGTACTCAGCGACGAGGATGAGCTGACCCTGCCGCATCCCCGGGCGCACCTGCGCGCGTTCGTGCTGCGACCGTGGATCGACATCCAGCCGTACGGGCGGCTGCCCGGCCACGGCTGGCTGACCGACCTGCTCACCGCCGGCCCGGCCGCCGACGACGCGCTGGAACTGCGTCCCCGGCCGGAACTGGCGTTAGAGTCGACGGCATGACCCAGTGGAGCCGGCCGGCATGACGCAGGCGAAGTCCCCACCACCGGGCGGTCCGGGGCCGGACCGGTCGCGGATGGGCCCCACCCGGATCTCGACCCTGGTCGTGGCCGCCCTGGGTGCGGCGGCGGTGGCCTGGCTGCTGATCAGCACCTTCTACTACAGCGGCATCCCCCGTCTGCCGTGGCTGCCGGTGGTGACACTGGCCGCCCTCGCGGTGCTGGAGGCCTACGCGGCCGTCAACACCCGCGGTCGCATCGAGCGCAAGCCCGGCCGGGATCCGGTCAACCCGCTGATGGTCGCCCGGTTCGTGGTGCTGGCCAAGGCGTCGGCGCTGGCCGGGGCAATCTTCGCCGGTTTCTACGCCGGGCTCGGCGGGTGGCTGTTCGTCGAGACCACCCGGGCCGCCATCGGGGACCGGCCGGCCGCCGGGGCCGGGCTGGTGGCGTCGCTGGCGCTGGTCGGGGCCGCATTGTGGCTGGAGCGTTCCTGCCGGGTCCCGGAGCGCCCGGACGACGAGCACGAGCCGGACCAGCGTCAGAGCCGTCCCGGCCAGCGCTGAGCAGGGGGTTACGCCTGGCTCCGGGCGCGGGTACGGTGCCTCCGATCGGAGAGCAACGGCCGCCCCCGATCCGTCCGTGCGCCGGACCGGGACGGCCGGCCACTGGGGAGGCGGTGCCATGGGGTACGAGGACACGGGCCGGGACCCGTCGGTCGAACCCTCGTCAGGGGTTCCTGCCGCCGTCCTGGAGAACGTCTTCGACGATCCCACCCACGGCGAGCCCGGTCGGGACCGCGTCGGCGTGCACGTGTACTGGGAATTCCTGCTGCTCGTCGGTCTCGTCGCCCTGGGCTGGCTGCTCTGGCGGGCCGATCCGGACGCGCTGCGCGGCGTCGGCCTGCGCACGTTGCTGGTCGGCGCGGTAGGCCTCGGGCTGCTCGCTCTCGCCGCCGGGCTGAGCCTGCGCACCGCCGTGCCCAACCTGGCCGTCGGGCCGGTCGCTGTCGCCGCCGCGCTGCACTACGCGGAACAGGGCGACCGGGGTCTGGCGACGTCCGTGGGGTCGGCCGTCGTGGTCGCCGCGGTGGGCGGTCTCGTGTTGGCCCTGGCCGTGGTGGCGCTACAGGTGCCCGCCTGGGCGGCGAGCCTGGCCGGAGCGGCAGGCGTCGTCGTGTACATCGAACGTCGGTCGACGTCGATCCTGGTGCAGGGGGACTACGACCCGAGGCGTACGGCCGGCTATCTCTTCGCGGGGTTCGCCGCCGTGGCGGTCCTCGGCGGTCTGTTCGGCACGATCAGGTCGGTTCGCCGGCTGGTCGGTCGGTACCGACCGGTGGCCGACCCGGCCCGTCGTCGGGGCACGCTGGCCGCCGTGGTCGCCGCCGTCGCGCTTGTCGGCTCCACGGTGCTGGCCGCGCTCGCCGGTGTCCTGCTCGCCGCCAACGGCCCCGGGGCTGTCACACCCACCTCCGGGTTGGACTGGACCGTACTGGCCATCGGCGTGTCCCTGCTCGGCGGCACCAGCGCGTACGGCCGCCGCGGCGGGGTGTTCGGCACGGTGCTGGCGGTCGGCCTGGTCACCGTCTTCCAGGAGTACGCGCCGGAGCGCGACCTGACGGTGAGCTCGTGGACGGTCGGTGGGGTGGCGCTCGGCGTCGGGCTGCTGGTGACCCGGCTGGTCGAGAGGTTCGGGCGGCCCCGGCCGGGCAGCGTGGAGAAGGTCGAGCCGGTCGGCGACGGCACGATCAGCACGGGGTGGAACGTGCCCCGGTCACAGCCGGCGGACAACTGGCCTCCGACGCTGCCGACACCGCCCGCCCCGGAACCGGCCGACCCGTGGCGTGACCCCCGCTGGGAGACCGGCCCGCGGCGCTGGGACGCCGACGACAGGTGAGCCGTGTCCCGTCCGCCGAGCCGGCGCTGATCTCGACCGTTAGGCTCGCCGCATGACCGATACACCTGCCGCCACCCCCGGCGGAACCTCGTTCGAGGAACTCGACGCGCTGTCCACGGAGGAGCTGCGGGAGCGGGCGTTCGCCCGGGCCCGGGAGAGTCGCGACGTGGGGTTCTACTGGTCGGTGCTGCGGCACCTGCCGAACGCGGACGAGGCCACGGTGCTGGACGGCGCGCCGAACTCGATCGGCCCGACCATCGACGAGGCGAACGCCCTGTGGCGGGAGCTGACCGGGCACGGCTACGAGGAGTCGGCGCCGCTGCTGCGGGCCGCCTTCATCGACTACCTGCTGAAGCACTGAGCCGTTCGGGGCAGCCCAGGTCCGCCCGGCCGGCCGGCACGGGACCTGGGCGGATCATGGGACTCGTCCGTAGCGGCCCGGTCAGCGGCTACGGGACGGCGGCCGGCACCGGCGCACTCGCGGCTCTGCTGCTGGTCGGCATCTGTGGCAGCCCGGCGTACACCGGCTGGGCCGCCGCGACACTTACCGACCCGGACTCGGCCGGCGGCTTCTACCTGCGCCTGCTGGCCTGGCCGGCCTGGCGGCTGGACGCGGACGGGCAGGCCGGCGGTCTGTTCGCCGCCGACCTGCGGGCCGTCGCGCTCGTGGTCCTCGCGGTGGCGCTGCTCTACCTGCTGCCCGCTGCGCAGGTGGCCCGGGTGCCCGGCCCGGTCAGCCAGTTCTTCTCCGGCTGGGCCGCGTACGTGCTGGCCGGCGGGCTCGCCGCCGTGCTGGCGGCTCTGCTCGGCCCGGACCCGTCGCTGCTGGCGGCGCTGCAGGACGCCAGCAGTGGCGCCGGCTACGGCTTCCTCACCGGCTGGATCATCGGCACCGCGAGTCTCGGCGGGCGCGCCTGATCAGAGCGACGCCGGCGGGGGCGGGTGCCGCCGCCGGCCGGGTCAGCCCGTCGTACGCCCTAGGTCGAGCAGGCCCTGGCGGCTGAGCGCACCCACCGGGCGGCCGTCGTCGGTCACGACGAGACGGTCCCGTCCCGACGTGAGCAGCACCGCCAGCGCGTCGTACGCCGTGCCGTCCAGAGCCACCGTGGGCAGATCGGCGGGCGCGTCCCCGGGCACCGGCTCCAGGGACTCCCGGTCGAGCGGGGTGACCGCCAGCCGGCGGATGCCCCGGTCGGCCCCGACGAACTCGCGGACGAACGGGGTGGCCGGCGCGCCGAGCAGGGCGGCCGGCGTGTCGTACTGCTCGAGATGCCCGCCCTGGGAGAGCACCGCGATCCGGTCACCGAGCCGGACGGCCTCGTCGAGGTCGTGGGTGACCAGCACGATCGTCTTGCGGACCTCGGCCTGGAGGCGGAGGAACTCCTCCTGCAGGCGGGCCCGGACGATCGGGTCCACGGCCGAGAACGGCTCGTCCATCAGCAGCACCACCGGGTCGGCGGCGAGCGCGCGGGCCACGCCGACCCGCTGCCGCTGCCCACCCGACAGCTCGTGCGGGTAGCGGCGGCCGAACTGGGCCGGGTCCAGGCCGACCAGGTCGAGCAGCTCGTCGACGCGGGCCCGGGTGCGATCCCGGGACCAGCGGAGCAGGCCCGGAACCGTTGCCACGTTCGCCCGGACCGTCTGGTGTGGAAAGAGGCCCACGTTCTGGATCACGTAGCCGATCCGGCGGCGTAGCCGCACCGGGTCGACGTCGGTGACGTCCTCGTCGCCGAGCATGATCCGCCCGGCCGTCGGCTCGATCAGGCGGTTGACCATGCGGAGCACCGTCGACTTGCCGCAGCCGGACGGGCCGATCAGCACCACCAACTCGCCGGCCCTGACGTCCAGGCTCAGCTCCCGCACGGCCTCGGTGCCGTTCGGGTAGCGCTTCTGGATGCCCTGCAGGGAGATCGACGCCGCGCGAGGGGATTCGGCCACGCTGGCAACCTCCGGGGTAACGTCCACGTATGTCCTTCCGCCTGAGCTACCGGGCCGACCCGGGTAACCCCTGGTTCTCCTGGCAGTACGTGCGGGACAACTCTGACACGATCCTCGCTGCCGTGCGTGAACACGCCTCCCTCACGGGACGCGCGGTGTTGATCGCGGTGTTGATCGCCCTGCCGTTGTCCGTGCTCGCGTACTGGGTCCGTCCGCTGGCCGGCCCGATCCTCGGCGTCACCGGCGTGATCTACACCATCCCGTCACTGGCGCTGTTCGCGTTCATCGCTCCGTACCTGGGAACCGGCGCCACCACCGTGCTGGTCGGGTTGGTCCTGTACGCGCTGCTGCTGATCGTCCGCAACGTGGTGGCGGGGCTCAACCAGGTGCCGCCGGAGGTCGGCGAGGCCGCCGAGGGCATGGGCTATGGCCGGTGGCGGCGGCTCTTCCGGATCGACCTGCCGTTGGCCATCCCCGGCATCCTGACCGGGCTGCGCCTGGCCACCGTTTCGACCGTCGCGCTCGTCACCGTCGGGGTGCTGGTGGGGCACGGCGGCCTCGGCCAACTGATCTTCGCTGGCTTCCAGAACAACCTCTACAAGGCCGAGATCATGACCGGCACGGTGCTCTGCGTGGCGCTAGCGGTGCTGCTGGACCTGCTGCTGGTCCTCGTCGGCCGGCTGGTCACCCCCTGGTCCGCGCGGGGTGTCCGGTGAGCGCCGCGGCGAACCCCGTGCACCAGGCGGTGCTCTGGCTCAACGACCCCCTGAACTGGAGCAACCCGGGCGGCATCCTGGACCGGCTCGGTGAGCACCTGACGATCTCCGCCCTGGCGGTGGCGCTGGGCTGCCTGGTGGCCTGGCCGGTCGGGCTCTGGCTCGGGCACGCGGGCCGGGGCGGTGGCCTGGTGGTGCTGGTGTCCAACGCCACACTGGCCATTCCCACCCTGGCGCTGCTGACCATCCTGCCGCTTACCTTCCTCGGCTTCGGGCGTACGCCGGTGGTGGTGGCGCTCGCCGTCTTCGCCGTCCCACCGCTGCTGGCAAACGCCTACACCGGCGTACGTCAGGCCGATTCGGAGGCGCGCGACGCGGCCCGCGGGATGGGCCTGTCCGGCGGGCAGTTGTTGCGCCGGGTGGAGCTGCCGCTCGCGGTGCCGTACCTGGCGGCCGGCTTCCGGACCGCCGCCGTGCAGGTCATCGCCACGACAGCGCTGGCCTCGTTCGTCAACGGTGGCGGTCTCGGCGAGATCATCCGCACCGGCTTCGGTCTGAGCATCGCCGCCGGTGGCGGGCAGATCGTGGCCGGTGGTGTGCTGGTGGCCGGGCTGGCGCTGCTTGCCGAGCTGCTCCTCGGGATCGTGGAACGCCTGGTCACTCCCCGTCCCCTTAGGCGCGGGCGGCAGCGCGCGGGCCGCGCCCGGCCCGCCGACGCCACCGGCCGCGCCTGACGCGCCGTCCTCCGGTGGTCCGTCCGGGTGAGTGGCCGCCGAAGCGGCGACCAGCGGCGGGCCGGTCGGTGACGATGCGGTGACGAAGCCCATCTCAGGTTGTCGGTCGCTCGCGGACCATGTTGGGTGGAAGTTGCGGGCGGCCGACAGTCAGGATCGCCCGTCGGACACGCGGCCGGCCCGGGACGGGCCGCGCCGGGACACGGAAGGCGGGCGGCACACATGCGCGCACGTACACGTCTGGCGATGGGCGCCATCGGCGCCGTCGCCGGGGCAGCACTGCTCACCGGGTGTGGTGATGCCGGCTCGTCCGGCACCGACGCCCCCCAGACGAGCGCCTCCGGCGCCGGGTGCGCACCGGTCGCCGGTCAGCAGCTCATCGCTCTGACGGACGACAAGAAGCTCCAGAACTCCGACAACGTCATCCCGGCGGTCAACAGCAAGGTGGCCAACCCGCAGGTGATCGCCGCTCTGGACAAGGTCTCCGCGGCGCTCGACACCCCGAAGCTGGTCCAGCTCAACAAGGCCGTCGACGCCGACCGCAAGACCCCCAAGGTGGCCGCCGAGGAGTTCGCGAGCGCCAACAACGTCACCGCGGGCATCGCCAAGGGCCCGGGTGGCGAGATCGTGGTGGGCGCCGGCAACTTCAGCGAGAGCCAGACGCTTGGTGAGCTGTACCGGATCGCGCTCACCGCCGCCGGTTACCAGGTCAAGGTGCAGCAGATCGGCAACCGGGAGCTGTACGAGCCGGCGCTGGAGAAGGGCGAGATCCAGGTCGTCCCGGAGTACGCGTCGACAATGGCCGAGTTCCTCAACACCAAGGCCAACGGTAAGAACGCCCAGCCGGTGTCCTCGCCCGACATCAACACGACGGTGACCAAGCTCAAGGCCGAGGGCGACAAGGTGGGCATCACCTTCGGCACCCCGGCCGCCGCGCAGGACCAGAACGCGTTCGCGGTCACCAAGGAGTTCGCCGACAAGTACGGCGTGCGGACCCTCTCCGAACTGGCCGCGAAGTGCTCCGGCAGCGCGACGGTGCTGGGCGGCCCGCCGGAGTGCCAGCAGCGTCCGTTCTGCAAGCCGGGCCTGGAGAAGACGTACGGGCTCTCGGTGGGTTCGTTCTCCTCGCTGGACCAGGGCGGGCCGTTGACCAAGAACGGGCTGCGTGAGGGCAAGATCAGCGTGGGTCTGGTCTTCTCCTCGGACGGCGCCTTCGCCACCAGCTGAGGCTCCTTCGGGTGCGTCGCGGACGCCCTCTCCCCGTCTCGGAGCGGGGGCGTCCGCGCGTCCGGGGACCCGTTCCCTCCGGTGGGGATCGTCGGTAGGCTGCACACCCATGCCAGCCCCGGTCACCCCCGACGTCCGGCGTCAACCGCTGCTGCTGACCGTGCTCTTCTGGGGCGGCGTGGCCCTGGCCCCGGTGGCGGCGCTGATCCTTCTGGTCGCTGACGGTAACGGTCCGCTGCGCTTCGCGGCGGTGCTCGCCATCGTGGCGGTGGTCCTGATCGGCCTCTCCATCGCGTTGCGCCCCGACGGTGACGACGCTCGCGCCGATGAGCTGCTGGACGAGATCGAGGAGCTGCGCCGGGAGTTGCGCGCCGAGATCGTCGCCGCCGCGCAGCGCGGCAACCAGGCGCTCGACCAGGCGCAGCGGGCCCAGGAGGGGATCGCCGCGGTCCGCCGCCGCCTGGATGCCACCGGAGCGGCCCTGGCCGGAGCCACCCCGGCGGTCGAGCCGGCGGGTGCTGGTCGTGTGCGGGCGCCGGCCGCCGACCCGGTGGACGAGGCTCCGGCCGTCCGCAGTCGGATGCCGGTCCCCGGCGAGACGCCGGCCGCCCGGGTCCGGATGCCGGGCGCGGACGAGTCCGCCGGGCGGGTTCGGGGCCCGGCTCCGGACGAGGTCGCCGGGCGCGTGCGGGTGCCAGCTCCGGACGAGGTGGCCGGTCGGGCTCGTGGCCTGGGTCCGGACGAGGTGGCCGGTCGGTGGGGCCGCGACGAGCGCGCCGACGACGAACCGGCGTACCGTCACCGCGCCGCCGCCGACGCGCCCCCCGAGCCGACCGCCGGCGGTGTGTACGGCTCCGAGCGGCCCGCGTCCGGGTACGCCGCCGCGCCCCGCCCCCGCGAGCACGACCGCCCGCGTGAGCACGACCGCCCGGAGCCGGCGCATCGGCCGGTCGGCGTGGTCCGGCACACCGAGACCGTGCACGTGACCACCCGGCACACTGTTGTGGACGGCGGCCCGGCCGAGCCGGGCGGGCGCTACGGGGGTGGGTACGCCGGCCAGTGGACCGCGCCGGCCCAGGAATGGACCCGGGGCGGCGGCACGGAGGGCCGTGCCCGGCCGGCCGACCAGTCGTGGGACGAAGCCGAGAGCCCTCGGCCCCCGTACGCCGACGACCGGACTCGTCCTGCCGACGACCGGGCTCGCCCCGTCGAGGACCGGTCCTGGGGTGGTCCGCGGCCCGCCGCACGGGGTGACTCCGGCTGGAGGGGCGCACGGGACGGCTCGGGCCGGGACCGACCCGGGCCCGACGCCGGCGACGAGAAGGCGGGATGGACCGCTCGCCGCGACGAGCCGGAGTGGACCGGCCAGCGCGACGCGTACGCCCAGTCCGACGAGCCCGCCTGGGGTGGCCGAGCGCCGCGCGACGACCGTGGCTGGTCGGAGCAGGCCGAGCCCGGCCACGCCGGTGCGCCGCAACCCGGTCCCGCGCTGCGGGCGGACGACACCGGCGAGTACTGGTCGCAGCTGCGGGCCGGTGACCGCTGGGCGGCAGTCCGGGACGACGAGAACGGCCGTGAGCTGCACGTCGGGGAACGTCGGGCCAAGGTGCACGCCGACGCCACGGGCACCGAGTACCGGGTGGCGGACCGCTGGGCGTCCGTCCGCCACGAGGACCCGCGCCGCCACGACGACCAACGCCGCCACGACGACCAACGCCGCCACGACGACCAACGCCGCCACGACGACCAACGCCGCCACGACGACCAACGCCGCCACGACGACCAACGCCGCCACGACGACCAACGCCGGCAGGACGACCCGCGCCGGCACGAGGACGCACGCCGGCACGAGGACGCCGGCTGGCAGGACGACCGCCGGCCGGCGTTGCCGGTCGGTGGGGTACCCGTGCCGGACGAGTGGCGCCCGCCGCGCCAGCGCGGCCACGAGCCGGAGCCCGCCCCCGAGCGGGCCGGCCGCCGCCGGGTCGAGGAACGGTACGGCTACCCGCCGCAGGACGACGTGCCGCGTGCCGGCGGCGCCCCGGTCACCGACCGCTGGCGCTGACGCTGACCTGCGGAACGGCCCCGGCCCCGCTCACTTGTCGATGTCGCCGACCACGAAGAACATCGAGCCGAGGATGGCGATCAGGTCCGGCACGAGGCAGCCGGGGAGCAGGGTGGCCAGCGCCTGCACGTTGGCGTACGAGGCGGTGCGCAGCTTCAACCGCCAGGGAGTCTTCTCGCCGCGCGACACCAGGTAGTAGCCGTTGATGCCCAGCGGGTTCTCCGTCCAGGCGTACGTGTGTCCCTCCGGCGCCTTGAGCACCTTCGGCAGCCGGGTGTTGATCGGCCCGGTCAACCGGTCCACCCGGTCCAGGCACTGCTCGGCGAGATCAAGCGAGACGTACACCTGGTCGAGCAGCACCTCGAAGCGGGCGTGACAGTCCCCGGCGGTCTTCGTCACCACCGGCACGTCCAGCTCGTCGTACGCCAGGTAGGGATCGTCGCGGCGCAGGTCCAGGTCTAGCCCGGAGGCTCGGGCCACCGGACCGGACGCGCCGAACGCGGCGGCGTCCGCGGCGGACAGCACGCCCACGCCGACCGTACGGGCCAGGAAGATCTCGTTGCGCCGGATCAGGTGGTCCAGGTCGGGCAGCCGCCGGCGTACCTCGCCGATCGCCGCGCGCGCCCGCCCGGTCCAGCCGTACGGCACCTCCTCCTTCAGCCCGCCCACCCGGTTGAACATGTAGTGGATCCGGCCGCCGGAGACCTCCTCCATCACCGCCTGGATGGTCTCCCGTTCCCGGAAGGCGTAGAAGACCGGCGTGATCGCCCCGATCTCCAGCGGGTAGGAGCCGAGGAACATCAGGTGGTTGAGCACCCGGTTCAGCTCGGCGAGGGCCATCCGCAGCCAGGTGGCCCGCTCCGGCACCTCCATGCCCATCAGCCGTTCCACGGCGAGCACCACACCCAGCTCGTTCGAGAACGCCGAGAGCCAGTCGTGCCGGTTGGCCAGCACGATGATCTGCCGGTAGTCGCGCACCTCGAAGAGCTTCTCCGCCCCCCGGTGCATGTAGCCGACGATCGGTTCGCAGGCGATGACCCGCTCGCCGTCGAGCACCAGCTTCAAGCGCAGCACGCCGTGCGTCGAGGGGTGCTGCGGGCCGATGTTCAGCACCATGTCGGTGCCGAGCTGCTGATCGCCGGTGCCGGCGACCAGGCCGGCCCCGGTGCCGACGGTCAGTTCACGAAGGGCCCCGGCGTCGGTGGTCATGCCCGTCATCGTGCCACGGCCGGCCCGAACGGGATGCCGACCGGTTGGCGCAGCCACAGGTGTCCGCCGAGCCCGGCCGGGTCGGTCAGCTCGGCCACCGCCGACGCGGCGGCCAGCGCCCGCACGTAGCCGGCCGGGTCGACGCCGGCCAGGCTCAGCGGCGGTCGCCCGCCGTCGGCCCCGAGCGCCCGCAGCGCCTCGGCCTGCGAGACCAGGGAGTACGCACACCGGGCGACCGCCGCGCCGGCGGAGGCGACCGAGTCCATGGCCACGTGCGCTGTCACATCACTCGACCCGTCCGGCACCGGAGGCACCTGCCGCCCACCCCGGTACCCGGTCAACGTCCCGTCGACGGGCCGCCCCTCCCGCAGATGCCCGTAGTCCACCGCGACAGCCAACCCTCGGCTGATCCTGCCGACCGCATCCGCCCAGGCCTCGTCCCTGGTCCGGCCGATCTCGGCGTGCTGTTGGTTGCTGTGGGGGGTTTCCGGCTGGTCGCCGTGGGGGGTTTCCGGGCAGCCCGGCCGGCTCCGGGCGGTCAGGCTTGATCCCTGCGCCGGCCGGGCTGCCCGGAAACCCGACTCGCTCTCGCTGGTCGGGTCCGTCTCGGTCAACCCCGAGGTCGAGTCGCCCTCGCCGGTAGGAGGGCTCGTGGTGCCCGAGGTCGGGTCACAGTCGGCGGTGGCAGGGCTCGTGGTGCCCGAGGTCGGGTCACAGGCGGCGGCGGGAGTGCTCGCTGTGCTGGGCCACCAGGTGGTCAGCCAGTCGAGGTCAGCAGCGTCGACCAGTTCACCAACCGACTCGGCGCCGCTCTCCGGGTCGACCAGCACATATCGCCAGCCGTCCTCGCTGTGCACCGCCACGTCCAGCGGGACGTTGTCCAGCCACTCGGTTGCCAGGAGCACTCCGGTGATCTCGGCGGGGATCTCGGCTGTCCAGGTGATCTCTTCGGGCAGGTTCGCGGGACGGGGCGCGTACTCCACTGCTGTGAAGCGCACACGGGCCGCGAGGGACGGACGGGCGGCGACCGACGACGGCTCGTCGGGGAACCGACGGACGGAGGCCGTGGGAGTCGGGGTTTCCGGGGAGCCCGCCCGCGCAGGGATCAAGCCTGACCGCCCGGAGCGGGTGGGCTCCCCGGAAACCCCCACCGCAAGCCCGACGAGAGCCCGCAGCAGCTCCCCCCGCCCCGCCCCCACGTCGACAACATCAAGGCGGGCAGGGTGGCCGAGGGCCGCGTCGACCTGAGAGACCAGCCGTAGCAGCGCGGTGGCGAAGGCCGGGGAGGCGTGCACGCTGGTGCGGAAGTGGTCGGCCGGCCCGGCGCCGGCGACGAAGAAGCCGCCCGGCCCGTAGAGCGCGTGAGTCATCGCGTCCCGCCACCGGACCGGCATCAGTTCACTCCGCGTTGC
The DNA here is from genome assembly GCF_000297395.2 of Micromonospora lupini str. Lupac 08. GTDB lineage: Bacteria > Actinomycetota > Actinomycetes > Mycobacteriales > Micromonosporaceae > Micromonospora > Micromonospora lupini. The sequence goes on along the minus strand of NZ_HF570108.1, from coordinate 6,918,377 downwards.
TGCGTCACCGTGCCGACCCTACGGTCCGGGCTGCCGTCCGTTGGTCACGCCTGGAAGTAGTGCCCTTCGTTCAGGTCGGCGATCAGGTTGGGGTGGGCGGGGGTCCAGTCCAGCAGCTCGCGTGTAACGGCGGACGACGTCGGGTTGTCCAGCTGCGCGAACGTCCCGAGGAAGCCGAAGTACCCGTTCGCCTCGTCGGGGCTGATGCTCCGGACCGGGATGTCGAGGTTGCGGCCGATGGTCTCGGCGATCTGCCGGAAGGGGACTCCTTCGTCGGCGGCGCCGTGCAGGCGCGTACCGGCCGGGGCCTTTTCGAGGGCCAGTCGGTACAGCTGGGCGGCGTCGAGCGTGTGCACGGCCGGCCACCGGTTCGCGCCCTCGCCGACGTACGCGGCGTACCCGTGCTGCCGGGCGCTCGCGATGATTGTGGGAATGAAGCCGAGGCGGTCCAGCGAGCTGTGCACCGTGGGCGCGAGCCGGATGACTGAGGAGCGCACGCCGCGGGATGCGAGCCCGGCCACGAAGTTCTCCGCGTCGATCCGGTAGCCGCCGCCCGGGAAGGTGTCGCCTTCGGTGCCGGGGCGGCCGACGATGCCGCCCAGCACGAGCATGGCTGTCCCGCCGGTGCCGACCAGGGGCTTCCCGGAGTCGGCCAGGGCGTCGGCGAGTGCCGTGAGAGCCGCCAGGTCGACCTCGGCGGCGCCGGCCAGGTCGCCGTTGACCATGAGGTCGTGGCGGAACGCCAGGTGGATCACCCCGTCGGAGGCGGCCGCCTCTTCCCGAAGGACGTCGAGGTCGGACAGGTCGCCGCGGCGTACCTCGGCGCCGAGCTTCTCGATCGCGGCGGCGGAGGTGTCGGAGCGGGCCAGACCGACGACGTCGTGTCCGGCGGAGAGCAGGTTCGGCACGACTGCGGAGCCGAGGTGGCCGGAGGCGCCGGTGACGAATACGCGCATGGTGGTTCCTTTGTGAGAGGGGCATGTCGCCTTGTGACATCACCGTACCTCGCGATGTCGCGATGTGACATGGCTCGGTCGGAAAGAATGTCGCAACGTGACATCGGATACCATCGCCGCATGGCCCGCTGGCAACCGGACGCGCGCGGCCGCCTGGCGGCGGCCGCCTTCGAGCTGTTCCGCGAGCGCGGCTTCGAACAGACCACTGTCACCGACATCGCGGCCCGCGCGGGCCTCGACAAGCGCACCTTCTACCGACTGTTCGGCGACAAGCGCGAGGCGCTCTTCAGCGGCGGCGAGCAGTTGGAGGCGGTGCTGGTCAAGGCGGTGACCGAGACGGGCGCCGGCCCGTTCGAGGCGGTCGTCGCCGCCTTCCGCCTGGTGGCGGACGAGATCTTCGCCGACCGCCTCGAGCTGGTCCGAATGCGCCAGTCGATCATTGCCAGCAGCGCCGAGTTGCAGGAGCGTGAGCTGCGCAAGATGAGTTCGCTGACGGCCGCGGTCGCCGCCGCCCTGCGTGCCAAGGGCCTCAGCGCGACGACAGCCGCCCTGGCGACCGAGTCCGGCGTCACGGTTTTCCGGGTCGCGTACGCCCGCTGGGTCGCACCCGACAGCGATGCCTCGCTCGCCGATCTGATCGCCGAGGTGGCCGCCGAACTGCGCACGATCACCTCGGCTCCGGGCTGAGCCCGACCGGTCACCCACCGAGCCCCTCCTGCGGTGGTGAACGTTTTCACACCTCCTGTTTCGGCCCCGTGACACGGGCGCATACTTGCGATCGACCGGTACCCCTTCTCGAGGACTGGATCGTCGTCATGAGCGCACCGCTGCGCCCGCGCCCGGCCGCCCAGTTTGGGCCTGCCACACCGCGGGACCGCGCCGTCACCGGCGCCCCTCCTTCCCGTCTGCTCACGGTCGGCGTCGTCGGCGCCGGTCGGGTCGGTGCCGTCCTGGGCGCCGCGCTCGCCGCCGCCGGGCACCGGGTGGTGGCCGTGGCGGGCGACTCCGGGGCCAGCCGCGCCCGTCTCGCCCTGCTGCTGCCCGAGGTGCCGCCCAGCCCGGTCGCCTCCGTCGCCCGCGCCGCCACCGACCTGCTGCTGATCGCGGTGCCGGACGACGCGCTGGCCGCAGTGGTCGCCGACCTCGCCGGGCGAGGAGCCCTGCACCCGGGCCAGGTGGTCGCGCACACCTCGGGCGCGCACGGTCTCGCCGTGCTGGCGCCGGCCGCCGCGGTCGGCGCCCGGCCGTTGGCCCTGCATCCCGCCATGACCTTCACCGGTACGCCGGACGACCTGCCCCGGCTGGCCGGCATCTCGTACGGGGTGACCGCCCCGACCGACCTGCGCCCGCTTGCCGCCCGGCTGGTGGCCGACCTGGGTGGCGTGCCGGAGTGGGTGGCCGAGGCGGACCGCCCGCTGTACCACACCGCGCTCGCGCACGGCGCGAACCACCTGGTCACCCTGGTGAACGAGGCGACCGACCGGCTGCGGGACGCCGGGGTGGCCCGTCCGGAGAAGGTGCTCGCCCCGCTGCTGCGGGCCGCCCTGGAGAACGCGTTGCGCCTCGGCGACGACGCGCTCACCGGGCCGGTGTCCCGGGGCGACGCGGGCACTGTCGAGCGACACCTCGCCCGGCTGGCCGCCACCGCGCCGGAGTCGGTCCCCGCGTATCTGGCGCTGGCCCGGCGTACCGCCGACCGGGCGATCGCCGCCGGCCGCCTGCGGCCGGTGGACGCGCAGTCGCTGCTCGGCGTGCTCGCCGAGTCGAGCCGGGAGGTGGCGGCATGACGCAGGTCGTGCACACGCGCGCCGAGTTGGCCGAGGCCCGGGCAGCGCTGAAGGGCACCGTCGGCGTGGTGATGACCATGGGCGCCCTGCACTCCGGGCACGAGACGCTGCTGCGCGCGGCCCGGGACCAGGTCGACCACGTGCTGGTGACGATCTTCGTGAACCCGCTGCAGTTCGGGCCGAACGAGGACTTCGACAGGTATCCGCGCACCCTCGACGCCGACCTGGAGGTGTGCCGGCGGGCCGGCGCCGACCTCGTCTTCGCGCCGTCGGTGGCCGACATGTACCCCGACGGCCAGCCCCGGGTACGCCTCGACCCGGGCCCGCTCGGCGGGGAGCTGGAGGGCGCGAGCCGCCCCGGCTTCTTCCACGGGGTACTCACCGTCGTCCTGAAGCTGCTCCAACTCACCCGTCCTGACCTGGCGTTCTTCGGCGAGAAGGACTATCAGCAGCTCACCCTGGTGCGACGGATGGCCCGGGACCTGGACGTCCCGGTCGAGGTGATCGGCGTGCCCACCGTCCGGGAGCCGGACGGGTTGGCGCTGTCCAGCCGCAACCGATACCTGAGCGAGCCCGAGCGGGCGGCGGCGCTGAGCCTGTCCGCCGCGCTGCGGGCCGGGGCCCGGGCCGCCGACGACGGCCGGGACGCGGGGGAGGTGCTGTCCGCCGCGCACGCCGCGTTCGGCGCCGGCGCGCCCGGCGCTCAGCTCGACTACCTGGTGCTCACCGACCCCGAGCTGGAGCCGGGACCGGTCTCCGGGCCGGCCCGGCTGGTGATCGCCGCCTGGGTGGGCACCACGCGCTTGATCGACAACGCCGCGATCCACCTCGCGCCTCGCGCCTGACCCGGCCCCCCACCACCAATCTTTTCGCGAAAGGCGAGACTGATGCTCCGGACCATGCTCAAGTCGAAGATCCACCGGGCCACGGTGACCCAGGCCGACCTGCACTACGTCGGTTCGGTGACAGTGGACGAGGACCTGCTCGACGCCGCCGACCTGCTCCCCGGCGAGCAGGTCGCGATCGTGGACATCACCAACGGCGCCCGGCTGGAGACGTACGTCATCCCGGGCGAGCGGGGCAGCGGCGTGATCGGCATCAACGGCGCCGCCGCGCACCTCGTGCACCCCGGTGACCTGGTCATCCTGATCTCGTACGCGCAGATGGACGACGCCGAGGCCCGGTCGTACCGGCCGCGGGTGGTGCACGTGGACACCGACAACCGGGTCGTCGAGCTGGGTGCGAACCCGGCCGTGGCGGCCCCGGGCACGGCCGGCGACCCGATGCCCAACCCGTACGCCGTGTCCGGAGTCTGATCCCGCGGGACGCGATTCCGGTCTGTCACCGGAAGGTCATGTGCGGTTACCCTGAGCACGCTGGCGGAAGCCGGTAGGTGGCTGGGGGAGGCCGCGATGCGCCGTGCCATGACGACCCTGTTCGCCACTGCCGTCACGGCAGTGTTGCTTGTCGGCTGCGCCGGGTCCGGTGGCCTGGACGGCGACCTGACCGACGACTGGGCGGCGCTGCCACCGGCCACGGCGTTCACGCCGGCCGCCGGGGTGTGTCAGGCCGCCGACTTCGTCGAGGTGGTCACGCTGGCCGCCTATCAACCGATGGACTGCGCCGGCCCGCACCGGGTGGAGACCGTGCACGTGGGGGCGTTCCCGGCCGAGCGGGCCGCCGCCCCGGCCAACGGTTCGGTGGAGCTGCGCGGCGCGTTCGCCGAGTGCGACACCCGGGCCTCCGCGTACGTGGGCGACGACTGGCGGGCCGGGCGACTGCGGCTGTCGGTGGCGCTGCCCTCGGGGCCGGGCTGGGCGGCAGGTTCCCGCTGGTACCGGTGCGACCTGACCGAGCTGACCACTGTCGAGGCGGCGGCAACGGTGGTGGTCCGCTCGGGCAGCCTGCGGGACGCGTTGAAGGGGGCCTCCGCGCTGCGCTTGGGCTGCCAGCAGACCCGCACCGGGGCGGGCCGGGGCGTGCAGACGCTGGTCCCGGTGGAGTGCGGCGCTCGGCACGACGCCGAGTTCGTCGGCGTGTGGCGTGCGCCGGACCGGCCGTACCCGACCAGGGACGCCGACTGGGCGCCGCTCTACACCGGCTGCCGCAGCGTCCTCGGCCGCTATGTCGGCGTACCGGACGACTCCGACCTGCGGTTCCGCAGCGGCGTGGTGGTGCGCCCGCCCGGCGCGGGGCGTTGGCGGGTCGGTGACCGGGGGGTCCGCTGCTACCTGTGGCTGAGCGACCGTACGGTGACGGCTTCGTTGAAGGGCGCGGGCCCGGCCGGCCTGCCGGTGCGGACGAAGTGAGCACTGCCGTCCGGTCGGCGCGGCGCGGTCCGCGCCGGACGGCGTAGCCCAAACCACTCGTCCCGCCCCCGCCGCCCCCGGCGAGGATCGTTCGGGTTGACTGGTGGGATGGACCAACCGACCGTCGACCTGCCGGCCCTGCCCAGACTGCTGGCCGCACCCGAGCCCGGCTGGGTGGAGACCACCGACGTGATCGTGGTGGGGTCCGGGGTGGCGGGGCTGACCGCGGCGTTGCACCTGCGTGAGGCGGGCCTGCACGTCACGGTCGTCACCAAGGTCAACATCGACGACGGCTCGACCCGGTGGGCACAGGGCGGCATCGCCGCGGTGCTCGATCCGGCGGACACCCCGGCGGCGCACGCCCGGGACACCGAGATCGCCGGGGTGGGGCTCTGCGACCCGGCGGCGGTCCGGGTGCTCGTCGAGGAGGGGCCGACCCGGCTGCGGGAGCTGATGCGGATCGGCGCCGAGTTCGATCGCCACCCCGACGGTTCGTTGATGCTGACCCGGGAGGGTGGGCACCGCGCGGACCGGATCGTGCACGCCGGCGGGGACGCGACAGGCGCCGAGGTGCAGCGGGCCCTGCACGCCGCCGTGCAACGCGACCCGTGGATCCGGCTGGTCGAGCACGCCCTGGTGCTGGACCTGCTGCGCGCCCCCGGTGACGGCCCGGACGGGCTCGGACCGGCCTGCGGGATCACCCTGCACGTGCTCGGTGAGGGCAGTGAGGACGGCGTCGGCGCGCTGCTGGCCCGGGCGGTGGTGCTGGCCACCGGCGGGATGGGGCAGATCTTCGCGGCCACCACCAACCCGGCCGTCTCCACCGGAGACGGGGTGGCGCTGGCGATGCGGGCCGGCGCGGCGGTGACCGACGTGGAGTTCGTCCAGTTCCACCCGACCGCCCTGATCACCCCGCCCGGCGCGGGGGTGCCCGGCGCCGGGCACGCGCAGCAGCCGCTGGTCTCCGAGGCGCTGCGCGGTGAGGGCGCGTACCTGGTGGACTCCGACGGCAAGCGGTTCATGGTGGGCCAGCACGAGCTGGCCGAGCTGGCCCCCCGGGACGTGGTGGCCAAGGGCATCCACCGGGTGCTGCTGGCCACCGGCGCGGACCACGTCTTCCTCGACGCGCGGCACCTGGGCGGGGACTTCCTGGCCGGACGGTTCCCCACCATCGTGGCGTCCTGCCTGGCGATCGGCGTGGACCCGGCGACCGACCTGATCCCGGTGGCACCGGCCGCGCACTACGCCTCCGGCGGCGTCCGCACCGACCTGCGCGGCCGCACGTCGATCCCCGGCCTGTACGCGTGCGGCGAGGTGGCCTGCACGGGTGTGCATGGCGCGAACCGGCTGGCCAGCAACTCGCTGCTGGAGGGTCTGGTCTTCTCCCGACGGATCGCCGAGGACATCGCGGCCGGCCTGCCCGAGCAGGTTCAGCCGGCGGACACCGGCGCCTGGCGTGGTGGCGCGGGCTGGGTGCTGCCCGCCGAGGTGACGCCGGCCCTGCAACGGGCGATGACCCGGGGGGCCGGGGTGCTCCGATCGGCGTCGACGCTGGCCGGGACGGCCGGAACGCTCACCGAGTTGGGCGCGGCCCGGGGCCGACCGCGGACCGCCGACTGGGAGGCGACAAACCTGCTCACGGTGGCGTCGACGCTTGTCGCGGCGGCGTACGCCCGTGGTGAGACCCGCGGTTGCCACTGGCGGGAGGACTTCCCGACGGCCGACGAGCGGTGGCTGGGCCACCTGGTCGGGTCGGTCGGGGCGCAGGGCCGGGTGACGGAGCAGTGGGAGGGGAACTCGTGATCGAGTCGACGGAGACGGCGTTGCGGGCGGCGGGGTTGGATCCGGCGCACGTACGGCAGGTGATCGAGGGCGCGCTGGTCGAGGATCTGGGGCCGGACTTCCTCGACGTAACCAGCGTGGCGACCATCCCGGCGGAGCAGACCGACACCGCCGACCTGGTGGCCCGCGCCGACGGGGTGGTGGCCGGCCTGGCCGTGGCCGCCGCCGTGTTCGAGCTGGTGGGCGACGTGACCGGCTCCGGTCGTACCGTCGAGGTGTCGGAGCTGGCCCGCGACGGTGAGCGGGTGGCCCGCGGCGACGTGCTGGCGACGGTGACCGGCCCGACCCGGCTGCTGCTCACCGCCGAGCGGACGGCGCTCAACCTGCTCTGCCGGATGTCCGGGGTGGCCACCCACACCCGTGCCTGGGCGGACGCCCTGGCCGGCACGAAGGCGATGGTGCTGGACACCCGCAAGACGACGCCGGGCCTGCGGGCGCTGGAGAAGTACGCGGTGCGGGCCGGCGGGGGCACCAACAAGCGGATGGGCCTCTACGACGTGGCCATGATCAAGGACAATCACAAGCTGGCGGCCGGGGGCATCACGGCGGCGTACCGACGGGTCCGGGAGGCGTTCCCGGAGGTGCCGGTGCAGGTCGAGGTGATCACTGTCGCCGAGGCGGTGGAGGCGGTCGAGGCCGGGGCGGACTTCCTGCTCTGCGACAACATGACCCCGGAGGTACTGGCCGAGGCGGTGGCCGCCGTGGGTGACCGGGCGGAGCTGGAGGCGACCGGCGGGCTGACCCTGGAGGTGGCGGGCCGGTACGCGGCCACGGGTGTCGACTTCCTCTCGGTGGGCGCGTTGACCCACTCGTCGCCGATCCTGGACATCGCGCTGGACCTGCGCGTCGAGTAGTTGTCTAGGCTGCGTGCGTGCTGCTCTGCATCGACATCGGAAACACCAACACCGTGCTGGCGACCTTCGACGGCGACAAGCTGGTGCACTCCTGGCGGATCAAGACCGATGCCCGCTCGACGGCGGACGAGCTGGGCCTGATGTTCCGGGGCCTGCTCGCCGGGGACAACGTCGAGATCACCGGCGTGGCCGCCTGCTCCACGGTGCCCGCCGCGTTGCGGTCGCTGCGGACCATGCTCGGCCGGTACTACGCCGACCTGCCGAGCGTGATCGTCGAGCCGGGCGTGCGGACCGGGGTGCAGTTGGCGATCGACAACCCGAAGGAGGTGGGCGCCGACCGGGTGGTCAACACGCTTGCCGCGTTCACCCTCTACGGCGGGCCGTCGATCGTTGTCGACTTCGGCACCACCACCAACTTCGACGTGATCAGCGGCCGGGGCGAGTTCCTCGGCGGCGCGTTCGCCCCGGGCATCGAGATCTCCTTCGACGCGCTCGCCGCCCGCGCGGCCCAGTTGCGCAAGGTCGAGGCCACCAAGCCCCGCTCGGTGATCGGCAAGAACACCGTGGAGTGCCTCCAGGCCGGCCTCTACTTCGGGTTCGCCGGGCAGGTCGACCGGATCGTCGAGCGGATGACCGAGGAGTTGGGCGAGGTGAAGGCGGTGATCGCCACCGGCGGCCTCGCCTCCCTGGTGATCAACGAGTGCCGCACCATCACCCACCACGAGCCGATGATCACGCTGATCGGCCTGCGGATGGTCTACGAACGCAACCTGTAGACCCTCAGCGTCGTCGGGCGCGCAGCACCAACGTCCGGTACGGCAGCTCGACTGTCTCCCGGCCGGCCAGGGCGGGGTGGGTGGCCAGGAGTTCGGTCAGCTCCCCCTCGACCCGCTGCCGATCCGCGTCGGAGGCGGTAAGCCAGTAGGAACGAGTGCGGATCATGCCGCGTACCTCGTCCGGGGTGAGGGTCGTGCGGTGCGTGAACTCGCGCGTCTCGATGGTGCCGAAGGCCGGACCGAAGTCCGCGTACTTCACGACGATGTTGCCCGACTTGTCGTCGAGGTGGGCGATCCGGCCCAGCTCCGCCACCCAGTCGACGCGGTCGTCCCGGATGTTCCAGACCGGGGCGAAGGTGCCGCCGGGGCGCAGCACCCGGGCGATCTCGGCGTGCGCGGGCTCCCGGTCGAACCAGTGGTACGCCGTGCCGACAAGCACCGCGTCCGCCGCCCCGTCGGGCAGCGGCACGGCCTCGGCGCTGCCCGCCAGCGCCGTCGTGCCCGGGGTGCTGCGGGCGAGTTGCGCCCGCATCCCCGGATCGGGCTCGACGGGTACGACCTGGTGGCCGAGGGCCTGGACGTCGCGGGTCAGGATGCCGGTGCCCGCGCCGAGGTCGACGATCCGTGCGTCGCGGAGCCTGTCGAGTGCCCACCGGATGGCGGCGTCGGGATAGTGGGGACGAAACCGGTCGTAATCGCTCGCCGCGGCACCGAAGGAGAGGGCGTGAGTGTGATCGACCATGACGGGCAGGTTATCCGGTAACGGGCCCCGGACCGCTTGAGTACGCTCGGGCCTGACCCCCTGTATCTCCCGTGACGAGGAAGCGTGCCGTGAGCGAGCAGAACGCCGTGCCAGTGGACCCCGCCGACGACCTTCCCGAGCAGATGAAGGTCCGCCGGGAGAAGCGGGACCGGATGCTCGCCGAGGGAGTCGAGCCCTATCCGATCGGCTTCCCCCGCACCACCACCCTGGCCGAGATCCGGGCCCGCTACGCGGATCTGCCCACCGACACCGCCACCGGCGACGAGGTCTCGGTCACCGGCCGGGTGATCTTCGTACGCAACACCGGCAAGCTCTGCTTCGCCACCCTGCGCGACGGCGACGGCACCGAGTTGCAGGCCATGCTCTCCCTGGACCGAATCGGTCCGGAGCGGCTGGAGGCCTGGAAGCGCATGGTCGACCTGGGCGACCACGTCGGCGTGACCGGCGAGGTGATCACCAGCCGCCGGGGCGAACTGTCCGTGCTCGCGCAGCGGTGGGAGATGACCGCCAAGGCGCTGCGTCCGTTGCCGGTGGCTCACAAGCCGCTCTCCGAGGAGGCTCGGGTCCGGCAGCGCTACGTCGACCTGATCGTCCGGCCGCAGGCCCGGCAGATGGTCCGCACGCGGGCGGCGGCGGTGCGCAGTCTGCGCGATTCACTGCACGGCCAGGGCTTCATCGAGGTGGAAACGCCGATGCTGCAACTCCTGCACGGCGGCGCGGCGGCCCGACCCTTCGTGACCCACAGCAATGCGTTGAGCACCGATCTGTATCTGCGAATCGCTCCGGAACTGTTTCTGAAGCGCGCGGTCGTTGGTGGTGTGGACCGCGTCTTCGAGATCAACCGCAACTTCCGTAATGAGGGTGTCGACTCTTCGCACTCGCCCGAGTTCGCGATGCTGGAGACGTACCAGGCGTACGGCGACTACGACACGATCGGCGAGCTGACCCGTAATCTCGTGCAACAGGCGGCGATCGCGGTCAGCGGTTCGACGGTGGTGACCCACGCTGACGGGCGGGAGTTCGACCTGGGCGGCGAGTGGCGATCGGTGACCCTGTTCGGGTCCCTTTCCGAAGCGCTCGGCGAGGAGGTCACGGTCCGCACCGACCGTTCCCGGCTGGTGGAGTACGCGGACAAGGTGGGATTGGCCGTGGATCCGAAGTGGGGCCCCGGCAAGCTCGCCGAGGAACTGTTCGAGGAACTGGTCGTCCCCGGCCTGCAGGCGCCCACCTTCGTCCGCGACTACCCGGAGGAGACCAGCCCGCTCACCCGGGGCCACCGCAGCGAGCCGGGGCTGGCCGAAAAGTGGGACCTCTACATCCTCGGCTTCGAGCTGGGCACCGGGTACTCCGAGCTGGTCGACCCGGTGGTGCAGCGGGAGCGGCTGGTGGCCCAGGCGCAGCTCGCGGCCCGTGGCGACGACGAGGCGATGCGTCTCGACGAGGACTTTCTCCGGGCCATGGAGTACGGAATGCCGCCGGCCGGGGGTATGGGAATGGGAATCGACCGGCTCTTGATGGCCCTGACCGGCCTCGGAATTCGGGAAACGATCCTCTTCCCGTTGGTCCGCCCGGAGTAGTCGGCCGCCAACTCCCAGCGAGTCGTAACGGCCTCCTATTGACGCGACGAGCAGCGCGGGGGTTATTGTGCTCTCGTTAAGCAGGAGCGCCCTGCTCGAAAGGAATGTGGGACGTGGCCAAGCAGATCATTCACAAGCTGGTCGATGACCTGGACGGTGGGGACGCTGACGAGACCGTCAAGTTCGCGCTCGACGGCGTTCAGTACGAGATCGACCTGTCCGGCGCCAACGCCGCGAAATTGCGCGACGTATTCGCGCCGTACGTCGGGGCCGGCACCAAGGTGGGTCGCGGCGGCGTGGTGATCGGTGGGCGTGCCGCCCGCGGTCGCGGTGGCGCCACTGCCGACCGGGAGCAGAACAAGGCGATCCGGGAGTGGGCCAAGAAGGCCGGCAAGGACATCTCGGACCGGGGCCGTATCCCGCAGGAGATCGTCGACGAGTACCACGCCAAGCGCTGATCCGTTGAGCTGACCGGTGGCAGCCGCCACCGCAGGGCGACACCGACGCCGGGCCGGAGCATCCTCCGGGCCGGCGTCGCCGTATCCACGTCCGGTTTGGGGGGATTCCTGGATCGGTTCGCCTGGGTTTCGCGGATCGGGACGTTTTCCGGCCCGACCGGCGTTGTCCACAGGCGGTGGAGTAACTATCCACAACCTGTGGACAACTTCCCGAAAGGGTCGGGCGAGGCTTCCCCCGCGAGGGTCGGGAGCGGTGCCCGGTCCCACCGATCGGCCCTCCCGGAGCCTCCGGAGGCCGTCGGAGGCCCTCCCCGGGCCCCGTGGGGCCCCGCAGAGGGCTTCCGTGGAGTCGGTCGGATTTCGCTCTGCGCGTAGCGCCAGGGGTACCGGAACACCTCCTGAGCGCGGACGGTTGTGCAAAACGACGTGGAACTGACCCAGACCGGAGAGACACGACCTCAGCTGAGTCGGTCAGCGACGATAGAGTAAGGAGGCACGGACGCCCGTCCTGGACGTTCGTGCACCGGCCCCGCCAAGATCTTGACCATCAAGGCGCACGGCACGTGAGGAGCACGAGGGCATGTTCGAGCGGTTCACCGACCGAGCGCGACGGGTTGTCGTCCTGGCCCAAGAAGAGGCCCGGATGCTCAACCACAACTACATCGGTACGGAACACATCCTGCTGGGCCTGATCCACGAAGGTGAAGGCGTCGCGGCAAAGGCCCTGGAGAGCCTCGGCATCTCCCTGGAGGGCGTCCGCCAGCAGGTCGAGGAGATCATCGGCCAGGGCCAGCAGGCGCCGAGCGGGCACATCCCGTTCACGCCGCGGGCCAAGAAGGTGCTGGAGCTGTCGCTGCGCGAGGCGCTGCAGCTCGGCCACAACTACATCGGCACGGAGCACATCCTGCTCGGGCTGATCCGCGAGGGTGAGGGCGTCGCCGCCCAGGTGCTGGTCAAGCTCGGCGCCGACCTCAACCGGGTCCGCCAGCAGGTGATCCAGCTGCTCTCCGGCTACCAGGGCAAGGAGCCCGCCGCTGCGGGCGCCGCGCCGGGTGAGGCCGCGCCGTCGACCAGCCTCGTGCTGGACCAGTTCGGCCGCAACCTGACCCAGGCCGCCCGTGAGGGCAAGCTCGACCCGGTCATCGGGCGCGAGAAGGAAATCGAGCGGGTCATGCAGGTGCTCTCCCGCCGTACCAAGAACAACCCGGTCCTGATCGGTGAGCCCGGCGTCGGTAAGACCGCCGTGGTGGAGGGGCTTTCCCAGAAGATCATCAAGGGCGAGGTGCCCGAGACTCTGAAGGACAAGCAGCTCTACACGCTCGACCTCGGTGCGCTGGTCGCCGGTTCCCGCTACCGCGGTGACTTCGAGGAGCGCCTCAAGAAGGTGCTCAAGGAGATCCGCACCCGCGGCGACATCATCCTGTTCATCGACGAGATCCACACCCTGGTGGGTGCGGGTGCCGCCGAGGGCGCGATCGACGCGGCGAGCATCCTCAAGCCGATGCTGGCCCGTGGTGAGCTGCAGACCATCGGTGCCACCACGCTCGACGAATACCGCAAGCACCTCGAGAAGGACGCCGCTCTCGAGCGCCGGTTCCAGCCGATCCAGGTGGGTGAGCCGTCGCTGGCGCACACCATCGAGATCCTCAAGGGCCTGCGCGATAGGTACGAGGCCCACCACCGTGTGAGCATCACCGACGCGGCCCTGGTCGCTGCCGCGACCCTGGCCGACCGGTACATCTCCGACCGCTTCCTGCCGGACAAGGCGATCGACCTGATCGACGAGGCCGGCGCCCGGATGCGGATCCGTCGGATGACCGCGCCGCCAGACCTGCGTGACTTCGACGAGCGCATCGCCCAGGTGCGTCGTGACAAGGAGTCCGCGATCGACGCGCAGGACTTCGAGCGCGCCGCCCAGCTGCGCGACAAGGAGAAGCAGCTCCTCGGCCAGAAGGCTCAGCGGGAGAAGGAGTGGAAGGCCGGTGACCTGGACGTCGTCAGCGAGGTCGACGACGAGCAGATCGCCGAGGTGCTCGGCAACTGGACCGGCATCCCGGTCTACAAGCTGACCGAGGAGGAGACCTCGCGCCTGCTGCGCATGGAGGACGAGCTGCACAAGCGCGTCATCGGCCAGGAGGACGCGGTCAAGGCGGTCTCGAAGGCGATCCGGCGTACCCGGGCCGGCCTGAAGGACCCGAAGCGCCCGTCGGGCTCGTTCATCTTCGCCGGCCCGTCCGGTGTCGGTAAGACCGAGCTGTCCAAGGCGCTCGCCGAGTTCCTCTTCGGCAGCGAGGACGCCCTCATCCAGCTGGACATGTCCGAGTTCCACGACCGGTACACGGTGTCCCGCCTCGTGGGTGCCCCTCCCGGCTACGTCGGCTACGACGAGGGCGGGCAGCTGACCGAGAAGGTGCGGCGTCGGCCGTTCTCGGTGGTCCTCTTCGACGAGATCGAGAAGGCCCACCCGGACGTGTTCAACACGCTCCTGCAGATCCTGGAGGACGGTCGGCTCACCGACGGTCAGGGCCGGATCGTGGACTTCAAGAACACGGTCATCATCCTGACCACCAACCTGGGCACCCGCGACGTGGCCAAGGCCGTGTCGCTGGGCTTCCAGCAGTCGGAGGACTCCGAGTCCAACTACGACCGGATGAAGCAGAAGGTCAACGACGAGCTCAAGCAGCACTTCCGGCCTGAGTTCCTCAACCGGATCGACGACACCATCGTCTTCCACCAGCTGCGTCAGAACGAGATCCTCTCGATCGTGGACATCATGATCCGGCGGATCGAGACCCAGCTGCACAACAAGGACATGGGTCTGGAGCTCACCGACAACGCCAAGAAGTACCTGTCCAAGAAGGGCTTCGACCCGGTGCTCGGTGCCCGTCCGCTTCGTCGCACGATCCAGCGCGACATCGAGGACAACCTGTCCGAGCGGATCCTCTTCAACGAGCTGACCCCCGGTCAGATCGTCGTGGTGGACTGCGAGGGCGACCCGGAGGACATCGACAAGTCCAAGCTCGTCTTCCGGGGCGCGGACAAGCCGGTCGAGGTTCCGGACGCCGTCCCCGCCGACCTCGGTGGCACCGCCGCCGGCACCGCCGCGGCAGGCGCCGACGAGTAGCACGACCAGCAGCAAGGGGCGGGGCCCCGGTGGCGCAAGCCACCGGGGCCCCGCCTTTTCGTCGTCACGCAATCGCGTGCCATCGTCCAGGTGAC
>NZ_HF570108.1:6805736-6903736 GCF_000297395.2 Micromonospora lupini str. Lupac 08 | reverse complement strand
ACGGACGCAACACCGAACGTCCGTTATCCGGACACCGGGTGATGCGCGGGTTGAAGCAGAGCAGAGGTGACCGGAGGACCCCCGCCGACCGGCGACCGGGCCTGCGGGGCTAGACGTTCAGGTCGGTGGTTGGTGCGGACGGGCCGTCGCCGGCGAGTCGGAACGAGTCGGTGCCGACCGGTTCCACAAGCCCGTCCTGTACGAGACCGGCAAGGGCTCGGGCGCGCTGCACGTCGTCGGTCCAGACCTGGTCGAGGCGCTGGTGCGGGACCGGCCCGGTGGTCTCCCGGAGCACCCCGAGCAGCAGTCCGCGTACCTGCCGGTCGGTGCCCGCGTACCGCTGGGGTCGCCGGCTCGGGCCGGTCGGTGGCTCCTGCCCGGAGGCCCGCCACGCGCAGACCGATTCGACCGGGCAGGCCGTGCAGCGTGGTGACCGGGCCGTGCAGAGCACCGCCCCCAGTTCCATGAACGCGGCGCTGGCCAGCGCGGCGGCGGCGGGGTCGGCCGGCAGCAGCTCCTCGGTGGCGACCAGGTCGGCGGGTCGGGTGACCGGTCCGGCGTCCGGTTCACCTGCCACGGCCCGGCAGACCACCCGCCGGACGTTCGTGTCGACCACCGGGTGCCGCTGCCCGTACGCGAACGCGGCCACCGCACGCGCCGTGTAGGTGCCCACGCCGGGCAGTGCCAGCAACTGCTCCAGCCGGTCCGGCACCTGGCCGCCGTGCCGGTCCACGATCGCGACCGCGCACTCGCGCAGCCGGACCGCCCGGCGGGGATAGCCGAGGCGCCCCCACATGCGGATCGCCTCGGCCGGGGTGTCGGCTGCCAGTGCGGCCGGGTCGGGCCAGCGGGCCAGCCAGGCGTGCCAGGCGGGCACCACCCGGACGACCGGGGTCTGCTGGAGCATGACCTCGCTGACCAGGATGGCCCACGGGGTGACGCCGGGTTCCCGCCACGGCAGGTCACGGGCGTGCTGCTGGAACCACCGGCTGACCACTGTGGCGAAATCGGGTTGAGTCATGGCGCCGTCGATGATGTCACGCGGTCCGGTCCCGCTGGATGGGCGGCTCGGGCGGGGTGTCGCGGTGGCGATGGACGGATCGGGCAGAATGCGCGGATGAACGAGCTCGCGATCACCGTCATCGGCCGGGACCGGCCGGGCATCGTGGCCGACGTCGCCGAGGTGCTGGCCCGACTGGGCGCGAACCTCACCGACAGCACCATGACCCGGCTGCGGGGGCATTTCGCGATGACCCTCATCTGCACCGGGCCGGACGCCGCCGAGGTGGAGACGGCGCTGACGCCGCTGGCCGCCGAGGGTCAGTTGCTGGCGACCGTACGCGCGGTCACGCCCGACGGTGAGGTGGCTCCGGCCGGCGAGCCGTACGTGCTGGCGGTGCACGGGTCGGACCGGATGGGCATCGTCGCGGCGATGACGCGGGTGCTGGTGGACGCCGGCGGAAACGTGACCGACCTGAGTACCCGGCTGGCCGGTTCGCTCTACGTGGTGCTGGCCGAGGTCGAGTTGCCGTCGGGGGTCGCCGAGGCGGTGATCGGGCGACTGCATCGGACGGCCGCCGAGTTGGGGGTCGAGGTCACCCTCCGGCCGGCAGACCCGGATCTGCTGTGAGCGACGGGCGGAGCGGGCCGGACGCCGGCCGGGACGTCGAGGCGTACGCCGGTCTGGGGGACTGGACGCCGGAGTCGTTGGCCGTGGCGGGCGAGGTGCGGGCCGTCGTTTCGGCTCCGCATCCGGTGTTGAGCCGGGCCGGGGACGAGGTCGATCCGACGGCCGAGGAGACGGTCCGGCTGGCCGCCGATCTGGTCGCCACGATGCGGGTCTCGCCGGGCTGCGTGGGTCTGGCGGCGCCGCAGGTCGGTGTGGCTGCCCGGGTCTTCGCCGTCGACGTGACAGGGCATCCGAAGGCGGTCACCGTGCACGGCACCTTCGTGCTCTGCAACGCCCGGGTGGTGGAGGCGACCCGCTGGAAGCCCGGGCGGGAGGGGTGCATGTCGGTGCCGGACCTGACCGGGGACGTCAAGCGGGCCAGTCGGCTGGTGGTGGAGGGTGACCTGCCGGGCACCGGCGCGGCGGTCCGGTTGGTGACGGACGGCTTCGAGGCGCGGGCGTTGCAGCACGAGATCGACCACTGCGCGGGGCTGCTCTTCCTGGACCGGGTGGCCGGCGCGCACGCCGTCTACCAGCGCAAGGTCTACCTCTGAGCGGGCACCCGAAGGCCGCCGCGTCCGTCCTCAGTGGAGTTTCGCCGCGCTGCCCCGGTGGCGTACCGGCGCGTCGTGACGGGCTGGTGGGCGCCGCGCGGCTACGGTGGGGGGCATCATGCGTCTGACGGTCGGCCCCCTGCCACCCGCCGTGTACTGGCGGCGTCGCGCCGTCGTACTCGGAGCGGGGCTTCTCTTCCTGATTGTCCTGCTCTACTCGTGCACCGGGTCGAGCCGCTCCGGCGGTCGACCGAATGCGGGGGCGAGCCCCACGTCGACTCCGTCGTCCACGGCGAGTCCCGGCCCGGCTGGTCCGCTGTTGAGCCCGCAGACGGGGGCCCCGTCGGCGTCCGGGTCCGCAGATCCGAATGCTCCGGACCGGTCGGCCGATCCGAACGCCACCGATCCGAGCCCCGAGACCACAAGCAACGACCCGCCGCCGGGTTCGGCCGCCGGGTCGGTCGACGACGGCACCTGCACCGACGCGGAGATCAGCGTGACCTCGGTGGCGCGGCCCACCTCGGTGCAGCGCGGAGCGGTGGTCGACCTGCAACTGAAGATCAAGAACACCTCGGAGCGGACGTGCAGCCGTAACGTCGGCGCCGACCTCCAGGAGATCTTCATCAAGGCCGGTGCCGACAAGGTGTGGTCCTCGGACACCTGCGGCAAGGTCCAGGGCTCGGACGTCCAGTCGTTCACGCCCGGGTTCGAGCGCTCCTACCAGGTGGGCTGGAACGGGCGGGACACCACCCGCTGCGATGGCGCCGGACTGGCCGCCGGCCCGTTCCCGCCGGCCGGGACGTACCAGGTGTTCGCGCGGGTCGGCACCAAGTACAGCGCACCCGTGAAGATCACCATCACCGGCTGAGCCGGGTCAGACGTACCGCTCCAGGATGGATGCCTCGGCGAGCCGGGACAGGCCCTCCCGGACGCCCCGGGCGCGGGCGTCGCCCACGCCCTCGACGGCCTGCAGGTCCTCCACCGTCGCGCCCAGCAGCCGCTGGAGGCTGCCGAAGTGCAGCACCAGGCGGTCGACCACGGCCACCGGCAGACGCGGCACCTTGGCCAGCAGCCGGAAGCCCCGCGGGCTGACGGCGGCGTCCAGCGCGTCCGATGCGGCCGGGTAGCCGATGGCCTTGGCGACCGACACCAGGTCGATCAGCTCGGTCGCGCCGAGCAGGTCCAGCTCGACAAGCGCCTCGTCCAGCGTGCGGGACTTGCGGCCGACCGGCAGGTAGTCCCGGATGACAAGCGTGCGGTCGGCGTCGACGCCGGCCATCAGCTCGTCGAGCTGGAGGGCGAGCAGTCGCCCGTCGGTGCCCAGCTCGACGACGTAGCCGGCGATCTCGTCGGCGATCCGGCGGACCATCTCCAGCCGCTGCACCACGGCAACCGCGTCGCGGACGGTGACCAGATCCTCGATCTCGAGCGCGGAGAGCGTGCCGGAGACCTCGTCCAGCCGGAGCTTGTAACGCTCGAGGGTGGCAAGCGCCTGGTTGGCGCGGGAGAGGATCGCCGCCGAGTCGTCGAGGACGTGTCGCTGGCCGTTGACGTAGAGGCTGATGATCCGCATCGACTGGCTGACCGAGATCACCGGGTAACCGGTCTGCCGGGCGACCCGCTCGGCGGTGCGGTGCCGGGTGCCCGACTCCTCCGTCGGGATGGACGGGTCGGGCATCAGGTGCACGGCCGCCCGGACGATGCGGGTGCCGTCGCTGGAGAGCACCACCGCGCCGTCCATCTTGCACAGCTCCCGCACCCGGGTCGCGGAGAACTCGACGTCCAGCGGGAAGCCGCCGGTGCAGAGACCCTCGACGACCTTGTCGTAGCCGAGCACGATGAGCGCGCCGGTGCGCCCCCGCAGGATGCGCTCCAACCCGTCCCGCAGCGCGGTGCCGGGTGCCATCAGGGCGAGGTTCGCCCGCAGCGGATCGCCGGCGCTCCCGGCAGCGGCGGTCACGCTCACGCTGATCGGGCGGGCTGGCGAGCCCACGGCGCCGGTGCGGGCCTGGGGCGGCGCGCCGGCAGGCTTGGTGGTATCGCGGTCGATCGGCACGGGCACAGTCTACGGACTGCCGTGCGGTGGGTGCTGTCGTGGTTACTGTGATGTGTCACGATGCCGCCCTTCGAACCGTTTCCACTTGCGCCGATGCTGTCCGGTATCGCCGTTCGCGTCGACACGCTGGGTCACTCGGCGGACGCGCGGGCCGCATGGTGCAGCGCCGAGCGGACGTCAGTGACCTCGGTCACTCGCATCCCGTCGGGCCCGGCGCCAGTGCTGGCCGGGCCGCAGCCCGGCGGGACCAGCGCCACCTTGAACCCCAGGCGGGCAGCCTCGGCCAGCCGGCGCGGCACCGCCCCGACCCGGCGAACCTCGCCGGTCAGCCCCACCTCGCCGATGGCCACGAGGTGCGGCGCGATAGCCAGGTTGAGCCCGCCGGAGGCGACCGCCAGCGCGACGGCCAGGTCGGCCGCCGGCTCCACCACCCGGATGCCGCCCACGGTGGCCGCGAAGACCTCGCGGTCGTGCAGGGTCAACCGCTCGGTACGCCGTTGCAGGACCGCGAGCACCATCGCCAGACGGGCGGAGTCGAGGCCGGAGACCGTACGACGGGGTGAGCCGGCCACCGTCGCGCCGATCAGGGCCTGCACCTCGGTGACGAGGGCCCGCCGCCCCTCCATGGCGACTGTCACGCAGGTGCCGGGCACGGGTTCCGAGTAGCGGGTGAGGAACAGCCCGGACGGATCGGCCAGGCTGCTGATGCCGCCCTCGTGCATCTCGAAGCAGCCGACCTCGTCGGCCGCGCCGAACCGGTTCTTCACGCCGCGCACCAGCCGTAGCGAGGAGTGCTTGTCGCCCTCGAAGTGCAGCACCACGTCGACCAGGTGCTCCAGCACGCGGGGCCCGGCCACCTGGCCGTCCTTGGTGACGTGGCCGACGAGCACGGTGGCGATGCCCCGCTCCTTGGCCACCGAGACCAGTGCCGCGGTGACCGCGCGCACCTGCGTCACGCCACCGGGCACGCCCTCGGTGCCGGTGGTGGAGATGGTCTGCACCGAGTCGAGCACCAGCAGGCCGGGCTTGACCGCGTCGAGGTGCCCGAGCACCGAGCCCAGGTCGCTCTCGGCCGCCAGGTAGAGCTTGTCGTGCAGGGTGCCCATCCGCTCGGCCCGCAGCCGGACCTGGCTGACCGACTCTTCCCCGCTGACCACCAGGGAGGGGCTGCCGGCACCCACCGCCCACTGCTGTGCCACGTCGAGCAGGAGTGTCGACTTGCCCACGCCGGGCTCGCCGGCGAGCAGCACCACGGCACCGGGCACCAGACCGCCGCCGAGCACCCGGTCGAGCTCACTCACCCCGGTGGGCACGGCGCGGGCCGGGGCCGCGCTGATGGTGGCGATGGGCCGGGCGGGCTCCGACGGCAGCCGGGAGCTGACCACCCGACCGGCCACCGTCGGGCCGGTGACGGTGCTCTCGACCACCGCGCCCCACTCGCCGCACTCCGGGCAGCGGCCCACCCACTTGGGCGGCTGGTGCCCGCAGGCGTCGCACTCGTACGCCGGACGCGGCTCGCGGGTGGCGGACCGGCCGCGGGCGGCACCGGCCGTGCCGGCACGCGGAGAGGTCGATCGGGAGGTGGTCACACCAGGACGCTAGCCCTCTCGTGCGACGAAAACACCCCGGCGTGGTGGTTCCCACGCCGGGGCGTTCGTCGATGTCGGGGGTCGGTCAGTCGTGGGTGGTGCCGCCCTCGCCGCCCTCGTAGCCGCCCTCACGCTCGATGATCGGCGAGGCGGGCGCCGCCGGGGTGAGCGGCACCGCGATCGGCGCCTGGCCGGTGACCGTGTTGCCGTTGCCGAAGTCGAAGGTCACGACGACGTTCTGGCCGGAGCGCAGCGCCTCGGTCAGGCCGACCAGCCGCAGCTGGGTGGTGGCCTCCGAGTTGAGCTGGAGGTAGCTCAGGGGGGCCAGCTCGATCCGGGCGGGCTGGCCCGGCGCGGCGGGGCTGGCCGAACCCGACGCCCGCGCCGACTCCGGGGCGGACGGGGTCGCCGAGGACGAACCGGTCTCGGACGGGGTCGCCGACGGGCTGGCCGAGCGGGACTCGGGGGCCGACGGGGTGGCCGAGCCGGACGCGGAGGTCGACGGGGTGGCGGAGGCCGACTCCGAGGCGGTCGACGGGGTGGCGGAGGCCGACTCCGAGGCGGACGGCGTCGGGCTCGCCGAGCCGTCCGAGATCACCACCTCGCGGGCGCCCTGGGTGGTGACGGTGACCGTCACGGTGCTCTTCGAGTCGTTGTAGATCACGGCGTTGAGCGGGGCGTCCTGGCCGGCCCGGTAACCCTCGGTGCCGGGGTAGGTGACCAGCAGGCCACGCACCGAGTAGGCGCCGTTGGGCGTCGTGAGGTTGACGCCCTGGACCGACGGCTCCTTCAACGCCGTCTCGGCGATCTGGCCGGCGCCGCATCCGGACGCGAGCAGGCTGGTAGCAGCCGCCATCCCGGACAGCAGCAGGGCCGCCCGCCGGGATCCCCTGATCGAGCGCGTCACGTCGGTCCTCCTCGTTACGATCCCCACCCGGCCGCACGCCGGGCACGGTGGCCATACCCGCGCAGACCGCGCTCCAGGGTAGTTGGAGCTGATCGAGGCCCGCACGCGGACCCGGCAATGCCACCTTCCCGGGTGCCCCTCACACCACCCGACCGCTCGCCACCAGCAGAACGACGTCGATGAGGGCCACCAGCATGACCGCCCGGAAGGCGGACACCGGCCGCCGGCCCGCCCGGACCGCCGAGCGCCCGGCGTACCAGCTCAGTGGCGGCACGACCGCGGCCGTGCCGACCGCCGCCAGCCCGAGGGCCGACGGCGGCCCGGGCGGCCCCAGGACCAGGACGGCGGTCGCGGCGAGGAGCAGCCCCGCCGCGGCCGCCCGGCTGCCCGCCGCGCCGAGGTGGTGCGGCAGGCCGCGTACCCCCGTCCGGGCGTCGTCGGCCAGGTCGGGCAGCACGTTGGCGAAGTGCGCGCCGGCCCCCAGGCAGGCGGCCGCCGCCAGCAGCCAGGCCGGCGGTGTCGGTTCGCCGGGCAGCGCCAGCACCACGAAGCCGGGCAGCGCGCCGAACGAGACGGCGTACGGCAGCACCGAGAGAACGGTGGCCTTCAGCGGCCAGTCGTAGAGCAGCGCGGAGACCAGGGCGACCGTGAGCCAGAGCGCCGCCGTGGGGTTCGTGGTCAGCGCCAGCAGCGGGCAGGCCAGCGCGGCGACCGCCGCGGCCCAGGCCGTGACGCGCCGGCCCACCGCGCCGGCGGCGACCGGTTTGTCGGTACGCCCCACAGTGGCGTCCCGCTCGGCGTCCAACGCGTCGTTGGTCCAACCGACGGCGAGCTGGCTGGCGAGTACGGCGAGCACCACCGAGACGATTCCCGCCGGTCGGTGCCCCACTCCCCAGGCCAGCAGACCGGACACCGTGGTCACCGCGGCGGCCGGTTCCGGATGGCTCGCTCTGACCAGCCCTAACACCCTCGACGACATAAGGGAAGTCTGGTCGTTACCGAGCAGTCGTGCCACGCTCGGTGCCATGCGAGACGTGGCTGCGGCCGCGGCGTCCACCGGTCCCCGGGTGCTGCCGCGCAACGACCCGCGCCAGTACGACGACCTGGCCGGCGAGTGGTGGCGTCCCGATGGCGCGTTCGCGATGCTGCACTGGCTGGCCGCGGCCCGTGCGGCGCTCGTGCCGCCGGCGACCCGCCCGGACGCGGTCCTTGTCGATCTGGGCTGCGGCGCCGGGCTGCTCGCGCCGCACCTCGCCGGTAAGGGATACCGGCACGTCGGGGTCGACCTGACCCGCTCGGCGCTGGTCCAGGCCGCCGGGCACGGGGTACGCGTGGTCCAGGGTGACGTCACCGCGGTGCCGCTGCCCGACGGGTGTGCCGACGTGGTCTCCGCCGGTGAGCTGCTGGAACATGTGCCGGACTGGCCGCGCGCGGTGGCCGAGGCGTGCCGGCTGCTGCGTCCGGGCGGCGTGCTGGTGCTGGACACCCTGAACGACACGGCGCTGGCGAGGCTGGTCGCGGTGCGGATCGCCGAGCGGCTGCCGACGGTGCCGCGCGGCATCCACGATCCACGGTTGTTCGTGGACGCTCGCGCCCTCGTGGCCGAGTGTGCCCGGCACGGTGTCGAGCTGCGTCTGCGCGGCATCCGACCGCAGGTCGGCGGCCTGGTCGCCTGGCTGGTGCGGCGGGCGCGCGCGGCGCGGACGCCGGGCGCGACGTCTCCCGGCCGTGCTCCGCGCATCGTGCCGACCCGGTCCACCGCCGTGCTGTACCAGGGCCGGGGGGTCCGCAGAGGATAGTCGGCTCGTGGCGGGGTATGGGACGCCGAGGAGGGAGCGATATGACGGTGCACGCGCTTGAGGCGGCCCGCCGGTTGGCGCCGCGGTTCGCCGCGCGGGCGGCGGAGCACGACCGGGACGGCTCCTTTCCGGTCGACGACTTCCGTGACCTCCGGGAGGCCGGCCTGTTCGGGTTGATGGTGCCCCGCGCGCTGGGTGGCCTGGGCGCCAGCTTCGCCGAGTACGCCGCGGTGGCCACCGAACTTGCCCGGGGCAACGGCGCGACCGCGCTGGTGTTCAACATGCACGCCTCGGTGACCGGCGCGCTGGGCGCGGTCACCGAGGAGTTGGCCGAGGCGCTGGGTGTCCCGGACGAGGCGCTGGCCGCCCGGGACCGGCTGCTCGCCGCCGCGGCTCAGGGCTCCTGGTACGCCGTCGCGATGAGCGAGCGCGGTGCCGGTGCCCGACTGTCCCAGTTGAGCACCGTCTACGAGCCGACCGACGAGGGTTGGCACCTCAAGGGCAGCAAGACCTTCTGCTCCGGGGCGGGGCACGCCGACGGGTACCTGGTGGCCGCGCGCGGCTCCACCGACCAGTCGGTGGTGTCGCAGTTCCTGGTGCCGGCCGGTGACGGGCTGACCGTCGAGCCGACCTGGGACGCCCTCGGCATGCGCGCCACCTCGTCGCACGATCTGCACCTGGACGTCACGGTGCCGGCCGACCGGCTGCTCGGCGGTGTGGAGGGGCTGGCGCTGGTGGTCGCCCAACTGATGCCGCACTGGCTGGTGGCCAGTTACGCGGCCGTCTACGTGGGGGTGGCCCGGGCGGCGATCGACGCGGCGGCCGAGCATCTCAACGCGCGCAATCTCGCGGGCCTGCCGGCGGTGCGGGCCCGACTGGGCCGGGCGGACGCGGCGACGGCGGCGGCCCAACTGGTGGTGGCCGAGGCGGCCCGCCGGGTGGACGACGCCCCGGGTGACGCGGAGACCAACCGCTGGGTGTGGCGGGCGAAGCTGCTGGCCGGCACCACGGCCGCCGAGGTGGCGGCGTCGGTGCTGGAGGCGGCGGGGACGTCGGCGACCCGGCGCGGCCATCCGTTGGAGCGGCTCTATCGGGACGCCCGCTGCGGCTCACTGCACCCGGCGACCTCGGACGTCTGCGCCGACTGGCTGGGCATCGCCGCGCTGGGCGGGGACCCGGACCGCGACGGATCGGCACCGCGTTGGTGAGGCCGCGCGGCGGTGCACGTACGGGGGAGGAGCCGGCCGCGGTGGCCGGTGGGACGGCCAGGGGGAGGACAGCATCTGACGAGAGGTGGGGATCGTGTCCGTACCAGTGATCGCGGGGCTCGGGGCTGCGCAGCCGCCGTCGGCTTCGCAGGACGAGTTGTGGGAGGGCTTCTTCTCCCGGCACTTCTCCGGCACCACCCGGTCGTTGGCCCAGCGGATCTTCGCCAACTCGGGGGTGACCCGGCGCCAGGCCGCGGTCAACCCGTTGCTGGAGGACGTCTCGGACTGGCCGACCGAGCGCCGGATGCGCCGCTACCAGGTGGAGGCGCTGCCGCTGGGCAAGGAGGCGGTGGGGCGTGCGTTGACGGCGGCCGGGTTGGACGCCAGTGACATCGGCCTGTTCATCGTCTGCTCCTGCACCGGGTACGCCACCCCGGGGCTGGACATCCTGCTCGCCCGTGACCTGGGCATGGCTGCGGACACCCAGCGGATGTTCATCGGCCACATGGGCTGCTACGCGGCGCTTCCGGGATTGGGCGCGGCGAGTGACTTCGTCACCGCCCGGGGCCGTCCGGCGCTGCTGCTCTGCGCGGAGCTGACCAGCCTGCACATCCAGCCGTCCACCGCCCGGGTGGACACCCAGCAGATCGTGTCGCACGCGCTCTTCTCGGACGCCGCGGTCGCCGCCGTGGTGGTGCCGGGCGGCCGGGGGTACGCGTTGCGCGAGGTCACCTCGGTCACCGACACCTCGACCGCCGACCACATGACCTGGGACGTCACCGACGCGGGTTTCCGGATGGGGCTGTCGCCGAAGGTGCCGCAGGTCCTCTCCCGGCACGTCCGCGACCTGGTGGACGGCCTGCTGGCCCGACACGGTGGCGTCAGTTCCGACGTGGACGGCTGGGCCGTGCACCCGGGTGGGCCGCGCATCCTCAACGTGGTCGAGCGGGAGTTGGCCCTGCCGCCGGAGGCGTTGGCCGCGTCCCGGGCGACGCTCGACGAACACGGCAACTGCTCCTCGCCGACGGTCCTGTTGATCCTGGACCGGTTGAGTCGGTCGACGCCGGCGCCCCGACGGATCGTCATGCTGGCGTTCGGCCCGGGCCTCACCCTGTACGCCGCTCTGCTCGATCGACAGGACTGAACGTCCTCCGTCCCGACCGGTACGCTCACCACATGGATGCGGCGGACGACCGGTTGCGGTCGGCGGTGCTGGCCGGCGTGGCCGTGGCCGCCCTGGCGGTCGGCGGCTGGTGGTGGCGTGCCGCCGCTCCCGAGACGGCGGCCGGTTCGGCTCGTGCGGAGGTGACACCGAGCGCCGGGCCGTCGGTCAGCACCGCCCTGGAGCGACTGGTGGCCTCGGGGGTGCCCGAGGATCGGGTGACGGTTCGGATCAATCCCGAGTCCGGCGAGGTCGTCGAGTTCGAAAGCCGCTCGGCCGTCGACCCGCAGACGGGGGAGACCCTCGGCTCCGAGGACGCTCCGGGGGATCTGCCCGTCTTCCGGGAGACGATCTGGCGGGAACAGCGGGAACTCGCGCCGGGTGAGGGCGTGACCAGGCAGGCGACCGACGACGGTGGTGCCCACTACGTGCTGCAGTACCGGTGCACCCGCCCCGGGATGTTGGCCGTGACCAGCACCGGAGCCGAGATAGCCGGTCCGCCGCGCATCGACTGCGACGGCACGGTGGCCACCGCCGAGGTGCGGCCCGGCAGCGGGCCGTTCCTGGTGTCCCTGTCGACCGTGGGCGACCAGCCCATCGACGTCGAGGCGCAACTCGTCAGCACACCCTGAGGGTGCGCCCACGGGGGCTTCTCGTTGGCGCGGGTCGCGCATCCTCCAGAGAGACGGGTCGCGTGGCCCTCGCCCGCCGGGAAGGTCAGGCGGCGAGGGCGGTGAGGTCCTGCCGGTACGCCTCGACCGGGCCCAGGTCGGGCAGCACCCGGGTCACCACGCCGGCGCGGTCGACAAGCAGTGCGGTGAGCGTGCCGGGGCGGGCCGGTTGGCCCACGAACGCGCGCAGCCCGCCGGCGGGGTCGGCCAGTGCCCGGACGCCGTTCGCCGGCGGCGGGGTCTCGACCGTGCGGCCGCCGGCCACGGTGATCACGGCGACACCGCTGGGCGCCGCCGCGGCCGCCTCGACGACCCGCTCCGGGCAGGGGCAGCCGTCCACCAGGATGATCATGGCGGGCAGCAGGCCGCGCAGCGGCACCGGCGCCTGGGAGGCGTCGACCAGGTCGAGCGCGGGCAACGCCCGACCGGTGAGCGCCGCCGGTGGCGTGGCGGGTGCCGGGGAGGGTCGGTCGGTGCCCCGGCCGGCGCGGGGCCAGGTCACGGCGAGCAGGCCGGCCAGGGTGGTGAGCAGCGCCACCAGCAGAACCAGCAGCGGCAGGGTGAGGGCGTGGTGCCCGGTGTGGCGGCCGGCCGCCCGGCGCAGCTCGCGGCGCACCTGCGCGGCCTCGCTGGCCAGGGCCGAGGCGTCGTCGGGGACGACGACACGGCCCCACTCGGGTGGCAGGTCGGGCAGCCCGTCGGGCGGCCCGTGGCCCTCTGCGTCCGGCTTGCCCATCGGACCCCCAGGAAGCGTCTCGTGAGCGGCGTGTGACTCGGACTCAAGCGTCCCGCACCGGGGGCACCTCCCGCTACACCTGGGCGCGGTTCCGCCGGGCGGGATACCATGGGAGGAGCGCATAGCCCTTGATCTCGACGTTCTGTTCACCCGTATCGGGAAGTCATCCGTGCGTTACGGAGCGTGTTCGAACCATCGGTTTGACCGCCTGTCAAGCTGAAGAAAGACCTCTCACAGGGGCCCTGAGCTGCGCCAACGGTCAGGACATCGGTGAGACATCGTTGCCTGAGCGTGTTACCCTAGACACAGCGAAAGGGGTTTCGAACCTATGGTTTTCAGTGTCGGCGAGACCGTTGTTTACCCCCACCACGGGGCCGCACTCATCGAGGCAATCGAGACTCGGGTCATCAAGGGCGAGCCCAAGCAATACCTCGTCCTGAGGGTCGCGCAGGGTGACCTGACGGTCCGGGTGCCTGCCGAGAACGCCGAGATCGTGGGCGTCCGTGAGGTGGTCGGCGAAGAGGGCCTCGGTAAGGTCTTCGACGTTCTCCGGGCTCCGCACACCGAGGAGCCGACCAACTGGTCGCGGCGTTACAAGGCCAACCTGGAAAAGCTGGCCTCCGGCAATCCGCTGAAGGTCGCCGAGGTCGTGCGTGACCTGTGGCGCCGGGAGCGGGAGCGGGGCCTCTCCGCAGGCGAGAAGCGGATGCTGGCCAAGGCCCGTGACATTCTCGTCGGCGAGGTCGCGCTGGCTGAGAAGAGCACCAAGGACGAGGCGGAGACGCTGCTCGACAAGGTCCTCACCGAGGCCTAGTCCGCACAGCATCGTCGTACCCACTTCGTAGCGAAGAAACCACCGAGGACCGCGACGTGACCGCGCAGCTCAATCCGCGCGGTGACGTCGCGGTCCTCGTGCCTGCGGCGGGCGCCGGCGTACGACTCGGTCCCGGCCGACCCAAGGCGCTGCGCCTGCTCGCGGGCGAGCCGCTGCTGGTGCACGCCGTGCGCCGGCTCGCCGCCGCCGCGTCGGTGCACACGATCGTGGTGGCCGCGCCCGCGGCCGAGGTGGCGGGCGTCCGTGAGCTGCTGGCGCCGGTGGCGCCGGTGATCGTGGTGCCCGGTGGGGCCGAGCGGCAGGCTTCGGTCGCCGCCGCGCTGGCTGCGGTGCCGGCCGGCCCGACGATCATCCTGGTGCACGACGCCGCCCGCGCCCTGACCCCGCCCGAGCTTGTCGAATCGGTAGCCGCCGCGGTCCGGGACGGCCGGGCCGCGGTGATCCCCGTCCTGCCGGTCGTCGACACGATCAAGGAGGTCGACGCCGACGAGGTGGTGCTCGGCACCGTCGACCGCGCCGCCCTCCGGGCGGTGCAGACTCCACAGGGCTTCCGCCGGTCCGTCCTGACTGCCGCGCACGCCGCGGCCGGTGACCCGCTCACCGACGACGCCGGCCTGGTCGAGAAGCAGGGCGTCGCCGTGAGCTGCGTGCCCGGCTCGGAGTACGCCCTGAAGATCACCCGTCCGTTCGACCTGGCACTGGCGGAGCACCTGCTCGCCGCCGACGGCTGACGCGTAACCTCTGCTCATGATCGTTCCTCGGGTGGCCATCGGCACCGACGTGCACGCGTTCGAGCCGGGCCGGCCCTGCTGGGTGGCCGGCCTGTTCTGGCCCGACCAGGACGGTCTCGCCGGGCACTCGGACGCCGACGTCGCCGCCCACGCCGCCTGCAACGCGCTGCTCTCCGCCGCCGGCCTCGGTGATCTCGGCGCCGCCTTCGGAGTGGACCAGCCGGAGTGGGCCGGGGCGTCCGGCCTGGCGCTGTTGACCGAGACGGCCCGCCGGGTGCGGGCGGCCGGCCTGGAGATCGGCAACGTCTCCGTGCAGATCGTCGGCAACCGTCCCAAGATCGGCCGCCGTCGGGCCGAGGCCCAGCAGGTGCTCTCCGACGCCGTCGGCGCCCCGGTCACCGTCTCGGCCGCGACCACCGACGGGCTCGGTTTCACCGGCCGCGAGGAAGGCCTGGCGGGCATCGCGGTCGCCCTGGTGTACGACGCGCCGGCCGCCTAGGCTCGCCGCGATGTCCACCGAAAGCGCCCCCGACCGGTTCGCCGGCGACGGCTATCTCGAACGCGCCCAGCTCCTCGCCGAGCTCGGCCGCCACGACGAGGCTGCCGGCGAGCTGACCGAGGCGCTCGCGCTGAAGCCCGCGGATTCGCAGGCCCTCACCATGCTGGCCCGGGTGCACCTCGCCGCCGACCGGCCGGTCGATGCGCTCGCCGCCGCCGACGCGGCCGTGGCCGCCGTGCCGGAGGCCCTGCCGGCGCTCGTCGTCCGGGCGATGGCACTTGTCGACCTGGGGCGCTACGCCGACGCGGCGACCACCGCCGACCGGCTCCTCGCGCTCGGGCCCACCGACGCGTACGCCCAGCGCAGCGCGGCGGCGATCCTGGCCGACTCGCGCAACGGGCAGCCGGCGCTGAACGCGGCCTGGCGTGGGGTGGAGTTGGCCCCGCAGGAGCCGCAGGCGCACCTGGTGCTCAGCCTGGTCGCGGCCCGGCTGGAGCTGTTCGACCTGGCCGAGCGGGCCTACCGGGAGGCACTGCGGCTCGATCCGCGCCTCGCCGACGTCGGCCACGACGTCGGCGTCCTGCGCCTGGAGCAGCGCCGCTGGTCGGAGGCGTTGGAGCAGGTGGCGGAGGCGGTGACGCTCGGCCCGAGCCGGATCGACTCCCCGCGGACCCTCGCACACGGCCTGCACCGCCTGGTGCTCTACGGCGCGGGCTGGTCCCTGGTCGCTGCGGTGGTGGTGGCGTTCGCGGCCTCCACGAACGACGGGTTCTCCCGTGTCCTGGCGGTGCTCGCGGCCCTCACCGGCGGCGTCGTGGTCTGGCAGCTCGCGGCTCGCCTGCCGGGGCTCACCAGGACCGTCCTGCCCGCCATGCTGCAGGCGGACCGCACGATGGCCCTGGCGATCTACGCGGTGGCCGCCGCGCCGGCGCTGCTGCTCGTGTACGCGGTGGTCGGCTCGCCGTGGCCGCTGGTGCTGGCGATCATCGCCACCGCGATAGCCGAGTTCGCCATCTTCACCAGAACAACGTTCCGCTAACCCAATCTCCGGCAACACCACAACAGCTCAACAAGCGTCCGTTAGCTCGCCCACGTCAGGTTTTCGCCGGAGCCCGACCCGCGTCGGGATCAAGCCTGACCGCCCAGAGCGGGTCGGGCTCCGGCGAAAACCCCAGGGCGACTAACGGTTCAGGCTCCGGCGAAAACCCAAAGAGCGACTAAACAGAACGCGCCCAGGTCCAGGCGTACCCCTCGTCCTCGCAGGCGCGGGCCGCGTCGCACAGGTCGAGGGGCCGGAAGGTGTCCACCATGACGGCCAGCTCGTCGAAGTAGTCCGCGCCGATGGAGCGTTCGGCGGCGCCCGGCTGGGGGCCGTGGGTGAAGCCGGACGGGTGCAGCGAGATCGAGCCCTGCTCGATGCCGGAGCCGCGTCGGGCCTCGTAGTTGCCGCCGGTGTAGAAGAGCATCTCGTCGGAGTCGACGTTGTGGTGGTTGTACGGCACCGGGATCGACTGCGGGTGGTAGTCGACCTTGCGGGGCACGAACGAGCAGATCACGAAGTTGGGGCCCTGGAACGTCTGGTGCACGGGCGGGGGCTGGTGGATGCGGCCGGTGATCGGCTCGAAGTCGTGGATGGAGAACGCCCACGGGTAGAGGTGCCCGTCCCAGCCGACCACGTCGAACGGGTGGTTCGCGTAGACGTAGCGGGTCCAGCCACGACGGTGGCGGACCAGCACCTCGACCTCCTCGCCGTCGACGAGCAGCGGGGCGTCCGGGCCGCGGACGTCGCGCTCGCAGTACGGCGAGTGCTCCAGGAACTGGCCACGGACGGAGAGGTAGCGCTTGGGCGGGCCGATGTGCCCGGCCGCCTCGACGGTGAGCAGCCGGGCGGGCTGGTCACCGGTGGGCACCAGCCGGTGGATGGTCGAGGTGGGGATGACGACGTAGTCGCCGGCGACCGCCTCCAGCGCCCCGAACGGCGACTCGACCCGCAGGGTGCCCGCCTCGACGTAGAGGCAGTGGTCGCCGGTGGCGTCGCGGAACAGCGGGGAGGGTCGGTCGGCGAGCACGTACCCGATGCGGACGTCGTCGTTGGCGAGCAGGTACTGCCGGCCGAGGATCGGGTCGGCGCCGCCCGCGTCGAGTTTGTGGGTGCGCAGGTGGCGGGGCTTGAGCGGCAGGTTCGGCGCCCGGGTGAACGTCGGCGGGGTGAACTCGTCGGCGGCCAGGATCGCGGTGGGCGCGTGCCGGTGGTAGAGCAGTGACGAGTCGGAGGAGAAGCCCTCCTGACCCATCAGCTCCTCGGCGTAGAGGCTGCCGTCGGGCTGGCGGAACTGGGTGTGGCGCTTGCGCGGCACCTCGCCGACGCTGCGGTAGTACGGCATCTCGCCTCCCGATATATCCCGTGCACCGGCCGGAGGCGTCCGATAATCGGACGCTGTTGTCCGTTCCTTGTAGCGTCCCGTACATTCTTGTTCCGTGTCAACGCAGGTGCCCGCGCTCCTCCACGGCCTGGTGGACGACGCCGCCGTCTTCCCACCGGGCAGCGCCGCGCTGCCCGACGCCCTGGTCGCCCACCGCCGCCACCGCGCCTCCTGGTACGCCGACCTGGTCGGCCCGCTGCTCGTGCCCGCCTCGACCGTCGCGGCCGGCGAGCTGAGCGGTCTCGTCGACCCGGCCGAGGGCCTGGTGGTCGGGCTGATCGGCGACACCGGGATCGGTCGGTTGCCCGTCGCGTTGTCGTTCCTCGCCGCGGACGGCGTGACCGCACGGCAGGTCGAGGTGGCGGTCGCCAAGCGCGGCGAGGATCCGCTGCCCGGCGTCGCCGAGCTGGTGCGACTGACCGACGGCATGCCGGACGTCGAAGCCGTCTACGCCGAGCTTCCGCTGACCTTCGGGCTGCTGGGTGCGCTGGACGCGCTCGCCGCCGCCCGCGCCGACGGCGTGCCGATCGCCGCCAAGTTCCGCACCGGCGGGCTGGCCGCCGAGCTGTTCCCCACCCCCGCCGAGCTGGCCGCCGTGATCTGCGCCTGCCGGGACCGGGCCCTGCCGTTCAAGCTCACCGCCGGCCTGCACCAGGCCGTGCGCCACCTCGACCCGGAGACCGGGTTCACCCACCACGGCTACGCCAACGTGCTGGCCGCGACGCTCGCCGCCGCCGACGGGGACAGCGTGCGGGTGGTCGCCGAGCTGCTGACCGCGCTCGACCCGCGCCCGCTGCTCGAACGCGCCAACGAACGGCTGGACACGCCGCGCCCACTCTGGGTCGGCTTCGGCTCGTGCAGCATCCTGGAACCACTTACCGATCTGATCCGGCTGGGGCTGGTGAACGGGGGGCACGACGCATGACCTGGGTGAGCGGCGTTGACGGCTCGCCGTACGGCGTGACGAACCTGCCGTACGGGGTGTTCTCCACGGGCGGGGGCCTGCCACGGATCGGCGTACGGATCGGGTCGTGGGTGTTCGACCTGGCCGGTGCGGAGACCGCCGAGCTGGTGCTCGCCGCCGGCGCGCTGTGCCGACCCACCCTCAACGACTTCATGGCGCTGGGGCGACCACAGTGGACAGCGGTGCGCCAGCGGATCGTCGAGCTGCTGACCGACGTGACGCACCGTCCGGCGGTGGAACCGCTGCTGGTGCCCCTGACCGACGTGGAGCTGCTGCTCCCGTTCGAGGTGGCCGACTACGTCGACTTCTACTCCTCGGAGCACCACGCGTCGAACGTCGGGCAGATCTTCCGGCCGGGTCAGCCACCGCTGCTGCCCAACTGGAAGCACCTGCCGATCGGCTACCACGGGCGGGCCGGCACCGTCGTCGTCTCCGGCACGCCGGTGACCCGGCCCACCGGCCAGCGGGCGTCCGCCGAGGGTCCGGTCACCGGCCCGTCGGTACGCCTCGACATCGAGGCCGAGGTCGGCTTCGTGGTCGGCGTGCCCAGCGCGTTGGGTTCCCGGGTGTCCGTCGACGACTTCGCCGACCACGTCTTCGGAGTGGTGCTTGTCAACGACTGGTCGGCCCGCGACATCCAGGCGTGGGAGTACCAGCCGCTCGGCCCGTTCCTCGGCAAGTCCTTCGCCACCTCGGTCTCGGCCTGGGTGACACCGTTGGACGCCCTGGCCGACGCCTTCGTGCCGGCGCCGGAGCAGGACCCGCCGGTCGTCGACTACCTGCGCGACGTGCCGCACCTGGGGCTCGACCTGCGGTTGGCGGTCGAGTGGAACGGCGAACGGGTAAGCGAGCCGCCGTTCGCCGGCATGTACTGGACCCCGGCCCAGCAGTTGGCGCACCTCACCGTCAACGGCGCGTCCCTGCGCACCGGCGACCTGTACGCCTCGGGCACCGTCTCCGGCCCGGACCGTTCCCAGGTGGGCTCGTTCCTGGAGCTGACGTGGGGCGGGGCCGAGCCCGCGAAGGTGGGCACCGAGAGCCGTACCTTCCTCGCCGACGGCGACACCGTCACCCTCACCGCCACCGCGCCCGGCCCGGACGGCACCACAATCGCCCTCGGCGAGGTCACCGGAACGATCCGCCCGGCCCGCTGAGCCGGCCCGCTGAGCCGGCCCGCTGAGCCGGCCCGCCGACCCGGCCCGCCGACCCGGCCCGCTGAGCCGGCCCGCCGGGCCGGCCCGCCGGGAGCGCGGGCGCCTCCGCTCGCGCGTGAGCGCCCACCTGTCTCATCGATGAGATTCGTGCTCGCACCGTCTGTGCGATCACCAAGCCTGGTTACCCCGTTGGTCATCCGGACCACGTCGCCCCGCCATCCGTACGGCCGGATCTCGCCCGGCCGTGGGTGGCGGGGGGCATCCCGACGCACACGGAGGTAACGACTATGCACGATCTCACCGGAGCGCTCTGGCGCACCAGCAGCCGTTCAAACGACCAGGGGCTCTGCGTGGAGGTGGCGGACAACCTGGTCGACGTCCTCGGTCTGGTCGCTCTCCGCGACTCCAAGGACCAGGCCGGCCCCACGCTGGCAGTCAGCCCGCCGGGGTGGACGGCGTTCATCGGCGCGATCAGGGGCGGTCGCTTCGACCGCTGACCGGTACGCCGGGCGCCGGTCGACGATCGGTGCCGGGCGACCGCCGAAACGGACAGCGGGGCCTCCGGGTGGTGGAAATTCCGCCCGGGGGCCTCGTCCGGTCCTCACCGCGCGTACCGTCGACGACACGGGAGGGTGGCATGTCGACGGTGGCGGTTACCGGTTTCATCGAGGCGCGCGCTGTCGACGTCTGGTGCCTGCTGACCGACCTGCCCGGTCGGGCCACCCGGCTGACCGCGGCCGGCCCGGTCGAGGTGCTGACCCCGGGCCCGTTCGGGCCGGGCACCGCCTGGCGTGAGGAGCGCGCCCAGCCGGGCGGCGGCACCCTCACCGAGGAGTTCCTGGTGGTGGAGGCGCTCGCGCCGCAGCGGCTGGTGCTGTGTTCCTCCGGCGCCGGTGCGGACTACCGGATCACCTGGAGCCTGCGGTCGGTCCGGCGTCGCCGCCGCGCCCGCACGGCTGTCACCGTGACACAGGAGGCGGTGCCCACCGATCCGTACGGCCGGGTGGTGGCGTTGCTGCTCGGTGGTCTTGCCGCCCGGGCGGTCGAGGTGGCGCTCCGGCGTGATCTCGCCGACCTGGCCGTCGCGGCCGGCACCCTCGGCTCGGTCGAGGCGGCCTGACCCTCCCACCCCGCACCGCGGCCCGTACGACCTGGCCGGGGTCCGATCGGTTGCGCTGGGTAGGGTGCCGGGCGGAGGTGCGGCATGGGGTTCCCGAGGGGCCGAGGACGACTGGTGCTGGCGGTGGCGGTGCTGCTCGCCGTGGCGGCCGTCGCGGTCATCGTCCACCGGGTGCTCGCGCCGGCCGAGGTGAGCACGCCGGCGCGCGGTGATCAGCCGGCCGCGCCCCGACCCGCCGCCGGTGTGGTCGGTCGACTGCCGGTCGCCCCGTTGATCGTGGACGGAAGGCTGCGGGTGTACGCCGCC
Source organism: Micromonospora lupini str. Lupac 08 (assembly GCF_000297395.2). GTDB lineage: Bacteria > Actinomycetota > Actinomycetes > Mycobacteriales > Micromonosporaceae > Micromonospora > Micromonospora lupini. The sequence goes on along the minus strand of NZ_HF570108.1, from coordinate 6,883,353 downwards.
CACCGCCAGGTCTACGCCGACCGGCCGGTCGACGGGCGACACCGGACCACGCCCTACTGGTCGTACCGGCGTTGGCCGGCGGAGTTGACCGGGGTGGTGGCGAGCGGCAGCACCGTGATCAGTCGCTGGTCCGACGGCCGGCTCGTCGCGCTCGACGCGTCCACCGGGCGGGTGCGGTGGCGGGGCGACGGCCCGGTGCCGGCCCGGAGCACGGCGGTGGTCCGGCGGACCGGGGCCGCCACGGTCTGGGACCCGCGCGGGCTCCTCCTCGCCGACCTCGCGGACGGCCGGACGGTGCTGACGGTCACCGGGGAGACGCAGGCCCGCGGGGTGGACGTGGCCGGTGGCCGGGAGCTGTGGCGGGTCGACCTGCCCGGCGGCTGCCGCAGCGACCTCGGCACCACGGCGACCGGGCAGGTGATCGGCCTGGACACCTGCGCCGGGCCGGCCACGATCGAGTTCCGGGACGCCGCGACGGGCGTGGTGGGTGAGCGGTGGCGACCGCCGGGCGGCGCGGATCGGCTGGTGGTCACCCCGCTCGGTTGTCGTACCGACCGGTCGGGTTGCTTGGCCCTGCGGACGGCCGGCCCGGGGGACGCCGGTGGTCGCGGCTGGCTGCTGGGCAGTGGTGCGCCGCTTGCCGCCCCGACGCTGGACCCGGCCGGGGCCACCCTGGCCGGTGACCAGGCCGTCGCCGTCGTCGACGGGGTGGCGGTGGGCCGTTCGGCGCGAACGGGCGCCGAGCTGTGGCGTTTCCCCGGCCTGGGACCGACGCGGGTGCTCGCGGTGCAGCCCGGCCGGGTGCATCTGCTGACCGAGGCCAACGAGCTGGTGACGCTCGACCCGGTGACCGGTGCGCTGCTCTCCCGCTACACGCTCAACGTCGGTTCGGACGGCACGGGCTGGGCGCCCGGAGCGGTAGCCGCCGAGGACGGCTACGTCGCTGTGGAACGGCTGCGCGAGCCGGTCGACCCGAGCGGCGACGACCAGCGCTACTACCTGACCTCCGAGGCGGTGATCCTGGCCGCCACCTGATCGGGTCAGGTTGCTCTCCGAGGGGATCAAACACCCGCCCTGGATGACCGAAAAAGGTACTTTTCTCGGGATTGAGGTTCTCCGGAGAGAGGGGTCGTCATGGCAAAGGCCGTCGGCAGGTCGGCGCTCGTCGGAGGACTGCTCGCGGCGGCGGCCGGGCTGCTGCTCGTGGCGTCGCCCATGCTCATCCCGGACGGCGCGGCGCTGAACGCGGCCTCCGCGGCCCAGGCCGCACCCTCGGCGGGAACCAACGTGATCTTCGAGGTGCTGCCCTCGCCGACCGCCTCGCCGACCCTGTCGCCGACGCCGACGCCGACGCCGACGCCGACGCCCACCCCGCACCCCACGGAACCGACTCCGCACCCCACCCACCCCACCCCGCACCCCACCAGAAGTCACCTGCCGGTCACCGGCGACGATGGTGGATCTGTGGGGTGGCTCGCCGGGCTGGGTGCGGGCCTGCTGCTGCTCGGCGGGCTGCTGGTGGCCCGGCGTCCCCGGCGGACCTGACGACTCGCAGAGGGGCTCGCGGACTGCTGCGGTGAGTTACCCGAGGCCCGACAATACGGACAACTAGAACTTATAGTCGTAAGATGCCCATGCTAGCCGCCTTCCTGACGTCCCTGCTCGGCGTCAGTGTCGGGCTCACGCCGAGCCCGGCCCCGGCAACGCCAGTCGTGTCACCGTCGCCCGCCGCCTCCCCCGCGGCGACGCCGAGCAGCACGCCCCCAGTGACCGCCCGGCCGATTTCGCCCTCACCGAGCGGCAGCACGGCGTTCTCGTCCCCGTCGGCGGATCTCGGCCGGTCTTCCGGCGTGGCTCCGACACCGCTCACGAGCGGCTCGCCGGGCGCGGTGGAGGAGCTGCCGGCTCCGCTGGCGGTGGGGTTGGACATCACCGCGCCCCCGGCCGTCAACCTGGGCGCGGGTTTCCCGGGCGGCCTGCTGACGGGTGCACTGGGGGCCGTCGAGGTGGCCGACTTCCGCGGCAACCAATCGACCACGTGGGTGGCCACCGTCACCTCGACCGCCTTCGTGACGGGAGCGGGCGGGGTCAACCGGACGGTGGCCAACTCGCTCGTGTCGTACTGGTCGGGGCCGATCGTCAAGGCCACCGGCGGGGGAACTCTCGTCCCCGGTCAGCTCACCGCCGCCCAGGCGGTCCCGCTCGACGTGAGTCGGGTCGCGTTCCGCAAGACCGCCGGCAACGGCAACAACACGGTCAGTTGGAATCCGACCCTGCGGATCAACCTGCCGGCGGGCCTCGTCAATGGCACCTACACGGCTACCGTCCTGCACTCCGTCGCCTAACAGGTGCTTTGTCCGGAAAGCGGCTTGACGTGCTTTATGACCGATTACGGTCTGTCTCATGCGGAAGACACTTCTTACCCTGACCGCGTCGGCAGCCACAGTGCTCGCCCTCGCCGCGCCGGCCGCGGCCGCGCCCACCGACGACACCATCGTCACGTTCACCATCGGCACCGCGAACCTGGACATCACCGCTCCGCCGGCGATCAACCTGGGCGCGGGTTTCGTCGGCGGCACCCTGACCGGCCAGATCGGCCCGGTGACCGTCAACGACGCGCGGGCGGCGCTGGCCGCCACCTGGACGGCCACCGTCACCAGCACCGGCTTCACGACAGGTGGTGGGGGAGCGGCAGAGACCATCATTCCCGGCCTGGTGGAATACTGGTCCGGCCCGGCGACCGCCACCACCGGCACCGGCACCTTCGTGCCCGGCCAGCTCACCGCCGCCCAGGCGGTGGCGTTGAGCATTCCCCGCGTGGCCTTCAGCAAGACGAGCGGCAGCGGCAACAACACGGCGACGTGGAACCCGACGATCAACGTCCAGATCCCGCCTGCCGCCGTCACCGGCACCTACACGGCGGTGGTAACCCATTCGGTGGCATGAGCGGGCTCGCGCCCTCGCCCTGACCGTGACCGCCCTGGTCACGGTCGGGGCGACCGTGCTGGCCACACCGTACGCGTCGGCCGCGCCGGTCGGCGTCCACGCGCCCGACCTGCCGGAGGCCGGTCAGGAGGCGCCGGACGGAGAGCGCAGCCCGGACCGGGCGGAACGTCCCTCGCCCGATCCCACCGCCGTCGGGCCGGCCTCGTCGGTCGGCATCCGTCTCCTGGATGCCCCGGTCGAACGCCGCGCCGACAGCCGCGCGCGCAGGTACATCGTCGACCATGTGCATCCCGGTACGACGATCAAACGGCGGATCGTCGTGCAGAACACCTCCGAGGTACGCCGCGCGATAGCCGTCTACGCGGCTGCCGCCGACGTCACGACGGAAGGCTTCTCCTTCGCTGCGGACCGGACGGAGAACGAGCTGAGCAGTTGGATCCACGTCGACGACGGGAAACTCCAGCTCGACGCCGACCAGGAAACCGAACTGCTGGTGACCATCGCGGTGCCCGCGAAGGCGGAGCAGCGCGAGCGGTACGCGGTCATCTGGGCCGAGGTGTCCGGAGACGGCGGGCAGACCGTCCGCAACGTCGGCCGGGTGGGCATCCGGGTCTACCTGTCGGTCGGCCCCGGTGGCGAACCGGTCTCCGGCTTCGAGATCGGTCGGCTGACCGGATCGAGGATGCCGGACGGCACCCCGGTCGTCACCGCCGACGTGCGGAACACCGGCAAGCGGGCGCTGGACCTTGCCGGCGAGTTGCGGTTGCGCGACGGCCCTGGTGGGCTGACGGCAGGCCCGATTCGTGCCGAGGCGCAGACCCTCGCCCTGGGCGGCACCACCACGGTCCGGGTCGTCCTGGACCCTCGCCTTCCGGACGGCCCCTGGACCGGGAAGCTCGATCTGGCCAGCGGCTGGACCAAGCGTGACACCAGTGGAACGCTCACCTTCGGCGCTGCCCCGGCCGCCGTCAGCGACACGTCCGACCGGTCCGACCGGTCCGGCCAGGTCCTCACCGGCGGTCTGGTCGCCTCGGGACTGGTGCTGGTGCTGCTCGTCGCGTACGCCTACCGCAGGCGGACGAGGCACCCCGTGCCCGCCTGACGTCAACGGGCCGCCTCCGTCGCATGGTGGACGGAGGCGGCCCGGAACATTGATCGGCCGTGCCGCTCAGGTCAGCGCCGCCTCCGCAGCGGTCAGGAACGCGTCGTTCTCGGTCGGAGTGCCGATGGTGACCCGCACGCCGTCCCCGGCGAACGGCCGGACGATCACCCCGCGCGCCTCGCACGCCTTGCCGAACGCCACGGCCCGGTCGCCAAGCGGCAGCCAGACGAAGTTGGCCTGGCTGGTCGGCACGTCGGGCACGAACTTGCGCAGCGCCTCGGTGACCCGGTCCCGCTCGGCGACGACAAGCGCGCAGCGGCGCTCCATCTCGCCGGCCTGCGTCAGCGCGGCGAGCGCCCCGGCCTGGGCCGCCGTACTCGTGGAGAACGGCGTCACCACCTTGCGGATCGCCGCCGCCACCACCGGCTGGGCGACCAGCCAGCCGATCCGCAGCCCGGCGAGGCCCCACGCCTTGGACAGGGTGCGCAGCACCGCCACGTTCGGCCGGTTCAGGTAGTCGAGACCGTCGGGCACCTCGGCGTCGGTGACGAACTCCCGGTACGCCTCGTCGATGACCACAAGCACGTCGTCCGGCACCGCGTCGAGGAACCGGTCCAGCTCGACCCGGCGTACGGCTGTGCCGGTGGGGTTGTTCGGGTTGCAGACCAGGATCATCCGCGTCCGGTCGGTCACCGCCGCCGCCATGGCCGCCAGGTCGTGCCCGTGCCCGGCGTCGTTGGGCACCCGCACGCTCGTCGCGCCGCTTGTCGCCGCGATGATCGGGTACGCCTCGAACGACCGCCACGAGTAGAGCACCTCGTCGCCGGGCAGGCAGGTGGCCCGGACGAGGTGCTCGGCGAGCGCCACCGACCCGCAGCCGGTGGCGATCCGGTCCGCGTCCACGCCGTAGCGCTGCGCCAACGCGTCGCGCAGCGCGACCACGCCCATGTCCGGGTAGCGGTGCGAGGTGGTGACCGCCTCGGTGACCGCCTCGACGACACCCGGCAGCGGCCCGTACGGCACCTCGTTGCTGGCCAGCTTGATGGCCTCCGGCAGACCCAGTTCGCGCGCCAGGTCGGCGGGGCTGCGCCCCGGCACGTAGTTGGGCAGCGCGTCCAGGTCGGCGCGGGTCAGTCGCAGCGCCGGCTGGTGACGTCCGGAGTCGGTCATGGGGTGTCTCCCGAGGGCTGGGGGTGGTCGTCCGGGGCGGGGGGAGTGGTCTGGGCGGGGACCTCGACGACCACCGTCTGCGCGCGCTTGTCGTGCAGCGCCCGACGCAGCGGGTGGTCGAAGAGGGGGGACAGGGAGTCGACAAGTTGCAGCAGCAGGCCGAGCCCGGCGCAGTACCAGAGCAGGGTGGGCAGGCCCAGCGTCGTCCACCGGCTCAGCGCCCGCCCGAAGCCCAACGGCTGGTCGGCGGCGATCGGGACCGCGCGGATCCGCATCACCCGCTTGCCGATGGTCTGCCCGCTGGCGGCCATGGCGGGCACCTCGTACGCCAGCCACAGCGCGGTGGCGATCACCACGATCACCACCTGGAGAAGCCCGGTCTGCTCGCTGATCGGCGGCATCCCCTCGGTGGAGGTGTTGCCCTCCATGCCGCGCCGGAACGCCTCCCGCCAGTACGGCATCAGCTCGTCCAGCCACCGCCAGACGAACCAGCCGTTGACAAGCACGTTAAGCGCGAACACGACACCGAAGTCGATCAGCCGGGCGACGAGCCGGCGGCCGTAACCGGCCAACCTGAGCCCGTGCGGCCGAGGCTCGGGCGGTCGGCCGAGCCAGCCGGGAGGACCGCCGGGCGGTGCCCAGCCGGGCGGCACGCCCTGCGGCGGCCAGCCGGGGGGACCGGCCTGCGGCGTCCAGCCGGGCGGGGTACCCGGTGGGGTGCCCTGCGTGCCCGGTGGTGGCCAGCCGGGCGGGCCGGCCTGCGGGCCCCAACCCGGGCCCGGGTGCGGACTGGTATGCGGGGTCGGGCCGGAGTGCGGGGGCCGGCCCGGCGCGGTGCCCACCTGGTGGGCGACGGCGGGCGCGGCCGGGGTGACAGGTGCGGGCGGCGGCTCGGCCGGCGGCGGCCCGTCCGGCGGGGTGGCGTCGACGGGAATGGGCGCGCCGAGCCAGCCCTCGCCGTCCCAGTACCGCCGGGTCTCGGTGTCGGCGGGGTCGACGTACCAGCCAGGTTGCACACTCACGCCGGCGCTCCGCTTCCGTGCCTGCTGGTTCGCTCGCTCACGAAGCCACCTTAACGACGATCGTTTCGGCGACCTTGTCGTGGAGGCACTGCTGCCAGGGCTTGTCCCAGAGCTGCCACAGCCCGTCGGCGTAACTCAGGCCCGGAACGACCGAGGACGCCAGGTACTGCACCAGCCACCGCCGGCCGGCCATCCGCCGGTCGAGCGTGCGGGTCGGGTCGAGGGGCACCACGCGGAGCTTCATGATCCTCTTGCCGAGCGTCTGGCCGTCACGCTTGAGGTACTCCACGTGGTAGAGCCAGTAGAGCCCGAGCAGCACGACAAGCAGCCCGGCCTCGGCCAGCAGCATCGGCAGGAAGAAGGTCGTGAAGAAGGTGGCCGGGTCGGGTTCCACGAAGGTCCCGTCCGGGTTGGTCCGGGTCATCTCGCTGAACATCCGCCACCACAGGACCAGGAAGACCGGCATGAACAGCACCAGCGAGACGGCGGTTGCCAGTGCCGTGTCGATGAGCCAGGCCAGCAGCCGGTCGGCGAAGCTGGCGAGCGGCTGGCCACCCGGGCTCACCGTCGGCGGCGGGGCCATCGGCTGGGGCGGGCCGGGATACCACGGCGGCGCCGCGTACCCGGGTGGGCCGTACTGCGGCGGCACGGCGTACCCGGGTGGGACGTGGTGCGGCGGCACGGCGTACCCCTGGGGGTGTGGGCCGGGCGGCGGCGCGAGGCCGCCGGCGGCGGGCGGAGGCCCACCGACCGGCGGCGTCGGGTACGACGGAGGCTGCGTCACGCTCGACAGTGTTACAGGTTGCCGCGGGCTTCCTGCTCCCGCTCGATGGCCTGGAAGAGGGCCTTGAAGTTGCCCTTGCCGAAGCCCAGCGAGCCGTGCCGCTCGATCAGCTCGAAGAAGACGGTCGGGCGGTCCTGGACCGGCTTGGTGAAGATCTGCAGCAGGTAGCCGTCCTCGTCCCGGTCGACGAGGATCTTGCGCGCCTTGAGCTGCTCGATCGGCACCCGCACGTTGCCGATCCGGGCGCGCAGCTCCGGGTCCTCGTAGTACGAGTCGGGGGTGTCCAGGAACTCCACGCCGGCGGCGCGCATCGCGTCGACACTTGCCACGATGTCGTTGGTGGCGACGGCGATGTGCTGGGCGCCGGGGCCCTGGTAGAACTCCAGGTACTCGTCGATCTGCGACTTCTTGCGGGCGATCGCCGGCTCGTTGAGCGGGAACTTCACCTTCCGGGTGCCGTTCGCGACGACCTTGCTCATCAGCGCCGAGTAGTCGGTGGCGATGTCGTCGCCGACGAACTCCGCCATGTTGGAGAAGCCCATCACCCGCTTGTAGAACTCGACCCACTCGTCCATCCGGCCCAGCTCCACGTTGCCGACGACGTGGTCGACGGCCTGGAAGAAGCGCTTCGGCTGGATGCCGGCGTCGATCATCGGCTGCCGGTCGACGATCGGGCCGCGGGCCACGAAGCCGGGCAGGAACGGGCCGCGGTAGCGGGAGCGGTCGACCAGGGTGTGCCGGGTGTCGCCGTACGCGGCGATGGCGGCCATCCGGACGGTGCCGTTCTCGTCGCTCACCTCGTGGGGCTCGACGACGCCGGTGGCGCCCTGGGCGACGGCGTGGGCGTACGCGGCGTCGACGTCCGGCACCTCGAGCGCGATGTCGCTGATCCCGTCGCTGTGCTTCGCCACGTGCTCGGCGCCGTCGGCGTCCGGGCGGACCGCGCCGGTCAGCACGAACCGGGCCGAGCCGCTGGTCAGCACGTACTGGGCGTGGTCCCGGTAGCCCTGCTCCGGGCCCCGGTACGCCACACAGGTCATGCCGAAGGCGGTGGAGTAGTAGTGCGCGGCCTGCTTGGCGTTGCCGACCAGGAAGTGCACGTGGTCGAGCCCACGGACGGGGAACGGGTCGTGGCTGATGTCGTGGTCGACAGCGCCGACGAGCCGGTCGACGTCGACGTCCTCGGTCGACTGGGGTCGGTCGATCGCCTGGGTCATGGTGGTCTCCCTCGCGTACCGGCCGGCCTCGTGGGCCGGGTTTCTGACCGAAGGATCGCGGGGCGGGCGTCGAGTGGGCAACTGTCGACGTAAATGCTGGTCAGGTTGTGCATTCGGTATGGTGTGAACCCGTGAAGGGTGAGCAGGCTGTACAGCTCGACGGCCTCGACGTGCGCTTGATCGATCTGCTCGCCGAGGAACCACGGATCGGAGTGCTGGAGTGCTCCCGGCGGCTCGGGGTGGCTCGGGGCACCGTGCAGGCCCGGCTGGACAAGCTCGTCGACAGGGGTGTCATCGGTGGCTTCGGCCCGGAGATCTCGCCGGCCGCGATCGGGTTCGGGGTGACCAGCTTCGTCACCCTGGAGATCAGTCAACGGCACGGCCACGACCCGGTCACCGCCCACCTCGCGGCGATCCCCGAGGTGCTGGAGGCGCACACCATCACCGGCTCCAGCGACCTGCTCTGCCGGATCGTGGCCCGCTCCAACACCGACCTGCAACGGGTCATCGACCAGATCGTCTCGTCGGCCGGCATCACCCGCGCGTCGACGATCATCGCGCTGGCGGAGCAGATTCCCTACCGCACGCTTCCGCTCGTCCGCAGCGCCGTCCGGGTCGAGGGACGAACACCCACGTAACACCTCCGGGCCCAGAAAGCGCGGCGACACGGCGGCGCGGGGCGTACGGAAGATCCGAGAACGTGGCTACGGTGTGCGGGTGGCGAAGGGGAGCGTGCGCGGTGGGCTGCTGCTCGGCCTCGCCGTGGTCGTCGCCCTCGCCGCCACCGGCGTGTGGAACCCGTTCCCCGGGCTGTGGGAGTGGGTGGACCGCAGCGACCCCATCTCCGAGCCGGACGTGGTCTGGCAGCAGCGGGTCGGCGGCACCCCGCGCAGTGTGACCATCGCCGGCGACGCCGTGGTGGTCGAGCAGCGCACCCGGGTGGAGGCCCGCAGCCTGGCCACCGGCGCCCAGCTCTGGGAACGCAAGGCGGACTGGTCGGCGGTCGCGGGCGGCGACCGCGACCCGGTCGTCGCCGTGGGCAAGCTCCTGGTCAAGGGGTACGAGCTGCTCGACCCGACCACCGGGGCGACCCGTCGGCGCGACGACGACGCCGTGGCCGTCTGGACGTACCGCAACCTGCTGCTGGACGCCCGCTGCACGGACGCCACCGACTGCACCCTGAGCGCGTGGGACCCGCGCGGCACCACCCCACTGTGGACGGCCTTCCTGCCCGGCGTGCACAGCGGCCTGCTCGCCGACAACCCGGGACTGCGTGGCACCCGCCGACTCACCTCCACCCGCATCGACGACGGGGTGGCCGGGCCCGAGCCGGTGCCCCCGCTGCTCGGCTTCCCCGTCGACGGCCGGGTGCACGTCGTGGACACCGCCACCGGCCGGGTGCTGCAGAACGTCGAGCCGGGCCGGGACGAGCGACTCTCCGTGGTGGGCGGTCGGATGCTGCGGATCGCCGCCCGCTCCCAGGACGGCACCTGCTACTTCGCCATCTCGGCGCGCGACCCGGCGACGGGGCAGGAGGCGTGGCAGCGGGCCGGGGTCAACCTGCGTACCGCCGACACCGCCGGCTGCGTCCAGCGCGAGGACCCGCAGGGAGCGCGCAACGTGCTGATCGGCGTCGGTCCGGACGGCCGCGAGGCGGTCATCGACGGGTACGACGGGCGGCTGCTCTGGGTCGGCGAGGCCAGCACCAAGCTCGTCGCGGTCGACGACCGCTACGCGGTGTTCCGCTCCGCCGACAAGCGCTCGGTGGTGTCGCGTGAGTTCGGCGCCGACCGGGTGCGGTGGACCCGCCCGGCCAGTGCCAAGGCCGGCGCCGCGCTCACCCCGTACGCGGCGGTGCTCGCCGACGAGAAGCCGTCGCGGTTGGTGGCCGTGGATCCCCGCACGGGCCGGGAGCTGGCCGTCCTGCGGACCTCCGCGAACGCCCTCGCGGTCGGGTCGCAAGGCATGATCATCGGCGAGGGTCGGGAGATCGGGTACGTCCGCTTCGGCGCCACCGGCGGCGCCCCCGTCCCGCCGCCCGGCGACGGTGGCAACCCCGGCCCCGGCGGGACCGGCCCCGGATCGGGCAACGACGGCGACGGCGACGACGGCTGTGGGCCCAAGAGGGAACTCTGTCCCGATCCCGCCGGCGGCAAGGACGGCTGAGCGGGCGGGACGCCGACGTCCCGAGCGCGGCGGGGCCCGACGGATGAGAGCGGCGTCCCAGACCCAGCCCGGCGGGTGGGAATGATCGACCGGTCTGCCCTAGGCTTGCCGCTCATGAGCAGTGCCGCCGCATTCTCGTACGCCCCCCTGCTGCCGACCGGTCCCGACCAGACGGACTATCGCCTGGTCACCGACGAGGGCGTGGACGTCGTACACGGCCCGGGGGGCCGTCGTTTCCTCACCGTGGAGCCGGCCGCGCTCACCGCGTTGACCGCCGAGGCGATGCACGACATCGCGCACTACCTGCGCCCGGCGCACCTGGCCCAGCTCCGGGCGATCATCGACGATCCGGCCGCGTCGCCGAACGACCGGTTCGTCGCACTGGACCTGCTGCGCAACGCCAACATCGCGGCCGGCGGGGTGCTGCCGATGTGCCAGGACACCGGCACCGCGATCGTGATGGGCAAGCGCGGTCGGCACGTGCTTACCGACGGCGCCGACGCCGAGGCCATCTCCCGGGGCGTCTACCAGGCGTACACGAAGCTCAACCTGCGCTACTCCCAGCTCGCCCCGCTGACCATGTGGGACGAGCGGAACACCGGCAGCAACCTGCCGGCCCAGGTGGAGCTGTACGCCGAGGACCCGGACGGGCACCCCGACGCGTACAAGTTCCTGTTCATGGCCAAGGGTGGCGGCTCGGCCAACAAGTCGTACCTCTACCAGGAGACGAAGGCGCTGCTCAACCCGACGCGGATGATGCAGTTCCTGGAGGAGAAGCTGCGGCTGATCGGCACGGCCGCGTGCCCGCCGTACCACCTGGCCATCGTCATCGGCGGCACCTCCGCCGAGTACGCCCTGAAGACCGCGAAGTACGCCAGCGCCAAGTATCTCGACGCGCTGCCCACCTCCGGCTCGATGAGCGCGCACGGCTTCCGCGATCTCGAGCTGGAGGCGGAGGTGCTGGAGCTGACCCGCAACTTCGGCATCGGCGCGCAGTTCGGTGGCCGGTACTTCTGCCACGACGTGCGGGTGGTCCGGCTGCCCCGGCACGGTGCCTCGTGCCCGGTGGCGATCGCCGTCTCCTGCTCGGCCGACCGGCAGGCCGTCGCCAAGATCACCCCGTCGGGTGTGTGGCTGGAGCGACTGGAGACCGACCCGGCGCGGTTCCTGCCCGACGTCACCGACGACTCGCTCGACGCCGAGATGGTCGTCCGGGTCGATCTGAACCGGCCGATGGACGAGATCCGCACCGAGCTGTCCAAGTACCCGGTGAAGACCCGACTGTCGCTGTCCGGCCCGCTGGTGGTGGCCCGCGACATCGCCCACGCCAAGATCGCCGAGCGGTTGGACGCGGGCGAGCCGATGCCGCAGTACCTGCGCGACCACGCCGTCTACTACGCCGGCCCGGCGAAGACCCCCGAGGGGTACGCCTCCGGCTCGTTCGGCCCGACCACGGCCGGCCGGATGGACGCGTACGTGGAGAAGTTCCAGGCCGCCGGTGGCTCGCAGGTGATGCTGGCCAAGGGCAACCGCTCGGGCCAGGTGACCCGCTCCTGCCAGCAGCACGGCGGCTTCTACCTCGGCTCGATCGGCGGCCCCGCGGCCCGACTCGCCCAGGACTGCATCAAGCACGTCGAGGTTCTCGAATATCCGGAACTGGGCATGGAGGCGGTCTGGAAGATCGAGGTGGAGGACTTCCCGGCCTTCATCGTGGTCGACGACAAGGGCAACGACTTCTTCGCCGAGGTCACCAAGCCGGTGCTCACCGTCGGCCGCCGCTGACCGACACGTACGCGAAGGGGTGCCGGGCGAACTCGCCCGGCACCCCTTCTGTCGTCGTGCTCTCCGACATCGGTGCGCCCCGCCCCTGGGGTGGGAGGGGCGCACCGCCCCCGTCGGATGTCGTCACCGACAACCCGGACCGAGTCTGCGGCTCATCGCACTCGATCCGCTCTCAGATCACTATCACCAGACTGCGGCGATCTGTGATCGTCGGGCTACGCTGCTGGAAGTTGCGCCATCGACGCGGGGGAGCAGATGCGGTTCGGGATCCTGGGGCCTCTGCGCGTCGGCGGTGGCGGGTCCACCGTCACCGCCGGTCGGGACCGGATCGTGCTCGCGATGCTGCTGCTGCGCGCCGGCCGGCTGGTGCCGGTCGAGGAGCTGGTGGACGCGGTCTGGGAGGACCGCCCGCCGGCGACCGCCCGGGCCCAGTTGCAGACCTGCGTGTCCCGCCTGCGGCGTCGCCTCGGCGAGCTGGGCCTGGCGCCGGAGACCATCGTCACCGACCCGGCCGGGTACGGCGTCCGTACCGGACCCTCCGATCTGGACGCCCAGGTCTTCGTCCGGGGCGTGGAGGCGGCCCGTGCCGCCGCCGCGGCCGGTCGCCTGGTCGACGCCCGTACGGGTTACCGCGACGCCCTGGCCCTCTGGCGCGGGCCGGCGCTCGGCGGTATCCCGAGCCGGAGCGTCCGCCGCCGTGCACAGGCACTGGACGAGCAGCGCCTCACCACGCTGGAGGAGTGCGTCGACGTCGAGTTGCGCCTCGGCCGCGGCGCCGAGCTGATCGACGAGCTCGCCGAGAGCGTCGACCAGCACCCGCTGCGGGAGCGCCTGCGCGCCCAACTGATGCTGGCCCTCTCGTCGGTCGGTCGACAGGCGGACGCGCTCGCGGTCTACCGGGAGGGCCGGCGCTCCTACGCCGACGAGTTGGGCATCGAACCGGGCGTCGAGTTGCAGGAGTTGCACCAGCGCGTACTCGCCGGAGACCTGGCCCTGGCCGGTCGGGAGGCCCGGCCGATCGCGCCGGTCCGCTCGTTGCCTCGGGCGATCGGTGACTTCACCGGCCGGCAGCAGACGCTTGCCCGTCTGGTTAAGGACGTGGAGGCTGGGGCGCGGATCCAGCTCATCGACGGAATGGCCGGCAGCGGCAAGACCACCCTCGCCGTGCACGTCGCCACCGCCCTCGCGGACGACTACCCGGACGCCCAGCTCTACATCGACCTGCACGGGCACAGCGAGCGCACCCCGTTGACGCCGGCCGCGGCGGTGGCCACGCTGCTGCGGCAGCTCGGTGTGCCTGCCGAGCGGGTGCCGACCAACCAGGACGACAGGTTGGCGCTCTGGCGCACGGAGCTGGCCGGCCGACGAGCCCTGCTCGTGCTGGACAACGCGGCCACCGCCGACCAGGTGACTCCGCTGCTGCCAAACGGCTCGCACTGCCTGATTCTGATCACCAGCCGTCGCCGGCTGGTCGGGGTGGACGAGGGGCGACCGTCGTCGCTACCCGTGCTTGACACGGACGAGGGCGTCGAGCTGCTGGGACACGTGGTCGGTGTCGACCGGGTGGCGGCCGAGCCGGAGGCCGCCGCCGAGGTGGTCCGACGCTGTGGTCACCTGCCCCTCGCCATCCGGCTGGCCGGTGCCCGACTGGCGCACCGGCCCCGCTGGCGCATCGCCGACCTGGCCGAGCGGCTCAGCACCCGACCGGACCCGTTGGCCGAGTTCGAGGCGGGTGACAGGTCCGTCGGTCGGGCCTTCGCCCTTTCGTACGCCCAGGTGTCGCCGGTGGCGCAGCGCGCGTTCCGACTGCTGGGCCTGCATCCGGGGGTGCGGTTCGACAACGCGGTCGCCGCCGTCCTCGCCGAGTTGACCCTGCCCGACGCGCAGGACCTGCTGGACGAGTTGGTCGACGCGCACCTGGTGGAGGAGGCGGAGCCGGGCCGGTACCGGTTGCACGACCTGGTCCGGGAGTACGCGCGGACGCTGGTCGCCGAGCCGGAGCGGGCAGGCGAGCGGCGGAACGCCATCGAGCGTCTGCTGGATCATCACCTGCACGTCGCCACGGCGATCGCCCGCAAGAGGGAACTCACCTCGGCCTACTCACTGATCGTGGTGGCTGCGCCGATACGTGCTGACCTGGTCACGATCGTCGCCGAGCAGGGTCGAGGCTGGCTCGACGAGAACCTTGCCCTGTGGACCGCCCTGGTCCGCTTAGCGGAGACCGAGGGGTTCCTCCAGCAGTGCTGGCAGTTGGCGAGGGCCTGCTGGCACGCCCAGTTCGAGAGCGGCCGCCTGGACGAGTTGATCGAGACACACTCCGCGGGACTGCGCGCCGCCGAGGAGTTGGGCGACGACCGGGCGGTGGCGACGATGCTCAACTATCTCGCGTCGGCTCACCATCGGCTGGGTAACTTCTCCGAGTCGACCCAGGTGATGGAGAGGTCGCTGGAGATCTTCCGCCGGCTCGGTCTGCGCCGCGAGTACCGCAACACCCTGGGCAACCTGGGTACCTCGTACGCCGCCCGGTTCGAGTTCCGCCGCGCCCGGGAGTGCTACGACGGCGCCCGGGCGCTGGCGACGCGGATGCGCGACAAGGAGTCGCTTGCGAACGAACTCAACAACCTGTCGATGACCCTGCTGCTGTGGGGCCGCACCGACGAGGCGCTGCGCACCGCCCGACGGCACCTGGGGATCGCCCGTGAGGTCGGCGGCGTGCGCCGCATCGGCAGCGCCCTCGGACACCTCGGGATGATCAGGCATCGGATGGGTGACGTGGGACCCGCCCGTCGCCTGCTGCGGGTGGCACTGCGGATCAAGCGGCAGGTGGGCGCCCGGTTCGGTGAGGGTGAGGTGCTCAACGAGATCGGGATGATGGAGCGGGAGGCCGGCCGCCCGGAACGCGCCGCCGACCTGCACCGCGCCGCCCTCGTCGCGATGACCGAGGTGGGGGACCGGGTCGCCCAGTGCGGTTCGCGCAACCTGCTGGCGCGGGCCATCCTGGATCAGGGGGACGTGACGAGCGCGCTCGACCTGCACCGCCGGGTGCTTGCGGACGCCGCCGCGATGGGTGCCCGATACGAGCAGGCCCGGGCGCTGGAGGGGATCGCCCGCTGCCTGCTGCCGACCGACCCGGCGGCGGCGCGCGCGCACCTGACCCGGGCGCTGTCCCTGTTCCGCGAGATCGAGTCGCCGGAGCAGCACGAGGTGGAACGGCTACTGGCCGAGTTGGGCTGACGGATCATCTGCGAGTCGGCCACGGGCGCGGCAGGATGGTACGCGTGACGACTCCAGAAGCGACCGGTTACCGGATCGAACGCGACTCGATG
This sequence comes from Micromonospora lupini str. Lupac 08, assembly GCF_000297395.2. Lineage (GTDB taxonomy): Bacteria > Actinomycetota > Actinomycetes > Mycobacteriales > Micromonosporaceae > Micromonospora > Micromonospora lupini. The sequence continues at coordinate 6,867,838 of NZ_HF570108.1, read as the reverse complement.
GGCGAGGTGGAGGTGCCCGCCGAGGCGCTGTGGCGGGCGCAGACCCAGCGCGCGGTGCAGAACTTCCCGATCTCCGGCCGAGGCATCGAACCGGCCCAGATCAAGGCGCTCGCGCAGATCAAGGGCGCGGCGGCCGAGGTCAACGGCGAGCTGGGCGTGATCGACGCCAACGTGGCCGCGGCCATCGCCGCCGCCGCCGCGCACGTGGCCGACGGCGGCTACGACGACCAGTTCCCGGTCGACGTGTTCCAGACCGGTTCCGGTACGTCGTCAAACATGAACGCGAACGAGGTGATCGCGACCCTGGCGAGCCGCGAGCTGGGCTCGCCGGTGCACCCGAACGACCACGTCAACGCCTCCCAGTCCAGCAACGACGTGTTCCCGTCCTCGATCCATCTGGCGGCCACCCAGTTCATCGCGGAGGATCTGCTGCCGTCGCTTACCCACCTCGCCGAGGCGCTTGAGGGCAAGGCGGCCGAGTTCGAGACGGTGGTGAAGGCGGGGCGTACCCACCTGATGGACGCCACCCCGGTCACCCTCGGGCAGGAGTTCGGTGGGTACGCCGCCCAGGTCCGCTACGGCATCGAGCGGTTGGAGGGGTCGCTGCCCCGGCTGGCCGAGCTGCCGTTGGGCGGCACCGCCGTGGGTACCGGGATCAACACGCCGCTCGGCTTCGCCGCAGCCGTGATCGGCAGGCTCCGCGAGTCGACAGGGCTGCCGCTGTCCGAGGCGCGCAACCACTTCGAGGCGCAGGGCGCCCGCGACGCGCTCGTGGAGACCTCGGGGCAGTTGCGGACCATCGCCGTGGGCCTCTACAAGGTCGCCAACGACATCCGCTGGATGGGCTCCGGCCCCCGTGCCGGCCTGCGGGAGCTGCGCATCCCCGACCTCCAGCCCGGCTCGTCGATCATGCCGGGCAAGGTCAACCCGGTGGTGGCCGAGGCGATGCGGCAGGTCTGCGCCCAGGTGATCGGCAACGACGCGACAGTCGGTTTCGCCGGCTCACAGGGCGACTTCGAGCTGAACGTCATGCTGCCGGTGATGGGCCGCAACCTGCTGGAGTCGATCCGGCTGCTGGCCGCGGCGAGTCGGCTGTTCGCCGACCGCCTGGTGGCCGGCCTGGTCGCGGACGCCGAGGTCTGCCTGGCGTACGCCGAGGGGTCGCCGTCGATCGTCACCCCGCTGAACCGCTACCTCGGGTACGACGAGGCCGCCTCGATCGCCAAGGAGGCGCTGGCCAAGCAGGCGTCCATCCGGGAGGTGGTGATCTCCCGAGGTCACGTCGACTCGGGCAAGCTCACCGAGACCCAGCTCGACGAGGTGCTCGACCTGCTCCGGATGACCCATCCCTGACCAGCGCCTCGCGCTGCTCAGGCCCGGCGCAGCGCGGAGCGGCCCGCGAAGCGCGCCGAGTCGCCCAGCTCCTCCTCGATCCGGATCAGCTGGTTGTACTTCGCCGTCCGATCCGAGCGGGACAGCGAGCCGGTCTTGAGCTGACCGCAGCCGGTGGCGACCGCCAGATCCGCGATCGTGGTGTCCTCCGTCTCGCCGGAGCGGTGCGACATGACGACGGTCCAGCCCGCCCGCTGGGCCGTGGCCACCGTGGCCAGCGCCTCGGTCAGGGTGCCCACCTGATTGACCTTGACCAGGACCGAGTTGCCGACGCCGGTGCGGATGCCCTCGCGCAGCAGCGTCTCGTTGGTGCAGAACACGTCGTCGCCGGTGAGCTGGCAGCGGTCACCGACGCGGGCGGTCAGCTCGCGCCAGCCGTCCAGGTCGTCCTCCGCCATCGGGTCCTCGATGGAGACGATCGGGTAGGCGTCGATGAGCGCGGTCAGGTAGTCGGCGTGCTCGGCCGGGGTGCGGCGCACTCCCTCGCCCGCGTAGTCGTACACACCGTCGCGGAAGAACTCCGATGACGCCGGGTCCATGACCAGGCCGATGTCGGTGCCGGGGCGGTAGCCGGCGCCGTCGATGGCCCTCAGCACGAAGTCGAGCGCCTCCTCGGCGGTACGCAGCTCGGGCGCGAAGCCACCCTCGTCGCCCACGCCTGTGGAGTGCCCGGCGGCCAGCAGGTCGCGGCGCAGGGTGTGGAAGACCTCGCTGCCCATGCGGACGGCCTCGGCGAACGTGTCCGCGCCCACCGGCACGATCATGAACTCCTGGAAGTCGAGCGGGTTGTCGGCGTGGGCGCCGCCGTTGACGATGTTCATCATCGGCAGCGGCAGCAGGTGGGCGTCGTCGCCGCCGAGGTAGCGGTAGAGGGGCTGGTTGTTGGCCGTCGCGGCGGCCTTGGCGACGGCGAGGGAGACGCCGAGGATCGCGTTGGCGCCGAGCCGGGACTTCGTGGCGGTGCCGTCGAGGGCGATCAGTGCGGCGTCCAGACCCGCCTGGTCCGCCGCGTCCCGGCCGCGCACGGCCGCCGCAATCTCCCCGTTGACGTTGGCCACCGCGCGGTCGACGCCCTTGCCGTGCCAGCGCGCGGGGTCTCCGTCGCGCAGTTCGACGGCCTCCCGGGCACCGGTGGAGGCGCCGGAGGGGACGGCGGCCCGGCCCAGCGACCCGTCGGCCAACCTGACGTCGACCTCGACGGTGGGGTTGCCCCGGCTGTCGAGGATGCGGCGGGCGGTGACTGTCTCGATGGCGCCGGTGACGGTTCCGGCTGTGTGTGCGGCTGTGTGTGCGGACATGGGAGGTCCTTTTCGTTGTCGTGTGCCGTGGCCCCAGCTGCGACAACGCTGGCGCTGAGCCCGACAGCGGCAAACCCTACAGCAATGCTGCTCAGTCATGCTGAACAGCCCCGCTGAACAGCATTGCTGTGCAGGTCAGGTGTCCAGCGGCGCTGACGAACGGGGTAAAGTGCCGTGTGCCCACCTCGGAAGCCGCCGCCATCGCCGCCGAACTGCGGACCGCGATGGGCAAGCTCACCCGGCGCGTCAAGAACGAGGACCGCATCCCGCTCGGTCAGATCGCCGTGCTCGGCGCCCTCGACCGCGACGGCGCCATGACCACCAGTGACCTCGCCGCCGACCAGCGCGTACGCCCCCAGTCGATGGCCCGGGCGGTGGGCCTGCTCCTGGAACAGGACCTGGTCACCCGTCGGGCGCACCCCACGGACGGCCGCAAGTCGCTGGTCGAGCTGTCCGACGCGGGTCGGGCCGCGCTGGAAGCGGAGCGCAGCCGCCGGGCCGGTTGGCTCGCCCAGGCCATCGAGGCCGAACTCACCGACGAGGAGCGGGCGTTGCTGGCCCGCAGCGCCGCCCTGCTGGAACGGCTCGCCAGGCACTGAGCGCTTCCCTCGATGGCAGGGCTGCCCTCGGCGCGGCTCTCGGCGGCGAGCGTCAGCGGTCGGGCAGTGCCGCCCATCCGAGGAAGCGGACGTAGAGCGCCGTGGGGTCCGGACCGTCGTGCGGGTTGAGCCGGTACAGGTCCGCCGCCGCGTCGTGCAGGACTGTGCACAGGTAGATGCTCAATGCGATCCGGTCGTGGGCGTACTCCTGCCGAAGGGTGAGCCGCGCGACCGCGCACGGCCAAGGCCCGGCGCAGACCCGGCAGAGCCAGAGTGGACGCAGCGGCAGGTGCGGTCGACGAGGCGTCGCAGTGCGATCGTCCAGGGCGGTCCGGGGCATGCTGCGGCCTTCCTTTGGAGCTGATGCGTTTGGCGTTATCACCCCGCGCGCCCGGTGGCGGGTGCCGTGGCGCCCCGGTGTCGGCACCGACCCACAAGATCGTGCTCGATCCCGGATGTAGTGGTGTCCGAACGCCAGGACCCCACTACATCCACCATCGAGCGGAATCTTGTGTGGTCGGTCGGCTTGGTCCGGGGGTGGGACCGCCCGGCACGGGGGAGCGGGCGGTCCCGTGCGGCACCGCCGGGCCCGGGGGACGGGGAGCGGTGCCGCGCTTCACAGTCTGGTGATCGGACGACTACGGTCGGAAGGGTTTGGCCTCGTCGTCGTAGCTGCCCTGTTCGCCGGCGGTGACGTCGGTGGTGGCCGGCTGGAGATGATCGCTGGCGGGGTGGAGGGCGGCAGGGCATGGCCGATGGACAGATGACGGCGGCGGCGTTCCTGGTCGCGGAGCTGCGCCGGGCGCGCGCCCGCCGGGGCTGGAGTCAGGACGAGCTGGCCAAGGCGGTGAACTACTCGCCGTCGATGGTCAGCGCGGTCGAGTTGGGTCAACAGGCGCCCACCGCCAAGTACCTGGAACTCGTCGACCGCGCCCTGGACACCGGCGGCCTCTTCGGCCGGATGTCCACCGAACTTGTCAGCCTCGACAAGGCGCAGCCCTGGCTACGCGGCTGGCGCAGGATCCTCGCGGAGGCGCGTGCGCTGCGCTGGTTCGACCCGCTGCATGTCCCTGGCCTGCTACAAACCGAGGACTACGCTCGTGCCGTCTTCGAATCGGACAGGTTGCTCGATGCCGACGAGGTTGAGCGTCGGCTGACCGACCGGATGGACAGCCAGCGGGTCCTCTACGAGGACCGGCCGCCGCATGTGGTCGCTGTACTTGACGAGTCGGTGCTGCGGCGGCGCGTCGGCGGTCGCAAGGTGATGTGCGAGCAGGCGCTGCACCTGGCCCGCTTGGCGACCGAGCATCCACGGGTTCAGGTACACGTCGTGCCGCGATCTGCCGAGGAGTACCCCGGTCTGAACGGGCCTTTCATCCTTGCCACGCTCGACGACCACAGCGACCTTGCCTACCTTGGTGGCCAGATAGGTGGCCAGGAACTCGACCGACCAGTCGATCTGCTCCGCCTACAGTGGACCTGGGAGGCGACCCTCGGAGAGGCGTTGCCACCTCAGGAGTCGATCGAGCTGTTGAGGGAAGTGGCGGAGTCGTGGAGTTGACCCGGGCCTGGTGGCGCAAGAGCAGCCGGAGCGGATCCAACGACCAGTGCGTCGAGGTGGCTACGAATCTCGGGGACGTGGTCGGGGTGCGAGACAGCAAGGACTCGGACGGGCCCGTGCTGGTGGTCGACGCGTACTCCTGGAGGCTCTTCGTGGTCGCGCCGCCGCGCTGACGCGACCGCCCGGCCCGCGACGGCGGTCGCGGGTGGTAAACCGCTCGACGGGGTCGTCGGGGCGGCGGGATGATCCGGTCATGGGTGGCGATGACCTGGTTCCTCCCGGGACCGAGCGGCTGCGGTTGCGGCGGCTGACGACAGCCGACGTGGACGCGATTGTCGAGTTGGACAGCGATCCCGAGGTGATGCGTTTCCTCACCGGCGGCGTCGCCACCCCGCGCGCCACCGTGCGGGACGAGCAGGTGCCGAGGCTGCTGGCGCAGTACGAGCGGCGTCCCGGGCTCGGTCGCTGGGCGGCGCTCGACCCGGCGGGCGGCGACTTCCTGGGCTGGTTCGCGCTCGACCCGTCGGAGGACGGCAGCGAGGCCGAGCTGGGTTACCGGCTGCGCCGCTCGACGTGGGGGCGCGGCCTGGCAACCGAGGGGTCGCGGGCGCTGGTCCGGTACGCCTTCGACACCGTGGGCGTGCGTCGGGTGTGGGCCGAGACGATGGCCGTCAACGAGCGGTCCCGCCGGGTGCTGGAGAAGGCGGGGCTGCGGCACGTGCGCACCTTCCACCTTCAGTTCGACGACCCGATCCCGGGGACCGAGCACGGCGAGGTGGAGTACGAGCTACGGGCCGACGAGTGGGCCGCCGCTCAGGACCGGCCGGCGGCCCTGCGAGCCCGGTAGGCGGTCACCGCCGCCCGGTTGCCGCAGCCGGCCTCGCAGAACCGTCGCGACCGGTTGCGGGACAGGTCGACGACCACGTTGTCGCAGTCCGGGTACTCGCAGATCCGCAGCCGGCTCAACTCGCCCATCCGGACCAGGTCGGCGATCGCCATCGCCGCCTCCACCGCCATCCGGGTGGCCAGCGGCGCGTCGCGGGGAACGGCATGCAGGTGGTACGGCTCGTCGTCGTGCTCGATGAGCTGCGGTATCGCCCGGTGCTCCAACAGCAGGGCGTTGACCATGGCGACGATCTCGGCGGGCTCGGCGTGCCAGATCCGGCGCAGCCGGGGCCGCAGCTCCCGCACGGCACGCAGCTCGGCGTCGGTGTGCTCGTGCCGTCCGCTGTAGGAGTGCCGGCTGAAGAACGTGTCCAGCGCGGCGACGTCGGGCAGCAGCTCACCGTCGCGGCCCGCCGTGTTGACAAGCGCGGTGGCGGCGATCAGCGAACATTCGGTGTCATGAGCGAATAGCAACTTGACTCCTGTCACGGTGGCCGCCTAGCGTCATGAGCACAAGGATAGTTTGCTCATGACACCGTGTCGTCCCGAGGAGCCCGAGATGCAGTCACGACCCGCCGTCGGCGCCGCGCTGGCACTGCTCTCCGCGGTCACGTTCGCCACCTCGGGCACCTTCGCGCGGTCGCTCATCGAGGCCGGCTGGTCGGCCGAGGCCGCGGTGGTCGTCCGGGTCGGCGTGGCGGCCCTGGTGCTGGCGATCCCCGCCCTGCTGTCGCTGCGCGGCAGGTGGCACGTGCTCCGCCACAACAGCGCGGCGGTCGTGATGTTCGGGCTGCTCGGGGTGGCGCTGGCGCAGGTGTGCTTCTTCAACGCCGTGCGCTACCTCCCGGTCGGCATCGCGCTCCTGCTGGAGTACCTGGGCATCATCCTCGTCGTGGGCTGGATGTGGCTGCGGCACGGTCAGCGTCCCCGGCGACTCACCGTGGCCGGTTCGGCGGCCGCCCTGTGCGGGCTGGCGTTCGTCCTGGACCTCACCGGCACCGCCGGCTTCCACCCCGTCGGCCTGCTGTGGGGGCTGGGCGCCGCGTTCGGCCTGGCCGGCTACTTCGTGCTCGCCGGTCGGGTCGACCCCCGGTTGCCCTCGGTCGCCATGGCCAGCGGCGGCATGGCCGTCGGTGCCGTGGTGCTGCTCCTCGTCGGGCTGACCGGTGTGCTGCCCCTGCGCGCCACGTTCGGCGAGGTCACCTTCGCCGGGCACCGCACCACCTGGCTACTGCCGATCGTCGGGCTCACCCTGGTCGCCGCCGTGATCGCGTACCTGGCCGGCATCGCCGGCACCCGGATCCTCGGCCCCCGGCTGTCGTCGTTCGTCGGGCTGACCGAGGTGCTTTTCGCGGTGCTGATCGCCTGGCTGTTCCTCGACGAGCTGCCGACCGCGTGGCAGCTCTTCGGCGGTGCGCTCATCGTCGCCGGGGTCGCCCTGGTGCGCCTCGACGAGCTGCGCGGCACGCCCGCGCCCGCCACACCCGAGCCCGTGCTGGCCCACAGCACGCAGTGAGAGAGTGGACGTCGTGCTGACCACCGTGGTGTTCGACGCCGACGAGACCCTGCTGGACCTGCGGCCGGCGGTGACCGGCGGGCTGGTGGCCGTCCTCGACGAGATGCGCCGCCGTACGCCGGTCGCGGCCGGCGTGACGCTCGCCGAGCTGGAATCCGACTGGGATGCCGTCTTCGGCAGGCTGAGCGCGGCCCCGGTGCTGGAGATCCGCCGCGCCGCGCTGGCCCGATCGCTGGTCCGCGCCGGGCTCGACGACCACCTGGACGAGATCGCCGCTCTCTTCTTCGCCCGCCGCTTCGCCCTCACCCGCCCCTTCCCGGACGTCGCGCCGACGCTTGCCGCGCTGCGCACCCGGTACGCGCTGGGCTTCGCCACCAACGGCAACAGCCGCGCCGAACGCTGCGGGCTCGCCGGCGAGTTCGCCTTCGAGTTGTACGCGCACGAGAACGGGCTGCCCAAGAAACCCGCCCCGGAGTTCTACGCGGCGGTGGTCGAGGCCGCCGGAGTCCCCGCCGGCCAGATCGTGTACGTCGGTGACTCGTGGGAGCACGACGTGGTGGCACCCCGGCGGGCCGGCCTGCGATCGGTGTGGCTGAACCGGTACGGGCTGCCCCGCCCGGCCGGGCTCACCCCCGACGCGGAGGTGTCGACCCTGGCCGATCTGCCGTCGGCCCTGGCGGACCTGTCGGCCGGATCGCCCGCATTGAGCTGAGCGGATGAACGAGAGATTCACCGCCATAACGGACGTTCACCTGGCGTAAAGCTGGTGGGTGTTGTGTGATGGCTGCCACGTCCCTCAACGAGAGGATCCGATGTGGTGAGCAAGCGCTTCACCGCCGGCGCCGTCGCGACCGCGGCAGCACTGGCACTGACGGCAGCAGGCCTGGGTGTACCAGCCAGCGCCGCGCCGAGCACCTCCCGCACCTTCACGGTCGTCGCCGAGGACGGCTTCGCCGCCGACACGGCCGTCGCCGCCATCCGGGCAGCCGGCGGCACTGTGGTGTCCCGGTCCGACGAGGTCGGCATGTTCCAGGTCACCAGTGACCGGGCCGACTTCGCGGCCAGGGCCACGGCAGCCCCGAGCCTGATCGGCGCCGCCGAGCAGAAGGCCATCGGCCGGAAGCCTCAGCTGGATCGGGTCGAGCAGGAGCCGCTGACGGCTGCGGGTGCTGCGGGCTCTGCTGGTGCTGCGCGCGCTGCCGGTGCGGCCGGTGTGGCCGGCTCTGCCGGTGCGGCCGGTTCTGCCGGTTCTGCCGGTGCGGCCGCGAAGAAGGGTGCCAAGCTCGACCCGCTCGACGAGAAGCTCTGGGGTCTGACGATGATCCGGGCCGACGCGGCCCGCAAGATCGAGCCCGGTGACCGTCGGGTGACCGTCGGCGTGCTGGACACCGGCGTCGACGCCAGCCACCCGGACATCGCGCCGAACTTCAACTGGTCGCTGTCGCGCAACTTCGCGCCGGACCTGACCGACGTGGACGGCCCCTGCGAGGTGGCGAGCTGCCTCGACCCGGTCGGCACCGACGACGGCGGGCACGGCACCCACGTGGCCGGCACCATCGGCGCGGCCGCCAACGGCTTCGGCCTCTCCGGTGTCGCCCCGAACGTCTCGCTCGTCGAGCTGAAGGGCGGCCAGGACTCCGGCTACTTCTTCCTCGACCCGGTGGTCAACGCCCTGATCTACGCCGGCCGGTCCGGGATCGACGTGGTCAACATGTCGTTCTACGTCGACCCGTGGCTCTACAACTGCACCGCCAACCCGGCCGACTCCGCGCAGGCCCAGGCCGAACAGCGGGCCATCATCAAGGCCATGAAGCGGGCCCTGGTCTTCGCCCACAACAAGGGCGTCACCCTGGTCGGCGCGCTCGGCAACAACAACGAGGACCTGGGCGCACCCCGCACCGACACCACCAGCCCGGACTACGGCGCCAACCCGTACCCCCGGCCGATCGACAACAACAGCTGCTGGGACCTGCCCACCGAAGGCCCGCACGTGATCGGCGTGTCGTCGGTCGGCCCGTCCGGCAAGAAGTCGGACTTCTCCAACTACGGCACCGAGCAGACCTCCGTCGCCGCGCCGGGTGGGTGGGCCCGGGACGGCTTCGGGACCCCGACGTACAACACCCCCGGCAACCGGATCCTCTCCAGCTACCCGCTGAAGGTGCTCCAGGAGGAGCCGATCTCCGCCACCATCCCGGACCCGAAGGTGGACGCGAACGGCAACATCGACCCGCGGGTGGCCACGCTCGTCTTCAAGCAGTGCAAGGCCAACGGTGAGTGCGGCTACTACACCTACCTCCAGGGCACCTCGATGGCGTCCCCGCACGCCGCCGGCGTTGCCGCGCTGATCGTCAGCCGGTACGGCAAGCCGGAGCGCCGGGGTGGCTTCGGCATGTCCCCGGACCTGGTCGAGCAGCACCTCTACCGCACCGCGGCCGAGCACGCCTGCCCGGAACCGCGCCTGCAGCAGTACCGCAACGAGGGCCGTGACGAGACCTACGACGCGTACTGCGCCGGTGGGGTCAACTTCAACGGCTTCTACGGGTACGGAATCGTCGACGCCTACGCGGCGGTGAAGACCCCGCTAAAGCCGAACGCCCGCCCGTAAGACACCACCTGGAGGCCCGGTCGACCACGGTCGACCGGGCCTCGCCCGTGCGGTGGCCCTGGCCGGTGCGGTGGGCTTGGCCTGTGTCGGGCGCGGCTTGATCGACTCGGGTTCCTTGAAGGCGGGGTGTCGATGCCCGACGGACAGGGCGGTTTCCAGGAAGGCGAGATGACCAAGCGTCGCAGGACGCCTCTGGGAGATCATCGGCGCCAGCCGCGGGCGACCAGCGCGGCGCGTACCTCGCGGAGCACCGCCGGGAACTCGGCGTGCAGGCGGCGGCTGGTCACATGCAGCACCAGCCAACCCGCACCGACGAGCAGGTTCAGCCGCCGACGGTCGCGGTGCAGTTGATCGGCGTCCGCGTGCCACTGCCCGTCGTACTCGACCGCCACCCGAAACTCCGGCCATGCCAGATCCGGATGCAGGACGACGCCGTTCGGCAGGCGTACCGGATGTTGAACGCTGGGGCGCGGCAGCCCGCCGAGGACCAGTCGTACCCGCAACTGCGATTCAGGCGGAGACTGGGCCCCGGCGTCGGCCAGATCGAAGACCCACTGTGCACGTCGCCCACCAGGCATGTTCGCGTTGCGGGCGGCGATGCCGGCCAGTTCGTCCCGGTCGGTCAATCCCCGTCCGAGCAGTGAGTCGACGATGGCGACCGCACGGATCGGATCGAGCCAGACGGCCGTCTCCCAGGCAGCTCGGCCGGGATCGGAGCGGGGAATCGAACCACCCGCACCGGCGATGAGCGTCGGCGCTGGGGCAGTCATCAGTCCGTGGCCTGATGCGACCGCCGCAGCGCCGTGTCGGGGCAGCGGCCCTGCCGATCGTGGCGCGGCTCCGGCGTTCGTGGGCTGCCCTGGTCCCGCCGCGCGCGCCGTGCTCGTCGTGCCCGCTGGGCCTGCCGTGCCCGGACGCGTCGTGTCGGCTGGGCCTGCCGTGCCCGGTCGCGTCGTGTCGGCTGGGCCTGCCGTGCCCGGTCGCGTCGTGCCGGCTGGGCCTGCCGTGCCCGGACGCGTCGTGCCGGCTGGGCCTGCCGTGCCCGGACGCGTCGTGCCGGCTGGGCCTGCCGTGCCCGGACGCGTCGTGCCCGCTCGGCCTGCAGCGTCCGGGCTGGTCGTGCCGGCTGGATGTGCCGTGTTCGGTGTACGTGCCGTGAGTGGGGTGAAGGCGTTGACGTGGACGCGGAGGCCGCGCTGTGCGCCTACCCGCAGTCGCCGGGGCACGAGGACGTGCACGTCATCGGTGAAGGCCGCGGCGTGTTCGATGCCGTGCAGGTATGCCGCCGACGGGCCGCCGATCACCACGCCGGGCGGGAGTCGCAGGAGGGCGGCGCGACAGGCCAGTGCGTGGTCCCGGTCCAGTCGTGCGTCGGCATAGACGTCGTGGCGCAACCGCACCCAGGCGGAGTTGCGCAACTGGTGCTCACTGATAAGGCCGGCCCGGACAGCGTCGGAGCCACGGAAGATCTGCCAGGTGAGGGCATCGGGTCGGTACGGACGAGGTGGCATGTCGAACAGCGTGCGGACCCCGAACCGCCCGCCGAAACCCCTGTGGACAACCCGCCCCGAGCCTCGGCCGGCCCCTGTGGACAACCGTGAGCCCACTCGCCGATCGTGGTATGGCACCCGGCGGTGATCGACTCGCGTTCATGGAAATCGGGCCGTCGTTGGTGCTGGGACCCCGCGCTTTCCAGGAACCCGAGTCGATCAAGCGGCCAGGTGACGGGCGGCCAGGCGGAGGTCAGCGGAGGGCAGCGGTGACGGCGGTGGCGGCGGCGAGCACCTGGGGGCCGATCAGGTCGACGTCAAGCGGGGCGAGCGCGACGACGCCGACGCTGGCCTCCAGACCCGGTACGCCGAGCACCGGCGCGGCCACCCCGTACGCCCCGGACTGCAGCTCCCCGCTGCTGCTCACCGGTTCCGCCGCGCCGCCCCGGCCGGCCAGGATGGCCCGTCCCGCCGCGCCTCGGTCCAGTGGATGCCGTGCCCCCGTGCGGTAGGCGACGTGGAACGACGTCCAGCTCGGCTCGACCACGGCCAGGGCGACACCCTCGCCGCCCTCCACCACGGTCAGGTGTGCGGTGGCGCCGGCCTGCTCGGCGAGCCGGCGTAGTGCGGGCATCGCCCCCTCGGCGAGCAGCGGCTGGGCGCGTCGGGCCAGGTGCAGCACCCCGACGCCGAGGCGGAGCCGGCCGTCGCTGTCGCGACGCAGCATGCCGTGCCCGGTCAACGGGCCGACCAGCCGGTAGACGGCCGCCCGGCCGATGCCGAGCCTCGTCGCCACCTCGGTGACGGTCAACCCGGCTGGCGCGTCGGCGACCAGGTGCAGCAGACGCAGCCCCCGGTCCAGCGTCTGCGCCGTCTCCCCGGCCCGCCCGACCACCACGTCGGCCCGTCCGGCGGGGCCCGGTTCAGGGACGGCCCGTCCGGCGACACCGGCCTCAGGGACGGCCCGTCCGGCGACACCGGCCTCAGGGACGACCCGCCCGGCGGGACCGGCCTCAGGGACGGCCCGTCCGGCGGGGCCCGGTTCAGGGACGGCCCGTCCGGCGGGACCTGCCTCAGGGACGGCCCGTGCGGCAACATCCCGGCCGGAGGTGGCGGCGGTGTCGGTCTGCTCGATCGGGGTGCCGGGTCGGGCCCGTAGACGGGGATCTTCACCGCCGGGGACCGTTGGTGGCTCGGCGGGGTGTGCGGTCGCGTCCACGCCTGGCAGCGTACGACCCGGCACCGGCGGACCCGGACAGGCGCGGACGGCTACCCTTGTACGGTGACGCTACGCCTGTATGACACCGCCACCCGATCGGTGCGGGACTTCGTCCCGCGGGAAGCCGGCAAGGTGGGGGTCTACCTGTGTGGTCTCACCCTCCAGGCGCCGCCGCACATCGGCCACCTTCGCTCCGGCGTCAACTATGACGTGCTGCGTCGCTGGCTGGTGACCGCCGGCTACGAGGTCACGTTCATCCGCAACGTTACCGACATCGACGACAAGATCCTGGTGAAGGCGGGGGAGCAGGGTCGGCCGTTCTGGTCGATCGCGTACGCCAACGAGTTGATCCTCGCCGAGTCGTACCGGGCGTTGAACGTTCTGGCACCCACGTACGAGCCGCGCGCCACCGGGCACATCCCGGAGATGCACGAGCTGATCACGAAGTTGATCGCGGACGGGCACGCGTACCCGGCCACCGACGGCTCGGGTGACGTCTACTTCGACGTGGCGTCCTGGCCGGCGTACGGGTCGCTGTCGGGTCAGTCGCCGGACGCGATGCAGTCGGCGGGCGACGCCCCCGACCGGGGCAAGCGGGACCCGCGCGACTTCGCCCTCTGGAAGGGCGCCAAGCCGGACGAGCCGGCGGACGCGTACTGGCCGTCTCCGTGGGGGTTGGGTCGCCCGGGTTGGCACATCGAGTGCTCGGCGATGTGCTGGCGCTACCTCGGGCCGGAGTTCGACATCCACGGCGGCGGTCTGGATCTGACGTTCCCGCACCACGAGAACGAGATCGCCCAGTCCAACGCGGCCGGGCTGCCGTTCGCGCGCTACTGGGTGCACCACGGACTGCTCAACATCGGCGGCGCCAAGATGGGCAAGTCCGCCGGCAACGCGCTCGACCTGGCGTACGTGGACTCGCTCGGGGTGCGGCCTGTGGAACTGCGGTACTACTACGCTGCCGCCCACTACCGCTCGGTGATCGACTACTCGGAGGACTCGCTGCGCGACGCGGCCACCGCGTACCGGCGGATCGAGGGTTTCGTGCAGCGGGCCGTCGAGCGGGTGGGCGCCGGGCAGTTCGGTGAGCTGCCGGCCGGCTTCGTGGCGGCCATGGACGACGACCTCAACACGTCCGCCGCGCTGGCCGTGTTGCAGCAGCACATCCGCGACGGCAACACCGCGCTGACCGCCGGCGACGATGTGACCGTCCGCACCACCCTGGCCGCGGTACGGGCGATGCTGGATATCCTCGGGGTCGACCCCCTGGATGAGGGCTGGACCGGTGGCGGCCGCTCGGACGATCTGCGTGCCGTGGTGGACTCCCTGATCGCGCTGGCCCTGGAGCAGCGCGCGCAGGCCCGGGGCCGCAAGGACTGGACCGCCGCCGACGCGGTACGCGACCAGCTCAAGCTGGCCGGCGTGGTGGTCGAGGACACCCCCCAGGGCCCCCGTTGGACTATTGGAGAGCAGGACTGATGGCCGGCAACTCGCAGCGCCGTGGCCGGCGACTGACGCCGAAGGCGGGTGCCCCCAAGGGCTCCGGCGGCAAGAACAAGGACTCCCTCACCGGACGCGGGCGTACCCTGCCCGCCGACGAGCGACCCTGGCACAAGGGTTACTCGGGCACCGAGAAGCTGCCGCAGCGCACCGCCTGGAAGCAGGACAAGGAGCGCCGGGCGGCGGCCGAGGAGGGGCGTGCCCCGAAGATCGGCCAGCCGGGCAGCAAGGACACCACCTGGGGCAGGGGCGGTGGCCGGGGCGTACCGGCGAATCGTGGTGGCTCGGCGGGGCGGGGTGGCCGGCCGGCCGCCGGACGGACCGGTCCCCGGGTCGCGCCGGGGCGCAAGTCCAACCCGTCCAAGGACACCCCGGAGCTGCTGGTCGGGCGCAACCCGGTGCTGGAGGCGCTGCGCGCCCAGGTGCCGGCGACGGCGCTCTACGTCGCTCAGGGCATCGACATGGACGACCGGATCAACGAGATCATCCGGACGGCCGCCGACCGGGGCATCGCCAACCTGGAGATCAGCCGCGCCGAGCTGGACCGGATGACCGGCGGGGTGCTGCACCAGGGCGTCGGCTTGCAGGTGCCGCCCTTCGCGTACGAGCCCTTCGAGGACATGGTGGCCGCGGCCCTGGAGCAGCAGGCGCCGCTCCTGGTCGCGCTGGACGGTGTCACCGATCCGCGCAACCTGGGTGCGGTGATCCGTTCGGCCGCCGCGTTCGGCGCGCAGGGTGTCTTCGTACCCGAGCGGCGGGCTGCCGGGATCACCGCGACCGCCTGGCGGACCAGCGCCGGCGCGGCCGCGCGGGTGCCGGTGGCGCAGGTCACCAACCTGACCCGGTCGCTGAAGGCGTGCCGCGACGCCGGCTTCATGGTGGTCGGCCTGGACGCCGACGGTGACACCGACCTGTACGACCTGGAGGCCGCTGTCGGCCCGCTGGTGGTGGTGGTCGGCTCCGAGGGGCGTGGGTTGTCCCGGCTGGTCGGGGAGACGTGCGACCTGACCGTGAGTATCCCGATGATCTCCGAGGTGGAGTCGCTCAACGCAAGCGTGGCCGCCGCGGTCACCCTCGCCGAGGTCGCCCGCCGCCGCTCGGTCGAGCTGTAACGACGTCGACGAGGCCCCCTCCCGCCCGGTGCGGGAGGGGGCCTCGTCGTCAGATCTGGTGCAGCCAGGCGACGAAGAACAGCGCCCCGGCCGCCGCGATCAGCAGCGTGGCCGGAAGCAGCCAGGCCGCACTGCGCTCCCCGTCGAGACGGCGGGTCAGTCGCTGGTGCACGGCGGCGATGCCGATCAACGCCGCCAGACCGGCGGCGGCCATCGGCAGGCCGACAAGGAAGTGCGCCAGCCACGCGCCGGCCCGGGTCGGACCGCCCCAGGAGTGGTCGTACGGGCCCGGGTCGACGATCCCGTACAGCATGCCGCGCAGCACCAGCAGCAGCTGGACGCCGAGCGGTAGCAGTGCCACGAAGCCGAGCAGCAGGCTGAGCAGTCCATGGCCGAGTACCGCGACCGGGCCGGGTCGCCGGTCGGGTGTGGGCGTCGGGGGTGCTCCGAGTAGTCCGGTGCGCAGCCTCCGCCATCGGGCGGCGGCCGCATCGGCGCCACCCACCGGGGCGGTCACAAGCGCGAGCAGGGCGACCGGCACCAGCGTCGCGCAGTAGGCGAGGCTGCGGCCGGCCAGGCGGGCCGTCCGGTCGAGCCGGGAACGGGTGATCGGGTGAACGGTGGCGGACACGGCGTCTCCTCGGGTCGGGCGTGCCGCGACGCTACGGCCGCGGCTCGCCCGGCCGAGTCACCCCGCGGAGCCACATCCGCGCTGGCACCGCGGAGTGAGGTGCCCTTCCCGGGTACGACGAAAGGGGCGGCCCGCCGAAGCGGACCGCCCCTTTCCGGTACGGCGTTACGTCAGATCCGGCCACCGGTGGCGGCGTGGAAGACGTGGCTGCGGCCGGTGCGCGGCTTGACGAACACGGTGTCACCCATGTTCGGCATGGTGCGCCGGTCGGTGCGGACGACGAAGCGCTCCGAGTTGCCACCCAGCGCGGCGTGCCCGTAGACGTTGGCGTCCGAGCCGAGGTCCTCGACCAGCTCGACGACGACGGGCATGCCGCCCTCGGTCGGGCTGACCAGGTCGCAGTCCTCCGGGCGGAAGCCCACGGTCACCTTGCCGTCGCCACCCTCGGCGCGGGCCGCCGCGACCTGCTCCCGGGTCAGCGGGATCTGCAGCTCGGCGAACTCGGCGCCCTGCTCGTTCAGTGGAACGGTCTTGATGTTCATGGCGGGAGAGCCCATGAAGCCGGCGACGAACACGTTGGCCGGGGTGTCGTAGAGCGCCCGCGGGGTGTCCACCTGCTGGAGGACACCGTCGAGCAGCACCGCGACCCGGTGACCCATGGTCATGGCCTCGACCTGGTCGTGCGTGACGTAGACCGTGGTGACGCCCAGCTTGGCCTGCAGGGACGCGATCTGGGTACGGGTCTGCACACGCAGCTTGGCGTCGAGGTTCGACAGCGGCTCGTCCATGAGGAAGACCTGCGGCTCGCGGACGATCGCCCGGCCCATCGCGACACGCTGACGCTGACCGCCGGAGAGCGCCTTCGGCTTGCGGCTGAGGTACTCCTCCAGCTGGAGCAGCCCGGCCGCCTCCTTGACCCGCCGGTCGATCTCCGACTTGGAGGTCTTGCGCAGCTTGAGGGCGAACGCCATGTTCTCGTACACCGTCATGTGCGGGTAGAGGGCGTAGTTCTGGAAGACCATCGCGATGTCGCGGGCCTTCGGGGGCAGGTGGGTCACGTCGCGCTGGTCGATGTAGATCGAGCCGGCGTCGACGTCCTCCAGGCCGGCGAGCATGCGCAGGCTGGTGGACTTGCCACAACCGGAGGGGCCGACGAGAACGAGGAACTCGCCGTCGCCGATCTCGAGGTTCAGCTCGTTGACGGCGGGACGCTCGGTGCCCGGGTAGATCCGGGATGCCTTGGAATAGGTGACCGTAGCCATGGTGGTGCGCTTCCTCTCACCGGCAGGAACGTGCCGGACGATCCGAGTGAAGGAGCGACCGGCACGTATCCGCGCCGGTCAGCGGACGGCGGTCGGCCGCGGGGGCGGCCGTGGTGTCGTCCGTGTCACTGCACCGTAAACGGCTTTCCCCGCGCTGCCAAGGCGAGGGACCCTCGGAAGTGATCCAATGCCCACGCATTCCGGGCACACGGGCACGGTCAGGCATCAATCGACGTCGTGCCGAGGCCTCGGGCGTCGGGTTGTTGACGTTTCCCGTGCTCGGGAGCACTCGCGAGCGGGATATCCGGACGTCAGTCGCTATGCTGGCCTCGACGCACGCGCCCCTGTAGCTCAGCTGGCCAGAGCACTCGCCTTGTAAGCGAGATGTCGCCGGTTCGATCCCGGCCGGGGGCTCAGAATATTCGCCCGTCCGGCCGTCCCCCGACGGCTCGTCGGCGGCGCCGTCGGCACGGGCATCGATGGTCGGTCACTCCTATAGTTCGGGTTACCACCGACCGTCGAGGAGTCGCATGAGCCCGCTCGTCGCGATCATCGGTAGCGCCCAGCCGGGCCGCACCTACTCGCCCGCCGTACGAGATCCGGAGGGCGCGGCTGCGGCGGCGGCCGAGTTGGGTGCGGCGCTCGCCACGCGGGGCTGCCGCATCGTCGTGTACTCCGGTGATCCCGAGTACCTGGAACGGGACGTCGTGCGTGGCTACGTACGCTCCGGGCGGGCACAGCCCGGGTCGATCCTGGTCCGTGGCCGGTATCAGAAGGACCTGGGCTTCGAGGAGGCCGAGCGGCACCCGGATCTGTTCACCGTCGTGCCCGAGTCGACCGAGGACTGGGAGGTCATCTTCTACCAGTCGCTGCTGACTGCCGACGCGTTCCTGCTGGTGGGCGGCGAACGCTCCACGTTCATCGCCGGGCTCATCGGTCTGTCCCGGCGCATCCCGGTCGCGGCGGTGGCGGCGTTCGGTGGTGGCGCGGAGAGGGTCTGGCAGCGCCTCAGCGGTCAGCGCGGCGTCGCCACCGAGGAGGAGGTGGCCCTGCTGGCCCGCCCGTGGCAGCCGGGCGCCGCCGAGCCGATCGTCGCCGCGCTGCACGCCCAGGTGCAGCGCCACGCCGAGCAGGAGCGCGCTGCCGGCGAGGTCGAGCGGGCCGCCGGGCGGCGTACGGTGGCGGGTCTGGTCACCGCGCTGGTCCTGCTGTTGCTCGCCCTCGCCACGATCCCGCTGGCGTATGCCGCTCCGGCCGGCGGGTGGCAGAACGTCGCGGTTCTCGTGGCCGCCCCGCTGTTCGCCTCGGTGTGGGGTGCGATCGTGCGCAACGCGTACGACGGCAGTGGCAACTGGCTGCGGGCGGCGGCGTTGGGTTCGGCCGCCGGTGTCATCGCCTTCCTGTTGTTCGTCGCGGCGCAGCTCTCCACCAACCCGGGTCTGCTCGACGGTGACGCGGCGCGGAAGTTGGTCTTCTTCGTCCTGGCCATCGGGTTCATCGGCGGGTTCACGTCCGAGGTCGTCTACGCGAAGCTGCGCGACCAGGACGTGACGCAGACGTCGGTCCTTCCGCCGGGCGGCCCGCGGTGAGCCGTGCCGTGGAGGAGTCCAACCGGGCGATGCTGCGGGCCCGCGACGCGATGGACCGGGCGTACGCCGAGCCGCTGGACATCCCGGCGCTGGCCCGGATCGCGCACGTCTCCGAGGCGCACTTCATCAGGACGTTCCGGGCCACCTTCGGCGAGACGCCACACCGCTACCTGCAACGCCGTCGGGTGGAGCGGGCCATGACGCTGCTGGTGGAGACCGACCGGGACGTGACGGACATCTGTTACGCGGTCGGCTTCGGCAGCCTGGGCACGTTCAGCCGGACGTTCCGGCAGATCGTGGGGGACTCGCCCTCGGATTTCCGGCGTCGCCGAGCCGCGCCGGCCAACGTGCCGTCCTGCTTCACCAAAGCCTGGACGCGTCCCAGCAGTTTTGGATAAGCAGCAGGTCAGGGCCACCCTCTACGGTCGTGGCATGACGATGAACGCGATCAGCCGCTCCCAGATCTACGTCCTCGACCAGGACGAGGCACTGGACTTTTACGTGAACAAGCTCGGCATGGAGGTCAACACCGATCAGGATCTCGGCTTCATGCGCTGGTTGACTGTCAACCTGCCCGGCGACCCGGAGCGCGAGATCCTGCTGGAGAAGCCGGGCCCGCCGGCGCTGGACCCGGCGACGGCCGAGCAGGTGCGGGAGCTGCTCGCCAAGGGCGCCCTGGGTGGGTACCTCTTCATGACCACCGACGACGCCCGCAAGACCCACGAGGATCTCGTGGCGAAGGGCGTCGAGATCATCGACGAGCCGACCGAGCGCCCGTACGGGATCGACTTCGGCATCCGGGACCCGTTCGGCAACAAGATCCGCGTCGGCCAGATGTTCCCCCGGGCGTAGCGCGAGCCCAGCACTGACTCCGAGGGCGCGGGGCTGACCCCGCGCCCTCCGGTGTGTTGAGGTGTACGGCATGCGTACGCGGCTGCTGTACCTGACCCGACACGGTGAGCAGGACCTCACCGGGCACGCCGACACGGGCTCGGCCGAGCCGGATACCGGCCTGTCCGAGCGCGGCCGGCGGCAGGCCGCGCTGCTCGCCGAGCGCCTGCGGGGCCGGCCGTTCGCCGCCGTGCACCACGGGCCGCTGCGCAGGGCCGCGCAGACCGCCGAGGTGGTCGCGGCGGCACTGCCCGGCGTTCCGGTGTACGCCACGGAGTTGGCCGGTGACCACCTCCCCCACGACACGGACCCGGCCGGCCTGCCGCCGGCGTACGCCGAGTTCCTGGCCGGATTCTCGACGGCCGAGCGGGCCGACGGGCCGCGAGTGACGGCGGCGGCGGTGCGGCGCTTCGCCGGTCCGGTGGCCGACGACGGGGGAGCGGCCGGGGGCGAGCCGGTTCGTGAGCTGGTGGTGACGCACACCTTCCTGATCGCCTGGCTGGTCCGGCAGGCCCTCGACGCGCCGGAGCGGCGGTGGTTGGGGTCGAACCACCACAACGCGGGGTTGACGGTGATCAGGTACGGTCCGGCCGGCCCGCCGAACCTGATCGCCGTCAACGACGTCGCGCACCTGCCGGCGGAGTTGCGCGGCACCGGCCTGCCTCCGGACTACCTGGTCTGAGCTGCCGGCCGGTCAGCCGGTTACCCGCAGCAGCAGCTCGACGAGCGCACGGGTGGCCGGCGGCGGCGCGGGGTCGGCGGGGCAGTCGACGTACCCGGTCTCGACGACGCCGACGGTCAGGCGGTAGCTGAACGCGTCCGCGCAGCTCGTCGTGGCGGCCGTGCGGCGGGCCTCGGTCGCCAGCCGCCGGTCGGCCGCCAGTCCGCGGAGCCGGCCGAGGTCGGCGGCGTCGAGTTTTCCGGTACGCCGGCCGCCGGCCCGGTCCACCACCGTCCACTGGCCGTCCGGTTCGACTGTGACGTTGTCGCCGCGTCCGGCGAAACCGCCGGAGCGGAACAGCGTCACCCGCCCGGCCGCCGCGTCCGGGGCCCCGGGCACGACCGGGCCGGTGCCGCTCGATGCGGTGCCGCTCGACGTCGGGGCGATCGGAGGGGTCGCGGTCGCCGGCGGCGGGGTGCCGGTGGCCGATGGTTGGTTCGCGGGGGTTCCGGCCCGGTCGGTGCTGGTGCAGCCGGCCAGGAGGGCGGCCAGGAGCGCGATCGTGACGCCGGTCGTCGAGGCGGGTCTCATGTCCGTCGGACGTGTCGTTGCCAGCGTTGGTTCCCTTGTCAAGGCCCTCATCCGTTCGGCCAGTCTCAATGTCTGGGAGCGGTCCAAGCCTTCTCTTTTCCTCAACACATCGCTATATCTACATGCGTGACTACCCCCGTCACACTCTTTCTCCTTTCAGGAGGGCACGTGAAACGACCCCTCGCGGCCGTCAGCGCAGCGCTGCTCACCAGCGGCCTGCTGACCTGCGTCGCCACCGCGGCGCAGGCCGCCCCACCCACCGCTCCCGCGCCGGACACCTCCGCCGCGGCCCGAGCGGCGACCGTCCTGCGAACGAACCCCGGCGCCGTCCAGGGTTCGAGCGCAGAGTCCTACCAGGTGCGCAGCACCAAGGTGGACGCCTCCGGCGCGGCGCACACCCGCTACACCCGCACCTACCAGGGGCTCCGGGTGTACGGCGGTGACTTCGTCATCCACACCGCGTCGAACGGCACCTACGCCGGCAGTTCGGTCGGACTCGCCGCACCGCTGACCCTCGCCACCACGGCCAAGGTCACCGCGGGCGCGGCGAAGAAGGCCGCCAGCGCCCGATTCACCGGCAGGGCCGAGGCCGTGGGTGCCCCGGAGCTGTTCGTCGACGCCAGCTCCGGCAAGGGCCGGCTGGCCTGGGAAACGGTGGTCAGTGGCTGGCAGCCCGACGGGCAGACGCCGTCGCGGCTGCACGTGATCACCGACGCCACCTCCGGCGCGACCGTCGGGTCGTTCGACGAGATCGAGTCGGTGGTCGGGAGCGGCCAGGGCATCTACACCGGCACGGTAAGCATCGACACGACGCTCTCCGGCAGCACCTACCAGATGATCGACCCGTCGCACGGCAGCGGCCGTACCTGCGACATGAACAACGGCACGTCGACCTGCACCACCTTCACCGACGCCGACAACGCGTGGGGCACCGGCGCCAACTCGAACCGGCAGTCCGCCGGCGTGGACGCCCACTTCGGCGCGGCGAAGACGTTCGACTACTTCAAGAACGTGCACGGTCGCAACGGCATCTTCGGAAACGGCAACGGCGTCCCGAGCCGGGTGCACTACGGCAACAACTACGTCAACGCATTCTGGGACGGCGCCCAGATGACCTACGGTGACGGCTCCGGCAACTCCCGCCCCCTCGTCTCGCTGGACGTGGCCGGGCACGAGATGAGCCACGGTGTCACCGAGGCGCTGGCCGGCCTGGTCTACTCCGGCGAATCCGGCGGCCTCAACGAGGGCACCAGCGACATCTTCGGCAACATGATGGAGTTCTACGCCGCCGCGCCGAGCGACCCGGGTGACTACCAGGTCGGCGAGAAGATCAACATCAACGGCAACGGCACTCCGCTGCGCTACATGTACAACCCGTCGCTGGACGGCTCGTCCGACAGCTGCTGGTCCACCAGCACCAAGAACAAGGACGTGCACTACTCCTCCGGCGTCGCCAACCACTTCTTCTTCAACCTCGCCGAGGGCACCGGCGCCACCTCGTACGGCACCTCGCCGGTCTGCGGTTCCGCCCCGGCGGTGACCGGCATCGGCCGGAGCAAGGCCGAGAAGATCTGGTACCGGGCGCTCGACGTCTACTTCACCTCCAACACGTCGTACGTCAACACCAGCAACCCGGCGAACACCGCCCGCGCCTACAGCCTGCGGGCGGCAACCGACCTGTACGGCAGCTGCTCCACCGAGTACAAGGCCGTGCAGGCCGCCTGGACGGCCGTCAACGTGGCCGGCAACGACGCAACCTGCTCCACCGGCAACGACTTCTCCGTGTCGCTGTCGCCGACCGCCGGCTCGGTGAACCCGGGAAGCGCGGCCTCCACCACCGTCTCGACAGCCACCACCAGCGGTACGGCGCAGACCGTGACGTTCTCCGCGTCCGGCCTGCCCAGCGGGGCGAGCGCCGCGTTCAGCCCCGCCTCGGTGACCTCGGGCGGCTCGTCCACCCTCACCATCAGCACCTCGGCGAGCACCCCGCCCGGCACCTACTCGGTCACCGTGAACGGTGCGGGCTCGGTCACCCGCAGCGCCACCTACACGTTGACCGTGAACGGCACCGGGGGCGGCTGCACCGCTCCGGGGCAGAAGCTGGCCAACCCGGGCTTCGAGTCCGGCGCGACCGGCTGGACGGCCAGCTCCGGCGTGATCACGACCGACAGCGGCCAGGCGGCTCACGGCGGGTCGTACAAGGCGTGGCTGAACGGGTACGGCAGCAGCCACACCGACACGCTCGCCCAGTCGGTGGCCCTCCCGGCGGGCTGCTCGTCGTACACGGTCAGTTTCTGGCTGCACATCGACTCGGCCGAGACCACCACCACCGTCCAGTACGACAAGCTGAACGTGCAGGTGCTGAACTCGGGCGGGACGGTGCTGGCCACGCTGGCGACCTACTCGAACCTGAACAAGGCCACCGGCTACAGCCAGAAGTCCTTCTCCCTGGCCGGGTACGCCGGCCAGACCGTCAGCCTGAAGTTCACAGGCGTCGAGGACTCCTCGTTGCAGACGTCCTTCGTGGTCGACGACACCGCGGTCACCGTCTCCTGACCTGACCTGATCAGAACCGGGCCCGGCGGCCCCCCTTCGGTGGGCCGCCGGGCCCGTGCCGTTGGCTTTCTGGCAATCTTGGACAGTTTCCGTCATCTCCGGACGGACACTGTCCAAGATTCAGTTCGGGCGGACACGTGCGGCGAGGATGGGGTGGGTCTGTGGCGGGTGCGGAGTTGACGGTTGCGGTGGCTGGGCCGGTGGCGACCGTGGTCATCCACAACCCGGCTCGTCGCAACGCGATGACGGCGGCCATGTGGCGTCAGCTCCCCGAGCTGCTCGACCGGCTGGAGCCCGACCCCGACGTACGGGCCGTGGTGCTCACCGGCGCGGGTGACGCCTTCTGCGCCGGCGCGGACCTCGGCGACCTGGCCGAGCTGCTGGACGCCGGCGACACCAGCATCGCCGTGGCCGCCGAGGAGCGGCTGGCCGGCTTCGCCAAGCCGACAGTCGCCGCGATCCGGGGCGCCTGCGTCGGAGGCGGCGCTCAGCTCGCGGTCGCCTGTGACCTGCGGATCGCCGCGGAGGATGCCCGCTTCGGCGTACCCCCGGCCCGGCTCGGGCTGGTCTACCCGGCGCCGACCACCCGCCGGCTGGCCCGGCTGGTCGGCCCGTCGGCGGCGAAGCACCTGCTGTTCACCGCCGAGCTGATCGACGCCGACCGCGCCCTGCGGATCGGGCTGGCCGACGAGGTGCTGCCCGGCGACCGGCTCGCCGCGCGGGTGGACGACCTCACCGCCACGATCGCCCAGCGCTCGCCGCTGAGCGTCACCGCCGCCAAGGAGATCATCGACGACCGGGCCGGCCCGGCGCGGATCGCCTGGTGGCATCGGAAGGTGGCGGACAGCGGCGAGGCCCGCGAGGGCGTGGCGGCCATGGCGGAGCGCCGGTCCCCCCGCTTCGCCTGGCGGCCGCCGATCGACGGTTGATGGCCGCACCGCTGGTGCCCCTGCACACCGCTGCACGACGGCGCACCGCTGCACAACGGCGCACCGCTGCGCGTCGCTGCTCGCGGCCGGTGCCGGGTGTCTGCTTCGCCGACGACCCGCCCGCCCACCCGGCGGCCACCGATCCACCCACCCACCGATCCACCCACCCGACCACCCCCAGTGGACACCTGCCGGGCGGCGGGAGGGCCCGACCGACGGCCGAGCGTGCGTGGTGCGCAGCCATTGACGGGTATCGGCAGACCACCGAGAGGCGGGGGCACGCCCACCCGGACCGGACCGGACGGTAACCACCGCCGCGGTTCCATCCATTGCGAAACCTCGATCCCGGGTGGTGCCGGATCGGAACGGTACGGCAGGCTGTCGGTCGTGCAGCGTGATCGGTTGCTTGCGGGCCGCTATCGGCTCCTGGAGCGCCTCGGCAGCGGCGGCATGTCCGCGGTCCACCGGGCGTACGACGAGGTGCTGGAACGGGACGTGGCGGTGAAGGTGCTCGTCGCCTCGGACGCCAACGCGCGACAGCGGATCCGGGCCGAGGCCAAGGTGGCAGCCCGGTTGTCGCACCCGCACGTCACGAGCGTCTACGACTTCGGTGAGTCTGTTGTCGACGGTGTCCAGGTTCCGTTCGTGGTGTTGGAACTGCTCAACGGCGTCACCCTCGAACAGCGGCTGGCCGCCGGGCCGCTGCCGCCCCGGGCCGGGCTGCGGGTCTGCGCGGAGGTGGCGGCGGCGCTCGAAGCCGCGCACGCCCAGGGACTGGTGCACCGCGACGTGAAGCCGAGCAACGTGATGCTCACCCCCACCGGCGCGAAGGTGCTCGACTTCGGCATCGCGGCCGTCGTCGGCGACTCGGAGATCGACTTTGATGGGCGGCTGCTCGGCACGCCGGCCTACCTCGCCCCGGAGCGGCTGGCGGCCGGCGAGGTGCTGCCGGCCTGCGACGTGTACGCCCTCGGCCTGCTCCTGCATCGGACGCTCACCGGTCGGCTGCCCTGGGCCGCCGAGACGCAGACCGGGATGCTCCGCGCCCACGTCCACGTCGAGCCGGACCCGTTGCCCGAGATCGACGGGGTTCCGGCCGAGATCCACCGGCTCTATCGCTGGTGCCTGGCCCGCGATCCCGCCGACCGGCCCCCGGCCGCCGAGGCCGCCCGCATCCTGTTCGCCGCCGCCGGGCCGGCCGTAGCGGGCGCAGCCACTGCGCCGCCCGCAGCGGGCGCCGCCGCCGATCCGGTCGGGGCGGGCGCAGGTGCCCCGGACAAGGCGGGTGAGCCGCTTCCCGACGCGAGCGCTGCTGCGCCTGAGGTGGGCCAGCAGGTCGCGGCGGTGCCGCACCGCCCGCCCCCAAGCAAGGCGGCCGAGCCGGGCACCGGTGTGACAGTCGACCCGACCGACACTCTGCGGCGGCGGTCCCGGCGTCGGCACCGGGCGGTGCTTGCGGTCGGCGGCGCGGTGATCGCCGCGGTGGCGGTGGCGGGGTCGCTCGGTGACTACGCCACGCGGCAGCACGACGGGACACACCCACGAACCGGCATCGGCACGGGTGGCACCACCACTGTGGGACTGCCGGAGACCGTCGCACAGCCCGAACCGTCAGTCGACCAGCCGCCGGCCGGCCCGTCGACCCGGACCACTCCAGCCGCCCCCCGGACCAGCCCATCGGCGGGTACGGGCGGAAGGTCCACGCCCGCGTCGACCCGGCCCGCGCCCAGGCCGACTCCCACGCCCACCGAACCTCAGGTGCTCACCGTGCAGGCCCTGGGCGGGACGGTCACCGTCCGCTGCCTCGGCGGATCGGCCGAACTGCTCACGGTGACGCCCGCGCCGGGCTATCGGGCGGCACCCTACGACCCGGGTCCGGCGAAGCAGGTTCAGGTCGAGCTGGCCTCGGCCGAGCACAGCAGCGAGATCCGTACGCACTGCGCGGGCGGCCGCCCGAAGCCGAACGTCAAGGAACGCGGCAACTGACCGGGGCCGGCGGGTGCCGCGCCGGGGCGTACCCCGACGCGGCCCCCCGTTCCCGCCGGCCGGTCGGTCACCGCCCGGCCAGCGACGCCCAGCCCGGGTTCACCGGCTCCCGGCGGAGCGGCATGCCCGCCTCCGCCGGTGTGCGGTCGCCCTTGCGCTGGTTGCAGCCGTAGCAGGCGGCTGTGGTGTTTCGCCAGGTGTTCCGGCCGCCCCGCGAGCGCGGCAGGATGTGGTCGATCGTCGAGGCGGCTCCCCCGCAGTACGCGCAGCAGCGCTCGTCGCGGCGCAGCACCCCGGCCCGGGACCAGGCCGGCCCGGAGTTGAACCGCCACCTGGTGACCACGTAGCGGACCAGTCGCACCACCCGGGGCAGCGGGAAGACGCCGATCACCTGGTCGGGCTCCGCCTCGTGGATCTCGGCCACCCGGCGGCAGAGCATCCGGACGGCATGCTGAACGGTGACCCGGTGCAACGGGCCGAGGTCGGCGTTGACGACGAGGACGGCGTCCACCGGGACTCCTTTCCAACTGGTGCCGGACAGCGAAGAGCCGCCCGGTCCGGCATTCGGACGGGGCGGCTCGGCGCGTACGGTTACGCGTCAGTCGGGCCGGCCCGCCCGGGGGCCTTCCGCTCGCCAACCGTCGCCGGGCAACGTCGACGACGGCACGGTGGTGACGTGCGACATCGTCATGATCTGCTCCCGCGGCGGTGGTTGACCTTGCGTGATCACGGTAGGTCGGCACGGGAGAGCGGGGCAACGTATTTCGATGGGCCGCCCGGCTCCTCGGGACGCTGACGCCGGGTCCGGGGTGCGCGCCGGGTCCGTGGAGCGCGCCGGGTCGGGGGAGGGAGCCCCGCCGCGCGGCGGGCGTTGGCCAGCGGCCGGTCCAGCCGCAGGGCCATCCGCGCGGTGAGTTCGCTGTCGAGCAGCGGCCGGTTGACCTCGCCCGCGACCGCCAGCGCGGGGCCGGAGACGGAACGCCAGATGGCCGCCAGCCCGGCGCCGAAGCCGAGCAGGGCGACGGTGGCCCGGGTGGTCGGTGAGCCGGCCGCGGCGGCGGCGCTCACCCCGACGACCGCGAAGAGCACCACCAGCAGGGGCACCAGCACCGGCCAGAAGATGCCCCGGGCGGCCTGGGCCACCAGCCGCCGGTCCCGGATGATCAGGTTCCGGGCGACCACCGCGTAGTCCTCCTCGTCGAGCAGGTCACGCGGGTGCAGGCCGCCGGTCAGTACGCCGCGCCAGAGGTCCCCCTGGTTGCGCAGCTCGCGGCTCAGTTCGGCCGGCTCGGGTTCGGTCGGATCGCCCCGGCCGGCCCGTTCCACGGCGACCGCCCAGGCGGTCAGCGAGCGGCGTACCACAGCTGCCGAGTACGGCGGCAGCACACTTGCCAACTCGTCCAGCCACCTGCTGAGCTGGATCTGGCGGCCGTCGAAGCGCCGCAGCAGTTGAGCGGCGTCACCGGGCCGGACCGTGTCGGCCAGGGACCGGCCCAGCCGGTAGGCCAGCCCGACCCGGAGGTTGGTGGCCATCGCCCAGCGCAGTACGTCCACGTTGAGGTCGTCGAGGGCGAGCAGCAGCGGTTCGATGTCGGGGGTGTCGGACTGTTCCAGGTCGGGCAGCCGGTCGAGGTCGGGCAGCCGGGTCCGCGCGGCGGACGTGTCCGGCAACGACCCGGTGTGCCGGGTGAGCGCCGAGATCTGGGCCAGCGCGACGTCCACGCCGTCGAGGTACATCCGCATCCGGCGCGGCGCCGACATCTCGGTCAGGTTGGAGAGCTTGGCCGGTGGGTGGGCCGGGACGGTCGGCCTGGGCTCGGCGTGCTGCCCGTGGTGGTACGCGTCCGCCATCCACCAGCCCAGTCGCAGCGCGATGACGACGCAGGCGCGCTCGTCGCGGAGCAGCGGGTACGCGTCGTCCCGGACGGTCTCGTCGACCGGTCGTACGTCGGCCGGGCCGGCGCGGTGCAGTGGTGACACAGTCGCTGCCCTCCCGCCCGGCCGATCGACGGATGATCATTCGAGCGTACGGCAGCGTACCGTCGGTTATGTTGTTTTTTGTCGGTTTGGGGTGGCCCGCCCCGCCAGCAGGCCCCGGGGTCGGACCGAGCGCACCGGCTCGGCCGCGGCGCCCTCCGCGCGCAGGATGTGGTTCGCCGCGATGATCCCGGTGGCCGCGGAGCGTTCCATCAGGGCGCTCGGGAAGTCCGTGGCGATGCCGTCGCCGGCCAGATAGACACCGGGCGCCTCGGTGTGGACCCCCGGACGCCAGGCGTGGCTGCCCGGCGTGAACGCCGGCGCCTGCGCCTCCACCCGGGCGCGCAGCTCCCGGACCCGCAGGGCCGCCGCCTCCGGCCAGAGCGCCACCAGCTCACGGCGCATCCGCTCGGCCAGCTCCTCGGCCGGCACACCGGGCTCACAGGCGTACGCGTGCAGCTCGACCACCGAACCACCGGTCTGCCGTGCCCAGCGGCGCGACTCGTTCTCCAGCCGGTGGTAGAGCGTCACCGAGTCCAGAGTGGGCTGCCGCGACACCCCGCTGAACACGGCCCGGTCGGCCGCGACGTCCCCGTCACACCAGTACCGCGCCACCGCGTACGGCGGGCCGGGCGTGCCGAAGCGGGGCATCCGTGCCGCCAGCTCCGGTGCCCGCCCGACCAGGTCGGGGGAGGCCGCCACCAGCGCGGCCAGGGCCGGCGGATCCACCGCGAGCACCACGTGGGCCGCCGGGTGACTGCCGCCGTCGGTGGTCGTCACCCGCCAGCCCTCGCCGTCGCGGTGCACCCCCGTGGCGCCGGACGCGGTGAGCACGCGACAGCCGTGCTTCTCCACGTGCCTCGTCAGCGGCTGCCAGATCGCCGTCGCATAGTCCTCGTCGGGGCAGTCGAAGGCCAACCCCTCCGGATTGCCGAGCAGGTAGAAGTGGAACTGGGCGACCATCTCGGCCGCCGACATCTCCGCCTCGTGGTTGAAGAACGAGTGCGAGAAGACCTCGAACAGCATCGCCCGCGCCCGGTCCGGCAGCCGCAGCGAGGCCAGCAGCTCGTCGGCTGTCGTGTCGTCCAACTCCGCGTAGGTGCGGACCGGGTCGTAGGTGAGCAGCGGCAACGCCGCGTCCCGGTCCATCGACCGCAGATCGGTCAGGCGCAGGCTCGGGCTGCGCAGCAGCAGCGCCAGCAGGTTCGCCGGCGGCGCCGGCGGCAGCCTGCCGAACTCCTCGGTCGGCCACTGGGCACTGAGGATCGGATAGCCCGGAATCGGCTTGAGGAAGCCCAGGTCGGGCTCGACGCGACGAAGGATGGACCGCCAGTTGTAGTACTGCCGGAAGAACGCGTGGAAGCCGTGCTCGTTCTGCTGCTCGCCGTCGCCGAGCGCCTCGGGCCACGCGCCGAGCCGCCCGCCGAGCGTGGGCGCCGCCTCCAGCACCGTCACCGCCACACCCCGCTCGGCCAGCACGACAGCCGCCGACATGCCGGCGATCCCGCCGCCGACCACCACCGCCGCGACCGGTCCCGGCACGCGGTCGGCGCCACCTCCGCCCGGGTCCACCTGGTGCTGACGTACGCCGATGAGCCGACCCACCACACGCGACAGCGTCACGGGAACCTCCCTCTACCGGGCCAGTCTCCACTACGTCAGGCAGCGGCGCTCGCGGTCGGACGCGGGCCACACGTACTCCAGGTCCTCCGGGACGTCGGCGCCGAAGATCGGGCGGTAGTGCGTCGGGTCCTTGCGCAGCAGCGACGAGCGGTGACTCAGGTGCAGGTCGTCGCGGCCCAGCCAGGGCGGCAGGTCACCGGAGCGGGCCAGCTCGTCCTGGGTCCGGATCACACCGGCCCCGCAGGCGGCGGCGAGGTCGACGGTAAGCGTGGTGGCACAGGTGTCGGCCCGTCCCGGCTCGGTCCAGACCGCGCACATGTCCAGCCCGTAGCGAACGAGCGCCTCCTCGTACCCGGCCCACATCTTCACCGCCGGATGGTTGCGCCACCCGTATCCGGGTCGGGTCAGGCCGCGCAGCACCTGGATGGCCTCCACCCGCTGCTTGCCCAGCCGCTTCTGGTCCAGCGCACGGGCGCTGGCCAGAAAATCCGGGTACGGGAGGAACGTCTGCATGGCGCTGCTCTACCCGGCGCGGGGGCGGACATGCCTGGTCACGGGATGATCCGGACGGGGTCGCCCAGTGTGGTCGTGCTGGTTACGATCCGGGCATGGCGGAGCCGTGGCGGAACCGGGCCCGACGGGCTGTCGAGTGGAACTGGCGGCTGCGGTCCGTCGGTGATCCACGCCCGCACTACGTGATCTGCGGGAAGGACGCCCTCGCCTACTACGTGGCCCGGGCGATGCTCGAATCCGAGCTGCCGGCGGGTGGGGTCCGGGTGACGGTGGTCGTGCCGGAGCGTTACCGCAGCAACGGGCCGGACGTGGCCGGGCTGCACGGGGTCCGGGTGGTCCGCTCGGACCGGCTGGACGTGGCGACCTTCGAGGCCGCCGGGCTGGCCGGGGCGACCGGGCTGGCCCTGCTGCACCAGGACGACGTCGGCAACCTGCACGCCGCGCTCTGCGCCCAGGCTGTCGACCAGCGGGTCCGCCAGGTGCTGCGGATGTTCAACGGCACCCTTGCCGACGGCGTACGCAAACTGCTCAAGGCGCCCGTCGAGGTGCTCTCCGACGCCGAGATGGCCGCACCGGCCTTCGTGGCCGCCGCGCTCAACGAGGTCGACCCCAGCTCCTTCCAACATCGGGACAAGACGCTGCGGGTGGCGCGGCGGGCCGACGTCCGACCGCAGGACGTGGTCTGCGCGTTGGCGCACCTCACCGAGGCGCAGGGGGTGGAGCTGCTGCCCGCCGAGCAGGCCGGCGCCGACCTGGTGCTCGCCGAGGCGACAGGTCAACCACCCGGCACCGAGGTCGCCGCCCGCCGGCTGGTCCGCGCGCGTCGGCGGCGTCGCCCGGTCACGGTGGTGATGGGCGCCGTACGCGGCTTCGCCACCCGCAAGATCGGCATCGCGGTGATGGTGGTGCTCGCGTTGATCGCGGTGCTCGGCGCGCTGATCTCCCGCGCGGAGGACGTCTCGCCGCTGGAGGCGCTGTACCTGACGCTTGTCACCACGCTCAGCGGCGCCGACCCGGACACGGACAAGGCGGCCGACGCCCAGATCATGCAGGTGGTGCTCAACCTGGCCGGGCTGGCGCTGATCCCGCTGATCACCGCGGTCGTCGTGGACGGCATCGTCAACGCCCGGCTGGCTCTGCACACCG
Organism: Micromonospora lupini str. Lupac 08; assembly: GCF_000297395.2. Taxonomy (GTDB): domain Bacteria; phylum Actinomycetota; class Actinomycetes; order Mycobacteriales; family Micromonosporaceae; genus Micromonospora; species Micromonospora lupini. The sequence continues at coordinate 6,836,306 of NZ_HF570108.1, read as the reverse complement.
GCCGGCTGCAACCGGCCCGCGCCGGGCACGTGGTGGTGATCGGCCTGGGTAACGTCGGCACCCGGGTGATGGCGCAACTGCGCGAGTACGACGTCGAGGTCGTGGCGATCGACAAGGATCCGGAGCCGCGCGGGGCGACCCTGGCCCGCCAGTTGGAGGTGCCGCTTGTCGTCGGCGACGCCGCCCTGCCCGAGACCCTGGCCGCCGCGTCGGTGGCCGACTGTCAGGCGCTTGTGGTGGCGTCCACCGACGACGTCGCCAACCTGGAGGCGGCGCTCGCCGCGCGCGACCTGCGCGACGACCTGCGGGTGGTGCTGCGGCTCTTCGACGGTGACTTCGCCGAACGGGTGGAGGAGACCTTCGCCCTCGGGGTGTCCCGATCGGTCTCCTACCTGGCCGCACCGGCCTTCATCGGCGCGCTCACCGAACGCGCGGTGATCACCACGATTCCGGTCGACAGGCACGCGCTGCCGGTCGCCGAGGTGCCGGTCGCCGCCGGCTCCGAGCTGGACGGCCGACCCCTGGAGCTGGTCAACCGGGACGGGCAGGTCCGGCTGATCGCCCGGACCCCGGCCGGTGGCGCGAAGACGATCTGGTGGAAGGACCTCGACCCCCGACAGGTGATCTTCGCGGGCGACCGGTTGACAGTGGTCGCCCGTCGACGCGGCCTGGACTGGCTGACCAGGCACTGTGCCCCGCCCGCCCCGGGCAGGGTCCCCGTGCCGCCGGGTCACGTCGGTTCGGTGCCCCGCGGTGTGCCCACCCCGTCCGGCGCCGTCCCGGCTGGTCTCGTCGTCGGCGCCGAACCGTCCGCGCCGGCGGTGGTTCCCGGGACGCCGCCGGCACCCACCGATCAGGAGGTCGCCGCCTCGGCCCCCGGCGCGGTCCACCCGGTGCCGACCTCGCCGTCGCCGGGCGACGACGGCCCGGTGCCTCCGGCCCGACGCGCGGGGGCCGAGGACGACTCGACAGGTGCCCCCCACGTACGTCATTGAGCGGGCCAGCACAATCAGTGCCATGCGTTTCCGCGTCCTGGGGCCGACCCAGGTGCTGCTGGCCGACGGGCGTGAGATCGCCGTGGGCGGTCCACGGCTGCGCGCGCTGCTGGCGCTCCTGCTGCTCGACGCGGGCCGGGTGGTCTCCGCCGAGCGGCTGATCGACGGTCTGTACGGCGAGCATCCGCCGCGCGGCGCCGCCAACGCACTTCAGTCCCTGGTGTCGCGCCTGCGTCAGGCGCTGCCCGCCGAGCACACCCCTGTCGAGTTCCACCCGGCCGGCTACCGCCTCGCCGTGGATCCCGCGGACGTCGACGCGTACCGGTTCGAGCGGCTCGCCGAGGCTGGGCGTCGCGCGCTCGCCGGCGGCGACTGGCCCCGCGCGGCGGCAGTGTTGCGCGAGGCGCTGGAGCTGTGGCGTGGTCCCGCCCTGGCCGACGTCATCGACGTGGCCGGCGTACCCGCCCAGGCGGCCCGGCTGGACGAGCTGCGGCTGGCCGCCACCGAGGATCGGATCGAGGCGGAGCTGGCACTGGGCGGGCACGCGGAACTGGTCCCGGAGCTGCGGCAACTGGTCGTGGCGCATCCGCTCCGGGAGCGCTCGCGAGGCCACCTGATGCGCGCCCTGTCCGCGCAGGGTAGGACGGCCGAGGCGCTGGCCGAGTTCGAGGACGCCCGGCGCAGCCTGGCCGAGCAGCTCGGGGTCGACCCGTCGGCGGCGCTGGCCGCGATTCACCTGGCCGTGCTGCGCGGCGACGAGAGTTCCGCCGTGCCGCGTGGCGGGGGCAGCTCCGGCGTGCGCCCGACGACCGAGCAGGCGTTGCCGAGCCAGCTCACCACCTTCGTCGGGCGGGAGGAGGAGCTCACGCGCGTACGAGCGTTGCTCGGCGAGCGCAGGCTGGTCACCCTCACCGGCCCCGGGGGAGCGGGCAAGACCCGGTTGGCCATCGAGGCGGCAGGCCGCTCGGACGGCGAGGTCTGTCTGGTCGAGCTGGCCGGGCTGGCCGACGGGTCGGACGTACCGCAGGCGGTGCTGAGCGCGCTCGGTCTGCGTGACGCGGGCCTGCGGGCCCCGGCCGAGCCGGGCCGACAGACCACCGACCGACTGGTCGAGGCGCTTGCCGAGCGGCGGTTGCTGCTCGTGCTCGACAACTGCGAGCACGTCATCGCCGACGCGGCCCGGCTGGCCGCACGACTGCTGGGCGCGTGTCCGGCGCTGCGGGTGCTCGCCACGAGTCGCGAGCCGCTCGGGCTGGCCGGCGAGGCGTTGTGCCCGTTGTCCGGGCTCACCCTGCCGCCACCGGACACGTCGACGGAGGATGCCGACGACTACGCGGCGGTGAGCCTCTTCGTCCAACGGGCCGCCGACGTCGCACCCGACTTCACCGTCACGCCGGCCAACGTCGACGTGGTGCTGCGGATCTGTCGTACCCTCGACGGCCTGCCGTTGGCGATCGAGCTGGCCGCCGCGCGGCTGCGGGCCTTGCCCGTCGCCGAGGTGGCCGCCCGTCTCGACGACAGGTTCCGGTTGCTGTCCATGGGCAGCCGGGCCGCGTCGCCCCGACACCGCACGCTCCGGGCTGTGGTCGAGTGGAGCTGGGACCTGCTCGACGATGCCGAGCGCACACTGGCCCGCCGGCTCACCGTCTTCGCGGGCGGCGCGACGCTGGAGGCCGCCGAGCGGGTCTCCGGCCTGTCCAGCGCCGAGTTCGTCGACGCGCTCAGCGGTCTGGCCGACAAGTCCTTCGTGGAGCTGGCCGGCGGGCGCTACCGGATGCTGGAGACGGTGCGTGCCTTCTGCGCGGAGCGTCTCGTCGAAGCCGGCGAGACCGACCAACTGCGGCGCGCCCACACGGCGTACTTCCTGGAGTTCGCCTGGACCGCAAGCGACCGCCTCCGGCAGGCCGAACAGTTGCACTGGTTGCGGCGGCTCGACGCCGAGCGGGACAACCTGCACGCCGCGCTGCGCCGGGCCACCGCGGCCGGCGACACGTCCGACGCGGCCGGGCTGGTCGCGGCCCTGTCGTTCTACTGGTGGCTGCGGGGCATGCGCGGGGAAGCGGCCCGGTTGGCCGCCGATGTCCTCGACCTGCTGGGGGACGAGGCGCCGTCCGGGCTGAACGAGGAGTTCGCGCTCTGCGTCTACAACACCTCGCTCGCCGGCGCCGGCCACCTGCCGTCGCTCGGCACCCAGCGGTCCGTGATCCGCAGCCTCGACGGGCCACCTCGACAACCGTTCCTGCTGTACCTGTCGGGGATCTCGACCGGGCCGCCGTCCGGCGGCGCCGAGCACGTCGAGGAGCTGATGCGGGAGCTGCGGCAACTGGTCGGCCCGGACACCTGGATCAATGCCCTCGGCGCGATGGGAAGCGGCTCGGCGCTGATGTGGAGTGGCCAGTGGGACCGGGCCAGGACCGCGCTGGCCACCGCGCTCGACGGCTTCCGGAGCACCGGGGACCGGTGGGGCTGCATGATCACACTCGGTGCGCTCGGCGAACTGGCTGCCTGGCGGGGTGACCCGGAGACGGCAGGCGTCCACATGGATGAGGCCATGGGGCTGGCCGAGGCGCTCGAGTCGGCGGTCGACCAGGCCGACATGCTGCGGACCAGGGGCGAGATCCGGCTGCGGGCCGGTGACCTCACCGGGTCGCGGGACGACTTCACCGGTGCGCTGCTCCTGGCCCAGCGCAGCGGCGCCCCCGAGTTCGTGGCCAGTGCCCGCCTCGGCCTCGCCCAGGTGGCCCGGCTGCGCGGTGACCCCGTCGAGGCGAGACGCTTCTGCGAGGAGGCGTTGGTGGGTGGGCTCACCGGGTGGTACGTCGGCGAGGCGACCCGTTCGGAGATCATCCTGGTCCTCGGAGAGATCACCGAGGCGGAGCGGGCCGGGGCCGCGAGTCCGTCCGGTGAGCCGCCGTCAGCGGACGGTGCGTGACCGGTCAGCGCCCGACCGCACCCTGGCGGCATGACCACATTCGACGTGACAGCCGAAGGGCTGGGCAAGCGGTACGGCCCCACCCGGGCACTGGACACCTTCGACCTGACCGTTCCGACCGGCACGGTGCACGGACTGCTGGGACCGAACGGGGCCGGGAAGACGACTGCCGTACGGATCCTCACCACGCTGCTGCGCTTCGACGCCGGCCGGGCCACCGTGGCCGGGTTCGACGTGCGGCGTCAGCCGGACGAGGTGCGGGCCCGGATCGCGTTGACCGGCCAGTACGCGGCGGTCGACGAAACCCTCAGTGGGCGGCAGAACCTGGAGTTGTTCGGCCGGCTGTTCCGGCTGGGTCGACGGGCGGCCCGCCAACGCGCCGACGAACTGCTGGAACGGTTCGGGCTCGACGAGGCGGCGGGTCGGTCGGCCGGTGAGTATTCGGGTGGGATGCGCCGCCGGTTGGACCTCGCGGCCAGCCTGATCCGTACACCCCGGGTGCTCTTCCTCGACGAGCCGACCACCGGCCTGGACCCGCGTAGCCGCAACCAGGTGTGGGACCTGGTCCGCGGCCTGGTCGCGGAGGGGACCACGGTCCTCCTCACCACGCAGTACCTGGAGGAGGCCGATCAGCTCGCCGACCGGATCTCGGTGATCGACGCCGGTCGGGTGGTGGCCGAGGGCACGCCGGACGAGTTGAAGTCGATGACCGGCGGTGACCGGATCGAGGTGGTGGTGCGCGACGCGGCCGACCTGGACCGGGCCGCCGGCATCGTCGCGCCGATCTGTGGGGTGGAGCCCGAGCGTGACCCGGAGATCCGGCGGCTCAGCGTGCCGGTGGCCGACCGGGTCGCCGGCCTGGTCGACGTGGTGCGGGCGTTGGACGACGCCGGGATCGTCGTGGAGGACGTCGGCCTGCGGCGCGCGACGTTGGACGAGGCGTTCCTGTATCTGACCGGGCACCGACCGGACGAGGCCCGCGAGCCCGTCGGCGTTGGACGTAAGGCGGACGTGGCATGACGGCGGCGGTGGCTGACGGCTGGACGATGACCAGGCGGAACATGATCCACGTGATCCGCGCGCCGGAGGAGCTGATCCTCTACTTCTCCCTGCCGATCATGTTCGTGCTGGTCTTCGGGTACGTGTTCGGCAGCGGCATGCAGGTGTCGGGTGGGGGAAACTACCGCGAGTTCCTGCTGCCCGGGGTCTTCGTGATGACGATGCTGTACGGCCTCGGCGCCACCGCGACGGGCGTGGCGCTGGATCTCAGCCGTGGTGTCGTCGACCGGTTCCGCTCGATGCCGATGGCCCGGTCCGCCCTGATGACCGGTCGCGGCGCCGCCGACCTGCTCCGCGCCCTGCTGGAGATGTCCACCCTGCTGGTCTGCGGCCTGCTCGTCGGCTGGCAGTGTCGGCAGGGTGTCGGCAGGGCGTTGCTCGCCGTCGGGCTCCTTCTGCTGCTGCGGATCGCGATCACCTGGGTCGGGATCTACCTGGCGTTGCTGGTCCGCAACCCGGACACGGTCGGAATGATCGTCTTCCCGGTGGCTTTTCCGTTCACCGCGATCTCCAACGTCTTCGTGTCGCCGGAGCTGATGCCCTCGGTCATCGGTGCCATCTCGCAGTGGAACCCGCTCTCGGCCACCGTCGCCGCGATCCGTGAACTGTTCGGCAACCCCGGTCTGGGTGGCGACTCCTGGCCGGCGGAGCACGCAATGCTGTTGGCGGTGGTGTGGCCGGTGCTGCTGATCGCGACGTTCGCGCCGCTGGCGGTGCGCCGGTACCAACGGCTGAGTCGCTGACCCCTGGCCGCCGGTGGCCTGCTCAGGTCACCGGCGGGCGGCGCGCAGCGCGTACCAGGCGACGCCTGCGGCGAGCACGCCGAACCCGGCGAGGACGCTGCCGAGCGGCAGGTTGACCGCGAGCAGCAGGCAGCCGACCAGCCCCAGACCGGCGAGCACCTGCACCGGTAGTTTCCGCTCCCGCTCCCGCTCCCGCTCCCGGCCCAGCGTGAGCGCCGCCGCGTTGGTGATCGCGTAGTAGACCAGCACCGTGCAGCTGGAGAAGCCGATCGCGTCGCGGACGTCACCGAGCAGCACCACCACGATCACCACGGCGGCGACGGCCAGCTCGGCGCGGTGCGGCACCTGGTGCACCTGGTGCACGGCGGCCAGCGCGCCGGGGAGGTCGCGGCGGCGAGCCATCGCGAGGGTGGTCCGGCCGACCCCGGCGACCAGGGACAGCAGCACCCCGACCACGGCGATCGTGGCCCCGGCGCGGACCACCCAGGCCAGGCCGGGGAGCCCGGCGGCGGTCACCACGTCGACCAGGGGCGCTGCGGAACCGGCCAGCCGGTCGGCGCCGAGCACGCCGAGCGTGACCACGGCCAGCACCAGGTAGATCGCGAGCACCACCCCGAGGGCCAGCGGCACCGCGCGCGGGATGGTCCGCCGCGGGTCGCGGACCTCCTCGCCGAGCGTGGCGATCCGCGCGTACCCGGCGAACGCGAAGAACAGCAGCCCGGCGGCCGTGAGGACACCCCGGGCGGAGCCACCGGGGTCGCCGGGGTCGCCGAGCCGGTCCAGGTGCACCGGCCCGCCCACCACGCCGACGACCGCGACCAGGGCCAGCACCGCGAGCACCAGCGCCACGAGCAGTTTCGTGACGGTGGCCGTCTTGCCGATGCCCCGCAGGTTCACCCCGGTCACCGCGAGCACCGCGCCGACGGCGACCAGCCGGGCCTGCCCCGGCCACAGGTACGCCCCGATGGTCAACGCCATCGCCGCGCAGCTGGCCGTCTTGCCGACCACGAAACCCCAGCCGGCCACGAAGCCGGCCAACGGCCCGAGGCGTTCCCGGCCGTAGACGTAGGTGCCGCCGGACTCCGGGTAGCGGGCCGCCAGCCGGGCCGAGCTTGTCGCGTTGCAGAAGGCGACGAAACCCGCCAGCACCAGCGCGGGCAGCAGCCCGGCGCCGCCGGCCGCCGCCGCGGCCGGGCCGAAGACCACGAAGACGCCCGCGCCGAGCATCGAGCCCAACCCGATGACCACCGCATCGGGTACGCCGAGCCGCCGCGCCAGCCGATCCACGAACCCGACCCTAGGGGTACGAGGTGAACGGCCGGTCCCACGCGCGTAGCCGCCCGGGGAGCGGGAGGTCGTCCCAGGGCACCCGGTGCAGCAGCCGGTCCAGGAACAGCCCGATCAGCAGGGCTGACACGCCGTCGGTCAGCCAGTGGAAGTTCAGGTAGGTCGTGGTGACCAGCAGGATGGCCGGCGGGGCGAACCGGATCAGTCGGTGCACCCTCGGGTGCAGTCGCCCAGCCGTCAGCGCGGTCAGCAGGACGGCTATCACCCCGTACCAGAGGATCGCGTTGACGACGTGCCCGGACGGGTAGGACAGGTCGTACTCGGTGGGCGGCAGGTCATTGAAGATCCGAACCGACTGGGCCGGCGGGAGATTGGAGCTGGGCGCGGCCCGGTCGGTCAGGACCTTGAGCGGCCCGACCGTCAGGTACAGGAGCACGAACGCCCCCGCCACCAGCAGCAGCGGCCGGACGGTGCGGCCCCGCCAGGCCACCGCCAGGGCGAGCGCTCCGGCGAGGGGCGTCAACAGCCAACCGCCCTGGCCGATGAGGTTGAACGCCCGTGCCGTCCAGTAGATCGGCGCCGGGTGGTGGGCGTACGCCCATTCCCGGACCGCCAGATCCAGCCCGAGCAACGCACCTGTGGCGAGGGCCAGGGTCACCGCGCCGAACCCGACCAGCAGGAGGGCGTCGAACCACCAACCGGCCGGGCGGACGGGCCGTAGCCGCAGGTCACGTCGTACCGCCGAGGGTTTGAGCACGCGACCACGCTACCGGGCCGACGCGAGGCCGGGGTGTGCGGCGCTGTGGGCCCAGCCACGATGTGAGGCGGATACGGGGGGCGACCCGTCATGCTTGTGCCCGTGCGGATCACGTCTGCCCTCGTGGACCCGGCGCTGCTCGACCTGCCCTGGTCGACACCGCTGGAGGAGTGGCCTGCCCAACACCTGGTGGCCCTGCCCCAGGGCATCTCCCGGCACATCGTCCGCTTTGTCCGCTTGGGCGACTACGTGTACGCGTTCAAGGAGACCCGCGAGCGGATCGCCGAGCGGGAGTACGACCTGCTCCGGGCCCTGGAGCGCATCGACTTCCCGTCGGTCGAGGCGGTGGCGGTCGTCGCCGACCGGCAGACCGAGGACGGCGAGCCCCTCGAATCGGTGCTGATCACCCGGCACCTCCAGTTCTCGCTTCCGTACCGGGCGCTCTTCTCGCACACCCTGCGACCGGAGACGATGAGCCGGCTGCTCGACGCGCTCGCCGCCCTGATCGTGCGGATGCACCTGACCGGCTTCTTCTGGGGCGACTGCTCGCTGTCCAACACGCTGTTCCGCCGGGACGCGGGTGCGTTCGCCGCCTACCTGGTCGACGCGGAGACGGGCGCCCTGCACACCTCGCTCTCCAACGGGCAGCGCGGCGAGGACCTGGAGATCGCCCGGGTGAACATCTTCGGCGAGGCGCTGGATCTGCAGGCCGCCGGCCTGCTGCACGAGTCCATCGACCCGGAGGTGGTCTGCGAGGAGGTCGTGCAGCGCTACGAGCGGCTCTGGCACGAGATCACCTACGAGCAGGCGGTCGAGCGGGAGGCCCGGCACGACATCGAGGGCCGCATCCGCCGGCTCAACGAGCTGGGCTTCGACGTGGCCGAGGTCGCCATGTCGACAATCGACGACGGGCGCTACCTGGTGCGGCCGAAGGTGGTCGACGCCGGCTACCACACCCGGCGGCTGCTGCGGCTCACCGGTCTGGACGCCGAGGAGAACCAGGCCCGCAAGCTGCTCAACGACCTGGACGCGTACCGGGCGGAGAGCGACCTGACCGACGAGCAGCAGGCCGCGCACCGCTGGCTCACCGAGGTCTTCGAGCCGGTGGTCCGGGCCGTGCCCGCGAACCTGCGCCGCAAGCTGGAGCCGCAGGAGCTGTTCGCGCAGATCATCGAGCACAAGTGGCTGCTCTCCGAGCAGGCCGGCCGGGACGTCGGAATGGCGCCCGCCGTGCAGTCGTACCTGGCCGACGTGCTTGTGCACCGTCCCGACGAGCAGGCCGTGCTCGGCGTCGACGTCCCCGCCCTGGGCTGACCCGGGGTTCTCGGCGTCCGCTGGCGCCCGGCGTCCGCTGGCGCCCGGCGTCCGCTGGCGCCCGGCGTCCGCTGGTGCTCGGTGCTCCGTGCTCGGTGCTCCCTGCTCGGTGGCTCTCGGCGTTTGCTGGTGCCCGGCGGAGAGCGAAGGAGGAGGTGGTCGCGTCCTTTGGAGCTGATGTCGCGAACGAATCGGTCCCCGTGACATGGCGTTGATCGGCTGGCCTGTACCTGCCGCCCGCACCCCGGCCGCACCGTTCATCGCTGCGGGCGTTCGGCGCTCGGTCCCGCCCCTCTGCCTTGTCCTACTCCCTCGCTCTGTCCCTCGGCTTCTCCGCCGAGGTCCTCTGGGCCGCGCCGATGTCGTTGAGCTAATCAGCTCCAAAGGGCCAGCGAAGTCCGGGTCGGACCGGGGTAGCGACGGGTAACGGTCACCGCCCGGCCACCCGCCCCTAGCCACCGCCCCTAGCCACCGCGCCTGGCCACCGCGCCTGGCCACCGCGCCTGGCCACCGCGCCTGGCCACCGCGCCTGGCCACCGCGCCCGGTCACTCCACCCAGGAGCCTCCGCGCAGCACCCGCACCACGTTGAGGTCGTCGTCGAGCACGACCAGGTCGGCGCGGAGGCCGACCTGGAGGGCGCCGACCCGGTCGCCCAGGCCGATGGCGCGGGCCGGGGTGGTTGCCACCATCCGGGCGGCGTCGGCAATCGGAATCCCGGCGTCCACGGCGTGCCGCAGCGCCGCGTCCATTGTCAGCGTGCTGCCGGCGATCGCGCCGTCGCGGGCGAGGCGGGCCACGCCGTCGGTCACCGTGACGGCCTGGCCGCCCAACTCGTACTCACCGTCGGCCATCCCGGCGGCGGCCATCGCGTCGGTGATCAGCGCGGCCCGGTCGGGGCCGGCGGTCGCGGTGGTGAAGGTCAGGATGCCGTTGTGCAGGTGCACCCCGTCGGCGACCAGTTCGCAGATCACGGTGGGCGCGTCGAGCAGGGCCACCACCGGGCCGGGCTCGCGGTGGTGCACGGGCCGCATGCCGTTGAACAGGTGCGTACCCACGCTCGCGCCGGCCGCGATCGCGGCGCGGGTCTGCTCGTAGGTGGCGTCGGTGTGGCCCACGGCCGCCACCACGCGGTGGCTGGTGAGCAGCTTGATCGCCTCCAGCGCGCCGTCGCGTTCCGGGGCGAGGGTGACCATGCGGATCGCGCCCCGACCCAGCTCGATCAGCTCGGTCAGCTCGTCAGTGGACGGGTCGCGCAGGTACTCCGGGTTCTGCGCGCCGCAGCGGGCGGCGGAGAGGTAGGGGCCCTCGAAGTGGACGCCCGCCAGCACGCCCTCCTCGACCAGCGGCGCGAACGCCTCGGTGGCCGAGCGCATCACCGGAAAGGGCGCACTGACCAGACTGGCCAGCAGCGTGGTGGTGCCGTGCCCCAGGTGGAAGCCGGCCGCCGCACGGGCCTGGTCGGCGTCGCCGGTGGTGAAGGTGTGCCCGCCGCCGCCGTGGGTGTGCATGTCGACGAAGCCCGGGAGGATCCAGTGTCCGTCGCGGACCGACGGATATTCGGCCACGGCGGTGATCCGGTCGCCGTCCCACTCGACGCAGCCCTGCCGGATGACACCCGTCGGGGTCACCACTCGGCCGTTCACCCGTACGGTCATCGCTCCTCCTGATGGTCGGGGACGCGGGCGGCGTCCGTGGCACGGACGCCCGCGGCGTCCAGCGCGAGCAGGGCGGCGCCGAGGCAGCCCGCCTCGTCACCGAGGGCCGCCGCTACCAGCCGCGGCTCCCGGTGGAAGGTCATCCGCTCGTGCAGCGCCGCCCGCAGCGGGCCGAGCAGCCCGTCGCCTGCCTGGGCCAGGCCACCGCCGAGCACGATCGTCGACACGTCGAACAGCGCCTGCCCGGTCGCCAGGCCGTCGGCGAGGGCGTCGACCGCCTCCTGCCAGACCTGGACGGCGAGGGGTTCACCGGCGGCGGCCCGCTCGGCCACCACGGCTGCCGTCACGGCAGCACCGGGGCTCTGCTCCGGGCCCTGGGCCGAGGACGCGGCGTCCCCCCGCCCGTCGCCGGCGAGCTCGCCGTAGCGGCGGCCGATCGCGGCGGCGGAGGCGACCGCCTCCAGGCAACCGGGTCGTCCGCAGCCGCAGCGCGGGCCGTCGGGACGCACCATGATGTGGCCGATCTCCCCGGCAGCGCCGTGCGCGCCGACGCCGGCCACGCCGTCGACGACGTGCGCGGCGGCGATGCCGGTGCCGATCGCCACGAAGAGCACGTGGTCGGCGCCGCGTCCGGCGCCGAGCCGGGCCTCGGCGAGACCACCGACGCGCACGTCGTGGCCGAGCGCGGTGGGCAGCCCGAGCCGCGTCACCGCCAGGTCCCGCAGCGGTACGTCCCGGAAGCCCACGTTCGCCGACCAGACCGCGACCCCGCGCGCCTCGTCCACCACCCCGGGGACGGCGATGCCGATCGCGACGGGGGTGAGACCGTCGGCGCGGGCCTTGGCGATCAGCCCCTGTGCCACGTCGAGAATGGTGTCGACCACGGCTGCCGGGCCGCGCGCGGCGTCGGTGGGGTGCCGTTCGGTGCGTACGGCGACGCCGTCCGGCCGGACCAGGGCGCACTTCATGCCGGTGCCGCCGACGTCCAGCGCCACGACCACCCGGTCGCTCACGCCAGCACCACGGACCGGCTGAGGTGTCGGGGCGCGTCCGGGTCGAGGCCCCGGCTGGTCGCCAGTGCGACCGCGAAGCGCTGGGCCAGGATCAGGTCGGCCATCGGGTCGACCGGGGTGCGACCGGCGGACCAGCTGCCGAGCACCGTGCGCCAGCCGTGCGTACGGCTGTGCACGAAGGCGGCGCCGGTGGCGGCCACGTCCTCGGGCAGCCCCTCGGGCAGCTCGCCGAACGCCCAGACCAGCCGGCCGGGTGCGGCGATCGAGATGGGGCCGTGCCGGTAGTCCATCGCCGGGTACGCCTCGGCCCAGAAGGTGGCCGCCTCACGGCACTTCAGTGCGGCCTCCTGGGCGAGGCCGACCGTCCAGCCACGACCGAGGAAGGTGGCCTGCCCGATGGTGGCCGGGTCGATCGGCAGCGGTGAGCGCACCGCCACCTCGGCGTCGGCGGCGAGCGCGGTCACCGGGTCGCCGAGGTGTGCCCGGAGCAGGGCCAGCGCGGTCGTCGCGAAGCGGGTCTGCACCACCGACCGCTCGTCGGCGAAGGGCAGGGCCACGGTGGCGCCGGCCAGCTCGACCGCCGGGGACGCCGGGTCGCCCACGATGACTGTGGTGGGCGTACGACCGCGCAGCGCGGCGAGCAGCTCCAGCACCTCGGTGGTGGTGCCGGAGCGGGTGATCGCGATCAGCCGGTCGTAGCGGCGGCCGGCGGGGAACTCGGACGCCTGGAACGCGTCGGTCTCGCCCTGGCCGGCCTGTTCGCGGCGGGCGGCGTACGCCATCGCCATGAACCACGACGTGCCGCAACCGACGACGGCGACCCGCTCGCCGGGGCGCGGGAGGTCGTCGCGTACGAAGGCGGACAGCTCGGCGGCCTCCCGCCAGCAGTCGGGCTGGCTCGCGATCTCCGCGTCCACGTACGCCATGGGAACTCCTCGCCGGGCCGACCTGTCTGCGCAATACGGCGCGTTACACCCGTATTTCGCGCGTTATTCTGCGCGAAGCGGGGTGGCCGTGGCAACCGACCGGCCGATCGCGCAGAACAGCCTTTTGCGCCAGGCTAGTTTCGCGCACTAGTGTGCACGCAATCAATCACCGAGCGTGCAGTTACTGGGAGGACCCCCGAGGTGGACCGGTACGCCAGATGGAACGCCCTGCTGGAGATGCTCACCGACAACGGCCGGGTCAGCGTCGAGGCGGCCGCCGAGCGGCTGGACGTCTCCCAGGCCACCATCCGGCGCGACTTCGACCAGCTCGCCCAGCAGCAGATGATCACCAGGACCCGGGGTGGCGCGGTCGCCAACGGCGTCTCGTACGACCTGCCGCTGCGCTACAAGACGGCCAAGCACTCGGCCGAGAAGCAGCGGATCGGGGCGGCCGCCGCGGCGCTCGTCACGCCGGGCACCGTGGTCGGCCTGAACGGTGGCACCACCAGCACGGAGGTGGCCCGGGCCCTCGCCGTCCGACCGGACCTGAACACCAGCGCCGAGGGCGCCCAGCTCACCGTGGTGACCAACGCGCTGAACATCGCCAACGAGCTGCTCGTCCGGTCCCGGATGAAGGTGGTGGTGGCCGGCGGGGTGGTGCGCCCGAAGTCGTTCGAGCTGGTCGGCCCGCTGGGCGGCGCGCTGCTGCGTGAGGTCACCCTGGACGTCGCGTTGCTCGGCGTGGACGCGATCGACCCGCAGCTCGGCGCCGCCGCCCACCACGAGGGCGAGGCGGCCATGAACAACCTGATGGTGGCCCGTGCCAAGCGCGTCGTCATCATCGCGGACTCGTCCAAGTTGGGCGGTCACGCCTTCGCCCGGATCTGCCCGGTCGAGCGCGTCGAGACGCTTGTTACCGATTCCGGGGCCGACCCGGAGGTGGTGGACGCCTTCCGGGCGGCAGGCGTGCAGGTCGTCTGCGCCTGAGTCGTCACGCTCCGTCGATGAAACGCATCGACCCGCGTGTCGATGCATACCCGGTATTGCGCGGCGCTGCATACCGCGTATGGTGTCGGCTGTCACGCCCACCATCGGGGGAGGTGCAGCTTGCCAGCTGTCCTGGAGATCGAAGGTCTACGTAAGACGTACAAGAGTCGTCGACGCGGCACCCGCAATGCGCTCGACGGCTTCGACATGCGGGTCGACGCGGGGCAGGTGCACGGCTTCCTGGGTCCCAACGGGTCCGGCAAGACCACCACGCTGCGTACGCTGCTCGGCCTGATCCGGCCCGACGGCGGCCGGATGACCCTGCTCGGGCACGAGGTTCCCGCAGCGCTGCCCACCGTCGCCGGCCAGGTCGGCGCGATCGTGGAGAGCCCGCAGTTCTTCCCGCACTTCTCGGCACGGGACACGCTGTCCCTGCTGGCCGGGGCCGGCGAGGTGCCCGCCACGCGCGTCGACGAGGTGCTGGAACTGGTCGGGCTGCGCGACCGGGCCGGCGAGCGTGTCAAGACGTACTCGCTGGGCATGAAGCAGCGGCTCGCCGTCGCGTCCGCCCTGTTGAAGAACCCGAAGCTGCTCATCCTCGACGAGCCGGCCAACGGCCTCGACCCGGGCGGCATCCGGGAGATGCGGACGCTGATGCGGACGCTCGCCGAATCCGGGATGACCGTGCTGCTGTCCAGCCACATCCTCGGTGAGATCCAGCTGATCTGCGACTCGGTCACGATCATCTCGCTCGGCCGTCGGGTCGCCTTCGGCCCGGTCGACGAGGTGCTCGCCCAGCACTCGTCCGGCGCCGTCCGGGTCCGCCTGGAGGCGGTCAGCGACCTGCCGGCGGCAACCGAGGCCCTCACCCGGGCCGGGGTCCGGGTCGCCGGGCATCCGGACCACCTGATGCTTACCGGCGTCGACAAGCCGGCCACGGTGACCCGGCTGCTCGCCGAGCAGAACCTGTACGTCAGCGAGCTGGCCCCGATCGCGGTCGACCTGGAGAGCGTCTTCCTCGAACTGACCGCCACTGCGCCGGTCCCCGGCCAGGCCCGCCAGGTCGACGAGTCCATGAAGGTCGGTGGGACGGGTCAGCCCGGCGCCACCGGAGGAGGGTGGGGCGCGTGAGCCTCTTTCGGACTGAGTTTCGCCGACTGACCAAGCGGCGCTTCAGCCGCTACATGACGCTGCTCGGCCTGCTGGTGCTGGCCGCGGTGGTGGTCGGTGTGTTCTTCACCAACCAGAAGATCGACGCCGGTCAGCTCGCCAAGGCCGAGCGCCAGGCCGACCAGCAGTACCAGGAACAGGTGCGCTGGGCCGAGCAGGAACGGGTCAACTGCGAGCAGGCCAAGGCGGCCGGTACGCCGAACGACGGCCGCTACCCCGACGACTGCTCGGTGATCTCGCCCCCGTCGCGGGAGCAGATCGACGCGAAGTGGTTCCTGCCCTCGACGTTCAACTTCCGCGAGACGTTCGACGCGACGCTCATCCCGTTCGCGGCGATCCTCGCCCTGGTCGGGTTCATCGTCGGCGCGTCCTTCGTCGGCGCCGAGTGGAGCACCGGCGGCATGATGAACCTGCTGCTCTGGCGACCGAAGCGGCTCACCGTGCTGTTCACCAAGCTGGCCGCGCTGCTCACCGGCATCCTGGCGGTGACGCTGCCCGCCGCGGTGCTCTGGTTCGCCGGGTTCTGGGCGGTGGCCAGCTTCCGGGGCAGCACCGAGAAGGTGACCTCGGGCGTCTGGCAGTCGTTCGCGCTGACCGGGCTGCGCGGCGTGGCGCTGGTGCTCGTGCTCACCACCATCGGGTTCGCGCTGGCCTCCCTGGGCCGACACACCGCGATGGCCCTCGGCGGCGTGGTCGCGGTGATGGTGGTCTTCCAGTTCGGCCTGGGCATCCTGCTGGAGATGGCAAGCGTGCAGTGGGCCGAGGCGTGGCTGCTCCCCACCTACCTGCTGGCCTGGATGACCAAGAAGGTGACCCTGCAGGACTACGACTCCTGCAACTTCAACTACAGCGGGGAGTGCAACCCACCGACCCTGGACATCACCTGGCAGCAGTCCTCGGTGCTGCTCGTGGTCGGGACGGTCGTGATCCTCGGTGCCGCGGTCTGGAGCATGCGGCGGCGAGACATCACCTGACGTACGACGACAGCGGCACGGCCGGCCCGACCGTCGGATCTTCCGACGTGCGGAGCCGGCCGTGCCGGCTACTGCGACAGTGGTCGGCCCTGGCTAGGCTGAACGCCATGCCCGCCGACGCCACCCCCACCGCTCCCGAGCCGTCCACCGACGCTCGTCCGGGCGAGCTGGCCGGCGGTGGCGTGCCGAGCGTCCCGACCCCCCGACCGGCGCCGCCCGTCGAGAGCACCGACGGCGAGCGGGACGACGACGGGCGGGACGACGCCGAGCCGGCCGACGAGACAGTCGCCGAGCCGGCCGTGCCGGCGGCCGGCCTGACCACGCGCGAACGGGCCATCCTCGCCTTCGAGCAGCAGTGGTGGCGGCACGCCGGCGCCAAGGAGCAGGCCGTCCGGGACACCTTCGGTGTCTCCTCGACCCGCTACTACCAACTGCTCAACGGGCTGCTGGACAATCCGGCCGCGCTCGCCGCCGATCCCGTGCTGATCGGCCGGCTCCGCCGGCTGCGCTCCTCGCGAGCCCGCAACCGTCGCCGCTGACCGTCGCCGGCCCTACCTCTTCTCGTACGCCTGCAGGCCGTTGCCGATGGCGAAGAACGTCGGGGCCCACTCGCCGATGAAGATGCCCCACCGGTCGGCCCGCGCCACACCGGCCTTCTCCAGGTGCCTGGAGAGGAACCAGCTGGCGAACGAGAGACCGATGCTGGCGAAGCCGGCCATGTACATGTGCTCCGCCTTGAGCCCTGATTCGTGCAACCGCTTCAACACGCGATCCCCCTGACGCCGTGGACGGTTCTGCGCGTTCGGGACGTCGGGCCCGCGATCTGCCGGAACTCCGCACCCGCCGCGCCCGGTCGTCCGGAGATTCCCGAGATGACCGCTGTTCACGTTACCTGTCGTGCTCCTCTGGTAACTCTCGGTTGGCCCTCTTTCGGAAGTCTTTCCGAAGTCCCCCCGCTGCCCGGGTTCGCATGTCGACCGGGGCGACGGGTAGGCGAGGGAAGTTCCGGGGTCGCCAGGCGACCGAGTACCCAGGAGGGGAGCGGGGCATGACGGCAACGAATCAGAGCGGTACACCGAGCGGCAGCGGGCAGCAGCAGGCCCGGCAGGAGGCTTCCCGGGTCGGCCACCAGGCCACCCAGGCCGGTGGGCAGGTCGCCCACACCGCCGCCGAGCAGGGCGGGCAGGTGGCTGCCGAGGCGCGCAGACAGGCCCGGCAGTTGACCGGCCAAGCCGGTGGACAGCTTCGGGAACAGGCGCAGACGCAGCAGCGGCGGGCCGCCGACAGCCTGCGCGACATCGGTCGTGAACTGGGATCGATGGCCGAGCGGGACGGCGATTCCGGCCTGGCCGGTCAGGCGGTACGCCGGGCGGCCGACGCCGCCCAGCAGGCCGCCGGCTGGCTCGACCAGCGCGAACCCGGCGAGGTGCTCGACGATGTGCGCACGTACGCGCGGCGTCACCCGGGGACCTTCCTGGCCGGCGCGGCAGTGGCCGGGCTGCTGGTCGGACGGCTCACCCGTGGCCTGACCGGGTCAGCGTCCGGCAATGGCGGGAGCGAAAGCACGCCGAGTGCCCAGCCGGCCGCCCCGCAGGGCGCACCGCCGGAAACCGGTCAGCAGCAGCCGTACGTGGGGTCGGCGCGGGCGCAGAACGTCTCGCCCGCCGGTCGGCCGCAGCCGGACCTGCCCGGCGGGGTGGCACCGTGAGCGCCCCGGAGAAGGAGCGGACCCAGGCATCGGTGGGCGACCTCCTCGGCGACGTGACCAGGGACATGTCCACCCTGGTGCGCAAGGAGGTCGAGCTGGCCAAGGCCGAGCTGCGCGAGGAGGTCAGCCAGGCGGGCAAGGCCGGCGGTATGTTCGGCGCTGCCGGGCTGGCCGGATTCCTGGCCGTCCTCTTCGTGTCGTACGCCGTGTGGTGGGGGCTCTCCAACGCGATGGATCAGGGGTGGGCGGCGCTTATCGTCGCGATCCTCTGGGCCGCCGTCGCCGGTGGCCTCTTCCTCAACGCGCGGACCCAGCTGAAGCGGGCACGTGCGGTACTGCCCCGAACGAAGCAGACCGCCCGGGAGTTGCCGGACGCCCTGCGGGGCCGGTGACCGAGTCGGTAGGGAGAGCTAACGATGACAAGTGATCCGGATCGGATCCGGCGGGAGATCGAGACCACCCGCAACGACTTGAGCAGTGACGTCGACGCCCTGGCCGACAAGGTCAACCCGCGTCGGATCGCCGGTGACAGCGTCGGGCAGGCCCGCGGCGCGCTCACCCGAGCGAAGGAGAAGATGATGGGCAGCTCGAACCACCTGGGGCAGGAGGCCGGTCAGCGGATGTCGCACGCCGCCGGCTCCGTACGCGACGAGACCCGGTCGCTCGGGCAGCAGTCCCGCGAGCAGGCGCAGGGCAACCCGCTCGCCGCCGGACTGGTCGCCTTCGGCGTCGGTCTGCTGGCCGCCTCGCTGATCCCGCCGAGCGGGCGTGAACGGCAACTCGCCGGCCGGGCGAAGGACATGGTGAGTGAGCACTCGGGTGGCCTGCGCCAGCAGGCGAGCCAGGTCGGCCACCAGGTCCAGGACAACCTGCGCGAACCCGCGCAGCAGGCGGCCCAGTCGGTGCGGGCAAGCGCCCAGCAGGGCGTGTCGGCGGTACGCGACCAGGGTCGCTCGGCCGCCGGTCAGGTGCAGGGGCAGGCACATGCGGCCGCCGACGAGCTTCGGCAGCGCTGATGTGTCGGGGCCGGCGCCGATGATGCGGGTGTGCTCCGCGTCCGCGCCGGCCCCGGGCCGGCCGGTCAACGAGGATCTGGTCTTCCGGTTCGGCCCGCTGGTAGGTGTCCTGGACGGCGCGACGGTGCCGGACGGCTTCGACACCGGTTGCGTCCACGGGCCGGAGTGGTACGTCCGTCACCTGGCCGCCCGGATCGGTGTGGCCGAGGCGGTCCGTCCGGCGGCCCGCCTGACCAGCAACCTGGCCGCGGCCATCCTCGCCGTCCGCGCCGATCACGGTGGGCAGTGCGACCTCGACCATCCGGGCACCCCGTCCAGCACCGTCTGCCTGCTGCGCGACTGCGGCGACCAGGTGGACTACCTCGTGCTCTGCGACAGCCCGCTGGTGCTGGACGTCGGCGGGCAGGTAAGCGTGGTGACCGACGACCGACTGGACACGGCGATGGCCGAACTGCGGCAGACGGTCGCCACCGTGCCGGCCGGTACGGCGGACCCGGTCGCGCGGTTCCGGCACGCGGTGGGCGTCCAACGGGAGCGGATGAACCGCACCCACGGCTACTGGGTGGCGGCGGCCGACCCGGACGCGGCCTTCCACGCGGTGACCGGGTCGGCGCCCCGGCGAGGTCCGGCGGCCCTGCGTCGGGCGGCGCTGCTCAGCGACGGCGCGTCCAGCGCTGTCGAGCAGTTCGGGCTGACCGACTGGGCGGGACTGCTGGACCTGCTGAGCGACGACGGGCCCGCCGCGCTGCTCGGCCGGGTCCGGGAGGCCGAACGCGATCATCCCGACCGGCTGCGCCGGCACAAGCCCACCGACGACGCCTCGGTCGTGTTCTGCGAGTTTGAACCGGCCGGATGACAACGGAGCGTGAGGAGGAACACCCAGGCCGCCCGACCGGCCGGTACCGGTAGCCGGACCGCCAGTGGATGTCCAATGGGGTGGACTTCGGCCGATGAGGGCGGCAGACTGCGGCACGTGGCGGGTGCGGTCCGGCTGGAGCCGGTGGACGAGCGGAATCTGGAGCCGTTGCTCTCCGTAGCGGCTGCCGAGGCCGAGCCGGGTGAGGTGATGCCTCCGGTCGAGGCTCCCGCCGGCTGGTCGCTCGCCCGCCGGGAGGCGTTCCGTGAGTTCCACCGGGCGAGCTTCGCGGGTCTGGACGGCCCGACCGGCTCCCAGATGTACGCGATCCTCGTCGGCGGCGAGGTGCTCGGCATGATCCGGATGACCCGCTGTGACGAGCCCGGCACGGTGGAGACAGGAATGTGGCTCGGCCTCTCGGCGCGCGGGCAGGGAGTGGGCGCGGCCGCCCTGCGGGAGTTGCTCAACCTCGCCGCCCGGGCGGGCATGCGGGTCGTGGTCGCCGAGACGACTGTGGACAATGTCGGCGCTGTCGCAGTTCTCGAAAAATGCGGCGCGAAACTGCACGAGGACGGCGGAAAGGTGCACGCCGAAATCTGCCTGGATTCGACACCTCCGGCTCTCTGAAACTGCTCGGCGGACTGACCGGCGCCGACGGTCGGCGGTGACCCGGCAGGGCCACCGCCGACCGTGCGATCAGGCCGGGAGCCGGACGATGTCGTAGTCGACGTCCGGGCCGGGCTCGATGTCGAACCGGCCGTTGACCACGTACAGCGACGAGCCGAGCAGGTCGCCGGTGGCCGGCGACCGCAGGGCCGGGCTGGTGATCTCCCGCCGCACCACCCCGGCGGTGTAGCCGGCGTTCAGCCCGACGACAGCGACGACGTTCGTCAGGTTGCGGATCACGTAGAGGGTGTGGCCCCGCAGCACCAGCCCGTCGGCCCGGTCCACGGAGTAGCCGCCGAGGTCGAAGACACTGCTCGCGCCGGTGCGCGGGTCGACGCGTACCAGTCGGCCGGTAAGCATCTGCGCGACAAGCAGGTCACCGTCGGGCAGCGCCACGATCCCGTTGTTGAACGCGTCGGGCGTCGCGGCCGGACCGCTGAGCGGCAGGGCCCGCGCGGCACCGGCGGCGGGCAGCCGACCGCCCGGGAGCAGCGGTACGACGTACAGCACCGGACGGGCCGAGTCGGTGAAGTAGACGGCGCGTCCGGTGATCACGAGGTCGTTGACGATGCTGCCCGGCTCGTCGGTGAACTGGTAGTGGGCCAGCTGGGCGCCGGTCTCGCCGTCGTGAACGCTCGCCGCCCCGGCGGAGAAGTCGGCGGTCCACAACCGGCCCCGCGAGTCGAGCTTGAGGCCGGCCTTCTCCCGGCCCGGCGCGCCGGGGATGAGCACCGAGCCACGCCCGGTACGGAGATCGCCTCGCCAGACCGCGCCGTTCCCGACGGAACCGACGTAGACGGTCGTGCCCCGGCCGATCGTCAGACCCTCGGGGGTGTACCCGTCCGGCAGGGCGATCCGGGACGGGAAGGGCGTCGTGGGGTGCGCGGTCGCCGTCGAACCGGCCGTGGTGAGGGTGGCCGCCGCCACCAGGGGGACGACGAGAAGAGTGAGCAGCCTGCGCAAGAGGAACACCGCCTGTCGTCGAGTGGATCTCTCCACTGAGGAACGTGTCGCTCTGGTAACGCACCGGGTACGACAAAAGGTTGGGTGCGGTGCTCAGTCCCGGCCGGCGGCGTACGCGGCGAGCCAGGCGACCTGCGCCGGGTCCAGCGACGGGCGGACCCGCTCCCGGGCGACCGCCACGTGCGCGGCGGTGACGGTGGCGGCGGCCAGGGACTCCCGCATCGCCGCGAGCGCCGCCTCCCGGACGACCGCCGCGCAGTCCGCCGCCGAGAAGCCGGTCAGCTCCGCGCCGAGGGCGGCCAGGTCGACGTCCGGCGCCAGCGGCACGTGCCGGGACGCGGCCCGCAGGATCTCCGCGCGGGCCGGTCCGTCCGGCGGCGGTACGTAGACCAGCCGCCCCAACCGGCCGGGTCGCAGCAGCGCCGGGTCGACCAGGTCCGGCCGGTTGGTGGCAGCGATCACCACCACGTTGCGCAGCGTCTCCGCCCCGTCCAGCTCGGTGAGCAGCGCGGCGACCACCCGATCCGTGGTGCCCCCGTCGGTGGCCTGCCCGCGTACCGGCGCCAACGCGTCCACCTCGTCCAGGAAGATCAGCGTCGGGGCGGCCTCCCGGGCCCGCCGGAACAGCTCGCGTACCGCGCGTTCGCTCTCGCCCACCCACTTGGAGAGCAGCTCCGCGCCCTTCACCGAGAGCACGTTCGCCCGCCCCGACCCGGCGAGCGCGGTGACCAGGTACGTCTTGCCGCAGCCGGGTGGCCCGTAGAGCAGCACGCCACGCGGTGGCTGCACGCCGAGGCGGGCGAACGTGTCCGGGTAGGTGAGCGGCCACAGCACCGACTCGGTGAGCGTCTGCTTGACCTCGGCCAGGCCGCCGACGTCGTCCAGGGTCACCGACGCCAGCTCCAGGGTGGACGCGGCCATCGTCGTCGGCCGGACCACCTCCAGGGCGGCCGTGAAGTCGGCCATCGACACCGTCGGCGTCCGCGCGGACTTCTGCCGCAGCGCCGCGCGTACACCGGCCTCCCGGACCAGCGCGGCCAGGTCCGCCGCGACGAACCCGGGGGTACGCCCGGCCACCTCGTCCAGCCGGACGTCGTCGGCGAGCGGCACCTGACGGGTCAGCACGGTGAGCTGCTCACGGCGCAGGGCCGGGTCGGGCAGCGGGACGCTGATCCGCAGCGACAACAGGTCGGGTGCGCGCAGCGCCGGGTCGACCGACTCGGGTCGACCGGTGGTGCACACCACGGCGACGCCGGCCCGGACGGTCTCCGCGAGTACCTGTCGGAACACCGTGGCCAGCGGGCCGGGTTCGTCCGCCGGGGCCAGCGCCTCCACATCGGTGACCAGCAGCACCGCCGGGCCGCCCTCCCGGACCGCCGTCGCCGCGGCGCGCAGCCGGTCGGCGGCGGCCTGGTTGGTCAGCGCGGCCACCTCGGGCGCCCACAGCGGGTGGACACGGGCGCCCACCCGGGCTGCGACGGCCCGGACCAGCGCCGACTTCCCGGAACCGGCCGGCCCGGAGAGCAGCACGCCGAGCGAGATGGTGGTGCCCAGCCGGCCCAGCACCTCCCGGTGGTGGAAGCCGAGATCGAACAGCTCGGTCAGTTCCTCGGCCTGGGCCCGCAGGCCGGGCAGCTCGTCCACGTCGGGCGCGTCCGGCGCGTCGTCCGTCGCGTCCGTAGCCGGGGCCGCACCTGTCGTACCGGGCGGCCGGGCGGGAACGGGCTCACCGTGGGTCGCCGGGCCGTGCTCCCAGGCGACCACCGTGTCCATGGTGACGAGCGACCCGGCGGACGGGTCGACGGCGACCACGGTGAGCAGGGTGCTCGTCCAGGCGAAGCCGACGGTGGTGGCGAGGCTGCGCCGGGCCGCCTCGACGAGGCTGCGCGTCGAGGCGTCCGGCAGAACGTCCTGCGGCAGCAGCGACACGTCGTCGCCCGCCGTCACGACCTTGCCGAGCAGGGCCAGCCGGAGCATCTCCGGGCTGACCGCCGCCGCCACCTCCACCGGCCCGGTAAGCGTGACCCGACACGCCGGGATCAGCGGCAGCGGCGACACCCGCACCGAAGCGCCGTCCCGCAGGCCCAGGTTGCCAAGCGTCAGGTCGTCGGCGTACAGCAGGGCGCTGCTCGCGCCACCCCCGGCTGCCGCGACGATCCCGGCGGTCTCCCGGCGGCCCGCCAGCCGCACCGGGTCACCGGGCCGCAGCCCGAGCGCGGTCAGCGCCTCCGGGTGCAGCCGCACGATGCCCCGTCGGGCGTCCAGCGCCGCGGGCCGCAGGCTCGCCGTCAGGGTCAGGTCGGGTTGGGCCACCGCCCGACCGTAGCCGCCGTCGGCCCGTCGCGGCGATCAGCGCCGAGGATCCAACTCGTCCAACAGCGACGGGTCCCGCCGGATCAGCTCCGCCAGGCGGGCCGCCGGGTCCGGGGTCAACCCGTCGGGGCCAGGGGCCCACGCGGGCACCGTCCGACCGGACAGCGGCCAGGACGGCGGGGGTTGCACCGGGGCCGCCGGCGGCTCCGGTCCGACCGTGACGTCCGAGCCGTCCCAGGAGACCCGCAGCGGGTACGTCCGACCGTCGTGCTCGACGCGGACGGTCACCGCCAGGCCCGGGTGGGCGCCGACGACCTGGCGGACCGCCTCGGCCACCTCCTCGACCGGACCCCACCCGACGACGTCGCCGGGGCCGTCTCGTTCCGCGTGCCGGGCGGGCCAGGCGTTGCGCCCACCCGTGGCGGGGGCCGGCCCAGCGGTCGGGCCGGGCGGTGGTGCGGTGTCGTCCCGATCGGTGACCCGCCGGCGCAGCGCCTCCTCGCGCCGGGCCAGCCGGGCCAGCGTCTCGTCCAGGTCGCCCCTCACAGATCACCCCTTCCCGCCACGGCCGGAGCCCGTCGACTCAGGCCTTCCTGTCCCGGGTGGCCCGGTCCAACGCCCGGTCCAGGACGACCAGCAGAGCGTCCCGCACCGAGAGCCGGTCCCGCGCGTCGAACTGCACCAGGGGAACATGGTCGCCGATGGCGAGCGCCCACCGGATCTCGCCGAGTTCCAGGGCCAGTCGCCCGTCGAACGCGTTGACCCCGACCACGAACGGCAACCCGGCCCGCTCGAAGAAGTCGATCGCCGGGAAACAGTCGTCCAGCCGGGCGCTGTCGACCACCACCAGCGCGCCGAGCGCGCCCCGGGCCAGGTCGTCCCACATGAAACCGAAGCGTGCCTGCCCAGGAGTGCCGAACAGGTAGAGCTTCAGGCTGCGGTCGATCGTCACGCAACCGAAATCCATCGCCACCGTCGTGGTGGTCTTGGTCGACCGTACGCCCGGGTCGTCCACGCCGATCCCGGCGCTTGTCATCTCGGCCTCGGTGGTCAGCGGCGCGATCTCGGAGATCGCCCCGACCGTGGTGGTCTTGCCCACTCCGAACCCGCCGGCGACGAGGATCTTGACCGGCACGGGTGGCGCCGCCGGGGGCCGGTTGGTCGGTCCGGTGCCGGCCGGTGGCCGGTACGGCGGTGGCGGCCCGGCCGGCGGCGGCGTGGCACGACCGACCGCTCCGGGAGTCCCCGGGGCCGTGCTGTAGCGGGCGGTGGCGCTGTTGCCGGCGAGTCCTCCGATCGGGACGACCGGCCATTCAGGAGATCGCACGAAGTCCATCAATCACTCGCAGGATGAGGTCGG
Source organism: Micromonospora lupini str. Lupac 08 (assembly GCF_000297395.2). Classification (GTDB taxonomy): domain Bacteria; phylum Actinomycetota; class Actinomycetes; order Mycobacteriales; family Micromonosporaceae; genus Micromonospora; species Micromonospora lupini. The sequence goes on along the minus strand of NZ_HF570108.1, from coordinate 6,811,611 downwards.
GGTCGAAGGCGTCGTTGGCGTCGGTGACGTGCACGTCCAGGTGCCCGGCGGCCCGCAGGTCGCCGACCAGGACCCGGGTCACGCCGAACTGCAGCCGGGTCCGGGCGGAGAGTTCGGCCACCGAGATCGGCTCGGCGCAGAGCGCGATGATCGCCTGGAGCTCCGGCGCCAGCAGGCCGACAGGTGGTTCGGTCCAGCGGCCGCCGTCGGGGCGCAGGGTCACCTGTGTCTCCAGCCCGATCGCCGGGTCCGCGCCGGCCACCCGCCCGGAGGTGAGCACGAACGGTCGTGGACCTGTCGGGCCGCCACCGCCCTGCTCGGGCTCCGGTGCCGCCGGCGCGCCGCCCCCACCCGGGTGCGGCGTACGCAGGTAGGGGCGGATCCGGGTCCCGGGCTCCGGGTCCGGGTCCTCGCCGGCGACGTCGGGGGTCATTGCTGGACGGCGTTCTTCAGTTCGACGATCAGTCGCGGGGTCAGCGCGCCACCGGCCCGACCGGCGAAGAGCGTCATCTCGTAGGCGACGGTGCCCAGGTTCGCCGACCGGTCGGCGACGACGCCGAGCACGGAACCACTGCTGATCGCGCTGATCAGCAGGTACCCGTCGGCCATGTCGACGATCACCCGGTTCAGGCCGCCGAGCGCGTACCAACTGGCCGCGCCGCCGGCGAGGCTCGTCATGCCGGAGACCACGGCGGCCAGCCGCTCCGCGTTGGAGCGGTCCTTGATCGCCGACATGGCCATCAGCAGCCCGTCCGAGGAGACCGCGATCGCCTCCAGCACCCCGGCCGTGCTGGAGGTGAAGGAGTCCAGCAGCCAGTTGAACGTGCGCGCCTCGGGACTGAGGTCCCCGACGGCGCCGGGCTGGCTCTGGTGGTCGACGTTGTCGTGCAGGAAGGGGCTGGTCACCGTGATGATCCTTCTTCGTTGCGACGGTCTGGGCTGACTTCCCGGAGAGCACGGGCGACGCCCGCCTCGAACTCGGTGATGAGGTCGCGTACCTCGGCCGGGTCTCCGAGGTGTTGGCTGAGCGGCTGGCAGGGTGGGGAGACCGTGAGGTTGGCGCCGGGCACCCGGCGGCTCAACCGGGGACGGCCCCCGGTGACTCCGGCGGTGTCCGCCACCGTCGGCCCGAGGCCGCCGGGGGTGGCGGGCAGGTCGACGGTCGCGCCCGGGTCCGCCACGGTGTGACCGGCGCTGGTGGCCGGCTCGGTGGCCGTCCGCATCGACCACTGCCCGCCGGGGCGGCCGGCCGGCGGGACGCTCAGCTCCGCCCGGCGTACGCCGGACTGGAACGCCTCGACGAGTGCGCGGGCCGCGTCCGGGTCGGCGCCGGTGGCGTCGACCGGCCGGGCCGGCGCGGCGGTGGCGGGGAGGCTGGCACCGGGCACCCGCTGCCGCACCCGGGGACCGGAGGCCGCACCCGCCGCCGTCGTCGGGGTCGCGGCCTTCGAGGTCGCGGCCTTCGGGGTCGGGGTTGCGGTCGCGGCTGCGGAGCTGTCCGCGACGGCGGCCGAACCGTGAGCCGTGGCGGCGGGAACGCCGGTGTCGGCCGGCTCCCGGGCGCCGAACGCGTCCCAGGACTGGCCCGACTCCAGGCTGCGGGTGGCTCGGCTCAGCAGGTCCGTGTCGAACCCGGCGGGCGCCGCCACGGCGGTGCGGGAGCGGGCTTCGCGGCCGGAGTCGAGAGCCGGCCGTCGGCCCCGGTCCGGTACCGCGGCACGGGCGACAGTCGCACCGGCCCGGTCGGCGCGGCGCACCACAAGCGACGTCTGCGGGATCTCCACCTGCGCGGTCACCCCGCCGCCGACGGTGGCGGCCAGGCTCACCTCCCAGCCGTGGCGGCGGGCCAGCCGGCCCACCACGAAGAGGCCGAGCACCTCGGTCGGCGCCAGGTCGAGACGTTCGCGCCGGGTGAGCCGGGCGTTCTCCTCGGCCAGCCGCTGCTCATTCATGCCGATGCCGTTGTCCACCACAGTGATCCGGGCGCCCCGCCCGGAGGTCTCGCCGGCCACGAGCACCCGGGTGTGCGGCGGGGAGAAGACCGTCGCGTTCTCCATCAGCTCGGCCAGCGCCAGGACGAGGTCACCGACGACCGCCGGAGCCGCGGCGATGCCCGGCGGCACCTGCACCTCGACGCGCGTGTAGTCCTCGATCTCGCCGAGCGCCAGCCGGACCACGTCGGCCAGCGGCACCGGCGCGGTGTGCGCGTCGGCGCCGGCCGAGCCGGAGAGCACCACCAGGCTGCCGGCGTTGCGCCGCAGCCGGCTGGAGATGTGGTCGAGCCGGTACAGGTGCTCCAGGCGACCCGCGTCGGCCTCCTGCTGCTCCAGCCGGTCGATGAGCGCGAGCTGCCGGCTCACCAGATTCTGCGTACGCCGCCCGACGTGACCGAACATCTGCGCCACGTTGCGCCGGCCGGCGACCTGCCGCTCGACGAGCTGGGCCGCGGTGTTCTGCACCCGGTCGAAGGCCCGGGCCAGGTCACCGATCTCGTCGCTGGACCGGATGACCACCGGCTCCAACCGGACCGACTGGACGTGTTCCGTCTCGTCGTCGCTGACCCGGACCAGCTCCGCCTCGGCGACCCGGGCGACCCGGTCGGCGGAGCGGGTGAGCTGGGTCAGCGGTCGGGCCACCGTCCGCGCGACAGCCGCGCTGAGCAGCACCACCAGCGCCAGGATCAGCGCCGCCGCGGCACCCACCAGGTACGCGGCGGTCAGCGCCCGTCGCTGGTCGGCCTTCACCTCGGCGAGAACGTCGGCGACGAGCTTCTTCTCGACGAACTGGCCGAGCCGGATCATCGTGCGGACCGCCGGGAAGAGCGCGTCCATCGGCACGTCGCGGACCGCGCCGGCCGGGTCCCGGGCGCTGGTGATCAGGAAGTCCGGGCTGGTACGCGCGGCCACCGCGGCATCGTTGAGCTGGGCCACCTTGAGCTGCTCGGGCGTGATGAGGGTACGGAAGCGCAGGTTGTCGACCTGGAGGGCGGCGATGCACGCCACGTACCCGGCGGTGGTGTCGGGGCTGCCGATCGCCTTGACCAGGATGCTCAGGGTGGCGCACGCGCCCAGACCCTCGTCGGCGCGCAGCAGCCCGTCCAGGGCGAGCACCTGCCGGCCGGGCAACGTCTCGGTGTCCACGCTGTAGACCAGCCGCAACGACTCGATCAACCCCCTGTTGACCGGGCCGAACGCGTCCATCACCTGACCGGGGTTCGCGGCGCGGGCGAGCACGGCCGTCCGCAGGTCGATGAGGCTGGACACCCCGTTGAGCGCGTGGTCGACCCGCTCGGTCAGCGCGTCGCCGCCGTCGGCCCGCAGGTCGGCCACCCGGTCGTCCACGTCGGCGGCCTTGCGGACCAGTTCGGAGCGTTCGACCCGGCCGAGGAGGAAGCCGACCGACAGGATGCGTTCCTGTTGCAGGTCCTGGACGAGGCTGCCGACCCGGCTGGCGAGCCGTACCTGCTCGGTGATGTCGGCGGCGCGTTGCGCGGCGGCCACCCGCTCCAGCACCACGGGCACCGCGAGGCCGACCATGCTGAGCAGGGGGATCACCACGAGCAACGCGAGCTTTCCGCGGATCCGAAGCCTACCGAGAAGCATCGAACGGCCCCCACTGCGCGAGGATCGGCTCATGTGCCGCGCCGACCGGTTGCAGCGTCCGAGGGTCGGCCGGTTGGCCGGTCGGGGCCGGCGGTTGCCAGGGGTCGGCGGGCGGCGGGGCGGCGGGGCTACCGGCGTCCGGCGTGGCGGCCCGCCGACGTGCGCGTCGAGCGGCGGCGATCAGCATCCCGGCGAGCCAGGCCAGCAGCAGGGCGGCTGCCACGCCCGCCCCGCCGGCCAGCCAGCGGTCCCGGGCCAGCCCGTCGGCCCGCTCGGTGAGCAGGGCGTCCAGTTCGCCGAGGATGACCGGCTGGAGCTGTCGGGCGGCGTTGCGTGAGTTGAGCGCGGCGGCGGTCAGTTGACCCTGGTCGATGGTGCCGGCGGCGCTCGGGGTCGAGTACAGGGCCAGCGCCTCCACCGACCGCTGATAGGCGTCCAGCGGGGTCAGCACGTTGGCGCCCAGGTCGGTGCTCTCCGAGCTGTCCACGGCGGAGCGCAGGTTGTCGACCACGTCCCCCGCCGGCGAGAGGGCGGACACCCGCAGGCCGGTCAGCCCCATGAGGCTGCGGAGCCGTTCGGCGGGCGGCCGTCGGGCGGCGAGCGCGCCCAGGTCGGCGAGCCGGCCGGCGGCCACCACCGCCTCGGGCAGCTTCTGCCCGGCGCTGTCCTGCAGGAAGAACGAGTCGGCGCCCGGGTCGCGGCCCAGCCCCGAGCTCTCCCGGACCTTGCGGTGCAGGGCGAGCAGCAGGTCGGTGACCTCGCCGTACGCGGTGTAGGCGGCCTCCGGGTCGGCGGGGCTGCGGTCGCGCAGCGCCTCCACCTTGGCCCGTAGTCCGGCCCACCGCTCCTGGCTGCGCAGTTGCCCGCCGATGCGGGCGTCCACAGCGGCGGCCTGCTCGACCGCGCGGCTCAACGGCTCGCCGGGGACGGGGCGGCCGGCGACGGCCGCGGACTGGGCCTCCACCAGCGCCTCGGTGAGCGGGGCCAGGGCGCGCAGGTACTGCACGCCGAGCCGCTCGGAGTCGGCCAGGCTTCGATCGTCGCCGGTCTGCTGCCAGGTGGATGCGAAGAGCAGCCCCACCGGCGCCAGCAGCGCGACGATGAGCAGTACCGGCAACGACCGGCCCAGCATGGACGTCCGTCGACGGGCCCGCGGCGCGGGGACTGTCATGGTGTGTCTCCTCCGGCGTCGGGCGGGGGATCGGCGCGGTGTCGGGCTCGCCGACAGGTCCCGTCCACCGGACCGGAAAACTAACCGAACCCTGCACGGGCCGACCGGTTGCCGGTGAGTCAGGTTTGCGTCAGTTCGAGCGATGTCACCGATCGTCAGGGAGGTGCGCACGCTCTGTCCCATTCGTGGGTGTGACATGAAGGGATCGAGGGGGATATCCGCGGAAGATCGGAATTCACGGGATCCGAACTCAACTCGCTGGGTTGCGCCGGACGATGCGCGGTCGCACCGGGCTCGCGCACCGATCGGGGCAACCGGACGGACGTACGGCGGATCTCAGCCAACGCTCAGCCTGCGAGCCGTACCGTGTGCCGCATGAGATCGCCGTCGCCGGCCGCGTGGTTCCGGCGTGCCCTGCCCACCCGCCGCCGCGCGATCGCCGCGGCGGCGGTCGTCGTGCTGCTGGCGGTCGCCGTCACCTGGGCGGTGTGGCCGCAGGGATCGGGCGTACGCACCCAGAGCGCGATGCTCACCGTCCGCTCGGGACCGTCCGGTGACCAGCCCGTCGACCTGGACACCACCCTCTACCTGCCGGACGACGCGTCGTCCGGTCGGAAGGTCCCGGCGGTGCTGCTGGCGCACGGGTTCGGCGGGACCAAGGAGTCGGTGCGTTCCGACGCGGAGGAGTTCGCCGGGCGCGGCTACGCGGTGCTCACCTGGACCGCGCGGGGTTTCGGCCGCAGCGGCGGCGAGATCCACCTGGACAACCCGGACTACGAGGTGCGCGACGCCGAGCGGCTGCTGGACTGGCTGGCCGCCCGGCCCGAGGTGCGCACCGACGCCCCCGGCGACCCGAAGGTAGGCGTGGTCGGCGGCTCGTACGGCGGCGGGTTGGCGCTGCTGCTGGCCGCCCAGGACCGTCGGGTGGACGCGATCGTCCCCATGATCACCTGGAACGACCTGTCCCGGGCGTTCCTCCCGGAGAGCACCGGCGCGGCGCCGACCGAGGGCGTGTTCAAGAAGGGCTGGGCGGGTCTCTTCTTCGGTGGGGGCGGCAACGTGGGCTCCGGCCCGGCCGGGCTCTCCGGTGCGACAGCCGCCC
>NZ_HF570108.1:6686254-6805636 GCF_000297395.2 Micromonospora lupini str. Lupac 08 | reverse complement strand
CCCGCGGCCGGGCGAGGGCCCGGGCACCGCTCCCGGCGGCGGCCCGGCCGGCGCCGCCGACCCGTCCTGCGGCCGGTTCGCCGCCGACGTGTGCGCCGCGTACCTGCGGATCGCCACCGCCGGCCGCGCCGACCAGGCGGCCGTGGACCTGCTGCGCCGCTCCAGTCCGGCGGGCGTGCTGGACCGGATCAAGGCCCCGACCCTGCTGGTGCAGGGCGAGGCGGACACCCTCTTTCCCCTCGGTGAGGCGGACGCGAACGCGAAGGGCATCGCCGCCGCCGGCACCCCCGTACGCGTCGCCTGGTTCACCGGCGGGCACGACGGCGGCAGTGGACCGCGCTCGGACGAAGACCGGGTGAAGTTCCTGACCGTCCAGTGGCTCGACCACTACGTCAAGGGCGAGGGGAACGCGCCGGGCGACGACTTCACCTGGTCGCGGATCGCCGGCTTCGACGCGCTCGACCGGGGCCTGGTCGCCACCGGATTCCGCCGCGCCGACTATCCGGGCCTGGCCGGCAACGCCCGCCGCGACGTCACGGTCGCCGGCCCGGCGCAGCCGATCGCCAACCCGCCGAACGGCAACCCCGCCGCCATCTCCTCGATCCCGTTCGCCGGTGGCCTCGCCTCGCTGCTCGACGGCGTGGCCGGCGACGTGCCGGGCCAGCACGCGCGCTTCGAGTCGGCGCCGCTGACCGAGGCGGTCGACGTGGCGGGCGCGCCCACCGTGATCGTGCGGGCCGCCTCGCCGACCGGGGAGGCGGTGCTGTTCGTCAAGCTCTACGACGTCGACCCCGACGGCACGGCGACCCTGCCGAACGGACTGGTCGCCCCCGTTCGGCTCACCGGCCTGCCGAAACAGGTCCGGGACGCCCGCCCGGTCACTGTGACGCTGCCCGGGATCGTCCGCCGCGTCGAGGCCGGGCACCGGCTGCGGCTGGTGGTCGCCAGCTCCGACCAGGCGTACACCACGCCCGCCGAGCCCACCGTCTACACGGTGGCCGCGGACGGCGCGGTCAGCCTGCCCACCGTCGACGGCGAGCCGATCCCCACCGCGGCGACGCTCTGGCGCTGGGTGCTCGCCGGCCTGCTCGCCGCCATCGCGATCGGGCTCGTCGTGGTCGTCGCCGTGGTCCGCCGCCGGCACCGACGCCAGGACCGCTCCGTGCATCCGGAGTACGCGGACACCCCGCTGGCCGTGCGCGCGCTGCGCAAGGAGTACGCGGACGGGTTCGTCGCGGTGTCGAACGTGGACTTCGAGGTGCACCCGGGTCAGGTGGTGGGCCTGCTCGGGCCGAACGGCGCCGGTAAGACCACCACCCTGCGGGTCCTGATGGGGCTGACCCAGCCGACCGCCGGCGAGATCTACGTGTTCGGTCGCCGACTGGTGCCCGGCTCGCCGGTCCTGTCCCGCATCGGGGCGCTGGTGGAGGGGCCCGGGTTCCTGCCGCACCTGTCGGGTCTGGACAACCTGAAGGCGTACTGGCGGGCCACCGGACGGCCGTGGGAGGACGCGCACTTCGACGCGGCCCTGGAGATCGCCGGGCTGGGCGACTCGGTGCACCGGAAGATCAAGAACTACAGCCACGGCATGCGTCAGCGTCTCGCCATCGCCCAGGCCATGCTCGGTCTCCCCGAGCTGCTGGTGCTCGACGAGCCGACCGACGGCCTCGACCCGCCGCAGATCGCCGAGATGCGCCGCGTCCTCCAGCGGTACGCCACCGACGGGCGGGCGGTGCTGGTCTCCAGCCACCTGCTGGCCGAGGTGGAGCAGACCTGCACGCACGCCGTGGTGGTGAACAAGGGCCGGATCGTCGCGTCCGGGCCGGTGCAGGAGATCGTGGGCGAGTCGCCGAGCGTCCTGTTCGACGTCACCGACCCGGTGGCGGCGCGGGCGGTGCTGGACCGCCTGCACGGCGTACGGGTGCTGCCGGAGAGCGACGGGCAGCTGGTGGTGGACACCAACGGCACGGCCCGCAGCGAGGTGGTGGCCGAGCTGGTGCGCGCCGGCATCGGGGTGGACCGGGTGGTGCCCCGGCGACGCCTGGAGGACGCGTTCCTCGCCCTGGTGGGCGACAACTCTCGGGGAAGCGGTGACCGGTGATGGTTGTTGTTGGCGCGGGTGCGGCCCGGGGCTACCGGCCCTCGGCCACCATGCCCTTCGCGGCGGAGTTCCGCAGGCAGGCGTCCCGGCGCCGGACCCAGCTGGCGCTCGGGTTCATGGTGCTGCTGCCGCTGATCATTCTGGTCGCCTTCCAGTTCAACTCCGGCGGCGACGACGACAACGGCAACAACGAGTTCGCCAGCCTTGTCGACCTGGCCACCTCCGGAGGGCTCAACTTCACCCTCTTCTCCATCTTCGTGTCGGCGTCATTCCTGCTGGTGGTGGTCGTCGCGCTGTTCTGCGGCGACACGGTGGCCAGCGAGGCGAGCTGGGGCAGCCTGCGCTACCTGCTGGCCGTTCCGGTGCCCCGGGCCCGTCTGCTGACGGTGAAGCTGGTGGTCGCGCTCGCGTACTCGGGGCTGGCCCTGCTGCTGTTGGCCGGCACCGCCCTGCTGGCCGGCACCCTGCGCTACGGCTGGTCGCCGCTGCGCAGCACTGTCGCCGCCGAGCTGGAGCCGGGCGAGGGGCTGCTCCGGCTGCTGGCGGTGCTCGGCTACCTGGCGGTCGTACTCCTGGTGGTGGCCGGCCTGGCGTTCCTGCTGTCGGTGACGACGGACGCCGCGCTGGGCGCGGTCGGCGGAGCGGTCCTGCTCTGGATCCTGTCCAGCATCCTGGACCAGATCACCGCCCTGGGCGCGCTGCGCGACTTCCTGCCCACCCACTTCAGCACCGCCTGGCTGGGACTGCTCTCCACGCCGGTGCAGACCGACGACGTGGTCCGCGGCTGCATCTCGGCGATCAGCTACGCCACGTTGTTCTGGGGGTTGGCGTTCTGGCGGTTCACCCGCAAGGACATCACGTCGTAGCGGCCTTCCAGGCGCTGACGCCGATCCGGCCGGTGTTGCCCACGTCGATCGGCCCGTCCGGGTCGACCTCCTGGGCCGGCTGCCCGGCGGCGGGCGCGACAGTCAGGTACGCCCCGGCGGTGGCCACCACCTCGGAATCGGTGACCAGGTTGCGCCAGAGGACGGTGGCGACGGCGCGCTCACCCTTCTGCAGCGTGACCGGCTGCGGCGGCTGGTCGAAGCCCGACGTGATCTCCTTTGCGCCGTTGACCACGCTCAGGATGATCGGCTTGCGCTGGTCGTTCAGGACCCACAGCGCCGGGTAGCCGTTGAGCCGGTAGGGGCGCGCACCGCAGTTGATCAGCTCCACGCCGAGGGCGCGTAGGCCCATCGCCGCGTCCCCTCCGGTGGACCGGATCCGCACGCCGGAGGCCGGGCAGTCGGCCAGCGGGTCGACGCTCGCGGTCGGGGTCGCGGTCGGGGTCACGCGCGGGGGCGGCGGCGGGCCCGTGGGGTCCCCGCCCTGGTAGCGATGCTCGTCGATCGTGCAGGCGCTGAGCAGGAGAACCGCCGCGACCGCCGCGACCGCTGCGCTGGCCCGTCGCAGTGCTGGCGTCTGGATCATCCGCCGATCCTCGCTCATGGGGGCGTTCCACCGCTGCCCGGGCACTCGCCGCTCTGGTTTCGACCTGCCGTCCTGTAGTGGGAGCCTGTAGAGCTGCCCCATATCCGGGGCGGCGTCACTGCGGCCGTCGCGCGGATTCCTTCGCCCTCCGCGCGGCGGTGCCTACTCTTGGCGTGCCTTTGGAGCTGATGCGCTCAACGACATCGCTCACTGGGTCACGCAACGCCGTCTGATGATCCTCCGCCGAGTCGGTTCCGGCGCTCGATCTCCAATAGCTCGGTGAGGTCCTGTTCTTCCTGCTGGCGTGCCTCCTCGGCCTGCACTTCGCGGCGCCGCTGATCGTATTCGGCGTACACCTGCCCGACCCGGGCTTCGGCGTCAGTGGCCGAAATCTCGCCAGCGCCGGCCAGCACCTACAGTCCGTCGGCGTGCAGGGTTGGTCAGCGGGGCGATGCCCATCGACGAACCTCGTGTTAACGGGACGATCACCGGCCGCACACATGCCCCTGATGAGATTCGATGTGTCCCGGGCAGACCGTCCGATGGGCTGTCGCTTGCGCAGTGCGGAGGTTCGGTGCCTGGAACCGGTAGGAAGACGATCGTGTGGTCCAGGCACGCCCGGCGGTGGGGCCACGCTGCGACAGCTCTGCTCCTCGCCTTGATCGTGGCCGTCCAGCCGGGTGCGGCGTCGCCGGCGCAAGCTGCGACGACACACACGGCTGTCTTCGAGTTCGATTTACCCGAGGGACTGGACCGCGCCAAGGCCGCGGCGTGGGTTAGCGAAGTCAACGACCGTAACCCGTTGTTGAGTGACTCCCTCAAGGAGGAGGTCGACAGCGACGAACTGGATCTGCCGGGCGGGACTGCGGACGTCGGGTGGCCCGACTTCGACGGGCAGCTCGCGCTCACGGCAACCGGCTTGACGATCACTGTCGTGTCCGACGAGTCCACTTCGGACGTGGGCTATCTCGGCACCCTCGGCGCGATCGCCGCCGGGGCGGCTGTCGGATATTTCGTCCGCTTCGCCTGCTCTGCGGCCATGGCCTACTTTTTTGCCTTACCGTGGCAGCCCTCCCAGGTGATCTGCTCGCCCTTGGGAGTGTTCCTGGGCACCTTCACGTCCCAGGCCATCTTGATCAAGCTCAGGGGGCAGGAACGGGACTGGAGGGAGTGGCTCGGGGCGGTCGGGCTTTCGCTGGTCACGGCGATCGGCCCGGGGGTCTGGGAGAAGTACCTCGGACCGTGGGTCAGGGACCACGGCGTGGAGATGATGGAAGGCATCGGCGCGGCGCTCAGGGCGGCGGCCAACGGGCTGCGCTGGTTCGGCAGGGCGGTCGGGGACGTGGCCACCAACATCGGCAACTGGTTCTACGACAACGCGGTCGATGCCATCGCGGCCATCCAACGTGGGGCCACGCGAGGCGGGGCGCAGCGGCCCGACCTACGGGTCATGCCACTCGGCGACTCCATCACCGCCGGCGTGGAGAGCTCGGACAACAACGGCTACCGCGATGAGCTCCACGATGGGCTCAGCGCTGTGTGGGGCGACGACCGCGTTACTTTCGTCGGCTCACAGACCACCGGAACGATGGCCGAGAATCGCAACGAGGGCCACCCTGGGAAGCGGATCGACGAGATCGCGGACCTCGCCGAATGCACAGTTCCCCAGTACAAGCCGAACGTGGTGACCCTGCACGCGGGAACCAACGACGCGAACCAGAACTTCGCCATGTGGTCCGCCCCGGCCCGGCTGCGAGAGCTGATCGATCAGGTGCTGGCAGACTCGCCGAGAGCTGTCGTCGTCGTGGCTCGGCTGCTGCCGACCGGAAAAGAAGGGCTACAAGCGCGCATCGACGCCATCAACTCTGCGTTGACGGGCATGGTCGCGGACCTTCAGGCCCAGGACAAACACGTCCTGCTTGTGGACACCTCCGACATCAGGGTCAGTGAGGGTCTGCAGAACGATTCACACCCCGACGACGGCGGTTACGCCAAACTCGGCTACGACTTCTTCCGGGGCGTCCTGGCGGCCGACGGCAGGGGGTGGCTCCAGACGCCCGAAGTGGTGCCCGGCAATTGCATGCGGGACCAACCGACGTCGCCCACACCCACCTCCCCGGTCACGGCGCTCGGCGACGGCTGGAGCAGGCTGGGCGTCATCGTCCCCGGTTTCGAGGGCGAATCGTACCGGCCGGCGTTCGCCGAGCTCAACGGCGACAATCACGCCGACTACCTGCAGGTCTACTCCGACGGCAGCTTTCGGGCCTCGATCAACACGGTCGGCCAGCCAGGTTTTCCGGAGTGGGTCGACGTGGGCACGTACGAACCTGCTGTCGATCCCGGACTGAACGGCGGGATCCTGAGGATGAACGCCGACGAGGTGCGTTTCGCCGACCTCAACGGCGACGGCCGTGACGATTTCCTCGCCGTGGGCGGATCCAACAGCCTGACCAGGGCGTTCCTCAACCTGCCCGGCTCGGACGGCAGGCTGCGTTTCGTCTTCTGGGGGATCGTCTTCGACGACGTGTCGTTCAGCCGCGACAACCTCCGCTTCGCGGACGTGACCGGGGACGGGTACGACGACATCCTGCGGGTGGGCGCCACGGGTGCGGTGCACGCGTACATCAACGTGCCGAACCCCACCGATCCCTTCACCCCGCCGACGTGGAGGGAGAAGCTGAACTGGGCTCCTGGAGCAACCGGCGCCAGTCTGTTCAATCTCCGGTTCGCGGATGTCGACAACGACAAGAAGGCCGACTACCTGACGGTCGGCTCCAACGGCAACGTCCACGCCTATCTCAACAGGGGCGGCAAGGACGCCGGTGGGTTCGAGGCGCACCTCAACTTCGCCAACGAGTCCAACTATCCCGGTGAGCTGGTCCAGTTCAAGGACATCAGCGGAGATGGGAAGGCCGACTATCTCGTCGTCTACAACCAGGGCGCGGTGCGCGCCTGGCTCAACAGAGGCGGCAACCTCGAAACCACCACCACCGCGCTCGGTGCGGGTTGGAGCAGGCTTGGTGTCATCGCGCCCGGCATGCCGCGGCCGGCTACCTACGCCCGTACCGAGATCGCCGAGATGAACGGTGACAAGCGGGCCGACTACGTGCAGATCCGCAGGGACGGCTCGATCCGGGTCGGCATCAACACCGAGGACCAGCCCGGACAACCCACGTGGCTGCCGTGGGGAGGCGGGACCGGAGAGTTCGTACCCACTGGCCAGCGCTCCGCGGTGCCCGCGGATCCGGCGGACATGGGCTTCGCCGACTCCATCCGGTTCGCCGACATCAACGGCGACGGCCGCGACGACTTCATTCAGCTGTCCGCGTCCGGCGAAATGGAAGTCTTCTACAACAGGTTGCTCAAGGCCGACGGTCTGCCGGGCTTCGTCCACCAGGTCGGCAACATCGCACCGGTCAACGACGTCGCTCGCGGCGACATTCGCTTCGCCGACATCAACGGCGACGGCCGCGACGACTACCTCCGGGTGGGTACGGCAGGACAGGTGCACGCCTACACCAACACGGGGTTGGCGAGTGACAACCCGAAACCGGTGTGGATAGAGAAGCTCAACTGGGCGCCGGGGGCCACCGGCGCCAGCCGGAACAACCTGCGGTTCGCCGACGTCGACAACGACAACAAGGCCGACTACCTGACGGTCGGCTCCAACGGCAACGTCCACGCCTATCTCAACAGGGGCGGCAAGGACGCCGGTGGGTTCGAGGCGCACCTCAACTTCGCCAACGAGTCCAACTATCCCGGTGGACTCGTGCAGTTCAAGGACATCAGCGGAGACGGGAAGGCCGACTATCTCGTCGTCTACAACCAGGGCGCGGTGCGCGCCTGGCTCAACAGAGGCGGAAACCTGTAGAGCTGCCCCACTTGCGGGGCAGCTCTACAGGCTTGCGGGCAGCTCCGCATGCTGTGCGGGCCGCGGCAGGGTTGGTGCGTTCGGGTCGGGGCGGTCCTCGGCGAGGTTGGCGGGCGCCCCGTTCGGGGCATACGGGCACGGAGGTGCAGCTCAAGGGTGCTCCACGTGGTGCCTGCACGCTGGCGCGCGTCGCACCGCCGAGCGCAGCCGCCGAAATATTTCGGTCGGGGATTTTCCCACCAGCAAGGAATTTATTACCCTGGATACATTCGTGCCCCACCATTGAAGGCATCTATCCCCTTCGATGGAGGTCTCCATGAACGTCTCTCGGCTCGGCGGGCCGACCCTGTCCCTGTTCCGCATCGTGACCGGCCTGCTGTTCATGCTCCACGGTCTGTCCTCGGTCTTCGGGTTGTTCGGCGGCAACCCGATGACCGGCGCGGCCATACCGTTCGGCTCCTGGCCGGGCTGGTGGGCCGCGCTGATCCAACTGGTCTGCGGCGCGCTGGTGCTGGCCGGGCTCTTCACCCGGCCCGCCGCGCTCCTCGCCTCCGGCTCGATGGCGTACGCCTATTTCGTGGTCCACCAGCCCGAAGACCTGCTTCCGTTGCACAACGGCGGTGAGTTGTCGGCGCTCTTCTGCTGGTCGTTCCTGCTGGTCGCGGCGCTCGGCTCGGGCCCCTGGGCGCTCGACGCGCTGTTCGCCAGGCGTCGCGCCGACGCTCCACCGGCGTCGGTGACCGACCCCAGCCCGGTCTCCGCCTGACCGCACCCGTACCGCGCGCCGCCGGAGCCTCAACGAGGCGGCTCCGGCGGCGCGCCCGGGTGGGACCGCCTCCGGTGATGCCCAGCGGCGAACGGGGGCGGTGACGGTGGCGTCAGGCCGGAGGGTGCGGGGTGAGGACCGCGTCCAGGAGGCCCGGGTACCGCTTGTCCACCTCGTCGCGGCGGAGCCGGACCAGTCGGCTGGTGCCGGCGGCCCGGGTGCGGGTCAGGCCCGCCTCGCGCAGCACCTTGAGGTGGTGACTGCGGGTCGCCTTGGAGACGCCGAAGTCGAAGCTGCCGCAGGCGGCCTCGCCACCCTCGGCGAGCGCCCGCACGATCTGCAGGCGTACGTCGTCGGCGAGTGCGGCCAGCACGGCGGTGACCGGTACGGCGGTCAGGTCGGGTTCGTGCGGCTCCATGTGACCAGTCTAACCCTTGTTCGACAACATTCGAACAACACCCTATGGTCGGTGTCGTTAGTTCGAAGATACTCGAACAAAGGAGCTGACGATGCGATCCCGCGCCGCCACCTACCCGCTGCTCGCCGTGCTCGCCTGGGGCGCGATGTTTCCGATCCTGGCCAGCGCGCTGACCCGGGTCGACCCGCTCAACCTGACCACCGCCCGCTACCTGCTCGCGGCCGTCATCCTGGTCGCCATCCTGCTGCTCCGCGAGGGCTCGGCCGCGCTGCGGACCGGCGGGCGGGGAGTCGAGCTGGTGGTGCTCGGCGTCGTCGGCTTCGCCGGCTTCAACCTGCTCACCAACCTGGCACTCGAACACGCCGCCCCGCAGCAGATCTCCCTCTTCGTGGCCACCACGCCGGTCGTCACCCAACTGGTCCGGTGGGCCCGCGACGGCGTACGACCGAAGCCGCTCCTGCTGGCCCTCTCCCTGGTGGCGCTCCTCGGAGTCGGCCTGGTGATCACCCGCGGGAGCCTGGCCGGGCTCGGCCAGTTCGGTCTCGGCGGGCTCATGATGATCGGCGCGGTGCTCGGCTGGGGCATCTACACCCACGGCGCCAGCCGGTTCGGCGCCTGGTCGCCGCTGCGGTTCACCACCCTGACCGCGCTCGCCGGCACGGCCGCCATGCTGGCCGCGAGCATCGGCGCCGACGCCGTCGGGTGGCAGCACGCGCCGGCCGCCGCCGACCTCGTGGCGATCACCCCGCAGTTGGCGTACGCCGTGATCGTCGCCGCCGTCGTCGCGGTGCTGGCGTGGAACACCGGCGTGCAGCGGCTGGGCGCCGCCAACGCCGCCCTGTTCATGAACCTGGTCCCGGTGACCACCTTCGTCGTGCAGATCGCCCGCGGCTACCGGCCGGAGGCGGTCGAGCTGGTCGGCGCCGCGATCACCATCGCCGCTCTGGTCGCCGCGAACCTCGCCACCAGGGCACGGACCCGCTCGTCGTCCCTGCCGCAGTCCAGCGCGGTGACCGACCCGATCGCCGTGGTCGACCCGGTGGCGGTGGCGGTCCGCTGACCCACTCCCTGGGATACCCGGTGTAGGCCGCAGGCAACGTTGCCTAGACTCGGCGGCACAACTGCATACCTCATCCAGAGGGGCTGAGGGATACGGCCCGACGACGCCCCGGCAACCACCCCGCGCGCTCACCGCTGAGCGACAGGCGGGGCAGGTGCCAATTCCGTCCCCGCCGCACCGTGCGATGCGGGGAAAGATGAGAGGACTCTCGACATGACGTCGACGCTCGCCGCCTCCGGCATCGACACCTCCGCCAGCCCCGCCCGGGCCCTGGTCTGTCGCGCCTGTTCGGCCCGCTACCCGCTCGCCGCGCAGCACGCCTGTTACGAGTGTTTCGGCCCTCTTGAGGTGGACTACGACACCGCGGCCCTGGCCGCGGTCACCCGCGAGCAGATCGAGGCCGGCCCGAACAACATCTGGCGGTACGCCGCGCTGCTGCCCGCCGGTCAGGACCCGGCCACCCGGGTCACCCTCGACCCGGGGCTGACCCCGCTGGTGGCGGCCCCGCACCTCGCCGCCGAGCTGGGCATCACCGCACCGCTCTGGGTCAAGGACGACAGCGCCAACCCGACCCACTCGTTCAAGGACCGGGTCGTCTCGGTGGCGCTGACCGCCGCGAAGGCGCTCGGCTTCACCCGGTTCGCCTGCGCGTCCACCGGCAACCTGGCCAACTCGGTGGCCGCGCACGCCGCCCGTGCCGGCGTGCCCTCGGTCGTCTTCATCCCCAGCGACCTGGAGCAGGGCAAGGTCATCACCACCGCCGTCTACGGCGGCGAGCTGGTCGCCATCGACGGCTCGTACGACGACGTCAACCGACTCTGCGGTGAGCTCGTGGAGACCGACGAATTCGAGGACACGGCGTTCGTCAACGTGAACGTCCGCCCGTACTACGCGGAGGGCTCCAAGACCCTCGGTTACGAGGTGGCCGAGCAGCTCGGCTGGCGCATCCCGGCCCAGGTGGTCATCCCGATGGCCAGCGGTGAACTGCTCACCAAGATTGACAAGGCGTTCTCCGAGCTGGTCGAGATCGGCCTGGTCGAGGCGCCGGCCGGCGGCTGGAAGGTCTTCGGCGCACAGTCGGCCGGCTGCAACCCGATCGCCACCGCGCTGCACGCCGACACGGACACGATCATCCCGGTCAAGCCCACCGGCATCGCCAAGTCGCTGAACATCGGCGACCCGGCCGCCGGCCTCTACGCCCTGGAGGCGGTCCGCCGCACCGGCGGTTGGATGGAGTACGCCGACGACGACGAGATCCGCGCCGGCATCCGCGACCTGGCCCGTACCACTGGCGTCTTCGCCGAGACGGCGGGCGGAGTGACCGCGGCGGTGCTGCGCAAGCTTGTCGAGTCCGGGCGGCTCGACCCCACGGCGGAGACTGTCGTGTTCAACACCGGCGAGGGCCTGAAGACCATCGACGCGGTGGCCAGTCAGGTCGGCCCGACCCACCACATCAAGCCCAGCCTTCGCGCCGCCCGCGACGCCGGCCTCCTCGGCTGACCCTCGGGCCGGCCGGTAACTGGGTTTTCGCTGTGAGTGTGGAAAACCCGCCGGTCTGGACTTGACGGCAGGAACCGGACGGCGCAAGATGCTCCGTGCGGGAGGGCATTTCGCCGGAGACTTTTGAAGTTCTTGCGACCCAACGCCGGAGGCGTTGTGCGAGTGTCCCTCCCGACCACGTTCGATGGGGCCAGCGATTAATTCGCTGGCCCCATCGCTTTTCCGGCTGTCAGGCTCCCGGCATGAGCATCACGATCACGTCCTTCGACGGCGCCGACCGGGTCGCTGTCGACGAGGCGTACCGGGTCGGGGTGGCGGCCAGCGAGGTCGACCTTCCGGACCTCCCGCCCTTCTGCCGGCGTCGCTTCGACGCGCAGTTCCACACGCCGGCGCCCGGCACCCGATCGCTCTGGGCGCTGGCGCGGCTGGACGGGGCGCCGGCCGGCTACCTCCAGCTCGACCTGCCGCAGCTCGACAACACCGACAACGCCACCGCCGAGCTGACGGTGCATCCCGAGCTGCGGCGGCGGGGCGTCGGCCGGGCACTGCACGAGTACGGGGTGCGCCTGCTGCGTGAGCACGGCCGCAAGCGGGTGGTCGCGATGGCCGTCTCCGCGCTGCCCGGCGGGCCGGCCCGATCGGCGGCGGGTGGAGCGTTCGCCGCGTCGATCGGCGCCCAGCCCGCCCTGGCCGAGGTGCGCCGCCGGCTGGAGATCGCCGACATCGACCGGATCGCGCTGCGGGCGGCGCTCGCCGAGGCCGCGCCGCGCGCCGAGGGTTACCGGTCGGTCTGCTGGCAGGGCGCCACCCCTCAGGAGTACGTGGCGGACGTCGCCTACCTGGACGGCCGGCTGCTCATGGACGCGCCCATGGGTGACGTGCAGTGGGAGCCGGAGCAGGTGGACGCCGAGCGCATCCGGGGCAACGAGCGCGCGTTGGACGCCAAGGGTCGGCGGCGCTACCACCTCGGGATGCGGCACGAGGCGTCCGGTCGGTTGGTCGCCTGGACCCTGCTGGACGTGGGCGCCTCCGCCGACTGGCACGCCTTCCAGCAGATCACCATCGTCGACCCGGCCCACCGTGGGCACCGCCTCGGCCTGATCGCCAAGGCGGAGAACCTGCACCACCTGCTCACCCACGAGCCGGCGGTACGAGTGATCGACACGTGGAACGCGGCCAGCAACAGCTACATGGTGGCGATCAACGAGCAGCTCGGGTTCCGCCCGGTGGACGCCTGGAACAACTGGCAGCTCACACTCTGACGACGGGAGGTGGGGCCTCCGGCTCCTCCAGCCGCCGGGCCAGCTCGCGAACCGCGGCGTGGAAGTCCTCGTCGGGGATGAACCGGTGTCCCTCCACCGGGGGCGGCACGGTGTCGGTCGGCGGCACCAGCAGGGTCTTCGGGTCGCGTACCCAGTGGTCGACACGGCTCGCCGGATCGTCGGGCGCTTCCGCCTCGCCAGGCGGGAAGATCCGCCCGCCGATCGGGTCGGTGTACCGCCACAGGTTGACCCACCGCCAGGACAGGCGGTCACCCATTTCGCGCAGCACGTCGTCGTTGACGTACGCGGGGAAGTACCGGGTGTACCTGTTGCCCAGCGGCGCGGCGTAGGTGAGCAGGGCGACCCGACGGCGGGAGTCGTCGGGGAGTTGCAGCACCGTCGCCGCGATCAGCACGCTGCCGTGGCTCTGGCCGGAGAGCACCACCCCGCCCCCGTCGGCGGTGAGTTGCCCGATCCGGCGGGTCAGCTCGGGAACCGCCCGTTCGGCGTAGCAGGGCGGGGCGAGGGGATGGGCGGCGCGTGGCCAGATGGTGGCGAGGTCCCAGAGCACCCCGACCAGTCGGATCGGGCCGGACCGGTAGGCGACGAGTCCCGCCCCGGCCAGGAACAGGGCGAACAGGCCGATCAGCAGGGCGCCCAGATCGGTCACGAAGACCACCGGGCGGGCCAGCGACAGGCCGCCCAGCCGCAGCGCGAGCGCACCCGGTCCCTGCCCTCGCACCGACAACCCCGCCGCCGCCAGCGTGAGTACCGCCAGGACCGCGTACGCCGAGGGCAGCAGCGGCCAGAGCCGGTCCGTCCGGTCGGCGCGGACGACGGCGTCCCGGACGGCCCGCACCCGCTCCGGCGGCACCCGGGGCGCCTCGGGGAAGTCCCGCCGGACGAGCTCCTCGGCCGTCCGGAGCTGCCGTGCCCGCCCGATCTGAGCGCCCAGCACCGCCACCAGGACCACCACCAGCACCGCCAGGGAGAAGCCGAGCGTGGCCCAGCGGTACGCGACGGGAGGCGAGAGCGGTGGCGCGCCGGGCGGCAGTGGCCGGACCGGTGTGGGGCTGGAGCCCCGGTCCAGGTATTCGGCGAGGGTGTAGGTCAGCCCGGACGAGTACGACACGGCCAGCCCGATCGCGATGGAACCCATCAGCGGGGCGCCCAGCCCGCTGATCAGAGGACGCGGGCGCGGCAGGTGGTGGCGCTGTGCCAGGCTCACCAGTCCCAGCACCGCGAGCAGGACGACCTGCGCGGCGAAGAGCAGGGAGACCAGGAGGCCGTACCCGGGCAGTGTGCCGGTTGCCGACCACGGCGGCCGGGGCCACAGCGCGTAGCCCAGGGTCAGCGCCGTGAGCGCGATAGCCGTCCACCGCAACCTCCGCGCGGTGATCAGGCCCTGCTCGCCGTGCCCGTCCATCGCCGACCGGCAGAGCGCGACAAGCGCGGCGACGAGCAGCAGCACGTCGGCGACCAGCAGCAGGTAGCCGGGAGGGGCGGCGTCGTGCGGTGCCAGGACCACAAGCAGCGTGGCGTCGAGCGTGCCCAGCGCCACGGCCACGTGCACCGAGCGCAGCCGGCGCAGCAGCGCCCGGTTGTCCCAGAAGGCGGGGGTGTCGAGTCGGTCCGCGCCCACCCCGGGCGTGTGCACGCCGTCCTCGGGTAGCTGCGAGGTGCGGGCGCCGACCCGCCAGATGAGGGCGACCGCGATGATCGGCAGCACGGCCAGCAGGGCGAGGCGCTGGCCCGGCGGCACGCCGCCCAGCCAGGAGATCTCCCGACGCCCCTCCAGACACCGCGGGTACGCCGCGCACTGCCAGGCGATCAGGTCCAGGGCGGCGCCGACAGCGGAGAGCACGTACATCGCGGTCATCGACGCGGCCAGCAGGCGGCAGAGCGCCCGAGCCACGCCGCCGGGCCGACCGGCCACCGGCAACATCCAGATCGCGATGTTGCTGAGCATGAACGGCAGCAGCAGGACCAGCGAGAAGGTCCGGGTCGCGGTGCCGCCGGTCAAACTGCTCCAGCGGTACGCCTCAAGCGTCGGCCCGCCCGGACCCTCCGGATCGCCGAAGCCCGGCCGGGGTCGGTAGAAGCCTGCCTCGTCGTCCCCCGCGACCCGCGCCACCACCGGCCGGTCGAGGATCGTCTCCGGGCCCTTGTCGGCGACCCCGTGCACCCGGATCTCCGTGATCCTCACCCGTTGTCCTCTCCTGGCCCGAGGACGGCGGTTACCCGCCGGCGTCACGATCAATCCCGGGCCCTGCCGCTCGGGCCCGCGTGCCGCACGCGTCGCTGTCGGGCATCCGCCCCTACTGCTCGTGGACCGGGCTGTTGCATGATGGCGGGCATGACGGAGACCCCGCATCCCCTGTACGACAGGCACGCCGACACCCTCAACCGTGCGCTGACCGCGATCACGGAGCGGGGCTACTGGTCCGCGTACCCCGAATCCCCCAGCCCCCGCGTGTACGGCGAGACCGCCGCCGCCGACGGCAAGGCCGCCTTCGAGGCGTACCTGGGTGGTGACTTCCCCCTCGACCAGCCGGGCACCGGCGAGCGGATCGCCACCGAGACGAGCCCGTTCGGGGTCGAGCTGGCGGTGCGTTACCCGCACGCCGGCACCGACGAGCTGATCGCCGCCGCCTCCGCCGCGCTGCCGGCCTGGCGCGACGCCGGCCCGCAGGCCCGGGTGGGCGTCTGCCTGGAGATCCTCGACCGGCTGCACAAGCACATCTTCGAGCTGGCCAACGCGGTGCAGTTCACAAGCGGGCAGGCGTTCGTGATGGCCTTCCAGGCCGGCGGCGCGCACGCGCTGGACCGGGCGCTGGAGGCGCTGGCGTACGCGTACGCCGAGATGACCCGGCACCCGGGCACGGCCGGCTGGGAGAAGGCCGCAGGCAAGGGCGACCCGCTGCGGATGACCAAGACCTTCCACGTGGTGCCGCGTGGGGTCGCGCTCGTGATCGGCTGCAACACCTTCCCGACCTGGAACTCGTACCCGGGGCTGTTCGCCTCGCTTGTCACCGGCAACCCGGTGATCGTCAAGCCGCACCCGCGCGCGGTGCTGCCGCTGGCGATCACCGTGAAGTACGCCCGGGAGGTGCTGGCCGAGGCCGGCTTCGACCCGAACCTGATCATGCTGGCGGCCGAGGCGCCCGGCGAGAAGCTCGCCAGCGACCTGGCCCTGCACCGGTCCGTCAAGATCGTCGACTTCACCGGCTCCACGGAGTACGGCGACTGGCTGGAGACGCACGCCCGGCAGGCCTCGGTCTACACCGAGAAGGCCGGCCTGAACACGGTCGTCATCGACTCCACCGACGACTTCGCCGGCATGTGCCGCAACCTCGGGTTCACGCTGACCCTCTACAGCGGGCAGATGTGCACCACCTCGCAGAACATCCTGATCCCGGCCGGCGGCATCGAGACCGACCAGGGGCACAAGAGCTTCGACGAGGTGGCCGGCGGGATCGCCGCAGCCGTCGGCAAGCTGACCGCCGACCCGGCCCGGGGCGTGGAGCTGACCGGCGCCATCGTCAACGACGGGGTGCTGGAACGGCTGGCCGAGGTCACGAAGGTGGGGGAGCCGGTGCTGGAGTCGCGGGCCGTGTCCCACCCGGCGTACGCCGACGCGGTGGTGCGTACCCCGACGATCGTCAAGCTGGGCGCGGACGACGCCGAGACGTACGGCCGGGAGTGGTTCGGGCCGATCTCCTTCGCCATCGCCACCGACTCCACCGCCCACAGCCTGGAACTGCTGCGCCGGACGGTCGGCGAGAAGGGCGCGCTCACCGCCGGGGTCTACTCGACCGACGAGGCCGTGCTGGACGCCACCGAGGCGGTGGCGGTCGAGGTCGGGGTGCACCTGTCCTGCAACCTCACCGGCGGTGTCTTCGTCAACCAGTCGGCGGCGTTCTCCGACTTCCACGGCAGCGGCGCGAACGCGGCGGCCAACTCGGCGCTCACCGACGGGGCTTACGTGGCGAACCGGTTCCGGATTGTGCAGTCTCGGCGTCACGTGTAGTGGTTGCGGTGGGGGGTTTCCGGGGCAGCCCGACCCGCTTCGGGCGGTCAGGCTTGATCCCTGCGCGGGTCGGGCTGCCCCGGAAACCCTCTGTGGGCACGGCGGTGGCGTCGCTGCCGTCTTTTTTCGTCAGTACCGGGGTTCTGCCTTGGGATGGGTTCTCTTGTTCTAGGCGGTTCGGCGCATTTGTAGTTCGTTGAGGGCGGGGATCGTGGGGTGGGGCACTCGTACGCCGGTGTCGGTGAAGCCCAGCCGCTGGTAGGCCCGGTAGGCGCGGTCGTTGCCCACCACCACCTCCAGCAGCAGCTCCGGCCGACCGCAGGCCCGCGACCAGGCGGCCACCCCGTCGATCAGCTCGCCGAGCAGCCCGCTGCCCCGCCAGGCCGGCGTGACGTACACGGCGTAGATGACTGTCAGCCCCGGCTCGTCCGGAGCGACAGTGCCGCCGGCGTGCCCGACCAGCCGACCGCCCGGGTCCGCGACGAACTGCGCATTGTTCGGGCCGGCCGAGGTGTACGCGATGCGGGCGGCGTACTCGCGGTGCGGTCGGGCCGCCGCGTCCGCCAGGGTCTCCAGGAAGGCCAACGGCGCGTCGGCGAGCATCTCCAGGCGCAGCGCCCGCATCCGGGCGGCGTCCTCCGGCCGAACCCGGTGGATCTGCGCCTGCCGCAGGACCGGTGAGCCCGTGTCGGTGGTCATGCCCGCATGCCTACCACAGGCGCGTGAGCCGACTCGGGGCGTGCCAGGGTCCGACGCCTGGTGGCCGGGCGGGCCTGCCTGCCGCCGTTCTGGTCCCCCTCCGCAACGGTCGTCCGCAGCCCTTTCCGACCCCGTCCCGGCCCCGGCCGACCGTCCAGGAATATGCCCGATTTGGGGTCGTGCGTCGCCGTCACTCCTCGTGTAGCGTGCGATTTCGGTCACCCTTTCAGCGGCGGTCATCGATCGCTGACGCGGTGGTCGAGGGCGTCCGGCCGTGCCGCGCGCCCGGGCAGGCAACGCCGCGCAAGAGTGAGGGATGTGCACCGTGGCACAGGGCACCGTGAAGTGGTTCAACGCCGAAAAGGGCTACGGCTTCATCGCCGTCGACGGCGGTCAGGACGTGTTCGTCCACTTCTCCGCGATCGAGATGGACGGCTACAAGGCGCTGGACGACGGTCAGCGCGTGGAGTTCGAGATCGCCCAGGGCCAGAAGGGCCCGCAGGCGGAGCACGTACGCGTCATCGCCTGAGCGATTTCCCGACCTCCTCGCTCGCGGATTGCCCCCGATCGGCTGGCGGGTCGGTGCTGCGATGCGGACGCCCGCCCGGGAAGATCGTGAACCGTTCCAGCCGATGCTGAGGAGGGTTCATGACCGACCAGTCGCCCCCGCCCACCACGCCCTCCGGGCCGGGTGAACCGGGCCCGTCCGACCCCACCTCACCCGTCTCCGGCGCGGCCCCGGGCACGCCACCCGTCTCCGGCGCGGCCCCGGGCACGCCACCCGTCTCGGGCGCGGCCCCGGGCACGCCACCCGTCTCCGGCGCAGACCCCGGGCCGCCGCCCGGATTCGGCCCCGGGACGCCTCCCGGACACGGGCCGCCGCCCGGCCCGACTCAGGGCTGGGGGCAGGCGGGCCCGGCGGGTACGCCCGATCCCACCGCGCCGGGTGGCTGGGGTCCGGCGGCTGGGTCGCCTCCCGGTTGGGATCCCGCGCAGGGTGGCTGGAGTCCGCCGGCTGGGCCGCCTCCCGGTGTGCCGCCGCAGGGGTGGGGCTATCCGCCCGCCGGCGACTACCCGCCCGGGGCGGGCCCCTACGGTGGACAGCAGTGGTATCCGGGGGCGCCGGTCGGCTGGTACCCGCCGGGTCACGGGTTCGATCCGACCGACGCCCTGGTCACTCCGCCCGGCGCCGGCATCGGGGCCTGGTTCGAGCGGTGCGGGGGCGCGCTGCGCCGGGGCTGGCGGCAATTGGTGCCGATCATGCTGCTCACGCAGGTGTTGCCGGCGGCGGTGGTCTCGATCGTCCTGCTGGGCGTGGACCCGACGCCCGCCTGGGAGGCGCAGGCCCAGATGGATCCGGCGGCCGGGCTGCCGGACAACTTCGCCGTCACCCTGGCAACCCTCGTCGGCGCGTTGGTCGGCAGCAGCCTGCTGATCGGTCTGGTGCAGGCGGTGGGGTGGGCCGCCGGCAGTTGGGTGATCACCCAGCAGGCGACCGGCCGGCCCGGCAACCTCGATTCGGCGCTGCGGTACGGGCTACGCCGGGCGCTCGGCCTGTGGGGCTGGACGCTGCTGATCAGTCTCCTCATCGGTATCGGTTCCTGCTGCTGCGTCCTGCCGGGCATCTATCTGGCGTTCGCGTTGAGCCTGGCCGGCCCGGTCTACCTCTTCGAGCGGCAGAACCCGATCGGCCGGTCGTTCGGGATGTTCCACGCCCGCCTCGGGCTGATGCTCGGTCGGGTGGCAGTGGTGGGCGCAGCGGTGATCGTCGGCACCGCGGTTCCCGGCGTCATCGAGTCGGCGGGCACCGCCGCGTTCGGTGCGGACCCGTTCGCCTCCCCGGGCGCCGCCGTCGGGGCGGTGGCCGTGATCGCTGTCACGGCGCTGCTGGCACTGCCGGCCCATCTCGCCCAGTTGGTCGGTCTGCTGATCACGTACGCCGAGCAACGCGCCCATGAGGCGCCGGTGAACGGGGCCACACTGGCCGCGGAACTCGGCTGAGCGGGCCCATCGTGCTTGCACTCGGCAGGTGAGAGTGCTAAACAAGTCATTGGCACTCGCACACCGTGAGTGCCAATGGTCGGGACGGTGGGGCCAGGTTGCCCGGGCGTGGAGACGCCGGGGCGGCACATGGCCGGTCGTCGCGGGCTATCCGGCCCGGCCGAAGGACGTCGTCGTCGCCTGGTGGCGACGTCCCAAGGTGCGTACACCAGGCGGCCCATCCGGGACACACACTCGGGTGGCCGTGAGTGTCCAGGAGGACAACGCCGTATGGCAAAGATGATCGCGTTCGACGAAGAGGCGCGCCGCGGCCTCGAGCGTGGCATGAACCAGCTCGCCGACGCCGTAAAGGTGACCCTCGGCCCCAAGGGCCGCAACGTCGTGCTCGAGAAGAAGTGGGGTGCCCCCACCATCACCAACGATGGTGTGAGCATCGCCAAGGAGATCGAGCTCGAGGACCCGTACGAGAAGATCGGCGCCGAGCTGGTCAAGGAGGTCGCCAAGAAGACCGACGACGTTGCCGGTGACGGCACGACGACGGCGACCGTCCTGGCCCAGGCCCTGGTTCGCGAGGGCCTGCGCAACGTGGCCGCCGGCGCCAACCCGATGGCCCTGAAGCGGGGCATCGAGGCCGCGGTCGCGAGCGTCTCGGAGGAGCTGTCCAAGCTCGCCAAGGACGTCGAGACCAAGGAGCAGATCGCCTCCACCGCCTCCATCTCCGCTGGCGACAGCACCGTCGGCGAGATCATCGCCGAGGCGATGGACAAGGTCGGCAAGGAAGGCGTCATCACCGTCGAGGAGAGCAACACCTTCGGGCTGGAGCTTGAGCTCACCGAGGGTATGCGCTTCGACAAGGGCTACATCTCGGCCTACTTCATGACCGACCCGGAGCGCATGGAGGCCGTCTTCGACGATCCCTACCTCCTGATCGTCAACAGCAAGATCTCGTCGGTCAAGGACCTGCTCCCGATCCTCGAGAAGGTCATGCAGTCGGGCAAGCCGCTGCTGATCATCTCCGAGGACATCGAGGGCGAGGCCCTGGCGACCCTGGTCGTCAACAAGGTCCGGGGCACCTTCAAGTCCGTCGCCGTCAAGGCGCCGGGCTTCGGTGACCGCCGTAAGGCCATGCTCGCCGACATCGCCATCCTCACCGGTGGCCAGGTCATCAGCGAGGAGGTCGGCCTCAAGCTGGACGCCGTCGGTCTCGACATGCTGGGCCGCGCCCGCAAGGTCGTGGTGACCAAGGACGAGACCACCATCGTCGACGGTGCCGGCGACGCCGACCAGATCCAGGGTCGGGTCAACCAGATCCGGGCCGAGATCGACAAGAGCGACTCCGACTACGACCGTGAGAAGCTGCAGGAGCGGCTGGCCAAGCTGGCCGGCGGCGTTGCGGTCATCAAGGTCGGCGCGGCCACCGAGGTCGAGCTCAAGGAGCGCAAGCACCGCATCGAGGACGCCGTTCGCAACGCGAAGGCGGCCGTCGAGGAGGGCATCGTCCCGGGTGGTGGCGTCGCGCTGGTGCAGGCCGGCAAGACCGCCTTCGACAAGCTCGACCTGGTCGGCGACGAGGCGACCGGTGCGAACATCGTCAAGGTCGCGCTGGACGCCCCGCTGCGGCAGATCGCCGTCAACGCCGGCCTCGAGGGCGGCGTCGTGGTGGAGAAGGTCCGTAACCTCGAAGCGGGTCACGGTCTGAACGCCGCCAACGGCGAGTACGTCGACCTGCTGGCCGCGGGCATCATCGACCCGGCCAAGGTGACGCGCTCGGCGCTGCAGAACGCCGCGTCCATCGCGGCGCTCTTCCTCACCACCGAGGCCGTCGTCGCGGACAAGCCGGAGAAGACCCCGGCTGCCCCGGCTGGCCCGGGTGGCGGGGACATGGACTTCTGAGTCCAGTTCCGACACACCGAACGGGGCGGGCCGCTGACGCGGTCCGCCCCGTTCGTCGTCAGGTGGGCAGCGGGCGCTGGTTGCGGCGCTTCTGCGCCCGGTCGTACGGCGGCAGCAGCTGGATCGGCGCGTCCACCATCTCCTGCGGTTCCTCGGCCAGCGGCTCGCCGTCGGTGGTCATCTCGGCCAGTTGCTCGGCGTCGCCGTAGTCGAGCCGGTCGAACGGCACGTGGCCGGGCAGTTCGCCTACCGGTTTCCAGGTGATCGGCGGGCCGTCCTCGGTCTGGTCGTCATCCGTGGTCATGGCTGCCTCCTCTACCGAAACGGTAGAAGGCGTCCATGGGCGATGCGGGCGAATGGATTGATGTCCCATTTGCCCTCTCACGTCACCGGCAGGGACCGCCGGTACAGGAAGAAGACCCGCTCGATCCGGGCACCCGCGCTGCCGGAGTAGAACGGCACCGGCCCGACCCAGCCGATCTGCGCCCGGTCCACCCCCGCCGCCCGCTGGTCGCGCAGGCAGCGTCGCAGCAGCACCCCACCGATGCCCGAACCCTCGGCGGAGGGCGCGGTGCCCATCGGCCCGAACCAGCTCGGCCGGGACGACCCGTAGGCCGCGAAGCCCAGCACCTCGCCGGCCCGCTCCGCCAGGTGGCAGCCGGCCCTCGCGCGGCCCACCGACCCGGCCAGCTCCCCGTCCCAGGCGCCACCGAAGGTGGACCGGGCGAACGCGGCCAGCGCCGGCAGGTCCGCGGGCTCCGCCCGGCGTACCGTGATGCCCTGCCCGGCCAGCCGTTGCTCCGCAGCCTCCGTGGACCGCAGGGCCGGTGACTCGTCGTACGACAGGTCCGCCGTCATGTTCCAGGCGGTCTGGTCCTGGCGGTAGCCGAGAGCCAGGGCGGCGCACACCGCCGGCGTGTAACGCACGTCGATGCCCGGCCAGGCGTAGTACGGCGGGTTCCCGGCCAGCAGCACCTCGGTGACACCGCGTCGGCCGAGCGCCTGCTCGGCGCGCGACAGCAGCGCGCGGCCCACCCCCCGACGGCGCTGCCCGGGGAGCACCGCGACCAGGTCCACGTGCCCGACGCCCACCTCGGTCGGCGACACCGAGCAGAGCAGCACCCCGACCAGGTCGTTGCCCCGGTACGCGCCCAGCCCGACCACGGCGCGGTCGGCGGCGGCCCGGGTCCACAGCACGTCCACGATGGCGCCCGCCTCGGCGGCGTCCTCGGGCAGGTCGAGCGCCTGCTCGCAGACTCGCGCCACGGTGGGCGCGAGGTCGGGGCTCAGTTCGGCGACGGTGATCTCGGCGTCCATGGTCGCCGACCCTAGATCACCTGCTGGCGGTGACCGGCCCCGCCCTCGTTCACCCCTGGGCGGCGCGAACGGCGGCGTACGCGTCGACCTGGCCGGCGCCTGTGACGTTCCCCGGGCCGCCGCAGGCGTCGGCGCGGTTGTCGGAGCGGTACGTCGGCTCGGCCGGCGTGGCGGTGTCCCGCAGGATCTGCCGGGTGCGGGTCAGGTCCCCGACAAGCGCCGGGTTCGCCGACCACATGAGCGCGACCACCCCCGCCACCTGCGGGGTCGCCATCGACGTGCCGTCCAGCGCCGCGTACCCGCCGCCGGGCATGGCCGACACCACGCCCACCCCGGGGGCCAGCACGTCCGGTTTGCCCGTGCCGCCCGGCACCGGCCCGCGTGAGGAGAACTCGGCCACCCGCCGCTGCGCGTCCACCGCGCCGACGGTCAGCACGTTCGCGTACGGAGCGGGCGGGTCGTCGATCGACGCGCACCACGGGCCGGTGTTGCCGGCCGCGGCGACCACGAAGATCCCGGCGGCGTCCAGCGCCGTGGTGGCCGGGAGCAGCGCCTCCCGGTCGCAGCCCTCGATCGCCGGGCAGCCCCACGAGTTGGTGAGCACCTGCGGGGCGCGCTCCGGCCGGCCGTCGGTGAACGGGTCACCGCCGGTCGGGAAGGGCGCCAGCATGAACTGGAGGCAGTCCAGGTAGTGCCCCGGGCTGCCCAGGTTGCGGTCCAGGTTGACGCAGCCCACCCACTGCGCGTCCGGCGCCACCCCGATGCCGTCCCGTCCGACCGCGCTGCCCACCGTGTGGGTGCCGTGGCCGCCCTGGTCGTTCGGCGCCCGGGTGCCGTCCCACGGGTCGTACCAGGAGTCGTCCCCGCCTCGGAACCCGGCCCGTAGCGCCGGATGGCCGCCGTCCACGCCGGAGTCGGAGCTGCCGACCACGATTCCCCTGCCGGTCACGCCCAACTGGGACCAGACGCGGTCCGCGCCGAGCTGACGGATGTTCCACTCCGGGCCGGTCGGTGCCGGCGCGGTGCCCCGATTCTGTCCCGCCGGGGCCGGCAGCGGCCGCAGGCGCTGGCTGACCAGCACCCGGGCCACCTCGGGTCGCCGCGCGAGCCAGGCCCGTACGGCCGGGCCACCATCCACCTCGACCGCGTTGACCAGGTAGTACGGCACCGGGTCGAGTCGTAGCCGCCGCGCCGTGCGGCGCAGGTCGGCCTGACTGCGGTCGGCGGTGCTCACCAGCCGCCGGTAGACCTCCGCCGCCCGGGCGTCCCGTCCGGCCTGCCCGGGGGCGCCGGCCGGGATGCCGCTCAGGTCGGCCTGCTCGCGCAGCACCACCAGCAGCCGCTCCCCGTACAGGCCGGGTTGGCCGGGCCCGACGTCGACGACACCCACCGTCACCAGCAGGACCGCCGCCGCCAGCGCGGCGACCCGGCGACTCGGGGTATGCGCCGCCGGCCGGGCCAGCAGCACCGCGTACCCGATGGCGACCACGACCGCGACGGCGAGGCCGGCGACGGCGGCGGCCGCCACCCAGAACGGCACGTCCCGGGTGCCGATCAGCAGCAGGCTGATCTCCTCCGGGTCGGTGAACGCCAGCGGGCCGAGCGCGGCCAGACCCACCAGCCAGCCGGTCGCCGTCCGGCCGGCCCGTGCGGCGTCGGCCGGGTCGGCGGTGGCCCGCCAGGCTGCGGCCCACAGCGCGGCCAGTGCGAAACCCACCGGTGGCAGGGTCAGCAGCGCGGGCAACTGCGCGCCCGACTGGCCGGTGCCGGCCGCGAGGAGCAGCAGCGCCACCCCGGCGACCAGACCTCCGAGCAGGACCAGCCGGGCCGGCCGGGGCGGCCGGCCGACCGCGAACTCCGACCAGAAGGTGGCGTCCAACAGTGTCGCGGCCAGCACCCCGAGCGCCGCTGCCGCCACCAGCGCGAGCACCGTCTCCAGGAGCCCGCCGAGCGCGCCCAGCCAGGCCCACGGCAGCAGCAGCGCCAGACCGGCGGCGACCGCGAGCAGCGGCACCGGCCCCGGCCGGCGCGATCCCCGCCGGCCCCCGACCGACTCCGGGCGCCCGCCGGCTGTCGACGCGGCGTGGATGTCCGGGCTTTCGGCGGCTGTCGACGCGGCGTGGATGTCCGGGTTACCGGCGGCCGACGACGTGGCGTCGTCGCTCGGCTCCGGGCTCTCGGCGGTCTGGGCTCGGGCGACGTCGCGGTGCAGCACCGCGCCGCCGGTCTCGTCGCCGGTCCGCGCGGTGGCGTTGGGCGCGCTGCCGACGTCCGAGGCGGACGAGCGGCGCGCCGACCAGGCCACGGCGAGTGCGCTGAGCACCGCGGCGCCGGCCAGCCCAGCGAGGTACGCCTCATGGTGCACCGGCGGCACGACCCGCAGCAGGGTGAGCACCCCGAGGGCGAGTGCCCCGACCAGCCAGGCCCGCCCGGTGGCCCGGACCGGGGTCGACCGGGGCAGCACCGCCAGCAGCAGGGCGGGCGTGCCGACCAACACGACGACGGTCAGGCCGAGCACCGGCCAGAGCCAGCCGACCCGGTCCCGTCCGAAGCTGAGCAGCACCTGGTCGGTGACCCAGCCGCCGGTCTGGGTGGCCGCGGTGACCGCAACGGTCCAGAAGCCGACCAGCACGGCGGCGACCACCGACCATGGCGAGGAGCGACCGGGTTGCGCAGGTTGACCGTGCATCCGGAAACCTTACGACCACGACAGAGGTTCCCCACCCGCCCGTCACGGGACGGGACACCGAAGAATCGCCCAGATGTTGGACAGTTTCCGTCAACGGATGACGGAAACTGTCCAAGATCTGCGACCGCCGCCGTGGGGGCGGGGTGCGGCGCTGAATGTCGACACGCTGGCGTGGCGGTTACGGTGGATGGGTGCGTGACCCCAACATCTCCCGATCCGTCGCCGCGCAACTCTCGCCGGTCCGCCGTACGGCCGACCTGCGCCGACTCCGCGCCGAGCGCTTCGACGTGCTGGTCATCGGGGGTGGGGTGACCGGTGCGGGCGCCGCCCTCGACGCGGCGTCCCGGGGCCTGAAGGTGGCCCTGGTCGAGGCGCGCGACTTCGCCTCGGGCACGTCGAGCCGATCCAGCAAGCTCATCCACGGCGGGCTGCGCTATCTGGAGCAGTTGGAGTTCCACCTGGTCCACGAGGCGCTTACCGAGCGGGGCCTGCTGGCCACCCGGCTCGCGCCGCACCTGGTCCGCCCGGTGCCGTTCCTGGTGCCGCTGCCGGCCGGTCGGGGCCTGCGGGACCTGCCCGCCCGGATCTTCCGCCGCTCGTACTACGGCGCGGGCGTGGCCACCTACGACGCCTTCGCCGGTCTCTTCGGCGGTGGTCGGGGCATGCCGCTGCACCGGCACCTGACCCGGGAGGGGGCCCGGCGGATCTTCCCGAGCCTGCGGGCCGACGCGCTGGCCGGGGCGATCCGCTACTACGACGGGCAGGTCGACGACGCCCGGCTGGTCGTCACCCTGGCCCGTACCGCCGCCAGCCTCGGCGCCACGGTGGTGAGCAGCGCCCGCGCCGTCGGGCTGATCCGGCAGGCGCGCGAGGTGACAGGCGTCCGGGTCCGCGACCTGGAGGCGCCGGCCGGCTCCCCGGACGCCGAGTTCGAGGTGCACGCCCGGACCGTCATCGCGGCCACCGGCGTGTGGAGCGACGACATGTCCCGGATGCTCAACGACGTGGGTCTGCGGCCCGGCGTCCGGGTGCGCGCCTCGAAGGGGGTGCACCTGGTGGTGCCCCGCTCGGCGATCACCGGCGAGACGGGGCTCATCCTGCGTACGGCGAAGTCGGTGCTCTTCGTCATCCCGTGGGGCGGGCACTGGATCATCGGCACGACCGACACCGACTGGCGACTGGACCGGTCCCACCCGGCGGCGTCGGCCCGCGACATCGACTACCTGTTGCAGCAGGTCAACACCGTGCTGGACCGGCCGCTGACCACCGCCGACATCGAGGGTGTCTACGCCGGGCTGCGCCCGCTGCTGGCCGGCGAGGCCGACTCCACCTCGAAGCTCTCCCGTGAGCACGCGGTGTTCGAGCCGATGCTCGGGCTGCTGCTGGTGGCCGGGGGCAAGTACACGACGTACCGGGTGATGGCGTCCGACGTGGTCGACCGGGCCGTACGCCGCCTGGGTGGCGCCCGCGCGTCGCGTACCGCCGACCTGCCGCTGCTCGGCGCCGACGGGTACCCGGCGATGTGGCGGGACCGGGCCGACCTGGCGCGCCGGCACGGCGTGCCGGTGGGCGTGGTGGAGCACCTGTTGGAGCGGTACGGCACTCTCACGCTCGACCTGCTTGCGCTTGTCGACGCCGATCCGTTGCTGGCGTCCCCGCTGGCCGGCGCCCCGGAGTACCTGGCCGCGGAGGTCGCCTACGCGGCTCGGGCCGAGGGCGCGCTGCACCTGGAGGACGTGCTGACCCGGCGGACCCGGATCTCGTTCGAGACCAGCCACCGTGGTCTGGAGTCGGCCGAGCACACCGCCGAGCTGATGGGTGCGGTGCTCGGGTGGGACGCGGCGAGGAGCGCCCGCGAGGTCGAGCACTACCGCGCGCGGGTGGAGGCGGAGCGGCAGTCCCAGTTGATGCCTGACGACGCCGGGGCGGACGCGGCCCGACTCGGCGCGCCGGACGTACGGGGTTACGCGGCGGACCGGGGTGACGACGACCAGGCCGAGCTGCGCCCGACGGCGAGATGACCGGAAAGTAACGTTACCGAGTGGTAACTATCGATACCGGCCCGGATGGTGGTTTCGAACGCTACCTACGGTGGGGTAGGTTTCCGCGCGTGCTTTACCGCGCGCACCCCCGTCTGCTCACCCCCCTACTTGCCGTGGTGCTCGCCGTCGCCCTGACCGGGTGTTCGCTGTTCGGCCGCGACGACGCCGACACATCTGTCGCCCAACCGCCGGCCGGCTCGGCGGCCGGCGGGTCCGCACCCGAGATCCCGACCACTGTCGCCGTGGGCCAGGTCAGCCTGATCCAACGGCTCGGCGCGGACGCTCCGCTGCGCACGTTGAGCGTCGAGCGGGACGGCTCGTGGCAGTGCCTCGACTGCGCCGGCGACGGGGTCACCTCCCGGGGCCGGCTGGCTCCGGAGCAGACCGAACGCCTCCAGGTGCTGCTCGCGGACCCCCGGCTCGCCGAGGAGACCGACCAGGTCCGGCGCTACCGGACCACCTGCATCGACGCGCTGACGTCCAGCCTGCTCACCTCGTCCGGGCTGATCACCTCGCAGGACTGCCCGGGTGAGGAACGCCCGACGGTGGCGGGGGAGATCCTGTTGCTGCTCACCCAGGCGACGCCGGCCGAGGTCAAGGGCTGACCCGCACGCCGCCGACCGGAGTCAGAGCACCTTGCCCGGGTTGAGCAGGCCGGCCGGGTCCAGCGCCGCCTTGATGGCCTGGTGCACCCGGACGCCGACCGGGCCGATCTCCCGCGCCAGCCAGTCCCGCTTGAGCAGCCCCACCCCGTGCTCACCGGTGCAGGTGCCGCCCAGCTCCAGGCCGAGCCGCATGATCTCGTCGAACGCCCGCCGGCCCCGCTCCACGCTCGCCGGGTCCGCCCGGTCGACGACGATGTTCGGGTGCATGTTGCCGTCCCCGGCGTGCCCCACCACGCCGATCGGCACGTCGCAGTCCGCCGCGATCCGGGCCACCCCGTCCAGCAGCGCGGCGAGCGCGCCCCGCGGCACCGCCACGTCGTCGATCACCAGACCACCGCTGCCGTCCGGGTGGGTGTCGGCGGCGAACTTCTCCATCGCCGGATGGGCCAGGCGGCGAGCCTGCAACAACGCCGCCGCCTCCAGCGCGTCGGTGGCCGCGTAGACCTCCTCGGCGCCGGCCGCCTCGCACACCTCGGCCAGGGCGGCCAGGTCGTCGCCCGCCCGGCTGCCGGTGTCGGCGGCGGCGAGCAACAGGGCCTGCGCGTCGGTTCGCAGCCCCATCGGCTGGTACGCCTCGATCGCCCGCAGGTGGGTCTGGTCCAGCAGCTCCAGCAGGCTGGGCGTGAGGCCCCGCGCGGCGATCTGCGCCACCGCCGTGCCGGCCGCCGCCGTGGAGCCGAAGACCGCCACCAGGGTCAACGAGTCGGCCGGGGCGGGCCGCAGCGCCACGGTCACCTCGGTGATCACCCCGAGGGTGCCCTCCGAGCCGACGAAGAGCCGCGTCAGGTCGTAGCCGGCCACCCCCTTGGCCGTCCGCCGCCCGGTGCGCAGCACCTCGCCGGAGGCGAGCACCACCTCCAGGCCGAGCACGTACTCCGTGGTCACGCCGTACTTCACGCAGCACATGCCGCCCGCGTTGGTGGCCACGTTGCCGCCGATCGTGGACGACTCCCAGGAGCCGGGGTCCGGCGGGTACCAGAGGCCCTGTTCGGCGACCGCCGCGGCGAGCGCCGCGTTGACCACGCCGGGCTGGACCACCGCGATCCGGCTCACCGGGTCGATCTCCCGGATCTCGTCCATCGCGACGGTGCTGAGCACCACCGCGCCGTCCACCGCGTTCGCCGCGCCGGCCAGCCCGGTCCGCGCGCCCTGCGGCACCAGCGGTACGCCGTGCCGCGCCGCCGCCCGCACCACCGCGACCACCTGCTCGGTGGTGCGCGGACGGGTCACCACGAGGGGGACGCCGGCAGCGCAGAGGTCGGCCTCGTCGCGCTGGTGTACGCGCAGGAGGTCCGGGTCGGTGAGTACGGCGTTCTCGCCCAGGGCGGCACGCAGGTCGTCGAGGAGTCCGGTGGGGGCCATGCCGCCGAGGCTAGGTCGCCGGCCACCGATCATCAACGCGGGCTAACTTGGGCACCATGCTCTACCTGGACCGGCCGGCCTGGCCGTGGCGCGGTCGACTCTGGTCGCACCTGATCAGCGACGTCTCCTACGCCGAGTTGCACGCCTTCGCCGAGGCGCTGGGCGCGCCCCGGCGCGGGTTCGACCGGGACCACTACGACATCCCGGCCGACCGGTTCGCGGCGGCGGTGTGGCTCGGTGCCCGGGTGGTGCCGAGCCGGGAACTGGTCCGGTTGCTGCGCGACGCCGGGCTGCGTCGTCCGAAGCACCTGGTCAGACCGGGATCGTCGGCGGCCCGCTGAGTGCGGCCAGCTCGCGGCGCAGGTTGTCCCGGGCGCGCTGCTCCCACCGCTGCGCGAGCGGCGGCAGCCGGAACAGCGCGGGGAGCGCCAGCAGCCCGGTGAGCACGGCGGCGCGTCCGGTCCGGAAGGCCGACTCGGGCACGTGTGCGTACTCCTGCCTGATCGCCGCCGCGTAGCGGTCGTAGGCGGCCGGCGGCCCGGCCAGCACGGCGAGGTCCGCGTCGCAGAGCAGGGCGCCGTCGGCGTCGCCGGGCGCCACGGCGTGCCCGGCGGTGAGCAGGACCAGCCGGCGCACCTCGACCACCGCGGGCGTCGGCACCCCGAGCCCGGTGAGCACGTTCCCGGCCAGCGCGGCGCTGTCGCGTTCGTTGGTGTCGCCCGGGGCCCGCGGGTCGTAGACCGCGTCGTGGCACCAGGCGGCCAACCGGACCAGGTCGGGCCGGTCGGCCAGCGCGGCGTGCCGGTCCACCACGTCGAGGACGGCGCCCAGGTGCGCCACCGTGTGGTAGCGCCGGTGCGGCTCCCGCCACCGGGCGAGCAGTTCCTCGCCGGCCGTGGTGCAGCTCTCGTCGGGTCTCGCCCCGGCAGCACGGGCCGCCGCCCGCCACCGGTCCAGCAGATCGGCCACCGCCCGAGTCTGCCGCATCCCGCGCGTCGTATGCGGGCGGGAGGATTCACCGGGCCCGCCACGGGTAGTCGCGCCCATGGCGGTGGCCCGGGACAAGAGACCTCCGATGGTGCGACGTGCCCCGTTGCGGGACGGGTTGGTGGACGTCGACGGGGCGCGCATCGCCGAGGCCACCGAGCAACTGCGGCATCGTGGGCGGGCCACCCTGCACGACCGGCTGCACCGGGTGCGGATGGCGGGTGGGCTGGCCGTCCAGGCCGGGTTGGCGGCCGGCCTGGCGTACCTCATCTCGCACAAGGTGCTGGGCAACCCGCAACCGGTCTTCGCGCCGATCTCCGCGGTCGGCACGCTTGCCGCGTCGGTCGGGCAGCGGTTCCGCCGCACCGTGGAGCTGATCGTCGGGGTGGGCGTCGGGGTGTTCGTCGGCGACCTCCTGATCTACTTCCTCGGCACCGGCGCGTGGCAGCTCGGCCTGGTGGTCACGGTGGCGATCCTGCTCACCATCTTCGCCGGGGCGAGCGTGGCCATCGTGATCCAGGCGGCGGCCACGGCGGTGCTGATCGTGACGTTGAGCCCGTCCACCCAGAACCTGGAGATACCCCGCTTCGTCGACGCCTTCCTCGGCGGTGGCGTCGCATTGCTGGTGACGGCGGTGCTGCTGCCGCTGAACCCGCTCCGGGTGATCAACCGAGCCGCGCGACCGGCGCTGGACCTGCTCGCCGCCCAGCTCGACGCCACCGCCGACGGGCTGCGCGACCGGGACCGGGGCGCCATCCAGCGGGCGCTGGAGCGGCTGCGCAACAACAAGGACGAGCTGGCCACCCTGGCCGAGGCGATCGAGGGCGCGAAGGAGACGGCCACCCTGTCGCCGGCCCGCTGGCACCGCCGCGGCGAGCTGATCCACTACGCGGAGGCGGCCGATCCGATCGACCGCGCGATGCGCAACAGCGGCACGCTGATCCGGCGGTCCGTCACCCTGATCGAGGACGACGAGCCGGTACCGGATACGATGCCGGACTCGATCGGTCACCTCGCCGAGTCGGTCCGCCTGCTCAAGCACGAGTTCGCGGCCGGCGAGGAGCCGCAGAAGGCGCGGGAGCGGTCGTTGCGGGCCGTCAGCGAGGCCGGCCGGGCGTACGGGGCCGGGGTCGGCTTCTCCGGCAGTGTCGTGGTCGCCCAGATCCGGACCACGGCGAGCGACCTGCTGGTGGCCTCCGGCGTCGAGCAGGAGGAGGCGAACCGGTGGATCCGGACCGCCTTCGGGGAGCAGGAGCGGCCGGTCGGCGAACCGGCCGAGCCGGGTGAGGCGCCGAAGCCACCCACCGCCCCGCCTGTCGGCTGAACGCGGGCGGCGCGCGCCCGCCCCGTGCCAGCTCGGCCCAGCCCAGCCCAGCCCAGCTCAGCTCGGCCCAGCTCAGCTCAGCTCGGCGAGCGCGGCGAGCAGTCGGTCGACCTGGGCGGCCGTGCTGCCCAGACCGATGCTGGCGCGCAACGCGGTCGGCGGAAGATCCCGCCGGCCGGCACGTCCGGCAGCCTCACCCAGCAGCCGCCGGGCCAGCGGGTGGGCGCAGAACAGACCATCCCGTACGCCGATCCGGTGCTCCGTGGCCAGCCGGGCGGCCACCGCGGCGGAGTCCCAGCCGGCCACCACGAACGAGACGATGCCGACCCGGGGCGCGTCGGGGCCGAAGGTGCGCAGCTCCACCACGTGCGGCAGGGCGGCGAGGCCGGTGCGCAGCCGGGCCAGCAGCGCCTGCTCACGGGCGGCCAGCGCGACCCGGTCGGCGTCGGTCAGCGCGGCGCACACCGCCGCCAGCGCCACCGCGCCCAGCAGGTTCGGGGTGCCGCCCTCGTGTCGGGCCGGGCCGTACGCCCAGGTGACGTCGTGGGTGGCCGGCCCGACGTGGCTGGTGGCGCCGCCACCGGCCAGGTACGGCGCGGCGGCGTCCAGCCAGTCCGCCCGGCCGATGAGCACACCCGTGCCGAACGGGGCGTACAGCTTGTGGCCGGACACGGCCAGGTAGTCCACGTCGAGCGTGTCCAGATCGACCGGGGCGTGCGGGGCGAGCTGCGCGGCGTCGAGGACGATCCGGGCGCCGTGGCGGTGGGCCACCCGGGCCAGCTCGGCGACCGGCCACAGCTCGCCTGTCACATTGCTCGCGCCGGTCACGGCGACCAGCACCGGCAGCGCGGGGTTGCTGTCACGGCGCAGCTCGGTGAGGGCGGCGGCGAGAGCGCGTACCGCCCCGGCGGGGTCGGCGGGCACCGGCAGGCGCACCGAGCCGCGTGGCCAGGGCAGCAGGTTGGCGTGGTGCTCGCCCGCGAAGGTGACGACAGTCGTGCCGGCGGGCAGCGCCCGGGCCAGCAGGTTGAGGGCGTCGGT
The DNA here is from genome assembly GCF_000297395.2 of Micromonospora lupini str. Lupac 08. Lineage (GTDB taxonomy): Bacteria > Actinomycetota > Actinomycetes > Mycobacteriales > Micromonosporaceae > Micromonospora > Micromonospora lupini. The sequence goes on along the minus strand of NZ_HF570108.1, from coordinate 6,773,138 downwards.
GGTGTTCCGCGTGAAGATCACGTGGTCGTCGGCGCGGGCGCCGAAGAAGTCGCCGACCGTCTGCCGGGCCCGCTCGTAGGCCAGCGTGCAGCGCCGCGACAGCGCTCCTGCGCCGCGGTGCACGCTGGCGTACCACGGGAGCAGTTCGGTCACCGCGTCGGCCGCGGCCCGCGCGCACGGCGCGGTGGCCGCGTAGTCGAGGTTGATCTCGCCGGGTACGCCGAGCACGTCGAGCGGCGCCGACGGCGCGGGCGCGACGGTGGGCAGGGCGGGCAGCGAGGGTACGAGGGTGACGGACACGCCGGAACCTCCGGGGTCAGGGACCCCGGGTGGTGTCGGGACGGGGTCCGCGCTTGCCCAGCACGAGGATCGGGCTGGGCCCGGTCATCACCCGGGGCACCCCACCGCGAACTCGACGAGGGTTGCCGGCCAGCAAGCCGGGGCTGAACGCTGGCACTCGTGACCTGCCCGCAGCATAGCGGCTGCGGATGCGACCGGACCAGCCGGCGGGGGATGGCTACGCTGACCGCATGGCCGACACCCCGCCCGGTGCACCCCTGCCGTCGTCGCCGCCCGCGTCCGCCGATCCGGCTGTCGTCGCGGCGCCCCGGATGCCGCCGCGCCGACCGAACTGGCTGCGGTTCCTGGTGCTGGCCGGGGTGGTGGCGTTCATCGCCGCGTGCGCGGTCTTCATGGTCTTCAAGCTCGGCGAGTCGCTCGGCGTGCAGGCTCTGTTGGTCGGGGTGGGGGCGGCGATCCTGCCGGTGCCGGTGCTGATCGCCTGCTTCCTGTGGCTCGACCGGTACGAGCCGGAGCCGCTGAAGTACCTGATCTTCTGCTTCGCCTGGGGCGCGTTCGTCTCCACCGCCGCCGCCCTCAACGTCAACGAGTTCGCCGCCGGACGGTTCGCCGACTGGGGGCTGCCGGACGCGCTCACCGGGGTGCTGGTGGCGCCGTTCATCGAGGAACTGACCAAGGCCCTCGGCCCGATCCTGCTGCTGGTGTTCCGGCGTCGGGAGTGGTCCGGCATCACCGACGGCCTGGTCTACTGCGGGCTCTCCGCGGTCGGTTTCGCGATGGTGGAGAACATCCTCTACCTGGGCGGGTACGGCTACGCGGCCGGCGCCGACCGGTACGGCCCGGCGACCGGCGCCCAGCAGGTGATCGCCATCTTCATCGTGCGGATCCTCCTGTTCGGGTTCGCCCATCCGCTCTTCACCTCGATGACAGGTGTGGGGCTCGGTGTCGCCTCGCGTTCGGCCGACCGGCGGGTCCGCGTGCTCGCCCCGATCGCCGGCCTGCTGCTGGCGATGATGCTGCACGGCACGTGGAACCTGCTGCCGACGTTGACCCAGGCCACCGGCGAAGCGGTGATCATGCTGTACGGCTTCCTCGGCCTGATGGTGCCGGTCTTCTTCGGGATGGTCGGGCTGGCCCTGTGGCTGCGCGCCTGGGAGGGGCGACTCACCGAGCGGATCCTGCCCGACTACGTGCGCGCGGGTTGGCTGAGCCCGCCCGAGGTGGCCGCGCTGAGCAGCCTGGGTCGCCGGCACGCGGCCCGCAGTTGGGCACGCCGGGTCGCGGGCGACGCCGGGGTGCGGGCGATGCGCGGGTACCAGGTCGCCGCGACGCGGCTGGCGCTGCTGCGCGACGGGATGCTGCGTGGTCTGGACCGTAAGCCGGGCGACCGCGAGCGGGCGGTTGCCGAGGAACGGCAACTGCTGGAGGCGATCACCGCGCACCGGTCGTTCTTCGTGGGGCGTGATCCGCAGGCGCCGGTGGGCGTCTGGGACGGAAGCAGCTACCACCTGCGCTTCCCGGACGGTACGTCGCGGCCGGTGGCCGCGCCCGAAGAGCCGGTGGTCCCGATCCCGGTGGTGCTGGCTCCGCCGCCACCTCCGATGGGCTACCCGCCGCCCGGCTGGCACGGCCTGCGCCCCGCCGCGCCCTGGCCGCCCGGTCACTCCTGACGGCGGTCGGCGGTGCTCAGGTCATCAGGGTGGTGAGGAAGTCGCCGAGGCCCTGGAACATCGCCATCAGCGCCGCCCCGATCGCCTTGAACATCTGCGCGGCGCCGTCCGGCCGGAACGCCACGAAGTAGATCAGGAACGCGACGCTTCCCCAGGTGAGCAGCTTCTTCACGAATACCGGCATCGTCCCTCCCCAGGGCCACGGTCGCCGGCTGGCTTCCCGCGCCACGGGCCGGCAAACGGCGCGACGGCGCCCGCTGGTGTGTCAGAGCCGGGGGAGGTTCGTCAGAGATAGAGGCCTGTGGAGTCGTTGTCGACCCGTTCGGCGGCCACGGCGTGCACGTCGCGCTCCCGCAGCAGCACGTACCCGCGGCCGTGCAGCTCGACCTCGGAACGGTCGTCCGGGTCGAAGAGCACCCGGTCGCCGGAGACGATGGCCCGGACGTTCGGCCCGACGCCGACGGCGGTGGCCCACGCGAGGCGCTTGCCGACGGCGGCGGTCGCCGGGATGACGATGCCCGCGGTGGAACGGCGCTCGCCCTCGCTGCCGTCCATCCGCACCAGCACGCGGTCGTGCAGCAGGCGGATCGGCAGGCCGGAGTCGAAAACCTGGTCGGCGGTCACGGGGCAGACGCTACCGTGTCGCGGACGGCCGACCGCCGGTGGTTACGCCCGAGGTGGTCTGGGCATTGTGTGGCGGAACTGCCCTACGGTGTCGGGAACGGACGTATGCTGTCCGACCTGTCGCCGTGGGCCGACGACTCTTCTGCCAGGAGGTGCGCTTGAGCCGCTTCGAGCGGGTACGCGGGCGGCTGCGCCGCGCCTACCAGTCGCGACAGGAGTCGGCGCGCACCGAGGAGGACACGTCGGGTGAAGAGTTGAACGACGTGTCGGAGACGGCCCGGGTGGCGTCGCCGGCCGTTCCGGGGCCGACCGCACCGCCGAGCGCCGCGGTCTACGGCGCGGAACCTCCGGTCGACCTGCACAGCTCGACCACCAGCCGGGACGACGCGGACGTGCCGCACGGGCTGCGGATCGCCGCGGCCTGGTGCTGGCGGCTGATCGTGATCGGTGTGGTGGCGTGGGCGCTGCTCCGGATCGTCGGCACCATCAAGATCGTGATCATTCCGCTGGCCATCGCGCTGCTGCTCTCCGCGCTGCTCGCGCCGGCGGTGGGCTGGCTGCTGCGGGCCCGACTGCCCCGGTCGCTGGCGACGGCGGTGGTGCTTGTCGGCGGTCTGGCCGCGGTGATCGGCACGCTGACGCTTGTGGTCAACGAGTTCATTCGCGGTGTGCCCGAGCTGAGCGCGAAGTCGTCGGAGGGCGTCCGGCAGATCCAGAACTGGCTGAAGACGGGCCCGCTGCACCTCTCGGACACCCAGCTCGACCGCTACATCGACGAGGCGCAGGCCTGGATCAACGACAACACCTCGAGGTTCACGAGCGGGGCACTGAGCACCGCCGCGACGCTTGCCGAGGTGCTGACCGGCACGCTGCTGGTGCTCTTCGCGACGTTCTTCTTCCTGCGCGACGGCAACCGGATCTGGCGCTTCCTGGTCCGGCTGCTGCCGGTCGCCGCCCGCTGGAAGGTCGACGATGCCGGCCGCGCCTCCTGGCACACGCTCGGCGCCTACGTCCGGGCCACCGTGCTGGTGGCCTTCATCGACGCCGTCGGCATCGGCATCTTCCTGGTCATCTTCGACGTCCCGTTCGCCTTCCCGCTGGCCGCGCTTGTCTTCCTCGGCGCGTTCATCCCGATCGTCGGGGCGGCGCTCTCCGGTGGTGTGGCGGTGTTGGTGGCGCTTGTCGACAGCGGCCCGGTCACCGCGTTGATCATCCTGGGCGCGGTGATCGGTGTGCAGCAGATCGAGGGGCACGTGCTCCAACCGCTGATCATGGGACGCGCGGTCGCCCTCCACCCGCTCGCGGTGATCATCGGAATCGCCGCCGGTGTCGTCCTCGCCGGCATCACCGGCGCGCTCGTCTCCGTGCCGCTCATCGCGGTGCTGAACACCGCGATTCGCCGGCTTGCCGCTCGAAGAGTTCCGGAGACCCCACCCGACGCCGTGGTCGTCGCCGCCCAGGCCCCCTGACGGGGGCCGCGCGTCAGCGTGGGCTCAGGTGGTGGCGAGGCGTTGCAGGGCGCCTCGGGCGACCTCGGGGCGTGTCGTGTACCAGAACGGGGGCAGCGAGCGGCGCAGGAACGGCCCGTAACCCCGGGCCGTCTCCAGCCGTGAGTCGAGCACCGCGACGACGCCCTTGTCGCCGGTGGCCCGGATCAGCCGGCCCACGCCCTGCGCCAGCCGGACCGCCGCGATCGGCACGCTGACCGCGGCGAAGCCGGAGCCGCCGCCCGCGTCCACGGCCGCGGCGCGGGCCGCCGCGAGGGGTTCGTCCGGTCGGGGGAAGGGCAGCCGGTCGATGACCACGAGCTGGCAGGCGTCGCCGGGCACGTCCACCCCCTGCCAGAGCGACATCACCCCGAACAGGCAGCTGGACCGCTCCTCGCGGAAACGGCGGACCAGCAGCGGCAGCGCCTCCTCGCCCTGGAGCAACACCGGCAGGTCGGTCCGCGCGCGCAGCAGCTCCGCCGCCTGCTGCGCGGCCCGCCGGGAGGAGAAGAGCCCGAGAGTACGACCACCGAGCGCCTCGACGAGCCCGAGCAGCTCCTCGCCGGCCGCGTCGGGCAGCCCGGAGACGCTGGGCCGGGGCAGGTGCGCGGCGACGTACAGGATGCCCTGCCGGGCGTAGTCGAACGGCGAGCCCACATCCAGCGAGCGCCAGCCCGGCCCCTCGGTCGCCGGCACGATGGTGGCGTCGGCCAGCCGGCGGCCCGGCGTCTCGGCGGCCGGGCGACCCGCCCCGGTACGGGCGGCCAGCGAGGCGGCGGCCGGGGACGCCGGGACCGGCGGCGCGTCCAGGCCGAGGGCGCGGGCCACCGTGTCGAACCGGCCGCCGAGCGCCAGGGTGGCCGAGGTGGCGACGACTGTGCGTTCGTCGTACAGGTGGGTGGCGAGGGTGCCGGCCACCGACAGGGGCGCGACCACGAGGGCCCGCCGGCTGCCGCTGTCGTTCTTCTCCACCCAGGCCACGTCGTGGTCGGCCTCTTCGAGGAGTCGCTGGGCGGTGGTGGAGAGGTCGTCAAGCGCGGCCTTGGCCTGCTGCTTGCGGACCGGGTCGGGATCATCGGACTTGACGTCGCCGATCGCGTCCAGGGCGGTGCGGGTGGCCGCGTCGAGCAGCGTGCACGCCTCCCGTAGCGGCGTCGGCAGGCCGGCGGTGAGTCGACCGGCCGGGGCCTCGGCCAGCCCGACGGCGAGGGCGTCACCGGCGGCGGTGAGCGCGTCGGCGGTCTCCGGCCGCAGCAGCGTACGGGCCCGCCGGGTGGTCCGGTCGATCAGCTCCGGCACCAGTTCGGCCTGGGCGGCCGAGGAGACCCGGTCGGCCAGCTCGTGCGCCTCGTCGACGATGAGCAGCTTGTGCGGCGGGACGATGTGCCGGTCGGCCAGCATGTCGACCGCGAGGAGGCTGTGGTTCGTCACCACGATGTCGGCCTCGCGGGCGCGGGCGCGGGACGCCTCGGCGAAGCACTCCGCGCCGAACGGGCAGCGGGTCGCGCCGACGCACTCCCGCGACGGCATCGAGACCAGCCGCCAGGCCTGGTCGTCGACGCCCGGGTCCAGCTCGTCGCGGTCGCCGGTGTCGGTCTTCTCGGCCCAGCCGCGCAGCCGCTCGATCTGCTTGCCCAGCCGGCCCGCCTCGCCGAGCCACTTCGTGCCGCCGCCCGGGCGGGAGGCCGGGGCGTCGAAGAGGGTGTCCTCCGGCTCGTCCTCGGTGGAGTTGTCCAGCCGCGCCAGGCAGAGGTAGTGGTGCCGGCCCTTCAGCACCGCGAACGTGGGCCGGCGGCCGAGCAGCGGCTCGACGGCGTCGGCCAGCCGGGGCAGGTCGTGGTCGACGAGCTGGGACTGCAACGCCAGCGTGGCAGTGGAGACGACCACCGGGCCGTCGACGGTGAGGGCCGGCGCGAGGTACGCAAGCGACTTGCCGGTGCCGGTGCCCGCCTGCACGAGCAGGTGCTCACCGCTTGTCACGCACTCCTCGATGGCGGTCGTCATCTGCTGCTGGCCGGGCCGCGCCGTGCCGCCGGGAACCGCGCCGACCGCCGCCGCGAGCAGGTCGGTGCCGCTGGGCCGGGCACCCCGCCGCCGGCTCCCACCACGGGCCGACGGGGTGGCGGAACCGGTGGCGGTGCGGGGCGGAGTCACCGTGCGACGGTACCCGCCGCCGCCGACAGCGACCGCGCCCATCCGCCCGCGTGGCGCGGACCACCCATCGACCCCGCTGATCCACCCCGTCCGGTTACGACCGTGCTACGACGCGTGGGCAGTATCGGTTAGGGTGCGAATCATGCCGAGCGACGTGGTCCGAGTGATCTACCGCAAGTACGACGGCAGCGCGCACCGTGACTACCCGGCCCGTCGCCTCACCGAGGACGACCTCGGTGTCTGGCTGGGTGTCCCGTTCGGCACCGAGTCGGTCTACCACGGCCGGCCGTCGGTGGAGAAGATCCCCTTTGTCCTGCTGGTGCCGCACCACGCCTGGTGGACGTGCATGTTCAACCCGCCGCCGCGCACCAGCGAGGTCTACTGCGACATCGCCACCCCGGCCCGCTGGGAGTCCGACGACACCGTCCACCTGATCGACCTCGACCTGGACGTGGTCCGGCGGCGGGCGACCGGCCTGGTGGAGTTGCTCGACGAGGACGAGTTCGCCGAGCACCGGGCCCGTTTCGGCTACCCGCAGGACGTGGTGGTCGAGGCCGAGGCGGCGGCCCAGTGGCTGTACGGCGCTCTCGGCGACGGCACCGAGCCGTTCGCCAGCTCGTACCGCAAGTGGTTGGCGCTCGTGGTCTGAGCCGGCGCGGGCTCACCAACGCGGCGGCCACCTGTCGTCGTCGCCAAGCGGCGGCAGGTCGGCCAGCTTCTCCGGGTTGAGCTGGTTGAAGATGCCGGTGATCCGGCCGCCGTCGACCGCGAACGCGGTGACCAGCCGAATCGGCCGCCCGTCGCTGTGCGTCGTCTCCATGTGCAGGCCGAGGACGCCGTCGACGAGCACCGGGCGGGTCCGCGTCCGTTGCGCGTACCGGCCGGTCCGACCGAACAGGCCGAGCGTGAAGCGGCCCACCGTGTCCGCGCCGACCACCGGCCGGCGGGCAGTCGGGAAGTGCCCACCCGAGTCGCCGATGAGGACCACGTCCGGCGCGAGCACCCGCAGCAGCGGATCCAGCTCGCCGGACTCGGTGGCGGCCACGAACGCCGCGAGGACGCGCCGCTGCTCGGCCGGGTCGGCGGTGTGCCGGGGCGCGTCGGGTGCGGTGACGGCCCGCCGGGCCCGGGAGGCGAGCTGCCGGGCGGCCACCTCGCTGGTGCCCAGGACGTCCGCCACCCGGGCGAACGGCACCGCGAACACGTCGTGCAGCACGAGCGCGAGCCGCTGCTCGGGCGCGAGCCGTTCCAGCATCACCCGCAGCGCCGTGCCGACCTGGTCGGTGCGGACCGCGCGTTCCGCCGGGTCGGGGGCGTAACCGCCGGTGGGAGGCCCGCCGTCCAGCGGGCCCACGACCGGCTCCGGGAGCCACTGCCCGGGGTACGCCTCACGGCGGACCCGCGCCGAGCGCAGCACGTCCAGGCAGATCCGGGCGCAGATGGTGGTCAACCAGGCGGAGAGATCGCGGATCTCGGCGCGGGCGTCCGGGTCGGCGAGCGCCCCGGCGTAGCGAAGCCAGGTCTCCTGCACCGCGTCCTCGGCCTCGCTGCGGCTGCCAAGCATCCGGTGAGCCACCGCGAGCAGCCGGCCCCGCTCGGCCTCGAACTCCGTCGCCAGGTCCTGCACGACCCACCACCCTCCCCCGAACCGCCACGCGCCCTGGCGTACATCCTCCAACCAACCGGACGCGCCGGCGGCCCCGGACGTGACGGCGGTGGGCCTCGGCGGGCGGATGGTCGGCGGGTGGGCGATGATCCGAGGATGAGCGAAACCCGGCAGGGGCAGAGCGAGCGGATCGTGGCGCCGGACGGCGGTCCCATGCGGGACCTGCTGCGGGTCGGCGCGCCGGTGGATCTCGCCGCGATCGATCCCCGGTCCACGCCCGGCCTGCCCGCGAAGGAGGCGGGCGGGGAGCGCCGCAAGACCTGGGCCCGTGCGCAGGTGGAGCTGGTCGGCGAGGAGCTGGGCCGGCAGCAGGAGATGCTCTTCGCGATGGCCAAGGCCGGCTCGGCGCAGCCGGCGCACCGGGTGCTGCTGGTGCTCCAGGCGATGGACTGTGGCGGCAAGGACGGCACGATCAAGCGGGTGGCGGGCGCGATGAACCCCCTGGGCCTGCACATCCGCTCGTTCGGTCCGCCGACCCCGCAGGAGCTGCGGCACGACTTCCTGTGGCGGATCCGCCGGGCGCTGCCGCCGCCCGGGTACGTGGGGATGTTCAACCGCTCGCACTACGAGGACGTGTTGATCGCCCGGGTCGGGTCGCTGGTGCCGAAGGCGACCTGGCGGGCCCGCTACGACCAGATCAACGCCTTCGAGCGGGAGCTGGTCGACGACGGGGTGACCGTGATCAAGGTGATGCTGCACATCTCGTACGCCGAGCAGGGCGAGCGGCTGCTGGAGCGGTTGACGGACCCGCACAAGCACTGGAAGTACAACCCCTCGGACGTCGACTCCCGGTCGCACTGGGACGACTACCAGGCCGCGTACGCCGAGGCGCTGAGCCGGTGCACGACGGACGCCGCGCCGTGGTTCGTGGTGCCGGCGGACCGCAAGTGGTACCGGGACTGGGCGGTGGCCCACCTGCTGCGAGAGACGTTCGACACGCTTGATCTGGGGTATCCGCCTGCCGATTTCGACGTGGCGCACGAGCGCGAGCGGTTGGCCGCTGGGGGAGCGGGGACGGTTGGGACGCCCGAGATGAACAGCAGGTGAACGAGCGGTGAATGTGGCCTGGCCAGGGGTGGGCCGGCGAACTGGCGGTTCTGGCGTTTCCTAGCATTCACCGAGCGGACGCCTACGGACGCCGCCACCCTTCCACCGACGCGACGAGGTCTGTGCTGTGAAGTTTTCCTTCCGCCCCACCGAGGGCGCCTTCTACGAGCTCTTCACCAGGGCCGCGCAGAACCTGGTCCGGGGCACCGCGCTGTTGAACGAACTGGCTCTGCCCGGTGTCGACGTGCAGTCGGTCAGCGAGCGCCTGACCGAGGTCGAGCACGACAGCGACCAGATCACGCATGATCTCTACAAGAAGATCAACTCGACCTTCATCACGCCGTTCGACCGGGAGGACATCTACCGGCTCGGCTCGCTGCTCGACGACGTCATGGACCACCTCGAGGCGGTCGGCGACCTGCTCTACCTGTACGGGCTGACCGAGCTGCCGGCGCTGCCCCGGGAGCTGCACGAGATGGTCAACGTGCTCGACCAGCAGGCCAAGCTGACCGCCGAGGCGATGCCCCGACTGCAGTCGATGAAGGACCTCGAGGACTACTGGATCGAGTGCAACCGGCTGGAGAACGAGGGTGACCGGATCAACCGGCAGCTGCTCGTCCGCCTCTTCTCGGGTGAGTACGACGCGTTGACCGTGCTGAAGATGAAGGAGGTCGCCGACGAGCTGGAGGCCGCCTGCGACGCCTTCGAGCACGTGGCCAACACGGTCGAGACCATCGCGGTCAAGGAGTCCTGAGCCGGTGACACCCGAACTCATCGCCGTGCTGGCGGTGATCGTCGCCGCCATGGCGTTCGACTACACGAACGGCTTCCATGACGCGGCGAACGCGATCGCCACAAGCGTCTCCACCCGGGCGTTGACACCCCGGCTCGCCCTGCTGCTGGCCGCGGTCGGCAACTTCATCGGCGCGCACTTCGGCGCCGGGGTGGCCAAGACCGTCGGTGACGGCCTGGTCACGCTTCCGACCGGCGTGAGCAGCCTCGGCGTGGTCTTCGCCGGTGTGCTGGGCGCCATCGCCTGGAACCTGATCACCTGGTACTTCGGCCTGCCGTCGTCCTCCTCGCACGCCCTCTTCGGTGGCCTGGTCGGTGCGACCCTGCTGTCCGCGGGCGGCGTCGTGCAGTGGGCCACCATCGGCGAGAAGGTCATCCTGCCGATGGTGCTCTCCCCGATCGTCGGCCTGACCCTGGGCTACCTGCTGATGCTGGCCATCCTCTGGTTGTTCCGGAAGGGGCAGCCGGGCAAGCTCAACAGGGGTTTCCGGTGGGCGCAGACCGTGTCGGCGGCGGCCATGTCCGTCGGCCACGGCATGCAGGACGCGGCGAAGACCATGGGCATCATCGTGTTGGCGCTCTACACCGGTGACTTCCAGAGCGACAAGACGCACATCCCGGGCTGGGTGTTCTGGACCTCCGCGACGATGCTGGCGCTCGGCACCTACTCGGGCGGGTGGCGGATCATCCGTACCCTCGGCCGCAAGATCATCGACCTCGGTCCTCCGGAGGGCTTCGCCGCCGAGACGGTGGCCAGCGCGGTGCTCTACTTCAACGCCCTGGTGCTGAAGGCGCCGATCTCCACGACCCACACGATCACCTCGGCGATCATGGGTGTCGGCGCGACCAAGCGCCTCTCCGCGGTCCGGTGGAACGTCGCCGGCAACATCGTGATCGCCTGGATCATCACCTTCCCGGCGGCCGCGCTCATCGCCTGCGTCGCCTACCTGCTGGTCCGGCCGCTCTTCGGCTGACCTTTCCGAAGGGCCCCTCGTCACGGTCTCACCGTGGCAAGGGGCCCTTCCGCCGTTCAGACGTACCGCACGCCGATCTGCTCGCGGACCGTGTCCAGCAGGGTCATCACCTCAAGAGTCGTGGTGTGCGGCACCAGCGGGCTCTCGGTCAGCCCGGCGGCCAGGCAGCGCTGCACCTCGATCGCCTCGTACTGGTAGCCGTTGCCGGCCTCCTCGGCGGAGATCGTCTCGGGCGCGAAGCCGTCCCGGTGCAGGATCACCGAACCCGGCCGGAAGAACGGCTCCGGCAGGTCGATGCGGCCCGTGCTGCCGGTGATCGAGGCGGACAGTTCGCTCGCCCCGACCATGCCGCAGCTCAGCGTGGCGACCGCCCCGCTGTCGTAGCCGAACAGGATGCCGGTGTTCTCGTCGGTCCCCTCCGGGCCCAGGTGCGCCCAGGAGCGGATGTGCTCAGGCACGCCCAGCAGCAGGTGGGCCAGGCTGATCGGGTAGATCCCGAGGTCGAGCAGCGCGCCGCCGCCCAGCGCCGGGTTGCGCATCCGGTGCTCCGCCGGGAACGGTCCGGCCACCCCGAAGTCGGCCCGGACGTTGCGCAGCGTGCCGATCGCCCCCTGTTCGACCAGCTCGACCACCCGCCGGATGATCGGGTTCAGGCGCATCCACATGGCCTCCATCAGGAAGACCCCGGCCGCGCGGGCGGTGTCCACCAGCTCGGTGCTGCTGGCCAGGTCGAGGGTGAACGGCTTCTCCAGCAGCACCGCCCGGCCGGCGGTCAGGCAGGTCATCGCCGCCTCGTGGTGCGCGGCGTGCGGCGTGGCCACGTAGATCACGTCGATCTCCGGGTCGGCGGCCAGCTCCACCCACGAGCCGTACGCGCGCTTCGCGCCGTACGTCTCGGCGAAGCGCTGCGCGCTGTCGGCGGCGCGGGAGCCGACCGCGACCAGTTCGGCGTCCGGCACCAACCGGAGGTCTTCGGCGAAACGGCTGGCGATGTGGCCGGTGGCCAGGATGCCCCAACGAGTCATGCTCGGCACGCTAGTCGACCGGGTTGAACCGCCCGCTCGCCGACCACCGTTCCACTCATCCGCCGGGACCCCGGTGCTCCCCGCCGCGAACGACTGTGGACCTGCGCTGGGCCGGCGTCCCGGCGCGCTCGCGCCTCGCCGGCCGCTCACCTCGTTCGCTCCCTTTGCTCTGCTTCAACGGACGCAACAGTTTCCGGCTGCTTCTGTTGCGTGGGTTGAAGCAGAGCAAAGGACGCGCATGGGTGGGGCGGCGGCCGAGCGGCGCCGACGGGCACACCAGCTCGCGGCCGAACGGCGGCGACGGGCACACCAGCTCGCCGGGGACCAGCAGGCCGGCCCACCGACAGGTCAGCGTCGGCGGCCCGGGAACTAGGCTCGCGGCATGACGATCGACAGCGACGGCTTTGCCGCGCCGGCCGCCCTGGTCGAGCACGCCCGCCGGTTCCGGGCCGAGGGCGGCACCCCGGCGACGACGCGCGTCGCCGCCACCGTGCTCCTGCTGCGTCCGACCGACACCGACTTCGAGGTGTACGTCATCCGCCGTGTCGCCGCGATGACCTTCGGCGGGATGTACGCCTTCCCCGGCGGAGGGGTGGACGCCTCCGACTCGGCGGCGCACCTCGACTGGGCCGGCCCCGCGCCGACCGAGTGGGCGGGGCGGCTCGGGGTGGCCCCGGACGCCGCCCAGGCGGTGGTCTGCGCCGCCGCCCGCGAGGTCTTCGAGGAGGCCGGCGTGCTGCTCGCCGGGCCGGACCCGGCGACAGTTGTGGGTGACGTCAGCGGCGACGACTGGGAGGCTGCCCGGCAGGACCTGGAGGGGCGCCGACTCGGCTTCGCGGCGCTGCTCGCCGACCGGCACCTCACGCTGCGGTCGGATCTGCTGCTGCCGTGGAGCCGCTGGGTCACTCCGGAGTTCGAGCCGCGCCGCTTCGACACGTACTTCTTCGTGGCCCTGTTGCCGGCGGGGCAGCGGACCCGCGACGTCTCCGGCGAGGCCGACCACACCCTCTGGATCCGGCCGGCGGACGCGCTGGCCCGCGCCGAGGCGGGCGAGTTGACCATGCTGCCGCCGACCCTGGTCACCCTGGCCCAGGTGGCCGCCGCCGGCGACCTGGCCGGGGTGGCGAGGGCGGCGGCCGATCGGGACGCCGCCACCCCCATCACCCCACGCCTGGACCTCCCGGCCGACGGCGAACCGCGCTTCGTGCTTCGCTGACGGCCGCCGCACCCCTGGAGGTCGCGGCCCGTCAGTAGTGCCCGACGTACCGGTAGTTGGCGTTGAGGCTGCCCGGGGCAGCGTGCGCCGGCGCCAGCGCGTCGAACGGCGCCACCGTGAGGAAGCGGACGAACTGCTGATCCGGCTCCTCATTCGGGGCGTAGGTGAGGACGTCGATGTCGCCCGGGGCCACGTCGCGCTCGACCCAGTCCATCAGCGGCTGGAGGAACTCCGGGATGCCGACCTCCGACGGGTGCTCGGTCGGCTCGGGGCCGAACAGGCAGTGGTAGCCGGCCGGCACCATATACAACCGCGTGAACGCCTCGCTGCCGCCGCGACGCTGCACTGCCGCGTAGTAGTCGACGGTCGAGAACGGGGGGACGGACGGGTCCGCCCAGCCGTGGTAGAGGATCACCTTGCCGCCCCGTGCGCGGAACTCGGACAGGTCCGCGTCGGTGGCGTTGTAGATGGCGTCGCCCAGCACATTGAGCCGGTCGAACGTGGCCCGGGTGAACCGCACGTCGGTCAGCTGGAAGTCGGCGGGCGGGTTCTGCGGGTACGCGAGGTACCGCAGGTAGTTGAGCGCGATCCTCCCGGTGTTGCCGTCCACCGGGGAGCCCGAGCGCACCACGAACTCGTCGATCCAGCCCAGCTCCGACCCGTACGGCATGCCTCCGGGGTAGAGGCCGTTCGGGCCCCGGTAGAACGCCACCACGGCCGCCACCTGGGCGGGCGTGAGGCAGTCCGGCCGGTCCGTGCCCCGCGGGCAGCGCAGCGACGACGGCTGGAACCCGCACCGCCGTGGGTCGTCGATGACCTCACCGCACTTCTCGACGACCGCCTCGTGCAGCGCGGGGATCTTCTCCGGGCCGAGGATCTGCCGGCCCGACGCGTCGGTGTTGCGGAGCACCACCCAGGCGTTCAGCAGCGCCAGCGGCGCCAGGTTGTGCACCGGCGCGCCGGCCAGGATGCCGTCGAAGTCGGCAGGGAACCGCTGCGCCAGCATCAACCCCTGCCGCCCGCCCGTCGAGCAGCCGTCGAAGTACCGGTACGTCGGGCCGTGCCCGTAGTACGCGACCATCACCGCGTCCGCGACCCACCGCAGCCGGTGCTCGGACAGCAGCCCGAACTCCAGTCGTGCCCGCGGGTCGGCGCCCCAGGTCGCCGGCTCGCTGGTCATCGGATCGCCGGTGTGCCCGGTGTCGTCGGAGGCCAGCACCAGCCGGCCGTCCCGCGCGGCCGCGCACTGGAACCCGAAGAGCGGCAGGGTCAGGTCGGGCACCTCGCCACACAGTCCGCCACAGCCCTGCTGTACGTACTGCCCCGTCCATCCGGAGACGGGGAGCTTGACGGTGAACCGCGTCTGCGGCCGGATCACCCCCTGCACCATGCAGAATTCCTGGCCCGCGTCGTTCGTTTCGCGCTCCGCCGAGGACACCGACACCTGCGGGATGCGCGCCCGGGCCAACCCCGCGCACCGGTCGGCGGGCGGGTCGGCGGCGGCTCCGGGCGTGACGAGCAGTGGTACGGCGGCCAGCAGTGCCAGCACTGAACGGATCATGTTTCCCTCCTCTTTGGAGGGAGATTAGGCAGCTCGGTGGGCCTGCCGGATCGGTCCCGGGACCGGACTACCGGTCATCCCCGAGGCGGAGCGGTGCCCGGCCGGACCAGGCCGCACTCGTAGGCGAGCACGGCCGCCTGCACCCGGTCGCGCAGGCCGAGCTTGAGCAGGATCGCCGACAGGTGGGTCTTCACGGTGGCCCGGCTGAGGACCAGGCGCTCCGCGATCTCGTCGTTGGAGAGCGCCCGCGCGACGAGCGTGAGCACCTCGATCTCCCGGGCGCTGAGCGCGTCGAGCGTCGGCGGGGGAGTGCCACCGGGCAGTTCGCTTGCGAACCGGTCGAGCAGCCGCCGGGTGACTGTCGGTGCGAGCAGCGCCTCGCCGCGCGCCACCACCCGTACCGCAGTGGCCAGCTCGTCGGGGCGGATGTCCTTGAGCAGGAAGCCGCTGGCGCCGGCCCGCAGCGCCGCGAACACCGGCTCGTCCAGGTCGAACGTGGTCAGCATGATGATCCTCGCCGGCTGGCCGGCGGCGACCAGCCGACGGGTGGCCTCGATGCCGTCCAGCCGGGGCATCCGCACGTCCATCAGGATCACGTCCGGTCGCAGGCGACCCGCGAGCGCGACGGCCTCCAGACCGTCGCCTGCCTCGCCGACGACCTCGAGATCCTCGCGGCTCCCGATGATCATCGCGAAGCCGGCTCGGACGAGGGCCTGGTCGTCGGCGATCAGCACCCGGATGGCGGCCGCCGTCATGACGAGGCGAGCGGCAGGTCCGCCCGTACCCGAAAGCCGCCGCCCGGCACCGGCCCGGCGTCAAGCGTCCCGCCCAGCAGCCGGGCCCGTTCCTGCATGCCCACGATCCCCCGGTGCCCGGAACGGTCGACCCGGCCACTCGGACGGGCCGGGCCGTCGTCGCGGATCTCCAGCCGCACCGAGCGGGGCGAGCACCGGACCGTCACCCGGGCCCGGGTGGCCTGGCTGTGCCGCAGCGTGTTGGTGAGCGACTCCTGCACGATCCGGTACGACGAGAGGTCGACCGCCGCAGGCAACGGCGACACCGCCGGTTCCCGATCCAGCTCGACGGTCAGCCCGGTGGCCCGCAGCGACGCCGCGAGGGTGTCGAGTTGTGCCAGGCCGGGCTGCGGGGTGGCCGAGTCGGGCCCGCTGTCGGCGCTCATCGTCTGCAACAGCACCCGCAGTTCGGACAGGGTGGACCGGGCCGCCAGGTCGATCGAGGTGAGCGCCGCGCGGGCCAGGTCGGGTCGACTGTCGAAGACGTCCTGCGCGGCGCCGGCCTGCACGACTATCACCGACACCGTGTGGACCAGCACGTCGTGCAGTTCCCGGGCGATCCGTTCGCGTTCCTGGGTGACGATGCGCCGCTCGGAGTCCTGCCGGCGCAGCGCGCGGGTCCGACCCAGCTCACCGAGGGTCCAGCCGAGCGCCGGGCCGGCGATCGCGAGCAGCACGTTGCGCCAGTCGCCGTGCGCCAGCTTCCAGGGCGTGCCGGCCAGCAGCAGGCCGAGCACCCACAGCGACCGCGACGGCGGCCTTCGCCGTGCGTACCCGGCCAACACCGCGGCGGCCTGACCGAGCCAGCCGATGGCCGGGGCGAGCGACTCGATGCCGATCCCGGCGAGGACGGCCACCGCCATCGCGCCCTCCGGGTGGCGGCGCAGCACCGCGATGGTGCTGGCCTGCACCGCCGCCAACGCGAGGGCCGCGGTGTACCCGATCGGGTCGTGTGGCCCGTTCGGCGTGACCAGGATCAGCGCCGCGAGCGCGACGAACAGGCCGACGGCGACCCGCAGGTCAGGTCGGCATCCGCGCAGGAGGCTGCCGGGTGAACGCACCCGGTGATCGTAGGCGGCGCACGGATCGACGGTCATCGGCCGCGGGAACGACGAAGCGGTCCGTCCGGAGACGGACCGCCCGTGTCGCGCAGGAGCGGAGGAGACCAGCCGCTCAGCCGAAGCGGCCGGTGATGTAGTCCTCGGTCTTCTTCACGCTCGGGTTGCTGAAGATCTTCTGGGTGTTGTCGTACTCGATCAGGCGGCCCGGGTCGCCGGTCTTCTCGATCGAGAAGAAGGCGGTCCGGTCCGACACCCGTGCGGCCTGCTGCATGTTGTGCGTCACGATGATGATCGTGAACTTGTCCTTGAGCTGGAACATCAGGTCCTCGATCGCCAGCGTGGAGATCGGGTCCAGGGCCGAGCACGGCTCGTCCATCAGCACGACCTGCGGCTCGACGGCGATGGTCCGGGCGATGCAGAGCCGCTGCTGCTGACCGCCGGACAGGCCCGCGCCGGGCTTGCCCAGCCGGTCCTTGACCTCGTCCCACAGGTTCGCCGAGCGCAGCGCCTTCTCGGCCGCCTCGTCGAGGATCGACTTCTTCCGGACCCCGTTGAGCTTCAGCCCGGCCACCACGTTCTCGAAGATGCTCATGGTGGGGAACGGGTTCGGCCGCTGGAAGACCATGCCGATGGTGCGCCGGACCGCCGTGACGTCCACGTCCCGGTGGTAGATGTCCTGGTCGTCGATGGTCAGGCTGCCCTCGACGCGAGCCCCCGGCAGCACCTCGTGCATCCGGTTGATCGAGCGCAGGAAGGTGGACTTGCCGCAGCCGGACGGCCCGATGAGAGCGGTGACAGTCTTCGGCTCGACAGTCAGGTTGATGTTCTCGATCGCCTTGAACGCGCCGTAGTAGGCGGTGACGTTCGAGGCGGAGACGCGCTTGGCCATGGTGGTACCTCCGGGGTTCATCGGCTGAGCCTGTTGCGACGGGCCAGCAACTTCGCCGCGATCGTCAGGATGAGCACGAGGGCGACCAGGGTGAGTGCCGCGGTCCACGCCCGTGCCGGCGAGTACTTCGAGGCCTCGCCGGCCTGCTGGTAGACGTAGAGGGCCAACGACGACTGGTTGTTCTCGAACGGGTTGAAGTTGATCGCGGCGCCACCACCGGCGACCAGGAGCACCGGGGCGGTCTCGCCGGCCGCGCGGGCGATGGAGAGCATGACGCCGGTGACGATTCCGGGCAGCGCCGTCGGCACCACCACCCGCAGGATGGTCTTCCACTTCGGCACACCGAGCGCGTACGCCCCCTCGCGTAGCGGCGGCGGTACGAGGCGGAGCATCTCCTCGGTCGACCGGACGATTGTCGGCAGCATGAGCACACTGAGCGCGAGCGCTGCGGCGAAGCCGGAGAAGCTCGGCCGGCCGTCGTTGAACCACGGCGACACGATCAGCACCCAGAACGCCAGCACGAACAGGCCGGTGACGATCGAGGGGATGCCTGTCATCACGTCGACGAAGAACCGGATCGCGAAGGCGAACCGGCCCCGGCCGTACTCGACGATGTAGATGGCGCAGAGGATGCCCAGCGGCACGGTGATCAGGGCGGCGATGCCTACCTGCTCCAGCGTGCCGACAATCGCGTGGTACGCGCCGCCGTTCGGGTCGCGGGCGCCGATGTTGTTCATCGAGGTGTTGAAGAAGTTGGCGTCGAGCCGTTCGGTGCCCTTGCTGACAAGCGTCCAGACCACCGAGGCGAGCGGCACCACGGCCAGCACGAACGCGGAGTGGATCAGGGCGCTCCAGGTGCGGTTACGGGCGGACCGCCGCCCCTCGACGGCGTTTGACGCCGCGAAGAGCCCGACCAGGTAGAGCACCGCGCCCAGGACGATCACGAGGACCGGCCCGCCGATGCTCGCGCCGTAGACAATTGCGGCGGCGAGCGCCAGCGCGGCCACGGCGATGACCGGTGCGGCGTACGCGGGCAGCCGCCGAGCCCGCAGCGACTCCGGCTGTGCCGGCGGCCGGGGGCGGTGTGAGGTGACCGTGGTGCTCATGCGGCGGACTCCGTGAACTCCCGGCGGCGGTAGATGATCGCCCGCGCGATGATGTTGACGACCAGGGTGATCGCGAAGAGCACCAGACCGGACGCGATCAGGGCGCCCCGGCCGGTGTCGTTCGCCTCGGCGAAGCGGTTGGCGATGTTGGCGGCGATGGTGTTGCCGCCGCTCTCCAGCACGTTGAACGAGATGGCGTACGTGGATCCGAGGGTCAGCGCGAGCGCGATGGTCTCACCCAGCGCCCGGCCCAGGCCGAGCATCACCGCGGCGATGATGCCGGGGCGGCCGTACGGCAGCACGGCGGTGCGCAGCATCTCCCACCGGGTGGCGCCCAGGGCGATTGCCGCCTCCTCGTTGGCGGTCGGCGTCTGCAGGAACACCTCGCGGGTGAGCGAGGTGACGATCGGCAGCACCATGATCGCCAGGACCAGCGAGCCGAGCAGGATCGAGTTGCCGTACGGGCCGTCGCCGCCGAAGATCGGGATCCAGCTGAAGTACTTGTTCAGCCAGCCCGAGAGGTCGGTGACCGGGCCGATGAGGTAGTCGCGGCCCCACAGGCCGAACACCACGCTGGGCACGGCGGCCAGCAGGTCGATCAGGAAGCCGAGGCTGTTGCCGAGCCGCCGCGGCGCGTAGTGCGACAGGTACAGCGCGATGCCCATGGCTACCGGCACGGCCATCAGCAGAGCCAGGGCGGCGCTGAGAACGGTGCCGAAGGCGAGCGCGCCGATGCCGAACGTGGGCGGGTTGTCGTTCGGGAACCAGCCCTCGAAGGTCCAGAAGTTCGCCGTGTTGGCACGAAGGGCCGGGATCGCCTTCGCGATCAGGAAGGCCGCGATGGCCACGATGATGACCAACACCATCGCGCCGGCTGCCATGGTGAGGCCGTGGAAGGCCCGCTCGGCGCCGAACTTCCGGTTTGTCGGCAGCGCGCCACCGCCTCCCAGCCCATTGCCATCGGGGGTAGGCGCGCTGACTGGTGCCTCGGCCACACGCGCCGAGGCACCGGCGGGCCACGCGTGACTCTGGGTCACGCGCGTCCCGCCGGTGCCGGCGTCGGCCGAGCGGTGAGGGGTTTCACCCATCTGCTCGCTCGATTCCGTTGCTGAGGTGGTGGGGTCGGATCAGGAGAGGTTCTTGACGGCGGTCTCGACCTTGGTGCGGACCGTCTCCGGCAGCGGGGCGTAGCCCAGGTCGGTCAGCGAGGTCTGGCCCTCGGTGCTGGCGGCGTAGCCGAGGAGGCCCTTGACCAGCTTGAGCTTGTCGGCGGCGAGACCCTTGCTGCAGACGATCTCGTAGGTGGTCAGGACGATCGGGTAGGCCCCGGCCTCCTTGGTGTTGTAGTCGATCGACAGCTTGAGGTCGTCGCCCTGGCCCTCGATCTTCGCCCCGGCGATGGTCTTGCCGGCCGACTCGGCGGTCAGCTCGGCCCACTCGCCGGCACCGTTCTGCACCTTGGCCTTGTTCAGGCCGGAGTTCTCGGCGTACGACCACTCGACGTAGCTGATCGTGCCCACCGTGCTCTTGACCTTGCTGGCCACGCCGTCGGACTTGGCGGCACCGACGCCACCCGGGGCCTTCCACGCCTTGGCGTTGCCCAAGGTCCAGTCCGACTCGGCGGTCTTCGACAGGTACTTGGTGAAGTTGTCGGTGGTGCCCGACTCGTCGGAGCGGTGCACGGCCTGGATCGGGGCCGACGGGAGCTTGGCGGTCGGGTTGTCCGCCTTGATCGCCGCGTCGTCCCACTTGGTGACCTTGCCGGCGAAGATCTTCGCCAGGGTGGCCGGCTTGAACTGGAGGTTGTCCACGCCGCTTCCGGCGTTGTAGACCACCGCGACGGGCCCGATCACCATCGGGAGGTTGAGGGCCTTGCCGCCGGCGCACTTGGCGTCGGCCTGCGGCTGCTCCTCCGGCTTGAGCGCGGAGTCGGAGCCGGCGAAGTCGGCGGTCCCGGCGATGAACGCCTGGATGCCGGCGCCCGAGCCGGTGCCCTCGTAGTTGATCGTGGTGCCAGCGCACTTCTGCTGGTAGGCCTTGATCCACTCGGCCATGGCGTTCTTCTGGGCCGAGGAGCCCTGGGCGTTGACCGTGCCGGTACCGCAGTCGACCGCGGCGGCGGAGCCCGAGGCGCTGGCGCCGGAAGTGGGCTCGTTGTTGTCCGAGCCGCATGCACTGAGGCCGAGCGTCGCGGCAAGAGCGAGGCAGGCAATAGTGCCGTACCGCTGGAGCTTCACCTGAGGGGTTTCCCTTCGCGTCTGACTTGGCGCCCCGATACCGGGGCCCGAGGACCGGCACTGACCGGCTGACACGAAAGTTAGGAGTGCCAGGTAGCCGGTTCGCCGGTCGCAAGTGAACGCAAGGTGAACACGTACGGCCCCCGAGGTGACCGCTTGCTGAGGGTGAGTTGTCCGTTAAGTGAACCGGGGTACGCCTGTCGGAAGTATGGCCATATTTCCGGTACGCTGTTATCCCGCCGAGTCGCGCCCGTGATCCGCCGGTGACCCGCCCGTCGCGTGCCCGGCCGTCAGCCCAGGTGGTAGTTGATGTGCGCGGACCAGCGGGCGAAGCCCAACCGCTCGTAGAGCGCGACCGCTCCGGTGTTCGAGTCGTCCACGAAGAGCATCACCCGGTCGAGACCGCGCTTGTCCCGCAGGTACGCGAGCCCCGCGGTGGTCAGCGCCCGACCGAGCCCGCCGCCGTGCGCGGTCGGCTCCACGCCGAGCACGTACACCTCGCCGATGCGGGCCGACCCGGGCCGCTCGTGCACCTTCGTCCAGTGGAAGCCGAGCAGCCGCCCGGTCGTGGTCTCCTCGGCGAGGAGGAAGCCGGCCGGATCGAACCACGGCTCGGCGAGGCGGACCCGGAGGTCGTCCGACGTCCACCGACCCTGCTCGGGGTGCTCGGCGAAGGCCCGCGCGTTCAGGGTCAGCCAGGCCGCGTCGTCGGCCCCCGGCCGGAACGCGCGCAGCGTCACCCCGTCGGGCAGGCGCGGCTCGCCCAGCGGGGCGGCCAACGGCCGGCGGAGCTGCCAGAGCACGCGGGCCCGGGTGAACCCGAGGTCCACGGCGAGTGCCGCCGCCGACGGGTGGTCGCCGTGCGCCCATGCCCGCAGCGGCCCGGTGGCCGAGGCGAGCACCCCCCGGGCCAGCGCCCGACCGGTGCCCCGCCGCCGGTACGCCGGGTGCACCACCAGCTCCACCCCGATCCCGCCCACCGGGTCGGTGGTGTCCAGGTGGGCGTACCCGGTGAGGGTGCCGTCGTCGGCGTGGGCCAGCAGGTGCACCGCCGGCGCCTCCGGATCGCGCAGGCGGAGCAGGACGTGCTCGTCGAGCGGGTCCGCGCCGTCGGTGTCGCCCGCCGTGCGGGCCAGGGCCAGCACGCCGGCGATCTCCGTCGGGGCCAGTCGGTCGGTCCGGGTCACCTGGTCGCTGGTCGGCTCCGCGCTGCTCATTCCGTCACCGTAGCGGCTGCGCCTCGTACGCCTCGGAGGGTCGCCGAGTAAGGGGCCGTGGCTCACGTCGGGTCGGTGGGCAACGCCTCCAACTCGTAGCGCGTGCTGAGTTCGGGCAGGATCCGGCGCAGCGCGTCGACGGTGCCCTGCCGGTCCCCGCCGGCGTCGTGCATGAGGACCACCCCACCGGGTTGCACCTGCGCGAGCACCGTCGTGGCGATCTTGCTGGCACCGGGGGCCTGCCAGTCCGACGGGTCCACCGACCAGTGCAGCGGGGTCATGCCGAGCCCCGTGCACACCGACACCACTGGGTAGGTCCAGGCGCCACCGGGTTGGCGGTACCAGACGATCGGCGCGTCCGGCACCGCGGCGCGGATCGCCTCGTTGGTGCGTACCAGGTCGGCGCGGATCTGGGCGGCGGAGCGGTTGCCCAGGGAGACGTCGTGGTGCCAGGAGTGGTTGCAGAGGGTGTGGCCGTCGGCCACGATCGCCTGGATCAGGTCGGGATGGTCCTGGGCGTTCTCGCCGACCACGCAGAACGTGGCCTTGACGTCGTACTCGCGCAGTGTCGCGAGGACCTGCGGGGTGTAGCGCGGGTCCGGCCCGTCGTCGAAGGTCAGCGCGAGTTTGGCGGAGCCGGTGCCGGTGTGGGCGCCGAACAGCTTGTCGCCGCCGGCGTCCCGCCCCGAGCCGTCCTGGCCGGCCTCGCTGGGGCCGGCGCTCTGGCCCGTGGTCGGGATGTCGGTCGGGGTGCCGGCCGGGGTGCCGGTCGAGGGCTTTTCGGCAGGCTGGTCGGCGTAGTGCGGCCCGTCGCCCTCGGTGGTGACACCTGTGGCGTGCTGCTGGGCCTGGTCGGGGACGAGGCTGCGGCCCAGCACGTACGCCGAGCCGAGCAGCGCGACCACCACCACCGTCACGATCCCTGCCGCCCGCGCGGTCGAGCTGACCCGCGTCACGGCTTCCACCCGGCCGGCCGGACGTGCCGGCACCTCGCCCCCGTGCTACCTGCCGACACCGTCGCCCCCCTTTTCCGACAAACCCGGCAGTCAGAATAGGACTGGCGAGCTGCGCAAAAGGGGCATATGGGAAACTCGGGCTGGAGGTCAGACGGGCAGCGGCGCGTGCTCCGTCTCGGGCAGGGAGCGCGACGGCGGCACGACGAACTTGTAACCCACCTGGCGGACCGTGCCGATCATCGACTCGTACTCCGAGCCGAGCTTGGCGCGCAGCCGCCGGACGTGCACGTCCACCGTCCGGGTGCCCCCGAAGTAGTCGTAGCCCCAGACCTCGCGCAGCAGTTGATCGCGGGTGAACACCCGGCCCGGGTGCTGGGCCAGGAACTTCAGCAGCTCGAACTCCTTGTAGGTGAGGTCGAGCGGACGACCCTTCAGCTTGGCCGCGTACGTGTCGGGGTCGATGTTCAGCTCACCGGCCCGGATCGAGCCGCCGGCGCCGGCGGTCGCGTTGCTCAGGCGGCCGACCGCGAGCCGCAGTCGCGCCTCGACCTCGGCGGGACCGGCCGACGCGAGGATGACGTCGTCGACGCCCCAGTCCGCGTTCAGCGCGATCAGGCCGGCCTCGGTCACCACCGCGACCAGCGGCACCCCGAGCCCGGTGGCGTGCAGCATCCGGCAGGTCGCTCGGGCCTCGCTCAGCTCCGAGCGGGCGTCGACAAGCACCGCGTCGGGGCTGGGCCCGGCGACCAGGGTGCGGACGTCGCGCGGCGCGGTGCGAACTGAGTGTGGCAGCAGGTCGAGCGCCGGCAGCACAGCCGACGGTTCCCCTGCGCGCGCGGTCACCAGCAGCAGGATCTCCACGATCACCTCCGTCCCGGCGGCGCGAGGCCGCACGCGACCAGACACACTCGTGGCAGAGTGCGCTGAGAAATTGCGTGGTCCCGGCGTCGCTGACGGGCGGGTAACGCGTTGAGCGTAACCGATCGCCTCGGCCACGCCTCCAGGCCATTTCCCGTTTGTCTAGCTTGCCCCTGATCGTGGCGCAGGTTTTAACGTTGCGGAAACCCGTGACCGCCGCGTCGGGCAGCCGATCTGGCACGATCGGGGCGTGTTTCCCTCCACCTCGCCCGACGCCGGCCGCGAATCGTGGTCCGACGGTCCCCGCCCGGGTCCGGCCGCTCCGACCCGTGGCCAGCCCCCCGCGCCGCGCACCGGACCGGCCGTCGTCGACGGCGAACGCCGTGAACGGGGCAAGCCACGCCGGGCCCGCCGCGCCGGGGAACCGGCCCGCCGATCCGAGGACGAGGTCGACGAGCCGGAGGAGGAGGCCGTCGTCCCGGTGGAGGTGCACCGCCCGCTGGCGTTGACCATCGCCGGCTTCGCCGCGCTGCTCGGGGTGGGTCTGGTGCTCGGCGCGCAGACGTCCGGGCCGGGTCACCGCCTGCCGTTCGCCTTCATCGTCTTCGGCGTCCAACTGCTGTTCGTGCTCGCCTGGACGATGGCCATGCGCCCGCCCGCGCTGCTGCTGGTCGGCGGGATCAGCGCCGTGGTCGCCGCAGCCGCCGACATCGCCGCCGTCCAGAGCGACGTCGCCGGTCTGGCGCCGCTGGGCTACCTGGCCGTCGGTGGCTTCCTCGCCGCAGTGCTCGGCCAACTGGTCCGCCGGGTCGACCGCATCCGGGTCACTGACTCACTCGGCGCCACACTGCTCATCGTGGTCGGGGTCGTGGCCTTCGGCACCCTGATCGTGCTCAGCCGCATCCCGGCCGGCACGCAGGCGATCACGGTCTGCCTGACCGCGAGTGGGGTGGCCCTGACCGTCGCCCGGCTCACCGACGCGGTGCTGCCGTGGCCCCGGCTGGCCCCGCAGGTGCCCCGGGGCGCGGCAGGCGTCGTCGCCGGCGCGATGGTGGGCACGCTTGGCAGCGCGGTCCTCGGCAGCTATCTGGTGGCACCCTTCACGCCGACCCGGGCCGCGATGATCGGCCTGGTCGCGGCCGTCACCGCCGTCCTCTCCGATCTCGCCGTGGGGTACGCGGAGGCGGGTCGTCTGATGGCCGGCGAACCGCCCACCATGTGGGTCGCCCGGCACATGCAGGGTCCGCTCGGCGGGTTCGCCCTGGCTGCGCCTGCCGCGTACGCCATGTGCATGCTGTTCCTCTGAGCCCACGGTTGAGGCCGGTGTCGGTCGGGTACCTACGGGTGCGCCGCGCTGCGGCACCGGTTCGGACGTCCCGCCGCATCGCGGCGGGCGAAGACAGGAGGCGGCGTGGCCCAGGAGTATCCGGCTGGCGAAACCCGGCCCCGACGGCGCGGCCGCAAGCTGCTCATCGGCCTGGTCGTTCTGCTCCTGGTGGTGGCGGGTCTGCTGGTGGTCGCCGACCGGGTGGCGGTCGGCGTTGCCGAGCGGCTCATCGCCGAGCGGGTCAGCCAGGAGATCAGCAAGCAGGGGGCGCAGTCGGCCGAGCCCGACGTCGAGGTCGCCGGGACGCCGTTCCTCACCCAGGTGCTGGACGGGCGGTACGAGCGGATCTCCATCACGCTGCGGGACGTGCAGGGGTCGGTGGAGGGTGACGCCGTACGGCTGCCGGTGCTGGACGTCGACGCCCGCAACGTGCGTGCCTCGCTGGACACGCTGCGGTCGGGGCAGGGCGACGTCGTGGCCGACACGGTCAACGGCACCGGCACGATCAGCTACGAGAGCCTCGCCGCGCTGCTGAAGCGACCCGGGCTCACCCTTGGGGAGCAGGGCGGCAAGCTCGCCGTCACCGCCCCGGTCGACATCCTCGGCCAGAAGTTCACAGTGGCCGGCACCGCCGACGTCACAGTCGCCAAGAACGGCGCCGTGGCCCTGCGCTTCAGCAACCTGGACGCCGCCGGCCTGCCGAACCTGCCGCTTGCCCGCACGATCCTGAACAAGTACGCCGAGGGCATCTCCATCGACGTGCCGCTGCCCGACCTGCCGTTCCAGCTCGCGGTCCGGGAGGTCCGGCCGTTGCCCGACGGGCTGGCGGTCACCGCCGACGCGAAGAACGTGCCCATCAACTCCGCCGGCTGAGCGGCGCGTCAATCGTCCGGGCCGCGGGACGCCGCACCGGCCCCGCAGCCCGGACGATCCCGGATGGTGGTCGGTCCAGTGGCAGGCCGGTCACTGGCTGGTAGGCTCCGTGCTCATGGGGACCCACCTCACCAAACGGCGCGCGGTCGACCTGTGCCGCGTGGCCACCTGCCTGTGTCGCCCTGTCATCTGACGGCGGGGCTGTTTCTGGCCGCCTGACGGCGGCCACCGGCACGCAGGGTCCTCGACCCTTTGCGGTGATCCCACCGAACGCCCGGCAGCGGCGCCGTCGCACGAACCCGTGATCCCGTCCTTCCGCTGGGTCCCGCGCGCGGTGCGACAGTTCAACCCATCGATATTCGCGCGTTGGCTCACCATCCATCCTCACCAGGGAGTGATTCGATGAGTCGCGACACCGCACTCGTCTCGGTCGAGTGGGCCGAGAAGAACCTCGACGCCCCGGGCGTCGTCTTCGTCGAGGTCGACGAGGACACCTCGGCCTACGAGACCGGCCACATCGCCGGCGCCATCAAGATCGACTGGAAGACCGACCTCCAGGACCAGGTCCGCCGCGACTTCGTCAACAAGACCCAGTTCGAGGCGCTGCTGTCCGAGCGGGGCATCAGCAACGACGACACCGTCATCCTCTACGGCGGCAACAACAACTGGTTCGCGGCGTACGCCTACTGGTACTTCAAGCTCTACGGCCACCGCGACGTCAAGCTGCTCGACGGTGGTCGCAAGAAGTGGGAGCTGGACGCCCGTCCGCTTGTCACCGAGACGGCGACCCGCCCGGCCACCCAGTACGTCGCGCAGGAGCCGGACACCTCCATCCGGGCCTTCCGCGACGAGGTCGTCGCCGCGATCGGCACCAAGAACCTGGTCGACGTGCGCAGCCCCGACGAGTTCGCCGGCCGGCTGCTCGCCCCCGCCCACCTGCCGCAGGAGCAGGCGCAGCGGGCCGGTCACATCCCGACCGCGATCAGCGTCCCGTGGTCCAAGGCGGCCAACGAGGACGGCACCTTCCGGTCCGACGACGAGCTGCGCAAGATCTACGGCGACGCGGGGCTCGACGACGGCAAGGAGACCATCGCGTACTGCCGGATCGGCGAGCGTTCCTCGCACACCTGGTTCGTGCTGCAGGAGCTGCTCGGCCACCGCAACGTGAAGAACTACGACGGTTCCTGGACCGAGTACGGCTCGCTCGTCGGCGTGCCGGTCGCGCTCGGCGACGAGCCCGGGGAGGCCTGATCCGCCATGACTGCTCCCACCGCTGCGGGTTGCGCCGCACCCGACCAGGCCGCGCCGCTGCCGGCCAGCCTGGACCTGGAGAAGGAAACCGTCATCACGGGCATCGTCCGCTCGGCGACGGACGAGGCCGTGCCGGGCGCGTACGTCCGGCTGCTCGACTCGACAGGTGAGTTCACCGCCGAGGTGGTCACCTCGGCGGCCGGCCAGTTCCGGTTCTTCGCCGCGCCGGGTTCCTGGACGCTGCGGGCGCTGTCCCGGCACGGCAACGGCGACGCCGCCGTCACCGCCGGCCGGGGCATCAACGAGGTCACCGTCACCGTCGCCTGACCCACTGCTCTGATCGACCGGGGCCGGTCACCCTCCTGGGTGGCCGGCCCCGGTCGTCGTCACCGCCGGGTGGCCGGGACCGAAAGGTCGCCGGCCACCCGCGGGTGTCCGTCAGATGCCTGTGGCTCTCGTGCAGGACGAGGCCGGGTCGAGGGTGAAGTCGAGCGTCTGGACGATGCCGGCCTCGATCCGGGTGCGCTGCGTCTGCGGCACCCAGGCGTCCTTGGCGACGATCACCTCGTAGCGGCCCTTCGGCAGCCACCAGACGTACCGGCCCTGGGCGTCCGCGGTCAGGGTGTAGCCGGTCGTGGTACCCAGCAGGTTCACCCGGACCGTCGCCGCGACGCCGACGGTGGCGCCTCGGCAGGTGACACCGGTGACGGTGCCCTGGATCCTGCCCCAACTGGCCGGCGGCGACACGTTCATCCGCACCGGCACCGCCGAGACCCGGTACGGGGTGTCGGAGGCGATGGCCAGTTCGCCGGAGTAGGTGCCCGGCTGGGCCACGCCGGCCGTCGCCGTGGCGGTCAGCTTGACGGTGACCGTCCGGGAGGCGCCCGGGGCCAGGGTGAAGGTGCCGGGCGTGGTGGCGAGCCAGGGGAGGTCCGCCTCCCCGCCGCACAGGTCCAGGCCGCTCAGCCGTTCACTCTCGGTCGAGCCGACGAAGGACGACGGCGAACCACCGATCTTGTACGCGCCGCAGGCGGCGGCGCCCCGGTACCTGCCGAACTGGACGTTGGGCAGGTCGCGCCAACTCCCGGCCACCGGGTCGTACGCGATGGTCCGGTTGGTCACAGTGGTCGACGCCGCGGTGACCCCGCCGGCCAGGACCAGGAGGTCACCGGTCGCCGTGTACTGGGAACCCCAGAGGTCCAGCGGCAGGTTCGGCAGCGGGTGCCACGCGTCCGCCGCCGGGTCGTAGCGGTAGGCGTCGGTGTGCTCGGTGCCGCCGGCGCCGCCGGTGCCGCCGGCGCAGTAGACGGCGCCGCCGATCCCGCCGCAGGAGAGCCAGGAGACCGGATGCGGGTAGGCGGCGCCGGTGTGGAACGCGCCGGTCGCCGGGTCGAAGACGACGAGCCGGTCCGAGTCGGTGCAGTCGCTGTCCAGGCAGCCACCGACCAGGTAGACCTTTCCACCTGTCACCGCGCCGCCGGCCGCCGCCGCCGGGAACGGGTTGGTCGCCCCGGCCACCGTGCTCCAACTTCCGGTGGCCGGGTCGAACACGTCCACCGAGGCGACCGTGTCGTTGTCGGCGCCCCAGCCGCCGAGGACGTACAGCTTGCCGCCGACCGCTGCCGCGACGGGCTTGGCCCGGGGGGTCGGCAGGTCGGGCAGCGCGGCCCAGGCGTCGGTGTCGGGGTCGTAGCGCCAGGCCTTGCCCTCCAGGCCACTGCCGCCGCCACCGCCGACGGAGTAGACCCTGCCGTCGAGGGTGGCCGCAGCGTTGTCGTAGACCGCCGCCGGCAGGGCGGCGATCCCGGTCCAGGCGTCCTGGGCCCGGGACGCGGCCTCGGTCGCGGCCCCGCCGTACGCGGTGCCCGCGCGGGCCTTGCTGATCCCCTTCACCTTCTGCTCCCGCAGGGGCGCACCAGCTCTGGACAGCCTGTCGAACCGCCCGCCGCGCTCCACCAGGTTCACGGCTGCCGGCGCGCTGCCGGTGTTGCGCACCGTCACCTTCGTGGTCCGGCTGCTGGCGTACGGCTGGTACGACTGGACGTCGGCCGGGGTGACGGTGAGTCGACCGGCGGCCAGCGCGACGTCCAGGCGTCGGGCGTCGTCGGCGGTCACCGTCGCCGTCTTCGTGCTCGGTTGGTACGGAGTACGGCTCGTGGTGAACGGATGCGCCCCGGTCAGCCCGGAGAAGAGCCAGTAGAAGCCGTCCGGCAGGGTCGGGTCGTCAGGTGTCGACGCCGACGTGGCGAGGTCGGCGGGTCGGTCGGCACTGACCACGGCGACCCCGTTGAGCGGTGTGCCGGTGTTGCGGTCGGTGGTGACGCCGAGCAGCAGGCCGCCGGCGGTCGGCACGCAGTCGCGGTTGACCAGCTGTACGTCGTCCACCTGCCACCACCAGGCGAAGGTGCCGTGGAAGCGGAACCGGACCCGCACGGTGGAGGCTCCGGCCGCTGGTGCCAGGGGCACCTCCTCGAGCAGCGGTCCACGCCGGCTGCCGGTCTGGTGCCAGACCGTGGTCCAGGTGGCGCCGCCGTCGGTGGAGACGTCCACGTCGGCGGCGTCGGTCACGCCTACCGCCCACCAGTCGCTGCGGAAACGCAGCACCGGCGCGGGTGTGGCACGCAGGTCGACGGTCGGGGTCACCAGGTCGGTGTCCTGGGTCTTGCCGGACCCGAGACGGTCGCTGTCGGCGATGGCGAAGGCGCCGCTGCCGCCGGTGAGGTTGCCCCGCTCACCGGCGTCGGTGAAGTCCCAGCCACCGTCGTCGGTGCGGTTGCGCACCGACCAGCCGTCCGGCGCGGTGCGGCCGTCGAAGCTCTCGTCCAGCACCGGCGCGCCGAAGCTGCCTGTGTAACCGGCAGCCGTGCAGACGGGCTCGACCGGTACGGCGACGTCGGCCGTTGCCGGCCCGGTGCCGGTGACCACGTCCCGGGTGACAGTGCGGTAGCCGGGGTAGCGGGCGGTGACGGTGAGCCGGTACGTGGTGTCGCCCGGAACGGTGAACGAGTACCGCCCGGTGGCCGGGTCGGTGAACACCGGCCCCCCGGGACGCCCGGCGACCTCGATCCGGGCGTACAGCGGCCAGCCGTGCCCCGAGCCGTCGGTGACCCGGCCACGAACGGTGACCGGCGGGTTCGCCGCCAGTGCGAAGTCCTCGGTGACCGTGCCGTCGTCGGTGACGGTGACCGTGGCCGTCTGCCCGGCGTACCCGTAGGCGCTGACGGTGACCGTGGCCTGCCCGGCCGGCAGGGTGAGCGCGTACCGGCCGTCCGTGCCGGTGGTGACGCTGCGGGTGCCGTCGCCGACTGTCGCGCCGACGATCGGGTCGCCGTTCCCGGCGGCGGTGACCGTGCCGATGATCCGCCCGACGGCGCCGCGCGAGGAGGCCCGCACCGCGGCGTACGCGTCCAGCCGGCCTTCGCCGAAGACGTTGTTGTCGGCGGCGGTGCCTCCGCAGGTGGTGGCGTCGACGTCGCGGGCCGTCCGGTCGAGCAGCTCCTCGGTGGCGGTGACGTCGCCCTTCAGGCCCGCAGCGGCCGACCAGAGCAGCGCGACAGTGCCGGAGACGTGCGGCGCGGCCATCGAGGTGCCGTCGAACGCGGCGTAGGAGTTGCCCGGGACGCTGGAGCGCACGTTGCTGCCCGGAGCGGCGACGTTCGGCTTGTACGACCGCGCGTCGGTGGCGTCGCCCCGGCCGGAGAAGTCGGAGATCGCGTCGTGCACGTCGTACGAGCCGACCGCGTACGCGTCGGCGCTGTCTCCGGGTGAGCCGGCGCTGCCGCAGTCCGGGCCGTCGTTGCCGGCCGAGAAGACTCCGAAGATGCCGGCCGCCCGCCAGGCCGCGATGGTCTGCTGGAACCACGGGTCGCCGCCGGCGCCGCCCCAGGAGTTGTTGACCACGTCGGGGCGCAGGTCGGGGCGGGGGTTCTGTCCGTTCAGGTCGGTCGGCGCCAGCACCCACTGGCCGGCCGCGAGCAGCGAGGCGTCGGAGCAGGAGTCGGTCTCGCAGCCCTTCGCGGTGATCCACTTCGCGCCGGGTGCGACGCCGATCTGGTTGCCGGCGCGGTCGTCGCCGACCATCGTTCCCATGGTGTGCGTGCCGTGCCCGTTGTTGTCGCAGGGCGCGGCGCTCGGGCACACGCCGGCCGGGTCGTACCAGTTGTGGTTGTGGTCGAAGGCGCCACCGCCGAGATTGCCGCGGTACGCCCCGACAAGCGCCGGGTGGTCGTACTGGACGCCGCTGTCGATGTTGGCGACCACCACGCCCTCGCCGCGGTCGCCGAGCTCGTTCCACACCTGCGGGGCGTTGATGTTGGTGAGTCCCCACTCGGGCCCGTCGGCGTCGGCGTGGCCGCCGGTGGTCGGTGTCGGGCGCACCAGGCGGTAGCTGTGGGTGGGTTCGATCCGGGCCACCTCGGGCCGCTTGGCGATCTCGTCGAGCAGCGTGCGGTCGCCTGTCACGCGCACGGCGTTGGCGATCCAGTAGGCGGTGTGCGGCGCCCTGCGGGTCGTGAGCAGCGCGCGCAGGCCCTTCTGGGTGCGCGTGGCGGTCGTCGTGAGCAGCCGGTGCACCTCGCGGGCCCGGTCGTCCGGGTCGCGCAGCTTCGCGGTTCGCGCCACCGGTGCGGTGTCCCGCAGGTAGACCAGGAAACTCACGTGGCCCGTCGTGCCGAGTTGGCGGAGCAGTCGCTTGTCCACGTGGGCCGGCGCGGGCGCGGGTCGGGCGGCGACCGCGGGCTGGGCGGTGAGGGCCAGCAGGGCCGCGCCGCAGGCCACGGCCGTCCGCCAGAGAGCGGACCTCAGGGTTGATGGTCGGAGCACTGTTCCTCCCCACATTGGGTCCCGACGGGTTCGGGACGGGCGCGCACCGCCGGGACGGCCGCCCAGCGGGTGGTGGGGTGGGGTGGCGCCCCCACGTCCGCTGACAGTCCTGCTCAGGCGTACTCGGACGGTGCTCAGTGAATAACGCCGTTCAGTACCTGGTCAGTGACGTGGCGTCATTCCGACCGTGGGCGGGGTCCCGAAATAGATCGGCATGCGTCACTATCATCGGGTGGTGGTCGCGGGTGGTGCAGAGGTCCCGATCGTCGTCTGTGTCAGTGCGGACGTTTCGGTGCGCGAGCGGGTGTTGCGGCAGCTCGACGGGATCGGGCCGGTCGTGACCTGTGCCGACCTGACCCAGTTGCGGGCGATGCTGTTCCCGCCGTCGGGAGGCTGGATGCCGGCCGTCGGGCCGACCACCCCACCGGTGCCGCCGCAGGGGCGGGTCAGCTGGGGTGAGCTGGTCGTCGACCGGGTCGGGCACCTGGTCACCTGGCGCGGCGATCCACTTCCGCTCACCCGTACCGAGCGGGAGCTGCTCGCCCGGCTCGTCGGTCCGCCGCTCGTGGTGTGGAGCTACGAGCAGCTCTTCGCCGCGGTCTGGGCCGGCGCGTACCTCGGCGACACGGCGATCCTGCACTCCGCGGTCAAGCGGCTCCGGCACAAGCTGCGCGGCCTGCCCGGAGGGCCGCGGGTGCACACCGTGCGCGGGGTCGGCTACCGGCTCGATCCGCCGCCCCCGCCGGCCTGACCCGTCGTCATCCCGACCGCCGACCGCTGCCTCCGGTGCGGAGGACCGCCCGTGACACCATGGCCGGGTGAGCGGTGCTGTCCAGACGGGTTGGGCCCCGTCGAGCGATCCCGCCACGCCGGCACCTGCCCGGCGTGGGCGGCGCTGGCTGCTGGTCGCGACCGTGCTGTGGGCCGTGCTGCTGGCCGGGCTCGCCTGGATGTCGGTCCGCGACGACCCGCCCACGGTGCGCGAGCAGCGCTCCGTCGACGAGGCCGCCCCGGTGGTCGACCGGGCGGTCGGTGAGCTGGCCCGGGCCGCCGGCGCGGCCGGGCTGCTGGAGCTGGGCCCGGTGCGGGTCGACGCCGGCTGCCGCGTCACCCCGTTCGCGGACGGCGCGGCGCTGCGCCGCGAGGTCGGCGTGCTCGCACCCGCCGGCACCGAGCGCTCCGTGCTGACCGGCATCGCCGATCGGCTGCCGGCGACCTGGCGGGCCGGGGTCGGCCCCGGCCTGGACGGCCCGGAACTGCGCGCCGACGCCGGGGACTTCGTCGCCGTCGAGGGGCGACCGACCGGGGACGGCCGGCTCCGGTTGACGGTCGACACCGGCTGTCGTCCGCTGGGCGCCGGCTACCACCCGAAGCCGGCCACCGGCGCCGGCCCGGAGGCCACCGCCCTGACGGCCGCCCTGAGCGCGCTCGACCGTCCGACCGACGCCGCGCCGGAGCTGGTCACCGCGCCGTGCCCGGACGGCGCCCTGGCCCGTACCGCACGGTCCGCCGCCGGTTCCGGCCCGGCCGCGCCCGACGCGCTCGCCCCGCTGGCCGGCGGCACCCCACTGCTGGACAACCCCCCGGTGTACGCGTACCGCGCCGGCGACGTCACAGTGCTTGCCGAACTCGGCCCGGACCCCGCACGGGTGGCCGCCACCGTCGGCTGCCCCGGTTGAGCCGGGCGTCACGCCCGGGTCAGCCGCCCGTCTCCTGATCCTGCGAACCGCGGCTGCGACCCAGGGCGTCCACCCGACCCCAGCGACCGGGAATGTCCAGCAGCTCCACCCGGCCCATGCCCGGTGGCACGGCCGGATCGATGATCAGGTGCTCGCCCTGCGGCTCCAGCCCCAGCATCACCCGCAACAACAGCAGCGGGGTGCCACTCGACCAGGCCTGCGGGCTGCACGCGGTCGGATACTCCACCGGGTAGCCGGTGCGGCTGCGGGCGTACCCGGCGAACGCCTCCGGCAGTCGCCCGTCGAAGTAGTGGGACGCCGCGAGCATCGCGTCGCAGATCCGCCCGGCCTCCTCCCGGTAGCCGTACCGGCCCAGGCCCCAGGCGATGATCGAGTTGTCGAACGGCCAGACGGTGCCCACGTGGTAGCCGATCGGGTTGTACCGACCCTCACCCTCGGCGAGGGTCCGCACCCCCCAGCCGGAGAAGAGCCGCGGCCCGAGCAGGTGGTCGACCACCTTGCCGGCCCGGGACTCGTCCACGATCCCGCTCCACAGCAGGTGCCCGATGTTCGACGTCAGCGCGTCCACCTGCCGGCCGTCGGCGTCCAGGGCGAGCGCATAGTACTCCCGGTCGGCGATCCAGAAGTCGTGGTTGAACCGCTGCTTGAGCGCCGCAGCCTCCCGCTCCAACCGGTCGGCGTACGCCGGGTCGTTCCAGACCTTCCGGGCCAGCCGGGCTGCCCGGATCTTCGCGTCGTACGCGTAGCCCTGCAACTCGCAGGTGGCCCGGGGGAAGTCCGGCATCCGGCCGTCGGCGTACGAGATGGCGTCCCAGGAGTCCTTCCAGCACTGGTTCTGCAACCCGGTCTCCGGGTTGCCGGGTCCGGTACCAGAGATAGCCGGTGCCGAGCAGGTCGCCGTACGTGTCGATCCACTCCAGGGCCGCCCGGACGTGCGGCTCCAGCCGCTTGACCAGCGCGGTGTCGCCGGTCCAGCGCTCGTACTCGTCGATCAGGATGACGAACAGCGGCGTCGAGTCGGCCGATCCGTAGTACGGCGAGTGCGGCTGCTCCTCGAAGCCTGCGGTCTCGCCGTACCGCAGCTCGTGCAGGATCTTGCCGGGCTCCTCGTCCCGGAAGTCGTCCACCCGGTGTCCCTGAAGACCGGCCAGCATGAGAATCGTCGGCGGGATCAGCTCCGGCAGGAACGGCAGCACCTGCAACGAGGTGATGATGCTGTCCCGACCGAACAGGGTCATGAACCACGGCAGACCGGCGGCGATCAGCCGTACGCCCAGGGCGATCGACTCGTAGCGCAGCGCGGCCAGGTCGTTGAGGCTGCGCCGGTACGCCCCGGCAAGCGGCTCGCAGTCACAGCCGAGTTTCGGCGCCCGGTCGATCAGCTCCTGCTGCTCGGCGCGGATGGCGTCCCCGCCGCGGCTGCCCGCGTACGGCAGGGTGGCCCGGATGTCCTCGCCCCGGGCGCCGTAGACGACCGTGGAGACGTGCAGCCGGGTGGTCCACTCGCTGTTGCTCTGGATCCGGACCTGGAAGGTCATCCCGGAGGCGTCGACCTGCGCCGGCACCGTGGAGCGGACCACTGTCTCCCGGTGGAACGCCTCCCGCCGGTACGTCAACCGCAGCTCGTTGTCGGTCACCGCGACCGTCGTCCGACCGATTTTCTCCCGAGCGTGCTTGATCTCGAACAGGTCGGCGAAGTCACTGCTCATCTCGAGCCGGACGGAGAAGTCGACCTCCTCGCCGGAGTGGTTGAGCACTGTCAGCTCCTCGTCGAAGCTGCCCCCGATCGCTCGGCTGCGGATCACCGACGCCTTGGCGTCCAGGTAGTGGGTGGGTTCGCCGGGGGCGAGGAAGAACGTCGTCCGGTACGACTCGCTGTCGTCGACGGAGAGGGCGTGCAGGCGCTCGCCGTTGAGGGTGAGGACCCAGGTGGACAGGAAACGCGTGTCGAAGGAGAACAACCCGGTCGGGAAGGCGAAGGACGGCTCGATGTCTCCGCGACGGTCGCTGACCAGGAAGGTGTTGCCGTCCAGGATGCTGACCAGATCCTTCACGCCCGCCGCCCGACTGCCTCCCGGGCCACCTCGCGGGGGTCGCGGGTGCCCGGCGGGTCCGGGAAGAAACGGCGGAAGGCCAGGAAGAGCACCACGTCACCGCTGAAGGTGCTCTCGTTGCGCAGCACCGCCGCGAGCGCCTGAGCTTCTCCGCTGACCAGCCTGTCGAACAGGGCCGAGCTGCTGTACCAGATGGCGTCGGCCGGGCCCCGCTCACGGCTGCTCTGCACCGCCCCCGGCCGCATCCGGACCAGCCAGTGCTCGGTCTGGTGGTCGGTGCCGAGATCGATCTGGAGGGTCCCGACGGCCAGGCCGCCCAGGACGGCGGGGGCACGCGTCGGCAGTGATTCGAAGAACCTCTCCGTCGCCTCGGTCACATCCGAATCGTAGGCAGCTGTCCGAGATGTCGGGTCGGTATCCGTACTCCGCCCACACCGTCGCCCCGAGGGGTTCCGGTGGTCAGTAGACCAGTGCCTGCGCGCCCTCGGCCAACGCCTCCTCGACGAAGACCGCGGCACCCGCGATCCGCACACCGGGCAGTACGTCGTCCGGGCCGATCTCCCGCCGGGCCGCGCACTGGGTGCAGGCGGTCACCCGACCGCTGGTCAGGATGACGTGCAGCAGCTCGGCCAGCGGCGCGGAGTGCGGCAGCTCGAACTCCTGGGCGCGGCCGGGCAGCGCGAACCAGGTCGACTCCCCGGTCAGCCAGAGCGAGACGTCCACGCCGGCGGCGACCGCTGTGGCGGCGACGGTGAACGCCTGCGCGCACCGCTCCGGGGCGTCCGCCCCAGCGGTGACCTTGACGACGAGAGAGCGGGCCATGAGGCCCAGCATAGGATGGTCACGATGGTTACCGAGATCGGGTTCGTCAGCCTGCTGGTCGCCGGCCTGGGCGGGCTCGCCGGTGGCCTGGTCTATCTGGCCGTACGCATTTCGAGGGGACGTTGGTGAGCGCGAGGAGTGAGCCGGGCCTGCGAGCCCCGCAGTCGCGAACGAAGGTGGTCTGGTGAGCGCGAGGAGTGAGCCGGGCCTGCGAGCCCCGCAGTCGCGAACGAAGGTGGTCTGGTGAGCGACGAGAACCCGCTGCAACCACCGTGGCTGAACGCGCCGCCGGTCGAGGAGTACCCGTTCGAGGAGAGTCACGACCTGCGGGTCGGTCCCAAGCTGCACCCGGCGCTGGACGGCCTGCTGCCGTACGTCGGTCTGTGGCGCGGGCGGGGCAAGGGTGGCTTCCCCACCATCGAGGACTTCGACTACGCGCAGGAGATCCGGATCAGCCACGACGGCCGGCCGTTCCTGCACTACGAGTCGCGCGCCTGGATCCTCGACGAGCAGAGCAGGCCGGTCCGCCCGGCCGGGCGTGAGGTCGGCTGGTGGCGACCGGTGCTGGTGGACGGTCGGGCGACCGACGAGCTGGAGGCCCTGCTCACGACGCCCACCGGCGTGATGGAGCTGCACCTCGGCAAGCGCACCGGCACCCAGGTCGAGTTCGCCACCGACGCGGTGATCCGGACGGCGACCGCCAAGGAGGTCACCGGCGGGCACCGCCTCTTCGGCATCGTCGAGGGCGCGCTGCTCTACGCCCAGGAGATGGCCGCGGTGGGTCAACCACTCAGCCCGCACCTCTCGGCCCGGCTCATCCGGGTCGGCGGCTGACACTCAGCCGGCGGGGAAACCCAGCAGCGCCTGGAGGGCCGGGGTGCGCGGGCAGCGGTCCCGGCGCACCCCGTCAAGCGTGTGCACCTCGGTGAGCCCGCGCACCGACGACGCGAACCACACCCCGTCCGGCGTCGTGCAGCTCGGCCGGGGTGACCATCCGCTCGGCGGCGCCCAGGCCCAGCTCGTCGGCGTGGGCGAGCAGCCAGGCGACGGTCGTGCCGGGCAGGATGCCGGTGCTGACGGCCGGCACCGTACGGAGCGTGTCCCGGGTGAGCCACACCACGTTGGCCGTGGGCCCCTCCAGGGCGTACCCGTCCGAGGAGACCCAGAGCACGTCGTCCACCCCGTTGCCACGCGCCCAGCGGCGGGCGGCGCTGTTGACGGCGTACGAGGTGGACTTGATCCCGGTGGGCAGCCAGGTCAACTCGGCGCGGGCGGTGGCGGGCACCCCCAGCGGCAGGGTCGCCACGCTGATCCCGTCCCGTCGCGCCCTTCGCGCCGCCGCCGGCACCTCGCTAAGCGTGGCGTAGACCGTCGGTGCGCCGCCCTCCGGGCCGCGGGTGCAGACCAGGCGCAGCGCCCCCTCGACCCGCTCCGGCCAGTCGGTGCGGACCGCGTCGAGCAGGTCGGTGAGCGCGGCGGCGTCGGGCAGTGGCAACTCGATGGCTGCGGCCGACGCGGCCAGCCGGGCCAGGTGCTCGTCGCGCAGCCACGGCCGGCCCTGGCGCAGGTGCATGCTCTCGAAGAGCCCGTCGCCGTGCAGGACGCCACGGTCGTCGCCGCGTACCACCGGCTCGGCCGCCGGGACCGGACCGTGCCCGAGCACGGCGATCCGCGCGGTCGGGCCGGCCGGGTCCGGCCCGCTGAAGGACGTCGCCATGAGGGTCGAGGGTAGCGACGGCCGTCGCGTGGCGGAGGCGACCCCGGCCGCCGAACTATGATCGGACGGTGTCCGAATCCTCCCTCGCGGAAATGCTCCGGGCCCGTGGGCTGCGGCTGACGGCCCAGCGACAGCTCGTCCTCCAGGCTGTGCTCGATCTGGGCCACGCCACCCCGGAGCAGGTGCACACCGCTGTCCGGGAGGTCGCCGCCGGCGTCAACATCACCACCATCTACCGCACGCTGGAGCTGCTGGAACGGCTCGGCCTGGTGACCCACACCCACCTCTCGCACGGTTCGCCGACCTACCACGCGGCGGGTGAGCACCAACACGTCCACCTGGTCTGCCGGGAGTGCGGCGCGATCGACGAGATCGATCCGGAGCTGCTGCGCCCGCTCGCCGACCAGTTGGCCGCGCAGCGGGGTTTCCGGGTGGACATCGGGCACGTGTCACTCTTCGGCGTCTGCGACCGCTGCGAGAACGGGGATCACAAATGATCGACATCGCGGGCGCGGTGGCCGTCGAGAGCATCGACGAGGCCAGCCGCGACCAGCCGGACCCGGCGCACGTCGCGGCCGGGGTGCGGGGGGTGGCCGCGCACTACGGCGACCCGCTGCGGGAGCAGCGCACCCTGGACACCGAGGTCGGTCTGGTCGACCGGTCGCACCGGGGGATCATCGCGGTGCCCGGCGAGGAACGCGCCGGCTGGCTGCACACGATCACCTCGCAGCACCTGTCGACGCTTGCCGCCGGCGAGGGCACCGAGCTGCTCGTGCTGTCCCCGCACGGGCACGTCGAGCAGCACGCCCTGGTCGCCGAGGACGGCGAGACCACCTGGCTGGACACCGAGCCGGGGGCGACCGAGGGTCTGCTGTCGTACCTGGAGAAGATGCGGTTCTTCAGCAAGGTCGAGCCGCGCGACGCGACCGCCGAGCGGGCGCTGTTGTCGCTGGTCGGGCCGGCGGCGACGGAAGCGCTGGGCACGCTCGGCGTGACCGGGCTGGCCGCACCGGACCTGGTCCCGGTGCCAGGTCCGAAGTTCGCCGCCGGGGCCGTGCCGCCCCGAGCGGGCATCCGGTACGACGTCCGGCCGCTGCCGATGGGCGGCTGGGCGCGACGCGGCGTCCTCGGGGTAGACCTGCTGGTGCCCCGCTCG
Organism: Micromonospora lupini str. Lupac 08; assembly: GCF_000297395.2. GTDB lineage: Bacteria > Actinomycetota > Actinomycetes > Mycobacteriales > Micromonosporaceae > Micromonospora > Micromonospora lupini. The sequence continues at coordinate 6,733,783 of NZ_HF570108.1, read as the reverse complement.
GCGATGGAGCAGGTGGTGGCGGAGCTGCGCGGCGCGGGCGTTCCGGTCGCCGGCCTCTGGGCGTACGAGGCGATCCGGGTCGCCGCCCGACAGCCCCGGGTCGGGGTGGACACCGACCACCGCACCATCCCGGCCGAGGTGGACCTCATCGGCCCGGCGGTGCACCTGGACAAGGGCTGTTACCGGGGTCAGGAGACGGTGGCCCGCGTGCACAACATGGGCCGTCCGCCGCGTCGCCTCGTACTGCTGCACCTGGACGGGGTGACCACCGACCAGCCGCCGGCCGCCGGTACGCCGGTGACCCTCGACGGCCGGGCGGTGGGCTTCGTGGGCACCGCCGTGCTGCACCACGAACTGGGTCAGGTCGCCCTCGCGGTCCTGAAGCGGAACGTCCCGGACGACGCCGCGCTGCTGATCGGCGAGACCGCGGCGGCGATCGACCCGTCCTGAGCGTGGCGTCTAGGATCGCCGGCATGACGACAGGGACGTTGATCACGGTGGCCCCGACCGGCGCGGAGTCGGCCAAGGCGGAGGTGCCGGCGCTGCCGGTGACCCTGGACGAGCTGCTGCTCACCGCCAAGGAGTGCGAGGCGCTCGGCGCCGCCGTGATCCACGTCCACATCCGCGACGACGCGGCGCGGCCGACCCTCGACCCGGCCCGGCTGGCCGAGACGGTGGCGGCACTGCGGGAGAGCACCGACCTGATCGTGCAGCTCTCCTCCGGCGGCGCGGTGACCGACCCGGAGGCGTCCCGGCTCGCCGTGCTCGACGCGGGTCCGGACATGGCCTCCTGCACGATGGGCACTGTCAACTTCGGCGACGACGTCTTCCTCAACCGCTGGGAGTTCATCGTCGACCTGCACACCCGGATGCAGGAACGCGGCATCGTGCCGGAGTACGAGATCTTCGACCTCGGCCACCTGTCCGCGTTGCAGCGGCTGCTGGGCAAATACGGCCTGCCGGCCGGCGGTCACGTGCACGTCGACTTCGTGATGGGGGTGCCGGGCGGCATGCCGGGCACCACCGAGACGCTCGTCGCCGCCCACCGGATGCTTGCGGACCTGCCCGCGGGCACCACCTTCTCGGCCACCGGCATCGGCCGCAGCACGATCCCGGTGCTGCTGGCCTCCCTGTCGACAGGCGGGCACCTGCGGGTCGGCATGGAGGACACGGTGACGTACGCCAAGGGTCGTCCGGTCGAGTCCAACATGCAGTTGGTCGCCCGCGCGGTCGGTTTCGCCCAACTCGCCCAGCGACCGCCGCTGACCACCACCGAGGCCCGCGAGCTGCTCGGGCTGTAAGGCCGGGTCGGTTCCGCGCTCCTGTCACCCGTGCGGTGGACCCCCTGGTCACCCCGCCGCCGGGCACCCCCGGGCCGTCGGTACCGTCCAGCGCGTGACGAAGACGTACGAGGGTGGCGTGCCGCTCGCCGAGGTGGTCCGGTCCGGGTTCGTGGAGGGCGGCCACCGCGGCTCGGTGGTGGTGCTGGGCGCCACCGGGGAGCCGCTGGCGACCGCCGGGGACGTGACCGCGCCGATCTTTCCGCGCTCGGCCAGCAAGCCGATGCAGGCGATCGGGATGCTCCGCGCCGGCCTGACCCTCACCGACCCGGCCGACCTGGCGTTGGTCTCGGCGAGCCACGCGGGGGAGGACTTCCACCTGGTCCGGGTCGGCGCGCTCCTCGAGCGGGCCGGGCTGGACGCCTCGGCGCTGCACTGCCCGCCCGACCTGCCGGCGGGCGCGGCGGCCCGGGAGGCGGTGCTGCGGGCCGGGGGCGGGCCGAGTCGGGTGCAGATGAACTGCTCCGGCAAGCACAGCGGAATGCTGCTGACCTGCGAGGCCGCCGGGTGGCCGCGGGACGGCTACTGGCGGCCGGAGCATCCGTTGCAGCAGGGATTGCGGGCCGCCATCGAGGAGTTCACCGGCGAGCGGGCCGCGGCGGTGGGTGTGGACGGCTGCGGCGCTCCGGTGCTCGCGGTGTCGCTTACCGGCCTGGCCGGGGCGTACCTCCGCCTGGTCGACGCCGAGCCCGGCTCGGCGCCGCGCGCGGTGGCCGACGCGATGCGCGCCCACCCGGAGATCGTCGGTGGCACCCAGGCCGACGACACCCGGCTGATGCGCGGTGTTCCGGGCCTGCTGGCCAAGGTCGGCGCCGAGGGCGTGTTCGCGGTGGGACTGCCGGGCGTCGGCGCGGTGGCCCTGAAGATCGACGATGGGGCCGACCGGGCGCGGATGCCGGTGCTGGTCTCCGCGCTGCGCCGGCTCGGCGTGGACGCGCCGGTGCTGACCGAGTACGCCGAGGTGCCGCTGTTCGGCGGTGGCCTTCCGGTCGGGGCGGTCCGCCCGCTCTGGTGACCCGTCGGCCAGCGGGTCCGCTGCCCGCTTGGCCTGCGAGCCGTTCGGCCGGTGAGGCGCTCGGGCTGCCAGGTCGAGCCGGCGGCCGATGACTTATCAAGCGCTATACCTCACAGGCATATTCATGACTGTGAGGTATAGCGCTCTCAGGGGCGGCAGCTAGCCGGCGGGCAGGTGCGAAGGGCGCGGTGCCAATACGCCGCCGCCGGCTCGATCGCCTCGGCGAACAGCGTGCGGAGCGTCCTCGGGTCAGCGCAGGAAGTCGAGCAGGGCGGCGGCGACCGCTTCGGGGCGTTCCAGCGGCAGCAGGTGCGCGGCGTCCGGCACGTCGGGCAGCCGTGTCGCGTGGGGAGCCTCGGCGGCGATCCGGTCGGCGAGCCGGCTGATGTCCGGTACGTCGGCGGCGCCGGCGGTGACCAGGACCGGCACCCGCAGCTCGCCGAGGCGGCCGATCGCCGGAGGAGTCAGCTCGCCCACCTCCACCGCGCCCAGCGCCAGTTCTGCGGCCAGGGCGCGCTGGTCCATCTCCTGCGCGAACGCCAGCAGCCCGGGGTCGACGTCGGCGGGCTCGCGGCCCGGCCCGACCACCCAGAACCGCACCTCGCCGGCAGCGCCGGCGACGAAGTCGTCCGGGTCGACCTCGCCGACCAGGTCGTCCCAGAGGTCGTTGGCCTCGTCGGACCACTCGTTGCCGGAGATCGCCGTGTCGAAGAGGGCGAGCGCGCTCACCCGGTCCGGATGCGCGAGCGCGGTGTCGACGGCGACCGACCCGCCGAAGGAGCAGCCGACGAGCGCGGCCCGGGGCAGGTCGAGGGCGTCCAGCAGGCCGGCCACGTCGTCGTGGTGCGCGAACGGCGTCGGGGGCAGCTCGGAGTCTCCGTACCCGCGCAGGTCCGGAACGATCACCCGGTGCCGGGCGGCGAGCGCGGGCACGACACCCCGCCACATCCGCCGGTCCGCGATGCCGGCGTGCAGCAGCACGACGGGTGAACCGCTGCCGGCCTCGTCGTACGCGAGAAGTGCTCCGTTGACTGTGATCTTGTGCACCAACGGACCGTACGGATCCGCCGAGCGACGCGCAAACGGGATGCTGAGACCTTGCTAACTCTGGCAAGCATTTTGCTTGCAGGAGCTAGCAGGCCGCACTAGCGTCGGGTCCATGGCCACACCCAAGGACCTTCCCGACGTCGGCGGGTTCATCCGCGATCTACGGCGCAACGCCAAGATCTCGCTGCGGCAGCTCGCCGAGCAGGCGGGGGTCAGCAATCCGTACCTCAGCCAGATCGAGCGCGGGCTGCGCAAGCCCAGCGCCGAGGTGCTCCAGCAACTGGCCAGCGCGCTGCGGGTCTCGACCCCGGCGATGTACCTGCGGGCCGGGCTGCTCGACGACAAGGAGGGCCACGGCGTGCTCGCCGCCATCGCGGTGGACCCCGACCTCACGATGGCCCAGAAGCAGTCGCTAAGCCAGATCTACGAGACGTTCCGCCGGGAGAACGCCCGGCTCTCCGAGGCCCAGGCCGCCGCCGAGGGCGCGGCCGCCGGGAACCCGGCCGCCGAGAGCCCAGCCACCGGAAGTCCGGCCGCCGGAAGCCCGGACGTCGCCGGCAGCGCCGGAGTGACCGGGGCGACCACCCCGACCGACGTCGCCGACGAGCCGGCCGACGTGGCCAACCTGGCCGCGACCGGCCCCACCACCGCGAGCGGCACTCCGACCGAGGCCGTGCTCGAGTCGGTCGCCGTCACCGAGGCGGGCGCCGCCCCCGCCCCGAGCAGCACCAGCAACCCCGCGAAGAGCAGCACCAGCACCCCCGAGAAGAAGGCCGCCCAGTCGGCCGAGGAGGAGACGTCATGACGGAGCCGAAGACCAACCGCATCCCCGCCCCGATCTACGCCGCCGCCGGCGCCGCCGAGCTGGCCCTCGAACAGCTGCGCAAGCTGCCTGCGGTCGTCGGTGTGCACGGCACCCGGGTCGTCGCCGACCTGGGCGGTCGGGCCGTGCTGACCGGCTTCGAGCTGCGCCAGAAGGCCACCGAGACGCTGCGTACCGCCAACGAGACCGCCGGCAGCCTGCGCGGTCGCGCGCAGGCCGAGCTGGACCTGGCCAAGCTGCGCGAGTCGGCCGACCTGGCCAAGCTCCGCGAGGTCGCCGACCTGGCCAAGCTCCGTGAGGTCGCCGACATCGACAAGCTGCGGGCCGCCGCGACCCGCAACGCCGCAGTGGTGGTCGCCGGCGCCCAGGCCGCGCAGGAGCGGGCGTTCGCCGCGTACGGCGCGCTGGTGGCCCGTGGTGAGCGGGTCGTCGGCGCCGGCGTGCTGGAGGCCGCGGAGACGGTCAACGCCGACATCGAGGCCACCCAGGCCGCCCCCGCCGCGACGACGGCGACGACGGCCCCGGCCGCGACGACGGCCCCGGCGGAGGTGCCCAGCCCGGCCGAGGTGGCCGAGATCGCCGAGGCCAAGCCGGCCGCCGTCAAGAAGGCCGCCCGGGCGAAGGCCGCCAAGCCGGTCGAGACCCCGTCGGCGAAGCTGCCCCGGGCCACCAAGCGGACCCGCCCGGCGGCCGAGTAGTTCGGCGTGTCGACGATCCCGACGGCGTCCTTGTCGGACGTAGTCGGGGTCGTCGACATAAACTTGCCGGCATGGCCAACGCCGCGCCGATCTTCGCGTTCGAAGTCCGTTACGTGATCGAGCTGATCCTGCTCGTCTTCGCGCTGATCATCCAGGGTGTCGCGCTGGTGCACGCCATCACGCAGCGCTCCGACGCATTCTCCGCCATCGGCACGCTGCCCAAGGGCGGCTGGATCGCCATCCTGGCGGTCTGCCTCGTGCTGATCCTGCTCAGCCGCGGTCCGATCAGCCTCTTCGGACTGATCGGCATCGCCGCCGCGCTCATCTATCTGCTCGACGTCCGGGTCGGTCTCCGCGACCTCAGTGACGGCAAAGGGTTCTGGTGAGAGGTTTTCGCTGGCCGCCTCCGCCCGACAGTGGTCCCCGCACCTGGGGGCCGGGCCCGGGCGGGCCGCGTACTGGCCGGCCCGCTCTGCCGGAGCCGGAGACCGAACTGGTCGCCACCCCGCACGGGGTGCAGTTGGAGCGCCTGGTCACCGGCATCGGTGACCCGGTCACCGTGTTCGCGCACGGACTGGGCAACGGCATCGCCACCACACGCCCGTTCGGCAGTGGGGTGACCGGTCGCCGGGTGTTCTTCCAGTTCCGGGGTCACGGCCGCTCGGAGGCCCCGGCCGGCCCGTGGACCTACCTCGACCTCGCGCGGGACCTGCGGGCCATCGCGGACCTCGGCGGCGCCAGCCGGGCGTTCGGGGCGAGCCTCGGCGCGGGCGCACTGTGCAGCCTGCTGGCCGAGAGCCCGGAACGCTTCGAGAAGCTGGTGTTCTTCCTGCCGGCGGTCCTGGACCAGCCCCGCGGCCCGGTCGCCCACGACCGCATCACCGCCCTGCTGGAGGCCGTCGAGAGCGGAGAGGCCTCGGCGGTCGCCGACGTCGTCTCGCTGGAGCTGCCGGCGGCGGTCCGCAACACGCCGGCCGGCTGGGCGTACCTGCGGCAGCGGCTCGACCAGCTGCTCCGCGACGGTCTGGCCGACGGCCTGGCCACGCTTCCGGAGCAGGCGCCGCTGCAGGACGCGACGGTCCTCGCGGCGGTCACCGCTCCGGCCCTGGTGATCGGCTGCGCGGGCGACGACCTGCACCCGGTCGAGGTCGCCGAGCAGCTCGCCGCCGCGCTGCCCCAGGCCACCCTGCACGTGTACGACCGGCCGGGGGTGCTCTGGTCGGAACGCGCCGACCTGCGGGAGCGCATCTCCGGCTTCCTGAACGAGTAATCTGCCCTGTCATGGGCGTCACACAGCATGGCCGGACGCACCGGCTGGACCTCGCCGACCCGACCCTGCGCGAATGGACCTGCACGGTCCTGCACGCCGACCCGGAGCAGGGCATCGTGCTGGACCGCTCGGCGTTCTACCCGGGTGGCGGCGGCCAACCGCCGGACCACGGCGTACTGCTCTGGCAGGGCGTGCAGACCCGGATCGTCGGCACCCGCAAGGGCGACGACCCGTACCTGATCCCCGCCGAGGGTGACCCGCTGCCGCCGGTCGGCACCGAGGTCGTCGGCGCGGTGGAGGACGAGCGCCGCACCCGTCTGATGCGTACGCACTCCGGGCTGCACGTGCTCTGCGGCGTGGTGTTCCGCGACTTCGGCGCGCTGGTGACCGGCGGCAACATGGAACCCGGCGAGGCCCGGATGGACTTCAACCTCCCCGAGGTGCCCCCGGACTTCAAGAGTCGCATCGAGGAGCTGGTCAACGCCGAGGTGGCCGCGGACCGTTCGGTCGCCACCCGGGTACTGCCGCGCACCGAGGCGCTGGCCCTTCCGGACATCATCCGCACCCAGTCCAACCTCATTCCGCCGGACGAGCAGGAGGTCCGGATCGTCGACATCGTCGGCCTGGACGTCCAGGCCGACGGCGGCACCCACGTCGCGTCCACCGCCCAGATCGGCAAGGTGCAGGTGGTGAAGGTGGAGAGCAAGGGCCGGGCCAACCGCCGGGTGCGCGTCAGACTGGTCGACTGACAAATTCGGACGCCGGCTGTCAGGTATCGCTGACAGCCTCGCAGGCATGACACAACCGCTCGCAGGAAAGATCGCGCTCGTCGCCGGTGCCACGCGGGGCGCCGGTCGACAGATCGCGGTCCAGTTGGGTGCCGCAGGCGCCACCGTGTACGCCACCGGTCGCAGCAGCCGCGCCGGCCGTTCGGAGATGGACCGGCCGGAGACCATCGAGGAGACCGCCGAGCTGGTCACCGCGGCCGGCGGCACGGGCATCGCCGTGCGGGTCGACCACCTGGTGCCCGAACAGGTCCGCGACCTGGCCGCCCGGATCGACGCCGAGCAGGGCCGACTCGACGTGCTGGTCAACGACATCTGGGGCGGCGACCCCCTGGTGACCTGGGACAAGCCGGTCTGGGAGCAGCCGCTGGAGGCGGGTTTCCGCACCCTGCGGCTGGCCGTCGACACGCACATCATCACCAGCCACTTCGCCCTGCCGCTGCTGATCCGTCGGCCCGGTGGCCTGGTGGTGGAGATCGGCGACGGCACCAAGGCGTACAACGACGAGAACTACCGCCTCTCGGTCTTCTACGACCTGGCCAAGGTCTCGGTCAACCGACTCGCCTTCACCCAGGCGCACGAGCTGAAGCCGCACGGCGGCACGGCCGTGGCACTCACGCCCGGCTGGATCCGCTCCGAGGCGATGCTGGAGCACTTCGGCGTGACCGAGGAGACCTGGCGGGACGGCGCCGCCACCGACCCGAACTTCCTCATCTCCGAGACCCCGGCCTTCGTCGGCCGCGCGGTGGCCGCGCTCGCCGCCGACGAGGACAGGGCCCGCTGGAACGGCAAATCCGTCGACGCCGGCACGCTGTCAAAGGTGTACGGCTTCACCGACCTGGACGGCAGCCAACCCGAGGGCTTCCGCTACATCACCGAGGTGGTCGACGCCGGCAAGCCCGCCGACGTCACCGGCTACCGCTGACCTGCTGACCTGCCGGGCCGTCGTAGCGCGCGGCGGCCCGGCGCGCCGCGTCCGCCATCCGTGCGCGCAGCTCCGGCGGGTCGAGCGCCTCCACCTCCGGGCCCAGCGCCAGCAACTGGGTGTACGCGACGTCGACCGACTCGACGGGCAGCCGGGCCACCACCCAGCCCTGCTCGTCGGGCTCACCCGCGGCGGCGACCACCTCGTCGTACACGTGCGGGGCGTCGACCAGATGTCGGAGCCGGCGCAGGCCGTCGGGGCTGAGCCGGACGCCCACCTCGGCCCGCAGCATGGTGCGCAGGAACGCGCCGGCCTGCTCCCGCCAGTGCCCGGCCAGGTCGAAGCCCTCGTTCCGCTCGAAGTGTTCCTCGCCCACCTCGACCCCGGTCACCCGGTCCACCCGGTAGGTGCGCGTGTCGTCGCCGACCCGGCCGACCAGATACCAGACCCCGTTCTTGAGCACCAGCCCGTACGGCTGCACCCGGCGGGTCACCTCGTCGGCGCCGCGCCGGTACCGCAGCTGCGCCACCCGGTCTCCCCAGACCGCCCGCGCCAGCTCGGCTAGCCACGGCGGTGGCGGCGTCTCCCGGAACCAGCCGGGCACGTCCAGGTGGAACCGTTGGCCCGCGCGGACCGGCGCGTCGCGCAGCGCCGGTGGCAACGCCGCGAGCACCTTCAGCTCGGCGGCGGCCACCGCGTCGGCCAGGCCCATGTCGCCGGCCGGGCCGGGCAGCCCGGCGAGGAAGAGGGCCTCCGCCTCGTCGCGGGTCAGCCCGGTCAGCCGGGTCCGGTAGCCGCCGAGCAACCGGTAGCCGCCGGCGCGGCCCCGGTCGGCGTACACGGGCACTCCGGCGGCGGAGAGCGCCAGCACGTCCCGGTAGACGGTCCGCTCGGAAACCTCCAGCTCGCGTGCCAGTTCACCCGCCGTCATCGACCCGCGCGACTGCAACAGCAGCAGCAGGGAGATCAGTCGGGACGCGCGCACCCGCCCATCCTGCCCGGTCCCGCTCGCCTCCGGGGCGCGCTGCCCGGCGGTTTCGATCACCTGTCGTTAGGCTGCTCGATCGTGGACGCCAGCAGAATCGCCAGCCCGGTGACCGGGGCCGTCGGACGCTTCTTCCTCGGGGTCAGGCTGCTCCTGCGCGGCCTGGGCCTCTACGTCCGCAGCCCCAAGCTGATGTTGCTCGGCCTGATACCGGCGTTGATCTCCGGCGCTCTCTTCGTGGCCGCGCTCGCCACCCTTGTGTACTTCGTGGACGACCTCGCCGCGCTTGTCACCCCGTTCGCCGACGACTGGTCGAGCAGCGCCCGCAGCCTGGTCCGCGTCGTCGCCGGCCTGGCCTTCCTGGGGCTCGGCGGCCTGCTCGGCGTCCTCGGGTTCACCGCGGTCACCCTCGTCATCGGCGATCCGTTCTACGAGAAGATCTCCGAGCGGGTCGAGGAGCGGCTCGGCGGCACCCCGGACGCCGTGGAGGTGCCGTTCTGGTCGTCGCTGCGCCGCAGCCTCGCCGACTCGGTACGTCTGCTGGCCCTCACGGCGCTTGTCGGAATCCCGCTCTTCGTCGCCGGCTTCATCCCGGTGGTCGGTCAGACCGTCGTCCCGGTGATCGGGGCGGCGGTGGGTGGCTGGTTCCTGGCCGTGGAGTTGGTCGGAGCGCCGTTCTATCGGCGTGGGATGCGGCTGCCGCAGCGCCGGACGATCCTCAAGGCGGACCGACCCATGGCGCTCGGCTTCGGGGTGGCGGTCTTCCTGTGCTTCCTCATTCCGCTCGGTGCGGTGCTGATCATGCCGGCCGCGGTCGCCGGCGCCACCCTGCTGGCCCGCCGGTCGCTCGGCCAGCCGATCGAGGAGAGCTGACGTGGAGATCACCCTGGTCGAGGGAGACATCACCACCCAGCGGGTGGATGCCGTCGTGAACGCCGCGAACTCGTCGCTGCTGGGTGGCGGCGGTGTCGACGGCGCCATCCACCGGCGCGGCGGGCCGGCGATCCTCGCCGACTGTCGGGCGCTGCGGGCGTCCCACTACGGCAGGGGCCTGCCCACCGGCCAGGCGGTGGCGACCACGGCCGGGGAGCTTCCGGCCCGCTGGGTGATCCACACCGTCGGCCCGGTCTGGTCGGCCACCGAGGACCGGTCGGCTCTGCTGCGCGACTGCTACGCCAACAGCCTCCGGGTGGCCGACGAGCTGGGCGCGACGACTGTGGCGTTCCCGTTGATCTCCGCCGGCATCTACGGGTGGCCGGTCGACGACGCGGTACGCCAGGCGCTGTCGGTGCTGCGGTCGGCCGCGCCGGCCACCGTCACCGAGGCCCGCCTGGTCCTCTTCGGCGCCGACACCCACGCCACAGCGCGCCAAGTGTTCGACGACACCGCCGCCTGACACCGGCTGGCGGCGTCCGCTGGAGGCCCGTCACGTCAGCTCGGCCAGGCACGACCAGTGGGATGCCACCGGCCGGTAGCCGAGTCGGGCGTTGATCGCGAGCATCGGCGCATTGGCCTCGTCGTTGGAGGTGTAGGCGACCCGGACGCCGTCGGCGGCAGCCTGGTGCAGCGCGGCGGTCTTGGTGAGCCGGGCGAGTCCCCGCCCCCGGTACTCCGGGACGGTCCCGGTGTAGTCCGACCACATCCGGTCCCCGTCCCGCTTCACGAGGCTGAAGGCGGCGACCTCACCATCGACCTCGGCGGCGATGCTTGCCGACTTGTCGAGGCCCAGGTTGTCCCAGACGTCGTACTGCCAGCTCTCGTAGCTGATCGAGTCGACAGGCACGTCACCCGGCTCGTCGGCGGCCGAGGCCACGTCGGCCGCGTACAGCAGCTGCGGGTCCAGGTCGGCGATCGGGAGCAGCCGTACGCCCGGGGGTGGCGCGGGTAACGCGGGCGCCGGATCCAGGTCGAGCGCCGAGAAGCGCAGCTCGCGGCTGGGCTCGTAGCCGTGCCGACGAGCGAAGGGCAGCGCGTCCGGCTGCGCGAAGCCCCGTAGCCGGTGGATCCCCATGGGGGCGAGGTGACCCGTCGCGGTCGTCAACAGCGCGGTGCCGATTCCGCGCCGCCGGTGCTCCGGGTGGACGTGCAGGAGGGTGATGTCACCGAAGTTCGCCGTCGAGGTCGAGGCGTTGCGTTGGGCCGTCACCCAACCGACGACCTGGGCGTCGACCTCGGCCACGAAGGCGGCCCACCCTCTCCCCGGGATCGGCTCCGCGATCATCTTCCGGGTCGACTCGACACCGCGGACCAGGTACGGGAAGACCAGGGCCCGCAGGGCCACCACGCCCGGGGCGTCGTCCGGCCGCGCCACACGGATCCGCATGTCAGGCCCCCGTCCGTACGGCGGCGACGGCCTCGACCTCGACGAGCTGGTCGGTGTAACCGAGGACGGCCACCCCGAGCAGTGTGCTGGGCGGGTCGTGGTCGCCGAAGAAGTCCCGTACCACCTCCCAGACCGTCACCAGGTCGGACTGCCGGGACGACGCCACGTACACGGTGGTCTTGACGACGTCGGTCAGCCGCGCGCCGGCCGCGCCGAGAGCGGTCTCCAGGTTCGCCAGCACCTGCCGGGCCTGCGCCGCATGGTCACCGGGCGCGACGGTACGGCCCTCGGCGTCCAGCGGACACGCGCCGGCGGTGAAGACCAGCCGGGCGGGTGGCTCGACGGTGGCCGCGTACGCGTACTCGGCGGTGTCGGAGAGGGCAGGGACGTGCAGCAGCGCGACAGGATCCGGCATGCCGGCGACGGTAACGACGATCGCCCGCCGGAGCGACGCATTAACGCGGCCGACGGGCCGTGAGCGGGCCACGACTTCGCGGCCGAGTGAGCCCGTCAGGCGGAAGCGCGGAAGATCAGCTCGGTCGGGAGCATGACCGCCGGTTCGATCGTCTCGCCGGCGGCGAGGCGGAGCAGTTGCTGGGTCATCCGGCGGCCGAGTTCCACGATCGGTTGTCGGACGGTGGTCAGCGGCGGTTCGGTGTAGGCGGCGGTCTCGATGTCGTCGAAGCCGATCACGGCGACGTCCTCCGGCACCCGCCGGCCGGCCGCGCGCAGGGTGCGCAGGGCGGCGTGTGCCATCAGGTCGGAGGCGGCGAACACCCCGTCCAGGTCGGGATGGTCGGTGAGCAGGCGGTCCATCGCCGCCGCACCGGACTCCCGGGTGAAGTCGCCGACGGCGATCAGCTCGGGCAGCCCGGCGGCGGCCACCGTCTCCCGGTAGCCGATGAGCCGTTCGATCCCGGCGACCATGTCCTGCGGGCCGGCGATGGTGGCGATCCGCCGGCGACCGCCGTCGATCAGGTGTCGGACGGCGGCGGTGACCCCGCCGACGTGGTCCACGTCGACGTACGGCACGGGTGCGTCGCCGAGCGGCCGGCCGCTGACCACCACGGGGATGCCGAGCCGGGCCAGCGTGCCGGGCAGCGGGTCGGCGCCGTGCAGCGAGGCGAAGAGCACCCCGTCGACGTGGCGACCGGTGGTGTACCGCTCGACCCGCTGGTGCCCGGCGGGTGAGCCGGCCAGCATCAGCACCAGTTGCTTGTCGGCCGCCTCCAGCTCCTGGCTGACGCCACGGATGATGCCGGGGAAGACCTGGTCGTCGGAGAAGACCCGGGTGGCCGCCTCCGGCATGACCAGGGCGATCGAGTCGGTCCGCTGGGTGACCAGGCTGCGGGCGGCCAGGTTGGGCACGTACCCCAGCTCGGCGACCGCCCGGTTGACTGCCTCCCGGATGGGCTCGGCGACGGTGGTGGAGCCGTTGACGACCCGGGAGACGGTGGCCCGGGACACCCCGGCCCGGGCCGCCACCGCCTCGAGCGTCGGTCGCTGCGCCGTCGTCATCGCGACTTTCCCCCGCTCGTCACAGCCCGTTCCGGGAGATCACCTCCTGGTACCACCGGGCGCTGGCCTTCGGTGTGCGCCGCTGGGTCAGGTAGTCGACGTGCACGATCCCGAACCGCTTGCGGTAACCCTCCGCCCACTCGAAGTTGTCCAGGAATGACCATACGAGATACCCGCGCAGATCCACGCCCCGGGAGATCGCCTCGTGTGCCGCCCGCAGGTGTCCGTCGAGGTAGGCGATCCGGTCGTTGTCGATAACCTGTGCCGGCCCGTGGGGCGAGTCGGCGCCCGCCTTGTCGGGGAACGCCGCGCCGTTCTCGGTGATCAGCAGCGGCACGCCTGGGTAGTCGGTGGCGATCCGTTCCAACAGCCGGGTCAGCCCGGAGGGCTCGATCATCCAGCCCATGTCGGTGAGCGGCCCGGCCGGAGGCAGGAAGTGCACCGCGCCCTCGGTGCCGGGGTAGGCGCCGTCGCCGTCGCCGTCGGGCCGGCCCGCCACGTAGGTGGGCGCGTAGTAGTTGATGCCGAGCAGGTCGATCGGGGCGGCGATCAGCTTCTCGTCGCCGTCGCGGATGAACGTCGGCTCGACGATGCGGGCCACGTGCTCGCGTACGTCGTCGGGATAGCCGCCGGCCAGCAGCGGGTCGAGGAAGATCCGGTTGTGCAGGCCGTCGACCAGGCGGACGGCGGCGGCGTCGGCCGCGCTCTGCGGGTCCGCCGGTCGTACATCGGCGGGGTTGACGGTGATGCCGACGCTGCGCGCGCCGGCCGCGCGCAGCGCCCGCGCCGCCAGACCGTGCCCCAACAGCAGATGGTGTACGGCGGTGAAGGCCGCCGCGGGATCCTGCTCACCCGGCGCGTGCACCCCGTTGGCGTAGCCGAGGTAGGCGGAGCACCACGGCTCGTTGAGCGTGGTCCAGACGTCGATCCGGTCGCCGAGGCGGGCGTACACGGCGGTGGCGTACGTGGCGAAGTGCTCGGCGGTCTCCCGGTTGGTCCAGCCGCCCCGGTCGCCCAGGCTCTGCGGCAGGTCCCAGTGGTAGAGGGTGACGATCGGGTCGATGCCCCGGGCGAGCAGCGTGTCGGTGAGGCGGTCGTAGAAGTCCAGCCCGCGCGGGTTGACCGGGCCGCTGCCGTCGGGCTGGATCCGGGGCCAGGCGACCGAGAACCGGTACGCCCGCATCCCCAGCTCGGCCATCAACGCCACGTCGTCGGCCGAACGGTGGTAGTGGTCGCAGGCGACGTCGCCGGTGTGGCCCTGGTACACCTTGCCTGGCGTACGGCAGAAGGTGTCCCAGATGGACGGACCGCGACCGTCGTCGCGGGCCGCGCCCTCGATCTGGTACGAGGCGGTGGCCGCCCCCCAGAGGAAGTGCTCAGGAAACCGGATCTCATTCACGCCTTGACCGCACCTTCCATGATCCCGCCGATGATCTGGCGGCCGAACAGCACGAAGACCAGCAACAGGGGCAGCGTCGCGATGGCCGTCCCGGTGAACACCTGCGACATGTCCTGGTAATACCCGTCGGACAGCGCTCGCAGGGAGAGCTGAACGGTCGGGTTCGCCGGGTCGTTCAGCACAGCGTACGGCCACAGGAAGTCGTTCCAGGTGGTCATGAACGTGAGCAGGCCGAGCACCGCGGCGGCCGGGCGCAGCGCGGGCAGCACCACGTGCCACCAGATCCGCGCGGTGCCGCAGCCGTCCATCCGGGCGGCCTCGATGAGCTCGTCGCTGATGGCCTGGCCGGCGTACTGCCGCATCATGAACACCCCGAAGCCGGTGACCAGCACCGGGACGATGACCGCGGGCAGCCGGTCGTTCCACTGCAACTTCGTCATGAGGAGATAGAGCGGGATCACGCCGAGCTGCGTCGGCACCATCATGGTCGCGATGATCACCAGCAGCAGCGCGTTGCGGCCCCGGAAGCGCAGCTTCGCGAAGGCGAACCCGGCAAGGCTGGAGAAGAACACCACCGACACGGTGACAGTGGTGGCCACGATCACCGAGTTGATCAGGCCGGTGAGGAAGTAGGCGTCGGTGTTGTCGAACAGCCGGGCGATGTTGGCGCCCAGGTTGTTGCCCGGTGTGATCGGGGGTGGCAGTTGGCCCATCGCGTCGCTGGTGCGGCTGGCGACGACGAACATCCACCAGATCGGAAAGATCGACAGGACGGCGGCGAACACCAGGGCCAGGTAGGTGAGCGGGCTCGCCCGCCAGAGCCGGCTCATCGGGTGGCTCCCTTCCGTGGGCCGGCCCCGCCGCCGAGGCGGCGCAGGACCAGCACGTTTACCGCCGCGACGAGGGCGATGAGCGCGAAGAGCAGCCACGCCACCGCCGACCCGTAACCGAAGTTGTAGTGCGGCGCGAAGGCGTTCTCGAACATGTACATGGTCAGGGTCTGCGACTCGCGCAGCGGTCCGCCCCGGATCGGGTTGGTGCCGGAGTGGAACATCCGGGGCTCGGTGAAGAGTTGCAGCCCGCCGATGGTGGCGATGATGGTGCAGAAGATGATCGTCGGTTTGAGCAGCGGCACGGTGACCGACCAGAACTGCCGGGCCCGGTTGGCGCCGTCGATCGCCGCCGCCTCGTACAGGTCGCGGGGGATGGCCTGCATCGCGGCCAGGAGGATCAGCGCGTTGTAGCCGGTCCACCGCCAGTCGACCATGGCGGAGATGGCCACCCAGGAGGCGAACCGGTTGGACTTCCACTCGATCGCGTCCATGCCGACCAGGTCGAGCAGCCAGTTGACCATGCCGAACTCGCGGCCGAAGAGCACCCCGAAGACGATCGCCACGGCGGCGGTGGAGGTGACGTTGGGGACGAGCACCGCCATCCGCCAGCCCGTACGCGCCCGCAGCCCCCGGTTCAGCAGGTTGGCCAACCACAGCGCGGCGAGCAGCTGCGGCACTGTGGAGATCACGAAGATGCCCAGCGTGTTGACAAGCGCGTGCCAGAAGTCGACGTCGGCGAGCAGCCGGGTGTAGTTCTCCGCGCCGACGAACGGGTGGTCGGTGCCGAGCAGGTCCCAGTCGTGCAGCGAGACCCAGAAGGTGTACGCCAGCGGGTAGACCCCGAACACGGCGAAGAGCAGGAAGAACGGGGCGATGTAGAGGTACGGCGAGTAGCGGGTGTCGAGCCGGCTGAGCCGACCCGACGATCGGCGTTGGCGCCCGGGTGCCGGTGCGACAGGTGGACGGGCGTCGAGCTGGACGGTCATGCCCGGGGACTCCTTTCCGTCGTGCGGGCGGGATTCCGGTTCGTGGAACCCGCCCGCACGCTGGCTCGGGCTACTTGGCGGCGGCCTTCTTCGCGTTGGTCACCGCGTCCGTCCAGCCCTGTGCGGGGCTGCGCTGGCCCAGCTCCACGGTCCGCACGGCGTTCTCCACCTCGGTGCGGACGGCCTGGTTCTTGGGGCCCATGTAGACCGGCTTCAGGCTCTTCGCGCCGGTGCCGAAGATCGCGCCGACGGGCGCCCCGGAGAAGTACGCGTTCGTCGAGCCGGCGATGGCCGGGTCGTCGAGCGCCTGCGGCGAGGAGGGCAGTGGCCCCTTGGCCTTGAACGCGCCGATCTGGCCCTTCGCGCTGGTCAGGAACTTGGCGAGTTCGATGGCCTGGGCCTGGTGCTTGCTCTGCTTCGGCACGGCGAGGTGCGACCCGCCCCAGTTGCCGCCGCTGCCGGGCACCCGGGCGATGTCCCACTTGCCCTTGGCGGCGGGGCCGGCGTTGCCCTCGATGACCCCGGTCATCCAGGCCGGGCAGGCGATGGTGGCGAACTTCGTCTGCTTGAAGGCGGACACCCACTCCTCGGACCACGAGCCGTACTTGCCGGAGAGGCCCGAGTCGATGATGTCCATCGTGGTGTCCCAGGCCTGCCGTACCGCCGGGTTGCTGTCGACGACGACGTTGCCGTTGGTGTCGTAGTAGCTGTAGCCGGTGGTGTTGCCGGCGGTCTGCAACAGGATCGTGTTGAACGTGTTGGTGGCCGCGTCGAGGAAGGACGCCCCGGTCCTGGCCGCGACGAACTTCTCGCCGGTGGCGATGTAGTCCTGCCAGGTCGGCCAGAGCTTCGAGACCGCGTCCCGTTCGGTGGGCAGACCGGCCTTTTCGAAGAGGTCCTTGCGGTAGCAGATGGCGATGCCGCCGACGTCGGTGCCGAGGCCGATGAGCTGCTTGCCGTCGGCGGTCAGGCCGGCGTTCCACTTCCATTCGAGGAAGTTGCCCTTGAGGTCGGCGGCGCCGTGGTCAAGCAGGTTGACGAAGTTGCCGGGGTTGGCCTTGTACTCGACGAGCAGGCCCTCCTCGATGGCCACGATGTCACCGGCGCCCCGGCCGGCGGCGAGCCACTGGGTCAGCTTCGGCGAGTACTCGTCGAGGTTGCTGCCGGTGCCCCGCTCGACGATCTTCACGTCGGGGTGCGCGGCCATGTACTCCTGGTAGAGCTGGTCGTAGCCGAACTGGCCGAAGACGTCGACGGTGAGCGTGACCGGCCCGTCGGCCTCGGCGTCGTCACCGCCGCCGCAGCCGGCGGTGACGAGCAGGGCGGTCGTGGCGGCGAGGGCCACCGCGGCGAGGCGGCGGCGCGGAAGGACAGCCATCGGGTATGGACCTCTCTCAAGGTGGTCAGGTGGTGGCAGAAGGCCAAGAGAGCGCTCTCACGTCAGGGTGGTGCGTCGATGCGGCGCTGTCAAGAGAGCGCTCTCTCCGGCCGTCACCGGACACACGACGAGGGCGTCACCCCGGTGTCGGGATGACGCCCTCGTCGAGCCGATCAGTCGGTCAGCCGGTACGCAGGCCGTCGAGCAGCGCGAGGTCGCCCGTGACGTCGAGAGTCTCGAAGCTCACCCGGCCCCAGAGCGCCAGCAGCAGATCGCTCGCGGTGCCGCTGACCTGCGCGCGGGCGTGGTGATCGTCGTGGTCGAAGATGGTCGCCGTGTCCAGCAGCGCCACCCCCTCGCCGCGCAGCCGCAGATACCACTCCTGATCCGCGTCCGTCGCGGCGAGCTGCACCACGCCGTGCCAGTCGCCCTTGCGCTGCCGTCGACCGGCCGGCAACCAGGTGTCCAGCACCTCGCTCACCCCGTCGGCGGCGAGCTTGGCCTCGACCGGCTCACCTGCGGCGATGGCGAGCTGGGCGTCCCAGCGGTGCACCGCCGTCTCGTGCGCCATCCGGCGCGGCCAGAAGGCGGCCTTCTTCGGCTGCGGTGCCCAGTTCCAGGCCGGCGCCTCCGGGTCGAGACCCTCGAAGAGGGTCATCAGCTGGTCGTACTCCTGCTGCCAGAGCTGGAGCGCGGTCAGGCCCGGCGGCGCTACGGACGGGTCCCGGCGGGCCGGCGCCTCCGTCTGCCCCGACCCGGCGAACGAATTAACCCAGTGGTACAGGCCCGCGAGGTGCAGGGTGAGATCATTGACTGTCCAGCCCGGACAGGACAGCACGGGTGTCTCCGGCGGCGCCTCGGCGACCGCCGCGGCGAACGCCGGACCCTCGGCCCGGAGCGCCCCAATCCAGAAATCCTTGCTGCCCTGCAGTCTGCTCATCGCCATCCTCCCGGGGGTGCCGGGCCACCAGTAGGTGCCACGGCTGCCCATCAGCCTAAGGTGAAAGACGTGTCAGACGCCTACGCCCAGCCGACAACCGAAGCCGATCGTGCCATCCCCGGTCCACTGGCCGGCTACACCACGCTACGGATGGGCGGGCCGGCCGGGCGGATCGTGGCCGCGACGAGCGCCGACGAGATCATCCGGGCGGTCCAGGCCACCGACGGGCCGATCCTGGTCCTGGCCGGCGGCAGCAACGTGGTGATCGGCGACGCCGGCTTCCCCGGCACGGTCGTGCTGGTGCGCTCCCGTGGCCTACGGGTCCTCTCCGAGGACGCCGAGTCGGTCACCGTACGCGTCGAGGCAGGCGAGCCGTGGGACGACCTGGTCGCCACGACGATCGGCAACGGCTGGGCCGGCCTGGAGTGCCTCTCCGGCATCCCCGGCTCGACGGGCGCCACCCCGATCCAGAACGTCGGCGCGTACGGCCAGGAGGTCGCCGAGACGATCACCGGCGTCGAGGTGTACGACCGGCTCGACGGCACCCGTCGGACCATCCCCGCGGCAGAGTGTGGCTTCGCCTACCGGGGCAGCATCTTCAAGTACCAGGACCGCTGGGTCGTGCTCTCGGTCGACTTCCGGCTCACCCGCTCGCCGCTGTCCGGCCCGGTGCGCTACGCCGAGCTGGCCCGGGCGCTCGGTGTCGAGGTGGGCGAGCGGGTGCCGCTGGACGACGCGCGGGCGACGGTGCTGCGGCTGCGCGCCGGCAAGGGCATGGTGCTCGACGCCGCCGACCCGGACACCCGCTCGGTCGGCTCCTTCTTCACCAACCCGGTGCTCGACCGGGCGACGTACGAGCTGCTCCGGGAGCGCGCCGCCGACCTGGGCGAGCCCCCTTCCTGGCCCGGGGCGGACGGCCTGGTCAAGGTGAGCGCGGCCTGGCTCATCGACCGGGCCGGCTTCGCCAAGGGGCACCCCGGCCCGGACGGTGTGGCCATCTCCAGCAAGCACACCCTCGCCCTCACCAACCGCAGCGGCACGGCGAGCACCAGCGACCTGCTCACCCTCGCCGGCACCATCCGTGACACCGTGCACGCCCGCCTCGGCGTGACCCTGCACCCCGAGCCCGTCCTGATCAACTGCGCCCTCTGAACCCACCGCACGTCAGGGCAGGGGCCAGGAGAGGGTCAGCTCGCCGTGCCGCCAGCGGTGCGGGCCGTCACGTACGGGCCAGCCGTCGTCTCTGAGCCTGCCCACGGCCCGTAGCCAACGCTGGCGAGGGCCGAAGGTGGCGTAGGGGGCCGCTGCCTGCCAGGCGTCGTCCAGGGCCCGGATCAGGTCGTGCACCGCCTCGCCCGGGACGTTGCGGTGGATCAGCGCCTTCGGCAGCCGCTCGGCCAACTCGGCGGGGCTGCCCAGCGTGGTGAGCTTCGCGGCCAGGGTCAGCGTCCGTGGGCCGTCCGCGTCGACAAGCAGCCAGCTCGCCAGCCGGCCCAGCTCGTCGCAGGTGCCCTCGACGAGGGCCCCACCCGGGGCGAGCGCGGCGGTCATGGTGCGCCAGGCGTCGGGCACCTCGCTCTCGTCGTACTGCCGCAGGACGTTGAACGCGCGGACCAGCACCGGCCGGAGCCCGGCCAGCTCGAAGCCACCCCGGGCGAAGGTCAGGCCGGGCGGATCGGCGGCCGGCGTCGCGGCGGCCACCCGCGCCGGGTCGATCTCCAGCCCGACCAGGCGTACGTCCCGACGGACCCCGGCGGCCAGCCGGGCCCGCAACTCCACGGCGGTCACCGGCGTGGCGCCGTACCCGAGGTCCACCACCAGCGGATCGGCCGCCGCCCGCAGCCGGTCGGCGCAGGTCGCGACGATCCAGTTGTCCACCCGGCGCAGCCGGTTCGGGTTGGTCGTGCCCCGAGTGACCACGCCGAGCGGCCGGCGTCGTGGAGCCCCGCTCATGGGTCCTGTCCCCGACTCAGGAGACCCGGTGCACCTTGTGCTGCGCCGCCTGCGCCCGTGGGCGGACGACGAGCCGGTCGATGTTGACGTGCTCGGGACGGGTGGCGCACCAGGCGATGCAGTCGGCCACGTCCTCGGCGACGAGCGGCCCCGGCACCCCGGCGTAGACGGCGGCCGCGCGCTCGGCGTCGCCCTCGAAGCGGACCAGCCCGAACTCGTCGGTCTTCACCATCCCGGGGTCGATCTCGATGACCCGCAGCGGCCGGCCGCACAGCTCCAGGCGGAGCGTGCCGGCGATTGCCGTCTGCGCGTGCTTCGCGGCGGTGTAGCCGCCCCCGCCCTCGTACACGGTCAGGCCGGCGGTGGAGGAGACCACCACGACGGTGCCGGAACCGGAGGCCTCCAGCGCCGGCAGCAGCGCCTGGGTGACCCGCAGCGTGCCGAGCACGTTGACGTCGTACATCCACTGCCAGTCGGCGACCGAGCCGGACTCCACCGGGTCCAGCCCTCGTGCCCCGCCGGCGTTGTTGACCAGGAGGGTGACCGGCCCGGGTGCCCGCGCGGCGGCCTCGGCGAGCCCCGCCACCGACTCGTCCGAGGTGACGTCGCAGGTCACCGCTGTGGCCTGCCCACCTGCGGCGGTGATCTCGGCGACCAGTTCGGCGAGACGGTCTTCGCGGCGGGCGGCGGCGAGCACGTGGAAACCCTCGGCGGCCAGCCGGCGGGCGGTGGCCGCCCCGATCCCGCTGGACGCTCCGGTGACGATGGCGACAGAGGTCATTGCGCCATTGTCGCCCCGGCCGTCCGGAGCCTTCCGATCGGGCGCAAGCTTCGCCGCCGAGGGCCGACTGTTGATGAGGTCCGTCACCCCGGCCGGCCGCGCCGAGGCATTTCCGTTGCCCGATGGGGAAGATGACACCCGGCGTACAGGTTGAGCGAGAAGCGCCGGTCGTGCGAGACGGCATTAACCGTGACTGAAGGAGCGGACGTGGCGGAACTGCACACCGGCGTCGGTCGTCAGCGAGGTGCCCGACCGTGGCCCCGGCCACGCCGCATCGCCACCCTGTCGGTGCACACCTCCCCGCTGCACCAACCCGGCACCGGCGACGCCGGCGGGATGAACGTCTACATCCTGGAGGTCGCCCGGCGGCTCGCCGAGGCCGACGTCGAGGTGGAGATCTTCACCCGGGCCACCTCGGGTGACCTCCCCCCGGTGGTCGAGATGGCCCCCGGCGTGCAGGTCCGGCACATCACCTCCGGCCCGCTGGAAGGGCTGACCAAGG
Organism: Micromonospora lupini str. Lupac 08; assembly: GCF_000297395.2. Taxonomy (GTDB): domain Bacteria; phylum Actinomycetota; class Actinomycetes; order Mycobacteriales; family Micromonosporaceae; genus Micromonospora; species Micromonospora lupini. Next base: position 6,712,282 of record NZ_HF570108.1, on the reverse strand, counting down.
AGGAGCTGCCCGGCCAGCTCTGCGCCTTCACCGCCGGGGTGCTGCGCGCCGAGGCGTCCCGCCCACCCGGGCACTACGACCTCATCCACTCCCACTACTGGCTGTCGGGCCAGGTCGGCTGGCTGGCCAAGGAGCGCTGGGGAGTGCCGCTGGTGCACACCGCGCACACCCTGGCGAAGGTCAAGAACGCCCAGCTCGCCGCCGACGACCGGCCGGAACCCAAGGCCCGGGTGATCGGCGAGGAGCAGGTCGTCGCCGAGGCCGACCGGCTGGTCGCCAACACCCGGGTGGAGGCCCGCGACCTCGTCGAGCGGTACGACGCCGACCCCGACCAGGTCTCCGTCGTGCAGCCGGGCGTCGACCTGGCCCGGTTCCGGCCCGCGCCGGGCGACCGGTTCGTGGCCGCCCGTGCCGCCCGCCGCCGGCTGGGCCTGCCGGTCGACGGGTACGTGGTGGCCTTCGTCGGTCGGATCCAACCACTCAAGGCGCCGGACGTGCTCATCCGTGCGATCGCCGCCCTGCGCGAGCGTGATCCGGCCCTCGCCGACGAGGTGACCGTGGTGATCTGCGGCGGGCCCAGCGGCAGTGGGCTGGACCGGCCGACAGCCCTGATCGAGCTGGCCGCGACGCTCGGGGTCGCCGACCGGGTCCGTTTCCTGCCGCCGCGTACCGGCGACGACCTGCCGGCCCTGTACCGGGCGGCCGACCTGGTCGCGGTGCCGTCGCACAACGAATCCTTCGGGCTCGTCGCCCTGGAGGCCCAGGCCTGCGGTACGCCGGTGCTGGCCGCCGCCGTCGGCGGCCTGGTCACCGCCGTCCGGGACCAGGGCAGCGGGGTGCTCATCGACGGGCACGACCCGGTCGACTGGGCCCGCGCCCTGGGCCGCCTGTTGCCGGACCGTGCCCTGCGGGCCAGGTTGTCCCGCGGCGCCGCGCAGCACGCCCGACACTTCTCCTGGGATCGCACCGTCGCGGACCTGCTCGACGTCTACGGCGAGGCGATCGCCGCGCGCCGGGCCCGCCTCGCTGCCGACCTGGCCGGAGGCCCCGCCCTCTCCTGCTCCTGGTGACGCCCGCCGGTCGTGCCGGTGGGTGACCGCGCCCGGGCCGTGCCGGTGGGTGACCGCCCGGCGGTGGTGCCGGTGGTGACCGCGCGGCGGTCGTCATCCGGTGCGCGGGCCGGGGCGGTCGTAGAGTGGGTCCGGTGAGCCCGAAGAGCGATCTTGCGACCCTGATCGAGTCGGTCTGTGCCGAACGTGACCTGGCCTGGGAGTCCACCGGGCCCGGCTCGTACGCGGTCACCCTGCCGGGCACCCACAAGCTCAAGACGATCTGCAACCTGATCGTCGGCGAGCACGCGCTGCGGATCGAGGCGTTCGTCATGCGCCAGCCCGACGAGCGGCGCGAGGAGCTGTGGGCCTGGCTGCTGCAACGCAACGCCCGGATGTACGGGGTCTCCTTCTCCACCGACGCGGTCGGCGACGTGTACCTGACCGGGCGGGTCAACCCGGCCGGTGTGGACGCCGACGAGCTGGACCGGCTGCTCGGTTCGGTGCTTACCTACTCCGACGAGTCCTTCGACACCATGCTGGAGATCGGCTTCGGCAGCTCCATCCGGCGCGAGTACGAGTGGCGGGTCAAGCGCGGCGAGTCGACCGCGAACCTGGCCGCCTTCGCCCACCTCTTCGAGCCGTCCGGCACGGGCCCCGCCCCCGACCCCGCCTGACGCCCCGCCAGCCCTCCCGCGCGGCCTGCGCCCAGTGCCCCCGGCCGGCTTGTGGCCTGATCCGACTCCGGTTCGAGCTGGTTCGTCGCTGGAGGTTCGGACCGCTCCTGACGGGTATGCCGCACCGCGCGGTGCGGCATAGGGACCCCCGCGCGCCGAGGACGGAGTGTCGAGGAGCGTGAGCGTCCCATGGCTCAGCGGAACAGCTCAGGTCGCGGCGGGACTGCGACCAGGACCAAACGGCAGGCAGGCAACCAGAGCCCGGCTACTCCCGGGGTCTCCGAGACGGAGATCTCCCGGATGCGGGTGGACGACATCCGCGGGCAGTTGCGCAAACGCGGGGTCTCCGGGATCTCCGCGCTGCGCAAGCCCGACCTGGTGAAACAGTTGGTGCGCTCGCTGCGTTCCGACGCCGGTGGCGCGGGTCGACGCAGCACCGGACCGGCTGGTCGGGCCGCCGGCACCAGGGCGTCGGCCGGTCGGGCCGCAGCGACGAAGAAGTCGGCGTCGAGGGCGGTACCGAGTCGCGCGAAGGCCGCGCCCGCGAACAAGAGCGCCCCCGCGAAGCGGGCCGCCGCGAAGAAGACGACCGCTGCGAAGCGGACCACCGCGGCAAAGAAGACGACCGCCGCGAACAGGTCGACAGCCGCGAAGCGGACGACCACCGCACGGACGTCGACGGGGGTCCGTAAGACGGCCGCGGCGAAGAAGACGGCTGCGGCGAAGAAGACGACAGCGGCGGCGAAGTCGACAGCCGCACGCAGGACGTCGACTTCCGCGCGTACCGCGCCAGCGCGGAAGGCGCCCGCGAAGAAGGCGCCGTCGCGACCGGCCGCCAAGCGGTCGGCACCGGCCAAGCGGGCCACGGCGAAGGCGGCACCGGCTAAGCGGGCGGCACCCGCCAAGCGGGCCACGGCCAAGCGGGCGACGCCGGCCAAGCGGGCCACGGCGAGCCGGCCGGCGGCCGGTGGTACGGCGACCGGTGGGATGGCGGCCGGTGGGATCCGCACCGGACGGGGCACCGGACGGTCGGTCCGCAGCTCGCAGGTGATCTCGTCGATCGCGGACCGGCCGGAGCGGCCGGGACGAAGCCTGATCACCGCGAATCACGAGGTGATCAAGCGTTGGGCGGCGGAGCGCGGCGCGAAGCCGGCGACCATCGCGGGCACCGAGCGGGACGGTCGGGCCGGAGTGTTGACCTTCAACATCCCCGGATACCGGGAAAGCAGCCGGATTCGTGAGATCACCTGGGATGAGTGGTTCTACACGTTCGACCTGCGCCGGCTGAACCTGATCTTTCAGGAGCAGATGCGCGACGGCCGGCAGAGCAACTTCTTCCGGACCGAGTCACCCGATCGTGAGGACGGCTGACGTGTTTGCGGGAATGCCCGACGGGTACCCGGCTGTTGCCACAGACCGAGGCCCGAGCTGGGGATACTCGCCAGTTGTGACCGGCGAGACAACCCATCTGGGTTGAATCCAGAATCCGGCCGAACTAGCTTTATTGCACCGCGCCACGCTTGGAAACGTTCGGGGGAGCGGCGGATCGATCAGATCCGCGCACCAGGCGAGGCGCGATGGGACGGGTGGACCAACCGTTGGGGGACGGTGCCCACCTGTTTGGACCGGCGGCGCGAGCGGGCGATGCTTACGGGGGTGAGTGTTGCCCGCCGCCGCCGGCCCCACCGGCGAGCGCCCACCATGACCTTCGGGACAGGGTGGGCGCTTTGCCGTCGTACGGTCGATCAGCCCGTCCGGACGCGGTCCACGCGCGGCGCCGGCTCCCGGCCGGCGTCCCTGCGCAGCGCGGCGACGTGCCGGTCGCGGGGCGGCCCGGCCAGCAGATGCCCGAGCGCGGCCAGCAGGCCCAGCCCGCCCACGATCAGCCAGTGCCGGTCGCCGAGGTGTTGCAGGCTCACACCGCCCAGCGTGGGTGCGACGAACGCCGCCGCCGGGAACGTCAGGTAGAAGACCGACTGGTACCGGGCGCGTAGGTGCGGCGGTGCCAGATCCGCGTTGATCTGCGCGTTGGGCGGCGCGGCGAGCATCGAGCCGACCGTCCAGACCACCGCCGCGCCGAGGTAGACCCCCAGGTCGTCCGCGACGGCGAGCACGCCGAAGCCGATCGCCAGCAGGGCCGTGGAGACGGCAAGCACGACGTCCTTGCGGTGCCTGTCGATCAGCCGGGGCACGAACAGCTGCCCCAGCACGATCAGCGCGCCCCCGAGTGCCACCACCGCCCCGTACGCCGACGGCCCCAGACCGTCGGCGCGCATCGCCAGCGGCATGATCGTCGAGGTCTGCAGGGTGAGTACGGCCAGCACGAAGGTGAGCCCGACGAAGACCAGGAAGGTCCGGTCGGTGAGCGCGGTGTGCAGCCCCTCTCGAGGGGAGCGATCGGCCGTCGGGGGGCCGGCCGGCGGGACGCCGGTGGCCCGTCCCAAGGTCTCCGGCACCTTCCAGCCGATGACGGCGGCGGCGGTGAGCGTGGCGGCGGCGTCGACCAGGAACAGCGCGGTGAAACTCGCCTCGGCCAGCACCCCGGCGAGCAGCGACGCGACCGCCATGCCCAGGTTGAAGGCCCAGAACTGGAGGTTGAACGCGCGCGAGCGACGCTGCGCGGGCACCACGTCGACGATCGCCGCCACGAAGGCGGGGCTGGGCATCGAGTGCACCACGCCGACGAGCGCGGACAGCGCCGCGATCAGCAGCAGGGGCCGGCTGAAGGCAAGCGCCACCATCAGGACGGCGGTGGCCAGGTGGGCGGCGAGCAGGGTGGCCCGGCGGCCCCACCGGTCGGCCAGTACCCCGCCGAGCAGGACGCCGGCCGCCCCGCCGGCCCCGTACGCCCCGACCACGGTGCCGGCCACCGACTCGCTGGCTCCCCGGGCGTCGGTGAGGTAGAGCGACAGGAAGAGCATGGCGAACGCGCCCGCTCGGTTGATCAGCAGTCCCGCCCACAGGTACCAGAAGGTGGCGGGTAGCCCGCCCGCGGTGTCGTGCCACAGGCGCCGCAGGGCGTGCATCCGACCTCCCGACAGTTTACTTTCTTAACCGTTTCTCCTGGACGGTAGAAAGTCGGGCCGGGTTGCGCCAGTCGGTTCCCCGATCATGAGCCGTACGTCTCAGCGGTCACGCCCGGCTCAGGCTGCCGCCTCGGCCGGCTGCGGCGCCGCGGGGCGGTCGCCGACCGGGGCGGACGCGTCGGCGGCGTGGCGCAGCGCGACGGCACGTCGCTCCCGGGCGGGACCGGACGCCAGGTGGGCCACCGCCGTCAGTACGCCGATCACGGCGCAGCCGAACCAGAGCGCGGCGTTGCCGACGTGTTCGCGCACCAGACCGCCGAGAATCGGGGCGCTCGCCCCGGCGATCTGCCAGGAGAGCCCGAACACGCCCTGGTAGCGACCGCGCAGCTCGGCCGGGGAGAGCTCGGCGATAAGCGTGGAGTTGGACGGCGAGTTCAGCATCTCGCCGAGCGTCCAGATCAGCACCGTCAGCCCGTAGAACCAGGCGCTGCCGGCGAACGCGGTCAACCCGAACCCGACACCCATCACCACGGCGGCGAGCGCGAGCACGTGCGAACGGTTCCGGCCCCGGATCAGCCGGGGCACGAAGAGCTGGCCGACGACGATGAGGAGGCCGTTGAGCGCGATCACCGAGCCGTACGTGGCCGGGCTCAGGCCGGAGTCGCCCATGGCGATCGGCAGCATCGAGATGTGCTGGAGGAAGACCATCGCGGCGAACAGGTTCAGCGCCACGAAGCCGAGGAAGACCCGGTCGGTGAGGATCGTGCGCAGGGCGCCGCGCGGGGCGGTCGTCGCCGCGACCGTGTACCCGCCACGGCGGGTCTCCGGTACCCGGGCAAAGATGATCAGAGCGGTGATCAGCATCGTGCCCGCGTCGACCACGAACAGCAGCAGATAGTCGGCCTGCGCGGCCAGGCCGGCGAGGACGGCGGCGCAGGCGAAGCCCAGGTTGATCGCCCAGTAGTTGAGCGAGAAGGCGCGCAGCCGGTCCCTGGCCGGCACCACGTCGATCATCATGGCCCCGAACGCCGGCCGGGCCGCCTCGGCGAACATGCCGAGCAGCAGCGCTCCCAGCGCCACCGCCCAGAGGTCCCGGGCCAACCCGAGGGCGAGCATCATTGCCGCCGCGCCGACATGCGCGGTGAGCAGCGTCGGCCGGCGGCCCCACCGGTCGGCGAGGGTGCCGCCGGCGGTGGTGCCGACCGCCCCGCCGACGCCCCAGAGGCCGATCACCAGACCGGCCTGCGAGGCGGAGAAGCCCCGCTCCTGGGTCAGGTAGATGGCGAGGAAGACGAGGACGAACGAGCCGAGCCGGTTGATCAGGGTGCCCGACCACAGGTACCAGAAGGTGGCCGGCAGCCCGCCGGTGGTGTCCCGGAACCAGCTCCGCATCGTCCGCACGTGGTGCCCCCGCTTGCAAGTAATGACCGATGTGACTACAGCGCCTTACAACCCTAGTGGCGGCCGGATTCGCAGGTCACCCGCTTTATCACGTGGTGGTCGTCACGACGGGTGCCCGCGTGTCCGCTACGGGGTTGAGGCAGGATGATCCGCATGACTGCGAGCGAGGGGCCCACCGTCGGGACGCTGGTCCTGCTGCGGCACGGCGAGAGTGACTGGAACGCCAAGAATCTCTTCACCGGCTGGGTGGACGTCGACCTGACCGAGAAGGGCGAGGGCGAGGCACGGCGCGGCGGCGAGCTGCTGCGCGAGCACAGCCTGCTGCCGGACGTCGTCCACACCAGCGTGATGCGCCGGGCGATCCGCACCGCCGAGCTGGCGCTGAACGCCGCCGACCGGCACTGGATCGCGGTGCGCCGGTCGTGGCGGCTCAACGAGCGGCACTACGGCGCCCTACAGGGCAAGAACAAGAAGCAGACCCTTGACGAGTACGGCGAGGAGCAGTTCATGCTCTGGCGCCGGTCGTACGACACCCCGCCGCCGCCGATCGCGGACGACGACGAGTGGTCGCAGGTGGGCGACCCGCGGTACGCGCTGCTGCCGACCGAGCTGATGCCGCGCACCGAGTGCCTCAAGGACGTCGTCGAGCGGATGCTTCCCTACTGGTACGACTCGATCGTGCCGGACATCCTCGCCGGCCGCACGGTGCTGGTGGCCGCGCACGGCAACTCGCTGCGCGCCCTGGTGAAGCACCTCGACCAGATCTCCGACGAGGCGATCGCCAAGCTGAACATCCCGACCGGCATCCCGCTGCGCTACGACCTCGACCCGCAGCTGCGCCCGCTCACCCTGGGTGGCACCTACCTCGACCCGACGGCGGCGAAGGAAGCCGCCGCCGCGGTCGCCAACCAGGGCCGCTGAGAGCAGAGAAAAGGGGCCCCGCGACGCGGGGGCCCCTTTTCCGACGTCTGTCAGTTGCCGGTGGGCGTGCTCTCCCCGGTGATCAGGTAGATCACGTGCTCGCCGGCGTTTACCGCGTGGTCGGCGAAGCGCTCGTAGAAGCGGCCCAGCAGGGTGGCGTCGATGGCGGTCTCCACCCCGTACGGCCAGTCGTCGCCGAGCAGCACCGAGAACAGGCTCTTGTGCAGCTCGTCCATGGCGTCGTCGTCCCGGTCCAGCTCACCGGCCAGGTCGACGTCGGGCTTGGCCAGCACCGAACCGATCTTCACCGCCATCCGGTCGGCGATGTCGGCCATCTCGGTGAAGATCGTCCGCAGCTCGGCCGGTACGGCGGGCGAGGGGTGGCGGCGCAGGGCGGTCTTCGCCACGTGGTCGGCGAGGTCGCCCATCCGCTCCAGGTCGGCCGCCACGTGCAGCGCGGTGATCATGGCACGCAGGTCGGAGGCGACCGGCGCCTGTCGGGCGAGCAGGTCACACACCCGCTCCTCGACGTGCCGGTAGAGGTCGTCGATCTCGGCGTCCCGCTCGATGACCGTCTCGGCGGCCTGCCGGTCGGCGGTGAGCAGGGCCCGGGTGGCCTGGCGCATGGCAGCGCGGACGCCCTCCGCCATGTCCACCAGCAGTTGGCTGACGATCTGGAGGTCGGCCCGGAACTCGTCGCGCATCATCACGTCCTGTGGTCGGTCGCCGCCGACGGGTGCCGGCGCAGGGGTTGAGCAGGTGCGACGCCAACGGTAGGGCGCGCGAACGGATCCCGGATGAACCACGGTGAACGACGCCAGACGTGGGGGTGAACACTTCCCGAAGTGCGGGTGGTTCGTCCCGTTCTGTGTGGTAGCCAGGTTAACAATGACCCTACGATCGCCGGGTGGAGTGGGCGGTGGCGGTCGTGGTGGCCGTGGCGTTGGCGACCGGACTGGTCGTCGGCCTTCTGCTGCCCCGGTTCCTGCCGGCGCGCGGCCGCTCCACGTCGACGGGCAGCGCGAGCTCCCGCTGGAGCAGGGGGAGGCCCGCGATAGCCGACGAGCAGCAGGCCGGGCTCGGCCGCCGGACGATCGATTCGCTCCGGGCCGGTGTCGTGGTACTGGACAACGACGACGTGCCCGTGCTGATCAACCCGGCCGCCCGCGCGATGGGTCTGCTGCGTACCGGCAGCACCCCGGGCTCGATCGCCGCGCACCCGTTGATCCGTACCCTCGCGGGCCAGGTGCGCCGCACCGGCGTGCGGCGCGAGATCGAGCTGGACCTGCCGCGGGGTCGCGACAGCGCGGGGGAGAACCCGCTGGGCGTGCACCTGCGCGCCATGGGCCTCGGGAACGGCTTCATCGCCGTGGAGGCGGTCGACGTGACCGAGTCGCACCGCCTGACCCGGGTCCGACGTGACTTCGTGGCGAACGTGAGCCATGAGCTCAAGACACCGATCGGTGCGCTCCAACTGCTCGCCGAGGCGCTGCTGGACGCCACCGAGCCGGCCGACGCTGCGGTACCCGACCTCTCCGAGGACCTGGTCGCCGCCCGCCGGTTCGCCGAACGGATCCAGCACGAGTCGACCCGGCTGGGCCGGCTGGTGCAGGAGCTGCTGGAGCTGACCCGGCTCCAGGGCGCCGAGCCGCAGCCGCCACCGGAACCCGTCGCGCTCGACTGGGTGATCGCCGAGGTGGTCGACCGCACCCGCACCACGGCTGCCGCCCGGGGGGTCGAGGTGACTGTCGACGGCCAGCGCGGCCTCACCGCGTACGGCAGCGACAGCCAACTCGCCACGGCCGTGGCGAACCTGGTGGAGAACGCCATCAACTACTCGGGCGAGGACACCGCGGTGCGGGTCACCCTCCGCGGGGACGGCGAACACGTCGAGGTCGCGGTCGCCGACCAGGGCATCGGCATCGCCCCGACCGACGTGGACCGGATCTTCGAGCGGTTCTACCGGGCCGACCAGGCCCGCTCGCGCGCTACCGGTGGCACCGGGCTCGGCCTGGCCATCGTGAAACACATCGCGAGCAACCATGGCGGTCGGGTGGAGGTGTCGAGCACTCTTGGGGGTGGATCGACGTTCACCCTACGGTTGCCCGCCAGCCCACCTGACGACCTGCTGGCGACACTGCCGCCGGTTGGGATCGAGGCCGATCCGGCCGAGCTTCGGCAGGTCTGACAGCAATGGAAAGGAAATCCCCGTTGAGCCGCGTTCTGGTGGTCGAGGACGAGGAGTCGTTCTCCGACGCCCTGTCGTACATGCTCCGTAAGGAGGGCTTCGAGGTCTCGGTCGCCGCGACCGGCACCGATGCCCTCACCGAGTTCGACCGAACCGGCGCCGACATCGTGCTGCTCGACCTGATGTTGCCCGAGATGTCGGGGACCGAGGTGTGCCGGCAGCTCCGGCAGCGCTCGGCCGTACCGATCATCATGGTCACCGCGCGGGACAGCGAGATCGACAAGGTGGTCGGCCTGGAGATCGGCGCCGACGACTACGTCACCAAGCCGTACTCTCCCCGGGAGCTGGTCGCGCGGATCCGCGCGGTGCTGCGCCGGCAGAGCCCGGAGGTGGCCGAGGCGGGCGCCCCGACGTTGGCCGCCGGACCGGTCCGGATGGACATCGAGCGGCACGTGGTGACCGTCGAGGGCGGGGCCGTGCAGCTGCCGCTCAAGGAGTTCGAGCTGCTGGAGCTGCTGCTGCGCAACGCGGGCCGGGTGCTGACCCGCGGTCAGCTCATCGACCGGGTCTGGGGTGCCGACTACGTCGGTGACACCAAGACACTCGACGTGCACGTCAAGCGGCTGCGCTCCAAGATCGAGCCGGAGCCGTCGGCGCCGCGCTTCATCGTCACGGTGCGGGGCCTGGGGTACAAGTTCGAGCCGTGATCGGCCGACCCGAAGGGGGCCCACGCTCGGCGTGGGCCCCCTTCGGGCTGTCGGGGGCCGCTCAGCGGACGACCTTGAAATTGAAGTCGGCGGTGCCGAGCCGGCCGTAGAGCCGTAGCCAGAGTGGCATCAGCATCTCGGTGCCCCGGGCGGTGGAGAGGTCGCCGAGGTCGATCACGTCGGTGTGGCCGAAGCTGACGAGCAGCCCGGTGACGATCCGCTTGGCCTCCGCGTCGTCGCCGGAGACGAACACGCTGTGCGCGCCGTCGGCGAGCTGGCGCGGTCGCACCATCAGCTCGGCGGTAAGCGTGTTGAGTGACTTGACCACCTTGGCCTGCGGGAACTCCCGCTGGATCTGCTCGGCGAGGGAATCGGTGTCCTGCACTGTCAGGGTGGGCGGGAAGCCTGCGCTGAAGTCGAGCGGGTTGGCGATGTCGAGCAGGACCTTGCCGGCCAGGTTCGCCGCGCCGGCCGCGGTGAGCGCCGGCAGGGAGCCGCTGCCACTGGTGGCGTTTACCACCAGCTCGGCGCCTGCGGCCGCGTCTGCCTGGGTTGCCAGGCCCACCTCAGGGTGCTCGGCGGTCCAGGCGGCGTAGTCGCCGGCCAGGGTGGCCGCGACGTCCCGGGTGCCGATGGTGACCTGGTGGCCCAACTCCGCCGCGCGGGCGCTGATGGTCCTGCCGACCGAGCCGGTGCCGAGAACTGCGATGCGCATGTCGATCGATCCTCCACTCGGGCGCGGAGTGGCGTCGCGCCGGTTGCGAGCAGGCTAACAGACAGGTCTGTCTACTCGCTGTCCCTGACGGCTCAAAGGTGGCCCGGCCCGGCCTGTGCCCGGCCCGGCCCGTGCCGGCCGGGCATGCTGCGGAGCCTTTGGAGCTGATGCCGCAAACGAATCAGCCGTTGATCACAAACAACTCTTCCGCCGTTGATCTCAAACCAAGCCATCCGCCAGATGTCTCGGACTATTGATCTGCCGATGACGTCGGCGCTATCAGCTCCAAAGGAGTCGCGGCCCATACCTCTGGGCTGCTGGGGACGGGGGTGTTGCGGGGGTTGGAGGCGGCGTGGAGCCAGCGGGACGGGCGGTTGCCGCTGCGGGCGCCGTTCAGCCCCGCTGCCTCGGAAGGTGGCCCGCTCGTCGAGCAGCGCCGCCCCTGGGGGCGTCGGCCGGGGTGTCGGCATCGCCGTATCGCGGGCGCGGGCGCGGGTACTCGTCGGGGTGGGCGGGCGGCCGGGCGAGGGGCTCGGACGGCAGCAGTAGACGGAGCTGTCTGTAGAATCGGCCCGCCGCCAGCACGTCGAGGGAGTACCGATGCCTGCCCACCGCACACCGGCCGGCTCGGCCCGGGACCGGATCCTGGAGACCGCGTTCCGGCTCTTCTACGCCCACGGCCCGCGCGGCGTGGGGGTCGACACGGTCATCGCCGAGTCGGGCGTGGCCAAGGCGACGCTCTACAAGCACTTCCCGCGCAAGGACGACCTGGTGCTGGCGTACCTCGATCGGGTCGACCAGGCGTGGTTCGGCGCGCTGCGCGCCGCGGCCCGGGACGCCGGCGACGAGCCGCGCGACCAGTTGGTCGGGATGTTCGACGCGCTGGCCGGCGCCTGTCGGCGGGACGGCTACCACGGCTGCGCGTTCATCAACACGGCCGCCGAGTCACCGGCCGGCGGGGCGGTGCACGCCCGCACGGTCGAGCACAAGACGGTGGTCCGGGCGTGGGTGACCGAGCTGGCCCGGCAGGCCGGCGCCGCCGACCCGGAGCTGCTCGCCCGGCAGCTCACCCTGCTGCTCGACGGCGGGCTCGCCGGCGGTGTGCTGGACGGCGATCCGGTGAACGCCGACGCGGCCCGGCGCAGCGCCCGCACGCTCGTCGACGCGGCGTTGCGCTGACCAGCTAGAGATTGTCGGCCGGGTGCGGGGCGACCATGCCCTGCTTGACCCGCGCCGCGCACAGCTCGGCCAGCCGCTCGTACGCGGCGGCGCCGATCAGCGCGGTCAGCTCCGGCCCGTAGGAGAGGTACATCGGCTCGGTGCCCACGTGGGCGTCCGTCGAGGAGGTGCACCACCAGTCCAGATCGTGCCCGCCGGCGCCCCAGCCGCGCCTGTCGAACTCGGACAGCGTGGAGACCAGCACCTTGGAGTTGTCGGGGCGCTTGACCCAGTCCTGGTCCCGCCGGATCGGCAGTTGCCAGCAGACGTCCGGCTTGTATTCCAGCGGGTGCACCCCGTCGCGCAGCGCCTGGGCGTGCAGCGCGCACCCTCCGCCGCCGGCGAAGTCGGCGTCGTTGAGGAAGACGCACGGCCCGTCGGCGCCCTGGGTGGCGGTGCGGCGCGCCGGGTTCTTGCCGTCGATCGTGTCCTCGTCGGTCCAGTTCTTGAAACCGCGCCGGAAGTGCTGCCAGGTCGACGGAGTGAGCCGTTTGACCGCGTTGCGGACACGCTTCTCGTCGTCCGAGTCGGTGAAGAACGCCCCGTGCGAGCAGCAGCCGTCGGCCGACCGGCCGGCGATGATGCCGTGGCAACCCCGCCCGAAGATGCAGGTCCAGCGGGAGAGCAGCCAGGTCAGGTCGGCCCGGATCAGGTGGGTCTCGTCCGCCGGGTCGGCGAACTCGATCCACTCCCGGGGAAAGTCCAGCGGCACCTCGCGGCTGCGCGGATCGCCCGGATCGTCCACCAGCACGCGCAGCTCCATCGTCACCCGGACCAGCGTACGCGCGGTGACGTCGGCAGGCCGGCGAGCCGCACGAACGTGTTGCACCTAGGGTCTTCACCATGCGACTGGGTGTCCTCGACGTCGGATCCAACACGGTGCACCTGCTGGTGGTCGACGCGCACCACGGCGCGCACCCCTGGCCGGCGCACTCGGAGAAGGTCGTCCTGCGTCTCGCCGAGCAGATCGGCCCGGACGGCGCGTTGACCGAGGCCGGCTCGGACGGCCTGGTCAAGGCGGTCGGCATGGCCAAGGCGGCGGCCACGGGGCTGGAGGCCGACGACCTGATCGCGTTCGCCACCTCGGCGGTACGCGACGCCACAAACGCGGCCGACGTGCTCGCCCGGGTGCGCGACGAGACCGGCGTACGCCTGGAGGTGCTCTCCGGCGCGGACGAGGCGCGGATGACCTTCCTGGCGGTGCGGCGCTGGTTCGGCTGGTCGGCGGGGCGCCTGCTGGTGCTCGACATCGGTGGCGGCTCCCTGGAGATCGCCGCCGGGATCGACGAGGACCCGGACGCGGCGATCTCGCTGCCGCTCGGCGCCGGCCGCCTGACCAGGGAGCGGCTGCGGGTCGACCCGGACAGCGCGACGCCGCCGTCCACCGAGGCCGTCGACAAGCTGCGGGAGTACGTGGACGGCCGGCTGGACAAGGTCGTCGACCAGTTGACCGAGGTGGGCTGGGGACGGGCGGTGGCCACCTCGAAGACGTTCCGCACCCTGGCGCGACTGGCCGGCGCGGCGCCGTCCGGGGCCGGGCTCTGGACGCGGCGCAGCCTGACCCGTGCCGGTCTGCGGCAGGTCATCGGCTTCATCCGGCACATCCCGCCCACCCAGTTGATGGAGTTGGAGGGGGTCAGTGCGGGCCGGGCCCACCAGTTGCTGGCGGGCGCGGTGGTCGCCGAGGCGGTGATGCGCAGGCTCGACCTGGACTCGCTTGACATCTGCCCGTGGGCCCTGCGGGAGGGGGTCATCCTCCGCCGACTCGATCAACTCGAACCGATCTGACCGGGCTGCCGGGTTACGGGCGGTTTGCCGGCGCTCGTCCTGATGGCCCTACGACGGCCGGGCTACGCTGGCTGACGTGACTTCCCGCGTTCCGGTGCTCCTGTCCAGCTCGTCGGTCTTTCCCGAGCCGACCGCGGCGGCGTTCCAACTGGCCGCGGCGCTCGGCTACGACGGCGTCGAGGTGATGGTCTGGACCGACGTGGTCAGCCAGGACGCGGGCGCGCTGCGTGGCCTGTCGGCGCACTACGACGTGCCGGTTCTCTCGGTGCACGCGCCCTGCCTGCTGGTCACCCAGCGGGTGTGGAGCCCGGATCCGTGGGAGCGACTGCGCAGAGCCGCCGAGCTGGCCGAGACGCTGGGAGCGCCGACGGTCGTGGTGCACCCGCCGTTCTCCTGGCAGCGCGACTACGCGCGTAACTTCGCCGAGGGGCTGGCCACTGTCGCGGAGCGGTTCAACGGCCTGCGCTTCGCCGTGGAGAACATGTACCCGGTGCGGATGGCGGGCCGGCAGTTCGTCCCGTACGTCCCCGGGTGGGATCCCACCGACGCCGGCTACCCGTCGTACACCCTGGATCTGTCGCACTGCGCGGCGTCGCACAGCGACCCCCTGGAGATGGCCGACCGGATGGGCGCGGGCCTGGCCCACGTGCACCTCGGCGACGGCACCGGCGAGGGCCGCGACGAGCATCTGGTGCCCGGGCGCGGCACCCAGCCCTGCGGGGAGCTGCTCTCCTCGCTGGCGGCGCGGGGCTTCACCGGCTCGGTGGCCGTCGAGGTGGCGACCCGGGGCGCGAAGAGCCGCGCGGTGCGCGAGGCGGACCTGCGCGCCGCGCTGGAGTTCGCCCGGCAGCACCTGCCCGCGCAGTCACCTGTCGACGTCTGACCCCACCCCGTGGGCGGGGGCGCGGGCGGTCAGCTCACCGGGGTGAGCGACTCGGTGGTCGCGGTCGGCTGCGGGGCGACCGGCAGTTGCTCCCCGATGGCGGCCCGCTTGCGGGCCCGGTGCGCCGCCACGTGCGAACGGGTGGCGCAGCGCTCGGAGCAGAACCGCCGGCAGCAGTTGGACGACGTGTCCAGGTAGACGTTGCCGCACCGCTCGTCGGCGCAGACCCCGAAGCGTGCGCTGCCGTACTCGCAGAGCCACACCGACAGCCCCCAGACCGCGCCCGCCAGGTATTCGGCGCTTACCGACGCGCCCCGGCTGGTCACGTGCATGTGCCAGTCGCTGGAGTCGTGCCCGGAGATGCGCGGCTGGACCGGGAACGCCTCGAGCAGCGCGTTCAGCTCGGTCACCGCCTGGGCGTCGCGCCCCGAGGTGCCGTACTCGAAGACGTCGCGGAGCCGCTTCTGCGCCCGCCGGAAGATCGCGACGTCGCGATCGGCGACCTCGTCGCGCATCCAGGCGTTGTCGTCGGGAAAGAGGGCCCGCAGGTCGTCGAGGTCGTCCAGGCGGGCGTTGACCAGGTCAACACCGGTCCGGGCGTACGCGTCGAAGTTCACGCCCCCAACCGTAGACGACTCACGGGGTGCGCGGCGCGTCGATGTAGTGCGGCAGGAACCGCGCGTAGCCGTCGGTGATCAGACTCGCGCTCTCCCGCACGCCCACCCCGGCCGACTCCCCGTCGACGATCCAGCTGCCCAGCACCGTCCGGTTGCCGGCGAACTGCGGCAGCGCCCGGAACTCCTGGTAGCACCAGCCCTCGTCGCCGTAGATCCCCGGGTTGGTGATCTCCTGCTCGGCGGTCACGATGCGTACCGAGCCACCCTCGCGGCCGAGCAGCGGCTTGGCCACGTACTCGGGCATGCCACGCGGCGAGTCGAGGTACGCCGGGAGCAGGTACTCGTGGTCGGGGTACAGCTCCCAGAGGATCGCGAGCAGCGCCTTGTTGGACAGCAGGAGCTTCCAGGCCGGCTCGATCCAGGTGGTCGGGGTGCCCGGGGCCAGCGCGGGCGGCCCGTACGGCTCGGCCAGCATCCACTCCCACGGGTAGAGCTTGAAGCAGGTGGTCACCGGTCGGTCGTCGGCGTCGACGAAGCGCCGGCCGTCCCAGCCGATCTCCTGGATGGGTTGCAGCTCGACGCTCAGGCCGGCCTGCCGGGCGGTCTCGGCGAGGTAGCCGGCCGTCATGTGGTCCTCGCCCGACTCCTCCTCGTTCGACCAGAGCACGTGCACCAGGGGGTCGTGCAGCCCGGCGCCGATCTTGGCCCAGGCGCCGACCAGCCGCTCGTGCAGGCTGTTCCACTGGTCCAGCTCGGGGCGGGTCTGCTCCAGCCAGTACC
Organism: Micromonospora lupini str. Lupac 08; assembly: GCF_000297395.2. Classification (GTDB taxonomy): domain Bacteria; phylum Actinomycetota; class Actinomycetes; order Mycobacteriales; family Micromonosporaceae; genus Micromonospora; species Micromonospora lupini. The sequence continues at coordinate 6,696,312 of NZ_HF570108.1, read as the reverse complement.
ACTGGATGATGCTCGCCTCGACGAGCGCCGTCGGCGTGTCCGCGTTGTACTCAAGCATCTTCGGCGGCCAGGTGCCGTCGTACGCCAGGTCGAAGCGCCCGTAGAGGGTGGGTGGCGCCTCCCGCAGCGACCGGGCGACCGCCTCGGCCGCCCAGGCGGGGATGCCGAACTCGGCGTACCGGCCGTGGGTCACCACGTGCTCGGCGGCGGCCACGGACATCCGGTGCAGCTCCTCGGTGGCCTCCTCCAGGCGGAGCACCTCGTCGAGGTCGAAGGCGTACGCGGCGGTCTCGTCCCAGTACGACATGATCCCGCCGTCGGGCAGCTCGGTGTCGACGTACACCAGCCCCTGCGCGCGGATGGTGGCGTCCCAGTCGGGCCGGGGTGGCACGGACTCGCGGCGCACGTCAGCCGCCGCAGGAGGCGAGGTGGGTGCCGAACCCGCCGCGCTCGGGCAGGGCGGCGGTCGTCGGCTCGCCGGCGGCGCGCTGCGCGACGGGGGCGGACACCCGCATCGCCAGCGCGACCGTGTCACCGCCGCCGACCGGCCCGAGGGCGCAGTCGTCATCGTCGTCGTCCGAGGTCATGTTGCAGCCGGAGAGGGCGAGCGCGAGAGCGGTGAGCGCGCCGAGCTGCACGGAGGCCGACCGGAGGCGGCGGCGGGGGCGTTGGTCCACGGGATCGTTGTAGCCGATCGGCGCCAGCACCGCAGCCCCGGCCGCCCCTCGGCGGGGGGCCTGGCAGGGACGATACGCTCGGCTCATGCTCCGTTCCGTCATCCTCGCCGCCTCCCGGTCATCCCAGGTCGAGCGGCTCGTCGCGACCGCCCCGTACACCCGGGACGTCGTTCGCCGGTTCGTCGCCGGCGCCGCCACCGACGACGCGTTGCGCGCGACCCGCGGGCTCGTCGACGACGGTCTGGCCGTCACCCTCGACCACCTGGGCGAGGACACCGTCCGTCCCGAGCAGGCCACGGCCACCCGGGACGAATACCTGAAGCTGCTGAAGATGCTCTCCGGCGCGGGGCTCACCCCGGCGGCCGAGGTGAGCGTGAAACTCTCCGCGCTCGGCCAGATGTTCGACGAGCAGTTGGCGTACGACAACGTGCGGGCGATCTGCGCGGCCGCCGACGCGGCGGGCACCACTGTCACCCTGGACATGGAGGACCACACCACCACGGACTCGACGTTGGAGGTGCTGGCCAAGCTGCGCAAGGACTTCCCGTCGACGGGCGCGGTGCTCCAGGCGTACCTGCGGCGGACCGAGTCGGACTGCCGGGAGCTGTCCTCCGCCGGGTCGCGGGTGCGGCTGTGCAAGGGCGCGTACCGGGAGCCGGAGTCGGTGGCGTACCAGTCGGCCCGCGAGGTGGACAAGTCCTACGTCCGCTGCCTGAACATCCTGATGTCCGGCGACGGGTACCCGATGCTGGCGACCCACGATCCGCGGATGATCGCGATCGGCGAGGACCGGGCCCGCTGGTTCGACCGGGGGCCGGAGCGCTTCGAGTTCCAGATGCTCTACGGCATCCGTCCCGAGGAGCAGGCCCGGCTGGCCGGCGAGGGCTACACGGTGCGCACCTACGTCCCGTACGGCGACGAGTGGTACGGCTACCTGATGCGTCGGCTGGCCGAGCGCCCGGCCAACCTGGTCTTCTTCGGGCGGGCGCTGGTCTCCAAGAAGTAACAGGGCTTGACGCGGTTGGCTAGCAGGCTTAGCTTTATGGCTATGACAGCTAGCCAGGTGCGGCGGGACGGCGGACACATCGCGTACGAGGTGCACGGCGACGGCCCACTTGTCGTCCTCGCGCACGGCATGGGCGAGAACAGGGCGAGCTTCCGACACCTGGTGCCGCTGCTGGTGGCCGCCGGTCACCGGGTCGCCTCGGTCGACGTACGCGGGCACGGGGAGTCCAGCGTCGGCTGGCCCTCGTACGCCCCGGCGGAGGTCGGCGCGGACCTGCTGGCCGTCGTCCGTGACCTCGACGCCGGGCCGGCCGTGCTGGTCGGCAGCTCGTCCGCCGCCGCGGCGGTGGTCTTCGCCGCGACCGACGCGCCCGAGCTGGTCTCCGGCATCGTGCAGATCGGTGCGTTCGTCGGCCAGCCGAAACTCAACCCGCTGCTGCGGGTGGCGATGGGGGCCGTGCTGCGCAGTGCACGACTGTTCGGGATGTTCCACAACACGCTCTTTCCGGTGCACCGACCCGCCGACGACGCCGCGTACCGCCGGTCGATGGTGGCCAACCTGCGCGAGCCGGGCCGGATGGCCGCGACCCGCGGGGTGATCGCGCCGGTCGAGCCGCACTGGACCACCCGCGCGCCGCAGGTACGCCAACCGGTGCTGGTGCTGATGGGCGCCCGCGACCCGGACTTCCCCGACCCGGGCGCCGAGGCGCGGGCGGCCCGCCGGCTCTTCCGCGTCGCCGAGGCCCGGATGATCGAGGAGGCCGGGCACTACCCGCACGCCGACCGGCCGCAGGCCACCGCCGACGAGCTGGTGGGTTTCCTGGCGGTGTGTGCGGGTGCCTAGGGCCGGGCTCAACCAGCAGACAGTGGTGCGGGAGGCCGCCCGGCTGGCCGACGAGGTCGGCTACCAACAGCTCACCCTCGCCGCGCTCGCCAGCCGGCTCGGTGTCGCGCTGCCCAGCCTCTACAAGCACATCCGGGGAGTGGACGCGCTGAGCCAGAAGCTCGCCGCGCTGGCCACCGCCGAGCTGGCCACCGACCTGACCACGGCGGCAGCCGGCCGCGCCGGCGGGGACGCGCTGCGGGCGATGGCGGACGCCTACCGCGCCTACGCCCACCGGCACCCCGGGCGCTACCCCGCCACCCAACGGGTGCCCGACCCGTCCGACCCGGAACACGTCGAGGCGGGCGAACGCGCCGTCGGCGCGATCTTCGCGGTGCTGCGCGGCTACGGCCTCACCGGCGACGACGCGGTGGACGCGACCCGGGCGCTGCGCAGCGCCCTGCACGGTTTCGTCGCCCTGGAGGCCGCCGGCGGCTTCGGCCTGCCCCGCGAGGTCGACCGCTCGTACCACCAGTTGGTCGCCGGCCTGGATGTGGCATTCCGCTCCTGGCCGGCTCGCGAAGCCTGAACCCGTCCGATCGGCCCGGGTCGGCCTCGCCCGATCCGGCATTTGGTCGTACCCTTCGGCGGGTGACTGACGGGGTGCAGCAGCCGGCACCGCGGCGGCTCTGGCCGCTGTGGACCGTGCTCGTCGTGGTGGTCCTGCTGCTGGGCTGCGGCCTTCCGGCGGCGTTGGTCGTCGGCGCGGTCCGCGAGGCCGGCGGCCGGGCCACGCTCGGCCGGGCCGGCGCCACCGCGGCCGACGACCCGGCCACCGCCGTCGCCCGTGGGCTGTCCGACCGGATGACCGCGCAGCTCCAACGGCAGTCCACGGCGCTGCTCGGCGGCGACCGGGCTTCCTTCCTCGCCGTCGCCGACCCCGCCGCGCACCTCGACCTGCGTCGTCGCTTCGCCGCACTGCGCGCCCTGCGGGTGACGGTGTGGCGGGCCGAGCCGAGCGGCCTGCCCGTGCCGGTCGTCGGCAGGCCGGGCGAGTGGCGGCTGCTGGTGCGCTTCCAGTACTGCTTCGTGGCGCCCGGCTGCCGACCCAGCCCGGTCCTGATCGGCACCCGTTGGCGGGAGAACGGCGACCAGCCCCGACTGGTCGCCCTGGAGGAGTCCAAGTCCGCCGAGACCGGCACCCGACCGTGGGAGATCAGCGAACTGGCAGTGGCGGTCGGGGCGCGGACCGTCGTCGCCACCACACTGGCGCTGCGCGGCAAGCTGCCCGGCCTGCTGGCCCAGGCGGAGGCGGCCGCCAGAGTCGCCGACACCTACGCCGTGACCGGCTCCACGCCGGACCGCTACCGGATCTTCTACGCCGGGCGGACGGAGTGGCAGCGCTGGTACGGCGGCGGGCGCCCACAGTGGACCGGCGGCTACGCGGTCACGGTGGGCGGTGGCCACCACGAGGTGGTGCTCAACGCCGACGGGCTGACCAGCAGCGGCGCCGACGATCTGCTCCGGCACGAGCTGACCCACGCCGCCTCGCTGCCCGAGCGCGGTTACCCGGGCAAGACGACCTGGTGGCTGGTCGAGGGGCTGGCCGAGTTCGCCGGCTCGGGCGGTCAGCCCGTCGACAGGTACGAGGGGCTCGCGGAGGTGCGCAAGCTGGTCCGGGGCGGTTGGGACGGCCGACTGGAGGGCGTCACGCCCGCCGACGACGCCCCCGCCGAGCGGGTCGGTGGCAGCTACGGCGTCGGCTACCTCGCCGTCCGCCACCTCGTCGACCGGTTCGGGCCGGAGCGGCTGCTGACCTTCTTCAAGGCAGTGGTGCACGAGCGCAAGACGCCCGACGCCGCCGCCGAGCAGGCGTTCGGGGAGCAGTGGTCGACGTTGCACGACGAGTGCGTGGCGTACGTCCGCGCCACCGTCGCCTGACCGTCGCGGCGGGACGCGCGACGGTGCGCCGTACGATCGATGGGTGCGCCGCCCCGACCTGCCGCGGCCCGCGAGCGCCACGCGGCCCCGCCTGTTCATCGCCCTGACCGCCGTCGCCGTCCTCACCGCCACCACCGCCGCCTCGTGCGGCGACGACCAGCCGGCCGTCGCGCTCGCCTCGGTGGCCCGCAACCCGGTCAGCGAGGTGATCGACGCTCCGGCGACGGTGACCGCCCGGGCCGCCGCCACCCTTACCGCGCCCGCCGACGGCACCCTGGCCGGTCTGCGCGTCCAGCCTGGACAGCGGGTGAAGCGTGGCCAGGTGCTCGCCGTGGTCGCGTCCCCGTCGGCCCAGGCGCGGCTGCGTCAGGCGAAGGAGGCGCTGGACGCCGCCAAGCGGGCCGGTCGGGGTGTCTCCGTCGGCAACCTGAGCAGCAGCCGGCGGGGCACCGACAAGGCCGCCGACGAGGCGTTCGACGCTGCCCGCGAGGCCGCCGAGAAGATCGCCGACCCGCAACTGCGCGACGCGCTGCTGGCCCAGGTGACGTCCGCGCAGCGGCAGTACGCCGCCGCGGCGCGCAGCGCCGACGCGGCCGTCCGCGCGGTACAGCGGGGGATCAGCGGACTGAACTCCGCGGTCGGCTCGCTCTCCGCGGCGCAACGACTCCAGGCCCAGCAGGCGTACGACCTGGCGAAGGCGACAGTCGACGCGCTGACCCTGCGCGCGCCGATCGCCGGGGTGGTGCAGCCGGGCGGCACCCGGGCCGGTGGCGGTCCGACGGGCGGCCTGGCCGGGTTGTTGGAGCAGGCCGGTGGGGCGGGCCTCGACCCTTCCGCGCTGGCCCCCGCCCAGACCGGACCGCCCGCCGGGGTCGACGACGCCGTCGCGGTCGGCGGTCAGGTCACCGCCGGCACGCCGGTGCTGACCGTGGTGGACACCGGGCAGTTGGGGCTGCTCGCCGACGTGGACGAGACCGACGTGCTGCTGGTCAAGGCAGGCGTCACCGCCACCGTCGAGTTGGATGCCGTCACCGGCGCCAGCTACGACGCCACGGTCCGCTCGGTCGACGTGCTCCCCACCAGCTCCGCGCAGGGCGGCGTCACCTATCGGGTACGCCTCACGCTGGGCGCCGGGAAGCTGGCCGAGGACACGCCGGCCCCGACGCCCCGCCCCGGCATGAACGCGATAGTGCACCTGCGCGTACGCGAGGCCGCCGACGCGGTGACCGTCCCCGCCTCGGCGGTGTTCTCCGCCGACGGCCGGGACGCGGTGTGGGTGGTCCGCGACGGCAGGGCCGACCGGGCGCCGGTGACGGTGGGCGTCCAGGGGTCCGACCTGGTGCAGATCCTCAACGGGGTCCAGGCCGGTGACCGGGTCGTCGTGCGCGGCACCGACCAGGTGCGCGACGGCCAGGAGGTCCGGTGACCGAACCTGCCGCTCCGGCCCGCGACGGCGAGCCGCCGGGAGCCGGGTCGGCGGGGGAGCGTGTCGCGGCGATCGAGGCGGTGGACGTGTCCCGCACCTATCAGCTCGACGGAGTGTCGGTGGAAGCGCTGCGCGGGGTGTCGTTGACCGTGCAGCCCGGTGACTACGTGGCGCTGGTGGGGCCGTCCGGCTCGGGGAAGTCCACGCTCATGCACCTGTTGGGCGGGCTCGACCGACCGACAGGTGGCCGGCTGGTGATCGGCGGGCGGGACGTCAACACCCTCTCCCCGCCGGAGATGGCAGCCCTGCGCAACGAGACGATCGGGTTCGTCTTCCAGGCGTTCCACCTGCTGCCGCGTACCTCGGCGGTGGAGAACGTGGCGTTGCCCCTGGTCTACCGGGGTGTGTCGGCCCGGCAGCGCCGGGAGCGGGCGGCGGCGATGCTGGGCCGGGTCGGTCTCGGGCACCGCCTGGACCACCGGCCCAACCAGATGTCCGGTGGCGAGCAGCAGCGCGTCGCCATCGCCCGTGCCCTGGTCACCGAGCCGACGGTGCTGCTGGCCGACGAGCCCACCGGCAACCTGGACAGCGTGACGGGCGCGGCTGTCCTGGAGCTGCTGGAGCGGTTGAACGCGGAGTCCGGGGTGGCGTTGGTGATGGTCACCCACGACCAGGAGGTGGCGGCACGGGCCGCCCGCCGGATCACCATGCGCGACGGTGTGGTGGTGGCGGACAGCGCCACCGACGCTCATGATCGACCGCTGTCCGTCGATCACGGTCGACCTGAGACACTGGTCCCCGCTCCCAGCGCGGAGCCCCGGTCCGTGTCCGGAAGCGGCCCGGGGCACCCGTCCGGTGGCTCTGGTGGCGCCGCCGGAGCCACCGGGCGCCTTCCGCGCGAGGTCGACGCGGACGGCCCCGGGGTCGACCGGCCGGCAGGTGCGGCATGAGGGTCGCCGAGGCGTGGCGGGTCGCGCTGGACGCCCTGCGGGCCAACCGGCTGCGCAGCTCGCTCACCATGCTCGGCGTGATCATCGGGGTGGCCTCGGTGGTGCTGCTGGTAGCCATCGGCACCGGCACCAAGCAGCAGGTCGAGCAGCAGGTCGAGGGGCTCGGCTCCAACCTGCTGCTTGTCGTCCCCGGCAAGATCGAGGTGGGCACCGCACCGGTCGTGTCGCCGTTGACGCTCAAGGACGTGGACGCGGTCTCCCGGGTCGTCGGCGATCCCCAGCGGGTCGCGGTCACCGTCGCCTCCGGGGCGACCGCACGGGCCGGCGCCCGCTCCGACTTCACCACGGTGCAGGGCGTGCTGGAGACCACCCCGACGGTGTTCACCAGGTCGCTGGCCCGGGGCCGCTACCTCACCGGCACGGACGTGGACACCAGCCGACGGGTCGCGGTGCTCGGCGACTCGGTGGCCCGGACGCTGTTTCCCGACCGCGACCCGCTGGGTCAGCAGGTGACCCTCGCCGGGGTGCGGTTCCGGGTCATCGGCGTCTTCGCGCCCCTCGGGCAGAGCCTCGGCGTCGACCGGGACGACGAGGTGCACGTACCGGTGACCGCCGCGCAGCGACTGTGGGGCACCCAACGGGTGGACGGCATCGCGGTCAAGGCGCCGGACCGGGAGCGGATCGACGAGCTGGGTGAGCGCATCGTCGCCGAGTTGAACCGCCGCCACCCGGACACCGAGTTCAGCGCGGTCACGCAGCAGCAGATCCTCGGTGTGCTCGGCGACATCCTGGGCGTCCTCACCGGCGTGCTCGCCGCCATCGCCGGCATCTCGCTGCTCGTCGGCGGCGTCGGCGTCTCCAACATCATGCTGGTGAGCGTCCGGGAACGGACCCGGGAGATCGGTCTGCGCAAGGCGGTCGGCGCCCGGCCCCGCGACATCGGCGTGCAGTTCCTGCTGGAGGCGGTGCTGCTCACCACGATCGGCGGGTTGACCGGGATGGCGCTGGGCGTGGGCACCGCCCTGCTGGTGGACGCGTTGTCACCGATCCCGGCGGCGATCACCTGGTGGTCGCTGGCGCTGGCCTTCGGTGTGTCGGCCGCGGTGGGGATCGTCTTCGGGGTGGTCCCCGCGCAGCGCGCCGGCCGGCTCGACCCGGTGGTGGCGCTCCGCGCCGAGTGAGAGTCGGCCGGGTCAACCGGACGACCGACGCAGGCGGGGAGATAGCGGGAGCACGGATCGGGTGAACCGACGATCCGGGCATGATCAGTTGTACGAAGGGATCGCGCCGGTCACAGCCGCCCCGCTACCGTACTGGTAACACGCGCGTCGCCGCCCGGCCCGGAGCATCCGTCGGGTTGGCACGCGCCGGGCATGGGATGGGTCGGTGAGCCATGGCCGGGTCGCAGTCCGACGGACGGCTGTCGGAGGTCAAGTTCCTGACCGTCGCGGAGGTGGCGACGGTCATGCGGGTGTCGAAGATGACCGTCTATCGCCTCGTGCACAGCGGTGAGCTCACCGCCGTCCGGGTGGGGCGGTCGTTCCGGGTGCCCGAGCACGCGGTGCACGAATACCTGCGGGGCGCGTTTCAGGAGACCGCCTGAGCCACCGGTCCGCCGATCGAGTGCCACGTAGGCGGCATGGACGGGGGCGCGTTGGTCCTGCTGACGCTCTCCGGCTACCCTGGAGCCCGACCGAGACCCCACCGGTGCGCCCCGCCGCCCAGACTGGTCCGGTCCGTTGTCCGCATGCGGTCGCCGTCGCCACCTGCGTGGTGTCATCCGGTCCGCCCCGCACGTTGTATCGAAAGGCTGTCGTATGGGCTCGGTGGTCAAGAAGCGCCGTAAGCGCATGGCTAAGAAGAAGCACCGCAAGCTGCTGCGCAAGACCCGCGTCCAGCGTCGCCGTCTCGGCAAGTGACCCACGCCGGGCTACCCGCCCGGCATTCGGTGTCACTTGCCAAACTGTCGACCTCCGGAGGCTCAGGTGATCAGGCCGTGGTCGTCCCGGCTCGATCCTCCCTGTCGGCGTAGGTGCGTCAGATGACCCCCGGTAGCACCCCAGGTGCTCCGGGGGTCGTCGTCGTCACCGGGGTCGGCCGGTACCTGGGCGCGCACGTGGCGGCCCGGCTGGCCGCCGACCCCCGCATCGAGCGGGTCATCGGCGTGGACGCGCCGGAGCCGGGCGCCGAGTTCACCGATCTGCTGGACCGGGTCGAACGGATCCGCGTCGATCCGGGGTCGCTCGGCGGGCTCCTCGCCGACCTGGAGGTCGACGCGGTGGTCCACCTCGCGTTGGTGAGCGCCCCCGACCAGCAGCACGGCGGCCGGTCGGCCATGAAGGACCAGAACGTCATCGGGACGATGCAACTGCTCGCCGCCTGCCAGCGGGCGCCCCGCCTGCGCAAGCTGGTGGTCCGGTCGTCGACCGCCGCGTACGGGGTGTCGTTCCGCGATCCGGCGGTGTTCACCGAGGAGACCGAGCCGCGCGAGGTGCCGCGCGGCGGTTTCGGCCGCGACATCCTCGACGTCGAGGGGTACGTCCGGGGCTTCCGCCGCCGCCGGGCCGACGTGACCGCGACTGTGCTGCGCTTCGCCCCGTTCATCGGTTCGACAGCCGACACGACGTTGACGCGCTACTTCGCGCAGCCGTTCGTGCCGACAGTCTTCGGCCGCGATCCCCGGTTGCAGTTCCTGCACTTCGACGACGCGTTGGAGGTGCTGCACCGGTCGATCGTGGAGGATCATCCGGGCACCTACAACGTCGCCGGTCCGGGGGTGCTGTCGCTGTCCCAGGCGATCCGGCGGGCCGGTCGGGTGGCCGTGCCGGTGCTGGAGCCGGGTCTCTCCGGCGCCGCGGCGCTGGCCCGCAGCATGGGCTTCGGCGGCTACGGCCTGGACCAGGTCGATCTCTTCGTGCACGGGCGGGTCGTCGACACCACCCGCCTCGAGCAGGAGTACGGCTTCACACCCCGCTCCACCGCCGCCGCGTTCGACGACTTCATCCGCGCCCACCACGGTGGGGTGGTGCTCAGCCGGGGGCAGTTGGCCGCCGCCGAGCAGTTGGTCCTGGACGGCATCCGGCAGGTCCGGGCAGCGGTACGGGAGCGGACGCTGTGAGCGCGAGGAGTGAGCCGGCGGGCATGGGGCCGTACGACGTACCGCCGGGGCCGCCCGTGCCGGACGCGGAGCCGGCGCGGCGCAACGGCACCGACCGGCGAGCCGGCTCGCGCCCGCC
>NZ_HF570108.1:6567258-6686154 GCF_000297395.2 Micromonospora lupini str. Lupac 08 | reverse complement strand
ACGAGGCCCACCCGGCGAGCGGCGAGCCGGCGAGCGCGGGAGTCCCGCCCACCGGCGGCGGCGGTCCGGCGGTGCCGGATCGGCCCGGGGACCAGTGGGACCGCAGGGTCGCGAACGGACTGGCGTTCCTGCGCCGGCGGCTGGCCGGCGACTACGAGGTCGACGAGTTCGGGTTCGATCCGGAGCTGACCGACGCGGTCTTCCACCCGCTGCTGCGGCTGCTCTACCGGGATTGGTTCCGCACCGAGGTCAGCGGGGTCGAGCACGTCCCCGTCGACGGGCCGGCGCTGGTGGTCGGCAACCATTCGGGCACCGTGGCCCTGGACGCGTTGATCCTCTCGGCGGCGTTGCACGACAAGCACCCCGCCCACCGCTACCTGCGCCTGCTCGGCGCCGACCTGGTCTTCCGGATGCCTGTGGTGTCGGAGATCGCCCGCAAGACCGGCGGCACGGTGGCCTGCAACCCGGACGCCGAGCGGCTGCTCGGCGGCGGTGACCTGGTCGGTGTGTTCCCCGAGGGGTTCAAGGGCATCGGCAAGCTCTACGCCGACCGGTACAAGCTGCAACGGTTCGGTCGGGGCGGCTTCGTCTCGGCGGCGCTGCGCACCGGTACGCCGATCGTTCCGGTCGCGATCGTCGGCGGCGAGGAGATCTACCCGATGCTCGCCGACATCAAGCCCCTGGCCCGGCTGCTCAAGCTTCCGTACTTCCCGGTCACGCCGACCTTTCCCTGGCTCGGGCCGTTGGGCATGGTGCCGCTGCCCAGCAAGTGGCTGATCGAGTTCTGCCCGCCGATCCCCACCGCGCACCTCACCGACTCGGCGGACGACCCGCTTGTGGTCTTCAACCTCGCCGACCAGGTGCGGGAGACCATCCAGCAGACCCTGCACTCGCTGCTGGAACGGCGACCCGACCCGTTCGGCCCGTAGAGTCAGCCGGCGCGCCGGCGGCGCTGCAACGCCAGGCCGGCGGTGACCGCGCCGGCGACGAGGCCGGCCGCTGCCGTCGACGGTACGGCGATCTTCACGGCGCGACGACCGGTGCGGAAGTCCCGCACCTCCCAGCCGTGCTCCCGGGCCTGCCGCAGCAGGGTGCCGTCCGGGTTGACCGCCACCGCCCGGCCCACGGCGGAGAGCAGCGGCAGGTCGTTGGCCGAGTCGCTGTAGGCCGCGCAGCGGCTCAGGTCCAGCCCCTCCACGGCGGCGAGCTGGGTGACCGCCTCGGCCTTCGCCGGCCCGTGCATGAGGTCGCCCACCAACCGCCCGGTGTACGCCCCGGCCCGCACCTCGGCCACCGTGCCGATCGCGCCGGTCAGGCCGAGTCGGGTGGCGATCACCCGGCCGATCTCCACCGGGGCGGCGCTGACCAGCCACACGCGCTGACCGGCGTCCAGGTGGCGCTGGGCGAGCTGCCGGGTGCCGGCCCAGATCCGGGGTGCCATCAGCTCGTCGAAGATCTCCTCCGAGAGGCGTTCCACGTCGTCCACCCGCCATCCCTCGACGAAGGCGAGCGCGGCGTCCTTCGCCTGGGACATGTCGCCGGCGTGCTCGCGGGCGAGCAGCCGGAACCGGAGCTGCTGCCAGGCGAAGCGGGCCAGGTCGGCGGTCGTGAAGTAGTTCCGGGTGGCGAGCCCACGGGCGAACCAGTAGATCGACGCGCCCTGCATCATCGTGTTGTCGACGTCGAAGAACGCCGCGGCGGCCGGGTCCGGTGCGGGTGGGGTCACCGGGGCCAGCTCGGTCTCCACCCACCCGGCGGTGTGACCGTGGGCGTCGGTGCTGACCGTCACCTTGCGGCTGCGCGCCACGCGACTCCCCTCCTGACCAGGTACGACGGATGCCTCCAGCGAGGGTATCCGGAGCGCACGGTCGACCGGCCGGACCACAGGGAACTGTGGCCCGGCCGGTCCGGCGTGCGGTATGAGGGGGAGTGCCCGGGCTGGCGGGTCAGCGCTCGCCGGGGCAGGTGGTCGGGGTGGGGCCGAGCGCGTCGCTGCCGGTCGGTGCCGGCAGGCCGCAGGCGATCGCGGCGCGCACCGAGTCCGAACGCTCCCGGATGCTGTCCAGCAGTGCCAGCGACCGTCGGGTCCGTTCGCGGTCGGCCCGGCTGGCGCCGTCGAGCAGGTTGGTCACCGCCCGGCGCTGGCTGGCGACGAACGTGTTGACGGTGTCCAGGCTGGCCGGCTCGGCCCGCTGCACGGCGGCGGCGGTGAGCAGGCGGACACCCTGCCGGGTGTCGGCGTCCATGTCGTCGAGGACGGCGCTGTAGCCGATGCGGTCGCCGCGCAGCTCGGCGGCTTCGCCGAGCCTGGTCCGGGCGAAGTCAAGGAACAGTTGGCCGCGGCTGATGTCCGAGCTGGCCAGGGCGAGTTGGGCCCGCTCGGTGGAGCGCTTCATGCCGTACAGCGCGTCACCGGGAACGGCGTTCTCGCTGGCGGCGGAGATCCCGGAGACGGCGATGGCGCCGGCGGCGATGCCGACCAGGATCGCGCCCCGGGCGCGGGCCCGCCGGGCGGTGACCGCGGGCAGCAGCGAGCCACGGCTCGTTGCCGCCGCCCGCGGGGCAGCCGGCTCGGCGGTCGCCGGGGTGACGCCCATCCCCTCGCGCTCGGCGGTGGCGAGCAGCATCGCTCGCAGGCCGGTGCGGAAGTCGGCTGTCACCTCGGGGGTGGGGGGATCGACGCTGAGTCGCTGGCCTACTGCGACGAGCGGGGCCAGTTGGCTGTCCACTCGGGACCGCACGTGGTGCCGCCGGCCGCCGTTGGCCTCGTCGAGAAGCTGCGCGAAGCGCTCGGCGCGCCGGCGGGAGAAGAGGATGTCGTCCACCGCAGGCACCTCCTCTCGCTGGTCACGGCCGGTCGGCCGCCATTGTTACCAGCGACCGGGCGGCGGTGTGACACCACGGAGGTGAGGCGCCGCCCGGCGTGCCGGTCGGACCTCGGTGCCCCGGGCCTGCCGGGGCGACCACCGGTCGCACCCGGAGAAACGCGGCGGACCGGGCACGGGTTACGGGCCTGGCGGGGCCGAAATCACAGAAAGTGATCGGTATCACCGGGTATGACCGGCCCTGAGCTGCCCAGACATTGATCGACGTACGTCGGTCCCGCTGGCGAGAATCACGGCTGGAAGCCGTCGGGCAGAAGCCGGGCCAGCGCGCGAACGGCCCGGTACTGCAGGGCCTTGATGGCACCCTCGTTCTTGCCCATCGTGCGGGCGGTCTCGGCGACCGAGAAGCCCTGGAGGAACCGCAGCACGATGCACTCCTGCTGCTCCGGGTTGAGCTGCTTCACGGCGGTGAGCAGGGCGACGTTGGTGATGTGTTCGACCACCGCGGCTTCCGGGCTGCCCTCCGGGCCCCGGTCCTCGCGGTCGGCGTCGAGCACGTCGCCGGTGGTGACCTCCAGCCGGTACCGGCCGGACTTGAAGTGGTCCGCGACCAGGTTGCGGGCGATCGTCACCAGCCAGGCGCCGAGATCGCGGCCCTGCCAGGTGAAGCTGCCGATCCGCTTGAGGGCACGCAGGAACGTGTCCGAGGTGAGGTCCTCGGCGAGCTGACGGTTGCCGACCCGGAAGTAGACGAACCGGAAGACGGTGTCCACGTACCTGTCGTAGATGAGGCCGAACGCCTCGGACTCGCCGGCCTGCGCCCGCTCGACGAGTGTCCACACCTCGGTGGCCGGGTCGGACGGGTCCGGACGGCTGGGGAAGCCCGTCGGGGTGGTCGGGGCGGCGGCCGGGACCACCGGGATCACCGCCGTCTCGCCCGCCGCCGGATCGGTGGCGGGTGCCGGAGCGTCGCCGACCCGACGGCCCTGGGAGGGCATGGTCGGTCGGGTCGGTGCGGCGACACGGCCACCCGTCGGCATCGCGTTGCCACCGGGGGCCGCCGGTCTTGGTGGTGGCTCGTTGGTGTGCGGGCGGTTGCGGGTCCGCTGGGCGGCGTTGTCACCGCGCGTCGCGGCGTGCGGCTCGCCCAGCGGCGCGCGGGCCGCCGGTCGTTCGTTCATGGGGGAGCGGGGCGTCTGGCCGGTCAGGCCGACCGGGCGTTCCGCGTATCCGAAGGCGGTCACCGCGCGACCCCCGTCCCGTTGGTCGCCGGCCGGGCCGGTTTACGGGTCGTTGGTGCGGACCGACCGGGCAACCGGTCGGGTAGGACGGTTCCGGGGTGTGCCGACGGGCGGCAGTTCCCCTTGAGGTGCTGGTCCAATGCGCTCACAGGCACGGGGGCCTCCTCGGGCTGAGGGGTGTCGACTCACGGCAAATGGGGTGAGCCGACCCGAGTGATAATAGGGCCAACGTCACCCGCGCGTGCCAAGTCCGTTACACAGGGCGGAAGTATTTCCCGCCGTGTCGCACCGGTGGCGGACCCGTTGTCCGTCGTGTGCGTTTGACTTTGACCCGGGCCGGTGTTCCAGGGTGGATCCCCAGGTGGGGAGCAGTTTGGCCGATCGGCCGCCCTGTCCGGGCCGGCCGCCGCGCGGGCGGGGCCGAAGCGTCGGTCGGGCCCGCCACCCGTCCCGCCGGCCGGACCGGACGGGAACGCCTACGGCACCGTGACTGTCCCGTTGACGGGACGCCCGGGGGCCCACGCGGCCCGACCGTCGGGCGTGGCCTGTCGACAGCCGCTGTGCCAGACTCGACGACCGTGCAGGACTTCTCGGCAGACCCCGCGCCGAACCTCGCCGACCGGGTCCGTCGGGCGGCGCTCGACCACGGCGACCGGCCCGCGCTGTACTGGCGGGAGGAGCGCCGCACCTGGTCCGAACTGGACGCCGCCGTGACCGCCGTCGCGTACGGCCTGGCCGCCGCCGTGCCGCCCACCGACCCGGACGGCACGCCACCCCGGGTCGCGATCGCGCTGCACAACACCCCCGACTTCGTGATCGGCTGGCTCGGCGCGCTGCGAGCCGGACTGGTCGCGGTCCCGGTCAACCCCGGCTTCACCGCCCCGGAGCTGCGGCACGTGCTTGCCGACTCCGGCGCGTCGGTGCTCATCGGCACCGAGCGGGTCCGCGGCCTGGTCGCCGAGGTGGCCGCCGACCTTCCCGCGCTCGCCGCCGTGCACGACACGCCGCCGACCGCCGACGCGTCCGGTCCGCGCCCCCGTCCGCGCCGGGGCGGCGACGACCTCGCCGTACTGCTCTACACGTCCGGCACCGAGGGCCGTCCGAAGGGCGCGATGCTCTCCCACCGTGCGCTGCTGGCAAACCACGACCAGGTCGACGCGATCGAGCCGCCGGTCGTCGGGCCGACGGACACTGTTCTCCTCGCGTTGCCGCTGTTCCACGCGTACGGGCTCAACTCGGTGCTCGGCGCCGTCGTCCACCACGGCGCCACCGGCGTGCTGCTCGACGAGCCGGGGCCCACGGCGGGGCTGGCCGAGGTCGCCCGGCACCGGGTCAGCGTGCTTGTCGGCGTACCGTCGATGTTCCTGGCCTGGGCCGACGCCGACGCGGTCCGCGCGGCGACCGCGTCGGTGCGCGTGGCGGTGTGTGGCGCGGCGCCGCTGGAGCCCGCGGTCGCGGCGCGCTTCACCGAGGCCACCGGCCATCAGGTGCACGTGGGGTACGGCCTCACCGAGACCGCGCCGGTGCTCACGTCCACCCTGGTCGGTCCGGTGGCCAAGGCCGGCTCGATCGGCCGGCCGTTGCCCGGTGTGGAGCTGCGCCTGGTCGGTCCGGCGGGGGAGGACCTGTGGCGCGACGGCCAGGCGGTCCCGGACGACGACCCGGACGAGCTGGACATCTCCGACGTCGCCCCGGGCACCGACCCGGGGCAGATCGTGGTCCGCGGGCCCAACCTCTTCGCCGGCTACTGGCCCGACGGTCGGGGCGGCCCGGACGCCGACGGCTGGTGGGGCACCGGCGACGTCGCGTACGCCGACTCCGACGGCGACCTCTTTCTCGTCGACCGGCTCGGGGAGTTGATCCTGGTCAACGGGTTCAACGTCTATCCGCACGAGGTCGAGCTGGTGCTCGCCGGGCACCCCGGGGTGGTCGAGTCGGCGGTACTGGGTGTGCCGCACCCGCGAACCGGCGAGACTGTGCGGGCGTACGTGGTGCCGGTGCGGGGCCGACCGGTGACAAGCGAGGAGCTGCTCGCCCACTGCGCACGTAACCTGGCCCGGTTCAAGTGCCCGACCACCGTCGAGTTCGTCGACGACCTGCCGCACTCGGCGATCGGCAAGGTACGCAAGACCCAACTCCGGTCGGCGACGCCGACCGACCGCACGGAGGTAACCGATGGCCAGTGACGCCCGACTCGCCCTGATCACCCGACCCGGCTGCCACCTGTGCGACGACGCCAAGGCGGCGCTCGACCGGGTGGTCGCGGTCACCGGCGACAAGTGGGTCGAGTGGGACGTCACAGGCGACGAGGGGCTGGAACGGGAGTACGGCGACCGCCTCCCGGTGGTGCTGCTCGACGGCAAGGAGCACGGCTACTGGCGGGTGGAGGAGGAGCGGCTGCTGCGGGACCTGACCACCCCACAGCTCTGAGCGGTGCCTATGGTGCTCTGATGACCCCTGCGCACTCCCACCTGGTCTGGGACTGGAACGGCACCCTGCTCAACGACCTCAGCCTGGTGGTGGCCGCCACCAACGCCGCGTTCGCAAGCGTGGGCGGGCCGACCGTCACCCTCGACGAGCACCGGACGCGGTTCCGTCGCCCGATCGCCGACTACTACGCCGAGGTGCTCGGCCAGGCCGTCGACGACGACGCGTTCGGCCGACTGGACCGGATCTTCCACGACGCGTACCGCGACGGGTTGACCACCTGCGAGCTGGCCGCCGACGCGCAGACCGCGATGGCCGCCTGGGAGGGCAGCCAGAGTCTGCTCTCCATGTGGTTCCACGAGGAGCTGGTGCCCACCGTGCACACCTTCGGGCTGACCGGCCACTTCGCCCGCGTGGACGGGCTGCGGGCCGCCGTCGGCGGTGACCGCAAGGCCGAGTCGCTCCGGCGGCACCTGGCCGAGCTGGGCGTGGACGGCAGCACTGTGGTGCTGATCGGCGACTCCATCGACGACGCGGACGCGGCCCTCGCCGTGGGCGGCCGGGCGGTCCTCTACACCGGCGGCTTCACCGACCCCGCCCGGCTGCGCGCCTCCGGCCACCCGGTCGCCGACACCCTCACCGACGCGGTGGCTCTGGCCGCCCGGGAGGTCAGTTCCGCAGGTAGGTGAGGACGGCCAGCACCCGCCGGTGCTGCTCGGTGTCCGGCGGGAGGGTGAGCTTGGTGAAGATGTTGCGCACGTGCTTCTCCACCGCGCCGTCGCTCACCACCAGGGCGCGGGCGATGGCCGTGTTCGACCGGCCCTCGGCCATCAGGGCGAGCACCTCCCGCTCGCGCGGGGTCAGCTCGCTCAGCGGGTCGTCGCGGCGTCGGCGGGCGAAGAGCTGGCCGACCACCTCCGGGTCGAGCACCGTGCCGCCGCCGGCCACCCGGCGCAGCGCGTCCAGGAACTCGTCGATCGCGGCCACCCGGTCCTTGAGCAGGTAGCCGATGCCACCGCCGGCGCCGCCGGTGGTCGCCAGCAGGTCATCGGCGTACGACACCTCGACGTACTGGGAGAGCACCAGGATCGGCGTCCGCGGCACCAGCCGGCGTGCCTCCACCGCCGCCCGCAGCCCCTCGTCGGTGTGCGACGGCGGCATCCGGACGTCGACGATCGACACGTCCGGCCGGTGCTGCACCACCGCCTCGACAAGCGCGTCACCGTCCCCGACGGCGGCCACCACCTGGTGCCCGCTCTCGGTCAGCAGCCGCACCAGCCCCTCCCGGAGCAGGACGGCGTCGTCCGCGATCACGATGCGCATGGTTGTGGTGTCTACCACGTCCGGCCCGCCGTCCGGGCTCGGCGCGGTGCCCGGGGGGTCACAGCGGAAGCTCCGCACGGATCTCGGTGGGCCCGCCGCTCGGGCTCACCACGGCCAGCTCCCCGCCGGCCGCCCGGACCCGGTCGGCGATGCCGGCCAGCCCGTGGCCCTTGGCGAGGTGAGCGCCACCCTGCCCGTCGTCGCCCACCCGCACCTGGAGCTGGGTCTCCTGGCGGGCCACGGCGACCACGGCCTCGGTGGCCCGACTGTGCTTGGCGATGTTGGTGAGCGCCTCGGCCACCACGAAGTACGCGGTGTTCTCCACCGCCGGGTCGAGCCGTCCGCCCGGCGTACCGAGCTGCCGGTCCACCTGGAGCTCGATGGGGATCAGCCCACGGCCGGCGAGCGCGGCCAGGGCGCTGGGCAGACCCCTGTCGACCAGGATCGGTGGGGCGATGCCCCGAGACAGCGCCCGCAGCTCGGCAAGCGTCTCCCGGGTCTGGGTCACCGCCTCGTCGATGGTCCGGCCGGCGGCCTCCGGGTCGGAGGCGAGCTGCATCCGGGCCCGGCTGAGGTCCATCGCGAGCCGGACCAGGCGCTGTTGGGGGCCGTCGTGGATGTCGCGTTCCAGCCGGCGCAGCGCGGACGCCTCGGCGGACACGGCGGCCCGCTTCTGCTCCTCCAGCACGGTGATCCGGTCCCGCATCTCGGCGACCCCGGTCAGCAGGGCCTTGCCGAAGCTGGCCTGGAGAAGCGCGCAGCCCCGGGCCACGATCGGCAGCGTGATCAGGAAGAACACCCCGATCGCGGTGGTCACCCCGATCCGGGCCGTGGTCGAGTCACCCAGGCCGAGCAGCTGGGCCAGGTCGCTGTCGTCCCTGCCGTGCGGCAGTGCCCAGTCGTACACCCAGTAGAGGGAGCCGGCGGCCGCGGCGATCCACCAGGCCAGCGTCAGCGCGAAGGTGACCACCGCCACGATCACCCGCAGGATGCCGTGCGCCAGATCGAGCCAGGACTGGGCGTCGCGCATCGGCAGGAAGATCCGCCGCCAGGCGTTCGCGCCCGCCTCGGGCAGTCGGTAGTGCGGTCGGATCCGGGGTTGCCGCAGCACGGCGGGCAACCGCAGTCGCTCGATGTCGGCCAATCCGCGGGCCGCGTACAGGGTGCCGCTGAGAATCGGCAGGCCGATCACGGTGACCACCAGGCCGACACCGGCCACGAGGCCCACGACGAGGACGACGAAGCTGGCCACCGCCAGGGGGAGGCCGAGCAGCACGTACCCGGAGTCGACGAAGAGCTGGCGGGGGATGCTCGGTGCCAGCGTCGGATGGTCGCTGGCGGTAACGGCGGTCATAGCCCACAGGCTAGGCATCCGGGCTCCGTGTCCCCATCCCGAAGCCCCGCCTCTCCCCCGTAGTGCTGTCCCTACCGCCGCCGTGACCAGGCCCGACAGCCGGCGGGACCGGGCCGACACGGGATTGGTCAGAGAAGTCGGGATTGAGCAATAATCGCCGCGGGCGGCGGGCGTGCGAGGCCGCTCAATCGATCTTGTGGAATGGAGGGGCTGGTGGGGTCGCGTCCCGGAGCGACAAGATCGCGATTTGTGCACGTCTTCACAAGCGCCTACTCTGTAGTTCCGACGCGCCCTGCTAGCACAGCCGGCAACCTCGGTCGCCAGCGGGAGTCCATAAGCGGCCCACCAGCGGAGTTGGCCGAGGATCGCACCGCACGGAGTCTCATGAGTCAGCACCGTCAGCCAGGTGCGCCCGGCCGCGCCGGTGCCGTACCGGCGCTCCCGGATCTTCCCGAGGCGACCGTCGCTCGGCTCCCGGAATACCTGCGCGCGCTGCACAACCTCGCCGACGCCGGGCACGAGACGGTCTCCAGCGAGGGCCTCTCGGCCGCCGCCGGGGTCAACTCCGCCAAGCTCCGCAAGGACCTCTCCCACCTCGGCTCGTACGGCACCCGGGGCGTCGGCTACGACGTGGCGTTGCTGATCGAGCAGATCGAGTACGTGCTCGGGCTCACTCAGCGTCGCGCGGTCGCCCTGGTCGGCGTGGGTAATCTCGGTCACGCCCTGGCCGGCTACGACGGCTTCGCCAGCCGGGGCTTCCGGATCGCCGCACTGCTCGACGCCGATCCCTCCCGGGTCGGCGAGGAGATCAACGGCCTGGTTGTCCGGCATGTCGACGAGCTGCCGGCGGTCGCAACGGAGGAATCCATCGCGATCGGCGTGATCGCCACCCCGGCCGCGGCGGCCCAGCGGGTCGCCGATCAGCTGGTCTCGGTCGGCGTGACGAGCATCCTCAACTTCGCGCCGTGCGTACTCTCTGTTCCGGAGGGGGTCGACGTGCGCAAGGTCGACCTCGCCATCGAGCTGCAGATTCTGTCCTTCCACGAGCACCGCAAGGCGTCGCTGACCGCGCTGCCCGCCACCGGCGGGTCCGCTCTCACCGCCCTGCCCGGCGGGCTCGCGGCCACCGACACCCAGGAGGCGATCGGCACGTGAAACTGCTCGTCGTCGGCGCGTCCTACCGGACCGCCCCGGTCGCCACGCTGGAGCAGCTGGCCGTGCCCCCCGCCGACCTCACCCGCACCCTGGACCGCCTGGTCGCCCAGCCGTACGTGAGCGAGGCGGTGCTCGTCTCCACCTGCAACCGGGTGGAGGTCTACGCCGCCGTGTCCGGTTTCCACGGCGGGCTCGGCGACATCTGCGCCGTCCTGGCCGAGCAGGCCGGCAGCCCGCCGGCGGCGCTCGCCAGTCACCTCTACGTGCACTACGACACCGCCGCCGTGGACCACGTCTTCCGGGTCGCCAGCGGCCTGGACTCGATGGTCGTGGGCGAGGCGCAGATCCTCGGCCAGCTGCGTGACGCGTACCACTGGGCCACCGGCGCCGACTCGGCCGGCCGGCTGCTGCACGAGCTGATGCAGCAGGCGCTGCGCGTCGGCAAGCGGGCGCACGCCGAGACCGGCATCGACCGGGCCGGCCAGAGCGTCGTCACCGCCGCGCTGGAGTTGGCCGCCGGGCACCTCGACGGCGACCTCGCCGGCCACCCGGCCCTGGTGATCGGGGCCGGCGCGATGGGGTCGCTCGGGGTGGCCACGCTGTCCCGGCAGGGCGCCGGGCCGCTCACGGTGACCAACCGCGGCGCCGACCGTGCCGTCCGGCTCGCCGAGTCGTACGGGGCGGACGCCGCGCCGATGACCGAGCTGGCCGCCACGCTCTCCACAGTGGACATCGTAGTGGCCGCCACCGCGTCCACCGAACCGGTCCTCACCCGGGCGGTGGTCAGCGCCGCGCTCGCCGAGCGGGACGCCTCGCGGGGCCCGCTGGTCCTGCTCGACCTGGCCGTCCCCCGCGACGTCGAGGAGGGCGTCGCCGACCTGCCCGGCGTCGAGGTGATCGACATCGACCGGATGGCCGCGCTGCTCGCCGACGGTCCGGCCGCCGCCGACGCCGCCGCCGTCGAGCGGATCGTGCTCGGCGAGGTGGAGGGCTTCCTCACCTGGCTGCGCGGCGCCGACGTGGCGCCCACCGTGGCGGCGCTGCGCGGTCGCGCCGACGACGTCGTCACCGCCGAGCTGCGCCGCCTGGCCCAGCGTCGCCCCGACCTCGGTGACGACCTGCGGGCCGAGGTGGCGCGCACGGTGCACCGCGTGGTGCAGCGACTGCTGCACCAGCCCACCGTCAAGGTCCGCCAGCTCGCCGCCGAGCCCGGTGGCGACCAGTACGCGGCCCTGCTGCGCGAGCTGTTCGACCTTCAGGTGCCGCAGACCTCGCCGGTGGACACCGTCCCCGACGTGTTGAGCCCCGACCTCGGCGCGGCACTGCCCGGCGCCGAGCCGGTGACCGGCGCCGACACCGTCGAGCCGACCCCGCCCGCCGGAGGTGCGCGATGACCGCTCCCCTGCGCCTCGGCACCCGCGGCAGCACCCTGGCGATGGCCCAGTCCGGCCAGGTCGCCGAGGCGTTGACAGCCGCCACCGGCCGCCCGGTCGAGCTGGTCGAGGTGGTCACCGCCGGCGACCGCTCCAACGCGCCCGTGCACCGGCTCGGCGTCGGGGTATTCGTCTCCGCGCTGCGTGACGCGCTGACCGCGCGGACGATCGACTTCGCCGTGCACTCCTACAAGGATCTGCCCACGGCCGGCGCCCCCGGGCTGCACATCGCGGCCGTGCCGGCCCGACAGGACCCGCGCGACGCGTTGATCGCCCAGGGCGGCCGGACGCTCGCCGAGCTGCCGCCCGGTGCCACCGTGGGCACCGGCGCGCTGCGCCGCATCGCCCAGCTGCACGCCCTCGGCCTGCAACTGGAGGTCACCCCGGTCCGCGGCAACATCGACACCCGCCTGGCGCGGGTGCTCGGCCCCGACGCGGATCTCGACGCGGTCGTGCTGGCCCGGGCCGGGCTGGCCCGGATCGGTCGGACCGACGTGATCACCGAGACGCTCGACCCGATGCTCATGCTGCCCGCGCCCGCCCAGGGCGCGCTGGCCGTGGAGTGCCGGGCCGACGATCAGGACCTGGTCGAGCTGCTCGGGACGCTCGACCACGCACCGTCGCGCTACACGGTCACCGCGGAGCGCGCGTTGCTGGCAACCCTGGAGGCCGGGTGCACCGCACCCGTCGCCGCCTATGCGGAACTCGCCGAAGGTGACGCCGGCGATGAGATCTACCTGCGCGGGGCGGTGATCAGCCCGGACGGCACTCGTGACCTTCGGCTGTCCCGCACCGGAACGCCCGCCGACGCGGCGGAGATCGGTAAGGCACTCGCCGCCGAACTCCTCGAACTCGGCGCCGACTCGATCCTCGGCCACCAAGGACACACCGGCCCGGGGACCCAGCAATTTGGGAGCACAGAATGACCCGCACCCGTAAGCCCGTCGGCCGTATCGCGTTCGTCGGGGCGGGACCCGGCGACCCGGGCCTGCTGACCCGCCGGGCGCACGACGCCCTGGTCGACGCCGACCAGGTGATCTACGACCGGGGAGTCCCGGAGTCGTTGCTCTCCGTCGTTCGCGCCGAGGCCAGAGACGACGCCGAGTTCACCCCGGCCGAAGGCGCGCCGGGGGACGTGGCGAAGGTGCTGATCTCCGCTGCCCGGTCCGGGCTGAACGCGGTGCACCTGGTTGCCGGCGACCCGTTCGGCCACGACTCGGTGGTCAAGGAGGTGCAGGCCGTGGCCCGCACCGCCGCCCACTTCGAGGTGGTGCCCGGCGTCGGCCAGGCCGAGGGCGTCGCCACCTACGCCGGGGTTCCGCTGCCGGGTGTGCGTACCGCCGCCGACGTCGAGGACGTCAGCACGCTGGACTTCGAGGCGCTTGCCGCGGCCGTCGGTCGGGGTTCGCTCGCGCTCGCGGTGGACGCCGGTGACCTCGCCGCCGTCCGGGACGGCCTGCTGGCCGCCGGGGTCGACGGCACCACAGGTGTCGGCGTGACCGGCGACGGCACCGGCGAGACCCAGTACACGACCACGTCGACCGTGGACAGCTTCGTGGCCGCCGCGCTCGGCTTCACCGGCCGGGTGGTGCTCACCGTCGGCGCGGGTGTGGGCCAGCGCGACAAGATGAGCTGGTGGGAGAACCGCCCGCTGTACGGCTGGAAGGTGCTGGTGCCCCGCACCAAGGAGCAGGCCGGCGCGATGAGCGCCCGGCTGCGGGCGTACGGGGCGATCCCGTGCGAGGTGCCGACCATCGCGGTCGAGCCGCCGCGCACCCCGGCCCAGATGGAGCGGGCCGTCAAGGGCCTGGTCGACGGCCGGTACGCCTGGGTGATCTTCACCTCGGTGAACGCGGTCCGCGCGGTCTGGGAGAAGTTCGCCGAGCACGGCCTGGACGCCCGGCACTTCGGCGGCGTCAAGATCGCCTGCATCGGTGAGGCGACCGCCGACGCGGTCCGCGCGTTCGGCATCCAGCCGGAGCTGATCCCCGCCGGGGAGCAGTCCTCCGAGGGGCTGCTGGCCGAGTTCTCGCCGCACGACGAGATCCTCGACCCGGTCGGCCGGGTGCTGCTGCCGCGCGCCGACATCGCCACCGAGACGCTCGCCGCCGGGCTCACCGAGCGCGGCTGGGAGGTCGACGACGTGACCGCGTACCGGACGGTGCGGGCCGCGCCGCCGCCCGCCGAGATCCGCGACGCGATCAAGTCCGGCGGGTTCGACGCGGTCCTCTTCACGTCCTCCTCCACCGTGCGGAACCTGGTCGGCATCGCCGGGAAGCCGCACGCGCGGACCGTTGTTGCCGTGATTGGGCCCAAGACGGCGGAGACCGCGACGGAGTTCGGCCTTCGGGTCGACGTCCAGCCACCGCACGCCTCGGTGCCCGACCTGGTGGAGGCGCTCGCCGCCTACGCCGTCGAGCTGCGCGAGAAGCTGGCCGCCATGCCGGCCAAGCAGCGCCGTGGCTCGAAGGTGCAGGGGCCGACCGCCCTCCGCTTCCGGTAGTCGTCTTCAGGAGGGCCCTTCCATGTCGTACCCCGAGATCCGGCCCCGCCGCCTGCGCCGCACCCCGGCGATCCGCCGGCTGGTGTCCGAGACCCGGGTCGACCCGGCCGAGCTGGTCGTGCCGATGTTCGTCAAGGAGGGGCTGACCGAGCCCCGGGCCATCGGGTCGCTCCCGGGGGTGCTCCAGCACTCCCGGGACTCCCTGCGCAAGGCGGCCGCCGAGGCGGTCCAGGCCGGCGTCGGCGGGATCATGCTCTTCGGGGTGCCCGAGCGGCGTGACCCGACCGGGTCCGGCGGCATCGACCCGAACGGCATCCTGAACGTCGCCATCCGCGACGTCGTGTCCGAGGTGGGCGACAGCACTGTCGTGATGAGCGACCTGTGCCTGGACGAGTTCACCTCGCACGGGCACTGCGGCGTGCTCACCCCCGGCGGTGAGGTGGACAACGACGCCACCCTGGCCGCGTACGCCGAGATGGCGGTGGCCCAGGCCGCCGCCGGGGTCCACATGGTCGGGCCGTCCGGGATGATGGACGGCCAGGTCGGCGTGGTCCGCCGGGCGCTCGACGCCGCCGGCCACCAGGATGTGGCGGTGCTGGCGTACGCGGTGAAGTACGCCTCGGCGTTCTTCGGCCCGTTCCGGGAGGCGGTGGAGTCGGCGCTGGAGGGTGACCGACGCGCCTATCAGCAGGACCCGGCCAACCTGCGGGAGTCGCTGCGCGAGGTCGAGCTCGACGTCGCCGAGGGCGCCGACCTGGTGATGGTCAAGCCGGCGCTGCCCTACCTCGACGTGGTGTCGGCGGTGCGGGCCGCGGTGGACGTCCCGGTCGCCGCCTACCAGGTCTCCGGGGAGTACGCCATGGTCGAGGCGGCCGCCGCGAACGGTTGGATCGACCGGGAGCGGGTCATGCTGGAGACGCTCACCTCGATCAAGCGGGCCGGGGCGCAGATCATCCTCACCTACTGGGCGGTCGAGGCCGCCGGTCTGCTCCGCCAGCGCTACTGACCGACGCGGCGGGTCCCGCCGGGGTGGTCGCCTCGTCGGCGCCCGCGACGGCGGCCGGAAGTCGCCGGCTGGTCAGCCAGGCGAGCGCCAACAGCACTGCCGACACCGCCAGCGCGAGCCGGGTGGCCTGCGCCAGGTCCGGCGCGAGGCCGAGCCGGCTCGCCGGGTCGAGCCGGTTGGCCGCCGTGATGCCCCCGCCTTCCAGGCTCGGGGCGAGCCGGTCCGCCAGCCAGGACAGGGCGGCCGCGATCAGCGCGGTGCCGGCCGCGACCGAGGTGTGCGACACAGTGGTGAGCAGCGTGGAGCCGGACGGCAGGTCGTCGGGCGGGAGCGATCGGCTGGCCGCGGTCATCGTCGGCATCAGCGTCGCGCCCATGCCCAGGCCGATGACCGCACCCAGCGTGGCCAGCAGCGGGTACGAGGTGTCGGCGTCGAGCACCAGCACCCGGGCCACCGTGCCGGCGACCGCGGTGGCGATGCCGAGCCCGACGACCCGCCGCGCCGAGACATGGTCGACGAGCCGGGTCGCGACCTGGAGCATCAGCCCGGTGGTAAGCGCCTGCGGGATGCCGATCACCCCGGCCAGGGTGGCCGAGTCACCGCGTACCACCTGCACGTAGGCCGGGATGATCAGGAACGAGCCGAAGTAGCCGGCGGCGAAGAACGCCACAGTGGCGGCACCTCCGGCCATCCCCGGGGCGCGCAGCACAGCCAGGTTCAGCAGTGGCTGCCGTATCCGGCCGGCCCGCCAGGCGAACGTGACCACCAGCAGGGCGCCGAGCGCGAGCGGCAGCAGCACGGACGCGGTGACGACCCCGCCCCGCTCGCCGGTGACGCTGAGCCCGTACACCGCCAGCGCCAGGCCGGGGCAGAGCAGCAGCAGCCCGACGACGTCCAGCCGGACCGGTGGCCGTCGCGGGTCGGCGACCGGCAGCACCGACCGGCCGAGCAGCACCGCCAACAGCCCCACCGGCAGGTTGATCCAGAAGATCCACCGCCAGGACGCGTGATCGAGCAGCAGCCCGCCCAGCACCGGCCCGATCAGGGGCCCGACCAGCACCGGAAGGCCGAGCAGGCTCATCATCCGTCCGCGCCGTCCGGGCGGCACCGCGGCGAGCGCGACGGCCATCCCGACCGGGTTGAGCAGCCCGCCACCCAGCCCCTGGAGCACCCGGAACGCGATGAGCGATCCGACGCTCCAGGCCGCCCCGGCCAGCACCGACCCGGCCGTGAACAGCAGCAGCGCGGTCAGGTAGGTGCGGCGGGCACCGAAGCGGCCGATCGCCCAGGCGGCGGTGGGCATCACCGCGACCAGGGCGAGCGCGTACCCGCTGGTTACCCAGCCGATCGTGGTGAGGTTGGTGTCGAGGTCGTCGACCAGCTTCGGCAGGGCCACCACGGTGACCGTGGTGTCGATCACCGCGAGCAGGCCGCCCAGGGTCAGGTACCAGCCGAGTCGTCGCGCGGACGCGTCCATGTCGCGGCTCAGGGCCGGACCCGGCGGGCGGCGCGCAGCGCCTCGGCCCACCAGGCCAGCTCGCTCAGGGTGGCGTCGGCGGCCTGCCGCAGCGGCTCGTCGTCGACAAGCCGACCGGTGTCGTCGAGCCGCTCCCAGGGTGCCCGGAGCACCACCCCGGAGCGCGTCGTGGCGGCCTGCACCTCGGCGAAGACCAGCCGGAGCTGCTCGACCGCGCGGATGCCGCCGGAGCCGGCGCCGTACGACACGAAGGCCACCGGCTTGCGGGCCCACTCCCGGTAGTGCCAGTCGATGGCGTTCTTCAGGGCGGCCGGGAAGCTGTGGTTGTACTCGGGGGTCACCACCACGAACGCGTCGGCGGCAGCCAACCGGGCACTGATCGGGCTGGCCGCATTGCCACCCGGAGGGGTGTCGGCGAAGGGCAGTGGCACCTCGGCGAGGTCGACGAGGTCCAGGTCGAGGTCCGTGCGGCGACCGGCGTGGGCGACGAACCAGTTGGCGATCGAGCGGCCCACCCGGGGTTGACGGACGCTCCCGACGAGCACGGCGACGGTCGGCGGTGCGGTGTCCTCTTGCGTAGTCATGTCTTGGACGCTAAGACTTGAAGTAATGGTGAAGTCAATGGCGGCGGGGGAGTGGCGATGGGCACGTTGACGGTCGGCGAGGTGGCCCGGGAGAGCGGAGTCAGCGGTTCTGCCGTGCGGTTCTACGAGCGGCAGGGCCTGATCACGGCTGCCCGCACCGGCGGCAACCAGCGGCGCTTCGACTCCGACGCGGCCTGCCGGATCAGGGTGGCGCGTGTGGCCCAGCGCATCGGCCTGACCGTCAACGACATCCGCGACCTGCTCGCGGCTCTGCCACCCGACCCCGAGCTGGCCGACTGGGAGGGTCTGCACACTCGGCTGACCGCCGAGGCCGAGCGGCGCATCCGTGACCTGCACGCGGCCCTCGACGACATCCGCTCCGGCCGCCGCCTCTGTGACCTCTGATCCGGCCCGGTCCGCAAGCCGCCGTCGCCCGCCCCCGTTGCCGGCCGCCGTTGCCGGCCGCCGTCGCCCCCCGTTGCCGCCGCCGCCCGCCGCCCGCCGCCCGTCCCCGCCCGCGTCCGGACGGTCAGGGCAGCTGCCCCGGCTGGTCGACTATCGCCATCCGCGTGACGGCGGTGCTCGTGTAGAGCGACTCCTTGCCGTCGCGTACCAGGACATCGCGGTCGCCGAGGTAGGCGTGGGTCTCCCGGTCGAAGATCAGGTCGATGTGGGCACCGATCACGCCCGGCGTCCGCAGCGCCACGCCCCGCCGGCCGGCGGCGTCCCGAATCTCACCGCGCAGCACGGTGGCACCGGGCACCCGGGCCATCGCCTGGAACAGCGCGCCGCGTGACTGCGGCGGCACGTAACCTCCGAGCATCCACTTCCCGTCCCCGAAGATCGTCGTGGGGTCGTTCCTGATGGCCTCCAGGTCCGCGCCGGCCGGCAGGTCCAGGATGACTGGGTGATCCCGCAGGTACTGGGCCATCTGCTCCGGCTCGGTGGGTAGGCCCTGGTAGTAGCCGGGCGGCGGGGACAGGTCCGAGATGTCGTCGGTCCGCCACTCGTCGGGGCGGCTCTCCAGCCGTCGCCGCTGCTGCCAGGACGTGCCGTCGCCGACCGGCACCCAACGCTGGAGCCGCTCCTCGACGTACGAGCCGGACACCGGTCGCTCCCGGTAGGTCAGTCGCATTTCGACGAACAGGAACTGGCCGGGGCGGGCCACCAGGTCGGGCTGCTGGCGGGCCGACTCCGCGGCCTCGGTCAGGATCTCGGCCGCGCTCGCCGTCGGTGGGGCGTCGCCGAGCGTCTGGGCCAGCAGCCCGCCGATGGTCAGCAGGGCGACCAGCGCACCGACGCCGGCCAGCCGCCAGCCCGGTGCGCGCCACCGTGCGCTCCGGCGGGTGGTACGGGCCGGAGGCGCGATCGACGCCGCGTCGGCGGTCCGAGTCGTGATGTGTTCCCGTAGCTCGGTGAGGAGTCGTTCCTCGAAGGCGCCCAGTGGCTTCTCGGTGTGGGTCATGGTGCTCATTCCTCCGGTCAGACCAGCGCGGATTCGGACGTGGCGAGCGCGAGGCGTACCGCCCGGCGGGCCCGGTGCACCCGGACCCGTGCGGCCACCGGGGAGATCCCGAGCGCGCCGGCCGCGTCGGTCAGGGACAGTCCGTCGACGGCGACGAGTTCCAGCAGGGCGCGCGTGTGTTCCGGCAGGCCGTCGAGGGCCCGGTAGGTGCGGCGGGCCAGCGATTCCGCGTCGATGCGCTCCTCGATCCGGGCGATGTCGTCGGCGTCCAGCAGCCGTCGTCCCGCCACGCGACCGCTGGCCCGTAGGAGTCGGGTCGCCCGGCGGTGTTCGGCCGCGATGACGTTGCGGGCCACGCCGAAGAGCCAGGCCCGCTCGTTACCGCGCTCGGGCCGGTAACCGGCTGCGGAGTCGATCACCGCCAGGAACACCTCGGCCGTGAGGTCCGCGGCGGTGTGTGGGTCGTCGACGCGGCGGGCGACGAACCGGCCGATCGTCTCGACGTGCCGACGGTAGAACCGCTCGAACGCCGCTGGGTCCGTACCGATGGCGGTCAGGTCGTCCCCGCCGGGGCTCGGGCTGTTCACAGGCCGTCCTCTCGTTGGCCGTCCTTACACCCCTTCATTGGCCCGGCGGCGACGCGGCGTTACATCCGCTGGCCGAGGAGGTCCGGTACCCCTCTGCGCGCCCTTTGCTCTGCTTCAACGGACGCAACTGTTGGAGTCCAAAAGTGTTGCGTCCGTTGAAGCAGAGCAAAGGATGCCAACGATGCCCTGCCCCCGCCCCCGCCTCGCCCCGCCGCCGCCGAGGGCCTGCCCGCCCCGGGCCTGCCCGGCGCGGCCCGGTCCTCGGGTCATCCACAGGTTTGTCCACAGG
Source organism: Micromonospora lupini str. Lupac 08 (assembly GCF_000297395.2). Taxonomy (GTDB): domain Bacteria; phylum Actinomycetota; class Actinomycetes; order Mycobacteriales; family Micromonosporaceae; genus Micromonospora; species Micromonospora lupini. The sequence goes on along the minus strand of NZ_HF570108.1, from coordinate 6,666,485 downwards.
GGTTGAGTCCGGGTCCTGACGCCGGGGATGGTGGTGAGATGGCGTCGGCGCTCGAAGCTCCTCCTCCCCCTGGCCCCACCGTCGGTCGGTTCCCCATCGCCGGCCTGGTTCGCCGTGCACGTCGGATCGTGGGGCTGAGCCAACATCGGCTGGCCCGCTTCGCCAGGGTGTCACCATCGACGGTCGGGCGGGTCGAGGCGGGCAGTCTGACACCGAGCCTTGCGGTACTGGAACGCCTGCTCGGCGCGGGCGGCCTCTACCTGGTCGTGGTGGATCAGGAAGGCCGGATCGTCCAGCCGATGGGCGACCGGGAAGACGTCCACGACGGTGCGGGTCGGCGTTACCCCTCGCACCTCGACACCATCCTCGACCCCGAGCCGGGGGAGTGGTGGGGAGATCTCTACGGGCTGGCCCGGCCTCCGGAGACCTACCATCGCAGTTCTGTCGATCGGGAGGCGCGACGGCGGCGCAGCCAGTGGGAGGTGCGAGTGGCGCAGCACCGACACGTCCCGCCCCCGCCACCAGTCCGCGAGTACTACTGAGCCCCGCCTCGATCGGCCGGGGCGAACGACGAGCGGCCCGCCGCCCGGGGAGAAACCCGGACGGCGGGCCGCTGACGGCGCCTGGCGGATCAGTCGTCGTTGGTGATCGTGCCGACCGCCAGCGGGTCCGCCAGCCGCAGGCCGGGCACGCCGGCCACCAGCAGCGTCAACCTCTCGTCGGCTTCCCGCTTCCGGTCGCCGCGCACGGTCACCGGGAACGCCACCGACGTCTGGCCGGCGGCCAACACCCGGCAACCGGCGTACGCGTCGAAGTCCGAGCCTGCCTGAGCCGTGAGCCCCACGGTTGCGGCGCAGAGCAGCACCGGCTGGGACAACGGCCGCGACACGGTTGCCGTGAAGGTGAGCTGCCGGGTGCCCTGGTCGCCCTCGGCCACTGTGGTGTCGGCGACGGTCAACGACGCCCGGGACCGGAACCTCGCCACCTGCGGGTCGTGGTCGCTGGAGCCCCGCGACCCGTCACCAGTGAACTCGGCCGGCCAGTCGGCGTTGACGTGCGCCGCCCGCACCTGCACCAGGTCACCGTGGAGCGCGTCGTTGACGAACAGGTGGTCGAGCGTCTGCGCCTGCCCCTCGAAGCTGTACGAGTAGGCCGACGCCGGCACCTCGGCGACGAGGGTGTCCCACAGGTTGTGCAGACCGGCCTCGTAGAGCGGGGCGAGCTGGTCCGACGGCGTCGGCTGGGCGCCGGTGGCGATGGGGTCGTCCGGGCGGGGGAAGACGTTCAGGTCCCCGCCGTACACCACCCGGGCGCTCTGGTCGGCGGCCTCGATCGCGGTGACGATCGCCGCTCCGTACGCCGCCTGCTCCCGCCGCTGCCCGATCCGGCCGTCCGGACCGGAGGAGTAGTGGTTGCTCAGCGCGTACAGCGTGAACCGCTCGGTCGAGCCGGGCGCCGCGGCCACAGTGAATTTGCCCAACTGGGGGGCGCGGGTGAAGACGTTGTTCCCGTCCTTGCCTGTCGACGTGTCCACGTCGGCCGGCAGCACCGCGTTGAGGGCCTTCGGGTTCTGCACGTCGGCGTTGCCCGGCAGTCCGGGTGCCCGGTACTTGACGGTCGGCGCCGAGCCCAGCAGCGGGTCGTTCGCCGTCGCGGCCGCCAACGACAGCCGGTCCGTGCGGTACAGGAACGCGGCGGTGATACCGCGGGCGTCCGCGCCGGTCCGGTCATAGGCAGCGGCGTACGCCGGCCCGCCGGCCGCCGCCACCGCGAGCGCCAACTCCTGGATGCTGTCCGGAGCGCCGTCGGCGTTGTTGGTGTCGCCGCAGGCCAGCGCCGCCCCGGCGACCGTGCAGATGTCCTGGTCCTCGGCCTCCTGCACCAGGATCAGATCGGGCGCGTGCAGATCGGAGACGATCTGGTCGGCGAGCGACGTCAGGTGCTCGCGGTAGTCCGCCTCGCTGCTCGGCACGTAGTCGAACGGCGGGTCGACGCCCGGGCAGCCGGCGTTACCGGTGAAGTCGCAGCCGTCGAACGGGTCGTCGCGGTAGTCGTACAGGTTCTCCACGTTGTACGTGGCGACCGCGACCTCCTGGGAACGGTCGGCCGGCTTCGGCGGGTTGTTCTTCGACGGGTCGGCCCCGGCGTCGAACTCGGCCCGCTCGACCTGCACGCCGTACTTCTCGAACGAGTAGTAGACGCCGCCCACCGCGTCCGCGCGCAGCGTGTCGAAGGTGTGCGCCGGCGGGAGCAGCGCCGTGCTGTCACCGGCGGTGCCCTTCACGCCCATGCTGCCGAGCAGGATGCGCTGGCCGTTGCCGTCGTCGAAGCGCCGGGTCGGGTCGTTGTCCAGCGGGTGCGAGTCCCGGAAGACCCGCCGGGCGTACGGGTCGGCGCGGTCCAGCAGCGGGTCGTCCCGGTCGACGACCCACAGCTCGGCGTCGGCCGTGGACGAGAAGACGTCGCGTCCGCTCACCGCGCCGCTGCCCGCGCGTACGCGCAGCCGGGCGCCCTCGTGGCGCTCCCAGAAGCGCTGCGCGTCGGCAAGCTCGACCGGCGGCACCGCGTCGGTCACCGTGACCGTCGTGTCCACGTCCAGGCCGGTGGCGATCCGGCGGACCAGCGACGCGCCGGAGAGCTGCGTGAAGTTGTAGTACTCCGACACCCGGGCCCGGAGCACCACCTCGTCGCCGACCGTCGGCACGTAGCCGCCGATCAGCGACGTGAACGCGCCCATGAACACGAAGATGCCGTCGGAGCTGGTCGGGTCACCGTCGGTGTCACCGCTGCGGCTCTGCAGGAAGAACCCGTTCTGCTCCGCACCGGCCGACGTACGGGCCAGCGTCAACTGGGTGATCACGCCACGGACGTCGTACATCGTGCTGCTGGTGCCGTTGCCGCTCGCCGGTGCGAGCGGCGACCGGTCGGCGGGGCCGGACTCGGTGTCGGTGGTCGGACCCTGCACCTCGCCGACGGTCAGCTCCCGGGTCACCTGCACGGCCAGCGCGCAGCTGGCGGTGCCACCGTCCGCGTCGGTCGCGGTCACGGTGACGGTGTACGCCCCGGCGGCGAGGTCGGCGCTCGCGCCGACCGTGGCGCGGGCGGTGCCGCCCACCTGCTCGGCCGGGGTGAGCGCGGTACGGGTGATCGAGCCGGAGGTGGGGCTCGGGCTGACCGCGGTCACCGCCAGGTCGACGATCGTGTCGTCGGGGTCGGTGGCGGACACCTCGCGGCTCGCGGCCGTTCCCGAGGCGGTGACCAGCGGCCCGCCGCAGGTAAGCGTGGCCGGCGCGTCGGTCGGGCCACCGCCGTCCACGGTGTGTGAGCCGAGCCCGTCGAAGGTGTCGACCGGTAGACCGGCCCACTGTGCGGCGGGGTCGAACGCGTCCGACGGGTCGGTGTCGCCAGCCGTCACCGAGGGCAGCCGGCGCAGCGTGTTGTCGGCCGTGCTGGTCGCGCCGGCGCCCCACTCGGTGCCCGGGTCGACGCCCACCTGGCCGATCGAGTCGAGCACGGTGGCGCCCCGGCGCAGCACGATCGCGTCGTCGCCGTTGAACAGGCTCGCCCCGGTGGTCTGGTCGGCCTGGGCGAGGACGGCCGCCCCGGCCGACGCGCTGGCGAACACGAACACGTCCCCGGCGGCCACGTTCCCGGCCAGCGCGATGGTGGTCGCCGTGGTGGCGCCGTTGAAGTAGAGCTGGAGCTGGTAGCCGCCGGCGGTGAGGTCGACGGCGGCGCCGGTGCCGTTGAACAGCTCGATCGCCTTGTTGTTCGACGAGCCTTCGACGTACTCCGAGATGAACAGGTCGGTGGGCGCGGCGCTGGCCGCGGTGGGTGTGACGCCGAGGGCCGTGACGGTCACTGCGGCGGTGGCGATCGCGAGCGCTGCTGTCGTGCGGCGCGGGCGCATAGGGCCTCCACGATGGGTGGATGGGAGTCAACGCACGTTAAGGTGCGCAACCGTCCATCGTCCATCCCCCACCGGACAGTTTCGTGAACTTCCTCAGCGGGGCTGGTCGATGCGGTGCACCAGCTCGGCGACGTCGACGCTGTATTCGCACCAGTCCCGGTCGGGCCGGTAGCCCAGCTCCGCGTTGACCTTGAGCATCGCCTCGTTGGCCTGGGCGTTCCAGGTCTGCACCTCGGCCAGCTCCGGCTCGGCGGAGCGCAGCTCCAGCAGCATCCGCGCCTTGATCGCCCGATCGATGCCGTAACCCCGGTGGTCCTGCGCGACGATCGTGTCGTACTGGTCGGCGCGGGTCGGGTGCTGCGCCGGCACCACGACCTCCGTCAGGCCGGCCACCTCGCCACTCTGCTCGTGCCGGGCCAGCACGATGTACGGCTTCATGCCCCGCCGGTGCAGGGTGTCCAGGCTGTCCCGCAGCCGCTCCGGGTCGTACGAGCTGGGACGCAACTCGCCGTCGTCGACGTCGCGCACCTCGGCCTTGGCCCGCGCGTACGACTCGATCAGGTCGTCCGGTGGCCCACCGGGGTAGAACTCCAGGTGGTAGCCCGCGCCGATCCCACTGGCCATCTCGGTCAGCTCGACCCAGTCCACCGAGGTCAGGTCGAGTACGCTGCGCGTCTCCACGTACTCCCGGGTGAAGCCGAGCGACTCGTAGAAGCCCACCGCCGGCGTGTCGCCGACCACCTCGACCCCGATCGACTGGAAACCCTCCTGGTAGACGCGGCGGGCCGCGCGCAGCACCAGATCACGGCCGAGACCGTTGCGTCGTACGGAGGGGTGCACCAGCACCTCGAGCACCCCGATGTCGCCGAGGAGCAGCACGTGGACCTGCCCGAGAACGGTGCCGGTCTCGCCCGGATCGCCCGGCTCGGCCTGGGCGAGCCAGGAGATCCGCCGCTCACCGGGCATGACCTCGCCGAGATATTCCCGCAGGGAGGTCTCCCGCCATGGCGGGTCCTGCGGCAGGTCGGCAGCCAGCACCGCGTTAAGCGCGGTCAGCAGCGACGCGATCTCGGCGGACGAGGCGGTCCTGGGGTCCCACTCGCGCACCATCACCCGTCTAGCTTGCCGCTAACGGCTGCTCGGGGGAAGTGTCCAGTTCTCCAATGTACGCGGACGATCACATCACGTGCGGCTGGCCCGTCCGTACCGGTCAGCGGTGTTGTAGACGGCCTGGGCGTACCGGCGTACATCGTTGTAGGACAGGATCGCGTTCCACCAGTCGCCCGGGATGCTGAGGTTGCGGCCGCCCTTGCACAGGTAGTTGCCGGCCGCCAGAGCGGCGTCGTCCAGGTCGTGCGGGTCCTTGACGCCGTCCCCGTCGGCGTCCGCGCCGATCTCCTGCCAGGTCGTGGGGATGAACTGCATCGGCCCGATCGCGCGGTCGAAGGTGCTGTCCTTGTCGAGGGCACCGCGGTCGGTGTCGATGATCCGCATCCGGCCGCCGTTCCCGTCCAGCGGCAGCCCGATGATCCGGGGCAGCGCCTTGCCGTCCGACCCCAACCGCGCGCCGTTGACCGAGCCGTGCCCGGACTCGACCTGGCCGATCGCGGCCAACGTCGTCCAGCTCAACGCGCAACTGCGGTTGGTCTGGGCGAGCATCAGCTCGGCGTATCCGTACGCCTGCACGGCCGTCGCAGGGATGTTGACCTTGGCCGCGACCTGCTGCGCCCAAGCGGCCAGGGAGTCCGATGGACGGCCGCCGGCCGTCGGCCCGACGGCCGGCCCGGTCGGTATGCCACCGCTCGGGAACGCTCCGGTGGGGAGCGGCGCGGTAGGCATCGGCCCGGTGGGCAGAGGGCCGGTGGGCTGCGGGTCGAGCGGCACCGCCGGCGGCAGAGCCACTGTCGGCGCCGCCGTGACGTCGGCCGCCACCGGTCGGGACCCGCGGATGGTCGCCGGGACGAGCAACGCCCCGGCCGCGGCGGTCGCGGCCACCAGGGTCAGCAGGAAGACCCCCGGGACCGTGAGTCGACCGCTGGGTCGGCGGGCCCAGGCACGGGTCGCCCGGGCGGCGGTCACCGCGGCCTGACGTGGCGGTGGCAGACGTACGGCGTGTGCGAACGGCACCCGCCGCCGACGACCACGTTCGGGTGCCGGCACTACTGCGACACCGTCCACCCTGGTCGCCGTCAGGTCGCCGCCGGCGGCGCCGGCCGCGATCGTGGCCGTCGCGGCGTCGCCCTTCGGGCCGTCGGCCTTCGGGCCGTCGCCCTTCGGGCCGTCGGCCTTCGGGCTCTCGGTCTTCGCGGTGTCGGTCTTCGCGGTGTCGGTCTTCGCGGTGGCACCCGCCGCGATCGTGGCCGTCGCGTCGTCGCCCTTCGGACCGGCGACCTTCGCGTCGTCGGTCGTCGCGGTGTCGCCCTCGGCGTCGTCGCGCTTCGGGCTCCCGGGCTTCGCGTCGTCGGCTTCGGCGTCGTCGCTTTCGGCTTTCGCATCGGCGGCGTCGACGGTTGGGGCGTCCCCGGCGGCATCGACCGTTGGGTCGGCCGCGTCGGCGTCGGCGGTTGGGGCGGCCGCATCGGTTGGGACGGTCGGCGCGGCGGCCGTGGTGTCCGAAGAGGTCTTCGCCGCGGTGAGGTCGCCGCTGGCGGTGTCTCCCGGCTGGTCACCGGTCTTGGCGCCGACGCTCGGCGGGACGGCCGCCGTGGTGGTCACGGGCGCCGCGGGGGTCCTGGTCTTCGCGTCGGTCGTGCCGCCGCTGAGCCAGGGCCGGCGGGGGCGGGGCACCGCCGCGGGCACCGGATCCGGCGCGGCACCCGACTCGGCCAGCGGCCCGTCCAGCGGCGCGGCCGGCCGGAGCGGTTGCACACGCGTCTTGTCCTCGCCGTCCACCACCCGTCGAGTATCACTCATCTCCCCGGCAGGCGGCAGGCCCACGTACCCTGGTCGTCATGCCCCGGTACGAGTTCCGCTGCCGCGCCTGCGGCGACACTTTCGAGGTCAACCGCCCGATGGCGGAGGCCGGCGCGCCGGCCACCTGCCCGCAGGGCCATATCGACACGGTCAAGCTGCTCTCGGCGGTGTCGGTCACCGGTCGGGGCGCTGGTGGCGCGCAAGCTCCCGCTGGCGGCGGTGGCTGCTGCGGCGGCGCCTGCGGCTGCTGAGCCGGGCGTATCGGCGGCCGGCCGGTGGGCCGGCCTTGCCGGGAACGGGTTCGAGTGGCACCTTGAGGCGGCACGTGCCCGGCCGTTCTCACGATGCGTGACCGCTCGGAGTCAGGCAGCATGAACCCGACGTCACGGGCGGAGGTTTCACGCATGTCGCCACGGATCCAGCTCCCGAGCGGTTGGGTGACCTTCGTGTTCACCGACATCGAGGGCTCGACCCGGTTGGCCCAACTGCTCGGCGCGGACTATCGCCCGGTGCTCGCCGAGCACCGCCGGTTGCTGCGCCGCACCCTGGCCGCCACCGGTGGCGCGGAGCTGCTGACCGAGGGCGACTCGTTCTTTCTGGCCTTCGACGACGCGGCGGCGGCCCTGACCGCCTGCCTGACCGCCCAGCGGGCGTTGGCGAGCCACGACTGGCCCACCGCGGAGGCCGCGCCCCGGGTGCGGATGGGCCTGCACACGGGTTACGCCGAGCCTCGCGACGGGGAGTACGCGAGCCCCGAGGTGCACCGGGCCGCCCGGGTGGCGGCGGCCGCGCACGGCGGGCAGGTGCTCTGTTCGGCGTCCACTGTTCGCCGGGCCGATCCGCTGCCCCCGGGCGCCACCCTGCTCGACCTGGGCCTGCACCGGCTGCGTGGCTTCGACGACCGGGAGCGGTTGTTCCAACTGGTCGCGCCCGGCCTGGAGCGACAGTTCCCCCGCCCCCGTACCGCCGACGCGGTGGCGCACAACCTGCCGACCCAGGTGACCTCGTTCGTCGGGCGGCAGGTCGAGCGCGCCGAGCTGGGCCGGTTGGTGGAGCAGCACCGCCTGGTCACCGTGCTGGGCGCGGGCGGCGCGGGGAAGACCCGGCTCGCCGTGGAGTTGGCCGGTGGTGTGGTCGAGGCGTACCCGGACGGGGTGTGGTTCGTCGACATCGCCGCGGTGACCGACCCGGGGTTGGTGGCGTTCGCCATCGCCGCGGTGCTCGGGCTGCGGCCCGAGCCGGGCCGCCCGATGCTGGACACCCTCGTCGAGTACGCGGCCGCCCGCCGGATGCTTGTCGTGCTGGACACCTGCGACACGCAACCGGCAGCATGCGGCGAGGTCATCTCGCGGCTGCTCTCCGGCGGGGGCGGCGTGCGGGTGCTGGCGACCAGCCGCGAGTCGTTCAGCCTGCCCGGCGAGGTGGTGTGGCGGATCCCGCCGCTCTCGGTCGATCCCCGCCCGGACGGCGTGGAGAGCGACGCGGTCGCGCTGTTGCTGGACCGCACGGCCGCGGCCCGGGGCGGTCGGCGGCCCGACCCGTCCGAGTCGGCCGACCTGCGCCGGGTGGTGCAGCGGCTGGACGGGCTGCCTCTCGCCATCGAATTGGCGGCCGCCCGGCTGCGGGTGCTCTCCGTGGGTCAGCTCGCCGAACGGTTGGACGACGTCCTCGGCACGCTTGACGCCGGCCGGGAGGATCCGGATCCGCCGCCCGTGGAGCGGGGCTGGTCCGGCAACCAGCAGGACACCGTGGACCTGGTGGCCGCGGCGATCGGGACGCCGCCACCCACCCCGGCGAGCAGGGCCGTGCAGCGCTCGGCCACCGAACGGCACCTGACCATGCAGGCGACGGTCACCTGGTCGTACCGCACGTTGGGGCCGCGGGCGGCGCGGCTGTTGCGCTGGTTGGCGGTCTTCGCGGGGCCGGTGGATCTGCCGACGGTGGAGTGGCTGCTGGGTGACGATCCGCTGGATCCACTGTCGGTGCTCGTGGACAAGTCGATGGTGCTGGCCGAGCCGCGGGCCGCCGGCAGTTCGTACCGGATGCTCGATCCGATCCGGGCGTACGCGGCGCGGCGGCTGGCCGAGGCGGGTGAGGAGCAGGCAGCCCGGGACCGGCACGTGGCCTGGTCGGCGCACGCGTTGGAGCGGGCGCACCTGGGCCCGGACGGCCGACCGGTGACGTTGTCGCTCTACACCCTCGACCCGCTGGCCGACGAGCTGCGGGCCGCGCTGCGGTGGTGCGCCACGGGCGGCAGCGCCCGTGCCGGTCTCCGTCTGACCGGTGGACTGGACCAGTGGTGGCGTGAGCGCGGGCTGGCCCGGGAGGGTCGGCTCTGGTTGTTCCGGTTGTACGGGCGGATCGCCGAGACCGGCGAGCGGATCCCGGACGCGGAGCTGGCGGCGGCGTACCACATGCACTCGCTGCACGCCGGCGCCGACGGCGAGTTCGCGGAGGAGTTGCGCTACTCGCAGCGGGCGGAGGCGGCCGCCCGACAGGCGGGTGACGCCGGGCTGCTGGCCCGGGTGCTCGCCGGCCGGGCTGCGCCGTTGGTGGACATGGGCCAGTTCTTCGAGGCCGAGCGGGTCTGTCGGGAGGTCATCGACTGGGCGCACGGGCAGGACGTGGTGGGCGAGGCGCTGTTCGCGGTGTTCAGCCTGGCCGAGCTGCTGTGGCGGCGCGGCGCGCTCGACGAGGCGGCGGAACTGCTGGGGGCGGCGCGTCCGGTGGAGGCCGCCCGGCCGGTCGAGCGGGGCCGACGTTCGGTGGACATGCTGCTCGGGATGGTCGCGCTGGCCCGGGGCGACGTGATCGCCGCGCACGAGCACCTGCTGGTGGCGCTGCGCTCGCGAATGGGTCACGGCTACCACGGCCGGGCCTGCGACACGCTCAACGCGATAGCGGTGCGCTGCGCTCTCGGTGGGGACCGGTTGACCGCCGCGCGGCTATTCGGGGCGGCGCAGTCCACCCGGGCGAGCATGCGAGCGACACCGGGCATCTACGGCGGCTACTGGGCCGACCAGCAGGCGGAGCTGCGGTCGATGGCGGGTGACGCGGCGTTCGACGACGCGTACGGGGAGGGCGCCGAGATGGGCCTGGACGAGGCCGTGGCGCTGGCGCTCGACGTGGAACACCCGGACCTGGCAGCGGATTCGACCCGCTTCAGCACCGACCTGTCCCAACAACACACCCGACCCCCCGCCCACCCCGCCCACCCCGCGAGCCGAACGGAACGCGCCTGACCTCTCGCCGTTGATCATGAAGTTATTGCCGCGACACGCCGGGCGGACGGGCAATAACTTCATGATCACCGCGTGGGGGGTGGGGTGGGGTGGGGTGGGGTTAGCGGGCGTTTGCTTCGGCTTCGGCCTTCATTCGGGCGGCGCGGTCGATGTCGGCCTGTTGCACCGCCGCCACCGAGCCGAAGATGTGGACCGCCTGGTAGTACGTCCAGGCCAGGCTGTAGCAGGCCGGGCGGACCACCGTGTTGTACGTGACGCAGACCCGCTTCAGGTCGGCGTAGAAGGCGTTGTCCAGGCGGGCCTTGTTGGCCGAGAACTGACCGGCCGCCTTGTAGTTGCGGTAGCCGAAGTCGTGCCGGTAGCAGCCCAGGTTGAAGGTGAACCCGAGCGGATTGTCCGGGCTGGACGAGCAGTAGTCGGTGGACCAGTCGAAGGCGTACTCGGCCCAGGGGGACCGGTTGACGCGGGCGCTGTTCCACGAGCTGTAGCTGGACGCGCTGGTCTGGGTCCAGCTCGACAGCACGGACAGTTTCTGTGCGGGGGTGACGGCGGCGGCGGGGGAGGCGACGGTGAGGGTGGCGAGCAGCGCGAGCGCGCCCGAGGCGAACAGGGTGGCGAGACGTCGGGGCACGGGTGACCTCCGCGGGGTGAGCGGTGGGACGGAAGTTACCGGCGGGTCACCGGATGTCGACAAGTTTCGATCAAGGGATCGACCAGCCGGAATGCGTCTCGCCAACTATTGGTGACATGTGTCGAAACAGGCGAATGCCCCGGGCGTACGAAACGCCCGGGGCACGCGGATGAACGGGTCAGCGCCTGACGAACGCCGGCGGGCTGGCCGGGCTCTCGTTGGCGGTACGGTCCAGCGCGGTCACCTGGTAGGTGTAGCGCCGCCCGGGCTCGGCCGACGTGTCCACCCAGGACTGGACGCCGCCGGGGGTGGCCCGGACGGTGTCGACCAGGTGCGTGGCGTCCGCCGTCGCGCACCGCGCGGGCAGCGTGGTGCCGTCGAACCGGTAGATCGCGTACGACGTGGCAGTGCCCAGCGGGCCCACGCCGTCGGCGGGCTGGCGCCAGGTCAGCCGTACTCCGTCGGCCTGTCGGGCTGCCCTGGTGACCACCGGGAGGAGCAGTGGCTTGGCCGGCAGGTGCGGCATGGCCGGCACGAGGGCCGGGCGGGAGTAGTGCTCGGCCGCGTAGATGTCGGTGGCGCCGAGCCGGTTGGCCCGCACCTGGACGGCCGAGAAGTGCACGTTGCCCTGCACCTCGGGGTACGACCGGTTGAGCGTCAGGTGGTCGGACAGCTCACGCGGGTTCTGCCAGTACGGCCCGTACGCCGGGTCGCCGCTCTTGTAGTCGGCCTGGCCGATGTAGAGCTGGACACGGGTGCCGCGCACGGTCTCGGCCCACCACGGGACCAGCCGCGCGTAGTCGGCCGCCGGGTACTGGCCGATGTACCAGTAGAGCTGCGGCACCACGTAGTCGATCCACTCCTGCTTGATCCACTTGCGGGTGTCGGCGGAGATGATGTCGTACGACTGGCTGCCGGTGGTGTCCGAGCCGAGCGGGTCGGCGGTCTTGTTGCGCCAGATGCCGAACGGGCTGACCCCGAACTTCACCCACGGCTTCGCCGCCTTGATCTTGCCGTTCATCTCCTGGATCAGCAGGTTGATGTTGTCCCGCCGCCAGTCCGCCCGGTCCGTGAAGCCCCTGTTGTACGCGGCGAAGGTGGCGTCGTCGGGCACCTGCCAGGTGCCGCTGGGGTAGGGGTAGAAGTAGTCGTCGAAGTGCACGCCGTCGATGTCGTACCGCTGGACCGCGTCCATCATCGCGGTCTGGACGAACTCGCGGACCTCGGGGATGCCGGGGTTGTAGTAGAGCCGGCTGCCGGCCACGCCGGCCGGCGGATAGGCGAAGGTCCAGTCCGGGTGCTGCCGGGCCGGGTGGCCGGGGGCGAGCTGGCCGAGGTCGGCGCCGGCGCCGCCGGGGGCCGGCATGGAGACGCGGTACGGGTTGAACCAGGCGTGGAACTCCAGGTTGCGCTTGTGCGACTCGTCGACGAGGAAGGCCAGTGGGTCCCAGCCCGGGTCCTGGCCGCGCACGCCGGTCAGGTACTCCGACCACGGCTCGTACGGCGAGGGCCAGAGCGCGTCGGCGGTGGGCCGGACCTGCACCACGACGGCGTTGTGGTGCAGCCGTTCGGCGAGGTCGAGCAGTTGCCGGTACTCGGCCTGCTGGGCGGCGACCCGGTCCGGGCTGGTCTGGGACGCCTTGCTGGGCCAGTCGATGTTGACCACCGACGAGATCCACATCGCCCGGAACTGTCGTTTCGGCACGGCCGGGTCGGTGACGCAGGTGGTGGTGGCGGCATCGGTCGCGGCGCTCGCGGGGTTGGCGGGGGCGGCGGCGACAAGCGTGCCGAGCAGGGCTGCGACCAGCCCGGCCGCTCCGAGTCGAGGTGCCTTCATGCGGTGTGTCCCTTCGTTGGGGCTCCCGGTGCGCAGGGGCGACAGGGATCGGCAAGATTCGCCGCTGCCTATCTGCGCCTAGAAGGAAATTTTCATACTCCGGGTCCTCGCCGCAAGGGTCTCGCGCCAGATCGGTGCGACAGTCGGTTACCGGGTCGATCGTCTGATTGCTACCCGTGACCGGCCTCGCACAGCTCGTCATCGGGCCAGCACGATTGGGGGAACCCGCCGCTGGGTAGCAACCCCGATCGCCGGCCGCTGCGGTGGTGGCCGCACGGTGGGGAGGGGTGAGCGCATGTCCGTGCTGCGAACCAAACCGATCAAGGACGTCATAGCCCAGGGCGACGCCGACGGCACCGACGGCCGGCTCGGGCTCAAGCGGCGGCTCGGCGCCATCGACCTCACCGGCTTCGGCATCGGCATCGTGATCGGCACCGGCATCTTCACGCTCACCGGCATCGAGGCCCGCGACAGCGCCGGTCCGGGCGTGGTGATCTCCTTCGCCATCGCCGGCGTGGTCGCCCTGCTCGCCGCACTCTGCTACGCCGAGCTGGCCTCCAGCGTGCCGACCGCCGGCAGCGCCTACACCTACGCGTACGCCACGATGGGCGAGATCGTCGCCTGGATCATCGGATGGGACCTGCTGCTGGAGTTCGCGCTCGGCGCGGCGGTGGTGGCCCGCGGCTGGTCCGGCTACCTCGCCGAGCTGCTCGACCTGCCGACCCGGTGGTTCGGTGAGGAGGGCAGCACCGTCAACATCGGCGCGATCGCCATCGTGCTGATCCTGGGCATCGTGGGGATCATCGGCATCCGGGAGTCCGCCCGGGTCACCAACCTGCTGGTGCTGGTCAAGGTGGCGATCTGCGTGTTCGTGGTGGTCGCCGGCCTGTTCTTCGTCAAGGCGGCGAACCTCAGCCCGTTCATCCCGGCGGCCGAGCCCGCCGGCAGCGGTGACGACGGCATCAAGCAGCCTGTCACGCAGGCGCTCTTCGGGTTGGAGCCGTCGGTCTTCGGCTTCGTCGGGGTGCTCAGTGCCGCCGCCGTGGTCTTCTTCGCGTACACCGGCTTCGAGGCCGTGGCCAACCTGGGCGAGGAGACGCGCAAGCCCAAGCGGGACCTCACGCTGGGTCTGCTCGGCACGTTGCTGATCTCCACAGTGCTCTACATCGGCGTCTCCCTGGTGGTCGTCGGCATGGTGCCGTACACCGAGATCGACCGTGGCGCCCCCATCGCGTCGGCGTTCGAGTCGGTGGGCGCCGGCTGGGCGGCGACGCTCGTCTCCATCGCCGCCGTCGCGGGCCTGACAAGCGTCATCCTGGTCGACCTGGTGGCGATGGGCCGGATCGGCTTCGCCATCGCCCGGGACGGGCTGATCCCACCCGCGATCGCGGCCGTGCACCCGCGTTGGGGCACCCCGTACCGGATCTCGGCGATCATGACGGTGGCGGTCGCGCTGCTGGCCGGCTTCCTGCCGCTCTCCGCGCTCGCCGACCTGGTCAGCATCGGCGCGCTCTGCGCGTTCGTGCTGGTGTCGATCGCGGTGCCGATCCTGCGCCGCAAGCGTCCGGACCTGGAGCGGCCGTTCCGGGTGCCGTTCTCCCCGGTGCTGCCGATCGTCTCGGCGCTCGCCTGCTTCTACCTGATGCTCAACCTGTCGGTGGAGACCTGGCTGCGGTTCCTGGCCTGGATGCTGCTCGGCGGGATCATCTACTTCGGCTACGGCTACCGCCGCAACCGGCTGGCTCGGCACGAACCGGCGGTCGCCCCGGCGCCCCGCGAGTCGAGCGCCTGACCGACGTGCGGAGGGGCCGAACGCCCCTCCGCACGCTCAGCTCAGGGGCGGGACTGCGGCTCGCCGGTCGGGCCCTTCACGACCGGCTTGCCGTCGACCCAGGTCACCTCGTCGAGCCACACCTGACGGCCCGGGTCCGTGCTGCCCTCCTGGCCCGGAGGCCAGGCGTGGTACAGCAGCCAGGTGCGCCCGTCCTTGACCACCATCGAGGCGTGGCCCGGCCCGGAGGCGGCCGCGTTGCTCTTCAGGATCGGGTTCTCGGCCGCCTTCACGCACGGCCCGGACGGGCTCTCGCAGACCGCGTAGCCCTCCGCGTACTCGGCCCGGTCGTAGGCGTTGGCGGCGAAGAACAGGAGCAGCCGACCGTCCTGGCGGTGGAAGAACGGCCCCTCGATCAGGGTGCCCTCCCACGGCTCGGTCTGCCTGAGCAGCTTCGTCGGCTCACCGACGAGGGTCAGGCCGTCGTCGGCGAGGCGCTGCGACCAGAGCCAGGTGTCCACCCCGATCGCGTTGCCGTCGTTCTTCCACAGCAGCCAGAGGCTGCCGTCGGTGTCCCGGAACGGGCTGGCGTCGATCGCCCCGCCCAGGTCGGCCTGGCAGATCAGCGGACCGGCCGCGTCGTCTCGGTACGGCCCCTGCGGCGCGCCGGCCACCGCCCGCCCGACGCACTGCCGACCGGACTCCCGGCCCGCGACCGTGTAGTAGAGCAGGAAGCGGTCCGGTGCGAGCTGGATGGCCTCCGGCGCCCAGGTCTTACCGGGGTCCGCCCAGTCCGGCAGCGCCGGCAGGGCGTCCCCGGCCTCGGTCCAGTCGACCAGGTCCGTCGAGGTCAGCACCGGGACGTTGCGGCCGCCGGAGTTGGTGTGGAACAGGTACCAGGTGTCGCCCACTTGGATCGCCTGCGGGTCCGGGGCGTCGGTGCGTACGACCGGGTTGGTGAACATGCTGGAGTCGCTCCCGCTGCTCGTGGGGGTGGGTTCGCTGTCGCCGGTGCAGCCCGGAACGAGCAGCGCGGCGGCGAGAGTGACCGCCGCCGCGCCGACCCGCCGGGGGAACGCCCGCGTCATCCCTTCAGACCGCTGCGGGAGACGCCCTGGATGATGTGCCGCTGCGCCAGCACGAACAGGATCAGCACCGGCAGGCTCGCCAGCACCGCGCCCGCCATGATCACCGGGTAGTCGGTGACGTACGAGCCCTGGAGCAGGCCCAGGCCCGGCGGCAGCGTCAACTTCTCCGGGCTGAACAGCACGAAGATCGGCCACAGGAAGTCGTTCCAGTTGGTCAGGAACGACAGCACGGCCAGGGTGGCCAGCGCCGGCTTGGACAGCGGCAGCACCACCTTGTAGAAGATCTGCCACTGGTTGGCGCCGTCGAGGGTGGCGGCCTCCTCCAGCTCGTTGGGCAGCGAGAGGAAGAACTGCCGCAGGAAGAACACCCCGAACGCGCTTGCCGCGCCGGGCACCACCACCACGGCCAGGGTGTCGATCCAGTTGAGCTGGTCGACGATCAGGAAGTTCGGGATGATCAGCGAGGTCGGCGGGATGAACAGCGTCCCGACGATCAAGGCGAAGGTCACCCCGCGTCCGCGGAACCGCAACCGGGCCAGGGAGTACGCGGCCATCGAGGCCGTCACCAGCACCAGCAGCGAGTGCAGCGTGGCGGCGACCATGCTGTTGAGGAACCAGCGCAGCACCGGGTTCGCCGAGTTGTTGAGGATCTGCTCGTAGCCGTACCCCGAGAGCGGGTTCGGCAGCCAGCTCGGCGGGATCTCCTGGGCGGCCGTGTAGGTCTTCAACGAGGTGATGACCATCCACACCAGCGGAACCAGGAAGACCAGGGTCAGCGCGACCAGGATGGCGTAGAGCCCGACCCGGCGCGGCCCCGATCCGGAGCCGTTGGCGGTCGGCGTGGGCGTCGTCATGGCGATCCCCTCAGTCTTCCTTGTAGCGGAAGAGGCGGAAGTTGGCGATGCTCACGACCGCCAGCAGCAGGGCGAACACGATGCTCATCGCGGCGGCGCGACCGGCGTTGTTGTTGCGCAGGCCCTCCTCGACGATGAACCACACCACCGTGCGGGTCTCCGTGCCGGGTGTCCCCTGGGTGATCAGGAACGACTGGCCGAACATGTTCGCCGAGGCGAGCACGGTCGTCGTGATCACGAAGAGCAGCACCGGCCGCAGTCCGGGCAGTGTGACGTTGCGGAACCGCTGCCACGCGCTGGCCCCGTCCATCCGGGCCGCCTCGTACAGCTCCGGTGAGATGTCCTGGAGGCCGGCCAGGTAGATCACCGCGTTGAAGCCCGAGGTCCACCAGACGGTCACCCCGACCAGGGAGATCCACGCCCACGGCATGTTTGTCACCCACGGGGTGTCCGACGGCAGCCCGACGACTCCGAGGAGCCGGTTGACCAGGCCCAGGTTGGCGTCGAGCAGGAACCGCCAGAGCAGGCCGATCACCGCCACGCCCAGCACGTACGGGGCGAAGTAGATCGCCCGGAAGAAGGTGCGGCCCGGGAACGAGCGGTTCAACAACAGCGCCAGCCCGAGCGGTACGACCACCAGCAGCGGCACCGACAGCGCCGTGAAGATCGCGGTGGCCCGGACGCTCTGCCACCAGTCGCCGTAGACCGCCGAGTCGCTGGAGAACAGTTGCTTGTAGTTGTCCAGCCCGACGAAGGGTCGGTTGGGCAGCTGGAAGTCCCACTGATGCACGCTCAGCCAGAGGCCGAGGATGATCGGCAGCAGGCCGAAGACCCCGAACAGCACCAGGTACGGGGCGAGGAACAGGTATGGCGTCGCCCGGCCGGTCCGGCGCGCCGAGGCGCCCCGGCGGCGGGCTGCGTTGGCCGCCGGGGGCGGCGCGTCACCGCGCGCCGCCCCGACCTCGATCACGTCCGCCACGGGTTATCAGCTCCCGTACTTCTTGCGGTTGTCCTCAAGCTGCCGGTTGGCCTTGGACACGCCGTCGTCGAGCGCCTGCTTGGGCGTCTTCTTGCCCAGCGCGGCCTCGTTGAACGAGTTGTAGAAGGTCGTCATGACCTCGCCCAGACCCGGCGCCGCCGGCGGGAAGGCCGCGTACTCCAGCTCGGGGGCGAGCGACGAGATCTCCGGCAGCGCCTTGAACTCGGCGCCCTCACGGACCTCCTTGCGGGCCGGGATCTGCCCGCCCTTGGCCCAGTCCAGCGAGTGCTGGCTCAGCCAGTTGATGAAGACCTTCGCCCCGGAGACCTTGTTGGCGTCGTTGGCCCGCTGCTTCACGATCGTGAAGTTGTGCGAGTTGGCCCAGGCCGCCGGCTTGCTGCCGATCTGCGGGAGCGGGGCGACGCCCCACTGGACCTCGGGGCTCTTCTTGAGGTCGTTGATCTGCCAGATGCCGTTCCAGGTGAAGGCGTTCTTGCCGCTCTTGAACGACAGGTAGTCGGCGTCCTGGCCGACGTTGGCCGGCGAGTAGCCCTGCTTGATCATGTCGACCAGCCAGGTGCACGCCTCGATCGCCGGGTCGGAGTTGAACGTCGCCTTGGCCACCTCGGCGTCGAAGAGGGTGGCGCCCCACTGGTTGAGCAGGGAGTAGAAGGTCATACCGCCGGTGAACTGGAACGGGCTGACCCAGAAGCCCTGCACACCGGCCTTCTTCAGCTCGACCAGGGCCGACGTGTACTCGTCCTTCGTCGTCGGCGGCTTGTTCGGGTCGAGGCCGGCCTTCTGCATGACGGCCTTGTTGTAGTAGAAGCCCAGCGGGTGCATGTCCAGCGGGATGCCGTACCGCTTGTTGTTGTAGATCCCGCCCTTCCAGACGGTCGGGGCGAAGTCGCCCTCGGAGAGCTCCAGGTTCTTGGCCACGTCGTCCAGCTCGGTGATCACGCCGCGGGCGGCGAAGGTGGCGAGCTGGTCCATGTGCATGACCGCGATGTCCGGGCCGTTGCCGCTGGAGGCCGCACCGGGGAGCTTGTTGTAGTAGTCCTCCCACTGGTACGTGGCCACCGACACCGCGATGTTCTTGTGCTCGGTGTTGAACTGGTTGACGAGCGCCTTGAAGATGTCGCCGTCGCCGCCGGTGAACCCGTTCCACAGCTTCAGGTCGACCTTCGGGCCGGTGTACTCCTTGCCGCCGTTACCGGCGGCCGGCCCGGAGGTGCTGTCGCCACCGCCGCAGCCGGCGAGGGTCAGCGAGGCCGCGGCACCGATTCCGAGACCGAGGCCGAGCAGGCGCCGCCGGCTCATGTCGTTCTGGATCATGCTTTATCTCTCCTTGGAGGGGGACGGGATGAATTGTGCCTGCAGAACCGGTACGACATCAGACGCCGGTCGGGCCGAAGCGCAGCACGCTCCACGACACGGCGGGCAGGCGCACGGTGCACCGGCCGCCGTCGGGGGTGGGGGTGGGCAGTTCCCGCGGCGTCACCCGGTCGGGCTCGGCCTCGGTGTTCGTCGCCGACGGGTCAGACCCGGCAGCGATGCTCTGGAATGACAGACCGGACATACCCGGCAAGCCGCGCAGGTCCAGGTCGAGGGGGAGGTCCTCGGAGCCGCGGTTGACCGCGAAGACGGTCAGCTCGCCGGTCTCCTCGTCGTGCACGGCGACCGTGTCGAGCACCGGCACGTCCCCGTACCTCTTCGTGTCGTAGCGCGGCGACACCGGCTCGGTGCGCAGCACGGTGCCCCGGGCGTAGCGGGCGGTCAGCGCGAACGGGTGGAAGATGCTCTGCCGCCAGGCGGGGCCGCCGTTGCGGGTGCGGATGGGCGCGATCACGTTTGCCAACTGGGCCTGGGCGGCCACCCCGACCCGGTCGGCGTGCCGGAGCAGGGTGATCAGCAGGTCGCCGACCACCACCGCGTCCACAGCCGTGAAGTCGTCCTCGATCAGCGCGGGCGCCTCGACCCAGCCGCGCCGGTCCAGGTCGGCCTGGAGGCGGGACTCGTACCAGACGTTCCACTCGTCGAACGAGATCTTCAGCTTGCGCTTCTGCCGCTGCTTGGCGGCCACGTGGTCGGCGGTCGCCACGACCTCGGTGATGAAGTTGTCCATGTCCACGGCCGAGGCCAGGATGCTGGCCTGGTCACCGTCGGACGGGTCGTAGTAGGTGTGCGCCGAGATGTAGTCGACGTGTTCGTAGGTGTGCTCCAGCACCGTCGCCTCCCACGCGGCGAACGTGGGCATCCGCCGGTTGGAGCTGCCGCAGGCGACCAGGCTGATCGACGGGTCGATCATCTTCATCGCGCGCGCCGCCTCGGCGGCCAGCCGCCCGTACTCGTCGGCGGTCTTGTGGCCGACCTGCCACGGGCCGTCCATCTCGTTGCCCAGGCACCACAGCTGTACGCCGTACGGGTCCTCGGCGCCGTGCTTGCGCCGCAGGTCGGACAGCGCCGTCCCGCCCGGGTGGTTCGCGTACTCCAGCAGGTCGAGCGCCTCCTGGACACCCCGGGTGCCCAGGTTGACGGCCATCATCGGCTCGACACCGGCCTCGGCGGCCCAGGTCATGAACTCGTCCAGGCCGAAGGCGTTGGTCTCGATCGTCTTCCACGCCAGGTCGAGCCGGCGCGGCCGGTCGCCGACCGGGCCCACGCCGTCCTCCCAGCGGTAGCCGGAGACGAAGTTGCCGCCCGGGTAGCGGACCACCGAGACGCCCAGCTCGCGGGTCAGCTCCAGCACGTCGCGGCGCAGGCCGCGGGAGTCGGCGTTGGGGTGGCCGGGCTCGTAGATGCCGCCGTAGACGCACCGCCCCATGTGCTCGACGAACGAGCCGAAGAGACGTCGGTCGGCCGGCCCGATCGAGAAGGCCGGGTCGATCGTCAGCTGCGCGGTCCGCAAGGGATGTCACCTTTCCTCGGTGCTGGAAACCGGGTGACCGCAGTCACCGCCCACCCGGCGTCCCTCGTTTCTACAACGTTGTAGGCAACGTTGTAAAGAGCTGGTGACGAGGTATGGTGCGCTGGGTTACATCGGGGAGGTTGCGGCGTGCGACACAGGCTCAAGGACGTGGCCGAACGGGCGGGCGTCTCGGTGAAGACCGTCTCGAACGTGGTGAACGGGTACGTGCACGTACGTCCGGACACCCGGGCCCGGGTCGAGGAGGCCATCGCCGAGCTGAACTACCGGCCCAACCTCTCCGCCCGCCACCTGCGCAAGGGACGTACCGGGGTGATCGCCCTGGCGGTGCCGGAACTGGACATCCCGTACTTCGCCGAACTCGCCCGCTACGTGGTCACCGCCGCCGCCGACTACGGCTGGACGGTTCTCATCGACCAGACCGGCGGCCGGCGCGAGCAGGAACGGGTGGTCGCCTCCGGCATCACCGACCACCTGATCGACGGGCTGATCTTCAGCCCGCTGGCGCTCACCGCCGAGGACCTGGCCGGCCTGGACGGCACCCCGATGGTGCTGCTCGGCGAGCGGGTCGACCACGGCCCGGCCGACCGCGTGGTGATCGACAACGTGACCGCCGCCCGCGAGATCACCGATCACCTGATCCAGCTCGGCCACCGCCGGATCGCGGCCATCGGCTCGCAGCGCACCGACGAGGGCGCGAGCGCCCGACTGCGCCTGGCCGGCTACGCCGAGGCACTCCGCGCCGCCGGCCTGACCTACGACGAAGCCCTGGTGGCGCCCGCACCGGCCTGGCACCGCGCCGACGGCGCGGCCGCGATGCGCGGCCTGCTCACCACGGGGGTACGCCCCGACGCCGTCTTCTGCTTCAACGACACGCTCGCCCTGGGTGCCCTGCGCGCCCTGCACGAGGCCGGCCTGCGGGTGCCGGAGGACGTGGCGGTGGTCGGCTTCGACGACATCGAGGACGGCCGGTTCTCGATCCCGACCCTGAGCACTGTCGCCCCGGACAAGGAGCGGATCGCAAAACTGGCGGTGGAGCTCCTCGCCAACCGCCTGGACGGCGACCGCGCCGCCCCGGCGAAGGAACTCAAGGCCCCCCACCACCTGGAACTACGCGAATCGACCCAAACGTCCCTAGGGCCTGTTTCATAAGGACTGGCCGGCCTGCGGCGGAGTCCGGACGACGACCGGCGGCGTTGCGGTGTCGTCCGGATACAACACCGGTATCCGGACGACACCGCGCCTTGCCGGATCGCCGCCCGGACTCCGCCTCGGCTCGACCGCCCTTATGAAACAGGCCCTAGTCGAAGAAGCGGGCCAGGTGGGTGGGGGGTGCTGGGGCCGCATCGGGTGGGAGGGGGGTCAGGTCGGCGAAGATGGAGGCGCCGTCGCAGCCCGCGTGCAGCGGGTACCACCGCGGGGTGCCCGGCGGGCGGAGCTGACAGATCCCCTTGAACGTCTGCACGTCCATCAGCCGGACGTGGGTCGGGTCGGCCACCGCGTTGACATGCCCCCACCAGGGGCTCATGACATGGAGTACGCCGCCCGGGCGCAGCACCCGGTGACACTCGTCCACCAGGGGCAGGAAGTCGATCAGGTGCTCCAGGATGTGCACCGCGAACAGGACGTCCACCGAGTTGTCGGCAAGCGGTAGCGAGCCGGAGAGGTCCGCCACCGCGTCCACTCCCGGCGCGGGGAAGATGTCCAGCCCGAGGTTTCCGGACCACTGCTTGGTCGGCCCGCAGCCGAGGTCCACCACCACCGGCTCCCGCCCCCCGACGCCGACCCGGCACCAGACGCCGTAGACGCCGGCCAGCCGTCCCACCAGGTCGCGTACCAGCCGGAGTTCCCCGGGCTCGGCCACCTCGCCGCTGAGGTGGGCGACCCCCCGGTCGAAGCGCACCTCGACCGCCAGGCCGCGCAGTCGGTCGTCGTGCCGGACCTGGTCCGCCCACGCCTGCGCGAGGGATTCGTCGATCAACCGCAGCCGGTCGGCCGAGGGCGGAGTCTGTGCCAAAGCGACCATTCGGGCCACCTCCCGCCGCGCGTTACCCCTAATCCCGCCCGGTATGCCGCGTTCAGGGAGCGAGTCGGGATCAACCCGAGAGGGTACGGCGGCCCGGTCGGCCTCCGCCGCGCATCCGCTGCCGGGGCGGGGGAGCGGCGGGCTTCGGCCGCTTGAGGTGGTAGCGGTGCAGTTCGTTGTTGCCGGGCAGGGACGGGTCCTCGCTCATCGCGACCAACTCCCAGCCCTGGTCACCGGCCCGGTTCAGGTGGGCCAGCGCGGTGTCGCCGTACGGCGTCACGTCGACCATCGAGCCGTCCGGGCCGTACCAGACGAAGACGACCTCCCAGCCGAGGTCGTTGGTCGCCGCCTGGCGGCGGCGGACCAGCAGGGCGTACTCCCACTTGAGCATGGCGTCATTCTCACCCCGCGCCGCCCTGTGGGCACGGATCAATCCTCGGCGATCCGCCCGGCGTCGACCCGCAGCCGACGGTTCGTCTCGATGGCGGCCAGCATCCGCCGGTCGTGGGTGACCAGCAGCAGCGTGCCGGGGTAGCTGGCCAGTGCCGATTCGAGCTGCTCGATCGCGGGCAGGTCCAGGTGGTTGGTGGGCTCGTCGAGCACCAGCAGGTTGACGCCGCGACCCTGGAGCAGGGCCAGCGCCGCGCGGGTCCGCTCGCCGGGGGACAGGGTGGCCGCCGGCCGTGGGACGTGCGCCGCACGCAGCCCGAACTTGGCCAGCAGGGTCCGCGCGTCCGCCGGCGACATGTGGGGTACGGCCGCGTGGAACGCGTCGATCAGCGGCGCGTCGCCGAGGAACAGCCCCCGGGCCTGGTCCACCTCGCCGACCACCACGCCCGGCCCGAGCGAGGCGGTGCCGGAGTCCAGCGGCAGCCGCCCGAGCAGCGCGGCCAGCAGGGTGGACTTGCCCGAACCGTTCGCCCCGGTCACCGCGACCCGGTCCGCCCAGTCGATCTGGAGGTCGACCGGCCCGAGGGTGAACCCTCCCCGGCGTACCACCGCGGAGCGCAGCGTGGCCACGACGGCGCCGGCGCGGGGCGCGGCCGCGATCTCCATCCGCAGCTCCCACTCCTTGCGGGGCTCCTCGACCACGTCGAGCCGTTCGATCAGCCGTTCCGTCTGCTTGGCCTTGGCGGCCTGCTTCTCGCTCGACTCGCTGCGGAACTTGCGGCCGATCTTGTCGTTGTCGGTGGCCTTGCGGCGGGCGTTCTTCACGCCCTTCTCCATCCAGCCGCGCTGAGTGCGGGCCCGCGCCTCCAGGCCGGCCTTGGTGTCGGCGTACTCCTCGAAGTCCGCGCGGGCGTGCCGCCGCGCGACCTCGCGCTCCTCCAGGTAGGCCGCGTAGCCGCCGCCGAAGTGATTGACCTGCTGCTGCGCCAGGTCCAGCTCCAGCACCCGGGTCACCGTGCGGGTGAGGAACTCCCGATCGTGGCTGACCAGCACCGTGCCGGCCCGCAACCCGGTGACGAACTCCTCCAGCCGCTCCAGGCCGGCCAGGTCCAGGTCGTTCGTCGGCTCGTCGAGCAGGAACACGTCGTACCGGCTGAGCAGCAGCGACGCGAGCCCGGCGCGGGCGGCCTGGCCGCCGGAGAGCCCGGTCGTCGGGTGGTCCAGGTCGACCGCGAGCCCCAGGTCCGCGCTCACCTGCTCGGCGCGCTCGTCCAGGTCCGCGCCGCCGAGGGCGAGCCAGCGCTCCAACGCGTCGGCGTACGCGTCGTCGGCGCCCGCCGCCCCGGCGGTCAGCGCCTCGGTGGCCGCGTCCAGCGCCGCCTGCGCGGCGGTCACCCCGGTCCGGCGGGCCAGGAAGTCGCGTACCGTCTCGCCCGGTCGCCGTTCCGGCTCCTGCGGCAGGTGTCCGACGCTCGCGGTGGGCGGGCTGAGTCGCACGCTGCCGGCCTCGACCGGCAACAACCCGGCGAGGGTACGCAGCAGCGTCGACTTGCCGGCCCCGTTCGGCCCGACCAGGCCGACCACGTCGCCCGGGGCGACGACCAGGTTCAGCCCGGAGAAGAGTGGGCGGTCCCCGTGCCCGGCGGCCAGGTCCTTGACGATCATCGTGGCGCTCATCAGGACGGCAGCCTATCCGGCTGCTCGCATAAGAGCCGACGGCAGCGGGCAGACTCAACGGCGTGGTGACCACTCTGGCGATCGACTGCGGTGGCGGCGGCATCAAGGCGTCGGTCCTCGACGAGGCCGGCACGATGCGGGCCCGGCCGCTGCGGGTGCCGACCCCGTACCCGCTGCCTCCCGCCCTGTTCGTCCGGACCCTGCGGGAGCTGGGTGGGCGGCTGCCGACGGCGGACCGGTTGACGGTTGGCGTGCCCGGCATGATCCGGCACGGGGTGGTGGTGGCCACCCCGCACTACGTCACCCGCAGCGGGCCCCGCTCCCGCGTCGACCCGGACCTGCAGGCCGAGTGGTCCGGCTGGGACGCGCGGGGCGCGCTGGCCGACGCGTTCGGGGTGCCCGCGCTGGTGCTCAACGACGCCGAGGTGCACGGTGCGGGGGTGGTCGCCGGCACCGGCTGCGAGCTGGTGTTGACCCTGGGGACGGGGCTGGGCAGCGCCCTCTTCGACGGCGGGGTGCTCGCACCGCACCTGGAGCTGTCGCACGCGCCGGTCCGCTGGGGCACGACCTACGACACGTACGTGGGTGAGCCGGAACGTCGGCGGCTCGGCGACGCCTTCTGGTCCCGGCGGATCCGGCAGGTGGTGGACGGGCTGCGCCCGGTGTTCCGGTGGGACCGGCTCTACCTGGGCGGGGGCAACTCCCGGCTGATCCGGCCGGAGCAGCTGGCCCGGATGGGCGACGACGTGGTGGTGGTGCCGAACACGGCCGGGATCGTCGGCGGCGTCCGCGCCTGGGAGCTGGCCGCCGGCCGCCGGGACGCCCGCACCTGACCCCAATTCGACCCGGGGAACAGTCGCCAAACGCCGAGCGTTGTGCCAGCGTCGGAACAGGTGACGGCGCGACCCGAGGAGGTGGGCAGATGGATCTTCTGGCGGACTACCGGCGGGCGACCATGTTCTTCGAGACCGGTGACCCGAGCGGAGCGGCCCGACTGCTGGAGCCGATCGTGGACGCCGAACCCGGCAACGCGGCTGCCCGGCAGTTGCTGGCCCGGGCGTACTTCCAGTCGGCCCAGCTCAACCGGGCCGAGGAGCACCTTCGCGAGCTTGTCGAACGGGACCCGAGCGACCACTACGCGCACCACGTGCTGGGCCGGACGCTGGAGCGGCTGAACCGGCACACCGACGCGCTGCGGCACCTGCGGATCGCCGCGGCGATGTACGCGGCCAACGACGACTACCGGATCGCGCTGCAGCGGGTCGAGACCCGTGTGGGCGGCACGCGCTGAGCGCGGACCGGTGACGGAGCACGGGGCGGCCCTTCGGGGCCGCCCCTTCGTCGTCGGAGCGGCCGGCCTGCCGGGCATGCCTAGGATGGCGGTCATGGGACCTGACCGGCCGGGGGCTGCGGCATGAAGCTCAAGCTGGACCTGCACGAGATCTTCAACAAGGGGCAGGACATCGACCGCGCGCTGCGCGGGATCATGGACGAGGCGGTGGCGAAGAAGGCCACCCTCGTGGAGATCATCCCGGGCAAGGGGTCGGGTCAGCTCAAGAAGCGGGTGCTGCGGTTCCTCGACCAGAAGGACGTCAAGCAGCTCTACCACCGCGTGGAGAAGGACTCGAAGAACTTCGGCCGCCTCTTCGTGCACTTTCGCTGGAAGTAGCGCCGGCGCAGCCTGACTCAATCGGATTCCTGAGGTGGGATGCCTGAGCCTTCCCTGGTGGCTCGGACGATCCGCATCGCGGCCTGGGCGGGAGTCAGGTGCGTGGTGTCGACGACCTCGGCCTCGGCATGCAGCCATGTCCGGGCCGCCTCGGCGTAGGGCTTGAGGTACTGGAGGCGGAACGGGGAGGGAACGGGGTGTTCCCCCTCGATACGCCCGCGGAGGGTGTCTTCGTCGGCGTGAAGGACGAAGTGCCGTACCGGGATGGCATGGTGGGCAAGGCCCGTGCTGATCTCGCGCCAGTACTGCTCGACCAGGACGGTCATGGGCATCACCAGGGTGCCGCCGGTGTAGTCGAGCACACGACGGGCGGTCTCGACGACGAGTTGCCGCCACGGCGGCCAGTGCTGGAAGTTGTCCGTGGCGGGTAGCCCGGGTGTGATGTCCATGAGTGTCTCGCCGACCTTCTCGGCGTCGAACACCCGTGAATCCGGTATCAGCTGCTGCACGAGCGCGCTTGTCGTCGTCTTGCCCACGCCGTGGGTGCCGTTGAGCCATACGATCACGGGACACGGTAACGCGCACCTTTGATCGACTACGCCCCTCGTTGGGATCGATAGATCATCTCAGCACATCCACGACAGTCGGCCTGGGCGCCTCGGTCGCCCTGATTGCAGTCGGCGCCGTCCGAGTGCCCGGGGGTCCACTCAAACTCGGGCAGAGAACGAACCATCGCCGCCAGGACGCCATGCGGGAGGTGAAGGCCGCCCAGGTCGCTGATCCCGACCCAGGCAATGTCGTCGTGCTCGTCGGGTGCCCGGTTGGTGGGAGAGCCAACCCACGCTCCGACTTGCCAGACGCCCACGTGAAGGGCGACCCCACCACTGTCGGTATGCAGGACGCCCAGCCGGGAAGCGGACTCCGCCACGATGTGCACACCGAGCTCCTCGTGCATCTCACGCGCGAGGGCCTGCAGTTCCGACTCGCCCGTTTCGACCAGCCCCCCGGGCAGGTCCCAGACATCGGGGTACGCCCGTTTGGTCGGCCTGCGATGTGCCAGCAGGACCGCGTCGTTGTCGACGAGTGCGCCTGCGACCACGACATGCATGACGGAAGTAGAGCACCGGGGTGGGACAGGCCGCCGCACGGCATCATCGGCAGACGTCGGGGGTACGAACCGTCGATGCGCTTACATCCCGGTGAGACCGAAGCCGTTGGCTGGCGAGTGGTGACCGTGTTCGACGCCGTCCGGCAGCTACGCGACGCATCACCGGATGTCACCGGACGCCCGCGGGTGATCGCGATCGACGGCCGGGGTGGCGCAGGTAAGACGACCCTGGCGGAGAGGCTGCGCAGGGCGGAGCCCAACTCCGTCGTCGTGCACACCGACGACGTCGCCTGGAACCACGCCTGTTTCGACTGGGGCGCAGTGCTCGCCGAGAACATCCTGCGACCCCTGCACCGCGGGGAGCCGGTGAACTTCCGTCCCGACGCCTGGGTCAGGCACGACCGACTTGGATCGATCACCATCCCTGCCGGCGTCGACTTCGTCTGGGTCGAGGGCACCGGCATCATCCGGGACGAACTTGACCCGTGGTTGGACGCCTCGGTGTACCTACAGGGCGATCTTGATGAGCAGGAGCGGTTGCTGATTGCTCGCGACGGCGACTCCGCCGAACAGCAGGAGCACGTGACGAACTGGCTGCGGGAGGAACTGCCCTTCATGCTGCGAGAACGACCGTGGTCCCGAGCCACCCTGATCGTCGCCGGCCCGTCGCAGATCGACCACGACCCGGACACCGAACTGGTCGTAGCGTCACCGATCAGCCTTTAGCACGCTTACTCCACATTGCATCGAGCCTGCTTCAGCGGGCCGCGCAGCCAGCGATCGGCGGCGGCGTGACTGCGGAGACGGACCACGGGAAGGTCCGGACGCCGGGCCGCCAGGGCCTCGATACGCGCGGCCGTCCGAGGATGCGTGTTCCACGCCCAGCGGACGATGTGCTCGGGATCGGTGAGCACTGTCCAGAGCGGCGGTTCGACGTTGCCGTTCCAGAGCCGCTGGCGTCGAAGGCGGCGTACGACGGTCCGCCGGACGACCTGGCGCATGACGGTGATCTTCGACAAATCCAGCCACACCACCAGGTCGGCGAGGTCGGCGAGGTGGTCGCGGACCGCGCTGTACTGCCACTCGGTCACCCAGGAGGGGCCTGCGGCGAAGAGGCGTACGTCGTCTTCGAAAGAGGGACGTCTGGTCCACGACGGTCCGTGGAAGAGGCCGTCGATCTCCACGTGCGGCGCCTGCAACGACGTGGCGATGCGGGAGGCGAGGGTCGTCTTTCCGGCGCCAGAGGTCCCGGCGACCAGTACGCGACGGGGACGGCGCGGCAGGGGATCGGCGGCGTCCAGGTGCGGCATGACGTCGAGGGTAGTTCCACCGGATCGGCGGCCCGTGTGGCTGGACGCCTCGGTACACCCGACGAGCAAGAGCGCTTGCTGGTCGCTCGTGACGGCGGCTCGCCTCGATCCTAGAATCGGGATGATGCACGATGCACCGCTGGAGGTTCGGCCAGCGCGCCTGGCGGATGTTGCGTCGTTGGTGGAGCTGCGCCTTGCCAACGCCCAGGCGCACCTTGCTCTCGACGCTGCCATCTACCGCATTCCGCAGCGTGACGCGGTAGTGCGCCACTTCGTGGCGATGCTTACCGACGACGCCGGACAGGATGGCGTCCTCGTCGCTGAGGCTCATGATGGCCGGGTCGTCGGGATGGTCGAGGTGCTGCGGCATCCCGATCCGCCCGAGCATCAGATCCTGCGTCCTGAGCCTTCGGCCCAGGTGCACACGGTTGTGCTGCCCGACGCCAGAGGACTTGGCGTGGGATCAGCGTTGCTGGCATCGGCCGAGCGCTGGGCGGCCGGCAGGGGGATCAGGTATCTGTCCGCTGGCATCTACCACCGCAACATCGATGCCGTGCGCTTCTACAGCCGGCACGGCTACGCCGACGCGGGTCTCTCCCTCGGTAAGAGCGTGGATTAGCTGCCGCGCTGTCGATGCTTCCGCGTGTGGCTACCGAATCGCGTTGAGCGCGTCCCGGAAGTCGGCGGTGGCCTGCTCGTGGGGGTAGCGCCGGTGAAGTTCGATGTCAACTTCGCCGGCGACGAGCAGTAGCGAGGGCAGGGATCGGCGAGTAGCGGAGAACGCCGCCACTCCCTGCTCGACGGCCCGATCCAGCTCGCCGGCGCGCAGGGCTGTGGCTGCGAGCGTGAGTCTGGCTTCGGCCATCCGCATGGGTGACCGCTCGATGCCGTCCGATCCGGTGCCGAGACGCAGAACCTCGTTGGCGTAGTGCTCGGCGAGAGTGTCATGTTCGGCGAGGCGGTAGGCGTCCATCGCGTAGAACAGCCATTTGCTGGGATCGACCTCGAAGTGGTTGTCGGGGCGGTCCGGTGTACCAAGGTCGTCGAGTAGCCGCCGACCTCGATCGAGCGCCGTCCGCGCCCCTTGGAGGTCGCCGAGGCGTGCCAGCGCCTTGGCTTCCTGCGCGATCAGTTGCACCCCCACCCGCTGCCGACCGGCGACCTCCTGCCCAGCTCGGGCGGCGGTCAGCGTCGCCTCGTGCCGGGACTGGGTGAGTGCGAACCAGGCCGTCATCTCCCACGCCCAGCCGGTGATGCCAGCGTGACCGGCTTCGTCACCGAGCTGGCGGGCGGCAGTGCGGGTGGCCTCGGCGCTGGCGCGCATGCCGAGGTCGTACTCGACGCAGCCGATCAGCAGTGCCAGCCAGCCCGCGCACACCAGCAGTTCGCGGTGCTGCCGTAGCCCGGTGGGTCGCTGGAGCAGTCGGGCGACCTCACGCAGCCAATCCTGACCTTCGGCGCGGAGTTCCCCGGCGTCGCGCCACCCGTACTGGCAGCACAGCTCGGTCACGGTCGCCTGCAACGTCTCGATGGTCGCGGGGGCGGTGTCGCTGGCGTACATGCGATGCAGCAGCTCGACCGTCTCCGACGGTCGGGTGTCGGTGGCGGCGGCTACATCCAGGGCGGCGCAGGCGATCAGCTCCCCGCGGGCGGCGAGGACGTCGTCGATTCGGCGGGCCAGATCCTCGCCGGGTCGGCGACGGCCGTTCTCAAGCCGGGAGAGGTGCCCCTTGTCGGCGGGCAGCAGCTCGGCGAGAGCGGCCAGGCTGAGCCCGCGCGCTTCCCGCGCTGTCCGCATTCGGACGCCGAACGTTGGCATCTCTCGCGCCTCCCGCCGGAGTTGCCGGGTTGCCGGTGCGGGTTGGCAACGCGCAACCCGTCGACCGATGTGAGCGTACCGCCGCACGGTGTATCGGACGAGCACGCGCAGTGACCGGTGGGAGGCGTGGTGGCAGTTCGGGAGCGGTTCAGAGGGATCGGCGGATGAACGGGGAGCACCTGCCACGCCGGCCGCAGTGGCACTGTCAGATGTGTGAGCCGGATACGCCCTGGCCGTGCCATCCCGCGCGGGTGCGGCTGGCCGAGGCGTACGGGCGGGACCGCATCGGCCTTTCCATGTACGTCGGTGGGCTGCTCTTCGTGGTCGTCGCCGAGCTGCCCGAGGTGACGCCGACCGAGTTGTACGAGCGGTTCGTGGCGTGGACGCGCTGACGGGCGCCATCCACCCGCGAAGAGGAACACCGCTGTCGCTGAGGGTCAGAGTGCGGCGGCGCCGAGAACCCAGGGCGTGGTCTGGGCGATGAAGTCAGCCGGGAAGCCGAGGTCGAAGCCGGTTGCCGCTTCCAGGCGCGTCACCAGTTCTGGCGGCAGCGTGACCGCCGTGCAGCCCAGGTTGTCCCGTAGTTGGTCGAGGGTCCGCGCGCCGATGATCGGCAGCACGCCGTTGCGTCGGCGGGTCCAGGCGAGAGCGACCTGAGCAGGGGTGACGCCCAGCTCGCCAGCGACGTCCTGTACGACCCGGGCCACACCGAGGTCCCGGTCGCTGATCGCGTCCCGGTTCAGGCGCGTCCTCTCGCCTGGCGCGGCGCTGCCGTACTTGCCGGACAGCACACCGCCGCCGAGCGGGCTCCAGGCGGTCACCGTCAGGCCGTACGCCTCGGCCATCGGCATCAGCTCCCGTTCGGCGTCACGGTTGATCAGGCTGTAGGGCACCTGGAGGCCGGCGAACGGAGTCCAGCCGCGCCACTCGGCCAGCGTGTTCGCGCGGGAGACGACCCAGGCCGGTGTGTCCGACACGCCGATGTAGAGAACCTTTCCGGCGGTGACCGCGTCGTCGAGCGCCCGCATTGTTTCGTCGATAGGTGTGTGCCGGTCCCAGATGTGCACCCAGTAGATGTCGATGTGGTCGGTGCGCAGCCGGCGCAGGCTGGTTTCCAGCGACAACCTGAGGTTCTTGCGATGGTTGCCGCCGCCGTTGGGGTCGGCCGGGTCCCGGGTCACCGTGTACTTCGTGGCCACGACGAACCGGTCGCGCCTGCCGACCAGCAGCTCGCCGAGGATCTCCTCGCTGGCGCCGCCGCGGTAGTTGATGGCGGTGTCGACGGCATTCCCGCCGGCCTCGGCGTAGGCGTCGAGGATGCGCCGGCACTCCTCGATCGGCGCGCCGACGCCCCCCTGTTCGCCGAACGTCATGGCACCGAGCACCAGCTCGGACATCCGCAGGCCGGTGCGCCCGAAGGTCGTGTACCTCATGCGAACATCGCCGCCACGTGCTCGGCCATCTCGTCGGCGGGGACGTCGCGCAGGTGGCGGTTGACGGCCCAGCGGTGCCCGGACGGGTCGAGGAACTGTGCGGTGCGGTCGCCCCAGAACGCGTCGTGCGGCGGCTCGAACGCGGTGGCCCCGGCGGCGATCGCGCGGTCGTAGGCGGCGTCGACGTCGGAGACCGGCAGATGGAAGGCGGCCGGGCTGCCGCCCAGAGCCGCCGGCGTACGGAGGCCGCGGTCCGGCCACTCGCCCGCCACGGCGAGCACGGTGTCGCCCACCCGCAGCTCCACGGTGAGCGGACGGCCGTCAGGCAGCGGAACGCGACTGACCTCCTGAGCGCCGAGCACCTCGGCATACCAGTCGGCCGCAGTGGCGGGATCGTTCACCACGAGATGGACAGCGATCTGTGTCATGGGCCGACCATACATGCTGTCTGGTCATGCCGTCCAGATGGTACGTACGGTATGCTGTGAGTCGTGATGGCCCGACGCGACGACCCTTCGCGAAACGATGTCGAGCTGCGCGAACGCATCCTCGACGCACTGCGCGAACTGCTGCGTGAGCGCACCTTCGACACGCTCAGCGTTGCCGAGATCATCGCCGCCGCCGGGGTCTCTCGGGCGAGCTTCTACTTCTATTTCGCGGGCAAGCAGGCGGCGCTGGCCGAGCTGGTGCGTCGCGCGGTTGGCGCCGGCCACGAGGCCGCGCAGCCGTGGGTGCAGGGCACGTCGGGCCCTCACGAGGCTCTGCGGGCGGGTGTCGACGCGGGCGCCGACCTGTGGCTGGCCAACGCGGCGGTGCTGCGCGCCATCGTGGAGAGCTGGGCGTCCGACCCGCAGCTACGCGAGCTGTGGCTGACCCAGATGGCGACGTTCACCGACGCCGCGGTCACCCGGATCGAGGCCGAGCGGCGGGCCGAGCCCGCCGTCAAGGCCCGGCTCGACGGGGTCGACGTGTATGCGCTCGCGGCATCGCTGACGTGGGCCGGCGAACGGCTCTATTACCTGGCCGCGTGCGGGGTGCCGCCGTTCGACGATCGGAATCGGTTGGTCGACACGTTGACCCACCTGTGGGTGTCGGCCCTCTACGACTGACGTCCGCCCCGACCCGCACCATCAGGGTTGCGAAGCATCGGTGGCCGGTCGGGTCGTCAGGTCTACGCGTCTGAGCGGGCGCCGTGGCCGGCCGGTCGACGGGACCAGCACTGCGGACGCTGGCGTACGGCCAGCTCCAGCGAGAGGTGGTCGGACTCGATCATTTCCCGGGCTATTCGACGTGCCATCTCCAGGCGGTCGACGTACGCGTCAAGATCGGTCGGGCCGGCGCCAGCCATAATCGAACTCCTCGTCCGCATTCGAACTACTCGCATCATCTACCGCTCCGGGAGTCGTCACCATTCCCCGATCGGTGGAATCCATCCGCCGTACGGCTCTGCGTGACGTGGCCCTGGTGGGGCCGATGGTAACGGCGCGTCCGCCACCCCGCCGTTGAACTGCGGAAAGTGTTCACAACATGCGCTGCGGTCAATGGCGACGTGCGGGTTTGCCGGCGGTCGCTACATTGCACGGTGCGTGGATCGGGGGGCGCGACGTGTTCGGTGAGGGATCTTCGATACGGGAGGACCGCCGTGCGACAACCGAGCAGAACCGATCCTTTGTTCGTGGCCGTCGAGTCCGCGGCGATCACCCGAGCGCACGTCGCCGGGCTCGTGGCGGGGCGGATCGCCGCCGTCCGGGTGCCGGGGCTGCTGCCCGCCGCCCGCTGCCATGCGATCACCGCCGCGCTCGCCGACGCGGAGATGGACCGGTACGACGAGAGCCGGGTCTTTCCCGTGGTCGCCAAGTTCGGCCCGGCCATCAACGACCACCGGGACGGCGGTGACCTGCGCGACGACTACTGGGAGGCCGCCCGCGCCGCCGAGAAGGGCTGGTCCACGCTGGGTCTGCCGGACGCGCCGCGCGAGCTGTGTCTGGCCGCGTTCCGGGCGGCCTGGCCGGACGTGGCACCCGGGCGGCGGCACCGGCGGGAGATGCACGTCGGCATCGTCCGCGAGATCAACGCCGGCCTCCAGGTGCACTTCGACGACGCGGTCCGGGAGTACGCCGGCCGGCTGCTCGACGCCGAGGTGGTGGCCCAGTTGGCGTTCAACATCTACGTCCGGGTGCCGCCCGTCGGCGGTGAGACCGTGCTGTGGCGTCGCCGGTGGCAGCCGGACGACGAGGACCTGCGGATTCCCGGCGGGTACGGCTATCACGAATCGGTGGCCGACGGCGCGCAGTCGTTGACGTTGCGGCCCGCACTGGGAGAGGGATTTCTGTTTGACCCGCGGCACTATCACACGGTGCGTCCGGCGACGGATGGTCGGCGAATCTCCATAGGATGTTTCGTCGGGCTCACCGACGACGGTCGACTGGCTCTCTGGTCGTAGTGAAGGGCGTTTCCCCATGGTGGACAGAAACGACGTCGAGGCGGCTGCGGCGCTGGTCGAGGGGCGGGTCCGTCAGACGCCTGTCATCACCGTCGACGGCGCCGACCTCGGGGTGCCCGGCCTGCTCAGTCTCAAGCTGGAGCTGCACCAGCACACCGGTTCGTTCAAGCCGCGCGGCGCGTTCAACCGGATGCTCCAGGGTGCGCTGCCGTCGGCGGGGGTGATCGCCGCGTCGGGGGGCAACCACGGCCTCGCGGTCGCGTACGCGGCCCGGTCGCTGGGCGTGCCGGCGGAGGTCTTCGTGCCGGTCACCGCCTCGCCGGTGAAGGTGCAGCGCCTGGCCGGGCTGGGCGCACAGGTGCGGCAGGTGGGCCAGCACTACGCCGAGGCGTTGGCGGCCAGCACCCAGCGGGCCGGCGAGACCGGGGCACTTGTGGTGCACGCGTACGACCAGCCGGAGGTGGTGGCCGGTCAGGGCACCGTGGGTCGGGAGTTGGAGGGCCAGCTCGACGGGATCGACACCGTGCTGGTGGCGGTCGGCGGCGGTGGGTTGGTGTCGGGCATCGCGAGCTGGTTCGACGGGTCGGTGCGCGTCGTCGGTGTCGAGCCGGAACAGATCCCCACCCTGCACGCCTCTCTGAAGGCCGGCCGGCCTGTCGACATCGAGGTGGGCGGCATCGCCACGGACTCGCTGGGCGCCCGCCGGATCGGTGACATCGCCTTCGAGACCGCCCGTCGTACCGGCGTGGTCTCGGTGCTGGTGCGCGACGAGGACCTGGTGCGGGCGCGTCGGCTGCTCTGGTCGGAGCTGCGGGTCGCCGCCGAGCTGGGTGGCGCTGCCGCGTTGGCCGCCCTGGTCGGCGGCGCGTACGTGCCACAGGCGGGGGAGCGGGTGGCGTTGATCGTCTGCGGTGGCAACACCGACCCGAGCGACCTGGGCCCGGCGGCCCCGCACTGACGGGTCAGTCGCCGTCGCGCAGGCGACGCAGCGCGTGCTCCACCTGGAGGGTGTCCAGGTGGGTGTCCCCGAGCAGCCGCCGACGGTCGGCCAGCAGCCGCTCGTACACCTCGATCGCCGCGTCGACCTGCCCGTCGAGCAGCAGCACCACGGCGAGGGTGGCCCGGATGGTGAGCACCTCGCTGCGGTCGGCGTGCCGGGGCTCCACGGTGGCGAGGATGGCCCGCAGCTCCTCCTCCGCCTCGGCGAGGCGGTTCTGCTCCTGCATGCACCGGGCCAGCGTATGCCGGGCCTGCCAGGTCTCGGGCTGGTTGAGCGGCCACAGCCGGTAGCGGACCTCCAGGATGGCGTGCAGCATCTCCTCGGCCTCGGGGGCCCGGTGCTGGGCGAGGACGGCCAGCGCGAGGCTGTGCCGCACGATCATCGTGTCCCAGTGCTCGGGCCCGCGGACCTGGTCCTCCGCGGCGACGATCTGCCGCAGCTCCAGCTCGGCCTCCGGCCACTGGCGTTGCGCCATGATCGCCTTGGTGAGCTTGTGGCGGCTCGCGAGGGTGTCGGGGTCGTCGCTGCCCAGCACGCGGGTGCGGTCGGCGATGACGTCGCGGAGCACCCGGTCGGCCATCTCCGGCTGGTTGCGCTCCAGGAAGGTGCGGCCCAGCTCGTGGCGCAGCGCCAACACCTGGGGCCGGTCCAGGTCATGGTCGTACGCGGCGCAGCCCCGCACGATCGGGTCCAGGATGTCGAACGCCGAGCCCGGCAGGCCGACCGCGATGAGGTAGCGGGCGGTGAGCCGGGTCAGCTCCAACGCCCGGCGTACGGTCTCGGGGTCGTGCTTCTGCCTCTGCGGCACCAGGTATTCGCGCACCGCCTCGACGAGGTGCGGCACCAGCACGTCCCAGTTCGCCCAGACCGCGGAGTCGTCCGGGCTCTGCCCCTCGGTGGCGGCGAGAAGCAGCTTCATGACCACGCCGTGGTAATCGGCGATCTGCTCACGGACCTCGTCGCGGTCGCGGAACATCGCGTGCACCAACGGGTGCAGCGACAGCACGTGCGCGAACGCCGGGTCGCTGACGTCCTCCCGGACGTCGAAGTCGACGAGGGCCAGGTCGCCGATGCCCTCCAGCACCTTCACCCGCTGCCGGGAGGTCATCCCCTCGAACAGCGGCGACCCGGCCAGGATGGCCGGCTTGAGCACCACCTCGTAGGGCACCGGGGACACGCTCAGGCAGGCCAGCACGTTGAGCAGCGGTCGGCTCTGCTGAAGCTGGCGGCGGGCCAGCAGGTCCAGTGAGATGTCGTCGACCTCGCGGACGATCTCCAGGCCGAGCGACTCGTCGAGGTCGACGTCGGCGGCGTCACGCGGCGAGCGGAACCGCCGCTCCACGGCCGTGCGGTAGTCGGCGAAGGTGGTGATGGTGGACGTGCCGCGCCAGACCGGGCTGGCGTTCACCGACCGCAGGTAGTTGCCGGCCGCCCGCAGTGCCAGGGGCAGCCCGCCCAGCTCCCGGGCCAGCTCGCGGGCGTCGTCGAGGCCGCCGGCCTGCGCCCCGGCCCGGTCGATGAGCACCTGCGCGCCGGCGTCGGCGTCGAGCGGGCGTACCTGGTGCAGGATCGACCAGGTGCCCCACGTGGCCCGGTTGCCGTCCCGGGTGGTCACCAGGACCATCCCGTCCTCGGCCTCCGGCCTGCGCAGCCAGCCGGTGCCGTCGGCGAGCACCCCGTCGGTGGGGCCGAGCGTGCCGGGCTCGTCTGCGCTGTCGAAGATCAGCAGCCAGGGTTGCTGGGCCTGGTTGAGGTAGCGCCAGACCAGGTCGGTCGCGCTGATCATGCCGGCCCACGCCTGGTCGACCTGGCTCTCCGAGGCGCCGAGCTGACTGACCACCTCGCGCATCCCGGAGTTGAGCCGGCCGGCCTGCACCCACCAGACGGTCCGGCCGTCCGCTCGGGCCTGCCGGGCGATCTCCAGGGCGACGTGGCTCTTACCGGAACCGCCCATGCCGCACAGGATGTGCACCGAGGGTTGCTCCCCGCCGACGCCCGCCAGACGCATGATCTCGTCGATCAGGTCGTCCCGGCCGTGCAGCGGGCTGTCCAGACGCCCGAGTGGCGGGTCGACCGAGACGCGGCTCGGCCGGTCGTAGGCGGGTCGGCGCACGCCCGCATCCTCGGGTGGAACTGCCGCAGTCAATGCGGTCCCCCTTCGGTGGCGAAATTGCGGCGCGGCGGTGGTCGAAAAGATCATGTCCACTGAGTGGACATTCGGAGGGATCGTCACCGCCCGCGCCAACGCAAGGGTATCCACCACCGTGCTGACTTGCACACTCTCCGTTTAGGCCGCCCGACCGACCGGAATCGCCACCGCCAATTCCATTTCGCCGTTCATTCGGGCCGATCCGCCGTGCGCGTTCCTCGCACGGCACCTCCACGATGGACGCATGAACTGGTTGCCGTACGACGATGTGGCCGACTGGGGTTCGGTGCCGGACTGGTTCGGCGCGCTCGGCTCCATCGCGAGTGTGCTCTTCGTCTATCTCGGGCTGCGCCGGGAGATCCGCGCTCGGCGTACCGACGAGCTGCGGGTCCGCGCCACCCAGGCGCGGCTGGTCTCGGCGGTCGCCCAGATCCGGGGGAACTCGGTGCTACGGGTGACCGTGGCCAACCAGAGCGACGCGCCGGTCCTGGACGTGAGCGTGCTGCCGCGACTGGTCCCGTCCGATGATCCCGAGGGTCCGCCCGCCGACCTGGCCGCCGCGAAACAGGTCCGTCGGATCAACGGCCGGGAGAGTTCTGAATTGTTCGTCACCGTCACGGCGGAGCATCGGCTGCAAGCGACGACCGACACCGTTCTGGTGGAACTCACCTTCACCGATCACGACGGAAACCGCTGGCGGCGTATCGGCTCCGGTCAACCCGAGCCGGTGAGCTGACCGAGACGCAATTCCGACAGAGGTGGTCCGGCGGCACACAGCAGCCGCCGGACCACCTCTTCGTCTTCTCAGAGGGGATATGTGCGGGCGACCGCAAGCATCTCGGAGCTGTGCGATCCGACGACGCCGACGGCCGGCGGACGGGGCCGGAAACCGGGCAGCGCATCGAGCCCGTCACTGGCGTCCATCGCCCGCAGCGCCACCCGGGCGGCGATCGGCCGCAGCGTCAACGTGACCTCGACACCCTCCGACGGCGGGGCGTGGAAGACCAGTCCGAAGCCCCACCTGCCCGCGCGGGGCTCCACCGCGACCTGACGACCGCCCACCTCGGCGCGCAGCACGGTGGCGGTCGCCGTGTCGACGTGCAGGGTGGCGAGTCGGACCGCCCGCTGCGGGGTGAGCCGCAGCCGCAGCGTCCGCTCACCGCCGGCACTGGTGTCGGCCAGCACGTCGAGCTTCGGCGCCGGCAGGTTCGCCGCCTGCGCCGGCCCGGCCCGCAGTTCCGCGTCGCCCAGGCCGGGGAAGTCGTCCGCCACGCTGGCCACCCCGTCCACGTAGCCGTCCGTCCACGGCTGCGGGTCGGTCTCGTGGCTCAGCCAGCGGGCCTGCCCGGTGCCGGCGTCCAGGGCGTACATCAGATGGGTGGGCGCGGGGTGGGCGGCGTCGAAGCGGTCGACGCGCAGCCCGACCCCGGCGAGCACCACCGCCGCCAGGGCGGCGGCTCCGGCCGGCAGCACCGCGAGTCGTCGGGCCCGCAGCGCCACCAGTCCGCGCTGCCCGCCGGCCTGCGGGTGCAGCAGGTCGACCACCGGCAGCGCGGTCAGGCCGAGCAGCACCGCGACCAGCGCGGCCACCCCACCCATCGCCATGCCCAGCGCGGGGAAGAGCAGCACCACCGTCGGCAGCAGGATCACCACGCCGACCGCGGCGGCGGCCGTCACCGCCACCACCGGCCACGGCCCGGTCTGCCGGGTCCGCAGCGCGACCAGCCCGCCGAGGGCGCCGGCCAGGGCCGGCAGGGTGGTGAGGTACGCCCCGCCGGGCACCGCCACCGCGAGCAGCACCCCGAGCAGGGCCAGCCAGGCCAGCCCGCCCACGGCGAGCGCGGCCGGGCCGATCCGGCGGCGGACAAGCGCGTACCAGGTGAACAGGATGGCGGTGGCGAGCGCCAGCACGGCCAGCCGGTACCAGACCGGCCGGTACGGGTCGAGCAGTTCCGCGTACCCCGGACGAATCGCGGTGATCGCCAGCCAGAGCAGTTGGGCGGCGACCGGCGCGACCACGATCGGCACGAGAGCGAGGCCGAAACCGGCGGCCAGCCGTCCCGTGCCGGCCCGGCCGCTACGGCGGGTCAGCCAGGCCAGCGCCGCGACGGCGAGCACCGCGAGCAGGGCCAGCGGCAGGACGAGCCAGCCCGGGTAGCGGACCAGCCCACCCGGGACGGGGAAGTAGGTGGCGTCGTATCCGGAGCGCAGGTCGGCCAGGTCGGTGCGGCCGAACTCCCGGGCCAGGCCCAGCGCGTTGTCCCCGTGCTGCTGGAGGCTGCTGCGATCCATGGCCGCCGGGGTGTCCAGCGGCGTGTGGTAGATCGCGCCACCGTCGATGTACGCCGAGTTCAGCCCCACGAACTTC
The DNA here is from genome assembly GCF_000297395.2 of Micromonospora lupini str. Lupac 08. GTDB lineage: Bacteria > Actinomycetota > Actinomycetes > Mycobacteriales > Micromonosporaceae > Micromonospora > Micromonospora lupini. Next base: position 6,626,942 of record NZ_HF570108.1, on the reverse strand, counting down.
TGGTCCAGGAAGGCGGTGAAGTCGGTGTCGTTGGGCAGCGCCCGGTAGATCTCCACCGCGAACGAGGTGCCCACGGGGTGCGGGGCGGCCCGGCCGAAGACGTCCACCAGCTTCGCGTTGTTCTTCGACGTCTCGAACATGATCACTGGACCGGTGGAGCCGCGCGCCTCCAGGTTGAGCACCACACCGCCGTCGGCGGCGAGCGGATGGCTCGCGGCGAACGCGGCGGCGCCGCAGAGGCACGCCTCCTCGGCGTCGGTGAGCACGAAGACGATGTCGTTGCGGGGCCGCGGGCCGGTGGTCAGCGCGCGGGCCACCTCCAGGATGGCCGACGTGCCGGCCGCGTCGTCGTTGCCGCCCGGCCCGGTCTGCACCGAGTCGTAGTGCGCGACCAGGAACACGCGCCCCGTGGAGTCGGTGCCGGGCAGTCGGGCCACCACGTTGCGTACCCGGGCCACTGTCGCCCCGCCGGCCGCCCCACTGAGTTGGCCGGCCTCCGGCGCGACGGTGTCCTGCACCTCCGTCTCCAGGCCCAGGCCGCGCAACTTCTGCTCGATGTGCGCGCGAACCTGGTCGTTGGCCGGGCTCCCGGCGACGTGCGACCGGGCCGCGATCACCTGCACGTCCTCGTACGCCCGGGTGGCGCTGAAATCGCCCGCCGCAGCGTCCGCCGGTCGCGGCGTCGGGGTGCGCAGGTCGAGCAGGCTGCCGGCGCCGACGGCCGCCAGCGCGACGAGCGCCGCCGCGGCGGCCAGGAGCCGCCGGCGCGGTCGGGTCAGCGCACGGTTGGCCGGGGGTACGCCCGGACCCGGCCGGAGCGGTACGCCCGCCGTGACGGGGGTGGGGGGTGCGCCCATCCGAACTCCTCGAGGGTGGTGGGGCCTGGGGTGGCACCATCCTGCCCTCCGGCGATCCGGGACGGGATGGCCGGGCGTCCACCGATCGTCCGCCCGTCGGTCGGGACGCTCGGCCGCCCGGGCACCTACCGGCCGCCCGGTTTGTCCCCCGACGGGCAGTGATGCGGCCAACCCCCGCCCGTGCCGCGGCCATCGTGTTGTGTGCGACCGTTGTCTAATACAGGATCAGCAGGGCACTCGGAAGGAGCCCGACATCACCAGCGAACTCCCGCGTCTCGCGGCGGTGACCCGGCCGTACCGGGGAAGCGGCCTGGCCGGTTCCCCTGTCGTGCCGTACCCGCACGGTGGCCTGGCGCGGCACGGCAACCTGCCGCCCGGCGAGCGGTTGCGGGTGCTGCTGGTGGAGGACGACGAGGGCGACGCCTTCCTGGTCGGTGAGCTGCTCGCCGAGACGAACTCGATGATCGACCTGGTGGTCGCCACCAGCCTCCGGGAGGCGCGACAGCGGATCACCGGCGTCGACTGCGTCCTGCTCGACCTGGGCCTGCCCGACGCGCAGGGGCTGGACGGGCTGCGCCTGGTGCTGGAGATGTCGAGCGGGGCCGCGGTGTGCGTGCTGACCGGGCGCTCGGACGAGCACCTGGGTGTCGTGGCGGTCGCCGAGGGCGCACAGGACTACCTGGTCAAGGGTCAGGTCGACGGCGTGCTGCTGACGCGGGCGCTGCGCTACGCGGTCGAGCGCAAGCGCGCCGACGAGAACGCCCGCCGGTTGCGTGAGGTCGAGTTGCGCCAGGCCGAGTCGGCCCGCCTCGAACGCGGCCTGCTGCCGCAACCGCTGATGACGACCGACCAGGTGGCGGTGCACACCTTCTACCGACCGGGCCGGCACGCCGCCCTGATCGGCGGGGACTTCTTCGACGTGGTGCAGACCCGCCCGGACCGTCTCTACCTGATCGTGGGGGACGTCTGCGGGCACGGGGTGGACGAGGCCGCCCTCGGTGTGGAACTGCGGGTGGCCTGGCGGGCCCTGGTTCTCGCCGGCGTGCCCGACGACGAGGTGCTGCCCGCGCTGGAGCAGGTGCTGATGAGTGAGCGCCGCCTCCAGGAGATCTTCGCGACGGTGGCCACCGCCCGACTCGACCTGGACGCCAACCGGGCCACCGTCCGACTCGCCGGGCATCCGCCGCCGCTGCTGCTCTCCGGCGGCCGGGTCGTCCCGGTGCCTGCGCCCGGCGGCCTGCTGCTGGGCGTACGACCTCGCCGGCCGATCGCCTACGACCTGGAGTTCGACACCGATGACTGGTCCCTGCTGATGTACACCGACGGCCTGATCGAGGGGCGGGTGGGCGCCGGCAACGAACGGCTCGACGTGCCGGGCCTGAGCGGGTTGCTCGACGAGCCGGCCAACCGGGAGGTGTCGCTGCCCGATCTGCCGGCCTGGCTGGTCGGTCGGGCCGAGCAGATCAACGGCGGCCCGCTCGCGGACGACGTGGCCATGTTGCTGGTCAGCCGGGGTGGTGGCCGGTGAAGCCGGTGGTCGGCGGCTGGAGTCTGCGCCGCCGGGTCATCACGCTGCTCACCGTCGTGGGCGTGCTGCTGATCGGCCTGGCCGCCGCGGAGGCGGCGATGGCCGCGCGCAACCGCACCCAGATCGACGCGATCCTGAACGAGACCGGCCCGTTGCGGGTGCAGTCGCAGGAGCTGCTCAACGCGGTGCTCGACCAGGAGACGGCGGTTCGCGGGTACGCGGTAAGCGGTGACCCTGCCGACCTGGGCCCGTACGAGGCGGGGCTGGACCAGGAGAAGGCCACCGTCTCCGCGATGCGGGCGCTGCTCGACGACTACCCGCAGATCGGCCAGGAGCTGCGGATCGTCGAGGAACGCGCCGAGCAGTGGCGGGTGTCGGTCGCCGAGCCGGTGATCACCACGACCGAGCAGGACGGCACCCGCGCCGGCCAGGCGTTGGTGACCGAGCAGGCCCGGCAGCGGTTCGACGAGGTGCGCTCGGCAGTCAACGACCTCCAGCAGGAGATCCTGGCGGCCCGGGAACAGTCCGCCGCGAACGTCCGCAACAGCAGCAACCTGCTGGTCCTCCTGCTGATCATCGCGGCCCTGGTGGTGGTCGTGGCCGGCGCGGTGCTGCTGCTCTCGCTGGACCGGATGGTGATCCGGCCGCTGACCGGGCTGGCCACCCAGGTCCGCGAGGTCGCCGAGGGCGACTACCAGCACCGCATCGCCACCGTCGGCCCACCGGAGTTCATCCGGCTCGGCGACGACGTGGACGCGATGCGCCAGAAGATCGCCTCCGACCTGGCCGAGGTGCGGGAGGCCCGCGAGCGCATCGAGTGGGTCAACAGCCAGCTGCAGAAGCAGGCCGAGGAGCTGACCCGGTCCAACCGTGACCTGGAGCAGTTCGCGTACGTGGCCTCCCACGACCTGCAGGAGCCGCTGCGCAAGGTGGCCAGCTTCTGCCAGCTGCTCCAGCGCCGCTACGCGGGGCAGCTCGACGAGCGGGCCGACCAGTACATCGCCTTCGCGGTGGACGGCGCGCAGCGGATGCAGCGCCTGATCAACGACCTGCTGGCGTTCTCCCGGATCGGCCGCCTCACCACCGGCTTCGTCGACGTCGACCTGAACAAGGTGATGGGCGACGTGGCGGGTCAGACCGAGGCCGCCCGGCAGTACGCCGACGCGGAGCTGACCTGGACCGACCTGCCGGTGATCCGTGGCGAGGAGCCGCTGCTCACGAATCTGCTGGCCAACCTGGTCAGCAACTCGATCAAGTTCCGTCGTCCCGACGCGCCGCCGAAGGTGCACATCTCGGCCCGGCTGGTCGGCGCCGAGTGGGAGATCACCTGCCAGGACAACGGCATCGGGATCGAGCCGGAGTTCGCCGACAAGATCTTCGTGATCTTCCAGCGGCTGCACTCGAAGGACGCGTACCCGGGCACCGGCATCGGGTTGGCGATCGTCAAGAAGATCGTGGAATATCACGGCGGCCGGGTCTGGGTGGACACCGACGTGCCGGAGGGCACGGCGATCCGGTTCACCCTTCCGGCACGCCCGGAGGACGTGGAGGCGGCGGCGGCCGCGGCCACTGCCGCCGACCCCGACGAGCAGCCGCAGCCGGCCGACGCGGGGGAGCAGACGTCCGCGGACGAGGTGTCGTCCGCGCTGCCGGAGCACTCCGCCGGGGCGGACCAGCCGGACCGGGCCGACGGGGCGTCGGAAAGCGGTAGAACGGGTGACATGAGGGAGACGGTGGGATGACCGCGCCGGCGGACGGCAAGAGCCCGATCGAGGTCCTGCTGGTGGAGGACGATCCGGGTGACGTGTTGATGACCCAGGAGGCGTTCGAGGAGCACAAGCTCCGCAACCGGCTGACCGTCGTCTCCGACGGCGCCGAGGCGCTCGCCTACCTGCGGCGGGAGGGCCAGTACGCCGACGCGGTGGCGCCCGACCTGATCCTGCTCGACCTCAACCTGCCCCGCCGGGACGGCCGGGAGGTGCTGGAAGAGATCAAGAACGACCCTGAGCTGCGCCGGATCCCGGTGGTCGTGCTCACCACCTCCCAGGCCGACGAGGACATCCTGCGCAGCTACCAGCTGCACGCCAACGCCTACGTGACCAAGCCGGTGGACTTCGAGCGCTTCATCTCAGTGGTCCGGCAGATCGACGAGTTCTTCGTCAGCGTGGTCAAGCTGCCGCCTCGTGGCTGACACCCTGCTCGACGACGTCGGTGGCCTGCTCGTGGAGGCCGCCGACCAGGTCGTGCTGCCGCTGTTCCGCAAGCTCGACGACGCCGACGTGTCGGAGAAGGCGCCCGGTGAGGTGGTCACCGTCGCCGACCGTCGGGCCGAGGAGCTGATCTCCGCCGGGCTGCGCAGGCTGCGGCCGGGTTCGGTGGTGGTGGGCGAGGAGGGCGTCGCCGACGACCCGGGGCTGCTGCGGCACCTGCGCGACAGCGGTGACGTGTGGCTTGTCGACCCGGTCGACGGCACCGCCAACTTCGCGGCCGGTCGCCGACCGTTCGCCCTGATGGTGGCCCTGCTTACCGACGGGCGTCCGACGGCCGGCTGGATCCTCGACCCGCTGGCCGGGACGCTGGCCGCCGGTTGGGCCGACGAGGGCGCCCTGCTCAACGGCCAGCCGGCCGGCGCCGCCGACGCGGTGCCGTCGCTGGGTGACCTGCGCGGCGTGGCGATGACCCGGTTCCTGCCGCCGGAGGCCCGCGACCGGGTCCGTGCCGGCGGTCGGCGGCTCGGCGAGTTGCTGCCCGGCCAGCACTGCGCCGGCCGGGAGTACCTGGACATCCTGACCGGCGAGCAGCAGTTCGCGCTCTTCTGGCGCACCCTGCCCTGGGACCATGCGCCGGGCACCCTGCTGGTCCGCGCCGCTGGCGGTGTCGCCCGCCGGTTCGACGGCGTCGACTACCACCCGGCCGACGAGGGTCGCGGGTTGCTCGTCGCGGTCAACGAGCAGGTCTGGACCGAGGTGCACGAGGCTCTGCTCAGCTCCTGATCCGCGTACCGCGACGACGACGGCGCGGCGTCTCCACGCGGCCCGGCGACAGTCGCGGCACGGCCATCTCCACGCAGCCTGCGACGGCGGCGGCACGCTGCGTCGACACCGGGGCCGGAGGGCGGTCACGGGGCTGGTCACCGGCGCGCGTTCCGGTATCGTGACCGGCGGTCTCCGCCAGCAGGCCGCCGACCGGCGCCGGCGGGGACGCCGCCGCGCAGAGTTCACCGGGGGCCGGCGGTCGACGGAAGGACGCTGTCGTGCCCAGGACCAGGCTCAGTCAGCGGCGCGTTCGCCGCGTACTGCTCCCTCTGCTCACCGCCGTCGCGCTGGTGCTCGCCGGCGGGGTGCCCGCGTACGCGGAGCCCGGCGAGGGCGGCACCAAGAAGTTGCGGGACGCGCTGGAGTTGACCGCCAAGGGCCACATCGAGGCCAAGGCCAAGCTGGACAATTCCAAGCGTCGGCAGACGGCGTTGACAGGCGAGCTGAAGACCGTCGAGGTCCGGCTGGTCGGGCTCACCGCCCAGGTCGGCGAGGTGGCCGCGCAGTCGTACCGGGCCGGTCGGCTCACCCCGACGGCGATGCTGCTCAACACGGCCACGCCGCAGGCGTTCCTGCAGCGTGCCGCCGACCTCGACCTGATGGCCCAGCGCGACAGCAAGCGGCTGCGTGATCTCACCGCGGCCCGGCAGCAGGCCCAGCAGGCCAAGATCGCCATCGACTCCGAGGTCCGGGAGCAGCAGAAGCAGCTCGCCGTGATGGCGAAGAAGAAGAAGGAGGCCGAGGCTGCTCTCGCCGAGGTCAGCTCGGGCAGCAGCAACGGTTTCAGCGGCGGCAGCTCCGCGTCGGCGAAGCCCGCGCCGCGCAACTCCGACGGGTCCTGGCCCTCGGAGTCCTGCTCCGTGAAGGATCCGACGACCTCCGGCTGCATCACCCCGCGCACCCTCAACGCGCTCAAGCAGACCCAGGCCGCCGGCTACAAGCGGCACGTCTCCTGCAAGCGTGAGGGCGGCGGGGGCGAGCACCCCAAGGGGCGGGCCTGCGACTTCTCGGCCGCCACGAACGGCTTCGAGGACAGGAACGCGACAGGCGGCGACAAGGCGTACGGGGACAGCCTGGCCGCCTGGCACGTGCGCAACGCCGACCGGCTGGGTGTGCTCTACGTGATCTGGTACCGGCAGATCTGGCATCCGGGCACGGGATGGCGGTCGTACAGCGGCAGTGGCAGCCCGGCCGCCAGCCACACGAACCATGTTCATCTCTCGATGTACTGACCCGGGACACCAGCTTCGCTGCGTACCATCGCGACGATGAGCTCCCCACCGTCCGACGTCGCGACCACGCCGGTCACCTCGGGCCAGTCCGCGCCGGTCACCGGCCGGGCACTGCCCAACGGCCTGGCCGCGTTCCTGGTCTTCTTCGCAAGCGGTGCCGTGCTGGTGCTGGAGACTGTCGCGTTGCGCCTGGTCGGCCCGTACGTCGGGGTGACCCTCCAGGTGACCAGCTCGGTCATCGGCATCGCGCTGGCCGCGATCGCGTACGGGGCGTGGTCGGGCGGCTGGCTCGCCGACCGGCGTGACCCGCGTGGTCTGCTCGCGCCCGCGCTGGTGCTTGCCGGGATCGCCACCGCGGTGACCCTGCCCGTCGTGCGCTACGCCGGGGAGGTCCTGCGGGGCGGCGCGGCCAGCGCCATCCTGCTGCTGGTGGCGCTCGCCGTGTTCGTGCCGGCGGCACTGCTGGCCGCGGTCACCCCGCTGGTGGTGAAGCTCCAACTCGCCGACCTGCGCCGCACCGGCCAGGTCGTCGGCCGGCTGTCCGGCATCGGCACCCTGGGCGGCATCACTGCCACCCTGCTCACCGGCTTCGTGCTGGTGGCCGCCCTGCCCAGCACCGTCATCCTGCTGGCCCTCGCGATCTCTCTCGGAGTGGTCGGCATCGGCCTCGGCTGGTATCTGCGCCGGCAGGCGCCCACCGCACTGCCCGGTCCGGCCCGGACCCGGGCCGCGCTGGCAGTGCTCGGCCTGGTCGGGGCGGGGCTGACCACCGTCGCGCCGAACCCGTGCGACATCGAGACCGCGTACCACTGCGCCCGGGTGACCACCGACCCGGCTCGGCCCAGCGGCCGGACGCTGCTGCTCAACTCGGCCCAGCACTCGTACGTCGACCTGGCCGACCCGAAACACCTGGAGTACGCGTACACCAAGTGGATCGGCGCGGTCGCCGACGTCGTCGCGCCGGCCGGGCAGCGGTTGGACGCGCTGCACCTGGGCGGCGGCGGGTTCACCGTGCCCACGTACCTGACCGCCACCCGGCCGGGCACCGACAACGTGGTGTTCGAGATCGACGGCGGGCTCGTCGAACTGGGCGAGCGGGAGCTGGGCGTACGCCCGGGGCCGGGGCTGCGGGCGGTGGTGGGCGACGCCCGGATGCTTGTCGCCGGTGAGCCGGCGGACAGCCGCGACCTGGTCGTCGGTGACGCGTTCGGTCACCTGGTGGTGCCCTGGCACCTGGCCACCCGGGAGATGGCCGCCGACATTCGACGGGTGACCCGCCCCGGCGGCGTGTACGTGCAGAACGTCATCGACTACCCGCCGCTGCGGTTCATCCGCGCCGAGCTGGCCACGGTGGCCGCCGAGTTCACCCACGTCGCGTTGATCGCCCCGCCGGAGGCGCTCGCCGAGGAACGGGGCAGCAACTTCGTCATCGTCGGCTCCGACGCGCCGCTGCCGCTGACCGCCGTCCGCGCCCGCCTCGACGAGGTCGACCGCAGCGTCAGCCTGCTCTCCGGCCCGGACCTCACGGAATTCGTCGGGGAGGCGCTGGTGCTGACCGACGACTACGCCCCGGTGGACCAACTGCTGGCGACCGCCTGAACGGGTGACATTCCTGACCGATTCCGATCCTTCAGGTGTAGCCCGGTCGCCTGCGGGCAAGAACGGCCACCATGGGCGGTGGGGACCAGAACGGCGCGCAACTGCTCGATGAGCGGTACAGGCTCATCGAGCAGCTCGGCGCGGGCGGCATGTCGGTGGTCTGGCGCGGTTACGACGAGGTGCTGGGCCGCCAGGTCGCGGTGAAGGTGCTGGCCTCACGGCTGGCCAGCGACCGGGCCTTCCGGCACCGGATCCGCGTCGAGGCGCAGGCCGCCGCGCGGCTCTGCCACCCGAACATCACCAACGTGTACGACTACGGCGAGTCCCACCAGGTCGGCCTGACCGTGCCGTACGTGGTGATGGAGCTGGTCGACGGTGGTTCGCTGGCCGGCCGACTCGGCCGGGAGGTACGGCTGCCGTGGCGCGAGGCGGTGACGATCGGCGCGGAGGTCAGCTCGGCGCTGGCCACCGCGCACGGTCGTGGGGTCGTGCACCGCGACGTGACCCCGGGCAACGTCATGCTCACCTCGACCGGGGTGAAGGTGGTCGACTTCGGCATCTCCGCGCTGGTCGGGGAGAGCGAGAAGGGGCCCGACGGCGCGCTGCTGGGCACACCCGCGTACCTCGCGCCGGAACGGCTGGACAACGGGCAGGTCTCCCCGGCCACCGACGTGTACGCCGTCGGGCTGCTGCTCTACCGGATGCTCACCGGCCGGCTGCCGTGGGAGGCGAACACGACCACGCAGATGCTGCGTGCGCACATGTACAGCGACCCGGACCCGATGCCGACGGTACCCGGGCTGCCCGACGAGGTGACCGACCTGGTGCGGCGCTGTTTGGCCAAGCGTCCCGCCGACCGGCCGACCACCGCCGAGCTGGCCCGGACCCTCGCCGAGGCGGCCGGAATGCTGGCGGCCGTGCCGGTCTCGCCGGCGGGCGGTCCACTCGACCCCGTCGCGTTGGCAAACGCCGGCACGACGATCCTGCCCTGGTCGGCGGAGACGGACGCGCTTCCGCTCTCGCGTACCCGGCGCAGCCGCGCCCGACGGGTGAGCCGGCGGCGGCGGGTGGAGGCCGGGGTGGCCGCCGTCGGGCTGATCGCGGTCACCGGGGCGATGTGGGGGTTCACCTCCCGCAGCCCCGCCAGCGGGGAGGACCGGCCCACGACCGAGGCGCGGATGGGCCTGCCCGAGACGGCGCCCTGCGAGGTGGCGTACGCGCTGCGCACCGACTCCGGCAAGGACTTCACCGCCGAGCTGACCCTGACCAACACCGGCGACCGCGAGCTGCGCGACTGGACGATGAACTTCACGTTCCCCGGCCAGCAGACGGTGACGAAGGCGACGCCCGCCCCGGTGCAGCAGCAGGGCGGCACGGTGCAGATCCGGCCCGCCGCGCAGCGGACGACCCTGGCGCCGGGCGCGGCCGAGAAGCTCACCCTCGCCGGGACGTACAGCGGGGCGAACCCGTTGCCTGTGGAGTTCCGGCTCGGCGACGCCACCTGCGGGGTACGCGTCTCCGGGGTGGCGGGGACGACCCCGGCCACGGCTCCGCCGAGCAAGGCGGCCCCGACGAAGGCCCCGCCGAAGAAGACGACCAAGGCGGCGCCCAAGGCGCCGACCGCACCGAAGGCCCCGGCGAAGGCCGAACCCAAGCCGGAGAAGCCCGGCAAGGGGAAGGGGTCGGGTGGTGGCAAGGGAAAAGGGTGAAGGCCACCGCGGGGCACGGCGCGCACCGCAAGTGAGGGTCAGTTCCGCCCCGCGAACCGCTGCACCTGCTCGATCCCGCCCTCCACGACCAGCACCCCACCCTGCGGCAGCTCGGTGTCGTCCGAGGCGTACCGGAAGCGTTCGCCCGGCACCTTCGCGCCGATCACCCGGACCCCGTAGCGCTCGTCCGGACGCAGGTCGAGCAGCGTACGACCGACAAGTGACTGCGGCACCCGGACGGTGGCGATAGCGAATTCGTCGTCGAACTCGATGAAGTCGAGCAGCCGGCTGACGATCAGGTGCGCCACCCGGTCCCCGGTCTCCGCCTCCGGGAAGATCACGTGGTGCGCGCCCACCGACGACAGGATCTTGGCGTGCTTCTGTGACGTGGCGCGCGCCCAGATCTGCGGCAGACCCAGCTCGACAAGCGCCAGCACGGTGAGCACGCTCGCCTCCACCGACGCCCCGATGGCCACCACCGCCCGACCGAAGCCGGTGACGCCGAGTTGCCGTAGGGCGCCCTCCTCGGTCGCGTCGGCCTGGACCACCCGGCCGAGCTGGGTCGAGAACCGCTGCACCTGATCCGCGTCGCGGTCGATGGCCAGCACCTCACGGTCCATCCGGGTGAGAGCGCCGGCCAGGTGGCACCCGAACCGACCCAGCCCGATCACCACGATGCCGCTGCCGTCCGATCGTCTCGCCGACACCTCGACCCTCCTCTTCGTCAGCCGACAATTGGTTGTTCCTGGGGATAGCGGTAGAGCCTGTGCCGGGTGTTCAGGGCGATCGCCGACCCGAGGGTGAGCGGCCCGATCCGACCGATGAACATCAGCACGGTCAACACCAGTTGACCGCTGGCCGGCAACTCGCTGGCCAGACCGATGGTCAACCCGGTGGTGCTGAACGCGGAGGTGACCTCGAACAGGGCCGCGACGAACCGCACGCCCTCGGTGAGCAGCAGCACGAGCATCGTTCCGGCCACGACCAGCGCGACGCTGATCAGGGCCACGGTGACGGCCTGACGCTGGCTGGCGTTGGCCACCCGGCGGTGCCCGACCGTCACGTCGGGCTCGCCGCGCAGCTCGGCCCAGATGGTGAACGCCAGCAGGAAGAACGTGGACACCTTGATGCCACCGGCCGTGCTGGCGCTGCCGCCGCCGATGAACATCAGCACGATCAGCAGCGGGTAGCTCTCCTCCTGCAGGTCGGCGATGTTCAGCACGTTGAAGCCGCCGGTGCGGCTCAACGCGATCTGGGTGAACGACGCGAGCACCTTGCCCTCGTCGTCGTACAACCCGATGGTGCTGACGTTCGTCCACTCGGCGGCGAGCAGGCCGGCGGTGCCGAGCAGCACCAGCGCCGCGCTGCCCCAGATGGTCAGCTTGGTGGCCACCGCCCAGCGCGCCGGCCTACGCCACTCGCGTACGGCCTCGAACAGGGCGGGAAACCCGAGCCCGCCGACGATGGCACCGAACGCCAGCGGCAGCGACACCCACGGATCGCGGTCGAAGGCCAGCAGGCCGTCGCTGTAGAGCGAGAAGCCGCCGTTGTTGAACGCCTGGACGGCGTGGAACACGCCCGACCAGAGGGCCCGAGCGGGCGTGTAGTCGTACGCCCACCAGAGCCGGCCGGCGACCACAGCGGTCATCACCGCCTCGCAGGCGAAGACGGTGATCGCGATCCGGCGCAGCAACCGGGCCACGTCGCCGACGCCGAACTCCGCCGTCTCGGCCTGCACCAGCAGCCGGTTACGCAGACCGAGCTGGCGCGAGACCACGAGGATGACAAGCGCCGCGACGGTGAGGATGCCGAGACCACCGAGCTGGGTGAGCAGGGTGATCACCACCAGGCCCCAGCCGGACCAGTAGTTGGGGGTGTCGGTGACCGCCATGCCGGTGACGGACAGCGCCGAGGTGGCGGTGAACAGGGCGGTGATCAGGGGCGGACGTTGGTGCTGGATGGTCGACCAGCGCGCCAGCAGCAGCCCGGTGCCGAGCAGGATCGGCACCAGGAACCCCAGCGGCACCAGCCGCACGGGGTTGCGGAAAAACCAGCGCACCAGACAATCTTCCTTTTCCGGGTGCCCGCCCGAGTGGGAACGCCCATTCCGGAGATTCACCTGCCGGCCAGCCGTCGACCAACTCCCGGTCAATCGCGGGCGGTCTGCTGTCTGCGACATCCCTCGATGACAGGAGACGGCGTTGCGACGTACCCTCTCGACCCTCGGCGTGGCCGGCGCGCTGCTCGCCGCCGCCGTGGCCGTGCCCACGATGGCGGCCGCCGACCCCTCGACCGGCGCGGACCGCGCCCGAGGCAACGACCGGCCGATCGTGATCGGTCACCGGGGCGCCAGCGGCTACCGGCCGGAGCACACCCTGGAGGCGTACCGGCTGGCGATCCGGATGGGCGCCGACTACATCGAGCCGGACCTGGTGTCCACCTCCGACGGCGTCCTGGTCGCCCGGCACGAGAACGAGATCTCCGGCACGACCGACGTGTCGACGCACCCGGAGTTCGCCGCCCGGAAGACGACGAAGACCATCGACGGCGTCGCCGTGACCGGCTGGTTCACCGAGGACTTCACCCTGGCCGAGCTGAAGACGCTGCGGGCCAAGGAGCGGCTGCCGCAGGTACGCGTCGCGAACACCGCCTTCGACGGACGCTTCGAGGTGCCCACCCTCCAGGAGGTCATCGACCTCGCCCGCACCGAGGGGCGGGCACGGGGCCGCACCATCGGCATCTACCCGGAGACCAAGCACCCGACCTACTTCACGTCGATCGGCCTGCCGTTGGAGGAGCCGCTGCTGAAGGTGCTGCGGCAGAACAAGCTGGACCACAAGAACTCGCCGGTCTTCATCCAGTCGTTCGAGACGGCCAACCTGCGTCGCCTGAGCCGGCTGACCGACGTGAAGCTCATCCAGCTCCTCGACGCCACCGGCCGTCCGTACGACTTCACCGTCGCCGGCGACACCCGCAGCTACCAGGACCTCGCCACGGCCCTCGGCCTGAAGTGGATCGCCGGGTACGCCGACGGTATCGGCGCGAACAAGAGCCTGATCGTGCCCCGGAACGCCGCCGGCGCGCTGCTCGCCCCGACAAACGTGGTACGCGACGCGCACCGCGACGGGCTGCTCGTGCACTCCTGGACGTTCCGCGCGGAGAACCAGTTCCTCCCCGTGGACTTCCGGATCGGCACCGACCCGAACGCGCGCGGCGACATCACGGCCGAGTACGAACTCTTCCTCGGCCTGGGTCTGGACGGCGTCTTCAGCGACCACCCGGACACCGCCGTCGCCGCCCGCGCCGGCCTCTGACCCACTCCGAGCCTCGGCGGGCGTTGCCTCCGAGCTGACCTCGGCCCGGAGCTGACCCGCCCCGAGCCGACCGCCGGGCCTATCACGCCCGGCCCCGCCCGCTGGCCCGTCGTCCGCCACCCGGACGGCGGGCCAGCGACACGTCGGGCCCGCCCAGGCGCCCGCCGAGGTGCCCGGTCAGGTGGCCTCGCGGGCCTGGGTAGCACTTCGCGGACGCTATGGAGCTGATGCCGTAAACGAATCGCACTCGCGCGCAGTCCGTCCCGCGTGCTTTGCAGGTGCATGGCCAGCGCTCTCACAGCCAGCGAAGATGGCGGGCCGACACGCCGTGCAACCCTTCCCATGCGTACGGTTGTTCGACAGTATTGGCCCGTCGAGCGGAAGGAGGGGCGCATGGCGGACAAAAGCGCCATCGAGTGGACGGAAGCAACCTGGAACCCCACCACCGGTTGTGACCGCATCTCGTCGGGCTGCGACAACTGCTATGCGATGACTCTCGCGAAGCGCTTGAAGGCCATGGGCTCGGCCAAGTATCAGACCGACGGAGACCCGCGCACCTCCGGCCCCGGTTTTGGCGTCGCCCTACACCCGGATGCCCTCGATATACCGCGACGCTGGCGTGACCCCCGGACCGTCTTCGTCAACTCCATGTCGGATCTGTTCCACGCTCGGGTTCCTCTCACCTACGTGCAACAGGTGTTCGCTGTCATGCGCGAGACCCCCAGGCACACCTTCCAGGTGCTCACCAAGCGCGCCTCCAGGCTGGCGAAGGTCGCCCATCAGATCGACTGGCCGGCGAACGTCTGGATGGGCGTGAGCGTCGAGGACCACGCTCAGCGGGAACGGGTCGCCCAGCTCCGCGAGGTGCCGGCTGCGGTACGTTTCATCTCGGCTGAGCCGCTGCTAGGACCACTGGTTGACCTGGATCTCGACGGCATCGACTGGCTGATCGCGGGGGGCGAGTCGGGGCAGGGCTGCCGCCCGATGGATCCGGCGTGGGTGCGTGACCTCAGGGATCAGTGCGCGGCTGCTGGCACCGCCTTCTTCTTCAAACAGTGGGGCGGGCGTACGCCGAAGGTTGGCGGCCGGCACCTCGACGGTCGGACCTGGGACGAGATGCCGGCGCCACGCCTACTCGTGCAGGCATAGGGGCTGCCGAGGGTGGGGCTCCGGCTCAAGGCCGCCGGAGGACTTCCTTCCAGAAGTCACCCGTGCCGGGGCTGCTGATTTGGCCCTGCCGATGCAGCGACTTGACGGCCTGCCGTACGTGTGGTGCCCAGGCATGCCCAAGCACATCACCGTAGATCTCCGGCACGCGATCGGCGATCTTGATCGTGGAGTTTTGTTCGAGCGCCTTGATGAGGTTCCGCTCGATCGTGGCTGACCAGCGAGGGGCGTTCTCGGCCTTGTACTGCTCAGCGTCGAAGACGGGACCGTCGCCGAACAGCGTCTCCGCCACGTGGTCGCCCCGGCGGATCTGTTCGCGGACCCACGCCTCCTCCCATTCGACGCCAGCCTTGCCGAGGGTGTCGGCGAAATGCCAGGCACCTTCGCCATGGGTGGTGAACAGGGCAAGGACGTACTTCGGGGCGAGGCCGGGGCGTGGGCGCACCGGCATTTGCACCGCCTGGTAGTTGGACCCCTGGGTGAGATCTTGGGCGTACCTGTCCGCAACCCGGAGTGCGACGTCCGTGGCGCGCTGGTCATCGCCCGCATCCGATACCTCGGCGAAATAGCTGCGCCACCAGCCGCCACCCAGGAACCGATCCAATCGTGCGGCCGTCCTCCGGTCGCTCTCCGACAGCCCACCCGATCGACTCTCGGCAACGTGGACGGCCCGTCCCATCCGAGCCACGGTGGAAACGCTGAAGTGCAGCAGCACTTCGGTCGGCGGCCAGCCCGGGCGCCCGAGCAGCCGCGTCCGGATCAGATCGAAGTCAAGAGCCGGACCGAAGGGATCGAGGAAGGCGAAGAGCGAGGCACCCTTGGCTAAGGCCAGCACCTCGGGTAGGTGCTGGTCAAGGGTGCCCTGGCGAAGTTCACGTCGAACCGACCCGCCCTTGTCGCGGAGCACCTGCTCCAGGTTCGCGTAGCTGTCCGGATCCTGCTCGACGAAGAATGCGAGCACGTCGCGGAAGTCTTGGACGAACTCGGCGGACCGGGACAACAGCAGTGGAGATCCGGGCTCTCCGCCGTCGTACTCGCCTCTGCCGGCGTAGCCGTCGAGGAAGACGATGGGGTTCCCCTGCCCTGTCTTCGAGGCGAATACCACGGGATAGCGCTTGAGGATGCCGTGCTTCAGCACTGCCGCTGCCTTCTTCGACCGGAAAAATTCGTCGTTGTTGGACAACGGTCCTCCCCGCATCGCTCACTTCTGGTCATGAGAAGGTAGCGCTGCGTTGCGGAGCCTGCTGGCCGCAAGGAGGCTACGCGGGGCTGATGCGATCATCGAAGCGCCCAGTGAGCAGGGCTGATGGCTTTCCTGTGATTGATTGCTGCGCAGCCCTCAGTCCATGATCTGACACCGGCGTAGCGCCGGGGCGAGATCTCGACGCGGTCGAGTCGTCGTGGTGGCGGGGCTCTACTGGCCGGGTCGCTCGGCCACGTAGGTGCCTCGGCCCGGTTGGCCGGTGATCAGCTCGCGATCGTGCAGCAACGACAGCGCGCGCGAGGCGGTGTTCATGTGGACCCCGTATGCCTCGGCGAGTTCCCGGGTCGACGGAAGCTTGTCGCCTGGCTGTAGTTCGCCAGTCTTGATCTTGGCGGCGAGGTCGTTTGCGATCCGTCGGTACGGGGGTTCGGCTGTAGGCATGGGGAGACTCCGGTTGGTTCGGCATCTCTGATCATGCCGGGCCTACACCAGTAACTGCAACAAGCTGTCGTGTCGCGATGACCAGGGGTCGACCTACACAAGTATTTGGGGTAGGTTGCTGGATGTTCGGCTCCGGTTGGTTCGGCAAACCCCGGTGGTCGGACACCACAGTGGGCCGCGGGGCCGTACCGCCGATGAGGGCTGCGGCTGCGGGGCCGGCGGCCCGGCCCGCGTCCCCTGTCTGCGGGCCGGGCCGCCTTCCAGTCCAACGCGACCGAGAGGTGGCCATGCGCTCCGTCCTCACCCGGCTCTACCGCGCCCTACGCCGTCGTCCGTCCCACCCGCCGCACTCTGGCTGGTGTCGGACGGAGTCCTGCCGCCCCCTGACCATCTCCCAGATCCGGGAACGCCAATTCCGGCAGGTGCGCCGAGGGCTCGACCCGGTCGAGGTGCACGACTTCCTGCACCGGCTCACCGGTGACCTGGCCCAAGCGCGGCGCGACCTGGTGCTGACCACTGAGGAGAACGTCCGGATCAAGCGGGCGCTGCGCCGCCGGCAGTTCCGGTTCACCCCGGGGGCGCGGCGGTGAGCGGGGAGCGTTTCGTGGTGCATCTGCCGGTGGTCGCGGAGGACCTGTCGGGAGCGCTGCGGTTCGCTCGGGCTATCACGCGGGCGCTGGGTTTCCTCGCCGACGTGGACCGGGCCGAGACGACGGTGTCGGAAGAGGATGCTCAGGGCGTACGACATCGGGTTTTCTGTGACCGTCTGCTCGGCGGGCGCCGGCGGTGTCCGCGCCCGGCCGACCACGACGGGCCCTGCGATTGAGCGGGCGGGCCGGATGGCGCGAGGCGACACACGGTTCGGGCGGTCCGTGGGGATTCCGGCCATCGGGGGCGCGGGTCACCGGGTGGTAGTGCGGCCCGTTGTAACCCCCGGCCACCCCCTTCCCGTTACTTGTGTGTTTCCGCCACATAGCCCGTGGGTGACGTCACTTCTAGCGTGAGCCGACAACACAGCATCCTGTCCTCACCTGGAGTCGCGATGACGGTCCGGCACACGCGGCGGGCGTTCCTCTCCGCCGCCACGATGATGGCCGCGGCGTTGGCCGCCACGGCCTGTGGTAGCCCGCAGGACACCGCCACCGGCGGCGGCGACAGCGCCGCACCGGTCAAGGTCGGCCTGGTGTACTCCCAGTCGGGAGCCCTGGCCAGCTACGGAAAGCAGTACATCGAGGGGTTCAAGGCGGGGCTGGACTTCGCCACCAAGGGCACCGGCAAGGTGGGTGACCGGAAGATCGAGCTGACCGAGGTCGACGACGCGGGCGACCCGGCGAAGGCCGTCTCCGCCGCGAAGGACCTGATCGGCAAGGGTACGAAGATCATTGCCGGCTCGACCGCGTCCGGCGTGGCGCTCCAGGTCGCGCCGATCGCGGCGCAGAACAAGGTTCTCTTCATCTCCGGCCCGGCCGCGACCGACGCGGTGACCGGGGCGAACAAGTACACGTTCCGATCCGGGCGGCAGTCCTACCAGGACGTGGTGACCGCCAAGTCGTTCATCGGCGACCCGGCCGGCAAGAAGGTGGTGGTCTTCGCCCAGGACGGCGCGTTCGGCGACGCCAACGAGGCGGCCGTCAAGGCCGTCATCGGCAGCGCGGGCGCCACCGTGAGCAGCGTCCGGGCACCGGCCAGCGCCACCGAGTTCACGCCGTTCGCCAGCCAGATCAAGGCCGCCAAGCCGGACCTGCTCTTCGTCGCCTGGGCCGGTACGACCGCCCCGGCGATGTGGCAGACGCTCGACCAGCAGGGCGTGCTCTCCTCCACCACTGTCGTCACCGGTCTGGACATCCGGGCCTCCTGGCCGACGTTCGGGGCGGCCGGCGCGAAGATCTCCTTCCTGTCGCACTACTTCGACGGCGCGTCCGACACCGAGGCCAGCAAGGCGTTGAAGGCCAAGGTGAACACCATCGACCTGTTCCACCCGGACGGCTTCGCCGCCGCCCAGATGGTGGTCCGCGCGGTGCAGGAGGGCGGCGACGACGTCGACAAGATGGTCACCGCGCTGGAGGGCTGGAGCTTCGACGGGGTCAAGGGCAAGATGACCATCCGGGCCGCCGACCACGCGCTGCTCCAGCCGATGTTCCAGGCCAAGCTGACCGGCAGCGGCACCGCGTTCACGGCGACCGCGCAAAAGAGCCTCACCGGTGACGAGACCGCGCCGCCGGCCGTGGCCATGAAGGGCTGACCATGCTCGCCACCCGCGGTCTGACCTGGCGGATCGGTGAGGTCGCCATCGTCGACAGCGTCTACCTCGACCTGGCGCCCGGGGAGTTCCTGGGCGTGATCGGGCCGAACGGCGCCGGCAAGACCTCACTGTTCAACCTGATCACCGGCCTGCGCCGGGCCACGGAGGGCCGGATCACCCTGGACGGGCAGGACATCGGTGGGCTCCCGCCGCACCGGCGGGCCCGCCTCGGTCTGGGCCGTACCTTCCAGGAGTCGTCGGTCTTCGGCTCGCTCAGCGTGCGGGAGAACGTCCGGCTCGCCGTGCAGGCACACCGCGGGGGCTCGATGGCGCTGTGGCGGCGGGCGGCGGCCGACCGGGAGGTCGCCGCCGCCGCCGACGCGGCGCTCGACCGGGTCGGCCTCGCCCACCGGGGTACGGCGCTGGCCGGCACCCTGGCCCACGGCGAGAAACGCAAGCTGGAGATCGCCCTGCTGCTCGCCGGTGAGCCGCGCGTGATGCTGCTCGACGAGCCGATGGCCGGGGTCAGCGCCGAGGACGTGCCCGAGCTGGTCGCCGTCATCAAGTCGTTGACCGGCGACAGCGGTCGGGCGGTGCTGATGGTCGAGCACCACATGGACGTGATCCTCGAACTGGCCGACCGGATCGCCGTCATGCACCACGGCGCGCTGCTCGCCTGCGACACCCCGGAGACGGTGATGGCGAACCCCACGGTGCAAGAGGCCTACCTGGGGGAGTCGCTCTGATGGAACCCGTTCTCACCGTGGAGGACCTGTCGGTCCGGATCTCCGGGCTGCACATCCTCCAGGGGGTGTCCTTCACTGTCGCCCCGACCGGCGTGACAGTCCTGCTCGGCCGCAACGGCGTCGGCAAGACCACCACGCTGCGCGCGATCGTCGGCCTCACCCCGCCCGCCGGGGAGGTCCGCGGCACCATCCGGATGGGCGCGCAGAGCCTGCTGGCCCGACCCACCCACCGGCTGGTCCGCGGTGGGCTCGGCTACGTGCCCGAGGACCGCTGCGTGTTCGCCGGCCTCACCGTCGCCGAGAACCTGCGGCTCGCCGAGCGGCGCGGCACCATCCCGGCGTACGACAAGGTCTTCGCGCTCTTCCCGGAGCTGGACCGGCGCGGACGCCAACGGGCGGGCTCGCTGTCCGGTGGGCAGCAGCAGATGCTCGCGATCGGGCGGGTGCTGCTCAACGACAACCGGCTGCTGCTGGTCGACGAGCCGACCAAGGGGTTGGCGCCGAAGGTGGTGACCGAGGTGGCCGAGGTGTTGGAACGGGTCGCGGAGTCGGTGCCGGTGCTGCTCGTCGAGCAGAACCTGGCAGTCGTACGCCGACTGGCCCGCGACGCGGTGGTGCTGGCCGCCGGCCGGGTGGCCTGGACCGGCGATGCCCGTGAGCTGCTGTTGGAGACCGCGTTGACGAAGTCGCTGCTGGGTGTGGGCTCTGCGGAGGTGAGCTCGCCGAGCGCGAGGAGTGAGCTTGCGAGCCCCGCAGTCGCGAGGAAGGACCGGCACTGATGGGCACCGTGATCCTGTTGGCGCTGACCGGGCTGGGCCTGGCGGCGCTGTACTTCCTGGTCGCGTCCGGCCTGTCCCTGGTCTTCGGTCTGGCCGACGTGCTCAACTTCGCGCACGGGCTGTTCCTCGGCGTCGGCGCGTACGGCACCTGGTGGGCGGCCGGCAACCTGCCGGGGGCCGGCCCGGACGGGTTCGGCTTCGTGCTCGCTGTCGCCTTCGGGGTGGCCGCCGGCACGCTTGTCGCGATCCTGGTCGAGCTGGTGCTGATCCGCCCGCTCTACTCCCGCACCATCGAGCAGGTGCTGGTCACCGTCGGCCTGTCGCTGGCCGGGGTGGCGCTGCTCCAGGCGACCTGGGGGGCGGACGCCCGCACCTTTCCGCGCCCCGACTGGACCCGGCAGGTGACCGGGATCCTCGGCGCGCAGGTGCCCAACGGCGGCCTGCTGCTGATCGTCGCGGCGGTGCTGGTGCTCGGCGCGATCCTGGCGTTCCTGCGCTGGACCCGGTACGGCCTGGTGATCCGGGCCGGGGTGGAGAACCGGGAGATGGTGACCGCGCTGGGCATCGACGTGCGCAAGGCGTTCACGCTTGTCTTCGCGATCGGCGGGGCGGCAGCCGCGCTCGCCGGCGCGCTCGGCGGGGTCTACTTCGGCACGGTCTCGCCCGGCCAGGGCGGCTCGCTGCTGATCTTCGCGTTCATCGTGGTGGTGATCGGCGGAATGGGCTCGGTGATCGGCTCCGCCTACGCGGCGGTCGTCGTCGGCCTGGTGCAGCAGTTCGTCAACTACTACGGCACGTCCGGGCTGGGCGACATCTGCGTGGTCGGACTGCTGGCCGTGGTGCTGCTGCTGCGCCCGCAGGGCATCGCCGGAAAGGTGGCAACGGCATGACGGTGATCGACGCTCCTCCCGCGCAGGTGCCTGACGAACTGAGCCCGCAGCGGGGGCGGTGGCACCGGGTCCGCCCGTTCCTGCCGCTTGTCGCGCTGGCGGTGCTGGCGATCCTGCCGTACTCGACGATGTCCCTTCCGGGGATCTTCGAGGGGCCGGTCAACTCGCCCGGCACCCTGCAACTGCTCGCCATCTGTCTGATCTTCGGTGGCCTGGCGGCCGGGTACGACCTGCTCTTCGGCCGGACCGGCATGCTGTCCTTCGGGCACGCGCTGTACTTCGCCGCCGGGGTCTACGGCACCGACATCCTCGTCACCCGGGCTGGTCTGCCGCTGTGGCAGGCGGCGCTGCTGACCATCACCGGCGGGACCATCCTCGCGGCGCTGCTCGGCGCGGTGGCGCTGCGGACCGTGGGCATCGCGTTCGCCATGGTCACCCTCGCGTTCGCGCAGGTCGGCGCGATCCTGGTGGCGCGGGACTTCGGCGGGCTCACCGGCGGCGAGGAGGGCCTTCCGCTGGACGTGTCCGGGCTGCCCGCCGGGCTGGTGGGGGTGACCAACACGGTCAACCTGTACTGGCTGGCGCTCGCGTACCTGACGCTCGTGGTCTTCGTGGTGCACCGGGTGAGCGGGTCACCTACCGGTCGCGTGCTCGCCGGGCTGCGTGACGACGAGCGGCGGATCGGTGTGCTCGGGCTGGACCCGTACCGCTACAAGCTTGTCGCGTTCACCCTGGCCGGTGGCCTGGCCTCGGCGGGCGGGGTGGTCTACGTCCTCATCGTCGGCGGCGCGTCACCGCACATCACGTCCTCCGAGCTGACCCTGTCGCTGCTGGTCATGGTGGTGCTCGGCGGGCCGGGCACGCGGTGGGGGCCGGTGCTCGGCGGTGTCCTCTACATGTACCTGGACCACCGGCTCACCGCCTTCGGCACGAGTGACGCGGTCGACAACCTGCCGGCCTTCCTCAGCCACCCGCTGAGCCAGCCCCTGTTCGTCCTGGGCACGGTCTTCATCCTGGCCGTCTACTTCTTCCCCGGAGGCCTAACCAGCCTAGCCCCCCGCCTGTCCCACCTGACCCGCTCCCTCCGCCCCCCACGCTGACCCCACCGATCTCGTCGATCATGGAGTTATCGTCAGGACACGCCGTGTCGGATGGCGATAACTCCATGATCGACGGGTTTCTGCGACGGGGAGGTAGGGAGATGGACTCGCGGGTTGCGGTTGTCAGTGGGGGTGGGACCGGGATCGGGGCGGCCGTCGCGGGTTCGCTCGCCCGGGACGGGTACGACGTGCTGATCGTCGGGCGGCGGACGGACGTGTTGACTGCCGCTGCGGGGCGGATCTCCGTGGACTGCGGGCGGGCTGACGCCGTCACCGCCGTCACGGCGGACCTGACCGACCCGGAGCAGCTCGACACGGTCCTCGCGGCGGTCGGTGACCGGCCTGTCGACGTGGTCGTCAACAACGCCGGCGGGTACCTGGGCGGGGACACCGACACGCTCGCCGGCACCGCCGCGCACTGGCGGGCCAACCTCGAGGCCAACGTGCTCACCGCCGTACTGCTGACCGAGGCGCTGCGGCCGGCCCTGCGTCGACCCGGCGGGCGGGTGATCCTGGTCAGCTCGATCGCCGCCCAGCGCGGCGGCGGTGGACCGTACTCGGCGGCGAAGGCCGCCCTGCACGGCTGGGCGTACGACCTGGCCGCGCAGCTCGGCCCGGAGCAGATCACGGTAAACGTGGTGAGCCCCGGCTACGTCGCCGAGACCGAGTTCTTCGGTGACCGCATGACCGCCGAGG
The DNA here is from genome assembly GCF_000297395.2 of Micromonospora lupini str. Lupac 08. Classification (GTDB taxonomy): domain Bacteria; phylum Actinomycetota; class Actinomycetes; order Mycobacteriales; family Micromonosporaceae; genus Micromonospora; species Micromonospora lupini. The sequence continues at coordinate 6,604,403 of NZ_HF570108.1, read as the reverse complement.
GGCACGCGAAGAGGGTCGCGGCGACACTGGTCGGGCGGGCCGGAGTTCCCGACGACATCGCCGAGGCGGTCCGCTACCTCGCCAGCCCCGCCGCCGGGTACGTGACGGGCCAGGTCCTCGGCGTCAACGGCGGCTCGGTCCTCGGCCGCTGAGCCAGGATCGCGTCCCCGACCGACAAGGCTGGAGGGCGGCGGCCCCCCGTGTGGCCACCGCCCTCCTGCGTCGTGGATCAGCCGTTCAGCAACTCGTACGCCATCGCCGGCGCCTTCGTGGCGGCGGCGCCGGTCGGCACGCTGATCTTCGGCGCGCTGCCGTAGTCGGCGTACCTGACGACGTAGTCGTACGCCTTCGCCTTGCCGGCGGCCGGGATCTTCAGCGTCAGCGAGGCCAGGTGCTTGTCCGCACCGACCACCGCGGTGAACGGCACCTTCTTCGCGGCCTCCCCGAGGGCCGCCGCCTCGCCGTCCTCCAGCGCCTTCGCCGCCTCCGTCTCGCTCACGTCGATGAACCCGACGTACTGCCCGGGGCTCTTCTCCTCGACCGAGGTGGCCGCCTGGATCAGCGGCCCTGCGTTGCCCTGGTCCACACCGTCGTACGTCGGGATGCTCGCGGCGTCGGTCAGCTTCGCGCGGTCCAGCTTCATCCACTTGTCAGGGAACTTCGGCAGGCCGGGGCGGCCGCTCAGCTTCACCTTCACCCAGGACTGATCCTCGATCACCAGGAACGACATCTTCAACGCGATGCCGTCGGAGTCCCGCGGCATGGCCATGTTGAGTTCGAGGCCCTTCGCCGCCGGGTCGATCCGGCCGTCGACAGTGCTCGACGCGTCCTTGCCGCTCAACCGGAACGCCCCCTCGGTGCCATCCGGAACGGCGTCCAGGAGAGCCTCCTTCGGGCTGGCGCTCGGGCTGGCGGACGGGCTGCTCTGCGGTGCCGCGGCCGGTTCGTTCTTCGGCCCGCAACCCGCGAGCAGGGTGGTCGCGGCCAGCACGGCGGCGGCCGTACCGACCGTCCGCAGGATGGTGCCGGCGGTGCCCGTTGCGTGTGTCATCGCACTTCTCTTTCTCGCTGCCTGGCTTCTGCCGACGACGATGCTGCCGGCCGGCACGGCGGTCCGGCTGCCGATATGCTGCCGTCCGGCTGCCGGGCACTGCCGTCCGGCGCTCCCGGAGGTGTCAGGAGCGAAAACTCGCATGTCAGGACAGCTGCGTTTCGAGATCCTCGGGCCTCAGCGGGCCTGGTACGCCGACCGGGAGATCGACCTCGGTCCGGGTAAGCAGCGCGCGGTGCTCGCCGTACTGCTGCTCTCGGCCGGCCGTCCGGTGTCCACCGGGCAGATCGTCGACGCGGTCTGGCCGGAGGAGCCACCCGCGAACGGCCCCAACGTCGTGCAGAAGTACGTGGCCGGACTGCGGCGGGTTCTGGAACCGGACCGGTCGCCGCGTACGCCGGGGCAGGTGCTCAGCCTGACCGACGCCGGCTACCTGCTGCGGGTGGACCCCGAGGCCGTGGACGCGGTCCGCTTCGAACGGGGCGTGCAGGCCGCCCGCCAGCAGCACGCCGCCGGGCGTACGGACGAGGCGCTGGCCGAGCTGGCCACCGCCCTGGACCTCTGGCAGGGGGAGCCGTTCACCGGCTTCACCGGGCCGATCTTCGAGGCGGCCCGGCAGCGGCTTGTGGAGTTGCGGGCCGTGGCTTTGGAGACCCGGGCCGAGCTGGCGTTGGACCTCGGGCGGCACCGCGAGACGGTCGGTGAGCTGGTGGAGTTGGTGGCCGAGTTCCCCGTGCGGGAACGGCTGCGGCAGCAGCTCATGTTGGCGCTCTACCGCAGCGGGCGGCAGGCCGAGGCGCTCGCCGCCTACCGGGAGTTCGGCGACCTGCTCCGCGAGGAGTACGGCATCGAGCCGGGCGAGGCGCTGCGCGTGCTGCACGGGCGGATCCTGCGCGCCGACCCGACACTGGTGGTGGCAAAGCCGGCGACCGAGCCGGCGGCACCCCCGCCAGCGACCGTGGGATCCGTCGCGGTGGTGCCGGCCCAGGAGCGGGCAGCCGACCCGGTCGATCCAGCCGATCCGGTCTCCGCCGTTCCGCCGCCTGCTCCGCCGCCTGCTCCGCCGTCCACCGCGTTCCCACCGATGCCGCGGGGCCAGTACCCGGTGCATGGCACCCCACCCCGGCGGGCGCGGCGGTGGGTCAGTATCAGCACGGCGATCGTCGCCGCGCTGATCGGGCTGCTCTCCTTCGGCCTGCTCACGTGGCTGGTGGTGCTGGTCTACGCGGTGTGGCGACGGAGCTGGCGACACGGGCTCGCCGCCCTCGGCTATCTGTCGGCGATGGCTGTGTTCATCGGCGTGGTCGGCTCCGGTGACCCGGACGAGGTGACCACCGTCGACTTCGTCGCGATCATCGCCTGGCTGTTCAGCTGGCTGCTCGGTGTCCTGCACACACTCCTGCTGAACGGCGCGATCTGGTCGGCGATCACAGGACGGGGCACGGCGGCGACCGGGCCGGTCGCCCACGAGCGCCGGGTCCGCCGTGAGCAGGCCCGCTACCTGCTGTACCACTACCCGGCGGCGCGCCAGGAGTTGCACATCGGCCGGCCCGACCTGCCCCGTACCTTCGACGACGGGGGCCTGGTGGACGTCAACGCGGTCCCCGAGGCGACGATCGCCGAGCTGCCCGGGATCACCGCCGAGCAGGCCCGGCAGGTGGTGGTGGACCGCTGGCTGCGTGGCCCGTTCGGTTCGATGGAGGACCTGGCCGCCCGCTGTCTCCTCCCGCTGCTGCTCACCGACTCCCTCCGCGACCACCTCGTCTTCCTTCCCCCGATGCCGGGTCCGTCCACCGCGATACCGCAGCAGGCCGCTGCCCGGCAGCAGACCGGAGGGGACGTCCGCCCTACCTGGTAGAAATGCCTGATGGGCGACGAGCGGGCGGCGGTACGGGAGCGGGCCGAGGCGGTGCTGCGCCGGCTGGCCGGTGAGCACGCCCGGCTGCGCGAGGATCAGTGGCGGGCCATCGAGGCGTTGGTCGTCGACCGGCGACGGGTGCTCTGCGTGCAGCGCACCGGGTGGGGCAAGTCGGCTGTCTACTTCGTGGCCACCGCCCTGCTGCGCGACAGCGGGCAGGCCGACCAGGCCGGGCCCACGGTCATCGTGTCGCCGTTGCTGGCGCTGATGCGCAACCAGGTGGAGGCCGCCGCGCGGGCCGGCATCCGGGCTCGCACGATCAACTCGGCGAACCTCGACGAGTGGGACGAGATCACCGCCGAGATCCAGGCCGGCGCGGTGGACGTGCTGCTGATCAGCCCGGAACGGCTCAACAACCCGGACTTCCGCGACGGTGTGCTGCCGAAGCTGGCCGCGACCACCGGGCTGCTGGTGGTCGACGAGGCGCACTGCGTCTCCGACTGGGGGCACGACTTCCGGCCGGACTACCGGCGGCTGCGCACCTTCCTCGCCAACCTGCCCGAGCGCACGCCCGTGCTGGCGACCACCGCCACCGCCAACGCCCGGGTCACCCAGGACGTGGCCGAGCAGCTTGGTGACGCGCTCGTCCTGCGCGGCACGCTGGACCGCGAGTCGCTGCGGCTCGGCGTCCTCGACCTGCCCAGCCCGGCGCACCGGCTGGCCTGGCTCGCCGACCACCTGGACCAGCTGCCCGGCTCCGGCATCGTCTACACGCTCACCGTCGCGGCAGCGGGGGAGACGGCCGAGTTCCTGCGCTCCCGCGGCTACCCGGTCTCCTCGTACACGGGGCAGGTCGAGGACGCCGACCGGCGGGCCGCCGAGCAGGACCTGCTCGACAACAAGATCAAGGCGCTGGTCGCGACGAGCGCGCTCGGCATGGGCTTCGACAAGCCCGACCTGGGCTTCGTCGTCCACCTCGGCGCGCCACCCTCGCCGATCGCGTACTACCAGCAGGTCGGCCGTGCCGGCCGGGCCGTCGAGCACGCCGAGGTGCTGCTCCTGCCCGGCGCGGAGGACGCCGCCATCTGGCGCTACTTCGCCTCGCTGGCGTTCCCACCGGAGCAGCAGGTCCGGGCCGTGCTGGCGGCCCTGCACACCGACCGCCCGCTCTCCACCCAGGCCCTCGAACCCCTCGTCGACCTGCGCCGCGCCCGCCTGGAGCTGATGCTCAAGGTGCTCGACGTGGACGGCGCGGTCCGCCGGGTGCGCGGCGGCTGGCTCGCCACCGGCGAGCACTGGGTCTACGACGAGGCCCGGTTGCGCCGCGTCGCCGAGGCGCGCACCGTCGAGCAACAGGCCATGCGGGAGTACGCGACCACTACCGACTGCCGGATGCGGTATCTACGGGAACGCCTGGACGACACCGAGGCGACCGACTGCGGCCGGTGCGACAGGTGCGCCGAGCCGCTCTTCGCCGCCGACGTGTCGACGGCAGCGCTCGCCGCCGCGCAGACCTTCCTGGGCCGTCCCGGTGTGGAGATCGCCCCGAAGAAGCTCTGGCCGACCGGGCTGGACGCGGTGGGCGTCGCGCTCAAGGGCCGGATCGCCCCCGCCGAGCAGGCGCTGCCCGGCCGGGCGGTCGGGCGCCTGTCCGACTTGGGCTGGGGCGGCCGGCTGCGGGATCTGGTGGGCCCGGAGGCGCCCGACGTGCCGGTGCCCGACGACGTCGCCGGCGCGGTGGTCGAGGTGCTGAAGGCGTGGGCGCACGGCGACGATCCGTGGCCTCGCCGCCCGGTCGGGGTGGTCGCGGTGGGCTCCCGCCGTCGCCCCCTGCTGGTCGGCTCGCTGGCCGAGCGGATCGCCGCCGTGGGCCGGCTGCCGCTGCTCGGCGCGGTCACACCGACCGGTCCGGGCGGCCCTGGCGGGCCGCGCGGCAACAGCGCCCAGCGTGTACGCGCGCTGCACGACGCCTTCACCGTTCCGGCCGACCTGGCCGACGCGCTGGCCGGGCTGGAGGGGCCGGTGCTGCTCGTCGACGACCTGGTCGACTCGGGTTGGACGATGACGATCGTGACCCGCGCGCTGCGGCGGGCCGGCGCTCCGGACGTGCTCCCGCTCGCACTCGCCGTGGCCGGCTGAGCCGCGGTTCGTGCTCGCGGTGCCCCGGGTCCGGCAGCGCTGCCGGGCCGGATCCCCTGGGCCGGCGGGGGCGGCGGGAGCCGGCGGTCCGCCGGGGCGGAAAGTTCCCGGGCCGCGCGGATTGCGACGGTCGCCACGCCACCCCGGCGGCGGGCGGGGTCGGCCGGGCGCGGCGGTACGGTGGCGGCATGACCGATCAGCAGCCCGTGACCCGCGCGTACGCCATCACCGGCATGACCTGTGCGCACTGCGTGTCCGCGGTCACCGACGAGCTGTCGGCGCTGCCCGGTGTGCGGCAGGTCCAGGTCGACCTGGCCTCCGGCGCCGCGACGGTGACCAGCGACAGCCCGCTGCCCGACGAGTCGGTGCGGGCGGCCGTCGACGAGGCCGGTTACGTACTGGACGCTGGCGGTGCCTGAGCAGACCGCCGTCACGCCGGACCGGAGCACCGTCCGGCTGGCGCTGATCGTCGGCGGCCTGGTGCTCGCCGTGCTGCTCGGCTTCGGCCTCGGCCGCATGAACGGCACCCCCGCCACCGGCGGCGTCAGCGGCGCCGCGGCGCTTACCGCCGACCACACCCACCCGCCGGGCACCGGGGCCCACGACCACGGGTCCGTGGCGGGCGCCGACCAGGGCGCGGCCGCCGAGCCCGGCGGCCTGTCGGTCAGCTCGGGCGGCTACACGCTCGTCCCCCTGGCCACCGAGTTTCTCCTCGGCCGCCCCGGGCAGCTCCGCTTTCAGGTACGCGACGTGCAACGTCGCCCGGTCACCCGGTTCGCCATCGTGCACGACAAGCCGATGCACCTCATCGTGGTCCGTCGGGACCTGACGGGCTACCAGCACCTGCACCCGACCATGACGGCCGACGGCACCTGGGCGGTCCCGGTGACCCTCACGCAGCCCGGAGTCTGGCGGGCGTACGCCGACTTCACTGTGGTCGCCGACAACGGCGCCCAGAGCGCGCTGACCCTCGGCGTGGACCTGGTCGTGCCGGGCAGCTACCAGCCTCGTCCGCTGCCGGCGGCGGCCACCTCGACGACCGTGGACGGGTTCACCGTCGGCTACCAGGGCACCCCGCAGTCCGGCGTCACGGTGCCGCTCACCTTCCGGATCGACGGCGCGGACGGCAGCGCGGCGTTGCAGCGCTACCTCGGGGCGTACGGCCACCTGGTGGCGCTGCGCGAGGGCGACCTCGGCTACCTGCACGTGCACCCCGAACCGGAGCTGGCCGACGGTCAGGTGAAGTTCTGGCTGACCACCCCGGGCCCGGGCCGTTACCGCCTCTACCTCGACTTCCAGGTGGCCAACGAGGTGCACACCGCCGAATTCACCCTGACCGTCACCTGACCGGCCGGTCAACCCCCGCCCTTGCGGCGTTGATCATGAAGTTATTGCCACTGCCCGCGGCGTGTCGGGGCAATAACTTCATGATTAACGCGGGGGTGGGGTGGGTCTTGGGGGTGGGGGGGGTCAGCCGGCGCGGCGGGTGGGGCGGCGGGCCAGGTAGCGGAGCAGGTCGCGGATGTGGTGCTTCTCCTCGGCCGGAACGGTGGGATCGGCCAGCCGGTCGAGGATCGCCCGCACGTCGGCCTCGACCGGGCCGTCATCGCCGCGGCGGCGGGGCGTCGGACCCGCGTCGGGCAGTCCGAGCGCGCGGAACGCGGCGGCCACCGGCAGATCAAGTGCGGCGCAGAAGCCGCGCACCTTGGCCAACTCGGGGTAGTCCTGCCAGTCACCGGCGAGCCAACGGAACACGGTGGAGCGGCCCACGCCCGTGTGCGAGGCAAGATCAGTCACGGTCCATCCGCGCTCGTCGCGAGCGTCGTCGATGGCGCGCCGGACGAAGCGGGCGAACGCCATCTGCGGTGACACGTCTGCGGAACCCATTCCGGTATGTCTTTCCCTCCCGGCCGAGCACTGGGAAGATGCGCCTCCCGAGCGTAGTACGCCGGGGACCGGAAACCACTGACTGACCGCACAAACTGTCCCATGGACGAGACTCCAACTCGGGCAGTATTCGTACCGGCACCGAGCGATCATCATCGTTCTTCCACTAAGCTCGGTGCCCGTCCCGGCACGGCGCACGCGCGCGTGCCGCGTTCGCCCGGACCACCGTCGAGGAGCACCATGGCCGAATCGAGCCGTCCGCAGCCGTACCAGCCCGGTACGGTGAGCCTCTTCTTCGTCGCCAAGGCCGGCGTCTTCGCCGCCGGGTTCTGGGTCTGGTTGCTGGTCCTGGTGCTCCGCACCGACACGGCGACAGGCTTCCACGTGCTGGCCGCGACCGGCGCGATCACCACCACGCTGGTGGCGGTGGTCCTGGGCGCCCGGATGGCGCTGCAACGCAACGCCGCCATCCGGCACGCCGAGACGAAGAAGTTGCTCGTCGACATCTCCTGGAACGCGTTCACGGCCGCCGGCAACGCCGAGAGCTCGGGCAAGGTGGTGCCCTTCCCGAGCAGTGCGAGCGAGGACGAGCACTCGACCCCGCGCCGCGGCGGGGACCGGGTGTCGGTCTTCGAGCGCTCCGGCGTACGGGACCGGGGCAACAACGGCGACCGCCGACGCTGACGCCACGTCGACGGCCGAGGCTGGCCGGGTCGGCAGTGACCGTCTCCGCGTGCCACCGGCCAGCGGTTGGGCGCTAAGCGGTGGGCGCCGCGTCGGTGGCGAGCAGGGTCTCCAGTCGGGGTGTGACCCGCCACTGGTCGACGAGCTCGCGGTACTCCGCCTCTCGTGGATCGCCGGCGCCGCTCCGGCGGGCTCGGATCAGCAGGTTGCGGGGCGTGTGCTGGGAGTCGACGAACTCCACCACCTCGGCCCGGTACCCGTGCACCCGCAGCAGCCCCGCGCGCAGCGCGTCGGTGAGCACGTCGGCGAAGCGTTCGCGCAGGATGCCCTGCCGGGTCAACAGGTCGTACGGCGCCGGGGTGGGCTGGGCGCGTAGCTGCTTGGCCAGGTCGTGGTGGCAGCACGGCGCGGCGAGCACCCAGCGGGCCTCCCAGCGGATCGCGCGGGCCAGCGCCTCGTCGGTGGCGGTGTCGCAGGCGTGCAGCGCCAGCACCAGATCCGGGGCGGGGTCGACGACGGCCTCGGCGATCGTGCCGGCGACGAAGCTGACCTTGTCGGCCCAGCCCAGTCGCTGCGCCAGCTCGGTGTTGCGCCGCCGCTGGTCCTCCCGGACGTCCACGCCGACCAGCTCGACGTCGAGCCCCCGACCGGCGAGGTAACGGTAGGCGGCGAAGGTCAGGTAGGCGTTGCCGCAGCCCAGGTCGACCACCCGCAGTGGGCCGGTCAGGTCGTCGGGCAGGGTGGCGGCCAGGGCTCGGAGGAACGCGTCGACCTGGCGGCGCTTGGCAGCCGAGCCGCCGATCTCCGCGAAGATCGGATCGCCCGGGTCGAGCAGGTATTCCTTGGCCCGGTCGTTCCCACCCGGCGTGGCCGCCGGGCGGGTCGTCGCGGCCCGGTGCACCTGCGCCTCACCGGACTTGGTCACCCGCAGTTGGAGGGTCGCCTCGGCAGTCTCCACGTGCCAGTTGCCGAACGGCTCGGCCAGCAGTTCGTCGACCGCCACGGCAGCCTCCGGACCGGGGGCGACGTTGCGGGTGTACGGCCGCGCGCCGTCGGAGGTGGCGATCTGCAACCGCGGGCCGGCCTTGAGCGTCACCGGACGCAGCTCGGCCCGCACGACGGTGGGACGTTGCCCCCGGCGACGCCCGGCGGCGACCGCCCGGGTCAGCGCGGGGTCGAGCAGCAGGGCACGAACCTCGGTCAGGGCAGCATCCAGTGGTTCCGGCATCGTTCCATCTTCGGCAGGTGGGGTGGGAAGGCGACATCCCCCGTACCGCGCTGAGGCGGTGCGGGGGATGTCGGGGAAATCTCGCTGCGTCAGTCCGCGGTCGCCTCGGCCGGCGTACCCGCGCCGGAACCGCCACCACGACGACGCCGGCGGCGGCGCGGCTTCGTTGCCTCGCCCTCGGCGGTCGCGGCGGGGGCGGAGGCCGTCTCGGCCAGCGCCGCCGTGTCGGCCGCGATCACCGCGGTCGGCTCGCCCGCCACCGTCTCGCCGGCACGGCGGCGACGCCGGCGGCGGGGGGTGCGGCTGGCGTCGTCGTCGGCGGTGTCCGTGGGTGCCGCCTCGGCGGCCGGCGTGCCGGCGTCGGTGCGGTCCCGGCGGCCGTCGCCCCGGCCACGGCGCTCGCCCCGGCCATCGCCACGGCTCTCACCGCGTCGGGGGGCCCGGCCACCGCTGTCGCCCCGGCGGGAACGGGTCGTCCCGCCCAGGTCCTCCTCGATCTCGGCGGACAGCCCGGCCCGGGTGCGCTCGGCAGTGGGCAGAGTGCCGCTGACCTCGGTGGAGATGTGCAGATCGGTGTAGAGGTGCGGGGACGTGTGGTACGTCTCCGGCGGCTCCGGCATCTCCAGACCGAGGGTCTTGTCGATGATCCGCCAGCGGGGCATGTCGTCCCAGTCGACGAAGGTCACCGCGACACCAGTGGCCCCGGCCCGGCCGGTACGACCGATCCGGTGGGTGTAGGTGTCCTGGTCTTCCGGGCAGTCGTAGTTGATCACGTGGGTCACGCCCGTGACGTCCAGACCGCGTGCCGCCACGTCGGTGGCGACCAGGATGTCGATCTTGCCGGCGCGGAACGCCCGCAGCGCCCGCTCGCGGGCACCCTGGCCGAGGTCACCGTGCACCGCGGCGACCGCGAACCCGCGGAAGTCGAGATCCTCGGCGACCCGGTCGGCGGCCCGCTTGGTGCGGGTGAAGATCATGGTCAGGCCACGCCCCTCCGCCTGGAGGATGCGTGCCACCACCTCGACCTTGTTCATCGAGTGGGTGCGGTAGACCAACTGCTCGGTCTGCGGCGACGGCCCGGTCTCGGCGGTGTGCCCGGCGTGGATCGTCATCGGCTGGCGCAGGAAGCGCCGGGACAGGGTGACGATCGGGTCCGGCATGGTCGCCGAGAAGAGCATCGTCTGCCGGTCCTCCGGAAGCATCGCCAGGATCTTCTCGACGTCGTCGAGGAAGCCCAGGTCGAGCATCCGGTCGGCCTCGTCGAGGACGAGCGCGTGCACCCGGTCCAGTCGGAGGTGCTTCTGCTTCTGCAGGTCCATCAGTCGGCCCGGGGTGCCGACCAGAATCTCGACGCCCTTGCGCAGCGCGTCGATCTGCGGCTCGTACGCCACACCGCCGTAGATCGGCAGCACGCGGACGCCGCGCGTCCGGCCGGCGGCGGCCAGGTCCTTGGCGACCTGGATGCCCAGCTCGCGGGTGGGGACGACGACAAGTGCCTGCGGCACGCCGTCGCTGCCCTCGCCGGGCGCGAAGACCCGGTCGAGCAGCGGTACGCCGAAGCCGAGGGTCTTGCCGGTGCCGGTGGGCGCCTGGCCGATCAGGTCGACGCCGCGCAGGGCGATCGGGATCGCGTACTCCTGGATGGCGAACGCGCGGGTGATGCCGGCCGCGGCCAGCGCCTCGACGGTCTCCTCGCGGGCGCCGAGGGCGGCGAAGGTGGGAGCCTCGGGTCGAACCGGGGCGGTGGGGGCCAGTTCCTGGCCGTCCAGCAGATCTTGAGTCAGCTCGCTCATGTGGATGTGGGGGTGCCCTCTCGTGGGTGCGCCCGTCATGTCCTCAGGGCGCGTTCGGTATGACGCGGGCCACACGGTCGGCGGCAGATTGCCGAGCCGGACCGGGCCGCACGCGCGCCGCGGGCTGAGCTTCGATCAGATCGGCGCCCACGGCAACTGCTCTATGCTACCTGAACAGGCAAGCTCACGTCCCGATTCCCGGTCGGCCAGCCGCCACGCGGGGCCATCAGATGTGACCTGCGCCACACTTCATCGGGTGTTCAGCCGTGCCCCGCACGGGCCACCCGGCGCCGGCTCCGCACGGTAGCCTGCGCTCGTGTCCGCGCCGACCACCCCCGGTCCCGCCGTCGCCGACCTGCTGGGCCTGGTCGCCTTCGGTGAGCTGCTCGCCTTCGAACGCATGGCCGCTGACGCGCGACTCGCCCCCGACCTGCACCGACGCGCCGCGCTGAGCCAGATGGCCGCGGCCGAGATCGGCAACTACCGAAGGCTCGCCGACCGGCTCACCGCGCTGGGCGTGCCGCCGGAGGAGGCGATGACGCCCTACGTGCAGCCGTTGCAGGCGTACCACGACTCCACCGAACCGCGGGACTGGGCGGAGGTGGTCACCAAGGCGTACGTGGGCGACGCGATCACCGACGACTTCCTCCGGGAGATCGCCGACGCGCTGGACGAGCCCGACCGGGCGCTGGTGCTGGACGTGCTGCACGACTCCCGGTACGCGGAGTTCGCCGTCGCCGAGATCCGGGTGGCCGTCGCCGATGATCCCCGGGTTGCCGGTCGGCTCTCCATGTGGGCCCGACGGCTGGTCGGCGAGGCGTTGTCCCAGGCCGGGCGCGTCGCCGCCGAACGGGCTGCGCTCACCGCGCTGATCGCGCGGGGCGACCGGGTCGACGTGCCGGGGCTGTTCGGGAGGCTCACCGCCGCGCACACCGCGCGGATGGCGGTCGCCGGACTGAACAACTGACCGCCACCCGTCGGGTGCGGAACCGGCCCGCGGCAGGTGGCCTGGAAACGCCTACCTGCCGCGACGGCCGGACCGGTCAGCGAACGGTGAAACCGACCGATCGCGGGGACGCCTCGGCGATCTCGACGTAGGCGACCTTCTCGACCGGAACGATGACCCGTCGGCCCTTCTCGTCGGTCAGGGAGAGCGTGCCGCCGTTGCCGGCGAAGGCGTCGGTGACGATCTGCTCGATCTCGGCCGGCGTCTGCGCGCTGTCCACTACCAGCTCGCGCGGCGCGTACTGCACGCCGATCTTGACCTCCACTGTGCCTCCTCAACTGGGGCGATAACCGCCCTGCGAAGGCTATCCGATCACGGGGTCGGCGGTCAGGCTGACTCACCTTGCAGCGGGAAGCTCGCGATGCCCCGCCAGGACAGCGCAGCGACCAGGGCCTCGGCCTCCGCCTTCGGCACCTGCCGGCCGCCGGCCAGCCAGAACTGCGCGGCGGTCTCGGCCGCGCCGACCAGCCCGGAGGCGAGCAGCTCGGCGTGCGACCGGCTGACGCCGGTGTCGGAGATGATGGTGTCGGTGATCGCCGCGATGCAGCCCTGTTCGACCCGCTCCACCCGCTGCCGCACCGCGGGGTCGTTGCGCAGGTCCGACTCGAAGACGAGGCGGAACGCCTCGCTCTCGTGATCGACGAAGTCGAAGTACGCGCGCACCGACGCGCTGACCCGCTCCTTGTTGTCGCTGGTGCCGCGCATCGCCTCGTGCACCTGAGCGACGATGGCGTCACAGTGCGTGTCCAGCAGGGCCAGGTAGAGGTCCATCTTTCCCGGGAAGTGTTGGTAGAGCACCGGCTTGGAAACCCCGGCCCGCTCGGCGATGTCGTCCATCGCCGCGGCGTGGTAGCCCTGCGCGACGAATACCTCCTGCGCCGCCGCGAGCAGCTGCTTACGGCGCGCGGAGCGGGGCAGGCGGGTGGGCCTGCCAGCGGTCTGTGCACCGTTCCCCACAGCGGTCATGGGATCCTCCGAGTTCTCGGTACGGGCCGGCATTTTCCCCCCAGATCGGGACGGCCCTCGACCGCGTCGTGGAAATGGCCCGCCGCTGTAACTTATCGCCACTCTCCCCACACGGTAGCCTCAGCGAGGGCGACCAAGGAGCGCGCGGTGAGTGAAACAGGGCAACCCGGAGCCGCCACCCCGGGAGAGCACGGTGACGGAACGGGTCAGCACGACGACCCGGGCCGCCCCGGCAGCGGGTGGGCGCCCTCGACGGGCGGGTGGTCCCCGTCTGCCGAGCGCGAGCCGGCCGGGGAGCAGGCGCCACCGTGGCAGCAACCTCTCGCGTCCGGTTGGCGCACCTCCTCCACGAGGCACGGCGATCTGCCCGCGCCTCTGCCCGGGCTGACCGGTGACTCCGAGCGGCAGGCCCGGGTCAACGGCCACCACACCAACGGTGTCCACCACGACGAGGCAGAGATCGACAGCGACAGCGACAGCGACAGCAACGGCGACAGCGAGATCAACGGCGTCCGTCACGGCGACGCGGAGATCAACGGCGTCGCGTACCTCGGCGGCGGGGCCTCACCGGGCCGACAGACGCCGGTGAGCGCGCCTCCCGGGCGGACCGTCGAGGACCGGCCCGACGCGGGCGCGGGTCGTCTCGTGGTGCCCGCCCAACGTCCCGCTCCGGCCGTGGAGCAGGGGCCGGATGAGGCCGACCCCGGCCCGTCCCGGCACTCCACCACCGACCCTGCCGCGCCGCGCAGCGTCCGCTGGGCCGACCCCGCTCTGCCCGGCACGGCGCCAGCCTCCATCCAGGTGCCGCCCGTCGGCACGGCGGCCTCGGGTTTCGAGGTGCCGCCCGGTCTCCGCGCGCCCACCGGCGAACGGTCGGCCGTCGACGATCAACCGGCCGTGTCGCACGGCTGGGGGGCCCCGCTCGCAGCGGAGGCGTCGGCCGAGTCCGGGCGCCGCGACGACTCCGAGCCGGAGCACCCCACCGGGGACACGCACCGAGCCGGTGAGCCTCCTTCCATCGAGCCGGACTGGTCCGGGCCCAGCTGGAACCGCCCGAGCTGGGGCAGTGGGTGGGCACCACCCTGGTCCCGCCAGGACGGCGAGCCGGCCGGTCGACCGGCGCGGGACGAGTCCACGCCGGGCTGGGTCGCCGAGCCCAACCTGCCGTACGAGCCGGTGCGAGCCGAGCCGACCCGTCCGTACGAGCCGGTGCCCGCCGAGCCGCCCCGCGCGTACGACATCACCAGGGACGCGCCGCAGGCCGAGGCGGATGCCGGTCGCGGCACGCCCCCGCGCCCGTCCTGGGCCGGGGAACGCCCGGCCACGACCCCGACCAGCGGGCCTCCGGAGGTCTCCCGACCGGAGCCGGCCGAGCGCCCCTCCTGGGCCGGTGGGCCGACGCCCGAGCCGACCAGCGGGCTCCCCGCCGACCGCCCGTCCTGGGCCGCGCCGGCCCCGATCAGCGCGCCGGCCGACCCGTCACCCCGCACCGGCGGCACGGACCCCACCCCGACCCCGACCAGCGGCCCGCCCGTTCCCCACGCAGCGCGTCGCCCGCCGCCGAGCGCCCCTCCTGGGCCGGCGGCCCCGCCCCCACCAGTGGCCCGCCGGCCGTTGAGCGTCCGTCGTGGCCGGGCTGCGTCGAGCAGCGCCGTCCGTGCCGAGCCGACCAGCGGCCCGCCGGCCGTTGACCGCCCGTCGTGGGCTGGTGGGTCGGCGTCGAGCAGCGCCCGTGCCGAGCCGACCAGCGGCCCGCCGGCCGTTGAGCGCCCCTCCTGGGCCGGTGGGTCGGACCCGACCCCGGCCAGCGCCCCGCCGTCGCGCCCGTCCTGGGCCGGTCCGGCATCGGCTCTCCCACCGCCGCCCCGTCCCTCCTGGGCCGGAGGCTCCGATCCGGTGCCGACCAGCGCCCCTCCGTCGCGTCCGTCCTGGGCCGGGGATCCGACACCCGCCGGCGCGCCTGCGGGTACGCGTCCGTCCTGGGCGGGCCCGGCAGCCGTCGATCCGCCCGCCCCTGTCGATTCGCCGCCGCCCGCGCCCGCCGGCCCACCGCCGACGTTGACCGATGCGCCGCCACCGGCCGCACCGGTCCGTCCGGTGGCCGAGCGGCCCGCGTGGGTCGGTGGATCGCCGACACCCGTGGCGGCCGAGCGACCCGACTGGTCCGAGGGGCGCATTCCGGCCGCCCCGGCCGAACGTCCGTCCTGGCCGGCCACCCGGCCGGCGACCTCTCCACGGGCGAGCGACGCGGGCGAGTCGACCGGCCCGGTCCGGCCGACCGCACCGTTCCGGCTCCGACCGGCGACCCCGGAGCCGCCCGCGCCCGCCGAGCCGGCTCCTGCCGCCCCGACGGCGACCGGTCCTTCCCTCGCCGGTCCGCCACCTCCCTCGGCCGGTGCCGGTCCGGCCTCCGCCACGAGCGGGCCCGGGCGTCACGACCGGCCGTCACCCGCGTCCGCCCCTCCCTACGCCGCTCGCCGATCCGCCCCCGACCCGGCGTCGCCGGCCGAGCCCGCCGACGGCGGTCGACGTCCCGACACGTCGGCGGTGCTGCCGCAGCGCGTCCCCGCGGAACCGGACGTGCCCGTTGTGCCGGAGCCGCCAGCCGTGGAGCCACCCGCCGAAACCCCCGAACTCGCCCGCATCGCCACCCACCTGCGCCGCGACGACGAGCCCGCTCCGTTGCGGGAGCGTCCCGAGGGATTCGACGTCAACGCCATCCTGGACGCCGTACGGGAGGTGGCCGGCGTCCGGGACGCCGCCCTGCGCCGTACCCCGGCCGGCGCGCACAGCCTCCGGTTGGACCTGGCCGACGGTGCCGATCCGGCCGAGGTGAGTCGACAGGTGGCCCGGCTGCTCCAGGAACGGATGGGGCTGGCCGCCGCCCCGCAGAACGTGCCCGGCCTGCCCACCACGCCGGCCCCGCCGGTCCGTCGCCGCGCCGCCGAGCCGCGCCCTGCCGCGCCGCGACCCGTCGAGCCGCGCGTCGTCGAGCCACGATCCGCCGAGCCGCGCGTCGCCGAGCGGCGGCCCGCCGAGCCGCGCGTCGCCGAGTCGCGGCGGCCCGCCGAGCCGGGTGACACCGGCGCGGAAACGCGTATCGCCGAGGCCACGCCGACCGGCCCGGAGCAGTGGGTCGGGCCGGACGCGGCACGTCGGCGGCGGGCTGGTGCCCCGCACCGGGGCCGCGCCACCGTCGAGGAGCCCGGCTCGGTCTCGGCCGCGCCCACCGGCGGCGCCACCGGCAGCCCGGCGACGGTCGGTACGTCGTACTCCGGCGGTCAGGTGACCACGACGGAGTCGGCGCCCTCCCGGCCGCTGGAAACCGGCGGCGTGCCGGGGCCGCGAGTGGTCATCGACCACGTGCAGGTCAGCACCTTCGGTCTGGACGCCAACGTGGAGGTGCGGCTGCTGGCCGGCGACGACAACGCCGCCGGGTACGCGACCGGGCCGGCGGTGGACGGTTACGTGCTGCGTCTCTGCGCGGTGGCCGCGGCCGCCGCCGTGGACGAGTTGCTGCGCGGCGCCGAGAACGCCGAGCGTGGCCGCTGCTTCGTCGAGCACGCGGCGGTGGTGCCGTTCGGCAACTGCGAGGTGGCCACGGTGGTGGTGCTGCTGGTCTGCGAGGGCTGGGTCGAGCAGCTCGCCGGCTCGGCCCTGGTGGCCGGCGACCCGCGGCAGGCGGTGGTCCGGGCGACGCTGGCGGCGGTCAACCGTCGGCTGGAGGCGCTGCTGTCCTGAGTGGTCCGAGGCAGACTGGGAGGATGAAACGCGCCTCCCTCTGGCCGGACCACCTCCTCCCCGAGGTCGGTGTTCCGCCGCCGTGGCCGGGCCGGGAGGTCCGCCTCGACGGCGTCGCCACCTATGTGCGGGACACTCCGGCGACGACCGCCGGCGCGGAGCCGGCGCTGTACGTGCACGGGCTGGGCGGCTCGTCGCAGAACTGGACCGACCTGGCCGGGCTGCTCGCCGACCGGCTGGACGGCCAGGCCATCGACCTGCCCGGGTTCGGCCGCAGCGAGCCGGGCCCGCGCTACACGATCCCGGCCTTCGCGAACCTGGTCATCCGGTGGATCGAGCACTCCGGTCGGGGGCCGGTCCACCTGTTCGGCAACTCGCTGGGCGGCGCGGTCTCGGTCCAGGTGGCGGGGCTGCGGCCCGACCTGGTCCGTACCCTCACCCTGATCTCTCCGGCGCTGCCGTTCCTGGACTTCCGGCGGTCGTTGCAGGGACGGATGCTGCCGGTGCTTGTCATCCCCCGAGGTGAGCGGCTGGTCGCCCGGCACCTCACCCAACTCGCGCCCGAGGTGATGGCCGAGCAGGTGTTGGAGGCGTGCGTCGCCGACCTCAGCCGCATCTGCGCGCAGCGCCGGGCCGAGGCGTTGGAGGAGATCCGGGTCCGGTACGAGGCGAAGCACTACGCGGCCGCGTACGTCCGGACGTTCCGCGGGCTGGTCTCCAGCTTCCTGCGGGCGTACCTGCCGGGGGCGGGGTCGCTGTGGCGGCTCGCCCGGGCGGTGCGCGCGCCGACGCTCGTGGTGGGGGGCCGGCAGGATCGGCTGGTCGACGTTCGCGTCGCGCCCCAGACCGCCCGGCTCATTCCGGACAGCCGCCTGCTGATGCTCGACGGTGTCGGTCACGTGGCGCAGTTGGAGGTTCCCCGGCTGGTCGCCCGGGCGGTTGTCGGCCTGCTCGCCGAAACGGAGGACGCCGCTCGGCCGTCCGATCTGGCAGGCTGACCAGGATGTTCAGTTCCGCTCGCCGCCGACGCTTCGCACTGATCGCCCAGCTGGTGGCGGTGGTGCTGGCGGTTGGCGCGGCGGTGACGGTGATCGCCGAGGGTCCGGGCGTGCCACCCGATCGGCTGACCGCCGAGGAGGTCGCTCCGCCGCCACCGCTGGTGGGCGGGCAGTTGCCGCCGTCGGTGGACCCGTCGCCGACCGCCACCGCCGCCTCGCCGAGCCCGTCGCCGGTGCTGCGGATGCCCGGCTCGGTGCCGACCGCGGGGACCGGCCGGTTCGGTCACGACGACCACGCCGGCCCGGTGCTGGGTCGGGCGGGTGAGCTGCGCCGCTACCGGGTGGCGGTCGAGTCGGGCAGCAACGAGGACGTCGCCGCGTTCGCGCAGGCCGTCCGGGTGGCGCTCGCCGGGCCGGGCAGTTGGGTCGACAGCGGCCGCCTGCGGTTGCAGCAGGTACCGGGGGACGCTCCCCGGGACTTCACGGTCTATCTGGCGACCGCCCGTACGGCGGGCCGGATGTGTGCCGAGGGTGGCGTGGACATCCGGATCGGCGGGCGGCCGTACACCTCCTGCCGCGCGCCCGGCCAGGTGATCATCAATCTGGATCGGTGGCGGTTGTCGGTGCCGCACTACGTGTCGGCGGGCGTGCCGCTGGCGGTCTACCGGACGTACGTGGTCAACCACGAGGTGGGCCACCAGCTCGGGCACCGGCACGAGCGCTGCCCGGGCGTGGGGCGTCCGGCGCCGGTGATGATGCAGCAGACCCTCTTCCTCAACGGGTGCCGGGTCAACCCGTGGCCGTACGTCGACGGTCGGCGCTACGCCGGCCCGGCCCTCTGACGGGTCCGCTCCGAAGCGCCAACATTAGGTGTATTGCGTCGATAGCGGCAAAAGCGGAGAATTGCCGGAATAATCTGGCAGGCTTGACGTCATGACGCCGTCGTCCCCTTACGGCCCACCCGTGCCGCCCGACCCGCCCGAGGGGTCGGCGTACGAGGGTGCGCGTCCCACGCTCGTGCGGATGCGCCGCCGCCGACGCCGCAGCCTGCTGCTCGGGCTGCTCGTGGCCGCCACCGCAACCGCCGTCGGCGTGACCGCGACGCGCGGCGACGAACCGCCGGCCGACGTGGCGCCCACCCCGGCGCAGGGCGGGATGGGTGTGGGCGGCGGTGAGGCCCACCCGGTGCCCAGCGGCTACCCGTCGGTCGGCGCGGGACGCTTCACGGCCGCCGCCGGGGGAACCTCCGTGCACGGTACGGACGGACCGCTGCGCCGCTACCGGGTCGTGGTCGAACGGGGCAGCGGTCAGGACGCCGACGCGTTCGCCGCGCGGGTGGACGAGGTGCTGGCCGACAGGCGCAGCTGGATCGCCTCCGGTGAGTTGCGGGTGCAGCGGGTGGCCGACGCCGACGTCGCCGACTTCACCGTCTACCTCGCCACCCCGGTGACGTCGGAGCGGATGTGCGCCGAGGGTGGGTTGACCACCGAGCGCTACACCTCCTGCCGGCTGCCCGGCGAGGTCATCATCAACCTGGCCCGCTGGCAGGAGGCCGTGCCCGACTACGGGGCACCGCTGGAGACGTACCGCACCTACGTCATCAACCACGAGGTCGGCCACGAGTTCGGTGAGGGGCACGAGGCGTGCCCCGGCCCGGGGGAGCCCGCACCGGTGATGCAGCAGCAGACGTACGGGCTGCGGGGCTGCGTGGCGAACGCCTGGCCCTACCTCGACGGCCGTCGCTACGCCGGCGACGTCGTCCCCTGACCGACCGGGCGTCAGTTATTCCCCTCCCGCATCGCGGGCCACGTGTCCTCCCTCATGGCC
This sequence comes from Micromonospora lupini str. Lupac 08, assembly GCF_000297395.2. GTDB lineage: Bacteria > Actinomycetota > Actinomycetes > Mycobacteriales > Micromonosporaceae > Micromonospora > Micromonospora lupini. Next base: position 6,585,225 of record NZ_HF570108.1, on the reverse strand, counting down.
GAGTGCGGCCCGGGCGAGCAACAATGGCGCGGTTCACACCGCCGATCCCGGGGAGTCCACCGTGTCGTTGCCCCCGCTCGTCGAGCCCGCCGCCGAGCTGACAGTTGACGAGATCCGCCGCTACTCGCGCCACCTGATCATCCCGGACGTCGGGGTGACCGGCCAGAAGCGGCTGAAGAACGCCCGGGTGCTCTGTGTCGGCGCTGGTGGCCTCGGCTCGCCTGCCCTGCTGTACCTCGCCGCGGCGGGTGTCGGCACCCTCGGCATCATCGACTTCGACACCGTCGACGAGTCGAACCTCCAGCGTCAGATCATCCACGGCGTGTCCGACATCGGCCGTTCCAAGGCCGAGTCCGCCGCCGCGTCGATCCGCGAGATCAACCCCCTGGTCAACGTGGAGATCCACAACACCGCGTTGGACCGCGAGAACGTCCGTGAGATCTTCGCCCAGTACGACCTGATCGTCGACGGCACCGACAACTTCGCCACCCGGTACATGGTCAACGACGCGGCGGTGCTGCTCGGCAAGCCGTACGTCTGGGGCTCGATCTACCGCTTCGACGGCCAGGCGTCGGTGTTCTGGGCCGAGCACGGCCCCTGCTACCGGTGCCTCTACCCGGAGCCGCCGCCGCCCGGCATGGTCCCGTCCTGCGCCGAGGGCGGCGTGCTCGGTGTGCTCTGCGCGTCGATCGGCTCGATCCAGGTGAACGAGGCCATCAAGCTGCTCACCGGCATCGGTGAGCCGCTTGTCGGCCGCCTGATGGTCTACGACGCCCTGGAGATGGAGTACCGCAAGATCAAGGTCCGGAAGGACCCGAACTGCGTGCTCTGCGGCGAGAACCCGACCGTCACCGACCTGCTGGAAGACTACGAGGACTTCTGCGGCGCGGTCTCCGAGGAGGCCCAGGAGGCGACGCTCGACTCCACCATCACCGCCCTGGAGCTGAAGGAGTGGCAGGACGCCGGCAAGGACATCTTCCTCGTCGACGTGCGGGAGCCGGCCGAGTACGAGATCGTGCGGATCCCCGGCGCCACCCTCATCCCCAAGGGCGACATCATCTCCGGCGAGGCGCTTGCGAAGCTCCCGCAGGACAAGCAGATCGTGCTGCACTGCAAGTCCGGCGTCCGCTCGGCGGAGGCGCTCGCCGCGCTGAAGGCGGCCGGGTTCCGCGACGCCGTGCACGTGCAGGGCGGCGTGCTCTCCTGGATCAAGCAGATCGACCCGTCACTGCCCGCGTACTGACCGGTCCGCCGGGGCGATGCCACACCGCGCCGCCCCGGCGCCGGCCCGGTCCCGTTCCGCGCGCCGTCGTCGACGCTAAATCGACGCAGTTGGCTCCGTGTGGCGCTCCGGCGGGAGCGACGCAGCCAGTTCCGGCTGGCCGATTCCCCGAGGCGGGATCGTGTCTGCGCAGGTAGCGTCTCCGCCGTGGTCGACTTGGAAGCCGCGATCGGATTCGTCGTGGCGCATGGGGACGCGGTGGAGCGCGCCCGCCTCTCCTGGCTGCGCAACGGCACGCCGGTGCCGCCGGAGCTGTTGGAGACGGCCGAGGTCGGCCAGTCGCCCGACGGCGGCTGGCCGGCGACCTGGGGTGGCGAGGTCGCCTCGGTCGACGCCACCTGCTTCCGGCTCTCCGAGCTGGACGACCTGGGCGCGCTGGGCCGTCCCGCCGCCCGCCGGGCGCTGGACTGGTTGGCGTCCCGGCAGCAGGCCGACGGCGGCTGGGACGAGGACCTCTCGCTGACCGGCTCGGCCCCGGAGTGGGCCCGCCCCGGCGATCCGGAGGCCAAACTCTTCCTCACCGCCAACGCCGGCTTCTGGCTGACCGTCGCCGGCCTGGACGCCCGCGCCTCGGGCCCGCTCGACCACCGGGTCGGCGGGGCGTACGCCGGTGTGGTCCAGGCGGCGGCCCAGTCGATCGTCGCGCGGCTGCGCCCGGACGGCGGTTGGCCGTCGTTCCTCGCCGCCGGCTGGCTGAGCGCGGCAGTGCTGCACCGGCAGGACATGTTCCAGGAGTCGGCGCGGATCCAGGTGGTGCTCGCCGAACGGATGTCCGCGATGTCGCCGGGCGACGTGGCCTGGCTGGCGGCCACGCTGCGCCGGGTCGGCATCGACCTGCACGACTGGATCATGGTGCGGGCCCTGCGACGGCTCGCCGAGACCCAGCGCAGTGACGGTGGTTGGGAGAGCGACGACGGTCACCAGTTCGACGTGCACGCCACGCTGTCCGCGATCCGGGCCTGCCGGCCCGCGGCGGCCGGAGCCGCCCCGCAGCCCGGCTAGCGCAGGTGCCCGTCCCCGGTGACGACGTACTTGGTGCTGGTCAGCTCGGGCAGGCCCATCGGGCCACGGGCGTGCAGCTTCTGCGTCGAGATGCCGATCTCCGCGCCGAAGCCGAACTCGCCCCCGTCGGTGAACCGGGTCGAGGCGTTCACCATCACCGCCGCCGCGTCCACCCGGGCCACGAACTCGCGGGCCGCGCTCGCCGAGTCGGTGAGGATCGCCTCGGTGTGCCCGGTGCCGAAGCGGCGGATGTGCGCGACCGCCGCGTCCAGCGACTCGACCACCGCCACCGAGATGTCGGCGGACAGGTATTCGGTGGCGTGGTCCTCGTCGGTGGCCGGGACCACCGCCGCCGAGTACGCGGCCACCTCGGGGGAGCCGTGCACTGTCACGCCCGCCTCGGCGAACGCGGCAAGCACCGGCGGCAGGAACGCGTCGGCGACGTCGGCGTGCACGAGCAGCGACTCGGCGGTGTTGCAGGTGGACAGGCGTTGGGTCTTGGCGTTCAGCGTCACCGCGACGGACTTCGCCAGGTCGGCGGCGGCGTCCACGTACACGTGGCAGTTGCCCACCCCGGTCTCGATCACCGGCACTGTCGACTCCTCGACCACGGTGCGGATCAGCGACGCGCCGCCACGCGGGATGAGCACGTCGACGAGCCCTCGGGCGCGCATCAGCTCCTTGACCGAGTCGCGGGAGCTGGCGTCGAGCAACTGCACCGCGTCGGCCGGCAGCCCGGCCTCGGCGATCGCGTCGCGCAGCACCGCGACAAGCGCCGCGTTGGAGTGCGCGGCCGAGGACGACCCACGCAGCAGCGCGGCGTTGCCGGACTTCAGGCAGATCCCGGCGGCATCGACTGTCACGTTGGGCCGTGCCTCGTAGATGATGCCGACGACCCCGAACGGCACCCTGATCTGGCGCAGTTCCAGCCCGTTGGGCAGGGTCGACCCGCGGACCACCTCGCCGACCGGGTCGGGCAGCGCGGCCATCTGGCGCAGCGCGTCGGCGATGCCGGCCACCCGGCCCGCGTCGAGCGCGAGCCGGTCCAGGACGGCCGCGCTCAGCCCGGCCTCCCGGCCGGCCGCCAGGTCCGTCTCGTTCGCGGCCAGGATCTCCGGGGTACGCGCCACAAGCGCGTCGGCCATCGCGACAAGCGCGGCGTCCTTGACGGTACGGGTGGCCGTGGCCAGGTCGGCGGCGGCGTCCCGCGCCCGTCGCGCCTGCTCGGTCACGCTCATGCCAGCACTCCTCACAGCAGGACGAGGTCGTCGCGGTGGACGACCTCTCGTTCGTACGCCGGGCCGAGCGCCGCGGCGAGTTCGGACGTGGAGCGGCCGAGCAGCCCGGGCAGCTCCACCGCGTCGTAGTTGACCAGGCCACGGGCGACCGGGGCGCCGGCGGTGTCGACCAGGTCCACCGGGTCCCCGGCGGTGAACGTGCCGTCCACGGAGGTGATGCCGGCGGGCAGCAGCGACTTGCGTCGGCCGACGACGGCTGCCACCGCGCCCGGATCGAGGTGCAGACGCCCCCGGGGCGAGGTGGCGTGGGCCAGCCAGAACAGCCGGGCCGTCGGGCGCTGCCGCTGCGGATGGAACAGCGTGCCCACGGGGTCGCCGGCCAGTGCCGCCCCGGCCAGGTCGGCGGCGGTGAGCACCACGGGGATACCGAAGCCGGTGGCGATGCGGGCCGCCTCGACCTTGGTCACCATGCCTCCGGTGCCGACCCCGGACCGGCCGGCGCCGCCGATGGTGATCCCGGCGAGGTCCTCGTCGCTGCGCACCTCAGCGATCCGGGTCGAGTGCGGGCGGGCCGGGTCGCCGGTCCAGAGGGCGTCCACGTCGGAGAGGAGCACCAGCAGGTCGGCGTGCACAAGCGCGGCCACCAGCGCGGCCAGCCGGTCGTTGTCGCCGAACCTGATCTCCTCGGTCGCCACCGTGTCGTTCTCGTTGACGATCGGCACCGCGTGCAGGTCGAGCAGTTTGCGCAGCGTGCGGTACGCGTTGCGGTAGTGCGCGCGTCGGGTCACGTCGTCGACGGTGAGCAGCACCTGCCCGACGGTGCGGCCGTGCCGGGCGAAGCTTGCCGCGTACCTGCCGATCAGGAGGCCCTGCCCGACGCTGGCGGCGGCCTGCTGGGTGGCCAGGTCGCGCGGACGCCGGGTCAATCCGAGCGGGGCCAGGCCGGCGGCGATGGCGCCGGACGAGACCAGCACCACCTCGCGTCCTTCGGCGGTGAGCCGCCCGAGGGTGTCGACAAGCGCATCGACGCGCTCGTCGGCCAGTCCGCCGGTGGCGGTGGTCAACGAGGAAGATCCGATCTTGACGACGACCCGTCGGGCGGCCGTGACTGCGTCGCGCACCCGCCCATTCTGCGTGGTCACGCCCGCCTCGCCCGGCGGCGTTCCCATATGGTGGCCGATTGTGACTCCTGACGAGTACGTCGAGGCGGTGCTCGACCTGGTGGAGCGGATCCCGGAGGGTCGGGTGATGTCGTACGGCGGGGTCGCCGACGCCCTGGCCGAGCGCTCGGGGCGTTCCTCCGCGCGACTGGTCGGCAACATCATGGCCCGGCACGGTGGCTCGGTGCCGTGGCACCGGGTGGTGACCGCCGCCGGGCGGCTGCCACCGGGGCACGAGCGGGAGGCGCGGGCACGGCTCCGGGCCGAGGGGGCGCCGCTGCGCGGCGAGGGCGTCGACATCGCGCGGGCGGGCTGGTCACCGGAGGAGGGGATGTGACCTCCGGCATAACGTGAGTAACATTCGGCCCCATGAACCAGCCGCCGGGTGCCGCCGGCCTGCCCGCCGCCGGCCCGGATGCGGCCAGCCTGCCCGCCGACGGTCGGCTGCCGCGTCCGGTGCACGCCGGCTACGCGCTCGGCTCGCTGGCCACCGGGGCGTTCGGCACCGTGCCCGGCCTGCTGCTGCTGCCGTACCTGACCGACACGTTGGGCGTGGCCGCCGGGCTGGCCGCCCTGCTGGTGCTGCTGCCCAAGGCATGGGACGTGCTGGTCAACCCGGTCGCCGGGCGGATCTCCGACCGCACCCGGTCGCGCTGGGGCGCCCGCCGGCCGTACCTGCTCGTCGCCGGTCTCGCGCTCGCCGTGCTCTTCGCGGCCATCTTCGCCGCGCCGTTCGGCAACGGGCCGGCCGCCGCGGTGTACGTGGCGCTCGCCTTCCTCGCCACGGCCACCGCGTTCGCCTTCTTCCAGGTGCCGTACGTGGCGATGCCCGCCGAGATGACCGACGACTACGCCGAGCGGACCCGGCTGATGACCTGGCGGATCGCCGTGCTGGCGCTGACCATCCTGGTCTCCGGCGCGGTCGCCCCGCTGGTCGTGACGGCCGGCGGCGACGGCGTGCCCGGCCACCGCTGGATGGGCCTGTTCGTGGCGGCGCTCATCGTGATCGGGGCCGTCGGCGCGTTCCTCGGCACCCGGTCCGCGCCGGCCGGTGTGGTCGGCGCCAGCGAGCCGACACTGCGCGCCCAGCTCGCCGTGGCCGCCGCCAACCGGCCGTTCCGGGCGCTGCTGGTCTGCTTCGTGGTGCAGTCCGCAGGCGTGGCGACCATCCTCGCCGGGGTCAACTACTTCGCCGGACAGATCCTGCGCGACGAGCAGAGCGGGCCGACACTGCTCTTCGCCTGCTTCGTCGGGCCGGCGCTGCTGGTGATGCCGCTCTGGTCCCGCGTCGGCGCCCGGGTGGGCAAGCGGTCCGCCCTGGTCGCCGCCGGGCTGATCCTCGCCGCCGGGGCGCTCGCCCTGGTCGCCGCCCCGGTGCTGCCGCCGGTCGTCGTCTACCTGGTGGTCGCCGTCCTCGGCGTCGGGTACGCCGGACAACAGGTGTTCGCGCTGGCGATGCTCCCGGACTGCATCGCGTACGACACGGCGCGTACCGGCCGCCGGCAGGCGGGCGTCTTCACCGGCCTGTGGACCGCCGGGGAGACGCTCGGCCTGGCCCTCGGCCCGGGCGTGTACGGACTGGTGCTCCAGCTCGCCGGCTACGTCTCCTCCGACACCGGAACGGCCGCCGCGCAGTCCGACACGGCCCGAATGGGCGTACTCCTCGGCTTCACGATCATCCCGGCCCTGCTGCTGGGCCCCCCGATCCTGCTCCTGCGCCGCTACACCCTGACCCCCGCCGTCCTGGCCTCCGCGCAGGGCCAGCACCTCACGGCGGTGGGCCGCATCGAGAAGGGCACCAGAACTCCATGATCGACGAGAACACGGTCGGGGCGGGGGCGCTGTCCCGCGACGGGGTGGCCGCGGATGTCGCGCTGGCGGAGGTGCGACGGCTGCGCGCGGGCGACCGGCCCACCCACGGGGGGCGGCTGTTCGCGTACGTGTACGACCCGGCGGTGCCGGGTCTCGACGAGCTGGCGGCCGCCGCGCACCAGGAGAGCGCCCACGTCAACGGGCTCGACCCGACCGCGTTCCCGTCCCTGCTGGCCATGGAGAACGCGCTCGTCGGCTCGGCCGGTCGGGTGCTCGGCGGTGGGCCGGGGACGACCGCGCCCGACGTGGTCGGCAGCGTCACCAGCGGCGGCACCGAGTCGCTGATCCTCGCCGTCAAGGCGGCCCGGGACGCCCACCCGGAGATCGCCGCACCCCGGATCGTGGTGCCGTCGAGCGCGCACGCCGCGTTCGCCAAGGCGGCGCACTACCTGCGGGTGGCGCTGGACGTGGTGCCGGTCCCGGTGGACACGCTGCGCCCCGATCCGGCCGCGCTGGCCGCCGCGATCCGCCCGGAGACGGTGCTTGTCGCCTGCTCCGCGCCCTCGTACGCGCACGGGGTGGTGGACCCGGTGGCCGAGATCGCCGCAGTGGCCGCCGACGCCGGGGTGCGCTGTCACGTCGACGCCTGCTTCGGCGGCTGGACCCTGCCGTACCTGCGTCGCCTCGGCGAGCCGGTGCCGGCGTTCGACTTCTCGGTGCCCGGGGTCACCTCCATCTCGGTCGACCTGCACAAGTACGCGTACGCGCCGAAGGGCGTGTCGGTGCTGCTGCACCGCGACGCCGCGCTCCGCGCCCCGCAGTACTTCGCGTACGCGGACTGGCCGGGCTACACGATGATCAATCCGGTGATCGCGTCCACCCGTTCGGGCGGGCCGATCGCCGCCGCGTACGCCACCCTGCGGCACCTCGGCGATGCCGGCTACCTGCGGTTGGCCGCCGTCACCAGGGACGCGGTCGCCGGTCTGGCCGACGCGGTCCGCGCCGTCGACGGGCTGCGGCTGCTGGCCGAGCCGGAGTCCACCGTGGTCTGCTTCACCGCCACCGAGGGCGGCCCCGACCTGTTCGTCCTGGTCGACGAGCTGACCGCGCGTGGCTGGCACACCCAACCCCAACTGTCGTACGCCGGTCTGCCGGCAAGCGTGCACCTCACGGTGACCGCCTCGGTCGCGCCCCGGGTGGCCGAGTTCGGCCCGGACCTGGCCGCCGCGGTGGAGGCGGCCCACGCGGCCGGCCCGGTGCGGCTGCCGGCCGAGTTGGCGGCCCTGGTCGGCGCCCTGACGCCCGAGGCGCTGACCCCGGACCTGGTCGTCGGCCTGGCCGCCGGACTGGGTCTCGGTGACGGCGGCCCGGGGAGCGGTGACGGCGACGGAGCCGGCGCGGGACCGCTGCCGGAGCGGATGGCGCTCGTCAACACGCTGCTCGACGCCGCCCCGCCGGCGCTGCGCGAACGGCTGCTCGTCGAGTTCGTCGGCCTGCTGCAACGCCCCACCTGGGGTTCGGGCGACTGAACGCCGATGCCCCACCCGATGGGGGTGGGGCACCGGACGTCCGGCTCAGAGCACGCCGGGGAGGTCCACGCTGTTGTTCTTCGCGCTGAGGTCGCGCCACCGCCGGTCCTGCGCGTCGTAGTGGACGACGGTGCAGCCCCGAGCTCTCGCGTCGGCGCCTGAGCGGTCGGGCACCAGCTGTACGAAGGTGTAGCGCCGCGACTCACCGGCCGGCACTCCCGGCAGCCGGCACGACCAGTCGTTGTCCGCCGCAGCCGCCTTCTGGTCGCATTTGGACCAGTCACCGCCCGCCGGCGCACCCGCGTCGAGGCCGTTGAACTGGACCTGTGGAGCGTCGACAGGCCCCGCGTTGGTGACGGTGAAGACGGTGGTCAGCTTGCGACCACCCGTGGCGGCGACAAGCGTGTGCGTCATGGACAGGCGCAGGTCGGTGAGCCGGGGATCCTTGCCGAACTTCGTGGGGCCGTCGGTCTGTGTGAACCGGCCTCCCTTCCATCGGTAGGTACGCGTCTGTTCCTGTGGCCAGTAGGCCGGGGTGTCGCAGCACGGCTGAAGGTCGGCCACCCGCACGTCGATCGAGCCGGCCGCGGTGAGGGTCATCCCGAGGATGTCCTCGACACCGTCGCTGGTCCGGACGACCCGGCCGAGCGTCACGATGCGCCCGTCGTCGTCCCGGTCGAAGGCGACGACCTGCTTCGCCGACGACTCGCCGTACCGGCAGGTGACGACGGCGACCGTCTCCTGGGCGCCGTCACCGTCCAGGTCGGCGTGACCCACGGGCAGGTCGCTGAGTAACGGAATATAGTGATCGATCGATTCCGTCATCAGCCGCACGTTCGACGTGGTGCAGGTGGACGGCGCGGTCTGCGGCCACGTCGGCAGGTCGACACGGGCGGCGAGCAACTGGGCTCGGCTGATGTTGCCGTCCGGGGGCTCGGTGGCGGAACCCGTGGGGCTGGCCGACCCGCTCGGCGTCGGCGGCGGTGTGGGCGTCGGGTCCGGTGTCGCCGGCGCCGTCGGCTCGACGGACACGGCCGGAACCGGCGGCGTCCGGTCGTTCTTCAGCGCGGCGTTGGCGACGACAGGCGCCAGCACCAGGACGACCGCCGCCGCGGCGACGGCCACCGCCCTCGTCTGCCGGCGCCGACGCAGGGTGCGTCGGGCCTGGTCGGGACCGGGACCGACGGCCCGGGTGGTGACATCGGTGCGGTACGCGGTGAACCGCTCGCGCAGCCGCGGTTCGAGATCAGACATGGGACACCCCCTCGGTGTTCTCGTCCAGCAGTCCGGCCAGGGCGGTCCGGCCCCGGTGCAGCCAGGACTTGACGGTGCCCTCGGCCACCCCTTCCTGCAGTGCGATCTGACTGACCGACAGGTCGGCCAGGTAGTGCAGGATGACGGCACGCCGATGGTTGGCGGGCAGTTGCGCGAGCGCCGCGTCGATCGCCACCCGGTCGGGTGTCGGGCCGTCCACCTCGGCCTCGGTGCGTCGCTGCCGCAGCAGGTGGTCGCGGGCCGTGCGCAGCCGACGCCAGCGACTGCGGGCCAGGTTCCAGGCGACCCGGCGGACCCAGGCCACCGGATCGTCGTACCGAACCAGGCGGTCCCAGCGCGCCAGCGCCCGGCAGAACGCCTCCTGGGCCAGATCCTGCGCGTGGCTCAGATCCCCCGTGTACGCGCACAGCTGAGCCGTGACGCTCCGGAAGTGCGCGTGATAGAAGTCGTCGAAGGTGATCGCCGCCGCGGCCAGCCCTTTGGCCGTCAACGTCGCCGGCGGTTCGTTGGCGCGGGCTCCCATCGTTGCTGTCACTGCCCCTCCCCGTTTGCCGTCGGGCCGGTGCCCTGGGCGCCGGTAACACTCCACGGCCACGGGTGTGGTTGCGCACATTTCTGCCGCGATCCCGACAGCGCGGCGCGAAGCGGTGAAGCGACCCGGTCCCGACCGGCCGACCGGCCGGGACCGCACGCCGCAGTCGATCAGCGGTAGTAGTGGGTGAAGGTGGCGAGGTTGTCGTCCCGCTCTCGTTCCAGCAGCGTGGTCCCGTCGGCGCCGCTGCCGGAGAGTTCGATGGTCGCCTTGCCCGAGGCCAACGGTGTGCCCTGTGCCCGCTTGAAGCCGAGGGTGAGCCGGATGTCGGCGTGCGGCGCCAGCTTGCCCAGGGTGCACCGGTACGGCGCCAGGGCGACGGCCATGTTCTCGCGACACCGTTTCCAGCCGTCCCCGACCGGCCGCAACTGCCACGGCAGGTCGAACGACAGCACCGCCTCGGCCACCGCGCCCGCGCTGGTGTTGCGTACCCGGACCTCGATCGTGCCCGCGAAGCTGTCGCCCGGCTCCCGGGCGAGGGCCAGGTTCGACGAGCTGACCGACAGGTCGGCGGCGTACGGGTTGGGACCGAAGCCGGTGGGCCCCTCGGTCTGCCGGAACCGGCTTCCGTCCCACCGGTATCCGCGCCACTGCCGTTGCGACTGCTCGAGAGGCCAACCGGGCCCCGGCGCCCGGTCGGCCATCGCCACCCGGGTCACGCCGTCGGCCCGCACCTCGAGCCCGATCAGCCACTCCGGAGTCGGGTCGGCGGTGGCGGCCACCCGACCCAGTGTGACGATCCGCCCGGCCGTGTCCCGGTCGAAGGCGACCACCTGCGCCGGCCCTCGGGTGCCGGGCTGACAGCGCACCAGCACCACCGTCTCCGTCGCCCCGTCGCGATCGACGTCCCCGTAGTCCATCTCCACCAGCAGATTGGGGTCATCGCTCACCGGGTCGCCGCTGAGCCGGATCCCACGGGATGCGCACGCCTTACCGTCCGGGCGCTCCGGCAGGTCGCTCCAGGTGGGCAGGTCGACGGTGGCGGCGAGCAACTCGGTCCGCTCGATTCTGCCGTCCGGCGCCGGTGGTGCGGAGGAGACGCTCGGCGTCGGTGACGGCGTCGGTGACGGCGACGGCGAATCGGACGGTGGCGCCGTCGCCGGCGGTCCCGGATCCCGGCGGAGCCCCGCCTGCCCGGCCACCGGGACGGCCACGGCCACCACCAGCGCCGCGGCCACCGCCACCGCCGCGCGCCTCCGACGGCGACGGACGGTACGCCGGACCGCGGCCGGGCCGTCGGGAGTGATCGCCGGAAGCATTGCCGCCCGGTACGTGGAGAACTCCGCGTCGAGTCGGGTGCTGTCGAACTCAGGCATGGTCGGTCACCTCGTTCTGGGGAGCCAGCTGAGCCGCCAGCGCAGCTCGACCCCTGTGCAACCAGGACTTGACCGTGCCTTCGGGCACGTCCTCCTGCTGGGCGATCTCGGTGACGGAGAGGTCCGCGAGGTGATGCAGCACGACGACACGGCGGTGGTTCGCCGGCAACGCCGCGAGCGCCCGCGTCAACGCCACCCGATCCGGGTCGGGGCCGGGCACGTGTTCCTCACGCTGCCGGCGCAGGTAGGACTGGGCGGTCCGCAGCCGACGCCAGCGGCTGGTGGCCAGGTTCCAGGCGACCCGCCGCACCCAGGCGACCGGGTCGTCGTAGCGGGAAACCTTCCCCCACCGCGTGAAGGCCCGGCAGAACGCCTCCTGAACCAGGTCCTGCGCCTGGCTGAAGTCGCCACAGTAGGCAGCGAGCTGAATGGTCAGCGAGCGGAAGTGGGCATGGTAGAGCTGGTCGAAGTCGACGACGTCGACCGAAGTCCGCCCGGCCTGCCGGGTCATGTCCTCTGGTGGAGGCTTGCCGAGCCTCGATTCGGCGCTCACCGTCACCTGGGTCCTCCCCGTCTCCTGTCACCCCGGGTTCCGGGGCGACGTCGCTCACACGCGGGGAAGCGCGCTCGGGTTTCAGCGTCTTCCGACAAGTTCGGTGAACATCTGGTGACCTGCCGGACTGCTCCCACTGCCGGGCCGGGCGGCAGCCGACCGCCAGCGGCTGCGGGCCAGGTTCCAGGCGACCGTCGCGAGGCGCGGAAGCAATGTGAAACGCCGCACACTATCCACAACGAATCAACGGGCATATGTATAGATAAGTGTCGCTAAACAGTGGTTTTATCGTATTCGCCGCTTCCGTACGGTCATATCCATCAACCAAACGACACGGGAGAAGGCAATGACGATGCGGAAGATCCTGATGACCGGGCTGACTGCGGCGGCCGGACTGGCCCTCGGCGTGAGCGGAGTGGCGACGGCGGCGCTGGCGATCGGCCCCGGCCCGGGCGCCCCGGGCGAGATCGGTCCCGGCCCGGGCGTGTCCCTGGCGATCGGTCCGGGCCCAGGTGCGCCGGGTGAGATCGGCCCCGGTCCCGGTGTCGTGCTGGCCATCGGTCCGGGCCCGGGCGCGCCGGGTGAGATCGGTCCCGGCCCCGGTGTCGTGCTGGCCTGAGCCACCGACGCGCGAGACGGTTGGCGGGGGCGGCCGGTCGGTGACCGGCCGCCCCCGCACGCTCAGCGATAGTCGAACGTCGACTCGTTGTCACCGCTGTCGTTGTCCAGCCAGGGATCTCCGTCCGGGTCCGCAGGCCAGACCCGCAGCGCCACCTGTCCGGACGCCAGGCTGGTCCCGGCGGCGACTTGCAGCTCCAGGGTGCGACGCACCTCGCTGTGCCCCCGCACGGCGCTCAGGCGGCAGGACACCTGCACGGTGCTCCGCGTCTGGATGTCACAGCCCGACCAGCCGTCGCCGACGGGTCGCAGAGCCTTCGGCAGCTCCATGGTGAGGAGGGCCTCTGGCGCCGTCCGGTCCGCGTCGTTGCGGATCCGCACGGTGACCGCACCCGATCGGGAGCCGTCCGCCGCCGGGGTCAACACCAGGTCGGTGGCGGTGGCGGACAGGTCCGTCGAGCGCGGGTTGGGGCCGAACGTGCTCGGCCCGGACACCTGCTCGAACCCGTCTCCGGACCACCGGTAGCCGCGCCACTGCCGCTGGGAGTTCTTCAACGGCCAGCCGCCGCCGGGCGCGATGTCGGCCACCTCGACCCGGACCTCGCCGTCGTCGCGTACGTCCAGGGCGGTCACCCAACCGGGAGTGGGACGGGCGGTGCCGGTCACGCGGCCGAGGGTGACGACCCGGCCGGCCGTGTCCCTGTCGAACGCGACCACCTGGAACGGCCCGCGGGTGCCGAACACGCAGCGGACCAGGGCGACCGTCTCCGTGGCGCCGTCACCGTCCAGGTCGCCGTGGTCCAGCGCCACCAGCTCGTTGACGTCGTCCCGGGCCGGTTCGGCGCCCAGCCGCACCCGACCGGTCGGGCAGTCGGCCGGCGTGGTCCAGGCGGGCAGCGACACCGTCGCGGCGAGCAACTGGGACCTGCTGATCCGCCCGTCGGGGGCGGCGCGGGTCGGGCTGGCGCTGCTCGACGCCGTGGTCGACGGGCTCGCCGACGCACTGGCCGGCGCGGTCGCCGACGGGCTGGCCGACGGCGATCCGGTGGGCTCCACCGGGCCTGGCTGGGGCTGCGGGTGGTCAAGCGTCGCGTACCCGAGCACGGGGCCGGCCGCCACGGCGAGCACGGCGGCGACGGCGGCGCCGACCGTCCGTCGGCGGCGCTTGCGGACAGCGACACGGACCGCCGCCGGCCCCGGCGACTCGACCTCGGTCAGCGACTCCGCGCGGTACCGGGCGAAACGCTCGGCGAGTGCGATGGACTCGTGCTCAGACATCGTGCGCCTCCTCGGGCGTCTCCCGCAGGGACGCGGCCAGCGCGGCCCGGCCCCGGTGCAGCCAGGACTTGACCGTGCCCTCGGCCACCTGCTCCTGAGCGGCGATCTCGTTGATCGGCAGATCCGCGAGGTAGTGCAGGATCACGGCCCGGCGCTGCTTGGCGGGCAGCGCGGCCAGGGCGGCCTCCAACGCCACCCGGTCGGGGCTCGGCCCCGCGACGTGGGTCTCGCGCTGCCGCAGCAGCCACGCCCGCGCCGTGCGCAGCCGCCGCCACCGGTTGTGCGCCAGGTTCCAGGCGACCCGCCGGGTCCAGGCCAGCGGGTCGTCGTACCGGGACACCCGGTCCCACCCGGCGAAGGCCCGGCAGAACGCCTCCTGCACCAGGTCCTGCGCCTGACCGAGGTCGCCCGTGTACGCCCGCAACTGCACGACCAGCCCGCGGAAGTGGGCATGGTAGAAGTCGTCGAAGGTCAGCTCCGAGTGGTCGGTCACCGCTGCCGGTCGAGGGTCCGGCGGCGCACCACCGGCCCGTACGTCTCTCGTCACACTCACTCGTCCTCCCCGTGGCGTTGCGGGCCGCCCGCCCGCACTCCGGTCGCACCGCTCGCGCCGGCCGTTCGGCCCTCGATGCCCCGTCTCTCGCCAAGGTCGTGACCGGCCCTCAGGGTTGCGCCCCGCGGCTGTGGTTGACTGTCCAGTGAGTGACAGGAGGGGGCGTCGTGCAGCTACCGGCAGTGCTCGGTGAGCCGATCCGGTTCGTGCTGAACTGGGGACGCCGCTACTCGCTCTGGGTGTTCAACTTCGGGCTGGCCTGCTGCGCGATCGAGTTCATCGCCACCAGCATGGGCCGGCACGACTTCATCCGGCTGGGTGTGATCCCGTTCGCCCACGGCCCCCGGCAGGCCGACCTCATGGTGGTCTCCGGCACGGTGACCGACAAGATGGCCCCGGCCATCAAGCGGCTCTACGACCAGATGCCCGAGCCCAAGTACGTCATCTCGTTCGGCGCGTGCTCCAACTGCGGCGGCCCCTACTGGGACTCGTACTCGGTGACCAAGGGCGTCGACCAGCTCATTCCCGTCGACGTGTACGTGCCCGGCTGCCCGCCGCGCCCGGAGGCGCTGCTGCACGGCATCCTGCGCCTACAGGAAAAGATCGCCGCCGAGCAGTCCGGCATCGGCGGCGTGCCCCAGCGGGATCTGCTGGCCGCGCCGCTGGACGCCCCGCCCCGCGAGGCCGCCGCCCCGCGCTCGGTCGACTCGCTCACCGCCCCGCCGGTACGCCCGCCCGCCACGACCTGACGGGGGCACTGGCCGGACCGGGCTAACCTGCGCTCATGAGCAACTCCGTGGACAAGCGGTCCGCCCACATCATCGACGTGCTCACCGAGGAGTTCGGCGCGTCGATGGCGATCGACCCGGCGGCCTTCCGCCGCAAGTTCCGCAAGATGGCCGCGTCGCCGTTCGCCTTCTACCGGGGCAGCGCCGCGCTGTTCTACGCCGACCAGCGTGGCGACTTCGCCGACGACAGCTTCCTCGACGAGCAGACCGGCCGGGTGTGGATCCACGGCGACCTGCACGCGGAGAACTTCGGCACCTACATGAACGCCTCCGGACAGTTGGTGTTCAACGTCAACGACTTCGACGAGGCGTACGTCGGGCCGTTCACCTGGGACCTGCGCCGGTTCGCGGCAAGCGTGGCGCTGCTCGGCTACGGCAAGGCGCTCTCCGACACGGTGATCGGTGAGCTGGTGGCCGGCTTCGCCCGTTCCTACCTGACCGAGCTGCGGGCCATCGCCGCCGGCGGGGACGACGCGATCGGCTCGATCACCCTGGAGAACGCCGACGGGGTGCTGCGTCGAGTGCTCCAGCAGGCCCGCCTCAACACGCGGGTCGACCTGCTCGCCGAGCAGACCACCGTCGACAACTACGAACGGCGGTTCTCCGTCGGGGACGGGGTCTTCGAGGTCGACGGAAAGACCCGGGACCGCGTTGTCGCCGCCTTCGAGGAGTACCTGGGCACCCTGCCCGCCGCCTCGGCCCGGCTGCGCCCGGTGGCGACGCGGATCAAGGACGTGGTGCTGCGCAAGGGGGTGGGCATCGGGTCGGCCGGCCTGCCGTCGTACAACCTGCTGTTGGAGGGTCACACGCAGGCGCTGGAGAACGACGTCGTGATCTACATGAAGCAGGCGCAGGTCCCGGCGGTGGCCCGCTACTCGACAGACGACTCGGTACGCGGCTACTTCCAGCACCAGGGTCACCGGACCGCCGAGTCGCAGCGGGCGTTGCAGGCGCACGCCGACCCCTGGCTGGGCTTCACCGAGCTGGACGGGGCCGGTCAGCTCGTCGCCGAGGTCTCCCCGTACGCGGCCGACCTGGACTGGTCCGACGTCAACGAGCCGGAGGATCTGACCGGGGTGCTGGCCGACCTCGGCCGAGCGGTGGCCCGGATGCACTCGGTCGCCGACGACGAGTCCAGCCACGACCTGGTGGACTACTCCACCGAGGAGGCGATCGTCGCCGCCGTGGACACCGACGCGTCGGGCTTCGTCACCCACCTGGTGGACTTCGCGCACGCGTACGGGGTGCGCGCCCGCCAGGACCACCAGCTCTTCGTGGACCTGTTCCGCAACGGCCGGCTACCCGGCATCTGACGTCGCCGGGTCGCCGGTCAGGAGGCGAACTCCAGCACCACCTTGATGTCGTCCGGCCCGGCGGTGTACGCGTCGGCGTACCTGTTCACCGGGACCCGTCGGGTGATCAGCGAGGAGAGCCAGACCTGGTCGGCGCGGGCGAGCGCCTGCGCGGCCATGGTCCAGTGCCGCCGGTTGGCGTTCACCGAGCCGAACACCACGTTGTTCTCGAGCACCAGCGCCCGGTTGAGCGCCCCGGCGTCGAAGTCGATGCTCCGGCCACCGCTGGACACTCCGGCCAGGCAGACGATGCCGGTCGGCGCCGCCTTGCACATGACGTCGAGGACGACGGTGGGCGCGCCGGTGCACTCGATCACCACGTCGGGCTCGAAGGGTAGGTCGTTGACCGGCACCGCGTGGTAGGTGGCGCCGAGCCCGGCGACCAGCTCCGGCTTGGGCCCGTCGGTGGCCCGGTCAAGCACGTGGACGGTGAGCCCGCGCTGGGTGCCGAGCAGCGCGGCCAGCAGGCCGATCGGCCCCGCGCCGGTCACCAGGACGGTCTGGGGCCGCCACTCGGCCCGGTGGCCGATCCGTTCGATGTGGTCCCACGCCTTCGCCACCACGCTCGTCGGCTCCAACAGCACGCCGACCTGGGCCAGCACCGGGTCGAGCTGGACCGCGAACTCCGGCTCGATCCGCCAACGGTCCCGGGCGAACCCGGGCAGCGCCTTGATGCCGTGCTCGGTGTACTGACCGTTGCGGCACATGTCCCACTCGCCGACGGCGCAGTTGGTGCAGGGCACCGGGTCGGGATGCCTGACGATGCCGGCCACCAGGTCGCCGGGTTGCAGGGTGCCGCTCGGGTCCTCCAGCACCCGCCCCAGCGACTCGTGCCCGATGACCAGGCGGTCCGCGCCCGGCGGCGCCTCGCCGTAGTCACCCGCGATGATCTCGTGGTCGGTGCCGCAGATCCCCACGGCCAGTGCCTCGACCAGGACCGCGCCCTCCTCGGGCGCCGGCTCCGGCTGATCCTCGGCGAGGCTCAGCGAGTTGGCGACCCCGGGTTTCACAGTGACAGCGCGCACGCCCTCATCTTTCCCCCCCGACGGGCCCGCCGCCCGGTAAAGCAGGCAGATCACCGATGGTCGGCCCTGGACCGCGGGCCGGGTCCGCGCCGGACGGACGCCCTAGGATCAGCGGCATGACTGAGGAAGAGGTCGGCGCTCGGCTGGTCGCGCTGCTCGCGCCGGTCGAGGCGACCCCGTCGGTCTCCGGCGGGCAGCGGTTCGCCCGGGCCACCGTCGACGTACCCCTGGCGAGCTGGTCGGCCGCCGTCCGCGCCGCTCGGGACGACAGCGAGCTGGCCTGCGACTTCTTCGACTGGCTGTCGGCTGTCGACGAGTTGACCGAGGGCTTCGACGTGGTGGCGCACCTCTGGTCGACGCGGCTGCGGCACGGCGTGCTGCTGCGTACCCGGGTGCCCCGCGACGCGCCCACGGTGGCCTCGGTGGTGGACGTCTACCCGGGTGCCGCCTGGCACGAGCGGGAGACCCACGAGATGTTCGGCATCGACTTCGACGGCCACGGGGAGCTGCGACCGCTGCTGCTGCCCCCGGAGTTCGAGGGCCACCCGCTGCGCAAGGAGTTCGTGCTCGCCTCGCGGGTGGCGAAGCCCTGGC
>NZ_HF570108.1:6476052-6567158 GCF_000297395.2 Micromonospora lupini str. Lupac 08 | reverse complement strand
GCCGACGAGCCCGCGCCCGGCGCAGGCCCGGCCGACCCGACCGCATCGCGTGGCGAGCCCGTCGCGGACCCGCCGGCCCGCGATCACCGGACCGACCACGACGGGGGTACGCCCTGATGCCGCTCTGGGTGGAGCTGGTGCTCCGGATCGGCGGCGTGGTCGTCGCGTTCCTCACCCTGCCGCTGCTCGTCGGCCAGGCCGAGCACAAGGTGATGGCGCACATGCAGGGTCGCCTCGGCCCGATGTACGCGGGTGGCTTCCACGGTTGGGCGCAGCTCGTGGCGGACGGCGTCAAGTTCGTGCAGAAGGAGGACATCACCCCGCGCGAGGCGGACCGGGCGGTGTTCCGGCTGGCGCCCGCGGTGGCGCTGGTGCCCTACCTGCTGGTGCTGCTGGTCATCCCGCTCGGCCCGAACGACCTGGTCGGGCAACCGTTGGACATCGGCCTGTTCTTCGTGCTGGCCGTGGTGGGCATCGGTGTGGTGGCGGTGCTGATGTCGGCGTGGGCGTCGGCCAACAAGTACAGCCTGCTCGGCGGGCTGCGCGGGGCCGCCCAGCTACTCGGCTACGAGCTGCCGTTGGTGCTGGCCGCCGCCTCGGTGGCGATGGCGGCGGGCACGCTCAGCCTGTCCGGCATCGTGCAGGCGTGGCAGCCGTGGTGGCTGCTCTGGCAGGCGCCCGCGATGATCATCTTCTTCGTCGCCGGGCTGGCCGAGATCCGTCGGCCGCCGTTCGACATGCCGGTGGCCGACTCGGAGCTGGTCTTCGGTTACATGACCGAGTACACGGGGCTGCGGTTCGCGTTCTTCCTGCTCGCCGAGTACGTCGGCATCGTGGTGATCGCCGCGCTGACCACCGTGCTGTTCCTCGGTGGCTGGCAGGGCCCGTTCGCCGACGAGCACCTGGGCTGGCTGTGGACGCTGCTCAAGGTCTTCGCGGTGGCCTTCGTGATCATCTGGCTGCGGGTGTCCTACCCCCGGCTGCGCGAGGACCAACTCCAACGCCTCTGCTGGCTGGTCCTGGTGCCCGCCTCCCTGGCGCAACTGGTCCTCACGGCAGCCGTCCGCGTCGCCCTCTAGGAGCCCCGGTCAGCGCAGTGGGGTGTGGGCCGGGTCGACCGGCTCGGCTGGCGGTGGGGGCGGGGTGCCGTCGCCGAAGGGGCGACCACCCAGGGCCTCCCGTCCGTGCGGCGTGACCCAGTTGGACAGGTCGGGGCCGAGCGGCACGATCCCGGTCGGGTTGATGTCGCGGTGCACCTCGTAGTAGTGCCGCTTGATGTGGTCGAAGTCGATGGTGTCGCCGAACCCGGGGGTCTGGAACAGGTCCCGGGCGTACGCCCACAGCACCGGCATCTCGCTCAGCTTCTGCCTGTTGCACTTGAAGTGGCCGTGGTAGACCGGGTCGAAGCGGACCAGCGTGGTGAACAGCCGCACGTCGGCCTCGGTGATGGTGTCGCCGACCAGGTACCGCTGGTCGGTCAGCCGCTCGGTCAACCAGTCCAGCCGGTCGAACAGGCGGTGGTACGCCTTGTCGTACGCCTCCTGGCTGCCCGCGAACCCGCACCGGTAGACGCCGTTGTTGACGTCGCGGAACACCACGTCGTTGACCTCGTCGATCTGCGCCCGCAGGTGCTCGGGATAGAGCTGCGGGGCGCCCTCGCGGTGGTACGCGGTCCACTGGGTGGACAGGTCCAGGCTCATCTGCGCGTAGTCGTTCGTCACCACCTGCCCCGTGGGCACGTCCACGATCGCCGGCACGGTGATGCCGCGCTCGTAGCCGGGGAAGCGCTTGAAGTACGCCTCCTGGATGCGCTCGATGCCGAGCACCGGGTCCCGCCCGTCCGGGTCGAGGTCGAAGGTCCAGCTCCGCGCGTCGTGGGTCGGGCCGGCCACCGCCATCGAGATGGCGTCCTCCAGGCCGAGCAGCCGCCGCACGATGATCAGCCGGTTGGCCCACGGGCAGGCCCGGCTGACCGCCAGCCGGTACCGGCCCGGCTCCACCGGGTAGCCGTCCCGCCCGTCCGCGGTGATCCGGGTGGCGATGTACCGCTGGTCCCGGGTGAACTCGCCACCCGGCTCGACGTACTTCCCGCCTGTTTCCTCGCCCACGTCACCCTCCCGGTCCGGTTCAGTGTCTCTACCCCATCCTTACGGATCTACCGCTCAGCGACGCCGGATACCCTGCCGGCATGACGGATGTGGAGGCGGCGGCCCGGCGCTTCATCGCCGACGTGTGGAACGCCCGCCGGGAGGAGTCGGCCCACGAGTTGATCGCCCCGGAGTGCCCCGGACTTGGCGGGACCGGCCCGGAGGCGACGCTGGCCTGGCACCGCGAGCGGCGAGCGGCCTTCCCCGACCTCCGCTACAAGATCGTCGACGTGGTCGCCGCCGGTGAGCGGGTGGCCGTGCACTGGCGGGCGGCCGGCACCCACGCCGGGCAGTTCGGGCCGGTGCCCCCGACCGGGCAGGTCGTCAGCTACTCCGGGGCGACATTCCTGCGCTTCGACACGGCGGGCCGGATCGTCGAGGTGTGGAGCTGCAACGAGCTGTTCCAGCTCCTGCAACAGCTCGGCGTCGAGATGCTCCCACCGAGCGTCGTCAGCGGACCCGGGGCGTGATCCGACTGATCGGCAGGTTGATCGGGAACGGCTCGCCGGTGTCGACGAACTTCGTCCACCGCCCCGTCTCGGTGTAGACCTCGTTCACCGCGTCGATCCGGTAGGTGACGACCTCCAACGCGCCGCCCTCCGTCTCGATCCGCCAGTAGAACGGGATACCGGCCTGGGCGTACAGCGCCGGCTTCAACACCCGGTCGATCGAGCGGGTGCTCGGCGAGACGATCTCGACGGCGAGCACCACCTCGTGTGGCTCGTACTTCGACGGCTCGCGGGCAGCGGCGACCGACGTGGTCACCAGAACGTCAGGGATGAAGGATCGGGTGCGGTTGATGCGCACCGCAACCCCCTGGGTGACGTCGTAGTCGTCCGGGCAGTCGGCGTGCAGCTCGGCCATCAGTAGCCCAGCGATGATTTGATGCTTGCGGGTGGGGGAGGGGGACATCAACAGCACTCCATCGAGCAGTTCCCGGCGGCGGCCATCCTCGGGCAGCGCATCCAGATCGTCGGTCGTCCACTCGCCTTCGGGCGGGTAGTCGCTCTGTAGCGCGGCGGTCATGGGCGGGTCCTTCCAGGTGCGTCGTTCTCCCCGCGACCACGGTACCGCCGCCGACCTGTGGGTGGTGGTCGCGCGCGCCGAGGCCACAGGGCAGGATGGTCCACATGACCGACCCCAGCGAGCACGGCGGCCCGGCCGGCGGCGCCAGCGATCGCGGCCTGCCCGGCGCGGGCCTGGTGAAGGGGCTGGCGGTCACCCTCAAGACGATGACCAGCCGCTCGACCACCCAGCAGTACCCGGACGTCGCCCCCGAGCTGCCGCCCCGCTCGCGCGGCGTGATCGCGCTGTCCGAGGAGAACTGCACGGTCTGCATGCTGTGCGCCCGTGAGTGCCCGGACTGGTGCATCTACATCGACTCGCACAAGGAGGAGGTGGCGGTGCCCGGCGCCGCCCGCCCCCGGCAGCGCAACGTCCTGGACAAGTTCGACATCGACTTCTCGCTCTGCATGTACTGCGGCATCTGCATCGAGGTCTGCCCGTTCGACGCGCTCTACTGGTCCCCGGAATTCGAGTACGCCGAGTACGACATCAAGGACCTGCTGCACGACAAGGACCACCTGGGCCAGTGGATGGCCACCGTTCCGCCGCCGCCGGCGCACGACCCGAACGGCGAGCCGGCCAAGGAGGAGACCGCGGCGGCCAAGAAGGCCGCCCGTTCCGTCCCACCGGCGGTACGCCCCGAAGCCGACCCGGGCCCCGCGTCGTGACCGCCGTCGTCAAGGCGGGACGCGTCGTGACGGGCCGGGGCGCGGCTCGCCCCTGCGGAAGGGCGGCCCGGTGACCGGCGCGGATCTGCTGCTGCTCGCCCTGGGCGCGGTCGCGGTGGGTGCCGGCGTGCTTGTGGTGAGCACGAAGCACCTGGTCCGGGCCGGGCTCTACCTGGTGGTCTGCCTGGGCGCGCTGGCCGGCGACTACCTGGTGCTCGGCGCCGAGCTGGTCGCCTGGGTGCAGGTGCTGATCTACGTGGGCGCGGTGGTGGTGCTGCTGCTGTTCGCGGTCATGCTCACGCGGGCCCCGATCGGGGCCTCCGACGATCTGGACCGGCCGGGTTGGCCCGCCGCGCTGATCGGTGGCGGCGCCGGCCTGGGGTTGAGCGTCCTGCTCGTCGACGCGTACCGCTGGAGCACCGTCACGATGCCCGGCGCGGGCACCGCCGAGCGGCTGGGCGAGCAGATCTTCCGGTCCTGGGTGCTGCCGTTCGAGGTGCTCTCCGTGCTGCTGCTGTCCGCGCTGGTGGGCGCGGTGGTGCTGTCCCGGCCGGACATCGGCCAGCCCGCCCCGCAGCGCGGCGACACGGCGGGCGACACGTCGACGCCGCAAACGGTCGGCGCGGATGGGGTACGCCGGTGAGGCCCGTCGTCCCGTACGTCACCGCGGCGCTGCTGTTCGGCCTCGGCGTGTACGGCGTGCTGCGTCGGCGCAACGCCGTGCTGGTGCTGATGGCTGTCGAGCTGATGCTCAACGCGGTGAACCTCATCCTGGTCACCGCGGACACCACGGCCCGTGCGGTGCTGCCGCACTCCGGTCAGGTCTTCGCGCTGTTCGTCATCGTGCTGGCCGCCGCGGAGATCGGGGTGGGGCTGGCGATCGTCCTGCAGCTCTACCGCCTGCGGTCCACCGTGGCGGTGGACGACGTGGCGTTGACCGAGCCGCCGGTGTCGGCGCAGCCCGTCGGCCGGGACGTGGAGGCGGGCCGGTGACCGGGCTGCTCGGGGCGGCGCTGCCGGCCGTACCGCTGGTGGCTGGTCTGCTCGGTCTGCTGCTGCCGCCGGCCCCGCGTCGCCCGGGCGGCGCGGCCGGCGGTGACCGGGCCCGGACGGCCGCCGTGACGATCGGCGTGGCCGGCGCCGCCGGCGCGCTGGCGTTGGCAGTCGCCCTGCTCCTGACGGTCGACGGTCCGACCGAGACGTCGACGACCTGGGTCGACATCGGTGGGCTGCGGGTGACCCTCGGCGTACGCCTGGACGGCGCCGCCGCGCTGGTCGCCGTCGCGGTCGCCGCGGTAGCCCTGGCCGTACAGGTCTACTCGATCGGCTACCTGCGGCGCGGCCCGCACGACGACGTCGACGTCGACCACCGCTACCCGCCGTACGCCGCCCAGATCAGCCTCTTCACCGGTGCGATGCTGCTGGTGGTGGTCTCCGGCGACCTGATCATGCTGCTGGTGGGCTGGGAGGTGATGGGTCTCTGCTCGTACCTGCTCATCGCCCACGACCGCCGGCTCGCGGGCGCGCCGGCCGCGGCGATGAAGGCGTTCCTGGTGACCCGTGTGGGTGACGTCGGTTTCCTGCTCGGCATCGCGCTGCTCGGCGTGTCGACGGGCAGCTTCCGGATCGCCGACGTGCTCGCCCACGACCACTCCGGCGCGACCCTGACCGCCGCCGGTCTGCTGCTGCTGGCCGGGGTGGCCGGCAAGAGCGCGCAGTTCCCGCTGCACACCTGGCTGCCGGACGCGATGGCCGGTCCGACGCCGATCTCCGCGCTGATCCACGCCGCGACGATGGTGGCCGCCGGGGTGTACGCGGTGACCCGCCTCTACCCCTTGTTCACTGCCGCTCCGGTGACGTTGACAGTGCTCGGGGTGCTCGGCGCGATCACCCTGCTGCTCGGGGCGCTCGCCGCGACCGCCCAGGACGACATCAAGCGGGTGCTGGCCTGGTCGACGGTGTCCCAGCTCGGCTACATGACCGGCGCGCTGGCCGTCGGCTCACCGTCGGCGGCGCTGTTCCACCTGCTCACCCACGCCGCGTTCAAGGCGCTGCTGTTCCTCGCCGCCGGCGCGGTGATCCACGCCGTGGGCACCACGCTGATGTCGGAGATGGGTGGTCTGCGGCGCAGCATGCCCGTGACGTTCTGGTGCACCGTGATCGGCCTCGGGGCCCTCGCCGGTGTGCCGCCGTTGGCCGGCTTCTGGAGCAAGGACGGCGTGTTGACTGTCGCCGAGTCGGCCGCGTTGGAGGGCACCGGGCCGGCCCCGTCGTGGGTGGGTTGGCTGGTCTGGCTGGCCGGGTTGCTCGGTGTGGCGATCACCGCCTGGTACGCGGGTCGGCTGCTGCTGCGGGCCTTCTTCGGCGAGCCGCGCCTGCCGCTCGTCACGCCGCACGACCCTCCGGCGGTGTTGCGGTGGCCGGTGCTGCTGCTGGCCGTGCCGGCCGCGCTGCTCGGTCTGGCCGGGTTCGTGGGCGCGTTCGCCGACCGGCTGCGGTTCGCCACCGTGCCGGTCGCCGGTGCGGAGGACGGCCTGGTCCACGTCGGGCCGGCGCTGCTGCTGCCGTTGGCGCTGCTGGCGGTCGGCGCGGGCCTGGTCTGGGCGGGCTGGCAGCGGGACAGGGCCGCCGACCCGGCGACCGCGCTGGGTCCGCTGCGGCCGGTCTTCGCCCGCGCGTTCCGGCTCGACGACGCCCAGCACACACTTGTCGTACGCCCCGTCCGGGCGCTGGCCCGCCTCGCCCGCAACGGCGACGAGGTGGTGGTCGACGGGGTGGTCGAGGGCAGCGGCCGTGCTGCCTCCGGCCTGGGCGCCGGGTTGGCCGCGCTGCACCGGGCGGCGCTGCCCCGGGCCGCCGCAGGTGTGCTGGCCGGTGCCCTGCTGATCGGCCTGGCCGCCGCCCTGCTGGGAGTGATCCAGTGAGCGCGAGGAGTGAGCCGGGTTTGCGAGCCCCGCAGTCGCGAACAGAGGCGATCCGATGACGCTTGGGCAGGTTCTGCTCGTCGCCGTGCTGGTGGTGCCGGCGCTGGGCGCGGTCGCGGTGGCGGCGACTCCCCGGGACCGGGCCGCGCGGATCGTCGGTACCGTCGCGGCGGCGCTGACCCTGCTGGCCGCCGTACCGCTGGTGTTCGGTGGGCGGGGATGGTTCGCCTGGTCGGCCGGTACGCCCGCGGTGCGCCCCTGGCACCAGGTGGACCTGCCCTGGGTGCCCGGTCTGGCCCTGCGCTTCCACCTCGGCGTCGATGGCATCTCCTGGCCGCTTGTGGTGCTGACCGCGCTGCTCACACTGCTCTGCTGCGCGTACACGGTGTGGCGGGTGCCCGGCGGCGGCAACGGTCGGGCGCTGGTGGCCCTGCTGCTGGTGGTCGAGGTGGGCATCCTCGGCACGTTCCTCGCCCTGGACCTGGTGCTGTTCTTCCTCTTCTTCGAGGTCGTCCTGCTGCCGATGTACGCGATCATCGCCGGCTGGGGTGGCGCGGACCGGCGGCGGGCGGCTCGCAAGTTCGCGCTCTACACCCTGTTCGGGTCGGTGCTGCTGCTTGTCGGCGTGTACGTCGTGGTCGCCGCGGCGGGCACCGCCGACGTGGTCGCGCTTACCGGTGGGGGCGGACTGTCCCGGGGCACCCAGTTGGCCGCTTTCACGCTGTTGGCGCTCGCGTTCGCGGTGAAGAGTCCCCTCTGGCCGCTGCACTCCTGGCTGCCCGACGCGCACACGCAGGCCCCGACCGTGGGCAGCGTCGTGCTGGCGGGCGTGCTGCTCAAGATGGGCACGTACGGCCTGATCCGGGTGGCGGTGGGGGTGGCCCCGGAGGGCGCCCGCTGGGCCGCGCCGGTGCTCGGCGTGCTGGCGGTCGCCGCGATCCTGGTCGGTTCGCTTGTCTGCCTGGCCCAGTCCGAGGTGAAGCGGCTCATCGCGTACTCAAGCGTGGGGCACATGGGCTTCGTGCTGCTGGGCGTCGCCACGCTCACCGCCACCGGCATCCAGGCGGCCCTGATCGGCAACGTCGCGCACGGCGTGATCACCGGTCTGCTGTTCTTCCTCGCCGGGGCCGTCAAGGACCGCACCGGCACGGGCACGCTCGCCGAGCTGTCCGGGCTGCGGGAGACCGCGCCCCGGCTGGCCGGTCTGCTGGCGTTCGGGGCGATCGCGTCGCTCGGCCTGCCGGGGCTCGCCGGCTTCTGGGGGGAGGCGTTCGCGGTGGTCGCGGCGATCCAGGTGGGCGGCCCGCTGTGGACCACTCTCGGGGTGCTGGCGGCGGTCGGTGGCGCGCTCACTGCCGCGTACTTCCTGCGGTTGTTGCGGCAGGTCACCCACGGCCGGCCGAGCCCCGCGGTGAGCCCGGTCGGCGCCGGTCTGGCCGGCGCGGAGCTGACCGCGTGGGCGCCGCTGGTGCTGCTCGCGCTGGCCATCGGGCTGGTCCCGGCGCTGGTCCTCGGCGTCGCCGAGGCGCCCGTCGACGCCCTCATCGGGGTGGTCTCCCGATGAACGCGGCGTCGCGGGTGGACGCGAACGAGGGCAGGCCCGAGATGAGCGCCGCGCAGAGCGTGGACGTGACCGAGGGCAGGGCCGCATGAGCGTCGTGCAGAGCGTGGACAGCATGGCGTTGCTGCCGGCGTACCTGGCGGCCGGCACCGCCGTACTCGTGCTGATTGTCGATCTTGTGCTGGCGCGGCCTCGGGCCACGGTCGCGGTGGCCGCGTTCGGCGCGCTCGGGACCGCCGTCGGCGCCGCGGTGGTCGGCGCGGGCGGCGAGCGACGCACGTTCTGCGTCGGCGCCGACTGCTCCTGGGTCTTCGGCGGGCGGGCGGCACTGGTCGCCGCGGTGGTGGCGCTGCTCACCCTGGGCGTGCTCGGACTGTCGGTGCCGGCACTGCGGGCCGGGCGGTCGCCGGTGGGGGAGTACGCCTTCCTGCTCGCCTGCTCGATGACCGGCGGTGTGGTGCTCGGCGCGGCCGGCGACCTGATCACCCTGATCGTGGCGTTGGAGACGCTGACCCTGCCGCTGTACGTGCTCGTCGGCCTGCGTCGGGGCAGCCTGGCCAGCGCCGAGGCGGCGGTGACGTTCTTCGTGACGAGCGTGGTGGCCACGACTGTCACCCTGCTCGGCGCCGCGCTGCTGTACGCGGTGACCGGTTCGCTGCACCTGGACCGGCTCGGCGCGCTGCTGGCCGAACGGCCGGAGCTGCGCGACCTGCCGCTGACCACCGCCGCCGTGGCGCTGCTGCTGCTCGGGCTGGCCTTCAAGGTGGCGGCCGTCCCGTTCCACGCCTGGGCGCCGGCCACCTACGACGGCGCTCCGCTGCCGGTGGCCGCGTACCTGTCGACGGCGTCGAAGCTGGGCGGCCTCGTCGCGTTGCTTGCCGTGGTGCAGCGGGCGCTGCCGGCGGACCAGACCGGCCCGGTGCTCGCCCTGCTGGCCGTGCTCACGATGACAGTCGGCAACCTGGTGGCGCTGCGCCAGCGGCGTACCGTCCGGCTGCTCGCCTGGTCCTCGGTGGCGCAGGCCGGTTACATCCTGGCCCCGCTTGGCGCGTTGGCGCTGGCCGCCGGCCGCACGGGCGAGGCGCGGTCCGCCGCGTACGCCGCCGCGGTGGCGTACGCCGTCTTCTTCGTGGTGCTTGAGCTGGCGGCGTTCGCCGGGGTGACCGCGCTGCGCCCGGTGGGTGCGGACGGCGGCACGCTCGACGACCTGCGCGGGGCGGCCCGCCGGCACCCGTGGCGGGGTGCGGCGCTCGGTCTCGCGCTCGTGGGTCTGGCCGGGCTGCCGCCGGGCCTGGCCGGCCTGTTCGCGAAGGTGACCGTGGTCCGGTCCCTGCTGGACGGCGGCGCGGCCTGGCTGGCGCTCGTGGTGGCGCTGAACGCGGTGATCGGGTTGGCGTACTACCTGCGGGTGACGGCCGCGCTGTGGGCGCCGACGACGGCACCGGGCGCCGCGGCTCCGGCCGTGCCGGTGAGGGGTGTGGTGGCGGCGGTGCTGGCGGTGGCCACGGTGGCCGCCGTGGTGCTGGGCTTCGCGCCACAGTTGGTGCTGGATCTCGCCGCCCGCTGACCTGCGACTCCAGTCTCAGTGAACTCTCAGCGTTGAGACGGATGGTTGACGGGTACCGGGTTGTTGAACCGGTCAGCGGATCCCGGCGATCCGTGCACCGAAGGAGAGATCGTGCACCACAACCGTCTGAAGACCGCCGCGCTGCTCGGTCTGCTCACCGCCCTGATCCTCGCGGTGGGCTACGGGTTCGGCGGCAGTGGCGGCTTGGTCATCGCCGTCCTCATCTCACTGGTCATGAACGGCATTTCCTACTTCTACTCCGACAAGCTCGCGTTGCGCTCGATGCGGGCGCAACCGGTCAGCGAGGCGCAGTTCCCCGAGCTGTACCGGATGGTGCGCGAGCTGGCGACCGAGGCCCGGCAGCCCATGCCCCGCCTGTACGTCAGCCCGACCGCCCAGCCCAACGCGTTCGCCACCGGGCGTAACCCGCAGCACGCGGCGGTCTGCGTGACCCAGGGCATCACCGAGATCCTGGACTACCGGGAGCTGCGGGGTGTGATCGGGCACGAGTTGTCCCACGTCTACAACCGGGACATCCTGATCTCCAGTGTGGCGGCCGGTCTGGCCGGCATCATCACCTTCCTGGCGAACATCGCCTGGTTCATCCCGCTGGGCGGTGGGGACGACGAGGATTCGCCGAACCCGGCCGTCCTGCTGCTGACCCTGATCCTCGGCCCGATCGCGGCCACCGTGATCCAGTTGGCGATCAGCCGCAGCCGCGAGTTCCAGGCGGACCAGTCGGGTGCCGAGCTGAGCCGCGACCCGCTGGCCCTGGCGAGCGCCCTGCGCAAGATCGACGCCGTGGCCCGGCGACGCCCGCTGCCCGCCCAGGGCACGCTCACCAGCACCGCCCACCTGATGATCGCCAACCCGTTCTCCGGTGGCGCGGTGGCCGCGCTCTTCTCCACCCACCCGAAGATGGAGGACCGGGTCGCCCGGCTGGAGCGGATGGCCGCGAACGCCGGACCTGTGCAGTTCCAGCGCTGACCGCAGGCACCTCCACCCGCGTCCTCCGGGCGCGGGTGGAGTCGCGTCCGGGGTGTCGTGCCAGGATCACTGCGGGCCCGACAGCCGGTCCGGGCGGGTCAGCAGCACGACGACGAGCAGGACGACGCCCGCGGTGAGGTACGACGCGGCGGGCGAGACCGCGGCCGCCACGGCACCCAGCAGGAAGATCCCACATCCCGAGGCGACGATGTTCGCCGCGACGATGGTCACCTCGACCTGCCCCATCCGTTCCGGAGGGGCCAGTCGGGCGAACGTGGCCTGGGCACCGATCAGCCAGCCGCCGCCCGCGCCGATCAACGCGTTGCCGACCGTCAGCGCCCACAGCGGCGCGTCGACCGCGACCAGGACCCCGACCAGCAGCAGCGCGCCGGCCAGCGCCGCCGCAACGATCACCTGGCCGGCCAGCCGACCCAGCCAGCGGGACCGGCCCACCACCAGGACGAAGACCGCGCCTCCCAACGCCGAGGCCGCCAGCACGGCGGGACGCCAGGCTCCGCGGGCGAGATCCGGGGCGAGGGTCTCCGGCAGCGCGCCGGACAGCACCGTGGCCAGGGTGAGCAGGGCGATGCCCCGCAGCACGGGGTGGCCGGCGATGATGCGTACGCCTGCGGTCGCCGGTGGGCGCGGCCCGCGCACCCGGTGTGGATGCTTCGGCAGCCCGGCCAGCACGACCGCGGCGACAAGGAACGACGCGAGGTCGACCAGGAGCGCCACCCGGGAGCCCAGGGCCACGGTCAGGCTGGCGCCCGCGAGCAGGCCGACCACCTGGCCCGCCTGGTTGGCGAAGGCGCTGAGGCCGAACAGCGGCAGCCGCAGCGGAGCGTCCACCGCCTCGGCGGCGACGGCCACGTTGACGCTCGCGTAAGCGGCCCGTACCGCCCCGAGCAGACCGGCCGCCACGATTGCCGGCACCGGCTGGGGGACCGCCGCGGGCACCGCGATCAGCGCGGCCCCGGCCACCGACAGCCAGACCAGGAGGGTACGGCGGGCCGGCACGTCCAGCCAGCCACTGAAGACGGTGGCGACCAGCAGGGCCGGCAGGGTGCGCGCGGCGTAGACCGCCGCCGGGCCGAGGACCGAGTCCGTCTGGTCGAAGGCGAGCAGCAGCAGAGCGGCCAGGCCCACGAAGTCACCCAGCTCCGAGATCCCCCGGGCGATGACCAGTCGGGCGGCGACCGGATGCCGGAACAGTGCCCGGTAGCCGGGGGGCGGCGTGAGCTGTTCGTCGGTGGTGGGCATCAGGTCGGCTGGTCCGCTTCCGTTACCCCGATCGGCTGATAGTTGGCGTTCTCCCGGACCCGGCGGGACTGTTCCCGACGGTAGCTGCTGCGGATCTCCGGGTCCTGGCGGCGGCGGCGCAGTGCCACGAAGTCCGACCAGACGTCCTCCGGCCACGCCGGCAGTCCCTCCCCGGTGGCAAGTTCGGCATGGCGGAAGGCCTCCAGCGTCGAACGGTGCACCGGTTGCAGGCACATGAGGGGGATGTTCCGGTAGAAGCGCACCACCTGCCCGACCTCGGTGAGCCGCAGGATGGTGGGCAGGAGGGAGGTGTACCAGTCGGTCTCCACCACGCCCTCGTAGAGCTGCAGGCCGCGCTGGACAGGCCAGTTCGGCACGCCACGGGCGATGAGGCACCAGCCCGGGGAGGTGCGGGCCACCACGCCGGTGACCAGTTCGATCATGTTGGCGGCGCGCGGGTCGGCATCGAGGAACGGGATTTTGCCCCCGTACCGCTGAAAGATGTCCAGGTCGTCGCGGAACTGCTCGGGCGCCGCCTCCAACTGGGCGGCCGCGTCCGGCAGCTTGCCGTCGTAACCGCCGGCGAGCGACCGCCAACCTGCCGGCTCGTTCTCCTCCAGCAGGGTCCACTCGGTGTCCTGCCCGTCCCAGCGGAGCGCGAAGTCGGCCGGCGGATAGACGTACCAGCCGAATCCCGAGCCGGCCGCGACCGGCGGACAGTGCTGCACGGCCCGGGCCGGCAGGGAACCGCGCAGGCTTGGCGAGGCGGCTTCACTGGGCTTGGCGTCGACGTACAGCGAATAGATTTCGACTCGCAGAGGTGTGCTGGTAGTCCCGGTCATGAGACCTCCTGCCTCGTCATGCGGTTCCGGCGCGCGCATGGACCCAATTCGATCAGCAACCTACCCCCTTGTGACAGGTCCGGTCAGTCCCGCCCGTGAGGCGCTGTGAGCGGGTCGACCATCCGCGACGTGAGCTCCGGAGTTAGGGTCGAAAGAGCTTCTACCCGTTACCTGTCCCCACCCGGAGGTGCACCTCGTGGCCGCACTGCGCCAGTACCTGGGTGTCTGGCGGATCCCCGGTGCGCCGATCCTGCTGGTCACCGGCATCATCGGGCGACTCGGAATCGGCATGACGCCACTGGCGCTGCTGCTGGTGGTCGAGCAGGTCACCGGCCGGTACGCGCTGGCCGCCGTCGCCGGTGGCATCTACGCCGTCGCCGGCGCCGCGCTCAGCCCGGTGGCCGGGCGGATCGCCGACCGGGTCGGCCCGAGCCCGGTGCTGCTGGTCACCGCCGTCGCCCACCCGTTGGCGCTCACCGGACTGCTGCTGGCCAGCCGCTCGGGCGACGACGGCCTCGCCGCCATCTATCTGACAGCCGGGATCGCCGGTGCGACGTACCCGCCGCTCACCGCCGCCATCCGCGGCGCCTGGAACGAGCTGACCAGCCCCGCCTCCGGCCGGTACGCCCTGCGCAACACCGCCCTGGCCGCGGAGACCTCGCTGTTCGAGATCGTGTTCGTGCTCGGCCCGCTGCTCGTGGCCGGTTTCGTGCTGGTGGCCGACGCGGCCGCCGCGCTGATCGGGGCAGCGGTGGTCACCCTGGTCGGCACCACCGCCGTCGCCCTCGGCCGGGTGATGCGCGGGTGGCGTCCACACCCGCGCGAACACCACGCCCGTGGGCTCGGCCCGCTGCGGGTCGGCGGCTTTCCGGCCCTGCTGGTCTGCGTGGCCGGGCTGGGCATCGCGTTCGGCGCCGCCGGTGTGATCGTTCCGGCGTACGCCGGCAACGCCACCACCGGCGACCCGGAGAGCCTGGCCGGGCTGCTGCTGGCGGTCTGGGGGATCGGCAGCGCGATCGGAGGGTTCTGGTTCGGCGTCCGCCGACCGGCACCGAACATGACGAGGCAGTTCGCCCTGCTGCTCGGCGCGCTTGCCGGCACCTTCGTCGTCTTCGCGGTGATGCCCACGCCACTGGCGCTGGGCGTCGCGCTCGTCGTCGGCGGGGCCACCATCGCGCCGGCGCTGACCCTGGAGAACACCCTGGTCGGCCGGATCGCCCCGGCCGGCATGCTGAACGAGGCGTACACCTGGGTCGTCACGGTCGCCGTGGCGGCGAGCGCCGCCGGTGGCGCGGTGGCCGGCCTGATCGTGGACCGGGCCGGCGGCGTGCCGTGGGCCTTCGTCTTCGCGGGGGCGGCCGTGGCCGTCGGGGCCGCGGTTGCCGCGCTGCCCGCCGGGCCCATCGCCAGGGCAGAAGCCTCAGCGGTACGCGCCGAAGAGCCCGTCCCGGTCTGACCTCCCGGCGTCGGGCCCCCCGGCGTCGGGCCTTCCGGCGTCGTCGGGCCGTCCGGCGTCGGGCCGTCCGGCGTCGTCGGGGCGGTTTCCAGGATGTCGGGGTGTCCCGCTGCCGAGGATGCCCCGACTTCCAGGAACCCGAGTCGATCTCCATGCGCGGCCGGCTGCCGGGCGCGAGACCTGGCGCGGTGACCTGGGGGCCACCAGACTGACGCGATGGCCAAGCTTCTCTACTCCGCGACCGCGTCGCTCGACGGGTACATCGCAGGCCCCGACGGCGACATGTCCTGGCTGACCGAACACCTCACGGGCGACAACCCGACCGCCGACCGCCTGCTGCCCAACATCGGCGCGATCCTGGCCGGCAACCGCACCTTCGGCGGCGACGACCCGAACCGCGGCACCGACAGCGAAGGCGCGTTCGGCGGCCAGTACCACGGGCCGGTGTTCGTCCTGACCCACCGCCCACCGGCCGAGCCACCAGCGGACGTCACCTTCGTCGGCGACCTGCACAGCGCCGTCGCACAGGCACGTGCGGCCGCCGGCGAGAAGTACGTGAACATCCTCGGCGCGGACGTCGCCAAGCAGTGCCTCCGGGCCGGGCTGCTCGACGAAATCCTGATCTTGTTCGCGCCGGTGCTGCTCGGGGACGGGGTGCCCATTTTCGACGACCCGGGCGGTGAGCGGGTGCGGTTGGTGCCGATCCCCGGCGAGACCGAGCACTGGTACAGCGTCGTCCGCTGACGAGCGGCGACTACCGGTAGTTCGTGAACTGGAGGGCGACGCCGAAGTCCTCGCCCTTGAGCAGGGAGATGACCGCCTGGAGGTCGTCCCGCTTCTTGCCGGTGACACGCAGCTGGTCACCCTGGATCTGCGCCTGAACGCCCTTGGGGCCCTCGTCGCGGATCTTCTTGCTGATGGCCTTGGCCTTGTCCGTCTCGATGCCCTGGATGACCTTGCAGTCAATCTTGAACACCTTGCCGGACGGGCGCGCCTCGCCGGCGTCCAGCGACTTCAGCGAGATGTTCCGCTTGACCAGCTTCTCCTTGAACACGTCCAGCGCGGCGCGGACGCGCTCCTCGGTCTCCGCCTGGAGGCCGATCGCCTCCTCGCCCGACCAGGAGATCTCCGCGCCCGTGCCGCGGAAGTCGAACCGCGTCGAGAGCTCCTTCTCGGCCTGCCGAAGGGCGTTGTCGACCTCCTGGCGGTCGACCTTGCTCACGATGTCGAAAGACGGGTTCGCTGGCATGCGTCTGCTCCTGCTGTCCGGCGGTCTGGGCGTGCCGTCGGCCGCCGACCAGCGGCACGACCCCCTGACCGTACCCGGTTGCGTCGGCCCTGGGGCGAGCCGCTATCCTTGCTTCCGCCGCCGCGTTGCGACGCGGTGGGGTGCCCTGGCGGGTTGCCCGAGCGGCCAATGGGAGCGGACTGTAAATCCGTCGCGAAAGCTACAGAGGTTCGAATCCTCTACCCGCCACCAGGTGCAGACACGGCCCCTGACCAGCAGAGATGCTGATCGGGGGCCGTTGTCGTTCGTCTGGCCAGGTCCGGCTGAGTTCAGCCGATGACGAGTGGTTGTGGGCAGATGGTGGGCAGGTCGATCTTGCCGCTGAGGGCTCTTCTGAGGCTGCGAATGCTCCCGCTCCGGGACACGCTTGGGCTGGCGTGGGTCGTGCCCGCGGCGACGCGCCTGAGGGGCTGCTGTTGGGCCTGTCGGGCTGCTGTGGGTAGGCCGGGGGCACGCCAGTCCCGGGGTTGGACTGGCGCGGCAATCGGAAGCCCTGGCCCTCGATCAGGTCGACCTGCCGGCTTCCGTGCCGCCTGGCCGGGTCGTGCTGCTTCTGGATCAGTGGGGTCCGGGGCGGCGGTCCGGCGGCAGTCGGTGGCTCTCCGCCCCGGCGTCGGAGGCGGCCGGGGCGGCTTGCCGCCCCGGCCGGCTCACCGCCTGCGCCGCGCGTAGCGCGGCGCCTTGGTGGTCCTTGAAGTGATAGGGAGCAGCTTGCGATGGCGAAGTCAGGAACGTCTTGGAAGAGGCCTGCATTTCTGGGTCTATTGGCCGTTTTCGCGGCCATCCGTGTGCCAGACGTACTGAGCGAGGGCACTTGGCGATCCTGGCAGTCGTCCCAGTTTTCGTCGTAACACTCTGGCTTTTCGGTAAGAGCGTGTTGGCTGCCGTGCGTCACCGGCGCAGCACACGTCCGCCGCAGCTACACGGGTCCGGGGGAACCCTGAACGACTAGGCTGTTCGACTTCGGTGACTGTTCGCCGTATGGGTCGGTGGGCGTGGGCCGATGGTGGGCGGCTGACCGGCCGCCGCCGGCCGAGGGTTGAGAACCCGCAGCTCAGAACCGCTGACCGAGGCAAGATCACGGACGCCCTGCAATCCGTCGCGAAAGCTGCAGAGGTTCGAATCCGTTACCCCCCACCAGGTGCAGACACGGCCCCTGACCAGCAGAGATGCTGATCAGGGGCCGCTGTCGTCTGGTCCGACCGAGTCCGGCTGCGTCCAGCCGCAGACGACTGGCGGGGAGCAGATGGTGGTGTGTCGCGTTGGCCTTGCCTCTGAAGGCCCGATCAGGTTGATCCGCCCTGCCGTTCGGGCGCGCGTACGGCTTCCGCCTCCGGAGTCGCTACCAAGTCTCGGTCGAAATGGTGCCACTCGTCGCCTTGTGTCGATGCGCTTAGAAGGTATGGTGGTCGATGTCTGGGTCCGCGTCGGTGCGCTCCAGATCGTCGCGACAGTCACGGAGAGCAACCAGCCGGGATCAGGTTGGCGGGTGCCGTACTGGCATGGGTGAATTGTGTTGAAGGTCGCATCAAGCGCCCTGTGCAGCGTTGATGTCGCAGGAAGGGGCCCTGATCTGGTCCGGCCCGTCGAGGTGTAGTGGGCCGAAGGGCGCAACCTCGTCAACGCTCGGACTGGTCCACCCCTCATCGCTTTTCTGCGTACCCACCGTGTGGCACGATCGTGGAACCTCCACCATCTCTGTGACACTTCCCCGACAGGAGCCAACATGTCTGGTCGAAGGCTGGGCCGGTCACTCGGCTCGCTCCTCGTGTTCGCCGCTGTCCTCGTAGGACTGATCGGCGCCGACGCCCTCGCGAGCGGGGGCAGCGCCCAGATGTCCGACGTCATCTGGGGTGCGGGTCTGGGCGATGTGCTGTGGGGCGTGGCCGACGCGCGGTAACTCGGGGTGTAGCCCGTGAGGGCAGCCTCGGCGGGCGGCGTCTTTCAGAGGGAGCGGTATGGCCGAGCGTGACCAACGGCGTAAGTCAACGGACCGCGCTTGGCTCATTACTGGCCCCATGGCGCTGTTCGCCATCCTCTCGTGCACCGCGATCAGTGTCATCTCGGACCGTCCCTACGGGGACTGGGGGCTGGCGTTCCTGATCTTCCTGGCGATGGCCGGGATCAGCATTCCGGTGCTGAACTTCGTCGTACGGCGGCAGTCCGTGGGCGTGACGCTCACGGAGATCCCACTCGTGGTGGCGCTGTTCTTCCTGCCGCCGTTGACTGTCGTTCTGATCTACACGCTCGCCTCGCTGGTCTACAGCGCCAGGCAGCGCTTCCCTCCGGCCAAGTTCTGGTTCAACGTCGCGCGGGCCGCGGCGGCCACGTCGCTGGCCGGCCTGCTTCTCCTGCGACTGCCCCCGCTGCACGACGTGGGCCCCGGGACGTGGATCAGTCTCTTCCTCGCGGTCAACGCCATCACCCTGTTCAGTCTCGTCTCGGTGGTCGGCGTACATGTCCTTCTGCAGGGCTGGCAGGCTGGCCGCGAGGCGCTGCGGACGACTCCGTCGGTGTTCCTCACCACCTCGATCAACGCCTCCGTCGGTCTCCTTGTGCTGATCGCGCTGCGCAAGACCTGGTGGTCGGCGCTGCTGTTGGCGGCCCTGTTCGCCGCGCTCGCCCTGGTCTACCGGTCGTACGCCCAGTTCTTCAGGCAGCACCGCACCCTGACCGGGATGTACGACCTGGCCCGGTTGATCACCACGAGCGGTGCCGACGCGGCGCTCGCCGACGTCCTGCTCGACCGCGTTCGTGCTCTCATGCAGGCGGAGTCCGCGACCCTGTGGCTTCCCCGTCAGGGGCGGCATCCGGAGGTGCTGTTGACGGCCCGGGTCGACATGCCGGGGCTGCTCGACGTCGCCCCGACGCCGCCGATCCTTCGTGAGCGGACGCGGGAGCTGGCGAAGACCCTGTCGATGGGGCGTCTGCTGGGTGACGAGGGGGAGCTGCGCCGCGAGGTCAGCGCCAGCGAGATCAAAGACGTGATCGTGGTGCCGCTGCGCTCCGGGCAGGCCGTGATCGGCACTCTGGAGGTGGCGAACCGCCTCAGCGACATCGGGCACTTCGCCCCCGGCGACATCCCCATCTTCGAGACGGTGGCAGCGCACGCGGCGGTGGCGCTGGAGAATTCCCGGCTGGTCGACCGCCTGCGGCACGACGCGTACCACGACACCCTGACGCGGCTGCCCAACCGGCGGCGCGTCACCGGGGCGCTGGACGAGTCGGTGAAGATCGGGGCGCCCGACGAGGTGGTGGCGTTGCTGCTCTTCGACGTCGACGGGCTGCGGCAGGTGAACGAGTCCCTCGGCCACGCAGCCGGGGACAAGGTCCTCGTCGAGGTGGCGAACCGGCTGCGGGCCAGCGCGCCGTCGTCGGCCCTGATCGGCCGCGTCGGCGGCGACGAGTTCCTGGTGACGCTGCGCCTGGAGAACGCCGACGCGGCGCTGGAGCTGGCCGGTCAACTGCGCGACCAGATCCGCGACGAGATGGTCTTCGACGCGCTCACCCTCGACGTGAACACCGCCGTCGGGGTCGCCGTACACCCGGATCACGGCAGCGATGCCGCGACCCTGCTGCTCCGGGTCGATCTGGCGGCGAACGCCGCCAAGTCGGTGCCGGGCAGCGTGCAGTTGTTCAATCCGGCTCTGGAGTCCCGGTCGCTGCGCCGGCTGGGCCTCGCCGGCGACCTGCGCCGCGCTCTGGACCAGGACGAGCTGGAGGTCTACTTCCAGCCCAAGGTGACCCTGCGGGACCGGCGTCTGGTCGGCGTCGAGTGTCTGGCCCGGTGGGAGCACCCGACGCACGGCACCGTCGCTCCCGAGGACTTCGTGGCGGTGGCCGCGCACACCGGCCAGTTGAGCCGGCTCACCGAGGTGGTCCTCCGCGAGGGCTTGCGGCGCAGCCGGGACTGGGCCCAGGCGGACCAGCCGCTGCCCATCGCCGTGAACCTCGCCGCCCGGACGCTCACCGACCAGCACTTCCCGGACCGGGTGCAGGAGCTGCTGACCGAGTACGGGGTGCCGGCGCAGCGCCTCACCCTGGAGATCACCGAGTCGGGGGTCCTGGACGGCACGGACCGGCCGATCCCGACGCTGCGCAGGCTCCGCGATCTCGGCGTCCGGCTGTCGGTGGACGACTTCGGCACCGGTGACTCGTCGCTCGCCCACCTGCGCCGGCTGCCGGTGCACGAGGTGAAGGTGGACCGGTCCTTCGTGCAGGGCATGGCGACCGATCCGGGGGACCTGGCGATCGTCAACGCGGTGGTGACGCTCTCTCAGCAGTTTGGTCTGGCCGTGGTCGCCGAGGGTGTGGAGAGCGAGCTGACCCTGGAGCTCCTCCAGGACATCGGGTGCGAGATCGGCCAGGGCTTCCTGTTCAGTCGACCGCTGCCGTACGAGCGGTTGGCGGCCTGGTTCGGCGCTCAGGTCGACCCCGAAACGATCTCCGGTGCGGAGCTTCCGCGCCTGCGTGTCGTGCCCTGAGCTGGGTGTAGACGATCACCGGGGATCCGATTTCACCTGTCGAGCCGGGCCGTGTACTCTTACTTCTGCGCGCCCCACGGGGAGATCGCGCAGGCCCCCTTAGCTCAGTCGGCAGAGCGTCTCCATGGTAAGGAGAAGGTCTACGGTTCGATTCCGTAAGGGGGCTCGAGGGTTCAGCTGGACCCACCGCGGCGGTGTAGCTCAGATGGCAGAGCAAGCGGCTCATAATCGCTGTGTCGCCGGTTCAAGTCCGGCCACCGCTACTCTCGTCTTCCGGGCTCGTTCCCGGTCGTCGTGGAGATGGGCGCCACTGGCGCCCACTTTGCATGTCCGCGCAGTCAGCGTCTAGGCTGACGCGTCGTAGTTGTTTCCGTTAGCGAGGAAGGCACTCCGCCGTGGCGAAGGCTACCGATGTCCGGCCGAAGATCACTTTGGCGTGTGTGGAGTGCAAGGAGCGCAACTACATCACGCGCAAGAACCGCCGGAACGACCCCGACCGCATCGAGCTGAAGAAGTTCTGCCCGCGCGACGGCCGGCACACGGTTCACCGCGAGACCCGCTGATCTCTGGCCGGCACACGCCGGCCATTGACGAGGCTTTCCAATCGCCGATCTGACCGGTACGCCGCGGCTCTGCCGCCGCCTGCCGAGCAGATCGGCGATTGTGCTTTCCGTGTAGGTTCGCGGCATGTCTCTGGACCCTTCCTTCGTCGGCCGGACGTATCCGCCGACCGCCCCCTACCAGGTGGGCCGAGAAAAGATCCGTGAGTTCGCCACGGCCATCGGCGCCACCGACGCGGCCCACCACGACCCGGTGGCGGCGCAGGCGCTGGGCCACCCGGACGTGGTCGCCCCGCCGACCTTTCCGGTGATCGTCACCATGGCGGCGAGCCGACAGATCATCGAGGACCCGGCCCTGGGTGTGGACTACAGCCGGCTGGTGCACGGTGACCAGCGGTTCGCGTACACCCGGCCGGTGGTCGCGGGCGACGAGCTGGTCTGCACGAACACCATCGAGGACGTCAGCAACCGGGGCGGGCACGGCTTCCTGACCACCCGCACCGACGTGAGCACCGTCGCCGGGGAACCGGTGGTCGCCGTCTGGGCCCGGTACGTCATTCGCGGGGAGGGCTGAGATGGAGCTGCCAGTCAAGACGTTCCGGGTGACCCGGGCGGACCTGGTCCGCTACGCCGGCGCCTCGGGTGACTTCAACCCGATCCACTGGAGCGACCGGGTCGCCACGAAGGTGGGGCTGCCCGGGGTGATCGCGCACGGCATGTTCACGATGGCCCTGGTCGGTCGGGCGGTCGCCGAGTGGGCCGGGGCGCCCGACGCGGTGGTCGAGTACGGCGTTCGCTTCACCCGGCCGGTGGTGGTCCCCGACGACGACCAGGGGACCGAGATCGAGGTCACCGCGAAGGTCCGTGAGGTGACCGAGGACGGGCTGACGCGGCTCGATGTGACCGCGACCTGTCTGGGCGAGAAGGTGGTCTCGCAGGCGCGGGCGACCATCCGCACCGCGAGCTGAAATGCCCCGGTGGTCGTCGGCGACGACACGCCGGACCGGGTCCGCCACGCGTGGCGGGGAGACCGGTTGGGAAAGTCGGGCGCCTACCCGTACACTGGTCCGCCGTGGGGCAAGTGACCCCTGCACGGTCGTCTGTGACCGCGTGGGGCGAGTGTTGCCGCACAGGGGTGTAGCTCAATTGGCAGAGCAGCGGTCTCCAAAACCGCAGGCTGCAGGTTCAAGTCCTGTCACCCCTGCGCCTCAGGCCTGACCGTTCCCGTGGGTCGCGCCGCCGACAAGGCGGCGTCCGGCCCGTGGTGGTGGCATCGGCGGGGTGGTTCCGAGGCATTCGGGGCCCCCGGTTGATCCACCGGCCGCGGCCCGTCGCGGGACGGTTTGGCCCGGCTGGCGTGACCAGCGCCGCGCACGCCACCCGGCGTGTGACCCGAGATTCCGCGACGGAGGGCGAAGTGGCCGACAACAAGCGGCGCGGCGAGGACGCCGGCGACGATCGTCTGGACGACGAGGTCGTCGACGACGTAGCCGACGACGACGCCACCAGCGCGGACGAGCCGGTCTCCCGGGGAGGCACCGCGACGCGGTCCCGCGCCCGGGCGGAATCGGCGGACAGCCGGCCGACCACGAGGTCGGAAACCGGTCGGGTGGGCGTGTTCGGCCGCATCGCCCGGTTTTTCCGCGAGGTCGTTGCCGAACTGCGTAAGGTCATCTGGCCGACCCGCAAGGAGTTGCTGACGTACACCGCCGTGGTGGTCACGTTCGTCGCGGTGATGCTGACGATCGTGGGCGTGCTGGACTACGGCTTCGCCAAGGTCGTGTTGTTCGTCTTCGGCAACTCGGACTGACCGGCTGTCTCCAGCCGATAGTGACGGAAGTGAGCGAGCGTGCCTGAGTACGACGAGACCGCCGGACCGGTGGACGAGCAGTCCACGGTCGCGACGGCGGCTGGTGACGAGTCGGTTGAGGCCGCCAGCGAGCCGGAGTTCCCCACCACCGAGCCTGCGCCGGACGAGGAGTACGACCCGGTCGCCGAGCTGCGGCAGAAGCTGCGCTACGCCCCGGGTGACTGGTACGTGGTGCACTCGTACGCCGGTTACGAGAACAAGGTGAAGACCAACCTCGAGACCCGGATCACGAGCCTCGACATGGAGGACTTCATCTACCAGGTCGAGGTGCCGACCCGGGAAGAGGTCGAGGTCAAGAACGGTAAGCGTTCCCAGATCCAGGCCAAGGTCTTCCCGGGCTACATCCTCGTCCGGATGGAGCTGACCGCCGAGTCCTACTCGTGTGTCCGCAACACCCCTGGTGTGACCGGCTTCGTGGGTGCGACCGACCGGGCCGACCGGCCCGCGCCGCTCTCCCTCGACGAGGTGCTGAAGTGGCTGGCGCCGGCCGTCGAGACCGAGCAGAAGAAGGCCAAGCCGGAGATCAGGGTCCTCGACTTCGAGGTCGGCGACTCGGTCACCGTCACCGACGGCGCGTTCGCGTCGCTGCCGGCCACGATCAGCGAGATCAACGCCGACCAGCAGAAGCTCAAGGTGCTGGTGTCGATCTTCGGCCGGGAGACCCCGGTGGAGCTCAACTTCAACCAGGTCGCCAAGATCTGACCGGTCGTCGGCGGCGGGCCCGGCCCGCCGCCGACGTCGGCGTACGCC
Source organism: Micromonospora lupini str. Lupac 08 (assembly GCF_000297395.2). GTDB lineage: Bacteria > Actinomycetota > Actinomycetes > Mycobacteriales > Micromonosporaceae > Micromonospora > Micromonospora lupini. The sequence goes on along the minus strand of NZ_HF570108.1, from coordinate 6,543,729 downwards.
CTCCCGCTCGACCTCGGCGGACGAGTGGGCTGCGGCCTGCGCTACTCTTGAACGTCGCCGCTGTCGCAACGCGCTGACCGTGCGCGTCCCGAGGGCGGCGACGGCCGCATTTTCCCAGCTCCAAGCCCCAGGAAGTGACATGCCTCCGAAGAAGAAGCTCGTCAAGACGTTCACGCTTCAGTTGCCGGCGGGCCAGGCCACGCCGGCGCCGCCGGTCGGCCCCGCGCTCGGCCAGCACGGCGTGAACATCATGGAGTTCTGCAAGTCCTACAACGCGCAGACCGAGTCCCAGCGGGGCGACATCGTCCCCGCCGAGATCAGCGTGTTCGAGGACCGGTCCTTCAGCTTCGTGCTGAAGACCCCGCCCGCCGCCCGGCTGCTGATCAAGGCCGCCGGTGTGCAGAAGGGTTCGGGCGTCCCGCAGGCCGAGAAGGTCGGCTCGGTGAGCCGCGCCCAGCTGCGTGAGATCGCCGAGAAGAAGATGGCCGACCTCAACGCCAACGACCTGGACCAGGCCGAGAAGATCATCGCCGGCACCGCCCGGTCGATGGGCATCACCGTCAGCGACTGACGTTCGGCCCTGCCGACGTTCCGACCGTGGGAGGGCCCGCGCCGAGCGGCCCGCCAGAGACCACAGGAGTAATAAGCAATGCAGCGCAGCAAGAGCTACCGCAAGGCCGCCGACGTCATCGACCGGTCGAAGCTCTACACCCCCTCCGAGGCCGTGAAGCTGGCCAAGGAGACCACCAACGTCAAGTTCGACGCCACGGTCGAGGTCGCCATGCGCCTCGGCGTCGACCCCCGCAAGGCGGACCAGATGGTCCGCGGCGTGGTCAACCTGCCGCACGGCACCGGTAAGACCGCCCGCGTGATCGTGTTCGCCAGTGGCGCGAAGGCCGAAGAGGCCGCCGCCGCGGGTGCGGACGAGGTGGGCACGGACGAGCTGGTCGCCCGCATCCAGGGTGGTTGGCTCGACTTCGACGCGGCGATCGCCACGCCGGACCAGATGGCCAAGATCGGCCGGATCGCGCGGATCCTGGGCCCGCGCGGTCTCATGCCGAACCCGAAGACCGGCACGGTGACCATGGACGTCACCAAGGCGGTGCAGGACATCAAGGGTGGCAAGATCACCTTCCGGGTGGACAAGCACTCCAACCTGCACCTGATCATCGGCAAGGCCTCCTTCACGGAGACCCAGCTGGTGGACAACTACGCGGCGGTGCTCGACGAGGTGCTGCGCGCCAAGCCGTCCGCGGCGAAGGGCAAGTACCTCCGCAAGGTCATCCTCACCACCACCATGGGCCCGGGCGTTCCGGTCGACCCGAACCTGGTGAAGAACCTCCGTGAGGACCAGACCGAGGCCTGAGCCGACAGCTCGCTCGTACCGGGGCGCCGCCACGATCGTGGCGGCGCCCCGGCGCGTCTGCGGTGTGGCAAGCTCGACCGCATGCGGCTGGAGAACGTCTGGTTGCGGTACCACAGGCGTGGTTCCTGGGTGCTGCGGGGCGTGGATGTGCAGATCGGTCCGGGTGAGGTCGCGGTCGTCCTGGGGCGCAACGGCGTGGGCAAGTCCACGCTGCTCCAGGTGGCCGCCGGGGTGCTGCGGCCGGGCCGGGGCCGCGTCGTCGACCGGCCGGCCCGGGTGGGCTGGGTGCCGGAGCGTTTCCCCGCCGACCAGCCCTTCACCGTCTCCCGCTACCTGACCGGCATGGCCCGCGTGGCCGGGTTGGGGCGATCGGCAGCCGACGAGGCGGTGACGACCTGGACGCAGCGGCTCGGCCTGGGCGCGTTCAGCTCGGTGCGGCTTCCGGAGTTGTCCAAGGGCACGGCGCAGAAGGTGGGTCTCGCCCAGGCCATGCTGCGACGACCCGGCCTGCTGGTGCTCGACGAGCCGTGGGAGGGTCTCGACGCCGCGACCCGCGACCTGGTTCCCGGGCTGATCGACGAGGTGCTGGCCGCCGGCGGCACGGTCCTGGTCAGCGACCACCGCGGGGAGACGGTCCGGCTGCCGGCCGCGCGCCGCTGGGCGGTGGCCGCCGGCTCGCTGACCGAGGAGACCGCGCCGACCGACGAGGCCGTCGCGGTGGTCGAGGTCGCGGTGCCGGCCGCGCGGGTCGCCAGCACCGTCGCCCGCTTGCGCGCCGAGGGCCACCAGATTCTTCGAGTACGCGCCGACGCCTCCACCACCGCGCCGCAGGCTCATCCCTCGGCCCCGTCGTCTCCGTCGGCCCTCGACCAGCCCGAGGGCGCGGACGCCGTCGAGCAGGCAGCGGGGGAGGCCCGATGAGCGCCCTGGTGCGGATGCGGCTGGCGGGTTTCCTGCGGACCGGTCGGGCGTTGGCGCCGTTGCTCGCGGGTCTCGTCGTGCTCGGCACGCTCTACGGCGGCGGCCGGGCCCAGCCGGCGGAGGCGTACGGCGTCTCGGCGGTGGTGCTCTTCCCGGTGCTCGCCTGGCAGACCAAGATCCTGTTGGACATCGAGCCGGACGTGCAGCGCCGGCTCGCCCAGGTGACGGTCGGGGTGGCCCGGGAGCGCCTGGCCGGGCTCCTGGCGGCCGTCGTGGCGGCACTTGTCGCGGTGGCGGTCGCGCTTGTCTTCCCGTGGTTGGTGGGCGGGGTCACCGGCCCGGTCGAGCCGGGGGACCGGTCGGTGCCGGTCGGCATCGCGCTGGGGCTGTGGGCGCACCTGCTCGCCGTACCCGCGGCGGTCGCCCTCGGCGCGCTGGCCAGCCGGGCGTCGGCGGGCGGTGCCGCGTACGGCGTGGCGGTGCTGGCCCTCGGCGGTGTCGGCGCGGTGGTGCTGGGCCTGAGCGGTTCGGTGGCCCCCTGGTTGGCGCCGCCGATCATGGCCACCGCCCGGACGACCGCGGGTGACGCCGCCGCGCTGACCCTGCTCGGGCTCACGCTCTGGGGGTTGGCGTGGAGCGCTGCGGCTGTCGGCGGCTACCTGTGGCGCAGGCGGGCCCAGGGTTGACTGTGACCCGGCTCACCGGGGGCGATTTGGCGCTGGTCACGCGGCCGCGTACTCTTCAACAGTCATCCGTGTTTCCATGGATGAGGAACCACCCAGAGACCGCTGGTCACCGTGCTCCGGCACGGTCGAAGGTCCCGCGACAACGGGCGACCCGCGTAGGGCGGCAAGCGTAACTCGGCAGTGAACATGGTCCGCCGACTGTGTTGATCCGCCGGCCCTCGCCCCGTGCGCCCTGCGCCGGGGTTTTTTCGTTGTCGTGTCGCCTCCGCCCCCGCTCCGGCTTCGGCCGTTTCGGGGACCAGCCTCGAGTAACGAGAGAGGAGGGACATGGCGGACAAGCCGATCCGGGCCGACAAGGCCACGGCCGTCGCTGAGCTGACCGAGAGCTTCCGCAACGCGGGCGCCACCGTGCTGACCGAGTACCGCGGTCTGACGGTTTCCCAGCTCACCCAGCTGCGGCGCTCGCTCGGCGCCGAGACCAGCTACACGGTCGCGAAGAACACGCTGGCGAAGCGTGCCGCGACGGACGCGGGCATCAACGGCCTCGACGAGCTGTTCACCGGTCCTACCGCGCTGACTTTCGTTTCGGGCGACGTCGTCGAGGCGGCGAAGGGGCTTCGCGACTTCGCGAAGGCCAACCCGAAGCTCGTCATCAAGGGCGGCGTCTTCGAGGGCCGGGCCATTTCCGCGGCCGAGGTCACGAAGCTCGCCGACCTGGAGTCCCGCGAGGTGCTGCTGGCCAAGCTGGCCGGCGCGATGAAGGGCAACCTGAGCAAGGCCGCGGCCCTGTTCCAGGCTCCGCTCTCCAAGGCCGCCCGCGCGGCGGCCGCCCTGGCGGACAAGAAGCGCGAGCAGGAGGGCGCCGAGGCGGCCTGAGGCCGCGCGGCGCACCCACGTTCTTTAACAACCTTTAGAAAGGACGCCAGACATGGCGAAGCTCAGCACCGACGAGCTGCTTGACGCGTTCAAGGAGATGACGCTGATCGAGCTCTCCGAGTTCGTGAAGCAGTTCGAGGACACCTTCGAGGTCACCGCCGCCGCTCCGGTCGCGGTTGCCGCCGCCGGTGGCGCCCCGGCCGCCGCCGAGGCCGAGCCGGAGAAGGACGAGTTCGACGTCGTCCTCGAGGCTGACGGTGGCAAGAAGATCCAGGTCATCAAGGTCGTGCGTGAGCTGACCGGCCTGGGCCTCAAGGAGGCCAAGGACGCGGTCGAGTCCGCGCCGAAGGCCATCCTGGAGAAGGTCAACAAGGAGACCGCCGAGAAGGCGAAGGCGAAGCTCGAGGGTGAGGGCGCCAAGGTCACCCTCAAGTGACCTGACGTTCCACAGGCGCGTGCCCGGCTCGGTGAGCCGGGACACGATCGCGTCGCGGCGGGCGGTGATCCGACACGGATCACTGCCCGCCGTGTTTCGTGGATCGGGCGACAACCGTCCTGAGCTGGGCGTCGTTGGTCGATGCCTGCCCACCTGACGAGCGGCCCCGGTCGCCCTCAGGTGGGAAAGAACCGACGACCCGGATACCGGCCCTTGACGCGGCCCCGGGCTGCCAGGCACGCTGAACACCAGCAAGACACCGCGCTTGCGACGGCCACGACGTGGGTAATGACAGCGGCGGCACCATCGGCCGCGGCAACCCGAGCGGCCCAGTGGGGACGTTGCGTTCTGAGCGGCCCGGCAGACCCCGGTTTACGGGGGCCGAGGCGCGTTCCGCGAACGACCTGCGGGGTGGGCTGGACAGCGGTTAGCCTCTCGGCTACACTGCTAGTTTGCGCTGCCTTCCGACTTGACCCCTGCTCGGAAATGTCCGTTTACGGATATTTCTGGTGGGGTCATTGGAGTGCACGCGTACCAGCCGTTCTGCAGCACCGGTCCTCGGAAGGACGCATCTTGGCAGCTTCCCGCCCTGCGAAGACCAGTCGTACGTCGAGCGCATTCGCTCCCCGCCGAGTTTCATTCGGCAGGATCACCGAACACCTCGAGGTCCCCAACCTCCTTGCCATCCAGAACGAGTCCTTCGACTGGCTCGTCGGCAACGAGGCTTGGCAGGGCCGGTCGGCGGACGACCCGCACGCACGCTCGGGTCTCGCGGAGATCCTTGAAGAGATCAGTCCCATTGAGGACTTCTCCGGCACCATGTCACTTTCCTTCTCGGCGCCGCGCTTCGACGAGGTCAAGGCCTCGATCGAGGAGTGCAAGGAGAAGGACCTGACCTACTGCGCTCCGCTCTTCGTGACCGCGGAGTTCACCAACAACACCACTGGCGAGATCAAGAGCCAGACGGTGTTCATGGGTGACTTCCCGATGATGACGCCCAAGGGCACCTTCGTCATCAACGGCACCGAGCGCGTCGTGGTCAGCCAGCTCGTCCGGTCCCCGGGCGTGTACTTCGACAAGCAGCCGGACAAGACCTCCGACCGCGACCTCTCCAGCGTCAAGGTCATCCCGAGTCGGGGTGCCTGGCTGGAGTTCGACATCGACAAGCGCGACACGGTCGGCGTACGCATCGACCGCAAGCGTCGGCAGGCCGTCACGGTCCTGCTCAAGGCCATCGGATGGTCGGCCGAGCGGATCCGTGAGAAGTTCGGCTGGTCCGAGCTGATGATGACCACGCTCGAGAAGGACCACATCGCCGGCGCCGACGAGGCTCTGCTCGACATCTACCGCAAGCTGCGCCCTGGCGAGCCGCCGACGCGCGAGAACGCCCAGACCCTGCTCGACAACCTCTTCTTCAACCCGAAGAGGTACGACGTCGCCAAGGTCGGGCGCTACAAGTTCAACAAGAAGCTGGAAGTCGACGTGCCGATCACCACCGGCACGCTGACCGAGGACGACATCGTCGCCACCGTGGAGTACCTGTGCCGGCTGCACGCCGGTGAGGACGGTTACGAGGCCGACGACATCGACCACTTCGGCAACCGTCGCCTGCGCACCGTGGGTGAGCTGATCCAGAACCAGGTTCGGGTCGGCCTTTCCCGCATGGAGCGGGTCGTCCGCGAGCGGATGACCACGCAGGACGTCGAGGCGATCACCCCGCAGACCCTGATCAACATCCGCCCGGTGGTGGCGGCGATCAAGGAGTTCTTCGGGACGTCGCAGCTGTCCCAGTTCATGGACCAGACCAACCCGCTGGCGGGCCTGACCCACCGGCGTCGGCTGAGCGCGCTCGGCCCGGGTGGTCTGTCCCGGGAGCGGGCCGGCTTCGAGGTCCGCGACGTGCACCCGTCCCACTACGGCCGGATGTGCCCGATCGAGACGCCGGAAGGCCCGAACATCGGCCTGATCGGCGCGCTGTCCACCTTCGCCCGGGTCAACCCGTTCGGCTTCATCGAGACGCCGTACCGGAAGGTCGTCGAGGGTCGGGTCACCGACCAGATCGACTACCTGACCGCGGACGAGGAGGACCGGTTCGTCAAGGCCCAGGCCAACGCGCGGCTGAAGGCGGACGGCACGTTCGCCGAGGAGCGGGTGCTCTGCCGTCGTAAGGGCGGCGAGACCGAGGACGTCGTCCCCGGTGCCGTCGACTACATGGACGTCTCGCCCCGGCAGATGACCTCGGTCGCGACCGCCATGATCCCGTTCCTCGAGCACGACGACGCCAACCGGGCACTGATGGGCGCGAACATGCAGCGCCAGGCGGTGCCGCTGGTCAAGGCCGAGGCGCCGCTCGTGGGTACGGGCATGGAGTACCGGGCCGCGGTCGACGCCGGCGACGTGGTGGTCGCCGAGGTCGGCGGTGTGATCGAGGATCTCTGCGCCGACTACGTCACCATCCACCAGGATGACGGCCACCGCCGGACGTACCTGCTGCACAAGTTCCGCCGCTCCAACGCCGGCTCCTGCGTCAACCAGAAGCCGGTGGTCTTCGAGGGCGACCGCGTCGAGGCCGGTCAGGTCATCGCCGACGGTCCGTGCACCGACGAGGGCGAGATGGCGCTCGGACGCAACCTGCTGGTGGCGTTCATGTGCTGGGAGGGCCACAACTACGAGGACGCGATCATCCTGTCGCAGCGCCTCGTGCAGCAGGACGTGCTCACCTCGATCCACATCGAGGAGCACGAGGTCGACGCCCGGGACACCAAGCTCGGTCCGGAGGAGATCACCCGCGACATCCCGAACGTCAGCGAGGAAATGCTCGCTGACCTCGACGAGCGCGGCATCATCCGGATCGGCGCCGAGGTCGTTCCCGGCGACATCCTGGTCGGCAAGGTCACGCCCAAGGGTGAGACCGAGCTGACCCCGGAGGAGCGTCTGCTCCGCGCGATCTTCGGTGAGAAGGCGCGTGAGGTTCGGGACACCTCGCTGAAGGTGCCGCACGGCGAGACCGGCACGGTCATCGGTGTGCGCACGTTCTCCCGCGAGGACGGCGACGAGTTGCCGCCGGGTGTCAACGAGCTGGTCCGGGTCTACGTCGCCCAGAAGCGCAAGATCCAGGACGGCGACAAGCTCGCCGGTCGGCACGGCAACAAGGGCGTCATCTCGAAGATCCTGCCGATCGAGGACATGCCGTTCCTGGAGGACGGCACCCCGGTCGACATCGTGCTCAACCCGCTCGGTGTGCCGAGCCGGATGAACATCGGCCAGGTTCTGGAGACCCACCTCGGTTGGGTCGCCAAGACCGGGTGGAAGGTCGAGGGTGACGACACCGACTGGAAGCGCCAGCTCCGCTCGATCGACGCCCACGAGTCCGAGGGTGACACCAACGTGGCCACCCCGGTCTTCGACGGTGCCCGCGAGGAGGAGATCTCCGGTCTGCTCGAGTCGACCCTGCCCAACCGGGACGGCAAGCAGCTGATCGGTCGTACCGGCAAGGCGCAGTTGTTCGACGGTCGTTCCGGTGAGCCTCTGCCGGACCCGATCGCGGTCGGCTACGTCTACATCCTGAAGCTCAACCACCTGGTCGACGACAAGATCCACGCTCGTTCGACCGGCCCGTACTCGATGATCACGCAGCAGCCGCTGGGTGGTAAGGCGCAGTTCGGTGGTCAGCGTTTCGGTGAGATGGAGTGCTGGGCGATGCAGGCGTACGGCGCTGCCTACGCCCTGCAGGAGCTGCTCACGATCAAGTCCGACGACGTGCTCGGCCGCGTGAAGGTCTACGAGGCCATCGTCAAGGGCGAGAACATCCCGGAGCCGGGCATCCCGGAGTCGTTCAAGGTGCTGCTCAAGGAGCTGCAGTCGCTGTGCCTCAACGTTGAGGTGCTCTCCAGCGACGGCGTGGCCCTGGAAATGCGCGAGACCGACGACGAGGTGTTCCGGGCCGCCGAGGAGCTGGGCATCGACCTGTCCCGGCGCGAGCCGAGCTCGGTCGAAGAGGTCTGAGGTGAGCGGTCGGGGGCCGGCTCGCCGGCCCCCGACCCCACCCGAGAATTAGCAGTACAGACGACGACATAGGGGACAGAGTGCTCGACGTCAACTTCTTCGACGAGCTGCGCATTGGTCTCGCCACCGCCGACGACATCCGTCAGTGGTCGCACGGCGAGGTCAAGAAGCCTGAGACGATCAACTACCGCACCCTGAAGCCGGAGAAGGACGGACTCTTCTGCGAGAAGATCTTCGGTCCGCAGCGGGACTGGGAGTGCTACTGCGGTAAGTACAAGCGCGTCCGATTCAAGGGCATCATCTGTGAGCGCTGCGGCGTCGAGGTGACTCGCTCCAAGGTCCGTCGTGAGCGGATGGGGCACATCGAGCTCGCCGCTCCGGTGACCCACATCTGGTACTTCAAGGGCGTTCCGAGCCGGCTGGGTTACCTGCTGGACCTCGCCCCCAAGGACCTCGAAAAGATCATCTACTTCGCCTCGTACGTCGTGACGAGCGTGGACGCCGAGTCGCGTCACCGTGACCTCTCGACGATCGAGAACGAGATCCTGGCCGAGAAGCGGCAGTCCGAGAACAGCCGCGACTCGGAGATCGAGAAGCGGGCCGCCAAGCTCGAGGCCGACCTGGCCGAGCTGGAGGCCGAGGGTGCCAAGGCGGACGTCCGGCGCAAGGTCAAGGAGGGCGGAGAGCGCGAGATGCGCCAGATCCGCGACCGGGCCCAGCGCGAGATCGACCGCCTGGACGAGGTGCTGGACACCTTCCGCAAGCTGGAGCCGAAGCAGCTGGTCACCGACGAGCTGCTCTACCGCGAGCTGCGCGACCGGTTCGGTGAGTACTTCACCGGTTCCATGGGCGCGGAGGCGATCAAGGCGCTGGTCCAGAACATGGACCTCGACGCCGAGGCCGAGAGCCTGCGGGAGACCATCCGGTCCGGCAAGGGTCAGCGGAAGATCCGGGCGCTCAAGCGGCTCAAGGTCGTGGCGGCGTTCCTGAACACCCGCAACTCGCCGCTCGGCATGGTGCTGGACTGCGTCCCGGTCATCCCGCCGGACCTGCGCCCGATGGTGCAGCTCGACGGTGGCCGCTTCGCGACCTCGGACCTGAACGACCTGTACCGCCGCGTGATCAACCGGAACAACCGCCTCAAGCGGCTGATCGACCTCGGCGCTCCCGAGATCATCGTCAACAACGAGAAGCGGATGCTCCAGGAGGCCGTCGACGCGCTGTTCGACAACGGCCGTCGCGGTCGGCCGGTCACCGGCCCGGGTAACCGCCCGCTCAAGTCGCTGTCCGACATGCTCAAGGGCAAGCAGGGCCGGTTCCGCCAGAACCTGCTGGGCAAGCGCGTCGACTACTCCGGCCGTTCGGTCATCGTGGTCGGCCCGAAGCTCAAGCTGCACCAGTGTGGTCTGCCCAAGCAGATGGCGCTGGAGCTGTTCAAGCCGTTCGTGATGAAGCGGCTGGTGGACCTCAACCACGCACAGAACATCAAGTCCGCCAAGCGGATGGTCGAGCGTCAGCGCCCGGTCGTGTGGGACGTGCTGGAAGAGGTCATCGGCGAGCACCCGGTGCTGCTCAACCGCGCGCCGACCCTGCACCGTCTGGGCATCCAGGCCTTCGAGCCGCAGCTGGTCGAGGGCAAGGCGATTCAGATCCACCCGCTGGTCTGCACCGCGTTCAACGCCGACTTCGACGGTGACCAGATGGCGGTGCACGTGCCGCTGTCCGCCGAGGCCCAGGCCGAGGCGCGGATCCTGATGCTGTCGTCGAACAACATCCTCAAGCCGGCCGACGGCAAGCCCGTCACCATGCCCACGCAGGACATGGTCATCGGTCTGTACCACCTCACCCACCTCACCCCCGGTGAGAAGGGCGAGGGCCGGGTGTTCAGCTCGGACGCCGAGGCGCAGATGGCCTTCGACAACGGTGAGCTGGGCCTGCAGGCGCCGGTGCGGATCCGGCTGCGCGGCGTGGTCGGTGTCGACAACGGCACCGGCGCCGAGGCGTGGACCGCCCCGGAGGGCTGGGTCGAGGGTGACCCGCTGACCGTGGAGACCACCCTGGGCCGGGTGCTGTTCAACGAGACGCTGCCGCAGGGCTACCGCTTCGTGAACTACGAGATCCGCAAGGGTCAGCTCTCTGCGATCGTCAACGACCTCGCCGAGCGCTTCCCCAAGGTGGCGCTGGCCGCCACCCTGGACGGGCTGAAGGAGGCCGGTTTCCACTGGGCCACCTGGTCCGGAGTGACGATCGGCATGGAGGACGTCATCGCTCCGCCGCGCAAGGCGGAGATCCTGGCGAAGTACGAGAAGGAAGCCGACCGGATCGACAAGCAGTACCAGCGTGGTCTGATGACCGCCGAGGAGCGTCGCGGCGAGCTCATCGAGATCTGGACCAAGGCGACCAACGAGGTCGCCAAGGAGATGGACACCGCGCTTCCGCAGGAGAACCCACTGTGGGTGATGATCAACTCGGGTGCCCGCGGTAACCTGCTCCAGCTCCGGCAGATCGCGGCGATCCGTGGTCTGGTGGCCAACCCCAAGGGTGAGATCATCCCGCGGCCGATCAAGGCCAGCTACCGGGAGGGTCTGTCCGTGCTGGAGTACTTCATCTCCACGCACGGTGCCCGTAAGGGCCTCGCCGACACCGCCCTGCGGACCGCCGACTCGGGTTACCTGACCCGTCGTCTGGTGGACGTCTCCCAGGACGTGATCATCCGCGAGGAGGACTGCGGCACCGACCGGGCGATCCCGATGCAGATCGGCGAGAAGGTGGACGGCAAGCTCGTCGTCCACACCCACGCCGAGACCAGCGTGCACGCCCGGACCCTTGCCGACGACATCAAGGGGCCGGACGGCACCGTGGTGGCCGAGCGCGGCCAGGACATCAACTCCATCGGGGTCGACAAGATCGTCGCCGCCGGGGTGGAGACGGTCCGGGTGCGCAGCGTGCTCACCTGCGAGTCCAAGCTGGGTGTCTGCGCGGCCTGCTACGGCCGGTCGCTGCCGACCGGTAAGTCGGTCGACATCGGCGAGGCGGTCGGCATCATCGCCGCCCAGTCCATCGGTGAGCCCGGTACGCAGCTGACGATGCGTACCTTCCACACCGGTGGTGTCGCGGGTGAGGACATCACCCAGGGTCTGCCGCGTGTCCAGGAAATCTTCGAGGCCCGGGTCCCGAAGGGTAAGGCGCCCATCGCCGACACCCCGGGTCGGATCCGGATCGAGGACGGCGAGCGTTCGCGGAAGATCATCGTGGTGCCGGACGACGGCAGCGAAGAGATCGTGTACGACAAGATCTCGAAGCGCGTCAAGCTCCGTACCCACGACGGCGGTCACGTCGAGGTCGGCGAGAAGCTCACCGAGGGCACCATCGACCCGCACGAGCTGCTGCGCATCCTCGGTCCGCGCGCGGTCCAGGTCCACCTGACCCAGGAGGTCCAGGAGGTCTACCGCTCGCAGGGCGTGCTCATCCACGACAAGCACATCGAGATCATCATCCGCCAGATGCTCAAGCGGGTGACGGTCATCGACTCCGGCTCGACCGAGTTCCTGCCGGGTGTGCTCGTCGACCGGGCGCTGTTCGAGTCGGAGAACCGCCGACTCGTGTCGGAGGGTGGCGAGCCCGCCGCCGGCCGTCCGGTGCTGATGGGTATCACCAAGGCCTCGCTGGCCACCGACTCCTGGCTCTCCGCGGCCTCCTTCCAGGAGACCACCCGGGTGCTGACCGACGCTGCGATCAACTCGCGCAGCGACTCGCTGGTCGGCCTCAAGGAGAACGTGATCATCGGTAAGCTCATCCCGGCCGGTACGGGCATCAGCAAGTACCGCAACGTCCGGGTCGAGCCGACCGAGGAGGCCAAGGCCAAGGTCTACTCGATGACCGGTTACCCGGAGACCGACTACGGGTTCGGGCCGGCCAGCGGGCAGGCTGTGCCGCTGGACGACTTCGACTTCGGGTCGTACCGCTAAGCACCGACACCGACGAGGCCCCCGGCACCTGCCGGGGGCCTCGTCGCGTCCGGACCGACCCGGACGTCGACCGGGTTGGGCATGATGGACGCATGACGACCGCACCCGGACAGGTGTCCGTGGCGTCCCAGGGCCTGCGCCACCCGCTGGATCCGGACCCGGCCCGTGCCACGAAGGCGCGGGCGGTCTTCGCGCTGGGGCTGCTCGGCATGTTGACCGGGCTGTTCATCGGCGGGGTGGTGCCGGCGACGGTGGCCCTGCAACTGGCCCGGCAGGCCCGCCGGGAGGCGTACGCCTCGGGGGGTTTCCTGACCGGTGGCGTGTGGCTGCGGCGGGGGGAGCGGTTGGCCTGGACCGGCCTGGTGCTGGTCGCGGTAAGCGTGGTCGTCGCCGTGGTGATCGGGGTGGTCCGACTGGCCGGCACGCCGTTCGGCCACGACTACCCGGCGAACATGGACTGACCGTTCCACCCGCCACGCCCGGCGCGGACGGCGCCGCTTCCGGCGGTAGCCTGGCCGGTGTCCGCCGCCCACGGCGGCTGTCGACAGGAGGACCTCGTGACGGAACCGGCGCGGCCCCCGGCGGATGAACCGGCCGGGCACCCTGGCGCGCCGGCACCGGGCCCGGCCCCCTCCGCACCGAACGACTGGGCGCGACCCGATCCGGACGGGCAGCCCGCCCCACCCGCGGCCGACGTCCCCGATCCGGGTACGCCACAGTCGGCCTGGGGTGCGTCGCCTCCGCCCGGGTGGGGTCCGCCCACGGCCGAGTGGGGCGGGGTCCATCCGCCCGGACACGGCCAGCCCTCTCCGGCTTCCGGGGCGCCGCTGCCGCCCGCCTGGGGTCAGCCGCCGGCGGGGCCCGGTGCTCAAACGCCCGCGTGGGGTCACCCGGTGTCGGGGCCCGGGGCCGCCCCCGGCGGGGGTCAGCCGCCGTCGGGTCCAGTGGTTCCGCAGGGCTGGGGTCACCCGGTGTCCGGGCCGGGGTCTGCCCCGGGCTGGGGTCAGCCGCCGTCAGGGTCCGGTGTTCCGCAGGGCTGGGGCCAGCCCCCCGCGGGGCCTGGTGTTCCGCAGGGCTGGGGCCAGCCCCCCGCGGAACCCGGTGTTCCGCAGGGCTGGGGCCAGCAGCCGGGGCACGGTGCGCCGGCGGGCTGGGGGCAGCCGGCGTCGCCCGGGTGGGGTGTGGCTCCCGCCCGACCGGTGCCACCGCCCACGGACGACAAGCGTCGGCCGCCGAAGCGCGTGGAGGCGGTGCCCGGCACGCCGTTCGGCGTCGTGCACCTGGACGTGGCGCCGGTCACCTCCGGCCTGGCGACCGGGGCGCTGGTGGCGGGGATCGCGTCGATCCTGGTCTCGCTCCTGGTGATCTGCTTCGGGGTGGCGTTCGCGAACGACGGGGGCGCCTGGGCCTCCGGCGCCTTCGCAGTGCTGGGGGTGCTCGCGGGGGTGGCGGCGATCGTCACCGGCCTGCTCGGTCGGCGGCAGATCGGCCGGTCGGCCGCGCCGTCGTCGGTCCGGTTCACCGGGCGTGGGCTGGCGGTGGCGGGCATCAGCTGCGGCGCGGCGGGTGCCCTGCTCAGCCTGCTGGGCCTGGGTCTGGCGTTGCTGATCGCCCTGACGTGACGCGGCACACCGGGTCTGCGGCGCCGGGGCACCGGGTCCGTGGTGCCTGCCCGGGGGCGACGGGTGGTCCGGCGGGGAAGCCGGTACACTTGTGTCCGTAGGTGCCCATCGCGGGCGACGAGGCGGGACGAGATCCGGCCGGCGAGTGTGAGACGGTCGCCGACCCATTCCGTTTTGACCTGGACGGCTGTGGTAGGTACTCTTTCCCCTTGTGCCCGGGCGTGCCCGGGCAACTCGTGCGTGCGCTGGATCCGGAGTCCGGACGGCGGCACGACAAGCCAGAGATCCGGGGCGGGGCGATCCGCGTGCCGGTGACAGAAAACCCGGTACGCCTGCGAAAGCGTCCGCACCGGGACCGTGAGTTGGGCGACACGCCCGACCGCGGGTGCCGGGACCTCCGCAAGGTGGCCCTGGTCGGAATGTAGGAGAGCCGGTCATCAGGCCGGCTAACGAGCAGACGGCGCGGCCGCGTGCAGCGGCCGAAGGGAGCGGAGAAACCCGGTGCCCACCATTCAGCAGCTGGTCCGAAAGGGCCGTCAGGCCAAGACGACCAAGACCAAGACCCCGGCGCTCAAGGGGTCCCCCCAGCGGCGCGGCGTGTGCACCCGCGTGTACACCACCACCCCCAAGAAGCCGAACTCCGCGCTGCGCAAGGTCGCTCGTGTGAAGCTCAGCAGCCAGATCGAGGTGACCGCCTACATCCCGGGCGTCGGTCACAACCTGCAGGAGCACTCGATCGTGCTCGTTCGCGGCGGCCGGGTGAAGGACCTCCCCGGCGTGCGTTACAAGATCGTCCGCGGCTCGCTGGACACCCAGGGTGTCCGCAACCGCAAGCAGGCGCGCAGCCGTTACGGCGCGAAGAAGGAGAAGAGCTGACATGCCGCGTAAGGGACCCGCTCCGCGGCGGCCACTGGTCGCTGACCCGGTGTACAACTCGCCGCTGGTCACCCAGCTCGTGAACAAGATCCTGCTGCGCGGCAAGCGCCAGCTCGCCGAGTCGATCGTGTACGCGGCCCTCGAGGGCTGCCGCGAGAAGTCCGGCACCGACCCGGTCGTCACCCTCAAGCGGGCGATGGACAACGTCAAGCCGACCCTCGAGGTGCGCAGCCGTCGTGTCGGTGGCGCCACCTACCAGGTTCCGGTCGAGGTTCGCCCCACCCGGGCGACCACCCTGGGCCTGCGTTGGCTGGTCACCTACTCCCGCGCCCGGCGTGAGAAGACCATGGTCGAGCGGCTGATGAACGAGCTGCTGGACGCGAGCAACGGCCTCGGTGCCGCCGTCAAGCGGCGCGAGGACACGCACAAGATGGCCGAGTCCAACAAGGCCTTCGCGCACTACCGCTGGTAACACCCTGGTTCCGGCGCCCCCACCGGGCGCCGGAACCGCCACCAGTTGAGTCGAGACGACGATAAGTAGGGATTGAAGTGGCCGCCGCAGACGCGCTCGCCAACGTACGCAACATCGGCATCATGGCGCACATCGATGCCGGTAAGACCACGACCACCGAGCGAATCCTGTTCTACACCGGCATCACGTACAAGATCGGTGAGGTCCACGAGGGCGCTGCCGTCATGGACTGGATGGAGCAGGAGCAGGAGCGTGGTATCACCATCACCTCCGCTGCTACCAAGTGTGAGTGGAAGGGCCACACGATCCAGATCATCGACACGCCCGGTCACGTCGACTTCACGGTCGAGGTCGAGCGGTCGCTGCGTGTGCTGGATGGTGCGGTCGCGGTCTACGACGGTGTCGCCGGCGTGGAGCCGCAGACCGAGAACGTCTGGCGGCAGGCCGACAAGTACAACGTCCCGCGGATGTGCTTCGTCAACAAGCTCGACCGGACCGGTGCCGACTTCTTCCGCTGCGTGCAGATGATGATCGACCGGCTGAACGCCACCCCGCTGGTGCTCCAGATCCCGATCGGGCTCGAGGGCGACCACATCGGCGTCGTCGACCTGATCGGCATGCGCGCCCTCACCTGGCGCGGGGAGACCCAGAAGGGTGAGGACTACGCGATCGAGGAGATCCCGGCCGACCTGGTCGACTCCGCGACCGAGTGGCGCGAGAAGCTGATGGAGACCCTCGCCGACGTCGACGACTCGGTGATGGAGAAGTACCTGGAGGGCGAGGAGGTCTCCCCCGAGGAGATCAAGGCCGCCATCCGGCGTGCCACCATCGCCGGCAAGGCCAACCCGGTGCTGTGCGGCTCGGCGTTCAAGAACAAGGGCGTCCAGCCCATGCTCGACGCCGTGGTCGACTTCCTGCCGTCGCCGCTGGACGTCCCGGCGATCGAGGGTACGGCCACCGACGGTGAGACCCCGCTGCTGCGCAAGCCCTCCAAGGCGGAGCCCTTCTCCGGCCTGGCCTTCAAGATTCAGACCGACAAGCACCTTGGCAAGCTCACCTACGTCCGGGTCTACTCCGGCGTGGTCGAGACCGGCACCCAGGTGGTCAACTCCACCAAGGACCGCAAGGAGCGCATCGGCAAGATCTACCAGATGCACGCCAACAAGCGGGAAGAGCGCGGCTCGGCCCAGGCTGGCGACATCATCGCGGTGCAGGGTCTCAAGCAGACCACCACCGGCGACACGCTGTCCGACCCGGCGAACCCGGTCATCCTGGAATCGATGACCTTCCCGGAGCCGGTCATCGAGGTCGCCATCGAGCCGAAGACCAAGGCCGACCAGGAGAAGCTCAGCACCGCCATCCAGCGGCTGGCCGAGGAGGACCCGACCTTCCGCGTCAAGCTGGACGAGGAGACCGGTCAGACGGTCATCTCCGGCATGGGCGAGCTGCACCTGGACATCCTGGTCGACCGGATGCGCCGCGAGTTCAACGTCGAGGCCAACATCGGCAAGCCGCAGGTGGCGTACCGCGAGACCATCCGCCGCAAGGTGGACAAGGTCGAGTACACCCACAAGAAGCAGACCGGTGGTTCCGGCCAGTACGCCCGCGTCATCGTGAGCGTCGAGCCGCTTCCGCTGGACAACGACTCGCCGACCTACGAGTTCGCCAACGCCGTCAGCGGTGGCCGTATCCCCCGGGAGTTCATCCCGTCGGTGGACGCGGGCGCCCAGGACGCGATGCAGTACGGCATCCTCGCCGGCTTCCCGCTGGTCGGCGTCAAGCTGACCCTGCTGGACGGCCAGTACCACGAGGTCGACTCGTCGGAAATGGCATTCAAGATCGCCGGCTCCATGGTGATGAAGGACGCGGCCCGCAAGGCCGACCCGGCGTTGCTCGAGCCGATGATGGCCGTTGAGGTCACCACTCCTGAGGAGAACATGGGTGACGTCATCGGCGACCTCAACTCCCGCCGCGGCCTGATCCAGGCGATGGAGGAGCGCAGTGGCGCCCGCATCGTCAAGGCTCTGGTGCCGTTGTCGGAGATGTTCGGCTACGTCGGCGACCTGCGGTCGAAGACCCAGGGCCGGGCTAGCTACAGCATGCAGTTCGACTCCTACGCCGAGGTTCCGCAGAGCGTCGCGAAGGAGATCATCGCGAAGGCAACGGGCGAGTAACGTCCCCGAGCAGGTGATTCGTGGTCGGTCGCGGGTGGTTCAACCCGCCCGCGGCCACCACGATCGGATCGCGTGAGACCGGGCCTGTAGGCTTCATCGCCGCAGAACCCACAAAAGCTCTCCGGCCGCCAGGCCGGAAAGGCTGTCGACAGAGTCCTAAGCGCCGACCGGCGCGCCGGGCGTACGAACCAAGAAGTCCACAGGAGGACACCAGTGGCGAAGGCGAAGTTCGAGCGGACTAAGCCGCACGTCAACATCGGCACCATTGGTCACATCGACCACGGTAAGACGACGCTGACGGCGGCCATCACCAAGGTCCTGCACGACCAGTTCCCGGACCTGAACCCTTACACGCCGTTCGACGAGATCGACAAGGCGCCGGAGGAGAAGGCCCGCGGCATCACGATCTCGATCGCGCACGTCGAGTACCAGACCGAGGCGCGGCACTACGCGCACGTCGACTGCCCCGGCCACGCGGACTACATCAAGAACATGATCACCGGTGCCGCGCAGATGGACGGCGCGATCCTGGTGGTCGCGGCGACCGACGGCCCGATGCCGCAGACCCGTGAGCACGTGCTGCTCGCGCGTCAGGTCGGCGTGCCGTACATCGTCGTGGCGCTCAACAAGAGCGACATGGTCGACGACGAGGAGCTCCTGGAGCTCGTCGAGCTCGAGGTCCGTGAGCTGCTCTCCTCGCAGGAGTACCCGGGTGACGACCTGCCGGTCGTCCGGGTTTCGGCGCTGAAGGCCCTCGAGGGTGACCCCGAGTGGACCGGCAAGCTCCTGGACCTGATGACCGCGGTCGACACCGCGATCCCGCAGCCGGAGCGTGAGACCGAGCGGCCGTTCCTCATGCCGATCGAGGACGTCTTCACGATCACCGGTCGTGGCACCGTCGTGACGGGTCGCGCCGAGCGCGGCATCCTCAAGCCGAACGAGGAGGTGGAGATCGTCGGTATCCGCGAGAAGTCGCAGAAGACGGTCTGCACCGGCATCGAGATGTTCCGCAAGCTGCTCGACGAGGCCCGCGCGGGCGAGAACGTCGGTCTGCTGCTGCGTGGCATCAAGCGCGAGGACGTCGAGCGCGGCATGGTGGTCGTCAAGCCGGGCACCACGACCCCGCACACGGAGTTCGAGGCGACGGTCTACATCCTCTCCAAGGAGGAGGGCGGCCGGCACACCCCGTTCTTCCAGAACTACCGTCCGCAGTTCTACTTCCGGACCACGGACGTCACCGGTGTCGTCACCCTTCCCGAGGGCACCGAGATGGTCATGCCGGGTGACAACACCACCATGTCGGTGAAGCTGATCCAGCCCATCGCCATGGAGGAGAACCTCAAGTTCGCGATCCGCGAGGGTGGCCGCACCGTCGGCGCCGGGTTCGTCACCAAGATCATCAAGTGAGCTAGGTAACCCCGATTAGACCCGCCGCCGGTCGTGCGGCATACTAGTCAGGTTGCGTAACGACAGTACGTCGCCTGTGTTCGGCTTTCGCTGAACCTCCGGGTGGCGAGACAGTCGAGCGTGGGGTGGTTGGCGGCCCAG
This sequence comes from Micromonospora lupini str. Lupac 08, assembly GCF_000297395.2. Taxonomy (GTDB): domain Bacteria; phylum Actinomycetota; class Actinomycetes; order Mycobacteriales; family Micromonosporaceae; genus Micromonospora; species Micromonospora lupini. The sequence continues at coordinate 6,524,779 of NZ_HF570108.1, read as the reverse complement.
TCGCCAACCACCCTCGCACGGCGTTCAGGTCGCGGTAATGCGCGATCGGCGCCTTGACCCACCGCGCGGTCAGCACCACTCCGGAACCACGGGGCGGAGCTCGGCCCGAGGGCGCGACACGCCCGACCGCGGGGGTCGGCGAAGTGGGCCTGTGCCAGCCGGTACAGGCGCCCGCAACACAGCGGCATCGAGAGAAGGAACAGAAGCCACCATGGCGGGACAGAAGATCCGCATCCGGCTCAAGGCCTATGACCACGAGGTCGTCGACTCCTCGGCTCGGAAGATCGTCGAGACGGTGACGCGCACCGGGGCGCAGGTCGCGGGCCCGGTGCCGCTGCCCACGGAGATCAACCGTTTCTGCGTTATCCGCTCGCCGCACAAGTACAAGGACTCGCGCGAGCACTTCGAGATGCGCACGCACAAGCGGCTGATCGACATCATCGACCCGACCCCGAAGACGGTCGACTCGCTCATGCGCCTCGACCTGCCGGCTGGCGTCGACATCGAGATCAAGCTGTAGGGACCGGACAAATGGACAGGCAAGTCAAGGGGATCCTGGGCGCCAAGCTCGGCATGACCCAGGTCTGGGACAACAACCGTGTTGTTCCCGTGACCGTGGTCGAGGCCGGCCCGTGCGTCATCAGCCAGGTTCGTAGCGCCGAGAAGGACGGTTACTCCGCGGTCCAGCTGGCGTACGGCACGATCGACCCGCGCAAGGTCAAGAAGCCGGTCAGCGGGCACTACGCGAAGGCGGACGTGGCGCCGCGCCGGCACATCGTCGAGCTGCGCACCACGGACGCCGGGGAATACTCGCTGGGCCAGGAGGTCACGGTCGAAGAGTTCCCGGCCGGCGTCACGATCGACGTGACCGGCAAGACCAAGGGCAAGGGCTACGCCGGCCCCATGAAGCGGCACGGCTTCCACGGTCTGGGTGCCGGCCACGGTGTCGAGCGCAAGCACCGCTCGCCCGGTTCCATCGGCGCCTGCGCCACTCCGGGTCGTGTCTTCAAGGGCACCCGGATGGCCGGCCGGATGGGTGGCGTGCGCTACACCGTGCAGAACCTCACCGTCCAGGCGGTCGACACCGAGAACAACCTGCTGCTCGTCCGGGGTGCCATTCCTGGTCCCAAGGGCGCGCTGGTTCTGGTCCGGACCGCGGCCAAGAGCAAGGTGAAGAAGGGCGGTGCGGCCAAGTGACCACCGTTGACGTGCGCACCGTCGAAGGCACCACCAGCAGCTCGGTCGAGTTGCCGGCGGACATCTTCGACGTGCAGGCCAACGTCGCGCTGATGCACCAGGTCGTGGTGGCCCAGCTCGCGGCGGCCCGACAGGGCACGCACAAGGCCAAGACCCGCGGCGAGGTCGCCGGTGGCGGCAAGAAGCCGTACAAGCAGAAGGGCACCGGTCGCGCCCGGCAGGGCTCGATCCGCGCGCCGCAGTTCGCCGGCGGTGGCGTGGTGCACGGTCCCGTGCCGCGCGACTACAGCCAGCGCACCCCGAAGAAGATGAAGGCCGCCGCGCTCCGCGGTGCCCTCTCGGACCGGGCCCGCGCCGGGCAGGTGCACGTCGTCGAGGCGTTCGTCTCGGGCGAGAAGCCGTCGACCAAGGCGGCCCTGGCCACGCTGACCAAGCTCACCGAGGCCCGTCGGGTCCTGGTTGTGCTGAGCAGCACCGACGAACTGAACTGGGTGTCACTGCGCAACGAGCCGCGGGTGCACCTGATCGAGTCCGGCCAGCTGAACACGTACGACGTGCTGGTGGCCGACGACGTGGTCTTCACCAAGGACGCCCTGGACGAGTTCCTGGGCGTGCCCGCCGAGACCACCGAGGAGGGTGGCAAGTGAGCACCATCGCCGACCCGCGCGACATCATCGTGGCGCCGGTCGTCTCGGAGAAGAGCTACAGCGAGCTGAACCGGAACTGGTACACCTTCCTGGTGCACCCGGACGCGAACAAGACCGAGATCAAGATCGCTATCCAGCAGATCTTCAACGTCCGCGTCCTGACGGTCAACACGCTCAACCGCCAGGGTAAGCGCAAGCGCACCAAGACCGGCTTCGGTCAGCGCAAGGCGACCAAGCGGGCGATCGTGAAGCTGGCTGACGGTGACCGTATCGAGGCCTTCGGCGGCCCGGTCAGCTGAGGGGTGTAGACAATGGCTATCCGTAAGTACAAGCCGACGACGCCGGGCCGACGTGGCTCCAGCGTCGCTGACTTCGCCGAGATCACCCGGTCCACGCCGGAGAAGTCGCTGCTGGCTCCGTTGCCGAAGAAGGGCGGGCGTAACGCCCACGGCCGGATCACCACGCGGCACCACGGCGGCGGTCACAAGCGCCAGTACCGTCTGATCGACTTCAAGCGGGTCGACAAGGACGGCGTGCCGGCGAAGGTCGCTCACATCGAGTACGACCCGAACCGCACGGCGCGCATCGCGCTGCTGCACTACGCCGACGGCGAGAAGCGGTACATCATCGCGCCGAAGGACATGAAGCAGGGCGACCGCGTCGAGTCCGGTCCGGGCGCCGACATCAAGCCGGGTAACAACCTGCCGCTGCGCAACATCCCGGTCGGTACCACGATCCACAACGTGGAGCTGCGTCCGGGCGGCGGGGCCAAGCTGGCCCGTTCCGCAGGCGTCGGCATCCAGCTGCTCGGCCGCGAGGGCGCGTACGCGACCCTGCGTATGCCGTCCGGCGAGATCCGGCGGGTGGACGTGCGCTGCCGCGCCAGCGTCGGCGAGATCGGCAACGCCGACCAGTCGAACATCAACTGGGGCAAGGCCGGCCGGATGCGGTGGAAGGGCAAGCGCCCGACCGTCCGTGGTGTCGCCATGAACCCGGTCGACCACCCGCACGGTGGTGGTGAGGGTAAGACCTCCGGTGGTCGCCACCCGGTCAACCCGCAGGGTAAGCCCGAGGGCCGCACCCGCCGTAAGGGCCAGCCGAGCGACAAGCTGATCGTCCGCCGCCGCTACGCCACGCGTAAGCGCGGCTGAGGGAGATAAGACATGCCTCGCAGCCTGAAGAAGGGCCCGTTCGTCGACGACCACCTGCTCAAGAAGGTGGAAGTACAGAACGACAAGGGCTCCAAGAACGTGATCAAGACCTGGTCGCGGCGCTCGACGATCATCCCCGAGATGCTGGGGCACACGATCGCCGTGCATGACGGACGCAAGCACGTCCCGGTGTTCGTGACCGAGGCGATGGTCGGGCACAAGCTCGGCGAGTTCGCGCTGACCCGCACGTTCAAGGGTCACGAGAAGGACGACCGGAAGAGCCGTCGGCGCTGACGCCGCGGGCATACGGATAGAGGGAACAAGGGGTTACAGCGATGCCAGGAAAGGGCGACGCTCCGGTGCTTCCGGGCGCGCGGGCGGTTGCGCGGCACGTGCGCATCTCGCCGATGAAGGCGCGCCGGGTGGTCAACCTCGTCCGCGGCCTGCCCGCGAAGGAGGCGCTCACGGTGCTGCAGTTCGCGCCGCAGGCTGCGAGCGAGCAGGTGTACAAGGTGCTCGCTAGCGCGATCGCCAACGCGGAGAACAACGAGCGGCTGGACCCTGACGCGCTGCTCGTCAGCGAGGCGTTCGTGGACGAGGGCCCGACGATGAAGCGGTTCCAGCCGCGGGCACAGGGTCGGGCGTACCGGATCCGCAAGCGCACCTGCCACATCACCGTGGCGGTCGAGGCGGTCGCGCCGGCAGCGCCGAGGAAGGCCGCGGCGAAGAAGGCCGCCCCGGCCACGGAGGCCGCACCGGCCGAAGCGCAGAGCAAGACGGAGGACGCCGAGTAATGGGTCAGAAGGTTCACCCCACTGGGTTCCGGCTCGGCATCTCGACCGACTGGAAGTCCCGCTGGTTCGCGGACAAGCTCTACAAGGACTACATCGGCGAGGATGTCAAGATCCGCCGCATGATGTCCAAGGGCCTCGAGCGTGCCGGGATCTCCAAGGTCGACATCGAGCGCACCCGCGACCGCGTCCGCGTCGACATCCACACCGCCCGGCCGGGCATCGTCATCGGCCGTAAGGGTGCGGAGGCCGACCGGATCCGCGGCGAGCTCGAGAAGCTCACCGGCAAGCAGGTCCAGCTGAACATCATCGAGGTGAAGAACCCCGAGTCGGACGCTCAGCTCGTCGCGCAGGGCGTGGCCGAGCAGCTGTCCAGCCGGGTCAGCTTCCGTCGGGCGATGCGCAAGGCCATGCAGTCGGCCATGAAGAACCCGGTCTGCAAGGGCATCCGGGTTCAGGTCTCGGGTCGCCTCGGCGGCGCCGAGATGAGCCGGACCGAGTTCTACCGCGAGGGCCGGGTTCCGCTGCACACGCTGCGGGCCAACATCGAGTACGGCTTCTTCGAGGCCCGTACCACCTTCGGTCGGATCGGTGTCAAGGTCTGGATCTACAAGGGTGACGCGGTTCCGGGCCGGGAGGCTCCGGCCGAGGCCGGTCCGTCGCGCCCGCGTCGTGGTGAGCGCGGCGACCGTCCCGAGCGTCCGCGCCGTGGCCGGTCCGGTTCGTCCGGCACGACCGCTGGTGGCACCGAGGCCGGCCGGGCTGCTGCGACCACCATCGCGCAGCAGGCCGAGACGCCGAGTGGCGAGCCGGTCGACAGCGCTGCTGTCGCGGCCGCGGCTGCTCCGGCAGAAACGCAGCAGGAGGGCTGACAGATGCTGATGCCGCGCAAGCCCCCGAAGGGCTTCCGCAAGCCGCACCACCCGGACCGCAGTGGCGCGTCCAAGGGTGGTAACCGGGTGGTGTTCGGCGAGTTCGGGATCCAGGCTCTCGAGCCGGCGTACGTGACGAACCGGCAGATCGAGTCGGCACGTATCGCGATGACTCGCCACATCAAGCGTGGTGGCAAGGTCTGGATCACGATCTTCCCGGACCAGGCCCTCACCAAGAAGCCTGCCGAGACCCGGATGGGTTCCGGTAAGGGTTCGCCCGAGTGGTGGGTCGCCAACGTCAAGCCGGGGCGGGTTCTCTTCGAGATGTCCTTCCCCAACGAGCAGATCGCGCGTGAGGCCATGCGTCGCGCGATCCACAAGCTCCCGATGAAGTGCCGCATTGTTACGCGCGAAGTGGGTGAATCCTGATGGCAGCGGGCGTTAAGGCGACCGAGCTGCGTGAGCTCTCCGAGGAGGAGCTGGTCACGAAGCTGCGGGAGGCCAAGGCGGAGCTGTTCAACCTCCGCGTGCAGGCCGCAACCGGGCAGCTGGACAACAACCGGCGGCTGCAGGTCATCCGTCGGGAGATCGCCCGGATCTACACGATCATGCGCGAGCGCGAGCTGGGGCTCTCGGCCGCGCCGACTGAGGTGACTGCATCATGACCGAGAACACCACCACTGACGCCACCCGCGCGCGCCGCAAGGTTCGCGAGGGCCTGGTGATCAGCGACAAGATGGACAAGACCGTCGTGGTCGAGGTCGAGGACCGGGTTCGGCACGCGCTGTACGGCAAGATCATGCGTCGTACGGCCAAGCTGAAGGTGCACGACGAGCAGAACGCCGCCGGCACCGGTGACCGGGTTCTCATCATGGAGACCCGGCCGCTGAGCGCCACCAAGCGTTGGCGGATCGTGGAGATCCTGGAAAAGGCCAAGTAGCGAAGGCTCGAGCCCGGCGTTGCGTCGGGCGTAGGTTCCGCCAGGCTCCGGCCGGCCGCTACGGCGGCCGGAGAACCGGCAGACATAGGAGATAGACGTGATTCAGCAGGAGTCGCGACTGCGCGTCGCCGACAACACGGGTGCTCGGGAGATCCTGTGCATCCGGGTTCTCGGTGGCTCGGGTCGGCGCTACGCGAGCATCGGCGACGTCATCGTGGCCACGGTCAAGGACGCGATCCCAGGTGCCGGTGTGAAGAAGGGCGACGTCGTCAAGGCTGTCGTCGTTCGCACCGCCAAGGAGAGGCGTCGGCCGGACGGCTCGTACATCCGCTTCGACGAGAACGCCGCCGTCATCATCAAGGACGGCGGGGACCCGCGTGGTACCCGCATCTTCGGCCCGGTGGGCCGGGAGCTGCGGGACAAGCGGTTCATGAAGATCATTTCCCTCGCGCCGGAGGTGTTGTGACCGTGAAGGTCAAGAAGGGCGACACGGTCGTCGTCATCGCCGGCAAGGACAAGGGTGCCAAGGGCAAGGTCATCGCGGCCTACCCGCGGCAGGACAAGGTCCTGGTCGAGGGCGTGAACCGGGTCAAGAAGCACACCCGTATCAGCACCACCCAGCGTGGCGCCAAGACCGGCGGCATCGTCACCCAGGAGGCCCCGATCCACGTCTCGAACGTGCAGGTCCTGGACTCCGACGGCAAGCCGACCCGCGTCGGTTACCGGATCGACGACAACGGCCAGAAGGTCCGCATCGCGCGTAGCACCGGTAAGGACCTGTGATGACCACGGCTACCGAAAAGACCCTGCCGCGCCTCAAGGAGCGGTACCGCAACGAGATCGTGGCCCAGCTGCGTGAGCAGAACAGCTACGGCAACCCCATGCAGGTGCCGCGGCTGGTCAAGGTCGTCGTCAACATGGGTGTCGGCGAGGCTGCTCGCGACGCCAAGCTGATCGACGGCGCGGTCCGCGACCTCGCCACGATCACCGGCCAGAAGCCGCAGGTGCGGCGGGCGACCAAGTCCATCGCGCAGTTCAAGCTCCGCGAGGGCATGCCGATCGGCGCGAAGGTCACCCTCCGCGGCGACCGGATGTGGGAATTCCTGGACCGGCTGCTCTCCATCGCGCTGCCGCGTATCCGCGACTTCCGCGGCCTGGACGGGCGCAAGCTGGACGGGCACGGCAACTACACGTTCGGTCTGACCGAGCAGTCGGTGTTCCACGAGATCGACCAGGACCGGATCGATCGCCAGCGGGGCATGGACATCACGGTGGTAACGACCGCCACGACCGACGACGAGGGCCGGGCGCTGCTCAAGCTCCTGGGCTTCCCGTTCAAGGAGAACTGAGATGGCCAAGAAGGCGCTGATCATCAAGGCGGCCGCGAAGCCGAAGTTCTCGGTTCGCGCGTACACCCGCTGCCAGCGGTGCGGGCGTCCGAAGGCGGTCTACCGCAAGTTCGGGCTCTGCCGGGTCTGCATCCGGGAGATGGCTCACCGTGGTGAGCTGCCGGGCGTGTCCAAGGCTTCCTGGTAAGGGCGACCGCGTCCCGGCCGTCGGCCGGGAACTCCTGCACCGATTAGGTATTGCTCTTCGCCGTAGGCCCGGGGCTGATGCCCGGGGAACCCCGGCGAGAAAGGCTGACGAAATCCATGACGATGACCGACCCGATCGCAGACATGCTCACGCGTCTGCGTAACGCCAACCAGGCGTACCACGATCAGGTGAAGATGCCCTACTCCAAGATCAAGGCGAACATCGCCGAGGTCCTGAAGGCCGAGGGTTACATCGCCACCTGGTCGGTCGAGGAGCCCGAGGAGGGCGCCGTCGGCAAGCGACTGGTCGTCGAGCTGAAGTACGGCCAGAACCGGGAGCGGAGCCTGGCCGGCATCAAGCGCGTGTCCAAGCCCGGTCTCCGGGTGTACGCCAAGTCGGACGGGCTCCCGCGGGTGCTCGGTGGGCTGGGCGTGGCGATCATTTCGACGTCCCAGGGGCTGCTGACCGACCGGCAGGCCCGCAAGCGGAGTGTTGGCGGGGAAGTCCTCGCCTTCGTCTGGTAACGGGAGACTGGTAGAAATGTCGCGAATTGGACGTAAGTCGATCCCGGTACCAGCCGGCGTCGACATCACGATCGACGGGCAGACCGTCAAGGTCAAGGGCCCGAAGGGCGAGCTCCAGCACACGATCGCCGACCCGATCACGGTCGAGCGCGCGGAGGACGGGCAGCTGAACGTCAACCGCCCGAACGACGAGCGCAAGGCCAAGGAGCTGCACGGCCTGAGCCGTACCCTGGTCGCCAACATGATCGTCGGCGTGACCGAGGGCTACCGCAAGAGCCTGGAGATCGCCGGCACCGGTTACCGGGTCACGGCCAAGGGTTCGGACCTCGAGTTCGCGCTCGGGTTCTCGCACCCGGTGGTCGTTCCCGCGCCGGCGGGCATCACCTTCACGGTGGAGCGGCCGACCCTGTTCCACGTGGCCGGCATCGACAAGCAGCAGGTCGGTGAGGTCGCCGCCAACATCCGGAAGATCCGTCCGCCGGAGCCCTACAAGGGCAAGGGCGTGAAGTACCAGGGCGAGGTCATCCGCCGCAAGGCTGGAAAGGCAGGTAAGAAGTGAGCGCCACGCTGCTCAAGCGCCGCCGCGGCGTCGCCGCCAAGCGCGCCGTTGGGCGTGCGCGTCGGCACTTCCGCGTCCGCAAGAACGTCAGCGGTACGGCCGAGCGTCCGCGCCTGGTCGTCACCCGTTCGCTGCGGCACATGGTTGCCCAGATCGTCGACGACACCAAGGGCCACACCCTGGCGTCGGCGTCGACCCTGGACTCCTCGCTGCGCGGTACGGAGGGCGACAAGAGCGCCCTCGCCGGCAAGGTGGGCGCCCTGCTCGCCGAGCGGGCCAAGGCCGCCGGCGTCTCCAAGGTCGTCTTCGACCGCGGTGGCAACCGGTACGCGGGGCGAGTCGCCGCGCTTGCCGATGCCGCCCGCGAAGCCGGGCTCGAGTTCTAACAACCCCGTCACGAGAGATAAGGAAGGCTGCTGATGCCAGGTCAACAGCGCCGTGGCGGCGGGTCCGGTGGCAACGAGGGTGGTCGCCGCGACAACCGCCGTGAGGGCGGCCGCGGAAACGCGCCCGTCGAGAAGACCCCGCACCTTGAGCGGGTCGTCGCGATCAACCGCGTCGCCAAGGTCGTGAAGGGTGGTCGTCGCTTCAGCTTCACCGCCCTGGTGATCGTGGGCGACGGCGACGGCACGGTCGGCGTGGGCTACGGAAAGGCCAAGGAGGTGCCCGCGGCCATCGCCAAGGGTGTCGAGGAGGCCAAGAAGCACTTCTTCAAGGTTCCGCGGATCGGTCAGTCGATCCCGCACCCGGTGACGGGTGAGGACGCCGCTGGCGTCGTGCTGCTCAAGCCGGCCTCGGCCGGTACGGGTGTCATCGCCGGTGGTCCGGTGCGCGCCGTGCTGGAGTGCGCCGGGATCCACGACGTGCTCTCCAAGAGCCTCGGCTCGTCGAACCCGATCAACATCGTGCACGCCACCGTGGCGGCCCTGAAGGGGCTTGAGTCCCCCGAGCAGGTCGCGGCGCGTCGTGGCCTGCCGGTGGAGGACGTCGCGCCGGCCGCCATGCTGGCGTCGCGTGCGGGGGTGGCGCGCTGATGGCACGCCTGAAGGTCACCCAGCTCCGGTCCGGTATCGGGACCAAGCACAACCAGCGTGAGTCGCTGCGTTCGCTCGGTCTCAAGCGGATCAACGACGTGGTGGTCAAGGAGGACCGGCCCGAGATCCGCGGCATGATCTTCACTGTGAGCCACCTCGTGAAGGTCGAGGAGGTCGAGTAATGACGATCAAGGTGCACCACCTGCGCCCGGCGCCCGGTTCCAAGACCGCGAAGACCCGTGTGGGTCGCGGTGAGGGTTCCAAGGGCAAGACCGCTGGTCGCGGTACGAAGGGCTCCAAGGCCCGCAAGAACATCTCGGCGGCGTTCGAGGGTGGGCAGATGCCCATCCACATGCGCCTGCCGAAGATGAAGGGCTTCAAGAACAAGTTCAAGGTGGTCTTCCAGGTTGTCAACCTGGACCGGCTCGCCGAGCTGTTCCCGAACGGTGGCCAGGTTGGCCCGCTCGAGCTGGTCGAGGCCGGCGCGGTCCGCAAGGGCCAGCCGGTCAAGGTCCTCGGCACCGGGGACCTTGGCGGGGTGGCGCTCCAGGTGTCGGCGCACGCGTTCAGCGCGTCGGCCAAGGAGAAGATCGCTGCCGCCGGTGGCTCCGCCACCGAGCTGTAAGGCGTACGACCTCGGCGCCCGTCGGTTGTGAGCAACTGGCGGGCGCCTAGGTCTGCCTGGGCCGTGTGCGCCCGGTAATATCGGATTCGGTTTATGTAGCCGGGCACACCTGCCCGGAGCGGGACAGGGCTGTTAGAGTCCCATCCCAGCCATGGATTGCGGGCACTCGCCCGTGATCCACCCCCACCCGCCAGGGTTCACCGGCGGCCCGCCTCGCGCAGGAGGAAGAAGTTGCTGTCCGCCTTTCTCAGTGCGTTCCGTACGCCTGACCTGCGCAAGAAGCTGCTGTTCACAGTAGGCATCATCGCGGTCTACCGGCTGGGTGCCACGCTCCCCAGCCCGGGCGTCTCGTACGGCAACGTGCAGAAGTGCCTCGACTCCATCTCGGGTGACACGACGGGCCCGCTGAATCTGCTCAACCTCTTCTCCGGCGGGGCGCTGCTACAGCTCTCGGTCTTCGCGCTGGGCATCATGCCCTACATCACCGCGTCGATCATCCTGCAGCTGCTGACCGTCGTGATCCCGCGCCTGGAGCAGCTCCGCAAGGAGGGCCAGGCCGGTCAGGCGAAGATCACGCAGTACACCCGCTACCTGACCCTCGGTCTCGGCGTGCTGCAGGCCTCGGCGTTCGTGGCCCTGGCCCGCTCGGGGCAGCTGTTCCAGAACCGCTGCGACCAGTTCCCGATCATCCCCGAGGGCACCGGCATCCCGGACTGGCTGACCCTGGCCATCCTGGTGATCACCATGACCGCCGGCACCGGCATGGTCATGTGGCTCGGTGAGCTGATCACCGACCGGGGCGTCGGCAACGGCATGTCCGTTCTGATCTTCACCTCGATCGCGGCCCGGCTGCCCGGTGAGGGCTGGCAGATCAAGACCCAACAGGGCTGGGGCAAGTTCGCCCTCGTCATCGCGCTGGTCCTGGTGGTCATCACCGCGGTCACGTTCATCGAGCAGGCGCAGCGCCGGATCCCGGTGCAGTACGCCAAGCGGATGATCGGCCGGCGGATGTACGGCGGCACCTCGACCTACATCCCGCTGAAGGTCAACCAGGCGGGTGTCATCCCGGTCATCTTCGGTTCGTCGCTGCTCTACCTCCCGCAGCTGGCCCTGCAGTTCTTCGACCAGAACGACCCGGGCAAGATCCAGGCGTGGATCCAGAACAACCTGGTCGCACCGAACAGCCCGATCTACATCTCGGTCTACTTCCTGCTGATCATCTTCTTCACGTACTTCTACGTCTCGATCACGTTCAACCCGACCGAGGTCGCGGACAACATGAAGAAGTACGGCGGGTTCGTGCCGGGTATCCGGCCGGGCAAGCCGACGGCCGACTACCTGGACTTCATCCTCAGCCGGATCACCCTGCCGGGCGCGCTCTACCTCGGCATCATCTCGATCCTGCCGAACTTCTTCTTCATCTGGCTGGACAGCCAGCAGTACCAGAACTTCCCGTTCGGTGGCACCGCTGTGCTCATCATGGTCGGCGTCGGTCTGGAGACCGTGAAGCAGATCGAGAGCCAACTCATGCAGCGGAACTACGAAGGGTTCCTGCGGTAGATGAGACTCGTTCTGGTTGGCCCGCCGGGTGCGGGTAAGGGCACGCAGGCAGAGTTCGTTGCCGCGCACCTGTCGGTACCCAAGATCTCGACCGGAGACATCTTCCGCTCGAACGTCACCCAGGGCACGCCGCTCGGCGTCGAAGCCAAGCGCTACATGGACGCAGGCGAGCTGGTTCCGGACGAGGTCACCATCAACATGGTCCGGGACCGGCTGGCCGAGCCCGACGCCAGCGAGGGCTTTCTGCTCGACGGCTTCCCGCGGACCACTCCGCAGGCCGCCGCTCTGGACAAGCTCCTCGCTGACCTGGGCACCGCCCTGGACCTGGTCCTGGAGCTGGTGGTCGACGACGACGAGGTGATCCGGCGGCTCTCCGGCCGGCGCACCTGCCGGGGTTGCGGCAAGATCTGGCACGTCGAGTTCGACGCCACCACCAGGCCGGGCATCTGTGACCGGTGCGGCGCCGAGCTGTTCCAGCGCGACGACGACAAGCCGGAGACCATCGCCACCCGCCTGCGGGAATACAGCGAGAAGACCGCGCCCCTGGTCGACTACTACGGCGCCCAGGGCAAGCTGGTCGGGATCGACGCCACCGGCCCGGTGGAGGACGTCACCACCCGGGCCATCGACGCTCTGCGGTCGTACGGCGGCTGAGGTCCTCCCCGCGCCGGGGTGGATAGAGTGCGAAAAGCGGGGTACGCGAGACGTGCCCCGCTTTTCGGCAACGAAAGGTAACCGCTCCATGCGTCGTCCCCAGCTGGACATCCAGCTGAAGACCCCTGACCAGATCGAGAAGATGCGCGCGGCCGGGCTCGTGGTCGCCGAGGCCCTGCGCCGGATGCGAGAGGCTGTGGCGCCCGGCGTGAGCACGGCGGATCTGGACGCCATCGCCGAGTCGACGATCCGGGAGGCGGGCGCCGTCCCGTCCTTCAAGGGCTACCACGGCTTCCCGGCGTCGATCTGCTCCTCGGTCAACGAGCAGATCGTGCACGCCATCCCCTCGCCGGAGCAGGTGCTCGCCGACGGCGACCTCATCTCGATCGACTGCGGTGCGGTGCTGAACGGCTGGCACGGCGACTCCGCGATCACCGTCGGGGTCGGCGACGTCGACCCGGCGCTGCTGAAGATGGCCGAGGTCGCCGAGGACGCGATGTGGGCGGGCATCGCCGCCGCGGCGCGCGGAGCGGCCAGCGGCAAGGGGCGGCTCACCGACATCTCGCACGCGGTGGAGACGGCGGTCCGCAAGGGCGGCCGGTACGGCATCGTCGACGGCTACGGTGGCCACGGCATCGGCACCGAGATGCACCAGGACCCGCACGTGCTCAACCACGGCCGGCCGGGCAAGGGGCCGCGTCTGGTTCCCGGCATGGCGTTGGCGATCGAGCCCATGATCACCATGGCGTCCCCGCGTACTGTCGAACTGGCCGACGGTTGGACGGTCGTCACGCGGGACGGGTCGGTCGCGGCGCACGTCGAGCACTCGATGGCGCTGTTGCCCGACGGCGTGTGGGTGCTCACGGCCTTCGACGGGGGCCGTGCCCGCCTCGGCGACCTGGTGACCGCACGCCAACCCGCCGCCTCCACCACCCCCTGACCCACCGCGCGGCTCCGTCGCTCAGGAAGTTGCCGGCAACCACGGTCGGACGGAACTGGCACGGCGGTGGCATGCTTGCCGGCATGGACGGGCGCGACGGGATGCGGGCCGCGGACGCGGACCGTGAGGTGGTTGCCGACCGGCTACGGGTCGCCCTCGGCGAGGGCCGGTTGGACCTGCACGAGTACGACGAGCGGGTGCAGCGGGCCTACGCGGCGCGGACGTACGCCGAGCTGGACGCCCTGCTCACCGATCTGCCCCCGGTGACGCCCGCGGAGCAGTCGGCCCTGCGGCCGGCCGGCGCGCCGGCCGAGCCGACCGTCGACGGGCCCGCCCCGCTCGCGCGGGACCACGTCAGGCGTTGGCTGGCCGAGGTCTGGCTGCCGTACGTGCGGGTGGTCGCCATCGTGGTGGCCATCTGGGGCGTGACCTCGCTGCTGAGCCAGCAGCTGCTCTACTTCTGGCCGGGGTGGGTGGCCGGCCCCTGGGGCGCGGTGCTGGTGCTCCGGACGGTCGGCGGGCTGGCCGGGGGAGAGCCCCGTCGCCAGGCGATCGAGCGGGAACGCCGGCGTGAGCGCAAGCGGGCCAAGCGCGAGCGCCGCCGGGAGCTGCGCGCCACCGAGCCGGAAGACCCCGAGCCCAGCGCCTGACCCACCCCCCCAGACCCGCCGATGATCATGGACTTGGCGTCGTCGATCGCGGTGTTCCGGCCCGCCAACCTCATGATCGACAGGCGATGGGCGGGGGCGCGGAGGTCGGTCCGGGGACACGGTGGGTGGCCGGTTTGGCGGCGGCGCGCAGGCCGGCGTACACTTTCAGATCGGCGCACAGCGTCCACTCCGGCATGCCCACCCTGCGCTTCGGTGGGAGCTGGAGCCGCGGCTGGCGCGGGCTTCTGATTCTGATCAGATTTCCGTGTAAGACGTTGTGGGCCGCCCGGAGCAATCGACGTCAGGACAGCGGAGGACATGCCGAAAAAAGACGGAGCCATTGAGATCGAGGGTCGGGTCATCGAGCCCCTGCCGAACGCCATGTTCCGGGTGGAGCTCGCGAACGGCCACAAGGTGTTGGCTCACATCAGCGGCAAGATGCGACAGCACTACATCCGCATCCTGCCGGAGGACCGGGTCGTCGTCGAACTCTCGCCGTACGACCTGACCCGCGGGCGCATCGTCTACCGCTACAAGTAGTCCTGACGGCGGCCGGGAAGTCCCGTGTCCGTCTTCGACGTCCGGTCTCGCGCATCGCGCGTTCCCGGGCCAGATGGGAAGTAAGGCAACCGTGAAGGTCAAGCCGAGCGTCAAGAGGATCTGCAACAAGTGCCGGGTTATCCGCCGGCACGGCCGGGTCATGGTCATCTGCACCGACCCGCGCCACAAGCAGCGCCAGGGCTGACTCAGTCCGTCCGGCCGGAACACGGCCGGGTGGCGTCGGTCCGGGCAGATCCTCAGCGACACACACATCACACATGCTCGTCCCAGCCGCGAGCGGTACGCGAGACGTACCTCTGCGTGGCTGACCCCCGGTCGGAGGCCGGGGCCCGCTCGGGCAGCGACCGTTCCCGGTCGCCGGCGCTGACAGCGTCGGAAAGACGGGACGGCCGGTAGCGGGGTGGGACGGGTCCACACCTCCGCCACACATCACGAGGAGTACGCCCGCACATGGCACGTCTAGTCGGCGTGGATCTCCCCCGCGAGAAGCGGATGGAGATCGCGCTCACCTACATCTTCGGGGTCGGTCGTACCCGCGCCCTGGAGACACTCGCCGCCACCGGCATCTCGCCGGACAAGCGCGCTCGGGACCTCACGGACGAGGAGCTCGTGCAGCTCCGCGACCACATCGAGGGCAACTACAAGGTTGAAGGCGACCTGCGCCGCGAGGTCGCCGCTGACATCCGCCGCAAGGTCGAGATCGGCTGCTACGCCGGCATCCGGCACCGCCGGGGCCTGCCCGTGCGTGGCCAGCGGACCAAGACCAACGCACGGACCCGCAAGGGCCCGAAGCGGACCGTCGCCGGCAAGAAGAAGCCCGGCAAGAAGTAATAGGAGCGCAGAAGACTTATGCCACCGAAGGCTCGTGCCGGAGCCGCTGTCAAGAAGGTCCGGCGCAAGGAACGCAAGAACGTCGCCCACGGGCAGGCGCACATCAAGAGCACGTTCAACAACACCATCGTGTCCATCACGGACCCGACCGGTGCGGTCATCTCCTGGGCCTCCGCCGGCCAGGTGGGCTTCAAGGGCTCCCGCAAGTCGACTCCGTTCGCCGCGCAGCTGGCCGCCGAGGCTGCCGCGCGTCGCGCCATGGAGCACGGCATGCGCAAGGTCGACGTGTTCGTCAAGGGCCCCGGCTCCGGCCGGGAGACCGCCATCCGTTCGCTGCAGGCCGTGGGCCTCGAGGTCGGGCAGATCTCCGACGTCACGCCGCAGCCGCACAACGGGTGCCGTCCGCCGAAGCGTCGCCGGGTCTGAGAGGTAGAGAGAGATGGCTCGTTACACCGGTGCTGACTGCCGCCGTTGCCGGCGGGAGAAGATGAAGCTGTTCCTCAAGGGCAGCAAGTGCGATGGTCCGAAGTGCCCGTTCGAGTCCCGGCCGTTCCCGCCCGGGCAGCACGGCCGCGGCCGCACCAAGGAGACGGAGTACCTGCTCCAGCTCCGCGAGAAGCAGAAGGCCCGCCGTGTCTACGGCGTGCTGGAGAAGCAGTTCCGCGGTTACTACGAGGAAGCCGTCGGTAAGCAGGCCAAGACCGGTGAGGTCCTCCTGCAGATCCTCGAGTCGCGGCTGGACAACGTCGTTTACCGGGCCGGCTACGCCCACTCGCGGGACATGGCCCGCCAGCTGGTCAAGCACGGTCACTTCACGGTGAACGGCAAGAAGGTCGACATCCCGTCGTACCGCGTCAAGGAGCACGACATCATCGAGGTCCGGGGCAAGAGCAAGGAGCTCACCCCGTTCGTGGTGGCGCAGGCTCAGGCCGGTTCGAAGACGGTGCCGGCCTGGCTGGAGGCAATCCCCAGCCAGATGAAGGTGCTCGTGCACTCCCTCCCGGCCCGGCAGGTCATCGACACGCAGGTCCAGGAGCAGTTGATCGTCGAGCTCTACTCCAAGTAGTCGGGCTCGTTGCGGTGGCCCGCCCTTCGGGGCGGGCCACCGGAACAGTTTGTGTCGTGGACGTCAAATAGCGGGCGTCCCGGAAGAGAAGAGACAACATGCTCATCAGCCAGCGACCCTCCCTCTCCGAGGAGTCGATCAACGAGACCCGGTCGCGGTTCGCCATCGAGCCGCTCGAGCCGGGCTTCGGCTACACCCTGGGCAACTCGCTGCGGCGCACGCTGCTGTCGTCGATCCCGGGTGCGGCGGTCACCTCGATCAAGATCGACGGCGTGCTGCACGAGTTCACCACGATCCCCGGTGTCAAGGAGGACGTGGTCGAGCTCGTCATGAACATCAAGGAGCTGTGCGTCAGCTCCGAGCACGACGAGCCGGTCAGCATGTACCTGCGCAAGCAGGGCCCGGGCGACGTGACGGCGGGCGACATCCAGCCCCCGGCCGGCGTCTCGGTGCACAACCCGGACCTCAAGCTCGCGACCCTCAACGGCAAGGGCCGGCTCGACATGGAGCTGACCGTCGAGCGGGGCCGGGGCTACGTGACGGCTGCACAGAACAAGCAGTCCGGCGCCGAGATCGGCCGCATCCCGGTCGACTCGATCTACTCGCCGGTGCTGAAGGTGACCTACCGCGTCGAGGCGACCCGCGTCGAGCAGCGCACCGACTTCGACCGGCTCATCATCGACGTCGAGACCAAGCCGTCGATGGGCCCGCGTACCGCGCTGGCCTCCGCCGGTTCGACGCTCGTGGAGCTGTTCGGGCTGGCCCGTGAGCTGGACGAGACCGCCGAGGGCATCGACATCGGGCCGTCCCCGCAGGACGCCCAGCTGGCGGCGGACCTCGCTCTGCCGATCGAGGAGCTGGACCTCACCGTCCGCTCCTACAACTGCCTCAAGCGCGAGGGCATCAACTCCGTTGGTGAGCTCATCGGGCGTACCGAGGCCGACCTCCTCGACATCCGCAACTTCGGTCAGAAGTCGATCGACGAGGTCAAGATGAAGCTCGCCGGGATGGGTCTCGGGCTGAAGGACTCGGCTCCGAACTTCGACCCGGCGCACGTCGTGGACACCTTCGGCGAGGCCGACTACGACACCGACGACTACCGCGAGACCGAGCAGCTCTAGTCCGCGCTGCCGCCACAACTGAGGAGCACCAAAAATGCCCACGCCCACCAAGGGCCCCCGCCTCGGCGGCAGCCCCTCGCACGAGCGGCTGATGCTCGCCAACCTGGCGACCGCGCTGTTCCAGCACGGCAAGATCCAGACCACCGAGACGAAGGCCCGTCGGCTGCGTCCGCTGGCCGAGCAGCTCATCACCAAGGCCAAGCGCGGTGACCTCGCCTCGCGGCGGCGGGTGCTGGGTGTCGTCAAGGACAAGGACGTCGTCTACGCCCTGTTCGACCAGATCGCGCCCCGGTACTCCAACCGCCCCGGCGGTTACACCCGGATCGTGAAGACCGGTCCGCGCAAGGGTGACAACGCGCCGATGGCCATCATCGAGCTGGTGGAGGAGCTTCAGGTCGCCGAGCCGAAGGTGAACAAGAAGACCGCCGCCCGCAAGGCCGCGCAGCAGGACAAGGTCGAGGCGCTCGCCCCGGCCGAGGAGGCCCCGCAGTCGGCCCAGGCCGACCAGGACTCCGAGCCGCCGGTGTCGGCATCCGGTGACACCGCCGAGGCGCGCGAGGACAGCGACCTCGCCACCGAGGAGAACAAGGCCTGACCTCGGGCATCGTTTCCGGGCCCGGCACCCCTCACGGGGTGTCGGGCCCGACCCGTAACAGGAGGTACGAGGTGGACGAGCGGATCCGGCTGCGGCTGGACGTCTCGTACGACGGCGCCGGTTTCTCCGGCTGGGCGCCCCAGCCGACCCGGCGGACCGTCGCCGGGGTGCTCGTCGAGACGCTGGACCTGGTCCTCGGCGCGGGCACGGCGACCGGTCTGACCGTCGCGGGTCGCACCGACGCGGGGGTGCACGCCACCGGTCAGGTCTGCCACCTGGACCTCCCCGCCGAGGTGTGGCGCGAGCACGAGGGTCGGCTGTTGCGCCGGCTCGCGCGGCTGCTCCCCACCGACGTGCGGGTACGCGCGATGACGGAGGTGCCGGCCGACTTCGACGCCCGCTTCTCGGCCACCTTCCGGCGCTACGAGTACCGGGTGACCGACGCCCCGTACGGCGCCGAGCCGCTGCGCCGGCACGAGGTGCTGGCCTGGCCGCGACCGCTGGACCTGGCCGCCCTGAACGCCGCCGCGGCGGGTCTGGTCGGGGAGCACGACTTCGCCGCGTACTGCCGGCGCAAGGAGAACGCGACGACGCTGCGCGAGGTGACCCGGCTGGACTGGCGGCGCGACCCGGACGGCATCCTGGTCGCCACCGTGCAGGCGGACGCGTTCTGCCAGGCGATGGTCCGCAGCCTCGTGGGGGCGATGCTCGCGGCCGGCGACGGCCGGAGGGCGGTCCAGTGGCCGGGCAGCCTGCTCGACCGGCAGGAGCGCTCCAGCGAGGTGACGGTGGCCCCGGCGCACGGCCTCACCCTGGTCGCGGTCGGCTACCCGGCCGACCCGGCCGACTACGCCCGCCGCGCCGACCTGACGCGCCGCCTGCGCGTGCCCGTCGAAGGCTGAGGACGGCGGCCTCGTCGAGGGCTGACGACCGGCGGGTCGCGGGCGACGACGGGTGTGCCACCGGTCGGCGGCACACCCGTCGGGCGGAGTCGCGGATCAGTCGCCGGGCAGCTCGCCGTCGTCACTGCCGCTCGAGGTCGTGCTGCCGCTCGGGGTCGTGCTGCCCTCGGTCGGCGCTGCCGTTGGTTGTTCGGCCGTGCCGCTGTCGGCCCGCCGTTGCAGGACGCCCCGGCTGAGGTGGACCTCGATCATGTCGAACAGGACTTCCCTGATCTTGGCGTCGCCGGACTTGACCGCGGCCCCGTCCGCGCGGACCACAAGCGCGTACGCCAGGTAGTGGCCCCGGACCTGCCACCCGACCCGTGCGGGGGCGCTGGTCAGGACGTCGGTGTCGTCGCCGGCGGTCAGCCCCCGGAACCGGCCCTGCCGGTCGTCGAGGAGTTGCCGGATCCGGTCCCGCGCCCGTTCGGCGCTGACCTTGTCGGTGAGGTTGAACAGGCCGGCGGTGACCAGGTGGTCGCCGTCGGGAGTCCGCAACGTGGCCCGGACGACCTGGTTGCAGCCGAGCCGGACCAGCAGGTCGGCCACCTCGTCGGTGGCGGCGACGGCGCAACTGCCGCTGGAGTGCGTCTTGAGGATCGTGTAGACGGGCTGACCGTCGGCGAGCTTCAACTCCTTGCCGGGAAAGAGCTCCTTCGCGGTGAGCGGCGCCTGGTCGGTGTCCCGCGAGTCCAGATCCTGCCGCTGCGCCGGGGCGGACGCGGCGACGTTCGGCTGGTACGTCGGGGTGGCCTGTGGCGCCGGGTCGTCGTCCACGAGCAGCGCGGCGGCGCCCAGGCCGCAGAGCGCGAGCAGGACCAGGACGGCCGCGCCGCCGACCAGCACCTGCCAGAGCCGCCCGCCGCCGCGCTGTGCGGGCGGTTCGGCGGGCTGGGCCGACGTGTAGACCTCACTGCGGGGGGCCGCGACCGGGGTGCTGCTGGCGCGGGTGACCGGCGGCGGCTGGTGCCGTGGCGCCTGGGTCGACGGCAGCATCAGCTGGTTGGGCCGGGGCAGCGACGGAGCGGGGAAGCGGGACGGTGAGGGGCCGGCCGGCGGAGGCGGACCGCTGAGCACGGCCAGGTCGGACCCGGGCTCCGGGTCCTCGTATGCGTCCTCTTCGGACTCGTACCGATACACCATGTCGCCCAGAGTAGGAGCCATTGTCCCTTTAGGGGGTAATATTGGGAAATGCGGCTGCGGGCCGTGTCGTCGCCTGCCCGAGCCGGTGCGAGAATTGCCGGCGTGACCGGCGACCACTACTTCACCGCTCAACCCGCCAGCGACGCTCCGGCGCGCGAGGTCGAGTTCTCCGTCGCCGACCGCGACTACCAGCTCGTCTCGGCCGGCGGCGTCTTCTCCGCCAGCCGCCTCGACCCCGGCACCGCGGTGCTCCTGCGCAAGGCCGAGCTGCCCGCCGCCGACACCGTCGGTGACCTGCTCGACCTCGGCTGCGGGTTCGGCCCGATCGCCTGCGTGCTGGCCGACGTGGCACCGGCGAGCACCGTCTGGGCGGTCGACGTCAACGCCCGCGCTCGCGAGCTGACCGCCGCCAACGCGGCCCGGATCGGCGCCGCCGACCGGGTCCGGGTCAGCGCACCCGACGACGTGCCGGCGGACCTGCGGTTCGCGCAGCTCTGGTCCAACCCGCCCATCCGCATCGGCAAGGACGAGTTGCACGAGCTGCTGCTGCGGTGGCTGCCCCGACTCGCGCCGGACGGCGTCGGCTGGCTCGTCGTCGCCCGCCACCTCGGCGGGGACTCGCTGCAGCGCTGGATCATCGACCAGGGGTGGCAGGTCGAGCGGCACGCCAGCCAGAAGGGCTTCCGGGTGCTGCGGGTCACCCGGTAATTGGATGTCCCTCCCGGCCCTCGCTGGGGCAGGATCCCGGCGTGGGATACGTGGACGTGGCAGCGGTCGGGCACATCCTGCCCGACGGTCGGGAACTCTTCGCCGACGTGTCGTTCCGGGTCGGGGAGGGCAGCAAGGTCGCCCTGGTCGGCCCGAACGGCGCGGGGAAGACGACCCTGCTGCGGATGGTCGCCGGTGACCTGCCGGTGCGTACCGGCACCGTCGCGCGGGCCGGCGGGCTGGGCGTGATGCGCCAGTTCATCGGCATGATCGGCGACGAGACGACACTTGCCGATCTGGCGCTGTCGCTGGCCCCACCGCCGCTGCGCGCGGCCGGCAGCCGGCTCGCCGAGACCGAGACGGCCATGCGGGCCGCCGAGGTCCGCGGCAAGTTCAGCAGCGCCGCAGGCAAGGCCCAGTTGGCGTACGCCGACGCGCTCGGCGCGTGGGGCGAGGCCGGCGGGTACGACGCCGAGGTGCTCTTCGACACCGTCGCGACGATCGTGCTCCACCAGCCCTGGGACGCCGTCCGGGACCGGCCGGTGCGTACCCTCTCCGGCGGCCAGCAGAAGCGCTTCGCTCTGGAGCTGCTGCTGCGCGGCCCGGACGAGGTGCTGCTGCTCGACGAGCCGGACAACTTCCTCGACGTGCCCGGCAAACGCTGGCTGGAGGCGCGACTGCGCGAGTCGACGAAGTCGGTGCTCTACGTCTCGCACGACCGCGAGCTGCTGGCCCAGAGCGCCGACCGGGTGGTGGCCGTCGAGGGCGGCAGCGCGTGGGTGCACCCCGGTGGCTTCGCCAGTTGGCACGAGGCGCGGGTGGCCCGGCACGCCCGCCTCGACGAGCTGCGTCGGCGCTGGGACGAGGAGCACCAGAAGCTGCGCGAGCTGATGCTGATGTACAAGCAGAAGGCCGCGTACAACGACGGGCTGGCCTCGCGCTACCAGGCCGCGCAGACCCGGTTACGCAAGTTCGAGGAGGCCGGGCCGCCGCCCGTACCGCCGAAGGACCAGGACATTCGGATGCGGCTGACCGGCGGGCGGACCGGCAAGCGCGCGGTCGTCTGCGACCAGCTTGAGCTCGACGGCCTGACCTTCCCCTTCGACCTGGAGATCTGGTACGGCGACCGGGTGGCGGTGCTCGGTGCCAACGGCACCGGCAAGTCGCACTTCCTGCGGCTGCTGGCCCGGGGCGGCACCGATCCCGATCCGGCGAACGGGCCGGTCGACGGGGCGGCCGCACTCGCCCCGGTGGCGCACGACGGCGCGGTCCGGCTGGGCGCGCGGGTCCGCCCCGGCCACTTCTCCCAGACCCACGACCGACCGGAGCTGACGGCGAAGACGCTCGTCGAGATCCTGTGGCGGGGTGACGAACACCGCCAGGGGATGGACCGGCACGCGGCGATGGGCGTGCTCAGTCGCTACGAGCTGGCCGGGCAGGGCGACCAGCGCTTCGGCACCCTCTCCGGCGGGCAGCAGGCCCGGTTCCTGGTGCTGCTGCTGGAGTTGTCCGGCGCGACCCTGCTGCTGCTCGACGAGCCCACCGACAACCTCGACCTGGCCAGCGCGGAGGCCCTGGAGGCGGGCCTGAACGCGTTCGAGGGGACGGTGGTGGCGGTCACCCACGACAGGTGGTTCACCCGCTCCTTCGACCGGTTCGTGCTGTTCCGTGGCGACAGCGAGGTGGTGGAGACCCCGGAGCCGGTCTGGGACGTGGGCTGAGCGGTCACCCGGCAGCGGTGCGTCCGGCCGGCATAGGGTGGATCTCGTGACTGAGATGACCTATCGCCGGCTGGGCGACTCCGGGCTCGTGGTGTCAGTCGTCGGAATCGGCTGCAACAACTTCGGCCGCAAGCTCGACCTCGACGGCACCCGCGCCGTGGTGGACGCCGCCCTGGACGCCGGGATCAACCTGTTCGACACCGCCGACATCTACGGCGAGCCGCAGGGCGGCTCCGAGGAGCTGCTCGGCCAGGCCCTCAAGGGACGCCGGGACGACGTGGTGGTGGCCACCAAGTTCGGCATGGACATGAACGGCCTCAACGGACCGGACTACGGCGCACGCGGTGCGCGGCGCTACATCGCCCGCGCGGTGGAGGCGTCGCTGCGCCGGCTCGGCACCGACCACATCGACCTGTACCAGATGCACGAGCCCGACCCGGGCACTCCGATCGACGAGACCCTCGCGGCCCTGGACGACCTGGTCCGCGACGGCAAGGTGCGCTACCTGGGCAACTCCAACTTCGCCGGCTGGCAGATCGCCGACGCCGACTGGGTCGCCTCGTCCAACGGCCGGTCCCGCTTCATCAGCGCGCAGAACCACTACAGCCTGCTGGAGCGGTCCGTGGAGACCGAGATCATCCCGGCGTGTGAGCGGTTCGGTCTCGGCATGCTGCCGTTCTTCCCGCTCGCCAACGGCCTGCTCACCGGCAAGTACAAGCGCGAGGCTCAGCCACCGGCCGGCAGCCGGCTCTCCGGCGGGGGCCGGTACGCGGAGCGGCTCGCGGCGGCCGACTGGGACACCATCGAGGCGATCGAGGCGTACGCGAACGAGCGGGGTCTGACGATGCTCCAGGTGGCGATCGGCGGGCTGGCCGCCCAGCCGGCGGTGACCTCGGTGATCGCCGGCGCCACCACGCCCGAGCAGGTGCACGCCAACGCCGCCGCCGGCACCTGGGAGCCCAGCGACGACGACCTGGCGGCGCTGCGCGCCGTCCTCTGAGCGCGCCGGCCGGTGGGTGCGCCGGCCGGTCGGCGGGTCGTGATCCACTCGCGTTTCCTGAAAGCGGGGTGACCTGCGGTCGGGGATGCCCCGACTTCACGGAACGCGAGTCGATCACCAGCCGACCGGACGACAAACGGGCCGGGCCGCTCGTGGCGGCCCGGCCCGATCGTCGATGGCGCCGAAGCGCCGGTCGGTCGGTGGATGGCGCCGAAGCGCCGGTCGGTCAGTCGTTCGGCGTGGCGGTGCGGCGGCGGCCGAAGAGCATGGCCACCCCCATCGCCGCGGCGACAAGCACGAGGCCGCCCGCCGCGAACGGCCACCAGCCGCCCACCCCGCCTCCGTCCGTCGGCCTGGTCACCGCGACCGGCCTGGGCGCCGGCGGTGACTGTGCCGCCTTCGCCTGCACCGTGGCGGTGGCCTTGCCCTGCAACGGAGCGGGGGAGTTCACCGTCACCTTCCACGTGCCGGTGGAGAGCACCGGGCCGCTGCTGTAGAAGCCGTGCCCCTCGGGCTGCGGCTCCAACTGCACCGGACCGACCCGCTGCCCGTCCGGGCCGGTGGCGGTGAGCACCAGCCGCACCACCTGGTCCAGCCGGCGGCCATCGGCGTAGGTGGCCTGGATGGTGACCCCCTCGGCCCCGTCGCCGGCAACCGTCAACTTGAGCTTGTCGGCCTGGGCGGCCGCCGGGGCAGCGGAGAGCAGGGCCAGGGCCAGTCCGGCGAACACGGCGGCCACCACCTTGCGGATACCCGTCACGGACATCTCCTCCCTACGGATGAGGGAGGCCCCTCCCCGACACCGTGGCGTCGGGGAGGGGCCTCGATCGGATCAGAGCTGGCGACCGGGTGCCAGCCGGGTGGCGTCGCCACCGAGCCGTCCGGTGCCCTTGACCGATTCGCCGTCGTTCGCCTTGACCCCGGCCTTGCTGGCCGTGCCGCCGAGCCGAACGATCATGGCGTCGGCGTCCCGGATCAGGACGTCCCGAACCTCGGCCTCCGGCACCAGTGTGGCGTCGGCGGCAAGGTCACGGAATGCGGTCAACTGCTTGATCGCCTTGTTGTCGTTGCCGGCCGCCTCGGCCTGACGGGCCGCGTCGAGCTTGGCCGTCAACTGCTTGTGCGCCTTGGCCGAGAGCCGCCCCGTCGCCTTGAACCGGTCCAGCAGGTTCTGCATGTCCCGGAACGAGGTGGTGACGAAGAACCGGACGTTCGAGGTCGTCGTGTTGCCGGCCTTGTCGGTCGCGGTGACGGTCAGCTCGTGCAGGCCGAGCGGCAGCTCGTACATGGCCTGCAGGGTGCCGCTGGCGTACGCCCTGCCGTCCAGTTGGCCGACCACTGACGCGATGCCCGAGGTCGGGTCGACGGCCTGCCAGGACACCCGGACGTCCTGGCTGTCCCCGTAGAGCTGGCCGTCGGCGATCCCGGACACCAGCAGCGTCGGCTTGGTGCCGTCGATGCGCAGCACCGCCGACTTGAGCGTCTCGGCGTTGCCCGCCTTGTCGGTCGACCGGAACAGCAGCTCGTGCTCTCCGTCACCGGTCACGGAGACCGGCGCCGTGTACGGCGTCCACGCGCCGCCGTCCAGCGACCACTCGACCGTCTTGACCCCGGAACCGGCGTCGGTCGAGGTCAGCACCACCGGGATGGTCCCGTTGTGCCAGCCCGCGTCGTTCGCCGGAGCGAACGTCGCAGTGGTGACCGGAGCGGTGGCGTCGATCTTCACCGAGACGGTCTTCGTCGACTCCACGTTGCCGGCCTTGTCGGTCGAGCGGTAGCGCAGCTCGTGCTCGCCGTCGCCGCTCACCGCCACCGGAGCGGTGTACGCCGTCCAGGTGGTCGCCCCGTCCAGCTGGTACTCCGTGCCGGCGAGACCGCTGCCGCCGGCCTCGTCGGCGGCGGTCAGCGTGACAGTCACCGGCCCGGTGTACCAACCCTCGGTCGGGGTGCCGGACACCGCCGCCGTCGTGACCGGAGCGGTCTCGTCGGCGACAGTCGTGCTCAGCCGGAAGTAGTCGAACGAGGCGGTCTTCGACGCCGTCTGGTTGGCGCCGAGGGTGAACAGACCGACCTTCGGGGTGGCCCCGACCGCGCTGTTGGTGAGCGCCTCCAGCGTGGTCCAGGTCGTCCCGTCGGCCGAGTACGACGCCGTGAAGGTGTCGCCCGTGCGGGCCAGCCGCAGGTGCCAGACCGCCGAGGTGAGGCTCGTCGCCTCCGGCTGCGGGTTCTGGACGACGCCGCCGACCTCGCTGCGGAACTCGATCCGCCGCGTCACCGTCTGGCCGGCCTGGTTGTCCGCGATGAAGTCGAACTTCAGGTAGTTGTCGTCGTCCGCCTGCACGAGCAGACCCGCCTGCTGGTACTGCTCGTTCAGCAGGCTGCCGTCGACCTTCGTCTCCAGGGTCCAGTCGCCCGAGGGCGCGGTCTGGAGGATGAAGTTCTTCGGCCCGGTGTTGTCGGTGCCGTAGATGTCACCGTTGGGCACGTCGATCCGCAACGCGCCACCGGTGACGCGGTAGCCGTTCGGGTCCTCCCGCGTCACGGCGTCCCACCGGCACTTGTCAAGCGTGTCGCCGGTGAACTCGTCCGACGGCTCGACCGGGCCGGCCGGGGCGTCCGGCGTGACCACGAACGAGTCGAACGCGGCGTCGACCACTGGCGCCTCGGTGCCTCCGTTGAGCGCGAAGACCCCGATCCGCGGGTTGGTGATGCCGGCGAGCGCGGCCGAACGGCCGACCGGGGTGAACGTCTGCCCGTCGCCCGAGGCGGCCGCGGTCAGGTTCGTCCCGTCGCTGGTGATCCGCAGGTACACGGTGTCACCCGCCGGTGCGTTGGTGGCGTCGGCGGCGTCGTTGCGCGGCGTGGCGGCCGTCTCCCGGATGAACTCCACCCGGCGGCTGCCGTTGTAGAGCAGGTCCACCTTGGCGTAGTTGTCGTCGTCGCCGTACACCAGCAGGCCCGCCTGCTGGTAGTTGGCAGTCACCGGCAGAGTGACCTTGGTGGTCATCTCCCAGGCGCCGGTCGGCGCCGCCTGGAGCACCAGGTTGGTGGCGTCGTTGCGCGCGCCGTAGAGGTCGCCCACCCCGGTGGGCAGCTTCAGCGCGCCACCCGACACCGAGTAGAGCTGGTTCTCCCGGACCACGCTGGTCCACCGGCCCTTGTCGAGGCTGGTGCCGTTGAAGTCGTCCGAACGCGCCCCGAAGCAGGACGTGTCCGGCGCGTTCACCCGCACCGGCACCGTGGCGTACGACTTGGCGCCCTTGCTGTCGGTCACCGTGAGGGTGGCCGTGAAGGCACCCACACTTGTGTACGTGTGGCTGGCGTCCAGGGTGGATGCCGTGCCGCCGTCACCGAAGTCCCAGGCGTACGTCAGCGGGGTGTCGCCCTCGGCGTCGGTGGCCGTGCCGTCGAACGCGACGGTGACCGGCACGGTGCCGGTGGCCGGGGTCGCGGTGGCGGTGACCACCGGCGGCCCGTTCTCGGTGACGCCGCGGCCGACGAAGTCCATCCAGTTGACGTTGAACAGCGAACCCGTTCCGCCGTTCGGATCACGGGCCACGAAGTACAGCGAGCCGCTCGCGGCACCGGTGACCGGCGCGCTCACGTCCGTGTACGTCTGCCACGCCCCGGTCGACGGGACCGTGGCCGTGGCCACGACCGGTCCGTCGACAGCGCCCGCGTGGACCTCGATCCGACCGCCAGCGGCGGCCGACGCGGCCCGGAACCGGATCTCGGTGATGTTCGTCAGGTCCGCCGGGACGACCGACCACCAGTCGCCGTCCTCGATGAACGCGATGCTCTGGCCGCCACCGGCGGTGTC
Organism: Micromonospora lupini str. Lupac 08; assembly: GCF_000297395.2. Lineage (GTDB taxonomy): Bacteria > Actinomycetota > Actinomycetes > Mycobacteriales > Micromonosporaceae > Micromonospora > Micromonospora lupini. The sequence continues at coordinate 6,497,592 of NZ_HF570108.1, read as the reverse complement.
GGCGCCGGCCTCACGCTGCACGCCGGCGTCTCCGCCGCCAGTGCCGCCCGGCACCCGCCCGGTGGCCGTGAAGTACTCGGCCTGCTTCTGCTTGGGCTGAAGGATCTCGATGTCCCGGCCGGTGAGCGCGCCGGCGCCGCCGGCACCACCATCGTCGGTGTAGGTGGCCTCGAAGACCGCGAAGACGTTCGCCTCGGCGCCGTGCCCGGAGGCGAGCGACGTCTGGACCGTGCCGGTGCAGCCGGTGTGCTGCTCCAGCGGGTGGGCGTGCTCGTCGTGACCGAGCAGCACCTGGAGGTTCACCCGGTCGCAGTCGATCTGCCCGTCCTCGGGGTCGGTCACCTTGACCGTGTAGCGGACCTGGTCACCCCAGTTGAAGAAGCCACCGTCCGGCGGGAACTCGATGCTCACCGTCGGTGCGGTGTTGCCCACGGTCACCGGCACGTTGGCCACCGCGGTACGGCCCTTCGGGTTGGTCACGGTGAGCTGGGCGGTGTAGTTGCCCGCCGTCGCGTACGTGTGCGTCGGGTTGGCCTCGGTGGAGGTCTGCCCGTCGCCGAAGGTCCAGGAGTAGGTGAGCGCGCCGCCGTCCGGGTCCCGGGAGCCGGCGCTGGAGAAGGTGACAGTGAGCGGCGCCGGGCCCGAGGTCGGGTTGGCGGACGCCGCGGCGATCGGTGCGCGGTCTCCTGCGGTGTAGTCGATCCGGTAGATGCCGGAGTCGTCGTTGTTGCCGCCGAACCCGGTGCCCCACTCGATCAGGTAGAGGGCGCCGTCCGGACCGAACTCGAAGTCCATCGGCCGGATCATCTTCATGCCGGTGAGCAGCTGGTTGATGTCCACCAACGATTTGCCGTCGGCGGTCATCTGCATCGTGTACATCTTGTTCTGGTTCCACTCGCCCAGCAGCGCCTTGCCGTCGTAGTAGGCCGGCCACTTGCGGGGGGAGTTGAGGTCGGCGTCGTACCGGTAGGCCGGGCCGCCCATCGGGGCGCCACCGCCACCGATCTCCGGGTACCGCGCGTCACCGGCGTAGCCGTAGTCGACGGTGGCCGGGACGACCGGCGGGAGGTTGGTCAGGCCCGTGTTGTTGGGCGAGTTGTTCACCGGCGCGGCGCAGTCGAACTTCGGGCCGCTCGGGCCGGACGGGAACGTGTAGTCGTTGTACGCCTCGTTCGTCCCCGTGCAGTACGGCCAGCCGTAGTTGCCGGGGGTCACGACGTTCCACTCGACCAGGCCCCGGGGGCCCCGGTCCGGGTTGTTCGCGTTGGCGTCCGGCCCGTAGTCCCCGACGTACAGGGTGTCGGTCTTGGGGTCGGTGCCGATCCGGAACGGGTTGCGGAAGCCCATCGCGTAGATCTCGGGACGGGTCTTCGCCGTGCCCGGCGCGAAGAGGTTGCCCGACGGAACGGTGTACGTCCCGTCGTCCTCCGGGTGGATCCGGATCACCTTGCCGCGCAGGTCGTTCGTGTTGGCGGCGGTGCGCTGCGAGTCGTAGTCCTGACGGCCCGGACGCTCGTCGAGCGGCGCGTACGCGTTCGACTCGAACGGGTTGGTGTTGTCACCGGTGGCCAGGTAGAGGTTGCCGGCGCTGTCGAAGGTCATGCTGCCGCCCGCGTGGCAGCAGGTGTTGCGCTGGGTGTCGACCCGCAGCACCTGCTTCTCGCTCGCCGGGTCGATGGTGTCGCCGGTCACCGTGAACCGGGACAGCAGGTTGCGCGTGACGCCGTCGTTCGGGGCGTAGTAGAGATACACCCACTTGTTGGTGGCGAAGTCCGGGTCGAGCCGGATGCCGATGAGGCCGTCCTCGTTGCCGGTGAAGACGTCCAGGTCGACGGCGGTGACGGTGCTGCCGGTGTCCGGCTTGATGATCTGCACCCGGCCGTCGCGCTCGATGTAGAAGACCCGGCCGTCGGGCGCGATGTCCAGCTCCATCGGATTACTGGTGTTGCTGTCCAGGGTGATCTTCTCGAAGCTGGAGGTCTTCGAGGCGCCGCAGTCGGCGTCGACCACGCCGGCCGCCGTCTGGATGCCGCCGAGCAGGTGCTTGAGGAACTCGGGCTCGGCGTACGACTCCCGGGTGTGCCCGCCGCCCGTGTACCAGGAGCGACCACCGTCGAAGTCCTGGCACCACGCGGTCGGGTGGTCGGCGCCCATCGCGCCAGCGCCCGGGGTGTAGCTCTTCTCGTCCAGGCTGGCCAGCACGTGCACGTCCGGCCGGGGGTTGGTCTGGAAGTTGTACCACTCGTCGAACCGGGACCAGCGTTCCGGCAGTCCGGCGGTGGACGGGTGGGCCGGGTCCTCCACCTTGACGGTGGCCTGCTGGTTCTGCGGGTGGTTGGCGAAGTACGCGCCGACCAGGTCGCCGTACCAGGCCCAGCTGTACTCGGTGTCCGAGGCGGCGTGGACGCCTGCGTAACCGCCGCCGGCCCGCACGTACCGCTCGAAGGCCGCCTGCTGGTCGGCGTCGAGGACGTCACCAGTGGTGGAGAGCCAGATCACAGCCTTGTACTTGGCGAGGTTGGCGTCGTTGAACGCCGCGCCGTCCTCGGTGGCGTCCACAGTGAACCCGTTGGCCGCGCCGAGCTGCTGGATGGCGGCGATGCCGGTGGGGATGGCGTCGTGCCGGAAGCCGGCGGTCTTCGAGAAGACCAGGACGGAGTAGGGGTCGGCCGCTGCGGCCTTCGGTGCCTTCGGTACGACCTGGGTGACCGGAGCCGCGGCCTGCGCGTCTCGCGGGGGGATCTGCGCTGCGGCCGGGGCCGCCTGCGCCGGCGACCCGAGCAGGGTCGTCGAGGCGAGCGCCAGGGACAGCAGGGTAGCGGTGAGTGGTAAACGGGCACGACGAGAACGGGACACGCCGCCTCCAATGTCGCGGTGGACAGGAATCGCGGGGGCCGGCTCGCCGAAGACCGTCCCGGATGGAGCCGGTCAGGACACCGTGCCAGGGCGTCCACGCCGGCATTTTGTCGAATCGCTGAACAAATTAATTCTGGTGTATCGATGTCGGGCAAGATGCCGGCGGGTAACGGTTCTGCAACGGCGGGCGACATTCCGAACAGGACCGGAGAAAGTGCCCAATCGATTTAGCCGAGCTGCGCCGACGACCCCTCCCTTGGCAGGCCGTCGGAACTGTCGTACGGTGACACGCAAGTAACCCACGGGAGCCCGGTGTACCGGGCTGAGAGGGGGGCTGACAGCCCCCGACCGTCGAACCTGATCCGGGTAATGCCGGCGCAGGGAGGAGCGTTGCCGTGCCGTCCCTTGGACGACTGCATCTCGTCACCGACACCCGACCCGGGCGCGACCCACTCACCGTGGTCCGGGCCGCCCTCACGGCGGCCCGCGCCGACCTCGTCGTGCAGGTCCGGGTGGAGGACTCCGCGACCGACCGCGAGGCGTACGACCTGGCCGGCCGGGTGCTGGCGCTCTGCGCCCGGTACGGAGCGACCTGCCTGGTCAACGACCGGCTGCACGTGGCACTCGCGGTGGGCGCCGCAGGCGGGCACGTCGGGGCCGACGACCTGCCGGTCGCCGCCGCCCGGCACGTGCTCGGCCCGACCGGCGTGCTCGGCGCCACCGCCCGAGCGCCGGAGACGGCTGTCGCGGCGGTCACCGCCGGGGCCAGCTACCTGGGCGTCGGGCCGTGCCACGCCACAAGCACCAAGGACGGCCTGCCGGACCCCATCGGGCCCACCGGCGTCCGCGCCGTCGCCGACGCCGTCGACGTGCCGGTCATCGCGATCGGCGGGGTGACCGCAGCCCGGGTGCCGGCGCTGCGGGCCGCCGGGGCGTACGGGGTGGCGGTGGTCGGCGCGCTCTCCGCCGCCACCGACCCGGCCGCCGCCACCGCCGAGCTGCTCCGGGCCCTGGCGTGACGGGATCGGCCGCCCCCGCCGTGGACGTGGCGGTGGTCGGCGCGGGGCCGATCGGGCTCGCGATCGCCTGGCGCTGCGCCACGCGCGGACTACGGGTGGCGGTGCACGACCCGGCCCCCGGCTCGGGGGCGTCGGCGGTCGCCGCCGGCATGCTCTCCCCGGTCGCCGAGGCGTACTTCGGTGAGCGGCGGCTGACCGAGCTGCTGGTCGCGTCCGCCGCCCGCTGGCCCGGCTTCGCCGCCGAGCTGACCGAGGCGAGCGGCGTCGAGATCGGCTACCGGACCGAGGGCACGCTGATGGTCGGGCTGACCGGCGACGACCTGGCCGAGGCGCGCCGGCTGTGGGCGTACCAACAGGGATTGGGTCTGCCGGTGACACCGCTGCGCCCGAGCGAGCTGCGCGACCGCGAACCGGCGCTCGCCCCTCGGGTGCGCGGCGGCGCGCTCGCGCCCACCGACCACCAGGTCGACCCCCGGCTGCTGGTGCCGGCGCTGCGCACGGCCGCGCAGCGGGCCAACGCGGCGTTCGTGCCACGGCCGGTCCGTCGACTGTCCGACGTGGACGCCCGGGTGACAGTGGTCGCCGCCGGCTGCGGGGCCGCAGCCCTCACCGGCCTGCCCGTGCGGCCGGTGAAGGGCCAGATCCTGCGGCTGCGCGCGCCCGGCGGCGTCGCGCCGGGCTTCCGGCACGTGATCCGGGGGTACGCCGACGGCGAGCACGTCTACCTGGTGCCCCGCGCCGACGGCGAGGTCGTGCTCGGCGCGACTGTCGAGGAGCGCTCCGACACCACTGTCACCGCGGGCGCCGTGCAGCGGCTGCTGCGCGCAGGTGTCGACCTGCTGCCCGAGCTGACCGAGTACGACCTGGTCGAGGCGGTCGCCGGCCTGCGGCCCGGCACCCCGGACAACGCGCCGATCCTCGGGCCGCTGCCCGGCCGGCCGGACGTCCTGGCCGCCACCGGGCACCACCGGCACGGCATCGTGCTCACCCCGATCACCGCCGAGACGATCGCCGACCTGGTGACCACAGGCGTGGCCGACCCGCTGCTCGGACCCTTCGGCGCGGACCGGTTCACCGACGCGCCACCGGCCCGTCCCCGCTCGGGCGACCGGAGCGGACCCCGGCGCACCGTCACGTCGTCGGCCGGGACCGGCGACGTGGCCCGACCCGACGCGGGTGACCTGAGCGGACGCCGGCGCACCGTCGGTTCGTCGGCCGGCGACGTGGCCCGGCCCGGCGCGGGCGAGGCGGACGGACCTGGACGGACGACCGAGGAGGACCTGTGGAGTTGACGGTGAACGGGACCGGGCGCAGCGTCCCCGGTGGCGCGTCGGTGGCCGACGTGGTCCGCGACGTCGCCCCGCACCAGCGTGGCGTCGCGGTAGCGGTGAACGGCGAGGTGGTGCCCCGTGCCGGTTGGCCGGCCACTGTGCTGCGCGACGGCGACCGCGTCGAGGTGCTCACCGCCGCGCAGGGCGGGTGAGTGCCATGGCGTTCGACCTGGGTGGGGTGGCCTTCACGTCGCGGCTGATCCTCGGTACCGGCGGTGCCGCGAACCTGCACGTTCTGGAACAGGCGATCCGCGCGTCCGGCACCGAGCTGGTCACGCTGGCGCTGCGCCGGGTGGACACCGCCCCGGGCACCGCCGGAGGGTTGCTCGACCTGATGGACCGGTGCGGCGTACGGCTGCTGCCGAACACCGCCGGCTGCCACACCGCCACCGAGGCGGTGAAGGTGGCCCGGCTGGCGCGCGACGCGTTCGACACCGACTGGGTCAAGCTGGAGGTGATCGGCGACGAACGGACGCTGCTGCCCGACGGCGTGGAACTGCTCCGCGCCGCCGAGGAGTTGGTCGCCGACGGCTTCACGGTGCTGCCGTACACAAGTGACGACCCGGTGCTCGCCCGCCGCCTCGCCGACGTGGGCTGCGCCGCGGTGATGCCCGCCGGCGCGCCGATCGGCTCGGGGCTCGGCATCGGCAACCCGCACCACATCCGGCTGATCCGCCAGAGCGTGGACGTACCCGTGATCCTCGACGCCGGCATCGGCACGGCGTCCGACGCGGCCCTGGCCATGGAGCTGGGCTGCGACGCCGTCCTGCTGGCCAGCGCGGTCACCCGGGCCGCCGACCCGGTGGCGATGGCGACGGCGATGCGGTACGCCGTCGAGGCCGGCCGGCTGGCCGCCGGTGCGGGCCGGATCGCCCGCCGCTTCCACGCCCTCCCGTCCACCCCCGACGAGGGAAGACCAGACCTGTGACCGGGTGGACGGGCGCAGCCGGGCCGGCGGGCTCGCCGGCTCCGGATCTTGGTACGAAACGGCCCCTGGAGGGGCGTTTTCTCACCAAGATCTCGGCGATCGGGGGGATCGTCGTGCTGACCGACCGCTGGCAGGCACGGCGACCACTCGCGGAGATCGTGGCTGCTGCCGTGGCCGGAGGAGTGCGGGCCGTCCTGTTGCGCGAGAAGGACCTGCCCCGAGCCGAGCGCGCTGCCCTCGCCGCCGACCTGCGCCCGATCCTCGCGGAGGCGGGCGGGACGCTCATCGTTGCCGGCCCGGATCCGCTCGACGGCGACGCCGTGCACCTGCCGGCCGCCGGCCCCTACCCGGCACCGCGCTGCCGCCTCGTCGGCCGCTCCTGCCATGACGAGGCGGAGTTGCTCCGACTCACCAGGGAGGACTACGCGACCCTGTCGCCGGTCTTCCCGAGCCGCAGCAAACCCGGTTACGGCCCGCCCCTGCGACCCGACGGTCTCGCGAGCCTGATCCGGCGCAGCCCCGTGCCCGTCCTGGCGCTCGGCGGCGTAGAAACCCCGGACCGCGTAACCGCTTGTGTAGAGGCGGGCGCCGCCGGAGTGGCAGTGCTGGGCGCGATCATGCGAGCCACCGATCCCGCCGAAATAGTGGCGAGCTTGACCAGCGCATATGTCAAGGCGGTCAGCTCGAAGCCGCCCGAAAGCGGGCACGGGCGCACGGAGGTCTCCCGGTCAGGGCTGCGGCCGACCGTGCCCACGCAGGGATCAAGCCTGACCGCCCGGAGTGGGCACGGTCGGCCGCAGCCCCCAACCGCAACCAGGGAAAGCCCGTGACCCCGAAGACCATCCTCACCATCGCCGGCTCCGACTCCGGCGGCGGCGCTGGCATCCAGGCCGACCTGAAGGTCTTCGCGGCGCTCGGGGCGTACGGCACCAGCGTCCTCACGGCTGTCACCGCCCAGAACACCAGGGGTGTCGACGCCGTCCTGCCGTTGCCGCCGCGCACGGTCACCGAGCAGTTGGACAGCGTCCTCGCCGACTTCACCGTGCGCGCGGTCAAGACGGGAATGCTCGGCACGCCCGCCGTCGCCGACGTGGTGGCCCAGGCCGCCCGGGACGGCCGGCTGCCCCAACTCGTCGTCGATCCGGTGCTGGTGGCCACGAGCGGCCACCGGCTCGGCGTGGTGGGCGCGGTGGAGCGGCTGCTCCCGTACGCCCGGGTGGCGACGCCGAACTGCGCGGAGGCCGCGGCCATCACCGGACGCCCGGTGGACGACCTGGCCGGGATGGTCGTCGCCGCGGAGGCCCTCGCGGCCGGCGGCCCGGAGCACGTGGTGGTCACCGGCGGTGACCTGGGTGGGGACGAAGCGGTCGACGTGCTGCACGGGGGAGGCGTCACGACCCTGCTGCGCGGGCCACGCGTGGACACCCGGCACACCCACGGCACCGGGTGCTCATTCTCGGCGGCGATCGCCGTGCGGCTCGCGCTTGGCGATCCGGTGCCGGCGGCGGTCGGGGCCGCCAAGGAGTACGTGCTCCGCGCGCTGTCCGGCGCGCGGAGTTGGGAGCTGGGCGCGGGGCGCGGGCCGCTGGATCACTTCGGCTGGTCCGCCTGATCACCAGGGAGGTTGTCATGCAGGCACGAGGCAAGGTGTACGTCGAGGGGTCACGGCCGGATGTGCGGGTGCCGTTCGCCGAGGTGGCGCTGACCGGCGACCATCCGCCGGTGCGGCTCTACGACACGTCCGGACCGGGATCGGACCCGTCGGTGGGGTTACCCGCGCTGCGCGGTCCGTGGATCGCCGAGCGGGGTGACGTGGCGCCGGTGCGAGGCGCGGGTACGCCGCTCGCCGGTGTGGACGGACGTCGTCCGACGCAGTTCGCGTACGCGCGGGCCGGTGTGGTGACGCCGGAGATGGAGTTCGTGGCGATCCGGGAGAACGTCGACCCGGAACTCGTGCGGGCCGAGATCGCCGCCGGTCGGGCGGTGCTGCCGCTCAACGTCAACCACCCGGAGTGCGAGCCGGCGATCATCGGCAAGGCGTTCCTGGTCAAGGTGAACGCCAACATCGGCACCTCGGCGGTCAGCTCGTCGGTCGCCGAGGAGGTGGAGAAGCTCACCTGGGCCACCCGCTGGGGCGCCGACACCGTGATGGACCTGTCCACCGGCAAGCGGATCCACGAGACCCGCGAGGCGATCGTGCGGAACTCGCCGGTGCCGATCGGCACGGTGCCGATCTACCAGGCCCTGGAGAAGGTCGGCGGGGACCCGGTCAAGCTGAGCTGGGAGGTCTTCCGGGAGACCGTGATCGAGCAGGCCGAGCAGGGCGTCGACTACATGACTGTGCACGCGGGGGTGCTGCTGCCGTACGTGCCGCTGGCGGTGGACCGGGTCACCGGGATCGTCTCCCGGGGCGGTTCGATCATGGCGGCGTGGTGCCTGGCCCACCATGAGGAGAACTTCCTCTACACGAACTTCGCCGAGCTGTGCGCGCTGCTCGCGCGCTACGACGTGACGTTCTCGCTCGGCGACGGGCTGCGCCCCGGCTCGATCGCCGACGCCAACGACGAGGCGCAGTTCGCCGAGCTGCGCACCCTCGGCGAGCTGACGAAGATCGCCTGGGAGCACGACGTGCAGGTGATGATCGAGGGCCCCGGCCACGTGCCCATGCACAAGATCAAGGAGAACGTGGACCTCCAGCAGGAGTGGTGCCACGAGGCACCCTTCTACACGCTCGGCCCGCTGACCACTGACATCGCGCCCGCGTACGACCACATCACCTCGGCGATCGGCGCCGCGATGATCGGCATGTTTGGCACCGCGATGCTCTGCTACGTCACCCCGAAGGAGCACCTCGGCCTGCCGGACCGCGACGACGTGAAGGCGGGCGTGATCGCGTACAAGATCGCGGCCCACGCGGCGGACCTGGCCAAGGGGCACCCGGGCGCGCAGGAGTGGGACGACGCGCTGTCGAAGGCGCGGTTCGAGTTCCGCTGGGAGGACCAGTTCAACCTCTCGCTTGACCCGGAGACCGCGCGGTCGTACCACGACGCGACCCTGCCCGCGGAGCCGGCGAAGACGGCGCACTTCTGCTCGATGTGCGGCCCGAAGTTCTGCTCCATGAAGATCACCCAAGAACTCAAGGAGTACGCGGCCCGCGGCATGAAGGACAAGTCGGAGGAGTTCGTCTCCGGCGGCGGGAAGGTCTATCTGCCGCTCGCCTGACCTGGTGCGTCATGATCGACTCGGGTTCACTGAAATCGGGGCGTCCGAGCGCGGTGGACAGCCCGGATTCAAGGAACCCGAGTCGATCACGTTGGGGTGGTCAGTCGCGGTGATGCCGGCCGGTGGAGCGCAGCGAGCGACGGCCGTTCTCCTGCTCGGGCTCGTTGTCCGCGATCGGCTTGCCGAGCCCGGCGACCCAGTCGACGAACTCCTCGTCCTGCGTGGCCAGCGGCTCCGCCGCATCCGCTGCGGGCCGCTTCTCCTCGTCGGCCCGGGCCCGGTTGCGCCGGAACAGGCCACCGAGCCGTCCCCGCCGGGAGGGCTGCTCCACGCCGTCCGTGGACGTCGCCTCGGCCCGCCGGGCATCGCTGTCCGGCCCTCCGTCGCTGTCCGTTCCGCCTGTGTCGGCGGTGCCGGACGCGCCCCTGTCCGTGGCGGACGCGCCTCTGTCGGCGGTGGCGGACGCGCCCCTGTCGGTGGCGGACGTGCCTCTGTCGGCGGTGCCGGACGTGCCACCCTGCTCCGGTATGCCCGGACCGGCCGACGGCGGCACGACACGTCCCGCCGCGGCGGATGCCCCAGCAGCGTCGGCGAGCCGGCCGCGCCTGCCGGCGACCCGGCCCGTCGTGCTGCTGTCCCGGTCCGTCGTGCTGTTGCCTCGGTCTGGCGTGCTGTAGTCCTGGTCCGTCGTGCTGGCGGCGCGGTCTCTCGACCGGGTCCCGCCAAGCGTGGCGGCGGACGGGCTGCCCTGGTCCGTCGTGCTGGCGGCCGAGTCGGTCGGCCCGCCCCGGCCTGGCCTGCTGACGGTCGGGTCGGTCGGCCCGCTCAGTCCCGGCGTGCCGACGCTCAGTTCCGGGGTGCTGGCGCTCAGGTCGGGCGTGCTGGCGCCCTGGTCCGTCGTGCTGGCGGTCCGATCCGATGTGCGTCGAGTGGTGTTGAAGGCGTCCCAGGTGCTGGCGCGGCTCAGGTCCGGCAGCGGCGCCCGGTGCCGGAAGCGCGGCGTCCAGTCCTCCGCGACGACTGGAGCATCCGAAGCGGACGCTTCGGGGGCAGTCGTTTCCGTCTCCGGCTCGGTGGTCCACGCCGAGGTGACCGGCCAGGCCGGGGCCGCCGGAGTCCACCGGTCGGTCGTCGGGGCGTCGGCAGTCGCCTCCCCGAACAGCGACGAAGCGCGGCCGTCGCCCTCGGTCGCGGACGGTTCGGCGCGGCCCGTCGAAAACCTCTCGACCGGTGCGGGATCACCACCCCCGACGTCGGTGCCCTCCGGCTCGGTGCTGGTGACCCCGGCGCGCCGGCTCTCTCCGCCCATCCCGGCAGTCTGACCCTGCGGATCTTTCCCGTCGGCCTGGTTCTCCTGGCCGGACGCGGCGTCCTGGCCGGGCAGGGGAGCGCCCTGGTCGACGGCACCAGCGGAGTCGGCGCCGGTCACGTCGATGGCCTTGCCGGACCGGGCCGGCCGCCTGGTGCGCCCACCGGTCGATCCGGCGGCTGCCGCCATGCCCCCACCGATGGTTCCGGCGGCCGGTGCCGTGCGCCCGCTGGTCGATCCGGCACCTGCCGTGCTGTCAGTGGCCGACTCGACACCTGCCGTGCGTCCACCGGTCGATCCAGCACCTGCCGTGCTGTCGGTGGCCGATCCAGCGGCTGGTGCCGCCACGGGACCAGAGGTCAATCCGGCTGGCGGTGCTGCCGCATCGTCAGCGGCGGCCTCCGTCGGGGCGTGGGCGGCGCCGTCGGCGACCTTCGGGTCCGAGTCGGCGGGCGCGGGAAGGCCCGCCCCTGCGACGGGGGAGTCCCCATCCGGCGTGCTCGCCTTCGGCGTACCGCCGCCGGTCACCGTGGGCCCACCGCCGCTGGTCGCCTCGGTGGCGGCCAACTCCCGTCCGGCCGGTGCCGTGCCCTCGATCGTGCCCGACCCGACCGGAGCGGACTTCGGCTTGCGCGTACGGCGCGGCTTGGGTGCGGGGGAGTCGGCCGGGCCGTCACCCAAGACCGGCGTGCCGGTGCTGCCCGCGACCGGCGTGCTCGTGCTGCCCGCGACCTGCTGGCCGTCGTCCGCGACCGGGGTGTTGGGGCTGCCCGCGACCGACGTGCTCGTGGTGCCCTGGGCCGCCGTGCCGGTGACGGGGGCGACCGGGTTGCCGGTCGTCGGATGGTCGCTGCCCGGCTCGTTCCTGCCGGTCGGGTCGTCGCCGCCCGCGTCGGGCGTCGGGTCGACGGCTCCGGTATCACCGGCCGGGAGGGTGGACGTCTCAGCGGCGGACGTCGCAGCCGTGGACGCCGGGACGGTCGGGGTGTCGCCGTCCCGGCTCGACGGCGTCGACTGTCGCCCGGCGGTGAACTCGCCGGTCGGGTCGGTCAGCCAGGAGGCGGGGGCCGGTGGGTTGGTCCCACGGTCGTGCTGCCCGCCCGTGCGGAGTGCGTCCTCGGTCGAGGCGCCCGCCTTCGGTACGTCCGGGGCGGTGTGGGTGCGCTGACGGCGGCCGACCTGCCGGGGCGCCTGCTCCGGGCGGGTCGCGTCGGCGGGGACGGGGCCGTGCTGGCCGCTGGCCGTGGTCGCCGGCCAGTCCCAGTGCGCGGGGACGGTGCGTACGGTGGCGGTGTCGTCGGCGGCGCGCGGACCTGGACCGGTGTCGGCCAGTTGTCCACCGGCGGCGGCCGTTTCGGCGGTGGGCTCGGTGTCGCGGCGGTCGTCGACCGGATCCGTCGACGTCGCCGCTTCGGTGCCCGGCAGGGGCGGGCCGGCGGGCAGCGGGCGCAGGATGTCGGTCGGCTCGATCGCCTGGGGGGCGGCGGTGCGGGCGCCGACGGGCCAGCGCAGCAGGGCCGCGGCCGCCGCGCCGAGGGCGCCGGCGAGGATCGCGATCAACGCGCCGTAGTAGGGCGTGGTCTGGTAGCGGTCCACCGCGTCGCCGGGGCCGGCGGTCAGGTACGCGAATGCCACAAGCACGGGACCGGCCACCCCGGTCGCTCCGCTGACCAGCGGAACCTGGCCGCGCCAGCGGGCCAACCCGGCGGTCGCGGCGCCCGTGAGCAGCGCCACCACGGGCAGCAGGAGCAGCGCCAGACGCTGCGCGGCGGCGTCGTCCAGCCAGTTCGGTTCGAGGACGCCGAGGCGGACCGTGGGCAACGCGCCGGCCGTGCCGAGCGACGGCAGGACGGAGATCAACGCCAGCAGCCAGACCGCACCGGCCACGGCCGCCATGTTCCAGCCCAGTTCCGGTCGGAACAGCACGGCGACGGCCGCGCCCGCTCCGATGACCGCCCCGAGGATGGCGCAGATGCCGACTGCCCAGACCGGGTCCACCGAGATCAACTCGGCGGCTCGGGCGGGCTGCATGCAGAGCGGGGCCACTGCGGTGGCGCCGAGCGCCGCCGCGCCGCCGATGGCCAGTTGCCGGCCGATGCTGGGCGGCGGTGCGTCCCGGCGGGCCAGGCGCCCGGTCAGGACGGCGCCGGCGACGGCGGCGTTCGCGGCGAACCAGCCCACCCAGACGAGCTGGGCCGGCCACTGGTTGACGGTCGTGCCGGTGAAGGCGCCGGTGAGTCGGACGATGCCGAAGCCGTACGCGACGCCGAGCTGGCCGGCTCCGGCCAGCACGCTCACCCCGAGCGCCGTGAGCAGTAGTCTGCCCCAGGTCCGAAAGGCCATGTCCGGCACGTTACGCACCTGGTACACCCGATCGCCACCGGCGCGCCGCGCGGCGCGGCGGGGCGCGCCCGGCGGGTCTACTTGAGTTCGACCAGTCGGGCCAGGTATGTCGTGTCCCCGACATTGGTGAGCATGTGTACCGCACCGGGGTCCCGGTAGACGACTCCGCCGGTGGGCTCGTCGGCGTCGATCCGGGTGCCGTCGATGGTCTGTACGACGTTCTTCGCACCCTCGATCGCCACCACCAGGTAGGGGTGGTCGTGCCGGTGCAGGGGCTGCCGCTCGCCCGGTTCGAGCCGGATGTGCCAGACCCGGACCCGGTCGTTCTCGTACACGATCTCCTGGCCCACCGGCCCGAGTTCGGTGCCGTCGATCACGTCGGTCATCGTCCCGCCTCCAGTTGGGGGAGCACCTCGGCGGCGATCAGCTCGAGGTGGTCGAGGTCGTCGAGGTCGGTCATGCGCAGGTGCACCCGGGTGGCGCCGATCTCGGCGAACTCGCCGAGCCGTTCCACGAGCTGCGCGGGGGAGCCGACCACCGGGTCCTCCGGGGGCAGCGCGCTCTTCTCGTGCAGGGGCGCGGCCCGGAGCTGCGCCTCGGCGTCGGTACGGCCGATGGCCACCACGATCCCGGCGGAGAGCACCAGCGGCGCCCGCCCGGCCTCCGCGCGACCCACGCGGTCGCACGCCTCCCGCACCCGGTCGTACGCCGCGGCGGTCTCGGCCACGGACTTGAACGGCATGTTGAACTCGTCGGCGTAGCGGGCGGCCAGTTCGGGGGTCCGCTTGGGACCGCGCCCGCCCACGATGATCGGCGGTCCGGGCACCTGCGCCGGTTTGGGCAGCGCGGGCGCGTCCACCAGCCGGTAGTGGTCACCGGTGAAGCTGTACGTCTCACCCACCGGGGTGGCCCACAGCCCGGTGATCACCTCGAGTTGTTCGGCCAGTCGGTCGAAGCGCTCGCCGACGGCCGGGAACGGAATGCCGTACGAGGTGTGCTCGCGCTCGTACCAGCCGGCGCCGATGCCGAGGTCGACCCGGCCGCCGCTCATCTGGTCGACCTGCGCCACCAGCACGGCGAGCGGGCCGGGCAGTCGGAAGGTCGCCGACGTGACCAGGGTGCCGAGCCGGATCCGTCGGGTCTCGCGGGCCAGCGCGGCGAGGGTCAGCCAGGCGTCCGTCGGGCCGGGCAGGCCCGGGTCGGCGCCCATCGACTGGTAGTGGTCGGCGCGGAGGAAGCCCTCGTACCCGCCGTCCTCGACCAGTCGGGCGAACCGGAGTTGCGTGTCGTAGTCGGCACCCCGGTGCGGCTCGGTGAACACCGACACCCGCATGGTCATCGTCCCTCCACGCCGGCCGCGGCCGGCTGGTCGCGTTCCATCAACAGCTCGTGCAGGTCGGCGCTGACCCGGGCGACGTCGGCGAGGTGGGCGTTGCGGCCCAGGGTGCGGGGTCGGGGGATGGCCACCTCGACCACCTTGCGGATCCGGCCGGGGCGGGGGCTCAGCACGACCACCCGGTCGGCGAGCAGCACCGCCTCGTCGATCGAGTGGGTGACGAAGACGATCGTCGGCTTGTTCTCCATGTGCACGCGCTGGAGTTCGCCGGAGAGTTCCTCGCGGGTGAGCGCGTCGAGCGCGGAGAACGGCTCGTCCATCAGCATCACCCGGGGTTCGCCGATGAGCGACCGGCACAGCGACACCCGCTGCTGCATGCCGCCGGAGAGTTCGTGCGGCAGCCGCTTCTCGAACCCGGCCAGCCCGGCCACGTCGAGCAGTTGCCGGGCCCGCTCGCGGTGCTTGGCGCGGCTCCAGCCGAAGATCTCCACCGGCAGCAGGACGTTGTCCAGCACGCTGCGCCACGGGAGCAGCGCCGGCTTCTGGAACAGCATGGCGATGTCGCGGCGGGGCCGGGTGATCGGCGTTCCGGCCACGGTGATCTCGCCGGAGGTCAACGGAAGCAGCCCGGCGATCAGCCGCAGCAGGGTCGACTTGCCGCAGCCGGACCGCCCGAGCACGGCGACGAACTCGCCCTCGGCGACGTCGAGGTCGATGCCGCGCAGGGCCTCGACCTGGCCGGATCGGCCCTCGAAGGTACGCGACACCCCGGACAGTCGGATCATCTGCGGCGTACCTCCGCTGAGTGGACGGTCAGGAATCCGACAAAGGCTAGCTGCACCGTTGACATCTCGCACCGTCCGGGGTGGTCGTCAGGTTGTTTCCGTTCCGCAACCCGATACGCCTGGCGTCGCAACTGTGGGTTTCTCGTACGCTGTGCCCGCGAAGAGTCCCCTCACGATGGCGGTGCCCGGCTTCGACCCCTCCCGCCGGTTCCGTCGCGACAACCCCCTCCGGTGGCCTGCGGCCCCGGTCGGAAAGGACATGGTGCTACTGATGAGAAGGCTGACCCGTACGGTCGCTACGGCCGCGCTGGCCACCGCCCTCGCCCTTGTTTCCGCCTGCAGCAGTGGGTCGGACAAGTCCGACGACGCCAAGGGCGGCAAGGGCGGATCGCTGGAGAAGGTGACCTACCTCACCTCTTTCGGCAACTTCGGCCGTGACTCCTACGCCTGGGTGGCGAAGGACAAGGGCTTCTTCAAGGAGGCCGGCTTCGACGTCGACATCAAGGCCGGCCAGGGCACCGGTGGCGTGATCCAGACCGTCGTCGGCGGCCAGGCGGACTTCGGGCCGATCGACCTCACCGGTGGTCTGCTCCAGCTCGGCAACGGCCAGGCCAAGGACTTCACGGCGGTTGCCGCGATCCAGCAGCGCACGATGGCCGGCATCGCCACCGTCGAGGGCAAGAACATCAACTCGCCCAAGGACCTGGAGGGCAAGAAGCTCGCCGACACCCCCGGCTCCGTGGTCCGCAACCTGTTCCCGACGTACGCCCGGCTCGCCGGTGTGGACGCCAGCAAGGTGACCTGGGTCAACGGTGAGGCGCAGGCGCTGATCGGCACCCTGGCCAGCGGTTCGGTCGACGGCATCGGCCAGTTCGTCGTCGGTCAGCCGACGATCGAGGCGGTGTCGAAGAAGAAGGCCGTCATGCTGCCGTACAGCAACGTGATGCAGGACCTCTACGGCAACGTGCTGATCACCTCCTCCAAGATCGCCAAGGAGAAGCCCGAGATGGTGAAGCGGTTCACCGCGGCGCTGCTCAAGGGCCTGGAGTACAGCCTGGCGAACTCCAAGGAGGCCGGCGAGATCCTGAAGAAGAACGTCGACGCCGCCAACCCGGTGGCAGCCGCCGCCGAGCTGGACCTGATGGCCGCGTACGTGCGTTCCGGCAACTCCGGCACCGCCATCGGCACGCTGGACAGCGGCCGGGTCGCGAAGAGCATCGCGATCCTGCAGGGCGCGGGCGCGCTCAAGCAGAACATCACCCCCGAGCAGATCATCGACTTCAGCCTCGCGCCGAAGGCCTGATCGTCCGGTCGTCACCAGGGGGTACGTCCCGCCGGATCCGGTGGGGCGTACCCCCGTCGCTCGTCGGCCCCCGCGGCCGGCGAATCACGAGGAGGACAAGATGACCGACGTCCGCTCAGCCGAGCCGGCGGTGACGGCGCCCCCACCCCCGGGCGCCGGCCGGGAGGCGCGTCGGGCGGGTCGGGGCGCCGGCCTGCGCGCCAGGACCGGGGCGGTGCTCCTGCCCGCGGCCGGAATGCTTGTGGCCCTGGCCGCGTGGTGGCTGATCGCCCGCTTCGAGCTGATCCCGGAGGCCGCCCTGCCACCGCCGGGGGGCGTGTTCAGCGCGTTCGTCGACAAGCCCGCCCAGATGTTGGAGCACACCTGGGCCACCCTGCTGGAGATCCTGGTCGGCTTCGCCCTGTCGGTCGCCGCCGGTGTCCTGATCGGGCTGTCCCTGGCCAGTTCCCGCACGGTGGAGCGGATGTTCACCCCGCTGCTGGTCGCCGTGAACGCGGTGCCGAAGATCACCCTGGGTCCGCTGCTGGTGGTGGCACTCGGCTGGGGTCAGAAGCCGATCCTCACCATGGTGTTCCTGCTCTGCTTCTTCCCGATCGTGCTGTCCACCGCGACCGGGCTGACCACCACGCCGGCCGACCTGGCCGAGCTGGTCCGGTCCTGGAACGCCTCCCGCTGGCAGGCGTTCCGCAAGGTGCGCTTCCCGGCGGCGCTGCCGCAGATCTTCGTCGGGCTCAAGGTGGCCATGCCGCTGGCGGCCATCGGCGCGGTGATCGGTGAGTTCCAGGCCGGGGAGAGCGGCCTGGGCTACGTCATCCTTCAGTACGCGGGCGTCGGCGACTACGCCACCGCCTGGGCGGCCATCCTGCTGGTGGCGCTGGTCAGCATCCTGCTCTACTCCGCGCTCGTGCTCGTCGAGCGGATCGCCCTGCCCTGGGTCCGTGAAACAACAAGCAGCCGCTGACCCCGATCGGCAGAGCAAAGCAAACAAAGGCAACGCAAAGGGCCGGCCCCCACAAGGAGGCCGGCCCTCTCGTCATCGACGCCGCTGGAGCGAAGGGTTTGGCCTACCGTGCCCGGCGCAGGGATCAAGCCTGACCGCCCGGAGCCGGGCACGGTGGGCCACAACCCCCAACCTGGAGCACGACGGAAGGAGCCGTCAGCCCGCCAGACGCCAACGACCGTTGCGGGCGACGAGCGTGGTGAGCGCCTGCGGCATGAGGCCGGAGTGGTTGTCGGGCGTCATGCGGATCGGGCCGGAGAGACCGTCGATCTGGGACGTCTCCAGCACGTCGCGGATGCCGTCCCGGTCGACCTTCCCGGCCGGGCCGCCGGCACGCAGTTCGGCGTCGGCGATCAGCTGGATGGCGTCGGCGGCAAAGGACGAGGACCCGTTGTAGCCGCCGAAGCGGGCTGTGTAGTCCTGGAACCACTGCCGCCGGGCCGCCTTCGCGGGCGTGGTGGCGATCACGTCGTCGATCACCATGGTCTGGGTGAAGATCATCGTGGCCTTCTCGGTGGCCCGGGCCGCCGCGCCGAGGAAGAGGTCGCCGGCCGCGCCCGCGTCGAAGAAGAGCGCTCCCCGGAACGCGGCCTGCTGGGCGCTGGTCGCGGCCAGCGCGGCCTGCTCCGGCGGGGTCCAGACGACAAGCGCGTCGAGCTTGAGCTTGGTGAGCTTCCCGACCTGTTGGGCGACCTCGGTGTCGGTGGTCTTCACCGACTCCTCGCCGGCGACCTTGATGTTGGCCTTGGTCAGTTCGCGGCGCAACGCGACCACGCCCTCGCGGCCGTAGTCGTCGTTGCTGGCGAGCAGGCCCACCTTGCGGACATTCTTGCGGCGCAGTTCGGTGGTGAGCGCTGCGGCGCTGTCCGCCGCGTTCGGGCCCAGCTTGAACACGTAGCGCCGCTCGGCGACCGGGCTCGCGATCGCCCCGGAAGCGGCGAGCGCAATGGTCGGAATCCGCTTGTCGTTGATGACACCGGCGGCACCGACCGCACATTCGTTACAGCCGCCCATGACGATGGCGCTGACCCGGGAATCGCTGCTGAAGTCGGCGATGTTGCGCAGTGACTCGGCGGCGTCGGAACGGTTGTCCTTCACCTTCAGTTCGATCTTCCGGTCGTTCAGTGCGCCGGAGGAGTTCAACTGCTCGACCTTGAGTTCCAAGGCCCGCTGGTATGCGCGGCCAACGGGGGCGGCGGCGCCGGAGAGTTCGAGGTCCGCGGCGATCACGATCGGACTCGTGTCCTGCTCCGCCCCGCCGAACTGGCAGCCGGTGAGCGTGGTGGCCACTACGGCCGATGCGAGCGCCGCGATGGTCGCGGAGCGGATGGGGCTCAACTCAGTCCTCCAGGTGCGGGCGCGGGCGCTGCCCGGTCACCGCCGCTAATCCGTCCTCAGTGGAGGACGGGATCTCCTCTGCCGTACGGTGTGTGCGCGAAGCCTGCAAAACCTTGCCAATGGCCGGCGCTGTGGTCAAGCGCGGACCCCGGTTGCATTTTCGGGACGGCCATCCCACATGCTGGGGTAACGCAATGTTTGCAAAAGCTCACTTTGCATACACGCGCGACCACTCTGGAGTTACATGCCCTGTTCAGGGGCTTGCGGAAATGAAGGTATCAGTTGACCGGATCACGGGTTCCGCGCCGTCCGACCGTTTCCTACCTCACTGCGGCTTCCCAAACACGATCTTCTCTGATGAAATCGCGGCCGTGCCGCGCGTGGTCCCCTCCGCTTACGGCACGGTTCGGCGGGCCAGGCGGGGAAGAAACGACGGAGGCGATGTCGTGAGCACCGGACCGACGACCCTGCCCGCGCTCGGCGAGAAAGCTCGGCCTGCGCGCCGGCGCCTGCCGAGACTGCGGGACGCCCGGATCCGGTCCAAGCTGGCGCTGATTCTGGTCGTTCCGGTGGCCGCCGTGATCGCGCTGGCCACCGTCCGACTCATCTCGGTGGGCGAGGGCGCCTACGACGCCACCCGGGCCCGGTCGCTCACCGCGCTGTCCATCGACGTCAGCGCGCTGACCCAGGACCTCCACGCCGAGCGGATGGCCGCGGCGGCCTACCTGGCCGCTCCCCAGCAGCCCGCCGACGCGTACAACCTGCGGGTGCGCCAGACGCAGCAGCGCGTGGACGAGTACCGCGCCGAGCGGGGCCGGATCGGCGAGGTGCCGGCCGCGTTGCAGGATCGGCTGGCGGCGATCGACGACCACCTGTCCACCCTCGACGGGACCCGCCAGGAGGTGCTGGACCGCCGGCAGATGGCAGTCGCCGAAGCGGTGCTGCGCTACGGCGTCATCCTCACCGACCTGGTCTCCTACGGCGACGGGCTGGCCCAGTTGCCCGGCGACGAGAGCCTGTCGGACAGCCGCCGGGCGGTCGCCGCGTTCGCCCGCGCCAAGGCGTCCGTCGCCGAGGAGGAGGCGGTCGCCTTCACGGCGCTGACCGCCGGCCAGCTCGACCCGGAGCAGTTCTCCTCCTTCGTGGCCACGCTGACCAGCCAGCAGGAGGCACTGGTCGCCTTCTCGCTCGCCGCCGACCCCGTGCAGCGGGCCCTCGTCGACAGCACCGTCTCCGGTGACGCCGTCGGCCTCTCCGACCGGGTCGCCACCGACATCACCCGCTCCGTCGGGCAGCGCCCGCTGGTGAGCGCGCAGGACGCCACCGCCGCCATCGGCGCGGTCAACGACCTGATGCGCTGGGCCGAGACCCAACTGCAGGACCGGCTGCTGGAGCAGGCCGACCAGGCGCGCTCGGACGTCATCCGGCAGGCAGTGGTCGAGTCGATCCTGGTGCTGCTCACCCTGATCATCGCCGTGTCGCTGGCCGTGGTGCTGGCCCGGTCGCTGAACCACTCGCTGCGCCGGCTGCGCGAGGGCGCGCTCTCGGTGGCCAACCACGACCTGCCCGACGCCGTGCAGCGACTGCAGAACATGGGCAGCGTGGGTGACGGTGGCGTGGACGAGATCGTCCGCCAGGTCCGGGACCCGATCCAACTGAACAGCCGTGACGAGGTCGGTCAGGTGGCGTTGGCGTTCAACGTCGTCCACCGGGAGGCGGTGCGGGTCGCCGCCGAGCAGGCCGCGCTGCGCACCAGCGTCTCGGCGATGTTCCTCAACCTGGCCCGCCGCAGTCAGACCCTGGTCGACCGGATGATCGGCGAGCTGGACGCGATCGAGCGCGGCGAGGAGGACCCGAAGCGGCTGGCCCAGCTCTTCGAGCTGGACCACCTGGCCACCCGAATGCGCCGCAACGACGAGAACCTGCTGGTCCTCGCCGGCGCCGACTCGGCAGTGCCGCGCCGCGACGACGCGTTGGTCGTGGACGTCCTGCGCGCCGCGCAGTCCGAGGTGGAGCTCTACAACCGCATCGAGTTCGGCACCGTCGACACCGACATCTCCGTGGCCGCACACGCGGTAAACGACGTGGTACGCCTCGTCGCCGAACTGCTGGACAACGCCACCCGGTTCTCGCCGCCGAACACGACGGTGGTCGCCGACGGTCGCCGCATCCGCGACTACGTCCTGATCCAGATCGAGGACCGCGGGCTCGGCCTCACCGACGACCAGCTCGACTCGCTCAACCGTCGGTTGGCGGCCCCGCCGAGCGTGGACGTCGCCGCGTTCCGGCTGATGGGTCTGGCCGTGGTGAGCCGGCTCGCCTCCCGCTACGGCATCCGGGTGGAGCTGCGCCGCAACGTGGAGGGCGGCACCGTCGCCCAGGTGACGCTGCCCGCCGCCACCGTGCTCCTGCCCAGCAACCGGGGCCGCGAGCAGGTACTCACCCGGCCCCGCCAGCCGATGGCGGTCGAGCAGACGCCGCTCACCCCGGTCAACCACGCCGAGTCGTACGCCGGCGCCACCACCGCGGCGGCGACGCTGCCCGACCAGTGGCGGACCAGCACTCCGGCGCCCGCGCAGTGGCAGTCGCCGGTCGACGCGCGGGACACCGCCCCGGCCGTGCAGGCAGGCGGCTACACCGGGCCCCGTCCGACGGTGCCGCCGGCCGCCGCGCCGGCCACCCCGGTCCCGCCCGCCCGTCCGGCGTACAGCAACGGCACCGGCACCTCGGTGGGCAGCCCGACCGTGGCGTACCCGACGATCGACGCGCT
>NZ_HF570108.1:6293081-6475952 GCF_000297395.2 Micromonospora lupini str. Lupac 08 | reverse complement strand
TGCCTGCTGCTCCACCGTCACCGGGCAAGCGTAGACCGCGAGCAGACCGCGGTGGGGCGGCGGTTGGCGCTCGGTTGCGCACGCCACGCCGCCGGACGGCACCCGCTCGGGCGGGCCCGACCGGCCGGCGCAGCGGTCAGCGCACGGCGACGACGCCACCGCGATCTTCACCCGGCCGCAGTTCGACACACCGCCCGCACCCGCCGACGCCGGCTCGCGCGCGACGAACGGCGGTCAACCGGCCACCGCGTCCGCGCCGGCGACCGCGCCGGCCCGGCCGCCACTGCCCACCCGTACCCCGGGCAGTTCCGAGGGCACCGGAGCGCAGAGCGTGGGAAGCATGGACGGATTCGCCGGCGCCAACACCGGTGGTCGCGGTGCCTCGACGCCGAAGCCACCACCGTCGTACACCCCGCCGCCGGCCGCCCGGACGGCGCCGGCAGCGGCCCCCGCCCCGGCCGCCACCGCGAGCACGGCACCGCCGGCCACGGACCCGGACGCCTGGCGGACGGCGGCCGACGAGGGCTGGTCGCTGGCCAGCCGGGCCGCCGAGCCGGCCGCCGCCGGCACCACCCGCTCGGGTCTGCCCAAGCGGGTGCCGCAGGCACAGCTCGTGCCGGGTGGCATCGAACCGAAGGGTGGCCGGGACCGCAGCCGGCGGACCCCCGATGAAGTACGCGGCCTGTTGTCGGCCTACCACCGCGGCGTCCAGCGTGGTCGGACGGCCGGCACGGACCTGAACAGCACCTCGACCAAGGAGAGCCGATGAACAGGCCAGCTGCCATGCAGGACATGGGTTGGCTGCTCACCAACTTCGCCGACAGCGTGGCGGGCATCGCCCACGTGGTGGCGGTGTCCGCCGACGGGCTGCTGCTCGCGTCCTCCCGGGACCTGCCGGGGGACCGGGCGGACCAGCTCGCCGCGATCACCTCCGGCGTGGTGAGCCTGACCGAGGGCGCGGCCCGGATGTTCAGCGCGGGCGGGGTGTTGCAGACCGTCATCGAGATGGACAGCGGTTACCTCTTCCTCATGTCGATCAGCGACGGCTCGTCGATGGCCGTGCTGGCCGCGCGGAGCTGCGACGTGGGCCAGGTGGGCTACGAGATGGCACTGCTGGTGGAGCGGGTCGGCGCTGCGCTGGTGCCGCTGCCGAGGGACGCGGTGCGCTCGTAGCGCCGGAAGACCCGGCGCGCGGACCGTGCGCCGGAACAGGGATGGGAGGCGGTGTGGGCCGGCTCCGCTGGGGACGAGGAGGTGATCGGGGATGGACCAACGGCGCGCTGACCCGCGCGGCGCTCTGGTACGCCCGTACGCGGTCACCCGTGGTCGTACCGAGCCCCGGCAGGACATCGCCCTCGAGGCGGTCCTCACGGCCTCACCCACCCAGGTTGCCGAGTCCCGTTTCGCGGGGCACGACAAGCACCGCATCGCCACGGTCTGCGAGGGCCGTGCACAGTCGCTGGCGGAGATCGCCGCGTACACCCGGATGCCGCTGGGCGTCGCCCGGGTACTGGTCGCCGACATGGTGGCCGAGAGCCTGCTGACGTTACACACTGCTGCTCCCGCCGAGGGGTTCGAGGAGCGGATGGAACTGCTTGGAAGGGTGCTAAGTGGACTTCGCAGGCTATGACCCCGCTGGGGGGCGGCCGAGCCGGGGAATCGTCTCCGCGAAGATCGTTGTCGCGGGCGGCTTCGGCGTCGGTAAGACAACCCTCGTCGGCTCGATCTCCGAGATCACGCCGCTGACGACCGAGGCGGTGATGACCGCCGCGGGTGTCGGCATCGACGACCCGTCCAAGGTGCCGGGCAAGGAGACCACCACCGTCGCCATGGACTTCGGCCGGATCACCATGGCCCAGGACCTGATCCTGTACCTGTTCGGTACGCCGGGTCAGACCCGCTTCTGGTTCATGTGGGACGAGATCATCCGAGGTGCGGTGGGCGCGGCGGTCCTGGTGGACACCCGCCGGATCACCGACGCGTTCGCCCCGCTGGACTACTTCGAGAACCGCAACCTGCCGTACGTGGTGGCGCTGAACCGGTTCGACGGCGCTCCCCAGTACGAGCTGGAGGAGGTCCGCGAGGCGCTGGCCATCTCGCCGCAGGTGCCGCTGGTGATGACCGACGCCCGGCACCGCGACTCGGTCAAGCAGGTGCTGGTGACCGTGGTCGAGCACGCCATGCTCCGGCTGCAGGCCGAGCACGGTCGGGGCTTCCCCACGCCGGTCGGCTGAGCCGCCGCGTCGTGGCCGGCACGCCAGGGCCGGCCACGACGCGTCAGTCGACCCGGAGCCGGTAGCCGCGCTTGACCACGGTCTGCACCACGCGCGGCGCGCGCAGGCCGGCCCGCAGGCGCGCCACCGCCATCTCCACCGCGTGCTCGTCGGCGCCCCGGGGGAGGGTCCGCAGCAGCGCCGTGCGCGACAGCACGTGCCCGGGGGCCTGGGCCAGCGCCCGCAGCACCGCCATCGGGGCGGGAGCGAGCGGGCGTAGCTCGCCGTCGATCACCGCCGCGTGCCCGCGCAGGGTGAGCAGGTGCCCGGCGGCCTTGAACGTCACGGTACGGCGGGGCAGCTCGTCGACGATGGTCCGCACCAACGCGCCCAGCCGGGCCCGGCCGGGCGCGCTCACCGGCACCCCGTGGCGCAGCAACGGCTCGGCGGTCACCGCGCCGACGCAACTGGCCAGCACGTCGGTGCGGAGCGCGGACACCACCGCGTCGGTACGGTCCCCGGCGGCCCGCAGCAGCGCCTCGACCGCCGGCGCCGAGGTGAACGTGACCGCGTCCACCAGCCGGCCGGCGATCAGGTCGATCAGCCGGTGCAGCGGCGCCGGGTCGGTCGGCGGCGCCCAGCGGTAGACCGGCACCTCGATCACCGTGGCGCCGGCCGCCTCCAACGCGAGCGTGCACTCCGGCTGCCGCTCACCGTGCAACTGCATGGCGATCACCTGCCCGGCCACGCCGCGCCGACGCAGGTGATCGACCACCTCGTCGCAGCTCTCCGACGCCGGTGACCACTGGTCGTGCAGCCCGGCCGCACGGATCGCGCCGCGCGCCTTCGGGCCCCGGGCGACGACGTAGGAGCTGGCGAGCACCGAACGCAGTGGTTCGGCCAGCCCCCAGCCCTCGGCCGCCTCCAGCCACCCGCGCATCCCGATGCCTGTGTTGGCCATCAGGATGTCCGGTGGCTGGTCCAGGCAGGCGCGGGTCGCCTCGCGCAGTTCCGTGTCGTCGGACAGCGGCACGATCCGCAGCGCCGGGGCGAGCACCACGCGTGCGCCCCGGCGTTCGAGCAGCGCGGCCAACTCGTCGCGCCGCCGGTCGGCGGTCACCCCGATGGTGAAGCCGGCCAGTTCTTCCCGCATCAGCCCTCCCGTCGCAACCGCACTTCGACGATCCCGTCGTGGCAGCGCGTGTCGTGCCGTGCCACGGTCATCCCGGGCAGGTCGAGGCAGTCGCCGGTGCGCAGGTCGTACACCTGCTTGTGCAGCGGGGAGGCGACAGTCGGCACGCCGCCGCGGCTGCCCACGATGCCCCGCGACAGCACGTACGCCCCGGAGACCGGGTCGCGGTTGTCGATCGCGAACAGCCCGTCGACGGTGTGGAAGAGGGCGACCTGCACGCCGTCGACCAGGGCGGCGACGCCCCGGTTCGGCTCCAGCCGGTCGAGGGTGCAGACAGCGGTCCAGTCGAGCGTGGTCGTGTGGCTCATCGCCGTACCTCCGGAAGGCCGAGTGTGACGGGTTGCCGGCGGGCGTCGGCCGGCTCGGATCGGGTGGTCGTCAGGGTGCGTGCCGGCACCGGCTGGCCGCGTTCCACGGCGAAGGTGATCGACGGGTCGGGCACGTCGGGGGCGTTGACGAAGGAGGTGTAGCGGCGGAGCCGCTCCGGGTCGTCGAGCACGTCGCGCCACTCGTCGGAGTACGACGTCACGTGCCGGGCCATCGCCGCGTCCAGGTCGGCGCAGAGACCCAACGAGTCGTCCACGATCACCGCGCGCAGGTGGTCCAGGCCGCCGTCCATGGCCTCGATCCACCCGGCGGTGCGTTGCAGCCGGTCGGCGGTGCGGATGTAGTAGATCAGGAACCTGTCGATGAGCGTGACCAGCTCCTCGGTGGACAGGTCGGTGGCGAACAGGTCGGCGTGGCGGGGCCGGAAGCCACCGTTGCCGCCGACGTAGAGGTTCCAGCCGGTCTCGGTGGCGATGATGCCGAAGTCCTTGCTGCGGGCCTCGGCGCACTCCCGGGCGCAACCGGAGACCGCCGACTTGAGCTTGTGCGGTGCGCGCAGCCCGCGATAACGCAGCTCAAGCGCCACGGCCAGCCCCACCGAATCCTGCACCCCGTACCGGCACCAGGTCTCGCCGACGCAGGACTTCACCGTGCGCAGCGCCTTGCCGTACGCGTGGCCGGACTCGAAACCCGCGTCCACCAGGCGTCGCCAGATCTGCGGCAGCTGCTCCACCCGGGCCCCGAACAGGTCGATCCGCTGCCCACCGGTGATCTTCGTGTAGAGCTGGAAGTCCCGGGCGACCTCGCCGATGACGATCAGCTTCTCCGGGGTGATCTCGCCGCCGGGGATCCGGGGCACCACCGAGTAGCTGCCGTCGCGTTGCAGGTTGGCCAGGAAGTGGTCGTTGGTGTCCTGCAACGACGCCTGCTCGCCGTCGAGCACGTGCCCGCTGCCCAGCGACGCGAGGATCGACGCCACCACCGGCTTGCAGATGTCGCAGCCGCGCCCCCGACCGTGCTCGGCGATGAGCTGGGAGAACGTGCGGATGCCGCGGACGCGGACGATCTCGAACAGCTCCCGCCGGCTGACGTCGAAGTGCTCGCACAGCGCGGTGGACTGCGCCACGCCGGCCGCGTCCAGGAGCTGCTTGAGCATCGGCACGCAGGAGCCGCAGCTCGTGCCGGCGCGGGTGCACGCCTTCAACGCCGGCACGTCCGCGCAGCCGCCCGCGATGGCGTCGTCCACGTCGCCGCGGGTGACCGCGTTGCAGGAGCAGACCTGGGCGGTGGCGGGCAGCGTGCCGGCGTCCGCGCCGCCGCCCTCGGGGGCGAGCAGCGCCAGCGGAGCCGCCGGCAACGGGCCGCCCACACTGGCCCGCAACGTCGGGTACGCGCTGGCGTCACCCACCAGCACCCCGCCCAGCAGGGTGTGCGCGTCGTCGGAGAGGACCAGTTTCGCGTAGACCCGGGTGGCCGGGTCGGTGAACGTGACGTCCAGGCAGCCCTCGGTGGTGCCGTGCGCGTCGCCGAACGACGCCACGTCGACACCGAGCAGCTTCAGCTTGGTGGCGGTGTCCGCGCCCGGGAAGGTCGCCGCGCCGCCGACCAGCCGGTCGGCCACCACCTCTGCCGTCGCGTACCCGGGGGCGACCAGGCCGTGGCAGGTGCCGTCGACAGCCGCGCACTCGCCGACGGCCCAGACGTGCTCGTCGGCGGTGCGGCAGGTCTCGTCGACGAGCACCCCGCCGCGCGGACCCAGCGGCAGGCCGGCAGCCCGCGCCAGGTCGTCGCGGGGCCGGATGCCGGCGGCCACCACGACCAGCTCGGCGTCGACCATCCGGCCGTCGGACAACTCCAGGGCGGCGACCGCGCCGTCGGCCCCGGCGCGGATCGCGGTGGTGGCCACCCCGAGGTGGGTACGCACACCCAGCTCCTCGACGTAGCGGCGCAGCATCGCGCCGCCGGCCTGGTCCACCTGGACCGGCATCAGCCGGGGCGCGAACTCGATCACGTCGGTGCTCAGGCCGAGCAGGCGCAGGGCGTTCGCCGCCTCCAGCCCGAGCAACCCGCCGCCGATCACTGCGCCGACCCGCCGACCCTGCGCGTACGTCCGGATCGCGGCCAGGTCGTCAAGGGTCCGGTAGACGAAGACCCCGGGCAGCTCGGCGCCGGGCACCGGCGGCACGAACGGGTACGACCCGGTGGCCAGCACCAGCGCGTGGTAGGCGTACTCGCCCTTGGCGGTGGTCACCACCCGCCGTTCCCGGTCGATGCCGGTGGCCGGCTCACCGAGGCGCAGCCGCACACCGTCGTGCGGGGTGTGCACGTTGAGCTCCTCTTCGCTCACCCCGTCGAAGTACGCCGAGAGCCGCACCCGGTCGTACGCCGGACGACCCTCCTCGGCCAGCACTGTCACCCGCCAGCGGCCCTGCGGGTCGCGGGCGCGCAGCGCGTCGACGAACCGTTGCCCCACCATGCCGTTGCCGATGACGACCAGGTCCTGAACGCTCATCGCGTCACCTCCACAGATTCCGCTTCGGACAGCCAGTCGACGATGCCGCCGACCGCATCCCGACATCCGCCGCACCCGGTGCCGGCCCGGGTTCCCGCCACCACCGCGTCGACCGTCCGCGCGCCGGAGCGCCAGCAGCGCACAAGCGCTCCCTTGGTCACGGTGTTGCACTGGCAGACGACCGCCGCGTCCGGCATCAGCGCCGGTGACGCGCTGGGCGCCGCACCGGCCCCGCCGAGCGCCCGGCCCAGCAGCAGCGCCCGCCGGTCGGCCGGCACCGGGTGACCCCGGTCGAAGAGCTGGATCACCGTGCCGACCGCCGGGTTGTCGCCGAGCAGGATCGCGCCGATCAGCCGTTCGTCGTGGATCCGCAGGCGGGCGTACGTGCCCCGGGCCGGGTCGGCGAAGGTCAGCTCCTCACCCGGCCCGCCGCCCGCCGCGTCGCCCATCGCGGCCAGGTCGATCCCGGCCGCCTTGAGTCGCGTCACCACCGGCCGGGGTCGGTAGCGGGCCAGCGGGTCGGTGCCGGTGAGCACGTCGGCGAGCACCCGGGCCTGGGCCCAGGCGGGCGCTACCAGCCCGGTGAGCGCGCCGTCGTGCTCGGCGCAGTCGCCGATCGCCGAGATGCTCCGGTCGTTGGTGCGCAGCCGGTCGTCCACCACCACGCCGCGTCGCACGGTCAGCCCGGCGGCCTGCGCGAGGGCGGTGTCCGGGCGTACCCCGCAGGAGAGCACCAGCAGGTCGGCGTGCAGCGACCGGCCGTCGGCCAGGTCGAGGCGGACGCCTGTGTCGTCGGCGACGACTCCGGTCGCCGGCACCGCGAGCTGGATGGTGACGCCGAGCCCGGCGAGCGTCCCGGCGAGCACCGCGCTGGCCGCGGGATCGAGTTGCCGCTCCATCAGGTGCCCGGTGTGGTGCACCACTGTGGTGGCGAGCCCGCGGGTCGCCAGGCCCCGGGCGGCCTCCAGGCCGAGCAGCCCGCCGCCGAGCACGAGGGCGCTGCGCGCGCCGTCCGCCACGGCGAGGATCCGGCGGCAGTCGTCCAGGGTCCGGAAGGGCACGACCCGCCGCGGCAGGTCGGTCGGGTCGAGGCCGGGCAGCGGCGGCACCACCGCCCGCGCGCCGGTGGCCAGCACCAGGTGGTCGTAGGAGATCCGTTCGCCGTCGCCGGTGTGGACCTCGTGGGCCGACCGGTCCACAGCGGTCACCGGCACGCCGGGACGCATGTCGACGCCGTGCCCGGCGGCCTCGGTCAGCTCCACGTCCAGTTCGCCGATCCGGCCGGCCAGCAGCGTGGAGAGCATGATCCGGTTGTACGCGCGGTGCGGCTCCGCCCCGAGCACTGTGACCTTCCGGTCGCCCTCACGCGCGTGCAGCTCGGCCGCGAGCCGGGCACCGGCCATGCCGTTGCCGACGATCACCACTCGCGCCGTCATGCCTTCTCCACCCGGACCGCGCAGATCTTGAACTCGGGCATCCCGGAGATCGGGTCCACGGCGTCGTTGGTCACCGAGTTGGCCCGGCCGGCCCCGGGCCAGTGGAACGGCGCGAAGACCGTGTCCGGTCGGATCCCCGCGCTGAGGCGGGCCGGCGCGCGCAGCTCACCCCGGCGGGACGTGACCCGAACCGGGTCGCCGTCGTCGATGCCGAGCCGGGCCGCCAGATCGGGGTGCAGCTCGACGAACGCCTCGGGCGCGGCGCGGCGCAGCGCGGCCACCCGGCGGGTCTGCGTGCCGGACTGGTACTGGGCGAGCACCCGGCCGGTGGTGAAGTGCAGGGGATACGTGGCGCAGACCTCCTCGGCGGCGGGCCGGTGGTCCACGGCGTGGAACCGGGCCCGGCCGTCCGGGGTGCCGAACCGGTCGGCGAAGAGTCGTGGCGTGTCCGGCCCGTCCTCGCTGGGGCAGGGCCAGAAGACACCGTCGGCGTCGTCGATGCGGGCCCAGTCGATGCCCGCGTAGTCGGCGACCCCGCCGGCGGAGGCGCGGCGCAGCTCGGCGAACACGGTGGCCGGGTCGACCGGGAACCGCGCCGCCGCGACTGTGGCGGCCTCCTGGTCCGGGGCCAGCCGCGCCGCCAGGTCGGCGAGGATGGCCAGGTCGGTCCGGACGCCCGGCGGGGGTGGGCGTAGTGCCCGTCGACGCAGCACGCGGCCCTCCAGGTTGGTCATCGTCCCGTCCTCCTCGGCCCACTGCGCGGTGGGCAGCACCACGTCGGCAAGCGCCGCCGTCTCGGAGAGCAGCAGGTCGGCGACGACAAGCAGGTCGAGATCGCGCAGCCGGCCCTCGATCCGGGCCGCCCGGGGAGCGGAGACCACCGGGTTCGAGCCGAAAACCAGCAGCGCCCGGGGGCCGTCCGCGGTGCCGAGCGAGTCGAGCAGCTGGTAGGCCGGCACGCCGGGCCCGGGCAGGTCGTCGGCCGGCACGCCCCACACACCGGCGACGTGCTCCCGGGCCGCCGGGTCGTCGATCTTGCGGTAGCCGGGGAGCTGGTCGGCCTTCTGCCCGTGCTCCCGCCCGCCCTGGCCGTTGCCCTGGCCGGTGAGGCAGCCGTACCCCGAGCCCTCGCGGCCGGGCAGGCCGAGGGCGAGAGCGAGATTGACGTACGCGCTGACGGTGTCGACGCCCTTGGCGTGCTGCTCGGCGCCGCGCGCGGTCAGGATGATCACGCGGCCGCCGGTGCCCAGCGCACGGGCGGTCGCCTCCAGGTCGGCCACCGGCACGCCGGAGAGCTGTTCCGCGCGGGCCGGCCACCAGGCGGCGACGCTGCGGCGGACCGCGTCGAAGCCGTTGGTCCGCTCGGCCACGTACGCCTGGTCGACCCAGCCCTCGGTGAGCGCGATGTGCAGCAGCGCGTTGGCCACCGCGAGATCGGTGCCGGGCAGCGGTTGCAGGTGCAGGTCGGCCTGGCGGGCGGTGGCGGTGACGCGGGGGTCGACGACGATGAGCTGGCCGCCGCCGCGGCGCTGTTCGGTGAGCCACCGCACCAGCGGCGGCATGGTCTCCGCCGGGTTGGCGCCGACAAGCAGCAGGGTGTCGGCCCGACCGAGGTCGGACAGCGGAAACGGCAGCCCTCGGTCGACGCCGAAGGCGCGCAGTCCGGCGGCGGCCGCCGAGGACATGCAGAACCGTCCGTTGTAGTCGATGTTGCGGGTGCGCAGCGCGACCCGGGCGAACTTCCCCAGCGCGTACGCCTTCTCGTTGGTCAGCCCGCCGCCGCCGAAGACGGCGACCGCATCCCGACCGGAGCTGTCCTGGATGGCCCGCAGACCGCTGGCGACCCGGTCCAGCGCGGCGTCCCAGGTCGCGGGGCGCAGCTCGCCGGTGACCGGGTCGCGCAGCAGCGGCGTGGTCAGCCGGTCCGGGTGGTCGAGCAGCTCGGCGGACGTCCAGCCCTTCTGGCAGAGCCCGCCCCGGTTGGTGGGGAACTGGCGGGGGAGCACGCTCACCCCGGCGTCGTCCTCGCGCAGCGTCATCCCGCACTGGAGGGCGCAGTACGGGCAGTGCGTCGCCACCTCCCGGGGGGTTCGCCCCGGTCGAGTTGCCGGCCGTGCACCGTCTGTCATGTCCAGAAAGCGTGCCGCCGGGCGGTTTCCGGTCCGGGTCCCTTCTGTTTCGGTCCTGTCAAGTGGGGCTCACACCGCACAGGGGCAACGCGAAGAACGGCTGGTCGCCAACAGTCGCCCCGAGACGGCCGGCAGGTGGAAGGCGACTTCGCCCCGCGCTGCTTATAATGTGGGAAAATCGTCTCAAATTCTGGGAGATTCCGATGAGCGTGACGGACGTCTTCGACGCGGTGGCCGGCACCTACGACGAGGCACGTCGGCGACTGATTCCGTGCTTCGACGCCTTCTACGGCGCGGCGGTCGACGTGGCGGCGCCTCCACTGCGCGCCGCGCTGGCCGCCGGTCGTACGCCGGAGGTGTTGGACCTGGGCGCGGGCACCGGCCTGCTCTCGCTGCTGCTCGCCGCGGCGGTGCCCGGGGTCCGGCTGACCCTGGTGGACGGGGCGTCGGCCATGCTCGCCCGCGCCACCGAGCAGTTGCGCGACCGCGGCGTGCCGCACCGGACCGTCCGCGCCGACCTGTCCGACGAGCTGCCGCCCGGCCGGTACGACGCGGTGGTAAGCGCGCTGGCGATCCACCACCTGGACGACGACGGCAAGCGGGCGCTCTACCGACGGGCCGCCGCCGCGCTGGCACCGGGTGGCGTGTTCGTCAACGCGGAGCAGGTGGCCGGGCCGACGCCGGCCCTGGACCGGCGCTACGACGAGGTGTGGCTGGCGCGGATCACCGAGCTGGGCGCATCCACCGACGAGATCGCGGCGTCCCGGGAGCGGATGCGGCACGACCGGCCGGCGACCGTCGCCGACCAGTGCCGGTGGCTCGCCGAGGCCGGCCTGGTCGACGTCGACTGCTACGTCAAGGAGTGGCGCTTCGCCGTGTTCGGCGGCCGGGCCCGGTGACGGTATGTGCGTTTCGACGTCCGGGGACCAGCCGGCCGGCGCGTAGATGACTGACGGTCATACCACTGGGTAGTCTCAGCGGCATGACTGCCAAGGTGACGCTGTCGTTCACGGACGAGACGATCGAGGACGCCCGACGCTTCGCCAAGCGCGAGGGGCTGTCCCTCTCGGCGTGGATGGACCAGGCCGCCCGGGAGAAGGCACTGCGTGAGGTCTTCACCGCGCACGCCGCCGCCGTGGGCCGCGCCGGCCTCGACCTGGAGTCCGCCGCCCTCGCCGACGCCCGCGAGGTGGGCATGGTCAACGACCTCTTCTCCGGCGGACGGCCGCGTGCTGCGTAGGGGCGAGGTCTGGCGCATCGAGGGCGCCCGGGAACGCCTCGGGCTCGTGATCAGCTCGGACGTCTACAACTCCACCGACGTGCCCATCGTGATCGTGGTCGAGGTGGTGGAGGAGTCGCTGCTGCGCGACTCGCCCCTCGCCGTGTCGATGGGCCGGTACGTGGTGATGCCCGACCGGATCTCCGCACCGATGAAGAAGTGGTTCAGCGAGTGCGTGGACGTCGCCGACACCGAGACCATGCTCCGGGTCGGTCGCGCCCTGCGCATCCTCCAGGAGCTCTGAGCCTCCGGCAGCAGCTCTGAGCCTGCGGACCTCACCATCGCCGCCGGCCCGTGGTGCGGTAGCCGTTTCCGGGCCGACCCGTGACGGGCACTGCCAGGTAACCCCGCCTTCCTAGCGTTTCCCCTCGTCGCATCGACGAGGAGGAGCCGCCGTGAGCACGCTCACCAGCACCGCAGTCACCACCGCGCCACCCGCCGTCGCCGGGCGTCGACGCCCGCTGGAGGACTGGCGGCCCGAGGACCCCGACTTCTGGCGTACGACAGGCGCGCCCATCGCCCGCCGCAACCTCTGGGTGTCGATCTTCGCCGAGCACGTCGGCTTCTCCGTGTGGAGTCTCTGGTCGGTGACGGTGCTCTTCCTCGGCCCGGCGTACGGCATCGACCCGGCCGGGAAGTTCCTGCTCACCGCCGTGCCGGCCGCGCTGGGGGCGGTGCTGAGGCTGCCGTACACCCTGGCGGTGGCCCGCTTCGGCGGTCGGCGCTGGACGACGATCAGCGCACTGTTGCTGCTGGTCCCGACGGTGCCGATGACGATCCTGCTGGAACCCGGGGTGTCCTACTCCACACTTATGGTGCTGGCCTGCCTCACCGGCGTCGGCGGCGGCAACTTCGCCTCGTCGATGGCGAACATCAACCTGTTCTTCCCGTCCCGGCTCAAGGGGCGGGCCCTCGGGCTCAACGCCGGTGGCGGCAACCTCGGCGTACCCGCGGTGCAGCTGGTCGGGCTGGCGGTGCTCGCCACCGCCGGCGCCGCGTACCCCCGGTTGGTGCCCGCGGTGTACCTGCCGCTGATCGTGCTGGCCGCGCTGGCGGCGACCCGCTGGCTGGACACCGTGCCCGGCGCGCGCAACGAGCCCGGGGCGCTGCGCGAGGCCGCCCGGGACCCGCACACCTGGGTCATGTCGCTGCTCTATATCGGCACCTTCGGCTCGTTCA
The DNA here is from genome assembly GCF_000297395.2 of Micromonospora lupini str. Lupac 08. Taxonomy (GTDB): domain Bacteria; phylum Actinomycetota; class Actinomycetes; order Mycobacteriales; family Micromonosporaceae; genus Micromonospora; species Micromonospora lupini. The sequence goes on along the minus strand of NZ_HF570108.1, from coordinate 6,463,685 downwards.
TCGGGTTCGGCTTCGCGTTCGGGCAGGTCCTCCAGCTCCAGTTCGCCGAGCGGTTCCCCACCCCCGTCGACGCCGCCTGGCTGACCTTCCTCGGGCCGCTTGTGGGCTCGCTGATCCGGCCGTTGGGCGGCCACCTCGCCGACCGGCTCGGCGGGGCCCGGGTGACCTTCTGGAACTTCGTGGCGATGGCGATCGGCGCCGGCACGGTGCTGTACGCCGCCCGTGAGCGCTCGTTCGGGCTCTACCTGGCCGGGTTCATCGCCCTCTTCGTCTTCTCCGGCGTCGGCAACGGCTCCACGTACAAGATGATCCCGGCGATCTTCCGGGCCCGGGCGGCGGACGCCGTGGCCGCCGGAACCCGCGACCCGGAGGCCGCCGCACGGTGGGCGCGGAGGATGACCGGCGCGTTGATCGGCATCGCCGGCGCGATCGGCGCCTCCGGCGGGGTGCTCGTCAACATCGCCTTCCGCCAGTCGTTCCTCGGCTCCGGCAACGCCGATGCCGCCTACCTGGCGTTCATCGGCTGGTACGCGCTGTGCTTCGCGGTGACCTGGATCGTCTACCGGCGGCCGGGGTCGCACCGGCTCGCCGGGGTATGATCCGGGTCACGGCCGGCGCGTCGTCGCGCGGCACCCCACCCCCGTTTTGACCTGCCGATGGGGCGCCGGGTATCGTTGCCTGCTGTTGTACGACATCCAGAGGCGTGCCCTATCAGGTACGCTTGGTCGTTCGTGCGCGCTGGTCCGGCCTGCTAGATCTGGTCACCTCGGCGCGCGACCCCAGACCGACGACGAGACAAGGTAGACCTGTGCGTACGTACAGCCCGAAGCCGGGTGAGATCGAGCGTCAGTGGCACGTCATCGACGCCTCTGATGTCGTGCTGGGCCGCCTGGCCACCCACGCCGCCACGTTGCTGCGTGGTAAGCACAAGCCGACTTTCGCGCCGCACGTCGACACGGGCGACTTCGTCGTCATCGTGAACGCGGGCAAGGTTGCGCTGACCGGCAACAAGCGCCAGACCAAGGTCGCTTACCGCCACTCCGGTTACCCGGGTGGTCTGAAGCAGGTCGGCTACGACGAGCTGCTGACCAAGCGCCCCGAGCGGGCCATCGAGCTGGCTGTGAAGGGGATGCTCCCGCACAACAAGCTCGGCCGTCAGCTGATCAAGAAGCTGAAGGTCTACGCCGGTGCCGAGCACCCGCACCTCGCGCAGCAGCCGGTGCCGTTCGAGATCAAGCAGATCGCGCAGTGAGCGCGGGCGAAGGAAGCAGCATGACCGACATCATCGAGACCGAGGTCGCCCCGGAAGCCACGGAGGCCCCCGAGGTCACCGAGGCGCCGGCGCCCGTTGCCCGCGCGCCTCGTGGTGACCGGCCGATCCAGACCGTGGGCCGCCGCAAGGAGGCCATCGTCCGGGTTCGCCTCGTCCCGGGCACCGGCAAGATCACCTGCAACGGCCAGGACCTTGAGGCGTACTTCCCGAGCAAGGTGCACCAGCAGCTCATCAAGGACCCGCTGGTCACCGCCGAGAAGCTCGAGCAGTTCGACGTCATCGCCAACCTGCGTGGCGGCGGCACCACCGGCCAGGCCGGTGCGCTCCGTCTCGGCATCGCCCGCGCGCTGATCATCAACGAGCCGGACGACCGCCCGGCCCTCAAGAAGGCCGGCTTCCTCACCCGTGACGCCCGGGTCAAGGAGAGCAAGAAGTACGGCCTCAAGAAGGCCCGTAAGGCTCCCCAGTACTCGAAGCGCTGATCTTTCCCAGCGCGTTGTACTTCTGACGGACGGCCGGTCCGCCTCCCCTCGACCGGGGAGGTGGGCCGGCCGTTCCGCTTTCTCCTTCTCGGTAGTGCTCATCGGAGGTTGGCGGGTATGGGTCGGTTGTTCGGCACGGACGGCGTACGCGGGCGGGCGAACGCGGATCTCACGCCCGAGTTGGCGCTCGCACTCGCCGTGGCCGCCGCGCACACGCTCGCCGAGACGGACCGCAGCCACCCGCCGCTGGCCGTCGTGGGCCGGGACACCCGGGCCAGCGGCGAGATGCTTGAGGCCGCCGTCGTGGCCGGGCTGACCAGCGCCGGCGCCAACGTCGTACGCGTCGGCGTGCTGCCCACCCCTGCCGTGGCGTTTCTCACCGCCGAGGCGAAGGCCGACCTCGGGGTGATGCTCTCCGCGTCGCACAACCCGATGCCGGACAACGGCATCAAGCTCTTCGCCGCAGGCGGGCACAAGCTGCCCGACGAGATCGAGATGCGGATCGAGGCGGCCGTCGAGACGAACGCCACCACCGCCTGGGATCGGCCCGTCGGCGCCGGCGTCGGGCGGGTGCACGACCTGCTCGACGGCGCGGACCACTACGTCCAGCACCTCGTCGGCACCGTGCCGCACCGGCTCGAAGGGATCAAGGTCGTCGTCGACTGCGCCAACGGCGCCGCCGCCGAGGTCGCCCCCGTCGCGTACCGGGAGGCCGGGGCCGAGGTCATCGCGATCCACGCCGAGCCCGACGGGCTCAACATCAACGACGACTGCGGCTCCAACCACATCGAGGCGCTGCGCGAGGCCGTCGTCGAGCACGGCGCCCACCTGGGCATCGCCCACGACGGTGACGCGGACCGCTGCCTGGCGGTCACCGCCGACGGCGACGAGGTCGACGGCGACCAGCTGATGGCGATCATCGCGCTGGCCATGCGGGAGGCCGGCACGCTCACCCAGGACACCCTGGTGGCCACCGTGATGAGCAACCTCGGCCTGCGGCTGGCGATGTCCGCGCAGGGCATCCGGCTGATCGAGACCAAGGTCGGCGACCGGTACGTGCTTGAGGAGCTGCGCGCCTCCGGGCTGGCGCTCGGCGGCGAGCAGAGCGGCCACATCGTCATGCCCGCGCACGCCACCACCGGCGACGGGGTCCTCACCGGCCTGCACCTGATGGCCCGGATGGCCGCGACCGGCAAATCCCTGGCCGAGCTGGCCTCCGTCGTCACCAAGCTGCCGCAGGTGCTGATCAACGTCCCCGTCGGTGACCGTACCGTCGGCGCCGCCGCGCCGGCCGTCCGTGCCGAGGTCGAGCGGGCCGAGGCGGAGCTGGGCGAGACCGGGCGGGTGCTGCTGCGCCCGTCGGGCACCGAACCGCTCGTCCGGGTGATGGTCGAGGCCGCCACCGAGGCGACGGCCCGCGAGGTCGCCGAGCGGATCGCCGCCCTCGTCCGCACCGCCAGCCCCGCCGCGTCGTAGCCGAGCCGGCCGGGGCTCTCGCCCGGCGCGTCAGCGGGTCAGGGCGCGCAACCGGGTGACCGCCTCGGTCAGCACCTCCGGGCGCTTGCAGAACGCGAACCGGACCAGTCGTCGGCCGGCCTCGGCGTCGTCGTAGAAGACCTGGGTCGGCACGGCCACCACGCCACAGCGCTCCGGCAGGGAACGGCAGAACTCCACCCCGTCGGAGCCGCCGAGGGCGGTGATGTCGGCGGTAACGAAGTACGTCCCCTCCGAGTCGAGCACCTCGAACCCGGCGTCGGTCAGACCACCGACGAGCTGGTCACGTCGCTGCTGGAGACTGTCCCGGAAGCCGGTGTAGTAGGCGTCGGGCAGGGCCAGCGCCACGGCCACCGCCGGTTGCAGTGGCGCGGCGTTGACGTAGGTGAGGAACTGCTTCACCCGCAGCATCGCCGACACCAGCGCCGCCGGGCCGCTCGCCCAGCCGACCTTCCAACCGGTGCACGAAAACGTCTTGCCGGCCGACGAGATGCGCAGCGTCCGCTCCCGCATCCCGGGCAGCGCCGCCAGCGACACGTGCGGGCTGGACGCGTCGGTGAACACCAGGTGCTCGTACACCTCGTCGGTGACCGCGTACGTGCCGTACTCCTGGCACAGCTCGGCCACCAGCGCCAGCTCGGCCGGCGTGAACACCTTGCCGGTCGGATTGTGCGGCGAGTTGAGCAGCACCAGCCGGGTGCGCGGCCCGAACGCCGCCCGCAGCGCCGCCGGATCGAAGGCGTACCGGCCGTTCGCGGCGGGACGCAGCGTGACCGGCCGCCGGACCGCGCCGGCCAACGCGATCGAGGCGGCGTACGAGTCGTAGTACGGCTCGAAGCAGACCACCTCGTCGCCCGGCTCGCACAGCGCGAGGATGCTGGCCGCCACCGCCTCGGTCGCGCCGGCCGTGATGACGATCTCGCCGTCCGGGTCGTACGCCAGGTCGTGGAACCGCCGCTGGTGGGCCGCGACGGCCGCGCGCAGGGCGGGTATCCCCGGGCCGGGCGGGTACTGGTTCTGCCCGCCGCGCAGCGCCTCGGCGGCGGCGGCCAGCATCTCCGGCGGGCCGTCCGTGTCCGGAAAGCCCTGCCCGAGGTTGACGGCCCCGGTCCGTACGGCGAGGGCGGACATCTCGGCGAAGATCGTCGTGCCGAACGGCCGCATCCGGGCCACCAGCGGGTCGACATCGGTGCTCGTCGTCACAGGCGCCAGCCTACGGCCGGGCGGTAGGTCTGCCCACTTGCGGTCCGCCACTACGTTAAACCACGAGCGTTGATGAAGGGTGGGCGATGGACAGCAATCTTGAGCAGGCGTATCGCCATCTGCGCCACGGTGAGACGAAGCGGGTCGAGTATCTGATCATTGGTTCCGGGTTGGGCCCGGATCCTGGCCCGCGGGCACGCGCTGACGTGCTACGGGGCCGTGTGCTCTTAGAGCAGGACCGCTTCTCGTCTGCACTGACCCACTTCGATGCCGCGGCTGAATCCGATCCACATGATCCGGTGCCCCGCTCCTGGCAGATCGCCGCCCTGGAGAAGCTGTGGCGAATCGGGGACGCTGAGCAAGCCGCCGAAGGTGCACTCGCCGACTTCCCAGAAGACCCTCTGGTTCTGGTCGCCGCCGGCCGCCTGGCCATGTGGCAGCTCAATCAATCACGTGCCCTCGCATACTTCGAGCAAGCTTGCGATCTGTCACCGTCAGATCCCAACGCCCTGGAATGGCACATCACCGGGCTGCGCTACAGTTATCGCTACCCCGAAGCACTGGCCGCAAATGAGCGGGCGCTGCAGTTGAATCCCGAGGTGATTGATCTACACAATGAACTGTCGCTCTGCTTCGAAGATGTTGGGCTCTATGACAATGCCTATTCGGCGGCCGCTGCTGCTTACGAACAGGATCCATTCGATCAGTGGACCCTGCGTCGCATGGTCCGTACTTCTCGTCTGCTGGGTCGCTGGGAGCGAGCTGAGGAGTTACTACGGGACAGTGTGGATCGGCTGCCAGAGGAGGCTTGGCCATGCAGTGACTTAGCCGGACTTCTCTGGTCTCGTGGCCGTCTTACTGAGGCCCTCGCCCTGTATCGGAAGGCGGAAGAGCTTCAGCCGGACCTCGTGGAGTCGGTGGTGGGTACCGCCGACGTGCTCCGAGAGCTGGGCCGGCACGACGAGGCCGAGCGCCACCTGACCGCTCGGGACGGATCGATCGAAGCATCGGTACGGCTGTGGAGAGCTCGGGCAGACGTTCGCCTGGATCTGAGTCGCCCCGCGGAGGCACTCAGTCTGGCGGTGCAAACGCTCGATGAATACCCTTTCCTGACCGACGCGATGCGGAAACGAGTCACCTGTCTTGAGGTGTCGGGATATCTCGATAAGGCCGTAGAGGTTAGTCGGGGCTACGTCGAAAAATTCCCGCAAGAGACTGGTTTGAGGACCCAGCTTGCCTGGTTGCTTGCGACGGCGCAGGGGCCCCACGCGGCTTTGGTGGAGTTTCAAGCCGCAGCTGAAATCGATATTCAATCAATTGCCGCTGCTCGCGGTGTTGCTCGGATGCTGGGAAGAATGCAGCGACTCGACGAAGCGCACGACGGCATTACCGCCCGTCGTCGTAGTCGTCCACTCGACGCGCAGTTCGCTGTAGAAGCGGCATGGCTGTATGACGATGGCGAGGAGTACGCAGCAGCGCTGCCGTGCTTGGAACGCGCCCTGACGCTTGACCCGTGCGATTCCCAAGCGTTGCTCTGGCGAACCATCACGCTTCGCAAGCTCGGCCGTATCAGGCAAGCGGAAGCTGCCGCCGCCGATGCATTGATGGTGTCGCCAGATCGAAACGACCTACTCGACGAGCAGCTACGTTTGCTCGACCTCCAAGGAAGGCGGCGCGACGCGGATGCCGTCCTGCGTCGCGTTCTCGAAGGACGTCAGGCTGACCTTTATGTCATCCTGAGGGTGGTGCGCCGGTTTAACGACTCTGGCCAGCACGAAGAAGCGATGAAGTTGCTCGAGCAACTTGGCCAGCGATCCGAGGATGCCGCCGTTGTCGACTGGCGGGTGCACCTGCTTATCTCTATCCGAGAATTCACTAAAGCTGAATCGCTGGCTGAACGCGCGATTGTCAGGTTTGGTCGACTGCCAAGACTGCTTACGCAGCTCGCTTTCGTGCGAGAGGCGTTCGGTCGATATGAAGAGGCTGTGCAACTGTACGACGAGATACTTTGCGGATTTCCCGCCGATGCCTGGGTCCAAGGCTGGTATCTAGATGCTCTCTGCGAACAGGAGGAATTCGAAAAAGCGGAATCCGCAGCGCGGGAGGCTTGTGTCCACCGGCCATACTCGGCAAACAGTCGGGCTAATCTAGCGCACGTACTCGAAAGATGTGGTAGGTACGAGGCGGCTCTGGAGGAATGGGTGGAGGCGGATCGTATTGATCCGATCAACAGTTTTTACATGTGTGGACGGATAAGAGTTCTGCGCATGCTCGGGCGGTTGTCTGAGGCTGAGGCAGTCGCCCGGGAGGGGATGCGGCGGTTCCCCTCGGATGGTGACCCGATGCGGGAACTCGGGCACGTTCTCGACGCACTGGGTCGCTTCGAGGAAGCTATCGCGGTATTTAACGCCCACCCGGTCTCGGGTCCGTACCCGGCCAGCTCGCAGGAATCGGTCTCCGCCGCGCTGCGTTCGATGCGTCGATTTGATGAGGCGTTGCGGTTGATGGAACAGTGGGTCCGTGAACGGCCTCATCGTATGTCAGCGAGGGCCGAACTCGGCTGGGTCTACCGCGACAGTCGGCAGTATGGGCGGGCGGCCGCCGTCTTTCACGGCCTCTTCGAGGAGAGTGTGTCTCCTCGAGAACGAGCCGTCGCAGCATGCGGCCTCGGTTGGATCGCGCTAGATCAACATCGACATCACGAGGCTGAGCGACATTTTCGGCTGGCTCTCGGTGAGCGCTGCTACTCAACGACCGCACACCTGGGCTTGGCCTGGGTGCAGGTGCGTAGCGACGATCGGACCGGTGATGACGAGGCTGAGCGGCTGTGTTGGGAGGTCCTGGCCCGCCGTCCGATGAATCAGGAGGCCCATACTTGTCTCGGCGTACTGAACTTTCGGCGCGGTCGCCTTGCTGCGGCCGAGCATCACCTGAGACGCGCCGTAGAGCTGGACGGTACCGTAGGTAGTCGTGTCGACCTCGGAGCCTTTCTGGCTCATCTCGGGCGCCAATCCGAGGCTGAGGAGCTGCTTCGTCGTGTCATTGAGCGCGACCCCTTCGACGCTGCGGCTCACCTTGAAATGGGCAATGTGCTTCTACAGCGCGCGCTGAGCGAAACCGACCCGAAGGTAGCGGCAGACCTGGCCATCTATCACTTCCGGCAGGCGGAGGCGGCATGGCCAGAGAGCGCTGCAGCGAGCCTCGGCGTTGCGCTGGCACATGCTCAAGGCGGCCAAGGCGGGTTTCCGGCCGCTGAGGAAGCATTGCGAAGGGCGATCGGGTTGCCGGAAAGTGATACACCACGTTGGCAGTTGCAACTCGCGCTTGCTCGGCTGTTATTGCAGGAGGGTGATGCCACGCAGCGCGTTGAGCTTTACGAGGAGGCGTTGGAGACGGCCACCGAGGTAATAGCCCTCGTCCCAAGGAGCGCTGAACCCTACTTCGTGGCAGGCGTGGCCGAGTACAAATTGGGGGAGGGTGAGGCCACCATATATCTACGCCCGTGGCGTCGCCTTCGGGCAAAGGGTCATCTCCGCATGTGCCTTCGTCTAGACAATTCGCAGTTTGAGGCGCGACGAGTGCTGAGAGCGCTTGACCGCTCAACGCGGCTCTCTCGTCCAGCGGCTTTTGGTAGCGCCACCTTGACGACGCTCGCCGTGGCACTACTCTGCACCCTCTGGGTTGCCTTTTTGACCGGCAACTCCCGGGTGGATGGAGCTATGGTGTCCATATTGACGCCGCTCATGATTGGGTTGGTGGCACTCGGCGTTCTTTTGCCGCTTATTAACCGACTGCGTCTTCCCGGCGGTGTAGAGGCTTATCTAACAGCTAGCCTGAGTCAGGTTTCGTCAGGGCCGACCGGTGACCCCAGCTCTGGCCCCGGCCGCCTGAGCTTCGGGCCTGGACGTCTGGCTGCCAAAGGCGGCCCGTTCGGTCGTCCGCCTCGCCGTGAATAGACGGCTCGACGATCAAGCCGACGGAGCACACTCAGCCTCACTCGGGCTCACAACTGGTCGCCCAGGTCCCCCGAGTCCTGTTGACGACCGGTTTGCCACCGCCGGTGACCGTGACGGCGCAGTCGATCGGTCGCTCCTGATAGTCGGACCACCTGGCCTCCACCATGACCCGGCTCTGGCCGTTGGTGCGGATGGTCATGCGCCAGGGCAGCTTCGCGCCGTCGACGTGGATGAGATCGCTCTCCGCGTCGTAGTACGCGATGTCCGCCTCGCCCACGCCTGTCACCTCGTAGACCACTGTCACCGGTGCCGGCCCCGACGTCGGGCGCGTGATCGGCTTCTTGGTGGGCGCGGCGGTGGTGGTCTCCGCGTCCGTGGGCGCGGTGGGGTCCGGTGCGGCGGTCGGCGGCCAGCCGTCGTCGTCGAACGGGCCGGTGTCGTACGGGTCCTCGGCGGCCGACCCCGAGACCAGTTGGTCGATCAGGGGCCCGGCCACGCAGAAGCAGCCGCAGACGGCGAGGACGAGCGCCGCGACGATCCCGACGACGATCCCGACCACCCGACCGTTGCCGGCGGGAGGGCGGCCACCCACCTGCGGATAGCCGGGGTGCAGATACTGCGGCGGGTAGCCCGGTGGGGGATAGCCCGGTGGGGGATAGCCCGCCGGCGGGTGACCCGGGGGCGGCCAGGGGGTCGACCCGGAGGGCGTCCACGAGGTTCCGGTGGGATCGGGCTGGGCTGTCGCCTCGGGCATCGACGGCTCGGGCGGCTGGCCGGGCGTCCAGGGCGTGGGCGGCGGGCCGGGCGTCCAGGGCGCAGAGGGCGGGCCGGGCGTCCAGGGCGCGGAGGGCGGGCCGGGCGTCCAGGGCGCGGAGGGCGGGCCGGGCGTCCAGGGCGACGGGGGTGCCCAGGGCTGGCCCGGAGCCAGCGGGTCGGGCATCGGGAAGGAGCCCGGCGCGGACCAGTCGGACGGCGGCGGCGTCGGCGGTCCCGCCGTCGGATCCGGCGGCGTCGGGGTTGGCTCCGGGGGTGGCGTCGGGGACGCCTCGGGCGGCGGCGCGTCGGACATGGCTGCTCCGGGCGGGAGTGGGTATGGGGCCAACGGGTCAGGGAAGAGCGCGCCGAACCCGCCGGAAGACTGTCGTACCCGCTGGCGGTCCGCAACCCCGTCGTGTCCGCAGCGCCGCGAGCGGGTCCGTGACACTCGTCCCATTGCGGCCCACCCACCACCGATCGCTCAAATTCGGTGCTTGTTTAGCCGACTTTCGAGCACCCATGCTGAGCGAAACTGGGTTAGGCTGCGGGCCATGTGTGGAATCGTGGGATACGCGGGCGCGCGCCCCGCACTGGGCATCGTGCTCGACGGGCTGCGGCGGCTGGAATACCGGGGCTACGACTCCGCGGGCGTCGCGATCGTCTGCGACGGCCAGCTGCTGACCGAGAAGAAGGCGGGCAAGCTCGCCAACCTGGAGAAGGTGCTCTCCGAGCGCGCCGCCGACGACCCGACCTCCTGCGCGGCCAGCCCGATCGGCATCGGTGACGGCACCACAGGCATCGGGCACACCCGGTGGGCCACCCACGGCGGGCCGACCGATCGCAACGCCCACCCGCACCTGGCCCCCGACGGCCGCGTCGCGGTGATCCACAACGGCATCATCGAGAACTTCGCCAAGCTCCGCGCCGAGCTGGAGGCCGACGGCGTCCAGTTCACCAGCGACACCGACACCGAGTGCGCCGCGCACCTGCTCTCCGCCGCGCTTGCCGACCTGCGCGCCGCCGGCCAGCCGGACGGTCCGCAGCTGCTCGCCGCCGGCATGCGCGTCGTGTGCCAGCGGCTGGAGGGCGCGTTCACCCTGCTCGCGGTCGACGCCGGGGTGCCCGGCGCGGTCGTCGGCGCCCGGCGCAACTCACCGCTTGTCGTCGGCCGGGGCGAGGGGGAGAACTACCTGGCCAGCGACGTGGCCGCCTTCATCGAGCACACCCGGGAGGCGGTGGAGCTGGGTCAGGACCAGATCGTTCTGATCACCGGCGACAGCATCGAGATCACCGACTTCGACGGTCAGCCCGCCAGCGGCAAGGACTTCCACATCGACTGGGACTCGTCGGCCGCCGAGAAGGGTGGCTACGACTGGTTCATGCTCAAGGAGATCGAGGAGCAGCCGCAGGCCATCGCCGACACGCTGCTCGGCCGGCTCACCGAGAGCGGTGAGATCGCCCTGGACGAGGTCCGCCTCAGCGACCAGGATCTGCGCGACGTCGACAAGATCTTCATCGTGGCCTGCGGCACCGCGTACCACGCCGGCCTGGTCGCCAAGTACGCCATCGAGCACTGGACCCGGATCCCGTGCGAGGTGGAACTGGCCAGCGAGTTCCGCTACCGGGACCCGGTGCTCGACCGGTCCACGCTGATCGTGGTGATCTCGCAGTCCGGCGAGACGATGGACACCCTGATGGCCCTGCGCCACGCCAAGGAGCAGAAGGCCCGGGTGCTGGCGGTCTGCAACACCAACGGCTCGACCATCCCCCGCGAGTCCGACGCCGTCCTCTACACCCACGGCGGTCCGGAGATCGCCGTCGCCTCCACCAAGGCGTTCCTCACCCAGGTCGTCGCCTGTTACCTGATCGGCCTGCACCTGGCCCAGGTCCGCGGAATCAAGTTCGCCGACGAGGTCGGCGCGGTCGTGGCCCAGCTTCAGGACATGCCGGGCAAGCTGCGCGAGCTGCTGGACCGCATCGAGCCCGTGCGCGAGCTGGCCCGCGAGTTGAAGTCCGAGCCCACAGTCCTGTTCATCGGCCGGCACGTCGGCTACCCGGTGGCCCTGGAGGGCGCGCTGAAGCTCAAGGAGCTGGCGTACATGCACGCCGAGGGCTTCGCCGCCGGTGAGCTGAAGCACGGCCCGATCGCCCTGATCGACAAGGGCACCCCGGTGATCTGCGTGGTGCCGTCGCCGGTGGGCCGGGGGATGCTGCACGACAAGGTCGTCTCCAACATCCAGGAGGTCCGGGCGCGCGGCGCGCGGACCATCGTGATCGCGGAGGAGGGCGACGAGGCCGTCGTCCGGTACGCCGACCACCTGATCTACGTGCCGCGTACGCCGACGCTGTTGGCCCCGCTGGTCACCACGGTGCCGCTGCAGGTGCTCGCCGCCGAGATCGCCGCCGCCCGGGGGCATGACGTGGACCAGCCCCGCAACCTGGCCAAGTCGGTCACCGTCGAGTAGTCGCCGCCCACGTCCGGGGCCCCGGCGCACCGCACCCGCGGTGCCCGGGGCCCTGCCGTCAGCGGCCCAGCACCACGCGGGCCATCCCGTCCAGCGCCGGGTTGCCCGGCTCCCAGTAGCCGCTGTGCCCGCCGCGACCGCTGGGGAAGACCCGGCCGCCGAACCCGGAGTCGGCCGGGTCGTGACCGAACCACAGCTCGTGGCCGGTCCGCTCCGGCCAGGCCAGCACGGCGGCGAGCGGGGCGGCACCCCGCAGGACGCGGTGGCCCAGCTCGTCCGCCGGCCGGGCCAGGCGGATCACGTCGTCCGGAGCCCTGCTGGCCCACACCTCGCCGGCCGGTACGCCGAGCTCGGCGGCGTGCGCCGCACCGACCCCCGGTGAGCCGACGAACATGAGCGCGTCGGCCGCCAGCCCGTGCTCCCGGGCGGCGACGCCCACCACCAGCGACCCGTAGCTGTGCCCGAGCACGGTCTGCCGCGCCGGCGGCCCCTCGTGGGTGGCGCGCAGACCCTCCTGGAAGCGGTGCAGCGCCGGGCCGGCGTCCCGGGCCTGGCCGGCCGACGCCGCCTCGGTCAGGAAGTCTGGTGCGTCGTAGTCAAGCCACAGCACCGCCGCGCTGCGCTCGCCCGGCGCGAGCGTGGCGCAGCGCTCCAGCACCCGGGCGGCTCGACCCAGCTCGCCGGGGGCGTCGTCGAGCCCGGCGGTCATTCCCGGCACGTACGTCAGCACCCGGTCGGCGTGGTCCGGATCGCCGAGCGCCACCACCACCCGACCCTCGCCGGCCGGGTCCAGTCCCAGCAGGTACGCCCGCGGCTCCCCTTCCGTCAGGCGTTCGGTGAGCGCGTCCAGGCCCGCCAGCCGCGCCGCCACCGCCCGCAGTCGCAGCGACGCGAGCGGCCCCGGCGGCACCTGGGCCAGCAGCCGCCGACGCTCGGCAAGCAACTCCGCACGCCGCGCACCGAGCCGCAGACGGTTGGCCTGGTCGCGGGCGGCCACCGGCACTCCGTCCAGGACGCCGACGAGAGCCGGCTCGTGCCCGACCAGCCACCGTCGCTGCGCCGGGGTCAACCCGGACCACCAGGCGCGCACAAGCGCCGGCGTCGCCCCGGGGGCCGGTCGGCCGGGCGGCGGTGGGGACGCCCAACCGGTGCCGGCGGCCCGGGCCAGCTCGTCCAACCGGTCGGTGGCCAGCCGGTCCGCCGCGTCGGCCAACTCCAGCGCGCCCCGCAGCGCCGCCGCCACCCCGGCCGCCGCCTCCGCCGCCGCCACGCCGGCTCCCGCCGCTGCCGCCCTCCCGGCCGCCGCCACACCCACTCCGGCCGCCGTCACCCCTGCGGACGCTGCGGCACCCGCTCCGGCCGCCGTCACCCCTGCGGACGCTGCGGCACCCGCTGCGACCGTGCCGGCCCGTTCGGCCGGTCGGGGACGAGCCGGATCGACGTGCACCGCGCCGGACCGGTCCACCACCAGGCCGGCCGCGTCGGCCCGGGCGACCGCCTCGGCGAGCCGCGCCTTCGCCACGACGAGTTGGCCAGCCAGCTCGGACAGCACCTGATCGGCCTCGATCAGCGCGGGCGTCACCGAGGTCATCTCGCCCCGCAGGCCGGCCAGCCGGGCGTCCACCGCCACCGCGGCCGCGCCCGACCAGTCGCCCCGCAACCGCCCGGCGGAACCGGCCAGCTCGCCGGCGTGCCGCTCGACCGGACCGGCCAACCCGGCCCAGGCGGCCCCGGCCGCCCGCCAGCCGCCCGGATCGGCGGCCCAGAGCTGCCGGTAGCCGACGCCGCTCACCGCGGCAGGACGGCGAACCGGCCGGCAGCCCGGTCGTCCACCGTCTCGTACGCCTCGGCCGCCGCCCGGACGCCACCCGCGGTCGCCGCCACCGCCGCGCCCTGCCGGCAGAACCACGCGTGCGCGGCCGACTCCAGCGCCGCCAGAGCCGTGGCGGCGCGCCAACCCGGTGCCGGCACCAGCAGCCCGGAAACCCTCGCCAGGCCCCACGCCAACCGGTACGCCTCGTCGTCGAGCGCACCGGCCACGGCGCGCAGCTCCTGCGGCCGGACGGCGAACGGCTCCTCGGTCATGACCCCACCCCCGTGACGATCGGCATTCCACGCGCTGACGCTAGGCAGCGCCGGGCCGTCCCGGAGTGCCCTGTGGACAGCCGGCTGCGGCCGTACCCCGGTGTGTCCACAGGCGTTGCCCACGGCGGGCCCGACGGCTAATCTGCCGCCTCCACCGCCGGTAGGGTGGTCTGGTGATCGTCGCTGTCGGCATCGACGTCGTCCTGGTCGACCGGTTCGCCCGGTCCCTGGCGCGGACGCCGCTGCTCGCCGACCGGCTCTTCACCGCGGCCGAGCGGGCCACCCGCTCCGGCACGCCACGCTCGCCCGAGTCGCTCGCCGCCCGGTTCGCCGCGAAGGAGGCCGTCGCCAAGGCGCTCGGCGCACCGGCCGGGCTGAGCTGGCACGACTGCGAGATCGTGCCCGACCCGACCGGCCGGCCCTGGCTGACCGTCTCGGGCAGCGTCGCGGCGGCGGCCGTCGCGCATGGGATCAACCACTGGCATCTCTCGCTGTCGCACGACGGCGGGATCGCGTCGGCGATGGTGGTCGCGGAACGGTGACGTCGGCCGGGTGGCCGTGGTGGCCCACCCGCGAGCGGAATGGGGCACGGTGACATGAGAGCGGTGTGGCGGGCAGCCGACGTACGGGCGGCCGAGGCGGGGCTGAAGGGCACACTGCCGGAGGGCACGCTGATGCAGCGTGCCGCCGCCGGGTTGGCCCGTCGGGCGGCCCTGCTGCTCGCCGAGCGGGGCGGGGTGTACGGCGCCCGGGTGCTGCTGCTCGTCGGCTCCGGCGACAACGGCGGTGACGCCCTCTACGCCGGGGAACGGCTGGCCCGCCGGGGCGTCGAGGTGTCCGCACTGCTGCTCACCCCGGGGCGGGCGCACGCCGCCGGGCTGGCCGCGCTGCGCGCCGCCGGTGGCCGGCTGGTCGACCGCCCGACCGGCCCCGTCGACCTGGTCGTCGACGGCATCGTCGGGATCGGTGGCACGGGCGGGCTGCGGGCGAGCGCGGACGAGCTGGTCCAGCGCCTCGACGATCTGCGCGGGCGCGACGGCGGTCGGGCCACCGTGCTGGCCGTGGACGTGCCGAGCGGGGTGTCGGTGGACACCGGGCACGTTCCGCTGTCCGCGTCCGGCCGGCCCACCGCGGTCCGCGCCGACGTGACGGTGGCCTTCGGCGCGTTGAAGCCCGCCCTGGTGGTCGGGCCGGCGGCCGTCCTGGCCGGGCAGGTGGAGCTTGTCGACATCGGGCTGCGGCCCTGGCTACGGGGCACTCCCGCGCTGCGGGTCACCGAGTGGTCCGACCTCGAACAGTGGTGGCCGGAGCTGGGCGCGGCGTCGGAGAAGTACACCCGGGGCGTGGTCGGGGTGGCGACCGGCTCGGCGACGTATCCGGGCGCGGCGGTGCTCTCCGTCGGCGGGGCGCTCGCCGGGCCGACGGGCCTGGTCCGCTACGCCGGTGGCGCGCGGGCCGAGGTGCTGCACCAGCACCCCTCGGTGATCACCACCGGGCGCGTCGGCGACGCCGGCCGGGTGCAGGCCTGGGTGTGCGGCTCGGGGCTGGGCACCGGCGACGACGCGGCGGCCGAGCTGCGGGCCGTCCTGGCCGCCCCGGTGCCGGTGGTGCTCGACGCGGACGCGCTGACCCTGCTGGTGGACGGCTCACTCGCCGACCGGCTGCGCGGCCGGGACGCGCCGATCGTGGTCACCCCGCACGACCGGGAGTTCACCCGGCTGTGCGGGGAGGAGCCCGGCGCCGACCGGGTCGGGGCCGCGCTGCGGCTGGCCGCCTGGATGAACGCGGTGGTGCTGCTCAAGGGGGACCGCACGGTGATCGGCACGCCGGACGGCCGGGCGTACGTCAACCCGACCGGCTCCCCGGCGCTGGCCACCGGTGGCACCGGCGACGTGCTGGCCGGGCTGCTCGGCTCGCTCCTCGCGGCCGGGGTGCCGGCGGACCGGGCGGCGGCCTCGGCCGCGTACCTGCACGGGCTCGCCGGTCGCGAGGCGGCCCGCGGCGGCCCGGTGACCGCGCCCGACGTGGCGACGGCGCTGCGTCCGGTCATCGCCCGGCTGGGCTGATCGTTCCCGTTCCGGGGCGCCTGACCGGTCCGCCGGAGCGGGCCGTGCGTCGCCGCCCACGGTGATCAGGGTGGAAAGTAGGCTGGGCGCATGTGGCAGGCCGAGGTACGCGTCGATCTTGACGCGATCCGCGAGAACGTGAGCCGGCTCCGCTCCGGCACCACCGCCGAGCTGATGGCGGTGGTCAAGGGCGACGGGTACGGCCACGGGATGCTCCCGGCCGCCCGCGCGGCACTGGACGCGGGGGCCGACTGGCTCGGCGTCTGCACCCTCGACGAGGCGCTCACGCTGCGCCGGGCCGGGATCACCGCGCCCGTGCTGGCGTGGCTGCTCGCGCCGGGGCTGCCGCTGCACGAGGGGGTCGGCGCCGGGGTGGACCTCGCCGCCGCGAGCCTTGCGCAACTGGACGAGATGATCGAGGCGAGCCGACGTGCCGAGCGCCCCGCCCGGCTGCACCTGAAGATCGACACCGGGCTGTCCCGGGGCGGCGCCACAGTCGCCGACTGGCCGGCGCTGCTCGACGCCGCCGCCAAGGCGCAGGCCGACGGCCTGGTCGAGGTGGTCGGTGTGTGGAGCCACTTCGTGTACGCGGACATGCCCGGTCACCCGACCACCGACCGGCAGCTCGCCGTGTTCCACGAGGGCCTGGCGATGGTCGAGCAGGCCGGGCTGCGCCCCCGCTGGCGGCACCTGGCCAACTCGGCGGCCACCCTGACCCGCCCGGACACCCACTTCGACCTGGTCCGACCCGGGCTGGCGATCTACGGTCTGTCCCCGGTGGCCGGCGAGACGTACGGGCTGCGGCCGGCGATGACGGCGCGGGCCCGGGTGATGCTCACCAAGCGGGTGCCCGCCGGCACCGGCGTGTCCTACGGGCACACCTACACGACCGAGTCCGACGCGAACCTCGCCGTGGTGCCCCTCGGATACGCCGACGGTGTGCCCCGGCACGCCTCCAACAGCGGGCCGGTGCAGCTCGGCGGCGTGCGGAGGACGATCTCCGGGCGCGTCTGCATGGACCAGTTCGTGCTCGACTGCGGCGACGACCCGGTGGCCGACGGTGACGTGGCGACCCTGTTCGGCAGCGGCGCCGACGGCGAGCCGACTGCCGACGACTGGGCCGAGGCGGTCGGCACGATCAACTACGAGATCGTCACCCGGTTCGGCAGCACGCGGGTGCCGCGCGTCTACGACGGCGAGCGCTCCCCATGACGTACCGCATCCCGCGGCCGCGGACCGCGGCCGGCCGGGTCGCCGGCCTGGTCGGCGCCGCGGTCGGGGTGGCGGCGGCCGGCCTGGCCGCAGGCGTCGCGACCGAACGCACCCTGGTCCGCCGGCTCAAGGCCGACCCGGCCGACCGCTACGCCCACGAGAGGTTCGGCGGGCAGCGGTACGACGAGGCGTTCCGGCTGGAGCTGCCGGACGGCACCGACATCCACGTCGAGGTGGTCGAGCCGACCCGCCCGGTGCCGGGTCACCCGACCGTGGTGCTGGTGCACGGCTTCTGCCTGGACATGGGCACCTTCCACTTCCAGCGCCAGATGCTCGCCGCGCGCGGCGACTACCGGGTCGTCGCGTACGACCAGCCCGGTCACGGCCGGTCCGGCCGGTTGGAGACCGGGGAGTACGACCTGGCGGTGCTGGGTCGGACGCTGCGCCAGGTCATCGACCGGACCGCTCCGGAGGGGCCGCTGGTGCTGGTCGGGCACTCGATGGGCGGCATGACCATCATGGCGTTCGCCGAGCTGTTCCCGGAGCTGTTCGGTGACCGGGTGGTGGGCACCGTGCTGATGGCCACGTCGGGCGGGTTGATCGCGGAGACCAAGCTTGTCGCGCCGGCGCTGCTCGGCCGGGTCGGCGGGCCGGTGCTCTACATGGTCAGCAACGCCACCCGGTACGGCGGTCCGGTGATCGACAAGGCTCGCAAGTCCACGTCGAACGTGGCCTGGCTGCTCACCCGCAAGTACGGCTTCGGCACCCGCAAGCCCAGCCCGGCGCTGGTGTCGTACGTGGAGACGATGAACTCCCGGACCTCCGCCGACACGGTGACCCGCTACCTGCGGACGCTTGCCACACACTCGCGTTTCCCGGCGCTGGCCGCGTTGGCGAACGCGCCGGTGCTGGTGGTCGTCGGCGACAAGGACATGATCACTCCCGTGACACACTCCGAGGAGATCGTCCGGCGGTTGCCGCACGCCGAGTTCATCAAGATCAAAGACAGTGGTCACGTGGTGATGCTGGAGCACGCCGACGAGGTGAACGCCGCGCTGGCGCGGTTCCTCGAGTCACTGGAGAGCATGGAGGACCGGTGAGTTTCGTCGTCAAACTGCCGACCGTCGAGGACACTCAGGAGTTCGGTCGCCGGCTGGCCGGGTTGCTGCGGGCCGGTGACCTGGTGCTGTTGACCGGCCCGCTGGGCGCCGGCAAGACCGCGCTCACCCAGGGCGTCGGCGCGGGGCTCCACGTTCTCGGCGACGTCACCTCGCCGACGTTCGTGATCGCCCGCGTGCACCGACCCGACCCGGCCCGAGGTGGCCGGGTGGCCCTGGTGCACGCCGACGCGTACCGGCTGGGCGCCGCCAGCGACCCGCGTGCCGAGATCGACGACCTGGACCTAGACGCCTCGGTGGACGAGTCGGTGACCGTCGTGGAGTGGGGTGAGGGCCTGGTGGAGCAGTTGGTCGACGCGCACCTGCGGGTCCGTATCGACCGCCGCGACGACGACACCCGGATCGTCGAGCTGGACCCGGTCGGTGGCGACTGGGCCCGGCGGCTCGCCGAGCTGAGTTAGGGCCCGTGCCGGCGCGGCGCTGTCGGACCCGGTGCCTGGAGCCTGTCGGACCCGGTGCCTAGAGTGCGGGGGACCGACACGCGCTGGAAGAGGTTCCTGATGCCCGACGACGCCCCCGCCCTGGATCTGCTGGCCCTGCTGCCGGAGCAGTGGCGTGCCGTGCTCACCCCGCACCTCGATCCGGTCCGCACCGCCGCGCTGGCCGAGTTCGTCGCCCGGGAGTACGAGACGCAGACCGTCTTCCCGCCGTTGGAGGACCTCTTCTCCGCGTACCGGCTCTGCCCGCCGCAGAGCACCCGGGTGCTGATCCTCGGGCAGGACCCCTATCACCGCGCCGGGCAGGCCCACGGGTTGAGCTTCAGCGTCCGCGACGGGGTGGCCGTGCCACCGTCGCTGCGCAACGTCTTCAAGGAGCTGGGCGAGGACGTGGGCGTGGCCAAGCCGCGCAGCGGCAACCTCGACGGCTGGGCCGCGCAGGGCGTGCTGCTGCTCAACGCGGTGCTGACCGTGCGCCAGGCCACCCCCGGCTCGCATGCCAACTCGGGCTGGGAGGAGTTCACCGACGCCACCATCCGGGCGCTGAACGCCACACCGGACCGGGTGGTCTTCCTGCTCTGGGGCGGCTACGCGCGCAAGAAGGCGGCCCTGGTCACCAACCCCCAGCACGTGGTGCTGGAGGCCGGCCACCCCAGCCCGATGAACCCGCGTGGCTTCCTCGGCAGTCGCCCGTTCAGCGCGGCCAACAAGGCGCTCGCCGACGCCGGCCGCCCCACCATCGACTGGGAGCGCACCGCGGGCTGAGCTGGCACCAGGCCGCGCGCTGCCCGCAGCCCGCAGGTCGGCCGGCGGTTGGTTCAGCCGGCGCTGGCCGATTGCCGGTCCCGGTAACGGCGTAGCAGATCGGCGGCGCGCGGCTCGGTCAGCTCCAGTTCGACAAGTGGCACCACCTGATAACTCCGGTCGCCGTGGCGCACCTCGATCGTCTCGGGGAGCTCGTCGCACATCGTGGCCCTGATCTCCCCGTACCGGGTCGACCAGCGGTGTTCGCCGGGCTCCTCGGGCTCCAACCACACCCCGCCGAACTCGCCCCAGCGAGCGTTCCACCGCTGGCCGTAGTTCCTCTCCAGCCAGCGGGTCAACACCTTCGAGTCCTGCCAACGCACGGCGATCTCCAGAGCCTCCACCGGCACCGGCGCGCCCTGCAACAGCGCAGCCGTACTCCCGGTGAGCACCTGGGGTAGATCGTTGAGCCGGTCCAGCAACCGATCCAGGTCCAGCTCGGCGATCCGCTCGGCGATCGGCCGAGCAGCCAGGGCGTCCATCCGGGCGTCAAGGTGCGTGTCCAGCGGCTCCACCCCGACGGTCAGCTGCACATCCATCGCAGCGAGCATCCGTTCCAGCACCGGGATGGTCGGCGCACGCTCGCCACGTTCGATCCTGGCCACCGCAGCCTGGCTGACCCCGGCGAGCGCGGCCAACTGACGCTGGCTCAGCTCGCGCAGGTGTCGTTGCTGCCGCACGGTAGCGCCGAGAAGGGTGACAAGGCGAGTGGATGGCATCCCGGCATGGTGGACCAAGGCCGAATACCGGCGATACCTCTGCGGCATATTGACGACTCGCCGCTGATCCGGCCGAGGACCGCCCCGGTCGATGACCTGGCGGCTGGCGGCGGGCCCCATCCCAGTGAGCGTGATGCCTGTGGGGCATCAAGATGACTCACAGGCATCACGCTCAAAAGGAAATGTGGCGTCGTCCCTCCGGCCGCTTCGCCGCCCGGCGGGAAGGCTGTGGGGTGGCTGCGGGGTGCGGGTGGGCGGGCCGTCCCGAGGACCGCAGTGGGCTGCGGCGGGCCTGGGGCGGTGGTGGGGCGGGGCGTGGCGGGTGGCCGTGGCGGGGCCGCTAGGCTGGCTAACCGTGCTCGTACTCGTGGTGGACAGCTCGACCCCCGCGGTGACCGCAGCGTTGGTGGAGATCTCGGCGGACGGCGTGACGTCCCGGGCGCACCGGTGCACGGTCGACGCCCGCGCGCACGGTGAACTGCTCGCGCCCCAGGTTGACGCGGTCCTCGCCGATGCCGGGGCGCGTCCGCGTGACCTGGGCGCCATCGTCGCCGGGCTCGGCCCGGGGCCGTTCACCGGGCTGCGGGTCGGCCTGGTCACCGCCGCCACGATGGGGCAGGTGCTCGGCGTGCCGACGTACGGCGTGTGTTCCCTGGATGGGATCGGCTACCCGGCGGCGGCCGGCGAGCCGGTGCTGGCCGCCAGCGACGCCCGCCGTAAGGAGCTGTACTGGGCCGTCTACGACGGCGCCGGTCAGCGGATCGTCGGGCCGGAGGTGTCGACGCCGGCGGTGGCCGCCGCGCGCGCCCGGGAACTGGGCGCGACGATAGCGGTCGGCGACGGGGCGCACCGGTACGCCGAAGCCCTGGACCTGCCGGTCCGGGTCGAGCCGCGCTACCCGGAGGCCACCGTGCTGGCGCAGCTCGCCGCCGAGCGGGTCCGGGCCGGCGCGCCAAGCGAGCGACTCACCCCGCTCTACCTGCGCCGTCCGGACGCCGTGGCGGCGACCGCCCGCAAACCGGTCCTCCCGTGACCGCGGCGGTACGGCTGGAACCGTTCCGCTGGTGGCACATCGACGAGGCGCTGCCGATCGAGGCGGACCTGTTCGGCGCCGAGCAGTGGTCACCCGCGATGTTCTGGAACGAGCTGGCCAACGGCCACCACTACCGCGTCGCGACCGACGCCGACGGCACCGTGCTCGGCTACGCCGGGCTGGCCGGAGCCCCGCCCGACGAGGTGTGGGTGCAGAACATCGCGGTCCGGCGGGACGTCCAGCGGCGGGGCGTCGGCCGTGCCCTGCTGGAGGAGTTGCTCGCCGAGGCGGCCCGGCGCGAGGCCCGCAGCACCCTGCTGGAGGTCGCCGTCGACAACGTCGCCGCCCAGCGGCTCTACGCGATGTACGGGTTCGAGCCGATCGGCGTGCGTCGCGGCTACTACCAACCGAGCAACACCGACGCGCTGGTGATGCAGCGCGACGCCGAGCCGACCGGGGACGGACCACATCACCATGGCTGACGAACCGCTGATCCTGGGCATCGAGACCTCGTGCGACGAGACCGGCGTCGGCATCGTACGCGGGCACACCCTGCTGGCCGACGCGCTCGCGTCAAGCGTCGAGGAGCACGCCCGCTTCGGCGGCGTGGTGCCCGAGGTGGCCAGCCGGGCCCACCTGGAAGCCATCGTGCCGACCATGCAGCGGGCGCTGACCGAGGCCGGTGTCACCCTGGCCGACATCGACGCCATCGCGGTCACGTCCGGGCCCGGGCTGGCCGGCGCGCTGCTGGTCGGCGTCGCGGCCGCCAAGGGGTACGCGCTCGCCGCCGAGAAGCCGGTGTACGGGGTCAACCACCTCGCCGCGCACGTCGCGGTGGACACCCTGGAGCACGGCCCGCTCCCGGAACCCGCCATCGCGCTGCTGGTCTCCGGCGGGCACTCGTCGCTGCTGCTCGTCGACGACCTGGCCCGGGGCGTCACCCCGCTCGGCGCCACCATCGACGACGCGGCCGGTGAGGCGTTCGACAAGGTCGCCCGACTGCTGGGGTTGCCGTTCCCGGGCGGCCCGCCCATCGACCGGGAGGCCCGCGCCGGTGACGCCGCCTCGATCGCCTTCCCGCGGGGCCTCACCGCCGCGAAGGATCTCGCCGCCCACCGGTACGACTTCTCGTTCTCCGGGCTGAAGACGGCGGTGGCCCGCTGGGTCGAGGCGCGGCAGCGTGCCGGCGAGCCGGTGCCGGTGGCCGACGTCGCCGCGTCCTTCCAGGAGGCGGTCTGTGACGTCCTGACCAGCAAGGCGCTCGCCGCCTGCCGGGCGCAGGGGATCGAGACGCTGGTGATCGGCGGTGGCGTGGCCGCGAACTCCCGGCTGCGGGCACTCGCCGAGCAGCGGGCCGAGAAGTACGGCATCCGGGTCCGGGTGCCCCGGCCGAAGCTGTGCACCGACAACGGGGCGATGGTCGCCGCGCTCGGGTCGCACCTGGTCGCCGCCGGGGTCGCGCCGAGCCGGCTCGATCTGCCGGCCGACTCGGCGTTGCCGTTGACAACGGTAAGCGTGTGACGGGGGCACCGGAGATGATCGTGCGGATGTGGGAGGCGCGCGCCGAGGCGTACGGCGTCGCCGACCTGATCACCTGGGTGTGCGACACCGCGCTGCCCGAGTTGGAGCACGACCCTCTGCACGTGTCCAGCGAGGTCTTCTCCTCCACCGACCACCGGGTCGTGGTCATCTCCAAGTGGCGCAGCAGCCCGCGTCCGCTGCCCGATCCACCCGCCCTGTTGGTGGCCCGCGCCCCGCACTCCTGGGACTTCACCCAGGTGGACCGCTGACGGGGGCCACCAGACGGGGTGGTCAGCTGCGGCGCAGCATCCGGTAGGTGGCGATCCCGCCGGTGCCGAGCGCGGCGAGGAAGACCAGCCAGACGACTGTGCTGCTGACCCCGACCTGCGGTCCCGCGTTCGCCGAGGCGGCGGCCAGCAGGCCGTCCTTGCCGGGGGCGGGCAGCGCGGCCGGCGGCAGTTCGGGCCACCGGACCAGGCCGGTGGACTCCAGCATCTGCATGTGGTGCTGCACGAAGGCGTTGGCCTCCTCGCAGAGCTTACGGACGGTCGCGTCGCGGGTGCTGGCCCGTACTGCGCCAATCACGGGGAAGATCTTGCCGTGGGCCACCCGGAGCCGGGTCACGAAGATCTGGTCGAACCGGGCGCCGGAGGCGTTCTGCATCTCCGACAGCCAGCCCTTCTGTTCGGCCGTCGGCTCGCTCGGGATGCTCGCGCCGAGCTTGTTGGCGGCGTCGACGACGAGCTGGTCGAGCCGCTGGTGCTCGCCGGCGATGCCGGCACCGATCTCCCGTACCTTCGCCGACTGCCCCTTCTCGGCGGCCATCTGACCGGCCGGCATCTCCCACAGCCCGGCCAACCGCACACCGTTGAGCAGTGTCATGTCGGCGGCGTTGAGCTGCTGCCCGCCGGCGGGGGCGGCGATGGCCACTCCGGGCAGGACACCGACCCCCGCGATGATCGCGATGAGCAACATCGCCGCACGGTGCATCCGGTTGCCCGGCCGACGACGGGCGGATCTGAGCGGTGCCATGTCTGTGGTGCCTCCTCGGTCCGGACCGAAACGCGTCTGGACCGGGCAGCCGCACCCTGCCGGCCGCCCGTCCGCCCACTGGTACGGACTGATCGCCCGATCAGTTCACCCGGCAGGCGGTGGAAATGGGCGCTGTGCGAAGTGGAGGGGGATCAGCGGGTGAGGGCGAGGAAGCCGCCGAGCAGCAGCAGGGTGAGCGCGGCGACGGCGAAGAGCACAAGCAACTCCCGGCGGCCTTGCCCGACCGGGTCACCGCCGCCGCCGGCGGTCGCGGCGGGATCGGGCAGGGCCGGCAGGTCCCGGGTCAGCGCGGCCAGGTCACCGAGGGTGCGGGCGGTCCAGACCGCGCCGGCCCGCTCGGAGAACTCGTCAAGCGTGAGCCGGCCCGCGGCGGTGTGCCGGTGCAGCTCGGCGACCACCCGGTGGCGGTCGTCGTCGGAGGCGCGCAGCTCGACATCCACGCCGGACAGGGTACGCGGATCAGCCCACGTCGAGGGGGTCGGCGAGGAGCCGTTCGAAGGCCAGTTCGGCGGCGCCGATCAGGGGCGCGTCCTCGCCCAGTTTCGGGGTGCGCAACCGCACGTGTTCCAGGCAGGCACCGAGGGCGTTGGAGTTGAGCCGGCTGCGGATCTGGGCCGCCGCCGCGAGGTAGAGGTCCCGCATGGTGCCGCCGAAGATGACCATCTCGGGGTTGAAGACGTTCACCAGGTTGGCCACCCCGAAGCCCAGCCAGTCACCGGCCTGGCGTACCGCCGTCTGTGCGCGGGCGTCCCCCCGGTCGGCGGCGTCGAAGACGGCCAGCAGCGCCTCGCGGCCCCGGGCGTCGGATCGTCCGGCCGCGCGGAGCAGGCCGTGCTCGCCGATCTCGGTCTCCCAGCAACCCCGAGCGCCGCACTCGCAGGGCATCCCGTCGCGGACCACCTTCATGTGGCCGACCTCGCCGCCGTACCCGCCGTGTCCGGTGAGTCGACGCCCGCCGGCGATGATGCCGGCCCCGACGCCGACGTCGCCGTACAGGTAGATGACGTTGTCGCAGCCGGCCGCGACGCCCCGGGCGTGCTCGGCGAACGCCGCCGCGTCTGCCACGTTGCCGACGGTGACCGGCACGTCGAGGCCCAGTTCGGCGCCGAGCGCGGCGCCGATCGGCTCGTCCACCCAGCCCGTGGTGGGGCCGAGCCGGACCAGGCCGTCCTCGCGGCGGACCATCCCGCAGACCGCGACGCCGGTACCGACGCAGATCGCGTCGGCGGGCACCACCTGCTGCATCTCCTTGACCGCGCCGGCGAGCAGCAGGGCGGCCTCGGCGGCCAGCAGCCCGCGCGGTCGGTCCAGCTCCCGGCGGTCCAGCACCGCGCCGCCCAGGCCGACCCGGGCGGCGCGCAGCCGGTCCACCTCGACGGAGTACGCGTACGCGTACACCCGGGTCGACTCGGGCCGGACGACAAGTGACGGCCGTCCGGCCCGGCCGGTCTCCTTCGGTGTTCCCTCGCTTACCAGTCCGACGCCGGCCAGGTCGGCGGTGAGCGCGCCGATGGTGCTCCGGTTCAGTCCCAGGGTGGTGGTGAGTTCGGCGCGGGTGGTCGCCCCGTGGACGTGCACGTGCCGCAGCAGGGCCCCGAGGTTCTGCCTCCGGACCTCCTCCTGGCTGGGTGCCGGGCGCATGCTGGTGCTACCTCCCGCGCGGTCAGCGGGTGCCGGTGGCGGCCGCGCGGCGGCGGGAGAGGGCGTCGACGCTTGCGGCGAGCAGCAGCACGACGCCGGTCACCACGTACTTGACTCCCGCGCTGTACCCCATCAGGCCCATTCCGTTTTCGATGACCGCGACCACCGCGCCTCCCAGCACGGCATCGAATACCCGGCCCTTGCCGCCGAAGAGGCTGGTGCCGCCGATCACCGCCGCGCCGACCGCGTAGAGCAGTACGTTACTGCCCCCCGTGTTCGGGTCGACCGAGTTGGCCCGGCTGGCGGCCACGATGCCACCGATGGCGGCCATGGACGAGCAGATCACGAAGACCGAGATCCGGATCCGGTCGACGCCGATGCCGGCCCGGCGGGCCGCTTCCCGGTTGCCGCCCACGGCGTAGATGTGCCGGCCGTAGCTGGTGCGTTGGAGCACGAAGGTCCAGATGACAAGCAGCACCGCGATGATCGGCACCACGATCGGCACGCCCTTGAGCGAGACGATGAGGACGTTGCGGCTGCGCTCCAGGTTGAGCACGTACACCGCGGTGCCGAGGATGACGGCGAGCCCGGCGATCCGCAGCGCCACCACCGCGATCGGGTCGGTGATCAGTCCACGGGCCGCCCGGTTGCGGTGGCGTAGCAGTTGCACCGCCGCGTAGCCCAAGACGGCGACGGCGGTCAGCGCCCAGCCCAGCGCGGGGGCGAGGTTGCGGTTGGCGATCGCGACCAGCACCTCGTCGCGGACGGAGATGTTGGTGCCCTCCTGCACGAGCAGCAACACGACGCCCTGGAAGGCGAGGAAGCCGGCGAGAGTGACCACGAAGGACGGAATGCCGATCTTCGCGACCAGCATCCCGAGCGTGGTGCCGATGACCACGCCGGTGGCGACCGCAGCGAGGACGGCAACCCACCAGGGGTAGCCGAGCACGGTGACCACATTGGCCAGTACCGCCGCGCAGACGCCGCTGGCGAAGCCGGCGGAGAGGTCGATCTCGCCGAGCAGCAGCACGAAGACCAGGCCCATCGCGATGAGCGTGACCGCCGCGCCCTGGGTGAAGAGGTTCGCGAAGTTGCCTGCCGACAGGAACGACGACGGCCGCATGATCGCGAAGACGGTGCAGAGCACGATCAGGCCGAGCACGGCCGGTAGCGCGCCGACGTCGCCACCGCGTACCCGGCTCACGTAGTTGCGGACGTGGCTCCCGACGGTCGGCGGCGGTGTGACGGCAGCGGGGCCTTCCTTCCGTACGGCGGTGGTGGTCATCGGACGCCTCCTGAGATCGAGTCGGCCGGCTGCGGGCCGTCGCCGTTGCTGCCCGGGTCGGTGGCGAGACCGAGCCCGCCCGAGCGCCCGGCGGTGATCAGCTCAACCACCTGGGCGTGGGTGATGTCGGTGGTCTTCACCTGGGCGACCATCTGGCCGAGGTACAGCGCGGCGATCCGGTCGGAGACGGCGAAGACGTCGTTCATGTTGTGCGAGATGAGCACCACTGCCAGGCCGTTGTCGGCGAGGCGGCGGACGAGTTCGAGGACCTGGGCGGTCTGTGCCACGCCCAGGGCGGCGGTCGGCTCGTCCAGGATGACGAGCTTGCTGTTCCACAGCACCGCCTTGGCGATGGCCACGGTCTGGCGCTGACCGCCGGAGAGGCTGGAGACGTGCTGGCGGAGCGAGGTGACGGTGCGGATGGAGAGCCCCGCCAGGGTCTCGGCGGCGAGCTGTTCCATTGTCGGCTCGTCCAGGACGATGCCGCTGTGCTTCTCCCGGCCGAGGAACATGTTCTGCACGATGTCCAGGTTGTCGCAGAGCGCGAGGTCCTGGTAGACGACCTCGATGCCGAGCGTGGCGGCGTCGCGGGGACTGCCGATGTGCACCTGTTCGCCGTTGAACAGGACCTCACCGGCGTCGGTGGGGTAGATGCCGCTGATGCACTTCACCAGGGTCGACTTGCCGGCGCCGTTGTCGCCGACAAGTGCGGTCACTTCGCCCGGGTGGACGCTCAGGGCGACGTCGCGGAGCACCTGGACGGGACCGAAGCTCTTGTCGATCCCGCGGAGTTCCAGCAGGGGAGTCGCGGACACGGGGTCTCCTTCTTAAGGGAGGGTCGGGGCCCGTCCGGCGGGCGCCGCCCGGCACGGGAGGGTGCTCCCGTGCCGGGCGGCGATTGTCGTCCCGGCGGGTACTGCGGCGTCGGTCAGCTGATGCCGGCGCCGGCGCAGAACTTGGCGTACGCCGCGGTGCAGACCTGCTCCTTGGTCGCGTAACCGTCGGCGATGACGTCCTTGACGTTGTCCTTGTAGATGGCCTTCGGGGTGAGCAGCACCGACGGGACGTCCCGGCCACCCTCCGGGTCCTTCACCGTCTGGCCGGTGTCCTTCTTCTCGCCCTTGGCCAGTGTGATGGCCAGGTCGGACGCGGCCTTCGCCTCTTCCCGGACGGCCTTGTAGACGGTCATGCACTGGTCACCGGCGAGGATGTTCTGCAGGCCCTCCACGCTGGCGTCCTGGCCGGTCACCGGCACCTTGCCGTTGATCTTGTTCTTCTTCAGGATCGAGATGGCGGCGTTGCCGAGAGTGTCGTTGGCGGCCAGCACGCCGTCGATCTTGCCCTTGGTCGCGGTGAGCTGCTGCTCGAAGATGGTCGCGGCGGTGGGGCCGTCCCAGCCCGGCACGGCGTCGTCCGGGCCCTTGGTGTACTCCTTGGAGTCGAACTTCGGCTTGAGCACCGAGTCGTAGCCGGCCTTGAACAGGGTGGCGTTGTTGTCGGTGGGGGAGCCGTTCAGGTACGCCACGACCGGGTTCTTGGCGCCCTTCTCGGTCAGGCACTTCGCCAGACCCTCGCCCTGGAGCTTCCCGACGGTCTCGTTGTCGAAGCTGACGTAGTACTGGGCGGAGCCGCCGAGGGTGAGCCGGTCGTAGTCGATGGTGGCGACGCCCTGCGACTTGGCCTTGTCGAGCACGGCCTTGCCGGTGCCGGAGTCCAGGTTGACGATCATGAGGGCGGTGACGCCGCTGGTGATCATCTGCTCGGCGATGGTCTGGAAGGTGGCCTTGTCGTTCTGGGCGTTCTGAATGTCGTACTGGACGCCGGCGGCCTTGAACGCCTCCTCCAGGAAGCGACGGTCCGCGGTCTCCCAGCGGGGGGAGGACTTGCTGTCCGGAAGGATGACGCCGATCTTGGGAGTCTTCTTGGAGTCGGCCGAGCCGGTGCCGGAGTCGTCGCTGCAGGCGGTCAAGCCGCCGGACGCGAGCAGGCCCACGGCGGCGATGGTGAGGATCCCCTTACGCATGTGCAGGGTCCTTTCGGAGGTGGGGGAGGTGTTGTTTTGTTGTGTCCGGCAACGTATTTCGCGTCACACTGGTCCCACAAGACCGCGCAGGTGCCAAGTTTGTTGGAAGCGATAACAATTCAGCAACGCGACTGTTACTCCCCGGGTATCCCACGGAGGAGTCGACGTAACGACTGCCGTCAGCGGGCCTGCAACGCCGCCGTACCGGCCTCGGTGAGCGCCACCAGATCGGCCGCCGCCAGCTCCAGTTGCAGACCACGCCGACCAGCGGAGACATAGATCGTCGGCAGGTCCAGCGCGGACTCGTCCAGCACGGTGGGCAGGCGTCGGCGCTGCCCGAGCGGGCTGATCCCGCCGCGCACGTAGCCGGTGGCCCGCTCGGCCACCGCCCGGTCGGCCATCGTCGCCCGCTTGCCGCCGACCGCAGCCGCGAGCGCCTTGAGGTCCAGCTCGCCGGTGACCGGGACGACCGCCACGGTGAGCGCGCCGTCGACCTCGGTCACCAGCGACTTGAACACCCGCTCGGGTGCCACGCCGAGCGCCTCGGCGACCAGCGCGCCGTAGTTCGGCGCGTCCGGGGAGACCCGGTACGGATGGGTGCGATGCGCGATCCCACGCTTGACCAGCAGCGCCGTCGCCGGAGTGCCCTGTCCCGCCACGTCGACGAACCTAGTCGACCGGGTGGCCGACCAACACGGTCGGTGCCCCGGCGATCCGGGTGAGCACCAGGCTCGCCGCCTGGTCGCCGGCCAGCCGCAGGTCCCGCCGCAACTGCTCCGGGGTGAGCGCGGAGCCCCGCTTGAGGATTTCCACCCGGCCGACCCGCCGCTCCCGCAGCAGCGCCCGCAGGCGCTTCAGGGAGAACGGCAGCACGTCGGTGATCTCCAGACACCGCGCGTACGGGGTGCGGGTCGGCCGGTCCGCGTAGAGGTAGGCGATGCTCGGGTCGCCCAACGTGGCATCCAGTTGGTCGGCCAGTTCGGCGACGAGGTGCGCGCGCACCACCGCCGGGTCCGGGTCGTACAGGTAGCGGCGCGGCGGCCCGACCGACGCCTCCGTGGCACCCGAGCCGGTGAGCCGGGAACGGCGCGTCTCGGTGCCCACCTGCCGGTAGAGGGTGGCGCGGCGGGGCACCTGCGCCAGCTCGCCGCACCAGAGCGCGGCCTCGACCAGGTCGCCGTCCACGCCTACCCACTCCGCCTCCGCGCCGGCCGGGATGAGCGCGTGGTCCAGGCCCGGCGCCACCTTCACCACCGTGCGCGGCACCCGCTCGGCCAACCCGGTCACGAAGTCCCACGGCGGCGAGTAGGCACGCGGGTCGAAGATCCGCCGACCGGTGCCGCTCGCGCGGCGGGCCGGGTCGCAGAAGACCCCGTCGACCCGGGAGACGTCGAACGCGGTGGCGTCGCCGCACTCGACAGTGAACAGCTCGGCCAGCCCCGCCGCGGCGGCGTTGGCGGCGGCCATCGCGGCGGTCACCGGGTCGGCCTCCACCCCGTACACCCGGATGCCGGCGCGGGCGGCGGCGAGCGCGTCGGCGCCGAGGCCGCAACCGAGGTCGGCAAGCGTGCGTACACCTGCCGCGCGCAGGCGCTCGGCGCGGCGCTCGGCGACGACCCTGCGGGTGGCCTGCTCCAACCCGGCGCGGGTGAGGAACATCCCGGCGGCGGCCGGACCGAACTTGCCGACCGCCCGGTGGCGCAGCTCGGCCTGGGTGAGCGCCGCCGCGGCCAGCGTGGGCGGCACCCCGGCCGCGCGTAACGCCGACGCCGCCGCCAGTGGATCACCGCCGGCCAGCGTGGCCGCCGCCGAGAGCGCGGCCGACCCCTCGGGGGTACGCAGCGCCGCCAGCTGATCGAGATCCACCCGGCCATTGTCCCGGCCCAGCCTGGTCGCCCGGACGGTGGTGTCAACCAGGCGGTGTCGGACTCGACTGGCGGGCTCGGGCGGCGGGCTGGGGCGGCGAGTCCGGGCGGCGAGTCCGGGTGGCGAGTCCGGGTGGCGAGTCCAGGCGGCGAGTCCGGGTGGCGAGTCCGGGCGGCGAGTCCGGGCGGCGAGTTCGGGCGGCGGGCTCCCGGGCTCGGGCGGCCGGCTCGGCCTGCGGGCCCGTGGGGCGGGTGTTGGGCGGCGGGCCTGCCCTGTGGGCTTGCTCGGCGTGGGGTCAGTCGGTGGGGGTGGCCGTGACGAAGGCGCGCCAGCTCGTCGGGGTGAAGGTGAGGGCCGGCCCGGTCGGGTCCTTGCTGTCGCGCACGGCGACCAGGCCCGGCAGGTTGTCGGCGACTTCGACGCAGGCGCCGCCGTTGCTGTTGCTGCGGGAGGACTTGCGCCAGGTGGCGTGGGTCAGGTCCATGTCTGCACCACTTCCTCGATCAGCCGGGCGGACTGCCGGCACGGCAGCGCTTCGCCGGTCACAGTCTCCCAGTGCCGCTCCAGGGCGGCAACGTCGTTCGGGCCGTCCACGGTCTGCCCCCGGAGCTGGTTGTCCAGGTGGGCCAGCTCGACCCCGGTGTCGAGCCGGGCCAGGATGAACGGGCCGTTGAGGCCGACGTGCCAGGGAGTGTCGATCGGCACGACCCGGACCTGCACGTTCGGCTCGGTGCTCATGGCCAGCAGGTGCTGGAGCTGTTCGCGCATGATCTTCTGGTCGCCGAGTTGCCGGCGCAGCGTGTGCTCCTCAAGCACCGCGACGAGGCGTGGACGCCGGTCGGCGGTCAGCACGGTCTGCCGGGCGAGCCGGGTCACCACACGCGTCTCGACCTCCTCGGCGGTCAGCTCGCCGCCCACGCCGAGCATCGCCCGCGCGTACCCCTCGGTTTGCAGCAGGCCGGGGATCACTGTCGGGTCGTACCAGCGCAGCGCCACCGCCTCCCGCTCGTTGTCCTCCCAGGGGCGGAACCAGTCGGGTGCGGCGTGGAAGCGGATCAGCTCCAGCATGCCGACGAAGAGACCGCCGGTGTCCAGGGTCGAGTCGATGCGGGCGACGTAATCCGGTCTGACCGGGCTCTGCCCGGTCTCGACAGCACTCACGTACGACGGTGAGTAGTTGATCATCTTGCCCAGCTCCTCCTGGCTGAGCCCGCGCGCCTGGCGTGCGCGGCGTAGCTGTTCGAGCAGGAACGTCAGGGTCGGTATCCGGGCCACTCGATTCCCCTTTCCGCGGCCATGGGTGATGGCAACCGACGGTAGGGAGATGGCCACGGCGGGGCGAGGCGCTCCCGGCGTGTTGCGGTAACGACTGGCGGAACTGTGGCGACACGGACAGCGGCGCGTTGGCACTCTCCTTGACGGAGTGCTAGCCACGGAATAACCTGCGATTAGCACTCTCACCCTGAGGGTGCCAGCTTCCGGGTCTCGCGACCCGGGTGCGCACGCCAGGCGGACCGGCACCCGCGACGACGGCACCGCCCGGTGGCATGAGGCAGATTGACGCTGGTCAGCCCCGCTGACCAGCAACGAAACCAGTACCCCAGGAGGGTATGCCCGTGACTACCGCGACCAAGGTTGCGATCAAGCCGCTCGAGGACCGCATCGTGGTCCAGGCGAATGAGGCTGAGACCACCACGGCGTCGGGCATCGTGATCCCCGACACCGCCAAGGAGAAGCCGCAGGAGGGCACCGTCCTCGCTGTGGGCCCGGGGCGCGTCGACGACAACGGCAACCGGGTTCCGGTTGACGTGCAGGTCGGCGACACCGTCCTCTACTCGAAGTACGGCGGCACCGAGGTCAAGTACGCCGGCGAGGAGTACCTGGTGCTCTCCGCCCGCGACGTCCTCGCGGTCATCGAGAAGTAAGCAACCGATCAGTGTCGCTGCCCCGGTCCGGCTCGCCGGGCCGGGGCAGCGGCGCTTCGAAGGGACATTCATGGCGAAGATCCTGAGCTTCTCGGACGACGCCCGGCACCTGCTGGAGCACGGTGTCAACGCCCTCGCAGACGCGGTCAAGGTCACCCTCGGCCCGCGCGGGCGCAACGTCGTCCTGGACAAGAAATTCGGTGCGCCGACGATCACCAACGATGGTGTGACCATCGCCAAGGAGATCGAGCTCACCAACCCCTACGAGAACCTCGGCGCGCAGCTGGTCAAGGAGGTGGCGACCAAGACCAACGACGTCGCCGGCGACGGGACCACCACCGCGACCGTGCTGGCGCAGGCCATGGTCCGTGAGGGCCTGCGCAACGTGACCGCCGGGACCAACCCGGCCGGCCTCAAGCGGGGCATCGACGCGGCGGCCGCCAAGGTCTCCGAGGCGCTGCTCGGCCGGGCCGTCGAGGTCTCCGGCAAGGAGTCGATCGCGAACGTGGCGACGATCTCCGCGCAGGACGCCACCATCGGCGAGCTGATCGCCGAGGCGATGGAGCGGGTCGGCCGCGACGGTGTCATCACCGTCGAGGAGGGCTCGATGCTCACCACCGAGCTGGACGTGACCGAGGGTCTCCAGTTCGACAAGGGCTTCATCTCGCCGAACTTCGTCACCGACCTGGAGGGTCAGGAGTCCGTCCTGGAGGACGCGTACATCCTGGTCACCACCCAGAAGATCTCGGCGATCGAGGAGCTGCTGCCGCTGCTGGAGAAGGTCCTGCAGAACAGCAAGCCCCTGCTGATCATCGCCGAGGACGTGGACGGTCAGGCGCTCTCCACCCTGGTGGTCAACTCGCTGCGCAAGACCCTCAAGGTCTGCGCGGTCAAGGCCCCGGGCTTCGGCGACCGCCGCAAGGCCATGCTCCAGGACATCG
The DNA here is from genome assembly GCF_000297395.2 of Micromonospora lupini str. Lupac 08. GTDB lineage: Bacteria > Actinomycetota > Actinomycetes > Mycobacteriales > Micromonosporaceae > Micromonospora > Micromonospora lupini. The sequence goes on along the minus strand of NZ_HF570108.1, from coordinate 6,430,267 downwards.
CGATCTCCACCGGCGCCGAGCTGGTCGCCCCGGAGCTGGGCTACAAGCTCGACCAGGTCGGCCTGGAGGTGCTCGGCACCGCCCGGCGCGTCGTGGTCGACAAGGAGAACACCACGATCGTCGACGGCGGCGGCCAGAAGGCCGATGTCGACGACCGGGTCTCCCAGATCCGCAAGGAGATCGAGGCCTCCGACTCCGACTGGGACCGGGAGAAGCTGGCCGAGCGGCTGGCGAAGCTCTCCGGCGGCATCGCCGTGATCAAGGTGGGCGCGGCGACCGAGGTCGAGATGAAGGAGCGCAAGCACCGCATCGAGGACGCCATCGCGGCGACCAAGGCCGCGGTCGAGGAGGGCACCGTGCCCGGCGGCGGCGCCGCCCTGGTGCAGATCCTCCCCGTGCTCGACGACGACCTGGGCTTCACCGGTGACGAGAAGGTCGGCGTCTCGATCGTGCGCAAGTCGCTCGTCGAGCCGCTGCGCTGGATCGCCCAGAACGCCGGTCACGACGGCTACGTCGTGACGCAGAAGGTCGCCGACCTGAAGTGGGGCAACGGCCTCGACGCCGCCAAGGGCGAGTACGTCGACCTGGTCAAGGCCGGCATCATCGACCCGGTGAAGGTGACCCGCAACGCGGTCACCAACGCCGCCTCGATCGCCGGTCTGCTGCTCACCACGGAGAGCCTCGTGGTCGAGAAGCCGGAGCAGGCCGAGCCGGCCGCCGCCGGTGGGCACGGCCACGGTCACGGCCACCAGCACGGCCCGGGCTTCTGACCCGGTAGCGACACCTGTTGCGGGGCACACCGTCGTACGGCGGTGTGCCCCGGTTCGTCTCCGCGATCATTACCAAGCGCTGACATGGTTGGCGACCCGGCGAGACGGGCGCGCACACTGGGCCGATGAGCACCACGTCGCGGCGGTACGCCGCGCTGGCCGGAGTGACCGCCGCCGCCGTCGCCATCGGAACCGCGGAGCCGGTGGCGGTGCTGACCGGCCCCCGGTCGGCGCCGCTTGTCGCGGTCGGCGGGGTGGTCGTCGACGCCGTCCCCGAACCCCTCAAGCAGTTCGCCATCGACGTTTTCGGCACTGCCGACAAGATCGCCCTACTGACCGGAACGGCCCTGCTGCTGGGCGGGTTCGCCGCGCTGCTCGGAGTGCTGGCGATCCGCCGGTTGGCCCTGGGCCTGGCCGGCATCGCGGCGCTCGGCGCCGTCGGTGTGGCCGCCGCGCTGACCCGCTCCGGCGCGGACGTCTTCGACGCGCTGCCGTCGCTTGTCGGCGGCGGGCTCGGCGCCCTCGTGCTCTGGTTGTTCATCGACGGCCCGTTCGAGCTGGACCCCTGGCTCTGGGCCCCACCCACCGCCTCGGGCTCGGCAAGCTCCCCGCCGGCACCGCCCGCCGGGCTGGGCGGGCGGCCGGTGTCGCCGGCCGGAACCGCCGGGCCTGCCGGGCGGTCGGTGTCGCCTGCCGGGCCTGTTGATCGGCCGGTGACGCCGGCCGGGCCGCCGGTGCCGGTGACCCCCGCCGCGTCTGTCGCGACTGTCGATCCGGAGTCGCGCCGGAGGTTCCTGACCGGCACCGGGGTGCTGCTCGGCACGGCAGCAGTGGCCGGTCTCGGCGGGCGCTGGCTGGCCGGGAGGCGCGGCGTGTCCGCCGCCCGGGACGCGATCCGGCTGCCCGCGCCGGTCGCCCCCGCACCTGCCGTGCCGGCGGGCGCGGACCTGTCGCTGGCCCAGCTAGCGCCGTACGTCACGCCGAATCTCGGGTTCTACCGGATCGACACCGCCCTGGTGGTGCCCCAGGTGAACCCGGACAGTTGGCGGCTGCGCATCCACGGCCGGGTGGGCACCGAACGCACCTACAGCTACGCGGATCTGCTGGCCCGGCCGTTGGTCGAGCGGTACGTCACGCTTGCCTGCGTCTCGAACGAGGTGGGTGGGGACCTGATCGGCAACGCCCGCTGGCTGGGCGTACCCCTGCGGGAGCTGCTGGACGAGGTCCAGCCGGAGGAGGACGCCGACCAGGTCGTGGGCCGGTCGGTCGACGGGTGGACCTGTGGCACCCCCACCGCCGCGCTGCGGGACGGACGGGACGCGCTGCTGGCGATCGGCATGAACGGCGAGCCGCTGCCGGTCGAGCACGGGTTCCCGGTCCGGATGGTGGTGCCCGGCCTCTACGGCTACGTGTCGGCCTGCAAGTGGGTGACCGAGCTGGAGCTGACCCGGTTCGCCGACTTCGACGCGTACTGGGTGCCGCGCGGGTGGTCCGCCCAGGGCCCGATCAAGACCCAGTCGCGCATCGACGCGCCGCGACGGCGCAACCGGTTGACCGCCGGTCCGGTGACGGTGGCCGGCGTGGCCTGGGCGCAGCACCGGGGCATTCGCCGGGTCGAGGTACGCGTCGACGGCGGCCCCTGGCAGGAGGCGGAGCTGGCCCCGACGGTGTCGGTGGACACCTGGGTGCAGTGGTCCTGGCGTTGGGACGCCACGCCTGGTGAGCACAAGCTCCAGGTCCGGGCGACCGACGCGACAGGCGAGACCCAGACCGAGCGTACGCAGAGCGTCGCCCCGGACGGCGCCACCGGCTGGCACACGGTGCCGGTAAACGTCCGCTGACCCGCGCCCCCTCGGGCGCCCGCCGGAGATCCTGGACAGTTTCCGTCAACGCGGAACGGGAACTGTCCAGGATCTGCGGAAACCGCGCCCCCGAAGGAGGGGGCGCGGTTTCTCAGTGAGCCTTGGGTCAGGCGACGTTGCGCTGGGCCGGGACTGTCGACTTGTGCGGGCGGCCCAGTCGCGCTTCCAGGCGGGCGACGTCGACCCGCATCTGCCGGCGGTCGGCCAGGTCCTCCCAGCCGACGGCGAGCAGGCGCAGCCGCTCGGACTCGCTGAAGCCACCCCACACGCCGTACGGCTCGCGGACCGCAAGGGCGTGCGCGGCGCACTCGGCGCGGACCGGGCAGGCGCGGCAGACCGACTTGGCGGAGGACTCCCGCCGCAGCCGGGAGGAGCCCCGCTCTCCGTCCGGGTGGAAGAACTGGGCGCTGTCGCGGCCCCGACAGGCACCGAGCCGCTGCCAGTCCCAGAGATCGACGATGGGTCCGGGCAGTCTACGTACGTTCGACATCAGCACCCCTCCTCCCGCGCGGCACCGCGAGATTGCTTGTGGCCGGCTTCCGGGCGGCGGGCCGCGCAGGCGCACCGTTCCCGGCCTGGCCCTCCCGGTACCCGGGCCGTCGCCGGCTCACACGTGTGTGATCCAAAACGTCTGGCAACTTGCGGCTTTTGTCCTATCTGTCGGAAAAGTTCAGATGATTGCCCGGAACCCCCTCCCCAGCCGACGCCGTCATGGTCTGCTCGTGTCCGGAGAGGAGACCACCACAGTGCGTACCGTTCTTGTGTGCGTTCGGACACCGCTCGCGGCTCAGCACCTCACTTCTGCTGCCGCCCGGCTGGGGTTGTCCGCGATCGTCCGTACCGCCGTCTCCGATCCCGAGGTGATGCTGCGACTCGCTGAGCGGCCGGCCGACGTGATCCTGGCCGACACGGCTCTCACCCGGCCGGACAGCGCGGGTTTCGTCCGTCGGGTGCTGGCCCGCGCGCCGCAGGCCGCGGTCCTGCTGCTCGGCGCGGAGGAGTCCGAGGCCGCCGCCGCCACCATCAGCGCCGGCGCCCGGGGCCTCATCCAGAATGCCGACCACGACCTGACCAGCGCGGTGGCCAAGGCCCTGCTGCTGCTCACCGCGCCCGGCCGGGCCTCCCGGCAGCGGGTCACCGACCCGGCCCGGGACACGGCGTCGGTCGGTGGTTCGGGCCGCTCCGCGCCATCGGTACGCGGCTCGGCCGAACCCGGCTGGACGGCCGCGAACGGCGACGGGTCGTCGGGTGTGCCGTCGGTGCCGGTGCAGCGCGGTGAGGACGAGGTCGAATCGGCTACCGACGGGTCGACCACCGGCCAGACCGATCCGACCCGCCCCGCGCCGAGTGCCCGCCCCAACCGGGCGTCGATCGGGCTCACCGAACGGGAGCTCCAGGTGCTGCTGGGCATGGCCGAGGGCAAGAGCAACGCGGAGATCGGCCGGGAACTGTTCGTGTCCGAGGACACCGTCAAGACCCACGCGCGCCGGCTGTTCCGCAAGCTCGGCGCCCGGGACCGCGCCCACGCGGTCGCCGCCGGCTTCCGTGCCGGCCTGGTCTCCTGACACCCGAGGCCCAGGCCCGGGCGGCGTCACCAGGCGATCAGTCGGCGCTGGTGGCGGTGCCCGGGTCGTCCTCGGTGCCCTCGGTCAGGGTGTCGTGCACCCCGTCGGCGTAACCGCGGGCGTAGTCCCAGGTCACGTAGTGGTCCGGATCCGGGTCGTACGCCGGCTCGTGCACCCGGGGCCGCCCCGAGTTGAGCAGGTGCCGCAGGTTGCCCCGCAGCAGGTCCCAGTCGAAGTAGTGCGGTTCCCGGCAGTCCTCGCATTCGATGACCAGCCCGCGCACCCCGATGGGCGCCAGCAGGGCCTGGTAGATCTCCAGGTCGGCGAGGTCCTCCAGCACATCCTGCCGCTCGACGTCGGTAAGCGGATCCGGCGTCGCGTCGTCGCCCGGGTCGTCCAGGCCCGCGGTCGGGTCGGCCGGGTCGCCGTTGAACGGGTCGATGGGCTCGTCGTGCACCCCCTCACCGTAGACCCAACGCGGCGCGAACGTCCGCCCCCCGGCACCGCAGGGAGGCGGCCGCCGCCGACGGAGGTCGCCCAGGTCACTGGGTACGATGAGACGACGTGCCGGCGCCGTGGCGTGTTCCGGTGCCCGCCCGCGCCACCTCGCTGAAGCCCATCCGAGCAGCTCAGGAGAGCAATCGTGGAAAATTCGCCCAGCACCGATCTTCCGGCCGGCGACGAGCGCGCCGAGCTGGGCGGCCACCTGCCCGAGCTGCCCGCCGGCTCGGCCCGGGTCGTTCCGCTCGGGCTCACCTTCGACGACGTGCTGCTCCAGCCGGGCGAGTCGGACGTGGTGCCCAGCCGGGTCAACACCCGGACGAAGCTCACCCGCGGCATCGAACTGACCGTTCCGCTGCTCTCCAGCGCCATGGACACGGTCACCGAGGCGCGGATGGCGATCGCCATGGCCCGCCAGGGCGGCATCGGCGTGCTGCACCGCAACCTCTCCCTGGAGGACCAGGCCCTCCAGGTCGACCTGGTCAAGCGCTCCGAGTCCGGCATGATCACCAACCCGGTGACCGCCAGCCCGAACGACACCCTGCGCGAGGTCGACGAGCTGTGCGGGCGCTACCGGATCTCGGGCGTCCCGGTGGTGGACGGCAACGGTCAGCTCGTCGGCATCGTCACCAACCGCGACATGCGTTTCGTCTCCGAGCCGGACACCCCGGTCCACGAGATCATGACCCGGACTCCGCTGGTCACCGCCACGGTCGGGGTGAGCAAGGACGACGCGCTGGCGCTGCTGCGCCGCCACAAGGTCGAGAAGCTGCCGATCGTGGACGACTCGGGTCGGCTGCGCGGGCTGATCACCGTGAAGGACTTCACCAAGAGCGAGCAGTACCCGAACGCCACCAAGGACGACGCGGGTCGGCTGCGGGTGGCCGCCGCCGTCGGTGTGGGCGAGGACTCGTACAAGCGGGCCCGCACGCTCGTCGACGCCGGCGTGGACGTGCTGATCGTGGACACGGCGCACGGGCACCAGCGGGCCGTGCTGGACATGGTCCGTCAGCTCAAGAAGGACGTCACGATCGACGTCGTGGGCGGCAACGTGGCCACGTACGCCGGTGCGCGGGCGCTTGTCGAGGCCGGCGCCGACGGGATCAAGGTGGGTGTCGGCCCGGGCGCGATCTGCACGACCCGGATCGTCGCCGGAGTCGGCGTCCCGCAGATCACCGCGATCATGGAGGCGGCCCGTGCCGCCCGCCCGGCCGGCGTCCCGGTGATCGGTGACGGCGGCATCCAATACTCCGGCGACATCGCCAAGGCTCTGGTCGCCGGCGCCGACACGGTGATGCTCGGCAGCCTGCTGGCCGGCTGCGAGGAGAGCCCCGGCGAGCTGATCTTCATCAACGGCAAGCAGTACAAGGCGTACCGCGGGATGGGCTCGCTCGGCGCGATGCAGTCCCGGGGGCAGGCCAAGTCGTACTCGAAGGACCGGTACTTCCAGCAGGACGTGCTCGCCGAGGACAAGCTGGTCCCCGAGGGTGTCGAGGGGCAGGTGCCCTACCGGGGCCCGCTGTCCGCGGTCGCCCACCAGCTCATCGGCGGGCTGCGGGCCGCGATGGGGTACGTCGGCGCGGAGAGCATCCCCGAGCTGCACCGGCGTGGCCAGCTGATCCGGATCACGGCGGCGGGGCTCAAGGAGAGCCACCCGCACGACATCCAGATGACTGTCGAGGCGCCCAACTACCACTCCCGCTGACCATCCCCCAACAACCTGGAGTCCCCCATGCGTGACGTGGTCGAGATCGGGCTGGGCAAGACCGCGCAGCGCGGTTACCACCTGGACGACATCGCCATCGTGCCGAGCCGCCGGACCCGGGACGTCGACGACGTCTCGACCGCGTGGCAGCTCGACGCGTACCCGTTCGGCATCCCCTGTGTCGGGCACCCCTCGGACGCCACGATGAGCCCGTCCTCGGCGGTCCGGCTCGGACAGCTCGGTGGTCTCGGCGTGCTCAACGTCGAGGGGCTGTGGACCCGCTACGAGAACCCGACGAAGGTGCTGGAGGAGCTGGCCGGCCTCGACGAGGAGGCCCGCGCCACCAAGCGGCTCCAGGAGGTGTACGCGGAGCCGATCCGCCCGGACCTGATCGCGGAGCGGGTCCGTGAGCTGCGCGCCGGTGGCGGCACTGTGGCGGTGCGGGTCTCCCCGCAGCACACCCTGGCGCTGGCCCCGGTCATCCTGGACGCCGGGGTGGACATCCTGGTCATCCAGGGCACGATCGTGTCGGCCGAGCACGTGTCGACGACCGACGAGCCGCTGAACCTCAAGGAGTTCATCGCCGACCTCGACCTGCCGGTCATCGTCGGCGGCTGCACCGACTACAAGACGGCGCTGCACCTGATGCGTACCGGCGCGGCCGGCGTGATCGTGGGCATCGGCGGCGACGAGTGGTCGACGACCGAGTCGGTGCTGGGCATCCGGGTGCCGATGGCCACCGCGATCGCCGACGCCGCGGCGGCCCGCCGGGACTACCTCGACGAGACCGGCGGCCGGTACGTGCACCTGATCGCCGACGGCGACATCCAGACCTCCGGCGACATCGCCAAGGCCCTCGGCTGTGGCGCGGACGCCGTGATGCTCGGCGAGCCGTTGTCGCTCTGCGACGAGGCGCCCGCAGGCGGCGCCTGGTGGCACTCGGCGGCCAGCCACCCGTCCCTGCCCCGGGGCGCGTTCGAGGTCGCCGGTGAGCCGCTCGGGTCGATGGAGCAGCTGCTCTTCGGCCCGGCGGACGAGGCCGACGGTCAGCTCAACCTGTTCGGCGGGCTGCGCCGGGCGATGGCCAAGTGCGGCTACCGCGACCTCAAGGAGTTCCAGAAGGTCGGCCTGGTCCTCGACCGCTGATCACCCCCGTTGACGTTGGAAGGCCGGCCCCGCGATCCTGCGGGGCCGGCCTTTCCGTCACCTGCCGTGGGTCGCCCCCGATACGGGCATCCGAGGGCGTGTCGCTGGCTACGCTCGTCCTGACCCGGGGATGGCGTGGAAGGAGTCGTGCATGGTCCTGAGCGGACGCGCACCGTCCCGCCGCCGGCTGGCCGCCGCTCTCACGGTGCTGAGCTGCGCCGTCACGCTGACCGCCGCCGGCTGCACGGGCGACGACGACGGCGGCTTCCGACCCGGCGCCGCGGACGTCGGCGACCCGTACGTGCCGGGCCGTGGCAACGGCGGCTACGACGTCACGCACTACGGGCTGGACGTCCGCTACGACCCGACGACCGACCGGCTCACCGGTCGGGCGACCATCACGGCGACGGCCACCCAGGATCTGTCCCGGTTCAACCTGGACCTGGTCGGCCTGGACGTCGGCGCGGTCACCGTCGCCGACCGGCGCGCCAAGCACCGTCGCGAAGAGGGCGAGCTGGTGGTGACCCCACGCGACCGGCTTCCGCGCGGCGGGTCCTTCACCGTGGCCGTCGACTACGCGGGGGTGCCCACCGCTGTCGCCGACGGTGAGCTGGGCAGCGGTGGCTTCCTGCACACCGACGACGGGGCTGTCGCCCTCGGCCAGCCCGACTCGGCGGCCACCTGGTTCCCGGTGAACGACCACCCGTCGGACAAGGCCAGCTACGACATCGCGGTGACCGTCCCGGACGGGCTGTCCGCGCTGAGCAACGGGGTGCCCGGGCCGCGGAGCAGCGCCGACGGGTGGACGACGTGGCGCTGGTCGGAGCGCACCCCGATGGCCAGCTACCTGAGCACCCTCGTGATCGGAAACTATCGGGTGGTCACCGGCGAGCACGCCGGACGACCGCTTGTCACAGCGGTCGCGGCGAGCCTGCCGGCGAGCGGTGGGGCGGCCGGCTCGCTGGCCCGCACCGGCGAGATCGTCGACTTCCTGGCTAGCCGCTTCGGCCCGTACCCGTTCGACTCGTACGGCGGGATCGTGGTCGCCGACGACCGGATCGGGTACGCGTTGGAGACCCAGTCCCGGCCGGTCTACGGGCCCGCCTTCTTCAGCGACGACCGTCCCAACCCCGGCGTGGTGGCACACGAGCTGGCCCACCAGTGGTTCGGCGACAGCGTGTCCCTGCACCGGTGGAGCGACATCTGGCTCAACGAGGGCTTCGCCAGCTACGCCGAGTGGCTGTGGGAGGAGCACGACGGCGGCCGGACCGCGCAGCGCAACTTCGAGCTGCAGTACGCGTCGACCGACTGGTCGCAGCCGTCTGTCGAGCCGGGACGGGAGCGGATGTTCGGCACCGCCGTCTACAAGCGCGGCGCGCTCGCCGTGCACGCGCTGCGTCGGACGGTCGGTGACGACACCTTCTTCCGCATCCTGCGCACCTGGACCACCGAGCGGGCGGCCGGCACCGCCACCACCTCGGACTTCGTGGCGCTTGCCGAGCGGGTGGCGAATCGGCAGTTGCGGCCACTCTTCGACGCCTGGCTGGTGGGCGGCGCGGCACCCACCCCGCCGTGACGACCCCGTGATCATCTGTCGATAGGCTGCCGCCTGCGATCGGGCAGGAGCGCCTGTCGCGCGGGGCGGCGAGGCCACCCGCACCGGGCGTACGGGGAGGGTTCGTGATGCGGGGAACGCGGCACAGGCTGCGGATGGGTGCGGGTCTGCTGGTGACCGGGGCGCTCGTCCTGTCCGGATGCGACTCGTCCACGAAGGAGGACGCGGCGCCCACGCCGAGCGTGTCGCCGACGCCCTCGCGGAGCTTCACCGCCGGGGCGGCCGGGGTCGGCGACACGTACTTCCCGACGTACGGCAACGGCGGGTACGACGTCGGCAAGTACACCGTCAAGGTGCGCTACGACCCCGCGAAGGACACGCTTACCGGTACGGCCACCGTGCAGGCCACGGCGACTGCGGACCTGTCGACGTTCAACCTCGACCTGGCCGGTCTGACCGTCAAGACGGTCACCGTGGACGGCGCGCCGGCCACCCACAGCCGGGACAAGAACGAGCTGGTGATCAAGCCGGCCGCCGGCCTGATCACGGGCAACGGGTTCGTCGCGGAGATCGTGTACGAGGGCGTGCCGAAGCCGCTGAAGAACGAGGTGCTCGGCGAGGGCGGGTTCCTGCACACCTCCGACGGCGCGATCGCGCTGGGCCAGCCGGAGTCGGCGAGCACCTGGTTCCCGGTCAACGACCACCCGTCCGACAAGGCCGCGTACGACTTCGAGATCACCGTGCCGAAGGGCCTGACCGCCGTCAGCAACGGCGTGCCGGGCGGCAACACCACCACTGACGGCTGGACCACCTGGAAGTGGTCGGAGAAGTCGCCCATGGCCAGCTACCTGAGCACCGTCGTGATCGGCAAGTTCCGGATCACCACCGGCCAGCACAAGGGAAAGCCGGTCTACAGCGCGGTCACCACCAAGGTGGCCAAGGGCGCGTCGGACGCGTCCATCGCGCAGACCGTCAAGGTGACCGACTACCTGGAGACCGTCTTCGGGCCGTACCCGTTCGACGCGTACGGCGGGGTGGTCGTCTCGGACAGCCGGATCGCGTACGCGCTGGAGACGCAGAGCCGCCCGGTCTACTCCGCCGGCTTCTTCCGGCGGGGCGAGAACACCGAGGTGGTCGCCCACGAGCTGGCCCACCAGTGGTTCGGCGACAGCGTGGCCTTGGCCAAGTGGGAGGACATCTGGCTCAACGAGGGCTTCGCGACGTACGCGGAGTGGCTGTGGGCCGAGCACACCAAGCAGTACACCGCCAAGCAGGCGTTCGACATCCGCTACCAGCGGGTGCCGGCCACGGTGTGGAAGACCCCGCCGGGCAAGCCGGGGGTGAAGGACCTGTTCAGCGAGTCGGTCTACCAGCGCGGCGGGATGACCCTGCACGCGCTGCGGGTGGCCGTCGGCGACAAGGCGTTCTTCCAGATCGTCAAGACCTGGGCGGCGGAGAAGCGCAACGGGACCGCCACCACCGCCGAGTTCGTGGCCCTCGCCGAGCGGATCTCCGGCAAGCAGCTCGACGCTCTCTTCGACGCGTGGCTCAACGGCACCAAGAAGCCCGCCCAGCCCAAGAAGCTCTAGGACGTCGGGCCAGGGTCCTCGGTCGAGCCGAGGGCCCTGGCCCGCGCGGTCAGGTCTTGACGACCAGCTTGGGGTGGGCCGCGAGGTAGGCGTCGGCGCGGCCGGCCCGCAGTTCGGTGATGAACTTCCGGCCCTCGCTTGTGAGTTGCTCGCCCTGGTAGGCGCTGCCCTTGCCGACACCCGAGCCGGGCAGGCCGACAAGCACGAACTTGTCCTCCGGGACCCCGCTGAGCGCGTACGCCAGGTCGACGATCCGGTCGCCGCCCACGTAGATCAGGGTGTCGCCGAGCGCCGCGACCACCTGGTCCACGCGCTCCGGCTGCCGGGCCAGGCCCTCATCGAGGATCTTGCGGGTCAGGGCCCGGACCAGTTGCTGCTGGTGGCGTTGCCGGGCGTAGTCGCCGCCGGTGATGTAGCGCTGCCGCGCGTAGTCAAGCGCCTGCCACCCGTTGAGGTGCCGGTTGCCCTTCTCGTAGACCTGCTGCGGCCCGGTGTACCCGCCGGGGGCGCTGTCCCGGTACTTGCCGTCCGGCTTGCGGTGCAGGGAGGCGACCCGCTGGTCGACGTAGATGTCGACCCCGCCGAGGGCGTTCACCAGCCGGTCGAACCCGTTGAAGGTGAGCACCGCCCCGGCGTCGATCCGCAGTCCGGTGTAGCCGCTCACCGTGCTGCGCAGCAGCTCGTACCCCTGGGCGGTGCTCGGCTGCTTGGGCTTGCCGGGCACCCGGCTGCCGAAGCTCATCGAGTGGGTGAGCTTGGTCCGGCCGCCCTTGTAGCCGGACTTCGGAAACGCCGGAATGTCCACAAGCAGGTCACGGGGGAGCGAGAAGAGGTACGCCCGGCCCAGCCCCTTCGGCACGTGCAGCACCAGCACGGCGTCGGAGTGCGGCTCCCAGCCGGGCACGCTGACCCGGGTGTCCACGCCGACCAGCAGCAGCGTCAGCGGGCCGGTGATGTTCGCGCCCGGCGGTGGGCCGCTCGGGCTGGGGGTGGGCGTGCCGATCGGCGACGGGCTCGGCGAGCCGGCCACCGGAGTGCCGGCGGGCGGGTCGCCGCCGGTCAGCCGGGTGATCACCACCGCGCCGCCCGCGATCAGCGCGACGACGGCGAGGGCCGCCAGCCCGAGCACCAGCCACCGCCGACGCGGTTCCATCGACCCCAGGATCATCGTGGTTTCCTTCCACCCGTATCCGGAACAACGCTCCGACGGGTGCTCCGGGTTGCGGCCGGGAGGCGCCGGGTCGGACGGCCGGTGCATGATCGCGCGAAAACTGCCGCTGGCGCGAGCGCTACTCACGAGTAATGATGCGTTCATGCGGTACGACGTGGTCGTCATCGGGTCCGGCTTCGGCGGCAGCGTCACCGCGCTGCGCCTGGCCGAGAAGGGTTACTCGGTAGGCGTCCTGGAGGCCGGCCGCCGCTTCGCCGACGACGAGTTCCCGCAGACGTCCTGGCGGGCCCGCCGGTTCCTGTGGGCGCCGAAGCTGGGCTGCTACGGCATCCAGCGGCTCACCCTGCTCCGACCCGCCGACAGGCGATCCGGCGGCGGCGTGCTCGTGCTCTCCGGAGCCGGGGTGGGCGGCGGCTCGCTGGTCTACGCGAACACCCTCTACGAGCCGCTGCCGGCGTTCTACACCGACCCGCAGTGGCGCGACATCACCGACTGGCACGACGAGCTGGCCCGCCACTTCGACCAGGCGAAGCGGATGCTCGGCGTCACCACGTACCCGATGGACACCGGCGCGGACCGCGCCATGCGGGCGGTGGCCGACCGGATGGGGGTCGGCCACACCTTCCACGCCACCCCCGTCGGCGTGCACATCGGCCGCCCCGGCCAGCGCGTCGCCGACCCGTACTTCGGCGGCGTCGGCCCGGAACGCACCGGCTGCCTGCACTGCGGCTCGTGCATGACCGGCTGCCGGCACGGAGCCAAGAACACGCTTGTCAAGAACTACCTGTGGCTCGCCGAACGGCTGGGCGCGACAGTGCACCCGCTGACCACTGTGACGGCCGTCCGCCCGGCCGCCGACGGCGGGTACGAGGTGCACACCGAGCGCACCGGCACCTGGCTGCGCAGGCGGCGGCAGGTGATCCACGCCGACCAGGTGGTCTTCGCCGCCGGCGCGCTCGGCACCCAGCGGCTGCTGCACGGCATGAAGACCGACGGCGCCCTGCCGCGGCTCTCACCCCGCCTCGGCGAGCTGACCCGGACCAACTCGGAGGCGATCCTGGGCGCCTCGGTGGACCACCGGCGGGCCCGGTCCGAGCGGCTGGACTTCACCGAGGGGGTGGCGATCACCAGCTCGTTCCACCCCGACCCGCAGACCCACATCGAACCGGTCCGCTACGGGCGCGGCTCCAACGCCATGGGGTTGCTCCAGTCGTTGCTCGTCGACGGCGGCCCGCACCGCGTCCGCCGCTGGCTGGGCAGCATCGTGCGACAGCCGCGGCTGGCCGCCCGGATGCTGTCCGTGCGCGGCTGGTCGGAGCGGACGGTGATCGCCCTGGTGATGCAGTCGGTGGACAACTCGCTCACCACCCGCTGGCGGCGTGGCGCGTTCGGCCGCCGGCTGGTCACCGGGCCGGGCCACGGCACGCCGAGCCCGACCTGGATCCCGGCCGGCAACACCGCCACGCGGCTGCTCGCCGAGGAGATCGGCGGTACGCCGGGCGGCTCGCTCACCGAGCCGTTCGACATCCCGATGACCGCGCACATCCTGGGCGGGGCGGTGATCGGCGCCACCGACGCCGACGGGGTCATCGACCCCTGGCACCGGGTGTACGGCCATCCGGGGCTGCACGTTGTCGACGGCGCAGCGGTGTCGGCCAACCTCGGCGTGAACCCGTCGCTGACCATCACCGCACAGGCGGAACGGGCGATGTCCTTCTGGCCCAACCGGGGCGAGCCGGACCCCCGCCCGGCGCTCGGGGATCCGTACCGCCGCCTGGCGCCCGTACCCCCGCTCCACCCGGCGGTGCCGGCGGACGCCCCGGGCGCGCTGCGCGCCTAGGGCAGTGGCTTGCGCAGGATGTAGTTGATGCCGAACACGGTGTCGCTGACCCGTACGTCGGTGTAACCGATCCGCTGGTAGAAGCCGTGCCCCGTGATGCTGGCGCCGGTCTCCATGTGGTCGTGGCCGTCGGCGCCGGCCAACCCCTCGATGTGGCGCATGAGCCGGCGGCCGACACCACGGCCGGCGCAGTCCGGATCGACGAACATCGTGTAGACCTTGTTGCCGTCCCGCGACACGGTGCCGACCGCGCGCCCTTCCTGCTCCGCGACGAACACCTCCCGGACGGTGGCGAGTTCGCGGAAGCGGGCGGCGTCGAAGTGCGCGCACATCCGCTCGATCAGGTCGGCCGGGTAGTCACGGCCGTTGACCTCCCGTAGGCACCGGGCGACGAGCTCGGCCAGCGGCTCGGCGTCGGTGTCCCGGAAGGGGCGTACGGTCACCTCGGTCACACCCGTCCTCCGTCCGGTCGTCATCGCACCGCGTCGATGTTAGGCGGCCGCCGCCCTCGGAGGCGCCGCGGCGGCACGCCGGAGGGGCGGCCCGTGCCCGGCGCAGCAGTGACTGTCGGTAGGCTTTGTGCACATGAGCCTGCCTCGCCCTGTCCTCGTGGTGGACTTCGGAGCCCAGTACGCCCAGCTCATCGCGCGCCGGGTCCGCGAGGCGAAGGTCTACTCCGAGATCGTGCCGCACTCGATGCCGGTCGCCGAGATGCTGGCGAAGAACCCGGCCGCGATCATCCTCTCCGGCGGTCCGGCAAGCGTGTACGCGCCGGACGCCCCGCAGATCGACGCCGGCCTGTTCACGGCCGACGTGCCGGTCTTCGGCATCTGCTACGGCTTCCAGGCGATGGCCCAGGCGCTCGGCGGCACCGTCGCGCACACGGGCAACCGCGAGTACGGCGGCACGCCGCTGCGTCCCCGCCTCCTCGACCCGGGTGTGCTGCTGCGCGACCTGCCGGCGGACCTGCCGGTCTGGATGAGCCACGGCGACTGCGTCACCGAGGCGCCCGAGGGCTTCACGGTGACGGCCGAGTCGGCGGGCGCGCCGGTGGCGGCCTTCGAGGACGTGGCCGGGCGTCGGGCCGGCGTGCAGTTCCACCCGGAGGTCGGGCACACCGCGCACGGTCAGGAGATGCTCACCCGCTTCCTGTACGACATCGCCGGCATCGAGCCGACCTGGACTCCCGAGAACATCATCGACGAGCAGGTCGCCCGGATCCGCGCCCAGGTCGGCGACAAGGAGGTCATCTGCGGCCTCTCCGGCGGGGTGGACTCGGCGGTCGCCGCCGCGCTCGTGCACCGGGCGGTCGGTGACCAGCTCACCTGCGTGTTCGTCGACCACGGTCTGCTGCGCGCGGGCGAGGCCGAGCAGGTCGAGAAGGACTACGTGGCGGCCACCGGCATCAAGCTGAAGGTGGTCGACGCCGCCGACCGGTTCCTCGGCGCGCTGGCCGGGGTGACCGACCCGGAGCAGAAGCGCAAGATCATTGGCCGGGAGTTCATCCGGGTCTTCGAGGCCGCCGCCCGCGAGATCGCCTCGCACGGCGACGTGGAGTTCCTCGTCCAGGGCACCCTCTACCCGGACGTGGTCGAATCCGGTGGCGGCACCGGCACCGCCAACATCAAGAGCCACCACAACGTCGGCGGCCTGCCGGAGGACCTGAAGTTCGCCCTGGTCGAGCCGCTGCGCACCCTCTTCAAGGACGAGGTCCGGGCGCTCGGCCTCCAGCTCGGCCTGCCCGAGGCGATGGTCTGGCGGCACCCGTTCCCCGGTCCCGGCCTGGCCATCCGGATCATCGGCGCGGTCGACCGCGAGCGCCTCGACCTGCTCCGCCAGGCCGACCTGATCGCCCGCGAGGAGTTGACCGCCGCCGGCCTCGACCGGGGTGTCTGGCAGTTCCCCGTCGTGCTGCTCGCCGACGTGCGCAGCGTCGGCGTGCAGGGTGACGGGCGCAGCTACGGGCATCCCGTGGTGCTGCGCCCGGTCTCCAGCGAGGACGCGATGACCGCCGACTGGTCGCGGCTGCCCTACGACGTGGTGGCCCGGATCTCCACCCGGATCACCAACGAGGTCGCCGAGGTCAACCGGGTGGTGCTGGACGTGACAAGCAAGCCGCCGGGCACCATCGAGTGGGAGTGACCGCGGCTCACGCCGCCGGCGGCGTGTGGGGCGGGGTCGTCGGCGGGTAGGGCGGCGTCGGCGCGTACCCCTGCTGTGGTCCGCCGGGCGCGGGCCCGGCGGTGGGCTGCGGCGCGACGCCCGCCGCGTGCGGCCAGGCGGGCGCGCCGGTGGGCTCCTCGGGCATCAGGAACCACATGATGGGGTACGCGAACAGCGCGAGCCCGCCGGTGAGCAGGCCGGTGACCGCGAAGGCCACCCGGACCAGTGTGGGGTCGACGTTGAAGTAGCGGCCGAGGCCGCTGGCGACCCCCGCCACCATGCGGTCGGTGGTGGGTCGCCGGAGCTGCTTGTACGGGGCGTGGGGAGCGGCGGTGGATGTCATGTCTCCACGGTCCGCGCCGGCGCCCGGCCCGCCCTCGGTGACCGCCCGGATCCTTACCCTGACCGATCCCTGAGCGGGTAGCAAAGAGTCAGGAATCCGACTCTTTTCCGTTCCGGTAACCCGGCCCGGGGAGAATTTGGTCCCGTGACCACCTTGCTGGAGCCGCTTCGCAGGATCGCGGCATACGCAGTTTGTGCTGATTCAGACGGCCGAGTGTTGCTGGTCCGCGCATCGGAGCGCTCCGGCACCCCCGGCACCTGGTCGCTGCCCGGCGGGGCGGTCGACCACGGCGAGGACCCGAACCACACGGTCGTCCGCGAGACCGCCGCCGAGACCGGCCTCTCGGTCGCCGTCTCCGGCCTGGCCGACGTGCTCGCCGACATGCGGTCCCTGCCCGAGCGCGGCATCACCATCCACACCGACCGGCTGATCTACCGGGTGGCGGTGCGTGGCGGCACCCTCGCCGACCGGGTCGGCGAACGCCCCACCGACCTCGCCCGGTGGTACACGCTTGACGAGGCCCGCGAGTTGCCACTGCGCTCGTTCACGGCCCGCGCCCTCGGCCTGCCCGCCTCCTCGGCCGACGTGGTGCCCGACGAGGTGCCCGAGTTCCCCTCGTTCTACGCGGTGCCCGGTCCCGACGGGCTGCACCGGGCGCAGCGCTTCGCCGCGTACGCCGTGTGCACGGACCCGGCCGGCCGGGTGCTGCTCACCCGCATCTCCGACGGCTACCCGGGCGCCGGCTGCTGGCACCTGCCCGGCGGCGGCACCGACTACGGCGAGCAGCCCGGCGCGGCGCTCATCCGGGAGCTGGTCGAGGAGACCGGCCAGGCCGGCCGCCTCGTCGAGCTGCTGGGTGTGGCGAGCCACCGTGACGCCGCCTCGCTCGGCCCGGAGGGCTACCCGATCGACTGGCACGGCGTACGCGCCTTCTACCGGGTCGTGGTCGACGAGCCGAACGCGCCGACGATCACCGATGTGGGCGGTTCCACCTGCGAGGCCCGCTGGTTCGCCCGCGAGGAACTGGGCGCCCTCGGAACGGACCGCCTGACCGAGGTGACGGCAGAAGCAGTCCAAGCAGCCCAACTAACCTGACCCCCCCGGCCCCCACCCCACCCCACCCACCCACCCCCGGCCCCCCGGCCGGCCCGCACCACCCCGCTGGGCTCGATCATGAAGTTATTGTCGGGACGCGCCGGCATGGACGGCGATAGCTTCATGATCACTGGCTTGAGTGGTGCACGGGGGGCGGGGACGGTGCTGGTGCGGCGGGTTGCGGTTTACGGTGCTTTGTGGGCTTCTGGGTCAGTCTTGGTGGTTCGCGATCCGGGTTCTGAGGTCTGGTCCCTGCCCGGGGGTGTGGTCGAGCACGCCGAGCATCCGGAGCACGCCGTCGTCCGCGCGGTCGCCGGGCAGACCGGGCTGACCGTGGCGGTGGGCCGGCTGCGCGCCGTCGTCGCCGACGTGACCACCCGCGCGGACGACGTGTCGTTGCACACCGACCGGTTGCTGTTCGAGCTGACCGTCCCGGACGACGCGCGGGGCGGAACCGTAGGCGGCGTGCTGGGCGGGACCGCGAGCGGCGTGCTGGGCGGGACCGCAGGCGGCGTGCTGGGCGGCGCGGGCGGTGCGTTGGGCCGCGCGGGCGGTGCGCTGGATGGGGCCGCGGGCGCCGTCGTGGAGGCCCGCTGGGTCGACCCCGAGGAGGCGGCCGGGCTGCCGCTGACCCCGTACAGCGCCGAACTGCTCGGACTGCCGGTCACCCCGCTCCCGGCCGACGCGCAGCCGTCCGCCGAGCCGCTCCCGCCGGCGCATCCGGATCGCCGGTTGCGCTTCGGGGCGTACGGGCTGGTCACCGACCCGGCCGGGCGGATCCTGCTCACCCAGATCGCGGACGGCTACCCCGGGGCCGGCAAGTGGCACCTGCCCGGCGGTGGCACCGATCACGGTGAGCAGCCGACCACCGGGCTGCTCCGCGAGCTGGTCGAGGAGGGTGGCCAGGTGGGCCGGGTCGTGGAACTGCTCGGCGTGGACAACCTGCACAACCCGGCCGCGCTCGGCCCGGAGGGTCGTCCGCTGGACTGGCACGGCGTACGGGTGATCTATCGGGTGCTGGTGGACGTACCCACCGACGCGGTGGTGACCGAGGTCGCCGGTGGCTCGACCGCCCGGGCGGGCTGGTTCACCGTCGCCGACACCGCTGACCTGCCGCTGACGGGCATCGCTGCCTCGGCAATCGGACAGCTGGGTCGATAGCACCCGGCTCGACGAGCCGACATGGTGACCCTCCGGTACAGTCGGAGACGGGAATGATGGAGGAAACGGGCGATCAAGCCCGGGATGGGAATAACAAGGCGGTTCGCGCGGTTTGCACCAGATAAGTACCGCCGGCAGCTATCGCCAAGCCACGTTCCCCTATGCGATGGTGTACTCCGCAAAACGGCTGCCGGGCCACGCAGGGTCCGGCACGAGACAGCCGGACAACCGCCCGCAAACGGCGGCAAGCCGATCCGGTGATGGAGGAAACGTGCCGAGAGCCCCATGGCGCCGGCGTCGTACGACTGACAGTCCGCGCCCCGCAGGGCGTCGCTGGGCGGGCCCGTTGCGCCGCAGCAGCACGTTCGCCCGCCAGGTGCTACTGGTCCGGGTGGGTCGCCGTGACGGCGACCTGCGGACCACCGACCTGACACTGCCCGAGCACCGGTACGCCGACCGCCAGCGCCGCCGTTACGGCCTGGACCGGCTCAGCCGTCCGTCGCTCGGCGTCGCTCGGGCCGAGATCGAGGCGGTCATGCCGGTCAGCCCGGCGCTTCCGCCGATGGCGTACGCCGACGAGGCCACCGCCGGGTCGATCCCCCTGCTCCCCGGCGAGCGCACGATGGCCCGCCGGATGAAGTTCGGCGTGGTCAACGCCTGCACCCTGGCCAGCCTCATGCTCGGCATGCTTGCCATCTTCCTCGCCATGCAGGGTGAGGTGCGCATCGCCGCCCTCTGCCTGATCGCCTGCGTCGCCTTCGACGGCCTCGACGGTGCGTTGGCTCGCCGGCTCGGCGTGGCCAGCCCGTTCGGCGCTCAGATGGACTCGCTTGCCGACATGTGCTCGTTCGGCCTCGCCGCGCCCGTGGTGGTCTACGCCTCGCTCGCCGGCTCGGTGTCGACGGCTGCGGCAGCGGTGGCCTGCTTCCTGGTCGCGGCGTGTGCGGCGATCCGGCTGGCCCGCTTCAACGTCTCGCCGAAGGACGGCCGCTTCTTCTGCGGAGTCCCCACCACCATGGCCGCGGCAGTGCTCGCCGTGACCGTGGCGATCGGCCTGCCGGTGCCCGGCCTGGTGCTTGTCGCCGGGGTGGCGCTGCTCGCCTTCGCGATGGTGTCCAGCTTCCCGTACGCCAAGCTCGCCCGCCTGGTGAAGCTGCCGCCGTGGCTCTGGTTGGCCCCGGTGATCGGCGCGCTCGTCGACATCCGGCTCACGTTCGCCCTGATCGTGGTGGGCTACCTGGTCAGCGGGCCGGTGCTCTGGCTGCGCCAGCGTCGTACCGCCTGATCCGACACACGAAACGGGGCGCCGCGGACAGCGGCGCCCCGTTTTCGCGTTCCGGTGTCAGCGCCAGCGGGCGATGACCGTGGAGCCGCCGATCACCTTGTCGCCCGGCCCCACCAGCGGGTCGGCGGCCTCGGCCGGCAGGTAGACGTCGGTCCGCGAGCCGAACCGGATGAGCCCGAAGCGCTCCCCCTTGGCCAGCAGTGCACCGATCGGCGCGCGCTGCACGATGCGGCGGGCGATCAGGCCGGTCCGCTGGGCGACCACCACAGTGCCACGGCTGGTGTCCAGGACGGTGTACGCGGCGACGTTGTGCTCGGCGTCCGGCTTCATCGCGTTGACGAAGCCGCCGTCGGCGACGAAGTAGTCCACCACCTTGCCGGCGACCGGAGCCCGGTTGACGTGCACGTCCAGCACGGAGAGGAAGACCGCGACGCGCAGCCACTCGCCGTCGCCGAAACGCTCGTCGTGCAGGCGCTGCACCGACAGGACCTTCCCGTCCGCGCTGGCCACCACGGCGTTCGGGTCCTCCGGCACGTCCCGCTGGGGATCCCGGAAGAACGCGGCGACAGGCGCGGCGGCCAACGCCGGCAGCAGCCACAGCTTCGACGACGGACGCGCCACCCGGGCGAGCGCCGCCAGACCCAGCGTGATGCCGGCCGCGGCCACCCCGTTGGAGTCGATGTGCATTCCCCGGGTCAGCGGCACGCTCGACGGCCGGTACGCCGGAGCCAGTCGGTCGGCAGCGGCCGGGCTGGCCGGGGTGAACCGCAGCCGGTAGACGCGCAGCGGCGGCGTGTTGCGCAGCACCAGGTCCCCGCCGACGCCGTAGAGGGCGTCCTGCCGGGCCAGCTCGGTGGCCGCGCCTGTCGTCCGGCCGGGCGTCGCGGTGGTCGCCACGCTCAGCACCCCGCCGTCGGTCAGGTACTTGGACAACCCGTCGATGCCGCTCCGGGTCTCCTCGGCGGTGCCGGTGAACGCCTCGCCGGCGATCACCACGGCGGCGGCCTCGGCGTCGGCGAGCGAGTCGACCACGCGTACCCGGTCGGCGACCCACCGGCCCTGGGCGGTGACGTGCTCGCGGAGCACGGCGGCGCTTGACGAGTCGCCGGGCACGACGGTGAGCTGGTCACCGGGGAGCAGCGCCTCGATCGCCGCGGCCAGCACCGCGGACTCCGGGCTCGCGCCGACCAGCAGGGCGGCCTTCGGGTCGTTCATCCGGGCCAGCTCGGTGACGAGGGTACGGGCGGCTCGCTCGCCGATGCGGACCGGACCGGACCGGCCGGTGGTACGCACGGCGGGGGACTGCGTCATGTCGGGCGGGCTCCTGACGGGGTAGAGACGGGAATCGCGGCGGGGCCGCCACGGCGGGACGGGCCGGCCGGCGGAGGCGAGATCTCCACCGGCCAGCATATGCGCCTGCCCGCGCCGGCCGCACCGCCGTGGCGGCGGTGCGGGCCGCCGCGGGCGGGCGACCGGTCAGGATTCCCGCCGTCGGACCTCCCGCTCGTCCGCCGGATCGTCGCCGGTCGCCGTGCTCGCCCGGTCGGACCGGGTCGGCTCATCGTCGCCGTCGCCGTCGCCGTCGCCGTCGCCGTCGCCGTCGCCGGGCGTCGTGCTCGGGTGGTCGGTCCGGGTCGGCTCGTCGGCGTCTTCGCCGGTCTGGCCGGAGACCGGAGACGTCTGCGGCTCCGGGGCGGCGTGGGCCAGCCAGGCCGGGTGGATGGCCTCCGTCGGTGCCTCCGGTGCCCGCAGCTCGGCGGTCGGCGCCTCCGGCGGGCGCAGCTCGGCGGTCGGTGCCTCTGGTGCCCGCAGGGCCACGGTCGACGCCTCTGGCGCCGGCCCCGGGAGGGGAGCGTCCCAGGTGGAGTGTTCGGCGGTCCACGCCGGAAGGCCCGCGCCGGAGGTCGGGGCCCCGGAGGTCGGCACGCCGGGCTCCGCGGCGGCCGTGACCGGCCCGGACGCCAGCGTCGGCGTGCCGGGCTGGTGGACCGGGGCCGCGGCCGGGTCGGCGACCTCCTTCGGGTCCGGGCGGCCGGACCGGCCGGAGCGCAACGCGCCGACCAGACCGAAGACCCCGATCAGGATCAGCGCGCCGGCCAGGAACCAGCCGACCGGTGGCAGCGCGAGCCCGAGGATCTGGGCGAGCAGCCACCAGGCCGACAGCGCCAGGAACACCAGCCCGAAGGCGAACGAGAGCAGGTCCGTACGGTGAGCCTTCACCGGGTCACCTCCAGGTTGCCGGCATTGACGTGGATGTACAGGCGCAGCTTCCCGCCGCCGGGGCCGTCCGCGCCCAGGTCGGTGGACTCCCGCGGTCGGCCGTCGAACCCGCCGGAACGGGTGCCGAAGACGGTGGCGTCGCCGGCGTTCACGTCGGCCACGGTGGTGACGTCCACGTTGGGCGGTACGACAACTGTCGCCTGACCGAAGTTGATCGCGACGGTCACCTGGCTGTCCTGCTTCGTGAAGTCGATGCCCCGTAGGTCGAGCACTGCGTCACCGAAGCTGTTCTCGTACCGGTCGGCGAGGTCGCGGTAGTCGGTGGGCGCCCAGGTGACCGCGCCGTCCACGCCGCGGATGCGGTCGTAGGACTCGGCGACCGTCGCGGTCCCCAGAGCCGCGGCGGTCACCAGGCCGAGCGCGATCAGCCAGCGGGCCCGCCCGAACCAGGTGCCGACCAGCAGCCCCAGCCCGATCGTGGCCAACGCGGCCGCGAAGTACGCCGAGGCGCTGACGGCGAAGACGTCCAGCAGATCGAGCAGGGCGACCACGCCGAGGGCCAGGAAGATCAGCGAGAAGGTCACCGCGCCGAGCGGTGAACGCTCCCGGGGCCGCTTCGGCGGCTTCGGTGGTTTCGGCGGCGGGGCCGGGGCCGGGGCCGGCGCGGCGTACGGGCCGTGTGGCGCGAACGGCTGGCGGTAACCGCCCGGCGTCGCCGCGACCGGGTAACCGGACGGACCGGCGGGCACGGCGGTCACCGGCGCCGACGGCCAGCCGGCGCTGGACGTGCCCTCGGTGGCCGTGCCGCTGCCCGTCCAGCCCTGCTCGGGCGCCGGCCAGGTGGCCTCCTGCGGCCCCGTCGTGGCACCGGCCGGCTGCCCGGACACCGGCCCCGCCCCGGACGGCAGCGTCGCCCCGGACACCGACTGTGCGCTGACGATCGGCTGCGTGGCGGTGGCTGGCTGGGCGCCGTACATGGGCGTGGGCGCGCTCGGCGGCTCAGCCGGCGCCGCGGCGTACGCCGGAGCGCCACCTGCCAACGGCGCGGTCGCCAGCGGACCGGTGGGCGGCACCGCGCCGTGCGTCGGCGCGGGCCAGGCGACCGGCGGGACGGGCCCGGGTGGCGTACCGGTCGGGGTGGGCGGCACCGGCCCACCCGGGACGCCGGGCTGTGGACCACGGCTGTCCCGGTTGAGCAGCAACGCGCCGCCGATCAGGATGGCCGCGCCGAGCAGCACCGCGCGGAAGGCGTCGGTGACGATGTAGCCGAAGCTGGCCGCCACCAGGATGCCCAGCACGATCACGGTCACCGGGGACATGCTGGAACGGCCGCGCCCCAGCATCGACTCCACCGGGGATGCCGTGTCGCCCTCGTTCGGGATGATCAGCCAGGCGGCGACGTACACCAGGATGCCGATGCCACCGAAGAACCCGAGCACCGCGAGCAGCACCCGCCAGAGCACCGGGTCGGTGTTGGTGGCTCGTCCGATCGCCGCGCAGACCCCGGCCAGGTAGCGGCCGTCGCGCGGCCGGACCAGCCCGTACCGCGAGGTGAAGCCGGTGCCGCCCAGCGGCCCCACGGACGGCCCCGGCCCACCCCCACCGGTCCCCGGAGGCGTACCCGCGCCCCCGCCGGGCCCGTAGCCCGCGCCGGGCCCGTAGCCCGCTCCGGGCCCGTAGCCCCCGCTGGGCTCGTAGCCCCCGCCGGGCCTGTAGCCCGCACCGGTCGTATCCGCACCGGGTCCGTAGCCCGCTCCGGGCGCGAAGCCGGCGCCGGGGCCGCGGTCCGTGGCGGTCGGACCCCCGCCTGGCCCGTGGTCCGTGCCGGCCGCGTGGCCGGCGCCGGGCGCGTAGCTCGCGCTCGGCGGCTCGTACGCGGCGCCCGGTGTCGGTCCGGCGGTCGGGTCGGTGCCGGCGGTCGGGCCGAACGTGGTGGGCTCGGTCCAGCCGGCGGGCGTCTGGGCTGGTGCGGGCGGTGCTGAACCGCCCGGCTGTGCCGACCCGGGGCGGGGCGGCGGGGCAGCTTCCTCGGTCATGTCTCGATCCTGCTGCCCGCTGCGCCCGAACGACCTCAGGACCCGACCCTGACCCCACCCTGAGATCCGGGCGGTCGGAATGTCGGGGGCGTCCCCGTGGTCGGCGGACGCCGCGGCGTGTGACGATCGGACTCACCGACCTCCGCCCCGCCCACCACCGTGACCAGGGAGCCTCCGATCAGCACCGTGACCCCGCCTCCGCGCCTCTACCGCGCCCCCGAGCATCGGATGGCCGCCGGTGTCGCCGCCGGCATCGCCGACCATCTCGGCATCTCGGTGCTGCGTGTGCGGGTCGCGTTCATGGTGCTGCTCGGGCTGAGCGGGCTCGGCCTCCTGCTCTACGCGGCCTTCTGGGCGGTGGTGCCGCTGCGCCCCGGCGACACCGCCGTGCCACCCCGGCGCGACGTGGCCCAGCTCCTGCCGTTCGTCGGGATCGGGCTCGGCGTCCTGCTGATTCAGGTGATGGTCTTCGACTCCGTCGGCGCGGCGGGCACCGCCGGCTGGCTGGTGGCCATCATCGCCGTCGGCGCCGGGGTCATCTGGCACCAGTCGGCGCCCGAGCGGCGACGGCGCTGGGGCGACACGATGCCGGTCCCGTGGCTCGGGGCGGTCGTCGAGGAGAGCGACCGGCGGGCCTTCGTGCTCCGGTTCATCGGCGGTGGAGTGCTGGTCGCGGTCGGCATCATCGGTGTCGCGGCGGTCTACTCGCCGGCACAGAACTTCGACGCGGTGATCAACGGGGTGATCTTCGCGCTGGTCGGGTTGGCCGGGGTCGGCGTGGTCGCCGCGCCGGTGCTCTGGCGGACGTACAGCCAGCTCCGCTCGGAGCGCGAGGGGCGCATCCGCGAGCAGGAGCGGGCCGAGCTGGCCGCGATGGTGCACGACCAGGTGCTGCACACGTTGGCTCTGATCCAGCGCAACGCCAGCGACGTCAAGACGGTGCAGCGGTTGGCCCGGGGACAGGAGCGTTCGCTGCGCAACTGGCTCTACAAACCCACGGCGTCACCGAGCGAGCGCTTCGCCGCCGCCCTGGAACAGGCCGCCGCCGAGGTCGAGGACACGTTCGCGATCACCGTGGAGACCGTGGTGGTGGGCGACCGGGAGACCGACGAGAAGGTCGGGGCGCTTGTCGCCGCCGCGCGGGAGGCGCTGGTGAACGCTGCCCGGCACGCCGGCGTGCAGACCGTGTCGCTGTACGCCGAGGTGGAGCCCGATCAGGTCAGCGTCTTCGTCCGGGACCGGGGCAAGGGCTTCGATCCGGATACGGTGGAGGACCACCGGCACGGCGTACGCGGTTCGATCATCGGACGGATGAAGCGGCACGGCGGACGGGCCGAGATCCGGTCCGGTCCGGGGGAGGGGACCGAGGTCCGGTTGATCCTGCCGATCTCCCGGGACTCGTCCGCAGCGGAGAGGAACAAGTGACCATGGCCGAGCAGCCGATGGAGCATCTCGACCCGGCGACCAGCCGCCCCGAACGCCTGCGGGTGTTCCTCGTGGACGACCACGCGATGTTCCGTGCCGGGGTGCGTGCCGAGCTGGGCGCCCACGTCGAGGTGGTGGGTGAGGCGAGCACGGTGGCCGAGGCGGTCACGCGGATCGCCGCCACCGGGCCGGACGTGGTGCTGCTCGACGTGCACATGCCCGACGGCGGTGGCCGCGCCGTGCTGGAGGCGATGCGGCGCAGTCATCCGCAGGTCAAGTTCCTGGCGCTGAGCGTCTCCGACGCGGCGGAGGACGTGATCGGTCTGATCCGGGCCGGCGCGCGGGGGTATGTCACCAAGACCATCTCCCCGGACGAGCTGGCCGCGGCGATCCGCCGGGTCGCCGACGGTGACGCGGTGTTCAGCCCTCGGCTCGCCGGGTTCGTGCTGGACGCCTTCGCGGCCCGGCCGGACGCCCCGGTGGCCGACCCGGAGCTGGACCAGCTCACCAACCGGGAGCGGGAGGTGCTGCGCCTGCTCGCCCGGGGGTACGCGTACAAGGAGATCGCCAAGGAGCTGTTCATCTCCATCAAGACGGTGGAGACGCACGTGTCGAACGTGCTGCGCAAGCTCCAGATGTCCAACCGCTACGAGTTGTCCCGCTGGGCGGCGGACCGCCGGCTCGTGTGATCTATTCCTCCGCCCCGGCATTTCGGGCAGATGCCACGGATGCCGCTGGGCGGGGCTGACAAACGATCACCCGTCGTCCCATACTGCCCCGGTCCCGTTTCCGCGCGTGGGTGTTGGCATCCCGCGGAGGCGGCGGCTCACGCGTGCCCGCGGTCGCGGGTCACCCCTGGGGGAGAGGTACCACTCTTGATGTTCGGACAACGAGGACGACACTGGGCGCGGGTCGCGCTGGCGGCTGTCGCCGGCGGCGCGCTGGCGCTCGGCGTGGCGGGTGCCGCAGCCGCCGCTCCGGCCACCGGCGTGGCCAAGGTGGTCGACGGCACCGAGGTCACCCTGAAGCTCGACGGCAAGAAGCGCACCACGTCCGCGCTCGCCCTGAAGATCGACGGCAAGCTGGTGCCGGCGTTCTGCATCGACTACCACACCAGCGTGAAGCTCGACGGCAAGTACGAGGAGGGCACCTGGGACAAGTCCGAGGTGCAGAACCTCGGCAAGGTCCAGTGGGTGCTCACCCACGGCTACCCGAACGCCGACTCCACCGCGCTTCTCGCCGCCGCCGGCGTGCAGACGAAGATCGGTAAGAAGCAGCTGGACACCCTGCTCTACTTCGGCACCCAGACCGCCGTCTGGCACTTCAGCGACGGCATCGAGCTGGGCGCCTGGGAGAAGGGCCTGCAGGCCCCCAACCAGTACGAGGTGATCACGAAGGTCCGTGACTACCTGATCACGAACGCCACCGACCAGCCGGAGCCGCGTGCCGACCTGGCCGTCGACCCGGCCAGCGCCACCGCGACCGTCGGCGGCAAGGCCGGTCCGTTCACGGTGAAGGGCCCGGCGGGCGCGATCACCGTCGCGGCCACCGGCGGCACCGCCGTCGACGCCGAGGGCAAGCCGGTCACCACGACCACCAACGGCGGGCAGTTCTGGCTGGCCGCCGAGGCCGCCGGCACGGTCGACGTGACCCTGACCGCGCAGGACTCGGTCTCCTTCGGCCGGGTGTTCCTGTTCAGCGGCGGCGCCAAGAAGGCGCAGAAGCTGATCCTCGGCGGCAGCACCGGCACCACCGTCACCGCCCGGGCGGCGGCCACCTTCACGGCCACCCCCGCGACCCCGCCGGCCACCTCGTCGCCGACCCCGAGCGCGTCGGCGTCGCCGACCACCCCGTCGGCCACGCCGTCGGAGTCGGCGCAGCCGGCCAGCCCGGCACCGTCCACCTCGCCGGCCAGCAACGGCGGCGCCCTGCCGCTGACCGGTTCGCCGATCGCGATGGCGGCGACCGCCGGTCTGCTGCTGCTCGCCGCGGGCGCGGTTGCCGTGCTTCTGGTGCGTCGTCGCAAGGTCCGCTTCACCGCCTGATCCATCCCCGCCACACCACCGGCCCCGGCCCCGCCTCGTGCGGCGCCGGGGCCGGTGTCGTCGTACCAGTCGCGGTCGCCCTCCGGTCATCAGAGAACCGCCCGCGGCGCCCTCGTCCACCCAGCCGGCCATGGTGCCCGTGCAGCCGACGGCGACCTCGTCCGGACGGGCAAAGAAAATCGAGCCCGCGACGGGCGTCGGACCGCGCGTCCGTCGTGCGGAAAACCTCACAGAAGCCGAGCCTGAGCGCGGCGCGGGCGCTCTAGCAGGTCATGTACTTCCAGGTCAGGGACACCTGCCCCGACCGTTTTATGATCATTTTTCAAGTATCGGCAACGTGGCGGGCAACTAACGGCTTGATAACGGCACCTTCACGGAAGCGGCCAGTGGGTGTCACAGTGGCAGCACCTCACCCTTGGTGTGTGGCACTCCGTACGGCCAACGACCACGACCTCCGCTGTTCCCGGCGGGTTCGTGGCTGTGTCGCCTGCGTAGGGTCGTGCCTCGTCGGGTGAGGGAGCCCGGCGGATCGGAACATCAGGGGTGTCCCCAAACTTCCCTGTGGTCCCGGCGACCCCCGCCCCGGGGTGGTCGGGCGGTGTCACCCCCAAACGTGCGTGAAACCCACGACGGAACCAGGTTAGAAAGAGGAGGCCCCTCGGAATGAGAGTCTCGAAGCGGGCGACGAGCGCGATCGCGCTCAGCGCGGCTGCCGCGCTTGTCGCGAGCGGTTGCTCGAGCGGTGACGGCGACGGCGACGCCGCCGCCAGCAAGGATGGCGCGATCGTCATCCACGGCGTCCAGCCGGAGAACCCGCTGGTTCCGTCGAACACCACGGAGACCGGCGGTGGCAAGGTCATCGACTGGCTGTTCACCGGCCTGGTCGAGTACCCCAACGACGGTGGGGCCCCGCGCAACGCGCTGGCCGAGTCCATCGACACCAAGGACTCCAAGGTCTTCACGATCAAGATCAAGAAGGGTACCAAGTTCCACGACGGTACCGAGGTGAAGGCGAAGAACTTCGTCGACGCCTGGAACTGGGCCGCGTACTCGCCGAACGGCGCGCAGAACGGCTCCTTCTTCGCGGACATCGCGGGCTTCGACAAGACCTACACCGAGGACCCGGACGGCGCGGACGGCCCGCAGAAGGCCCCGATGCCGACGGCCAAGGAGCTGTCCGGCCTGAAGGTCATCGACGAGCAGACCTTCGAGGTCACCCTCGCCGCCCCGACCGCGGTCTTCCCGACCAAGCTCGGCTACAGCGCGTTCATGCCGCTGCCGGACGCGTTCTTCACCATGAAGCCCGAGGAGTTCGGCAAGAAGCCGATCGGTAACGGCCCGGTGAAGTTCGTCTCGTGGCAGGACAACGTCCTCATCAAGCTGACTCGTTTCGACGACTACAGCCTGCGCGACAAGATGAAGATCAAGGACGTCGACGTCAAGCTGTACCAGGACGAGACGGCGGCCTACGCCGACCTGCTCGCCAACAACCTGGACTTCATGGAGGTCGTCCCCACCTCGGCGCTCGCCGGCGACAAGTGGAAGACCGACCTCGGTGACCGTGGCCTGAACACCGTCACGCCGTCGACCGCGCTCATCGCGTTCCCGATCTACGACAAGCGCTTCCAGAACCCGAAGCTGCGTCGTGCGGTCTCGCTGTCGATCAACCGGCAGGAGATCTCGGACAAGATCTTCTTCGGCACCCGCAAGCCGGCCGACAGCTGGGCGAACCCGCTGACCCCGGGCGCCAAGCCGGGTAACTGCACCGCCTGCAAGTTCGACCCGACCACGGCCAAGCAGCTGCTGACCGAGGCCGGCGGCTTCACCGGCGAGATGGTCTTCTACTACAACTCGGACTCCAGCCACAAGGACTGGATGGACGCGGTTGCGCAGCAGGTCAAGACCAACCTCGGCATCGAGGCTCGCGCCGAGGGCATCCCGACCTTCGCGGTGTTCCGTCAGAACATCAACGCCCACAAGATGACCGGCCCGTACCGTGCCGCCTGGCAGCAGGACTACCCGGACGTGGAGAACTGGGTCAACCCGCTCTACGTCAAGGGTGGCTCGTCCAACGACGGCCTGTACAGCAACCCCGAGGTCGACACCCTGGCCAAGCAGGCCAGCTCCGCGCCGAGCCTCGAGGCTTCGCACGAGGCCTTCGCCAAGGCCATCGAGAAGGTCGACCAGGACGTCCCGAGCATCCCGATCTACTTCTACGGCCAGCAGTCCGGCCACTCGGAGAAGATCAAGAAGCTCGAGCTGAACAACGTCGGCGAACTCGACATCACCTCGGTCGAGCTCTGATCCGAACGGTCTGACCCCGGGTCGGGCTCGCCACATCCGGTGAGCCCGACCCGGGGCCGTTCCGCGAGTGGGTGCCACAGCACTCCACTCGCCACGTTGTCACCACCGTGTCGGCCGTCCGACGCGCCCCCTGTCTGGAGGACCACCCCATGGGCCGTTATCTGTTGAGACGGCTGCTCCAACTCGTGCCGGTCTTCATCGGCTCGACCTTCCTGATCTACTGGCTCGTCTGGTCCGTCCCCGGCGACCCGTTCGCCGGCAAGTGCGGCGAGCGCCGCTGCCCCGACCAGTACGTCGCGTACATGACCGAGAAGTACCACCTGGACCAGAACGTCTTCGTGCAGTACGGCAACTACATGAAGAACCTGCTCCAGGGCGACTTCGGCCAGACGTTCTCGCAGCGCGACATCGGCGACATCATCGCCACGGCGTACCCGAACACCCTGAAGCTGGCCCTGGTCGCGCTCGCCATCGAGGCCGTGATCGGCCTCGGCGCCGGCATCCTGACCGGTCTGCGCCGCAACGGCTTCCTGGACAACCTCGTCCTCGTCTCGACCCTCTTCCTGCTCGCGCTGCCGGTGTTCGTCGTCGGCTTCGTGCTGCAGTGGCTGCTGGGCGTGCAGTGGGGCATCGTCAAGCCGACGGTCTCGTCCGAGATGCGCTTCTCCGAGCTGATCGTGCCGGGCTTCGTGCTCGGTAGCGCGTCGGTGGCGTACATCGCCCGGGTGGCTCGAACGAGCATCGCGGAGAACCGCCGTGCCGACTACGTGCGCACCGCCATCGCCAAGGGCCTGCCGATGCGCCGGGTCGTGGGTGTGCACCTGCTGCGCAACTCGCTCATTCCGGTCGTCACCCTGCTCGGCACCGACCTCGGCGCCCTGATGGGCGGCGCGATCGTCACCGAGGGCATCTTCGGCATCAACGGGATCGGTCGCGAGGTCTACCGCGCGATCGTCACCAAGGAGAGCGCTACCGTGGTTGGCATCGTGGTGGTGTTGGTGGTCGTCTATCTGTTGATGAACCTGCTGGTCGACCTGCTCTACGCCGCCCTGGACCCGAGGATCCGTTATGAGTGACCCCAGTACCGCATCGATCGTCAGCACCCCTGCCGCGCAGCCGACCGACACCCCTGCCACCCCCGGGCCGCAGGGCAACGAGAAGCCCCGTGGTCTGCTCGGTGACGCCTGGCGGGACCTGCGCCGCAAGCCGCTGTTCTGGATCTCGGCGACGATCATCGTCATCTTCCTGTTGATGGCGGCCTTCCCGTCGCTGTTCGCCCCGGGCGACCCGGTCAACGGGGCGCTCTCGCGCAGCCTCAACAAGGCGTCCGGCGACGCGTGGTTCGGGTACGACCTGCAGGGCCGGGACGTCTACGCCCGGGTCATCTACGGCGCCCGTGCCTCCATCGTGGTCGCCGTGCTCTCCGTGGTCGGCACCCTGCTGGTCGGCGGCTTCATGGGCATCATCTCCGGCTACCTCGGTGGTTGGGTCGACACGATTCTCAGCCGGGTCGCGGACGTGTTCTTCGGAGTGCCGTTCGTGCTCGGCGCGATCGTCATCCTGACCACGTTCAACGGTTCGGGCAGCAGCAACAGCAAGGCCGAGATCATGGGCCTGGTGATCATCTCGCTGATCGTGCTGAGCTGGCCGGTCGTGATGCGGTTGATGCGCTCCTCGGTGCTCTCCACCAAGGAGGCCGACTACATCGTTGCGGCGCGCGCGCTCGGTGCCGGCAGCGGCCGGATCATCCTCAAGCACCTGCTGCCGAACTGCCTGGCCCCACTGCTGGTCTACGGCACGATCATGGTCGGCTCGTTCATCGGTGCCGAGGCCACCCTGTCGTTCCTGGGTGTCGGCCTGAAGTCGCCGGTGGTGTCCTGGGGCATCATGATCAGCGAGGGCAAGGATTTCATCCGGGTCGCGCCGGGGCTCGTGTTCTTCCCTGCCGCATTCCTCGTCGCCGCGGTGCTGAGCTTCGTGATGCTCGGTGAAGCGGTCCGCGAGGCCCTCGATCCGAAACTCCGCTAGGGGAAATCCAGTGTCCGACATTCTCGTGTCCGAGCAGTCCGCGCCGGGATCCGGCGGGTCCGGGCGCCCCTCCGGCCGGCTGCTCGAGGTCGACGACCTGCGGGTGGAGTTCCGTACCCGGGACGGCGTCGCAAAGGTCATCAACGGGGTCACGTACCACGTCGACGCGGGGGAGACCCTCGCCGTGCTCGGCGAGTCCGGCTCCGGTAAGAGCGTCACGGCGCAGACGATCATGGGCATCCTCGACACGCCCCCCGGCTTCGTCACCGGTGGGCAGGTCCGCTTCCACGGAAAGGACATGCTCCGCATGTCCGCCGAGGAGCGCCGCCGCATCCGCGGTGAGGGCATCGCGATGATCTTCCAGGACGCGCTGTCCGCCCTGAACCCGGTCTTCACCGTCGGGTTCCAGATCGCCGAGCAGTTCCGGGTTCGGCGGGGCCTGGGTCGCGCGGAGGCCAAGAAGCGCGCGATCGAGATGCTCGACCAGGTCAAGATCCCCAACGCCAAGGGCCGGTACAACAACTATCCGCACCAGTTCTCGGGCGGTATGCGGCAGCGCGCGATGATCGCGATGTCGCTGGCGCTCGACCCCGAGGTGCTGATCGCGGACGAGCCGACCACCGCGCTCGACGTCACCGTGCAGGCCCAGATCATGGACCTGCTCGCGGAGCTTCAGCGTGAGCGGCAGATGGGCATGATCCTGATCACCCACGACCTCGGTGTGGTCGCCGACGTCGCGGACCGGATCGCCGTCATGTACGCGGGCCGGATCGTCGAGGAAGCCGACGTGTACGACCTGTACGCCAAGCCGGCGCACCCGTACACGCTGGGTCTGATCGACTCGATCCCGCGCCTTGACGAGAAGGGGCAGCAGCTCCGGACGATCAAGGGCCTCCCGCCGAACCTGATGAACATTCCGCCGGGCTGCCCGTTCAACCCGCGCTGCCCCATGGCTCAGCCGGTGTGCCGGGAGAAGGTTCCCCCGCTGCTCCAGGTGGGCCCCGCCCGGGCCAGCGCCTGCCACTTCGCCGAGGAGCTGGTGAACCGTGTCTGAGAACATCCTCGAGGTCAATGACCTGGTCAAGCACTACCCCGTCACCCAGGGTGTGGTGTTCAAGAAGACCGTCGGTCAGGTCAAGGCCGTCGACGGGGTCTCGTTCGGTCTGCGGGCCGGCGAGACGCTCGGCGTCGTCGGCGAGTCCGGCTGCGGAAAGTCGACCCTCGCCCGGGTTCTGATGAACCTGGAGAAGCCGACCGCCGGCAGCGTGGTCTACAAGGGCCAGGACATCTCCAAGCTCTCCGGTGGGGCGCTGCGTCGGCTGCGTCGGCAGATCCAGCTGGTCATGCAGGACCCGTACACCTCGCTGAACCCGCGGATGACTGTCGGTGACCTCATCGGGGAGCCGTTCGAAATCCACCCGGAGGTGGCGCCCCGGGGTAGCCGTCGGGCCAAGGTCCGCGAGCTGCTCGACCTGGTCGGGCTCAACCCGGAGCACATCAACAGGTACCCGCACCAGTTCTCCGGCGGTCAGCGTCAGCGCATCGGCATCGCCCGCGCGCTCGCGCTGCGGCCCGAGGTGATCGTCTGCGACGAACCCGTCTCGGCGCTTGACGTCTCCATCCAGGCCCAGGTGATGAACCTGCTGGAGAAGCTGCAGTCCGAGCTGGGGCTCTCGTACATCTTCATCGCCCACGACCTGTCGGTGGTCCGCCACCTGTCGGACCGGGTGGCGGTGATGTACCTCGGCAAGATCGTCGAGATCGGCACCGAGGACGAGATCTACGAGCGGCCGACCCACCCGTACACCCAGGCGCTGCTCTCGGCGGTGCCGGTGCCGGACCCGACCCAGCGGAACAACAAGACGATCATCCGGCTCACGGGTGACGTGCCGTCGCCGATCAGCCCGCCCTCGGGCTGCCGGTTCCGGACCCGCTGCTGGAAGGCGCAGGAGGTCTGCGCCGAGCAGGTCCCGCTGCTGGAGATCCGGCGCGACTCGGACCACCCGAGCGCCTGTCACTTCGCGGAGCGGCGCGAGATCGTCGCCACCCACGAGGCGTGAGTCACCGGAACCGCCTGCCGACGTCACCACGACGACGGCAGGCGGTTTCGTCTGTCCAGCGACCCTGAGCGGGCCGCCACGCTCCCGCACTGCCGGTCGACCCGCCGGCGCGCCGGCGGTCCAGCGAGGTGCCTCAGAGCGGCCCGGCGGCCCACCGAGGTGCCTCAGAGCGGCCCGGCGGCGGCCCGGCGGCCCAGCGAGGTGCCTCAGAGCGGCCCGGCGGCGGCCCGGCGGCCCACCGAGGGGCTCAGAGCGGCCCGCGGCCGGCGCGCAGCAGCAGCAGCGCCAGTTGGGTGCCGTCGGCGCCGAGCGCGAGTCGGAAGCGCTCCAGGATGTCCCGTTCCCGGGAGAGCACCAGGCGGGTGCCACCGGAGGCCATCCGGGTCGCCCCGACCTCCTGCGACAGCGCGGCCCGCTCCTGCCAGAGCGCGATCAACGCGTGGTCGATCTCGTCGATCCGTTCTCTGATCTGCACGATCCGCGCAGCGGCGGTCGGCTCCACGGTGCCGGTCCGTGCCTCGGCCGGGTCGCCGGCCCGCACCGCGGGCACCGCCTCCGGCACGCTCCCGCTCGCCGGGGCCTGCCCCGCCTCCGGTCCGGCCGGGCCGCCGTTCTGCTCCACCACGTCTGTCATCATCGGGTACCTCTCGCGCTGTGGTGCCCGGTGCCCGGAACCCGGGACGAAAAAGCCCCGGACTCCAGGAGCCCGGGGCTTTTCGCAGGTCTGTCGATCAGGCGCGACCTACGGCAGCCGGACTCCCGGTGCCGTAGTAAAAGTAGTAACGCGCAGCGATCACGCCGTCGAGTATGCCCACGCCGGTGGCCGGCGCGCAAGGATTCCCGCGCAAAAGGGCGGCCCGGCCGTGTACGCGAGGCGCCGGCACGGCGGCCCGGTCACGCGGACGGCGCGGTCGGGAAGTGTCCGGCTGGCGGCATAGACTTGGCGCGCGATGCATCCTCTCTTCGACATTCCCGCGTCCCCGCCCGCGCCGGAGTCCGCGCCGGCCCGTCCGCACCGGCCCGGGTCGGCCTCCGCCCGCCTCGATCCGCAGCAGCTCCTGGCCGGGTTGAACGGGCCGCAGCGCGACGCCGTCAGCCACGCCGGTTCGCCGTTGCTGATCGTGGCCGGCGCGGGGTCCGGCAAGACCCGGGTGCTCACCCACCGGATCGCCTACCTGCTCGCCGCACGGGACGTGCATCCCGGTGAGATCATCGCCATCACCTTCACCAACAAGGCGGCCGGCGAGATGAAGGAGCGGGTCGCCGCGCTCGTCGGCCCGCGGGCCCGACTGATGTGGGTGTCGACGTTCCACTCGGCGTGCGTCCGCATCCTGCGCGCCGAGCACGAGCACGCCGGCCTCAAGTCGACGTTCTCGATCTACGACGCGGACGACTCCCGGCGGCTGATGCAGTTGGTGACCCGCGAGCTGGATCTCGACCCGAAGCGCTACCCGGCGCGCGGGCTGGCCGCCCAGGTCTCCAACCTGAAGAACGAGCTGGTCGACCCGGAGCAGTTCGCCGCGCGGGCCAGCGGGCCCAACGAGCGGGCGCTCGCCGAGGCGTACACGCTCTACCAGCGCCGGCTGCGCGAGGCGCACGCGCTGGACTTCGACGACCTGATCATGACGACGGTGCACCTGCTCCAGTCCCACCCGCACGTCGCGGAGAGCTACCGGCGGCGATTCCGGCACGTGCTGGTGGACGAGTACCAGGACACCAACCACGCCCAGTACGTCCTGATCAAGGAGCTGGTCTCCGGCACCGACGGGCTGGAGCCGGCCGAGCTGTGCGTGGTCGGTGACGCCGACCAGTCGATCTACGCGTTCCGGGGCGCGACGATCCGCAACATCCTGGAGTTCGAGCGGGACTTCACCGACGCGCGGACGATCCTGCTGGAGCAGAACTACCGCTCGACCCAGACCATCCTCAACGCCGCCAACGCGGTGATCGACCGGAACACCTCCCGCAAGCCGAAGCGGCTGTGGAGCGAGGCCGGCGACGGCGAGCGGATCGTCGGCTATGTGGCCGACACCGAGCACGCCGAGGCGGACTGGGTGGGCCGGGAGATCGACCGGCTGGTCGACGCCGACGAGACCCGCCCCGGTGACGTCGCGGTCTTCTACCGCACCAACGCCCAGTCCCGCGTCTTCGAGGAGGTGTTCATCCGCGCCGGCCTGCCGTACAAGGTGGTCGGCGGGGTGCGCTTCTACGAGCGCAAAGAGGTTCGCGACGCTCTGGCGTACCTGCGCTCGGTGGTCAACGACGACGACACGGTGAGCCTGCGGCGGGTGCTGAACACCCCCCGCCGGGGGATCGGCGACCGCGCCGAGGCGTGCGTCGAGGCGCTGTCCAGCCGTGATCGGATCTCCTTCGGCGCGGCGCTGCGCCGGGCGCGGGAGGCACCTGGCATCTCCACCCGGGCCGCCAACGGCATCGGCGACTTCGTGGCGCTGCTCGACGGCGCACGGGAGCTCGCCGAGACCGGCACCCCGGAGGAGGTGCTGGAGGCCCTGCTGACCCGCTCGGGCTACCTCACCGAGCTGGAGGAGAGCCTGGACCCGCAGGACGCGGGCCGGGTGGACAACCTCCAGGAGCTGGTGAGCGTCGCCCGGGAGTACACCGAGCGGATCGAGGCGACCGGCGCCGACGGCGAACGCGCCACCGTGGCGGGTTTCCTGGAGCAGGTCGCGCTGGTGGCCGACGCCGACCAGATCCCCTCCGACGACCCCGACCACCAGGGCGTCGTCACCCTCATGACGTTGCACACCGCCAAGGGCCTGGAGTTCCCGGTGGTCTTCCTGACCGGGCTGGAGGACGGCGTCTTCCCGCACCTGCGCTCGCTTGGCGACACCCGCGAGCTGGAGGAGGAGCGCCGACTGGCGTACGTCGGCATCACCCGCGCCCGGCAGCGGCTCTACCTCTCCCGGGCGGTGACCCGCTCGGCGTGGGGGCAGCCGTCCTACAACCCGCCGTCGCGGTTCCTGGAGGAGCTGCCGCCGGAGCTGGTGCGCTGGGAGCGCACGGAGGGGTCGTACACCTCGTGGGCCGGCGGGGGCGGCGGCGTCGGCGGGCGCGCGGACCGCGCGCCCGGCGGGCGCGGCACCTTCACCGGGGGTACGCCGAAGGCGGCGCAGCTGGCCCAGCGGCTCGGTGTGGACGCCAGCCGGTTGACCACGGCCAGTGAGCTGCCGCAGGGGCCGAAGGTGGCCGCCGGCGACCGGGTCAACCACCAGCGCTACGGGCTGGGGCGGGTGCTGGCCGTGGAGGGGCACGGCCCGGGAGCCCGCGCGCAGATCGACTTCGGCGACCAGACCATGTGGCTGGTGCTGCGCCACGCCCCGGTCGACAAGCTCTGACGTCCCGAGGCGGTCCACTCCACAACGCCGAGTGGGGGCATCCGACCTCCCGGACACCCCCACATCGCCGATCTGACGCCAGATTCAGCAGCCCAGGTCCACGCCGTGCGCGCGCATGAACGGCGCGGGGTCGATCTGGTTCCACATGCCCTGGTGCACCTCGAAGTGCAGGTGCGGGCCCGTGGCGTCGCCCGTGGCGCCCTCGTAGCCGATCACCTGGCCGGCCTTGACCTTCTGCCCGACGGTGACCGCGATGCGGCTCTGGTGGGCGTAGTGGGTCAGGTAGCCGTTGCCGTGGTCGATGAAGACGGAGTTGCCGTACCCGTCCGCGGCGTCACCGGCCTGGGTGACCGTGCCGGCGGCCGCGGCGTGGATGGGGGTGCCCGAGGGCAGCGCCAGGTCGATCCCGGCGTGCAGGGTGCCCCAGCGCTCGCCGAAGCAGGAGGTGACCGAGGCGCCCGGCATCGGGTCGACCCAGGCGGCCGTCGGCCTGGTGGCCTTCTTCGGCTTCGGCTTCGGCTTCGGCGTGGCGGTGGCCTTCTTCGTCGGTGTCGGGCTGGCGCTGGCCGTCGACGGGCTCACGGTCGGGCTGGCCGACGGGGAGGTCGGCGCGCTCGACTCGCGGACCGAGCGGTCGGCCCGGCCGGCGGCCTCGGCCCGGGACCGGGCGTCGAGCGAGACGGCGGTGGGCGCCGGCCGGTCGGGGCCGGACGTGGCGACGGCGACCCCGCCCAGGCCGAGGGCTACCAGCGCGGCCGCGCCGAGCACGATGAGGCGGTTCCGTCGGCGGGCGTTTCGCGGCTGCGCGACGGTGGCGTCGGGGGTGTTCTCGTTCTGGACGGGGCTGTCTTCCTGCACGGCGGACCTTCACAGTCGAGGGGGCACTTGACCTCGAAATACTGGTGTCGGGCCGAGCCGGACGACCGCCCGGGACCGGGGGGCCGAACCGTCGGCGGCAGCCAGGCTGACCTGGTATGGGCCGGTCTGAAGCAGTCCGTCCGGAAAAGTGATCATGCGGTGCCGTGCGGTGGGTCACAGTCCGGCCTGTGATCCAGCAGACATCGGCTGTCGACGGCGCAGAAAAAACCGCCCGGATCGACAGACCCGGGCGGTCAGTGGTCAGTACGCAGCGTCAGGAACCCGCTACGTCGCTGTAGATTGCCTCGACTTGCAGCTTGATGTCCACTCCGCGCTCCTGCAGGTACGGAACGGGGTCGATCGGCGCGCCCTTGACATGAAGCTCAAGGTGCAGGTGGGTGCCGTAGGCGTGGCCGGTCTGGCCCACCAGGCCGAGCTGGTCACCCGCCTTGACCTGCTGGCCCTCCTTGACGCTGAGCGCGGAGGAGTGACCGTAGATGGCCTCGCTGCCGTCGGCGTGCTGGACGATCACCGCGTAGCCGTAGCCGCCGAACCAGCCGGCCTTGGTGACGAGCCCGTCGTGGACCGCCACGTACGGCGTGCCCTCGGGGACGACCAGGTCGACGCCTGTGTGCAGCTTGCCCCACCGCATCCCGTACGGGGAGTTGAAGTCGTAGCCCTGCAGCGGCAGCATCCAGACCTCGGGCTCGGCCGCTTCCTTCGTGCGGCTGTCCCGGGAGGCGCGCTCGGCGTTGTCCGCACGGGCCGCGACGTCCTGACTGGTGATCGACGCCTGCTTCAGCTCGTCGAGCACCGTCGGGCTGACGTCCTTGGCGTCCGGCAGGGCCGACGCGCCAAGCGCGACGATGCCCGCGCCGACGAAGGCGGTGGTGACGACGGCCGCGTAACGGCTACGCGGGGGGGTGGGCACGCGGCGGCGACCGCGATATCGATCGGGCTCAGACGACAGGCGCTGGCGCACGCACACCCTCCGTTGTCGGGGTTCCGAGGCGGCCGATGGACGTCCGTGAAGCTCTGGTGAACGTCTGCCGACCGCGTCGTCACCCGTCCATGGACCTGATGACAACCGTGGACACGTTAGCCAACCACCAGGCGAGTCACAAGCCAGAGCGCCGAATTGGCGTGTCGATCTGTCCGTTTGCGTCCGAGATTGTCATGCATCGCGACGTCGAACGGTGCCCCCGTAACCACCCGTTCGTCGCCGAGCGTGACCGATCCGGCGGAGTCGTCCGGCTTGACGCGGGGGCCCGGGTGCGGAGGTGTCGAAGCGGCCCCCCAGGCCGCGCCCGGCCACGACAGAATGGGGACGTGTTCCCGGCCCGGATTTCCCGGCCCCGGTCGGGCGGGTTACCGTTCGTTCAGGTGAAGGCCGTGGAGCCGGTGAAAGGTGTGCGCTGATGAGCTCTCGTATTCGGGTCGTCGTCGCGAAGCCCGGTCTGGACGGCCACGACCGTGGCGCGAAGGTCGTCGCACGCGCTCTGCGTGACGCGGGGATGGAGGTCGTCTACACCGGCCTGCACCAGACGCCCGAGCAGATCGTGGAGACGGCCATCCAGGAGGACGCCGACGCCGTCGGTCTCTCCGTGCTCTCCGGCGCGCACATGACGCTCTTCCGTCGCGTGCTGGAGTTGCTGGCCGAGCGCGACGCCCGGGACATCGTCGTGTTCGGCGGCGGCATCATTCCCAACGGCGACATCCCCGAGCTGGAGAAGCTGGGCGTCGCGAAGATCTTCACGCCGGGCGCCACCACTCAGTCGATCGTCGAGTGGGTCCGGCAGAACGTCGCGCAGCCGGTCGCCTGAGGCGCCGGTCTGCTGCATCGACCGGGATTTGGGCACGGGGGAGGGGCCGGACGCACCCCTCACACGTCCGGCCCCTCTATGCACGATGCCCCGCCGCCACCCCTCGACCGACAGGGCATCGGCCGTATCCCGTCTTTGCGCTGCTCAGCGCGCCGACACCTGACTCAACGACGCCCCGACGGGCGGGTTACGGACCCTCGGCAACATCGCCCGGATGACTGATGCCGCCCACGATGCGGCCGGAATCAGCCGCAGTCGGCACGGGGTTGTGCATTACCGCACACCGTGCACCCGCTCGGTTGCCGGCGGTGCCCGCATCGCTAGGCTGCCGCCAATGGCCTGTTTCAACTGATGACAGGCGTCAAACTGTTTTCTGAACGCTGGTGGCGGCGCGACGGCGCGCCGCGGAGACGGGACGGGACGCGCAATCGTGGACCTGTACGAGTACCAGGGGCGGGACCTGTTCGAGCGGCACGGCTTGCCCGTGCTGGCCGGCGGCGTCGCCACTACCCCGGAAGAGGCCCGTGCGATCGCTGAACGCCTCGGCGGTCGCGTGGTCGTCAAGGCGCAGGTGAAGGTCGGCGGCCGAGGTAAGGCCGGCGGCGTCAAGCTGGCCGAGGGCGCCGAGGAGACGGTGGCCCGCGCCACCGACATCCTCGGCATGGACATCAAGGGCCACACCGTCCACAAGGTCATGATCACGGTGACGGCGGACGTGGCCGAGGAGTACTACTTCTCTTACCTGCTCGACCGGGCGAACCGCACCTTCCTCTGCATCGCCAGCGTGGCCGGCGGCATGGACATCGAGCAGGTCGCCGCCGACACCCCGGACCGCGTGGTGAAGGCGCCGATCGACGCGAACACCGGCGTCGACGAGGCCAAGGCGCGGGAGATCGTCACCGCCGCCGGCTTCCCGGCCGAGGTCGCCGACCAGGTCGTCGAGGTGGCTGTCGGCCTGTGGCAGGCGTTCGTCGCCGAGGATGCCACCCTGGTCGAGGTCAACCCCCTCGCGAAGAACGGCGACGGGCGGCTGCTGCTGCTCGACGCCAAGATCACTCTGGACGAGAACGCCGCGTTCCGGCACCCGGACCACGAGGCCCTGGTCGACCAGGCCGCCGTGGACCCGCTGGAGCAGGCCGCCAAGGCCAAGGACCTCAACTACGTCAAGCTCGACGGCGAGGTCGGCATCATCGGCAACGGCGCGGGTCTGGTCATGTCGACCCTCGACGTCGTCGCGTACGCCGGTGAGCGGCACGGCAACGTCAAGCCGGCCAACTTCCTCGACATCGGCGGCGGCGCGAGCGCCGCGGTGATGGCGAACGGGCTGGAGATCGTGCTCTCCGACCCGGCCGTGAAGAGCGTCTTCGTCAACGTCTTCGGCGGCATCACCGCCTGC
This sequence comes from Micromonospora lupini str. Lupac 08, assembly GCF_000297395.2. Taxonomy (GTDB): domain Bacteria; phylum Actinomycetota; class Actinomycetes; order Mycobacteriales; family Micromonosporaceae; genus Micromonospora; species Micromonospora lupini. The sequence goes on along the minus strand of NZ_HF570108.1, from coordinate 6,388,965 downwards.
GACGAGGTCGCCAACGGCATCATCCAGGCGCTGGCCCTGCTGGAGCAGCGCGGCGAGAAGGTCACCAAGCCGCTCGTCGTCCGGCTCGACGGCAACAACGCCGAGGCCGGCCGGGCGATCCTGGACGGCGCGAACAACCCGCTCGTACAGCGGGTGGACACCATGGACGGCGCGGCCGAGCGGGCCGCCGAGCTGGCAGCTGCGGGGGTCTGATCATGGCTATCTGGCTGACCAAGGACTCGAAGGTCATCGTTCAGGGGATGACCGGCTCCGAGGGCTCCAAGCACACCCGGCGGATGCTCGCCGCCGGCACCAACGTGGTGGGCGGCGTCAACCCGCGCAAGGCGGGCCAGAAGGTCGACTTCGACGGCACCGAGCTGCCGGTCTTCGCGTCCGTGGCGGACGCCATGGCCGAGACCGGGGCCGACGTCACGGTCATCTTCGTGCCGCCGCAGTTCACCAAGGCCGCCGTCGTCGAGGCGATCGACGCGGCGATCCCGCTGGCCGTGGTGATCACCGAGGGCGTGCCGGTGCACGACACCGCCGCGTTCTGGGCGTACAACCTCGCGCAGGGCGAGCGGACCCGGATCATCGGGCCGAACTGCCCCGGCATCGCCTCGCCGGGCGCGTCCAACGCCGGCATCATCCCGGCCGACATCACCGGTACCGGCCGCATCGGCCTGGTCAGCAAGAGCGGCACGCTGACCTACCAGATGATGTACGAGCTGCGTGACATCGGCTTCTCCACCTGCGTCGGCATCGGCGGCGACCCGATCATCGGCACCACGCACATCGACGCCCTCAAGGCGTTCGAGGCCGACCCGGAGACCGACGCCATCGTGATGATCGGTGAGATCGGTGGCGACGCCGAGGAGCGGGCCGCCGAGTTCATCAAGGGCAACGTCACCAAGCCGGTGGTCGGCTACATCGCCGGCTTCACCGCGCCGCCCGGCAAGACCATGGGTCACGCCGGGGCGATCATCTCCGGCTCGGCCGGTACCGCCGAGGCGAAGCAGGCGGCGCTCGAAGCCGTCGGCGTCAAGGTCGGCAAGACGCCCACCGAGACCGCCAAGCTGATGCGGGAGATCATGTCCGGCAACTGAGCCGGCACGGCAACAGCGAAGGGGTCGACCAGAACTGGTCGGCCCCTTCGTCGTGGCGCCGGGTCAGTCGTTGTTCCAGAACGGGTAGTTGCCGGTGAGACGCAGGATCGAGCCGCCGATGATGTTGATCACGCCGAACACGATGGCGAGGTAGCCGAGAACCGGCGACTGGCCGTTGCGCCGCGCGTCGCGCAGCGACAGGTAGCCGAAGATGATGCCGAGGATGCCGCAACAGATCAGGCCGAGGACGATGCCCAGCACGCCCCAGAGCGTGGTGCGGTCGCGTCCCCTGGCCGGCGGTGGTGGGGGCGGCGGGTATGCGGTCGTCACGGGTACCTCCGGGCGGTCGTGGGTGGCGGGCCGACCCGGACCGCGACCGGTGGGTGCGACCCGGTTGGCGGCGACGGCCACCCCCTCTGGCCCGACGCTAGACCCGGCGGGGCGGCTCCGACCGCGGTTCGCCCAACTCGCCGCCCTCCGGGGCGGGTTAACGGACTGCCACCGCCCGCGCGACGTGCCAGAGTAGAGCGGATGTCCCCCGTCACCCCTGACCCACCCAGCCGTCCCGGCGGTGTACGCGCCGACGACCGGCCGGTCGACCGCGCCGCGCCGCGCCGGCGGGTGCCCGCGCCGCGCGCCGGTGGGTCGCCGCGTGGGCGTGCGCCGCTGCCCGTCGCCGCCGGGGTGGCCGCCGCCGGGGCGGCCCTCACGTCGTACCTGCCGGTCGCCATCGTGCTCGGCCTGGTCCAGCTCGGCGCGGATTCCACCACGCTGGGCGGCACTCTGCGCACCGCGCTTGCGGGTTGGCTGGTGGGGCACGGCGTGCCGCTGCACACCGAGGCGGGCCCGTTCGGGCTCGCCCCGCTGGCGCTGACCGTCCTCGCGCTCTGGCGATTGACCCGCGCCGGCGTGCACGTGAGCCGCGCGATCGGCGCCCGCGACACCCGCTCACCGCGCCGCGCGCTGATCGCCGCCGGAGCGGTCGGCCTGGCGTACGCGCTGCTCGGCGCGCTCGCCGCGGTGCTGATCGGGGCGAGCGGGCCGCACGTGTCCCCGGTGCGGGCGGCGGCCACGTTCGCGGTGGTCGGCACGCTCGGCGCGCTGGTCGGCGCGATCCGGATCACCGCCGTGACCCGACTGCTCGTCACCCGGATCCCCGGCCCGCTACGCGACGGCGTCCGCACCGGGCTGGTGGCCGCGCTCCTCCTGCTCGGGGCGGGCGCAGGGGCGGCCGGCCTGGCCGTGGCCACCGGTGGCGGGGACGCGGCGGACATGATCGGCGCGTACCGGACCGGGGTGGCCGGGCAGGCCGGGATCACCCTGGTCAGCATGGCGTACGCACCGAACGCCGCAGTCTGGTCGACAAGCTATCTGCTCGGGCCGGGCTTCGCGGTCGGCGTCGACACGGCCGTACGCACCAGTGAGGTGTCGGTCGGCGCGCTGCCGGCCGTACCGTTGCTCGCTGGTCTGCCGCGCGGCCCGGTGGACGGCGTCGGCGGCCTGCTGCTCGCGGTGCCGGTCCTGGCCGGGATGGTCGCCGGCTGGTTGCTCGCCCGCCGGCTGGCCCGGTCCGCCGGGTCGGAACGGCCGCCGCGGCGCTGGGCGGAGCTGTTGGCCCCGGCGGCGCTGGCCGGGCCGGTTGCCGGCGTGCTGCTCGGCGTCGCCGCCGCGGCCTCCGGCGGGCCGCTCGGTGCCGGGCGGTTGGCGCAACTCGGGCCGGTGGCCTGGCAGGTCGGCGCGGTGGCGGCAGGTGTCGTCGCGGTCGGCGCGCTGCTCGGCGCCGCCGCCACCCGGGTGCTCGCCCGGAGCCCGCGCCCCGCCCCGACACCGCCGGTCCGCCCCGGCGCCTGACCACCCGCCGGCACGACGGCCAACGGCCGCGCTGCGAACGGCGACCCCGGCGAACGGTGGCCCGGCCGTCGGTGGCCCGGCCGACGAGGGTGCGGAGACGGCGCGGGGCGCCCCGGACGGATCCGGAGCGCCCCGTCGAAAGCAGGGTCTGTCAGGGCTCGGTCGGCAGGCTGAAGGTCCCGACGATGTTCAGGATGAGCAGCAGGATGCCCAGGCCGACACCGACCGCGCCGCAGATCAGGCCGGCCTTGGCCTGGCCGGCGTTGCTGGCCTGGCCCTGGGCGACCTTCTGCTTGGCGAGGTAACCGGTCACCACGCCCGCGATGCCGACTGGAATGCCCAGGAAGACGCAGCAGACCAGCGGGATCGACGCGATGCCGAGGATCATCGACACCAGACCCAGGGTGTTGTTCTGGCCCTGCTGCTGCGGGTAGCCGGCGTTCGGGTACGTCGGGGCGCCGTAGGGCTGCTGCTGGCCGTACGGGGCCTGCGGTGCGCCGTACGGGTCCTGCGGCTGCTGGCCGTACGGGGCGCCGGGCTGCTGGCCGTACGGAGCCGCCGGCGGCTGACCGTAGGGCTGGCCCGAGGTGGGCTGGCCGTACGGCTGACCCGAGGTGGGCTGCTGGCCGTACGGGGCGGCCGGCGGCGGGGCGTACGGGTCGTGCGGCGGCTGGGGTGCGGTCGGGTCCTGGTTGGGCTGCTGGCCGTACGGGTCCTGACCGGGGTTGCCGGGCTGCATTCGAGAAGCTCCTTGGACTGGTTCCGTCAGTTGCTGCTGTTGTTCCCACCCATGATCGCGGTCAGACCACCTCAGGCACAGCACAGCAGCGCGACGACATACCACGCATTACTCCTGATAACCGCGCACTCCACCCGTCGGTCACTGTCACAGATCGGCGAACCGCCCAACCGAGGGGCATCCTGACCTGCCCGATAGGGTGGCCCGGTGACCGAGCCCGCGTCCGTCGCCCGCATCGTCGTCCTCATCTCCGGCTCCGGGAGCAATCTGCAGGCCCTGCTGGACGCCGCAGTCGACCCTGCGTACGGCGCACAGGTCGTCGCGGTCGGCGCGGACCGCGACGGCATCGCGGGCCTGGACCGGGCCGACGCGGCGGGGGTGCCGACGTTCGTCGAGCGGGTCCGCGACCACGACACCCGGGAGGACTGGGACCGCGCGCTCACCGCGCACGTCGCCAAGCACCAGCCCGACCTGGTCATCTCCGCAGGCTTCCTCAAGCTGGTCGGCCCGCACTTCCTCGCCGCCTTCGGCGACCGCTACCTGAACACCCACAACACCCTGCTGCCGGCGTTCCCCGGCATCCACGGCCCGCGTGACGCCCTCGCCTACGGGGTGAAGCTCACCGGGGCCACGCTCTTCTTCGTCGACGCCGGCATGGACACCGGGCCGATCGTGGCGCAGGTCGCGGTGCCGGTGCTCGACGACGACGACGTGGACGCGCTCACCGAGCGCATCAAGGAAGCCGAGCGCCGCCAGCTCGTCGAGCAGGTCGGCCGACTGGTCCGCGAAGGCTGGACCATCACCGGAAGGAAGGTCACGGTTCCGTGAGTCCCACTCAGGACGGGCGCCGCCCGATTCGGCGGGCGCTGGTCAGCGTCTACGACAAGACCGGGCTGGTCGAGCTGGCTCAGGCCCTGCACGCGGCCGGTGTGGAGATCGTGTCCACCGGCAGCACGGCGGGCACCATCGCCGCCGCCGGGGTTCCGGTGACGCCGGTGGAGACGGTGACCGGCTTTCCCGAGGTGCTCGACGGCCGGGTGAAGACCCTGCACCCGAAGGTGCACGCGGGTCTCCTCGCCGACCTGCGCAAGGACACGCACGTCGCACAACTCGACGAGTTGGGTGTGGCGGCGTTCGACCTGCTGGTCTCCAACCTGTACCCGTTCCAGGCGACGGTCGCCTCCGGCGCCGGCGTCGAGGAGTGCGTGGAGCAGATCGACATCGGTGGCCCGGCCATGGTGCGGGCCGCAGCCAAGAACCACGCCTCGGTGGCGGTCCTCACCGATCCGGCCGGTTATCCGGCGCTGCTCGGCGCGCTCGACGAGGGTGGTTTCACGCTGGCCCAGCGTCGCGCGCTGGCCGCCCGCGCGTTCGCCGACATCGCCGAGTACGACGTCGCGGTGGCCCAGTGGTGCGCCCGGGAGCTGGCGCCCGCCGACGACTCCTGGCCGCAGTTCGCGGGGCTGGCGCTGCGCAAGTCGACAGTGCTGCGCTACGGGGAGAACCCGCACCAGCCCGCCGCGCTCTACACCGACCCGGACGCCCCGGCGGGGCTGGCCCAGGCCGAGCAGTTGCACGGCAAGGAGATGTCGTACAACAACTACGTCGACGCCGACGCCGCCTGGCGGGCCGCGAACGACTTCACCGACCAGCCGGCGGTGGCGATCATCAAGCACGCCAACCCGTGCGGCATCGCGGTGGGCGCGGACGTCGCCGAGGCGCACCGCAAGGCGCACGCCTGCGACCCGGTGTCGGCGTACGGGGGCGTGATCGCTGTCAACCGGTCGGTCTCGGTCGAGCTGGCCCGGCAGGTCGCCGACATCTTCACCGAGGTGGTGGTCGCCCCCGGCTTCGACGAGGGCGCGGTCGAGGTGTTGCAGGGCAAGAAGAACGTCCGGCTGCTGCGGGCGCCGGCCTGGACGCCTGCGCTCGTGGAGTTGCGGTCGGTGACCGGCGGGGTGCTGGCCCAGGTCGCCGACCGGGTGGACGCCCCCGGCGACGACCCGGCGAACTGGCAGTTGGCGACCGGTGAGGCCGCCGACGAGGAGCTGCTGCGTGACCTCGCGTTCGCCTGGCGGGCGGTCCGCGCGGTGAAGAGCAACGCGATCCTGCTCGCCAAGGACGGCGCCACCGTCGGGGTCGGCATGGGTCAGGTCAACCGGGTCGACTCGGCGCAGCTCGCGGTCACCCGCGCCGGCGCCGACCGCGCCCGAGGGTCGGTCGCGGCGTCGGACGCGTTCTTCCCGTTCGCCGACGGTCCGCAGATCCTCATCGACGCCGGCGTCCGCGCCATCGTGCAGCCCGGCGGCTCGATCCGCGACGAAGAGGTAATCGAGGCGGCCAAAAAGGCGAACGTCACGATGTACCTGACGAAAACCCGCCACTTCTTCCACTAACCCCGGCCTCCGCGCAGCGCGGGCCCGCGCACTGTGGGTTGATCATGGGGTTGACGGGCACGAGCCGGACGAAACGGCCCGTCAACCCCATGATCACCGCGGTTGGAGGGTTAGGCCGGTGGGTCAGACCGTCGGGGTGGTGGGGCGGAGTTCGGCGAAGTGGCAGGCGGACGGGTGGGGGTCCGCTGCTCTCGGGACCGTTTGCGGGTCCTCCTTGGCGCAGATGTCCTGGGCCTTCCAGCAGCGGGTCCGGAAGTGGCAGCCGCTCGGCGGGTCGGCCGGGCTCGGCACGTCGCCGACCAGCCGGATCATGTTGCGCTGGTCGCGTACCTCCGGGTCCGGCACCGGCACGGCCGACAGCAGTGCCTGGGTGTACGGGTGGGTGGCGCGCTCGTAGATCTCGTCCTCGGTGCCGATCTCGACGATCCGACCGAGGTACATGACCGCCACCCGGTCGGCGATGTGCCGGACCACTGACAGGTCGTGCGCGATGAAGATGTACGACAGCCCGAACTCGTCCTGGAGCTGCTCCAGCAGGTTGATCACCTGGGCCTGGATGGAGACGTCAAGCGCCGAGACGGGCTCGTCGCAGACGATCACCTCGGGCCGCAGCGCGAGAGCGCGGGCGATGCCGATGCGCTGACGCTGACCGCCGGAGAACTGGTGCGGGTACCTGTTGATGTGCTCCGGGTTGAGCCCGACGACGTCCAGCAGCTCCTGGACCCGCCTGGCCTTGCTTCCCTTCGGCGCGGCGTCCGGGTGGATCTCGAACGGCTCGCCGATGATGTCGCCGACGGTCATCCGCGGGTTCAGCGAGGTGTACGGATCCTGCATGACCATCTGCATGTTGCGGCGCAGCCGGCGCAGCTCCGACCCGGAGGCCTTGAACAGGTCCTTGCCCTCCAGGGTGGCCCGCCCGGAGGTCGGCGTCTCCAACCGCATCAGCAGCCGGGCGAGTGTCGACTTGCCGCAGCCGGACTCGCCGACCACGCCAAGCGTCTCGCCCCGCCGCAGCTCGAAGCTCACGCCGTCGACGGCCTTCACGGCGCCGATCTGCCGCTGGAACAGCACACCCTGACTGATCGGGAAGTGCTTCACCAGGTTGTCGACGGAGAGGATGGTCTCGCCCCGGACCTTGGTGGAGCTAGCGGGCGCTGTCATCACGAACCTCCTGCGCGAAGTGGCAAGCGCTGGTCCGGCCGTCGCCGAGGACCAGGTCGTGCGGCACCACGTCCACGCAGACCTGCTGGACGTACGGGCACCGGGGGTGGAACGGGCAGCCGGAGGGGATGCGCATCAGGTTCGGCGGCAACCCCTTGATCGTCGACAGTTCCTGGCCGCGGACGTCCATCCGCGGAATCGACTCCAACAACCCCTTGGTGTACGGGTGGGCCGGCGCCTTGTAGAGCGAGCGGACGTCGGCGTGCTCGACGATCCGGCCCGCGTACATGACCGCGATCCGGTCCGCGACACCGGCGACGACACCCAGGTCGTGGGTGATCAGGATCATCGCCATGTCGAGGTCCCGGCGCAGATCGGCGAGCAGGTCCATGATCTGGGCCTGCACGGTGACGTCGAGCGCGGTGGTGGGCTCGTCGGCGATCAGCACCTTCGGGTCCAGCGCCAGCGCCATGGCGATCATGACGCGCTGCCGCATGCCACCGGAGAACTGGTGCGGGTAGTCACCGATCCGCTTGGCGGCGCCCGGGATCTTGACCAGGTCCATCAGCTCGACGGCCCGACGGCGGGCGTCACCCCGGGACATGCCGGAGCGCTGGCGCAGCGTCTCGCCGATCTGCCAGCCGACCGGGAAGACCGGGTTCAGCGCGGAGAGCGCGTCCTGGAAGATGATCGCGATCTCCTTGCCGCGGACCTGCCGGCGCTGCTCCTCCGAGGCGGTGAGCAGGTCCTGACCCCGGTAGAGGATCTGGCCGGAGCGGACGAACGCGGGCGGCGTGTCCAGGATGCCCATGATCGCCTGGGCGGTGACCGACTTGCCCGAGCCGGACTCACCGAGCACCGCGAGGGTCTCCCCGGCGTCCAGGTGGTACGACACGCCGTTGATCACCCGGGCCACGCCCTCGTTGGTCCGGAACTCGACGTGCAGGTCCCGCAGCTCCAGCAGGTGGCCGCCCTCGGGCGTGGCCGAGGCGGGAGTGGGATTGACGGTCAAGACTGTGCCTGCCTTTCGCTCGCGACTGCGGGGCTCGCTTCGCTCACTCCTCGCGCTCGCATGTGAGGGATCACCGCAGCTTCGGGTCGAAGGCGTCACGGATCGCGTCGCCGAGCATGATGAACGCCAGCACGGTCAGCGCGAGGAAGGCCGACGGGACGATCAGCGGCGTCGCCGCCTCCCGCATGTGGATGCGGCCGGTGTCGATGTCCTGGCCCCAGGAGATGGTCGGCGCCTTGAGGCCGATGCCCAGGAAGGAGAGCGTCGCCTCGGCGGCGATGAACGAGCCGAGCGCGATGGTCAACACGACGATGGCCGGGGCCAGCGAGTTCGGCAGGATGTGCCGCCACATGATCCGGCCGTTGCCGGCGCCGAGCATCCGGGCCGCCGCCACGTAGTCCTGCTCCTTGGCGGTGATCACCGAGGAGCGCACCACCCGGGCGGCGGTGGTCCAGCCCAGGATGGCCAGCACGAAGATCACCGCGGCGATGCGCGCGTTGTCGCTGTCGCTGGACACCCGCTTGAGCAGCACGATCGCGGCCAGCAGCAGCGGGATGCCGAGCACCACGTCGATCACCCGGGAGAGCACGGCGTCGACCCAGCGGCCGAAGTACCCGGCCAGCATGCCGATGACCAGCGCGATGATGCCGGTGCCGAGCGCGGCGAGCGCGCCGACCAGCAGCGAGGCCCGCGTCCCGTAGACCGCCCGGGAGTACGTGTCGCAGCCCTGGAAGTCGTACCCGAAGATGGCACCGCCGGACGGCCCGGCGTGCTGTCGGGACAGCAGGCAGTCGTTCGGGCTGTTGGCGGTGAACACGCCGGGGGCCAGCGCCATCAGGGTGAAGACGACGACAAGCGTCAGCGAGATCCAGAAGATCGGGTTGCGGCGCAGGTCGCGCCAGGCGTCGCCGGCCAGGCTGCGCGGCTTGTTCGCGGCGCCGACCTGGTTGGGTGTGCCCGGCTCGCCCGAGGGGCCACGCCGGGCGGCCTGGTTCTCGCTGGCCGCCACCGTTTCAAAGTCACTCATGCCGGCACCTCGCTGCGCTCGGCGCCGGCATGAGAGCCCAGGCACGCTGCGCTGATGATTCGTTCGCTGCGCTCACTCATAGCGGATCCTCGGGTCGAGTACGGCGTACAGGACGTCCACCACCAGGTTCGAGACCAGGTAGACCACGACGAGCACGCTGACGATGCCCACCACCAGGGGGCCGTCCTCGGTGCGGATGCCGCGGAAGAGGTTGAAGCCCACGCCGGGGATGTTGAAGACGCCCTCGGTGATGATCGCGCCGCTCATCAGGTTGCCCAGCTCCACGCCGAGGAAGGTGACCACCGGGATGAGCGAGTTGCGCAGCACGTGGACGGTGACGATGCGGCGCTTGACCAGGCCCTTGGACCGCGCGGTCCGGACGTAGTCGGCGCGCAGGTTCTCGGCCACCGAGGTGCGGGTCAGCCGCAGCGCGGTGGCCAGCGACAGCGAGCCGAGCACGATGCCCGGCAGCAGCAGCGCGTAGAACGTCGGCTGGGAGCCGGCGGTGGGCGGGAAGAGCTGCCACTTGACGCCCAGGAAGTACTGGGCGAGCGGCGCCAGCACGATGGTCGGGATGCCCAGCACGAGCAGGGTCAGCACCAGCGTCGAGTTGTCGAAGATGCTGGCCCGACGGATGCCGGCGACCACGCCGGCGCTGACTCCGAAGATGATCGCCACGGCGAGCGCGATGAGCGCGAGCTTGAGGGTGACCGGCCAGGCCGCCTGCAGGATGTCACCGATCTGACGGCCGGTCAGGGACTGGCCGAGGTCACCCTGGAGCAGGCTCTTGACGTAGTCGAAGTAGCGGTAGAAGAAGCCGCCGACGCCTGTCGCGTCGAGGTGGTACTTCTCCGTCAGGTAGGCCCGCTGGGCCGCGGTCACCGGTCGTTCGCCCGCGAGGGCCTGAATGGGGTCGCCCTGGCCGGCGAACATCAGCGCGTAGACGATCAGGGTGGTCCCGAAGAACGCCAGGACCATCTGGAGTAGGCGCCGCAAGATGTAGCGGAACATGCTTAGCAGTCTCTCCGGAAATATGCGAAAGGGTCGCAGGACGGCATCTCTGGTCGTACCCGAAATATCCGAGACGTGCCGTCCGGCCCGGGGGAGGCCGGCGCCACCGGCGGTCCGGCCCGCGTGCGGGCCCGCGCCGGACAGCGCGGTCCGGGCCACCCGGGCGTCGTCGCCCGGATGGCCCGCAACCGTTGGTCAGCTCAGCTGGCCGCTTCGATCTTGACGAGGTTGACGCGCTGGAACAGGTCCATCTGCACGTTCTTGACCTTGGACGAGTGGCCGAACACGTTCTCGCCGAAGCGGAGCGGGATCACCGGCATGTCCTTGGCCAGGATGTCCTCCGCCTGCTGGTACTTGGCGATCGCCTCGTCCTGCGTCTTGGCGGCGGAACCCTCCTTGACGAGCTTGTCGAACTCCGGGTTGCTGTACCCGTAGTAGTTCGACGAGCCGTTGGTGCTGTACAGCGGGCCGAGGTAGTCCTCCATGGTCGGGTAGTCCATGACCCAACCCATCCGGAACGCACCCACCGGCGTCTTCTTCTCGACCTTGGTCAGCAGGTCGGCGAACTTCGGCTCGGCGACACCGACGGCGTCGACACCCAGGTTGGCCTTGAGCTGGTTGACCGTGGCGTCGACCCAGTCCTTGTGACCGCCGTCGCCGTTGTAGGAGATGACGATCTTCTTCGGGCCGCCCGCGGCCTGGTAGAGCTTCTTGGCCTCGGTCGGGTTGAACTCGCCCGCCTTGCCCGCGGTGTTCTCCCGGTAGCCCGGCAGGACCGGCGAGACGAAGGAGCGCGCCGACTGCTGCGAGCCCTTGAAGACCGACTTGGTGATCTCGTCACGGTCGATCGCCATCGAGATGGCCTTGCGCACGTCCGGGTTCGCGTAGTCCTTGTCGAACGTCGGGAACGCGAGGAACTGGAACGACGACATCGGGCTGGTCTGGTACCGGTCGCCCAGGTCGGTCGGCGCGGTGCTCAGGCTCTCGCTCGGGATCGTCGGCAGCACGTCCAGGTTGTCGGCCAGGACGTCCGCGTAGGCCGCGGTGAGCTGCTGGTAGATCCGGAACTCGATGTTCTGCACCTTGGCCTTCTCGCCCGGGTACGCGTCATAGCGCTCGACGTCGATCTTGCTGTCGTGCTGCCAGGTGCCCTTCATCTTGAAGGGGCCCTGCCCGATCGGCGCCTGCTCGTAGGAGTCCTTGAGCACGCCCGGGGCCGAGAACGCGGCCTCCGGCATCGGGTAGAACGCGGTGTAACCCAGCATCGTGCGGAAGTCGATGTACGGCTCGGCAAGCGTCACGGTGAAGGTGAGGTCGTCGACCTTCTTCAGGCCGGTCATCTCCTTGGCCTTCGGCTCCTTGCCCTGCAGGTCCGGGTAGCCAGCGATCTTCTCGAAGAAGTAGTTGCTGTCCTGGCCGTTGGGGGCGTACGCGCCGTAGTTCCAGGCGTTGATGTAGTCCTCGGACGTGACCTTCTGGCCGTTGTGGAAGGTGAAGCCGTCCTTGAGCTTGATCGTCCAGACCTTGTTGTCGGACGAGGTGATCGACTGCGCGGCGACCTCGTACGGCTTGTTCTGGGCGTCGTAGTCGACGAGCGGGCTGAACAGGCCGGTGAGCACCTGCGCGCCGGCCGTCTCGGTGGTGTTTGTGGGAACCAGGTGCTTCGGCTCGCCGATCTGGATGCTGACCGCCGAATTGCCGCTGCCGCCGGATCCACCGTCTCCGCCGCTGCCGCAGGCCGCGAGGCCCAGCGTCACCGCGAGCGGGAGGGCGGTCCAGGCGGCGAGTCTACGAACTCGCATTGAGCCTCCTCATCTCCTCACGCTGCGCAGTCAGGCCCGACGCTGGGTTTACGCTGCGCAACAAGCGGTAACGGTAGGTCGCGTTACCGGCCGTCGACAACGGCCCGGTTGCGGGTGCGTAACGGTCCGAGGACAGCTTCCTTGCCGGGTGCCGCCGGGCGTGCTACCCCAAACGGGACATCGGGCGCTGGGCTGCACGTCCGCCGACGATGGGGGAGCGGTGTGTGGCCGCCTGGGGCGGATTCGGCGACCTCGGGCGAGTCGACCGGTCTCGGCCAGCTACGCGGGGTCCTACCGTTTTCCGGGTGATGGGTTGCACAGGATGTCACTCAGAGTGATGAGCAACACGTAACTCATCGTTACCGTTGGCGGCGTGACGGGGGCCTCGCCGGCTGGCCGGAGCGAGGTCGCCGGATCGGCAGGTGCCGGACATGAGACGATCTGGTGGTGACGGCGACGGTTCTGGACGGCAAGGCGACCGCGGCGGAGATCAAGGACGAGCTGCGGATCCGGGTGAAGGCTCTCGCGGAGCGCGGCATCACCCCCGGGCTCGGCACGGTCCTGGTCGGGGCCGACCCCGGCAGCCAGGCGTACGTCAACGGCAAGCACCGCGACTGCGCCGAGGTGGGCATCGCCTCGATCCGCCGGGAGCTGCCGGCCGACGCCACCCCGCAGCAGGTCGACGACGTCCTGGCCGAGCTGAACGCCGACCCGGCGTGCCACGGCTACATCGTCCAGCTGCCGCTGCCCGCCCACCTGGACACCCAGCGGGTGCTGGAGCTGATCGACCCGGCCAAGGACGCCGACGGCCTGCACCCGGTCAACCTGGGCCGTCTCGTCCTCGGCTACGACGGCCCGCTGCCCTGCACCCCGCGCGGCATCGTCGAGCTGCTCCGCCGCCACGACGTGGCGCTGCGCGGTGCCACCGTGGCGGTCGTCGGGCGGGGCAACACCGTCGGGCGCCCACTCGGCCTGCTGCTCACCCGGCGCAGCGAGAACGCCACGGTCACCCTGTGCCACACCGGCACCCTTGACCTCGCCTCGCACACCCGGGCCGCCGACATCGTCATCGTCGCGGCCGGCGTACCGGGGCTGCTGACCGCCGACATGATCAACCCGGGTGCGGTGGTCGTGGACGTCGGCATCACCCGGGTGATCGGCCCGGACGGCAAGGGCCGCTACACCGGCGACGTCGACCCCGAGGTGGCCGAGACGGCCGGCGCACTGGTGCCGATGCCCGGCGGCGTCGGCCCGATGACCCGCGCCATGCTCCTCACCAACGTCGTGGAGCGCGCCGAGCGCGGCTGAAGCGTCGCAGCCGTCCCACGAGTGCCGTTCGCGTCCGTCCGGTCATAACTGTCCGCCCCTGGCCGGATCGGTGCCAGGATGGCTGATACGGTCCGGAAAACCGACTGGTATCAGGGAGTGGGACGACCATGGGTAAGAAGGTCACTGTCGTCGGGGCTGGCTTCTACGGCTCCACCACCGCACAGCGCCTGGCCGAGTACGACGTCTTCGACACCGTTGTGATCACCGACATCGTGGAGGGCAAGCCCGCGGGCCTCGCACTCGACCTCAACCAGTCGCGGGCCATCGAGGGCTTCGAGACCAAGGTCGTCGGCGTGACCACCGGCCCGAACGGCGAGGGCTACGAGGCCATCGAGGGCTCCGACGTCGTCGTGATCACCGCCGGTCTGGCGCGCAAGCCGGGCATGAGCCGGATGGACCTGCTGGAGACCAACGCCAAGATCGTGCGGCAGGTCGCCGAGAACGTCGCCAAGTACGCCCCGAGCGCCGTCGTCATCGTCGTCTCCAACCCGCTGGACGAGATGACCGCGCTGGCGCAGATCGCCACCCAGTTCCCCAAGAACCGGGTCCTCGGTCAGGCCGGCATGCTCGACACCGCCCGGTTCAGCAACTTCGTCGCCGAGGCGCTGAACGTACCTGTGGCGTCGGTCCGCACGCTGACCCTGGGCTCGCACGGCGACACCATGGTCCCGGTGCCGTCCAGGAGCACCGTCAACGGCAAGCCGCTGCGTGACGCGATGCCGGCCGAGCAGATCGAGGAGCTGGTCGTCAAGACCCGCAACGGTGGCGCCGAGGTGGTCGCGCTGCTCAAGACGGGTTCGGCGTACTACGCCCCGTCCGCCGCCGCCGCCCGGATGGCGAAGGCGGTCGCCGAGGACTCCGGCGACGTCATGCCGGTCTGCGCCTGGGTCGACGGCGAGTACGGCATCTCCGGCGTCTACCTGGGTGTCGAGGCCGAGATCGGCGCCGAGGGTGTCCGTCGGGTCGTCGAGACCGACTTGGACGCCGACGAGCGGGCCAGCCTCCTGGCCGCCGCCGAGGCCGTCCGCGCCAAGCAGGGCGACGTCTCCAGCATGTAGTTCCCCGAACCAACCACGCGAAGGGCCCGCCGGCCGATCCGGCGGGCCCTTCGCCGTCCCCCCAACCCCACTCGTCCGTCTACCCACGGTTGATCATGAGGTTAACGAGGGTGATGGAGATCAACGGCCCCGCTAACCCCATGATCAACCCGCTCGCAGGGGGGTGAAGGGGGTGGAGAGGTGGGGGGTTGCCAGGACGGTGGGGTTGTGGGTTTGCAGGGCGGTCAGGCGGGAGGTGCGGGCTTGGTCCGGGTCTTCCTCGTGGGCGTACGCCAGGGTGGGGTCGATCAGTTGCACCACGTGCACCAGGAGGTCGCCGGTGAGCAGCATCCGCTCGTCGGCGGTGGTCAGGAGCACCGACTGGTGGCCGGGAGTGTGCCCCGGGGTGCTCAGCAGGCGTACCCCCGGGGTGAGTGGAGTGTCGCCGTCGACCACCCGGAGCTGGCCGGCGGCGCGCAACGGCGCGACCAGCCCGGCCGGCAGCCCCGGGTTGATCGCCTCGGCCGCCTCCAGTTCGGTGCGCTGGAGCAGGTAGTTCGCGTTGGGAAAGTACGGCCGGCCCGGCGTGCCGGTGACCGCCCAACCGATGTGGTCGCTGTGCAGGTGGGTCAGCACGACCGTGTCGACGTCGGCCGGGTCGATGCCGGCGGCCGCCAGTTCGGCGGGCAGCCTCCCCGGTACCGGTGCCCAGCTCGCGGCCGGGGAGTCGGCCGGGCCGACCCCGGCGTCGACCAGGGTCACCGGCCCGTCGCCGGCGCGGATCGCGAAACTGCGGAACGGTAGCCACCACTGCCCGTCGGCGGTGACCGAGGCGGGGTCGCGGCGGTCGGCCTCCTGCCACTGGGCCGCCGTGGCGTGCGGAAATGCCTCCGCGCGAGGCTGGAAGAAGACCCCCTCGGCGTCCGTGAGTGCGGTCACCGTGATAGACCCGAGGATGCGGCTCAGTGGCATCGAGCGATGGTGTCAGGGAACTGCTGTGTCGCGCAGCCCGGTTTTCCGGTCCGTCGAGGCCGGCTGAGGGCTGCCGGCCCAATTGCAGTACGCTCGTACTGCTTGAGCACGTGTCCCCCGAGAGGAGCGCCGGCCGATGGCGAAGATCAAGGTAAACAACCCGGTCGTGGAGCTCGACGGCGACGAGATGACCCGGATCATCTGGAAGCAGATCCGGGAGCAGCTGATCCTGCCCTACCTCGACGTCGACCTGCACTACTACGACCTGTCGATCCAGTACCGCGACGAGACCGACGACCAGGTCACCATTGACGCCGCCAACGCCATCAAGGAGCACGGCGTCGGCGTCAAGTGCGCGACCATCACCCCGGACGAGGCCCGGGTGGAGGAGTTCGGCCTGAAGAAGATGTGGCGGTCGCCCAACGGCACCATCCGCAACATCCTCGGCGGCGTCGTCTTCCGCGAGCCGATCATCATGTCCAACGTGCCGCGGCTGGTCCCCGGCTGGACCAAGCCGATCATCATCGGCCGGCACGCCCACGGTGACCAGTACAAGGCCACCGACTTCGTCGTCCCCGGCCCGGGCACGGTGACCATCACCTACACCCCGGCTGACGGCGGCGCCCCCATGGAGATGGAGGTCGCCAACTTCCCCGGCGGCGGCATCGCCATGGGCATGTACAACTTCGACGACTCGATCCGGGACTTCGCCCGGGCGTCGTTCCGGTACGGGCTGGACCGCAACTACCCGGTCTACCTGTCCACCAAGAACACCATCCTCAAGGCGTACGACGGCCGGTTCAAGGACATCTTCGCCGAGGTGTTCGAGACCGAGTTCAAGGCCGAGTTCGACGCCGCCGGCATCACCTACGAGCACCGGCTCATCGACGACATGGTCGCCGCCGCGCTCAAGTGGGAGGGCGGCTACGTCTGGGCCTGCAAGAACTACGACGGTGACGTGCAGTCCGACACCGTCGCGCAGGGCTTCGGCTCGCTGGGCCTGATGACCTCGGTCCTGCTCTCCCCGGACGGCCGTACCGTCGAGGCCGAGGCCGCGCACGGCACTGTCACCCGGCACTACCGGCAGTACCAGAAGGGCGAGAAGACCTCGACCAACCCGATCGCGTCGATCTACGCCTGGACCCGGGGCCTCGCCCACCGGGGCAAGCTGGACGGCACGCCGGCGGTGACCGAGTTCGCCAACACGCTGGAGCAGGTCATCGTCGACACCGTCGAGGGTGGCCAGATGACCAAGGACCTGTCGCTGCTCATCTCGCGCGACGCCCCGTGGCTGACCACCGACGAGTTCATGAACGCGCTCGACGAGAACCTGGCCCGTAGGCTCGCCGCCTGATTCGACCGCACCAGCACCGGAGCCCGTCGGTACCCGCCGGCGGGCTCCGGCGTGTCCGGCTGGTCCTCGGCGCTCCGGTGTCTTCGGCGCGGAGCGGTGTCTTCGGCGGGGTCTCGGTGTCGGTGCCGTCCCTGCCCGATCCAGCGTCTGATGACGTTGCTCGCCCCTGTAGAGCTGCCCCACCTCTGGGGCAGATCCGGTGGGAGCACCCCAGGACCGGCCGCCCGGCGGATGACTGCCCCACCCATGGGGCAGCTCTACAGGGCCGGAGGACTTCGGCTGGTCGGGCCGCGCTCGGCCGGCCCTGAGCTTGTCCGGCCGCGCTCAGCTTGTCCAGCCGGGCTCAGCTTTGTCCAGCCGGGCTCAGCTTTGTGTGGCCGGGCCAGCTTGGCTGGCCGGGATCCGCATGCCCACCGACTTCAATGATCGCCGGGCTGCCGGGCTGCCGGGCTCCGGCGTGTCCGTCGGGTGACACCTCTGCGGCGTCACCCGGCCCAGCGCGCCTCGTTGACCAGGGTGGACGAGATGCCAGTCGCGTCCAAGGAAGGTTGACCGCGGTCGACCGCGGTATGCGTGCCGATCAGGCAGCCTTCCCGGCTGTGTCGAGCACAGCCAGCCGTCCCTTCCCTGCGGGGGGCCCTGTCCCGGGCCCCCCGCGCCCTGTCTCCCGCAATGCCCGCCCCGCCGGCTCCACCTGCCCTGCCGGTGTGCCCGATCAGGCGGCGCGGAGCAGTTCGGCGGCGCGCTCGGGGGAGATGTCGTTGATGAAGACGCCCATCCCCGACTCGGAGCCGGCCAGGTACTTCAGCTTGTCCTTGGCCCGCCGGATGCTGAACAGCTGAAGGTGCAGGTGGCCCAGCTCGCGGTCGATCCGCACCGGCGCCTGGTGCCACGCCGCGATGTAGGGCATCGGCATGTCGAACAGGCCGTCGAAGCGGCGCAGCAGATCCAGGTAGAGCGGCCCGAAGGCGTCCCGCTCGCTGTCGCTGAGCGCCGGGATGTCCGGCACCACGCGGCGCGGCGCGACGTGCACCTCGAACGGCCAGCGGGCCGCCGCCGGCACGAACGCCGTCCAGTGGTCGTTCTCGGTGACCACCCGGTCGCCGGTCGCGCGCTCGGCGGCCAGCACGTCCGCGTACAGGTTGCCCCCGCCGGTCCGCTCGGCGTGCCTGCGGGCCGCGGCCAGCAGCGCCCGGGTGCGCGGCGTCACGAAGGGGTACGCGTAGATCTGCCCGTGCGGGTGGTGCAGTGTGACGCCGATCTCGACGCCCCGGTTCTCGAAGCAGAACACCTGCTCCACGCCGGGCAGTTCGCCGAGCACCTCGGTCCGGTCGGCGAGCGCGTCGAGCACGGTGCGGACGCGACGCGGCGGGAGGCTGGCGAAGGAGGCGTTGTGGTCGGAGGTGAAGCAGACCACCTCGCACCGGCCCACGCCCGGCCGGACCGGCGTGAACGGGGTGATCTCCCCGGGCTCGTCCGCGACGCGGCCACTCAACGACGGGAACCGGTTCTCGAAGACCACCACGTCGTAGTCCGGAGCGGGGATCTCGGTCAGTCGGTCGCCCACCGAGGGATCGAGAGGACACTCGTTCGCGGGCGGGAGGAAGGTGCGGGTCTGCCGGTGCACGGCCACGGCCACCCACTCGTCGGTAAGCGGGTCGTAGCGCAGTTGCGACGCGGGTGGCGGTGGCGGCAGGTCCCGGCGGTCCGGCTGGTCGCGGACGGCGTCGTCGTTCTCGTCGAAGTAGATCAGCTCCCGGCCGTCGGCCAGGTCGATCGCGGTGCGCTTCACGTCGCCGTCTCCTCACTCGTCGGCGTGCGCGTCGCGCGGCCCGCCCTTGTTGCCTTTGCCATGATCAATTCGCCCACCTGTTCGCCGAGTACCCGTCGTGCGGGCGGTGGCAACGCCTCGTCGCTCACCAGTACGTGAGCTGCGGCCAGCTCGACGATCGAGGAGATGCCCACCGTGCCCCACTTCGTGTGGTCGGCGAGCACCACCAGCCGGTCCGCCGCGGCCACCAGCGCCCGGTCGATCTCCGCCTCCATGAGGTTCGGGGTGGTGAAGCCGGCCCGTTCGGTGATGCCGTGGACGCCGAGGAAGAGCAGATCCAGGTGCAGCCGCCGGACGGCGCCGACCGCGAGTGGCCCGACAAGCGCGTCCGACGGGGTCCGCACGCCGCCGGTGAGCACCACCGTCTGATCGGGCCGGCCCGCGCCGTGCAGGATCTCGGCCACCGGCAGCGAGTTGGTCACCACGGTCAGGCCGGGGACGTCCACCAGTCGGCGGGCCAGTTCGGCGGTGGTGGTGCCGGCGGAGAGGGCGACCGCCGCGCCGGGCCGGACGAGCCGGGCGGCCCGGTCCGCGATGGCGGCCTTCTCCGGCAGTTGACGGACCGACTTGGCGTGGAAGCCCGGCTCGTCGGTCGAGCTGGGGCCGGCCGCGGTGGCGCCGCCGTGCACCTTGGCCAGCAGGCCGCGGTCGTGCAGGGTCTCCAGGTCGCGGCGGATGGTCATGTCGGAGACGCCGAACTCGGTCGCCAGGTCTGTCACGCGAACACCACCGGCGGACCGGACCCGATCCAGGATCGCCGACTGCCGCTGTTGAGCGAGCATGCGCCGTGCCTCCCGAGGGTCCACGTACTCTCACGCGGTCGAACGTGTTCCAACAAACATGAACACTAGCGCGTGCCCGGAACCGGCGGAAGGAAAGGGGTGGGACGACGCCTCAGGCCGACTGGATCTTCAACTCCACCCAGCCACTCTCGGTCAGGTGATGCAGCACGGCCTGCACCGCGTCCGCGATGCTCAGGTGGGTGGTGTCGAGCACCAGGTCCGCGTCCGTCGGCTCCTCGTACGGGTCGTCGATGCCGGTCATGCCGGTGAGCAGACCGGCGCGGGCCCGCGCGTACAGGCCCTTGCGGTCCCGCTGCTCGCACACCTCCAGCGGCGTCGCGACGTGCACCAGCACGAAGCCCGCCCCGGCGGCCAGGGCCATCTCCCGTGCCGTCGCGCGGGCCGCCGCGTACGGGGCGATCGGGCAGCAGATGCCCACCCCGTTGTGCCGGGCGATCTCGGCCGCCACCCAGCCGATCCGCCTGACGTTGAGGTCGCGGTCGGCCTTGCTGAAGCCCAGACCGGCGGAGAGCTCCCGGCGTACCACGTCCCCGTCGAGCAGGGTCACCGTCCGGTCGCCGCTCTCGCGCAGCGCGTCGGCCAGCCCTCGGGCGATGGTGGACTTGCCGGAGCCGGAGAGGCCGGTCAGGAAGACCACCAGCCCTCGGTGCCGGCGCGGCGGACGGGCCCGCGCCAACTCCTTCGCCACCGCCGGAGGCGTGTGCCACTCCGGCAGCGGGAAGCCCCGGTCGAGCAGGTCGTCGATCTCGTCCTGGGTGAGCGCGAGGCGGCGGTTACGCGGCGGGATGTCCTCCCGCCAACGCCACTGCCCGTCCCTGTTGTCGTACGCCAGCTCACGCGGCACCAGCACCCGCAGTCCGGCGCCGGAGAGCATGTCCCCGGTCGAGAGCAGGTGGGTGACCCCGTACGCGGCGGAGACGCGGGCGCGCAGCAGAGCGTCGCTGATCTCCTCCCGGCGGTGCGACAGCGGCACGGCCACCAGGGTGGCCGGGGGCATCCGGTCCCGGGCGGCGAAGATCGTACGCACCAGCGCCTCCGGCGCGAGCCCGCCGACACCGCCCTCGCCGACCGGGATCATCACCAGCAGGTGCGCGGCCAGGGTGCGGGCGGCGTGCGCGATCTGGGCGAGCTGCGGCCGGTGCAGCGGACGGTCGGCGATGACCCCGAGCACCCGACCCGGCGGCAGCAGCGCGCGGACCTCCTCCGGGCTGCGACGCAACCGCTGGAACGGGCCGTGACCGCCCTCGCCGAGCCGGCGGAGCTGACCACCCAGGCCCGCCACGCCCTCGCGTACCGGCCAGACGTCCGCGACGTCGAGGGCGGCGGCCGGCGCCCCCTCGCCGTCGGTCAGCACCAGGGCCCGCCGGGCCGGGTCGCGCGGGTCGAAGCCCTGCGCCAGCGCGGCCGGCACCTGCAGGGTCACCGGAACCTGCCACGGCGTGCCGTCGGCAAGTCGGCCGCGTCGGCTCACCGACACCAGGTCGGCGCGGGTCATGAAGCCGGTCAGGGGGGCGTACGCGCCGGTCAGCAGCAGCTCAAGATCCGCGAGCTCACCAGGACGCGGCGTGTACGCCGGCGCGTCCCGGAGCACCTCGTCGGGCAGCACCCAGCCGTTGCTCATCCACACCCCCCACTCGCTGACCGGCACACAGTTTCGCAGCCGACCGCCGATCGGTCGAGGCCGCCACTCCACGACCCGAGCGGTCGGGTCAGCGCCGGACCCGGCGAGCCACCGCCGACCGCAACCAGTTCCAGACCTTCCGCTCGTCGCGGATCCGCGGCGGCACGCCGTCGGCCGGGCAGATGAAGAGCAGCGGCAGCTGTGCGTCCTCGGTCCACCCGGCGTTGGTGATCCGTGCCTTGAGGAGCCAACTGCCACGGGTGCGGCCCCCGTTGAGGGCGCGGAAGTCGATGGTGGTGGTGGCGCGGTGCACCAGGTGGACTGTCTCCGTGCCGTCGCCGCCCGTGACCCGCTCGGTCTGGAACTGCACCGGTAGGAAGATCTCGTCGCCGGTCTCCCGGCGGCGGGCCACCACGTCGAGGCGAGCCTTGCGTACCTGCGCGGTGGAGTCCAGCACCTCGGGGGAGATCTCGTCGACCGGAAGCACCAGCACGTCGCGCCCTCCGTCGGCGCGGAAGCCGATCGGCTGGTCCGCGGAGCGCAGCTCGGCGGCGACGGTGACGGTGACGGCGTGCTCGTCCGGCCGGAGGGCGTCGATCCTGCCGTGCCCGGCGACGCCCGACTCCCACCGGGCCAGCCGTCGCAGGTCCGCGACCCGGCCGTGCTCGGTCAGGTACGCCACTGCCCGTTGCAGCGGCGGGAGGCCGGCGGCGACCCCGGGAGCGAACGTCTCCTTGATGATCTGCTGGACCTCGGCGGCGACCTGCTCCACCCAGTCCTCGGGAGCATTCAGCAGCCGCTTGCCGCGCAGCCGGTTGATCATCTCGTTGCGCAGCCACCGCCGGTGCAGCCGGTCGCGTAGCGGCCCCGGCTCGGTGTGAGCGGTGACGACGTCGAGCACGTCGCGCACGCTCGCGAAGTAGCTCGCCGGCTCCAGCCGCGCCGCGGTGACGTTGCGGGCGTCGCCGCGCTGGGCGTGGTGGTAGCAGGTGTAGTCGGACAGCACGGAGGTGTGGCGGGACAGGAAGTAGGCCCGTACGACCAGGGCGTGGTCCTCGAGTCGCCGCTTGCCGCCCTCCGGGAACCGCAGGCCGTGCTCGTTGAGGAAGGAGCGGCGGAACATCTTGTGGCAGGTCAGGCTGTCGATCAGCGGGGAGTTCTCCAGGGTGGCGTCGAAGCGGTTCTTGCGGAACAGCTCCCGGGGCACGGCGCGCCCGTGCCCCGCCATCTTCCCGATCACCACGTCCGCGTCGTACGTCTTCGCGCAGTCGTAGAGCCGTTCCAACGCCTGGTCGGCGAACCAGTCGTCGTCGTCGGCGAAGAAGACGTACTCGCCGCGGGCCGCCTCGATGCCGAGGTTGCGCGGGCGCGACGGCCAGCCCGAGTTCTCGATGTGCAGTGCCCGGATGTGCGGGTGCTCGGCGGCCAGCCGGTCCAGCCGTTCGCCCGTGCCGTCGGTCGACCCGTCGTCGACGAAGATCGCCTCGAACTCGTCGGCGGGTAACGACTGGCGCAGCAGCGACGCCACCAGCTTCTCGATGTGCCGACCGCAGTTGTACGCGGGCACCACGACACTCACCTTGGGGACGCCAACCTCGACCATCACGATCCTTCCGCTTTGGCGGCCGAATATCCCCCGGAACACTGCCCGGTGAACGGGAAGTGAATCGTGCCACCCCGGAGGGGTCTTTGCGGCGGCGGGGTCTTGCCGAACGCACGACCGGCGCAAACGTTCGTCGTTGCGCTCGGCGGACCTTAGGGGTGGGTCGCGTGAGGATCAGGGGAGCACCGGGGGCGCGCCGGTGTCGGTACGGGCCATCGACTCCCTACGCTGGCGTCGTGACACTGATCGCGACCCAGTCGCTCACCAAGACGTACGGAGGTCGGGTCACCGCGCTCACCGACCTCACCGTCGCCGTCGAGCCCGGGATCATCGGCCTGGTGGGCGCGAACGGCGCCGGCAAATCCACCTTGATCAAGATCCTGCTCGGCCTGATCGCCCCGACCAGCGGTCAGGTCTCGGTGCTCGACATCGACCCGACCGCCGAACCGGCGGCGGTCCGTGCCCGCGTCGGCTACATGCCCGAGCACGACTGCCTCCCACCGGATCTGTCCGCCGCCGAGCTGGTGACCCACCTCGGCCGGATGAGCGGCCTGCCGCGTACCGCGGCCCGCGAGCGCGCCTCGGAGGCGCTGCGCCACGTCGGGCTCTACGAGGAGCGCTACCGCCCGGTCGGCGGCTACTCCACAGGCATGAAGCAGCGGGTCAAGCTGGCCCAGGCGCTGGTGCACGACCCCGACCTGCTGCTGCTCGACGAGCCGACCAACGGGCTGGACCCGGCCGGCCGGGACGCCATGCTGGCGCTTGTGCACCGGATCGGCACCGAGTTCGGCATCTCCGTGCTGGTGTGCTCACACCTGCTGGGCGAGGTCGAGCGGATCTGCGACACGCTCATCGCCATCGACGGTGGCCGGCTGCTGCGCGCGGATCACATCTCCGCGATGACCACGGCCACCGACGTGCTGGCCGTCGAGGTCAGCGAGGGCACCGAGGAGTTGGCCGCCCGGCTCGCGGCGCTCGACCTGCCGGTGGCGCGGGACGGCCGGCTGCTGCTCGTACCGCTCGCCGACGACAGCACCTACGACCTGATCCTCGGCGCGGTCGCCGAACTGGACCTGCCTCTGCACCGGCTGGACCAGCGCCGGCACCGGGTGTCCGAACTCTTCGCCACGAGGGAGCTCACCCATGCCTGAGCTGTCATCGGCCGCCGTGCGGCCCACGCCGACAGGCGTCATCCACGACATCGGCTACCAGCGCTACGAGGGCCCACGGCTGGGTCGCCGGCACGTCTTCGGCGCGCTCTACCTGCACGGGCTGCGCACCATCTTCGGGTTCGGGCGCAGCGCCAAGGCCAAGATCTTCCCGTGGCTGGTGGTCGGCATCGTCACCCTGGTCGCGGTGGCCCTGGCGGCCCTCCGCAGCCAGCTCGGCGAGCCGGTCGCCACGTACGCCCAGTTCGCCGACGCGATGAGCTGGCTGGTCCTGTTCTTCGTCGCGGTGGCCGCGCCGGAGCTGGTCTCCCGGGACCTGCGCAGCGGTGTGCTGCCGCTGTACTTCTCCCGCCCGCTGCCCCGCGCCGACTACGCGCTCGCCAAGTTGCTCGCGCTGGTCACCGGCCTCTGGCTGCTGCTCGGTGGGCCGCAGTTGGTGATGTTCCTGGGCGCCGCGTTCACCACCAAGGACGGGCTGAAGGGGGTCTGGAACGAGCTGCTCGACCTGCTTCCCGGCCTGCTCTACGCGGGGCTGTGGGCGGTGGTCTTCGCCTCGGTGGGGCTGCTCATCGCGTCGCTGACCGGCAAGCGCGCCTTCGCCGCCGGCGGCGTGGTCGCGGTCTTCCTGATGACGACCCCGATCGTGGGGGTGCTGAGCATCCTGCCGTCGCATACGGCCAACGAGCTGGCCGGGCTTGCCTCGCCCACCACGCTGGTGCAGGGAGTGGGCATCTGGTCGCTGGGTGACCTGCTGGTCGAGGGCGATCCGGGCGAGATGATGATCGGCGGGTTCGGCCCGGTCTACGCCCTGGTCGCGGTGCTGCTGGTCGCCGGCGCGGCCGCCCTCCTGCTGGCCCGCTACCGGAAGGTCGCCTCCTGATGAGCACGCTGAGCCTGACCGGGGTGTCCCGGTGGTACGGCAACGTGGTCGCCGTCAACGACATCAGCATGGCCCTCGGGCCGGGCGTGACAGGTCTGCTCGGGCCGAACGGCGCCGGCAAGACCACGCTGCTGCACATGATGGCCGGGTTCCTCGCCCCGTCGCGCGGAACGGTGACCCTCGACGACGAGCCGACCTGGCGCAATCCCGACGTCTACCGCCGGCTGGGGCTGGTCAGCGAGCGGGAGGCGGTGCAGAGTTTCCTCACCGCGTACGAGTTCGTGCTCGCCAGCGCGAAGCTGCACCGGCTGGCCGACCCGGCGGCGGCGGCCCGGCGGGCCATCGACCTGGTGGAGCTGGAGTCGGCGCAGGACCGCCGGATCGGCACGTACTCCAAGGGGATGCGTCAGCGCGCCCGGGTGGCCGCCGCGCTGGTGCACGACCCGCAGGTGTTACTGCTCGACGAGCCGTTCAACGGCATGGACCCGCGCCAGCGGCTGCACATGATGGAGCTGCTGCACAAGCTGGGTGACGCCGGCCGGACGATCCTGTTCAGCTCGCACATCCTGGAGGAGGTCGAGCAGGTCTCCGGGACGGTGCAGGTGATGGTGGCCGGTCGACTGGCGGCCTCCGGTGACTTCCGGACCATCCGCCGGCTGATGACCAACCGCCCGCACGTCTTCGCGGTGCGCTCCACCGACGACCGGGCGCTTGCCGTCGCCCTGATCGCCGAGGCGTCGGTGAGCGGCGTCGAGCTGGACCGCACCGGCCTGACCGTACGCGCCGGCGACTACGGCGCCTTCACCCGGGCGCTGCCCCGGATCGCCCTGAGCCAGGGCATCCGGGTGCGTCAGCTGGTGCCGTCCGACGAGTCCCTGGAGAGCGTCTTCTCCTACCTGGTGGAGGCCTGAGAACATGTCGACCATTACCTGGATCACCGCGCGTGGCCTGTTCGGCCGGCGCCGGTTCCTGCTGCTGCTCCCGCTGCCGTTGGTGCTGCTCGGGCTGGCCGTCCTCTGTCGGTCGCTGGGCGTGGACCCGGGCGAGTGGGGGCCGCCGGTGCTGGTCGGCCTCGGCCTGGCGGTGGTGCTGCCGGTGGTGTCGTTGATCATCGGTACCGGCGTGCTGGGCGCGGAGATCGACGACGGCACCGTCGTGCACATCCTGACGAAGCCTCTGCCGCGCTGGCAGATCATCCTGCCGAAGCTCGGGGTGGCCGCCGGGGTCACCGCGGCCACCGTCGCGGTGCCGCTCTACGTCGCGGGCGTGCTTGCCGATTCGGTACGCCTCGGTCTGGCGCTGGCGTTCGCGGCGGCGCTCGGCGCGCTGGCGTACTCGGCGCTGTTCCTCGCGCTCAGCCTGGTCACCCGGCGGCCGGTGCTGCTCGGCCTGGTCTACGTGCTGATCTGGGAGGGGCTGCTGGGCAACTTCGTCAGTGGCACGAAGGTGCTCTCCATCCAGCAGTACGTGATCGCCCTCGCCGACCGGCTCGCCCCCAGCGGACTGCTGGAGACCACCGTGTCGGTGCCCGTCGCCTCCGTGATGACCGCGCTGGTCAGTGTCGGTTTCACAGTGCTGGCGATCGACCGCCTCCGCTCGTTCAGCGTGGCCGGCGAGACGAGCTGAGGCCGGTGCGGGGTACGGTTCCGGCCAGCCCCCGGCGACGGGTAGGGCTGGCCGGATGGACCGGACGGGGCACCTGGGCCCAGGCTCGTGGGTGTGAGCGTCGAAGCGGATTGGACATCGTTGGCTGAGCCGTACTCCCGGAGCAGCCGGCCGTGGCTCACGAGCCTGGCGGTCGCCGGGCTGGCGTGCGCGACGGTCGCGACGGCCGCCCAGGGCAGCGGACGGTTCCACTGGTGGGCCGGCTTCATCCTGATCCCGGCCGCGTTGATCGCGGCCGGCGGCGGGCCGTTGCTGGCCCGCGGCGGCGGTCGGGCCTTCGCCGGGTACGTCATCGCCTGCGTCGGCACGCTCGTGTTCGTGGTGGGCGCGCTGCTGATGTTCGGGGCGATGGGGGAGGGCTGGCCGCTGCTGGTGGGGCTGCCCTGCCTGGCGGTCGCCGGCACGTACGGCTGGCGGGCCGCCCACCCGCTGGCGCGTGGTCTGCACCGCGCGGTGGCGCTGCTCGCGCTCACCGGCGCGCTGCTCGGCGCGACCCTGCAACTGATCCACATCCGTCTCCTCCACCTGGAGACGGGCTGGTGGGGCGTGTTCCTGATGCTGGCCGGGGCGATCGTGCTGGGCAACGCGGGCGAGCTGACCCGGCATCGGATGCCGTACCGGCTCCAGGCGATCACCCTGCTGGTCGGGCCGGCCGTGGCGGCCATCCTGCTCGGCCTGCGCTTCCTGCGCGGCTGGTGAGCGACGGGTCCGCCGCCGCCCCCGGGGGGTGGGCGGCGGCGGACGCCGGTCAGAAGGCGCAGGCGATGACGAGTTCCGGGGTGCGGTCCGGGAGCAGGTCGAGCTTGCCGATCCGGCCGGCCGCGCGCAGGTCGTCGGCGACCAGGGTGAGCTGCTCCAGCAGCGCCGCCGGGCCCAGCGCCTCGGCCAGCGGCACCTCCGCCTTCATGGACAGCTTCCGTTCCGACTTGGCCCGCCGCACCTGGCCCAACGCGTCACCCGCGAGCCGCAGCAGCGCCGGCTCGCCCGTCCCCTCGATCGTCCGGTCCACCTCGTACGTGGTGGGCCAGGGCGCGCGGTGCACCGACCCGTACCGCCACCACGACCAGATCTCCTCGGTGACGTACGGCAGCACCGGGGCGAACAGCCGTAGCTGCACCGACAGTGCGCCGGCCAGCGCTGCCCGCGCCGAGTCGGCCGCCGCTCCGGCGCCGTACGCCCGTTCCTTGACCAACTCGATGTAGTCGTCGCAGAAGCGCCAGAAGAACGCCTCGGTGGCCTGCAACGCGGCCGTGTGGTCGTAGGAGTCGAAGGCGGTGCTCGCGGCGCTGACCACGGTGGCCAGTTCGGCGAGCATGGCCCGGTCCAGCGGGGCGGTCGCCACCGCGCGCAACGCGTCCCCGGCGCCGAGGCCGAGCGCGAACTTCGTCGCGTTGAGCAGCTTCGTGGCCAGCCGCCGGCCGACCTTGATCTGCGCCGGGTCGAAGGCCAGGTCCATGCCGGGCTTGCCGCTGGCCGCCCAGTAGCGCACCGCGTCCGAGCCGTGCTGCTCGAGCAGGGCCAGCGGGGTGACCACGTTCCCCTTGGACTTGGCCATCTTCTTGTGGTCCGGGTCGAGGATCCAGCCGGAGAGCACGGTGTCCCGCCAGGGCAGCACCCCGTGCTCGAAGTGCGACCGGACGACGGTGTCGAACAGCCAGGTCCGGATGATCTCCTGCCCCTGCGGACGCAGGTTCATCGGGAAGACCTTCGCGAACAGGTCCGGGTCGGTCTCCCAGCCACCGACGATCTGCGGGGTCAGCGACGAGGTCGCCCAGGTGTCCAGCACGTCCGGGTCACCGAGGAAACCGCCTGGTCGGCCGCGCTGCGACTCGTGGAAACCGGGCGCCGGATCGCTCGATGGATCGACTGGCAGCGCGGACTCATCGGGCGTGAGAGGGTGGGACCAGTCCGGTTCGCCAGCGTCGTCGAGCCGGTACCACACCGGCACCGGCACGCCGAAGAAGCGCTGCCGACTGACCAGCCAGTCGCCGGTCAGGCCGCCCACCCAGTTGTCGTAGCGGTGCTTCATGTGCGCCGGCACCCAGTGCAGCTCCGCGCCCCGGGCCAGCAGTGTCGCCCGCAGGTCGGCGTCCCGCCCGCCGTTGCGCAGATACCACTGGCGGGTCGAGACGATCTCCAGTGGCCGGTCGCCGCGTTCGTAGAACTTCACCGGATGGGTGATCGGGCGCGGCTCACCGATCAGGTCACCCGCGTCGGCGAGCATCCCGACGATCTCCCGGCGGGCGCCGTTGACGGTCTGCCCGGCCAGCGCCGCGTACGGCGCGGCGGGCACCCCGGCCGGTGGCTCGGGGAGCAGGCGGCCGTCGCGGCCGATGACCACCCGGGTGTCGAGTTCGAGATCCCGCCACCAGGTCACGTCGCTCAGGTCGCCGAACGTGCAGACCATCGCGACGCCGGTGCCCTTGCCCGGCTCGGCGAGCGGGTGGGCGCGCACCGGCACCTCGACGTCGAACAGCGGGCTGCGCACCGTCGTACCCACCAGGTCGGCGTACCGCTCGTCGTCGGGGTGGCAGACCAGCGCGACGCAGGCCGGCAACAGCTCCGGCCGGGTGGTGTCGATGAGCACCTCGCGCCCGCCCGGCCCGACGAACCGCAGCCGGTGGTAGGCCCCGGGGCGCTCCCGATCCTCCAACTCGGCCTGGGCGACCGCGGTGGCGAAGCCGACATCCCACAGCGTCGGCGCCTCCGCCTGGTACGCCTCGCCGCGGCGCAGGTTGCGCACGAACGCCCGCTGGCTCGTGGCGCGCGCCACCCGACCGATCGTCGTGTACGTCAGGGACCAGTCCACCGAGAGCCCGAGCCGCCGCCAGAGGGCCTCGAAGACCTGCTCGTCGGCGACCGTCAGCAGCTCACACAGCTCGATGAAGTTGCGCCGCGAGATCGGCGTGGGGTCGCGGCGCGCGGCGTCGTCGACAGGGGTGGCCGGGGGCCGCCACACCGGGTCGTACGCCAGGGCCGGGTCGCAGCGCACCCCGTACACGTTCTGCACCCGACGCTCGGTGGGCAGGCCGTTGTCGTCCCAGCCGATCGGGTAGAACACGGCCCTGCCGCGCATCCGCTGGTAGCGGGCGACGGTGTCGGTGTGCGTGTACGAGAAGACGTGACCCATGTGCAGCTCGCCCGATACGGTCGGCGGCGGGGTGTCGATGGAGTACACGTCGCCCCGCTTTTTCGCGCGGTCGAACGCGTACGTGCCGTCCTCCTGCCAGCGGTGCGCCCAGCGCTCCTCGAGCCCGTCCAGACTCGGACGCTCGGGAACGCCGGCGCGGGCCGTCCTCGCCGTATCGGTCATCTGCCGATCGTAGGCATCAGTAGGGTGCCGGGCCACGGAGTTGCGTATCGCCGCCTCTACACGAGCGAGTCGCGCCACTGCCGGTGCAGGGCCGCGTAGCGACCGTCGGTGGCGGCCAGAACGGCGGGTGGGCCGTCCTCGACGAGCTGCCCGCCGTCGAGGACGAGCACCCGGTCGGCGGTCTCCACAGTGGAGAGGCGGTGTGCGATCACCAGCGCGGTACGGTCCCGCAGGATGGTGCCGAGCGCCCGCTGCACGAGCCGTTCCGTCGGCACGTCAAGTGACGACGTCGCCTCGTCGAGGATCAGCACTGTCGGGTCGGCCAGGAACGCCCGGGCGAACGCGACAAGTTGCCGCTGCCCGGCGGAGAGCCGGCCGCCGCGCCGGTGCACCTGCGTCGCGTACCCGTCGGGGAGCGCGGCGATGAAGTCGTGCGCGCCGATCGCCTGCGCGGCGGCCCGCACCTCGGCGTCGTCGGCGTCCGGCCGGCCGAACCGGATGTTCTCCGCGACCGTGCCGCTGAACAGGTGGTTCTCCTGGGTCACCAGCACCACCGCGCGGCGCAGGTCGGCGTCGGCCACCTCGCGCAGGTTGATCCCGTCCAGCAGGACGCTGCCGGCGTCCGGGTCGTGGAACCGGGCGACCAGCTTGGCGATCGTCGACTTGCCCGCGCCGGTCGGCCCGATCAGCGCCACCGTCTGTCCGGCCGGCACGGTCAGGTCCAGCCCGGCGAGGATGGGCGTGTCGGCGCGATAGCCGAAGGAGACGCCCCGGAAGGTCAGCTCGCCGTGACCGCTGCCGGTCGGCAGCGGCACCGGCCGGGCGGGTTCGGCCACGGCCGGCCGCTCGTCGAGCACCCCGGCCAGCTTCTCCAGCGCGGCCGTCGCCGACTGCAACGAGTTGTAGAACTGGCTCAGCTCCTGCATCGGCTCGAAGAAGCGGCGCAGGTAGAGCAGGAACGCGGCGAGCACCCCGACCTCGGTCCGCCCGCCGAGCACCCGCCAACCGCCGTAGCAGAGCACGAGCGCGACAGTGACGTTGCCGATCAGCTTGATCGCCGGCGAGTACGTGGCGATCAGCCGGAACGCGTGCAGGCTGGTCTGCCGGTAGTCGTCGCCGAGCGCCACGAAGATCCGCTGGTTGCGGGGCTCCCGGCGGAACGTCTGCACGGCCCGGATGCCCCGCATCGACTCGACGAAGTGCACGATGACAAGCGCGACGGCCTCCCGGGTCCGCCGGTACGCGCCCGCCGACGCCCGGGCGAACCAGCGGGAGAGCCAGAACAGGAACGGGAACGCGAACAGCGTCACCGCGGCCAGCGGCAGGTCCAGCCAGAGCAGGATGCCGGCCACCGTCAGGATCGACAGCGCGGCCAGCACCAGGCTGTCGATCCCACCGTCGACCAGTTCGGCGATCGAGTCCAGGTCACTGGTGAGCCGGGACACCATCCGGCCCGACGTGTACCGCTCGTGGAAGCCCACCGACAGCCGCAGGAAGTGCCCGAACACCCGCTGCCGCAGGTCCAGGAGGACGGCCTGGCCGATCCGGGCGGAGAGGGCGAGGAAGCCGCGGCGGGCCGCGTACTCGGTGACGGCGGCCACGGCGAACGCCCCGGCGACGGCGACAAGCGGGGTGGTGTTCCCGGCCCGCAGCGGCGGGATGGCCCGGTCGATGCCGACCATGACGAGGTACGGGCCGGCCATTGCGGCGGCGTTCTGCGCCAGCAGCAGGCCGACCGCCGCGGCGAGCCGACCCCGGTGCGGGCGCAGCAGGTCGGCAAGCAGGGCTCGGCTGTGCCGGCGCAGCCGGGCCACCGCCTCCGGGGTGGTCTCCTCGGCCCGACTCCGGTCGGCCTCCGGGTCGGTTGCCGTTCCCCGCCAGCGGTTCAGCTCCGGCTCCTCCCCACCGGGCGGGTCGACAGGCTCCGCGGAGTTCACGAGCGCACCAGCCCCCAGCCGTCCGGGGTGGACGCGTCGGGCGCCGCCGGCCCGGTGCGCCCCGGCGTCGCGTCGGTGACCCCGGCCGGCGGCTCGGCCGCGAGCAACGCCCGGTAGGCGGGCACGCTCGCCAGCAGTTCCGAGTGCCTGCCGACCGCGGCGATCCGTCCGTCGTCGAGCAGGGCGACGCGGTCGGCCAGTGCGATCGTCGACGGCCGGTGCACCACCAGCAGCGCGGTGCTGGCCCGCAGGACCTGCCGCAGCGCCGCCTCCACGAGCGCCTCGGTGTGCACGTCGAGGGCGGACAGCGGGTCGTCGAGCACCAGCAGCGCCGGGCGGCCGAGCACCGCCCGCGCGAGCGCCAACCGCTGCCGCTGGCCGCCGGAGAGGGACAGCCCCTGCTCACCCACCCGGGTCGCCAGACCCCACGGCAGGTCGTACGCGAAATCGGCCTGGGCCAGCGCGAGGGCCGCGCGGACCTCGTCGTCGTCGGCGTCCGGGCGGCCCAGGGTGAGGTTCTCCCGCACCGACATCGAGAAGAGCGTGGGCTCCTCGAACGCCACCCCGACCAGTCGGCGCAGCGAGGCCAGCCGCAGCTCGCGCAGGTCGTGCCCGTCCAGGGTGATCCGGCCGCCGGTCACCTCGTGCAGCCGGGGCACCAGGGAGAGCAGGGTGCTCTTGCCGCAGCCGGTGGCCCCGACCAGAGCCAACGTCTCGCCCGGCTCGACGGTCAGATCGATCCCGTGCAGTACGGCGGCGCTGGCGCCCGGGTAGCGGAAGTCGACCCGTTCGAAGCGGAGCCGGCCGTGGACCGCGTCCCGGGCCAGCACGCGGGCGTCCGGAGCGTCCACGATCTGCGGCGGAGTGTCCAGCACCTCCTGGATGCGGTCCGCGGCGGTGGCCGCCTCCTGACCGTTGGCGATGATCCAGCCCAGCGACTGCACCGGCCAGATGAGCATCAGTTGGAGGCTGGCGAACGCCACCAGTTCGCCGATGGTGAGCACACCCTGCGCGGCGGCGGCGGCCCCGGCCACCAGCACCACGCCCAGGGTCACGTTGGGCACGAGGTCGAGCAGCGCCGCGGTGTTCGCCAGCAGCCGGCCCTTGCCCACACCGGTGTCGTGCAGCGTGCGGGCCCCGGCGGCGAAGCGGGCCGCCAACTCCGGCCCCCGGCCGTACGCCTTCATGGTGCGCAGGCCCTGCGCGGTCTCCTCGACAAGCGTCGCCACGTCGCCCTGCTGATCCTGCATCCGGCGGGACGCGGTGTGGTAGTGCCGGCCGAAGCGGCGGGTGATCAGCAGCAGTGGCACGGCGCTGGCCGCGACCAGCAGCCCGAGGGCCGCGTGCAGATGGATCAGCAGCAGCACCACCACCACGTAGGTGGTCAGGTTGAGCACCAGGAAGAAGACACCGAACGAGAGGAACCGGCGGATCACCGACAGGTCGCTGGTGATCCGGGAGAGCAGTTGGCCGGACTGCCAGCGGTCGTGGAAGCTGGCCGGCAGCCGTTGCAGGTGCGCGTAGACGTCGGCGCGCAGTGCCGCCTCCATGCCCACGGCCGAGGAGGACTGCACCCACCGGCGGATGAAGATGAGGGCCGCCTCGACCACGCCGAGCACCAGCGCCAGACCACCGAGCTGGAGCAGACCCGCCGGCTCGTGCCGGGCCACCGGCCCGTCCACCACCCGCTGCACCACAAGCGGTACGGCGATCCCGGCGGCCGTGCCGGCGAGCCCTGCGACCAGCAACCAGGCGAACTCGGCGGCGTACGGGCGCAGGTAGCGGCGCAACCGCCAGAGGTTGTGCACGGGGTGGCGGCCCGCGGCGACCGGGGCGGCCCGGTCGCCGTCGCTCTCCACAGGCACTACCCGAAGGTAGCGTCAATAGGTGTCGATGCTGCTGTCAGCTTGCTGTCAACCGCCGCTCATGACCGAGAAGCCACTTCTTCACGTCCAGCCCCCAGCGGTAGCCGCCGAGGGTGCCGTCGGTGCGCAGCACCCGGTGGCAGGGTACGAAGAGCGCCGCCGCGTTGCGGGCACAGGCCGCCGCCGCGGCGCGTACCGCCGGTGGCCGGCCGGCCAGCGCCGCGTACCCGGTGTAGGTGACCGGGGTGCCCGCCGGAACGTCCCGCAGCACCTGCCAGGCGTGCGCCATGAACGCGCCGCCGGTGTGCTGCCGTACCGGGACCGAGTCGATGGCGGTGAGGTCGCCGTCCAGGTAGGACCGGACGGCCACGGTGGCCGGCCCGAGGTCGGCGCGTTGCCGCAGCGGCGCCCGCAGGGTCGGGTGGATCAGGGGCAGCAGCGCCGCCGGGTCGGGTGTGAAACCGGCCGCCAGGACCTCGCCGTCCGGGCCGGCGAGGATGCTCAGCGGGCCGGTCGGGGTGGTCAGGACGGTGCTGTCGATGCTCATGCCGCTCTCCAGAGTCTGATCGTGGCGTAGGACCGCCAGGGGCGCCACCGTTCGGCGTGCGCGGTGAGGGTCGTGTCGGGCAGGCCGAGCGCGGTTGCGCCGCGGCGGATCGCGAGGTCGGTGTCGAGGAGGACGTCCGGGTCGCCGAGGGCGCGCATGGCGAGGTAGTTGGCGGTCCACGGACCGATGCCGGGCAGCGCGAGCAGCCGCCGTACGGTCTCCTCCCGGTCACCACCCGGCGCCAGGTCGAGCGTCCCGTCCGCGACGGCAAGGGCAAGCCCCCGAATGGTCTCCCGCCGCCGACCAGGCATCCCAAAAGCGGAGTCCGGCAACCCCAGAACCTCCTCCGGGCTGAGAAACCCCCGCAGACCATCCCGTTGATCATGAGGTTGACCTGGGGTTTGATCTCCGTCGACCTCGTCAACCTCATGATCGACGCGGGCGGCCAGGAGGCGGGTGAGGGTGGTTCTCGCTGAGGTGACCGCGACTTGTTGGCCTATTACCGCTCTTACCGCCATTTCGAAGCCGTCCACCGCGCGGGGGACGCGGATGCCGGGCTCGGCGGCCACCGCCGGGGCCAGTGCCGGGTCCGCCGCGAGCGTGGCGTCGACGGCGACCGGGTCCGCGTCCAGATCGAGCAGGCGTCGGCAGCGGGCCACCGCCGGCGCGAGGTCACGCAGGTCGGCCAGGCGCAGCGTCGCCGCCACGTGCCCGTCCGCCGGGGTCAGCGCCACCTGGCCGACGCCGTGCGGCAACCGCAAACCCCGGTGGTACGTCCCGTCGCGCACCTCCTCCACCCCGGGCAGCGCGCGCAGCGCGAGGAAGTCCAGCAGCGCCCGGGCGTGCAGCGGCGGACGGTACGCCAGTCGGAGCGTGATCGTGCCCGCCCCGACCGCCGCCAGGTGCCGGCCCCGGGCCGTCCGCAGCTCCGACGGTGCGCTCGCGTACACCTCGCGGACCGTGTCGTTGAACTGCCGCACGCTGCCGAACCCGGCGGCGAACGCGATCTCGGCCATGCCGAGGCCTGTCGTCTCGATCAGGATCCGGGCGGTCTGCGCCCGCTGGGCCCGGGCCAGCGCGAGCGGCCCGGCGCCCATCTCGGCGCGCAGCATCCGGTGCAGGTGCCGTTCGGTGTAGCCGAGGCGGGCGGCCAGCCCCGGCACGCCGTCCCGGTCGACCACCCCGTCGGCGATCAGTCGCATCGCCCGGCCGACCACGTCGGCGCGGACGTCCCACTGCGGCGAGCCGGGTGCCGCGTCCGGTCGGCAGCGGCGGCAGGCGCGCAACCCGGCACCCTGCGCGGCGGCGGCCGACGGAAAGAACCGGACGTTGCGCCGCTTGGGCGTGGTCGCCGGGCAGGACGGCCGGCAGTAGATCCCGGTCGACGTCACGCCGGTGTAGAACCAGCCGTCGAACCGCTGGTCACGGCTGTCCACCGCGCGGTAGCACCGTTCGAAGTCCATCTCCACGTCACCCATGGTGCCCCGCTGGTCGGGCCCTCGGCTGGCGGGAATCGGACCTGGGCGTGCGCGGGCCGCCCGTCGATGGGTTCGCCGGCCCGGAGGCCGCCCGCTCAGCGGCGACGGCGGTGCGGCTGCCCGGACCGCTGCCCGGACCGGGCGGACCGGCCGGCCCGCTGCCCGGACGGCTGGCCGGACCGCGTCGACTGCTCCGACCGGTTGGACTGCTCCGACCGGTTGGTCTGGCCGCTGAGCAGGGGCGAGCGGAACACGCCG
This sequence comes from Micromonospora lupini str. Lupac 08, assembly GCF_000297395.2. GTDB lineage: Bacteria > Actinomycetota > Actinomycetes > Mycobacteriales > Micromonosporaceae > Micromonospora > Micromonospora lupini. The sequence goes on along the minus strand of NZ_HF570108.1, from coordinate 6,353,201 downwards.
TCCGGGTCGTACCGCTTCCACAGCCGGCGCACCCGGGCGCCGGTCTCGCCCGGGTAGATCCGGGCGAACGCGGCCGGGTCCGGTCGGCTCTCGAAGTTGACGTACTCGCCGTCGGCACGCGCGCCCACGGCCCGCCAGGCGATGTCCAACGCCGCGCCGCCCTGCGGTGGGAACGTCGAGGCGATGACCAGGGTGCTCTGGTGCCGGTGCCGATAGGCCGTCGCGTCGGCGGCGACGTCGTTCACCGCTCCGCCGACCGAGCGCAGTTGGACCACGGCCCGGCCCGGACCGGTGGTCGCCCGCATGACCGCCCGGGCGACGCCCGGGTCCAGCTCGGTGAACAGCCCGTTGGTGGTCGTACCCCGTTGCTGCCCGACGTTCGGGTTCAGGTGCGCGGTCGGCACCAGCGTCGGGTAGGGCAGCAGGTCGCTGCGGTGTTCGAGGACCTTCCCGATGGCCAGCAGCGGCTCCACGACGGGCCGGACGCGGCGCAGGCTCTCCGCGGCCACCACGGCGGTGACGGACATGAGCGTCGAGCGGCCCTCGGCGAACAGCACGGCGGCGGCGGACAGCTCCCGGGGGGCCTGCGCCAGACAGCTCGCCCACTCGCGGACGGTACGGCCGTCCGGGTGCGCCTCGACGACCAGCTGCGTCACGCCGACGTTGCGCTGCTCGGCGGCCTCGATCTCGAACGCCACCACGACACCGGCCCCCGCGCCGGCGCCCCGGACCAGCCAGAACAGCTCGGGTTCGTGTGTCGCGTCGGCGCGTACCAGCGTCCCGTCGGCGAGCACGACCTCCACCGCGCGGACACGGTCGATGGTGAGGCCGTGGGCGCGTACCAGCCAGCCGACGCCGCCGCCGGTGGCCAGCCCGCCGACGCCGACACCGCCGTAGTCGCCCGAGCTGATCACCAGGCCGTACGGGGCCAGCGCCTGCGCGACGTTGGCCCAGCGCGCGCCGGCCTCGACCCGGACCAGCCCGGCCCGCTCGTCGAGCACCCGCACCCGGTTGAGCATCGACAGGTCGATGACGATCCCGCCGTTGTTGGAGGAGGCCCCGGAGAAGCCGTGCCCGCCGCTGCGGACGGCGATCGGCACTCGCTGCTCCCGCGCGTACCGGACCGCGTCGATCACCTGAGCGGTGGTCTTCGGCAGCAGGACGGCGGCCGGCGAGGCAGTCGTCGTGTACGTCGAGCGCAGCTGCGCGTACCGGCGGTCGCCGGGTGTGACGATCTGCCCCCGGAGGGAGTCGGGCACCTGGGCCATGGGGGTGCTCATCGTTGCCCGCGCGGCTCGCACCTCGGGTGTCCGGGATCGGTCATGGCTCAAGGATGAGCGGGCACACCGGCCTCGACAAATTCGGCGGACCGGTACCCGCTGGTCGCCGCCGCCGGCGACGCTCGCCAGTACGGGAGAGTGGTGCGCGAAGGTGACCGGGATCTCCGCTCGACTCCAGATTTGGCCGGTCAGGCCGGCGCGGGAAGACCCGCCGGCCTGACCGGTCCCGCTCAGCTCTTCGGTCGACCCGGCACGCCGGGGGCGCCTGACGGGCTCGGAACGACCGCGGGCGCCCCGGGCGCTCCCGGGTTACCGGGGTTACCCGGGTTAGCGGGGTTACCGGGGTCGCCCGGTGGGCTCGACGGGCTCGGCTTGACCGTCGGCTGGCCCGGCACGCCGGGCGGTCCCGGCGGACTCGACGGGTTCGCGTCAGCGCCCCCTGGGCTGGGCACCGCGGTGGGCGCGGACGGCGTGGGTACGGCCGGGCTGGGCACGACCGCCGGCCCGGCCGGGCTGGGCACGGCCGGCGGAGGCTCGTCCGAGCCGGTCGCCGCCAGGGCGATCGGGGTGGCGATCAGGATCGCCGCCAGGGTGCTCGCCGCCCCCACTGTCACCGTGGCGCGGCGTCGGTTGCGCACCCGCCGTTCCGCTCGGCTCAACTGGTCATGCACGATCGGTGCCTCCTCGGCCAGGTCGGTGAGGGTGGAGCGGATGAGGTTCTCGAAGTGTTCGGTCATCGCCGTACCTCCAGCCTGTCGACGTCCGGCAGTAGGTCGCGCAGTCGCTGCACCGCTCGGTGGGTACGGCTGCGCACGGTGCCCACCGAGCAGCCCAGCAACTCGGCCACCCGGGCTTCGGGCAGGTCCTCGTAGTAGCGAAGGACCACCACCGCCCGTTGCGTCGGTGGCAGGTGACGCAGCGCGGCACGCATCGCCAACCGCACGTCGGAGCCGCCGCTGGGGTCGCCGCCGACCGGTTCGTCCGCCGGCTTGAGCGGTATCTCCCGCCACCGGCGAAGTCGCCGCCACCAGCTGATCTGCTCGCGGTACATCACCACCCGCAGATAGCCCTCGGGGTCGGCGTGCCGAATGGTTCCCCACTTCGGGATGGTCCGCGCCAACGCCGACTGGAACAGGTCCTCGGCGGCGTTACGGTCCCCGGTCAGCAGGTACGCGACCCGCATCAGCGCCGGAGTCCGGCTGCCGACGAACTCGGCCAGCCGCGCGCGTTCGTCCTCGTCCACCCGCCACCCCCGTTTCGTTGTCACAGATACAGACGTCCCAGGTCATCGTCGCTATCCACGACCGGTGGGGTTTTTCGGCCCGAAAGTGTCGGTCGTGCCGGGTAGCGTCCGGCCACCAACTGAAGAAGGGGTGCGGCGAATGACGAGCGTGGCGGGTTGGGCGGCGGCGTCGACACTGGGTGCGTTCCCGCCGTTGCCCCGCGCGGTGGCGCAGTCCTTCTACCGCCGGATGCGGGCCGTCGCGCCGGCCGCCAAGGGCGCGATCGAACGGGACCGGGCAGGCGACCCCGAGCAGAGTTTCCCCGATACCGCCTGCGGCCGGTTGGTCGGCTCGCTCGACGACGCGGGCCTGCGGGCGCTCGGGATGTGGACGCACCACTGGTGCATGCGCTTCTACGACGACGACACGAGGGTCGGCCGGCGGTTGATCCGCGAGATCGCCGCACGACCGGGGCTGGGCTGGACGGCCGACGAGGTGCGGTGGATGCTGCGCGAGTCGGTTTCGGCCGGGCCGGCCGCCGCCGACCGGTTCACCCTGCCCCGCGCCGCCGCGGCGCAACTGCCGGCGACCGACCGTCCGATCGACGAGCTGCCCGACGGTGGCGTGGCCCTCCGCGACGTGCCAGCCGGCGCGTTGACGGAGCCGCGGGGGGAGGTGGCGAACAGCAGTTCGGCCAGGACCGGCGGCGAACCAGCCGACCGGCAGCCCGTCGAGCCCGCCACGCCCTCCGGCGCCGGCTCCGGGCGGGAGCCGGGCGAGACACCACCCTGCGGCCCGCTGGCCCTGGTGCCCCGTCAACGCCGCGCGGGTTGAGCCGGTGGCCCGCCGGTCGCCGTGCGGGCGGATGATCGACTGGGGCAGGATGGACGTCGGACCGCACCGACGGAAGGACCTCCCATGCCCGCCAGCGAACCGACCATCCTCGCCACCAGCATGGGCTTCTTCCGGGGCGACCGCGGGCCGGCCGACCTGCGCCCCGGCCCGATCTTCGAGCTGGCCGCCGAGCTGGCCGAGGCCGGCCCGCAGCCGCGGATCTGCTACCTCGGGCAGGCCGTCGGCGACCAGCCCACCTCGTTCGCCGCCATCTACGCCGCGTTCGCCGACACCCGGTTCCGCCTGTCGCACCTCGCGCTGTTCCCGATGCCGAACGTCGACGACGTCCGCGCCCACCTGCTCGCCCAGGACGTGATCTGGGTCGGCGGCGGCAGCGTCGCCAACCTTGTCGCGGTCTGGCGGGTGCACGGGCTCGACGAGATCCTGCACGAGTGCTGGCAGGCCGGCGTGGTGCTGGCAGGCGTCTCGGCCGGCTCGATCTGCTGGCACGTGGGCGGCGCCACCGACAGCTTCGGCCCCCGCCTGCGCGGTTTCACCGAGGCGTTGGGCTGGCTGCCGTACGGCAACGGCGTGCACTACGACAGCGAGGCCCAGCGCCGACCGCTGATGCACGAGCTGGTCGGCGACGGCACGCTGCCGACCAGCCACTGCACCGACGACGGCGTCGGCCTGGTCTACCGGGGGACCCGGCTGGTCGAGGCGGTCGCCGACCGCGAGGGCGTCTCGGCGTACGAGGTCAGCCGCGCCTCCGACGGCACCGTCGCGGAGACCGTCATCGCCCCGCGCCTGCTCGGCTGAGCGCGGGTCAGACCCGGTCCTCGAACGCGGCGCACACGGTAGCCCGCGTCTGCGGCCCCTCGATCGCCCGCAGCAGCTCCCGGGCGAGGGCGATCTGGTGCCCCTCGTCGACCGCCCTGTCCATCGGGGTCAGCTCCACCCGCCACCGGAAGTAGAGGTAGTCGTCCTCGTCGGTCGCGGCGAGCCGCGGGTCGGCGGCCTCGTTGGGGTTGATCTCCAGCAGGTTGCCGCGGACGTCCACCGAGTCCCGTCGGTAGGGCACCGCGTCGGGCAGCCGGGTGCGGATCAGGTCCAGCAGCTCCGCCGCCGTCAGCGGGCCGTCGACCATGATGAGGAACTGCAACGTCGTCTGCACGTCTGCCACCTTGCCAGATGCGGAACCGCTCAATCGAGCGGGAGGAACGGGCCGTTGTCGAACTTGCCGCCTCGGCGCAGCACCGAGAACTGCACCTTGTGCGGCACGTGCGAGTCCATCAACTCGCGGCGCAGGTGGGTGAAGTCGGTGCCCAGGTCGAAGCTGGCGAGCTGACCGTTCTCGTTGATCCGGCGCAGCATCGTCTTGCGCAGCCGGGTGCCGTCCGGTGCCCGGGACAGGGAGCGTTCGGCCAGGTCGAAGAACGTCTTGTCGTCGACGATGAGCGCCACGTCGATGTCGGAGTCCGGGCGGGCGGTGCCGCGTACCCGGCTGCCGTGGGCAACCAGGTCCCCGTCGGGCAGCCCGGCCTGCCGCTGCGTCTGTCGGGCGCCCCGGGCGAAGCGGGTCCACTGGCGTTCGGTGAACCCCTGCGGGACCCGGCGGGCGGCCCGGGTGGTGGCCGCCTCGGCAGCCTCGCCGGCCACGTCGTCGGCCCGCCGCATCATGCTGCGGGCGGCCTGCGCCACGATGCCCCGGGCGGCGCTGGTGGCGCCGTCCGGCAGGTCGCGCCGACGACCGGTCATGTCGGCTCGCCGGACTGCCGGCGGCGCAGCACTGCGTCGAAGACCTGCGCCAGCTCGGCGGCGTCCTCGCCGGCGTGGTGGGTGTGCGGCACGTCGTGCAGACCCAGCTCGTGTTTGATCTTGCCTTTGCGGGTCTGGACCCACTCGCTGCCGGTCAACCCCATCCAGTAGCTGCGCAGGTCGACGCCGGAGCCAGTGGCACCGAACGGGCTGTGGCCGACGAAGCGTACGAAGTACCAGTGCACGAACATGCCGTCCCAGACCGCGGGCGCGGCGAGGAAGACCGGCCGGCCGATGCGGCGCAGCCCGTTGACCCAGGCCGCCGCTGCCGACATCGCCTCCTCGGCGGTGGGCGCCTCGCGGAGCAGGCGGTCCCGGTCCAGGCCCGACACGGCGAGCGCGGCCGGAACGAACTCGTCGGAGATGGGCCGCAGCTCGGTGTAGAACGTCAGATCCGGACGGCCGGCCACGGCCATACCCAGCGAGATCATGCTGTACGGCCCCGGGATCGGCCCGTCCGCCTCCACGTCGACGCCGATGTACAGCTCGGGCAGGGGGGCGGTCATCCCAGCACCACGCCGATGGCCTGGTCGATAAGCATGTTGAGGACGATGTCGGTGAGCTTCTTGAAGACCGGGATCTCCAGCAGCGAGGCACCGAACGTCGGCGCGGCCGTCGCCAGCGCCTGGATGATCTGCACCAGCAGGATGACCAGCTGGACAATCACGTTGATCTTCAGGGCGAGAACGATCAACGCGCACACGAAGAGCGTCGCGGCGACCCTCTGCGCACCGGTGCCACCGTCGCGGAGCACCGACATCGCCGAGCCGTCCGCCTCCCAGCGCTCCTGGAACGCGGCCAGCGCATCGCCCTGGTTGCCGGTCAGCACGCGCTGGGCGGCCGCGGTGCCCTCCGCCGCCGCATTGCTCAACGAGTCGGCCATCTCCATCCACATCTGGCCGAGCTCGAACATCTTTGTCTCGTCCGACTTGGGCCAGGTGTATCCCAGCTCGTTGAGCAGGCCGGCGAGTTCGCCGGGCAGCATGATGCCCATCGACCCGCCTACCAGCTCATCGTCGTGAACTGGGCGTCGTTGTCCTGCTCGACCAGGTCGTACTGGTCGGCCATCAGGCTCAGCCCGTCACCGAAGCCGCGCAGCCCGTTGACCACCGACCCGAGGCACTCCGCCGCGATCTCCTCGGCCACCTGGTACGACATGCCGATCAGACCGCCCACGTCGTCGTCGCCGAAGATGTCACCCATCGCGGCCGTCCGCGCGCGCAGCGTCTCCCACTGCGCGGCGAGTTGCTCGGCCACCGTCGTCAGGTGGCTGCCGCCCTGGCGTAACGCGGGCGGATGCACCTGAAGGTTCTCGTGCACGCCATCACCTCGCTGCCTGCTGGATGCGCCGCACCGCGTCGGTGAGCGCACCGGTCATCGCTGCCATGCTGCGCACCGACTCGTTCTGCAATTCGTCGAGCTGCCGGCCCAGGGCCACCGGGTCCACCGCGGGCGCGTCCGCGGCCTCGCCGGCCTGGAGCCGCAGGTCGTCCAGCGCGGCGTTGACCGCCAGGGTGATCTGCTCGCCGAGCATCTCGGCGCCCATCCGCAGGGCTCGCGGGTCCACCGTCACCGACTCGACGCGTTGGCCCACCGCAACGGCCTCGACCTGACCGCCCGCCGCCGACCCGGTGCCACGCGCCGGCCGGACGTCCGGGTCGTCGGGCACCTCACCGGTCGATCGCATCGACGCCAGTGCCTGTCGGGTCTGTTGGAGCAGTCGGTCGAAATCCGTCACCTGGTCCACATCGCCCCCTAACGTCGCATGCGACATCGAGAGGGTAGCAACGGCGAACCACAGTCGGGACCCGCCGAGGCGCGACCACGGCCGGCGCCGGGACCGGCCGAATCGGAGCCGCGTGGACCGGTCCGGCCGGCACCGGCGTAAGCTGGCCCGTCGTGAGTCTCACCATCGGCATCGTCGGCCTGCCCAACGTCGGCAAGAGCACGCTTTTCAACGCGTTGACCAAGAACGACGTGCTCGCGGCGAACTACCCGTTCGCCACCATCGAGCCCAACGTCGGCGTGGTCGGGCTGCCCGACGAGCGGCTGGGCAAGCTGGCCGAGATCTTCTCCTCGCAGAAGGTGCTGCCGGCCCCGGTGTCGTTCGTCGACATCGCCGGCCTGGTTCGTGGCGCGTCGAAGGGCCAGGGTCGGGGCAACGCCTTCCTGGCGAACATCCGGGACGCCTCGGCGATCTGCCAGGTGGTCCGCGCCTTCTCCGACCCGAACGTGGTGCACGTCGACGGCAAGATCTCCCCGGCCGACGACATCGAGACGATCAACACCGAGCTGATCCTCGCCGACCTGCAGACCCTGGACAAGGCGCTGCCCCGGTTGGAGAAGGAAGCCAAGCTCCGCAAGGACCGGTCCGCCGCGGTCGCCGCCGCGAAGGCCGCGATCGAGGTCCTCGACGGCGGCACCACCCTGTACTCCGGGGCCGCCGCCGCCAAGATCGAGCTGGAGCACCTGCGCGAGCTGCACCTGCTCACCACCAAGCCCTTCCTGTACGTCTTCAACGTCGACGAGGCCGAACTGGCAAACGAGACGTTCCTCGACGAGCTGCGCGCCCTGGTCGCTCCCGCCGAGGCCGTCTTCATGGACGCCAAGATCGAATCCGAGCTGGTGGACCTGCCCGAGGAGGAGGCCCGCGAGCTGCTGGAGTCGATCGGCCAGAACGAGCCCGGCCTCAACCAGCTCGTCCGCGTCGGCTTCCGTACGCTCGGGCTCCAGACGTACCTCACGGCCGGCCCCAAGGAAGCGCGCGCCTGGACCGTCCCGGTCGGCGCCACCGCGCCGGAGGCCGCGGGTGTCATCCACTCGGACTTCCAGCGCGGCTTCATCAAGGCCGAGGTGGTCTCCTACCACGACCTGGTCGAGCACGGATCGATGGCGGCCGCCAAGGCGGCGGGCAAGGTCCGCATCGAGGGCAAGGAGTACGTCATGCAGGACGGCGACGTGGTGGAGTTCCGCTTCAACGTCTGAATCGGGCCTGTTCCCGCAGGTCAGGCGGTTGAGTCGCCGCCGTGGGGCACGTCGGGGGCGCAACCCCACGCTTCATCGAGGGCGCGGCGGGTGCGTTTTTCCGAGGCCGGCATCAGGTGGCCGTACGTCGACAGGACCAAGGTCGCTTCTCGTGCCCCAAACGTTCGGCGACCACGATGACCGACTCGTCCTAACTTCGGGGCCTCGATCTGCCCGCACCGCCTGCGAAAATTCGTCCGTGACCGGCATCAAGGGACTGACGCCAGCGGAGTACTTCGTACTCGTTGACTCCGATGGCTGTGCCGCGCTGCCCGAGATCCTTGCCTCCTGGATGGACAACGGTGATCGGTCCCCAAGCATTGAGGAGGCCGTACCAGACCTCGCGAGAGCAATCGTGTCACTGGCGCGTGACGGCTTGGTCGACGTGCGCCGCTTCGAACTCTGGCCGGCAGGTTGGGACCAAGGCGTCAGGGTGACAGTTGAGGAGCTGAAGGAGGCGAGTTGCCAGACGAGCAGCTGGTTGCCCGGTGCGCGCGGCAGGTTGCTCGTCATCGGCATCACGGAGATAGGTGGGGCTTGGCTCTGACCGAGGATGCTCGCGCCGTGCCCGATGCGTGCCCGATGCAGCGGTTAACACCGGCCTACAACAGCGCGTCCGGCACCGCCGCCTGAACGCTAGGTGCCAGTCTCACCTTGGCCGCCGACGCTGGAAGATGGCGAAAGCGAGTTCCGCAGGGTCCAAGCTCTGAGTCACCTCTCCGCGGCCTCATCGCGTACGGCGAGCTGGTCAAACCTGACCCGGGCAGTCTTCGGCGCAACGTCCCCACTGGTCTGTACTTTCAGAGTGGCTGTCGGGCTGACAGTGTCCTCAAGGATGATCACCTCCGTCGCACCGGCGGGCAGGCCGGCCGGCCATCCCGCGTCGTCGGTCGGCTCGCTGGTCAGGAGGCGCGCGGTGCGTCCATTCAGGCCCGTGTCGGTGGCCCCCAGCGGACGCCACACCGTCGATGTTGGCCATACCGGCTGGTCGGCGGGCACACGCTCAGGCGCGCCTGAGCGCCGGTGGTGCTCGGTCGCCGTCCGGTCGTCGGCAGGGCCTGGGCCGGTCACTTGCCGATCCACATGTGCAGGAGGTCTTCTTGGCTCACGATGCGACGCTCGGAGAGCCCGGCGAGCAGCTCCAGGTGGACGGGCCCGTCGACGATCTCCGCCCGATCGGGACGCAGCGCCCCGCCGAGACCCAGGGCCGGGACGAAGCCGTAGATGGTGTCGGGTCCCACCGGGCCACGTAGTGCAAGGATCCGATCGAACAACGGCTGCTTGTCGGCGCCGTGCAGGTCAACACTGCGGCGGTCCTGGCACATCAACAGCGCGTAGAGCCGGTCATTGCGGCCATCGTCGGTCAGCACGCTGTCCGTCCGATCTGTGTGGATCACCCACCCGTACTGCGCGGTGATCGTCAACCGCGACCCCGTCTGCTGCCCCCACACCTGCAAATCGCCGAACGCGCTGCGGCTCACCGCAATCCATCGTTCCTCACTCGGCAGGGCAAGGCCGTTCGTCCAGGCGTCGACCGCCGGCTGCCACACGTCGGGATCGCACAACCAGAACAGTCCGTCACCGAAGCCGGCGAAGCCGTACCTACGCCAGTACGCAAGCAGCAGATCGGGCACTACCCCTGTGAACTGAGCCAGCCGACCAGCGTGGACCGGAGCGGAATGGGTTGGAGGCCCCCAATTTTCAGCCAATTCCGCTACTTCGTCGTGCGCCATCGCTGCGCCCTCCCCTCGTGTCGCGAATCGCGAGGCTGATGGCGTATTCGGCAGGCGCCTCCGAAGACGGCGGCAACACCATCCGGGCGTTGGTGAGCCTCGACAAGTCGCCAAATTACCCCACGAGGGCTGCCGACGGCCGGCCGCTGCGGGTGCCGTCGGGGCGCGCTGGCGTGGCAGGCTTGGGCTACCCTCGCGCCGTGGAAAGCACCTTGATCGATGCGCCAATCGTCGGCGTCACCGTCTACCCGGATCGGGCCCGGGTCACCCGTCGGAGCAGCCCTCGGCTGACCGCCGGCGAGCATCGCCTACGCGTCGCGCCACTCCCACTCGGCCTGCGACGCGACTCCATCCGGGTCGGTGGTCGGGGGGCGGCCACGGTGCTCGGTGTGGACGTGACCACCTGGCGGCAGGCCCGCAGCGCCGACCCGCAGATCGTCGCCCTCGAACAGCGACACCGTGAGTTGAGCGACGAGTTGGCCGAGGTCGAGGACGCGGACGGAATCGAGGGACAGCGCGGGGAGTTCCTCACCCGGTTGGCCGAGCGCGCCGGTGGCACGTACGCCAGGGCTTTGGCCTCCGGCGACGCGGCGCCGACCGACGTGGCGGCCTTCACCGACTCGGTGGCCGGTCAGCTCGCCGAGTTACGCGGCCGGCGACGCGGGCTGTCCCGGCGGCGCACCGATCTGGCCGCGGAGCTGGCCGCGGTCGAGCGCGACCTGAAAGCCGCGCGCGGCAAGCGGACGCCGGACCGGTTGGCCGCCGAGGTGACGGTCTCGGTGGCGGCCGACGAGGCGGAGTTGGAGCTGGAGCTGACCTACCTGGTCGACGGTGCGGTGTGGCGACCCTCCTATGACCTGCGGCTGGTCGAGGACACCGTGAGCGTCACCTGGTTCGGTCTGGTCAGCCAGAACACCGGGGAGGACTGGCCGGAGTGCGAGCTTCAGCTCTCGACCGCCCGGCCTGCCGCGACGACAGCCGTACCCGACCTGTCGCCCTGGTATCTCGACCGGTTCCGGCCGGAGCCCGTCGGGCCCGCGGCGATGGCCGCGCCGGCTGGAATGTCGCCTCCGGCACCGGGCGGAGCGCTGGGCAGGTCCGCAGCGCCCCTGCCCCGGATGAAGGAGAGCGTCGCCCAGGTCGAGCAGGGCGTCAGCGCGGCCACCTATCGGCCGGCGAGGCCGGCAGCGGTGCCGGCCGACGGCAGCGCGCACCGAGCCACCATCGCCGTGCTGGAGCTGCCGGCCCGACTGGACCACGTGACCGTGCCGGTCCGCGCCGCCGAGGCGCACCTGCGAGCCACGGTACGCAACACGTCGGATCACACGATGCTGCCCGGTCCGGCGGCGGTGTTCCACGGCGCCGACTTCGTCGCGGCCACCGAACTGCCGACGTGGGCGCCGGGCGAGGAGATCGAGCTGGGGCTCGGAGTCGACGACCGACTGCGGGTGGAGCGGAAGCTGCACCGGCGCTCGGAGACCAAGGCGACGCTCGGGTCGACGCGGCGGCGGGAGGTGGACTACCGGATCACCGTCGCCAACCACACGCCGCGGCCGGCGACGGTCGAGGTACGTGACCAGTTGCCGGTGTCCCGCGACGAGGCGGTGGTGGTGCGGGAGACGAACCTGACGCCGGCACCGGCAGAGCGTACGGAGCTGGGAGAGCTGGCCTGGCGGCTGTCGCTCGCGCCGGGCGAGAGCGGTGAGATCAGCATCGGCTTCCGGGTGGAGCTGGCCAAGGGAGTGGAACTGACCGGCTGGCGCGAGTAGGCACCGTAGCCGGGCCTGATCGACTCGGGTTCCTGGATATCGGGGTGTCCGGGCGGCCGGGACAACCCGATATCCAGGAACCCGAGAGGATGTGCGGACGTGGAGGAACGGATGTCGCTCAGCTCGTCGTTCGGCGCGGCGGCGGCCGCGTACGCCGAGCATCGCCCGGATTACGCGCAGGCCGCGGTCCGGTGGGCCCTTGAGCTCGCGCCCGGCTCGCGGGTGCTCGACCTCGGTGCCGGCACCGGCAAACTGACCGACACGTTGGTCGCCGTTGGCGCGGACGTCGTCGCGGTCGAACCCGACCCGGCCATGCTCGCCGAGCTGCGCCGCGCGATGCCGGCCGTTCGTGCTCTGCCGGGTAGCGCCGAGGCGATCCCGTTGCCGGACGCGTCCGTCGACGCCGTCCTTGCCGGCAACGCCCTGCACTGGTTCGACATGGCCGTCGCCGGACCGGAAATCGCCCGGGTCCTGGCACCCGGAGGCGTTCTGGCAGGCCTGTGGAACACCATGGACGACCGGATCGACTGGGTCTCCGATCTCGAACGGGTCAGCGGAAGCGCGGCGATCGGCCCGCGTGACACGCTCACCAGTTGGCGCGCGGCGACCGCCGACATGCTCGCTCCGAGCACCGGCCCGGCGGCCCGGTTCGATTCAGCGGAGCAGGCCGAGTTTCCGCACGGACAGCGCCGCACCGCTGACTCCCTCATCGCGACACTCGCCACCCGGGCCGGGATGCTGGTCATGCCCGAACCGGACCGGGAGGTCACGCTCGCCCGGATCCGCGACTTCCTCGGGAGCAGGCCCGAGACCGCCGAGGGTGAGTTCACCCTGCCGATGCTGACCGGCGTGCTGCGCGGCCGGCGGCGGTGACCATCGGCTGACTCCCGGATCATGCTGTTGCGGGGTCCGGGCCTACTGTGGCTGGGTGCCGCGCATCCAGCTCACAACGGACGTACAGGCCGTTCCGGAGGCCGTCTTCGACGCCTCCCTCGACGTCGGCACGCACACCGAATCCATGGGTACGAGCGCAGAACGGGCGGTCGGTGGCGTAACCACCGGTCGCATGGGGGCCGGCGATGCCGTCACCTGGGAAGCGCGGCATTTCGGCCTGCCGTGGCGGATGACCGTCCGGATCAGCGAATACCGGCGGCCCGACGGCTTCACGGATGAGCAGACCCGCGGCCCGTTCCGGCATTGGCGCCACGAGCACAGGTTCACGGCGCACCCGGCCGAACCCTCGGCGACGGTCATGCACGACGTCATCGACTTCACCGCCCCGATGGGCCTCGTCGGCAAACTCGTGGCGAGCCTGGTCCTGCGGCCGTACCTGCGACGACTCATCGCACGTCGCAACGCGTACCTTGCACGCACCCTGGGCGCGGTGTCGTCGCTCCGTCAGGTGAGGTAGTAGTCGGCTCTCCAGCGGGACTGCTCGGGGCCGAGAAGCCGTCGAAGTTCCTGGCGGCCTCCGCATCACGAATCCCGCCGTCGCCGCCCCGAGCTGCCCTGCGGCTACTGCTCGGCCCAGACGCCCAGCTCGTTGCCGCTGGGGTCGGTGAAGTGGAAGCGGCGACCCCCCGGGAACTCGTACGGCCCCTCGACCACCTTGCCCCCGGCCTCCTGCACCGCCTGCACGGACCGGTCCAGGTCGTTCGAGTAGAGCAGCACCAGCGGGCCGCCCACTCGCGCCTTCTCGTCCAGACGGAGACCCCCCACCTCCGGTGCGGTGTCACCGTGCGGGCTGCGAATGCCCGCGTACTCCGGCCCGTAGTCGGTGAACTGCCAGCCGAACGCGTCGGCGTAGAAGCGCTTGGCCTCGCCGAGGTCGGTCACCGTGAACTCGATGTAGTCGATGGCGTGGTGTCGCTGGGGAGTTGACTCAGACATGCACCGCATTGTGTCCCTCGGGTACGACGCGATCGTGACGCGCAACTAAACGTTGCGCTTCGAGGACGGTCGACGTACGGTTGAGCAACCAAACGTTGCACGTTGGCGCAGGCAAACGGAGTCTGAAGTGGTGGACATTCTGCATCAGGTCGGCGTCGTCGCCCCGCTCGCCGAGGTCTTCCGGGCGGTGGCGACTCCCGAGGGCGTCGCGGGCTGGTGGTCGATCGACACGACCGGAAAGAGCGAGGTCGGCGGGCAGTTGGCCGTGCGGTTCGGTGCCGACGGTGGGTTCGACCTGGAGGTCCTTGACCTGGACCCGGCCGGGCGGGTGCGGTGGCGGGTCGTCGGTGGCCCCGACGAGTGGATCGGCACCGAGGTCGGGTGGCGCTTCGAACAGCGTGGGGCGTACACGATCGTTGATTTCACGCACGCGGGTTGGCGCGAGCCGACCGACCTCATGCACGAGTGCAGCACCAAGTGGGCGATCTTCCTGATGAGTTTCAAGGAGCTGGTGGAGACGGGGCGCGGCAGGCCGGCGCCGGACGACGTCCAGATCAGCGACGGGCACTGACCTCGGTGGCGGGTGTGGCGTTCGCGCTCCGCCGCAGCGTCGCGAATCCCGCGGCCACCAGGCCGAGGGTCACGATCGCCACGGCGCAGAACAGCAGCGCCGGGCGTGCGCCGACGGCACCGACCAACGGGCCGCCGAGCATCGTCCCGAGCGGCACCGCGAGCACGAGGACGGCGCCGTTCGCGGCGAGCACCGCGGGGAGCTGCTCGGTGGACGCGCTGCGCTGGAACAACGCCATCGACGTGGACATGTACGGCGCCCAGATCAGACCCGCCAGGGCGAACGCCGGCAGGGACAGGCCGACGGGTGCGCCCAGGCCGAGGGGCAGCATGGCGACGCCGAACCCGATGACGATGCCGATGGTGGTGGCGTGCAGCGGCCAGCGGCGAAGGTGCCCGGCGACCACACCGCCGACGAGGCCGCCGGCGCCGAAGGCGGTGTAGTACACGCCGAGCAGCGTCGCGGAGCCGTGCAGGTCGTTGGTGATGTGGATCGGCATGGCGACGTACACCGGGCCGAAGAGGAAGAAGAACCAGAGGCTCAGCACCAGCAGGCCCAGCAGCGCGGGCTGGCGGCGGATGACCGAGAAACCTGCGGTACGCGAGGCGCCGCGCTCGTACCGACGGATCGTCCTGGTGCCGGGTAGGGCGAGGCGATAGGTGAGCGCCAGCACGGCGAACGTCGCGGCGTCGACGGCGATGACCCACACCGGGCCCGCCCAGCCGATCAGGATGCCCGCCAACGGCGGGCCGACGACGGTGGCGAACCCGGAGATGGTGGTCAGCACCGCGTTGGCCGGCAGGTGGTGGCGCTCGGGCAGCAGCTCGGCGATCAGGGTGAACCGCCCGGCCGAGCCCCACGAGTGCAGCAGCGCGGAAGCGGCGAGCAGGACGACGTACAACCCGATGGTGAGGGCTCCGGCGAGGTGGGCGATCGGGATCGCCGCGAGCGCCGCGGCTCGCAGGATCGCGTCCCAGCCGGCGAGCTGAGCGCCGCCGCGCCCGCGCAACAACCGACCGAAGAGGACCATCCCCGCCGCGCTGGGCAGGGTGTACGCGGCCACCGCGACCGCGATCCACAGGCGCTGGCCCGGCGGCGCGAGCTGAATGGCCAGCCAGGTCACCGCGACCACCGCCATGCCGTCGCCGAGGGCGGACACGGCCAGCCCGGGCAGCACCCGCCGCAGCAGGGGATGACTGATTACGGGCCAGTAGGGCGAGGAGCGCGGGAATCGGGGGGCGTCTGACGGCATGCGGTCAGCTCACCCGGCGCGGGGCCTACGAATCAACGATTCCTGCTGCCAGCAGAATCAGCCGAGGGCGCAAGGCCGAGATCGACTCGGGTTCCTTGAAGTCGGGGTGTCGACGTGGCGATGACACCCCGGTTTTCCGGAACCCGAGTCGATCAAACCGCTACTCCGCCCGGTAGACGGAGATGTGCGACGGGCTGTCGGCGGTGAACGGCCGCCGGTGCCAGTCGGCGTACCGCTCGGTGAGCCGGAGCCCCGCCTGCCGCGCCATTTCGTCGATCTGGTGCGGCCAGGCGTAGCGCATGGCGAACGGCTTCAGGTGCACACCGTCGCCGTCGAAGGTGATCGTCTGCCGGATGAACCGCTGCGCCGGCCGGTCGTACCGGTGCAGCCGGATCGTCGCGGAGTCCTCGGTCACCTCGCGGACCTGCACCTGCTCATCGGCGTCGAAGCTGCGCGGGTCGGGGACGAACGTCTCGATGACGAACGCTCCGCCCGGCGACAGCACCCGGGCGACGTTGCGGAAACAGTCCGCCTGCCGCTCGGCGTCCACCAGGTTGAACAGGGTGTTGAAGACCAGGTACGCCAGGCGGAACGGGCCCGTCACCTGCACGTCGGCCATGTCGCCGACGACCACGGGGATCTGGTCGCCGCCGGGCTTGGCCCGCAGCTGCGCCACCATCTCCTCGGAGGCCTCGATCCCGTGCAGGGCGAGGCCGCGCTCGGCCAGTGGCAGCGCGACCCGGCCGGTGCCGATCGCCAGTTCGAGGACCGGGCCACCGTCGGCCAGATCGGCCAGGAAGTCCACAGCTGGCGCCGGGTCGGGGTTGCCGGGACTGTCGTAGCCGGCGGCCCACAGCCGGCCGAAGAGGCCGGGATCGTCGAAGACCGACATCAGCGGCCTCCGGTCTGGTGCAGGGGGTCAGCGGCGCAGGTCCGCGCCGCGATGGTCGGAGCAGTGCTGCTCACGAAGCCTCGTTTCCTCAGGTCGGATGACATTCGGTCGGGGGGACTTCGTCGAGTACGGCATGTCGGCTGCTCCTTCCGCGCGGCTGTGAGCTCAGGACACCAGAGACGCCGTGAGCCCGGCAAGGCATTTACGCCCACCGGGCCCACGTCGCGGGGATGGTCAGGAGATGTGGTGCAGGATCACGTTGTGCACGTGGTGGCTCTTCTGCGCGCCGCGGAACTCCACCTCGTAGGTGTGGGTGCCGACGTGGATCGCGATGGCGCCGGTGGAGAAGAACGTGCCGCCCCACGACTTGTTGCTGACCACGCTCACGCTGGTGATCTTCGAGTACGGGATGCTGGTGATCGCGTGCCGCTTCCCGACGAAGGAGCGGTCCTGGATGATCACGCGCCGGTCGGTCAACCCGATGAACCCGGTGCCGGTGCCGACGGCGTCGTAGACGGCGATGATCTGCTCGCCGTCGAGAAGCCCGCTCTCGATCTGCTGGACCTGCTCCTTGCGGTCGTACGCGATGTTCGCCATGCGACCCAGGTTAGAAACCCGGTGCCAGCGTGCCGACGGCGTGCCTCATCGGGGGTTCGCGTCGGCCGCGGCGCGGACGAACTCGCGTACCCGGGTGGTGGTGTTGCTGGGCAACCAGACCGGCCCTCGTTCGATAGGTGGCGCGTCGTGGATGGGCACGTACGCCACGTCAGGGCGCGGGTAGTAGCGCCGCGTGTGCTCGCCGACCGGCAGGACGCCCCGGCCCAGCGCGACCAGGGACAGCATCTCGGAGAAGGTGTTCCCGGCGGGACCCTTCGGCACCGGCCGGCCGGCCGGGGTGCGCTCGGGGGTGCGGTTCCGCTTGAACTCCAGAGAGGTCACGGTCGGGTACTGCACCACCGGATAATCGGCGAGCACCTCCAACGACACCGACCGCTCCCGGGTGAGCGGATGACCTGCCGCCACCGCCAGCACCCGACCCTCGGAGAGCAGCGCCGGGCCGGTGGCCATCCCGTCGAACGGGTACGAGGCGATCAACACGTCCGTCGAACCGTCGAGCAGCCCGGACCGGCTGGTGGACAACTGCGCCTCGTGTACGTCCACCCGGCAGTCGGGGTGTCGTTCGCCGAACAGGGCCACCGCCCGGAGCAGCACCGGCGCGGTCCACTCGCCGAGGAACGCCACCCGCAGCGTTCCGGTGACGCCCCGGCCGGCCTCGGTCGCGCGCCGCAGGGCCTCGTCCATCCCGGTCACCAGCGGGGCCAGCTCATCGGCGAACTGCCGGCCGATCGGGGTGAGGCGCACGACCCGGCTGGTCCGGGCGAACAGCGGCGCGCCCACCTGACGCTCCAGCTTCTTGATCACGTGGCTGACCCGGCCGGTGCTGACGCCCAGGCGTTCGGCGGTGCGGCCGAAGTGCAGCTCCTGCGCGAGCGCCAGGAACGTCTCGACCTCGTACCGCTCCAGCACACCGCCCCCATCGTTGACCTGAGGGCAACGATCGTAGCGGCAACAGGTCTTGGTCAGCGGGCCCGCTGAGCGGATCGTGAGGTCGGCACGGAAACGATCGACCGAAAGGCTGCGACATGACCATCGACGACTACCTGGCCGGCCTCGCCGGTCCGCTGCGCGAGATCGCCGAGAAGCTGACGCCCGTCATCGCGGACGCCCTGCCGCGCGCGACCGGGGCGCTGTGGCACGGCCACCCGGTCTGGAGCCTCGGCGACCGGCCCGGTCAGCGACCGGTGTGCCTGGTCAAGGCGTACGGCTCCTACGTCACCTTCGGGCTGTGGCGGGGCCAGGAGATCGCCGACCCGTCCGGGCGGCTGGCCCCCGGGGCGCGGATGATGGCGGCGGTGCGGCTGCACAGGCTCGACGAGATCGACCCGGCCCTGTTCGCCGGTTGGCTGCGCGCGGCGGCCGCGCTGGAGGAGGCGTGAGCATGGTGCGGGTGACAGGCTTCGACCACTTGGTGCTGACCGTGGCCGACGTGGAGCGGGCCCTGGACTTCTACTGCGGCCAGCTCGGGCTCGCGCCCGTACGGGTCGACGAGTGGCGGGCCGGCGCTGTCCCGTTCCCGTCCGTGCGGATCAGCCCCGAGAGCATCATCGACCTCGTCGAGGGTGAGCGGCAGGGCACGAACGTCGACCACTTCTGCCTGGTGGTGGCACCACTGGACTGGGCCCAGGTGGTCGAGTCGGGCGCCTTCACGGTGCTGACAGGCCCGGTCAGCCGGTTCGGCGCTCGCGGGTCGGCGACGTCGACCTACGTTGAGGACCCGGACGGCAACTCGGTGGAGCTGCGCTGCTACCCGCAGGACGCCGTAGCCGACCGGTGAGCCCGAGTTGCCCGGCGACATGCGGAAGCCCCGCGTCTCCCCATCGACAGTGGGCAGGCGCGGGGCCGCGGCGGTACGTCAACTGTCGCTGCGCGGGTCGTGGTCCGTGCTGCGGCTGCCGGCCTTGGCCAGACCCCGGCTCACCAGGTAGCCGACGGTGAGCAGGGTGATGAACCACCAGGCCTTGTCGGCGGCGAAGTAGTCGCCGCCGTCGTTCGCGGCACCGTCGCCCACAGCGTTCGAGGCGATCAGCACACCAATGACGGCGAGCACGTAGATCGCCAGCTCGCTGGTCTTCCAGGACGGCTTCGTCTCGTCGCCGCGGCGGTTGACGCGGCGGACGTCGTGCTGACCGGCGTGCTCGACGTGGTCGGTTGCGCGGTTCTGCGTGGGAGTGGTCACGTCAGCTCCTAAGGCACTTTGTGAGGTTTGATCCGTTCCGAGAGCTTTGTCAACTCTCATGCCGAACTGGTACCCCAGCGCCTTTCAGGAAAACCTCAGGCTTCACAGGAACTGCGAGCACTTAGGACTCGGTGACCGCGCGGTACGCGTCCTCGATGCGGGCGGCCAGCAGGACCTCGCCCTCGGTCAGCGGCTCGTCGTTGCCGTGCCCGACCCGGATCTGGGTGCTGTCGGACCGGCGGCTGATCTCGGGACGCAGGTGCAGAGCGTCGGCGACGACCTTGACCCGTTCAGTAAGCGCCGCGTGTTGGGTATCGTCGATCACCAGCGTCCGCCGGATCTGTTCACCTTCCCGCGTCCAACCGGTTAGCAAGGTCAACGCGTCGGACAGGTAGTCGTGCTTGGCTCGGCTGTTGAACAGCACGCGCATCACCGCACCCCCCAAGCGCCGTTGCCGGCTTGTGGCCAAATCGTCGCCATCCCGTGTCTTGTCGGTGCCTTCTAGTCTGTCGTCGCTCGATAGAGGTGTCCACGCCCACACTTCCGTGTTCTATTGGCCTAGCGGACGGCGTCGGTACCCAAACCGCCGATTGATCTGGCACCCTGGACGCCCGTGCAGACCGAACGGGCTAATGGTGGCGGGCAGGCCGAACGACGGGACCTGAAGGTGATCGTGGGAGCGGCGATCATCCGGGACGGACGGGTGCTCGCGTGCGCGCGCTCCGCCCCGCCAGAGGTGGCCGGCATGTGGGAGTTCCCCGGCGGAAAGGTCGAGCCGGGGGAGGGGGAGACCGAGGCGCTGATCCGGGAGTGCGCCGAGGAGCTGGCCGTACGCGTGGAGATCGGCGACCGGGTCGGCCGCAACGTCCGGATGGCCCACGGCCGCTCGGTGCTCAAGGTGTACGCGGCCCGCCTCCTGCACGACGACGAGCCGCAGGCGCTGGAGCACCAGGCGCTGCGCTGGCTGGCCGCCGACGAACTGGACGAGGTCACCTGGCTCCCCGCCGACGCCCCGATAGTGGCGGCCCTCCGCCCGCACCTCCTCCGAACCCGTTGATCATGAAGTTATTGCCGCGACACGCCGGTCGGCAGGGCAATAACTTCATGATCAACGCGGGAATGCAGGCGGGGGCCGTGGCGTCAGCCACGGCCCCCGTCATCGTTCAGGTTGTCAGTGCTTGTCGTCCTGGTCCGGGTGCGCGAAGTTGAGGTGCTCCGGAGGCATCGGGAAGGTCACGTCGTCGCCGAACGGCGACGGCGCGGCGGCCCGGTCGAAGGTGAGCTCGGTCAGCGGCAGCCGGCCCCTGTCGTCGACCGCCGGCGCGGTCGGGTGGGGCACCTCCCGGTGCCAGTTGACGCCGCTCTGCGCCTGCGCCTCGGCCTGCGGGTCGTGCGAGCCACCCGCGTGCGAGTGCACCCCGCCCCGGCTCGTGCCCGGCAGGCTCGCCGAGCCCTGACGGGCGGTGGTCACGCTGGTCTGGGGCGTCTCGCCCCGACGGAAGATCTTGCTACCAAGCCACACAAGGGGATCGTACCTGCGGTCGACGACGCGTTCCTTCATGGGGATGATCCCGTTGTCGGTGATCTTGATGTGCTCGGGGCAGACCTCGGTGCAGCACTTGGTGATGTTGCAGAAACCGAGGCCCTGTTCGGCCTGCGCGTACTCCTTGCGGTCGGTCCGGGCGTCCAGCGGGTGCATGTCCAGCTCGGCCGCCCGGATGAAGTACCGCGGGCCGGAGAACGCCTGCTTGTTCTCCTCGTGGTCGCGGATCACGTGGCAGACGTTCTGGCACAGGAAGCACTCGATGCACTTGCGGAACTCCTGCGAGCGCTCGACGTCCACCTGCTGCATCCGGTAGTCGCCCGGGGCGACGTCCGCCGGAGGGGCGAACGCCGGCGTCTCCCGCGCCTTCTCGTAGTTGAACGAGACGTCGGTGACCAGGTCCCGGATGACCGGGAACGTCCGCAGCGGCGTGACCGTGACGGTCTCCTCGTCACCGAAGGTCGACATCCGGGTCATGCAGCCCAGCCGCGGCTTGCCGTTGATCTCCATCGAGCAGGAGCCGCACTTGCCGGCCTTGCAGTTCCACCGGCACGCCAGGTCGGGCGCGTCGGTGGCCTGCAGGCGGTGGATGACGTCGAGGACGACCTCGCCCTCGTTCACCTCGACCATGTAGTCCTGCAGGTCGCCGCCGGTCTCGTCGCCCCGCCAGATCCGGAACTGACGCTTCGCGCTCATCGGTTGTCCGCCTCTCCAGCGTCGGCGACGGAAGCGTCGAAGTCGGCGAGCTCCTCGTCGGTGAGGTACTTGGCCAGCTCGGCCCGGTCGAAGAGGCTGATCAGCTCCGGCCGCATCTTCGGCAGCGGCTTGCGGGTCAGCCGTACGCTGTCGCCGTCCAGCGAGCAGACCAGGTTGACCTGCCGCCACTTCGGTTCCATCGCCGGGTAGTCCTCCCGGGTGTGCCCGCCGCGCGACTCCTGCCGCTCCAGCGCCGCCTTCGCGGTGCACTCCGAGACCACGAGCATGTTGCGCAGGTCCAGGGCCAGGTGCCAACCCGGGTTGTAGCGCCGACCGCCGGCGGCGCTCACCTTGGCGACCCGCTCGCGCAGCTCGGCCAGGCGCACCAGCGCGTCGGCCAGCTCACCCTCGCGTCGGATGATCCCCACCAGGTCCCCCATGACCACCTGGAGGTCCTGCTGGAGGGTGTACGGGCTCTCGCCGGTGTCCCGTTGCAGCGGAGCCAGGGCGGTCTCCACGGCGGCCTCGACCGCGTCCACTGCCACCTTCGGCCGGGCGGTCAGCCCGTCGGCGTAGCTGGCCGCGTGCCCGCCCGCCCGCTTGCCGAAGACCAGCAGGTCGGACAGGGAGTTGCCGCCCAGCCGGTTGGAGCCGTGCATACCGCCGGAGACCTCACCGGCGGCGAACAGCCCGCGGACGTGGCCGAAGGCGGCACCGGAATCCGGATCCACCTCGACGCCGCCCATCACGTAGTGACAGGTCGGCCCGACCTCCATCGGCTCGGCCGTGATGTCGACGTCGGCCAGCTCCTTGAACTGGTGGTACATCGAGGGCAGCCGGCGGCGGATCTCCTCGGCCGAACGGCGGCTCGCGATGTCCAGGAAGACGCCGCCGGCGGGGGAGCCCCGGCCGGCCTTGACCTCACTGTTGATCGCGCGGGCCACCTCGTCGCGGGGCAGCAGCTCCGGTGGACGCCTGTTGTTGTCCGGGTCGGTGTACCAGCGGTCCGCCTCCTCCTCCGTCTCCGCGTACTGCTTGCGGAAGACGTCGGGGACGTAGTCGAACATGAACCGCTTGCCCTCGGAGTTCTTGAGCACGCCGCCGTCGCCACGAACCGACTCGGTGACCAGGATGCCCTTCACCGAGGGCGGCCAGACCATGCCGGTCGGGTGGAACTGGAGGAACTCCATGTTGATCAGCGTCGCCCCGGCGCGCAGCGCCAACGCGTGCCCGTCCCCGGTGTACTCCCAGGAGTTCGACGTGACCTTGTAGGAGCGCCCGACGCCGCCGGTGGCCAGCACCACGGACGGGGCCTCGAAGAGGATGAACTCGCCGGACTCGCGGTAGTAGCCGAAGGCGCCCGCGACCCGGTCGCCGTCGAGCAGCAGCTCGGTGATCGTCGTCTCGGAGAACACCCGGATCCGGGCGTCGTACGAGCCGAACTCGCGCTTGTCCTCCTGCTGGAGCGAGACGATCTTCTGCTGGAGGGTGCGGATCAGCTCCAGGCCGGTCCGGTCGCCCACGTGCGCCAGCCGCGGGTACTCGTGCCCGCCGAAGTTGCGCTGGGAGATCTTGCCGTCCTTCGTACGGTCGAAGAGCGCGCCGTACGTCTCCAGCTCCCAGATCCGCTGCGGCGACTCCTTCGCGTGCAGCTCGGCCATCCGGAAGTTGTTGAGGAACTTGCCGCCGCGCATGGTGTCGCGGAAGTGCACCTGCCAGTTGTCCCGGCTGTTCACGTTGCCCATCGCGGCGGCCGCGCCGCCCTCGGCCATCACCGTGTGCGCCTTGCCGAACAGCGACTTGGAGATGATCGCGGTCTTCTTGCCGGCGAGCCGGGCCTCGATGGCCGCGCGCAGGCCGGCACCGCCGGCCCCGATGACGACGACGTCGTAGTGGTGTCGTTCGATGCGAGTGGTAGTGGTCATGTCAGGGGCCCTTTAGTTGATGAACCGCAGGTCGTTGAACCAGCCGGCCGCGAGCGCCATGACGTAGAAGTCGGTGAGCGCAAGGGTGCCGAGGGTGATCCAGGCGAGCTGCATGTGCCGGACGTTCAACGCCGAGACGAAGGTCCAGGCCCGGTAGCGCACCGGGTGCTTGGAGAAGTGCTTGAGCCGCCCGCCGATGATGTGCCGGCAGGAGTGGCACGAGATGGTGTACGCCCAGAGCATCACCACGTTGAGCAGCAGGACGAGGTTGCCCAGTCCGAAGCCGAAACCCTTCGGCGAGTGGAAGGCGAGAACCGCGTCCCACGTGTTGATCAGCGAGATGATCGCGGCGGCGTAGAAGAAGTACCGGTGCAGGTTCTGGCCGAGCAGCGGGAAGCGGGTCTCACCGCCGTACTCCTTGTGGCCGTCCGGGACGGCGCACGCCGGCGGCGACAGCCAGAACGACCGGTAGTACGCCTTGCGGTAGTAGTAGCAGGTGAGCCGGAACAGCAGCAGGAACGGCAGGGTCAGCGCGGCGTCCGGGATGATCCACCAGCCGGGCAGGAACCGGCCGAAGTGCGAGGCCTGCTCGACACACCGGTCCGTCACGCACGGGGAGTAGAACGGGGTCAGGTAGTGGAACTGGTCCACCCAGTACCACTTGTGCATGAAGACCCGGACCGTCGCGTACGCCACCCAGGCGCTGAGCCCGATCACGGTGATCAGCGGGGCGAACCACCAGCGGTCGGTACGCAACGTCTTCGCCGCGATGGCGGCGCGCGCCCGCGCTCCCCGCGGCCTCGTTGCCGTTGAAGTCATTCGAGTCGTCTCCTCGACGGGCCCGTACGGGCGGGCTGGTCTCTCTCCGGTCGGCACGCGGACCGGCGAACCCGCACCCGCTGCCACGTCATGCGCACACCAACGACCACGCCGGATCGACCGACGCAGCTAAGTGACACACGTTACGCCGATCTCTGCGGGCCGTCCCCGCAAGGGAGTGTCCCGTGTGTCTGGCCTGCGGAAAAGCCCCTCGACGCGCCGGTTTGCCGCGCGTCGTCGAGATCGTCAGCCGGAGGCGCCGCCGGTGAAGTGCCAGGACGCGAGCCGCACCGACGGCGCCGCCCACCAGGCGCCGTCCACCCGGTCCGGTTGACGCACCGCCCGCGAGCCCAGCCCGAGCACCGCGCCCGGCCCGAGCGCCCGGGGGTACGACTCGGTGAACCGCAGGTCGCGGACCGCCCGGACGACCGTGCCGTCCTCGATCAGCCACACTCCGTTGCGGGTCAACCCGGTGACGACCAGGCTCTTCGGGTCGAGCACCCGCGTGTACCACAGGTCGGTGACCAGCAGCCCCCGTCGTACCCCGGCGACAAGCGCCGCGGTGTCCGTGTCGACCACGGCGCCGGCCGCCGCGCCCGTGGTGCTCCGGCCCACCGCGCTGGCCGGCCCCGCCACCGCGGGAGAGAGCCGCAGGTTACGGGCCATCGGGCCCCAGGTGGCGCCGCCCGCGATCGCGTGCCCGGTGGACTCCGCACCCGCCTCGGCGGCGGTCCGCCGGTCGTGCGCGACCGCCCGCGTGATGCCCGCCTCGACCAGGGTCACCGCCCGCCGGCCGGTGCCCTCGGCGTCGAACGGCAGACCCGACGCGCCAAGGGGATCGTCCACCAGGGTCACCTGTCGGTCGAACTGGGCCGCGCCCGGCTCGGCGAACGACTGCCGCTCCGCGTACCGCTTGCCGTTGAAGCCGAACCAGGAGAGGTTCTGCAACAGGTCCGCCACCGCGGCCGGCTCGAACACCACCTCGTAGCGACCCGGCGGCAACTCGACCGGGTCGGCTGCCGCCTGCGCCTTCGCGGCGGCGTGCGCGCCCAACTCGGCACCGTCGAGGTCGGACAGCCGGTCGACGCAGCGTCGGGCCACCCCGTCCGCGCCGTCGCGCCGCGCGATGCCGTCCATCGCCGCCTCCGCCGAGCGGCCGTACGCGGTGTGCCCGGCCGAATTGGCGAACGCCGACGAGCGGTGCGCGGTACGGCAGTATCCCGCGGTGGTGAGGCCCCCGGCGGCTGCCACGAACGCCCCGACCCGGTCGGCCCGCTGGTCCGGCTCGGCAAAGGCGGTGGCCTCGTCGACGGGTGGGGCGGCCGGTGCGGGCGTCGGCGGGGCCAGCCCCGGCCAGCCCGGGTCGGGCGGGCAGAGCCGCGCCGCCGCGAGGGTGCGCTCGACAAGCGCGCGCAACCCTTCGGTGGTGACCACACTGCCGCTGCCGGCGGCGGTCCGCCCGTCGACGTGCACCCGCAACCGGACGCCGACGGTGGACTCGGCGACGTTCTGGTGGATGGCCGAGTTAGCGAACCGGGTCAGGGCCAGGTCCGCCCGGGTCACCACCGTCTCGGCCTGCGCGGCCGGCCCGCCGAGACGCCGGACCAGCTCGATGACCTGCCCGGCCAGCTCCAACTCGCTCATGCCGACACCCCCACCCGGACGTTGCGGAAGCGGGCCGGCGCGGCCGGATGGCCGGTGTGCCCGATCTGGCCCGGCTGGCCCTTCCCGCAGTTGGGCGTCCCCCAGGGCACCGTCTCGCCGGACAGCATGTCCATCGAGCGCCAGAAGAGCGGGCCGATCCCGGTGTACGTGGGATTGCGCAGCATCCGCCCACGCCGTCCCTTCTTGATCTCCCAGCCGACCTCGCAGCCGAACTGGAAGTTGAGCCGCTTGTCGTCGATCGACCAGGACCGGTTGAGATCCATCAGGACGCCGTCGTCGGTGGCCGCGATGATCTCCTCCAACGTGTGCGGGCCGGGTTCCAGGCCCACGTTCGTCATCCGGACCATCGGCAGCCGGGCCCATCCGTCGGCCCGTACGCTGCCGCCGTAGTCCAGGCCGGCCATCGCGGCCGAGTCCCGGCCGGCGAGCACGCCCACCCAGCGACCGTCGCGCACCGCGTCCCGCTTGACCGCGGGGGAGCCCTCGTCGTCGAAGCCGAAGCTGCCCAGCGCCCCCGGGATCGTCGGGTCGATCGTGATGTTCATCAGCTCGGAGCCGTAGCGCAGCGAACCGAGCTGGGCCAGGTCCAGCCAGGACGTGCCGGCGAACGCGGCCTCCCAGCCGAGGATCCGGTCCAGCTCGATGGCGTGCCCGACCGACTCGTGGATCTGCAGGGCGAGCTGTTCACCGCCGAGGATCAGATCCGTCTCGCCGGCCGGGCAGGGCGGCGCGGTGAGCAGGGCGCGGGACTCCTCGGCGATCTGCGCGGCGTGCGCGGCCAGGTCCAGTGACTCGACCAGCTCCCAGCCGGTGGTGCCGTACTGCCCCCGATAGCTCGGCCAGGACCGCCGCTGCGTCTCGCCGTCACCGATCGAGGTGGCCGAGATGCCCCCGCCGCACTCGCGGATCCGCTGGTCGATGCGGTGGCCCTCGCTGGACACGAACCACTTCGCGGTGTCCCAGATCTGGTAGAGGCCCTCGGCCAGATCGGCGCCGTGCTCGGCCATCGTGCGGGTCGCGCCGACCAGCAGGTCGCCCTTGTCCGACAGGGGAACCCCGAGCGGGTCGATCTGGCAGCCGGAGGCCCAGCTCGCCGCGACCGCCTCGACCGCCACCAGGTCGACCGGAGGGCCCGGCACCCGGGCGCTCGCCATGGCCGTCCGGGTCGCGCGCCGGCCGGCGTCGCGGGCGGCGGCGTCCGACAGATCGGGTACGGCGTGGAAGCCCCAACTCGCACCGACGAGCGCCCGGACGCCCAGCCCGATGCTCTCGTCCTGGGTCAGCTCTTCCACGTCGCCGTTGCGCGCGGTCATCGACTCGTAGCGGCGGTGCATCACCCGCGCGTCGGCGTACCGCGCTCCCGCGTCGAGGGCGGCCTGGACGGCGGCGGCTGCCGCGTCGAACTCGGTCATGGACCGACCCTAGGCCAGCCGACCGACACCCGTCAGGGGACGAGTTCCTCCGGCCGGATCGTGGCCCGCACCGGCTCGGTCAACTCCAACACCTCGCCGCGCTTTGCGTCCGCTGCCTCGACGTAGTGGCCGTTTTGACGCCGGTAGAGGCGCAGCGTGCCGGTTTCCTGCTCCACCAGTAGGTACCACCCGATGCCGGCAGCCGCGTAATAGTGCATCTTGAGCACCTTGTCCGTGGACGCGTTGCTCGGCGAAATGATTTCGCAGACCAGCTGAACGTCGGTCGCCTCGATGGTGAGCTCGTCGAGATCGATCGGGTTGGTGAGGACGAGATCGGGGATCGGTATGCGACCGGGCCCGAGCCGGACGTTCACCGCCTCCAGGAGTTCAAGGCCGGCGGCCTCGGAGGCTGTCTCGAGGATGTTGCCGAGCCTGCGGGAAATGCGTTGGTGTCGGGGGGTGAGGGCTGGGGTCACGTGGAGGCTCCCGTCGAAGAGTTCCACGCGTTGCTGCGTCTCGCCGAGGGCGAGGTACTCCTCTTCACTCCAGGGGCCTTCGTGGTTGAACACCGCCGCGGTCATCGTCACCTCCACCTCGTGCCAGCGGGAATCCTCCCGGGCGCTGCTGCCATCATCGTCGCACCCGACGTGCGATCACGAGATGAATGGGCGTGGATGGCGAGGTGAGGGGTGTTCAGGGCCGATGCCGACTCGTTACGCTCGGGCCCGCTGACACGTGCCGGCTTTGTAGCTTATTTTCACCCTCGGAAGTTTGATGTAAGTTCTCTTCGTCACTGAGGGAGGCGGCCGTGGACAGTTCGGATGCCTACCTGCGGGTGCGCGACCTGCGGGTCCGGTTCGACACCTCGGACGGGGTGGTGCGCGCGGTCGACGGGGTGTCGTTCGCCGTCGAGCGGGGCCGCACCCTCGGGATCGTCGGCGAGTCCGGCTCCGGCAAGAGCGTCACCTCACTTGCCATCCTCGGGCTGCACGACGCGAAGCGGGCCACGATCACCGGGGAGATCTCGGTCGGTGGCCGGCAGTTGGTGGGCCTGCCCGACGAGGAGGTACGCCGGCTGCGCGGCCGGGACATGGCCATGATCTTCCAGGACCCGCTGTCCGCGCTGCACCCGTACTACAGCATCGGCCGGCAGATCGCCGAGGCGTACCGGGTGCACCACCCGGAGGCCAGTCGGCGCGAGGCCCGCCAGCGGGCGGTGGACATGCTGGACCGGGTCGGCATCCCGCAGCCGGCCCGCCGCTTCGACCAGTATCCGCACGAGTTCTCCGGCGGGATGCGGCAACGGGCGATGATCGCGATGTCGCTGGTCAACGACCCCGCGCTGCTGATCGCCGACGAGCCGACCACCGCGCTGGACGTCACCGTGCAGGCGCAGATCCTGGACCTGCTCGCCGACCTCCAGGCCGAGTTCCACTCCGCGATCATCCTGATCACCCACGATCTCGGCGTCGTCGGCCAGGTCGCCGACGAGGTGCTGGTGATGTACGGCGGGCGGGCCGTCGAGCAGGGCGGTGTCGAGCAGGTGCTCCGCTCGCCGCAGCATCCGTACACCTGGGGGTTGCTCTCCAGCGTGCCGTCGTTGCACGGCGACGCGGACGCGGACCTGGTGCCCATTCCCGGCAACCCGCCCAGCCTGATCAACCTGCCGACCGGCTGCGCCTTCCACCCGCGCTGCCGCTACGACGACCGCGTCGGCGACCGGTCCCGCACCGAGGTCCCCGAGCTGCGCGCGGCCGGGGCCGACGGCCACCTGGTGGCCTGCCACCTGAGCGCCGAGGAACGCGCCGCGATCTACGCCGAGAACGTGGCATCCGTGGGGGTGGCCCGATGAGCGACGAACCACTGCTGCGCGTACGCGGGCTGACCAAGCACTTCCCGGTCCGCCAGGGGCTGCGCGGCGCCGGCCTGGTGCGGGCGGTCGACGGCCTCGACTTCGACGTGCGCCCCGGCGAGACTCTCGGCCTGGTGGGGGAGTCCGGCTGCGGCAAGACGACCACCGGCCGGATGCTGGTGCGGCTGTTGCAACCGACAAGCGGCAGCATCGAGTTCGACGGGCGGGACATCACCCACGCCGGGCGACGGGAGCTGCGCCCGCTGCGGCAGGAACTCCAGATCATCTTCCAGGACCCGTACGCGTCGTTGAACCCCCGGCACACGGTGGGTCGGATCGTGGCGATGCCGTTGCAGGTCAACGGGATCAAACCGCCGGGCGGGATCAGGGCGCGGGTGCAGGAGCTGCTGGAGCTGGTCGGGCTGAACCCGGAGCACTACAACAGGTATCCGCACGAGTTCTCCGGCGGCCAGCGTCAGCGCATCGGCATCGCCCGCGCGCTGGCCCTGCGGCCGAAGCTGATCGTCGCGGACGAGCCGGTGTCCGCCCTGGACGTCTCGATCCAGGCGCAGGTCGTCAACCTGCTGCGCGACCTGCAACGGGAGCTGGGCCTGGCGTTCGTGTTCATCGCGCACGACCTGGCGGTGGTCCGGCACTTCTGCCAGCGGGTCGCGGTCATGTACCTGGGGCGGATCGTGGAGATCGGCGACCGGGCCGACATCTACGAGCGCCCGCAGCATCCGTACACCCGGGCTCTGCTCTCGGCGATCCCGGACGTCACGCAGCTCGGCCCGGCGGGCCGGATCCGGCTGACCGGCGACGTGCCCACCCCGCTGGACCCGCCGTCGGGCTGCCGGTTCCGCACCCGGTGCTGGAAGGCGGAGGACATCTGCGCCACCGAGGAGCCCGCGCTGGTCCCGCGCGACGGCGGCAACCAGGCCACCGCTTGTCACTTCCCGGAAAGGGAATCGGCCAGCACGAGCCCGGAAGGGGAAGCAGCCAGCACGAGTCCGGAGGTCGCGGGGTCGGCTGCTCCGATCATCGAGGAGGTGTCGTCGTGAGCCTGTCCCCGGTGGAGGGTGTGGCGCTGGCCGAGATCGAGTCCGATCCGGACGCGATCGCGCCCGCGGCGAAGGGTGTCGTCGGCCGTTCGCCCGGTCAGCTCGCCTGGCTGCGGCTGCGTCGCGACCGGACGGCAGTGGTCAGCGGCGTACTCCTGGTGTTCTTTCTGCTGTTGGGGTTGTCCGCCCCGCTGATCGAGATGGCCTACGGGATCGGGCCGCGCGAGCAGTTCCAGAAACTGTTGGACGGCTTCGGCATGCCGCTGGGCTACGCCGGGGGTGTCACCGGGGACCACTGGTTCGGCCTGGAGCCGAACCTGGGTCGGGACATCTTCATCCGGTTGATCTACGGGCTGCGGACGTCGCTGTTCATCGCGTTCGCCGCCGCGCTGATCACCGCCACCATCGGCATCGCGCTCGGCGCGCTCGCCGGCTACCTCGGTGGCTGGCTCGACGCGGTGATCAACTGGATCACCGACCTGACGCTGGCCATGCCGTTCCTGATCATCGCGCTGGCGCTCACTCCCACCATCACCCTGCGCTTCTACGGTGAGCGGGGGCAGGTGTCGTCAGCCTTCGGGGTGGGCGTGCTGATCGGTGTGTTCGCGATCTTCGGCTGGACCAGCACGGCACGGCTGGTGCGCGGGCAGGTGATCGCGCTCCGCGAGCGGGAGTTCGTGGAGGCGGCCAAGGCCAGCGGCGCCGGGTTGGGGCACATCATCTTCCGGCAACTGCTGCCGAACATCTGGGCGCCGATCCTGGTCTCGTTCTCGCTTGCGGTGCCGCAGTTCATCACCAGCGAGGCCGCGCTGTCGTTCATCGGTGTCGGCCTCAGCGACGAGACGCCGAGCTTCGGCCGGATGATCTACGACAGTCTGGACTTCCTCCAGACCGACCCGGCGTACGTCTTCTTCCCGGGCATCACGATCTTCGCGTTGGTGTTCGCTTTCAACCTCTTCGGCGACGCGTTGCGGGACGCGCTCGACCCGAAGTCGTCCCGGTAGGGGTGGCCTCATGTCACGGTTTCTGATCAAGCGGCTGTTCTCCGCGACGCTGACCCTGTTCGCGGTGAGCGTGTTGACCTTCCTGATGTTCTTCGCCCTGCCGCGCGACCCGGTCACCAGCATCTGCTCGAAGAACTGCAACCCGGAGCGCCTGGAGCGGGTCCGTGACGACCTGGGCCTGAACGACCCGCTGATCAGCCAGTACGCCGGTTACATGAAGGGCATCGTCACCGGCCGGGACCTGGGCAGCGCGCAGGGCGGCAGGTGTGACGCGCCCTGCCTGGGCTGGTCGTACGTCACCAACGAGGCCGTCTCGGACACCATCGCCCGGGTGCTGCCGGTGACGCTGAGCATCGTGATCCCGGCGGCGATCCTCTGGCTGCTGCTCGGCGTGGGGTTGGGCATGGTGTCGGCGCTGCGCCGGGGCACCTGGCTGGACCGCCTGGCCATCGGTTTCTCGCTGACCGGCGCGTCGTTGCAGCTCTACTTCGTGGGCGCGGTGCTGCTGCTGGTGTTCGTCTACAACCTGCGGCTGCTGCCGGTGCCCAGCTACACGTCGCTGTTCGACAATCCGGCGAAGTGGGCCAGCGGGCTGGTGCTCGCCTGGGTGGCGCTTGCCTTCCTGTTCTCGGCCATCTACGCCCGGCTGTCACGGGCGCAGATGCTGGAGACGCTGTCCGAGGACTTCGTCCGGACGGCGCGGGCGAAGGGCCTGGCCAAACCCGCGGTGTACGGGCGGCACGCGCTGCGCGCGGCGATCACCCCGGTGGTGACCATCGCCGGCCTGGACGTGGGCGGGGCGCTGGGCGGCACGGTGATCACCGAGACGACGTTCGGCATCCAGGGGCTGGGGCGTACGGCGGTGGACGCGGTGAAGGCCGGCGACCTACCCACCATCATGGCCACCGTGCTGATCGCGGCCGTCTTCGTGGTGCTGGCGAACGCCCTGGTGGACCTGCTCTACGCGGCCATCGACCCGCGGGTCCGGCTGCGCTGAGCGCTCGGGCGTCCACCGCGCCGAACGGTGGCGAAATTTATCGACAACTGTTACACAACTCGTAGGTTTTCTTCCTTACGATCCTCGGGACGTCGGCGGTTCTCGCCCCGGCGAAACCGCACGGCACATGGGTGAAGGGGGTACTTCATGCGACTACGCGTGGCGGCTGCCGCAGGCGGCGCGATCGCTCTGGCGGTGACATTGGGTGCGTGCTCGAAGAACACGGGCGAGGGCACCACTGTCGACAGCGAACGGCAGCAGACCGGGGTCATCGCGACCGACCCGAAGGACTCACAGGGGCCGGCGGCCGAGGTGAGCGGCGCCGCGAAGGGCGGCACCTTCACCATCATCCGGGAGTCGCCGATCTCCCACCTGGACCCGCAGCGGACGTACTCGTTCGCGGGCCTGATGACCAACCCGCTCTTCGCCCGCTACCTGACCACCTGGAAGGACGACGGCAAGGGCGGCCTGGTCCTCGTGGGCGACCTCGCCGAGACGCCGGGCAAGAACGTCAACAACGACTGCAAGGTCTGGGAATTCACCGTCAAGGACGGGGTGAAGTTCGAGGACGGCCGACCGATCACCTCCAAGGAGATCGCGTACGGCATCGCTCGCTCCTTCGACCCCGACATCGCCGGCGGCCCGACCTACATCCAGGAGTGGCTGGCCGACACCCCGCAGTTCGACACCAAGTGGGACTTCAAGAAGAACAAGACGTCGCTGCCGCCCGGCCTCACCACGCCGGACGCCAAGACGCTGCGCTTCGAGTTCGCCAAGCCGCGCTGTGACCTGCCGTTCGCGGTCTCGCTGCCGACCACCGCGCCGCTGCCCGCCGACAAGGACACCGGCGTCGACCTGGACAAGCAGCCGTTCTCGTCCGGGCCGTACAAGGTCGCCAAGAACCAGGTCGGTGTGCAGCTCACCCTGGACCGCAACCCCAACTGGGACCCGAAGACCGACCCGGTCCGGCACCAGTACCCCGACCAGTTCGTGTGGAGCTTCGGCCCGACCGCGGACGCCGCCAGCAACCGGGTGATCGCCGACAACGGCGCCGACCAGAGCGCGCTCGCCTTCAACAGCGTGCCCGCCTCGCTTGTCGCGAAGGTGGCCAGTGACGCCGCCCTCAAGTCCCGCACCATCCTCTCGCCGACCCCGAGCGCCAACCAGCTCGTCATCAACAACCAGCGGGTCACCGACCTGAAGGTGCGGCAGGCGCTCAACTACGCCATCGACCGCGAGGGCCTGATCAAGGCGATGGGCGGGCAGACCGTCGCGGCGCCGATGACCACGCTGATGCCGCCGGCCACCATCGGCTACAAGGCGTACGACGCGTACCCGGCGGGTGCCAACGGCAACGTCGACAAGGCCAAGGAGTTGCTCGGCGGCAAGACGCCGGAGCTGGTCCTCGGTGTCGCCGACAACTCGACCGAGCAGCAGCAGGGCGCACAGCTCAAGGCCAACCTGGAGCGGGCCGGCTTCAAGATCACGCTGCGGAACATCTCGGACGACGCCAAGCTCGACGAGGTCAAGAAGAAGGACAACCCCTGGGACCTCTACATCGGTAACTGGGCGGCGGACTGGCCGAGCGGGGCGTCGATCCTGCCGGTGCTCTACGACGGCCGGACCATCAAGCCCGAGGGCAACAGCAACCAGTCCTACTTCAACGACCCGACGATCAACGCCGAGATGGACCGCATCCAGGCCATGCCCGCCGCCGACCAGGGCCCGGAGTGGGCCAAGCTCGACGAGCGGATCATGAAGGAGCACGCGCCGGTGGTGCCGCTCTTCGTCGACGTGGCCTACCACGTGCACGGGTCCAAGGCGGGTGGGGTCTTCATCTCCAGCGTCTTCGGCTACCCGTCGTTCGTCAACGCGTACGTCACGTCGTAGGTCGCGCCGCAGGCCAGAAGTGCCCCCTCCCGACAGCGTCGTCGGGAGGGGGCCCTTCTGTTTCCGTGGGACCGAGCCGGCCGGGTTCGTTGACAACATCGCTCGTGTCTCAATACGCTTAACTGGTTGGTTAAATGAAGGGAGCTTGCGGTGGCTGGCACCGATCAGCTCAGCGCGGTTTTCTCGGCGCTGTCCGACCCGACTCGACGGGCGATCATCGCCGAGCTGGCCGACCGCGACGCCACGGTCACCGAGCTCACCGCTCCTCTGTCGATCTCGATGCCGGCGGTGTCACGGCACCTCAAAGTGCTCGAGCGTGCAGCGCTCATCTCGCGGTCACGGTCGGGCAAGTGGCGCGCGAGTCACCTCGAATCCGCCCCGTTGCGCGAGGCGGCCGACTGGATCGAGCGCTACCGGCGGCTCTGGGACGCGTCGCTCACCCGCCTCGACGCCCACCTCGCCGCGGTGCAGGCCGCCGATCGGGCAACGGACCGGACGGCCGACGACCCCAGGGACCCCGAATGAACACAGAAACTCCGCAGCTCGTCGTCTCGCGTGTGTTCGACGCGCCGCGACAGCTCGTCTACCGGGCCTTCACCGACCCCGACCACCTGGCGGCGTGGTGGGGCCCGATCGGCAACTCGCTGCCGCGCGACGAGATCGAGTTCGACGTGCGCCCCGGCGGCTTCCAGCGGTGGACGGAGGTCAACGCCTCAGACCCCGTTGTTCGCGTGCGGATCCACGTCGACCTCACCGACGTCGCCGACGGCGAACTACTCGACGGCGTCATGCACGTCGGTGGCCGGCTGCCGGAGGGCCTCGAGCCGTTCGAGACGAGACTCCGGATCGAGTTCCACGACGAGGCCGACGGACGGACGCGACTGGAGATCCGCCAGTGGCTGCCCGACCATCTGGCGCACCCCAGCGCGGAGGGGTGGCGCCAAGCGTTCACCAAGTTGGACGCCACGCTGACGAATGTGCAGGCCGTTGCGGCTGATCACCGAAAGGCAGAGGCATGGCGAAGCTGATCTACGTGAACAACGTATCGCTCGACGGCTACATCGAGGACGAGCGCGGCGCGTTCGACTGGTTCCCCATCGGCGACGAGGTGTTCGCGTTCCACACCGACCTCCTGCGGTCCGCGGGCACGCTTCTCTACGGGCGGCGCCTCTACGAGGCGATGGCCGTCTGGGAGACCGACTCCGCTCTGGCCGCGCAGTCCGACCTCACCGCCGACTTCGCGAACGCCTGGCAGGCGGCGAGCAAAATCGTCTATTCCACGACCCTCGCTGCGGTGTCAACTGCCGACACCCGAATCGAACGCCAATTCGACCCCGCCGCGGTACGCGAGCTGAAGGCCACGGCCGGCAGCGACCTCACCGTGGGAGGTGCCAATCTCGCGGCGCAGGCCTTCAAGGCCGGGCTTGTCGACGAGTGCCAGCTGATGGTCCTGCCCGTCGTCGTCGGCGGCGGAAAGCCAGGGCTGCCGACCGGCATCCGCGCGGCCCTCGAACTCCTTGATGAGCGCCGATTCCACAACGGCGTCGTACACCTCCGCTACCGCGTTCTGCCTCATTAGGCGTTGACCATCTTGATCAAGATTGTCGGCGCCATCCTGGACAGCGCGCTGGGATTGACCTTCGCGGGCTGAACCCGGAGGAAGTCCACTCCAGGAGGCGTGCGTGAGCACGCCACCCAACACCGAGGCTATGGCGCAGCCCAGACCGATCCCGAGCATGCCGTTGGTGTCCTGCATCATCGTGAGAAATTCCCGGCTGACGCCAAGCGGATGCCCGAAGAACCAGGCCACTCTGTCGCCAAGACCCACATCGCGAACATCCAGGCGAAGCTGGCGCTCAACAACCGGGTGGGCATCGCGGCCTGGGCTTGGCGAGCTGGACTGGCCCGAGCCGTACGATCGGCGCGGGGCCGGGAACGCGTCGTGGAGCGTTGGTGACTGTGGTCGGTCGCTCGGTGCGGCTGGGGCTCGGCGCCTTCCGTAGCGACCCTGCGCGACGGTGCTAACCCGGTCGTGGATCTCGGCAACGGCTGTTAGCTTCGCGGGATGTTCGCCACCGACCGGGTCCGACTGCGCCCGCCCACGCCCGACGACGCACCGAACATGTTCCGCCTCTACGGTGATCCCGAGTTGCACCTGGTCACCGACGGCGAGCCGTTCCTGCCGCGCCACGTCGGCCAGGTCCGGGCCCGCCTGGAGAAACAGGTCACCGAGCCGCCCGACGGCCAGACCGCGGTGTCGCTGCTGGCCGAAACGGTGGCCGACGGCACTTTCCTCGGTGGCGGCTCGCTGTGGGGGGTCAACCCGTTCAATCAGTACGCCCACCTCGGCATCTCGCTGCTACCGGAGGCGCGTGGCCAGGGGTACGGGACCGAAGTGATCCAGCTACTCTGCCGGTACGGCTTCCGCAACCGCAATCTACGCCGTCTGGAGCTGGAGACGCTGGCAAGCAACACGGCCATGCGGCGGACCGCGGAGACATGCGGCTTCACGCACGAGGGCACCCAGCGGGAGCGCGAGTACGACGGCGACGGCTTCGCGGACATGGTGATCTACGGTCTGCTCCGGCGCGACTGGACGCCCTAGCCGGCCGTGAATCAGGGCTGGGTTGCGCTCGCGCGCTGGAGATGTGGTCGATGTAGTCCCGGGACTCGATGATGAGCCCGTCGCGGATGCGCATCGCGAGGTTTCCGGTGGGCTACTCATGACGGGAGGGGACCCTTCCGTTCACGGTTCCTGACCTTGGAGCGCACCCCCACTGACCTTCGACGCCACGAGCGTTGTGCCACCTGCGGCCCGGGCGGATGTCAGCGATGATGGGGCGTTCGGCCGGAGGCGGGTGATGATGAGGAAACCAACGCTGTTCCTGACTGTGGGGCTCCCGTGCACAGGGAAGACCACTACTGCTCGGCGCATCGAGACCGAGGAGAAAGCCCTTCGTCTCACCAAGGACGAGTGGGTGAAGGCTCTCCACGGGCACGAGAATCCGTCCTCGGCTACGGACGTGATCGAAGGCAGGCTCATTCAGATCGGGCTGCGCGCCCTCGAACTCGGCAACAGCGTCGTGATCGACTTCGGCCTCTGGAGTCGCGACGAGCGCTCGGCGCTACGGCAGGCGGCAGCGGACGTCGGCGCGACGGTGGAAATGCGCTACTTCGAACTCACCCCCGCCGAGCAGCGCGAACGAGTCGATCGACGTCAGGCCGAAGCGCCACAGACGACGTGGCCCATGTCCGACGAGGAGCTCGCCGAGTGGGCTGCCAGCTTCGAAATCCCCACGTCGGGCGAACTGGACGGCACCGAACCCATTGACGACCCACCGGCCGGATTCGCGACATGGGACAAGTGGCGCACCCACCGCTGGCCGCCGTCGGTCTTTTGACGCCTGCTCCGTGCAGCGCTGCCAGGACCGCTCGTCGGCATGATCACACGCCGTGTCGACCGAACGTCAGCCGAGAAGTTCGATTTCCACCAGCGGGCTTCCGGCAATCCAGCTTTCCAGGCTCTCGGCCCAGTCCAGAGTGAGGACGATCTCGCCGAACACGAGTGCCCGCTCGTCCGGATCGGTTACGGGACGGGCCCGTGCCTGAAAATCTTGGTCGGCCAGATGCAGCGTGAACTCGGGATGAGCGAGCACGTTGGCGTACCAGTCACGGGAGCCAGGGCTTCCCGTGAGCCAGTAGCGGCCACCGGCTCGATAGCGCCACGTCTCGGTCCTCCTCGGCTGACCGCTCCGTCGTCCGGTCGTGGTGATCTCAATCGTTCGCTGCCGCTCCAGCGCCTGCCGCGTCTCGTCCGTCGCCGTCATGCACTCATGCTCCGGCCTCAAGTGAGCTTCAGGTCAAGGCCGTCGGCGCATGCGCGCCGATCGGGAGCCGGTACGGCGGACGCACTACTGACGCCCGTTTGGCAGCAGATCCGGATGCCGTCGGCACGTTCATACTCGTCTCGTGACCGACCAGAGCGATGCCGCCCGACACGCCGCCCACGCCTATGTCGATCTTCTAGAGCGCCGCGACTGGTCTGGACTGGCCGCCCTGCTCACCGATGACGTGGTCTACGAGATGCCGCAGACTCGGGAGCGCGTTCGCGGCAGGGACGCGTTCCTGCGGTTCAACACGGAGTATCCCGGCGACTGGCACCTGCGGCCGCGACGGGTGATCGCCGACGGCCGCCTCGCTGCCCTGCTGCTCGACGTTCGCGTCGGCGTGGAGCAGCAGGACGCGTGCGTCTGGCTTGAGATGTCCGCGCAGGGGCTGATCAGCAAGATCATCGACTACTGGCCCGAACCGTACGATCCACCACCGGGCCGGGAACACCTCGTGGAACGTTGGTGATCGTGGGCAGCGGTCCCTGAAATTCAGGAACGGCCGACGGAGCGGTCCAGGAAATCGTGGATCATCGGCGCGGCGACGTCGAGCTTGTCCTCCAGCAGGAAGTGGCCGGTGTCGAGCAGATGGAACTCGGCCGACGGCAGGTCGCGCCGATACGGGTGGGCGCCGGCGGCGGGGAAGACCGGGTCGTTCTGGCCCCAGACGATCAACGTCGGTGGCTGGTGGTCGCGGAAGAAGGCATGGAATTCCGGGTACAGCGTGACGTTGCTGCCGTAGTCGTAGAACAGGTCAAGCTGGATGTCCGCGTTGCCGGGTCGAGCGAGCTGCGTGTCGTCGTGGAGCCACCGGTCGGGGTCGAGCCGACTGAGGTCCTGCACCCCCGCCGTGTACTGCTGCTTGACCGTGTCGGAGTTGAGGATGAACGCGATTGCCTGACGGTGCTCGTCGGTCTTCTCGGCCCAGTAGGCCTTGATCGGATCCCAGAACTCGCTCAGACCCTCTTCGTACGCGTTGCCGTTCTGCACGATGAGCGCGCTGACCCGCTCGGGCCCCTTGAGGGCCAGCCGGTAGCCGGTCGGCGCCCCGTAGTCGAAGCAGTAGAGCGCGTAGCGATCCACGCCGAGTTGACCGAGCAGGCCGTCCATCAGGTCGGCGAAATTGGCGAAGGTGTAGTCGAACGTCGACCGGTCCGGGCTGGCGCTGTGGCCGAAACCCGGGAAGTCCGGCGCGATCACCCGGTACCGGTCGGCGAGCAGGGGGATCAGGTGGCGGAACTGCGAGGACGCCGTGGGAAATCCGTGCAGCAGCAGAACGACGGGACCGTCGGCCGGGCCCGCCTCGCGGTAGAAGATGTCGATCCCGTTCACGGTCGCGGTGCGAAAGTGCGTGACCGGAAATTCGCCTTCCTGAACGGCGGCGACGGACGGTTTCTGCGCAATGCCCACCATGCTGGAATCCTTTCGGCACAAGGAAAAGCCGGCTCCCGCTTTCGTCAGCATGGCACGCGGCGAAGGGCCCGGTCTGCCGAATGCCGCTCAGCGCAGATGCGTACGGAGAAAGTCCAGTTCCAGCGGGAGCAGGCGCTCGGCGGTGCCGTTCGCGGCCATGTGCGTGGCGCCCGTCAGCGGCAGCACGGCGTGCGGACGACCCGTGCTCAGCAGCGCCGCCGAGAGTCGCAGCGTGTGCGCAGCCACCACGTTGTCGTCGGCCAGGCCGTGCACCAGCAGCAGCGGGCGCGCCTGGTCCGGGCCGATGACCGGCTCCGCGGCCAACTCGATGAGCGAGTGGTGCGCGTACACGTCCGTGCCGTCCTCCGGCAGGCCGAGATAACGCTCGGTGTACGCGGTGTCGTACAGCGCCCAGTCGGTCACCGGGGCGCCGGCGATGCCGCACTTGAACAGCTCCGGATGGCGCAACACCGCCAGACCGGCCAGCCACCCACCGAACGACCAGCCGCGCACGGCCAC
The DNA here is from genome assembly GCF_000297395.2 of Micromonospora lupini str. Lupac 08. GTDB lineage: Bacteria > Actinomycetota > Actinomycetes > Mycobacteriales > Micromonosporaceae > Micromonospora > Micromonospora lupini. The sequence goes on along the minus strand of NZ_HF570108.1, from coordinate 6,313,435 downwards.
CCGACCCAGGTCCAGGTCCGGGTGCTTGCCGGCGAGCGCGGTCAGCGCGTCGATCTGGTCGGTCAGGATCACGTCGGCCACCCGGCGGTGGATCGCCTTCTCGAACGACGGCGCGACTCCCGGCGTACCCCGGTTGTCGATGGTGACCACCGCGAACCCGGCGTCGGCCCACCACTGCCGCTCCAACCACGCGGCCCGGGCCGCCACCACCTCCTGGTGCCCCGGGCCGCCGTAGATGTCCAGCAGCACCGGTAGCCGCCGGCCCGTCACGTGGTTGTCGGGGTAGAGCACCGCCGCCGGCAGCCGCCGGTCGGTCACCCGCTCCAGCAGGGGCAGCGGAGAGTACGGCGGAGTCGCGGCCAGCGACCGCAACTCGGCCAGCTCCTGGCCGCCCCGCGACACCGTCCACCGCACCCCGGCGTGATCCAGCGAGGCAGTCCCGACCACCAGCACGTCCCCACCGACGGCCGCCGTGTGCCAGCCCGAGTCGGTGGTGAGCCGCCGGGCGTCCACGCCGCCCCCGATCGTCGTACGGACCCGGAACAGGTGCCGCTCGCTCGGCTCCCCGTCGCTGGCCTCCACCAGCAGGTCGGCCGGGCCGCTGACGGCCGGCAGTCGACCCACCACCCGCCGCACGTACAGCGACGGGGGAGTGAGCAGGGTGCCGTCGGCGAACAGGCACCGCGCGTCGTACCCGTCGTGGGCCAGTTCACCGCCGACAAGCACCCGGCCGTCCGGCAAGTGCGCCGGGGTGCCGGCGATCGGCTCCACCCAGCGCGGGTCGGCAAGCTCGGCGTGCACCTGCGTCTCACCGGTCCGCGGGTCCACTGCGAGCACCAGCCCGTGCTGCTGCGAGCGGCGCAGCACGGTGATCAGCGGACTGCCCTCGCCCCAGCTCACCGCGGTCAGGTACGGGTAGGTCTCCCGGTCCCAGTGCACGTCGACCCAGCCGTCGTCCAGGTCCAGCAGGTGGAGGCTGACCTCGGCGTTCGGGCCGCCGGCCCGGGGGTACGCGACAGCCGTCGGAGGGCTGGCCGGCTCTGCGGGGTCGTGCAGGTGCCAACGTTCCAGGCGAGACTCGTCCACCCGGGCGGCGAGCACCATGCGCCCGTCCGGAGACCACCAGTAACCCCGGAACCGGCCGAATTCCTCGGCCGCGATGTGCTCGGCCAATCCCCAGCTCACCCCGGCGTCCTCGCCGGCCAGCAGGGTGTCCGTGCCATCCGCCTCGATGACCCGCAGCTCACCCCGGCGCACACCACCGGCCGCGTCGGTCACGTAGGCCAGGCGTTCCCCGGTCGGATCCGGTCGAGGATCCAGCACCGGACCGATGGCGGCCACCTCCACCACGTCGCCGTGCACCAGATCGGCCCGGAACAGTCGACCGGCCAGCGCGAACACCGCCACCCGGCCCGCGGCGTCAAGCGCGTACGAGCCGATGCCGGCGGCGGTGAGCCGGAGCCGCTCACGCAGCGCTCGCTCACCGGGGGAGAGCACCCGGACGTCACCGTCGGCGCCCAGCAGGGTCGCCGGATCGGCCACCAGGCGCTCCTCGCCGGTCGCCACGTCCAGCAGCCAGAGCGCGTCCGCCGGGTCCTCCGGGCCCGCGGAGCGCAGGAAGATCACCCGGGAGCCGTCTTCGGCCACGGAGACGGCGCGCGGCGCGCCGTGGCTGAACCGGCGGGTACGGGCGGCCAGCTCCGGAAAGTCCACAGGCCAAATCGTAGAGCCGCGCCGGGCGTGATGTGGCCGACCTGGGCGGACGCGTCGACGACTCCCGGAGGGAACCGCCGGTTAGAGTGGCCGTCGTGACGACGTTGCCCGACCGCCGCCTGCTGCTGGTCCACGCGCACCCCGACGACGAGTCGATCGGCACCGGCTCGACCATGGCCCACTACGCCGCCGCCGGCGCACACGTCACGCTTGTGACCTGCACTCTCGGCGAGGAGGGCGAGATCCACGTTCCGGCGCTGGCGCAGCTCGCCGCCGCCGAGGCCGACCAGCTCGGTGGGTACCGGATTGCCGAGCTGGCCGCCGCCTGCGCCGCGCTCGGCGTCAGCGACCACCGTTTCCTCGGCGGCGCCGGCCGCTACCGCGACTCGGGAATGATGGGCCTCGCGACGAACGACCACCCCCGCGCCTTCTGGCAGGCCGACCTCGACGAGGCCGCCGGGCATCTGGTGGAGATCATGCGAGAGGTACGCCCCCAGGTGCTGATCACGTACGACCCGAACGGCTTCTACGGCCACCCCGACCACATCCAGGCGCACCGGGTGGCCATGCGTGCCGTCGAGTTGGCCGCGGCCGAGGGCTGCGCACCGCTCAAGGTCTACTGGACGGCCATGCCGCTCAGCGTGCTGGAGGCCGGCATGGCGCACTTCGCCGAATCGTCGGACAACCCGTTCGCCGGCATCCAGGATCTGGCCGAGTTGCCCTTCGGCACCCCGGACGAGCAGATCGCCGCCCGGATCGACGGTACCGACCAGCACACGGCCAAGGAGGCCGCGATGCGGGCGCACGCCACCCAGATCCCGGCCACGTCCTGGCTCTACTCGATCGCCGGCAACTTCGGCGGCGAGTTCATGGGCGTGGAGTTCTTCACCCTCGCCGTCGGCGCGAAGGGCCCGGGCGCCGGCCCGTACGGCTGGGAGGACGACCTCTTCGCCGGGCTGCCCGGAGAGGCCCCCGCGGACCGGTCCCCGGTCGCAGCGGCCGGCCTCCGGTGACCCTCCCCGCCGCGCCGATGTCGGTCGTCGACGATCAGGACACCCCGCCCGAGGCGGGGCCACCGCCGCGCCTGCTGGACCTGGGTCTGCGGGTGAGCGGCGCGATCGTCGTGGTCGTGGCGGGGATCGTGAGCGGTGTGCTGGAGCTGCTGCTCGCCACCCTCCGGGTCGGGGGGCAGCTCATCGGGGTCTCGGCGCTGCTCGCCGTCGGCGCCAACATCCTGCTGAGCTGGTTCGCGCACGAGGTGGTCGGCCGTCGCTGGGCGGTGGCGCTGCCGGCGGTGCCGTGGTTCGCCCTGATGGCGGTGGCGGCCATCCGCACCACCGAGGGCGACCTGTTGCTGGCCGGCGACAACTGGGTCGGCCTGGCGATGATCGTGGCCGGAGCTATGACGTTCGCCGTGATGGGTTTCCGGCAGGTCCTCGCCCCGCCGCCCACGCTGCGCAGTTGGTGACGCCACACAGGTACGGGTGGTAGATATTCCTGCCAGGGATGTGGCCCCGGCGCACGGGGCGTACGGCAGGAGGTCGTGCGATGGACAGACGGTGGCGGACCATCGGGGTGCTCGCGGGAGGACTGTTCGCGGTCAACGTGGTCGCCCGGCTGATCATCCGGTTCGGTTTCGACGGCGACGACGCTGCCGCCGACCGGGTGTCGCTGGTGATGTTCGTGGTGATCGGGTTGGCTCTGGCCGTGGTCGCCTTCCGCTGGGCACGCCGGCGGCCGCTGGCCGAGTGGGCGGGCGATATCGCGGTCGTGGTGGTGGCGGCCCTGGCCCTGACCGTGCTGGTCGGGCCGCTGGTGGTCGGCCACAACCCGTTCGCCGGCGGCGCGGGCACGTTCTTCGCCCAGATCTGGCTCTATCTGCTCGCCACCGGCCTGGGGACCATGATCGGGTACCTGGTGGCGACCGCCCTCGGCCTCGACCACCGCTCGCAGCAGCTCAAGCGGTACGCCGAGGTCAAGGCCGCCAAGCCCCGCCGCGTGGTTCGCCGCTGAGCGGGCTGCGCCGCAGTCTGGCGGGGCGGTGATCGACTCGGCTTCCAGGAAGTCGCGGTGTCGGGGCGACTCGGATGCCCCGATTTCCTGGAACGCGAGATCACCGCGCACCGGCCTGCGGCGGAGCGTCCGGTCAGTGCGGCGCCACCCGCGTCAGGTAGGTGTGGTGGGTGCTGAAGCCGAGCGTCCGGTAGAGCGCCACCGCTGCGGCGTTGTGCTGCTCCACCTGCAGGAACGCGTGTGTCGCGCCGGCCGAGGCACCCCACTCGGCAAGCGTGTCGATCACGCGTCGGGCCAGCCCCTGCCGGCGTAGCGGCGGCAGCACCTCGACCAGGCTGAGCCCCAACCAACGCCCCTGACCGGTCACCGCGCCTCGCCCGATCGCCACAAGCGTGCCGTCGACGTACGCGTGGGCGAAGCGGACCTGGTCCACGGCGGTGAGCACGTGGCGGGCGGCATCCGGCAGGCCGCCCTTGCGGCCGGCGGCGACGGCCAGCCACTCGTCGCTCGGCGCGGTCGCCACCTCGATGACCGCAGCGGCCGCCCCGCCGCCCCCGGCGCGCGGGACGCCGGGGGCGGGCGTCGCCAGGGGGAGCGGTGCGATCTGTACGAGTGTCGGCGGGCGGCTGCCCCAGCCGCGGTCGTCCAGCTCGGCGCCGACGGGCGCGGCGAGCGGCAGCGGTGTGTTGATCATCGCGGGTTGGCCCTGGTCGGCGTACCAGCGCTCGACCGCGTCCACCGCCGCGGGCAGCGGTCGGTCCGGATCGCCGATCGGCAGTGCCGAGTTGGCCCGGCCGGTCCAGCCCTCGGCCGAGCGCAGCAGCCAGTCACCCAGCCGGCCGCGAATCGGCGCCGGCCAGGCCTCGTCGGCGGCCCGTTCGAGCGCCACCACCGCAGCGGCCGTCGGGCGGCGGGTCGGCGGCACCCGCTTGGCCCGGTGCACCTGCGCCACCGGAACCCGCAGCGGGCCCTGGGCGGTGGCGAGGGTGAGATGAGTCTCGCTCAACTCCACCAGCTCGCCGAGAGCATCGGAAAACAGCGGGCGGCCTTCGCGAATCCCCACAATCCGGCGGACCACGATCCGGTGTCCCACATCCTGCTGTCGGAGCACGATCGACCCCCTCCCCGGCGAGATACTAGGCTCTTACCGTCGCGGGAGATCGCGGCGCGTCTTGCGGAGGAGAAGACCGGTGACCTACATCATCGCCGAGCCGTGCGTGGATGTGCTCGACAAGGCATGCATCGAGGAATGCCCGGTCGACTGCATTTACGAGGGCAACCGGATGCTCTACATCCACCCCGACGAGTGCGTCGACTGTGGTGCCTGTGAGCCTGTCTGCCCGGTGGAGGCGATCTTCTACGAGGACGACGTGCCGGAGCAGTGGAAGGACTACACCGGCGCGAACTACGAGTTCTTCGAGGACCTGGGCTCGCCCGGGGGCGCCTCGAAGATCGGCAAGGTGGAGAAGGACGCCACCTTCGTCGCCGCGCAGCCGCCGCGCGGCGAGGGCCACTGAACCGGCCCGCGCCGGTCTCGGCACGGCTGCCCGAGTTCACCTGGGACACCCTGGACGCCGCGGCCACGTTGGCCGCGGCGCATCCGGAGGGCCTGATCAACCTCTCCATGGGTACGCCTGTCGACCCGGTTCCCGCGGTGATCCGTCAGGCGTTGGCGGACGCGTCCGACGCCCCGGGTTACCCGCTGACCGCCGGCACTCCGGCCCTGCGTGACGCGATCGCGGCGTGGGTCGCCCGCGCCTGCGGCGCCGGCGTGGACGGTCTCGGCGTGCTGCCGACCATCGGCTCCAAGGAGCTGGTCGCCTGGCTGCCCACGCTGCTCGGCATCGGTCCCGGCGACGTGGTGGTCGTACCGTCGGTCGCCTACCCCACCTACGAGGACGGGGTCCGGCTGGCCGGTGCCACGGTGGTCCGCGCCGACTCGCTCACGGCGGTCGGGCCGACCTCGCGCGTCCGGCTGGTGTGGGTCAACTCGCCAGGTAACCCGACCGGGCGTGTGCTGCCCGCGGCGCACCTGCGCAAGGTCGTCGACTGGGCCCGGGAACGCGGCGCGGTGGTCGCCAGCGACGAGTGCTACCTGCCGCTCGGCTGGTCGGCCGAGCCGGTGTCGGTGCTGTCTCCGCAGGTCTGCGGCGGCGACTACACCGGGGTGCTCGCCGTGCACTCGCTCTCCAAGCGGTCCAACCTCGCCGGCTACCGGGCCGGGTTCGTGGCCGGCGATCCGGCTCTCGTCGCCGAGTTGTTGAAGGTCCGCAAGCACGCCGGCATGATCGTGCCCGCGCCGGTGCAGGCCGCCATGGTGGCCGCGTTGCAGGACGAGCGGCACGCCGCCGAGCAGCGGGAGCGTTACCGCGCCCGGCGCGAGGTGCTGGCCGCCGCCTTTACCGGCGCCGGCTTCACCATCGAGCACTCGGAGGCGGGCCTCTACCTCTGGCTCACCCGCGACGAGGACTGCTGGCAGACGGTCGACTGGCTGGCCCGGCGCGGCATCCTGGTCGCGGCCGGTGTCTTCTACGGCCCCTCCGCGCAGCGGTACGTCCGGGTGGCGCTGACCGAGTCCGACGAACACGTCGCGGCGGTCGCCGGCCGGCTGCGGGCCTGACCCCGGCGGCCGGCGATGACCGACGGCGTCACCGGGCGGTACGCCACCGTGCGGGCGGCGGTGCTCGGCACCGGCCTGATCGGTGGTTCGCTGCTGCTGCGCCTCGCCGACGCCGGCCTCGACGTGACCGGCTGGGATCCCGACCCGGTGACCCGCGAGCAGGCCCGCTCGCGGGGTGTGTCGGCCCCGGCCACGATCGAGCAGGCCGTCGCCGGCCGGGACGTGGTCTTCCTCTGCGGTCCGCTGCCCACTCTGCCCCGGACCCTGACCCAGGTGGCCGACCTGACCGCTCCCGGTTGTGTGCTGACCGACGTCGGCAGCACCAAGGTCGAGGTGGCGGCGGCCGCCGCCCGGCTGGGGCTCACCGACCGTTTCGTACCCGGGCACCCGATGGCGGGCGCGGAGTCCGCCGGCCTGCCGGCGGCCTCCCCGACGCTGCTGACCGGCGCGGCCTGGGTGCTCTGCCCGGCGACGGGTGCGGCGACTGTCGCCTTCCGCTGGCTGACCGGGCTGCTGGTGGAGCTGTTCGGCGCCCGGGTGGTGCCGATGTCCGCGTCGGCGCACGACTCGGTGGCCGCGCTCGCGTCGCACGTGCCGCACCTGTTGGCCGGCGCGCTGGCCGGGGCGGTGCAGCGGTCGCCACTGCGCGACGCGGTGCTGGCGCTGGCTGCGGGGAGCTTCTCCGACGGCACCCGGGTCGCCGGCACACCGGCCGAGCGGACGGCGAACATGCTGCTCGGCAACCGTGACCGGGTCCTGCACGAGCTGGCCGAGGTCCGGGTGCTGCTGGACGAGCTGGCCGGCGCGCTGCGTGCCGGTGACGCGCCCGCGCTCACCGCCGCGTACGCGCAGGCCGGCGCGGCGCGGTCGGCGTTGCGGGGCCGCCGGTTCGCCCCGGCGGACCGCGAGTTTCCGGTCGGCGGCGACCATGCCGTCGAGGTGGCCTGGCTGCGCGGGCTGGGCGACGCCGGTGGCCATCTGACGGGCTGCCGGATCGGCCCGGACGTCGTCTCCTACCCGGCGTGGCTGCCGGTGGCTGACTAGGCTGGCAGGCATGGCGACGGACGGCCCGGTGGTGCAGGTGCGCGGCGAGGCGATCCGAGAGGTGCCGCCCGAGCTGGCGCGCTTCGCGGTCACCGTGACGGCCCGCGGGCGGGATCGGGAGGCGACGCTGACGCAGCTCGCCGAGCGGGCCGCCGCCGTCCGGGTCCTGCTGGACGGGTCCGAGCCGGCGGTGGCCCGGCGGGAGGCCGGCGACCTGTGGGTCCGGCCGCAGACCAAGCGCTCGGGTGAGCGCGTGGTGGGCTGGCTCGGCAGCGTCACCACGACTGTCACCGTCACCGATTTCACGGCCCTGGGCGAGCTGATGCTCCGGCTGGCCGACCAGGACCAGGTCGAGGTGGCCGGCCCCTGGTGGGAGCTGCGCCCGGACAGCCCCGCGCACCGCGAGGCGCGGCACGCCGCGATCGGCGACGCGCTGCTGCGCGCCCGGGAGTACGCGGAGGCGCTCGGCGCCCGCGTCACCGCGCTGATCGAGCTGGCCGACTCCGGTCCGGGGGACCGGCCGATGTTCGCCCGGGCGGCCTTCGACGTCGGGGGCGCGGGCGGCGGGGTGCCCGAGCTGGAGCTGGACCCGCAGCCGCAGACCGTGCAGGCGGCGGTGCAGGCACGGTTCACGATCAGCGATCCGGTGCTGGGCTGATGCCGCCGGCCCGGGTGCTGGCCGTCGACGAGCTGGTGGCGCGGGCGCGGTCACTTGCCGACGCGGGTCCGCGGCAACTGCTCGGCATCACCGGGGCGCCCGGCGCCGGGAAGTCCACCCTGGCCGAGCGGATCGTCGACGAGGTCGGGCCGACCGCCCGGCTGGTGCCGATGGACGGCTTCCACCTGGCCCAGGCGCAGCTGGTGCGGTTGGGCCGCGCCGACCGCAAGGGCGCGGTCGACACCTTCGACGCCAACGGGTACGTCTCACTGCTGCGCCGGTTGCGCCGGTTGGAGCCGACGTCGGTCTACGCGCCGGAGTTCCGCCGGGAGATCGAGGAGCCGGTGGCCGGGGCGATCGAGGTGCCCCCGTCGGTCCGCTTGGTGGTGACCGAGGGCAACTACCTGCTGGTGCCAGACTTTCCGTGGCAGGAGGTCCGGACGCTGCTGCACGAGGTGTGGTTCCTCGACCTGGACGCCGAGCTGCGCCAGCGCCGGTTGACCGCCCGGCACGAGGCGTACGGGCGGTCACCGGAGCAGGCACGGGCCTGGGCGTTGGGCAGCGACGAGGCGAACGCGGCCCGCGTCACTCCCACGGCCGACCGGGCCGACCTGGTGGTCCGCCTGCCCGATCCCTCGGTGGCCTGAGCGGGCCCGCTCTCACTGGCCGCGGTCGTCGCGGGTCATGTCCCCGGTGGCGGGCGTCCCCTCTTCGAGGCGGTACCGCAGGAGCACCGCGCCCGTGGCGGAGGTGGCGGGCGGCTCGACGAGGGTCAGGTTGGCGGGTACGGCACCACCGTCGAACACCTTCTTGCCGACACCCAGCACGATCGGGAAGATCCAGAGGTTGAGCCGGTCGAAGAGGCGTTCGCGCAGGAGCGTCTGGACCAGGTTCAGGCTCCCGATCACGTGGATCTTCTCGTGCCGGTCGCGCAGCTCGCGCACGGCGTCGCCCAGGTCGGGACCGAGCTGGGTCGAGCCGGCCCAGCCCAGGTCGGGGTTGCCCCGCGAGGCGACGTACTTGGGGATGCGGTTGAACAGGGTGGCGATGTCGCCGTCGATCCCTTCGCCCTGCTTCGGCCAGTACCCGGCGAAGATGTCGTACGTCCGGCGGCCCAGCAGCAGCGCGTCCATGCCCCGCATGCCCTCCATGACCTGTTGGCCACCCGTCTCGTCGAACAGCGGCGCCTGCCAGCCGCCGTACGGGAAACCCTCCGGATCCTCGTCCGGGCCGCCCGGTGCCTGGGCCACCAGGTCGAGTGTCGCGAACAGGTCGATGTGGACAGTGCCCATGCTGGTCTCCTAGTCGAGTTCGCGGACCGGTCGGGCCGGGTTGCCGACCGCGACCACGTTGGCGGGTAGGTCGCGGGTCACCACGGCTCCGGCGCCGACGACTGTGTTCGCGCCTATCGTCACCCCGGCCAGCACGATCGCGCCGCCGCCGAGCCATGCGTTGTCGCCGATGGTGATCGGTTTGGCGGCCTCCCACTTGTCGCGGCGCGGGCCGGGTTCCACCGGGTGGGTGGGCGTGAGCAGTTGGACGTTCGGTCCGACCTGGACGTCCGCGCCGATGGTGATCGCCGCGACGTCGAGGAAGACGGCGTTGTAGTTGACGAAGCTGCGGGGCCCGATCCGGATCTGCGAGCCGTAGTCGCAGTAGAAGGGCGGGCGGATCCAGGTGTCCGCACCGAGGTCGCCGACCAGGTCGCGCAGCGCCGCGAGCCGTGCGGCCGGATCCGCCGCGGAGCTGGTGTTGAAGCGTTCCATCAACCGGGCGGCCCGGTCGAGGTCGGCGATGAGCTCGGGATCGTCGGCGAGGTAGGGCTCACCCGCGAGCATCCTGTCCTTCATGGAGGTCACCCGGTCGATGATGCCCTCTCGGTTCGTCGCCTTGTGTCAGGTCCGTCATATTTATGGCTTCTTTTTGCATACGCAGTATGCAATTCTGGGTTGTCAATGTGACTCCCGTACATCAAGACGCTTGACGAGGAGGATCCGTTGCATCAGGGAAGAAGATTGGCCGCTCTCGGCCTCGTGTTCGCGCTGGCGCTCTCCGCGCCGGTCCCCGCATCCGCCGCGCCCGCCGCGCCCGCCGCGCCCGCCGCGCCCGCCCCGCCGGGAGGCGCCGGCAGACAGTCCACTCCGGGTGGGCCCACTGCCATCCACTCGACCACCGTCACGCTGATCACCGGTGACCGGGTCACGGTCACCGACTCCGGCGCCTCGGTCCGCCGCGGCGCCGGCCGCGAGGGCGTGCAGTTCCTGGTCCAGCGCCAGCGTGGGCGCCTCTCGGTGACACCGACGGACGCGCTGCCGCTGCTGCGCTCGGGTCGGGTGGACCGCCGACTCTTCGACGTCACCGGGCTCGTCGAGGCGCGCTACGACGACGCCCACCGCGACACCCTGCCGCTGCTGGTGTCGTACGGCTCGACGGGCACCGCCCGGCGTACCGCGGCCGCGCTGCCCGGCACGCGGGTGACCCGCGACCTGCCGACGATTCGCGGCGCGGCCCTCACCACCGGAAAGTCCTCCCTCGGCGCGGTCTGGGCGACTGTCACGACCGGTCCCGCCGGGGCCCGCATCGACGCGGCGGGGGGCGTCGAGCGGATCTGGCTGGACGGCCACCGCCGGGTGACCCTGGACCACAGCGTGCCGCAGATCGGCGCGCCCGCCGCCTGGGCGGCCGGGTTCACCGGCAAGGGAGTGTCGGTCGCGGTGCTGGACACCGGCGTCGACGCGACCCACCCGGACCTGGCCGGCAAGGTGGCCGAGGCACGCAACTTCACCGAGGTCCCCGACGCCCGGGACACGGTCGGCCACGGCACCCACGTGGCCTCGACGATCGCCGGCAGCGGCGCCGCCTCCGGCGGCAAGTACCGGGGTGTGGCGCCGGACGCGACGCTGCTGGACGGCAAGGTCTGTGAGGACCAGGGCTGCACCGAATCGGCGATCCTCGCCGGCATGCAGTGGGCCGCGGTGGAGAAGCAGGCCGCCGTGGTCAACATGAGCCTCAGTGGCTGGGACACGCCGGAGGTCGACCCGCTGGAGGAGGCGGTGCAGACCCTGACCGCCCAGACCGGCACGCTGTTCGTCCTCGCCGCCGGTAACGACGGCTCGGACGGTTCGGTCGGCTCCCCGGCCAGCGCCGACGCCGGGCTCGCCGTGGGCGCGGTGGACCGCGACGACAAGCTGGCCGACTTCTCCAGCCGGGGCCCCCGGGTCGGCGACGACGCGCTGAAGCCGGACATCACCGCGCCCGGCGTCGACATCGTCGCCGCGCGGTCCGCCACCGGCGTCATCGGTGACCCGGTGGGAGACCGCTACGTCACCCTCTCCGGCACCTCGATGGCCACCCCGCACGTGGCCGGTTCGGCCGCGCTGCTGGCCCAGCAGCACCCGGGATGGCAGGCCGGACGGCTCAAGGCCACTCTGATGGCCGCCGCGAAGCCACACCCGGACCAGACCGCGTACCAGCAGGGCGCCGGGCGCGTCGACGTCGCGCATGCGATCACCGAGCAGATCACCACCGATCCGGTGAGCGTCTCGTTCGGGCGTACGCTCTGGCCGCATGGTGACGACGACCCGATCACCCGCACGGTGACCTGGCGAAACGATGGTCCGGCGTCGGTCACTGTGGACCTGAGTGTCGAGGGCGCCGGCCCCGGCGGTCGGGCTCTGCCGGCCGGCCTGTTCCGGCTGGGCGTCAACCAGCTCACCGTGCCGGCGGGCGGCACGGCCGCGACGACCGTCACCGCGGACACCCGGCTCGGCGACGCCGACGGCTACTGGACCGGGCGGATCGTGGCCCGATCCGGGGCGGCCGTCGCGGTCACCCCGTTGGCTGTGCACCGGGAGGTGGAGAGCTACACGCTGACCGTGGAGCACCTGAACCGGGCCGGCGCGCGCACCGGGGAGGCTGGAAGCTCGCTCGTCGGGCTGGACAGCTTCGCCTGGTGGGACCTCAGCAGCGCCGACGGCGTGGCCAGCGTGCGAGTGCCCAAGGGGCACTACGGCCTGACCAGCGTCATCTACGAGCCGGGGCCGGACGATGAGCCGGGTGCCACGTCCGTGCTGGCGCAGCCCGAGCTGACCGTCGACGGGGACACCCGGATCGTGGTGGACGCCCGCCGGACCAAGCCGGTGCGGACGACCATCCCCGAGCCGGGCGCCATCCCGGAGCTGATCGACGTCAGTGGCAACTTCACGGCCGACGACGGCAGCGCGTACACCATCGGGATCTGGGCGAACACGTTCATCGGCCTGACCAGCGGTCAACTCGGCAGGACGGTCTCCGACGAGCGGTTCGTCTCCACCATCAGCAGCCAGTGGATCAAGCCGGACACGGCCAACACCCCCTACCTGTACGCGCTTGCCGAAGCGATCCCGGGCAAGTTGCCCACCGGGTTCGTCCGCGACTACACCAGGCGGGACCTGGCCACCGTCGTGCACCAGTTCCGCGGTGGCTATCCCGGGCTGGAGGCCGATCGGACCGTGTACCCCGTGCTGGAGTACAACGTCGGCGGCTCCGCTCTGGTCCTGCCCACAGTCGTGCCCGGCCAGCGGGTCGAGCACTACAACACCAGGGGCGTGAAGTGGGAGTCCGACATCTACTTCGGAACGCGGGACGAGGACGGCTGGTTGAACCCGCAGACGGCGCTCTTCTCCGTCCCGACCGCGTACCGGGCCGGACGGACAGTGCAGGAGATCTGGAACCAGGCCCCGTACGGGCCGTCGTTCCCGGCCCCCCGCTGGCCCGAGGACAGCGTCACCCGCGTCGGTGACACCATCCTGGTCAGCCTGCCGATGTTCAGCGACGCCGCCGGGCATCCGGGCGGGTCACTCGTCGACAGCGAGCGGACCGAGCTCTGGCGCGACGGCAAGCTGGTCGGCGAGAGCGAGTACTCCGGCTACGGCGAGTTCACCGTGCCACCCGGCGCGGCGAACTACCGGCTCGTCACGTCGGCGAAGCGCAGCGTCACCGACCTGAGCACCGAGGTGGAATCCACCTGGACCTTCCGGTCGGGACACGTCGCCGGTGACACGCCGGTCCGGCTGCCCCTGTCGGCGGTGCGCTTCGCCCCGCCGTTGCGCGTCGACAACAGCGCTCCGGCCGGTCAGGGCTTCGTCGTGCCGGTGCGGGTGCAGCGGCAGCCCGGCGCTCCGGCCGCCCGGGTCGAGAAGCTCACCGTCGACGTCTCGTACGACGGTGGGAAGACCTGGCGCAACGCGAAGCTGGTCCGCGCCTCCGGCGACGCCTGGTTGGCAGTGCTGCGCCATCCGGCCGCACCCGGCCACGTGTCCCTGCGGGCCACCGCCCGCGACACCGCCGGCAACACGGTGACCGAACGGATCATCCAGGCGTACCGGTTGCGCTGAGGCGTACCCCCGTCGGGTCCGCGGCCGAGCGCCGCGGACCCGGCGGGGTCGTCAGTCGTTGGCGTGCAGGGCGGCGTTCAGTTCGATGCCCCGGCCGGTGCGCGGCCGGGCCTCCAGCGCGCCCGTCACCGAGTTGCGCCAGAACAGCAGGCCGTCGACGCCGGACAGCTCTCGGGCCTTGACCACCCGGCCGTCCGGGAGCGTGATCTTGGACGCGGCGGTGATGTAGCAGCCCGCCTCGACCACGCAGTCGTCGCCGAGCGAGATCCCGACGCCGGCGTTCGCGCCGACCAGGCTCCGCTCGCCGATGCTGACCTTCTCGGTGCCGCCGCCGGAGAGGGTGCCCATGATCGAGGCGCCACCGCCGATGTCGGAGCCGTCGCCGACAAGCACACCCTGCACGATCCGCCCCTCGACCATCGAGGTGCCCGCGGTGCCGGCGTTGAAGTTGACGAAGCCCTCGTGCATCACCGTGGTGCCGGCGGCCAGGTGGGCGCCGAGCCGGACCCGGTCCGCGTCGGCGATCCGCACGCCGGAGGGCACCACGTAGTCGGTCATCCGGGGGAACTTGTCCACCCCGTGGACCGACAGGTGGCGGCCGGCGGCCCGCTCGATCACCCGCAGCTCGTCCACCCGCTCCGGGGGGCACGGCCCGGCGGACGTCCAGGCCACGTTTGCCAGCTTGCCGAAGATGCCGTCGAGGTTGAGCTGGTTGGGCCGCACCAGGCGGTGGGAGAGCAGGTGCAACCGGAGGTACGCGTCGGAGGCGTCCTTGATCGGGTCGTCGAGCGAGCCGATCACGGTGACGACCTGGACGGTACGCAGACCGGGCAGTGACCGGTCGCCAAGCGCGCCCGGCGGCAGGTCCAGCACGTCCGACTCGCCCTCACCGGCGACCAACGGCAGCTCACCCAGGCCCAGCTTGCCGGTCGGATACCAGGTGTCGAGCACCTGCCCGTCGGCGGTGACGGTGGCCAGGCCGATGCCCCAGGCGGAATCTGCGGACGTCACTGTTGCACCTCTCGGTCGCGGCCAGGCCGGCCTCGGCTCGCTCCTCACGCTGACAGACCTGAAGGTACCGTGCGAACCATGGAGAACCCGCTGACCCCCGAGGTCCTCGCCGATCCGGTGCAGCTGACCCGCGTACTGGTCGACATAGAGTCCGTGTCCCTCAACGAGAAGGCGATCGCCGACTGTGTCGAGGAGGTGCTGCGGGGCGTACCGCACCTGTCCACGCACCGACACGGCAACACCGTGATGGCGCGCACCGACCTCGGCCGGTCGCAGCGCGTCGTGCTGGCCGGTCACCTGGACACGGTGCCGCTGAACAACAACTTCCCGTCGACCATGCGCGGCGACCTGATGTACGGCTGCGGCACCTCCGACATGAAGTCCGGCACCGCCTACGCGCTGCACCTGGCGGTGACGCTGCCCGAGCCGCGCTACGACGTGACGTACTTCTTCTACGAGGCCGAGGAGATCGAGTCCCGCTACAACGGGCTGAACCTGGTCGCCCAGGCGTTCCCGGAGTGGCTGGAGGCGGACTTCGCGGTGCTGCTGGAGCCGACGTACGGCATCGTCGAGGCGGGCTGCCAGGGCACCATGCGGTCGGTGGTCACCACGACCGGCGTACGCGCCCACTCGGCGCGCTCCTGGCACGGCGTGAACGCCATCCACGCGGCCGGGGAGGTGCTGCGCCGTCTCCAGACGTACGAGGCGCGCCGGGTCACCATCGACGGCTGCGACTACCGCGAGGGCATGAACGCGGTACGGATCAACGGCGGCGTGGCCGGCAACGTGGTCCCCGACCTCTGTGAGATCGAGGTCAACTACCGGTTCGCCCCGGACCGCACCCCGGCAGAGGCGGAGGCGCACCTGCGTGAGGTGTTCGCCGGCTTCGAGGTGCGGGTGACCGACACCGCTGCGGGTGCTGCGCCGGGCCTGGAGGCGGCCCCGGCGAAGGAGTTCCTGGCGGCGGTCGGCGCCGCGCCGATCGGCAAGCTGGGCTGGACGGACGTGGCCCGGTTCGCGGCCATGGGGATCCCCGCGCTGAACTTCGGTCCGGGCGACCCGAACCTCGCCCACCACCCCGACGAGCACGTCGAGATCAGCAAGATCCGGGACGGCGCGGCGACCCTGCACCGCTGGCTCGCCCCGGCCTGACCCGCCTCGGTCGGGCCCAGCCTGATCCGCTCCGGTCGGGCCGGTCGGCCCCGTTTCCGGCGATCAAGAGGTTCGCGTCAGCCTGGCCCGTTGTCGGCGGCGCGAACCTCTTGATCGGCTCCGGATCCGGTGGTGGCGGCGGCGGGCGACAGGGCGGGGTCGAGATCGCGGGTGCGGCGGCGCTCGGCCACCACGTCGTGGATCCGTCGCTGCATCTGTCGACGGATCCGGATCATCTCGCTGTTACTGATCACGCTGTCTCCTCCCCCGAAGGCGCGCGCCGGGGCATACCCGGTATGTGAATAGTAAGACGTACGGGGAAGCCAAATAGTTGCCCTTGATCGCGAACTATTTCTCGGCGTCGGTAGCCCGCGCCCCCGGCGTGTGCGGCTCCACTACGGTTGCTGCATGAGCCAGAACAACGGGCGGGAGGCCGGCCGCGGCCCGGGGCAGGAGCGGCACCGGGGCGCCGTCACGCTGCGCCGGGGGGCGATCCCGAGCAGCACCGCCGACCAGCGGCTGCTGGACTCGCGCGGGCGCGAGGACTGGAAGACCAGGGACGCCTGGCGCGCGCTGCGCATCCTCTCCGAGTTCGTCGAGGGCTTCGACACCCTCGCCGACCTGCCGCCGGCGGTAAGCGTCTTCGGTTCGGCACGCAGCGGCCCGGACTCGGCCGAGTGTCGGCTGGCCGAGGAGATGGGCGGCGCGCTCGCCCGGGCCGGCTACGCGGTGATCACCGGGGGTGGCCCGGGAGTGATGGAGGCCGCCAACCGGGGCGCCACCGAGGCCGGCGGCCTCTCCGTCGGGCTCGGCATCGAACTGCCGTTCGAGCAGGGCATCAACGACTGGGTCGACCTGGCCATCGACTTCCGCTACTTCTTCGCCCGCAAGACCATGTTCGTCAAGTACGCACAGGCGTTCGTGGTGCTGCCCGGCGGGTTCGGCACCATGGACGAGCTGTTCGAGGCGCTCACCCTGGTGCAGACCGGCAAGGTCACCCGGTTCCCCGTCGTGCTGATGGGCGTCGCCTACTGGCAGGGGCTGCTCGACTGGCTGCGCGACACCATGGCCGCCAGCGGCAAGATCGGCCCGGTGGACCTGGATCTGATCTGCCTCACCGACGACGTCAACGCGGCCGTCCGACACATCGTCGAGGCCGAGGCGGCGCTCTCCGTCGAGCAGGACGCGGTCCGCGACGAGGCAGTCGCCCGTACCGGGGCCGACCAGCAGGCCGCCGCCGAGCAGGCCGCCGACCAGTCCCGGGAGCGCTGATGGCGGCGGTCTGCGTCTTCTGCGCCTCGTCGCGCACCCTCGACCAACGCTGGCTCGACCTCGCGACGGAGACCGGCGCGGAGCTGGCCCGGCGCGGGCACACGGTGGTCAGCGGCGGTGGTTGCGTCGGCATGATGGGCGCGGTGGTCGACGGCGCGCGGGCCGCCGGTGGGCGCACCGTGGGCGTCATCCCGCAGGCGCTCGTCGACCTGGAGGTCGCCGACCTGGCCTCGGACGAGCTGCTGGTGACCGACTCGATGGCCAGCCGCAAGACGCTGATGATCGACAGGTCGGACGCGTTCCTCGCCCTGCCCGGTGGGCTGGGCACGCTGGACGAGCTGTTCGAGGTCTGGACCACCGCCACCCTCGCCCTGCACGCCAAGCCGATGGTGCTGATCGACGCCGACGGCTTCTACCGGCCCCTGCTGGACTGGCTCACCACCCTCACCGACCAGCACTTCCTCAAACCCGCCGGCCGCAACCTGCTGACCGTGGTCGCCACGGTCCCCGAAGCCCTGAAAGCGCTGGAGTCCCACCTACCCTGACTCCGATCCACCGACCATGAGGTTGGCGGCAGGGCCGTCGGCGTGTCGTGCCGCCAACCTCATGATCGACGGGGGTGGATGGGGTGAGGTTGGGGCGGATGGGTGTCGTATGGGCGTGATGGGATTTGGTGATGCAGGCGTACCGGTTGGTGCGACGGTCCGGGGGGCCGGCGCGGGGGGACAGGGCCGGCACCTCGCCCGCTGGCGGCGGTGCGTCCGTCAGCGACGTCGCCGTTCTCGCCGCTGAGCCGGAGTCCGTCGGCGACGCGGGGCCGGCGACCGGTGACCCGGGCTTCCGGGCCGATCAGGTGCAGGCCGAGGTCGTCGGGCACACCGACGGGCCGATGCTGGTGCTCGGCGGTCCCGGCACCGGCAAGACCAGCACCCTCGTCGAGGCGGTCGCCGCCCGGGTCGCCGAGGGGGTCGATCCCGAACGCATCCTGGTGCTGACCTTCGGTCGCCGCGGCGCCACCGCGCTGCGCCAGCGCATCGAGGCCCGGGTCGCGCAGGACGGCTACCGGGTGCTGCGCGAGCCGCTGGTGCGCACCTTCCCGGCGTACGCCTTCGGACTGCTGCGCCGGGCCGCCGCCGAACGCGGCGAGCCGTCGCCCCGCCTGCTCACCGGCCCCGAGCAGGATCTGATCATTCGTGAGCTGCTGGACGTGGTCGGCGAGGAGCCCGAGGACGACCCGGTCGGCTGGCCCGACGACCTGCGTCCGGCGCTGCGCACCCGGGCCTTCGCCGGTCAGCTGCGCGACCTGCTCATGCGCGCCGCCGAGCGCGGGGTGGGCCCGGTCGACCTGGCCCGGCTGGGCGAGAAGCTCGGCCGCGCCGACTGGCCGGCCGCCGCCCGCTTCCTACGGGAGTACGTCGCGGTGCTCGCGCTGCGCGACGTCAGCAACCGGGGCTCGATCGCGTACGACCCGGCCGAGCTGGTCCGGGCCGCCACCGGTCTGCTGCGCGACGACGAGGAGCTGCTGGCCGCCGAGCGTCGCCGCCTCGCCCACGTGTACGTCGACGAGCTGGCCGACACCGATCCCGCCCAGCTCGAACTGCTCTCGGTGATCGCCGGCGGGGGCAAGCCGCTCGTCGCGTTCGCCGACCCCGACTCCTCCACGTACGCCTTCCGCGGTGCCGACCCGGCCGGGGTGACCACCTTCGGGCACCGCTTCCGGACGGCTTCCGGCGCGCCGGCCGCCCAGGTGCTGCTGAGCACGTCGTACCGGGCCGGTCCGGTCCTGCTCGCCGCGATGGCCCGGCTGGGCCGCCGGCTGCGTGGTCCGCTGGCGCACCGACGGCTGCACCCGTTGCCGGACGCCCCGGCCGGTGTGGTCGAGGTGCACACGTTCCGGTCGGCCACCAGTGAGGCCGCCTGGCTCGCCCACGCGCTGCGCGCCGCGCACCTGCTCGACGGCGTGCCGTGGTCGCGGATGGCGGTGCTCGTGCGATCCACCGCGTTGCAGTTGCCTACCCTGCAACGCGCGCTGCACGCCGCCGGCGTCCCCACCGTGGTGCACGGCGAGGACCTGCCCCTGCACCTGCAACCGGCGGTCGCGCCACTGCTGCTCCTGCTGCGGTGCGCGTTGGAACCGGCCCGGCTGGACGAGGAGGCCGCGGTCGCGCTGCTGCACTCGCCGCTGGGCGGCGCCGACCCGCTTGCCGAACGGCGGCTCCGGCAGGGCCTGCGTGCCCTGGCGCTGGCTGCCGGCGACCGCCGCCCGTCCGGTGAGCTGATCGTCGAGGCATTGCAGGACCCGACGGAGCTGGCCGGCATCGACAGGCGGTGGGCCGAGCCGGCGCAGGCGGTGGCCGGGCTGCTCGCCACCGCCCGGGACGCCGCCGCCCAACCCGGCGCGACCGCCGAGACCGTGCTCTGGGAGGTCTGGGACGCCAGTGGGCTGGCCGAGCGCTGGGCCGGCGCGATCGCGCAGGGGCGGCCGGCGGCCGGCGAGGGCGACCTGGCCCGCCGTCGGCGAGCCGAGGCGGCCGACCGGGACCTGGACGCCGTGCTGGTGCTCTTCGACGCGGCGGCCCGCTTCACCGACCGGCTGCCCGGCGCCCGCACCGAGGTCTTCCTCGACCACGTGCTCGCCCAGGACCTGCCTGCGGACACGATCGCACCGACCGCCGACCGGGGCGCTGCGGTCCGACTGCTCACCGCGCACGCCGCGAAGGGTCTGGAGTGGGACCTGGTCGCGGTCGCCGGAGTGCAGGAGGGCATCTGGCCGGACCTGCGCCTGCGCGGCAGCCTGCTCGGCTCGGAGCGGCTGGTCGACGTGCTGGCCGGCCGGTCCGTCGGCGGCGCCCGCGCGGCGAACGTGGTGGGCCAGACCTCGGCACTGCTCGACGAGGAGCGCCGGCTCTTCCACGTCGCCATCAGCCGAGCCCGGCACCGCCTGCTGGTCAGCGCGGTGGCGTCGGCGGCGGTCGGCGGCGACGACCACGAGGAGCAGCCCAGCCGTTTCCTGCACGAGCTGGGCCCGAGCGCCCCGCCGACCCCGCCGAGCGCGCCGCCGACCCCGCCCGGCACGCCGCCCGGCCCGCGTTCCGGCTCTCCGGGTGGCGCACCCGTCGCCGGCTCACCGGGCGACACCCCCGCCGTTGACGGCGCGACCAGCAATGGCGAGGCCCACGGCGGAGCGACAGCCGACCGCGTGACCGGCGGTGGCGCGACCCGCAATGGCGTGGCCCGTGGCGCGACCGGCGGTGGCGCGACCGGCGGTGGCGCGACCGGCGGTGGCGCGACCGGCAATGGCGTGGCCGCCACCAGCGCGACCGGCGGTGCCGGCGCCGCCACCAGCGCGACCGGCGGTGCCGGCGCCTCCACCAGTGATGGTGGGGATGGGGTCGAGGACGACGACGAGGACCAGCCCGGCGCGCTGCCCGTCACCCGTCCGCCCCGGGCGCTCACCCTGCCGGCGTTGGTCGCCGAACTGCGTACCGCCATCACC
>NZ_HF570108.1:5379699-6292981 GCF_000297395.2 Micromonospora lupini str. Lupac 08 | reverse complement strand
ACCGACCCGGCCGCGCCGGCGGCCCGGCGGCGCGCCGCGGCGGCCGAGCTGGCCCGGCTGGCCGCCGCCGGTGTGCCCGGCGCGCACCCCGACGACTGGTGGGGTCTGCGCGGGCTCTCCGACGACCGGCCGCTTGTCGACGAGGGGGCGCCGGTGCGGGTCACCCCGTCGGCGATGGAGAGCGCGCTGCGGTGCAGCCTGCGTTGGCTGCTGGAACGGCACGGGGGCAGCGGCCCGACCAGCACCGCGCAGGGGGTGGGCAACCTGGTGCACGCCGCCGCGATGCTCGCCGAGGACGCCAGCGCCGACCGGGGCGCCCTGCTCGACTACGTGGCCGCCCGGTTCGACGCGATCGAGCTGGCCGCCCGCTGGATGGCCGGCCCCGAGCGGGAGCGCGCCGAGGCGATGGTCGACAAGCTGCTGCGCTGGCTGGCCACCAACCCCCGCCGGCTGCTCGCCATCGAGCACGAGTTCGCGGTCCGCCTGGACGATCCGCAGCGACCTGTCGACCTGACCGGGCGGGTCGACCGGCTGGAGGTCGACGAGGCCGGCCGGCTGGTGGTGATCGACCTCAAGACCGGCAAGTCGACAGCGGTGACCGGCGCCGAACTGGCCGAGCACCCGCAGCTCGGCGCGTACCAGGCGGCGGTGGAGGCGGGCGCGTTCGCCGAGTTCGGCGACGAGTCCGGCGGGGCGGCGCTGGTGCAGCTCGGCACCTCCGCGAAGGATGCCCGGGAGCAGAATCAGCCGGCGGCGGGCGAGGGCCCGGCGGCCGGCTGGGCGACGGCGCTGGTCCGGCGGACCGCCGATACGATGGCAGCCGCCACGTTCGCCGCGGTGGCCAACTCGAAGTGCCGGGTCTGCCCGGTGCGCACCAGCTGCCCGGTCTCCGGGCAGGGGCGCCAGGTGGTCGAGCCGCCGACCGTCCGACGTCCGGAGAATCCATGACCCAGCCCACCCTGTTCGGCGCGGGCCCCGCGCCGACACCCCGGCTGGCGGACTCCGGGCCCCGCTACACCCCGGTGGAGCTGGCCAAACTGCTGCGACTGCCGGCGCCCACCCGGGAGCAGGCCGCGATCATCGCCGCCCCGGTGGAGCCGCTGCTGGTGGTGGCGGGGGCGGGGTCCGGCAAGACCGAGACGATGGCCGCGCGGGTGGTCTGGCTGGTGGCCAACTCGTACGTGCGCCCGGAGCAGATCCTCGGGTTGACCTTCACCCGGAAGGCGGCCGGTGAACTGGCCCACCGGGTCCGTACGCGGCTCGACCAGCTGATCCGCCGCCTCGGCCGGCAGGGCCGTGATCCGCTGGACGACCCGCTCGCGGGTGAGCCCACCGTCTCCACCTACCACTCGTACGCCGGGCGGATCGTCACCGAGCACGGTCTGCGGGCCGGCTACGAGCCGTCCACCCGACTGCTCACCGAGGCGTCCCGCTGGCAGTTGGTCGACCTGCTGGTGCGCAACTACGACGGCGACATGTCCGAGGTGGACCGGATGCCGAGCACCATCACCGACGCGGTGCTGGCGCTCGCCGGGGAGCTGGACGAGCACCTGGTCGCGCCGGACCAGTTGGCCGCCTGGACCGGCCGGTTCTTCGCCGAGGTGCAGTCCCGGCCGGGCCGGGTGTACGCCGACGTGCGCAAGGCGCTGGCCCTGCAACAGACCCGGCTGCGCCTGCTGCCGCTGGTGCGGGCGTACGCCCGGCGCAAGGAGGACTTCGAGGCGATGGACTTCGCCGACCAGCTCGCCCGGGCGGCGCGGGTGGCCCGGGATCACCCGGGGGTCGGCGAGATCGAGCGGGACCGTTTCCGGGTGGTGCTGCTCGACGAGTACCAGGACACGAGTCACGCCCAGGTGGTGCTGCTCAACGCGCTGTTCGGTGGCGGGCACCCGGTGACGGCGGTGGGTGACCCGTGCCAGTCCATCTACGGCTGGCGGGGCGCCAGCGCGGGCACGCTCGACCGGTTCCCCACGGAGTTCGCCCGTACCGACGGTGAGCCGGCCGAGGCGCTCGGGCTCACCACCAGCTGGCGTAACCGCCCGGAGATCCTGCGGGTGGCGAACGCCCTGTCCACGCCGTTGCGGGCGGCCGGCGCGCGGGTGCCGGAGCTGCGGTCCGCGCTTACCGTCCGCGACCCGATTCCGCACCGCAGCCCCGGCGGGGCGGCCGGTGGCACTGTGCACTGCGCGTTGCTGCCCACGTACGCCGACGAGGCGGCGTGGCTCGCCGACAGTGTGCTCGCCGCCTGGCGGGGCGCGGCCCGGATGCCCGGCGCGGCTCCCGAGCACATCCCGGTGGCGCAACGCCCGACGACCGCCGTGCTGGTCCGGGTCCGCAGTCAGATCCCGGCGATCGAGTCGGCGTTGCGCGAGCGTGGCCTGCCGGTGGAGGTGGTGGGCCTCGGCGGTCTGCTGGACACTCCCGAGGTCCGCGACGTGGTGTGCACGCTGCGGGTGCTGGCCGACCCGACCGACGGGGCGGCGCTGCTGCGGCTGCTCACCGGCGCCCGCTGGCGGATCGGGCCGCGTGACCTGGTGGCGCTGCACCGGCGGGCCCGGGCCATCGCCAACGCCCGACGCCAGGTGGCCGCCGACGACACGTCGGACATCGCCCCCGACCTGCTCGACGAGGCGACCCTGGTGGAGGCGCTGGCCGACCTCGGCCCGGCGCAGGCGTACTCGGCGGAGGGGTTCGCGCGGCTGCGCGCGTACGGCATGGAGTTGGCCCTGTTGCGGTACCGCCTGGACCAGGCCCTGCCGGATCTGATCGCGGACATCGAACGGACCATCGGCCTGGACGTGGAGGTCGCGGTGCGCGCCGGCCGCGACGGCGCCGGTGACGCCGGCCTGGCCCGGGGGCACCTGGACGCGCTGGGTGACGTGGCGGCCCGCTTCAGCGGGGAGACGCCCGGCGCGACGCTGTCCGGGTTCCTGTCCTACCTGGCCGCCGCCGAGGACGAGGAGCGTGGTCTGGCGCCGGGTGAGGTCGAGGTGGTGGAGGGCGCGGTGCAGGTGGTCACCGCGCACGCCGCGAAGGGCCTGGAGTGGGACGTGGTGGCGGTGGCCGGGCTGTGCCGTGGGTCGTGGCCGGGGCCGGTGCGCAACTCCGACCACTGGCTGGGCGGGCTGGGCGTGCTGCCGTTCCCGTTGCGGGGCGACGCCGACGGGTTGCCCGAGCTGGCGCTCGACGACGCGGCCGACCAGCGGGCCGTGGCCCGGGCGGTGAGCGACTTCACCGACGCCTGGCGGGCCCACGACGAACGGGAGGAGCGCCGGCTGACCTACGTGGCGGTCACCCGACCGCGCCGGTTGCTGCTCTGCTCGGGGTACTGGTGGGGGGAGGGGACGAAGCGACCGCGCGGTCCGTCGGTCTTCCTGCGCGAGGTGTACGACGCCTGCCTGGACGGTGGGCCGGGGCACGTGGTCGACGCGTGGGCGCCGGAGCCCACCCCGGACGCCACGAACCCGACTGCCGAGGTGGTGCTGCGCGCGGAGTGGCCGGCCGACCCGCTGGGTGGCCGCCGACCGGCGCTGGCCGAGGCGGCCGGGCTGGTGCGCCGCCTGATGACCGACGGTCCGACCCCGGTGGTGGCGGGGCCGGTCGGCTCGGTGGTCGCGGGCCCGATGGTGACCGTCGAGCCGGAGGTGGACCCGGAGGTGGAGCGCTGGCGTCGCGAGGCGGATCTGCTGCTGGCCGAGCGGGCCGAGCTGACCCGGCTCTCCGGCGCGGTCGAGGTGGCCCTGCCCGGGCAGTTGAGCGTCACCCAGCTGGTGGCGTTGCGCCGTGACCCGGCGGCGCTGGCCCGTACGCTGCGCCGCCCGGTGCCCACCGCGCCCAACCCGTACGCCCGTCGGGGCACCGCGTTCCACGCCTGGCTGGAGCAGCGCTTCGGCGCCGACCGCCTGCTCGACCTGGACGAGCTGCCCGGTGCGGCCGACGCGGACGCCGCGCCGGACGAGGCGCTCGTCGAGTTGCAGGAGCGGTTCCTGGCCAGCGAGTGGGCCGACCGGGTGCCGGTGGAGGTGGAGGTGCCCTTCGCGACGGTGATCGCCGGCGTGGTGGTGCGGGGGCGGATGGACGCCGTCTTCGCCCGGCCGGGTGGGCGGTTCGACGTGGTCGACTGGAAGACCGGCGCGCAGCCGGCCGGGCCGGCGGCGGACGTGGCCGCCGTGCAGTTGGCCGTGTACCGGTTGGCCTGGGCGGAGCTGGCCGGCGTGCCTGTCGACCTGGTGGGCGCGGCCTTCCACTACGTCCGGCACGGCGTGACGGTTCGGCCCGCCGACCTGCTGGACGTGACCGGGCTCACGGCCATGATCGCTCGATTGCCCGAAGATTCCGCCCAAGATTGACCGCGCGCGGGAAAACCATGATACGTTGACCGGGTTGCAGTTTTGGTTACCAGAGACTCTGTGTGCGCCTGGCGGGATTGTGGCCCCAGGCGCTCTTTGTTGTGTCCGGAGCTCTCCGGGCGGGGCGACCAGAAGCGACAGGCGATTCGCGCATTCCCGCGCGGAGCGCTCCTCTTCGAGCCCGCAACAAGTGCGGGTTCGACGTTCCGTCAAGGAGACGAAACACATGGCTATTGGCACCGTGAAGTGGTTCAACGCTGACAAGGGCTTCGGCTTCATCACCCCGGACGGCGGCGGCGCTGACGTCTTCGCCCACTTCTCGGCGATCCAGTCCTCCGGCTACCGGAGCCTGGACGAGAACCAGCGGGTCGAGTTCGAGGTGACCCAGGGCCAGAAGGGCCCGCAGGCGGAGAACATCCGCCCGCTCTGATCTTCGGATCGGTCGGTAGTACTACCCGTCGCGCCCTCCGGGTGTGACGGTGACGGGACCGGCCCGCCCCGCCGTCGACCTGCCCAGCAGGCGGCGGCCCGGCGGCGGGCCGGCCCGTACCCTAATCGGTTCGTGCTTGTGAGTCCTGGCGGCCTTGTGCCGCTGGTGACAGCGCCGACTTCGGCGCCCTCCCTCGACACGTGCCGCGTCGAGGAAGGCTTCTGCGTGACCACAGTTATTCCGTCTTTCGCCCATACCGGTCTGGCGCCGGCGCTGCTGAGCGCGCTTACCGCGCAGGGCATCATCGAGCCGTTCCCGATCCAGTCGGCCACGCTTCCGGACTCGCTCGCGGGTCGCGACGTGCTCGGCCGTGGTCGTACCGGCTCGGGTAAGACGCTCGCCTTCGGGCTTCCCCTGCTGTCCCGCACCGCCGGCCGCAAGGCCCGGCCGGGTCGCCCGCTGGCCCTGGTGCTGGTGCCGACCCGGGAGTTGGCGCAGCAGGTGACCACCGCGCTGGCCCCGTACGCCCGGGCCGTCGGTCTGCGCTGCGCCACAGTCGTCGGCGGGTTGTCGTTGCAGCGGCAGGCGGACGCGCTGCGCGCCGGCGCCGAGGTGGTCGTGGCGACCCCCGGCCGGCTGAACGACCTGATCAACCGCGGCGACGCCCGGCTCGACCAGGTCGAGATCACCGTGCTGGACGAGGCCGACCAGATGGCCGACATGGGCTTCCTGCCGCAGGTGACCAAGCTGCTGGAGCAGGTCGCCCCGCAGGGCCAGCGGATGCTCTTCTCCGCCACCCTGGACGGCGGCGTGGACCGGCTGGTCCGCCGCTTCCTCAGCAGCCCGGTGACCCACTCGGTCGACCCGGGCACCGCCACGGTGACCGCGATGACCCACCACGTGCTGCACGTCGACGCGCTGGACAAGCCCGACGCGTTGACCCGGATCGCCGCCCGTGAGGGCCGCACCATCCTGTTCATGGGCACCAAGCACCGCGCCGACCGGCTCGCGCGCCAGTTGCTCTCCAAGGGTGTACGCGCCGCCGCGCTGCACGGTGGCAAGTCCCAGCCGCAGCGCACCCGCATCCTGGAGCAGTTCCGCAACGGTCAGGTGACCGCCCTGGTCGCCACGGACGTGGCGGCGCGGGGCATCCACGTCGACGGCCTCGACATGGTGGTGAACGTGGACCCGCCGACCGAGGCGAAGGACTACCTGCACCGCGGTGGTCGGACGGCCCGCGCCGGCGAGTCCGGCTCCGTGGTCACCCTGGTCCTGCCCGAGCAGCGCCGGGACGTGTCCCGGCTGATGGCCACCGCCGGCATCCGGCCGCAGTCGGTCCAGGTGCGCCCGGGTGACGAGGCGCTGGCCCGGGTCACCGGGGCGCGCGAGCCCTCCGGTGTGCCGGTGACGATCGCCGCCCCGCCGGTGGCCGTCAGCCGGGGACGCGCGGCCGGTGGCTCGGCCACGGACGGCGGCGCTCGTCCGGCGCACCGCGCGTCGGGCCGGTCGCGTCGTCCGCGCCGCCCGCGTACCGTCTGATCTCCGCACGCACGTCACCGACCCGTTCCGCTTCGGCGGGGCGGGTCGGTTCGTCTGCGGGGTGGTCCGGCTTGCGTCCCGGACCGGTTGCCCCGACGACCGGGGCGGGCGGGCGTCACCACCGTCCGGCCGCTGGTCCGAGTCGAATATCAGCCGTCGCTTGGTCGGCTGGCCGACTGTGTCCCGGCCCGGTGTGGTCGAAGCTGGCCACCGGGGGAAGCCGGGCGGGGGGCCCGGCGCGGGAGGGGTGACCATGGCGGGCGAAGCCGGCTCGGGGGCGCTGCGCGAACTGATCCTGGTGGTCGCGGTCGGGCTCGCCGGGTTGCTGCTCGCGATGGTCGCGGCCTTCGCGCCCTGGCATGCCACCCCGGCGGGAAATGCTCCCGCCGGTCTGGTGGAGCTGCGCAGTCCCGGCGATCCGGGCTCCGGCCCGACGGTCGAGCACCGGGGCTGAGCAGCGACCGGTCGACCGGCGTCGGCGAGGGGCAGGCCCGGTCAGGATCGGTACGAGGGGGTGGTCGGGCCGGCGGGGCACCGACCCGACCACACCGCCCCGGTGGTCAGGACGTCGTGGACGCCCGGTCGGTCGGGGTGCGGCTGAGCAGGTCGGCGAGGCTGGTGCTGTCGACGACTGTGGCGATCGCCCCGTGCACCGCCAGCCAGACGTCGGTGAGCCCGGCGGCCACCCCGTGGTAGCCGGCGCGTTCGGCTGGCAGTCCGCGTACCGTGGTCAGCGAGCCGCCGACCGCGCGCAGCACGTCCCCGACGGTGATCTCCTCGGGTGGCCGGGTCAGCGCGTAGCCGCCCTCGGCGCCCCGATGACTGAGCAGCAGACCGGCCCGGCGCAGGTCGAGCAGGATGCCCTGCAGGAAGCTGAGCGGGATCTCCTGCACCTCGGCCAGGCTGCCCGCCTTCACCAGCTCGCTGCCACCACCGCCCGCGTCGCCGCCGCCGCGTACGGCGGCGGCGACGGCGAGCATCGCCCGGAGCGCGTAGTCGCTGCGCGCGGAGACGTACACGTCACTGACCAGCCTGGTCCAGTACGCCCCAACGACGGCGGATCGCCTTGTCGGCCGCGCCGAACGCCGCGTCCACGACCAGGCCGAGCACCAGGATGACGATCATCGTGGAGAGCAGCCACGGCGCGTCGGACAGCTCCCGCGAGTAGGTGAGCTGGGCGCCCAGCGAGGTCTGCGAGATGCCGACGACGATCAGCTCGCCGGCCATCAGACTCCGCCAGGAGAACGCCCAACCCTGCTTGAGGCCCGCGATGATCGCCGGCAGGGCGGCCGGCGCGATCACGTACCGGTAGAGGTTGAGCCCCCGGGCGCCCAGGTTGCGGCCGGCGCGCAGCAGCAGCGGTGGCACGTAGTCCACACCGGAGATCACCCCGTTGGCGATGGACGGCGCGGCGCCGAGCACCACCACGAAGAAGATCGCCTTCTCGCTCAGCTCGAACAGCAGGATGGCAAGCGGGAACCAGGCGATCGACGGCATGGTCTGCAACGCGGTGATCATCGAGCCGATGGCGGCCCGGAGCACCTTGGACCGGGCCACCGCCAGGCCCAGCAGCAGGCCGACCGCGACCGAGAAGACGTACCCGACGGCGGCCCGCCGCAGCGTGGTGACCAGACCCTCCCAGAGCTGTGGGCCCTGGGCCTGGGTGACCAGCTCGCGGCCGACGACAAGCGGGCCGGGCAGCGAGTACGGCGGTTTCCAGCCCGACAGCACTACCAACTGCCAGGCGGCGATGACGATGGCCAGCGCGGCCAGTTTGGGCCAGGTGGCCGCCCAGAACCGGGTGCCGCGGGACACCTCCTTCTCCCGACCGGCGATCTCCAGTGCGTCCAGGCCGGAGATCTCCGCGTCGCTGCGCGCCGTGCTGGTGAGGGTGTCACTGGCCATGGCGGCCCACCTCCGTACGGAGCCGTTCGGTGACCTCGGCGGCGATCGCGGCGACCTCCGGCGAGTCGATCCGTCGTGGCCGGGGGATGTCCACCTCGGTGGAGTAGATGATCCGGCCGGGGCGGCTGGAGAGCAGGATGATCCGGTCGGCCAGGCGGGCGGCCTCGCGGACGTTGTGCGTCACGAAGAGCACCGAGAGCTGCCGTTCGGACCAGATCCGTTCCAGTTCGTCGTGCAGGATGTCCCGGGTCATGGCGTCCAGCGCGCCGAACGGCTCGTCCATCAGCAGCACCGGCGTGTCCAGGGCCAGGGTGCGGGCCAGCGCGACCCGCTGTCGCATGCCGCCGGACAGCTCGTGTGGCCGCTTGCGACCGAACTCGGCCAGGTGCACCGTGCGCAGCAGCTCGGCGACCCGTTCGCGGCGCGCGGCGCGGGGCAGCCCGCGCAGCTTGAGCGGCACCTCGACGTTCGCGTCGACGGTCAGCCACGGGAAGAGCGCCGGCTCCTGGAACATCAGCCCCGGATTGGCGCCGCCGGCGATGCCGATCTGCCCGCCGCTGGGCCGGTCCAGGCCGGCGACCAGGTTGAGCAGGGTGCTCTTGCCGCAGCCGGACGCGCCGACGAGGCAGACGAACTCGCCCGGCGCCACGTCCAGCGAGACCCCGTCCAGGGCCAGTACGGCGTTCGACCCGCGTCCGTACACCTTGGTCACGCCGGAGAGCGCGACCGCGGTGGTCGCGCTCTGCGGCGCCGTCGTGGTCGACGTCATGGCTGGGTGACCTCGGGCTTGCCGGCCGCCTTGAGCGCCTTGTTGAGGTACGTCAGGTCGTAGAGGCCCTTGAGGTCCACCGGCTCGGTCAGCTTGACCTCGACGGCGTGGTCGAGCCCGGCCTTGAGCGAGGTGGGGATGGGGTCGTTGGTGAACTCCAACGTCGGCCACGCCTGCTTGATGAGCTTGAGGTCCAGCGGCTTGCCGGTGATCTTGCCGATGGCGTCGGAGATGGCCTGCTGGGCCTCGTCCGGCTTGGTGTTGACGAACTCGTTCGCGGCGACCTGGCCGTCGACCAGCTTCTGCACGACGTCCGGATGTGCCTTGAGGAACTTCGTGCTGACCAGCAGGTTGGTGATGACGAACTTCTTGTCCGGCCAGAGGTCGCGCTCGTCGACGAGCACCTTGCCGCCGGCGTTGACGAGCCGGGAGACGAACGGCTCGGGCACCCAGGCGGCGTCGATCGCGCCGCTGTTGAACGTCTCCACCGTCTGGGCGTTCTCCTGCGGCACGATCTTGACGTCGCCGCCGCCCTCCTTGGTGGTGGTCAGCCCCTGCTGCTTGAGCCAGTAGCGGACCGCCACGTCCTGGGTGTTGCCGAGCTGCGGGGTGGCAACCTTCTTGCCCTTGAGGTCCTGTGGGCCGGTGATGCCGGGCTTGACCACAAGCGCCACGCCTCCGGAGGCGGCGCCGGAGACGACCCGGACGGCCTCGCCCTTGGACTTGGAGAACGCGTTCACCGTGGGGTTCGGGCCGATGTAGGTCGCGTCCAGCGCGCCGGAGAAGACGGCCTCGATGGCGGCCGGGCCGGCGTTGAAGGTCTTCGGTTCGAGCTTGACGTCGGCGCCGAGCTTCTCGGCGAAGATGCCCTTCTCCACGCCGACGACGGCCGGCGCGTGGGTGATGTTGGGGAAGTAGCCGAGCCGCAGGGTCACCGGGCCGGAGCCGCCCTCCGCGCCCTCGCTGTCGTCGCCGCACGCGGCGGTGGTGCCCAGGGTCGTCACGCCGAGGGCGGCGAGCGTGGCCAGGGTGACCAACCGGCGCAGGGGATGCCGTCTCATCGTCCATCCAATCCGCAGTATTCCTACTTAGTTGGTAGGAAGAGTGGGCCAGAGCAGGGCCAGCGTCAAGGCTCATCCACATGCCGGGAAGGGGCGTCTCAGTTATGTCGGTAATTCCTACCGACTCGGTAGGGTGGCCGCGTGATTTTCCACTGGTTCCTCCCCACCTCCGGCGACGGCGACCAGGTCGGCGCCGCCACCGTCACCGCCGGTGCCGCCCGCCACGACCGGGCTGCCACCGTGGCGTACCTGGCCGAGGTCGGCCGCGCCGCGGAGGCGGGCGGCTTCGCCGCAGTGCTCACCCCCGTCGGCGCCGGCTGCCCCGACCCGTGGATCGTCTGCGCGGCGGTCGCCCAGCACACCGAGCGGCTCGGGATGCTTGTCGCCGTCCGGGCCGGCTTCGCGCTGCCCACGCTCATCGCCCAGCAGGCCGAGGCGTTCCAGGCCGTCTCCGGGGGCCGCCTGTCGCTCAACATCGTGACCGGGGGTGACCCCGCCGAACAGCGCGCGTACGGCGACTTCCTGGGCCACGACGAGCGCTACGCGCGTACCGGGGAGTTCATCGAGGTCCTGCGGCGCGCCTGGGCCGGCCGGCCGTTCGACCACGCCGGGACGCACTACCGGGTCGACGGCGGCGGGCTGGCCACCCCGCTGGCCGATCCGCCGCCGATCTACTTCGGCGGCGCGTCCCCGGCCGCCGAGACGGTGGCCGCCCGCCAGGCCGACGTGTACCTGATGTGGGGCGAGCCGCCGGCGGCGATCGCCGCCCGCGTCACCCGCATCCGGGCGCTCGCCGCCGAGCACGGCCGCACCCTGCGCACCGGCCTCCGGCTGCACGTCATCGCGCGGCCCACAAGCGCCGACGCCTGGGCCGAGGCCGACCGGCTGCTGGCCGGCATGAGCCCGCAGCGGATCGCCGCCGCCCAGGCGCGGTTCCGTCGGATGGACTCCGTCGGCCAGGCCCGGATGGCCGCGCTGAACGCCGGCCGCACCGACGGGCTCACCGTCGCACCGAACCTCTGGGCCGGGGTCGGCCTGGTCCGCGAGGGCGCCGGCACCGCGCTCGTCGGCAGCTACGCCGAGGTCGCGACCCGGATCGATGAGTACGCGGCACTCGGCGTCGACGAGTTCGTCCTCTCCGGTTGGCCGCACCGGGAGGAGGCCGAGCGGGTCGGCGCCGAGGTCCTGCCGCGCCTCGCCAACCCGGTGACGGTGGCTCCGCGGAGGTCGCCGGTGGCGGGGGTGCCGACGCGCTAGGGTCGATCCCGTGGCGGCGCGGAGATCCAGAATTCCAGCGACGAAGTATCCGGTCGAGCGGTTCACCCTCGACAACGGCCTGCGGGTGGTCCTGACCCCGGATCGCAGTGCCCCGGTGATCGGGGTGGCGGTGGTCTACGACGTCGGCATCCGCTCCGAGCCGGAAGGGCGGACCGGCTTCGCCCACCTCTTCGAGCACCTGATGTTCCAGGGCTCGGAGAACCTGGAGAAGCTTGCCCACTTCCGGCACGTGCAGGGCGCCGGCGGCACGTTCAACGGCTCCACCCACCTGGACTACACCGACTACTTCGAGACGCTGCCGAGCAACGCGCTGGAACGCGCGCTGTTCCTCGAGGCGGACCGGATGCGCGGGCCCCGACTGACCGAGGAGAACCTGCGCAACCAGGTCGACGTGGTCAAGGAGGAGATCCGGGTCAACGTGCTCAGCCGGCCGTACGGTGGCTTCCCCTGGCTGACCCTGCCGCCGGTCATGTTCGACACGTTCCCGAACGCGCACGACGGCTACGGCTCGTTCGACGACCTGGAGTCGGCCACCGTCGCCGACGCCGCCGACTTCTTCCGCCGCTACTACGCCAGCGGCAACGTGGTGCTTGCCGTCAGCGGCGACATCGACGTGGCCGAGGCGACCGAGCTGGTCACCAGGCACTTCGGCGACGTGCCGTCCCGTCCCGCACCCCGACGGCCCGACTTCACCGAGCCCGACCTGACCGCGGAGCGGCGCAGCTCGTACACCGACGCCCTGGCGCCGTTGCCGGCGGTGGCCGGCGCCTGGCGGGTGCCCGACCCGGTCGGCGACTTCGCCGGCTACCTGCCGTACGTGGTGCTGGCCGAGGTGCTCACCGACGGCGACGCGTCCCGGCTGGTCGAACGGCTGGTGCAGCGCGACCGGACGGTGACCAGCCTCGGCGGCTACCTCGGTTTCATGGGTGACCCGTTCGACGTCCGTGACCCCACCGCGCTGCTGCTCCAGGCGCACCTGCCGCCCGGCGGCGACGTGGACAAGGTGCTGCGCACCGTCGACGAGGAACTGGACCGGCTGGCCACCGACGGGCTGACCGACGGTGAGCTGGCCCGCACCCAGGCCCGGATGGCCACCCACCTGCTGCGCGACACCGACGCGGTGCTCGGTCGGGCGCTGCGGATGGCGGTCCTGGAACAGCAACGCGGCGAGCCGGGCCTGCTCAACGACCTGCCCCGACTGGTCGGCGACGTCACCGAGGAGCAGGTCCGGGCCGCCGCGGCCACCCTGCGCCCGGAGCGCCGCGCCGCGGTCGAGGTCATTCCCGGAGGCGCCCGATGAGCAGCACCACCACCACCGGGCCGCGTACGCTGCCCGCGCTCGGCCCCACCCGCAAGCTCAAGGTGCCCAAGCAGGCCGAGCGCACACTGCGCAACGGGCTCACCGTGATCGCCGTACGCCGGCCGGCGGTGCCCCTGGTCGAGCTGCGGCTCTGGGTTCCGTTCGGCCGCGCCCACCTCGCGCGCGGCGCGATGCTCTCGCAGACCATGCTCTCCGGCACCGAGTCGATGACAAGCGTGCAGTTGGCCGCCGAGCTGCAGAAGGTGGGCGGCGGACTGTCCGCGGGCGTCGACCCGGACCGGCTGATGCTCTCCGGCGCCGGCCTGGTCACCGGCCTGGACCGGATGCTGGAGCTGCTGGCCGAGGTGCTGACCGGCGCCAGCTACCCCGGCGACGAGGTGGCCGCCGAGCGGGACCGGCTGATCGACCGGATCCAGGTCGCCCAGAGCCAGCCGGCGCACCTGGCCCGCGAGGCGCTGCTGAAGCGGATCTACGGGCGACACCCGTACGCCACGCAGACCCCGGAGCCGGGCCAGATCCGTGCCGTCCGACCGGCGGCCCTGCGCACCCTGCACGCCGAGCGGGTGCACCCCGCCGGGGCGCAGCTCGTGGTGGTCGGCGACGTGCAGCCGGAGAAGGCCCTGGACGCGGCCGAGCGGGCGCTCGGAGGGTGGGCCGGTGCCGGCCGTACGGCCACCCTGCCGGCCACCCCGCCGCTGGAACCGGGGCCGCTGCTGCTTGTCGACCGGCCCGGCTCGGTGCAGTCCTCGCTGCGGGTCGCGCTGCCCGCCGTGTCGCGCACCGACCCCGACCACGCCCCGCTGCAACTGGCCAACCTGATCTTCGGCGGCTACTTCTCGTCCCGCTGGGTGGAGAACATCCGCGAGGACAAGGGCTACACGTACGGCCCGCACTCGGTGATCGAACACTCGGTGGCCGGGTCGGTTCTGGTCGCCGGCGCAGAGGTGGCCACCGAGGTCACCGGCCCGGCGCTGCTGGAGACCACCTACGAGCTGGGCCGGCTGGCGTCGCTGCCGCCGAAGCCGGAGGAGCTGGAGCAGGCCCGTCAGTACGCCCTGGGCACCCTCCAGCTCGGCATGTCCACCCAGGCCGGTCTGGCCGCGCTGACCAGCGCGTACGCCGGCAACGGCCTGCGGCTGGAGTTCCTCGCGGAGTACGCGGACCGCCTGGCGAAGGCGACAGTCGACGACGTCGCGCGGGTTGCCGCCCACTACCTCGCGCCCGCCCGGGCGGCGGTGGTCGTGCTGGGCGACGCCGAGCGGATCACCCCCGGGCTGGCCGCGTTGACGCCTGTGCACACCGAGCCGGTGCAGCCATGAGGCACCGCCACGACCCGCTGGGGCGGGCTGCCGGCCGCGGAGCGCGGACGTGAGCGGGGAGGCGGCGCCGCCGCTGGCGCGGTCCACGCTGGATCGCGCCGCGCACCGCAGGGGCGACGCGCAGTGGCTGACCGAGGCGTGGCTGCGCGGTCGGATACTGCTGCTCGACTCGACCGACGACGGGCGGACGCTCGCCCGTACCGACGTGTCTCCTCCCGTGCTGGTGCTGTTCGGCGCGGCCGACGTGCCGGCCGGCGCCGAGTCGACGGCGATGTTCCTCGGCGTCGAGCCGGACGGGGTGCCGGTCTTCGCGCTCGACGCGCCGCTGCCGACGGTGCCGGGCACCCGGCCGGTCAACCTGCGGGAGGTGGGCCACCTGCTCGGCGACCGGGAGGCCGGCATCTTCACCACGGCGCTCGCGCTGCTCAACTGGCACACCCGGCACGGCTACTCGACGGCCACCGGTGCGCCGACCGTGATGGACGAGGCCGGCTGGTCCCGGGTGGATCGCGACGGCGGGCGGATCTGGCCGCGCACCGACCCGGCGATGATCGTGCTGGTGCACGACGGCGTCGACGGCCCCGAGGGCCGCTGCCTGCTCGGCAACAACGCCGGCTGGCCGGGCACCCCGGGCGGCCGGCGCTACTCCTGCCTGGCCGGGTACGTCGAGCCGGGGGAGTCGGCGGAGGCCGCGGTGCTGCGCGAGGTCCGCGAGGAGGTGGGCATCTCCGTCGAGCGGATCGCGTACGTCGGCAGCCAGGCCTGGCCGTTCCCGGGCTCGCTGATGCTTGGCTTCCTGGCCACCGCGGACCCGGCGGATCCGGTGCGGGTCGACCCGTCCGAGATCGCGTACGCCCGCTGGTTCAGCCGCGCGGAGATCGGGGCCGCGTGTGCGGGGAGGGCCGTGGACGTGGGGGACGGGGCCCGACTGATCCTGCCGCCGCCGTCGTCGATCGCGTTGTTCCTCATCCACCGTTGGTTGGACGGCTGGGTGGACGCCGACCACTGAGCTGGTTGGCCGGCCGGGTGGACGCCGACCACTGAGCACGGTCCCGGCCCGCGGCCGCCGTTGCCGCGGCGGTCACGGGCCGGGAACACGGGCCGTCGTGGCCGGTGGGAGCGAATGACGCGGCGGGGGAGCCGAGCCGACCACGACGGACGTCTGTGGGGTCAGGTGCCGGTGCGGCCGGGTCTGCGTCGGAAGGCGGACCGCGGTTCGCCGAGCGGCAGGACCTTGACCCGTTGCTTGCCGGCGCGCACCGCGCCGACCGTGGAGAGGGCCCGGGCCAGCAGCAGCGCCGCGTCCCGGTCCTCGGCGTGCACGGTCTGCCGGCGCGGTTCCGGCGCGGTCGTCTCGTCGCGGAGGCGATGACCGTCCGCCCAGGCGGCGGCGATGTCGCCGTCGGCGACGGTGCGGATGTCGGTGCGAACGATCAGGAACCGCATAAGGGTCTCCGGATGAACCGCGACGAATGAGCCAGTGTGGAAGTTCCACGTTCTCGTGGGTCATGTTACGCCCCGTGGTCATCCCAGCAAGTGAAACGCGCCTATTGGTTCCGAGCCTCGTCCGATCGGCGGATGCCTGGTCAGCGGGGTCGTCGCCACATACGACGACGGGGCCGCCGGCAAGTGTGCCGACGGCCCCGCCCGGGTCGGGAGGCTCAGTTCAGATCGAACTGGCCCGTCTTCGCTCCGGTGATGAAGCCGAGCCAGCCGGCCCGGTTGAACAGCAGCACCGGGCCGCCCGGTCCTTGCTGTCGCGCAGCGCGACAGCCGACGGGCCGGTGCCCACGTGGGGCGACCTCCACGCAGTTGGAGGTCTGACTGCGTGTGCTTGTGCGCCACGGGGCGTCCGCCAACGAGTTGGCGGAGACGGACGGCGTGTTGTGGATGTCGTTCATGGCTCTGCTCCTGATGTGAACCGATCCGATGGGACGAGTGGTGCCGCACCCCCGACGGAGGGTCCCCCGTGGATCACCGATCCGTCAGTCGCCCCGAATCCCGGCGGCGTTGGGTCGGCGCCGTTGCCGGCCCGAACGCCACTGTGGATGGGGACGTCGCCCCGGTCAGCCGTCCCGTCGCCTCGATCAGCCAGGAGAGGGTGTCCGAGGCGTCAAGTGCCGCCGTGCATAGCCACTCGAACACCACTTTATAGCGATTTAGCGCGATTGACTCGGTCGACATGACGTCGGTGAACCCCCCTTCGATGGCCAATGTCTCCGGATCGAGCGGATCGGCGAACCGATAGAGGGAGAAGGCGGTCGGCGGAAGGTACCAATTGCCTATCTGCGTGTCCCGCAGAAGCAGGTGCAGCGTCACGTTGGGCAGCAGGGCCAGATCGCACAGCTGGGCCAACTGCTCGTGCAGCACCTCGGGTGGGCCGGCCCGGCGGCCGAGGGCCGCCTCCTCCAGCACGGCGGTGTAGCTCGGCGCGTGCGGCTCGCGGGTCAGCAGCAACTGGCGGGCCAACCGGGCCTGGACCTCGGTCTCCGGCTCGTCGGCCGGGCCCGGTTCGCCGGCGCCCTCGCTCACCTGGCGGGCCGAGACGATCCGGACCTTCGCGTACCCGGCGGTCTGCAACAGGCCCGGCACCAGAACCGGGTTGTACTCGGAGATCTCCGCGCAGCCCGCCTCCAACTCGGCCCAACTGCGCTGCTGCTGCGTCATCACCGGAAAGTTCTTCAACCATCCGCGCATGTCGCCGGCCTCGCCGGCGATCCCGAGCAACTCGTCGCGTGCTGCGGCGTCGGCCCCGTAGAGGTCGAGCAGAACGCCGACATCCTGCGGGTCCGGTCGGCTGCGGCCGTTCTCCAGGCGGGACAGTTTGGACGCGGACGCCCAACCGATCCGTTCGATAACCTGGTCACCGGTGAGGCCCGCAGCTTCGCGCAGACTGCGCAGTTCGATGCCCAACCGTCGACGACGCATGATCGGGCTGGGTGCGGCAGGAGGCACAGTGTCCTCTTTCCCGTCGACCGCCGCAGACGCGACGGTAACTGTATGAAATTCGCCCCCCACGGTCAGTATGGACGGCGCGACCGGCGTCGGAGGGTCCGGCGGGGGCGTGTCTTGCGAAAAATGGACCACGGTTACGCCGGACGACGACGGACCCGTGGTCCACGCCCCGTCGACCGCGCCCAGCCGGGCACGCCATCCCGCCGGAGGGACCCCATGCGCACCGTCCTGCGCCGACCCGACTTCCGCCTGCTGTTCGGCGGCCTGCTGGCCAGCATGACCGCCGAGTCGATCCTGCTGCTCGCGCTCGCCATCTGGGTCAAGGACCTGACCGGCTCCAACGGGCTCGCCGGCGGCATCATCTTCGCCGTCATCGCCCCGATGATGTTGGCGCCGCTTGTCGGTTGGTTCGTCGACAGGTACCCGCGCCGGCCCTTCTTCGTGACCGCGAGCGTGGTCACCGCGCTGCTGCTCGTCCCGCTGTTCACGGTCCGCGACGCGGGCGACGTCTGGCTCGTGTACCTGGTCGCCGCCCTGTACGGCCTCTCGTCCATCACGCTCGGCGCGGCGCTCAGCGGGCTGCTCCGGCAGTTGGTGCCGCTGGAGCTGCTCGCCGAGGCGAACGGCGTGCTGCAGACCGTACGCCAGGGGCTGCGGCTGATCGGCCCGCTGGCCGGCGCGGCGCTCTACGCGGCGCTCGGCGGTTGGGCGCTGGCCGGGATCGGCATGGTCGGCTTCCTGACCGCGGCCGCGGTGGTGAGCGCGGTGCCGAGCCCGGCGCTGACACCGCCGACCGTGCGGCTGCGCTGGCCCGCCGAACTGGGCGCGGGCCTGCGGCACCTGACCGGTGAGCCGGCGCTGCGCCGGGCCCTGCTCGGCTACGGGCTCGGATCGCTGGTGATGGGCTTCAGTGAATCGCTGATCTTCGCCTACGTCGACCAGGGGTTGGATCGGGACGCCGCCTTCGTGGGCGTGCTCGTCATGGTGCAGGGCGTCGGCGGGCTGGTCGGTGGGCTCTGCTCACCGGCGCTGGTCCGCCGACTCGGTGAGATCGGCACACTGGCCGCCGGGGTGGCCTTCTTCTCCCCGGCCGCGCTCGCGCTCGCGTACCCCGATCTGCGGCTCGGGTTCGTGGCGGTGCTGCTGGCCGGCGTCTCGCTGCCGCTGACGATGGTGGGCCTGCACACGCTGATCCAGCGACGTACGCCACCCGGGCTGGTCGGCCGGGTCGCGGCGGCCACCCAGGCGCTGGTCAGCGGCCCGCAGGCGCTCTCCATCGGCACCGGCGCCCTGCTGGTCGGCGTCCTGGACTACCGGCTGCTGTTCCTGCTGGTCGGCGTGGCCACGCTGGCGGCCGGCGTCTACCTCTGGCGGGGCCGGCACCTGAGCGCGCCGGCCGGCGGACGTCCACCCACACCGCCGCCGCGCCCGACGCTGCCCGCGCCGCGGCGCCCGGTCGACGCCGACATCGACGCGCCGGTGGCCACGGGACCGCGGCGACCGCCCCGGCGGTGACGGATGTCGGACACGACGAACGGCCGCCCGGACGCGGGCGGCCGTTCGTCGAGAGGTGACCCGGCCGGTCAGGCGCTGAGGGTCGCCAGGTGCTGCTTGACCTGTGTGATCGAGGGGTTGGTCAGGGCGCTGCCGTCGTCGAAGCGCAGCGTCGGCACCGTCTGGTTGCCGCCGTTGACGCTCATCACGAACTCCGCGGCCTCCGGGTCCCGCTCGATGTCGACCACCTCGTAGCCGATGCCCTCCCGGTCGAGCTGCGACTTCAGCCGGTGGCAGTAGCCGCACCAGGGGGTGGAATACATCGTCAGCATGGTCGGATCCTCCAACTCCTCTGACCGCCGGCTTGCGGATCAAGCCGAGGCTGTCCGCTACAACGTCCGGAGGAGCTGAGATGATTCCTGGTTGTGGTGGTTCACTCAGCGTCGGAAGGCGTACTTGCCGGGCTCGACCCGGAGCAGCGCTCCGCGGTGACCGCACCCGCCGGCCCGGTCTGCATCCTCGCCGGCGCCGGCACCGGCAAGACCCGCGCGATCACCTCCCGGATCGCCCACCGGGCGCTCTCCGGGGAGATCTCCCCCCGGCACGTGCTCGCGGTCACCTTCACCGCCCGCGCCGCCGCCGAGATGCGTAGTCGGCTCACCGTGCTCGGGGTGGGCGGCGTGCAGGCGCGGACGTTCCATGCGGCCGCGTTGCGGCAGGTGCGGTACTTCGCCCCCCGCCTGCTGGCCGGCCGGGCCATGCCCGAGCTGCTGGACAGCAAGGTGCGGCTCGTCACCCTCGCCGCCGCCCGGGTCGGCCTGCGGACCGACCGGGCCGCCGCGCGGGACCTGGCCGGCGAGATCGAGTGGGCCAAGTCGTCGCTCGTCGAGCCGGGGGACTACGTCGTGGCGGCGGCCCGGGCATTGCGGGACACGCCGCACGAGCCGGCGAAGGTCGCCGAGGTGTTCACCGCGTACGAGCAGCTGAAGCGCTCCAACGGGGTGATCGACTTCGAGGACATGCTGCGGGCCGCGGTGTGGGGCATCGAGGAGCACCCGGACGTCGGCGAGCAGATCCGCACCCAGTACCGGCACTTCGTGGTCGACGAGTACCAGGACGTCAACCCACTCCAGCAGCGGTTGCTCGAAGCCTGGTTGGCCGGCCGCAACGACCTGACAGTGGTCGGCGACGCCAGCCAGACGATCTACTCGTTCACCGGGGCGACCTCGGCGTACCTGGTCGACTTCCCCCGCCGGCACCGCAACGCCACAGTGGTCCGGCTGGTCCGCGACTACCGCTCCACCCCGCAGGTCGTCGGGCTGGCCAACGCGGTGATCTCCCAGGCCCGGGGCACCGAGGCCCGGTTGCGGCTGGAACTGAGCGGGCAGCGCCCACCCGGCCCCGAGCCGGACCTGCGGATCTTCACCGACGAGCCGGCCGAGGCGAACGCGGTGGCTGCCCGCTGCCGCGCGCTCATCGACGCGGGCACGCCGGCGAAGGAGATCGCCGTGCTGTTCCGGGTCAACGCGCAGTCCGAGGCGTACGAGAAGGCGCTCACCGAGGCCGCCGTGCCGTACGTCGTGCAGGGCGCCGAGCGGTTCTTCGAGCGGACCGAGGTGCGCCAGGCGATGGTCGCCCTGCGGTCGGCCACCCGCTCGATCCCGGGGGAGACCCCGTTGCCGACCGCCGTGGTCGAGGCGCTCACCGCTGTCGGCTGGGCCCCGGATGCGCCCCCGGCCGGCGGCGCCGCCCGCGAGCGCTGGGAGGCGCTGTCCGCGCTGGTCCAGCTCGCCGAGGAGTACGCGGCCACCCCCGAGGTCGTGCCGATCGGCGAGGCCGCGTCGGTGGAGCGCCCGGTCACCCTCACCGACTTCACCGAGGAGCTGGCACGGCGGGCCGCCCAGCAGCACGTGCCGACGGTGGACGGGGTCACGCTGGCGTCGCTGCACTCGGCCAAGGGGCTGGAGTGGGACGCCGTCTTCCTGGTCGGCCTCGCCGAGGGCACCCTGCCCACCACGTACGCCAAGACCGTCGAGCAGGTCGAGGAGGAGCGCCGGCTGCTCTACGTCGGGATCACCCGCGCGCGGCAGTGGCTCTGGCTGTCGTACGCCGCCGCGCGTTCGCCGGGCGGGCGGGCCCGGCGGCCGTCGCGGTTCCTGCCCCAGCTGGACCGCTCCGGCGGCACCGAGCGGGCCGGCGCCTCCACCGGTCCCGCGCGCCGTCCCGAACGACGCCGGACGCAGATCGTGTCCTGTCGGATCTGCGGCGCCACCCTGCTCGCGGGCCCCGACCGCAAGCTGGGTCGATGCCCCACCTGTCCGTCCGACATCGACGATGAGCTGCACGAACGGCTGCGCGAGTGGCGGCAGCGGGTGGCCGGCGCGCAGAAGGTCCCGGCGTACGTGGTCTTCACCGACGCCACGTTGACCGCGTTGGCCGAGCGGCGGCCCGGCCGGCCGGAAGAGTTGATCGCCATCGCCGGCATCGGCCCCCGGAAACTGGGCCTCTACGGGGAGTCGGTGCTGGCGCTCGTGCAGGGCGCGGGGGTGGACGACGTCTGCCCGGAGAAAACTTTCGAAATCTCGTCGTAAATTCGTTTGCCCTCGCCCCCGGGCGAGGAATAGCCTCAGAACACACCACGCGAGCGGCGCCATTCCGGCTGCTCACGGGGGTTGGTCCAGTCGATTCGAGGAACGTGAGGGAGGTGGCCACCGTGGAGATCTTCACCTATGAGCGTCTGACGGCGATGCCGTCTGTCTGCGCTCCGCTGTCGGCTGTCCGGGTGGCCCTTGCGGCCGCACGACCGTCGGTTCCGCAGGTGCACCAGGTTCAGGCCGAGCTGACCCTGGCCGTCGCGCCCACCGGATTCAACGGGACCAGTGGCATCACGGGCATGGACATCAATGGCGTCAAGAAGCGCACTGATGTCCGCGGCGTTCCACCTCGAGGTAGACCGGTCTGATCTTCAGACACCGGCTCACCTCGAGGCCGCGGAACCCGCTACCGGGATCCGCGGCCTCAGTTTTTTGCCCCGCCGAAGTACGTCGGAATGCGATCCACGAGATCGAAGTGAGAGAGAGGTGACCGGGAGATGAGTCTGGCGTTGGCCCCCCTCGATGTGAGCGTCGAGCTGGAGGCGAACCTGCCCTGCCGGAAGTTCGACCCCGACCTGTGGTTCTCCGACTCGCCTGCCGAGCTCGAGCTGGCCAAGTCGCTCTGCGGGGACTGCCCGCTGCGCGTCGAGTGCCTGGCCGGGGCGGTGGAGCGAGCGGAGCCGTGGGGCGTCTGGGGCGGCGAGATCTTCGAGCGTGGCGCGGTCGTCCCGCGCAAGCGGCCCCGTGGCCGTCCGCGCAAGGAGGACGTCGCTCGTGACGCCGAGCTTCGGGTCGAGGCCGAGGCGCGCCTGGCAGCCAGTGGGCTGTCCGAGGTGCGTGGCGCGGTCCGGCTGGCAGCCTGACATGTTCCCGACCCGTACCAACTACGCCGGTGGCACACCGGCAGTGAGTGAGAAAACGATGTTGAACGTTCCGAGTGGAGCCTTCGAGATGCAACTACTCCACGAAGCGTTGACCAGGGCTCGAATGCGCCGGCCTCAGGCCGGTCGTACCACCACGAGCACTGAGGCAACCCGATCCGCCCGTACCGTCGCCATGAACAGCCGCAACCAGTCGGCGCGCGACCTGGGCGTTCTCTAGTACCACCTCACCAGAAAGGGCGGGTGCCGGTCGGCACCCGCCCTTCGTGACGTCTCGACCCGCCCTGCTCAGGCCACCGGGGCGAAGCCCGGCAGCCAGCGCTCCAGGATGCTGCGGTACGGAGCCTTGGCCTCCAACTGGCAGAGCA
Source organism: Micromonospora lupini str. Lupac 08 (assembly GCF_000297395.2). Taxonomy (GTDB): domain Bacteria; phylum Actinomycetota; class Actinomycetes; order Mycobacteriales; family Micromonosporaceae; genus Micromonospora; species Micromonospora lupini. The sequence continues at coordinate 6,270,718 of NZ_HF570108.1, read as the reverse complement.
CCCCGATCGAGCCGAGCGTCACCCGGTGGATGAGCAGGTACGACGGGGGCAGGTTGAGCTGCCTGCTCAGCTGGTAGGTGGGGGAGCGGGGGCTGGCCAGCCGGCCCGCCTCGGCCCGCAGCCAGGCCCGGGTGAAGCGGAACCCGTCGGCCGCGATGGGCTCCAGCATCGGGCGGAGGAAGTCGAGGACCCCCTCGGCGTCGATCTCGTCGGTGGCGCCGACGAACCCCTCGTCCCGTAGGCCCGCCACCACCCCGTCCGCGTCGCCGCGCAGGGCCCGGCCCGCGATGAGGCCGATCGGCTCCGGCGTGCCCTCGGGCATCCGGGCCACCGCACCGAAGTCGATCACCCCGAGCCGGCCGTCGGGCAGCAGTCGGAAGTTGCCCGGGTGCGGGTCGGCGTGCAGAAGACCGGCCCGCTGGGGCGCGGAGAGATGAAACGTGGCCATGAGCCGGCCGGCCTCGTCCCGCTGCTCCTCGGTGCCCTCCCGGATGATGTCGGCAAGCGGTGTGCCCGTCACCCACTCGGTGACGAGCACCCGGGGCGACGTGGAGACCACCTCCGGGATGAAGATCTCCGGATCGTCGGCGTACGCGGCGGCGAAGGTGCGCTGCGACTCGGCCTCGAGCTCGTAGTCCAGCTCCTCGGTGATCCGTTCACGCAACTCGACGAGGAGGGGCTTGACGTCGAGGCCGGGCTGGATCGCCCGGAACATGCCGCCCAGCCGGGAGAGCTGCTTGAGGTCGGCGAGCAGCGCGTCACCGGCCCCCGGATACTGGATCTTGACGGCCACGTCGCGGCTGTTCGGCTCGCCGGACGGGCCGTACCCCGGCTCACGCCACCGTGCCCGGTGCACCTGCCCGATGCTGGCCGCCGCCGCCGGAGTGTCGTTGAACTCGACGAACCGGTCGCGCCAGTCGGGGCCGAGCTGCTCGGCCAGCACCTTGTGCACGCTCGCGGCCGGCAGCGGCGGCGCGGCCTCCTGAAGCTTGGTCAACGCCTGCCGGTACGGCGCGGCGATCTCCTCCGGCAAGGCCGCCTCGAAGACCGACAACGCCTGGCCGAACTTCATCGCCCCGCCCTTGAGCTGGCCCAACACGCTGAACAACTGCTCGGCGGTGCGCTGCTGGATCTCTGCGGAGATCACGTCGGAGGCGAGCCCGGTGACGCGCTTACCCATGCCGAGGACGGTCCGGCCGGCGAAGCCGAGCGGCAGAGCGGCGAGCTTGGCGGTCCGGGACACGGCCCGGCGCGGGATGTCGGTCACTTCGCCATTGTTACCGACCGGAGGGGTCCGCTGCTGCTGTGCGGCCGGGCTGGTGCGTACACCCGGCTCGACGAGCACCCGCACGCCGGGTGCGGCGGCCAACCCCGGCGGCGGAACCGGCCCGCTCCGGTGATCTCCATGGCGCCGCCCAGCGTCTCGGGGTGACCGCCGTCGAGGTGCACCAGTGCCTCCGCGACCGCGTACCCGATGGCCGCGAGCAGGGTGCCTGTCGCGCAGGCGGCCACCGGCTCAGCCGTGGCGAGTTGGGCGGCGAGCCCCGGCCAGGCCGGATCGCGGTCGGCGCGGTGCAGTTCGACGCAGCGCAGGCACGGCCCCGCAGGTGGGCGGACCAACGGCCCGATGACAGGTACGCCCTCGCGGAGGGTCACCAGCAGGTGCGGTTGACGGCGCTGGGCGAGACCGGCCGCGAGCAGCGCGGGCGGACGGTCCGTGCCGAGCTGGATCACCAGGTCCACTCGGGTGGCCCGGACCGGGTGGGTGCCGGTGCCCGGCGCGACACGGTCGACCGCCGCCCGGACCGCCGGGGCCAGCGGCCGGCCCAGCTCGGTGGCGGGGATGCCCGTCCCGACCAGGTCGGTCGGGCGCACCGGACCGGTGAGGTGCGGGATGACCTGTCCGACGCCGGCCTGGGCCAGCGCCACGGCCAGCGGACCGCCGAGCGCACCCGCGCCGGCGAGCAGCACCCGGGCCGCCCGCCGGCGACGCAGGACCTGGGCGGGAGTCCCGGGCAGCCGGGCCGCGACCAGGGCCAACGCTCCGGCTTCGGCGGCGAGCCGGGCCCGGACCGGCCCGGCCAGGTCGCGGGGGAGCAGGCTGTGCGCCGGCACCAACAGGCCCGCCGCGCGCAGGGCGTCCAGCAGCGTACGCGCGTCGTCGGTGGCGACCTGGGCCGCGCTCGCCTGGACCAGCACCTCCCGCTCGCTGCGGGTGCCGTCCAGCAGGTCGAGCAGGGCAGCGGTACGCGGGTTGGCCAGCTCCACCAGCACGGCGGGCCCCGGGCCGACACCGAGCTGGAGGGTGTGTCGATCCCGCCAGAGCCGGCTGAGGCCGGGAAGAAGCGTGGGGCGGGGCAACGCGGTACGACTCATGGTGACGAATCGTGACCGCTTCCCTGCGCTCGGTCGATCGTTGTCCACAGGCGGTCGAGGCCGTATCCAGCCTTGTCCACAGGATCTGCCGGGTTATCCACAGGTCGCCGGACGTGCTGTCAGTCACCCGACAGGCAGGCCGCGTGCCTTCTCCCGGGCCCGCAACGGGGGGCGGGACGGCCGGTGTGGCCGTCCGCCCCCCGTTGATCCGTACGGGTCAGACCTTCGCCTTGCCGAGAATCCGGTTCACTGTTGTGCCGCAAACCGGACACTTGCCCTTGGCCATGTTCATGCCGGTCTTCGAGACCTCCACGTGCCCCTCGAAGTCCCGCTTCTCCTTGCACTTCACGCAGTAACCGTTGTAGGTCTGGGCCTGGTCGGCCACGGTGCCCTCCTCGTCTCGTCCGCCGGTCAATACGGTCCCGGCGGGGTGCCCGGCGGCGGGCCACACGGGGCGCCGGCGCTGGGTCTCACTCCACGGCCACCTTCGTGACCGCTGGTCCGCGGACCCTACCCAGGTCTGGGCAGTTCCATGTCAGCTGTGCATCGACACTGTGAGCAAGTCGACGTCGAGAGTGTGCATGGCGAATTAGGTCGGATAAGTCAGTTTGGCGGGGACACGCCGACCAAACCCTCACAGCCACCCGTGCGAGTGCCCCCGCGGCGGCTCCGGGCACGGTGATCACCTACGGTGGAGGGGAGCCGCGACGTCGGCGTACACGGTGGGTGACGAGACGGCCCGGCGGCGTCCGGGCGAGCAGCGGCCCAAGAAATTTTCGGGACGCGGGACGACCAATCACCATTTTTTGGGCGCGTGTCGTGCGGTTGACCCTTGCGGACCCCTGGTCAGTACGCATTAGCTTTCCTTCGTGACACGTAGCCGAGGCTGCGCGGGCCAGTGATGGCGGGGACGCGTAAGCCGGTCGTCGAGGTGCGGCGCAGCCAGCGTCGGCGACGCACGGTGTCTGCGTACCGTGACGGTGAGCGGGTGGTCGTCCTCATCCCGGACCAGTTCTCCCGGGCCGAGGAGAGCGAGTGGGTCGACCGCATGTTGGCGCGACTCGCCGCCCGCGAGGGCCGGCTCGCCCGCTCGGACGACGAACTGGTCGCCCGGGCCAACCGGCTGATCGATCTCTACCTCGGCGGGTACGGCGCCAAGGCGGTACCCGCAAGCGTCCGCTGGGTCACCAACCAGAACGGCCGCTGGGGCTCCTGCACGCCCGCCGACCGCAGCATCCGCATCTCGCACCGCGTCCAGGACATGCCCGACTGGGTGATCGACTACGTGCTGCTGCACGAGCTTACCCACCTCATCGTGCCCAGCCACAACGCCCGCTTCTGGGCGCTGGTCGGCCGCTACCCCAAGTCGGAGCGCGCCCGCGGCTACCTCGAGGGCGTCGCCGCCGCCTCCTGCACCCCCGTCCCCACCTGATCCACAGCGCCCCGAGTCTCCAGCTGGCGAGGTTGATCGACTCGCGTTCCTGAAAATCGCGCTATCGATGCCTTCCGGAGACCACGATTTCAAGGAAGGCGAGTCGATCACGCCTTCGCACGCCGTGCGGGACGGCCGTGGGGCGGCCGAGGGGTGGGCGCTAGGGTCGGGGGGTGGCACGACGGGTGGTAGTGGCGTTGCTCGGGCCGGTTCCCTGGTCACCGCCGGGCGTCGACCGGGCCGAATGGCGAGCGGCCCTCGCGGAAGACGTCATCGACCTGTTCGCCACGCTCAACGAGGTGGAGGTCGCGGTCGCGGTCACCCCCGCCGACCGAGCCCTCGCCGACGCGCTGGTCTGGCCCGGCACCGCGGTGTACGAGGTGGCCGAGCCGACGCCGAACGCCGTGTTCGCGGCGTTGGACGGCTACGACCAGGCGGCCGTGCTCTCCGCCGACGTGCCCGACCTGCCCGCGCTGACCGTCGGCAAGCTGCTGCGTCCGCTCACCACCCGGTCGGTCGCCGTGGCCCCGGTGGAGGGCGGCGGTGCGGGTCTGCTCGGAGTGGCCGTACGACTGCCCGTGCCGGAGTGGTTGCCCCCGCTCGACCTGGACACGGCGACGCCGGCCGACGCCCGAGCCGGTGCTCCCGCGCCCGGGGACGTCGCCGTCACGGCCGGTTGGCGGCGGCAGCGCGGCCCGGCCGACCTCGCCACCCTGGACCCGGCCTTCGAGGGCTGGGAGGCCACCCGCGCGCTGCTGTCCGGGTCGGGCCGCCCGGGCTGACCAGGCAACACGCGCTCCGCCCCCTGCTCCGCTGGTCGGCGGTTCTGGCTGGTCGGTGGCCGCGCGCTGCGCCGGCGTTCCGGCTGGTCGGCAACCGAGCGCCCCACTCGATCAGCCGCTTTGCTGACCGGACAACCTGGCGCGGACGCGTGCCGGGTGCCCGCCACCGAGTGGCGCGGGCACCCGGGCCTGCGCGTCAGGCCTTGCCGTCGGTGTCGGTGTCGGCGTCGCCCTCGGTCTCGTCGGGCTGGCCCGGGGCCTTCTCCGGGGCTCCACCGGGCGCGGTGAAGTCGAAGCTGTCCAGCTCGCTCAGGTCCATGTCGTTCATCGCGAAGGCCACCGGGTCGGCGAAGTCGTCGTCCGACGGGAGCAGGTCGGGGTGGCCCCAGACGGCGTCCCGGCCTTCGATGCCGCGGTGCTGGGTGAGCGCAGCCCACAGGGCCGCCGCCTCGCGCAGCCGGCGCGGGCGCAGCTCCAGGCCGACGAGCGCGGCGAAGGTCTGCTCGGCGGGGCCGCCTGCGGCCCGGCGGCGGCGGAACGCCTCGCCCAGCCGGACGACGTTGGGCAGGCGGTCGCTTGCCGCGCTGTCCACCACGTGGCACACCCAGCCCTCGACCAGGGCCAGTGCGGTCTCCAACCGGGCCAGCGAGGCCTTCTGCGCCGGGCTGTCCTCCGGGGTGAAGATGCCTTCCAGGGCGATCGCCTGCATCGACTCCGGGTCGGTCGGGTCGACGCGGCCCATCGCCTCCTCGATCGCCTCGCGGTTGACGCGGATGCCCGAGGCGTACATCTCGACGGCAGTGAGCACGTGCCCGCGCAGCCACGGGACGTGCTGGAACAGCCGCTGGTGGGCGGCCTCGCGCAGCGCCACGTAGAGGCGGACCTCGTCCTCGGGCAGCTCCAGGCCCTCGCCGTACGCGCGGATGTTTGCCGGGATCAGCGCGGCCGTGCCGGCCGGGCCGAGCGGCAGCCCGATGTCGCCGGCGGAGAGCACCTCCGCGGCGAGCGAGCCGAGGGCCTGCCCGAGCTGACCGCCGAAGAGTGCGCCACCGAGGGTGGCCACCATCGACTGCATGGGGCCGAGCTGGGCGCGCGCCTCCGGCGGCACCAGGTCGCCCATCGCGCCGACCATGCGGCTGGCCACCGGGTCGCAGAGCTTGCGCCACACGTCGAGCGTCTTGAAGATCCACTCGTTGCGGTTCCAGGCGACCGGGGACTGGATGCCCGACGGCCAGGACGAGGCCGGCTCCAACCACAGGTCGGCCAGGCGCAACGCCTCCTCGACCGCGTTGCGCTCGTACGGGGAGACCGCCGGGTCGCCGGCGGCGGCGAGCTGGCTGGCCGCCACCTGCCGGGCCAGGTCCCAGTTGACCGGCCCGCTGCCCGGCGCCGAGAGCAGGTGCTGCAACTGCGACATGAACTGCTGCATCTGCGCGGGATCGTTGGGGTCTGGTGGTTGCCCACCCGGGAGCGCGAAACCGAACGGAATATCAGGCACGACGTCTACGTTACGCGCGCCGCGCCCCAGGTAGCCGCCGCTGGCGTTGCGCTGAGGGCGAAGTCGCGTGGCGCATCCGTCGGGCGGGCCCCGAGCAATCGGTACGCTCTGGCGCATGAGACGTCGCGGCCTGACGGTCCTGCTCGGTGCCCTGTTCACCGCCCTGCTGAGCATCGGGGTGCTCCGGGTGCCGATCCCGTACGTGGTGCTCGGCCCGGGCCCGACGGTCAACACCCTCGGCACGGCCGACGGTAAGGAGGTCATCCAGGTCACCGGCCGGGAGACGTCCACCTCCGCCGGCCAGCTCCGGCTGACGACAGTGGGGGTGCAGCCCACGGTGCGGCTCCGCTCGGCGATCGCCGGCTGGTTCTCCGACGACGAGGCGGTGGTGCCGCGCGAGCTGGTCTACCCGCCGGGGGAGTCGACGGAGCAGGTCGAGCAGCGCAACGCCGAGGACTTCAAGGTCTCGCAGACCAGCGCCGAGACGGCCGCGCTGCGCGAGCTGGGCTTCCCGGTGCAGGTGGTGATCAAGACGGTCGCCGCGGACGGCCCGTCCGCCGGGGTGCTCAAGGTCGGCGACGTGGTCACCTCGGTCGACGGTCAGCCGGTGCCGGTGGCCGCCAAGGTCACCGAGCTGATCCGGGCCAAGCCGTCCGGTACGGCCCTGCGGATCGGTTACACGCGCGACGGCGCGGCGGCCACGGCGACGGTGACGAGCCGGGAGCAGGACGGCCGGCCGCGGATCGGCGTCGAGATCGACCAGCAGCAGCCGCACCCGTTCACGCTCGGCATCGACCTGGGGGACATCGGTGGCCCGAGCGCCGGCCTGATGTTCGCCCTGGGCATCGTGGACAAGCTGACCCCGGCCGACCTCACCGGCGGAAAGGTCATCGCGGGCACCGGCACCATCGACGACGAGGGCACGGTCGGCCCGATCGGCGGCATCGCCCAGAAGCTGGTCGGCGCGAAGCGTGCGGGTGCCAAGGTCTTCCTGGTGCCGGCGGACAATTGCGCCGAGGCGGTCCGCAATCCGCAGCCCGACCTGCCGTTGCTGAAGGTGGGCTCACTGGACGAGGCGCTCACCGCGCTGGAGACGTTGCGCGCGGGTGGTCAGCCGACCCGCTGCTGACCGGCGTGACCGTGCCCCGACACGCTCAGGAACACCCCGTACTCTGGGTGCCTGATCGGAGCCGATCACATCGAGCGTGCGGAGCCAACAGTGGTAATGCGTAGCAGCAGCCCCCTGCCGAGGATGAGCCGGCGCGGCCGCGTCACCATCGCTGTCCTGGTCGGGGTGTTCGTGCTCTTCACCCTGCTCGGCTGGGGTGTTCAGGCCTGGACGGACTGGCTCTGGTTCGACGAGGTCCGCTACACCGAGGTCTTCACCGGTGTGCTTGTCACCCGGCTGACGCTGTTCCTCGTCATCGGCCTCGGCATGGCGGTGATCGTCGGCGGCAACCTGTGGCTGGCCCACCGGCTGCGTCCGCGGCTGCGGCCGCACTCGGTGGAGCAGGCCACCCTGGAGCGTTACCGGATGGCACTCAGCCCGCGCCTCGGCACCTGGATCGCGCTGACCGCCGCCGTGGTCGGCCTCTTCGCCGGCCTGTCCGCGCAGAGCCGGTGGAACCAGTGGCTGCTCTTCCGCAACGGTGGTGACTTCGGGATCAAGGACCCGGAGTTCGGGGTGGACATCGGCTTCTACGTCTTCCAGCTGCCGTTCTGGCGCTACCTGCTCGGTGTCGGCTTCACCGCAGTGGTGCTGGCCCTGATCGGCGCGCTTGCGGTGCACTACCTCTTCGGCGGGGTTCGCCTGCAGGGCGTCGGGGACCGGATGAGCAACGCCGCCCGCGCTCACCTGAGCACCCTCGTCGCGGTGTTCGTGCTGCTCAAGGCCCTGGCGTACGTGCTGGACCGCCGCGCGATGCTGCTTGAGTACAACGAGGGCGCCAAGCTGTACGGCGCCGGCTACGCCGACGTCAACGCGCTGCTGCCGGCGAAGGAGATCCTGGCGTACATCTCGATCGTCGTGGCGATCGCGATCATCGTGTTCTCCAACGCCTGGATGCGGAACCTGGTCTGGCCGGGCATCTCGCTCGCTCTGCTGGGCGTCTCCGCGGTGGCGATCGGCGGCATCTACCCCTGGGCGGTGCAGACCTTCGAGGTGAAGCCGAGCGCCAAGGACAAGGAAGCGCCGTACATCCAGCGCAGCATCGACGCGACGCGGGCGGCGTTCGGGCTGGGGGCCACCGAGACCACCCCGTACGCGGCGAACAACCTCACCCCACCGGCGAACCTGGCCACCGACACGTCGGTGGTGTCGAACGTGCGGCTGCTCGACCCGCAGTTGGTGAGCGAGACGTACACCCAGCTCCAGCAGGTGCGGGGCTTCTACGACTTCGGCCCCAAGCTGGACATCGACAGGTACGGGGTGAACGGCAAGACCTCCGACTACGTCGTCGGCGTCCGTGAGATCAACTACGGCGAGCTGACCGACCAGCAGAACACCTGGATCAACAGGCACACCGTCTACACCCACGGGTACGGGCTGGTGGCCGCCCCGGCCAACCAGGTGGTGTGCGGCGGGCAGCCGTTCTTCGTCTCCGGCTTCCTCGGCGAGAAGACGCAGGAGGCGTGCTCCTCGCAGACCGAGCAGATCCCGGCCAAGCAGCCGCGGATCTACTACGGCGAGCGGATGGCGGCCGACGACTACGCGATCGTCGGGCAGTCCGACCCGAACAAGAAGGCCGAGTTCGACAGGCCGGTCGGTGAGGGTGGCGGCGAGTCCTACACCTACACCGGTGAGGGCGGCGTGGAGATCGGCTCCTTCACCCGGCGGCTGCTGTACTCGATCAAGGAGCAGGAGTCGAACTTCCTGCTCTCCGAGGCGGTCAACAAGGACTCCAAGCTGCTGTACGTGCGCAACCCGCGGGACCGGGTGGAGAAGGTCGCGCCGTTCCTCACCCTGGACGGCGACCCGTACCCGGCGGTGGTCGACGGTCGGGTGCAGTGGATCGTCGACGGCTACACGACTGCGGCGACCTACCCGTACGCCGAGCGGGTCAACCTGCAGACCGAGACGACCGACGAGCTGACCAACCGGGGCACGTTCCAGCTGGCCCGGGAGAACGTCAACTACATGCGCAACTCGGTGAAGGCCACCGTCGACGCGTACGACGGCACGGTGACGCTCTACGAGTACGACGACACCGACCCGGTGCTCAAGGCGTGGAACAAGGCGTTCGGCGGGGACCTGATCAAGCCGAAGGCGGACATCCCGGTCGAGCTGACGGAGCACCTGCGCTACCCGGCCGACATGTTCAAGGTGCAGCGCAACCTGCTCACCAAGTTCCACGTGACCAACCCGGGTGACTTCTACTCCGCGCAGGACTTCTGGCAGGTGCCGAACGTGCCGGACGCGCCGGACAGTGGCCAGAAGCAGCCGCCGTACTACCTGTTCACCCAGTTCCCGGGCCAGGAGGGCCCGCGGTTCCAGCTCACCTCGGCGGTCACCCCGAACGGCCGGCAGAACCTGGCCGCGCTGATCTCCGGGTCGTACGTCGACGGGAAGCCCCGGCTGGAGGTGCTGGAGCTGCCGGACCAGACCCGGATCTCCGGGCCGGTGCAGGTGCACCAGCAGATGACCAACAACGCGAACATCCGCCAGCAGCTCAACCTGCTCTCCAGCAACCAGGCGCAGGTGCAGTACGGCAACCTGCTCTCGCTGCCCTTCGCCGACGGCATGCTCTACGTCGAGCCGGTCTACGTGAAGAGCAACCAGCAGGACGCGTACCCGCTGCTGCAGAAGGTGCTGCTCTCCTACGGGGACGGCGGCTCGTTCGTGGCGCTCGCCGACAACATCAACGACGGCATCAAGCAGTTGGTCGAGCAGGGGAAGAAGGCCGGGCAGGGCACCTCGCCGCCGCCGACCACCGGGGGCAACCCGACGAACCCGTCGCCGACCGCTACCCCGAGCGGGACGCCGACGCCGGGCAGCACCAACCCGCCGCCGACCGGCCCGCTGGCCACCGCCGCGGACCGGGTGCAGGCCGCCATCACGGAGGTCCGCGCCGCGCAGACCTCCGGTGACTTCGAGCGGTACGGTCGCGCGCTCAAGGCGCTGGACGAGGCGCTCACCGCGTTCCAGCAGGCGCAGCAGGCCGCCAACCCCGGTGGCACGCCGAGCGGCGGCGCGCCGCCGTCGCCGAGCGCCACCCCGGGCGGCTGACCGGCCACCCGAGGAGCACCCCGGAGCCCTCGTCGTCGGACCCGTGCGGTCCGGACGGCGAGGGCTCCGTCGTGTCCGTACGTTATGCCGGCCTGTCGCCTCTCCGACATGCTTTGTCCGGCTGAGCCGCAACCCGCGACCACGTCCCGCCGTCCTTGATGCAACGGGGGCGGACAAGGGGGCAGGCGTGAGGCACGCACAGAGCTTCGACGAGTTCTACCGCAGCACCGCCCGGCGGATGATGCGGTACGGCTACGCGGTGAGCGGTGACCACACCGAGGCGCAGGACCTCGTTCAGGAGGCGTTCGCGCGGGCCTGGCGGCAGTGGGGGCGACTGTCCGAGCATCCGGCGCCCGAGGCGTGGCTGCGGTTGGTGGTGTCCCGGCTGGCGAACGACCGCTGGCGGCACCTGCACCGCTGGCGGGTGATGGCGAGCCGCAGCGGGCCGCCACCGACCGCGCCGCCACCGAGCGAGAACGGGGTGCTGCTCGTGCACGCACTTCGCCAACTGCCGGCGACGCAGCGACAGGCGCTGGCCCTGCACTACCTCTTCGACATGCCGATCGAGGAGATCGCTCGGGAAGCCGGCGTCCCGCTCGGCACCGTCAAGTCCTGGTTGTCCCGCGGTCGGTCCCGGCTGGCCGTACTGCTGCCCGACGTCCACATCGACGAGCTGGAGGCGAACGATGTCAGCTGAACTCTCCGACCTGTACCGGTCGCTCACCGTCGTGGCCGACGGTGTGGAGATTGCCCACCCCGAGCTGGTCCGGCGGCACGCCGACCGGCGGGCCCGGGTCCAGGTGGCCGGCAGTGCGGTGGCGGTGGCGGTGCTGCTCGGCGGGGTGGCCGCCGGTGGGCGGCTGGCGTTCTCCGCCGACGGGTCCGCGCCGCTGCCGCCACCGGCCGGCACACCGGCCTCCCCACCGCCGACCGGGTCGGCTCTTCCCCCGTCCCCATCCCCGTCCGCGCCGCCGTCCGCGTCCACGGCGTCCCCGACGCCGTCGCGCGCCACCCCCAGCGGTACGCGGTCGCCCGAGCCCACCGGCGCGGTGACCGCCCCCCCACCGACCTCGATCCCGGACCGCGCCTTCTTCGTCCTGGCGGCGGCCAACCGGACGGGCCTGGAATCGACAGCGGCGGGCCCGGTCCTGCCGGCGCTGTGCGGGGCCCGGTATCCCAGCGAGTCGGCGGTGGTGCAGCGCCGTGCCCGCTCGTTGGCCTACAAGCGACCGGAGACCCGGGTGGGGAGCGTGCCGGACGGCAGTTACCGGCACAGCATCACGATCTACCGTCCCGGCCGCGCCGACGACGCGCTGCGGGAGCTGCGGCAGGCCGTCCGCGCCTGCCCGGAGCAGAGGATGCCCGACGACACCAGGACCTGGCGGCAGCGGCTGCTGGACCCGGGCGCGTACGGCGACGAGTCGGTGCTGTTCGAGCTGCGTGCGCCGTACCCGCAGGGCATGGGCGATCCGGGCGCGGACGAGGTGCGACTGGTCCGGGCGGTCCGGGTCGACGACGTGGTGACGGTGCTCTGGGAGCAGGGCTGGGAGTACACCGCCGCCGAACGCGCGCAGGTCGACGCCGACAGCCGGCGGGCGGTGGCGGCCATCGAGAAATGGCTCGGCTGACGGCGGTATCGGAGTCGTTTTGCGGTGCCCCGGGTCGGTGCGCTACGGTTAACGAGCCGACGCGGGGTGGAGCAGCTCGGTAGCTCGCTGGGCTCATAACCCAGAGGTCGCAGGTTCAAATCCTGTCCCCGCTACGACTGAAAGCCCGTCTCCGGTTCGCCGGGGGCGGGCTTTCGCCCTGTCCGGGACTCGTGTCCCGCCCTGACGAGGACCCCCGCTGATCATCGTCGGGGCGGATGGGTTAGGGTTAACCAGTCGACGCGGGGTGGAGCAGCTCGGTAGCTCGCTGGGCTCATAACCCAGAGGTCGCAGGTTCAAATCCTGTCCCCGCTACCACGGAAAGTGCACGCCGGTTCCCGGTCCCAGATCCTTGGGGCCGGGTTTTCTGGTTTTCGGCCGGGATGACGCCGGCGCGCGCGGGGGTCGGCGCCCGACGGGCACCGACCCCCACTGCTGTCACCTGAGGCCGAAGGCCCGCATGACGGTTTGAGTGACGCCACCGCCGTCGCGCTGCGCGGCGGTGACACGGATGGACACGTACTCGGCCCGGCTCGGCGCGTTCACCGACGCCGTCCAGGTGCCCCTGCGCTCCTTGAGACCCTGCCGCTGCCCACCACGACAGGCGTGATGGCGAGGTCGCTCCTGCGCGGCGCACGGCCCGCCAGGTCCACCTCCGTGTCGTGGTCCAACTGGACCAGCGGAATGGCCTGCACGTCCTGGGCGGCGCCGGAGAGGAAACTCCAGTCGGTGCGCGTGGTGGAGGAGTACGGGGTGTACTCGGGTTTGGTCTCGGTCTCGACGACAAGCCGGTACGGCAACTTCTCCGGTGACAACTCACCGGCGAACAGCTCGGGCCAGCCCTCGAACTGCACCAGTTGCCTGTCACCCTGGGCCGCGGAACGGGATGTCGTAGGTCAGCAGGCGTGCCGCGTGATGGGCTCGAACCAACGGTCCTTCTGGACGCTGCCCGGCCGGTAGGCGATCTCGTCCGTGTGCGACCGCGTCCAGCCGTCGACGTAGGAGTCCTGCTTCCAGCGGATGCCCTCGCCGGCGGAGACCCAGTCGGTACGCTGCCCCGGCGAAGACGGCGTCGAGTCGCGAGGTGCCGTCGGGCAACGGTCGGGACCCGGGCTGCGTGAGGTTGCGGGAGCGTTTTCCGGCGGCGGGTCCGCTCCGACCGCCCAGCCCGCAGCGTCGGCGTGAATTCGGCGTGGACCGAGGTGCCGAGGTTGCGTCCTTCGGCGAGGATGGGCGCATGTCTTCATTCGGTAAATGGTGGGGCCGGCTCAGCGCGGTCCTCGGTGCGGTTGTCCTGGCGGTCTTCGTGCCGGTCGCGGCCTGGGCGTCCACGGGGACCGGCGAGGTGGTGGTGGAGGCCGCGCGGCGGCGCTCCCGTGGTGGCGGCGGCTTCGGTTTCCTCGGTCTGCTCTGCTGCCTCGTGGTGGTGGCGATCATCGTGTTCCTGGTGCTGCGTCTGACGCGCAACCGGCGCGGCGGCCCTCCGCGCTGACCGTCGCCCATCCGGCCGGCCGCCGACGACCACAGGTCGGCGGCGGCCCGGGCGGCCGGCAGGTATGGCTGAGTGCAGGCGGGCCGCCCGGCTGCAGGCGGTCCGCGTGGCTGGCGGCGTCCGGTGGCGGCCGGCAGGCGTCGCTGGCGGCGGCCGTTAGCGGGCTGTAGGCATGGCTGGTAGCGGCCGGTGGGTGTGGCCGGCGGTGGTGGCTCAGGCGGCCAGGGCGGCGTTGGCCTGGGCGAGGAAGCGTGCGGTCGCCGCCCGCGTGCCGACACGCCGGGCGCGGAGGCTCTCCGCGGCGGTGACCAGCAGGGAACGCACCTTGGCATGGCCCTTCGGCGGTGGCGCGGGCGCCGGCCCCAGTTGGCCGGCGATGCTGGCGCCGAACGCGGCGGCGCGCTGCTGAGCCGGGTCGGTGATGCTGCCCTCGGTGTAGCGGCGGACGGCGAGACTGGCGTTCAGGCCCCGCTCGTGGCCGAGGATGGTGCCCGCCTCGCCGTTCGTGGTCAGAAAGTTGATCACGTCGGCCACCGTGTCCGGGTGGCGGGTGCCCCGGAAGCCGGCCCAGTACATCGACGCGCGCGCCCACTGGGCGCCCGGCGGGCCGGGAAAGCCCACCACGCCCAGCTCGGCATCGGTGAGTCGTTGCAGCTCCGGCAACTGGTGGGACCAGGCGAAGGACGCGGCGGTCAACCCGGTGACGACCAACTGCCGGGCCGGCTCCCCGCTGTCGGCCTGCTCGACGAGGGCCGCGCCCGGCGTGGCCCGCCCGGTGCGGGCGCGCTGCCACAGCTCGAACCAGGCGATCAGCTCCTCGGCGCCGAAGCCCAGCTGCCGCCCCCGGTAGAAATCGCTGCCCTGGGACCGGAGCCAGAGCCAGAGGGCGCGGTAGTCGCCGGACGCGTCCATCGTGCCGGCCACCTGGCCGTCGCTGGCCTCGGTGACCTGCTGTGCCCAGGCGATGTAGTCCACCCAGGACATCCCGCCGCGGGGCTCGGGCACCCGCAGCTCGCGCAGCAGGTCACGGTTGAAGACCACGGCCGCGAGGGTCTGCCCGGCGGCCACCGCCATCGTCCGGCCGTCCACGGTGCCGTAGCGGATCAGACCCTCCGGCAGGCCGCGCAGGTCCAACCTGTGGTCGGCGGCCTGTTCGGTGAGGTCGAGCGCGATCTGGCGTTCGGCGTACTCGGTAAGCATGGCGTCGTCGAGCTGGATCAGGTCCGGAATGTTGCCGCCGGCGGCCTGGATGGCCAGCCGCTCGTAATAGCCGTCGATGCCCTGCCAGGTGACCCGGAAGCTGACCCGCGGGTTGCGCTCCGAATACAGCCGTAGGGCCTTTTCCGTCAGCTCGGCCCGCTTCGTCCCGCCCCACCAGAAGACCGACAGCTCGATCGGCCCGTCCTGGGTCGAGGTGTCGGCGCCGTCGCTGCATCCGGCCAGCCCGCCGGTGGCCAGCAGGGGAGCGCCGAGCAGCGCGGTGAGCACTCGGCGTCGGCCCGGGTCGGCGCCGAAGCGGGCGATCGGGGGACGAACAACGGGCACGGGGGCTCCTGGCACGTACGGACGGGTCGGACCATTCACGCAGGCGGCGCAGGAGGGTGTCAACGTCCGTCCGGCCATGCCCGACCCTGGTGGTCGAATCGGGCCCTCCGATATCGCGTGATGTACTAGGGCGCGTGGAACTTCTGCACTCGGGCAAGGTTCGGGACATCTACGCCGACGGCGACGACCTGATCCTGGTCGCCTCGGACCGCATCTCGATCTACGACGTGGCGCTGCCGACGCCGATCCCGGACAAGGGTCGCCTGCTCACCGCGCTCTCCCTGTGGTGGTTCGAGCAGCTCGCCGACCTGGTGCCGAACCACGTCATCTCGGCCACCGACGTGCCCGCCGAGTTCGCCGGGCGGGCGATCCGCTGCCAGCGGCTGGACATCATCCCGGTCGAGTGCGTCGCCCGCGGTTACCTCACCGGCGGCGGTCTGCGGGAGTACGAGCGCACCGGTGCGGTCTCCGGCGTACCGCTGCCGCGTGGGCTGGGCGAGGCGTCGATCCTGCCCGAGCCGATCTTCACGCCGTCGACCAAGGCGCCGATTGGCGAACACGACGAACCCATCACGTACGCCGAGGTGGTGGACAAGGTCGGCGAGGAGACCGCCGAGCGGCTGCGGCAGATCACCATCGACGTCTACCGGCGTGGCGCGGAGCTGGCCGCCGACCGGGGCATCCTGATCGCCGACACCAAGATCGAGCTGGGGTGGGCACCGGACGGCACCCTGGTCCTCGCCGACGAGCTGCTCACCTCCGACTCGTCGCGGTTCTGGCCGGCCGACTCGTACCAGCCGGGCCGGGTGCAGTTCTCCTACGACAAGCAGTACGTGCGGGACTGGGCCACCGGCAGCGGTTGGAACAAGCAGGCCCCGGCCCCGGACGTGCCCGCCGAGGTCGTCGAGGCGACCCGCGCCCGCTACGTCGAGGTGTACGAGAAGCTCACCGGCAACCGCTGGGAGTGAACGCGGCGTCCGGAGGGCCGGCGTCTGCGCAGGGATCGGCGGTGGTGCCCGTCGTTGGTAGTCTGCGGCCTATGTCGTCCGGACGTTCCGCGTCTACGCCCCCCGATGACTACGTCTCCCGAATGGCCCGCCGACCGCGCTGGCAACGGATTCTGCTGCCGATCCTTATGCTCCTGGTCCTCCTGGTGCTGCCCGTCGGCCTCGGCCGCAACGTGATCGGCGCCGAGCGGGTGAGCATCCGGGTCGATTCCTGTGACTTCGGCGGTCCGAAGGCAACCCAGCGGTGCCGCGGCACCTGGCACATGTCCGACGGGCGTGTGGTCACCGGCCCGGTGGGCGGCGGTTCGCCGCGTGCCGGCGAGCGGGTCGACGGCTGGGCCAACGGGAAGCGGGCCACCGTCAGCCTGATGGCCTGGCTCATCGCCCCGCTGATGGTGGGCTCCGCCCTGTTCGCGACGATGGTGGCGCTCGCCGTCGTCTTCCTGAAGGCGGGCGTGCAGCGGGTGCGGCGCGGCCGCCGACCCGCTCCGGGCGAGCTCCCGGTGACCGACACCGAGCGCTGACGCGGGTTCAGTCCACCCAGTCCAGGGTGCGCTGCACTGCCTTGCGCCACTGGCGCAGCTCCCTCTCGCGCAGCTCGGGCGCCATGGCCGGCTCCCACTGCGCGTCCGAGCGCCACTGCGCGCGCAGGGTGGCGAGGTCCGGCCAGAAGCCCACTGCCAGGCCGGCGGCGTACGCGGCGCCGAGGCAGGTGGTCTCCGTGATCCGGGAGCGGACCACCGGAACGTCGAGCACGTCGGCGAGGAACTGCATGAGCAGACCGTTGGCGGTCATCCCGCCGTCCACCCGGAGTCGGCGCAGCGCCACGTCGGAGTCGGCGTTCATCGCGTCGACCACCTCGCGGGTCTGCCACGCCGACGCCTCCAGCACCGCCCGGGCCAGGTGCCCCTTGGTGATGTAGCCGGTCAGCCCGGCGATCACGCCCCGCGCGTCGCTGCGCCAGTGCGGGGCGAAGAGACCGGAGAACGCCGGCACGACGTAACAGCCGCCGTTGTCGTCCACGGTACGGGCCAACTCCTCCACCTCAGGGGCCGTGGAGATCAGCCCGAGGTTGTCGCGCAGCCACTGCACCAGTGAGCCGGTGACGGCGATGGCGCCCTCCAGGGCGTACGCCGGAGGTTGGCCCTTGATCTGGTACGCGACTGTGGTGAGCAGGCCGTGCGCCGACGGCACCGGGCTGGCGCCGGTGTTGAGCAGCAGGAAGCTGCCGGTGCCGTAGGTGCACTTCGCCTCGCCCGGCTGGAAACACGTCTGCCCGAACAGGGCGGCCTGCTGGTCGCCGAGCGCGCTGGCCACCGGCACTCCGGCGAGCACGCCGGTGGCGGTGCCGTACACCTCGGCGGAGCAGCGGATCTCCGGCAGCATCGCCGCCGGCACGCCCAGCGCGTCCAGCAGCTCCGGATCCCAGTCGAGGGTGGTGAGGTCCATCAGCATGGTCCGGCTGGCGTTCGTCACGTCGGTGACGTGCTCGCCGGTCAGCTTCCAGATCAGCCAACTGTCCATCGTTCCGAAGAGCACCTCGCCGCGTTCCGCGCGCTCGCGCAGGCCGTCGACCTCGTCGAGCAGCCAGCGCACCTTCGGGCCGGCGAAGTAGGTGGCCAGCGGCAGGCCCGTGCGGGCCCGGAGGCGCTCCTCGCCGTACGCCGAGGCCAGCTCGCGCAGCAGCGGCCCGGTGCGGGTGTCCTGCCAGACCACGGCGTCGGCCACCGGCCGGCCGGTGGCCCGGTCCCAGACGAGCGTGGTCTCCCGCTGGTTGGTGATGCCGACGGCGGCCAACCCGGCCGCGTCCGTGCCGGCGGCCCGCAGCGCCTCGGCGACGACCTGCTGGACGTTGTCCCAGATCTCCTCGGCGTCGTGCTCCACCCAGCCGGGCCGGGGGAAGATCTGCCGGTGCTCGCGTTGGGCCGCGGCGACGATGTCCCCGGCGGAGTCGAAGACGATGCACCGCGAGGAGGTGGTGCCCTGGTCGATGGCGGCGACGTACTGGGGGGTCACGGCAGCACCGTACCCAAACCGGCGGCGCGGAGCGACCGACGTCACGTTGGCCTCCGCATCGCCTACGATCTGCGAACGTGCGCGACATCGCCGTTTTCAGTGGAACCGCCCATCCCGACCTGGCTGCCGAGATCTGCGCCCACCTGGGGGTGCCGCTGCATCCGGTGCGGGTCTCCCGGTTCGCCAACGACTGTCTGGAAGTGCAGTTGCAGGCCAACTGCCGAGAGCGGGACGTCTTCCTGATCCAGCCGCTGGTGCCGCCGGTGCAGGAGAACCTCGTCGAACTGTTGCTGATGATCGACGCGGCGCGGGGCGCGTCCGCCGGCCGGATCACCGTGGTGCTGCCGCACTACGCGTACGCCCGCTCGGACAAGAAGGACGCGCCGCGGATCTCGATCGGCGCGCGGCTCGTCGCCGACCTGCTCACCTCGGCCGGGGCGGACCGGGTGCTCGCGATGACCCTGCACTCGCCGCAGGTGCACGGCTTCTTCAGCGTTCCCGTGGATCACCTGCACGCGCTGCGCGAGCTGGCCACCCACTTCCGGCGCTACGACCTCACCGACACGGTGGTGGTCTCGCCCGACCTGGGCAACGCCAAGGAGGCCGCCGCCTTCGCCCGGCTGCTCGGCACGCCGGTGGCGGCCGGTGCGAAGCAGCGGTTCAGCGACGACCTGGTCAAGATCAGTGCGGTGATCGGCGAGGTCACCGACCGCGACGTCATCGTGCTGGACGACGAGATCGCCAAGGGCAGCACGGTGGTCGAGCTGATGGAGCACCTGCGCGGCCTGAAGGTGCGGTCGATCCGGCTGGCCTGCACGCATGGCCTGTTCTCCGGCGACGCGCTGCGGCGGCTCAGCGACCAGGACGGCGTGTTGGAGATCGTCTGCACCAACACGGTCCCCATCCCGGCCGAGAAGCGGGTCGGGAAACTCGAGGTCCTCTCGGTGGCGCCCGCCCTCGCCGAGGCCATGCGCCGGATCCACAACGGGGAGTCGGTCTCGGCCCTCTTCGGCTGAGCCGCCCGCACCCCGCGCCCGGGTTCAGCGCTGGGTGCGGTCGGTGGCGGAGAGGATGGCGGCGATGCGGACGGTGGTGCCGGCGGCGCTGGTGGCGATCTCCATGTCGTCGGTCAGCTCCCGGGCCAGCCAGAGACCCCAGCCGCCGGCGGTGTCCGGGGCGGGACGGCTCCGGTCGCCCAGCCGCTGCGGGGTGATGCCCTGCCCGTGGTCCGCCACCTCGCAGAACAGCGCGCCCGGCTCCCGCCAGAGCCGCAGCCATCCGCGCCCACCGCCGTGCCGCACGGCGTTGGTGATCAACTCGTTGACCGCCAGCACGAAGTCGTCCAGCCGTTGGCCGTCCAGGCCGGAGGCGTGCGCGCAGGAGGTGACCGAGTGTCGAATCTCGGTCACCTGGGCCTGCTCGAAGGCCTCGGCGATCAGGAGGGAGGGTTCGATGGGCACAACCGTACGCGGTGCGTGCGGATCTGCATTCGTCATGGCCCGTCCCGACGGCGGATCTCGGAGTATTTCGCGGCTTTTCCACCGTACGTCAGGGTTCCCCGAGGCGCACTCCGTGGCCCACGCCTCCGGCCCGGTTATGGCATCCTGACCGCCATGCCGTCGCCCCCGGGTGGTTTCGAGGTGCCGCTCTGGCGGGCGCTCACGGTGTTCCGGGTGGCCTCCCTCCTGTACGTCTGCGCGCTCGCCGTGCGCGACGTCGACCGGTACGACCACCCGTTCGCCGTCGGCGCCCTGATCCTGACGATGATCTTCTGGACCGGGGCGACCGCCGTCGGCTACGCCCGGCCCGCCCGGCGCCGCTGGCCGCTGCTGCTGGCCGACCTCGGAGTGGTGATCGCCATCGTGCTGTCCACCCCCTGGGCGGTCGGACGGGAGGCGCTCGGGCACGGCGTACCCACCCTGGGGGTTGCCTGGATGGCCGGCCCGGTGCTGGCCTGGGCCGTCTCCGGCGGCCGCCGGCGGGGCACGGTGGCCGCGCTGCTGGTCGCCGGCGCGGACCTGGCCACCCGGGAACGGATCGGCCAGTCCTCGTTCACCGGGGTGATCCTGCTGCTGCTCGCCGGGGTGGTGGTCGGGCACGTGGCCCGGCTCGCCGTGGCCGCCGAGGAACGCCTGCAACACGCGGTGGAGCTGGAGGCGGCCACCCGGGAGCGGGAACGACTGGCACGCGACATCCACGACTCGGTGCTCCAGGTGCTGGCGCTGGTGCAGCGGCGCGGCGCGCACCTGCCCGGCGAGGCCGGCGAACTGGCCCGGCTCGCCGGTGAGCAGGAGGCCGCCCTGCGGGCACTGATCGCGGGCACCGCACCGGCCGCTGCCGGCGGTACGGACGCGGTGGACCTGCGGGGCCTGCTCGGCCGGTACGCCTCGGCGGCGGTGTCGCTCTCGGCCCCCGCCACCCCGGTGACCCTGCCCCGGCAGGTGGCCGGCGAGTTGGCGGCCGCCGCAGGGGCGGCCCTGGACAACGTGGGCCGCCACGCCGGCGGGCGGGCCTGGGTGTTGATCGAGGATGAGGGGGAGACCGTGACCGTGTCGATCCGTGACGAGGGGCCGGGCATCCCGGACGGCAGGCTGGTCGAGGCCGCCGCGCAGGGACGGCTCGGGGTGGCCCAGTCGATCCGCGGGCGGGTGACCGACCTCGGGGGCACGGTCCGGATCCTGTCGACAGCCGACGCGGGCACCGAGATCGAGCTGACCGTGCCGAGGACACAGCGGTGACTGCCGTGCGGGTGATGGTCGTCGACGACCATCCGATGTGGCGCGAGGGCGTGGCCCGCGATCTGGCCGAGGCCGGCTTCCTGGTGGTGGCGACAAGCGGCGAGGGGCGGCAGGCGATCCGGGTTGCCGCCGCCGCCCGACCCGACGTGGTCGTCCTCGACCTGCAACTACCGGACATCTCCGGTGTCGAGGTGGTCGTCGGGCTGCGTGCCGCGCTGCCCGACGTCCGGGTGCTCATGCTCAGCGCCAGCGGCGAGGAGCAGAGCGTGCTCGACGCGGTCAAGGCGGGCGCCACCGGCTACCTGGTGAAGTCGACGGCACCCGCCGCGTTCCTCGACGCGGTCCGCCGCACCGCCGCCGGTGACCCGGTCTTCACGCCCGGCCTGGCGGGGTTGGTGCTGGGGGAGTACCGGCGGTTGGCCGCCGGGCCGGGGCAGGGAACGACCGGGAACGCGGAGCCGGGAAGGCCCCGCCTCACCGACCGGGAGACGGAGGTGCTGCGCCTGGTGGCCAAGGGGATGTCGTACAAGCAGATC
This sequence comes from Micromonospora lupini str. Lupac 08, assembly GCF_000297395.2. Classification (GTDB taxonomy): domain Bacteria; phylum Actinomycetota; class Actinomycetes; order Mycobacteriales; family Micromonosporaceae; genus Micromonospora; species Micromonospora lupini. The sequence goes on along the minus strand of NZ_HF570108.1, from coordinate 6,249,425 downwards.
GCGCAGCGGCTCGGCCTGTCCCACCGCACGGTGCAGAACCACGTGCAGAACACGCTGGGCAAGCTGCACCTGCACAACCGGGTCGAGTTGACCCGCTACGCGATCGAGCGCGGCCTGGACGACTGATCGGCTCAGACCGAGCGCGGCGGCTCGGTCTCGTGGATGGCCAGCTCCTCCGCGGTCGCCCCGCCGCCCGCCGACCCGGCGTCGTACGCCACGGAGTCGGTCTCCTGGTCGGTGTGCGCCCCCTCGTCCGGCTCCACCAGCCGGCCCACCGTGTGGTCGGCGACCGTGCCGAGCTGGCCGTGGTCGTAGAGGGAGACCGGCGAGTTGGGATCCGAGGTGGGCCCCGGGTCCATCACGTCGGCGTCCAGCTGGGCCTCCGCCGCGGCGGCCTCGTTCTCGGCCTCGAAGGCGATCTTCGGGTCGACCGGGCCGGCCAGCGGATCGTCCACCGGGCGCTCGTAGACCTCCCGGTCGAGCTTGTAGTCCAACGACTCCCCGTCGAGTTGCTCCTCGGCGGTCGTCCCGAAGCGGTCCACCGCCACCGGCGTCCGGTCGCCGGGCAGCTGCGCCGGCTCCGGGCCGTCCGCCTCGCGCCCGGTGAGCACGTCGTCGTTGGCGGTCGAGTCGTCATCGGCGGTGTCGGGCAGCCCCTCCGCCTCGGTGTCGGACACGGGGGTCGGATACTCGTTGTCGCGCATGTCTGATCACTACCCGCTGCCCTCCCGCCGTAACCGGAGCACCGCCGGTCATGCCGCGGCGAACCGGACACCGGGCGCGCGAGGCCCGTCAGCCGTGCGCTGCCTCGTCGTCCGGGTGCAGCACGCACCAGACGACCTTGCCGTCCGGCACCATGCTGGTGCCCCACCGGCGGGCCACGGTGTCGATCAGCAGCAGACCGCGGCCACCCACACGGTTCGGCGGGGACAGACCGGCGAACGTGGGCCGGCGCGACGAGTGGTCACGAACCGCCAGGTGCAGGGTGTCGCCCTGCGGCGCCAACCGCACGTCCATAAGCGTCCGGGCGTGCGTGACCACGTTGTTGACCATCTCGGTGACCGCGATCTGCGCCGGGTCGGTCAGGGAGGGCATGCCCCAACGCGCACAACCGGTCGCGACCAGCTCACGGGCCTGCCGGGCGGACTCCGCGGCCGGCGGCAGCTCGGCGGTCAGCACCGCCGCCAGCGGGGCCGCGGCGACCGCGGCCAGCGCGGCGTCCAGGGTGGGCCAGGCCGGCACACCCGCCAGGACGGCGTCGGGGCGACCGGGCCCGGAGACCGCCGGGTCGCAGAGCAGGAGGTCCGCGGCGGGCCAGTCGGCGATCTCCCGGCGGACCTCGGCGAAGACACTCCGCCCGGCCGGGTCGGCGACCAGCAGCCGGGTCACGTCGGCGACCACCGGGCCGGGCCGGTCGCTCAGCCGTGCGAGCAACACGTCGTGGACCCGACCCGCCTCGACGGCGTCGAGCACGCCGCTCAACCGGACGACCGGGGACGACTCGTCGACCTCCACCCGACAGCGCTCGTCCACCGGGATGGTCGCCTCGGAGTGTGGCCCGCGGACGAACGGCGCGTCCGGTCGGTCGACGCCGGTCATCAGCGATCCGATCGGGATCGGCGGTTCATGGCCATCGTGCCGACGGCGGTGCCGGCCGCGGCGAGACCGAACGCGGCGGTCATCCGCACCAGCTGCCGACGCCGACCGTGCCAGCCCCCGCTGCGGCTGGCCTGTCCGTCGGCGTGGAAGACGTTTCCGGTGCTGTCCAGCCGCGCACCCGGACCGAACTGGGTGCGGTGCAGGTACCAGCCGAGGGTGCGCTCCACCAGAGCGGGCGCCAACCGCCACTGCAGGCCGATCAGCCGGGCGGCGCCACCGGCGTACGCCTCGCGGCGCGGCCGGCGCAGCAACCGCACGATCGTCTCGGCGACCACCTCCGGCGGGTACACCGGCGGGGGTGGCACCAGCTCCCGACCGCTGTGGTTGGCCGCGTGCCGGAAGAAGGGGGTGTCGATGGTGGCCGGCAGCACGGTGCAGACGGAGATCTGCCCCCGACCGGTGACCCGCAGCTCCTGCCGGACGGTGTCGGCCAGCCCGCGGATGCCGTGCTTGGCGGCGTTGTACGCCGACTGGTACGGCATCGCCACCTCGGCCAGCACCGACGCGTTGTTGATCAGCACGCCACCGCCGGCCGCGCCGAGGTACGGCAGCGCGGCCTTGATCCCGTGCACCGTGCCCAACAGGTTGACCTCCAGCACGCGCCGGAACTCGGCGACCGGGATCTCGTCGAACAGACCCACCGCGCTCACCGCGGCGTTGTTGACCCAGGCGTCGATGCGGCCGAATTCGCCCACCGCGCGGTCGGCCAGCTGCTGCACCGACTCCAGATCGGTCACGTCGGTCGGGACGGCCAACGCCCGGCCGCCCAGCTCCCGGCAGCGCTGCGCGACCTGTCGGAGCGCGGGCTCGCTGCGGGCGGCGAGCACCACGGCGGTACCCCGGCGGGCCAGGGCGTACGCGGTGGCCGTGCCGATCCCGCTGGACGCGCCGGTGATCACCACGGTCGAATCGTCGAGGGTGCGGGTCAGCGGCATTCCTGAGCGGTACCCCCGGTCGGGCCCGGTCATACCACCAGCCGCCGGAGGATCATCGGGAAGCGTCCTTGCCGGCACCGGATCGGGGCTCCTGTGGTTGCCGTGGCGCAAGTGTCGGTGGCACCTGCGGTGACTGTTCCCGATCTGCCAGGTTTCGGCTCCGGGTCCGCAGGTTAATGGGACGCTCTGACCGGGACCGCCGAGGAAAAGATTCGCAGGGAGGTGACCCATGCGCGTCGGCCTCGTCTGCGCGCACACCAGTTCGTACCGGCACGCCGACGGCCCGCCGGTCGGCACCCGACAACACATTGCGCGGGTCGCCGCCGAACTGGCTGGCAGGGGCCATGATGTCCGCATCTACGAGCGCCGGGACGACCCGGGGCTGCCGGCGACGGCGGAGGTCGACGGCTACCGGGTGCACCGGGTGCCCGTCGGTCCGGCGACCGCCCTGCCCACCGCCGGTCTGATCCCGCACGTCACGGAGTTCGGGCGCTGGCTGACCGACGAGTGGAGCGGCGCCTGGCGTCCCGAGGTGGTGCACGGGCACTACTGGATCGGCGGCCTGGCGGCCGCGCACGCCGTCCGGGAGACCGACATCCCGGTCGTGCAGACCTTCCACTCGCTCGGGGTGGAGCAGTTGCGCCACCTGGGCGGCGACTACGACGGCCCGGGGGAGCGGATCCCGCTGGAACGGGCGCTGACCAGGGCGGTGGACATCGCCGTCGCCCAGTGCAACGACGAGGTGGACGAGCTGACCCGGATGGGTCTGCAACGCACCTCGGTGGCGATGGTGCCCGCCGGGGTGGACATCGCGCAGTTCCACCCGGACGGCGAGGCGGCACCGCGCGAACAGCGGGCCCGCATCCTCTCCGTCGGTGGACTGTCCCCGGGGCACGGCCAGGACGACCTGATCCGGGCCATGCGGCTGGTCGGCGACGCCGAGCTGGTGATCGCCGGTGGTCCGCCCGCCAGTGAACTGGCCAACCACGCGGAGGCGCGTCGCCTCCGCCAGCTGGCCGAGCGCGCCGGGGTGGCCGACCAGGTGCGCCTGGTCGGGGCGGTTCCGCACGATCAGATGGCCACCTGGTACCGGTCCGCCGACGTGGTGGCCTGCACCCCGCACTACTCCTCGGCCGGGCGGGTCTCGCTGGAGGCGATGGCCTGCGGCGTGCCGGTGGTGGGCTACGCGATGGGCGGCCTGGCGGATGCCGTGGTCGACGAGGTCACCGGCCGACTCGTGCCCCCCGGCGACGTGCGGACGCTCGGGGTCTCCCTGCGCCGGCTGCTCGCCGACAACGCCGGCAGGTTCGCCTACGGTCACGCCGCCGTGGACCGGGTCCGCAGCAGCTACACCTGGGAACGGACCGCCGGTGCGCTGGAACGCCTCTACGAGCGGGTCGTGAGCCGCCGCAAGCCCGTCGAGGCCTGAGCCGAGAAGCCCACGCCGCGCCCCCGGGTGTGGCGTGGGTCTTCGGTCAGACGGGCCGGCCGGCGCCGACCATGGCCCGGTCGTGGCGGTGCGCCACCGAGCGGTGCTGCTGCGGCTGGGCGTAGCGGGTCAGGCCGATCACGGCGGCGAGGGTGACCAGGAAACCGGCGGCGGCCAGCCACTCCCGACCCGGCCAGATCTTGTCGTTGAGCAGCAGCAGACCGACGATGGCCGCCGGCACCGCGCCGGCGGCGTCCATGGCGGCGACCGCGGCGGTCGTCGAGCCGCGCTGCATGGCCAGGCCGAGCAGCAGTTGGCCGACGATCGAGTGGACGATCAGCAGGTAGAACAGCGGGTTGGCGAGGAACGCCTCGGCCGACGGCGCGGAGGCCAGCGGCCGGGCCGCGACCGCAGCCGAGGAGAACGCCAGCCCGGCCAGTGAGCCCAGGGCCACCGACCCGGGCGCTCCGTGCAGTCGGACGGCGAAGACGCCGAGCACCGCGATCACCCCGAGCGCCACCAGCAGGGCCACCGAGCCGGCGGTGCCGAGCTGCTTCGACGGCGCCGGCCGCGCGGCCAGCACCAGGGCGGTGATCCCGGCGAAGAGCAGCGCCAACAGGGCCACCTCCGCCATCGGCAACCGCCACTTGAGCACCAGCACGCCGATGATGGCGGTCACCCCGAGCCCGGCCGCCACGCTGGCCTGCACCAGGAACAGGGGCAGGTCCCGCCGGGCCAGAAAGGCGAGCACGAAACCGCCGATCTGGCAGCTCAACCCCACCAGGTACGTCCGGTGCCCGGCCAGTCGCAGCAGCAGGCCCGGATCGAACGTGTGGTGGACGGTGGTGCGTGCCGCAGCCACCGACTGGAGCAGGTTGGCGAAGCCGTACGCGACGATCATCGCCGCGAGGAAGCACCAGCCGGAGGAGACCACCTGGCGAGGATAGAGGTTGCCGGGGGTCAGCGCTCGGCTGGTCGATCCAGCCGGGCGAGGATGTCGGCGTGCAGCACACCGTTGGTGGCCACCACGCTGCTCTCGGTGCCCGGTTCGCCGGTCGGGGACGGCCGACCGTCCAGATCCGTGACCGTGCCCCCCGCCTCCGTGATGATCGGGACCAGCGCCGCCACGTCCCACAGCGACAACTCCGGTTCGGCCATCACGTCCAGTGCGCCCTCGGCCAACAGCATGTAGCCGTAGAAGTCGCCGTACGCCCGGCTGCGCCAACCGGCCCGCAACAGGTCGAGCAGCGCGTCGAGTCGCCCGGCGTCCTCCCACCCGGTCAGCGACGAGTAGCAGACGCTCGCGTCGGCTACCCGGCGCACCGCCGAGACCCCGATCCGGTCGCCCGCGGCCGGACCCGGCCCGGCGTACGCGCCCCCGCCCGCGGTGGCCCACCAACGCCGGCCCAACGCCGGCGCCGACACCACGCCGACCGCCGGCCGGTCGCCGTCGTACAGCGCGATCAGGCTGGCCCACACCGGCACGCCACGGACGAAGTTCTTGGTGCCGTCGATCGGGTCGATGATCCACCGTCGGCCGTTCGGGTGGACGGACGGCTGCGCGCCGTACTCCTCGCCGAGCAGCCCGTCGGCGGGCCGGTGCTCGGCAAGCAGCGCGCGGATCTCCCGCTCCACGGCGGTGTCGGCGTCGGAGACCGGCGTCAGGTCGGGCTTCGTCTCCACCCGCAGGTCGAGCGCCCGGAACCGGTCCAGGGCGATGGCGTCGGCCCGATCGGCGAGCAGGTGGGCGAGGGCGAGGTCGTCGGCGTACCCGGTCATGCCGGCAACCTAGCCGACGCCCGGCGGGTCACTCGTCGGGCCCGCGCCGGTCACCCTCGCCCGGCCCGCGCTGGTCGCTGTCGCCGCGCGCGTCGCCGTCGCCGGCCCGGGAGGCGAGCAACCGGCGGTACGACGCCAGCCGGCGCGGGTCGGCCTTGCCGGCGGCCACCCACGCGTCCAGCCCGCAGTCGGCCTCGTCGGCCGTGTGCGGGCAGTTGGGCGGGCAGTCGACGGTGCCCTCCACCAGGTCGGGGAAGCCGTGCAGCAGGCTGTCGGCCGAGACGTGCGCCAACCCGAAACTGCGGATGCCGGGGGTGTCGATGATCCAGCCCGGATCGGTGTCGACCCCGGGCACCGGCGGCAGCCGCAGCGCCACCGCGCTTGTCGACGTGTGCCGGCCGCGACCGATCGCGCTGACCACGCCCACCGCGCGCAGCGCGTCCGGGACGAGGCGGTTGACGAGCGTCGACTTGCCCACCCCGGAGTGCCCGACCATTACCGACACCTTGCCGCTGAGCAGCGCGCGCAGGGCACCCAGGTCGGAGTCGGGCCGGTTGAGCACGTACGGCAGCTCCAGCTCGGTGTAGTAGCCCAGCACCTCCTCCGGCCCGGCCAGGTCGGCCTTCGTGAGGCAGAGCAGCGGCTCGACGTCCGCGTCGTACGCGGCCACCAGGCAGCGGTCGATGAACCCGGTGCGCGGGGGTGGGTCGGCCAACGCGCTGACGATCACCAACTGGTCGGCGTTCGCCACCACCACCCGTTCCAGCCGACCCTCGGCGGTGGTCTCGTCGTCGTCGGCGGTGCGGCGCAGCACCGAGCGGCGCTCGGCGATGCGGACGATGCGGGCGAGCGCGCCCTCGGCGCCGGAGGTGTCGCCGACGAGGCTGACCCGGTCACCCACGACCACCGACTTGCGGCCCAGCTCCCGGGCCCGCATCGCGGTCACCGTGGGCAGCTCGGCCCCCACCACGCCGCGTTCGGCGCCGGCCAGCACGCACTGGTAGCGCCCCCGGTCGACGGCTATGACGAAACCGTCCACCGCGTCGCTGTGCTGGGGTCGGGTGCGCGTACGCGGACGCGACGACTTTCCGGGTCGGACCCGTACGTCGTCCTCGTCGTACTCCCGCCGTCTGGTCGCCAGGACCTGTCCTCTTCTCGCCTCAGCTCTCAGTGAGCGTCCGGAAACCCCGCAGCGGCTGCGGCGGGACTCCGCCTCGCTCGCCACGGGGTTTGCGGACGCTCACTTTCCGGTCACCATCGCTGACCATAGTGCCGGGAACTCGGGCATGGTCTTGGAGGTACACCCCACGTCGTCCACCTCGATGCCCGGCACGGCGAGCCCGGTAACCGCGGCGGCGTGCGCCATCCGGTGATCGTGGTAGGTGCCGAACATTCCGCCGCGCAGCGGCCGGGGCCGGATCTCCAACCCGTCCGGCATCTCCGTGATGTCGGCCCCGAGGGCGGCGAACTCCCGCGCCAGCGCGGCGAGCCGGTCGGTCTCGTGGCCGCGGATGTGCGCGACGCCGGTGAAGACCGACGGTGAGTCGGCCAGCATGGCCAGCGCGGTCAGCACGGGGGTCAGCTCGCTGACGTCGGACAGGTCGGCGGTCAGGCCGTGCACCACCCCGGTGCCCCGCACGGTCAGCCCGGCGGTGGTGAGGGTGACCTCGCCGCCCATCCGGTGCAGCAGCGAGCGGAGCTGCTCGAGCGGCTGGGCGCTGCTGTGCGGCCAACCCGCGAGGGTGACCTCGCCGCCGGTGACCAGGGCGGCGGCGAAGAACGGCACCGCGCCGGACAGGTCCGGCTCGATCTCCCAGCCGCGCCCGGTGAGCGGGCCGGGCTCGACGGTCCACACGTCGGGCGTGCTGTCGTCGGCCGCAGCGCCGGCGGCACGCAGCATCTGCACGGTCATCCGCAGGTGCGGCGCGGAGGGCACCGGCGGGCCGACGTGGCGGACCACGACGCCCCGGTCGAAGCGCGGGGCGGCCAGCAACAACGCGGAGACGAACTGGCTGGACACGGACGCGTCGATCACCACCTCACCGCCGGTGACCCCACCGGTGCCGAGCACGGTCAGCGGCAGGCTGCCCGTGCCGGTGACGTCGATCCGGACGCCCAGCGAGCGCAGCGCGCCGACCAGCGGGCCGAGTGGCCGGGTGCGGGCGTGCGGGTCGCCGTCGAAGGTGACCTGCCCGTCGGCCAGGCCCGCCACCGGTGGCACGAACCGCATCACGGTGCCGGCCAGCCCGACGTCGACGTGGGCGGGGCCGGCCAGCGGGTGCGGTCGGACCAGCCAGCTCTCGTCGTCGCTGATCGAGACGTGGGCGCCCATCGCCCGCAGGCCGGCCGCCATCAACTCGGTGTCGCGGGCGCGCAGGGGCCGGGCCAGCGTCGACGGGCCGGCGGCCAGCGCGCTGAGCACCAGGGCCCGGGCGGTCATCGACTTGGAGCCGGGCAGGCGCAGCGTCGCCGTCACCGGGTCGGATGCGGTCGGTGCGGTCCACGGCTGCGGCGGCCGGGTCGCGGTCAGATTCCCCACGGTTACATTCTGCCGTGTCCGCCGGTGGGTGACGCCGGCCGGCGGTCGTACTCCCGGTTGGCGGGACAGCAGGCGGGGCCCCGGACGAGTTAGCGTGAGCGCATGTGCGGCAGGTACGCGACGACCCGTGGCTCGGGCGAGTTGAGCGCGCTGTTCGAGTCGTCCGACGACACCGACGGCGCGATCCGGCCGGATCACAACGTCGCGCCCACCGACCGCGTCCCGCTGGTCCGGCTCACCCCGGAGGGGCACCGCAGCCTGTGCGTCGCCCGCTGGGGGTTCCTTCCGCACTGGTCCCGGTCCGCCGCCGGCGCGGCCCGCATGATCAACGCGCGGGCCGAGACGGTGGCCACCAGCCGGGCGTACGCCGGGGCGTTCGCCCGCCGCCGCTGCCTGGTCCCGGCCGACGGCTGGTACGAGTGGGTCCGCCGGCCCGACGGTGGCCGGCAGGCGTACTTCATGACACCCGCCGACGGCTCGGTGCTGGCCCTGGCCGGCATCTGGTCGGTGTGGGAGTCCGCCGCCGAGAGCCGGCTCACCTTCAGCGTGCTGACCACCGCGGCGCTCGGCGAACTGGCCGAGGTGCACGACCGGATGCCGGTGCTGCTGCCGCCCGATCGGTGGTCGTCCTGGCTGGGGCCGTGTGACGAGCCCGAACGCCTGCTCGCGCCCACGTCTCCCGACCGGCTGGCCGGGTTGGAGATCCGCCCGGTCGGGCCGGCCGTGGGTGACGTTCGGAACGACGGCCCGGAGTTGACCGCCCGGGTGTCCGTTCCGCCGCTGCCGGCACCGCCGGAGCTGACCCTGTTCTGAAAATGACAGGCATCGTCGGGTGCCGATTTGCCAGGGTTCTGCTCGATTCGTCGCCTGGCCGTTCAGCCATGTTCTCCGTAGCCCCTTGTCCCGGTGTCCGGAAGTGCGATACAACACAGCGCCGGTAGTGGCTGTCGATTCGCACGGGGCGGACGACATCCACCGATTTTGCCGGTCCCACGGGGGAGGTGGGTGGAATGACACGGGCGCGTATGCCCCGCCCGCACGAGGTGGCTGCGGCACGGAGAGATCCGCGGCTGCTGCGGGCCTTGCGAGAACGCCGACAGGACGACGCGTGGCGCACCAGAGGGACGTGCCAGAGCGTCGATCCGGAGACGTTCTTTCCGGCGCCGAACGAACCGGCGGACGCCGCCGTCGCGCTGTGCCGCAGTTGTGACGTGCAGGGCTCCTGCCTGGCGTGGGCGCTGGAGGTCGGTGACTGCCACGGCGTGTGGGGCGCGACCACACCCCGCGAGAGGCGGGCGATGCTTGTCGCCTGGCGCGGCGAGGTCGAGCCCGATCCGGACGCGGCCGACGACGCCGGCCCGCCGGTGCGCGACCGCCTGCTCACCCTGGTGCCGCTGAGCTGACCGCCGGGGCGAACCGTCCCGGTGACCGACCAGGTCGGCGCAGAATGGGTCGGTGCTGCCCAGCGAAGACATCGACACACCCCGCGGTCCGGCGCGGATCGACACCGACCTGCCGGCCCGGCCGGCTGTCGCCCTGCTGGTGCTCGGCCACGGGGCGGGCGGCAGCGTGGACGCGCCCGACCTGCTCGCGGTGCGGGACACGGCGGTCGCGGCCGGCCTGGCGGTGATCCGGGTGACCCAGCCCTACCGGGTCGCCGGCCGTCGCGCGCCGGCCCCCGCCGGGCACCTCGACGAGGCGTGGACGGCGGTGCTCGCCGCGCTGCGCGCTCGCTACGACGAGGTGCCCACGGTGCTGGTGGGTGGCCGTTCCAGCGGCGCGCGGGTGGCCTGCCGGACGTCCCGCGCGGTGGGCGCGGCCGGCGTCGTCGCGCTGGCCTTTCCGCTGCACCCGCCCGGCCGGCCGGAACGCTCCCGGGCCGCCGAACTGGCCACCGGCCTGCCGACGCTCGTGGTCAACGGGGACCGGGACCCGTTCGGGGTGCCGGAGTCCGGGTCGACCGTGCAGGTCGTGACCCGGCCGGGTGAGACGCACGACCTACGGCGGGACCCGGCCGGCACCGCCGACGTGGTGCGGGACTGGCTGCGCCGGCACCGCTGGGTGGCCGACTGAGTCACCCGACCGTTTCCGCTGCCGGTCGCGGGTCGTTGCATCCGATGGTGCCGCCGGCCCGAAACGGACGGACGGCACCAGTCCTCCCAGGCCCTTCCTGGTCCCAGCGCCGGCGCCACCGGGGCCGGGACCAGGAACGGGAGAGCCGGGCGGAATGCCTCACCGGTCATCTCGCGTTACTAACCCCGGACGACTTTTCTGCGAGGGGGGTGACCGGTGCCGACCGAGACACGAAGCCTGGAACGGGACGAGCGGGACGCCCGGCAGCTGCAACGGCTGTTGGATGGTCCGGACTGGCCCGTGACAGCGGGACCGGGCGGGGTGGGTGCGGTGAGCACGGGCACACCAGCCGGAAGTGAATCTGTGGGCAGGTCCGTGCGCGTATCCTCGGCGGGAAAGCATCCGACGCGAGGGGATGTGCGGTTGACCACCGAGAAGACGGACGAGCGCAGGGCCCGGTTCGAGCGGGACGCGATGCCATTCGTCGATCAGCTCTACGCTGCTGGGCTGCGCATGACGCGCAACCCGGCGGATGCCGAGGACCTGGTCCAGGAGACCTACCTGAAGGCGTACGCGGCCTTTCACCAGTTCGAGCAGGGCACGAACCTGAAGGCCTGGCTCTACCGGATCCTGACCAACACCTACATCAACTCCTACCGCAAGCGGCAGCGCCAACCGATCCAGGCGCCCACGGAGGAGATCACCGACTGGCAGCTCGCCGAGGCCGAGTCGCACACCTCAAGCGGTCTGCGCTCGGCCGAGACCGAGGCGCTCGACCGGCTGCCGGACAGCGACGTCAAGGAGGCCCTCCAGCAGTTGCCGGAGGAGTTCCGCCTGGCGGTCTACCTGACCGACGTGGAGGGCTTCTCCTACAAGGAGGTCGCCGACATCATGGGCACGCCGATCGGCACCGTGATGTCGCGTCTGCACCGTGGCCGTCGTAATCTGCGCAAGCTGCTCGAGCAGTACGCAGGGGAGCGGGGCTTCAGCGCTGCCCGGTCCGCGAAGGGCTCGACCGCTGCCGCTGCCGGCCGGGAGGTGTGACGTGAGCTGTGGGAAGCCGCACGAGACGGACTGCCGCGAGGTGCTCGCGGAGGTCTACCTCTATCTGGATCTCGAGTGCGCCGACGAGCGGCGCTCGCTGATCCGGCACCACCTCGACGAGTGCGGGCCGTGCCTGCGCGAGTACGGCCTCGAGCAGGAGGTGCGGGCGCTGGTGGCCCGTTGCTGCGGTAACGAGACCGCACCCGATCAGCTGCGTGAGCGGCTGCGGGTCAAGCTCACCGAGTTGGTGGTCTTCGAGACCAGCGACTCCCGTGAGCTGGCCGACTGAGCGTCGGCGTACCGAAACGGTGAAACACCGGTGGCCCGGGTCGATCGTCGACCCGGGCCACCGGCGTACCCGGCCTCCGCCGGGTCCAACTGACCGGTGACGGGCCGTCGGCCCGTCGGCGCGTTCAGGAGTTGGGACGCTTGCCGTGGTTCGCGGCGCTCTTCTTACGAGCCTTCTTCTTGCGGGACTTCTTCGCCATGCTGACCTCCTCGTGTTGGGTCGGATCCGTGCTGCGCGCGGCCTCGCGCCGGTGCACCCACCGGCCGCCCGGCGTCGGGTCCGACCCGCTGATGGTAGTGCGCTCGGCACCCGGTGCCTTCCCCCGGGGCAGCCCCGGCATGCGGGCCGTACCGCTCCGCTCCCGCGCCCCACCCTCGCGTGATTGGATACGTCGGCAGGCACATCGCGAAAAAGGGAGGGCCGTGGACATGGCCGAGGAGATCCGCGCCGAGATGGTGGCGAACGTCTGGAAGGTCGTCGCGTCGGCGGGCGACACCGTGTCCGAGGGCGACACCCTGGTGATCCTCGAGTCGATGAAGATGGAGATCCCGGTGGTCGCCGAGGCCGACGGCGTGGTCCAGCAGCTCGCCGTGCACGAGGGCGACGTCGTGCAGGACGGCGACCTGATCGCGGTGATCGGTTGAGCGGCCTGCTGGTCCGGCTCGCCGACGCGACCGACTTTCCGGCGGTCGCCCGGCTGACCGTGGCCGCGTACGAGGCGGACGGGCAGCTCAAGGGCGAGCACGGGTACGGGGCGGTGCTGGCCGACGTGTCGACCCGGGCGGCCAGCGGCGAGGTGCTGGTCGCGGTGGACGAGGCGACCGGCGCGGTGCTCGGCTCGGTCACCTTCGTGCTGCCGGGCACCCCGTTCGCCGAGCTGTCCGGGCCGGGCGAGGCGGAGTTCCGCATGCTGGCTGTCGACCCGGCCGCCCAGGGGCGCGGCGTCGGCGCGGCGCTGGCCCAGGCGTGCGTCGACCGGGCGGCCGAGTTGGGCTGCACGGCGGTCGTGATCTGCGTCCGTGCGGGGATGGCCGTCTCGGCGCACCGGCTCTACGAGCGCCTCGGGTTCGTGCGGATGCCGGAGAAGGACTGGTCGCCGGTGGAGGGCGTGGCCCTGCTCGGCCTGCGGCTGGAGCTGCCCCGCACCTGATCGGCCCGTCAGCCCCGACTGTTGGCCGAGTTGGCTCGTCAGCCCCGCGCGCCGGCCGTGCTGGTCGAGGCCGAGTCCTCGTCGGGCTCCGCGCCGATCGCGGCCAGCAACTCGTCGGCCACCTCCAGGGCGAGCCGGCGGCGTTCACCGTCGCTGATGCCCGGCGCCCGCACGGCGAACCAGCTGGTGTGCACGGCGAACAGGGACAGGGTGGCGCGCAGTTGGGCGGCGGGGGAGTCGTCGCCCCGACAGAGCGCGCTGGCGAGCCGCATCATCCGGCCGCGCATCTGCTGGCCGGAGGAGAGGCTCTTGAGCACGGTCTGGTTCTGCTCGAAGAAGCGCATCACCGACGGCATGTCGCCGCCGAACATCGTGTCGGCGTAGCGGGAGATGAGCGCACGGCGGGTGGCCAGGGTCGCCGGCTGTGAGTCGGCCCAGGCGGTCAGCGCGTCCATCTGCTCCAGCCGGTCCTCGACGAAGCTGGCGACGATGTCGTCCTTGCTCTTGAAGTGGTAGTAGAGCGCCGCCTTGGTGACGTTGAGGCGTTCGGCGATCTCCCGCAGCGAGGTCTTCTCGTACCCCTGCTCGGTGAAGAGCTCCAACGCGACGGCCTTGATCCGCTCTCGGGTGCCGCCTGTGCTCTCCCTCACCCACGCCCCCCAATTCACTTGACCGCCAGTTGGTACCCAACTTACCGTGCGGCTAGTAAGGTGACTAGCCGGGCGGCAAGTAAGTAAGGCAACTCTCGGGGGGAGCTTACCCATGACTCAGGCAACACAGGCCGACGCACGACCCAACGTACGGGTCGTGCTGTTCGGGCTGATGATCGCGATGATGCTCGCGATGCTCGACAACATGATCGTCAGCACCGCGCTGCCGCGGATCGTCGGCGAGTTCGGCGGCCTCAACCACTTCACCTGGGTGGTCACCGCGTACGTCCTGGGCACCACCGTCTCCACCCCGATCTGGGGCAAGCTCGGTGACCTCTACGGCCGCAAGTCCGTCTTCCTGACCTCGGTCGGCATCTTCCTCGTCGGCTCGGCCCTCTGCGGCATGGCCGGCTCCGGGATGTTCGGCGGCCCACAGGACGGCATGGTGCAGCTCATCGCCTTCCGTGCCGTGCAGGGCCTGGGCGCCGGTGGCCTGATGGTCGGCGTGATGGCGATCATCGGCGACCTGGTTCCGCCGCGCGAGCGCGGGCGCTACCAGGGCATGATCGCCGGCATCATGGCCATCGCCATGGTGGCCGGCCCGCTGGTCGGTGGGTTCATCACCGACAACCTCTCCTGGCGCTGGGCGTTCTACGTGAACCTGCCGCTGGGTGGCATCGCGCTGCTCGTGCTGATCACCACGATGCACCTGCCGAAGTACCGCACCGAGCACCGGATCGACTGGCTCGGCGCGGCGCTGCTCTCGGTCGGCATCACCGCGATCGTGCTGATCACCACCTGGGGCGGCAACGAGTACGACTGGACCTCGCCGCAGATCCTCGGCCTGGCCGTGTTGGCGCTTGTGGCGCTTGTGGCGTTCGGCCTGGTGGAGCGCCGGGTTCCGGAGCCGATCCTGCCGTTGGCGCTGTTCGCCAACCGCAACTTCGCGCTGATCTCGCTGATCGGCTTCCTGCTCGGCTTCGCGATGTTCGGCGCGATGAACTTCCTGCCGCTCTACCAGCAGACCGTGCAGGGAGCCTCGGCCACCAACAGCGGCCTGCTGCTGCTGCCGCTGATGTTCGGCATGCTCGTCGTCTCGCTCGTCATCGGCCGGGCGATCACCAAGACCGGCAAGTACCGGGCCTACCCGATCATCGGTGGCGTGGTGATGACCGGGGGCATGGCGCTGCTGTCCATGCTCGACACCGACACCAGCAAGTTGGCGTCCTCGCTCTACATGGTCGTGCTCGGCGCCGGCATGGGCTTCCTCATGCAGACCTCCATGCTGATCGCGCAGAACAGCGTGGAGCAGAAGGACCTCGGCGCGGCCAGCGGCGCGGCCACGTTCTTCCGGTCGATCGGTGGCTCGTTCGGCATCTCGCTGTTCGGCGCGATCTTCGCCAACCGGCTCGCCGACTCGGCCGCCGGCAGGGCGTTCACCGGCGGCGGCGAGGGCGGTATGGACCTGGAGAAGCTCAAGCAGCTGCCCGCCCAGGCGCGTGAGCTGGTCCTCACCGGTCTCTCGGACGCGATCTCGCACGTGTTCCTCTGGGCCGTGCTGTTCACCATCGTGATCCCGGTGCTCGCCTGGTTCATCAAGGAGATCCCGCTGCGCACCGCCAACGAGGCGCCGGCCGCAGCGGCCACCCCGGAGGAGGAGGCCGAGATCGCCCTCGGCAAGGCCCCGGTCGCCTGATCCTCGACCCACAGCGCGCGCCGCGTCGTCCCCGAGGGGAAGGCGCGGCGCGCGTTTTCACCGGCGGCGGGTCAGGCGTTGCCAGAGGCGGCGCAGCGGGTTGCGGGGGCGGGGGAGCCGTGGGGTTCGCTCGCCGAGCATCCGGGTGGCCAGTGCCGCCGTGTCCGGGTCCAGGGCGGGGGCGGCCAGCGCGAGGTGGGCCAGCGAGACCGCGATCGGCACCGGCCGGGCCTGGGCCACGGCCGCCGCGTCGGCCAACCGCTCGGCCACCACGCGCGCCACGTCCGGTCGCACCGCCGGGTCCACCCAGGCGGCGGTGATCAGAGCGAACAGCGCCGCCTCGGTGACCCAGTCCTCCACGCCCCAGACCAGGTCCAGCAGCACCCGGCGTCGGGTCGAGTCCGTCCAGGGCTCGTCGGTGCGCTGGTGCAGCAGCCCCAGGCAGGCCCACACCTGCACCCCGCGGACCCAGATCGACGGGTCCTGAGCGGCGAGCAGTCGACCGAGCCCGCTCGCCGGCGCCGCGGGCGGGTGCACCAGTAGCCCGAGCAGGTCGTCTACGTCGAGGCCGGCCAGGCCCACCGCCGCGTCGTAGGCCGCCGGCGGGTGCGGCCACGCCGGGTGGGCCACCTGTGCGATCCGTTCGACAGCTGCCGGCGAGGGCGCGGGCAGCGCCGGCGTCGGCACGTCCTGGGCGAAGTGCCACAGCCGCTGCGCGGACGGGCGTCGGGGCTCGCGCGGGTCCGGCTCCGCCGCGCCGGCGACCTCGATCCGCAGTCCGGGGGCCACCGCCGTCGCCGTCCGCAGGGCACTCGGTGGGGCTGCCGCCGCGAGGCGTACGGCGCCGCCGATACCGATGTCGTCGTCGGCGACCGCCTGGCGGAGCGCGTCGACAAGGGGGCCGCCGGCCGGCGTCAGTTGCCCGAGCCAGGGCCGGCCCCGGCAGCACTGGGCCAGGTCGCCGTGCTCGTGGCTGTCGTCCGGGTGGTCACGGATGAAGTCGGCGAGCGCGACCAGGTGGGACAGGTCGCCGTCGCGCAGGTGCCGCAGTCGGTGGGCGGTGTGCACCGCGCAGTCGAACGACGGGTCCCGGGCCAGCGCCCGCTCGGTCCACTCCAACGCCTCGTCGAGTCGGCCGGTGTCGGCAAGGGTGCCGGCGATGTCGGCGTAGATGGCCAGGTCGTCGGGGTCCAGGTCGACGGCCCGACCGAGCGCCGCGAGGGCGTCGCGGGTCCGACCCGCGCTGCGGTACGCGTACCCGAGCCAGACCTCGCCCATCTTCGACGGCTGGCACCGTACTCCTCGGCTGGCCCAGCGGATCGCCAGCGCGACCTCGCCGAGCCGCCGGGCCAGCGCGGACGCCGCGCCCAGCAGGAGACCGTGCTCGGGGTGCACGGTGGCGGCGTTGCGGGCCAGCGTGAGGTACGGCGCGAGGGCGGCCCGGCCGGCCCGTGGCACCGGGTCGGTGAGCGCCGCGCAGACCTGCATGAGGACGCGGGCGATGTGGTCCGGTTCCAGCCGTTCGACAAGCTCGGAGGCGGTCACCCACGGCACGCCGGCCCACTCGGTGCCGGGGGCGTGGCCGGTCGCCGCGGCCAGCAGCTCCAGCCCTTCGGCCGGGCGACCGGCGGCGGCCAGCAGGTGGGCGCGGGCGACGACCGCGCCCACGAAGGTGTGGTGGTTGATCGGGAAGAGGTCGAGCCCTCCGCCGTCGGCCGCGGCGAGGCGGGCCAGCGTCTCGTGCACCTCGGGCAGGGTGGGCGCCCGCGCCAGCGCGCCGGCGAGGTGGCCGGCCGCGTGGTGGAGGTCACCCTCGTCCAGTGCCAGCCGGGCCAGGGCCAGCTCCTCCGTCGCGGAGAGCGCGGGGTCGTCCCTTCCCTCGGGCACGGTGTCCTCTCGTCGCAGCTACAGACAGCGGGGCCAGCGTAGTTGATATTGAGATGATCAAGTGATCAACTGCGCACTCCTGCTCGAACAATTGCTGCTGCCGAGTTTAGCGTGCAAGACTGAGCAGGAAACGCGCGGCAATCGCGCACGAGGGGAGTGTTCGTGACACGTGCAGGGTCCGGAATGGCCGCCGACATCGACGAGCAGCCCGCCGGCTACGCGCGCCTGCTCGACAGCGCCAACGCCGCGGCGATCGCCCACGTGGCGGCTGTCGTGGCCGAGCGTCGACCGCGACACGTGGTCTTCACCGCCCGGGGCACCTCCGACCACGCGGCGCTCTACGGGGCGTACCTGACCGAGATCCGGCTCGGCCTGCCCGCCGGGCTCGCCTCACCGAGCGTGGTCACCCTGTTCGGCGCCCGGCCCGACCTGTCCGACGCGCTCGTCGTCGGGGTCAGCCAGAGCGGCGGCTCACCCGACCTGGCCGAGGTGTTGCGCTCCGCGCGGGCCTCCGGGGCGCTCACCCTCGCGGTGACGAACGCCCCCGGCTCCCCGCTGGCCGAGACGGCCGAGTTGAGCATCGACATCGCCGCCGGGCACGAGCGGGCGGTCGCGGCGACGAAGACGTACACCGCCGAGCTGCTCGCCCTGCTCATGCTCATCGAGGGCATCCGGGCCGGTGACGGCGTGCTGCCGGCGGCCGAGCGGGAGGCGCTCGCCGCGCTGCCCGACCTCGCCACCAGAACGCTCGCCGACGACACCCCGGCTCAGCTCGCCCCGCGCTACCGCTTCGCCCGCCAACTGGTCACCACCGGCCGGGGGTACGCCTATCCGACCGCCCGCGAGGCCGCGTTGAAGCTGATGGAGACCTCGTACCTGCCGGCGCTCGCCTTCTCCGGGGCCGACCTGCTGCACGGCCCGCTCGCGATGACCGATCCGGAGGTCCCGGTGCTCGCCGTGGTCGGCTCCGGTCCGGGTGGCCGGTCCATGGGCGAGGTGCTGCCCCGTCTCGGCGAGCGCCGCGCCGACGTGGTGGTCGTCGGCTCCGCCGACGTGCCGGGCGCCACCCGGCTCGCCGTCCCCGAGGTCGACGAGCGGTACGCGCCGCTGCTGGACATCCTGCCGTTGCAGCGCCTCGCGCTGGCGTTGGCACTGACCCGCGGCGAGGACCCGGACGCGCCGCGCGGCCTGAAGAAGGTCACCGCGACGATGTGAGGCACGGCGCGGCGTGGCACCCTGGTCACCGTGTCCACGCTGCGCGACCTCGCCGAGGAGCACACCCATCTCCGTCCGGCCGACATCGACCACCTGCACCGGATCGCCGGCGACTGGCAGCTGCTCTCCGATCTGTCCTTCGCCGACCTGCTGCTCTGGGTGCCTGTCGACGCCGAGGGCACGTTCCTCTGTGTCGCCCAGGTCCGCCCGACGACCGCGCCCACCGCGTACCAGGACGATCAGGTGGGCCGGATCATCGGCGGCTCGGAGGTGGCCCACCTGGGGGTCGCCTACTCCCAGGGGCGGATCTGGCGGGAGGGCGACCCGGTCTGGTACGGCGACGTGCCGGCCCGACACGAGGCGATCCCGGTCCGGCTGCGCACCGCCGACGGCGAGGCCGGCGAGGTGATCGCCGTGGTCGGTCGGGACACCAACCTCTCCACCGCGCGTACGCCCAGCCAGCTGGAACTCAACTATCTGACCACCGCCGACGACCTCGCCCAGATGATCGCGGACGGCACCTTCCCGCCGCCCCGGCACCCGGGCGAGACCACCTCCGCCCCCCGCGTCGGTGACGGCCTGGTCCGACTGGACGCCGGTGGCAAGGTCACCTACGCGAGCCCGAACGCGCAGTCCGCGTACCGGCGGTTGGGCTACGCCTCCCACCTGGTGGGGGAGGACCTGGCCGCGCTGCACCGCCGGCTGGCGGGCGATCCGCTGGACGGCACCGAGGCGGCGAACGGCATCCTGGCGGCGTTGCGCGGCGAGGCGCCGCCCCGGCGGGAGATCGACGCACGCGGGGCCACGATGCTCACCCGGGCGCTGCCGCTGATGCCGGCAGGCGTGCCGATCGGCGCGCTGGTGCTGGTGCGCGACATCACCGAGGTTCGTCGCCGGGACCGGGCACTGATCACCAAGGACGCCACCATCCGGGAGATCCACCACCGGGTGAAGAACAACCTCCAGACGGTGGCCGCGCTGCTGCGGTTGCAGGCCCGCCGGGTGGCCATGCCGGAGGCGCGGGTCGCCCTGGAGGAGTCGGTCCGCCGGGTCGCCTCGATCGCTCTCGTGCACGAGACGCTGTCGATGTCCAGCGACGAGGCGGTGGAGTTCGACGGCATCGTCGACCGGGTGGCCAGCGCGGCGACGGAGGTCGCGGCGACCGAGGTGAGCGTCGGCATGCGCCGTCGGGGCAGCTTCGGCGTGCTGCCGGCGGAGATCGCCACGTCGCTGGTCATGGTCCTCAACGAACTGCTGCTCAACGCCGTCGAACACGGCTTCCCGCCGGCCGACGAGACGGACGACACGCCCGCGCCCCCCACCACGGGCGTGGTGCCGGCCGCCGTTGCCGAGGTCGACCCGTCGGCGCGACCGGAGGTGGTGGTGTCGGCGCACCGGTTCCGCAAGATGCTGCACGTCTCGGTGACCGACAACGGGCGCGGGCTGCCGCCCGAGTTCGACGCCGAACGCGGCAGCCGGCTCGGCCTCCAGATCGTGCGGGCCCTGGTCACCGGCGAGCTGCGCGGCACCATCGAACTGCGCGCGGGCGCCAAGGGCGGCACCGAGGCGCTGCTCGTCGTCCCGCTGGCCCGCAACGCACCGGACGGCCGCTCACAAGGCTGACGGGCCCTTGTCGACCTCTCCCGGCCACCCGCCGTCTGGCCGCCGACGGCCCGCGCCCTGCGCTGGGCCGGGCGGCGGGATCACCCTCGTGCCGGGCGTTACCGGGTGGTTGGGCGGGTCGGGTCAGCGTCCGGGACTGCTGGTCAGCAGGGCGACGGTCAGGCCGGGGCGCTGCCAGACCTGGGCGACGGTGAAGTCCGCGCGCAGCGCATCGCCCTTGGCGCCCGGCACGGCGGCAAGCGGCTCGGCGTGCCGGCCGGCGACGACCAGCCACACCCGTGACGTGCCGGCCAGGCACTGTGCCGGTTGCGGGCACTCGGCGGCCCACAGGTCGCCCCGGCGGACCTCGTCCTCGGTGACCAGGACGTCCCGGGGAGGGTCGCCGAGGTGGTACTCGATGCCGAGGTCGAGGAAGAGCCAACTGTGCCGCGGCGAGTAGACCACCGCGTCGCCCGGCCGCTGACCCGCGCCGATCACGTCAGCGGCGCCCGCGTAGTCCACCGGAGCATTGCGCGGCCACTCGTGCGTCCGCCGCAGCGCGGCCTGGTCGGGCAGGCCGAGCAGCCCGGTCAGGATCAGCACGACGAGCGCAGCCGGCGCCGCGACCGCGGCCAGCGCCGCGCCCGCCAGCAGACACGCGAAGGGCACCACGAAGACCAGGTACCGAGGAACCCACAGGGGTACGACAGTGCCGGCGGCGAAGAGCAGCAGCACCGGTAGCAGCATCGCGCTCACCGGCAGCAGGGCGCGTCGCCCGAGCCGGGCAGCGCCCAGCGCGGCGACCCCGACCAGCAGACCGCCCACCACGCTGCTCTGGGCCACGCCGCCGGGCAGCGCGCTCAGGTCGTCCAGCCGGGCGAGACCGACCCAGTTGAGCTGCCGGGACTGCTGGGCGCGAGCCTTCAGCAGCAACGGACCGGCCAGCAGCACCACCGGAACCACGGCGACCACCCACCGCCACACCCGCCGGTCCCGCCCGGCGGCGGGGTCCCGGCGGGCGGTGGGCTGCTCCCGATTGCCGGCGGAACGGTCCCGGCTGGCGGGAGGGGCCCGGTTGGCAATGGGGTGGGCCCGGGTGGCGACGCCGGCCGCGGCGGGGCCGCGCCACCAGGTGACCAGCACGACAAGCGCGTGGGCGGCCAGCAGGGTGAGCGCGATCAGGTGCGTGAGCCCGAGCGCGACGACGGCGACCGCGTACCCGGCCCAAC
Organism: Micromonospora lupini str. Lupac 08; assembly: GCF_000297395.2. GTDB lineage: Bacteria > Actinomycetota > Actinomycetes > Mycobacteriales > Micromonosporaceae > Micromonospora > Micromonospora lupini. The sequence continues at coordinate 6,228,249 of NZ_HF570108.1, read as the reverse complement.
GGGCCCACCCCGGTCGGCGCAGCGCCGTCACCAGCAGCAGGGTGGCGAGCACCGCGAGCGCGGTGGCCAGGGCGTACGGGCGGGCCTCCTGCCCGTAGCGGGAGGTGCTCGGCAGCACCGCGAACAGCAGGCCGGCGAAGAGGCCGGCACGTCGGTCCACGAGCTGCGACCCGAGCACGGCGAGCAGTCCCGCGGCGACTGTCATCGCCAGTGCGGCCGGCGCGCGGAGCGCGATCGTCGAGTCGCCGAAGACTGAGACCCAGATGTGCATCAGCAGGTAGTACGGACCGGTGGCGGCGTCGATGGTGCCGGCCAGCCGGGCCAGGTCGGCCGGCGACCGGGTGGCAGCGCTCCAGGTCGCCAGCTCGTCGCGCCAGAGTTGGGCGGAGCCCAGTCCGGTCAGGGTCACTGCCAGGGTCAGCAGCGCCGGGGCGAGCCAGACCGGTAGGCGGCGCAGGTGCTCCCACGCCGCCCCGGTCGACTCGGACAATCCGCCCACGGTCCGAGCCTGCCACGGCCGTGCCGTTCGTGGTGTCAGCCGGCGGTAGGCGGTGGACGCCAGGCCGGCATGACGTCGTTCGGTCGGGCGGTCTTCGCCGGATCCCGCTCGACCAGGTCACCGAGCACGGCGTCGATCCGTGCCAGCAGCTCGTCGTCGAGTCGTACCGTGGTGGCACCGGCCGTCTCGGCGAGCTGCTCGGGTCGGGACGCACCGACGATCGCCCCGGCCACTGTCGGTCGGTGCAGCACCCACGCCACCGCCAACTGGGCCATCGTGCAGCCGGCGGCCTCGGCGATCGACCGGAGCTGGCGTACCCGGGAGAGCAGCAGATCCGACGAGTAGCGGGCGATGAACGACCCGCCGAAGCTGTCGGTGGCCCGGGAGCCGGCGGGCGGGCGACGGCCGGGCTGGTAGCGCCCGGTCAGGACGCCCATCGCGAGCGGTGCCCAGGCGAGCTGACCGAGGCCCAGCTCGGCGCAGGCGGGGGCCACCTCGGCCTCCACGACCCGCCACAGCATCGAGTACTGCGGCTGGTTGGCGATGAACGGGACGTGCAGCTCGGCGGCGAGCCGCCGACCCTCCCGCAACTGCGCCGCGGTCCACTCGGAGACGCCGACGTAGAGCACCTTGCCTTGGCGGACCAGGTCGGCGAAGGCGAGCATCGTCTCCTCCAACGGCACGCTGTCGTCGTACCGGTGCGCCTGGTAGAGGTCGACGTAGTCGGTGCCCAGCCTGCTCAGCGAGGCGTGGCAGCCCTCGAGGATGTGCTTGCGGGACAGCCCGGCGTCGTTGGCGCCCGGCCCGACCGGCAGGTACACCTTCGTGCACAGCTCGATCGAGCTGCGCCGGACGCCGCGCAGCGCCTTGCCGAGCGCCTCCTCGGCCCGCCCCTGCGCGTACCGGTCGGCGGTGTCGAACGTGGTGATGCCCGCGTCCAGGGCGGCGGCCACGCACGCCGCTGCCGCGTCGTCGTCGAGCTGGTTGCCGTGGGTGACCCAGTTGCCGTACGCGACCGCGCTCACGCGCAGGCCCGACCGGCCCAGTTGCCTGTACTCCATGTGCGGATCCTCGGGGTGCTCCGGCGCTGTCGCCGAACCGTTCGAACGTGGTCGAATCCGTCGGTGATCGAGGTTCGGTTCTCACCCGACGACCTGAGTCGGGTCCGGTTCGTGCACTCGCCGCTTGCGGAGTTGGTGGCGAGCTCCTGGGCGCTGCGCAAGCCGGCGAAGTACTGGATGCACCGTCCGTGGCGGGAACGTGCCGAACGGCTGCTGCCGGGCGCCGGCCTGGAGCCGCTGTTGGCGGTGCTCCGGTCGTCGAACGGCTACGTGCCGGACTTCCTCACTCCGATCGGCGTGGCACCGAACCTGGCGGCCGAGTTGCGGGCGGTCGCCGGCACCGACCCGGCCCGGGTGCGGCGGCAACTGGACCGGGCCGGCGCACCCCGGCTCGCCCCGGACGAGCTGGTCGCGCAGCTGCGCCGGTACTTCACCCTGCTGATCGCACCGGACTGGCCCCGGCTGCGGGCGCTCGCGCTGGCCGACATCCGGCGGCGGACCCTGCTCGCCGCCGAGCAGGGTGGGCGGACCCTGCTCCGCGAGCTGCACCCGTTGATCCGCTGGGACGGTGCGGCGCTGCGGGTCGCCGTCGGCACGACTCGGCCGCCCGGTCCGGACGGACGCCCGTGGACGCTGCTGCCCACCGCGTTCTCCGGACCGACGGTGCACGCGATCATGGAAGGGGACGCCGGGCCGGCCCTCTGCTATCCGCCGGTGGGGCTGGGCGGGCTGTGGGACTCGCCGCCGCCCAGCGCGGCGCTGGGCGCCCTGCTCGGCGGTACGCGGGCGGCGGTGCTCTCCCTGCTCGACTCGCCGCTGAGCACCGGCGAGCTGGCCGCGATGCTGGGCCTCGCGCCGGCGACGGCGTCGCACCACCTCACGACGCTGCGGGACAACGGCCTGGTCGTCGGCGTACGGCAGGGGAGAGTGGTGCGCTATGCCCGAACTGTCCTCGGTGACCAGCTCGTCGACTGACCCTGGGCCCGTGATGTGGGATCCAGCACGTGTACATTGGCCGGCCCCCATGCGATGTGGCAGCATGGCCCGTATGACCGCCGCAGTCGTCCGCCGCTTCGTGGCTCGTCGCCACGTCGATTACGGCCGCGTGCGCAGCGCGATCTGTCCGGCCTACTGACGACGCCCGACCAATTCGTCTCGGGCGCGCTCCGCGCCGGCTGTCTGAAGACACCGTTGTCCCGCCCGCTTCGCGGGCCGGCCGCCGCGCCCCGCGTAGCCCGAGGCACAGCAGACAACGGAGGACGCCGCGATGGCGGTCAGCAGCATCCCGGCCCGTTCCGAGGACCCGACGGCCCGCCCGGCCCGGGCGCCACGCCGGCCCCGGGGTGAGGGTCAGTGGGCGCTCGGCCACCGCGAGCCCCTCAACCCCAACGAGCGGATCAAGAAGGACGACGACCCGCTCAACGTCCGGGCCCGCATCGAGAACATCTACGCGCACCGCGGCTTCGCCTCCATCGACCCGCAGGATCTGCGCGGCCGTTTCCGCTGGTGGGGCCTCTACACCCAGCGCAAGGCGGGCATCGACGGCGGGCGCACCGCGGTGCTGGAGCCGCACGAGCTGGAGGACGAGTTCTTCATGCTCCGGGTCCGCATCGACGGCGGCCAGCTCAGCCTGGCCCAGCTGCGGGTGATCGCGGACATCTCCCGCGAGTTCGCCCGGGACACCGCCGACATCACCGACCGGCAGAACATCCAGTACCACTGGATCCGCGTCGAGGACATGCCGGAGATCTGGCGGCGGCTGGAGTCGGTCGGCCTGCAGACCACCGAGGCGTGCGGCGACTGCCCCCGGATCGTGCTGGGCAGCCCGGTCGCCGGGGTGGCCCGCGACGAGCTGGTCGACCCGACCCCGGCGATCGACGAGATCGTCGCCCGGTACGTCGGTGACAAGCAGTTCTCCAACCTGCCCCGCAAGTTCAAGACGTCCATCTCCTGGCTGGTCGACACCCCGTACGAGTCGAACGACATCGCTCTGCTCGGTGTCGACCACCCCGAGCACGGCCCCGGCTTCGACCTCTGGGTCGGTGGCGGGCTCTCCACCAACCCGATGCTCGCCCAGCGGCTCGGGGCCTGGGTGCCGCTGGCCGAGATCCCCGACGTGTGGGCCGGCGTGGTCGGGATCTTCCGCGACTACGGCTACCGGCGGCTGCGCAACCGGGCCCGGCTGAAGTTCCTGGTGGCCGACTGGGGCGTGGAGCGGTTCCGGGAGGTCCTGGAGAAGGAGTACCTGGGCCGTACGCTGCTCGACGGCCCCGCGCCGGTCCTGCCGTCCAAGCCTGTCGACCACGTGGGCGTGCACGAGCAGGCCGACGGACGGCACTACGTGGGCGCCGCCCCGGTGGTCGGGCGGGTCTCCGGTGGGCAGCTCGCCCAACTGGCCGACGTGGTCGAGGCGCACGGCAGCGACCGGGTGCGGCTGACCCCGTACCAGAAGCTGCTGGTGCTCGACGTGCCGTCGGAGCGGACGGAGTCGCTTGTCGACGCGCTGCGCGGGATCGGGCTGGAGGCCCGACCGTCGGCCTGGCGACGCGGCACGATGGCGTGCACCGGCATCGAGTACTGCAAGCTGGCCATCGTCGAGACGAAGGCCCGCGGCGAGGAGCTGGTGGCCCGGCTGGAGCAGCGGCTGCGCGACTTCGACGCGGACATCTCGATCCACATCAACGGCTGTCCGAACGCCTGCGCCCGCACCCAGGTCGCCGACATCGGCCTCAAGGGTCAGCTGGTGGTCGGCCCGGACGGCCGCCAGGTGGAGGGCTTCCAGGTGCACCTCGGCGGGGGCCTGGGCATGGCCCAGGGCCAGACCGCCGGTTTCGGCCGCAAGCTGCGCGGCCTGAAGACCACCGCCGAAGAGCTTCCGGAGTACGTGGAACGGCTGGCCCGTCGTTACCTGGCCGGGCGGAGCGAGGGCGAGACGTTCGCCAACTGGGTGATCAGAGTCGACGAGGAGGAACTGCGGTGAGCAGCGAGAACCGAGCGGCACCCCTGTACTGCCCGTACTGCGGCGAGGAGGACCTGCGGCCGCACGAGGCGGGGCACGGCGCCTGGGAGTGCCACGCCTGCGCACGGGTCTTCTCGGTGAAGTTCACCGGGCTGCTCTCCCGGGCGGTGACCCGATGAGCCTCGTCTCCGCCGCGAGCCTGCGCCTGGTCGGCCCGGGCGCGCAGACGTCGACCGACGCGGCCGGACGCAGCCCGGACGAGCTGCGGACGCTTGCCGAGCAGGCTGCTCAGGACCTGGAGGGCGCCCCCGCACTGGAGATCGCCCGCTGGGCGGCGCAGACCTTCGGTGACCGCTTCTGCGTGACCAGCTCGATGGCCGACGCCGTCCTGGCTCACCTGGTGTCCCGGGTGGCCCCGGGCGTGGACGTGGTCTTCCTCGACACCGGTCTGCACTTCCCCGAGACGCTGCGGGTCCGCGACGAGGTGGCCCGGACGCTGCCGGTGAACGTCCGGTCCATCCGGCCCCGGCTCACCGTCGGCCAGCAGGACGGCCAGTACGGCCCGCGACTGTTCAACAAGTCGCCGGACGACTGCTGCCAGCTGCGCAAGGTGGAGCCGCTGGAGCGGGCGCTGTCCGGATACGACGCGTGGGCCGCCGGCCTGCGCCGGGACGAGTCGCCGACCCGTGCCAACACGCCGGTGGTGACGTTCGACGCGCGGCGCGGCAAGGTCAAGGTCAACCCGATCGCGGCCTGGTCGCAGCAGGATGTGGACGCCTACATCGCCCGCTGGAACGTCCCGGTCAACGAGCTGTTCAAGCAGGGCTACGGCTCGATCGGCTGCTGGCCGTGCACCCGACGGACGAAGGCCGGCGAGGACCCGCGGGCCGGCCGGTGGGCCATGTTCGAGAAGACCGAGTGCGGGCTGCACGTCTGACCCCGTCGTCGACGACCCCGACCGGCCCTGACGCGGCCGGCGGGGCGGCCCCGGTGGTGCTTGTCGCCCACGGCAGCCGGGATCCGCGAGCGGCCGAGGCCACCCGGGCGCTGGCCCGGGCGGTGTCGGCCGTCCGGCCCGGCCTGTCCGTGTGGGCGAGTTGGCTGGACCACACCGAGCCGGGCCCGACCGACGTGCTGCGCATGCTGGCCGAGGCCGGGCATCCGCGTGCGGTGGTCGTGCCACTGCTGCTGACAGCCGCGTACCACCGTCGGGTGGACATTCCGGCGGCCGTCGCCGCCGCGACGGAGGCCGGCCCCCCACTGGCGGTACGGGTGACCGACGTGCTCGGCCCGGCGGACGGAACGGTGGCGCCGGCGCTGCTGGCGGGGCTGCGCCGTCGGCTCGGCGAGGTCGACCCGGGGCGCTTCGACGCGCTGGTGCTGGCCGCCGCGGGTACCAGGGACGCGCGGGCGCGCGGTTCGGTGGGCCGGGTGGCGGACGCGCTCGGCGCGGAGTTCGGGGTGCCCTGCCGGGTGTCGTACGCCTCGGCGGCCCCACCGGCGACAGGTGTGGCGGTGGCCCGGCTGCGGGCGGCCGGCGCACGGCGGGTGGCGGTGTCCGCGTACTTCCTCGCGCCCGGTCTGTTCCACGACGCGGTGGCCGACTCGGCTCGGGCGGCCGGTGCGGTGGCGGTGGCGGCCCCGCTGACTGATGCGCCCGAGCTGGCCGAGCTGGTGCTACGCCGGGTCGACGACCGGGGTGCGCTGGCACCGACGGGCTGACGGCGCGGACGCTGGTGGGTCGGGACAGCAGTACGCCCCGGCAGGCGGACCCGCCGGGGCGTGCAGCTGTGTCGTTGGGGGATCAGGCGGAGTGAGCGCGCAGCACCCGGAGGCCGCCGCGCCGCTTCACAGCGCGCCGCTCCTCCTCGCTCATCCCGCCCCAGACGCCGGCGTCCTGACCGGACTCGAGCGCCCACTGCAGGCACTGGTCGGTCACGGAGCAGCGCCTGCAGACGGCCTTGGCCTGCTCGACCTGCAGGAGAGCCGGTCCGGACGTCCCAATCGGGAAGAACAGCTCCGGGTCCTCGTCGCGGCAGACAGCATGGTGACGCCAGTCCATGGCGGCAACACTCCTCATTCTGGATGGGTGGCAAACAATTGCTAGTCGTGCTTTTCCTATATGCATCCGCAGTGCCGGTGGTGACAGTTCGCGTCCGACCATTCGGCAGTGCGTGAGCAGGCGGTGATCGCCGGGGACCTGCTGGAACAGCTCAACCTGACGAGCATATCCAGGCAATGTCCCGGTAACTCAAGTTCGCTTGTGAATACTTTCACGAACGCTCGTGATGTCAAGGGTGACGCTCGGAAAAACTCCGGGCGGTGAGCAAGCCCACAACCTATTTGTCCGGGTTCCAGTGCGTTCCTGGTTACCCGCCGTGCCACAGCCGAGGATCAATATAGTACAGTCCGCGTGACATTGCTGACATTTCCGGCACCTGCCCCTCGGTGTGGCGGCACCCGTCGTTGCGGTTGCGGTGCCGCGCCGACCAAGGGCAGTACCCGAGACCTAGCAGATTACTCTGAGTGCGGCCGGAATGGATGTGAATCTGACTTTCTCCCGCTCGCCGAGATAGTCGCCGTCCAGCTGGAACGCCTGCGGACGGCTGGAGAGCAGGGTGAACTCCGCCGTGTCATGGAGCCGTAACACCTGACGTCCGCGAGGATCCGGCTTACGGGATGCGAACTGCGTCACTGTCCGTGTTGTGCTAGCCACCCGGAGCTGACGTAACGCCAACACGTCGAGCCCGAGGTCGAACGACGCCGACGGGTTCGGGTTGATCTCGCGGTCGCCCAGGTACGTCCACGGGGCGGTGTTCTGGATGATGACAGTGGCCAGCTCGTCCTCCACCGGCTCACCCGGGCGCTCCAGGCTGATCGCCGGGTGCCGCCGGTCCGAGGCGAAGAAGTACTGGCCCATGATCGAGCGCAGGTAGAGCCCGGGAGTGGAGACCCGACCCTTCCGCCGGGCCTGCTCCACCCGATGGATCACCGCGGCGTCCAGGCCGAAGCCGGCGCAGAAGGTGAAGTAGCGGTCGTCGGCGCGGCCCAGCCCGACCGTGCGCTGCCGGCCCAGGCGCAGCCCTTCGAGGATCATGCTGGTCGCGTCCGGCCATTCCCGGGGCAGGCCCAGCGCGCGGGCGAACACGTTCGTGGACCCGCCCGGCACGGTGGCCAGCGCGGGCAGCCGTTCCGCCAGCGAGGCGCCCTCGGCGCCGGCCGGTGGCTCGGCCGTCATCAGGCCGTTCACCACCTCGTTCACGGTGCCGTCACCACCCAGGGTGACGACGAGGTCGACCCCCTCGGCGGCGGCCTCCCGGGCCAGCGCCATGGCGTGCCCCCGGCGACGGGTGTAGCGCACGCTGAGGTCGACTTCGCTGCGCAGCGCCCGGACAAGCACGTCCCGGCTGCGTTCGCTGGTGGTGGTGGCCTTCGGATTGACCACCAGGACGGCCCGCATGGGCGGCACTGTACCTCTCGGTAGCCCGGGTATCGTGGCGCGCGTGACCATCGACTCGGCCCCGATTCCCGTCACCCTCCGCTGGGCGGTGCGGCTGCTGTGGGCGGAGGCGGTCGCCGTCGGGCTGATCGCGGTCTGGCTGGTCTGGGCCGACCTCACCGCCACCACCACCGACCTCGCGTCGGCGTTGGTGACCGCGTTCGCCGTCGGGGCGGCCGTCGCGCTCTGGGCGCTGGGCCGTGCGCTGCTGCGCCGACAGGCCGGCGCGCGGGCCCCCGCCATCGTCCTTCAGCTCATGCTGCTGCCGATCGGCTGGTTCATGATCCAGGGCGGCCTGGGCTGGTTGGGCGTACCGCTCATGGCGCTCGGCCTGGGCGTCGGCTGGCTGCTCGTCAGCCCGCCCACGACGAAGGCCCTCGGCTTCGAGTGACCCCGCCGCACGGGCGGAGAGCAACATCGGCTTCGAGTGACCCCGCCGCACGGGCGGAGAGCAACGGAGTCGCCCGCGGCCCCGGCTGGCCGGGACCGGCGTGGGGCGTCGGTCAGTAGCCGCCGGAGCGGCGGGTGAGCAACGAGATCGTCGCCCGGCCGTCGCTGGCCGTGGCGGCCGCCGACGTGGTCAGGGCGGTGAGCACCTTCCAGGCGAAGGACGACTCGGCGGGCAGCGTCGCCCCGCGCACGGTCGGCACGGTCACCTCGACGGTGAGCGCGTCGTCGGTGACCGAGAACCGGCACTCCAACTCGGCGTCGCGGGTGGCGATGGCGAGCAGCATGGCGCACGCCTCGTCGACGGCGATCCGCAGATCCTCGATCTCGTCGAGCGCGAACTGCAACCGGGCCGCGAGACCGGCGGTGGCGGTGCGGAGCACGCCGAGGTAACCGCCGTCGGCGGGCACCGTGAGGTGCACCACGTCGTCGTCGGTTGCTGGCTGGCCGGTCAGTTGAGTCACGCCTCATCCCCCCGGTCGGGGACTCTACCCGGTCAGTCGTCCGGGCGCGTCTCGGCGGCCTCCGTCTGAGCGGCCAGGCCGCGCAACGCGTCACCGCTGAGCCGGTAGGGAACCCACTCGCTCATCTGCTCGGCGCCGATGGAGGCGTAGAAACCCGCTGCGGGATTCCAGTCGATCATCCACCACTCCAGCCGCCGGTAGCCCCGCCGTACGCAGATGTCGGCAAGTGTGGCGAGCAGCAGCCGGCCCGCGCCGGTGCCCCGGGCGGCCGGGGAGACGTAGAGGTCCTCCAGGTAGATGCCGTGCACGCCGGCCCAGGTGGAGAAGTTGAGAAACCACAGCGCGAAACCGATCGGCTGGTCGCGCCCGTCGACCGCGACGTGGCCGAAGAGGGCCGGAGCGGTAGTGAACAGCGCCGTGGTGAGTTGCTCGGTGGTGAGGTGGCACTGGTCGGGAGCGCGTTCGTACGCCGCCAGCTCGTGCACCATGGCGACGACGGCCGGCACGTCCTCGGGACGTACCGGCCGGATCGTCGGTGTGACCGGGTGGGTCACGCCTTCTTGGTCTCCCAGAAGATCTTCGCGATCTCGTCGATCTTCGCGAGGAGCTTGTCGGCGGTGGCCGGGTCGAGGCTGCCCTTGACGCCACCGGCGCCGGCGAGCTTGGTGGCCTCGTTGAACAGGGTGTGCAGGTTCGGGTACTTCTCGAAGTGCGGCGCCTTGAAGTAGTCGGTCCAGAGCACCCACAGGTGGTGCTTGACCAGCTCGGCGCGCTGCTCCTTGATGATGACCGCCCGGGTACGGAACTCCGGGTCGGTGTTCGCCTGGTACTTCTCGCAGATCATTTTGACCGACTCGGCCTCGATCCGGGCCTGGGCCGGGTCGTAGACGCCGCACGGCAGGTCGCAGTGAGCGCTCGCGGTGACGCGGGGCGCAAGGATGCGCGGAAGTCGCATCGGGATCCTCCATGGGAAGTTTGCGATGATCAAAGGCGACATTACTCCTGGGAATGCTCCCCGAACCGGATGGAGGTGAAACCAGTGCGCGCCGATCACCCGCCGGAGGTGCCGCATCTGCGCGGTCCGCTGACGCCCGTCTCGGTGACCGGTCCCTCCATGGCGCCGACGCTGCGACACGGTGACGCGGTGCTGGTCCGCTCGGGTGGACGGCCGATCCGGCCCGGTGACGTGGTGGTCGCCGTCTTCCGGACGCGTCCCGAGCTGCTGGTCGTGAAGCGGGCGGTACGTCCGCAGGACGGCGGCTGGTGGCTGCGCGGCGACAACGATCTGGTCACCGACGACTCCCGGGCGTACGGGGTGGCCGACGTGCGCGCACGGGTGGTGTTCCGCTACTGGCCCCGCCCCGGACGGGTGCCCCGTCGGCCGTTATGACCCTGCTCACATCCGAGGGGCAGTGCCGACACTATGCTCGGAAAGTGCCCGGGTGACCCCCCGCACCGCGTGCCACCGCTCGCCGCCCACCTCGCGGCCGGCCCCGGCCGCCTCACATCTGCTCGACAGATCCTGGAGTCACCGCCATGTCTTCGTCCACCGTGGACCCCGCTGATCCCGTCTTCCAACTGCACCGGGGCGGCAAGATGGCCGTCGCCTCGACGGTCCCGCTCACCAGCCGCGAGGACCTCTCCCTCGCGTACACCCCAGGTGTCGCCCGGGTGTGTGAGGCGATCGCCGCCGACCCGGCCCTGGCCGACGACTACACCTGGGCGTCGCACGCCGTCGCCGTCGTCACCGACGGTTCGGCGGTGCTCGGGCTCGGCAACATCGGCCCGCGCGCGGCGCTGCCGGTGATGGAGGGCAAGGCGGTGCTGTTCAAGCAGTTCGCGGGGGTGGACGCGGTGCCGATCTGCCTGGACACCCAGGACGTGGACGAGATCGTCGCGGTGGTGCGGGCGCTGGCCCCGTCGTTCGGTGGGATCAACCTGGAGGACATCAGCGCGCCGCGCTGCTTCGAGGTGGAGCGGCGACTCGACGAGGCGCTGGACATCCCGGTCTTCCACGACGACCAGCACGGCACCGCCATCGTGGTGCTCGCCGCGCTGCGCAACGCCGCCACCCTGCTCGACCGCAAGCTCGGTGACCTGCGGGTGGCGGTGAGCGGCGCGGGCGCGGCAGGCGTGGCCGTGACGAAGATGCTCATCGCCGGTGGGGTCAACCCCGACCAGGTGGTCGTGTGCGACTCCAAGGGGATCATCGGCCGGCACCGCACCGAGCTGACCGGCACCAAGGCCGAGCTGGCGGCGAGCACCAACGCCGACGGCCGCCAGGGCGACATCACCGAGGCGCTGCGCGACGCGGACGTGCTGATCGGGGTCTCCGGCGGGCAGATTCCCGAGGCGGCCGTCGCTCGGATGGCCCCGGGCGGGATCGTGTTCGCGCTGGCCAACCCGACGCCGGAGGTGCACCCCGAGGTGGCCGCCCGGCACGTCGCGGTGGTCGCCACCGGGCGCAGCGACTATCCCAACCAGATCAACAACGTGCTGGCCTTCCCCGGGGTGTTCCGGGGCGCGTTGGACGCGCGGGCCACCCGGATCACCGAGGGGATGAAGGTCGCCGCCGCCGACGCCATCGCCGGCGTGGTGGCCGAGTCGCTGACCGCCGACGCGATCGTCCCGTCGCCGCTCGACCCGCGCGTCGCCCCGGCCGTCGCGGCGGCCGTCGCCGAAGCGGCCCGCCGCGACGGAGTCGCCCGCCGCTGAGACGCGTGGCCGGGGGCGCTCCGGCGCACCATGCGCCGCCGGCCTACGCGCCGGGGCCCTCTCACCAGGAAGGGCCCTTCTTAACGGGCGCTCAGCTTGTTACCGTGCCGATCATGCGTGCCGCCTTCGCCTCCCGTTTCGACGACGCCGATCCGCTCGCCGCCCTCACCGTCGGTGAGCAGCCCGAGCCGACCCACCCGGAGGACGACTGGGTGACCGTGCAGGTGCGGGCCACCTCGCTCAACCACCACGACCTCTGGTCGCTGCGCGGGGTGGGCCTCACGGAGGCCCAGTTGCCGATGATCCTCGGCTGCGACGCGGTAGGCGTGGACGCCGGGGGCAACGAGATGGTCGTCTACCCGGTCGTCGTCACACCCGGTGACCCGCGCGGGGTCTCCATCCTGTCCGAGCACTTCGCCGGGACCCTCGCCGAGCGGGTCGCCGTACCCCGGTCGAACCTGATCCCACTGCCCGACGGCATGGCGGCGACCGACGCGGCGTGCCTGCCCACGGCCTGGCTGACCGCGTGGCGGATGCTGACCACCAAGGGCCGCGTCGCGGACGCCGACAGCGTGCTGGTGCAGGGCGCGGGCGGCGGCGTCGCCACCGCGGCCGTCGCGCTCGCCCTCGCGATGGGCAAGCGGGTGTACGCGACCAGCCGGGACGCCGCCAAGCGGGAACGGATCACCGCCCTCGGGGCGATCGCCCTGGAGTCCGGTGCCCGGCTGCCGGAGCGGGTCGACGTGGTGATCGAGACGGTGGGCGCTGCGACGTTCGACCACTCGTTGAAGTCGGCCGCGCCGATGGCCCGGATCGTGGTCTCCGGCGCCACCGCCGGCCACCAGCCGTCGGTCAACCTGCGCCGGGTCTTCGCCATGCAGTTGGAGATCCTGGGCACCTCGATGGGCACGCCGGGGGAGCTGTACGAGCTGCTGGCGTTCTGCGCCGAGAACGAGGTCCGCCCGGTGATCGACACCGTGGTCCCGTTCAGCCGGGTCGAGGACGCCTTCGCCCGCCTGCACTCCGGCGACGCCTTCGGCAAGATCGTCATCGACCACACGGCCTGACCCCGGGCCCCGCGAAGATCCGCGCAACTTCGGGGAAACTGCTGTCTCCTGGCGCGCTGAGGCAGCAACATCCCTGACGTTGCGCGGATCTTGGGGATGCGGGTCAGAGGTGGTTGTCGAAGGTGGCGATGTCGCCGCGCGTCGCGTCGGTGGGAATGCGCTTCTTGGCCTCCGCGTCGCCGTACAGCGACCAGCGCAGGAACTCGACTGACGTGTCCGCGACGACCCGCAGCGTCGCAGCGTCGCCGAGCAGCGCCCGCCCGTGGTCGCCCTTGGGCAGGCTGAGCAGGGCCTTCGGCCAGGGCACCTTGTCGTACGCCGCCTTGCCCGCCGCGTAGTCGACCACCTCGTCCAGCTCGCCGTGGACGAACAGCTGCGGCGCGGTAGCCCCCGCGAACGCCGTACCCACGCCGACGGCCGTGCCGGCGAACACCACCCCGGCGTCCAGCCGCTCGTCCCGGCTGGCGGTGAAGAGGCCGATGGTGGTCACCCCGCCGGCCGAGTGCCCGGCCGCGGCCACCCGGTCGGTGGCCAGCCGGCCACGCAGCCCGTCGCCGGCCTTGCCGTCGAGGGCCAACACCTGGGTCAGCGCGTACGACACGTCGGCCGGCTGGTTGAGCACGTCGAGGATGTTGCCGTCGCTGCCCCGGGAGGTGTGCGGGAAGGTCGGCGCGGCCACCACGAAGCCCGCCGCCGCCCAGCGGGTCAGCAGGGTGGCGTAGTCCTCCGGCCGTCCGGTGAGGCCGTGGCTGAACATGACCACCGGAAACCGGCCCGTCGCGGCCGCCGCGGACCGCTTTGCCGCACCGCCGGTATTCCCGGCCGCCGGATACCACAGCGTCACCGGCAGCGCACGGCCGTCGCGGTTCAGCTTGAGCTGGCGTACGCCGACGCCGAAGGCGCCCTTCGGCGCGGTCCCGGCGGGCACTTTCGGCGTCGGCGTGGCGGCGGGCGGTGGCTCGGACGGCGCCTGCCAGCTCTCGGTCTTGCGGGCGTCGGTGGAGCAGCCGACCAGGCCGGCCATGAGCAGGACGCTGGCCAGCAGCGTGGGGGTGACGCGACGCGACATGAAACCAATTGTGCCCCGCCACGCCGGGCGGCTCGGCGCTGTTCGACGCAGTGCCTGGACCTGATCGGCTTCAAGGTCGGGGTGTACGAGGACCTGCTCGACGAGGCCCAGCGCGCAGTCGAGCAAGATCGTCCGCGTCCTTCGGTCGGCGGGGACGCTCCGGCATCCACACCGGGAACATCTGCTTGAACTCGATCTGGGCCGGCACCGAGATCGTCGGCACGGTCAACGTGCCGATCCGACCGGGTGGGGCGTCCAGCATTCCGGCCGGCAGCGGCGTGCCGGCCCACGACCCGGCGCCCACCGTCGGGCGACAGGCGTCGTCCCGACCCAGGTACGCGATGCTCACCTCCACGTCGGCGGCGAACAGGTCGAGCTGCAACTCCACAGGCATCCGGGGATCGGGGCGCCAACCCCGGGCCAGCAGGAGGGCGGCCAGCCGGTCCGCGTCCTCGCGCCAGCAGTACCAGTCGACGTCGACGTGCGGTCGGGACACCTCGCCGAGCGCGAAGTCCATCGCCCAGCCGCCCCGCAACCACACCGGCACACCGGCCGATCCGGCCACCTCGACGACTTCCGCGATGCTCGCCAACTGGCGGCGTGCGAGGTCGTCCACCGGGCCACCCTAGCGACATCTTCCGGGAGCGCGGGGGAGGCCGCGGAGACGGTCAGGTGGGCGGGCGGGACTCGTAGCGGGTGCCGGGCGTGCGGCCGTCGGTGGGCAGGCGGGCGCCGGCCGTCCGGTCGCCGTAGAGGGTCCAGCGCAGGAAGTCGGTGGTGGTGGCGAGGACTGCGGCGAATCCGGGACTGCCCGGCGTGAGGTACTCGCCGTGCCCCTGGCCGAGAACGCTGAGGAACGCGGCAGACCCCGGCGTACGCGCATAGGCGGCCCGGCCGACAGTCACCGGCACCACCGGGTCGGCCGTGCCGTGCACGAAGAGCACCGGTGCGGTCGGTCCGGCGAAGCTGCCCGGCAGCCCGCCCCCGGCGATCACGATGCCCCCGCGCAGCCGGGCCGGGTGGCCCTCGGTGAACATGCCGGAGGTGGTGAAGCCGCCCGCCGAGTGACCGGCGGCGGCGATCGACGTGAGATCCAGGTGGCCGGCGAGCGGATCACCCGGGTCGTCGTCGAGGCGGCCCAGGTGCCGGACCAGCCGCCAGGCGTCGGCGGGCTGGTTGCGCACGTCGGCCCTGGTGAAGTGCGGAGCACCCGCGCGGGTGTGCGGGTACGCGGGCGCGGCCACCACGAAACCGGCAGCCGCCCAGCGGGTGGTCAACTCGGCGTGCAGCTCGGGTCGGCTGTACAGCCCGTGGCTGTAGATCACCACCGGGAACCGCCCGGCGGCCACCCCGCCGGTCCCGGTCGGATACCAGATGGTGACCGGCAGGGGGCGCGCCGAGCGCGGATCGAGGGTGAGCGTACGCACGCCGACGACGTACGACCCCTCGGGCGCTCGGCGCGCGGTCTGCGGTCCGGTGGACCCGCCCGCCACGGCGCCGGCCGGTGCGCAACCGGCGAGCAGCGCTGTCACCAGTACGGCGACCAGCCGTCCCGCCCCCACCGTTTCACCGTAGGTGCCCGGGCACGTCCGGCGACCCCGCCGTCCGGCCCGGCTCTGCCCGCCACCCGGTCGGGTCACCTCCGCCGGCCGGCTCGACCCGGTCCGACGGCGGAGGCGGGGGCGGTGCGCCGCGACCGGCTTCGCTAGGGTCACCGACATGGCTGAGAACTACACCGACCCCAGCGGCAACACCGAGGCGTTCCGCGCCTTCACCCAGACGCCGGAGGCCGCCGGTCCGGCCGACGCGCCGTCCCGCCTGCCGCTCATCGTCGGTGCGGCGGTGGTCGTCGTCGTGCTGGTGGCCCTCGTCGCCTGGTTGGCGATGCGCTGACCGTGGCCGTCTGGACGGGCCGTGGCGGCGTCAGTCCGTCCCGACCACGTCCCGGGTCTGCCGGGCGATCTCCCGTTCCTCGTCGGTGCGGATGACGCAGACGCTCACCTCGGCGCCGTCCGGCGAGATCAGCCGGTCGCCGTCGCCGTCGTTGCGCGCCTCGTCGACGGTGATGCCGAGCCGGGTCAGCCCGGCCAGCGCGGTGGCCCGGACGGGCGCGGCGTGCTCACCCACGCCTGCGGTGAACGCGATCGCGTCCACGTGGCCGAGCAGCGCGTAGTACGCGCCCACGTACCCGGTGATCCGCCGGCAGTACACGTCGAAGGCGAGCGCGGCGGCCGGGTCCCCGGCCGCCCGGCGCTGGAGCACCTCACGCATGTCGTTGGCGCCGGTCAACCCGAGCAGGCCGCTGCGGTGGTTGAGCAGGTCGTCGATGTCGTCGACCGACAGGCCGCCCTCCCGGCGCAGGTGGAAGATCACCGTCGGGTCGAGGTCGCCGCTGCGGGTGCCCATCACGAGCCCTTCGAGCGGGGACATCCCCATCGAGGTGGCGACGCTGCGGCCGTTCGCGACCGCGCAGGCGCTGGCACCGTTGCCCAGGTGCAGGGTGATGGTGTTGAGCTGGTCGTACGGGCGGCCCAGCAGCTCGGCGGTACGCCGGGAGACGTACGCGTGCGAGGTGCCGTGGAAGCCGTACCTGCGGATGTCGTACCGCTGCGCGGTGTCCCGGTCGATCGCGTAGGTCGCGGCGGCTTCCGGCAGCGTGTGGTGGAACGCCGTGTCGAAGACGGCGACCTGCGCGACGTCCGGCAGGGCGGCCCGCGCCACCTCGATGCCGGCCAGGTTGGCCGGGTTGTGCAGCGGGGCGAGCGGGACCAGGTCCTTGATCGCGGCCAGCACCGCGTCGTCGACAAGCGCCGGCGCGCTGAACGTCCGGCCGCCGTGCACGACCCGGTGACCGACCGCCGCGAGCCCGGTCAGGTCCAGCCCGGCCAGGATCTGCCGGACTGCGCTGGCGTGGTCCGCCGGGCCGCCGCCGGGCTCACCGACCCGCTCGACGGTGCCCTGGTCGAGGGTCCGGTCCCCGTCGTAGTGGCGCCACTTCACCGACGACGACCCGCAGTTGAGCACCAGTACCCGACTCATGACGCCTCCTCGGCGGCCGCCTGGATGGCGGTGATCGCCACCGTGTTGACGATGTCCGGCACTGTCGCGCCGCGGGACAGGTCGTTCACCGGCCGGCGTAGGCCCTGCATGACCGGGCCGACGGCGACCGCCCCGGCCGAGCGCTGCACCGCCTTGTACGTGTTGTTGCCCGTGTTCAGGTCCGGGAAGATGAAGACCGTTGCCTGGCCGGCGACCGGGCTGTCGGGCAGCTTCGTCGCCGCCACCGCGGGGTCGATCGCCGCGTCGTACTGGATCGGCCCCTCGACGAGCAGGTCGGGCCGACGCTCCCGGACCAGCGCGGTGGCCGCGGCGACCTTCTCCACGTCGGCGCCCGCGCCGGAACTGCCGGTGGAGTACGACAGCATCGCCACCCGGGGTTCGATGCCGAAGCGGGCGGCGGTGTCGGCCGACGAGATCGCGATGTCGGCGAGCTGGGCGGCGTCCGGGTCGCGGTTGACCGCACAGTCGCCGTAGACCAGCACCCGGTCGGCGAGCAGCATGAAGAAGACGCTGGAGGCCACCGAGACCTCCGGCACGGTACGGATGATCTCGAACGCCGGCCGGATGGTGGCGGCCGTGGTGTGCGTGGCGCCGGAGACCATGCCGTCGGCGTACCCGGCTGCCACCATGAGCGTCCCGAAGTAGTTGGGCTGGGCCACGATGTCGTGCGCCAACTCGGCGGTGACGCCCCGGTGGGCGCGCAGCCGCGCGTACTCGGCCGCGAACTCGTCGCGCCACCCGCTGGTGGCCGGGTCGACGAGCCGCGCTTCGCCGAGGTCGATGCCCAGCTCGCGGGTGCGCCGGGCGATGTCGTCCGGGCGGCCGAGCAGCGTCAGGTCGGCCACGCCCCGGCGCAGCAGGATCTCCGCCGCCCGCAGGATGCGCTCCTCGGCGCCCTCCGGCAGCACCAGGTGCCGGGGCTTCGAGCGGGCCCGGTCGATCAGCTCGTTCTCGAACATCAGCGGGGTGACCCGCGCCGACCGGCTGACCCGCAGCCGGCGGGCCAGGTCGTCGGTGTCCACGCAGCGCTCGAACGCGCCGAGCGCGGCCTCCACCTTGCGCGGGTTGGCGATGCTGGGCCGCCCCTCGATCCGGCTGGACGCGGCCACCGTGTCGTAGCTGTCGCTGCCCACGGAGAGCACCGCCAGGCCGGTGTTCAGGCCCTCCACCAGCCGCATCACCCGAGGGTCGGGCTGCTCGCCGAGGGTGAGCACGAGCCCGGCCACCGACACCTGCCCGGCCACGTGCGCCGCGCTGGCGGCGACGAGCAGGTCGGCCCGGTCCCCGGGGGTGATCACCAGAGCGCCCTCGGTGAGGTGGCCCAGCAGGGTGGGCACGTGCGCCGCGCCGACCACGAAGTCCAGCACGTCCCGCCCGAGCGCGGCGTCGTCCCCGGCCAGCAGGGTCGCGCCGAGCGCCGCCGCCACCTCGGCCACCGTCGGCGCCGACACGCTCGGCACCTCCGGGATGGCGTACGCCGGCACGGGCAGCTCCGGCAGCGTCATCGGCTCGGACACCCGGTTGGCGATCACCGCGAGCACCGTCGCGCCCAGGTCGGCCACATCGTGGTACGCCCCGCGCATGGCCGCCGCGACGGCCGTCGGCTCCTGCTCGTAGCCGTCCACCACCGGCACCACCACGCTGCCGAACTCGGTGGCCAGCCGGGCGTTGAAGGCCAGCTCGCGGGGGTGCGCCGGGTCGCCGGGCTCGTCGAAGTCACTGCCCACCACGACCACCGCCGGGCACTGCCGTTCCACCGCCCGGTAGCGCTCCACCACGATGGAGATCAGCTCCTCGCGGCGGCCGTCGGCCACGAGCGCGGCCGCCTCGGCGTACGTCGCCCCGGCCAGGTCCGACAGCGGCAGCTCGACCCGGTACCGCTCGCTGAGCAGGGCGAGGATCGGGTCCGGGACGGCGTCGGGGACCAGCGGCCGGAACACGCCGATCCGCCCCACCTGTCGCGACAGCAACTCGGCCAGCCCGAGGGCGATTGTCGACTTGCCCCCGCCCGAACCGACGCTTGTCAGATACACGCTGCGAGCCACACGCCAACCCTAGAAGGTCGCGGGGGTGGCAACCCTGGTGGGCCGAGAAGGCGACTCGGGTTCGTGCGTTTCGACGGCGGGTCGGCGAGGTGTTCAGGTCACCCTTTGCTCTGCTTCAACCCGCGCACCACCCGGTGTCCGGATATCGGACGTTCGCCGTTGCGTCAGTTGAAGCAGAGCAAAGGGAACGACACAGGTGCCTGCCCCCCGCCGGCAGCGGGCAGCGTCACGCCCGTCCCCCCACCGGCGGGATCACGGGGTGCCGCTGGCCTGTCAGGCGTCTTCGTCGTCCGGGTCGTCCAGGCGGGCCAGGTAGGTGGCCAGCCGTTCGATGGGGGTCTCGAAGTCGGGGTTGAGGTCGACGAAGTCGCGCAGGCGCTCGCCCAGCCACTCCAGGGTCACCTGCTCGTCGCCCCGGCGTTCGACAAGCTCCTCGATGCCACGGTCGGTGAAGTACACGGCGTACGTCCTCGTTCTTGGCCCGGCGACTGGCCGGGCGGGTCGGTGGTTCGGACGGACCGACGCGAGCCGGGGCAGGACCGTGGTCAACGGCCCTGCCCCGGCTCGCGTGGCGCGGTCAGGTCACGGGCGGGGGAGTGCCGCCTCGATGAGCGCGGTCTGCTCGACCTCGTGGGTCTTGGCCGAGCCGACCGCCGGGGCCGCCGCGGCCGGGCGGGAGATCCGCCGCAGCCGGACGTCGGTGAGGTGCTCCAGCAGGTTGAGCGCGACGAACGACCAGGCGCCCTGGTTGGCCGGCTCCTCCTGCACCCAGGCGAAGTCCTCCGCGTTCGGGTACTGCGCGAGGGCGGCCCGGATCTCCTCCACCGGCAGCGGGTACAGCTGCTCGATCCGGATGATCGCGGTGTCGGTGATGCCGCGCTCCTGCCGGGCCTGGAACAGGTCGTAGTAGACCTTGCCGGAGCAGAGCAGCACCCGCTTCACCGACTCCGGTGCCGGGGCGGCGGTGTCGCGCAGCACCGGCTGGAAGGTGCCGGTGGTGAAGTCCTCCACCGAGGAGACGCAGAGCTTGTGCCGCAGCAGCGACTTCGGCGTGAACACCACGAGCGGCTTGCGCTTGGGCGACAGGGCCTGGCGGCGCAGCAGGTGGAAGTAGTTCGCCGGGGTCGTCGGGATGGACACCCGCATGTTGTCCTCGGCGCACATCTGCAGGAACCGCTCCGGGCGACCGGAGGTGTGGTCCGGGCCCTGGCCCTCGTGGCCGTGCGGGAGCAGCAGGGTCACCGCGGAGCGCTGACCCCACTTCACCTCGCCGGAGGAGATGAACTCGTCGATCACCGACTGGGCGCCGTTGACGAAGTCACCGAACTGGGCCTCCCAGGCGACGAGCGCGTTGACGTTCTCCACCGAGTAGCCGTACTCGAAGCCCATCGCCGCGTACTCGCTGAGCAGCGAGTCGTGCACGAAGAACCGGGAGCGCTCGCCGTCGCCGGTGAGGGTCTTCAGCGGCAGGTAGTCGTCGCCGGTGCGGGCGTCGACCACCGACGCGTGCCGCTGGACGAAGGTGCCACGCCGCGAGTCCTGGCCGGCGAGCCGGACGGTGACCCCGTCGTGCAGCAGCGCCCCGAACGCGATGATCTCGCCGAAGCCCCAGTCGATGTTGCCCTCGACGGACATCTTGGCCCGCCGGTCGAGCAGCTGCTGGATCCGCTTGTGCGGGGTGAAGCCCTCCGGCAGGTTGGTGTGCGCCTCGCCGATCGCCTTCACCACGGAGGCGTCGGTGGCGGTGTCGACCGCCGGCTCCGGCTCCTCCTCGCGGCGGGGGCGGTTGAGCTGGCGCGGCGCGGCGGCGGCGTCCCGGGTGGCCTTGAAGACCTTCTCCAACTGCGCCTGGTAGTCGCGCAGCAGCTCCTCCGCGTCCTCCACGGTGATGTCGCCGCGACCGATCAGCTCCTCGGTGTAGAGCTTGCGCACCGAACGCTTCGAGTCAATGATCTTGTACATCTGAGGGTTGGACATCGACGGGTCGTCGCCCTCGTTGTGGCCGCGCCGGCGGTAGCAGACCATGTCGATCACGACGTCCTTGTTGAACGCCTGCCGGTATTCGAAGGCCAGCCGGGCCACCCGGACCACGGCCTCCGGGTCGTCGCCGTTCACGTGGAAGATCGGCGCCTGGATCATCCGGGCCACGTCGGTGCTGTAGAGGCTGGACCGGCTGTACTCCGGGGCGGTGGTGAACCCGACCTGGTTGTTGACCACCACGTGCACGGTGCCGCCGGTGCGATACCCGCGCAGCTGCGACAGGTTGAGCGTCTCGGCGACCACACCCTGCCCGGCGAACGCCGCGTCACCGTGCACCGCCAGCGGCAGCACGGTGTAGCCCTCCAGCTTGAGGTCGATCCGGTCCTGCTTGGCCCGGACGATGCCCTCCAGCACCGGGTCGACGGCCTCCAGGTGCGACGGGTTCGCCACCAGCGACACCTTGACGACGTGCTCGCCGTCCGGGGTGGTGAACTTGCCGTTCTGACCCAGGTGGTACTTCACGTCGCCGGAGCCCTGCGTCGAGCGCGGGTCGAGGTGACCCTCGAACTCCGAGAAGATCTTCTCGTACGGCTTGCCGACGATGTTGGCCAGCACGTTGAGCCGGCCCCGGTGGGCCATGCCGATGACGACCTCGTCCAGCCCGCTCTCGGCGGAGGACTCCAGCACCTCGCCCAGCAGCGGGATCAGCGACTCGCCACCCTCCAGCGAGAAGCGCTTCTGGCCGACGTACTTGGTCTGCAGGAAGGTCTCGAACGCCTCGGCGGCGTTGAGTCGGTTGAGCACGTGCTTCTGCTCGTCGGCGGACGGCTTCTCGTACTTGCGCTCGATCCGCTCCTGGATCCAGCGCCGCTCCTCCGGGTCCTGGATGTGCATGTACTCGATGCCGACGCGCCGGCAGTACGAGTCGCGCAGCACACCGAGGATCTCGCGCAGCTTCATCCGCTGGCGGCCGGCGAAGCCGTTGACCGGGAACTCGCGGTCCAGGTCCCACAGGGTCAGCCCGTGCTGGAGGACGTCCAGGTCGGGGTGCTTGCGGATGGTGAATTCCAGCGGGTCGGTGTCGGCCATCAGGTGACCGCGCACGCGGTACGCGTGGATCAGCTCGTGCACCCGGGCGGTCTTGTTGATCTGACCCTCGGAGTTGACGGCCACGTCGCGCACCCAGCGCACCGGCTCGTACGGGATGCGCAGCGAGGTGAAGATCTGGTCGTAGAAGTTGTGCTCGCCCAGGATCAGCTCGTGCATGACCTTGAGGAACTCGCCGGACTGCGCGCCCTGGATGATCCGGTGGTCGTACGTGCTGGTCAGCGTGATGACCTTGCTGACGGCCAGCTCGGCGAGGGTGGCCTCGGACATGCCCTGGTAGGGCGCCGGGTACTCCATCGCGCCGACGCCGATGATCGCGCTCTGCCCCTGCATGAGCCGCGGCATGGAGTGCACAGTGCCGATGCCGCCCGGGTTGGTGAGCGAGATCGTGGTGCCGGAGTAGTCCTCCATGGTCAGCTCGTTGCGCCGCGCCCGCCGGACCACGTCCTCGTACGCCTGCCAGAACTGCCGGAAGTCCATCTGCTCGCAGCCCTTGATGGAGGGGACCACCAGGTTGCGGCTGCCGTCCGGCTTGGCCAGGTCGATGGCGATGCCGAGGTTGACGTGCGCCGGGCGGACCACGGCCGGCTTGCCGTTGGCCTCGGCGAAGGAGTTGTTCATCTCCGGGTGCGCCACCAGCGCCCGGACCATCGCGTAGCCGACCAGGTGGGTGAAGCTGACCTTGCCGCCGCGCCCCCGGGCGAGGTGGTTGTTGATCACGATGCGGTTGTCGACAAGCAGCTTCGCCGGGACCGCGCGGACGCTCGTCGCGGTGGGCACGCTCAGCGAGGCGTCCATGTTCTGCACGATCTTCGCGGCGACACCCCGCAGCGGGGTGGTCTGCGGGCCGTCGGCGGTCGGCGCGGTGGCCTTCGCGGCCGGCGCGGCCTTCTCCGGCGTGGCCTTCGCGGCCGCGGGCGCGGCCTTGGCCGGCGCCGACGGCGCTGCGGCCGGCTTGCTTGCGGCGCTCGGCTTCGCCGGGGCGCTCGGCTGGCTGACCGTGGCCGCCGCCTCGGGCTGGCCGTCCGGCTCGGGCGCGGCGGCCGGCTTGCCCGACGTCTCCGCCCCGCGCGGTGTGCCGGCGCCGGGCGCCGGCCGGTAGTCGGCGAAGAAGTCGTGCCAGGCCGAATCGACGCTCGTTGGGTCGGCGAGGTACCGCTGGTACATCTCCTCGACGATCCACTCGTTCGGGCCGAAACCCGCCAGTGGGTTCTCCTGCGAAGTCTGCTGGGTCGACACGGCCGGTAATCGCCTCTTTCACGCGGGTTTGTGTGTCACGCGGTGTCCGTCGCGTCCAGTTGATGGACCACGGACAGGACGACTCCCAGGCTACGCCGTACGGATCCCGCAGGCATTTCCGCCTCGGCCGGGTGGCCGGTTTCACAGAAGATGCCAGAAGTTCAGCAACCCCTGCGCGGCTCGTCACCGACTGGTACGGCGGATCTGAGTATCCCTACCGATGTCCGGGTGGCCGCCGTTCGCCAGGATCGGGCGCATGGATCAACACGGGGTACGGGGGCGCTACGGCCGGAGCATGGCGGTGGCGTCCGGTTGGTACGGAACCGCGATAGCGGCCGTGGCGGTGGGCACGACGAGTGTGCCGAGCGCGCCGCGGGACGACTGCGCGGCCTGGTTCAGTTGCCTGTCACCGGGCGAGTCGCTGGTGTTCGTCGGGCTGGTGTGGGGCACGCCTGTGCTCCTCGGGCTGCTGGGCGTGACGGCGCTTGTCGCTGCGCTCGTCGTCCGCGTCCTCCCCTCGGCGGTGCTCGCCGGCACCACCTCCGCGGCGCTCGGCGTCGGGGTCTGCGCCGCCGTGTACCTGGGTCGCTCGTGAAGCGGGCCGGCCTCGGCGGGCTCTTCTTCGCCTGGCTCTACGGGGTGCCGTTCCTGCTGCTGGTGGGCCTGATCCGGCGCGTGTCCAGGCCGTACACGCCGAGCGCCGACGACGCGCAGGCGTTCGGCGCGACCACTGACGCCGTGCTGACGGCCGGGCTCCTGCTCAACGGGGTGCTTCCGGTGCTCGGGCTGCTGCTGGCCGTACTGGCCGGGGAGGCGCTCTGGCGGCGGCACTTCGCCGGGGCGCTCGCCGGGATGGTGCTGCTCTACGTGGCGGTCGCGCTGGTCGCCGGCATGACCAGCACCGGTTTGACCGGGCACGTCCCCGCCGACCAGGAGTCCGACCCGCCGGTCACGCACTGCGTACCGATCAGCGGTGGCCGGGGCTGCCCGGGCGGGTGACGGGCGATCCGGGGTGGCGGCCGTGCCGCCGCCACCCCGGAACTCCGTCGGTCAGGAGATGTCGCGCCGGCGCAGCAGCAGGCTGCCGACGAGGCCGGTGACCACCGCGTACCCGATGAGCACGGCGGCGCCCGCCCAGCGTGGCGGGTTACCGGGGATGTCCGTCCCGGTGACCATCAGCGACGAGGCCAGCGACGGCACCAGCAACTGCAGGTTGTTGATCCAGTCGCCCCAGCGGTTGGCCAGGACGGCGATCACCACGGCCGCGCCGATCGAGCCACCCAGGTAGAGCAGGATGCCGGTCACTGTGGCGCCGATCTGGCTGCGGATCAGCACGCCGATGCCGACGCCGAACACCGCCCACAGCAGGTACGCGAGCAGGTTCAACCCGATCGCCCGCCAGGCGGCGTCGTTGCCCAACTGGGAGTCCAGCCCGACGGCGCTGATTACCGCGGAGCCGGCGATCAGGTTGAACACGGTGGTGACCAGCCAGAACAGCAGCGCCAGCACGCTCGCCGCGACCAGCTTGGCGATCATCACGGCGGTGCGGTGCGGGTTGGTCAGGAACGTGGTGGTGACCGTCTGGTGGAAGAACTCGCTTGTCACCACGATGATGCCGAGCAACATGATGATCATCAGGCCGAAGAACTGCCCGGAGGTGAACAGGTTCGACGCGATCGCGTCCGGGGTGGCCGCGGCCTCGAACTGGGCGGACTGGTCGCCCACGTCCGCGGGGTTGGTGCTGGTCAGCGCGTCGGTCTGCAACCAGTTGAAGAGCAGCGTGAGCGCCCACAGCGGCAGGCTGATCAGCGCGAAGATCCACCAGGTGTTTGTGGTACGGATCTTGAGCAGCTCGGATCGGACGAGGTTCATCGGATGCCCGCCTTTCCGGCCGTCAGCTCCAGGAAGACCCGTTCCAGGTCGGGTCGTTCGGTGGTCAGTTCGTGCAGCTCGACGCCGGCGGCCAGGGCGGCCTTGCCGATCGTCGGGGCGTCCACCCCGGAGACCAGCAGGACGCCGTGCTCGTCGGTGGTGACGGTTGCCGACTGCGCCTTCAGCGCGGTGGTCAGCGCCTCGGCCTGCGGGGTGCGGACCCGCACCTGGGCGCCCTGCGCCATCGACCCGAGCACCTGCTCGACCGGACCCTGCCGGACGAGCTGCCCGGCCGCGATGATCACCACGTCGTCGGCGAGCAGCTGCATCTCCGACAGCAGGTGGCTGGAGACCAGCACCGTACGACCCTCGTGGGCGAGGTTCTTGAGGAACCCGCGCATCCACCGGATGCCCTCCGGGTCCAGCCCGTTGGCCGGCTCGTCGAGGATCAGCACCCGGGGGTCGCCGAGCATCGCGGCGGCGATACCGAGCCGCTGCTTCATGCCGAGCGAGTAGCCCTTGAACTTGCGCTTCGCCGCCGGGGTCAGCCCGACCAGCTCCAGCGCCTCGTCGGCGCGCGACTTGGGCAGGCCGGCCGCCGCGCAGATCACCCGCAGGTGGTTGACGCCGGTGCGGCCCTTGTGCGCGCTGGACGCCTCCAGGATCGCGCCGACGTGCCGCAGCGGGTCGGTGAGGTCGGCGTAGCGCCGGCCGCTGATGGTGGCCGTGCCCGCGGTCGGCGTGACCAGGTTCAGCAGCATGCGCAGCGTGGTGGTCTTACCGGCGCCGTTCGGGCCGAGGAAGCCGGTCACCCGCCCCGGCGCCACGGTGAAGGACAGGTTGTTCACCGCCCGCACGTTCTTGTACTGCTTCGTCAGACCGGACACCACGATCTGACCGTCGCTGGTGGGGCTTCGCTGCCCGTCAGTCATCATTCTCCTCCCGTGTGGCGTCGAGGTACGCCGTGGCACAGCGTGACGGTCCCGAGCAACAAGGTCAATCAGGCCCGGTCCGTACGGCGTGGTCCCCCGCGGGACGGAGGCGTCTCCTCCCTGCGAACGACGGAGGCCCTCAGCGGGCGATCCAGGTGGCCCGGGCCGCGCCGAGCAGCGCACCGCCAGGGCCGTACAGGCTGGTGTGCACGAGCGCCTTGCGGCCGTCGATGCCGATCAGCGCGCCGGTCACCACGCACTCGTCGCCCGGCGCCGGGCGGGCGGTGACCACCGCGGCGATCCGGCCGAGCAGGTACGGGCGGCCCGGCGCGAGCACCGCCCAGCCGCCGGGGCAGTCCAGCGCGGCCCAGACCATGGCGTCGCTCACCTGTTCGGGTGCGCGAAACGGCGCGGCGGTCCGGCCGTCCGGCAACCGGCCGGGGAAGATCCGCAACCCGTCGGTCCGGCTCGGACCGCACACGAAACACCGGGGGTACGGATGCTCGACGAACCCGGGGTAGCGCGTCGACGCCTGCACCGCCGTCTCCCGGTCGACCGGGGGCACGACGGCGTCCACGGCACCGGCGGGGCGTACCTCGGCCACCAGCTCGCCGGCCGGGTCCCGCACCTCGCCGTCGACAAGGCTCAGCGTCGTCTCCAGCGGCGGTGGCCGACGCAGCGTCACCTCCACCGGTGCGGGTCCCGCCTCGGCGGCGAAGAGGCCGGCGCTCCACCCGCCGTTGCCGGAGCCGGTGGGCCCGTTGTAGCGGGACTCGATGCGCACAGGTGACCTCCGTGGGGCGTGGGGCGGCGCCGTCGCCGTTCCGTCGGGCAGCCTCGCACGGCCACTGTCGCAGGCATCCGCCGGTCGGCGTTCATCCGGTCGACACCAGTGGTGCCCACCGATGGCAACCCGGGGCACTTACACAGATCCCATGGCCGTTCTGCATGTCGCTGGCGCACCCCTGACGACCAGCGGATACACCCTGCTGATCGCCGACGACCCCACCCAGGTCGCGGCCGCGCAACGCCTGCGTCACGAGGTGTTCGCCACGGAGTTGGGCGCCACCCTCGCCCCCGGCGGCGCCGGACTGGACGTGGACCCCTTCGACGCCCACTGCGACCACCTCATCGTCCGCGAGGACAGCACCGGGCAGGTCGTCGGCACGTACCGGCTGCTGCCGCCCGGTCGCACCGACAGGAGGTACGCCGAGGACGAGTTCGACCTCGGGGCCCTGGACCCGCTCCGCGACGACCTCGTCGAGGCGGGCCGGTCCTGCGTGCACCCGGACCACCGCTCGGGCGCGGTGATCAACCTGATGTGGGCGGGGATCACCCGCTACCTGCACCTGCGCGGCTCCCGCTGGCTCGGCGGCTGCGCCTCGGTGCCTGTCGACGACTGTGGTCGGACCGTCGCCGGGGTGTGGGCCCAGGCCCAGGCCCGGCACCTGTCGCCGCCGCCGCTGCGGGTGCGCCCGCTGCGCCCGTGGTTCGCCGAGCCGGCCGCCGCCGCGGACTTCGCCACCGACCCGGGCTCTCGCGTGGCGGTGCCCCCGCTGCTGCGCGGTTACCTTCGGCTCGGCGCGTGGATCTGCGGTGAGCCCGCGTACGACCCGGACTTCGGGTGCGCGGACTTCTACGTCCTCTTCTCGCTGGACCGGATGAACCCGCGCTACCTGCGGCACTTCCTGGGCGGGGACCAGCGGTGACCGTCGGGGCGCAGGATCTGTGGCGGCCCTTCTCGGGCTGCGACGACGACTGCCTGCCGGCGGCCGGCGAGGTGCCCACGGTGCCGGTGGCCCGCCGGGTGCTCCGGTTGGTCGCGGCGAGCGGGATGCTGCTGGCCGGGGTGGGTGTGGCGGTGCTGCTGCCCGTGCTGCCGACGCGGGAGCGGCAGGCGGTGCTGCGCGGCTGGGCCCGCGGCACCGTGCGTGCGTTCGGCGTCCGGCTGGTGATCAAAGGTCGGCTGCCCCGGCGGCGCGCGCTGCTGGTCGCCAACCACGTCTCGTGGCTTGACGTCCTCGCCGTCCTGGCGGTCGCGCCCACCCGCATGGTGGCGAAGCGGGAGATCCGGTCCTGGCCGGTGGTCGGGCTGCTCGCGGCGGCGGCGGGCACGGTCTTCGTGGACCGGTCCCGGCCGCGGGCGCTGCCGGCCACCGTGCGCCGGCTCTCCGACACGCTGCGCGCCGGCCGGTCGGTCGCGGTCTTTCCGGAGGGTACGACCTGGTGTGCCGGGGACGGCGCGGCCGAGTGCCGGCCCGGGGGCGGCTTCCGGCCCGCGATGTTCCAGGCCGCCATCGACGCGGGCAGCCCGGTGGTGCCGCTGCGCCTGGGGTACCGGTGCGAGGCCACCGGAGCGGTCACGACGGCCGCCGCCTTCCTCGGCGCGGACACCCTGCTGCGCTCGGTCGCCCGGGTGGTCGCGGCGCGGCACCTGGTGGTCTCGGTGACGATCGCCGCCGCGCTGCACCCGGCCGGTGACGCCGACCGGCGGTTGCTGGCCCGGGCCGCCGAGTCGGCCGTACACCTGGTGCCTCCGACGGGTGCCGCGACGCGGGCCCGGCTGCGGCCGGTGCCCAGTCTGACCACGGCGGATCCGAGGCGGACGGCGACCGACGGCCGGGAACTGGACCTGGCGGCCTGAAGCGGGCGGGGGAGGGGTGACTCGCGACAGTCTTGTGTGTCGCGATGTATCGCGTTATGGTCTCCTCGTCGGTGCGCGTGGGCGCGCCGACGAGGGGAGGACGCCATGGCCGGATGGACTGTCGACAGCCCGCAGCGGCTCACCGTGGACGGCCCGGTCACCCGACTGGACGTCCGCCTGATCAGTGGACGACTCAACGTGGTCGCCACCGACGGCCCGGCCCGGATCGACGTCACCCAGGTCGGCCGTCGGCCCGTCCTGATCGACCACGCCGACGGCCGGCTCAGCATCCGTCAGGAGCGTGGCCACGGCTGGTCGGAGGTCCTGCGGTGGTTCCAGATGATCCACCGCTACCCGCGGGTGGACGTGTCCGTCGCCGTGCCCGCCGACGTCCTCGCCGACCTGGAACTGGTCTCCGGATCGCTCGTCGCCTCCGGCCTGCGCCGGCAGACCACGGCCCACGTCGTCTCCGGCCAGATCACCCTGATGGGCCTGCGCGGCAACACCTCCGCGAAGATCACCTCCGGCCCGGTGGAGGCGCTCGGTGTGCGCGGCGACCTCACCCTGGAGACCGTCTCCGGGGAGGTCGTCCTCGCCGACAGCGCCGCCGACCGGGTCCGCGCGCAGACCGTCTCCGGCGCCATCACCTGCGACCTGGACAACCCCCGACGCAGCGAGATCCAGCTCACCACCATCTCGGGCAGCATCACCGTCCGGGTCCGCGAGGACAGCGACCTCGCCGTCCGGCTGAACACCGCCTCCGGCCGGATCACCAGCGGCTTCCCGCAGGTGCGCAACTCGCGATTCCCGCTGCCGAGCAGCGAGGGAGTGCTCGGTGCCGGCGAAGGTAAGCTCTGGGCCTCCGCGACGTCGGGAAGCATCTCGCTCCTCGCCCGACCGGTGACCGCCGACGAGGAGGAGTTGCCGTGACCGCCGTGTTCAGCCACGGCCGGCTCCGGCTCTACCTCCTCAAGCTCCTCGACGACGGCCCCAAGCACGGCTACGAGCTGATCCGTCTCCTGGAGGACCGGTTCCTCGGTCTCTACGCGCCAAGCGCCGGCACCATCTACCCCCGCCTGCAACGGCTGGAGGCCGAGGGGCTGGTCAGCCACACCGCCGCCGGGGGGCGCAAGACGTACGCCATCACCGAGGCCGGCCTCGCCGAGCTGCGCCAGCGCGCCGGTGAGCTGGCCGCGTTGGAAGCGGACATCGCGGCCTCGGTGGCCGACCTCTCCACCCTGGCCGGCGAGATCCGCAGCGAGGTACGCGGCTCGACGCGCGACCTCAAGCGCGAGCTGAGCGAGGCCACCCGACAGACCCGGCGTACGCGGTGGGAGCCGCAGGCGTCGTCGTACCGACCCCCGGCGGCCGACGTGCCGCGCGCCGCCCTGCTCGACGAGTTCGACAAGCGGCTGGCCTCGTTCAGCGCCGAGGTGAGCCGTCTGGCGCGGGCACGGGAGTTCAGCGACACTCAACTGCGCACGGCGATCCGGCTGCTCGACGGCGCCCTGGACGGGCTGCGCCGACTGCTGCGCTGACACCTGTCCGGCGCCCGGCGACTCACAGGGTTTTTCCAGGAAGCGTCCAGCGCCGGTGCAGTGAGGTCACCGATGATTGGGCCCATGCCCGCTACCCAGACCGAGGC
This sequence comes from Micromonospora lupini str. Lupac 08, assembly GCF_000297395.2. Taxonomy (GTDB): domain Bacteria; phylum Actinomycetota; class Actinomycetes; order Mycobacteriales; family Micromonosporaceae; genus Micromonospora; species Micromonospora lupini. The sequence continues at coordinate 6,197,945 of NZ_HF570108.1, read as the reverse complement.
GCGACTTCTCGTCGTCGAGGACGACCCCAACATCCTCGAACTGCTCTCCGCGAGCCTGCGCTTCGCGGGCTTCGACGTGGCCACCGCAACCAGCGGCAGCGCGGCCCTGAACGCCGCCAAGGACCACCGGCCCGATCTGGTCGTGCTCGACGTCATGCTGCCGGACCTGGACGGCTTCGAGGTCATCCGGATGCTGCGCGAGGGCGGCACGCGTACCCCCGTGGTGTTCCTGACCGCCCGGGACGCCACCGACGACAAGATCCGCGGGCTCACCCTGGGCGGCGACGACTACGTCACCAAGCCGTTCAGCCTTGAGGAACTGACCGCCCGGATCCGCGCCGTGCTGCGCCGCACCAGCACCGGCGAGCAGGCCCCGTCCCGGCTCACCTTCGCCGACCTGGAGTTGGACGAGGAGACCCACGAGGTGCACCGGGCCGGGCAGCGGGTGCAGCTCTCGCCGACCGAGTTCAAGCTGCTGCGCTACCTGATGCTCAACGCCAACCGGGTGCTGTCCAAGGCGCAGATCCTCGACCACGTCTGGAACTACGACTTCCGCGGTGACGACAACATCGTCGAGTCGTACATCTCCTACCTGCGGCGCAAGGTGGACACCACCCAGCCCCGGCTGATCCACACCCTCCGCGGCGTGGGGTACGTGCTGCGCAAGCCGGCGGCGTGAACGCCGTCCAGCAGGCCAAGGGGCGGCTGCGGGGCGTACCGCTGCGGGTCAAGCTGGTCGCGTCGGTGCTCGCGCTGGTCTCGCTCGCCCTGGTGGTGATCAGTGTCTCGACCGCGTACTTCCTGCACAACTATCTGGTCGGCCAGATCGACCTCGAACTGCGGGACTCGGCCAACCGGATCCAGTCGGCCATGCCGACGTCGACCGGGGTCTACCTGCCCAGCGACTACGTGGTGGTGCTGACCAACCCGAGCACCGGCAAGGTGCAGGACTACGCGTACGACACGACGCGTTTCACGCCGGCCGACCTGCCGCCGTGGCCGAGCGACGCGGCCGGGTTCGAAGCGCAGGAGAGGGCACAGAAGGACGGCCCGCGCACCGTCCGCGCCCGGGACAGTTCGGTGCGCTGGCGGATGCTCTACATAGAGCGGCCCGGGGGCCAGATGGCGGCGATCGGCGAGCATCTCACCGACGTCGACCTCGCCGTGAAGCGGCTGGCCTGGATCGACCTGCTGGTCGGCGGTGCGGTGCTGATCCTGCTCGCGTCGGTGGGCGCGGCGATCGTGCGGACCAGCCTCAAGCCCCTCGTCGAGATCGAACGGACGGCCGCCGCCATCGCCGGTGGCGACCTGACCCGCCGGGTGCCCGACCCGGAGGAGGGGCACGAGCAGCCCACCTCGGAGCTGGGCCGGCTCTCCCGCGCGCTGAACGCGATGCTCACCCAGATCGAGGCGGCGTTCACCGCCCGCGCGGCGTCGGAGACGGCTGCCCGTTCGGCGGAGAGCACCGCCCGCGACGCGGCCGCCGCGGCCCAGGCGTCCGAGGCGCGGGCCCGACGCTCCGAGGAGCGGATGCGGCGGTTCGTCGCGGACGCCTCGCACGAGCTGCGGACCCCGCTGACCACCATCCGTGGCTTCGCCGAGCTGTATCGGCAGGGCGCGGCCCGCGCGCCCGAGCAGACCGCCGGGCTGCTGCGCCGCATCGAGGACGAGGCGGCCCGGATGGGTCTGCTGGTGGAGGATCTGCTGCTGCTCGCCCGGCTGGACCAGGAACGGCCGCTCTCGCTGGCCCCGGTGGAGCTGCCGGTGCTCGCCTCCGAGGCCGTCCAGGCGGCGCGGGCGATCGCCCCGGACCGGCGGATCGAGCTGGAGATCGAGCCCGGCTCCGGCCCGCTCGTCGTCTATGCCGACGACGCGCGGTTGCGGCAGATCATCGGCAACCTGGTGACAAACGCGCTGACCCACACCCCGCCGGACGCCGACGTCAGCCTGCGCCTGCGCGCCGAGCCGGGCAACCTCGCCGTCGTGGACGTGGTCGACACCGGCCCCGGTCTCTCGCGCGAGCAGTCGGAGCGGGTCTTCGAGCGGTTCTACCGGGCCGACGCGGCCCGGACCCGACGGGCCGACGGCAACACCGGCACCGGTCTCGGCCTGGCCATCGTGGCGGCGCTCGTCGCCGCGCACCACGGCTCGGTCGAGGTGCTCGAGACACCCGGCGGCGGGGCGACGTTCCGGGTCCGGCTGCCGCAGGTGCCCAAGGTCGACGACCTGGGCGAGTGACTTTCAGCCAACTTCCAGGACGGTTCCAGGTTGATTGCAGTGCCCGGGGAGAAGGTAGTCCCATGACCGAGTTCGAGTCCGACCCGCAGCGCCGGCCGGCCCCCACCGACGCCGAGCCGTCGCACCCCACCGCCGAGCTGCCGCGCGACGAGCGCGCGCAGTCCGACTCTCCGACCACCCCCGTTCCGGTCGTCTCGACCGACGGGGACACCGCCCCCACCGTCGCCACCCCGGCCGTGCCCGACGGCCCGACCGCGTCCGCCCCGCACGCCGGGCAGCCGACCGGGTACGAGCCGCCGACCGCGGGCCAGCCCTCGGGGTACGAGCCGCCGACCGTCGCCGGTGCGTCCGCGCCGCCGTACCCGGTCTCCGGCCACCCGGTGCCCGGCCAGCCCGGCTACTCCGGCCAGCCTGCCCAGCCCAGCCACCCCGGCTACTCCGGTTACCCGCAGCCGGCCGCCGGCCAGTACCCGGGCGCCGGCTGGCACGCGGGCCAGCAGTCCGGCTGGGCCGGCGGGGGCCAGCCGGGCGCGGGCTACCCGCAGCACCCCCAGCACCAGCAGCACCACCCGGGGCAGCCCGTGCCGCCCTGGGGGCCGCAGGCCACGCCGCCCGGCTCCGGGCCCCGGCCGGGCCGGATCGCCAAGTTCGCAGGCGCCGGCGTCGCGGTGTTCGCCCTGATGCTCGGTTCCGGTGTCGCCGGTGGGGCGCTCGCGCTCGCCCTCGACGGCGACAACGGCGGGGTCACCCGCACCTACTCGGCGGCCCCCGTGCTCAACAGCGCCGACCTGCCGAAGATCGCCGCTTCCGTCCAGGACAGCGTCGTCTCCATCGCCACCGACAGCGGCGAGGGCTCCGGCGTGGTGCTCACCGCCGACGGCTACGTGCTCACCAACAACCACGTGGTCGCCTCCGCCAGCGGGGACACCGTGCAGGTGGTCTTCGCCGACGGCAACAAGGCCCAGGCGAAGATCGTCGGCACCGACCCGAAGACCGACCTGGCCGTGGTGAAGGCCGACGGGGTGAGCAACCTCAAGCCGGCCACCTTCGGCGACAGCGACGCCATGCAGGTCGGCGACCAGGTGCTCGCCCTGGGCAGCCCGCTCGGTCTGCAGGGCTCGGTGACCGCGGGCATCCTGAGCGCCCGGGACCGCACCATCCGGGCCGGCGAGGGTGGCCAGCAGCAGGACCCGAACCAGCAGAGCCAGGCGGTCAGCTCGATCTCCGGCCTGCTGCAGACCGACGCCCCGATCAACCCCGGCAACTCCGGTGGTGCGCTTGTCAACACCCGGGGCGAGGTGATCGGCGTCAACACCGCCATCGCCACCTCCGGGCAGAGCACCGGCAACATCGGCGTGGGCTTCGCCATCCCCAGCAACAAGGCCAAGGACGTCGCGGGCAAGCTCCAGCGCGGCGAGAAGGTGAGCCACCCCTCGCTCGGGGTCGGCGTCAACCAGGCCGAGGGCGGCGGCGCGCTGGTCGCCTCGATCACCACGGGCAGCCCCGCCGAAAAGGCCGGCCTCCAGCGCGGCGACGTGGTCACCCGCTTCGGCGACAAGGTGATCAACGACTCCGACGACCTGGTCGGCGCGGTGCAGGCCGGCAAGGTCGGCGACCGGGTCGAGGTGCACTTCAAGCGCAACGGCACCGAGAAGACGGCGACCGTGACGCTCGCCGAGACGTCCTGACCGACAACTGAACCTGCCTCCTCCCTCCGGCGGCGGGTGGCGGGGCCGAGGGGGTCGGCTCCGTCACCCGCCGCTCTTTTCCGCCCGGACGGCGGTTCACCCTCCTCGGGTGAACCGCCGTCACCCGTACACCCGGCACGTTCGGTGGACGAGGCGAGACGGAGGTGAGGGCCGGTGGACGTCCGCGACGACGAGTGGATCCAGCGTGCGGTCCTGGCCGAGCTGGCCTGGGATCCGCGGCTGCGACCCAACGAGATCGGCGTGGCAGTCGACCAGGGGGTGGTCACCCTGACCGGGTTCGTGGACGGGGCGGCCCGCGCCTGGGCGGCGACCCGCTGCGCCCAACGGGTGCACGGGGTACGCGTGGTGGCCGACGAGATCGAGGTGCGGCTGCCGGGGACACCGGGGCGTACCGACGGCGATGTCGCCCTCGCCGCGGCGCGGGCCCTGGAGTGGGACAGTTTCGTGCCCGCCGACCGACTGGACGTCACAGTGGCCAACGGCTGGTTGATGCTGCGCGGCGAGGTCGAGTTCGGCTGGCAGCGCCGGGCCGCCGAGGGGGAGTTGCGCCGGCTGGACGGCGTACGGGGGATCACGAACCTCATCGAGGTGCGACCGTCCGCGCCACCGGCCGGCGAGCGGCTGCGGCAGGACGTCCGGCGTGCCCTGGCGCGCACGCTCGGCGCCGAGCGGGTGACGGTGGAGGTGGACGGCGACACGCTGGTCCTCGCCGGAGTGGTCCGCTCGTGGTGGGAACGGGACCAGGTGGAGCGGGTGGCGTGGTCGGCGCCGGGCGTACGGGCCGTGCACGATCAACTCCTGGTCGGCGGGTAGGCGTCCGTCTTGTCCGGTTTACCGGAGGCCGGGCGGGGAAACCGCCGCGGACCATGCCGACCGACGGCGATACCCGATCGGGGATCAACGGGGAGGACTCGTGGCCGTGAACCACCCGCCCGCCGACCGCTCGCCGGAGCGGTCGTTGCGCATCGCGATGGTGGTCCCGCCATGGCTGTCCGTGCCGCCGCCCGGCTACGGCGGCCTGGAGCAGGTGGTGGCCGGCCTGGTGGACGCGTTGACCGCCCACGGCCACGCGGTGACGCTGTTCGGTGCCGGCGAGCAGCACGGCACCGCCGCCGGCGGCTTCGTCTCGACCGTCGCCCAGGTCCAGTACGAACGGCTCGGCGAGTCACTGCCGGAGCTGGCGCACCTGGCCCGGCTGAAACGCATGATCACACCTGCCGACTTCGACGTGATCCACGACCACACCACGATCGGCCCGCTCGTGGCCGGCCGCCGGTCCGTGCCGACGGTGGCGACTGTGCACGGCAACCCGGTGGGGGAGTACGGCGACGTGCTCGGCGACGCCGACGAGGGCGTCGCCCTGGTGGCCATCTCGCACGCCCAGCGCCGACTCAACCCGGGCCTGCCCTGGGCCGGCACCGTGCACAACGCGCTGGACCTGCGTGGCTTTCCGCGCAAGACCGAGCCCGGCCCCGGGCCGGTGCTGTGGCTGGCCCGCTTCAGCCCGGACAAGGGCCCGGACATCGCCATCCGCGCCTGCCGGGAGGCCGGCTTGCCGCTGCTGCTGGCCGGCAAGTGCAACGAGCCGGCCGAGCGGCGCTACTACGAGCAGGTCGTCGCGCCGCTTGTGGACGAGGACGTGACGGTCGTGCTCAACGCCGACCGCGCCGAGACCCTGCGGATGCTCGTCGACGCCCGCTGCCTGATCATGCCGCTCCAGTGGGAGGAGCCGTTCGGCATGGTGATGTTGGAGGCGATGGCGACCGGTACGCCTGTGGTCGCGCTCGACCGGGGCGCGGTGCCCGAACTGGTGCGGCCCGGACTCACCGGGCTGGTCTGCCAACGGCCCGACGAGCTGCCCGCCGCGCTGCTGGCCGCCCGGGAGCTGGACCCGCAGGACTGCGTGTCGCACGTCGCCGAGAACTTCTCGGTCGAGCGGATGGCGTACGGCTACGAGGACGTCTACCGGCGCTTCGCCCTCGGGCGGCCCGCCGTCCGGGAGACGGCAACCGTCGCGGTCCGCTGACGGCGTCACCCCGGGTCAGACCCGTGCCGCGCCCAGCTCGGCGATGGCGGCGTCCAGCCGCTGCGCGTACGCCGGGCTGATCGCCCCCTCGCCGAGGCGGACCGTGACCTTCTCGCGCAGCCGGGCCACCGGTGGGGCCAGCTCGTCCCGGCCGGAGCCGACGGCGGCCAGCAGGTTGCGCAGCTCGTTGCGCAGGTCGAGGGCGACGTCGTCGCGGATTTCCCCGTCGCGCAGGCCGGCGCCGATCAGCCCGTCGACACGGTTGGCGGCCTCCACGAGGGTGCGCGGTTCGCCGGTGGGCGCGCGGGTGGCCGGTGGCGACGACGGCGTCGGGGTCGGCCGGGACGGCTCGGTGGCCGGCGGGTCGGTAGGCGGGTCGGTGGGCGCGGGCGTGACCGGGCCGGCCGACGGCTGGGCCCGGCGATCCGGCTGCTGGTCCGGCAGCAGGGCCGCACCGGCAAGCGCCACGGCGACGGCCAGCACCACCGGGATCAGGAGCAGCAGCGCCCGCCGCCGGGACCGGCCGGGCCCCGCACCGGCCGGCTCCGTCACGTCGTCCACCGGCGGCGCGGTCCCGTCGCCCGCGTGTAACGCGGTCGCCACCGGCGCCGTCGCGACGCCCGCGTGCCCCGTCGGAACGGCGCTGCTCGGCGAGGCCGCCGCCGACGACGGCAGGGCCAGCGTGGGCACCCGGGTCGTGGCTGTCGGTGGGTCGGGCGGCAGGCGATGGTCGCGCAGCGCAGTGGCGAGCTGCCGGGCCGTCGGCCGGTCCGCCGGGTCCCGGGAGAGGCTCCGCAGGCAGATCCGCGCCACCGCCGCGGGCAGCTCCGGCAGGTCGGCCAGGGTCGGCGCCGGGCCGCCGGCCAGCGCGGCGCTGAGCTGCTCCCAGGTGTCCGCCGGGTACGGCACCCGGCCGGTCAACGCCTCGTGCAGCAGGACGCCGAGCGAGTAGACGTCGGTGGCCGGCTGGGCGGGTGCGCCGTCGAGCCGTTCCGGAGCCACGTACGCCGGGGTGCCGAAGGTGCCGCCGTCCTCGTCCTCGTCCGGCGCGCCGATCCGGGTGGCGATGCCGAAGTCGAGGACCTTCACCCCCATCGCGGTCATCATGACGTTGGCCGGGGTGATGTCGCGGTGCACGATGCCCAGCCGGTGCGCGGCCGCCAGCGCGTCCGCGACCTGGGCGCCCACCTCGACCGCCTCCGGCCACGGCAGCGGGCCCTCGGTGAGCCGCAGCTCCAACTCCTCGCCGCTGAGCAGCTCCATCACCACGAACGAGGTGATGGACCCGTCCGGGTCGACCGTCTCGCCGTAGTCGTGCACGGACGTCACGTGCGGGTGCACCAACTGGGCGGCGGCTCGCGCCTCCTCCCGCACCATGTCGCGGAACCGCGCGTCGGCGGCGAGCGACGGCGCGAGCACCTTGAGCGCCACGACGCGATCGAGCACCTCGTCCCGTGCCCGCCAGATCACCGACATGCCGCCGGCACCGATCTGGTCGATGAGTCGGTACCTGCGGGCCAGCAATCGGCCCGGATGCAGCGCTGCCTTCACCTATCGCACCTGCCCTCTGGGGTGGGAGCGGTATCAGGTTGCGCGAATGTGTCCTGCCTGTCAACGCCGATGCGGTGGATCGTCGCCGGACGGCGGCCGGGGTGCGCCCACCGCGGGCGGCGCGGGCAGCGGCGACCGGGCCCGCCACCCGGTCGGCGGCGGCCCGTCGGTGGGCGGCGGACGCGTGCCAGGATGGGGACATGGCGGGGGGACCGGTGGCGTTCGTGCTCGGTGGCGGCGGGGTGCTCGGCGCCGTCGAGGTGGGCATGCTGCGGGCCCTGTTCCGCGCCGGCATCCAACCCGACATGGTGCTCGGCACCTCGATCGGCGCGGTCAACGGCGCGTTGGTCGCCGCCGATCCGTCCGAGGCGGTGACCGACCGGCTGGTACGCCTCTGGGCCTCACCCGAGGCCAGCGAGGTGTACGGCGACTCGGTCGCCCGACAACTGCGCCGCTTCGCGGCCCGTACCCACCTGCACTCGCCCCGGCCGCTGCGCCGGCTGCTGGAATCCGAACTGGGCGTGGACACGACCTTCGCCGACCTGCGGGTGCCGTTCCGCTGCTGCGCCGCGCACATCGAGCGGGCCGCCGAGCACTGGTTCTCCACCGGCCCGGTGGTGCCGGCCGTGCTGGCGTCGGCCTCGGTGCCGGGCCTGCTCCCGCCCACCGAGATCGACGGCGCGCACTACGTCGACGGCGGCATCGTGAACTCCATCCCGATCGGCGAGGCGGTGGCCGCGGGCGCCGGCCAGATCTTCGTCCTCCAGGTGGGCCGGATCGAACGGGAGCTGACGCCACCCCGACGGCCGTGGGAGATCGCGCAGGTCGCGTTCGAGATATCCCGCCGACACCGCTTCTTCCGGGAGATGGCCGCGCTGCCCGAGGGAGTGGAGGTGCACGTCCTGCCGACAGGTGGGCTGAACCCACGCGACGACACGCCGTGGGCGTACCGGGACATGGCGGCGGTGGGCCGGCGGATCAGCCGGGCGTACACCGCTTCGCGCCGCTACCTCGCCACCAACGTGGAGCGCTGATGCCGCTGCCCCCCAGGTGGCTGCGGCGGCTGCTGATCGCCCCCGGCGTGGTGCTGCTCGCGATCGCCGTGGTGACCACGCTGCCGGTCTGGGCGCTGCTCGCGGCGGCCGCCTCGCCGCTGGTCCCGGGCCGGCTACGCCCCCTGCGCCTGCTCTGGATCGGCTGCGTCTACCTGGTCTGGGACGCCGCCGCGCTGCTCGCGTTGTTCGTCCTGTGGCTGGCGTCCGGCTTCGGCTGGCGCAGCCGGTCACCGGCCTTCCAGCGTGCCCACTACGTGCTGGCCGGCTGGTTCCTGCGGGCGCTGTTCTGGCAGGCCCGCTGGTCGCTGCGGCTGCACATCGACGTGGTCGGCACGGACCCGGACACCGCGCTGCCCGGCCGGCCGGAGCTGGTGCTGAGCCGGCACGCCGGCCCTGGTGACTCGTTCATCCTGATCCACGGGCTGGTCAACTGGTTCCACCGGGAGCCGCGGATCGTGCTCAAGGACAGCCTCCAGTGGGATCCGGCGATCGACGTGCTGCTCAACCGCCTGCCCAACCGGTTCATCGCGCCCACGCCGGAGCGCGGCGAGGAGACCGTACGCCAGGTCGGGCACCTGGCCACCGGCCTGGACGACAACGACGCCTTCGTGATCTTCCCGGAGGGCGGCAACTTCACCCCCAAGCGGCGACTGCGGGCCATCGCCCGGCTGCGTTCCCTCGGCCTGGAACGGATGGCGCAGCGCGCCGAACGGATGCGCCACGTGCTCGCCCCGCAGCCCGGCGGAGTACTCGCCGCGTTGGACGCGGCCCCGGACGCCGGGGTCATCTTCGTCGCCCACACCGGACTGGACCGGATGCTCACCGTCGCCGATGTGTGGCGGGAGCTGCCCATGGACAAGCGGATCGTGATGCGGTTCTGGTCGGTGCCCCCGGAGGAGGTGCCGACCGGACGGCAGCAGCGCATCGACTGGCTCTTCGACTGGTGGGCGCAGATTGACACGTGGATCGCGGCCAATCGGGACGGTGCCGCGTAGGGTGCGCTCGTGGACCAGATCAGCGTGGTGACGACGGTGGTGGATGCGCGTTCGGTTGCGGACGTGCTGGCGGCCGCGGCCGTCGCCGGGCGGCTCGCCGCCTGTGCCCAGGTCGGCGGTCAGGTGGACAGCACCTACTGGTGGCGTTCCGGGGTGGAGACGAGCACCGAGTGGTCCGTGCAGTTCAAGACCGCACCGGACCGGTTGGCCGCGCTGGTGGACCAGATCCGGGCCAGCCACCCGTACGAGGTTCCGGAGATCCTGGTGTCGCGGGTGGACAGTGGCGACCCCGGGTACGCCGCCTGGGTGCACGACCACACCCGACCCTAGGTACGCGCACTCTGTGCCGTTGCCCGCCGGTTTCTCGATGATGACCGGGTGGACGACACCCGCTATCCCTGCCCCGCCTGCGGCGCCCCGGCCGACCTGAGCGCCGGGTGCGCCGGCTGCCGCCGCCCGCCGGACCCGGTCGCGGCCGAGGTGGTCCGACTGGGGCGGGAGGTGGATCGGCTCGGTCCGGAGGTGGAGCGGGCACATCGGACGTACACCGAGTTGGCCGGCCTGCTGGCGGCCACCTCGCGGCGGCGGGCCGAGCTGGCGGCGGTCGTCCGCGCGGGGCTGGCGGCGGGGGCGCCTGTCGTCGGGCCGGCACCGGTCGTCGCGTCCACCGCGCCCGGTGTCGCGGTGGAGCACGCGCCGCCCGGATCGGCGGAGACGTCGACCCGGACGGTGCAGGGGTTGCTGTTCGTCCTCGGTGGACTGCTGCTCGGCACCGCGGCCGTGGTCTTCACGGCGGTGGCCTGGGCGTCCGTGGGGGTCGGTGGCCGGGCGCTGATCCTGGCGGCGGTCACGGCGCTCGTTCTGGCCGGTCCGTTGCTGGCGGTGCGCCGGGGGTTGCGGGGGACGGCGGAGACGTTCGCCGCCGTGGGGCTGCTGCTGGTGTTGCTGGACGGGTACGCCGCCTGGTCGGTGGACCTGGCCGGGGTGGCCGGTTGGCCGGGTACCCGGTACGCCGCGCTGGTCGGGGGGGCCAGCGCGGCGGTCGCCGTGGCGTACGGCCGGTTGAGCGGGTTGACCGGTCCCTGGTTCGCCGGCCTGCTGGCGGCGCAGCCGGTGCTGCCGTTGCTCGCGGTGCGGGCCGAGCCCGGCGCGGCCGGCTGGGCGCTGGTGCTGCTCGGGGTGGCCCTGCTGAACCTGGCGGTGCTTGTCGCCCTGCGCGACGGGGACGGGGCGGGCCGGTTCTCCGGTCGGGTGTTCGCCGGGGCCTGTCACGTCGGCGCGCTTGTCGGTGCCGCGGCGTGTGCCCTGGTGCCGTTGCTGCTGGGGCGGGCGGCGGGGTCGCCGTTGCTGGCCGGAGCGCCGCTGCTGCTGGTCGCGCTGACTGCTCTCGGCGCGGCGCTGCTTGTCGGTGGCTCGGCGGCGCGGGCGGTGACCGGAGGGCTGCTGGTTCCGGTGCTCGCCGCCGCGCTGCTGCGTCCGGTGGGTGAGCTGCGCCCGTCGCTGCTGTTGCTCGCGGCGGCCACGGTGGCGCTCGTCCTGGCCGGGGCGGTGCGGCTGCTGCCGACGAGTTGGCGGGCCGGGCCGCGTGCCGGATCGCTGCTGGTGGCGGCGGGGACGGCGCAGCTCGCCGCGGTGATCGCGTGTGTGCTGGCGGTCGCCGCCGTCGTCCGGTCGCTGCCGCCGTGGCACGGGGCCGGGTGGGGGCCGGACCTGAGCTGGGGCTGGCAGGTGGCGCCCGCCGTGGCGCTGGCGTTGGGCGCGACGGCGTCGCTGCTGCCGCGCCGCGGGTGGGCGCTGCTGGCTTCGGCCGGTGCGGTGGCGGTGCTGCTCGCCGTGCCGGCGGGCTGGACGGCGTCGTGGGCGACGGTGGTGGCCGTCGACCTGGTGGGTGGGGTCGCGCTGGTGCTCGCCGTGCTGGCTCGACCGGCGTCCCGCCCGGCCACGCTGCTGGGCTGGGCGCTCGGCGGCGCCGTCCTGGTCGGGCACGCGCTGCTGGTGGCCCTGGCCGATCCGGTCGGGGTCGTGGTGGTGCTGGGCGCCAGCGCCGTGCTCGGGGTGGCGCTGGCGTCGCGGCGGGGTGAGACGACGTACCGCCGGGTGTCGGGCGCGGGACTGCTGATCGCGCAGCTCACGCTGCCCGGCATCGCCGCGGTGGCGCTCTTCGCCGCCGGCGCGCCGCCCTGGTGGCAAACCCGGGCCGCCCTGGGCGCCGCCGGGCTCTCGCTGGTCGCGGTGCTCGCGGTGCGTCGCCACCGGGCAGACCTGATCGAGTACGCGGTCACGGGCGCCGTGGTCGCGGTGCTCGCGGCCGGGGTCGCGCCGCTGGTGGCGGCGGGGGACGAGCCCGTGACGCTGTACGCCGCGTTGGCGGCGCTGGGCGTCGCGCTCGTCGCCCGCTGGGGCCTGCCGGCGACCGGCGACGAGCTGGGCGGGCCGGGCGCGCCGGGGGAGCGCTCGGCAATCGGGGAGCCGTCGGCGGTCGGGCGCGTGCTGGGGGCGTCGGGTGTCGTGCTGGCGGCGGTCGCGGCGCTGACCGCACTGCCGGCGGTGCTCGTCGCGCTGATCGCCCCGTACGGCAGATGGCAGGTCTGGTCGGGTGCGCCGACTGTCGTCGCCGATCGAGGGCTGGTCCCCACCGGGCTGGCGCTCGTCGCGTTGGCGGTGGCCGCGGCGCTGGCTGGTCTGCGGGTGCGTCCGCCGCTGCTGGCCGGCCTGCCGTTCGCCGCCGCCGCGTTGCCGGTCCTGCTCGTCGCGACAGGTGTGCCCTGGCCGGTGCAGCCGGCCGCCATCCTGCTCGCCGGGGTGTCCACGCTGCTGCTCGCCGCGCTGGTGGCGCCCCGCCCGACGCTCGCGTCGATCGCCGTGCCCGTGGGGGCGGTGCTTGTCGCGGCCGGCGTGACGGGGCTCCTGGTCACCCGGTCCGGCACGCTCGCGGCCGAGAGCACGCTGCTGGTGGCGGCGGTGGTCGTCGCCGCCGGGGCGCGGCTGGTCGAGGTGCGCGTCGTCGCCTGCCTCGCGGCGGTGGGGGCGGCGTGCGCGCTGGCGGTGACCGCTCCGATCGCCGACGGACAGCCGTTGCGAGCGGCGGCGTACCCGCTGCTGGGGGTGGCCGCGCTGATCCTCGCCGCCGCCGCGGCCAGCCCGGCGCGGTCGGTCGCGGTTGGCGTCGCGACCAGCCGGCGGTCAACGGTGCCGACGCCGGTCGGGCGGGTGCTGGACGCCGCCGCGCAGGCGGTGGCGGTGGTGGCGGCGGTCCTCACCGTCGCGACGGCGCGACACCTCGCGACCGTCTGTGTGCTGTGGGGTGCGGCCGTCGCGCTGCGGCTGCTGCGCTGGGGGGAGCCGGCCGGTCGACGGTGGCGGTTCGCCGCCATCGCCGGGACCAGCGAGCTGCTCGGGGCGTGGGTGCTGCTCGCCGCCGGTGGGGTGACGGTGCTGGAGGCGTACACCCTGCCGGCTGCGGCGCTCGCCCTCGGCGCGGGGCTGCTGGCGTTGCGGGTGCGGCCGGGACTGACGAGCTGGCCGGCGCTCGGCCCGGGGCTCGTCGCGGCGCTGCTGCCGAGCCTGGTGGCGGTGCTGGCCGGGCCGGACCCGCAGCCGTGGCGACGGTTGCTGCTCGGCGGGGCGGCGCTGGGCGTGGTGCTGGCCGGCGCCACCCGCCGCTGGCAGGCCCCGGTGCTGCTCGGCGGTGGGGCGCTGGCGGTCCTGGCGCTGCACGAGGTGGCCCGTGGCTGGGACCTGCTGCCCCGATGGATCTACCTGGGCACTGGCGGGTTGGCGCTGATCGGGCTGGCCGCCAGCTACGAACGGCGGCGTCGCGACCTGGCCCGACTACGCGCCGCAGTGGGCCGGCTGGGCTGAACCGAGGCCGGGGGTAGGGCTCGCCCTACCCCCCATTCGGGGGTTGTCAGGGTTACTCAGCGCAATCGATGCGGGGAGACTCACAGTGAACCCGAACCATCCCGGTTTGGGCGCAAGCGGAACGGGAGCAGTAATGGCGCTCGGAGCGGTGGCGGAACCGCCGGTACGACGGCGGGGTAGTGACTACGCACAGTTGTCCCGACGAATCAGTCAGGCCGGCCTGCTGGAGCGGCGCCCTGCCTCGTACGTTGCCCGCCTCGTGCTCACCCTCGGCGCCTTCGTGGCCGGCTGGGTCGCCGTGTTCCTGGTCGGCGACTCCTGGTGGCAGGTGGCGCTCGCGGCCGTGATGGCGGTGGCCACCACCCAGGTCGCGTTCCTCGGTCACGACGCCGGGCACCGCCAGATGTTCCGTCGACGCGGACCCAGCGAGGTCGTGGGGCTGGTCGCCGGCAACGCGGCGGTGGGGATCAGCTACGGCTGGTGGGTCGACAAGCACAACCGGCACCACGCCAACCCTAACCACGAGGACGAGGACCCGGACGTCGGCGCGGGCGCCCTGGTGTGGACTCCCGAGCAGGCCGTGGAGACCCGGGGCGCACACCGCTGGATGGCCAGCCGGCAGGCGTACTTCTTCTTCCCGCTGCTCTTCCTGGAGGGCCTGAGCCTGCACGTGGCGAGCATCCGGGCGATCATCGGCCGGGAGCAGAGCGGCCGGTACGCGACCCCGATGCGGCACCGCGTGGTCGAGGCCGGGCTGCTCCTCGCACACACCGTCGGCTACGTCGCGCTGCTGTTGGCGGTCATGTCGCCGGGCAAGGCGCTGGTCTTCGCCGCCGTGCACCAGGGGCTGTGGGGCCTCTACATGGGCTGCGCGTTCGCGCCGAACCACAAGGGCATGCCGATGCCGACCGCCGAGGACGAGCTGGACTTCCTGCGCAAGCAGGTGCTGACCTCACGCAACGTGCGGGGCAGCCGGCTGGTCGACACCGCGCTGGGCGGGCTCAACTACCAGATCGAGCACCACCTGTTCCCGAACATGCCCCGGGCGAACCTGCGCCGGGCGCAGCCGATCGTCCGCGCCTACTGCGTCGAGCAGGGCATCTCGTACGCGGAGACCGGGCTGATCGAGTCGTACCGGCAGGCGCTCGGCCACCTGCACGACGTGGGCCGGCCGCTGCGCGGCTGAACGAACCGACGTGTGACCGATCGGCGGGGCGGCATCCGATGATGCCGCCCCGCCGGTGTCTCCGTGACCGGTGGCGTCTCCCGCCCGTCGGATCCGCCACCGGTAGGGTCTGGTCATGGCAGACCTGCTCACCGCGGACGCGGTGCGAAAAGAGCTGGGCGGGTTGGCCGACTGGTCGGGTGACCCGACCGGCATCGGCCGCACCGTCCAGCTCGGCAGTTTCCCGGCCGCCATCTCGGTGGTGGACCGGGTGGCGGCGGTGGCCGAGGAGCTCGACCACCATCCCGACATCGACATCCGATGGCGGACCCTGACCTTCCGCTGTGTCACGCACTCGGCCGGCGGGGTCACCCACCGGGACATCGAGCTGGCCCGGCGGATCGACGACATCGTCCGGAGTGCGGCATGAGATTCGAGATCAGCAAGGTTCTGGACGCCATCGAGGGGCGGGTCTGCACCGACCCGTCGCTGGCCCGCGCGGTGCTCGACCTGGCCGAGATCATCCGCTACCAGGACATCGACGGCGGCCGGCCGGCGAGCCTGCTGCGCCTCGGCATGGTCATCGACGCGCTCTCCCGCGAACTGGAGGAGGACAGCGTCCAGGTGTACGCCGTGGTGCACCGCGCGCTGCTCTCGGACGCCGACCTGACCTCCAACGAGCGGATGGTCGTTCGCCGCTGGGCCGACGACGGCCTCGTCGAGGTGCTCGACAATCCGGGTGACCGGATGCTGGAGGTCGCCGACCTGCTCGGTCTGCCGGTGCTCAGCCGGGTCCGCTTCGACGGGCTGCGCGGGCGGTTCCCCTGGCTGGTCGAACAGCCCGGCCGGGTGGTCGCTCCGGTGCCGGGCGCCGGTGGGCCGGTGTTCATCGCGCACGTCGGTGGCGGGCACGCCCCGGTCGCCGGCACGCGTTCGCCGACCGGGGCGAAGCTGCTGGCCCGGCAGTGGCGCTGCCCGGAGTCGGGCTGCGCGTTGTTCGGCGGCGGTGGTGGGGGTGGCGCCTTCGCCGACCTGGCCGGGGGTGCCGACCGCAGCCCGGCCGCACAGCCCCCGCCCTCGCTGCGCAACGGCGTACCGACCTGCCCCCGACACGGCGCGCGTCTCGGTGACGGCGGCCCGCGTCCGCGTACGGAGGTGCTCGCGGTGCGCGTCGGCGGCCTGGTCCGGCGGCGGTTCGTGCTGAGCGAGGAGCAGCCGATCGTGGCCGGCCGGGCGCCCGAGCAGGACGGCGGGATCATGCTCGGTCAGTGGCTCAACGACGAGGCCCGGCGGTGGATCAGCCGTGGTCACGTCCGCTTCGAGCTGCGGGTCGGCGAGGTCATCGTGACCGACGTCAGCACCAACGGCTCCGGTATCCGCCCGGCCGGGTCGATGAACGAGGCGGACCGGATTCCCCTGGCGCCGCAGCAGTCCCGGGTGCTGGGTGAGAACGACATGATCGAGCTGTACCCGGGGGTGCAGATCGGCCGTGCCGAGGAGCTGCCCACCGGCGCCCCGTTCACCCCCACCTCGGTGATGGCCGAGGCCCCGACGATGGCCATGCGCCTGCCCCGCCCCTGACGGGAAAGGCGGGCGTCGGAACCCCGACGCCCGCCTCCTGTCGCTGCCGCGTCAGCCGGCCAGCACCGCCGCGAGCTGCGCCACCGCGAGGTCGATCTCCTCTTCGGTGATCACCAGCGGTGGGGCGAGCCGGATGGTGGAGCCGTGGGTGTCCTTGGCGAGCACGCCGCGCTCGGCGAGCCGCTCGCACGCCTCCCGCCCGCTCATCAGCGCCGGGTCGATGTCCAGACCGGCCCACAGGCCACGGACGCGCACCCCGACGAGGCCCTTGCCGACCAGCCCCTCCAGGCCGGCCCGCAGCCGCTCGCCCAGCTCGGCCGAACGACGCTGGAACTCGCCGGTGGCCAGCAGCCGGACGACCTCGATGGCCACCGCGCAGGCGAGGGGGTTGCCGCCGAAGGTGGAGCCGTGCTGGCCGGGTTTGAGAACGCCGAGCACGTCGGCGTTCGCGGCCACCGCGGACACCGGCACGATGCCGCCGCCGAGCGCCTTGCCCAGCAGGTACATGTCCGGCACGACGTCCTCGTGGTCACAGGCGAACGTCCGACCGGTACGCCCCAGACCCGACTGGATCTCGTCGGCGATGAACAGCACGTCACGCTCGGTGCAGACCCGGCGTACGCCGGGCAGGTAACCCTCCGGCGGCACCACCACGCCCTGCTCGCCCTGGATCGGCTCCAGCAGCACGGCCACCGTGTTCTCGTCGATCGCGGCGGTCAGCGCGTCCAGGTCGCCGTACGGCACGACAGTGAAGCCCGGGGTGTACGGCCCGAAGTTGGCGCGGGCGTCCTCGTCGGTGGAGAAGCTGACGATGGTGGTCGTCCGGCCGTGGAAGTTGCCCTCGGCGACCACGATGTTGGCCTGGCCCGGGGTGACGCCCTTGACCTGGTAGCCCCATTTGCGGGCCACCTTGATCCCGGTCTCCACCGCCTCGGCGCCGGTGTTCATCGGCAGCACGAGGTCCTTGCCGCACAGCTCGGCCAGCTCGCGGCAGAAGTCGGCGAACTGGTCGTGGATGAACGCGCGGCTGGTAAGCGTGAGCCGGTCCAGTTGGGCGTGCGCGGCGGCGATGAGCTGCGGGTGCCGGTGACCGAAGTTCAGCGCCGAGTAGCCGGCCAGGCAGTCCAGGTAGCGCTTGCCGTCCACGTCGGTGAGCCACGCGCCCTCGGCGGACGAGATCACCACCGGCAGCGGGTGGTAGTTGTGCGCCGTCCAGCGCTCGGCGTCCCGGACCGCTCCCGGCGTACGCAGCTTGTCATCCACGATCACTTGCTTGCCTTTCCCTGACGGAGTCGCAGCGTGCAGCACTTCGGTCCGCCGCCGGCCTTACGTAGCTCGGACAGGTCGACCCCGATGGTCTCGTAGCCCCGGTCGCGCAGCTTGGCGGCCAGGTCGGTGGCCTGCGCCGGCAGCACGACGTGCCGTCCGTCGCTTACCGCGTTCAGCCCCAGCACCTCGGCGTCGGCCATGGTGGCGTGCACCGCGTCGGGGAAGAGCCGGCGCAGCACGGCCTGGCTGCCGGGCGAGAACGCCTCCGGCAGGTACGCCACGGTCCGCTCGTCGAGCACTGTCAGCGCGGTGTCCAGGTGGTAGAAGCGCGGGTCGACGAGCTGCATGGTGATCACCGGGTAGCCGAAGACCTCCTGCAACTGGGCGTGCGCGGCGTGCGCCGTCCGGAAGCCGGTGCCGGCCAGCAGGTGGTCGCCGGCCAGCAGGACGTCGCCCTCGCCCTCGTTTACGTGCTTCGGGTCGTACATCTCGAAGCCTGCGGCCTCGAACCAGGCCCGGTAGGCCGGCGCCTCGTCGGCGCGCTGCGGGTCGCGGAACTGCACGGCCATCGCCTTGCCGTCGATCACGGTGCCGCCGTTGGCGGCGAAGACCATGTCGGGCAGGCCGGGCACCGGAGTGATCTCCTCGACGGTGTGGCCCAGGTCAAGGTACGTCTGGCGCAGCTGCTCCCACTGGCGGACGGCGAGCGCGGCGTCGACAGGCGCGCTCGGGTCCATCCACGGGTTGATCGCGTAGTCGACGGCGAAGTACGTCGGCCGGCACATCAACAGGCGCTGGCTGGTGGCGTCCATCGTCATTGTCCTGCTCCCAGGGGTCGGGCGCGCCCGGCCTCCGTGGCCCACGGGCTGGCGCCGTTGCTCAACGCTATGCGGCCCCAGCGGCAGGATCCACCACCGAGAGTTGCGCAGACCGAACATTCGTTGCGTCTGAGCGGTGTGCAGCTGCGAATCGTTGCGTCGAGGGCTACGTGCACCGGGATTCGTGTTCCGGGCCACGGCCGGCCACCCGCCACCATGGGCCTGGTGCGCGGCCTTTGCTCTGCTTCAACGGACGCAACGGTGAACGTCGTGCGGTGGTGCGTGGGGTGAAGCAGAGCAAAGGGCCCGCCGCGGGGACGGCGAGCCGCAGGGGCTGTGGGTCGTAGGTGCCGGCGAGGCGCAGGCGACGGCGGACCGCAGAGGTCGGCGGGCCATAGGGGTCGGCGGGCCGCAGACGACGGCGGGCCGCCGAGGCCGGCGCGGCGCACAGGGCGGCGGGATGCGGAGGACGGCCGGGCCGGCGCTGCTCCGGAGGTGTCTCGTTGCAGGGCGGCGAGCCGTCCCCTACCGGGAGCTGCCAGGCCCCGGACACACTTCAGGGGCGGCGAACCGCCGCCCCTGAAAGGGTGTCGCCCGGCCGGTGAACCACCGGGTGGTCGGGCTGCCGGCGAACCGCCGGGTCTTTCGCCGGTGCATCACCGGCGAGCGGAACAGTGCCCGCTAGAAACGGTCCACAAACTGTGAGTCAAGCCACTCCCGGAAGCGCGGCACCCAGTCGCCGTCGGTGGTCGGCCAGTCGAACTGACCGGTCATCGCCAGCACGCCGATCACCACCGCCGCGAGACCGATGAGCACGCCGAACAGCGCGTCGGTCTTGCCGGCGACGTGCCGGCGGCGGGTGGCCATCAGCCCGAGCACCGCGAGCACCGCGCCGAACGCGCCGAGCCCGATGCCGTACCCGGCCAGGGTGCCGGTCAGCACGAACAGCGCACCGGCGACGGAGACGATGAGGCCGAGGGTCGCGAGCAGGCTGGCCCGTGGCTTCGGACCGCGCGTCACCGGCGGCTCCGGCTCGGTGTGACCGGGCGTCGGGTCGACCGGGCGGTCGGTGACGACGCGGTCCGTCGGGTCGGGCCGCCCGGACGTCCGATCGAGGCCCGTGTCGCGCTCGGGGCGTCCGGTCGTGCGGTCCCGGTCGACATCGGTGTCGCGCTCGGCGGTGCGGTCGACGGTCGGGGCGGTCGCCGCGACGCTGGCCGGGCGGGTGGCGCCGGGCCGGGAGTCGCCCTCCAGCGGGCGGGCGGTGGCGGCTCGGGCCACGGCCGCGCGCTCCGCGGCACGCCGCTCGGCCGCGCCGGCCTGGTCGTCGGTCGCCGTGGTGCTGCGGTACGTCGTCTGGTCGGCGTCCCGGTCGGTTACCACCGGTCGGCCGGTGACGTCGTCGGACCGGCCCGTGTCGGTGACCGTCGTGCTGCTGTCCCGGTCGGCGACCGGGGTGTCACGGCCGTCGACGCGGCCGTCGAGGTTCTCGTCCCGCGTCGGCGCCGGCTCGGACCGGCGGGACAGCGAAGGAATCCTGACCACTACACACCTCCTGATTAATGCGTGGTGGCCGACGAAAACGGGTGGCACCCACGCGGTACGACCCGGAAATACCCACCTGGGCGTTTCCTGACACCAATCCCGGGTACGGCCCAGCAAGCCCGTGCCCGGCCCGCCGCCGCGCCGCCGCTTGCCGTGCCCACTCGCCCGTGATCCACTCGCCTTCCTGCAAACGGGGGTGTCCCGCCCACCGCGACACCCCGGTTTGCAGGAACGCGAGTCGATCAACGCGCCCGCGGTGATCAACGCGACCGGCGGGACTGACCGGCCGCGCCCCGCCGGTCGTGCTCGCCGCGCTGGCTATCCTTGGCACCCGTGCCAGAGGGACACACGATTCATCGCCTGGCGGCCCGGCACGCCGAGTTGTTCGCCGGGGACAAGCTGCACGCCGCGAGCCCGCAGGGCCGCTTCGCCGAGGGAGCCGCCCGACTCTCCGGCACCGTCCTGGAGGGCACCGAGGCGTACGGCAAGCATCTCCTGCACCACTACGCCGACGAGCTGACCCTGCACGTGCACCTCGGCCTGTACGGGAAGTTCACCGACGGGCCGGGGACGCCGCCCGATCCGGTCGGCCAGCTCCGGCTGCGGCTGGCCAGTGACCGGCACTGGCTCGACCTGCGCGGACCCACCGCCTGCGAGCTGTTCACCCCGCCCGAGGTCACCGCCCTGCGCGAGCGCCTCGGGCCGGATCCGCTGCGTGCCGACGCCGACCCCGAGCGGGCGTACGCCCGGATCTCCCGCAGCCCGACGCCCCTCGCGGCGCTGCTGCTGGACCAGTCGGTGGTGGCCGGCACCGGGCTGATCTTCGTCACCGAGGCGCTGTTCCGGGCCGGGTTGTCGCCGACCATGCCGGGCCGCAACCTGACCCGCGCCGGTTGGGACGCGCTCTGGGTCGACCTGGTCGAGTTGATGCGCCTCGCTCTGCGGCAGGGGCGGATCGACACGGTCCGCGACGTGCACCTGCCAGAGGTGATGGGGCGACCGCCGCGGGTCGACCGCCACGGCGGCGAGGTGTACGTCTACCGCCGCGCCGGTGGGCTCTGCCACGTCTGCGGCACCGAGGTCAGCCGGGGCGAACTGGCCGGCCGCAACCTCTACTGGTGCCGCACCTGCCAACCCGCCTGAACCACCGTCGGAGGTTACTCGCCGTCGAGCAGCCAGCGCACGGTCTCGATCTGGTGCGGGAAGACGACGTCCCCGTCGATGCTCCAGGCCATCGTGTGGCCGATCGTCCAACCCCGTACCCGCTCGGCGTCCAGCACCAGTTCCGCGCTGAGCCGGTCGAGCCGGTGCCGGACGGCGGCCGGCGAGTGGCCCAGCTCCTGACCGCGTACAAGCGGTACGACCGAGAACTCCCGCTCGCCGCTCAGTGGCTTCGGGTCGATCACCAGCCATGGCTCGCGGTCGGCGGCGAGCACGTTGCCGGCGTGCAGGTCCTGGTTGACGAGCACCTGCTCGCCCTGGCTCGACGCCAGGTCGACGAGCAGGGCGCACGCCGCGTCGAGCAGTCGTCGCTCGTACGGCCGGCCGGTCCGTTCCCAGCTCCGGGGAATCCGATCGAGCCAGCCGGCGGCCTCCTCGGCGAGCGGGGTGAACGGTGCGCCGGCCGGCCGCCAGAGCCGGGGCAGCACGTCGATCGCCGCGTCCAGTGCCCGGTCCATCGGCAGCTCGTACAGCGGTGTGCCAGGTCGGCAGCGTTCCAGCAGCAGGGCGTGTCGGTCCGGGTCGTGCGCGAGCAGCCGGACCGCGCCGTCGCCGTCCCAGTGGGCCAGCGCGTGGGCCTCGTGCTGGCTGTCCTCGGTCGGGAACTGGAGCTTGAGCACCGCCGCCGTGCCGTCGGGCAGGTCGGCGGGGACCGCGAGGGAGGCGTACGCGTACCGGAAGGGCGGGCCCAGTCGCAGCGACCACCGCTCGGTGCACTCCGCAAGCAACGTCGGGAGGGTGGCCAGCCAGGCCCGGCCGACCGCCGATCCTCGTATCCAGGCAAGTCCCTCAGGTAGATCCATCCGGTCATCCTGGGGCATCCACCGTGTCGAATCGACAGTGTTCGCGTGTGGGGGTCCACTGTGGCTAGCGTGGACGGATGACACCTGAGGACGAGACGTTTCTCCGCCACGCCGTCGACATCGCCAGCCGGGCGGGGGCCGCCGGCGAACGACCGTTCGGTTCGTTGCTGGTCGGCGCGGACGGCGTCGTCCTGATCGAGGACCACAACACGGTGGTCTCGGATTCGGACATCACCGCCCACCCGGAGCTGAAGCTGGCCCGCTGGGCTGCCCGGGAACTCTCCCCGGAGGCGGCCGCCGGCACCACGATGTTCACGAGCTGTCAGCCCTGCCCGATGTGTGCGACCGCGATCGACCGCTCCGGCCTCGGTCGGGTGGTGTACGCCCTGTCCGGCGAGCAGTTCGAGGAGGTCAAGCCGGCCACCCCGCCGCTGCCTCCGGTCCGCTACGAGGGGCCGGCGCTGTTCGAGGAGGCGCGTCGGCCGATCGACGACTACTACTGAGCGGGGCCCGTGGCGCGGTGTGTCGGGCAGGGCCACCAGGCGTCCCGGCCAGGACGACGCTGAGGAAGCTGAGTGGCCGCTCAGCCGTGGCGGGTGTGACGCAACCGCGATTGACAGTCGGCCGGCCACCGGAGCAGGGTTGGAATCTGACAACGATGTCAACGGGCAAGACCGGAGGAATCGTACACATGATCCTCTTGCTCTTACCCGGCGCGACCGGCCGGTTTACGGTGTCCCGTTGGCGGGTTTCCCGACGCGAACCCGGTCCGTCCGCCGATTCTGGCCGTATGCCCCTTTCCTACCCGACGGTGACCAGCTGAGATGACCGACCTGCCCCGACCCGACGCCGCCACGACCCCCGCTCCCACAGGGGCACCCGACCTGCCCGACCTGGACGGGTTCCTCGCCGACCAGGCCCGCACGCTGCTCGACACGGCCCGCCGCGCGGTCCGTCCCGAGGGTGGGTTCTGGTGGCTCACCGACGACCGCACCCCGGACCATGGCGAACCTCTCTTCACCTGGATCACCTGCCGGATGACCCACGTGGCGGCGCTCGCCCACCTGGCCGGCGACCCGGATGCCGCCGCCGTCGTCGACCATGGCGTCGCCGCGCTCGGCACGCTGCTGCGCGACGACCGGTACGGCGGCTGGTTCGGGGGAGTGGACCAGCAGGGCACGCCGACCGACGAGCGCAAGGCCGGGTACGACCACGCGTTCGTGCTGCTCGCCGCGTCCAGCGCCGCCCGGGCCGGGCGACCCGGTGCCGACCGCCTGCTCGCCGACGTGCTGAGCGTGGTGCGGGAGCGGTTCTGGGACGACGAGGCGGGCGCGGTCCGCGAATCGTGGAACCGGGACTGGACGGTCACCGAGGACTACCGGGGCGCGAACAGCAGCATGCACATGGTCGAGGCGTTCCTCGCCGCTGCCGCCGCCACCGGCGACGCGAGCTGGACCGACCGGGCCCTGCGGATCGCCACCCACCTGGTGCACACCGAGGCCGCCCGGCACGACTGGCGACTGCCCGAGCACTTCACCGCCGACTGGACGCCGGTGCTCGACTACAACCGGGACCAGCCCGCCGACCCGTTCCGGCCGTACGGCTCGACGATGGGCCACTGGCTGGAATGGGCCCGGCTGCTGCTGGAGTTGGAGGCGGTCCTGCCGCAGCCGCCGGGCTGGCTGGTCGCCGACGCCCGTACCCTGTTCGCCGCCGCCGTGCGGCGCGGCTGGGCCGTCGACGGCGCCGACGGCTTCGTCTACACGATCGACTGGGACGACCGGCCGGTGGTGCGCTCCCGGATGCACTGGGTGCTGGCCGAGGCCATCGGTGCGGCGATCACCCTGCACCGCCGCACCGGGGACGCGGTCTACGCCGACTGGTACCGGGTCTTCTGGGCGTACGCCCGCCGTCACCTGATCGACGGCACCGGCTGGAGGCACGAGCTGGACGCGCGGAACCTGCCCGCCGACACGGTCTGGCACGGCCGGCCGGACGTCTACCACGCCTACCAGGCGGTGCTGCTGTCCCGTTCGGCCGACGGGCTCGGTGGCCCCGGTCCGCTCGCCCCGGGCACGGTGACCGCATGATCGTGGTCGCCGGCGAGGCCCTCATCGACCTGGTGGTCACCGCCGACGGGCAGCGGGCCGTACCGGGTGGCTCCCCGGCGAACGTGGCGGTCACCCTGGCGCGGCTCGACCAGCCGGTGCGGCTGCTGGCCCGGCTCGGCCCCGACGGGTACGGCCGGCAGATCGCCGACCACCTGGCGGCCAACCGGGTGGACCTGCGGTGGGCGGTCCACGCCGAGGAGCCCACCTCGGTCGCGGTGGCCACCCTGAACGCCGCCGGGCAGGCCAGCTACGAGTTCCGGCTCGACGGCACGGCGGACTGGCAGTGGACCCCGCAGGAGCTGCCCGACCTGGCCGGATCGTCGGCGACGGCCCTGCACACCGGGTCCCTCGCACTCGCGCTCGCGCCCGGCGCGCACGTGCTGGAGGGCCTGCTCTCCGGCGAACGCGACCGCGACGGGCTGACCCTCTCGATCGACCTCAACCTGCGCCCGAGCATCGTCACGGACCGGGCTGCGGAGCAGGAGCGGGTACGCCGGCAGATTCGCCTCGCGCACCTGGTCAAGGCCAGCGACGAGGACCTGGCCTGGCTCTACCCGGACCGCTCGGTGGGCGACGTGCTGGCCGAGTGGCGCGAGGCCGGGGTGTCCTGCGCGGTGGTCACCCGGGGTGGTGAGGGCGCGTTGCTGCTCGCCCCGAACGGCGCACTGCACGAACAACAGGCGGTACGCACCACTGTGGTCGACACCGTCGGCGCCGGCGACTCGTTCACCGGTGGCCTGCTGGCCGCGCTTGCCGACGTCGACGCGCTCGGTGACCGTCCGGCCGACCGGCTCGCCGCGGTGACCGAGCAGCAGTGGAGCAGGGTGCTGCGCCAGGCCGCGACGGTGGCCGCGCTCACCTGCGCCCACCGGGGCGCCGACCCACCCCGCAAGCCGGAGGTGGACGCCCTCCTCACCGCCGCGGGCTGACCCCTCGCCGGGTCGATCAACTCCCTGGTCGACCCGGGAGGAGGGCCCTAGGTTCGGGGCAGGCCGCGGCGGAGGAGCCTCGTGGGGAGGACCGTGGTCGACGGCGGGGAGTCGTCGCCGGCTATGCGTTGGAACAGGCGCTCCGTGGCCACCCGGGCCAGCTCCCGCGTGTCGTACCCGACGACCCGCAACGGGCGGGGCATCAGGTGGGCCAGCTCGAAGTCGTCGAAGCCGACCAACGCCGCGTCGCTGCCCCGGCGATGCAGCTCGGCGAGCGCGCCGACGGTGAGCCGGTTGTTGCCGCAGAAGAACGCGGTGGGCGGGTCCGGACTGTCGAGCAGCGCGGCGATCGCCCGGCCGGCGTCCTCGGGAGCGATCAGGCGGTCGCGGACCAGTGCGTCGTCCGGCTCGACCCCGGCCGCCGCCAGCGCGGTCCGCGCGCCCGCCAGCCGCTCCCGCATGGTGGGGACGCTCGGCGCGCCGAGCAGGAGACCCACCCGCCGGTGTCCCTCGTCGAGCAGTGCGCCGACCCCGGCCCGGCCGCCACCTCGGTTGTCCAGCAGTACGGCGTCCGCGAGCAGCCCCTGCGGTGGCCGGTCCAGGAAGACCACAGGCATGCCCAGCTCGACCTCGCGGCGCAGGAACGAGTGATCGGGGCCGGCCGGCACCACCAGCAGCCCGTCGACCCGGCGCTGGGTGAAGTCCTGAAGGACGGCGCGTTCCCGCTCCGGGTCCTCCTCGGAGGAGGCGGTGATCAACATGGTGCCGTGCGCGGCGGCGATCTCGGCGGCGACGCTCGCGATGGTGGCGTAGAACGGGTTGGCGATCTCCTCGATCAACAGCCCGACTGTGGCGTTGAGCTGCCGCGAGCGCAGGTTGCGCGCGATGTCGTTGCGCCGGAAACCCAGCTCGGCGATGGCGGCCAGCACCCGCCCGAGCAGCTCCTGCCCCACCGGCTCGTCGTTGACCACCCGGGAGACCGTCTTCAGGCTGACCCCGGCGTGCCGGGCGACGTCGACCATTGTCGGGCGTCGGCGCGCGGCCGACCTGGTCGGAGTCTGGGTCACGGGGTGGTCCTCCACGGCGGACGCGGGTCAGCGGTCGAGTGCGGCCAGCGCGTCGACCGCCTTTCGGGCGGCGATCAGCACCGGATCCCAGACCGGCGCGTACGGCGGAGCGTAGCCGAGGTCGAGCGCGGTCATGTCATCCACCGTCATGCCGTTCCACAGCGCCACGGCCAACGTGTCGATCCGTTTGGCCGCCTCGGACCAGCCGACGATCTGCGCGCCGAGCAGCCGCCCGCTGGGCCGCTCGGCGATCAGCTTGACCGTCATCAACCGTGAGCCCGGGTAGTAGCCGGCCCGGTTGGTCGACTCGGCGACCACCGAGACGAACTCGAAGCCGGCCGCCTCGGCCTCCCGCTCGCGCAGGCCCGTCCGACCCACCTCCAGGTCGCAGACCTTGGTGACCGCCGTGCCGATCACACCCGGGAAGGTCGCGTACCCGCCGCCGATGTTGATGCCGGCCGCCCGGCCCTGCTTGTTGGCGTGCGTGCCCAGCGGCACGTGCACGGGCATTCCGCTGACCCGGTGCAGCGTCTCCACGCAGTCGCCGGCCGCCCAGACCCCCGGCAGCCCCGGCACCCGCAGCCGGCGGTCCACCCGGACGCCGCCCGTCGGCCCGATCGGGAAGCCGGCAGCCTCGGCGAGCGCGGTGTTCGGGCGTACGCCAAGACCCAGGACCACGACGTCGGTGGGCATCGGCCCCTCGGCCGTGACCACCGCGGACACCCGGCCGTCCCGCTGCTCCAGGCCGGTCACCGGCAGGCTGGTGCGGATCGTGACGCCGAGGCCGCGCATGGCCTCGGCGACCAGCTCGGCCATGTCGCCGTCCACCGTCGCCATGGGTTGTTCGCCCGCCTCGACCAGGGTCACCGCGAGGCCGCGCTCGATAAGCGCCTCGGCCATCTCCACGCCGATGTACCCGCCACCGACCACCACGGCCCGGCGCGGCTGCGGCTCGGCGTCCAGCCAGGCGCGCAGGGCCGCGCCGTCGTCGAGGGTCTGCATCCCGAACACGCCACCCGCGTCGGTGTCCGCCCACGACGGCTGCACCGGCACCGCGCCCGCGGCGTACACCAGGTCGTCGAAGCGCTCGCGGACCTCGCCGCCGCCCTCCAGGTCCCGGGCGACCACCTCGCGGCGTTCCAGGTCGATGGCCGTCACCTCGTGGCGCATCCGCACGTCCATGGCGTACTGCGTGCGGAACGTCTCCGGCGTCCGCGCGATCAGCTCCTCGGGGCCGGACACCATCCCGCTGATCCAGTACGGGATGCCGCACGACGAGTACGAGGTGAAGTGACCCCGCTCGAAGACCACGATCTCCAGGTCGGCACGGCCGCGACGGCGGCGCGCCTGGGACGCCGCCGACATGCCGGCGGCGTCCCCGCCGATGACGATCAGTCGTTGCGCCACGGGATCATCCTGTCACGGGCGTGTTCAGCCGCGGGTCTGTCGCGCCACGTCCTGCACCACGTCGACGAGCCGTCCGGTACGGGCGTACACGGCACGCTGCCGGGCCGCGCCGGTGCCGTGGCGGCGCAGCCCGCCCAGCAGGTCGGACACCTCCGCCCAGTCGCCGTGCTGCTCCAGCGCCGGCCGCAGCCGCTCCACGAACCCGTCCAGCAGCTCCCAGGCCGGGCGCAACTCGCCGGTGGTGACGTCGACGCCGTCGCCCTCCAGACCGTCGTGGGCGGCCCGCCAGTGCGCGCCGACCAGCAGGTGGTGGTCCGTCCGCAGGGCCGGCCGGTCGGCCTCGACGTCGGCGATGGCGGTGGCCACGAGGGCCCGGACCAGCGCGGCGACGAGCACCGCGTCGTCAACCGTCGGGCAGACGTCGCCGATGCGCAGCTCCACGGTCGGGTACTTCGCCGACAGGCGGGCGTACCAGTAGAGCATCCCCTCGTCGAGCATCACCCCGCTGGAGATCAACTGACGGATCAGCCGCTGGTAGTGCTCGTGCGACTCCAACCAGGGCGTCGGCGCCACCGACGGCCAGCGCTCCCACTCCACCGAGCGCCAGCTCGCGTACCCGGTGTCCTCGCCGTGGGAGAACGGCGAGTTGGTGGTGACGGCGTGCAGCATCGGCAGCCACGGCCGGACGTGGTTGAGCACCTGCACGCCGGTCTCCGGATCGGGAATGCCCACGTGCACGTGCATGCCGTTGTTGCCGGGACCGGGGACGAGCAGCCGGAAACGTTCGATCATCCGGTCGAAGCGGGGCTTGTCGACCACCGGCGGCACCGGGCCGTCCACCGGGCCGGTGCCGATGGCCAGCAGCCGTACGCCGGCCCGCTCGGCCGCGTCGGCCAGCGCCTTCCGGAGTACGCCGAGGGAGTGCCGGATCGAGGACAGCTCAAGCCCGGGGGGAGTGCCGATCTCGATCTGGCTGGTCTGGAACTCGCGCTCGACCTGACCGCGCAGTTCCGCCGGCACCTGCTCCAGCACCAGGTCGACGGCGGGCACCGCGGCGCCGGTGTGCGGGTCGACGAGCAGAAACTCCTCCTCGACACCCACGGTGAGCACATCGGTTCCCGCGGTCGTCCCGCTGGATGCCTCCGCCAGCTGGCCCGTCATCGCGACACCACCGTCCGTTTCTGCCTGTCGCGGTCCGTCCGCGTCGGTCGGCCGCTTGGTTACCCACAGTGGCAACGCCCGGAAACGTGGAACGGCGCGCCGCCCGCGCGTGTCGGCCACAACTGGCGCGTGGTGCGGCACGGGCCGGCCACCGGGGGGATCGCGATTCGACCGGGCGGCGTGACAGCGGGTCCTATGCTGAGCCCGTGCCGGTGCCGCTTGGTTTCCTCTGGGTCGCGTGGATGTCCGCGTTCGCCCAGCTCACCATGCTGGCGGACCGACCGGCCGACCTGCTGGCGGGGGCCGCCCTGACCGCTCTGGCCCTGTTCGCCGCGCTGCTCGCCGCGCACGTGGTCGGCCACGCGGGGACACCGGGTGTCGCGCGACGCTGGGCCGGGCTGCGTGCGCGCGCCCGAGGTCGCCGGGTTCCCCGTCAGATCGACCCGGACGCCGCCGGACGACCCCGCCCCCGCGCACCCGGACGCCCCTCGGCCGCGTAGCGCCACCGCCGCGCGGCCGATCCCACCGTCACCGGTCCTCCGTGCCGGCGGCCGCCGCCGGGGAGGACCCCACCGGAATCGGACCGAGGGGTTTCCCATGCTCGCCTTCGCACCACTGCACAGCGTCGTCGGCGCCGCCGGCACCGCGTTGTCCTGGCTCACCGATCTGCTCGAACCGTTGGCCGGTGGCACGGCGACAGTCGCCGCCATCGTGCTGCTCACCATCGCCGTCCGGTTGCTCATCGCGCCGTTGACCGTCGCGCAGGTCCGCGGGGAACGGCGCCGCGCGGCGCTCGCCCCCCAGGTGCGCGATCTCCAGCAGCGGTACGCCGACGACCCGGCGACACTCCAGCGCGAGGTGTTCGCGCTCTACCGCTCCGGCGGAGCGAACCCGATCGCCGGTTGCCTGCCGTTGCTCATCCAGGCGCCGTTCCTGCTGGTGCTGTACCGACTGTTCGCCACCGACGAGGGCGGCACGGGGCTGCTGGACGAGCAGCTGGCCGGGGTGCCGCTGGGCCATCACGTGACCGATGGGTTGGCCGGGGCGGCCGGACCCCTCTTCGTCGTCCTGCTGGCCCTGCTGCTGGCGCTGGCCTGGTGGTCGTCGCGGCGGGCACGCCGGGCGCAGGCGGCGGTCGGCACGGTG
Source organism: Micromonospora lupini str. Lupac 08 (assembly GCF_000297395.2). Classification (GTDB taxonomy): domain Bacteria; phylum Actinomycetota; class Actinomycetes; order Mycobacteriales; family Micromonosporaceae; genus Micromonospora; species Micromonospora lupini. Next base: position 6,168,287 of record NZ_HF570108.1, on the reverse strand, counting down.
GCCGGTACGCCCACCGAGGGGCCGGGCGCCGCCACGCTCGGCCGGCTGCTGCCCCTGCTGCCGTTCACGACCGTGCTGGTGGCGCTGGTGCTGCCGCTCGCGGCGGTGATCTACCTGGTGACGACGACGGCCTGGTCGGCGCTGGAGCAGGCGGTGCTGCGCCGCCCCCAGCAGCCCGTCGCGCTGCCCGGCTGAGAAGTGGTGCTGCCCGGCTGAGTGGAACGCGGATCAGCGACCGGCGGTCACCGACCGCCGGTCGTCGCGCTCGCGACGACGGCGGATCTTGCGGATCACCCAACCGACCACCATGACGACGAAGACCGCTCCGATGGCGTAGTTGAACCAGTCGCTGTAGCGGGCCACGTCCTGCCACCGGCTGCCCAGCGCGTAACCGGACCCGACGATCAGGGCGTTCCACACCCCGCTGCCGATCGTGGTCAGCAGGACGAACTCACCCAGCGGCATCCGGTTGGCCCCGGCCGGGACGGAGACCAGGCTGCGGACCACCGGCACCACCCGGCCGATCAGCACCGCCCACCGGCCGTGCCGCTCGAACCACCGGTCGGCCCTCTCCAGGTCGTCGCGGTCCACCAGGGGGATGCGGTCCAGCCAGCGCTTGAGCCGTTCCTCGCCGAGCGCCGCGCCCAGCCAGTAGAGCACCAGCGCGCCGACCAGCGAGCCGACCGTCGCGGCCAGCACCACGACGACGACGTTGAACTTGCCCTCGTGGGCCAGGAAGCCGGCCAGCGCCAGCACGATCTCGCTGGGGATCGGCGGGACGATGCTCTCCAACGCGACAAGCAGCGCCACGCCGACCGGGCCCGTCGCGTCGATCACCGAGGCCACCCACCCGGTCAGGCCGGTGAACTCGGACGGGTCACCAGTCTGGGCGTACGCCATTGGTCGTCCTTCCGAGCCGGCTACCGGGGATCGGATGGTCATACCCAGCGGCCGGCGTGGCACACCTGGGCGTGAGCCGTGGCACGCCGGCAGGGTCGGCCCTCCGGGCGCAGGGGCCCGGGTCAGCCCTCCGGGTGCAGGGCGGTGTCGGCCGGACCCTGCCGCCAGCCGGTGAACACCACGGTGAGGCCGGCGCGCGTCGGCGCACAGCAGAACGGGCCGGCCACGGCCTCGGCCGCCGGGTCCATCGGTGCGAGGCGGACCAGCCGCCAGGCCGCATCCGCGACCCGGGCACGTACGGTGAGCGCGTCGCCGGCCCGGCTGACCCGCACGGTCACCTCCTGGCCGGCCCACCCCGGGACCGGGGACACCGACCAGTCGGAGAACTCCCTGGTCGCCACCGCGCCGAGCTGGGACTCGCCGTCGCTCACCTCGACGCCCGCCTTGACCCACGTCCCCTCGTCCACCCGGACCAGCACACCGGCCTGGTCGAACTGCGCCGAGAAGTCGAGGATGAAGCTGACCTCCATGGCGGCGCCGACCGGCAGCGGCGCCAGTAGGGCGGGCCCGTTGTCGTGGACGAAGCCGTAGCTGGTCCGCCGCCAGAAGTCGGTCTCCGCCCCGGCCTCGACGACCAGCTCGCCGGCCGGGCCCTCCTCGGCGCGGACCGGCGGGTGCAGCCAGGCGCCCCGGGCCCAGTCCAGCGGTTCGCTCGGCGGTACGAGGTCGATCTCCATGACCGGCACGGTAACCAACCGCGCCGGGCCCCGCCGCCCGGGTTTGCCGTGGTGATCGACCGGAGATGTTCCTCCGGCATGGGTGACCGTTGGTATTCCGAAGCCGTCGTCTACTGCCTCGACATCGACACGTACGCCGACTCCGACGGCGACGGGGTCGGTGACATCCGAGGGCTGATCGGTCGACTGGACTATCTCGCCCGGCTGGGCGTGACCTGCCTGTGGCTGCACCCGATCCACCCGTCACCCAACCGCGACGACGGCTACGACGTCACCGACTTCTACAACGTGGACCCGCGCTTCGGCACCCTCGGCGACTTCGCCGAGCTGCTGCACCAGGCGCAGAACCGGGGCATCCGCGTGATCATCGATCTGGTGGTCAACCACACCTCCGACGAGCACCCGTGGTTCCAGTCCGCCCGCTCGTCGCCGGACTCGCCGTACCGCGACTGGTTCGTCTGGTCCGACACCGAGCCGGACGACCGGCACCAGGGAATGGTCTTCCCCGGTGAGCAGAAGGAGACCTGGAGCTACGACCGGACCGCCAAGGCATGGTTCTACCACCGGTTCTACAAGTTCCAGCCGGACCTCAACTTCGCCAACCCGCAGGTCCGCGCCGAGGTCAAGAAGATCATGTCGTTCTGGCTCCAGCTCGGGGTCTCCGGTTTCCGGATGGACGCCGTGCCGTTCATCATCGAGCTGACCGAACCGGGCAACCCGGACTCGCCGAAGGACTTCGAGTTCCTCACCGAGATGCGCCAGCACGTGCAGTGGCGGCGCGGCGACGCCGTCCTGCTGGCCGAGGCGAACGTCGAACCGGACCAACTGCCCACGTTCTTCGGCGACGCCAGCGGCTCCGGCAACCGCATCCACATGCTCTTCGACTTCATGCTCAACGGCCGGCTCATGCTCGCCCTGGCCCGGCAGGACCCGGAGTCGCTGATCGAGGCGTTGCGCGACACCCCGAAGCTGCCCGTCGGTGGGCAGTGGGCCACCTTCCTGCGCAACCACGACGAGATCGACCTGTCCCGGTTGACCACCGAACAGCGCAACCAGGTGTACGCCGAGTTCGGCCCGGACGAGAACATGCGCATCTACGACCGGGGCATCCGTCGCCGGCTCGCCCCGATGCTCGGCAACGACAGGCGACGCATCGAGCTGGCGTACGCCCTACAGTTCTCGCTGCGCGGCACGCCGGTGCTGCGCTACGGCGAGGAGATCGGGATGGGCGAGGACCTGTCGCTGCCCGGTCGGGAGGCGATCCGTACCCCGATGCAGTGGTCGTACAAGCCCAACGCCGGCTTCTCCACTGCGGAGGAGGAGAAGCTGGTCCGCCCGGTCATCGACAAGGGTGAGTTCGGCTACGAGAACGTCAACGTCACCGCCCAGCGCGGCGACCCGAAGTCGCTGCTCGCCTGGTTCGAACGCATGATCCGGACCCTGCGGGAGGCCCCGGAGATCGGCTCCGGCTCGACCACCCACATCGACGTCGCGGTGCCGGCCGGAGTGCTGGCGCACCGGGCGGACGGGCCCACCGGGACGATGGTCTTCGTGCACAACCTGGGCACCGACGACGTCGAGGTGGACCTGAGCAGCCTCGAACCGGAGGCCGACCTGCCGATCGACGTGCTCACCGACCGTGGCTACGGCGAGTTGGGCAAACTCGGCGCGGTGAAGGTCTCCGGGCACGGATACCGGTGGATTCGCCTATGCCGGGGTCGGGGGTTCTGACGTTAAGCTCCTCCGATCGACCCCACGTTACCGGGAGGTAATCATGTCGGAGGAGTCCCGCGTCGCCATCGTCACCGGAGCCGCACGCGGCATCGGCGCGGCCACCGCCCGACGGCTGGCCGCCGACGGGATGGCCGTCGCCGTGGTCGACATCGAGGAGGCCGCCACCAAGGAGACGGTGGACGCCATCGCCGCCGACGGTGGCCGGGCGCTCGGCGTGGGCGCCGACGTCTCCGACCGCGACCAGGTCGAGGCGGCGGTGGCCCGTGTCGCCGCCGAGTTGGGCGCGCCCACCGTGCTTGTCAACAACGCCGGCGTGCTCCGCGACAACCTGCTGTTCAAGATGACCAACGCCGACTGGGACACGGTCATGGGCGTGCACCTGCGTGGCGCGTTCCTGTTCAGCCAGGCCGCACAGAAGCACATGGTGGAGCGAAAGTGGGGGCGGATCGTCAACCTCTCCAGCACCTCCGCGCTGGGCAACCGGGGTCAGGCGAACTACGCCGCGGCCAAGGCGGGCCTGCAGGGCTTCACCAAGACGCTCGCCATCGAGCTGGGGCCGTTCGGGGTGACAGTGAACGCGGTAGCGCCGGGCTTCATCGTCACCGACATGACCGCGGCCACCGCCGCCCGCATGAAGGTCGACTTCGAGGACTTCCAGAAGCACGCCGCCGCGGAGATCCCGGTACGCCGCCCCGGCCGCCCGGAGGACGTCGCGCACACCATCTCGTTCCTGACCAGCGAGGGGGCGGGATTCGTCTCCGGCCAGGTCATCTACGTCGCAGGCGGCCCGCGGGCCTGACCCGACCGTTCGACGAGGGCGCTGCCGGACCGAGGAGGAGGCGCCCTCGTCGCGCGGACGGGCAGTGGCAAGCGGATACCGGGCCGAGGCGGGGTGGCACACCGTCCCCACCGGGACCCGTCATGCCGGGTCGGTGGCCCGCAGCCGTGGCCACCGCTGTTCGGTCCAGGCCCGCAACAGCCACTCCATCGGCCCGTAGCGGAACCGGGTCATCCACGCCGCGCTGACGACGAGCTGCACACAGTAGATCGCGACCGCGATGAGGACGACGACCGGAGGCGCGACGGCGCCGGCGAGGCCCAGCCCGACGCCTGTGAAGACGAGCACGCAGAGCAGCGACTGACCCAGGTAGTTCGACAGGGACATCCGCCCGGCCGGCGCGAGTACGGCGACGACCCGCCGTCCCCGGTCGGTCTGGAAGAACTGGAGCAGGCTGGCCGCGTACGCCGCCGCGAGCAGTGGCGCGGTGAGCACGCCCACCGTCAGCCCGGTCAGGTTGGCGGTGCCCCCGCCCGAGGCGAAGACCACCGCGCCGGCCAGGCCGACCGGATAGCCCACCTGCTGCACCCGGCGCAGGAGCTGCCGGTTCCCGCCGACGGTGGTGAGCAGCCGCCGTCGCCCGGCCGCGTAACCGAAGAGGAAGGCCGAGAAGGCGAGCGGCCCCTGCACCAGCAGCGCGCCGACCATCGCCGGCAGTTGGCGTACGTGCTCGGCGATCACGGAACCGATCCCGCCCTGTAGCGCCTCGGTGGACCGCTGCCCCGCCGCGAGTGCCGCCGCCGGATCGGTGACCAGTTGGGTCCCGCCGACGGCGGCGAGCGCGAGGACGAAGCCGATCCCGCCGGTCACCAGCACGGCCGTGCGCAGGGCGGTCCCGACGGCGACTCGTCGCATGGCGAGCAGGACCAGACCGAGCAACGCGTACGTGGTCAGGATGTCGCCCTGGAACAGCAGCACCGCGTGCAGGATGCCGAGCACGAAGAGCCCGGCCAGCCGTCGCCGGAACCGTGGGGCGAAGTCGACGCCCCGCCGTGCGGCGGAATCCAGTTGGAGCGTGAAGCTGTAGCCGAACAGAAAGGAGAAGAGCAGGTACGCCTTCATCGTGAAGAGAAGCTCGACCAGCCACCGGACCGCCTGGTCGCCCCACGAGTCGTGCGCGGGATCCGCAACCAGCTGGAAGGAGTAGCCGGAGGCGAAGAAGGCGATGTTGACGATCAGGATGAGAAGCAGCGCCACGGCCCGCAGAGCGTCGACGTCGATGATCCGGGATCGCGTCCCGGACGTTCGATCCTCGACGGGCGGGTCTTCGATGGAAGGATGCACGTGACCACCTCCGGAACGGCCAGGAGTAGCGTTCGATGACTCTCCTGTGACCCTAGGAAGCGGCCTGTCCGGATGACAGCCAGTGAGCGGGAGGGTCGCCGGTGGGGTGCGCCCTACCTCGGCTGCCGGTGGTTGGCGTCGGGTCAGGCCGGGTCGCGGCGGGTGCGCCAGAGCCAGAACAGGCCGAGCACCGGCAGCACCAGCGGGATGTAGCCGTACCCGCTGCCGAACTGCGACCACACCGTCTCGTCGGGGAACAGGTCCTTGTCGACCACGCTCAGGATGCCGACCGCGACGACCCCTACCAACTCCACCGAGCAGCAGGCCAGCGCCACCCGTCGGCCGGTGTGCCCGGCACGGGCCAGACCGACCGCGGCCACGATGTAGATGAGCGCGGCCAGGGCGGAGAGCAGGTACGCCACCGGGGCCTCGTCGAACTTGGTGGCGATCTGCAGACCTGCCCGGCTGGTCGCCGCGATGGCGAAGAGCAGGTAGACCGCGATCAGGAGCCGGCCCGGACCGGCGTTCGTGGCGCGTCGGGCCGGTTGTGTCTCAACCACCGAGGACCTCCCAGGTCTGCTGCAAGCGGACCACCACGACCGGCGCGACCAGGCAGACCGCGCAGACGATCGCCGAACCCCAGCGGGTCGGCTCCATCCGGGCCAGCACCCACGCCAGCGGCGGCAGGCAGACCAGCGTGACCAGGTAGCCGTAGAACGCGCCGGGCTCGCCCGGCCGCTCCCCGCCACCGACCGCGACCAGGGCCAGCACCCCCAACGCGAGCAGCGCCAGTTCCAGTACGGCAAGGCCGGTGAACTGCACCCGGTCCGGTGGCCGGTGGCGTACCGCCGCGACAAGCGCCCACACGGCGACGAGCAGCGACAGCACGATCGACGCCGTCGCGAGGAGCCCGTCCACCGGCGAGTCGGCCGCCGCGCTCGTCATCGGCCCCACCTGGTCGTTGCCTCGGTCACCGGCACAGCCTACTAACCGTCGTAGTACCCGGGTCACGCTGCCTGGCCGCCGCGCCCGCCGTGCCCGCAGCGCCCGCCGTGCCCGCAGCGCCCGCCGTGCGGCGCCGGCCGAGGTGCACGCGGCCGCTGTAGAGCTGCCCACGAATGGGGCGCGGCCGGGAGACGCCATGATCGACTCGGTTTCCGGTACGGCACGGTGTCGATGGCCTGCGGATGCCCCGGAGTCAGGGAAGTCGAGTCGATCATGCAGCCGGTCGCCGCAGTGTGCGCGGTCGGTGGCGGCGCCGCCCCACGGGTGGGCAGCTCGACAGGCATCGACCGGACACCGGTCATGCCCGGTGACACCGGGCATGAGCTGGTGTGGTTGGCGACCCGCCGCCGGTGACCCGGGTGGGGCGACTAGCGTGGATCGCGTCCGTGGCGTCGTCACGGTGCGGGGAAACAGCGGAGGTACACGTGCTGCGGTTCGGCTTGTTCGGCACCGGTCACTGGGCGATCGAGACGCACGGTAAGGCGCTGCACGCACATCCGGACGCGGAACTGGTCGGCGTGTGGGGGCGTAACCCGGAGCGGGCGTCCGCGCTGGCCGAGCGGTACGGGGTGCCCGCCTACGCCGAGGTCGACGCGCTGATCGAGCAGTGCGAGGCGGTCGCCGTCGCGCTGCCGCCGGACGTCCAGGCCGACATCGCGGTCCGTGCCGCCACCGCCGGTCGTCACCTGCTGCTGGACAAGCCGCTGGCGCTCGCCGTCGAGGACGCCGACCGGGTGGTCGCCGCCGCCGAGGCGTCCGGGGTCGCCTCGGTCGTGTTCTTCACGCAGCGGTTCCAGCCGAACGTCACCGCGTTCCTCGCCGCGACCGCCGCCGCCGGTGGCTGGCAGCACGGCCGTACCACCGCGTTCGCGTCGATCTTCCAGGATGGCAGCCCGTACGGCGGCTCGCTGTGGCGCCGCGAGCACGGCGCGCTCTGGGACATCGCCCCGCACGCGCTCTCCATTCTCCTGCCGGTGCTGGGGCGGGTGACCCGGGTGGCGGCGATGGACGGGCCGAGCGGAATGGTGCACCTGCTGCTCACCCACGACGGCGGTGCCACAAGCAGCGCCTCGCTGTCCCTGGATGCCCCGCGCGAGGCGATGGCCCGGGAGTTCGTGTTCTACGGCGAGAACGGGATCGAGACCGTCCCGTACGGCGAGAACGACGCCGCCACGGCGTTCGGTGTGGCGATCGACCAGCTCGTCGAGCAGGTGCAGAACGGCACCCGCGACCACCGCTGCGACGTCCGCTTCGGCCGCGAGGTCGTGACGATCCTCGCCGCCGCCGAAACCGCCCGCACAGAATCCCGCACAATCCCCCTCCCGTAACCCCACCCACCCACCCACCCCGTTGATCATGAAGTTGTTGCCGTCCCGCCCGGCGTGTCGTGGCGATAACTTCATGATCAACGCAGCAGTGAGCAGGAGCCGTGAGCAGGGGCCGTGAGCAGGGAGCGGGGCTGGCGGGGAGGGGTGGGTGGGAAATGGGTGGGGAGTTCTGGTGGGGGTCGGTAGGGTGGCGGGCATGATCACGCATGCCCTGATCGAGGGGGTCGGTACGCCGACCGCCCGGGGTGCCCTGCTGGTGTCCCGTCCGCGCGTCCGGCGTCCGGCCCTGACGGGCTGGGACGTGACCTGCCGCTGATCGGTCCACTTCGCGGTGCGCCGGGGCTGCCGCCCCGCCGCCGCTGATCCTTCGCCACGGCACGAGGCTGTCGCCTCGTCATCGCGTACCCGCGCATCGTCCAGGGCCGTCCGAGTCCCGATCCACTCGGACAGGTCCGGCAATTTCTGCTGCCTGTCCAGCCCGTCGCCGAGCGGCGACAGACAGGACGACGACCCGTGGCGCCCCGCCCGTTTCGATCAACCGAACGCGACCGGTCCCGTCGCGTACTCAGCCAGAACTTTCTCGTCGACCGTGCCGCCGTGCAGCGGGTGGTCCGTGCCGCCGACCCGGATCCGGCCGGGCTCCTGCTGGAGGTCGGCGCCGGCCGGGGACAGCTCACCCGGCCGCTCGCGGCCCGGTGCGGGCGGCTGACGGCGTACGAGGTGGACCCGGGCGTCCGCCGCGAGTTGGCCGCCGTGTGCGCGGAGCTGTCCAACGTGGAGCACCGACAGGCGGACTTCCTGGCCGCCGAGCCGCCACCGGAGCCGTTCGCGGTGGTCGGCAACATCCCGTGGTCGCTGACCTCCGCGGTGGTGCGGTGGTGCCTGGCCGCGCCCCGGTTGCGGTCCGCGACCCTGCTCACCCAACTGGAGTACGCCCGCCGGCGCAGCGGCGACTACGGCAGGTGGACCCGGCTCACCGTGTCGACGTGGCCGGAGTTCGGGTGGCGGCTGGCGGGGCGGGTGCCGCGTACCGCGTTCCGCCCGGTTCCGGCGGTCGACGCCGGGATCCTGCGCATCGAGCGGCGGCCGGAGCCGCTGCTGCCGGTGGCGGCTCTGCCGGCGTACCGCAGGCTCGTGGGGTGGGGTTTCGAGGGTGTCGGCGGCTCGCTCGCCGCGACCCTGCGCCGGCACCACCCGCCGGCCCGGGTCGCGGCCGCCCTGCGCGCGACCCGGATCGCGTCGGACACCCCGGTGGGGTACGTCTGGCCGGAGCAGTGGCTGGTGCTGTTCCGGCTGCTGTACGCGCGATGACCGGCGGGTCAGGCGAGGGTGGTCAGCGCCTCGCTCAGCTCGGCCGGCGACTCGAACTGTTCGGCCGGCAACGCCTGCAACATCTGCAACATGGCCGTGCTGGCCCCGTTCTCCTGCCCCCAGCGGATCAGGTCCGCGCGGGAGACCGGGTAGTCGAGGCCGGCCAGGTACTCCTGCAACTGCACGCCGGTGACGGTCATGCCGGTCGGCTACCCGTTGGCCGCAGCCGTACACGCGCACGGCGTGTCGGTGGGCGACGCGCCGACGGTTTGCCGGCGCGGCCGCCGGGTAGCCGCTGCCATGCTGGTTCAGCGGCTCGGCGCGCCGAGCGACTTCGACCCGTTGCTGGAGCGCGTCCGGGACGCCCGGGTGGTGATGATCGGCGAGTCCACCCACGGCAGCTACGACTACTATCGGCTGCGCGAGCAGCTCACCCGTCGGCTGATCGCGGAGTGCGGCTTCTCGTTCGTCGCCGTGGAGGGCGACTGGCCGGACTGCGACCGGGTGCACCGCTCGGTCACCGCCGCGCCGGGCGGGGCTCCCGATCCGCAGACGGCGCTGGAGCACTTCGAGCGGTGGCCGACCTGGATGTGGGCGAACGCGGAGGTGGCGCGCTTCTGCCGTTGGCTGCGGGCGTGGAACCTGGAGCAGCCGGAGGGCGGGCGGGCCGGTTTCCACGGGCTCGACGTCTACAGCCTCTGGGAGTCGATGCAGGCGATCTTCGACTACCTGGGGGAGGAGGACCCGACCTCGCTGGAGGCGGCGCAGGACGCGTACCGGTGCTTCGAGCCGTACGGCAAGAGGGTCGAGGAGTACGGCGCGGCCAGCCGGTTCGTCTCCGCGCGCTGCGAGGAGGAGGTCGTCCGGCTGCTGGCGCGTACCCGGGAGCAGGCCATGTCGGACGGCCCGGACCGCTTCTCGGCCTGGCAGAACGCGGAGGTGGTGGCCGGCGCGGAGCGCTACTACCGGGCGATGGTGGCCGGCGGCCCGGACTCGTGGAACATCCGCGACACCCACATGCAGGACACCCTGGACCGGCTGCTGCAACGCTACGGCCCGGACGCCCGCGGGATCGTCTGGGCGCACAACACGCACGTGGGGGATGCGCGGGCCACCGACATGGCCGCGGACGGCATGGTCAACATCGGTCAGTTGGCCCGCGAGCGGCACGGCGACGACGCGGTGGCGTTGATCGGGTTCGGCACCTACCGGGGCACGGTGATCGCCGCTCCCCGGTGGGGCTCGCCCTCCGAGGCGATGGTGGTGCCGCCGGCGCGGGAGGGTTCGGTGGAACGGCGGTTGCACGAGCTGATGCCGGAGCGGGCGGTGCTCGTCTTCGGCGGCGACGACCAACCGGACTGGGTCACCGAAACCGCGGATCACCGGGCGATCGGGGTGGTCTACGACCCGTCCTTCGAGTCGTGGGGCAACTACGTGCCGACCCGGCTGGGGGAACGCTACGACGCCCTCATCTGGTGTGACGAGACGACGGCCCTGCATCCGCTGGCGGTGCCCGCCGTTCCCGGTGAGATGGAGACGTACCCGGCCGGCGTGTGAGCAGTGCAGTGCCGAAAGGTGCGGCGCCCACACGGGCGCCGCACCTTTCGTTCATCGGGACGGGGTCAGACCCGGGTGGGGGTCTGGGTCGTCAGGTGGGTGCGCAGGCCCTCGCCCTCGATGTCGACGTTCGGGAGTGCGCGGTCGAGCCAGCGGGGCAGCCACCAGGCGCGGTCGCCGAGCAGGGACATCACGGCCGGGACGATGGTCATGCGGACCACGAAGGCGTCGATGGCCACGCCGACGGCGAGCGCGAAGCCCATCGACTTGATCACCGGGTCGTCGAGGAAGACGAAGCCCCCGAACACCGACATCATGATCAGGGCGGCGGCCGTGACCACGCGGGCGCCGTGCCCCATGCCGCTGATCGTGGCCTGCCGGGCGGTCGCGCCGTGTACGAAGTCCTCCCGCATCCGGGACACGAGGAACACCTCGTAGTCCATCGCGAGCCCGAACAGGATGCCGATGAGCAGGATCGGCAGGAAGCTGATCAGCGGGCCGGGCGTGTCCAGGCCGACGAGGTCGGCGAGGTGCCCCTGCTGGAACACCGCCACCGTGATGCCGAACGTGGCGGCGACGGTGAGCAGGAAGCCCAGCGCGGCCTTGACCGGCACCAGCAGCGAGCGGAACACCAGCATCAGCAGCAGCACCGAGAGCCCGACCACCAGCAGCAGGTAGATCGGCAGCGCGTCGGAGAGCTTCTCGGACACGTCGATGCCGATCGCGGTGACGCCGGTGAGCAGCACGTCCGCGTCGCGGATGCCGCTCACCGAGCCGCGGATGTCGTGCACGAGCGTCTCGGTGGCCGCGTCGGTCGGGCCGGTCTTCGGCACCACGCCGAGCAGCGCGGTCCGACCGTCCGGGCTGAGCTGGGGCGGCGCCACCGCGAGGACGTTGTCGGTGCGCTGGAGCAGGGCCGTGACCTGCGGCACGGCGGCCGAGGTGGCCTGCGGCGAGTCGCCGGCGACCACCACCGCGAGCCGGCCGGTGAAGCCCGGTCCGAAGCCCTCGACGGTCAGGTCGTTCGCCACCCGGGCGGGGGAGCCGACGGCGGCCGTCGCCGCGCCCGGCAGGGCCAGCCGCATGTCCGGCGTGGGCAGCGCGAGCAGCCCCAGGCCGAGCAGGCCGACCAGGATGACAGGTACGCGGAACCGGGTGACCAGGCGCGCCCAGCGGAAGCCGAACCGGTTCTGCTCGTTGGTCGTGGTTGCGGCCGGACGGTCGCTGACGTCCGTGTCGTCCTCGTCGGCGGCGGTGCCGTCGGTGGCGGTGCCGTCGGTGGGAACGGCGCGCAGCCGGCGGGGGAGCACCCGGCGTCCGGCGAAGCCGAGCAGGGCCGGCTGGAGGGTGATGGCGACGAGCACGGCCACGGTGACCGTGCCGGCGGCGGCGAGGCCCATCACGGTGAGGAACGGAATGTCCACCACGGCCAGTCCGGCGAGCGCGATGACCACTGTGGCGCCCGCGAAGACCACGGCGGAGCCGGCGGTGCCCACGGCCCGGCCGACGGCCTCGTCCGGGGGCAGGCCGTCGAGCAGGTTCTGCCGGTGCCGGGAGGTGATGAACAGCGAGTAGTCGATGCCGACGGCGAGGCCGAGCATCAGCGCCAGGATCGGCGCCGTGCTGGTCAACTGGACGGCGCCGCTCAGCGCGAACAGGCCGGCCATGCCGACGCCCACGCCGATCAGCGCGTTGAGCATGGTCATTCCGGCGGCCACCAGCGAGCCGAACGTGATGATCAGGACGATCGCGGCGACCACGACGCCGAGCGCCTCGGTCGAGCCGATCTCCGGCTCCCCGCCCAGCACCTCGCCGCCCGGGGCGACCTGCCAACCCTGCGCCTTCGCCGCCGCGCCGACCTCCTCGTACGCGGTCTTCTGCTCGTCGGTCACCTCGTCCGCGCCGGTGGCGAACTGGACCTGGACCAGCGCGTACCGGCCATTGGGTGAGACCGCGCCGACCTGGAGCGGGTTGACCGCGCCGACCACGCCGGGCAGCGTTCCGGCCTGCTGGACCAGCTCCTGCACCACGGCCTGGCCCTGCGGGGTGGCGAGTTGACCGTCCCCGGGCGCCTTGACCGTGATGGTGCCGGTCGCGCCGCTGGCCGCGGGGAACTGCTCGGCGAGCAGGTCGAGCGCGCGCTGGCTCTCGGTGCCGGGCATGGTGAAGTTGCTCGCCGTCGGGCCGCGCAGGGTGGCCGCGGCCAGACCGGCGCCGACGAGTACGACGAGCCAGAGCGCGACGACGAGGCGTCGCCGGCGCAACGCGCCCCGGCCGAGCCGGTAGAGCAGGGTGGCCATCAGGAGTCCTTGTCCTCGGTCGTGGGTGGATGGGTCAGGGTGCGTCGACGGGTTCGACGGCCCGCCGGACGAGGGCGAGCAGAGCGGCGCGCAGTTCGTCGTCGGGGATGTCGGCGAATTCGGCGCACGCCTCGGAGATGCCGGCGAGGAGCACCAGCGCGGCGATCCGGGCGCCCGGTCGGTCGGAGTGCCCGGCCAACGCGTCCCGCAGCCGGTCGGAGATCTGCTGGATGTGCGCGAACGCCGGCTGGCACAGCAGCTCGGGGAATTCACCGCGCAGCACCGCGATCTCCCGCCGGAAGCGGACCGCGAGGTCGACGAAGCCCTGGGCGGCGACCTCCTGGGCGGCCGCGCCGGTCTTGCCGGTGAGCTGGTCGTCGAGGTCGCGCAGCACACCGATCGCGGGTGCCATCAGCTCGGCGAGCAGGGCTTCCTTGTTGGCGAAGTGGTAGAGCACGGTGGCCTTGGAACAGCCGACCTCGCGGGCGATGTCCTGCAGCGAGGTGCCCCGGTAGCCGGTCACCGCGAACCGTCGCGCCGCCGCGGCGAGGATCTCACCGTGCGTCTCGGACACCGCTCTGGCCATCACCGGTCCACCTCCGTGAACCAGCATGCCTGACCGATCGGTCAGATCCTGACCGATCGGTCAGACGAAGGTGGTGGCGTTCCCCACACCGGGGGCCGGTTTAACCGGCGTGCTCGGCGTCGTACCTGGTCCGCGCCTCGGCGATGGCCCGGCGGTGCCGTTCGGCCCAACTGGTCAGCGCCACCAGCGACTCGTACAGCTCCAGCGCCATCGGCGTTGCCGTGTACTCCACCTTCGGCGGAACGGTCGGATAGACCACGCGGCGCAGGAGACCGTCGCGCTCCAGGTTGCGCAGGGTCAGGGTGAGCATCCGGCGGCTGATGCCCTCGATGTGCCGCTCCAGCTCGGTGAAGCGCACCGGGCCGTTCGACGCGGCCACCAGGATGCCGATGCTCCACTTGCCGCCGACCCGGTCCAGCACCTCGCGGACGGTGCACGCCCGGGCCTGCCCGGGGGTGAACGGCACGTCCCCGGCGGCGCAGGTGAACTCCGCCGCGACCTGCGCGGACACATCGCTGTTCCTCTGGGACATCACAGTGCCTCCTTCCGCTCCGGCTCATGGTCACAGACGATGACGTCGGTAACAAACCGTGCACCAAGGAGGCATGCGATGGACCGTACCGTCCCGGCCCGCTGGCCGGCCCTGCTCGTGCTCTGCGCCGGCAGCCTGATGATCATCCTGGACGGCAGTGTCGTGTCGGTGGCCCTGCCCTCCGTGCAACGCGACCTCGGCTTCAGCGCCGCCGGACTGGCCTGGGTGGTCAACGCGTACCTGGTGGCGTTCGGCGGGCTGCTGCTGCTCGCCGGCCGCCTCGGCGACCTGCTCGGCCGTCGTCGGGTCTTCCTGGCCGGTGTCGTGCTGTTCACAGTGGCCTCGCTGGCCTGCGCGGCGGCCACCGGGCCGGCAGTGCTCGTCGGCGCGCGGTTCGGCCAGGGTGTCGGCGGCGCGCTCGCCATGGCGGTCAGCCTCGGCATGATCGTCCGGCTCTACCCCGAGCCGGTCGAGCGGGCCCGCGCCATCGCCGTCTTCAGCTTCACCGGGGCGGCCGGCGCGTCGGTCGGCACGGTCGCCGGCGGAGTGCTCACCGAGCTGGCCGGCTGGCGTTCGATCTTCCTGGTGAACCTGCCGATCGGGGCGGCGATCCTGCTCACCGCCGTCCGCCAACTCCCCGCCGAACGGGGCATCGGCCTGCGGGCCGGCCTCGACGTGCCCGGCGCCCTGCTGGCCACCGCCGGACTGATGGCCGCCGTGCTGGGCATCGTGGGGACCGGCGAGCACGGCTGGACCAGCCCACGGACCCTCGGCGCGGCGGCGCTCGCGGCGCTGCTGCTCGGCGGCTTCGCCGTACGCCAACGGGTGGCGGCGACCCCACTGCTGCCGGCCCGGGTGCTGCGCGTGCCGGGCCTGGTCGCGGCCAACACCGTGCAGTTCCTCATGGTCGCCGCGTTCTTCGGCTTCCAGTTCCTGCTCGCCGTGGAGCTGCAACTCGTGCTCGGGCTGGACGCGGCGGCAACCGGCTGGGCGTTCCTGCCCACCCCGGTGGTGATCGCGGTGGTCTCGCTCGGCCTGGCCGGCTGGCTCATCGGTCGCTGGGGCGCCCGGACCGTGCTGCTGGCCGGGCTGGGCCTGGCGACAGTCGGTTTCCTGCTGCTCGCCCGGTTGCGCGCCGACGGCGGCTACCTCGGCGACGTGCTCCCCGCTCTGGTGGTCTTCGGTGTGGCCGGCGGCCTGACCCTGCCGTCGGTCACCACGCTGGCCATGGTCGGCGCCACCGACAGCGACGCCGGGCTCGCGTCCGGGCTGGCCAACACCACCCAGCAGGTTGGTGGGGCGGTCGGCCTGGCCGCGCTGGCGACCCTGGCCGCGGCCCGCAGCGACGGCCTACGGGCCGCCGGTCGGGCCGAGGTGGTGGCGTTGGCCGGCGGCTACCGGATCGCGTATGCCGTGGCCGCCGGCCTGGTGCTCGCGGCGCTGCTGGTGGCGCTGGCCACGCTGCCCCGGCGCCCGGCCGGCTCGCGGCCCGACGGCGACACGCCGGCCGGTTCGCGGCCCGACGTCGACAGGCCGGCCGGTTCGCGGCCCGACGTCGACACGCCGGCCGAGGTCGACGCGTCGGTCGACGACGGCGGGCTGCGGAATCGTTCCGGGTCGAAGCGCCGCGTCCGGTTGACCGACGACGCCGGGGCCGGGAGGGTGATCGGGTGAGTGAGGCTGACGAGACCCGCGACGGCGTGGCCCTGACCAACCTGGACCAGCCGCTGTCCGACCGTGACGACGCGACCAAGCGCGACCTGGTCGACTACCTCGACGCGGTCCGGGAGCCGATCATCGGGCAGCTGCGGGACCGGCCGCTGTCGGTGATCCGGGTCCGCCCCGGCCAGCCGCCGTTCATGCAGAAGAACCTGCCCCGCTACACCCCGGACTGGGTCCGCCGGGCGCCGGTCTGGGCCGAGGCGTCACACCGGGAGATCTCGTACGCCCTCTGCGACGACCGGCGCACCCTGCTCTGGTTCGCCAACCAGCGGGCCGTCGAGTACCACCCGACGCTGGCCACGGCGGCCGACCTGCACCGACCGACCCACCTGGTGCTCGACCTGGACCCGCCCGAGGGCGACGGGTTCCGCGCGGCCGTCGGCGCTGCCCTGCTGGTCCGGCAGGCGCTCGCCGACGCCGGCCTCGCCGGGGCCGTCAAGACCAGCGGCGCAAAGGGCGTGCACGTCTTCGTCCCGGTGGCGGGCGACCCCACCGCCGAGGAGCTGGCCGCCGCCACCCGGGCGCTCGCCGTCCGCGCCGAGCGGCTCGACCCGGCGCTCGCCACCACCGCGTACATCAAGGAGGACCGTGGTGGGAAGGTCTTCGTGGACGCCACCCGGTCCGGCGGGGCGACGGTCGTGGCCGCGTACAGCCCGCGCCTGCGGCCCGGAATGCCGGTCTCCTTCCCGGTCGACTGGTCCCACCTGACCGAGGTGACGCCTGCCGACTTCACCATCCGGACGGTGCCGCCACTGCTCGCCGGGGCCGACCCGTGGGTCGCGCTGATGCCGGCGCCGCAGTCGCTCCCCGCCGACCTGGTCGCGGAGGGCCGGACCATCCCGGTGGCCCGGGTGCAGGCCATGCACGAGGGCAAGCGCCGGGCCCGCGCCCGCCGCGAGGCCGGCTGACGGTACGCGCCGTCCCCCATCAGGGAAGGCGCGCGGTCGTGGGCGGTCCAACTCGTCGGGGGTCTGTGGCACGATTTTCCAGGTGACCAGCCGATCCGCCGAGAGTCAGCGCCTGAGCGATCTCGCGCGGCTGCGCCGTGTCCGCGACCGCATCGACCGGGAGTACGCGCAGCCCCTGGACGTCGAGGCGCTCGCCCGGGGCGTCCACATGTCGGCCGGTCACCTCAGTCGGGAGTTCCGGCTCGCCTACGGCGAATCTCCGTACAGCTATCTGATGACCCGGCGCGTCGAGCGCGCCATGGCGCTGCTGCGTCGCGGCGACCTGAGCGTCACCGATGTCTGTTTCGCGGTCGGCTGCTCGTCGCTGGGCACCTTCAGCACCCGCTTCACCGAGTTGGTAGGTGTGCCGCCGAGCACCTACCGGCGGGAGGCGGCGCTCGCGACGGCCGGGATGCCGTCGTGCACGGCGAAGCAGGTGACCAGACCGATCAGGAATCGAGAAGCCCAGGTCACGCCGCCGCCCGTAGCCTGACTGCCACGGTTCGGTCGTCGTGGGCGAGCCTCCCCGAGCCGCGCCGGCCGTGACCTGAGGGCCCCCGCCCGCCCGAGAATATGGAGACACCATGAGCAAGGCCACGGACCCGCCCGCGGCGCACGTCGCCGACCGGCACGACCTGATCCGGGTGCAGGGCGCGCGCGTCAACAACCTCAAGGACGTCACTGTCGAGCTTCCGAAGCGCCGACTGACGGTGTTCACGGGGGTCTCCGGCTCGGGCAAGAGCTCTCTGGTGTTCGGCACCATCGCGGCCGAGTCGCAGCGGATGATCAACGAGACCTACAGCGCCTTCGTGCAGGGCTTCATGCCGACGCTGACCCGGCCCGAGGTCGACGTGCTGGACGGGCTGACCACCGCGATCATCGTCGACCAGGAGCGGATGGGCGCCAACGCCCGCTCCACCGTCGGCACCGCCACCGACGCCAACGCCATGCTGCGCATCCTCTTCAGCCGGCTCGGGCAACCGCACATCGGCTCGCCGAACGCGTTCTCCTTCAACGTTCCGTCGGTGCGGGCGACCGGCGCGATCACGGTGGACCGCGGCGCGGGCCGGACGAAGACCGAGAAGGCGACCTTCAACCGTCTCGGGGGCATGTGTCCGCGCTGCGAGGGGATGGGCTCGGTCACCGACTTCGACCTGACCGCGCTCTACGACGACAGCCTGTCGCTCAACGAGGGCGCGATCACGATCCCCGGCTACAGCATGGAGGGCTGGTACGGCCGGATCTTCCGCGGCTGCGGCTACTTCGACCCGGACAAGCCGATCCGCAGGTACACGAAGAAGGAGTTGCAGGACCTGCTGCACCGGGAGCCGACCAAGATCAAGGTCGACGGCATCAACCTGACGTACGTCGGCCTGATCCCGCAGATCCAGAAGTCGTTCCTCTCCAAGGACGTGGACACGCTGCAACCGCACATCCGCGCCTTCGTGGACCGCGCGGTGACGTTCACGACCTGCCCCGACTGTGCCGGCACCCGGCTCAGCGCGGAGGCCCGCTCGTCGAAGATCGCGGGCAAGAACATCGCCGACGTCTGCGCGATGCAGATCAGCGACCTGGCGGCCTGGGTCCGGGGCATCCGGGAGCCGTCGGTGGCGCCGCTGCTCACCGGGCTGCAACACCTCCTCGACTCGTTCGAGGAGATCGGGTTGGGCTACCTGTCGCTCGACCGGCCGTCGGGCACGCTCTCCGGCGGCGAGGCGCAGCGCACCAAGATGATCCGGCACCTCGGGTCGTCGCTCACCGACGTCACGTACGTCTTCGACGAGCCGACGATCGGGCTGCACCCGCACGACATCGCGCGCATGAACGGCCTGCTGCTGCGCCTGCGGGACAAGGGCAACACCGTCCTGGTCGTGGAGCACAAGCCGGAGGCGATCGCGATCGCCGACCACGTCGTCGATCTCGGGCCGGGCGCCGGCACCGCCGGGGGCGAGGTGGTGTTCGAGGGCACCGTCGACGGGCTGCGGGCCAGCGACACGCTTACCGGGCGGCACCTGGACGACCGGGCCCGCGTCAAGACGTCCGTACGGGCGCCGTCGGGTGTGCTCGAGGTACGCGGCGCGAACACCCACAACCTGCGCGACGTCGACGTCGACATTCCGCTCGGCGTGCTCGTGGTGGTGACCGGCGTGGCCGGCTCGGGAAAGAGTTCGCTGATCCACGGCTCGGTGTCCGGCTCCGACGGGGTGGTGTCGGTCGACCAGAGCGCGATCCGCGGCTCGCGACGGAGCAACCCCGCTACGTACACGGGTCTGCTCGACCCGATCCGCAAGGCGTTCGCGAAGGCCAACGGTGTGAAGCCGGGGCTGTTCAGCGCCAACTCCGAGGGGGCCTGCCCCGGCTGCAACGGCGCCGGCGTCATCTACACCGACCTGGGGATGATGGCCGGTGTCGCCGCCACCTGCGAGGAGTGCGAGGGGAGGCGGTTCCAGGCGTCGGTCCTGGAGTACCGCTTCGGCGGCCGGGACATCAGCGAGGTGCTCGCGATGTCGGTGCGCGAGGCCGAGGAGTTCTTCGGCACGGGTGCGGCGCGTACGCCGGCCGCGCACACCATCCTCGACCGGCTCGTCGACGTCGGCCTCGGCTACCTCAGCCTCGGTCAGCCACTGACCACGCTGTCCGGCGGCGAGCGGCAGCGGCTCAAGCTGGCCACCCGGATGGCCGAGAAGGGCGGCGTGTACGTCCTCGACGAGCCGACCACCGGCCTGCACCTCGCCGACGTCGAGCAGTTGCTCGGCCTGCTGGACCGGCTCGTCGACTCGGGCAAGTCGGTGATCGTGGTCGAGCACCACCAGGCGGTCATGGCGCACGCCGACTGGATCATCGACCTGGGCCCGGGCGCCGGTCACGACGGCGGCCGGATCGTCTTCGAGGGCACCCCGGCCGATCTCGTCGCCGCCCGCTCCACCCTCACCGGGGAGCACCTAGCGGCGTACGTCGGCTCTTGACGGACCTGTCGAACGGTCACGCCACCGGCGGGTGAGCGCGTCGTGCCGTTGTGCTGCCGAGGATCCCGCTCGTGGCGGTGATCAGCCCGAGGGCGGCCACGACCGGGTTGACGTACCCGGGAACGGACGAGGTGACGTACGTGCCGCCGTCGCTGAGGCGGCACTCGAAGCGGAGCGGGAGGTAGCTGACCGCGTACCCGTCGACGCGGCTGGCGACCTGCGGCCCGGCCTCCCGGCAGGGTTGGAGCGGGAAGGAGCCGGCACCGCCGTCCTCCGCCTGCATGACCGCGAAGCCGACATGGAGCAGGCCCCACGCGTACATCGCGACGGCGCCCGCACCGGCCAGGAGCGTCACCGCCCGCAGCCAACTCCCTGGGCGGGAGCGTTCGCTTCTTCTCACCACCGCGCGGAGCCCACGAACGGTGAGGAACACCGCGACGGCGACCCCGCCCAGCGCGGCGAGGAGCAACCCGAGAAACAGCATGGCGCCATTCTTGATCCACAACGCGACGTCGCCCGCAGAGGGTCCGACAGGAGCCGGCACCGCGAGCCGCGAGCCGGCACCGCGAGCCGGGCACTGGGAGCCGGGAGCCGGCACCGCGAGCCGCGAGCCGGCACCGGGAGCCGGGGGCCGCGAGCCGGACACCGGGGGCCGGGGCCGGGAGCCGGGAGCGGGAGCCGCAAGCCGGGGAGCCGGGAGCGGGAGCCGCGAGCCGGCACCGGGAGCGTGGGGTCCGGGGCTCGGCCCCGGAGCAGAAATGACAAGCGCCCCAGGTCCGCGATTCTCAGCGGACATGGAGCGCGAAAGGTGGTGCCCCCGGCAGGATTCGAACCTGCGCCCCCGCCTCCGGAGGGCGGTGCTCTATCCCCTGAGCTACGGGGGCTCAGCGACTGGAGAAGACTAGCAAACCTCCTCGGCGTACGCCGAATCGGTATCGGGTGAGCCGGTCGTGTCGGCGACCGGCTCACCCGGTGCTCAGGCCGCGATCGCCCGCCCGCAGCTGGGTAGCGGATGCAGGACGATCCGCCGGGGCAGGCGCCGCGGCCACTCGTTGCGTGGCCAGGACCCGTCCACGATCAGGTGTACGGTGCGCTGCTCCTCGCCGCTGAGTCGCAGCACGAAGTCGCGGGGGAGCGGCGGGTCGACGGTCGGCGTGGTGATCATGAAGCGCACCCGGCCCCGGGACGACACCGCGGAGATCACGTCCGCCGCCGGCATCGTGCCGCGCAGCCGCACCCGGCCGATCCAGTAGACCTCGGCGAGGTGCTCCTGGGCCGTCCGCGTGATCGCCGGGTACTCGCTGCGTACCCAACGCTCGACCGCGCTGACGCAGAGCCCGCAGGCCCGCTCGCGCGGTTCCCGCGGACCCAACCCCCAGGCCCGCAGGTACGCCCCGACCGCCCCCACGTCCAGCGGGAGGTCGAACCGGCGCTGGATGAGCGTGGTGAGGCTCTGCCGCGTCCACAGCTCCTCGTCCAGGCCGAACTCGTCGGGGTGGACGCCCCGGAGTGTGTCGATCAGTTCGAGTTCCTGTTCGCGGCTGAGCGTTCCCGGCTCGCCCTGCCGCTGTCCGCGACGGACGGCTGCCACCGCCCCGTCACCGCCGATGGTGTGGCGTCGGCACCAACTGGTGACCGAGCGCCGTGCGTCTCTGAGTGCAACCCCCACGTCTTGGGCAACGAGCCCGAATCACCTCTGGTCACGATATGTGCGGAGAAAACTCTCTAAGCAACGTAATCGCCTGTCTCGGTCAATCGTCCCATACCGGACTCAACGGACAAGACGGGCGTTGATCGACTCGATTTCCTGGAAATCGGGCTGTCAACGCGCCTCGGACACCCCGACTTCCAGGAACCCGAGTCGATCATCGCGTCACGCACGGAACGGGCCCGCGCCCTCGCCGACGAGCGACGGTGACGCGGGCCCGGTGCGCCCGTACGGTGGATCAGCCCTTGGCCTGCGCCTGGAGCTGCCGGAGGTTGTTCAGCTCGGTCTGCTGGGTGTTCTTCATGGTCTGCGCCACCCGCACGACCTCCGCGTGGTCGGTCTCGCCGAGCGCCGCGTCGATCATGTGGATCCCGCCCAGGTGGTGGTCGTACATCAGCTTCAGGAACTGCCTGTCGACCTCGATGCCCTTGGCGTCGCGCAACGAGGCCATCTGCTGGGGCGTGGCCATGCCCGGCATCAGCCCGTCCTTGACGGTGGCCCCGTCCGACATCCACGACATCGGCGGCTTCGAACCGGTCGGGCTGAGCCCCCACTCGCGCAGCCAGGTCTGCATGGCGCCGATCTCGCCCTGCTGGCCGGTGGCGATGTCGACGGCGATCTGCCGCACCTCGGGCAGCGTCGCCGACCGGTACGCGATGAGGCTCATCTCCACCGCCTGCGCGTGGTGGGTCGTCATGTCCCGCGCGAAGCCCGCCTCGACCGAAGAGTCACCGGGCCGGACGAGCCGGGGGGTGAGCAGGCCACCGGCGTACCCGAGCAGCAGGCCCACCACCACCATGACGGCGAGCGCCGCCAGGCCGTAGCGCCGCGCCGGGGCCCGGCCGCCCTCGTCCGGGGCGGCCACGACGTCGTCGTGCTCGGTGTCGGTGGTGGCGGGGGCTGTCATGGCCGTCCTTACTGGGTGGGGGGCTGCTGCTGGAGCTCACGCGGCGTGGTGCCGGTGGCGGTGATGCCCGTGTTGCACAGCGCGGTCGGGCCCTCGACGGAGGCGTTCACCCGCAGGTCCTTGATGAACTCGTCGATCCGCTTGTCGTCGGCGTTGTCGACCTTGAGCTGGTAGCCCCACGCCTGGAGCGAGATCGGCTTGTCCAGCCCCTCGTACGGGCTCATCAGCATCTTCTCGACGCCGCGCACCTTGCCGGCGAGCTTCTCGACCTGGTCCTTCGGCAGGTCCGGGCGGTAGGTGATCCAGACCGCGCCGTGCTCCAGGCTGTGCACCGCGTGCTCGTTGGCGATCGGGGCGTCGTAGACGTCGCCCATGCAGTTCTGCCAGGCCGCGTTGTGCACCCCGCCCACCGGCGGGGAGTACTTGTAGGTCAGCGGGCCCGACTTGTGGGACTCGTACTCGAGGCTCGTCTTGTCGGTCTTGCGGATGTTGACGATGCCGTCGATGGCGTTTGCCTTCTTGTCCCACGGCTTGGAGCCCTGGAACGACGCCCAGGCGCCGTAACCGATGATGCCGGCGGCCAGCACGCCCACGGTCACGAAGAGCGCGATCGGGCCCCAGGCCCGGCCCTGGCTCACCTTGACCGGGGTGACCGGCTTGCGGGGGCCCTTGCCGCCTGCCCGTGGCGTGGCTGCCGGCTTGCCGGTGCCGGCCTTGGCGCCGGACGCCGGCCGGCCCGCGGCCGGCTTCTTGCCGGTGCTGACCACGGTCGGGCGGCGCTCAGGGCCGCCCGGGGTGCTGATGCTCATCGTGCCTCGTCAGGTCGGTCGGTCAGGGGAGTGGCGGGCCGGATGACGCGCAGGGTAGCCGCCGAGTGGCCGAGTCTACCCCCGATAACATGGTTGGGTGACTCCTGCAGAACTCGCCTCGGTCGTCCTCACCGCCGCCCACGCCGTCTTCACCGACCGTGGCCTGGATCACGCCGCGCTCCCGGAGCGCACGGTGGTGGAGCGACCGCGCAACCCCGAGCACGGCGACTACGCCTCGACGCTCGCTCTGCAGTTGAGCAAGAAGGTGGGCGTCCCGCCGCGCGAGCTGGCCACCGCCCTGGCCGACGAGCTGGGTCGGGCGCCGGGGATCAAGTCGGTGGAGATCGCCGGACCGGGCTTCCTGAACATCCGCCTCGACGCCGCCGCCGCCGGCCAGCTCGCCCGGCTGATCGTCGAGGCCGGCGCGGAGTACGGCCGCAGCGACCGGCTCGCCGGCGAGAAGATCAACCTGGAGTTCGTCTCGGCCAACCCGACCGGCCCGGTGCACATCGGCGGGGTCCGCTGGGCGGCCGTCGGCGACGCGCTGAGCCGGCTGCTGCGGGCCACCGGCGCCGAGGTGGGCACGGAGTACTACTTCAACGACGCCGGCTCGCAGATCGACCGGTTCGCCCGCTCGCTGCTCGCCGCCGCCAAGGGCGAGCCCGCGCCGGAGGACGGCTACGGCGGCGCGTACATCGCCGAGATCGCCACCGAGGTGCAGTCCCGCCGGCCGGAGGTGCGCTCGCTCGACGACGACGCCGCCCAGGAGGTCTTCCGGGTCGAGGGCGTCGCGCTGATGTTCGACGAGATCCGCTCGTCGCTGCGCGACTTCGGGGTCGAGTTCGACACCTACTTCAACGAGAAGGACCTGCACGACCGGGGAGAGCTGGACCTGGCGCTGGCCCGGCTGCGCGAGCAGGGCCACCTCTACGAGGCCGAGGGCGCCACCTGGCTGCGCACCACCGACTTCGGCGACGACAAGGACCGGGTGCTGCGCAAGTCCAACGGCGAGTGGACGTACTTCGCCGCGGACTGCGCCTACTACCTGGACAAGCGCGAGCGCGGCTTCGAGCGCGTCGTGATCATGCTGGGCGCCGACCACCACGGCTACATCGGCCGGATGAAGGCGATGGCCGCCTGCTTCGGCGACGACCCGGAGCGCAACCTGGAGATCCTCATCGGGCAGCTGGTCAACCTGCTGCGCGACGGCGCCCCGATGCGGATGAGCAAGCGGGCCGGCACGGTGATCACCCTGGAGGACCTGGTCGACGCCAT
The DNA here is from genome assembly GCF_000297395.2 of Micromonospora lupini str. Lupac 08. GTDB lineage: Bacteria > Actinomycetota > Actinomycetes > Mycobacteriales > Micromonosporaceae > Micromonospora > Micromonospora lupini. The sequence goes on along the minus strand of NZ_HF570108.1, from coordinate 6,143,841 downwards.
CGGCGTGGACGCCTCCCGGTACGCGCTCGCCCGCTACTCCAGCGACTCGCCTATCGACATCGACATCGAGCTGTGGACGCGGGCGAGCCGCGACAACCCGGTCTACTACGTGCAGTACGTGGCCGCCCGGACGGCCAGCGCCGCCCGCCAGGCCGCCCAGGTCGGGCTCACCCGGGGCGACGCCGCGGCGTTCCGCCCCGACCTGCTCGACCACGAGAAGGAGAACGAGCTGCTCAAGGCGCTCGCCGAGTTCCCCGCCGTGGTCGCCTCGGCGGCGGAGCTGCGGGAACCGCACCGGGTCGCGCGCTACCTCGAGGAGCGCGTGTCGCAGGCGTACCACAGGTTCTACGACGAGCCGACCTGCCGGATCCTGCCGCGCGGTGACGAGCCCGTCACCGATGCCAACCGCGCCCGGCTCTGGCTCAACGACGCCACCCGTACGGTGATCGCCAACGGGCTGCACCTGCTCGGCGTCTCCGCCCCGGAGAGGATGTAGCACGATGCGCGCTCACGAGGCCGGTGCACTGCACGCGGACATCAGTCACCAGGGGCCGGCCTGGCTGCGTACCCCGGCCGACGTCAACGCCCTCGTGCCGGCGCTGTGGCCGCGGTCGGTGACGCGGGGGGCCGACGGCGCGGTAGCCGTCGCGGGCCTGAGCGTCCGCGACATCGCGGCCGAGTTCGGCACCCCGGTGTACGTCCTCGACGAGGCCGACCTGCGCTCGCGCTGCCGCGACTTCCGGGCGGCCTTCCCGACCGAGGACGTCTACTACGCAGGCAAGGCGTTCCTCTGCCGCGCGGTGGTGCGGATGATCGCCGAGGAGGGGCTGCACCTCGACGTGTGCACCGGCGGCGAGCTGGCCACGGCGCTGTCGGCCGGCATGCCGCCGGAGCGGATGGGCTTCCACGGCAACAACAAGTCGGTCGCCGAGCTGTCCCGGGCGCTTGACGCCGGGGTGGGGCGGATCATCGTCGACTCGTTCACCGAGATCGACCGGCTCACCGCGCTGGCCCGCGAGCGCGGGGTCCGTCCCCGGGTGCTGGTCCGGGTCACGGTCGGCGTCGAGGCACACACCCACGAGTTCATCGCCACCGCCCACGAGGACCAGAAGTTCGGCTTCTCGCTGGCCGGCGGCGCCGCCGCCACCGCCGCCTTCAAGATCCTCGACGAGGGCGTGCTGGAGCTGCGCGGCCTGCACTCGCACATCGGTTCGCAGATCTTCGACGCCAGCGGCTTCGAGGTCTCGGCCCGACGGGTGCTCGCCCTTCAGGCGCAGATCCGCGACGCGCGCGGGGTGGAGCTGCCCGAGCTGGACCTGGGTGGCGGGTTCGGCATCGCGTACACCACCCAGGACGACCCGGCGAACCCGCAGGACCTGGCCAAGCGCCTGCGCAAGATCGTCGACTCGGAGTGCGCGGCGGAGAACCTGGCCGTGCCGCACCTGTCGATCGAGCCGGGGCGGGCCATCGTCGGGCCGGCCGTGTTCACCCTCTACGAGGTCGGCACGGTCAAGGACCTGGACGGCCTCCGCACGTACGTGAGCGTCGACGGCGGGATGAGCGACAACATCCGCACCGCGCTCTACGACGCGTCCTACTCGGCGACGCTCGCCTCCCGGGCGTCGACCGCGCAGCCGTTGCTCGCCCGCGTGGTGGGAAAGCACTGTGAGTCCGGGGACATCGTGGTGAAGGATGAATTCCTGCCCGCCGACGTGCAGCCCGGAGATCTTGTCGCAGTGCCCGGCACCGGCGCCTACTGCCGGAGCATGGCCAGCAACTACAACCACGTGCCCCGACCGCCGGTCGTGGCGGTGCGTGACGGCCAGGCGCGTCTGATCGTCCGGCGGGAGACCGAAGACGATCTGCTGGCATTGGATGTGGGATGACGTCACCTGTGCGCTTGGCGCTGCTCGGCTGCGGCACGGTCGGCCAGGAGGTGGTTCGGCTGCTGCACGAGCAGTCGGCCGACCTGGCCGCCCGCATCGGCGCTCCACTGGAGATCGCCGGGATCGCCGTCCGCCGGCTCGGCCGCGACCGCGGTGACCTGCCTGTCGACGAGGACCTGTTCACCACCGACGCGCTCGGCCTGATCAAGCGCGACGACGTGGACGTGGTGATCGAGGTGGTCGGCGGGATCGAGCCGGCCCGGGGCTGGCTGGTCGAGGCGCTGCGGGCCGGCAAGAGCGTGGTCACCGCCAACAAGGCGCTGCTCGCCGAGGACGGCGTGGCCCTGCACGAGGCCGCGGCCGAGGGCGGGGGCGACCTCTACTACGAGGCGTCCGTGGCCGGTGCCATCCCGCTGCTGCGCCCGCTGCGCGAGTCGCTGCACGGTGACCGGATCAACCGGGTCACCGGCATCGTCAACGGCACCACCAACTTCATCCTCTCCGCGATGGACGCCACCGGCGCCGGCTTCGCCGAGGCCCTGGAAGAGGCCACCGAGCTGGGGTACGCGGAGGCCGACCCCACCGCCGACGTGGAGGGCTTCGACGCGGCGGCCAAGGCCGCGATCCTCGCCTCGTTGGCGTTCCACACCCGGGTCGGCGCGGCCGACGTGCACCGCGAGGGCATCACCGAGGTGACCGCCGCCGACATGGCCAGCGCCCAGGCGATGGGCTGCACGATCAAGCTGCTCTGCATCGCCGCGCGGGGCGTCGACCCGGCCGGCCGCGAGACGGTGAGCGTCCGGGTGCACCCGGCGATGATCCCGCGCAGCCATCCGCTGGCCAGCGTCGGCGACGCGTTCAACGCGGTCTTCGTCGAGGCGGACGCCGCCGGGCAGTTGATGTTCTACGGCCGGGGCGCGGGTGGCGCGCCGACCGCCAGCGCCGTGCTCGGCGACGTGGTGGCGGTGTCCCGCAACCGGCTCGCCGGGGTCCGCGCGGCCAGCGAGAGCGCGTACGCGGCCCTGGCGGTGCGGCCGATGGGCGAGGCGCTGACCCGCTACCACGTGAGCCTGGACGTGGCCGACCGGCCGGGTGTGCTGGCCGCGGTGGCCGGCGTGTTCGCCCGGCACGACGTGTCGATCGCGACCGTGCGGCAGGGCTCCGCGGGCGGGGCGCCCGGCCGGGACGGCGACGCCGAGCTGGTCATCGTCACCCACGTGGCGCCGGACGCCGCGCTCGCCGCGACGGTGGTCGAGCTGCGCGGCCTGGACATTGTCCGATCGGTGACGAGTGTGCTGCGGGTCGAGGGCGGCGCGTGAGTCGTTGAACCCTCGGGGCGGCTCGCCCGTCCCGACAGGTGGGTAACCCGGGGTCTGCCATCGATGGCTGCGGCAGGGTGGTCCAGGGTGCCTGATGCTCGGGTCGGTGCACAGGTAGAGGCGAGGAGAGCGACATGTGGCGGGGTCTGATCGAGGCGTACCGGGACCGGCTGCCGGTCACCGCGGCCACGCCGGTCGTCACGCTGCACGAGGGGAACACCCCGCTGCTTCCGGCGCCCGTGCTCTCGGCCCGGATCGGCTGCGACGTCTACCTCAAGGTGGAGGGCGCCAACCCGACCGGCTCCTTCAAGGACCGGGGGATGACCCTCGCGGTCTCCAAGGCGGTCGAGGCCGGCAACAAGGCGATCATCTGCGCGTCCACCGGCAACACCAGCGCCTCCGCCGCGGCGTACGCGGCCCGGGCCGGGCTGACCTGCGCGGTGCTGGTGCCGCAGGGCAAGATCGCGCTGGGCAAGCTGGCCCAGGCGCTTGTGCACGGGGCGAAGCTGCTCCAGGTGAGCGGCAACTTCGACGACTGCCTCGCGCTCGCCGCCAAGCTGGCCCAGGATCACCCGGTCGCGCTTGTCAACTCGGTGAACATCGACCGGCTGCACGGCCAGAAGACCGCCGCCTTCGAGATCGTCGAGGCGCTCGGTGACGCCCCCGACATCCACTGCCTGCCCGTCGGCAACGCCGGCAACATCTCCGCGTACTGGATGGGCTATTCCGAGGAGCACGCCGCCGGCGCCGCCACGCGGGCGCCGAAGATGTACGGCTTCCAGGCGTCCGGGGCGGCGCCCATCGTGACCGGCCAGGTGGTGCCGGAGCCGTCGACGATCGCGACCGCCATCCGGATCGGCAACCCGGCGAGCTGGACCAAGGCGCTCGACGCCCGGGACGCCTCCGGTGGCCTGATCGCGGCGGTGACCGACCGGGAGATCCTCACCGCGTACCGGCTGCTCGCCCGCGAGGTGGGTGTCTTCGTCGAGCTGGGCAGCGCGGCCAGCGTGGCCGGCCTGCTCCAGCAGGCCGCGGTGGGTGCGGTTCCGGCCGGCTCGACGGTGGTCTGCACGGTGACCGGCCACGGCCTGAAGGACCCGGAGTGGGCGATCTCCACCGCGCCCGCCCCGGTGACCATCGGGAACGACCCGATGGCTGCGGCCCGCGCTCTCGACCTGGCCTGAGAGCGGTAGCGCTCGGCGGCGGTGGGACGCCGCCGGGGGCGGCGGGGGCTCTGGTGATCGAATCCGGCACACTTTCACCTATCCCCGCCCGCATTCTCTTCCAGGAGTGAGCCAGGCCGATGTCGCTGCTCGCCAGATTCAGCCTCGCCAACCGAGGGCTGGTCGCCCTCATCGCGGTGGTGATTACGGCGTTCGGAGCGTTCGCCGTGCCGTCGCTGAAGCAGCAACTGCTGCCGTCGCTCGAGTTCCCGGCCGCGTTCATCGTGGCCGCCTATCCCGGCGCCGGCCCCGAAATCGTCGAGTCGCAGGTGACCGAGCCGATCGAGAACGCCCTGCAGGGCATCCCCGGGCTGGACAAGGTCACCTCCACGTCCCGCGAGGGGTCGGCCACGGTCCAGGTGCAGTACGAGTTCGGCACCGACCTGGACGACGTGGTCAACAAGATGCAGACCGCGCTGAGCCGGATCGACGCCCAGCTGCCGGAGAGCGTCGACCCGCAGGTCATCGCGGGAAGCACCGACGACCTGCCGGCGGTGGTGCTGGCCGCGGCCGGCGGCGCCGACGAGCGGGCGCTCGCCGAGAAGCTGCGCGCGACCGTGGTGCCGGAGCTGGAGGGCATCGAGGGCGTCCGTACGGTCGAGGTGACCGGCACCCGCGACGACGTCGTGGTGGTCACCCCGGATCCGGCGAAGCTGGCCGCGGCGAAGGTCCAGCCGACCGCGATCGGCGCCGCGTTGAAGACCAACGGCGTGTCGGTGCCGGCCGGTGCGGTGACCGACGGCGGCCTGGCCCTCCCGGTGCAGGTCGGCACGCCGGTCGCCACCCTGGACGACCTGCGCGGCATCGTCATCGCGCCCGGCGCGGCCCCGGTCCGTCTCGGTGACGTGGCGGCTGTGGAGCGGCAGCTCGCCCCGGCCACCGCGATCACCCGGACCAACGGCAGGGACAGCCTCGGCATCGCCGTCACCGCGGCACCGGACGGCAACGCGGTGGAGATCTCGCACGAGATCCGGGACCGGCTGGCCGACCTGAAGGACGCCTCCGGCGCGGAGCTGACAGTGGTCTTCGACCAGGCGCCGTTCGTGGAGAAGTCGATCGAGTCGTTGACCACCGAGGGCCTGCTGGGTCTGCTGATGGCGGTCATCGTCATCCTGGTCTTCCTGCTGTCGGTGCGCTCGACCGTGGTCACCGCGGTCTCCATCCCGCTCTCCGTGCTGGTGGCGCTGCTCGCCCTGTGGATCGGCGACTACTCGCTCAACCTGCTCACCCTCGGCGCGTTGACAATCGCGGTGGGCCGGGTGGTGGACGACTCGATCGTGGTGTTGGAGAACATCAAACGGCACCTGGAGTACGGCGAGGAGAAGCGGCAGGCGATCGTCACCGGTGTCCGCGAGGTGGCCGGCGCGGTGACCGCGTCCACCCTCACGACGGTGGCGGTGTTCGCGCCGATCGCGCTTGTCGGTGGCTTCGTCGGGCAGCTCTTCGCGCCGTTCGCGATCACGGTGACGGTGGCGCTGCTCGCCTCGCTGCTCGTCTCGCTGACCGTGATCCCGGTGCTGGCGTACTGGTTCCTCAAGCCGCGCGGCGGCACCGTCGACGACGAGGCGGTGCGCCGCGAGGCCGAGGAGAAGGAGCTGCGCAACCCGTTGCAGCGGGCGTACCTGCCGGTGATCGGGTTCGCCACCCGCAAGCGGTCGACCCGCTGGATCACCGTCGGGCTGGGCCTGCTGGTGCTCTTCGGCACCTTCGGGTTGGCGCAGAAGCTGGAGACGAACTTCCTGGACGACTCCGGTCAGGACACGCTCAGCTTCCGGCAGGAGCTGCCGGCGGGCAGCGGCCTGGCCGCCACCGACGCCGCGGCCAAGCAGGTCGAGGCGGTCCTCGGGCGGGTCGGCGGGGTCGAGACGTACCAGGTGACCGCCGGTGGCGGCGACACCCCGTGGGCGGGCGGCGGGGGCAACAACGTCGCGAGCTGGTCGTTGGCGCTCGACGGCGACACCGACGCCAAGCAGGTACGTGAGGAGCTGCGCCGGGAGTTCGACAAGATCGGCGCCAGCCTGGGCGAGGTCAGCTTCAGCGGTGGCCAGGAAGCCTCGACCAGCCAGCTGGAGGTGGTCGTCCAGGCCAGTGACCCCCAGGTGCTGACCCAGGCCGCCGAGGCGGCCCGGACGGCGATGGCCGGTGTCCCGGACGTCGAGGACGTCACCACGAGCCTCGCCGAGCGGGTGCCGAGGGTCGACGTGACAGTCGACCGGGTCGCCGCCGGCCGGGTCGGTCTCACCGAGGCCGCCGTGGGTCAGCTCGTGTCGCAGGCGTTCCGTGGCGCTCCGCTGGGCCAGGTGGCGCTCGACGGTCGCCAGCAGGACGTGGTGCTGCGGCTGAGCGCTACCGCGCCGGTGTCCCTGGAGGAGCTTCGGGCCCTTCCGGTCGGGCCGGTGAAGCTGGACGACATCGCGGACGTCACCCAGGCCGAGGGGCCGCAGCAGGTCACCCGGATCGACGGTGAGCGCAGCGTCTCGGTGACCGGCGCCGCGACCGGTTCGAACCTGGGCGCGACCACGAAGGAGCTGCAGAAGCGGCTGGACGGCATCGACGTGCCGGGGGCGACCTTCACCATCGGTGGGGTCAGCGCCGATCAGGCGGACGCCTTCGGCGACCTGGGCCTGGCGGTGCTGGCCGCCATCGCGATCGTGTTCCTGATCATGGTGGCCACGTTCCGGAGCCTCACCCAGGCGTTGATCCTGCTGATCTCCATCCCGTTCGCGTCGACAGGCGCGATCGGCCTGCTGCTGGCCACCGGGACGCCGCTGGGAGTGCCGGCGCTGATCGGTGTGCTGATGCTCGTCGGCATCGTGGTGACCAACGCGATCGTGCTGCTCGATCTCATCAACCAGTACCGGGCGCAGGGCATGGGGGTCCGGGAGGCGGTGGTCGAGGGTGGCCGGCGTCGGCTGCGCCCGATCCTGATGACCGCGGTCGCGACGATCTTCGCGCTGCTGCCGATGGCCCTCGGGTTGACAGGTGAGGGCGGCTTCATCTCGCAGCCCCTGGCGGTCGTGGTGATCGGCGGCCTGCTCAGCTCGACGCTGTTGACGCTGATCCTGGTGCCGACGCTCTACACGATGGTGGAGCGCACCAAGGAGTCGCTGCGGGAGCGTCGTCGTCGGCGGCGCTCCGGCGACCCGGAGGTGACCGGGCCGACCGGGTCGGAGGGCGTCGAGCCGGACGGCCCGAACCAGGTGGCCGTGCCGACGGGTGCACCGGCGGCGACGCCGGCCGACGGCACGCAGCCGGCGGCGGCGCGTTCCGCCCCGTCGGGCGCACTGGTGGACGGCACGGACCAGTTCGAGGTGCTGCGGCTGCCCCGTAGCCGCACCTCGCCGCTGCCTCCGTCCGAGCCGACCGAGTAGTCGGACGACATCCCGCAACGCCCCCGGCAGGCTCGCCTGCCGGGGGCGTTCGGCTGTGCCGCCCCGAAAACTCCATCGGTCGACGGGCACTGCACCTTGCGTCACATCTTGCATACTCCAGGTAGGCGTGGTGAGGTGGCGGCGGGCGGAGCGGGCGGATGACGGAGAGCGCGCACGGCTGGTCCCGGCGCGATCTGCTGCGCCGGGGGGCTCTGGCGGTGACCGGGGCGGCCGCCGGGGCGGGCGCCACCGACGCCTGGTTCACCCATCGGCAGCTGCCGCTCGCCGGCGGCCCGGCCAGCGCCACGGTCGGCAGCGGGCCGCAGGACGTCGGCGCCGGCGCGGTGCCGGTCATCTGGTCGGGGTCGACCACGCAGCGGCTGGTCGCGCTCACCTTCGACGACGGTCCGGCGCCACAGTGGACGCCCATGGTGCTGGACACCCTCGCGCAGCACCGGGTGCCCGCGACGTTCTTCCTGGTCGGCGCCCAGGTCAGGAAGCACGCCGACCTCGTACGCGACAGGCTCGCCGAGCACGAGGTGGGCAACCACAGCTGGGCGCACCGGGACCTGGCCCGGCTGGACGCCGCAGAGGCGTACGACGACCTGCACCGCAGCCACGACGCGATCGCCGCCGTGACCGGCAGGCCGCCCCGGCTGGTCCGCCCGCCGTACGGCCACCTGGGTGGAGCGGTGCTGCACGCGGCAGCCCGGTTGGACTACCGGCTGGTGCTCTGGTCGGCGCAGATGGTGGAGCGGGAGTTTCCCGACGACCCGGCCGGCCACGCCCGACGGATCGTGGCCGGTGTCCGGCCGGGGACGATCGTGCTCGGGCACGACGTGGGTGACCGGCGACGTCTGGTCGCGCTGAACGGCCTTCCGGACATGATCGCCGGGCTGCGGGCGCGCGGCTACACCTTCGTCACCGTCTCGGCGCTGCTGGGACCCGGTGTCGCCCCCACACCGACCGGGTAGGGTCCCGCTCCGTGGCGTCCACCCTTTCGGTCCTCACCGGCAATCGGAGCTTTCGTAACCTCTTCCTCGCCGAACTGGTGGTCTTCGGCGCCGACTGGTTCGTCATGGTGCCGCTGCTGGTGCTGCTGCCCCAACTGACCGGCAGCGGGGTCTGGGGCGCACTCGTGCTGGCGGTGGACACCGGCATCGTGGCGCTGTTGCTGCCGTACACCGGCACGATCGCCGACCGCTTCGACCGCCGGAAGATCATGATCGCCGCGAACGTGGCCGCGCTGGCCGGGGTGCTGCTGCTCCTCGGCGTCCGCAACCGCGGTACGGCGTGGCTGGCGCTTGTGGCGATCGGGGTCGTCGCCGTCGCCAAGGCGTTCTACTCGCCGGCGGCCCAGGCCGCGCTCCCGAACGTGTTGGAGCCGCACGAACTGGCCGCCGGTAACGCCGTGGCCGGCTCCGCCTGGGGCACGATGACTGTGGTGGGCGCCTCGCTGGGTGGCGTGCTCAGCTCGGCTGCCGGCCCGTACGCCTGCTTCTGGGTGGCGGCGGTGGGCCTGGCGCTGGCCGCGGGCCTCGCCACCCGGATCCGCAGGCCCCTGCAGGCGGCCCGCGACCCGGAGCTGCCCGCGCAGCGGACCTGGTCGGCGGTCCGCGAGGCGCTCGGCTACATCGGGCACCGGCCGCGGGTGCTGGCGCTGGTCACGGTCAAGTCGGCGGTCGGCCTGGGCAACGGTGTGCTGACCGTGTTTCCGCTGCTCGCCGGCGTCTACGGGGTCGGGTCGCTGGGCGCCGGCCTGCTCTTCGCGGTCCGCGGCGCCGGTGCCCTGGTCGGGCCGATCCTGATGCGTCGGGTGTTGACCAACCGGTCCTGGCTGCTGCCCGGGCTCGCGCTGTCCATGTCGCTCTACGGGTTGTCCTACCTGGGTACGTCGGTGGTCCGCTGGTTCCCGCTGGTGCTGCTGCTGGTCTTCGTGGCGCACTTCGCGGGCGGCAGCAACTGGGTGATGTCGAACTTCGCCCTCCAGGGCGAGGTGCCGGACCGGCTGCGCGGGCGTGTCTTCGCCACCGACATGATGCTCGCGACACTTGCCATCTCGGTGAGTCAACTGGCGGTGGCCCTGGTGGTGGACGTGGTGGACGAGCGGGTGGTGCTGGCCGGCTGCGGGCTGGTCACCCTCGTGTACGCGGTCGGCTGGCGGATCGCCACCCGCCGGCTGTCGCTTACCGACCCGGCCACCGAGCCGGTTCCCGACCCGGCCGGCTGAGACCCGGCGGTCCCAGGGTGCGGGCGGCGGGCCGGATCGTCGGTGCCGGGCCCTAGCATGAGCGCGTGCCGACGAACTTCACCGCCGGGCCGGTCCGGGTCCGGGTCCCCGCGACCAGCGCCAATCTCGGTCCGGGCTTCGACGCGCTGGGGCTCGCCCTCGGGCTCTACGACGATCTGGCCGCCGAGGTCACGCCCGCCGGTGTCCAGGTGACGGTCACCGGGCAGGGCGCGGGTGAGCTGCCGGACGACGACCGGCACCTGGTGGTGCGTGCCATGCGTGCCACCTTCGACGTTCTCGGCGCGCAGCCCGCGGGCCTGAGCGTCGAGTGCGTCAATCGGATTCCGCAGGCGCGCGGCCTGGGGTCGTCGTCGGCCGCCATCGTCGCCGGAGTGCTGCTGGCCCGTGCCCTGGTCGCCGATGGCGAGCACCGGCTCGACGAGCCGGGCGTGCTCCGGCTCGCCGCCGAGATCGAGGGCCATCCCGACAACGTCGCGCCGTGCCTGCTCGGCGGTTTCACGGTGGCCTGGTCCGAGCCGAGCGGTGCTCGCGCGGTGTCCCTGCCGGTCGCCTCCGGCGTACGACCCACGGTTTTCGTGCCGGCCGAGCGCGGCCTGACCGCCACCGCACGGGCGGCGCTGCCGGCCACCGTGCCACACGCCGACGCCGCGTTGACCGCGGGGCGGGCGGCGTTGCTGGTGCACGCGCTCACCACGGACCCGACGCTGCTGCTGCCGGCCACCGTCGACCGCCTCCACCAGGATTACCGGGCACCCGGGATGCCGGGCACATCTTCCCTGGTCAACGCGTTGCGAGCGGCAGGTGTGGCGGCTGTGGTCAGTGGGGCCGGGCCGAGCGTGCTGGCGCTCAGCGAGCCGCCGCGGAGCCTCGACGCGGGAACAGACTGGCAGATCTGGCAGTTACCGATAGACGTCAGCGGTGCCCGGGTCGCCCGGGGTAGACTGGGACACGCCGAGCGGGACCCTGTTGCCGCAGGTCGGAAGAGTTGATTACGCTCTAGACCTAGCACAGCCGCGAAGCACGCGATCTCCTGCGGGGCGGCGCACCCCCGAAGCTCTCGGCGGTCAGCCCGTCACCCCTGCCAAGGCCCACGCCGCACCGCAGTTTCCACAGGTCGCCGCAGACGGCGAGACCTGCTCACCGACGTTTGGTGGGTCGGGAAACCACCGGCTGCTGTGTCACAGACTCCCGCGACGCGTCCTTGCGAGGCGGGTGCACCGAGGCCGCCCGGCCACCTGAGCTCCGACTCCGGGCAGTCCCGGCCTTATCGAGGGAAGGAATCCATTGAGCGACACCACCGACGTGACGTCGGATGTTTCCAACGTCGCTGGCGATGCCACCGCTGCCGCTCCCGCCCGTCGTCGGCGCAGCGGCACCGGTCTGTCGGCGATGCTGCTGCCAGAGCTGCAGAGCCTGGCTGCGTCGCTCGGCATCTCCGGCACGGCTCGCATGCGCAAGGGTGAGCTGATCGCCGCGATCTCCGAGCGGCAGGGCGGCAACGCCGCCGGGACCCCTCGACCGCGAGCCGAGGTCGCGGCTGCGGCCGCACCGGCCCGTGAGGAGGTGCGGGAGACCGTGGATCGCCCGGCGGCCGAGAGTCGCAGCACCGACCAGACGCCGGCCGAGCCGGCTGCCGCGACCGAGGGCCGTGGCCGTACCCGGCGCAGCCGGACCGCCCCGGCCGAGGCGCGTACCTCCGAGGCGCGTTCCTCCGAGGCGCGTTCCTCCGAGGCTGGCACCTCCGAGCCGCGCGCTGCTGAGGCGCGTTCCTCCGAGGCGCGTTCCTCTGAGGTCCGTTCCTCCGAGGTCCGTTCCTCCGAGGCCCGCACCGACGAGGTGGAGGCCGGCGAGCGGCCCGACCGTGGCGAGAACCGCCGCGACCGCGCCGAGCGCAACGACCGCGCCGAGCGCTCCGACCGCGGTGAGCGGGCCGAGCGCAACGATCGGGGCGAGCGTGCCGACCGGGGCGAGCGGGCCGACCGCAACGATCGGACCGACCGCAACGAGCGCGGCGAGCGTGCCGACCGGGGCGAGCGCACCGAGCGGGGCGAGCGGACCGAGCGCAACGATCGGGGCGAGCGTGCCGACCGCGGCGAGCGCGCCGAGCGCAACGACCGGGGCGAGCGTGCCGAGCGGGGCGACCGTAACGACCGCAACGACCGTGGCGAGCGCGCCGACCGTAACGACCGTTCGGAGCGCGCCGACCGCAACGACCGCGGTCAGCGTGTCGAGCGGGACAGCGACGACGACGACGGTGAGGGCGGCGGTCGGCGTGGCCGGCGCAGCCGCTTCCGCGACCGTCGGCGTGGCCGTGGCGAGCGGGCGGAGACCGGTGGTGACACCGGTGGCCGTGAGCCGCAGGTCGGCGAGGACGATGTGCTCGTCCCCGTGGCCGGCATCATCGACGTGCTCGACAACTACGCCTTCGTGCGGACGACCGGTTACCTGGCCGGCCCGAACGACGTGTACGTCTCGATGTCGCAGATCAAGAAGTACGGTCTGCGCCGCGGTGACGCGATCACCGGCGCGGTGCGTGCGAACCGCGAGGGCGGCAACACCGGTGACCAGCGGCGGGACAAGTACAACCCGCTGATGCGGCTGGACACGATCAACGGGATGGAGCCGGACGAGGCGCGGCGGCGGCCGGAGTTCTACAAGCTCACGCCGCTCTACCCGCAGGAGCGTCTGCGGTTGGAGACCGAGCCGCACATCCTGACCACCCGGGTCATCGACCTGGTCATGCCGATCGGCAAGGGCCAGCGGGCGCTCATCCAGTCGCCGCCGAAGGCGGGTAAGACGATGGTGCTCCAGGCGATCGCAAACGCGATCACCCGGAACAACCCGGAGTGCCACCTGATGGTGGTGCTTGTCGACGAGCGGCCCGAAGAGGTCACCGACATGCAGCGGTCGATCAAGGGCGAGGTCATCGCGGCCACGTTCGACCGTCCGCCGCAGGACCACACGACGGTGGCGGAGCTGGCGATCGAGCGGGCCAAGCGCCTGGTCGAGCTGGGCCACGACGTCGTCGTGCTGCTCGACTCGGTGACCCGGCTCGGTCGGTCGTACAACCTTGCGGCGCCGGCCAGCGGCCGGATCATGTCGGGTGGTATCGACTCCACCGCGCTCTACCCGCCGAAGCGCTTCCTCGGCGCGGCCCGCAACATCGAGAACGGCGGGTCGCTGACCATCATCGCCACGGCGCTGGTGGAGACCGGGTCCATGGCGGACACGGTCATCTTCGAGGAGTTCAAGGGCACCGGCAACGCGGAGCTGAAGCTGGACCGGAAGATCGCCGACAAGCGCACCTTCCCGGCCATCGACATCAACCCGTCCGGCACCCGGAAGGAAGAGGTCCTGCTCGCGCCCGAGGAGCTGGCCATCATCCACAAGCTCCGGAAGGTGCTGCACTCGCTGGACTCGCAGGCGGCGATGGATCTCCTGCTGGACCGGCTCAAGCAGTCCCGCACCAACATCGAGTTCCTGATGCAGATCGCGAAGTCCACGCCGGGGGAGTAACCATCCCCGGGTGACCAACGACGAAGGGGCACGGCCGCTGTGGCCGTGCCCCTTCGTCGTGTGCCGCCCCCGGCCCGTGCCGCCCTCACCCGCCACGGCTCGCCGGCTCGCCACCCGGTGCTGCCCACATCGCCCTTTGCTCTGCTTCAATCCACGCACCACTTAACGGCCCGCACTGTTGCGTGCGTTGAAGCAGAGCAAAGGGCGTGCAGGAGGGTGGTCGGCCGACATCGCGACGGCGCCCTGATCGGTCGCCGGCACAACGGTTCCGCCCACCATCCACGACGGACGGATGCCGCAGCCCTCGCGGAACTCGCGCGTCAGAAGTCGCCGTCGGCCACCTGGAAGACGGTGAGGCCGAGGGCCCGCCACATCTGGACCACCTGGGCACGGTCGTCGAAGACCCCGACCACCCGGTAACGGTCCCGGATCTCCCGGTCGTAGATCTCCCGTTTGACGATCGAGTCCTTCCGGGTGTCGCCGACGGCGCGCAGGTGCAGGCCGAGACAGGGGACTCGGACGTGTCGGGCCAGCCACGCCTCGGTGGCCGGTCGGGCCGAGGCGTCCCGCCCGGAGCAGAAGACCACCCCGTACCCGGCCGCGTGCATGGCCCGGACCGCCGCGATCACCGCCGGGTTCGGCTCGTCCTGGCCCACCCGGGTCATGTCGTACGGGCTGCGGGACACGGCCAGCGCGACGGTGCCGTCGATGTCCACCAGAACGATCTCCGGCGGTTCGGACGACTGTGGGTGCACGGCGGCGGGTCCTCCCGTGCGGGCCTGCGGCACGGGAAGGGGCAGGGCCCGCCCCTCCAGGTACCGCTCGTGCAGCCGACGGATCGCGTCCGCGCCCACCTGCTCGGCCGCCGGGCGGGCGGCGTCGCGGCGCAGGCACTCGTCCAGCGGTACGTCGGTGAAGTCGTGCACCTCGAAATCCGCGCCGTGTCGGGCTGCCAGCTCGGCCCAGCCCCGCAGGGTGCGGGCGCGCAGGTTGGTGTCGTCCACGCAGACGTCCGCCCGAGCCCGCAGCAGCGCCTCCACCTGGGCCCGCTGCACGACAGTCACCTGTGCCTCGGCCCACTGCGTGAACAGCCGTTCGCCGTGCAGCATCCTGCGCAGGTCGTCCCGGTTGACCCGCACCACGGACGGCTGGAGCGTACGGGCGAAGGTGGTCTTGCCCGAGGCGGGCAGCCCTCGGGTCGCGATCAGGCGGGTCATCGGCGCACCTCCGGCTCGACAGGCGTACCCCCGGCGGGGTACACGGCGGCGGTACCCAGGGTGCGCGAATGCCCCGGCAGACGGCGGGAATGCGGACGGGTGGGCACGTGTTGACGATGCCGGACGAGGTGTGCGGCCCGCTTGCCGGGTCGGCTCAGGCCCATGGCACACTGGTCAATCGGCCACCGGTTCCGGTTCACGCCCGAGCCCGTCGCGTACGGCGCGACGAGTGATGACGGCGACCCGGCGACCACCAACGAGAGGACCGAGGCGAGATGAAGGCAAACATCCACCCGGAGTACGTGACCACCGAGGTCAGCTGCTCCTGCGGTAACACGTTCACGACCCGCAGCACCGCCAAGGGCGGGGCGATCCACGTCGAGACCTGCAGCGCCTGCCACCCGTTCTACACCGGTAAGCAGCGCGTTCTCGACACCGCCGGCCGGGTCGCGAAGTTCCAGCAGAAGTACGCCAAGGTTCAGGCCAAGAAGGCCAAGTAACTCCCCGTTCGGCGCCCGTGTCCGGTTTTCCACCGGACACGGGCGCCGTCCGCGTTCTGCCTGTTTCCGCCCGGCGTCCGGCCTTCGAGTCGGCCGGTGTCGCATCCTCGAAGGAGCATCCGCAGCATGAGCAGCGAGCGTCTGGCCGGCCTCCTCGACGAGTACGCGGAGCTGGAGAAGCGGCTGGCCGACCCGGCCATCCACGCCGACCAGGCCACCGCGCGCCGGGTGGGTCGCCGCTACGCCGCGCTGGTGCCGCTGCACAAGGCCGCCGCCGAGCTGGAGCAGGCGCGCGCCGACCTGGCCGCGGCCCGCGAGCTGGCGGCCGAGGACCCCTCGTTCGCGGCCGAGACCGAGGCGATCGCCGGGTCCCTGCCGGTGCTGGAGGAGCGCCTCGCCGAGCTGCTCATCCCGCGTGACCCGCACGACGCCAAGGACGTGATCGTCGAGATCAAGGCCGGTGAGGGCGGTGAGGAGTCGGCGCTGTTCGCCGGCGACCTGCTGCGGATGTACACCCGGTACGCCGAGCGGCACGGCTGGATCACCGAGGTGATCGACGCACAGGACTCGGACCTCGGCGGAGTCAAGGACGTCTCGCTGTCGATCAAGACGAAGGGCGTGCCCGAGGGCGGGAACGGCGTCTGGTCGCGGCTCAAGTGGGAGGGCGGCGTGCACCGGGTGCAGCGCGTCCCGGTCACCGAGTCGCAGGGCCGCATCCACACCAGCGCGGCCGGGGTGCTGGTGCTGCCCGAGGCCGAGGACGTCGACGTCACCATCGACGCCAACGAGCTGCGCATCGACGTGTTCCGGTCGTCCGGGCCGGGCGGCCAGTCGGTGAACACCACCGACTCGGCGGTACGGATCACCCACCTGCCGACGGGCATCGTCGTCTCCTGCCAGAACGAGAAGTCCCAGTTGCAGAACCGGGAGCAGGCGATGCGGATCCTGCGGGCCCGGCTGCTCGCCGCCGCGCAGGAGCAGGCCGACGCCGCCGCCTCGGACGCCCGCAAGGCGCAGGTGCGCACGGTGGACCGCTCGGAGCGGATCCGCACGTACAACTTCCCGCAGAACCGGATCACCGACCACCGGATCGGCTACACGGCGTACAACCTGGATCTGGCGCTCGCCGGCGACCTGGACGGGGTGCTGGACGCCCTGGCCGAGGCCGACCGTGCCGCCCGGTTGGCCGGCGACACCGAGCTGACGCGCCGCTGACCCTGCCGTCGCCGGCCTGCCCGGCGGGCCGGCGCGGAGCCGGGGTCGCGGACGCCGCCGCCTCCTCGCCCGGTCCGGCGCGGCCGCCGGCGGTCAGCTGGCGCGGGGGCGTGACTTCGCGCGCAGCATCTCCCGGTCGGCCTGCTCGAAGGCGACGCTGAGCGCGTCGCGCAGCCCGCCGCCCCCGGAGACCTCCGCGAAGCCGATGCTCACCCCGACCGGGGTGCCGGGCACCAGGGACTCCCAGTCCTCGTTGCGCACCGCCGCCTCGATCCGGCGGGCCACCTCGGCGGCCTCGGTCATGCCGGTCTCCGGGAGCACCACCACGAACTCGTCCCCGCCGTAGCGGGCCACGAAGTCACCCCGGCGCATCACCCGGTTGATCACCCCGGCGATGCGTTGCAGCACCAGGTCGCCGGAGTGGTGCCCGTGGCGGGTGTTGACCGCCTTGAAGCCGTCCAGGTCGCAGACGCCGATGACCACCCGTTCGCCCCGGGTGACGACTGCGGTGATGTAGCGCTCCAGCCGACGGCGGTTGGGCAGCCCGGTGAGCGGGTCGGTGAGCGCCTCGCCCTCGTACCGTGCCGCCTCCCGACGCATCTCCTCGTGGTCGATCCGGGCGGCGATGCCGTCGATGTAGACGTCGCGCAGCCGGTCGTTGCGTTGCGCGGCGAGCCGGAACGCCAGCCGGTCGGCACGGTGCGCCGCCGCGTGGTCGCCGGCGCGGGCCAGCGCGATGCTGCGCAGCCGGGCCGGCTCGGCCGCGCCGAGCGTCTCGGTGGACACCCGGATGGTGTCCAGCCGGGCGACCGCCTCGATGGGCCGACCGTCCGCGACGGCCAGGCAGACCATGCCGAGCTGTCGCATGTCCCGCGCCCGGGCGCTGTCCCCGCCGTGGCTGAGCAGGTGGGACGGCTCGGCCTCGCCGTTCGACTCCAGCGGGTCGCCGAGCGCGGCCTGCCGCGCGGCCGAGTAGCCGTACGCGGCGAGGCTGCTCGGCCGCAGTCGGCCGGCCCGCCCGCTGCGGACGAACCGGGCCAGGTCGGCCGCCACGTCCCGCAGCACCCGCAGGCAGCCGTCGCTGTCCCCGTTGTGGTCCAGCGCCACGGCGTTGCGCAGCCGGATGCCCGGCGCGGCGAAGGTCTCCTCCGGGATGCCTGCGGTCAACCCGAGCTGCCGGGCGCGTTCGATCGCGCCCAGGGCGTAGCCGTGGAAGCTGAGGTAGCTGTAGGCCATCGCGAGGTCGTGCCAGCCCCATGCGGTGTCCCGGTCCGGGTCCTCCACGGCGCTGAGCGCCCGAGCGGCCTTGACGAGGTGGGTGACACAGCGGTCCAGTGCGCCCTGGTGGTGCGCGGCGAGCGCGGCCAGCGCGTTGAGGTGCCCGTGCAGGTAGGGCTCGGCGAGATCGCGAACGGCCGCCGACGCCTCCTCGATGGCGCGCGTGAACTCCGCCGTACGACCGAGATTGATCAGCGCAGAGAGACGCTGCACCAGGGCGTCCGCGCGGGCCGCCGGGTCGGTGGTGGTGCGGATCACCCGCTCCAGCAACGCGTACGACTCCGCGGAGCGACTTGCTTCTTGCAAAGCCCGCGCCTGCGTGAGGGTGTCAACCTGGTCCTCGACCCGGTCGAGCCAGCCCACCCACAACCTCCTGCCGTGTGCGTCTTGACGCACCCGTTCGTGGCGTCGTCCGTGACGCCTCATGATTGTCGCGTGACCACTCTGCCGCAACACCCCCCCGAAGGGACAGGCCGTACCCGTCCGTCCGCCGCGGTCGCCCGCGCGGCGCGGACGCTCGCCGCCGCCGGGGTGGGCCCGGCGCGCGTGGAGGCCGAGCTGTTGGCGGCGTACGTGCTGGGGGTGCCCCGGGGCCGGCTGGCGCTCGCCGACGACCTGAACGACGCCCAGCTGGCCCGGCTCGACGAGCTGATCGGCCGTCGTGCCGGCCGGGAGCCGTTGCAGCACCTGACCGGTCGGGCGGGTTTCCGGCACCTGGAGCTGGCGGTCGGTCCGGGCGTCTTCGTGCCCCGCCCCGAGACGGAGTTGCTGGCGGGCTGGGGGGTCGAGCAGGGGCGGGGCAGACCTGGGCCGCTGGTCGTGGATCTGTGCAGCGGCACCGGCGCGATCGCCCTGGCGGTGGCGCAGGAGCTGCCCGGCGCGCGGGTGATCGCGGTCGAGCGGTCCCCGGCGGCGCTGGCGTGGCTGCGCCGCAACGCGGCCGAGCGGGCCGCCGCGGGCGACCGGCCGATCGAGGTGGTCGAGGCCGACGTGACGGCGCCGGACCTGCTGGCCGACCTGGTGGGGCGGGTGGACGTGCTGCTCTGCAACCCGCCGTACGTACCGGTGGAGGTGGTGGTGCCGCCGGAGGTGGCCGCGCACGATCCGGCGGAGGCGGTCTTCGGCGGGGCGGACGGTCTGGCGGTGATCCGACCGGTGATCAGCCGGGCGGCGGCGCTGCTGCGCCCCGGCGGTGTCATCGGGGTCGAGCACGACGAGACGCACGACGTGGCGGTACCGGCGTTGTTCGCCTCCGACGGCCGGTTCGAGGCCGTCACGGAGCATCCGGACCTCACCGGCCGCCCTCGCTACGCCACCGCGTCCCGACGGGCGGACGGCCAGCACACCGCGCCCGGGCCGGCGTGGCAGACTGACTCCTCGTGATGCTCTACGACTGCCGATCGCCCGCCGATCGGGACCGCGGCATCGCTGCGGCCATCGAGGCGGTCAAGAACGGCGAGCTGGTCGTCCTCCCGACGGACACGGTCTACGGGATCGGCGCTGACGCGTTCACGCCCTACGCGGTCAAGGCGCTGCTGGACGCGAAGGGCCGGGGCCGGCAGATGCCGCCGCCGGTGTTGATCGGTTCGCGCCACACCCTGGACGGGTTGGTCTTCTCGCTGCCCACGGCAGCACGGGACCTGGTGGAGGCGTTCTGGCCGGGTGCGCTGACGATCGTGGTCGAGCACTCGCCGAGCCTCCAGTGGGACCTGGGCGACAAGACGGGCACGGTGGCGGTGCGGATGCCGCTGCACCCGGTGGCCCTTGAGGTGCTGCGGGAGACCGGCCCGATGGCGGTCTCCTCGGCCAACAAGACGGGCCAGCCGGCGGCGGTGACCGCCGAGGAGGCGCGTGACCAGCTCAGCTACTCGGTGCGCGCGTACCTGGAGGCCGGGCCCTGCCCGGATCCGGTGCCGAGCACGATCGTGGACCTGACCGGCGAGGTGCCGCAGTTGCTGCGGGCCGGCGCGATCCCGCTGGAGAAGCTGCGCGACGTCGTTCCGGATCTCGTCGACGTCCAGGGGGCCTGAGTGCCCCCGTTCACCGTCCTGCACGTCTGCATGGGCAACATCTGTCGTTCGCCGATGGCCGAGCGGCTGCTGGCCCTCGCGGTGCGGGAGCGGTTGGCCCGGCGTGCGCAGGACCCGGCCGGCGCCGAGGAGCTCGTGCACAGCCACAGCGCCGGCACCGGCGGCTGGCACGCGGGCGAGGAGATGAACCCGCCGGCGGCGCGGCAGGTCATCGACCGGGGCGGGGCCGTCGAGGGGTTCGCGGCCCGCAAGCTGCGCTCGGACCACATCGACGCCGCCGACCTGGTCCTGACGGCCACTGCCGACCAGCAGGAGTACGTGGTGGCGCTCCGCCCGGACGCGGCGGCCCGCACCTTCGTGCTTGGTGAGTTCGGCCGCCTGCTGGCCGCGGTGGACGCCGCCGCGTTGCCGGCGGCGGAGGCGACCCCGGAGGCGGTGTACGCCCGGGGCATGGCCCTGGTGGCGGCGGCGCACGACAGCCGGCTGGGCGCCTCGGCGCTGCCCACCGACGATCTCGACGATCCCTGGGGTCGCGGCGACCAGTGCTTCACCCGGGTCGCCGACGAGATCGAGGAGACGGTCCACCCGCTGGCCGCCGCGCTGCTGCCCTGAGCGTCGTGCGAGTTTCCTCCGGGTTTGGGGAAAACCAGGGGCCAAAGGGGCGTTCCGGGTCATTCTGAACGGGTCCTAGCGTGACCGGCTCCTGCGGGGAGAGCTGATGATCCGGGCCCGACTCGACAAACTGCTGACCGTGGTGATCGCCGGCGTGCTGGCCGGGCTGGTGCTGGCCGGGGCCGCCCTACCCGCGGCCCTGGTCCTCGGAATCGGCTTCAGCGCCCTGTCCACGCCCTACTCGGAGCTGCCCAGCACGCTGCGCACGCCACCCACCGCCCAGCGCTCCAACCTCTACGCCAACGACGGCGCCACCCTGATCACGTCCTTCTACCAGGAGGACCGGGTGGACGTTCCGCTGCGCGAGGTCGCCCCGGTGATGCGGCAGGCCATCGTGGCCGCCGAGGACGTCCGGTTCTACCAGCACAGCGGCGTGGACCTGCGCGGTGTGGTGCGCGCCTTCACGGTGAACAAGCGGGACGGCAAGACCCGGCAGGGCGCCTCCACCCTGACCATGCAGTACGTCCGCAACGTGCTCAGCAGCGACCCCCGGCTGACCGAGCGGCAGCGCCAGGCGGCCACCGAGGTCACCACCGCCCGCAAGCTCCAGGAGATGCGGTACGCGCTGGCGCTGGAGCGGGAGCTGAGCAAGGAGGACATCCTCACGCGCTATCTCAACATCGCGTACTTCGGCGCCGGGGCGTACGGGATCGCGGCGGCCAGCAAGCGCTACTTCTCCCGCTCGCCGGCCGAGTTGACCCTGGCCCAGGCCGCGATGCTGGCGGGGCTGGTCCGCTCGCCGGACAGCGACGACCCGATCAACGGGGACGCCGACAGCGCCCTGGGGCGACGGACGTACGTGCTCGAACGGCTGGTGGAGACCGGTCAGGTGCCGGCCGACGCGGCGGCGGTGGCGCAGGCCGAGCCGTTGCAGTTGCGGCCCAGCGAGACGCCGAACGACTGCACGGGGGTGCCCGAGGGGCACAACGACTGGGGCTTCTTCTGTGACTGGTTCACCCGCTGGTGGAGCAGCCAGTCGGCGTTCGGGTCGAGTGCCGACGAGCGGCAGCGCACGTTGCGCCGGGGCGGCTTCTCCATCGTCTCGTCCCTGGACCCGGCGGTGCAGCAGGCCACCACCGAGCAGGTGCTGAAGATCTACCGCCCGACCGAGGGGCGGGCGGTGCCGACCGCCGTGGTGCAGCCCGGCACGGGCCGGGTGCTGGCGATGTCGGTGAACCGCACCTACAGCGTCGCGGACAACCCGGTCGGGCAGAAGAACCACCCGAACACGGTCAACCAGCTCGTCGCCGGTGGCGGGGCCATCGACGGCTACCAGGGCGGTTCGACGTTCAAGCTCTTCGCCATGCTGGCCGCGCTGGAGTCCGGACTGCCGCTGTCGACCGAGTTCACGGCGCCGACCCAACTGCTCACCCGGTTCCCGGTGACGGGGGCGGGAAGCTGCGACGGCCGCTGGTGCCCGTCGAACGCCAGCCCCTCGTCGATGGACGGCCCCCGCACCATGTGGACCGCGTTCGGCCGGTCGGTGAACACCTACTTCGCCTGGCTGACCGAGCGGGTCGGCGCCGACCGGGTGGTGGAGATGGCCGAGCGGCTCGGCATCGTGCTGCGCGCCGACTCCGACGAGCGGCTGGCCCGCTACGGCGCGAAGAACTGGGGCCCGTTCACCCTGGGCGTGGCCGCGACGACCCCGCTGGACCTGGCGACGGCGTACGCCACGGTGGCGGCCGAGGGGACCTGGTGCGCGCCGCTGCCGGTGGTCTCGATAAGCGACTCGGCCGGTCATCCGGTGGACGCCGCCAAGCCGGACTGCCGGCAGGTGCTCGACACCGACGTGGCGCGGGCGGCGGCGGACGCGGCCCGCTGCCCGATGGGCGACCAGTCGATGTACGGGCGGTGCGACGGCGCCACCGCGCCCGACCTGCGCGCCCGCCTGGGCCGCCCGGTGGCCGGCAAGACCGGCAGCTCCGAGCGGTACGAGACGGAGACGGTGGTGGCCTTCACCCCGCAGTTGGCGGTCGCCTCGATGGCGGCCAACCCCGACGACCCGCGCGACGCGGTCGGTCAGGCGGTGCAGGCCCGGATGGTGACCGGGGTGGGGGAGGTGCTCCGCGTCGCCCTGCGCGACCAGCCGGTCCGCGACTTCGTCCCGCCGAGCGAACGCGCCGCCTTCCAGACGACCGGAGCCCGCACCGGAAACTGACCCGGCCGAGGCGGGGTGGGTCAGGGGGTTTGCTCGGCGTTGCGGGCGATGTTGCGGGCCATGCCGCCGAAGACCACGGCGTGGAACGGTGCCACCGACCCCCAGTAGGCGTGGCCGGCCAGTCCACGGGGCAGGAAGACCGCGCGCTGCTGGTAGCGGCTGCGCCCGCCGTCGACGGGCACCGCCCGCATCTCCAACCAGGCGCGGCCGGGCAGTCGCATCTCCGCGCGCAGCCGCAGCAGCTCGCCCGGGACGATCTCCTCCACCCGCCAGAAGTCCAGCGCCTCGCCGACCTGCAGACGGTGCGGGTCACGCCGGCCCCGCCGCAGCCCCACACCGCCGACCAGCCGGTCCAGCCAGCCGCGCACCGACCAGGCCAGGGGGAACGAGTACCAGCCGTGCTCGCCGCCGACGCCCTCGATGACCCGCCACAGCGCCGCCGGTGACGCGTCCACAGTTCGCTCCCGGACGTCGGTGTACGCCGTGCCGCCGGACCAGTCCGGGTCGGTGGGCAGCGGTTCGGCGGGCGCGTCCGGGCCGCTTGCGTTGGACCAGCGGGTCTCCACCTGGGCGTCGCGCACCTTGGCCAGCGCCAGCGCCACCGCGTCGTCGAAGCCGGTGAGGCCGCCCGGTGGGTCGGGCACGTACCTGGCGATGTCGTGTTCGTGCGCCACGGCCTCGTGGATCAGGCTCTCCACGAGTGGGCGGGCGATGGCGTTCGGCACCGGGGTGATCAGCCCGACCCAGTGCGAGGACAGCGACGGGGTGAGCGGTCGGACCGGCACGATGATCCGCCGGCGCAGGCCGGCCACCCGGGCGTACCGCTGCATCATCTCGCGGAAGGTCAGCACGTCCGGCCCGCCGATGTCGAAACCGCGACTGACCTCGGCCGGCAGTGCGGTGCAGCCGGCCAGGTAGCGCAGCACGTCGCGGACCGCGATCGGCTGGATCCGGTTGCGGACCCAGCGGGGAGTGATCATGGCGGGCAGTCGCTCGGTCAGGTAGCGCAGCATCTCGAACGACGCCGAGCCGGATCCGATGATCACCGCGGCGCGGAGCACCGCCGTGGGCACCCCGCTGGCCAGCAGGATCCGGCCCACCTCGGCGCGGGACCGCAGGTGCGGGGAGGGCACCTCCGCGTCGGACGCCGGCTCCGGGCCGCCCAGGTAGACGATCCGGCGTACGCCGGCCGCGCGCGCCGCCGCGGCGAAGTTGGTCGCCGCCGCCCGGTCGGCCGCCTCGAAGTCGGACCGGCCCAGCGAGTGCACCAGGAAGTACGCGACGTCCACGTCGGCGAACGCGGTCGGCAGCGTCTCCGGGCGACTCAGGTCTCCCTCGACGATCTCGGCCGCGGAGGCCCAGGGCACGTCGCGCAGCCGCACCGCCTTGCGGGCGAGGCAGCGCACGGTGTGGCCGTCGGCGAGCAGCAGCGGCGTCAGCCGCCCGCCGATGTATCCGGTAGCGCCGGTGACGAGGCATCTCACAGCTCCCAGTCTGCGGCCCCCTAGACTCGTTCGCTGTGGAGACCGAGACGAGCACCTTCTGGGGGCCGGATTTCGCGCAGCTCAGGGCCACCGATCCGGAGATCGCCGGGGTGGTCCTCGGCGAGCTGGACCGGTTGCGCGGCGGCCTGCAGCTCATCGCCAGCGAGAACCTGACCTCACCGGCGGTGCTGGCCGCGCTCGGCTCGACGCTCACCAACAAGTACGCCGAGGGCTACCCGGGCCGGCGCTACTACGGCGGCTGCGCCGAGGTGGACCGGGCCGAGGAGATCGCCATCGCCCGGGCCAGGGAGCTGTTCGGGGCCGAGCACGCCAACGTCCAGCCGCACTCGGGGGCGAGCGCCAACCTGGCCGCGTACGCCGCGCTGGTGCAGCCGGGGGACACGGTGCTGGCCATGGACCTGCCGCACGGCGGGCACCTGACCCACGGCAGCCGGGTGAACTTCTCCGGCAAGTGGTTCCGCCCGGTCGGTTACCCGGTCCGGCCGGACACCGAGTTGATCGACTACGACGAGGTTCGTGACCTGGCCCGGACGCACCGGCCCAAGCTGATCATCTGCGGGGCCACCGCGTACCCCCGCCTGATCGACTTCGCGCGGTTCCGGGAGATCGCCGACGAGGTCGGCGCGTACCTCATGGTGGACGCCGCGCACTTCATCGGCCTGGTGGCCGGGCGGGCGATCCCGTCCCCGGTGCCGTACGCCGACGTCGTCTGCGCCACCACCCACAAGGTGCTGCGCGGGCCGCGCGGCGGCATGATCCTCTGCCGCGAGTCGCTGGCCCAGCGGATCGACAAGGCGGTCTTCCCGTTCACGCAGGGCGGTCCGCTCATGCACGCGGTCGCGGCGAAGGCCGTCGCGCTGCGCGAGGCGGCCCAGCCCGAGTTCCAGACGTACGCCGGCCAGGTGGTCCGCAACGCGCAGGCGCTCGCCGCCGGGCTGGCCGACGAGGGGATGCGCCCGGTGTCCGGCGGCACCGACACCCACCTCGCCCTGATCGACCTGCGGGAGGTGGGCGTGACCGGCGCGGAGGCCGAGGCCCGCTGCGACGCCGCCGCGATCACGCTCAACAAGAACGCCATCCCGTACGACCCGCAGCCGCCGCTGGTGGCCTCGGGGCTCCGGGTGGGCACGCCGAGCGTCACCACCCAGGGCATGCGCGAGGGTGAGCTGCGGCAGGTGGCCGCCCTGATCGCCCGCGCGGTGCGCACCGATCCCGGGGCGCCGGGTGGCGTCGACGAGCTGACCCGGATCGGCGCCGAGGTGGCCGAGCTGGCCGCGGCCTTCCCGGCGTACCCCCGTGGCTGAGCCCGTGGTGGTCGATCCCGACGCCGACCGGCGGTGGCGGCTGCGGCACCTGCCGGTGTTGTTGGCCGCGTCGGTGGGGCTGGCCGTGGTCGCCGCGGTCGTGGGTGCGGTGACCGGCGGCGTGACCGCCGCGCTCGGCGCGGCGGCCGGCGTGGGCGTCACGGTGTTCAGCTACACACTCACGACAGTGGTGCTGGCCCGGGCCGACCAGATCAACCCGCAGCTGCTGCTGCCGCTGGGGCTGGGCCTGTACGTGCTGAAGTTCACCCTGTTGGGTGTCGTGCTGGTGGCGGTGGCCTCGACCGGTTGGCCCGGGTTGATCCCTCTCTGCCTCGGCATCGTCGCCGGGGTGGCAGTGTGGACGGCGGTGCACCTCTGGTGGCTGACCACGGTGCACGCTCGTCGACCGCAGGGCTGACCTGCCGCTCGGCCGGTCGTCCCAACCATCGGACGCGCGGGAACGTGTCGGCCTCCGGTCATTCTCCGACGGGCGGAAGGGGAGTAGCGTGCCCACAGACGACGCGAGCCCCGAGATGCCCACACAACGATGGTTGTGCGGGGGGTGAGGCACAGCCTCGTCTTCCCGGCTGATATCGTTCGCCCCGTCATGGCTGATGACCAAACCCCCCGTCCCCCCGGTCAACCGGACGACTATCCGTCCGGCGCCGGGCAGGGTTGGACCGCGCTCAGCTACCTCGTCGGAGGCATGCTCGTGTGGGGTTTCATCGGCTGGCTGGTCGACCAGTGGCTCGACACCGGTGGCGTCGCCACCGGCATCGGCTTCGTGCTCGGCATGGCTGGGGGAGTCATCCTGGTCATCCGCCGACTCGGCACGCCTACTTAGGAAGGGACGCGGTGTTCGGACAGGCGAACGTCCTGGCAGCTGGCCAGGCGGAATTCCCACCCAGTGTGGAGGACTTCTACCTGCCCAGCATCCTGCCCTGGGGTGCACACGACTCGTACTGGGTCACCAAGTTCACCTTGATGATCTGGATCGCGGTCGGCGTGCTGATCATCTTCTTCCTGGCGACCTACCGGAACCCCAAGCTGGTGCCGACCAAGAAGCAGTGGTTCGCCGAGTCGATCTACGGCTTCGTGCGCAACAACATCTCGGTCGACATGATCGGGCACCAGGGTGTGCGATTCGCTCCTTACTTCACGACGCTCTTCTGCTTCGTGTTGGTGACGAACGCGTTCGCGATCATCCCGTTGTTCCAGATCTCACCGAACTCGCACATCGCCTTCCCGGCGATCCTCGCGGTGATCAGCTACGTGCTGTTCAACTACATCGGCATCCGGCACCACGGCTTCGGGAAGTACTTCAAGCACGCCCTGATCCCGCCGGCACCGTGGTACATCCTGCCGCTGCTGATCCCGATCGAGGCGTTCTCGACCTTCATCATCCGGCCGTTCTCGCTTGCCGTTCGTCTCTTCGCGAACATGTTCGCCGGCCACATGCTCCTGCTGGTCTTCACGCTCGGCGGCTTCGCGATGCTCAACGCCAACGCCTGGCTGGCACCGGTCTCGGTGGTGTCCTGGGTGATGACCGTGGCGCTGACCCTTCTCGAGGCGCTGGTCATCGTCCTGCAGGCCTACGTCTTCACCGTGCTGAGCGCCAGCTACATCCAGGGCGCGCTCGCCGAAGAGCACTGATCCACGCACCAACCGTTGTCGTCCCGCGTGAGAGTCACGCGTGATAACCAGGAGGAACCACTAATGGACGTTCTCGCCGCGGTAAATGGCAGCACCGCCGCCATCGGCTACGGTCTCGCGGCCATCGGCCCGGGCATCGGCGTCGGCCTGGTCTTCGCCGCCTACATCCAGTCGACCGCCCGGCAGCCCGAGTCCTCGCGGATGACCCTGCCGTACGTCTGGATCGGCTTCGCCGTCATCGAGGCGCTCGCGCTGTTCGGCATCGCCTTCGGCTTCATCTGGGCCAAGTAGTACCCGCCCCTCGACCGGGAGGTCACCCATGTTCATCCTTGCCGCTGAGGGTGGTGAGTCAGGCCACAACCCGATCATCCCGATCGGGCAGGAGATCGTGGTCGGCACGATCGCCTTCGCCGTGCTCTGCTTCGTGCTGATGAAGTTCGTCTTCCCGCGGATGGAGCAGACGTTCCAGGCTCGGGTCGACGCGATCGAGGGCGGCATCAAGCGCGCCGAGGCCGCCCAGGCCGAGGCGAACCAGCTGCTCGAGCAGTACCGTGCCCAGCTCGCCGAGGCCCGCACCGACGCCGCCAAGATCCGGGACGACGCGCGGGCCGACGCCGAGGGGATCCGGCAGGACATCCTCGCCAAGGCGCGGGAGGAGTCCGACCGGGTCATCCAGGCCGGCAAGGACCAGCTCGCCGCCGAGCGGGCCACCATCGTGCGCGAGCTGCGCGCCGAGGTCGGCACGATCGCGGTGGACCTGGCCAGCAAGATCGTCGGCGAGTCGCTTGCCGACGAGGCGCGGCGCAAGGGCACCGTCGACCGGTTCCTGAGCGGTCTCGAGAGCACGGGGGCCCGCTGATGCAGGCCGCCAGCCGGGAGTCGTACAAGGTCGCGGCCGAGCGCCTCGACGCGTACGTCCGCGGCGCGGAGCCGTCGGCGGTGACGTCCACCGCCGACGCCATCCTCTCCGTGGCGGGCCTGCTGCGGCGCGAGCCGCGGCTGCGCCGGGCCCTGTCCGAGCCGGCTCGCTCCGGCGCGGACCGGGGCGCCCTGCTCGGCGACATGCTGGGTGGGCGGATCGGCGCCGACGCTCTCGACCTGCTCGTGACGCTGGTGTCCGGCCGTTGGTCGGCACCGTCGGAGCTGCTCGACGGCGCCGAGCGCCTCGGCGTGGAGGCGCTGCTCGCCAGCGCCGACAAGTCCGGCGAGCTGGGCGAGGTCGAGGACGAGCTGTTCCGCTTCGGTCAGGTCGTGTCGGGTCAGTCGGCGCTGAGCAACACGCTTGCCGACCCGGTCGCCCCGGTCGAGCAGCGGGCCACCCTGGCCCGCGAGCTGCTCGCCGACAAGGCCCGTCCGGTCACCGTCCGCCTCGTCGAGGTGGCGTTGGGCGGGTTCGGCGGCCGCTCCTTCAGCGGGGCACTCACCCGCCTGGTGGAGCTCGCCGCCGAGCGACGCGACCGGCAGGTGGCGTACGTGACCGTCGCAGCCCCGTTGAGTGACTCCGACGAGCGCCGACTGGGAGCGAGCCTCAGCGCGATATACGGTCGAGAGGTCTCCGTCAAGCAGACGGTCGACCCCCTCGTCCTGGGTGGCGTGAGCGTTCGGGTCGGTTCCGACCTGTACGACGGCACCATCCTGCGCCGCCTCAACGAGACCCGCAACGCGCTCGCGAAGCGCTGAGCGGCTCCGCCGCCCGGCGGTTGAGCGGCCTCGCCGCCCAGCTCTGGGGCGGCTGGACCGCGCAGCGCCCGGAATGACAGACGCCATTCGGACCGGTCGGTACTAGGTATCCCGGGCCCCTGAATTTTAAGGAAGCAGAGGATGGCCGAGCTGACCATCTCGACGGAGGAGATCCGCGGCGCCCTGGAGCGCTACGTCTCCTCCTACTCGTCCGACGTCTCCCGCGAGGAGGTCGGCACCGTCGCCGACACCGGCGACGGCATCGCCCACGTCGAGGGCCTGCCCTCGACCATGACCAACGAGCTCCTGGAGTTCGAGGACGGCACGCTCGGCGTGGCGTTGAACCTCGACGTCCGGGAGATCGGTGTCGTCGTTCTCGGTGACTCCGCCAAGTTGGAGGAGGGGCAGCGCGTCAAGCGCACCGAGCGGGTTCTCTCCGTTCCGGTCGGCGACGCCTTCCTCGGCCGCGTGGTCGACGCGCTCGGCCAGCCCATCGACGGGCTCGGTGACATCGCCAACGAGGGCTTCCGCGAGCTGGAGCTGCAGGCTCCGAACGTGATGTCCCGCCAGTCGGTGTTCGAGCCGCTGCAGACCGGCATCAAGGCCATCGACGCGATGACCCCGATCGGTCGGGGTCAGCGTCAGCTGATCATCGGCGACCGCAAGACCGGCAAGACCACTGTCGCCCTGGACGCCATCCTCAACCAGCGGGACAACTGGCGCACCGGCGACCCGAAGAAGCAGGTTCGCTGCATCTACGTCGCCATCGGCCAGAAGGCCTCCACCATCGCCTCGATCAAGGGGCAGCTGGAAGAGGCCGGCGCGATGGAGTACACGACCATCGTGGCCTCCCCGGCGTCCGACCCGGCCGGCTTCAAGTACCTGGCTCCGTACACCGGCTCGTCCATCGGGCAGCACTGGATGTACGGCGGCAAGCACGTCCTGATCGTCTTCGACGACCTGAGCAAGCAGGCCGAGGCGTACCGGGCCGTGTCGCTGCTGCTGCGTCGCCCGCCGGGCCGTGAGGCGTACCCGGGTGACGTCTTCTACCTGCACTCCCGCCTGCTGGAGCGCTGCGCGAAGCTCTCCGACGAGCTGGGTGGCGGCTCGATGACCGGTCTGCCGATCATCGAGACGAAGGCCAACGACATCTCGGCCTTCATCCCGACCAACGTCATCTCGATCACCGACGGCCAGATCTTCCTCGAGACGGACCTGTTCAACCAGGGCGTCCGGCCGGCCATCAACGTCGGCACCTCGGTCTCCCGGGTCGGTGGCGCCGCGCAGGTGAAGCCGATGCGGAAGGTCGCCGGTTCGCTGCGGCTCAACCTGGCCCAGTACCGCGAGCTGGAGGCGTTCGCCGCCTTCGCCTCCGACCTGGACCGGGCCTCCCGGGCCCAGCTGGACCGTGGTGTCCGCCTGGTCGAGCTGCTGAAGCAGCCGAACTACTCGCCGTTCCCGGTCGAGCAGGAGGTCGTCTCGGTCTGGGCCGGCGTCGAGGGCAAGCTGGACGACATCCCGGTGGGTGACGTGCGGCGCTTCGAGGCGGAGTTCCTCCAGTACCTGCGGCACAAGCACGAGGGTGTGCTTGCCGGTATCGCCGACAACCAGTGGGGCGACGACATCGTCGGCTCCCTGGAGGCGGCGATCACCGAGTTCAAGCAGGTCTTCCTCGGCAAGGCCGACGAGCGCAAGGTCAACGACGCGCCGGCGCAGCCGCTGGAGGGTGACCAGAACCGCGAGACGGTGACCCGCTTCCGCGACGGCACGACCGACCGCCCGGCCGAGAGCTGATCCGATGGCGGCCCAGGTACGCGTTCTTCGTCAACGGATCCGCTCGGCGAAGTCGATGAAGAAGATCACCAAGGCGATGGAGCTCGTGGCGACGAGCCGGATCGCCAAGGCCCAGGCCCGGGTGCAGGCGTCCCTGCCGTACGCCCAGGCCATCACCGGTGTGCTCACGGCGCTGGCGTCCAACGCGCGGATCGACCACCCGCTGCTCACCCCGCGCGAGCGGGTGCGGCGGGCGGGCGTCCTGCTGGTCACCAGCGACCGTGGCCTGGCCGGCGGTTACAGCTCCAACGCGATCCGGATGGCCGAGTCGCTGATCGCCCGGCTCAAGGCGGACGGCAAGGAGCCGGTGCTCTACGTCATCGGACGTAAGGGCGTCGGGTTCTACCGGTTCCGCGACCGGCCGATCGAGGCGAACTGGACCGGCTTCAGCGAGCAGCCGTCGTTCGAGGACGCCCGTACCGTGGGTGAGACGCTGATCAAGGCGTTCACCGCCGGTGCGGACGACGTCGACGGCGGGGCCGGTGCGGACGGGGTGCTCGGCGTCGACGAGTTGCACATCGTCTACACCGAGTTCCACTCGCTCATGACGCAGACCCCGGTCACCAAGGTGATCGGTCCGATGCAGGTGGAGGACCGGCCGCGCTCCGAGGGGCTGCTGCCGGCGTACGAGTTCGAGCCGGAGGCGGAGGCGCTGCTCGACGCGCTCCTGCCGAGGTACATCAACACGCGGATCTACGCGGCGTTGATCGAGTCGGCGGCGAGTGAGTCGGCGTCGCGTCGGCGGGCGATGAAGAGCGCCACCGACAACGCCGAAGACATGATCGACAAGTACACGCGTGAGATGAACTCGGCCCGCCAGGCCGGGATCACCCAGGAGATCAGCGAGATCGTCGGCGGCGCCAACGCGCTGGCCGCGTCGGGAAGTGAAGTGTGATGACTGCCCCAGTAGAGACCAAGACGGCCACGGGTCGCGTGGTCCGGGTCATCGGCCCGGTCGTCGACGCCGAGTTCCCGCGCGACGCCATGCCGGCCCTGTTCAACGCGCTCAACGTCAGCGTGAACCTGTCCGGCGGTGAGAAGACGCTGACCCTGGAGGTCGCCCAGCACCTGGGTGACAACCTGGTCCGCGCGATCTCGATGCAGCCGACCGACGGCCTGGTCCGTGGCGCGGAGGTGACCGACCGCGGCGAGCCGATCACCGTTCCGGTGGGCGACGCCGTCAAGGGCCACGTCTTCAACGCCATCGGCGAGTGCCTCAACCTCACCGAGGGTGAGACCATCCAGGCCGACGACCGGTGGGGCATCCACCGCAAGGCCCCGGCCTTCGCCGACCTGGAGCCGAAGACCGAGATGCTGGAGACCGGCATCAAGGTCATCGACCTGCTCGCCCCGTACGTCAAGGGCGGCAAGATCGGCCTGTTCGGCGGCGCGGGTGTGGGCAAGACGGTGCTCATCCAGGAGATGATCACCCGGGTGGCCCGCAACTTCGGTGGTACCTCGGTGTTCGCCGGCGTGGGTGAGCGCACCCGTGAGGGCAACGACCTCATCGCCGAGATGACCGAGTCCGGCGTCATCGACAAGACCGCGCTGGTCTACGGCCAGATGGACGAGCCGCCGGGCACCCGGCTGCGGGTGGCGCTCTCCGCGCTGACCATGGCGGAGTACTTCCGGGACGTGAAGAAGCAGGAGGTGCTGCTCTTCATCGACAACATCTTCCGCTTCACCCAGGCCGGTTCCGAGGTCTCCACGCTGCTCGGCCGCATGCCGAGCGCCGTGGGTTACCAGCCGACCCTCGCGGACGAGATGGGCGAGCTCCAGGAGCGGATCACCTCCGTCCGGGGCCAGGCCATCACCTCCATGCAGGCGATCTACGTGCCGGCGGACGACTACACCGACCCCGCTCCGGCCACCACGTTCGCCCACCTGGACGCGACCACCAACCTGGAGCGGTCGATCTCCGACAAGGGCATCTACCCGGCCGTGGACCCGCTGGCGTCCTCGTCCCGGATCCTCGCCCCGGAGTTCGTCGGCCAGGAGCACTTCCAGGTCGCCACCGAGGTGAAGCGGATCCTGCAGCGCTACCGCGACCTGCAGGACATCATCGCCATCCTCGGTATCGAGGAGCTCTCCGAGGAAGACAAGATCACCGTGCAGCGCGCGCGGCGGATCGAGCGCTTCCTCTCGCAGAACACCTACGCGGCGGAGCAGTTCACCGGCGTGCCGGGCTCGACGGTCCCGATCAAGGAGACCATCGAGGCGTTCCGCAAGATCAGCGAGGGTGAGTACGATCACTTCCCCGAGCAGGCGTTCTTCATGTGCGGCGGTCTCGAGGACCTGGAGCGCAAGGCTGAGGAGCTGATGAAGGGCTGACAGCCTGGAATCCGTACCGCAAAAGACTGCCCCGGCAATGTCGGGGCAGTCTTTTGTTCATCTTCGCGTCTTACCATCGTCGCGGTCCGTTACTCGTGGTCGTCGGTGCGGCGGCACGCGAGATACGGTCGGTCCGCGCGTTCACCTGAACGAGCGCTGACTTCTGCAACCTTTCGACGACGTGCGCCCGTCTCATCTTCGTGGGCGTAACGAACGGAGATGCGCGTGGGTAAGGCCGGCAAGCGTGGCCGCAAGTCGTCTGTCTGGCGGGGCGTACCGCGCTGGGCCAAGGTGTGCACCATCTTCGGCATGGTGCTGACCGTGCTCAGCGGCGGGGTGCTCGTCGGCACCGAGGTGCTGATGGCCCGCTACGAGGGCGCCGTCGGCAAGGCCGACCTCTTCGGTGACCAGGCGGCGGGCGCCAAGGAGAAGAAGAGCGAGATCAAGGGCCCGCTCAACCTCCTGCTGGTCGGCATCGACCCGCGTACGCCGACGGCGGCGCCGCTGGCTGACTCGATCATGGTGCTGCACGTGCCGGCCTCGATGGACCGGGCCTACCTCTTCTCGCTGCCGCGCGACCTCTACGTCGACATTCCGCCGTTCAAGAGGGCCAACTTCCCCGGCGAGAAGACCAAGATCAACGCTGCGATGTCGTTCGGCAGTCAGGTGCCCGGCAAGAACCCCGACGCGGCGCGAGGGTTCGAGCTGCTGGCCACCACAGTCCAGAACGTGACAGGCATCAAGCGGTTCGACGCCGGTGCGATCATCAACTTCACGGGCTTCCAGAAGATCGTGGACGCGATGGGTGGCGTCGACATGTACGTCGAGCGGGACGTGAAGTCCGAGCACAAGCAGCCGGACGGGACGGCCCGGCAGGGCAACCCGCACGGCTACGGCTACATCGGCCCGCAGGCGCTCTACAAGAAGGGCAACCACCACCTCAGCGGGTGGCAGGCCCTGGACTACGTCCGCCAGCGCTACGAGCGGAACGGTGTCCCGGACGCCGACTACGGCCGGCAGCGCCACCAGCAGCAGTTCGTCAAGGCGATGGTCGGGCAGGCCTTCAGCGCCGACGTGGTCGCCAACCCGATCAAGCTCGACAAGGTGCTCCGCGCCGCCGGCCAGTCGCTGATCTTCAACGGTCGGGGCAACAGCGTTGTCGACTTCGGGCTCGCCCTGAAGAGCATCCGGCCGAACACCATCCAGATGATCAAGCTGCCCGGTGGTGGGCTCTTCGAGGGCAAGACCTACAAGGGTGAGCAGTTCCAGGCAGGCGTCCCGGACTTCTTCACCGCCCTGCACAATGAACAACTGGACCCGTTCCTGCTGGAGCACCCGGAATTCCAGAACAAGACCAAGTAGCCGTGGCGCAGCTCTCCCCACCCGGCTTGGGGTGGGCCCGGCGTCACGACTAGACTTTCGGCAATCCGTCGCCGCAGCAAGGAGACAGCGTGGCACAGCAGCTTCACGTCGAGCTCGTCGCCGTCGAGGAGAAGGTCTGGTCCGGTGAGGCCGAGATGGTCGTCGCCCGGACCACCGAGGGTGAGCTCGGTGTCCTGCCGGGGCACGCGCCGCTGCTCGGCCAGCTCGCCGAGCCCGGCGAGGTCCGCATCAAGCTGGCCGGCGGCGAGCAGGTCTCGTACGAGGTGGCCGGCGGCTTCCTCTCGGTGAGCGCCGAGGGCGTCACCGTGCTGGCCGAGAGCGCAACCCCGGTTTCCGCGCAGAGCCGCTGAGTCACGCCGGGGATGGAGATCGTCGAAGGGATCGGGATCGGCGTCGCCGTCATCCTCGTCGCGCTTCTCGTGCTCTTCGTCCGGCGGGCCGTCGTCACCCGCAGCGGTGGCATCATCCGGCTCAGCGTCCGGGTCACCACAGTGCTCGACGGGCGTGGCTGGTCACCCGGCTTCGGCCGGTTCGCCGCTGACGAGCTGCGCTGGTATCGAATGTTCAGCTTCGCGCTCCGGCCCAAGCGGGTTCTCTCCCGCAAGGATCTCGCGGTCGAGCGCCGGCGGTTGCCCGAAGGGCAGGAACGGCTCTCCATGCCGGCCGACTGGGTGATCCTCCGCTGTACCAGTCAGCACGCACCGGTGGAGATCGCCATGGCGCGATCGACCGTGACCGGTTTCCTCTCCTGGCTCGAGGCCGCCCCTCCGGGGGCGGTCTCGCCGCGTCTGGCCTCCCAGGACTGGCCGGCTGCCTGAGGCTGCTTCGAGCGGCCTGAGGCGGTCCCTTGGTCGCGCTTGGGGTTCCGGGGGATCCCGCCGGGCCGTCCGTGGTCGCGCTTGGGGTTTCCGGGGGAGCCCGCCCGGCTCCGGGCGGTCAGGCTTGATCCCTGCGCCGGGCGGGCTCCCCCGGAAACCCGTCGTTGCCGCTGTGCGTCGGTCCGGCGCTGTTTTCATCACCTGCCGTTACTGGTGCGGCTGAGTTCCGCCTTTTCGGCGTTGATCGACTCGGTTTTCTTGAATCCGGGGTGTCCTGTGGTCTGGATGCCCCGATTTTCATGAACGCGAGTCGATCAAGCGCGTGCCACGCGTGGTGGCCGCGAGATTGGGAACCCCCCACCCGTACGGCGCACACGGTCAGCGCTTGCCGCCCGGCACCCATAGCACATCGCCCGCCGGATTTGCCGTTCTTGACAGGATAAAGAGCAGATCGGAGAGCCGGTTGAGATACTTTGCCGGGAGCGGGCTGGTCCGGTCCGGATCGTGGCTGACCAGCGCCCACGCCGCCCG
Source organism: Micromonospora lupini str. Lupac 08 (assembly GCF_000297395.2). Taxonomy (GTDB): domain Bacteria; phylum Actinomycetota; class Actinomycetes; order Mycobacteriales; family Micromonosporaceae; genus Micromonospora; species Micromonospora lupini. The sequence continues at coordinate 6,108,164 of NZ_HF570108.1, read as the reverse complement.
CTCCGCACGCCGGGCGGTGGTCCGCGCCACGTGCAGCAGCGCCGCGCCCGCGGTGCCGCCGGGGAGGATGAAGGAGTCGAGCTTGCTCAGGCGTGCGTTGTACTCGTCGCACCAGCCCTCCAGGCGCTCGACGTACTCCTCGGTCACCCGTAGCGGCGGGTACTTCGGCTCCGGCTCGACCGGGGTGGACAGGTCGGCGCCCACGTCGAACAGGTCGTTCTGGATCGACCCGAGCACGCCCCGCAGCTCCTCGTCGAGGTTGCCCAGGGCCAGTGCGACGCCGATCGCCGCGTTGCACTCGTCGACATCCGCGTACGCGGCGATCCGTGGATCGGTCTTCGGGACCTGCTCGTTGTTGCTCAGCCTGGTCATGCCGGCGTCGCCGGCCTTGGTGTAGATGCGCGTGAGGTGGACGGCCATGACGCACAGCCTACGGATACCGGACCTGACGATCCCCGCGCGGCCGGACGCCACGGCCGGCTGGCCTGCCGTGGTGGGCCCCGGCGACGCCGGTGATCCGGCGGTCAACGACGTCGACGTCATCCGGGTCTGCGGCGCAGCCCGACTGACGGGCACCGTGCACGTCGTCGGTGCCAAGAACTCGGCGCTGAAGTTGATGGCCGCCGCGCTGCTCGCCCCGGGTCGAAGCGTGATCACCAACGTTCCGCGGATCACCGACATCGCGATCATGGGGGAGGTGCTGCGGCGGCTGGGCTGCGACGTCCGGTTCGACGCGGACGACCCCGTCGACCCGATGGTGGCCCGGGGTGGGGCCGCCCGGTCCCGCTCGGTGACCATCGACGTGCCGGAGCAGCCGGGCGCGGAGGCCGACTACGACCTGGTCCGGCGGCTGCGCGCGTCGATCTGCGTGCTGGGCCCCCTGTTGGCTCGCCGAGGGTACGTGCGGGTGGCCCACCCCGGCGGCGACGCGATCGGGTCGCGCGGGCTGGACATGCACATCTCCGGGCTGACCCGGATGGGCGCGGAGATCTCCGGCGAGCACGGCTTCGTCATCGCCGAGGCCCCGCACGGACTGCGCGGCGCGGACATCGTGCTGGACTTTCCCAGCGTGGGCGCCACCGAGAACCTGGTGATGGCCGCGGTCCTGGCCCAGGGCTCCACGATGATCGACAACGCGGCCCGGGAGCCGGAGATCGTCGACATCTGCACGATGCTCAACGAGATGGGCGCGCGGATCTCCGGCGCCGGCACGTCCACCCTGCGGATCACCGGCGTTCCCGGTCTGCGGCCGGTGCGGCACGCCACCGTGGGGGACCGGATCGTCGCCGGCACCTGGGCGTTCGGCGCCGCGATGACGCGCGGCGACGTCACGGTGACGGGGCTGGACCCGGCCTACCTGGAGGTCGCCCTGGACAAGGTCGTCGCGGCCGGCGGCCTGGTCGAGACGCGGGGAGACGGCTTTCGGGTACGGATGGACGACCGGCCCCGGGCGGTGGACGTGGTGACGCTGCCGTACCCCGGCTTCGCCACCGACCTGCTGCCGATGGCGATCGGGCTCGCGGCGGTCAGCGACGGCGCCTCCCTGATCACGGAGAACATCTTCGACGGCCGGTTCATGTTCGCCAACGAGATGATGCGGCTCGGCGCGGACATCAAGACCGACGGGCACCACGCGGTGGTCCGGGGGCGGGGGCGACTCTCCGGCGCTCCCGTGCGGGCCACCGACATCCGCGCCGGGGCCGGGTTGATCATCGCCGCGCTCTGCGCGGACGGACCCACCGAGGTCTCGCATGTACACCACGTCGACCGGGGGTACCCGGACTTCGTGGCCGACCTGCGGGCGCTCGGTGTGGCCGTCGAGCGGGGCACCACCCCGGACGAGCCGTCGCTGGAGATCTGAGGCTCCGCCGCGGCTTTCGCGGTCTCAGGTGGCCTGGAGCGAGGCGCGCACGTGCCGTCGTGCGTCGTGGATGCGTGACTTCAGGGTGCCGACCGGGATGGCGAGGTGGTCGGCGATCTGGTCGTAGGTCAACTGGCACAGGTCACGCAGCACCAGCGGGGCGACCAGTTCGGGTCGGTGCGCCTCCAGCCGTTCCAGAGCGTCCAGCAGGTCGAGTCGGGAACCCGCGATCACGCTCGTGGTGCGCGGGTCGGCGGCGTCGAGTGGCAGCACCGGAGTGGACTGCTCGTCGGCCCGGCGCTTGAGGCTGCGATACGTCTGCCGGGCGCAGTTGGCCGTGACGATGTGCAGCCAGGTGGAGAACTTCGACCGACCGGCGAAGCTGTCGATCTTGCGAGCGACCTGCAGGAGGGCGTCCTGGCACGCCTCTTCGGCGTCCTGCCGACAGGGGAGCAGCCGCAGGCACTGACGCATGACCTGGGGGCCGATCCTGCTCAGCAACGCATCGAGTGCGGCGGCGTCGCCCCTGGCTGCACGACCGGCGAGCTCCTCGATATCAAGATCGTCTGGCATGCTCAGGCCCCGTTCCTCAGCGTCTTGTCGGCCATAATACGGGCGTGTCAGTACCCGCCAAGATCGGCCGATACCGCGTTGTCCGACGTATCGGTTCCGGAGCGTTCGCCACCGTGTGGCTCGGTGCCGACGATGCTCTGGACGCTTCCGTCGCCATCAAGGTGCTGGCGGACAACTGGTCGTACCACGCCGATCTGCGGGAGCGTTTCGAGCAGGAGGCGCGGATCATGCGGCGGACGGATTCCAGCCTGCTCGTGCGCGTGCTCGACGTCGGTGAGCTGCCCGACGGTCGGCCGTACCTGGTGATGCCGTACGCGGCCGGTGGCACCCTCGCGGATCGACTCGTCTCGGGGCCGATGCCGGTGCGCGAGGCGCTGCTCGTCGCGGCCGACATCGCCAGCGCCGTCACGGTGCTGCACGAGGCCGGCGTGCTGCACCGGGATCTCAAGCCGTCCAATGTGTTGTTTCAGCCGGCCGCCGACCGGGATCGGGTCCTCGTCGCCGACCTTGGCCTGGCCAAGGCGCTCGCCAACGCGTCGGGCTTCACGATCGCGGCCGGCACGCCCGGCTACATGCCGCCCGAGCAGGCCACCGCCGGCGGTGGCCTGGACATCCGTGCGGACGTGTACGCGATCGGCGCGACGACCTACCACATGTTGACCGGTCGCCCGCCCCAGCCGGCATGGTCCAGTGGCAGCCGTACTGGCAGGTCCGGGCGTTCCCTTCCCCGCCCGTCCCAGCTTCGGCCCGGAGTTCCCTCCGAAGTGGACGACGTGGTGCGGCGGGCGCTGCATCCGGACCCGCGGCAACGCTGGGCGTCCGCCGCGGCGCTGCTCGAGGAACTGCATCGGGTCATCGCGTCGATGGAGCGGGACGCGGGCCGTGGCCGGTTCGTACGGCAGCTGGGGCGGGTCGTCGGTGTCGGGGTCGCACTTACCGCTGTGCTGGCGACGACGGGTTCCAGTTCCACGCTGCCGGCACGGTCGGGGTGGGTTCGCGTACACGATGACTCTGGTGCTCTTTCGGTAGCGGTGCCGGCGAGCTGGGCCGGTCAGGTGAAGGACGCCGGCTGGGACCCTTCGGTGCTGCGACTGTCCGCAGGCCAGGCGCCGGGTCTTGTGGTCGCCCCGGATCTGGACGTCTGGCCGGATCCGGCGAGCGGGATGCCCGGTGTCTTCGTCGGCGCGAGCAGGACCCTGCTCGCCGGTGGTCCGGCGCCGGCGTTACCCAGCCACACCTCGTGCGTCCCGCAGCCCGACCGGACCGTGGACGTGGGCGGTAACCGGGCGCTGGTACGGCGGTGGACATCGTGTGCCGCCTCGGTCTCGTTCAGCGAGGTGGTGTTCGCCGTTCCGCAGCGCAGCTTCGGGGTCTACGTGCAGATCAAGCAGGTCGGCGACGCGGACCTGACCGACGAGATCCTGGCCGGCCTGCGGATCTCCAGCTCACTGGCACCGCAGGCCGGCCGTTTCGGGTCCGCCTACTCGTAGCAGTCCTGGTTCCTGAACTGCAGGGTCAGCGAGGTGACCTTGCCGTTCCTGGTCGCGATGCGGTAGGACGCCTTGTCGTTACCGGGGACCGTCACGTAGCCGCGGGCGTTGGCCGCCTCCGCACCTTCGGCGGCCTTGTAACCCGGGTACATCCGAAGCATCTCGGCGCTCGACATGCCGATGCGCGCTCCCTCGGGCGTCTTGATGCCGGGCCACACGCTGATGGCGGCGACTCCCAGGGTCGGCGAGAGGGTGATGGTCCCCTCTTCGGCAGGGGCGGCACGCAGGAATGACACCCCGCAGCGGCCCGTGGTGTCGAACGGGCGCACCATCCCGGTCGCGGTGGCCTGCTGACGGGTCATCCCGAGCTTCAGCGAGCCGATGCCCTTCGGGCCCAGGACGAGCGGAGCGGCGCTGGTGGCGCTGCTCGACGGCCGGGCGGACGGCGAAGGCGGCGTGGACGACGGAGACGGGGTGGACGGGCTGGGAGTGTCGGTGGTGGCCGCGGCGGTCGTCGGCGCGGGCGAGCCGGCCGGCGCGGCGTTGCCGCTCTGGTGTGCGGGTGACGAGCACGCCGCGACGAGCAGGAGGCAGGTGAGGGTTCCGACCATGGACGTTGCGCGCATCATGAGCTCCTGGCTGACTGCACTTGTTGGTTGTCGTAGGGTTCGATGCACCCGCGCGGAAGTTTGTTCGCTCTGGAAAGTCGTGCATCCGTCACAGGGGCACGGAATGGGGTAGGCCACGCCCTCCGGAGCGCTTAGTCATCGTTCAGGCTCGCCGACTAGGGTGCAGGTAGGCACTCAATCGCAGCGAGGGAGAAGCAGATGGCGGGTCGACTCGCGGTCGTCGGGGCCGGGCTGATGGGCTCCGGCATCGCCCAGGTGGCGGCGCAGGCGGGCTGGCAGGTGACACTGCGCGACCTGGACGACGCGGCCACCACCCGAGGGCTCGGCGGCATCCGGAAGTCGCTGGAGAAGTTCGCCGAGAAGGGCAAGATCGAGGCGTCCGACGTCGAGGCGACGCTCGCGCGGATCACCCCGACCACCGATCTGGAGGCGGCCGCCGACGCGGACATCGTGGTCGAGGCGGTCTTCGAGCGGCTGGACATCAAGCACGAGGTGTTCCGCGCCCTCGACAAGATCTGCAAGTCCGACGCGGTGCTCGCCACCAACACGTCGGCGATTCCGGTCACCCAGATCGCCGCGGTGACCGAGCGGCCGGAGGCCGTCGTCGGCACCCACTTCTTCTCGCCGGTGCCGATGATGCAGCTCTGCGAACTGGTGCGCGGCTACAAGACCAGCGACGCCACGCTCGCCACCGTGCGGGCCTTCGCCGAGGAGATCGGCAAGACGGTCGTGGTGGTCAACCGGGACATCGCCGGCTTCGTCACCACCCGGCTGATCTCCGCCCTGGTGGTGGAGGCGGTCAAGCTGGTCGAGGCCGGCGTGGTGTCGGCCGAGGACCTGGACACCGCCTGCCGGCTGGGCTTCGGGCACGCCATGGGCCCGCTGGCCACCACCGACCTGACCGGCGTGGACGTGCTGCTGCACGCCTCGAAGAACATCTACACCGACACGGCGGACGAGAAGTTCTTCCCGCCGGAGCTGCTCCAGCGCATGGTCACCGCCGGCGACCTGGGCCGCAAGACCGGCAAGGGCTTCTACACGTACTGAGCGTCGCGACGACCGGGGCGGGCACCCGCCCCGGTCGACCGCTCAGCCGTCGCGCTTGGTGGTCCAGCGGAACGTGGTCAGGCAGAGCACCAGGCCGATCACGCACCACAGGGCGAGCACCAGCGCCACCCGGCCCAGCTCGAACGACCCGCCCGGCTCCTGGGCGCCGAAGCTCTCCGGCAGGAAGACCGCGCGCAGCCCCTGGCACATCCACTTGAGCGGGAACAGCGCCGCCACCTGCTGCATCCAGGTCGGCAGGTCGGTGAAGACGAAGAACACCCCGGAGATGAACTGGAGCACCAGAGCGACCGGGGTGACCACCGCCGAGCCACTGCGGGCGGTGCGGGCCAGCGACGAGATGGCGATGCCGCACAGCGTGCACGCGGTCACCCCGAGCACGGACACCCAACCGAAGGTGAACCACTTCCCGGCGGTGCCGGGCAGGTCAAGGTCGAACAGCGCCACCGCGACGGCAAGCAGCAGCGCGGTCTCGGCGATGCCGATCGCCACCACCATGATCACCTTGCCGGCGAACCAGACCCACTTCGGCATGGGCGTGCCCCGGTAGCGCTTGAGCACGCCCCGGTCCCGCTCGATCGGAATCCAGATGCCGAGGTTCTGGAAGCTCACCGTCATCAGGCCGGTCGCGATCATGCCGGTGATGAAGTACTGGGTGAACCGGACCCCGCCGCCGATCGTGCCGTGGAAGATCGACGCGAAGATCAGGATCATGATGATGGGGAAGCCCATCGTGAAGACCACGGACTCCCGGCTGCGCAGGAACTGGGTGATCTCCAGCCGGCCCTGGCGCAGGGCCAGGGCGCCGCCGCCCGGCCGCCGGCCGTGGCTCGCGGCGACAGGCGTCGCCGGCTTCGTCGTGGTCGTCATCGCGAGTGTCCGATCATCGTGAGGTAGACGTCCTCCAGAGTCGGCCGGGTCACCGTGAGTCCGGGGACCTCACCGCCGTGACGCGCGGCCAGGTCGGCCACGAAGGCCGTCGGCGTCGCGCTCTGCGCGCTCTCCAACGCGCCTTCCGGGGTACGCCAGGAGACGGTCGCGAGGGCCTCCTGGCGATTGCCCAGCCGGTTGGGTGCGGCCACCTCGACCAGCCGACCGCCGGCGATCACGCCGACCCGGTCGGCGAGGGCCTCGGCCTCGTCCAGGTAGTGGGTGGTGAGCACGATCGTGGTGCCGGCGGCGGCGAGGTCGCGGATCAGCTCCCAGAACTCGCGGCGGGCCTCCGGGTCGAAGCCGGTGGTCGGCTCGTCGAGGAAGAGCAGCTCGGGGCGGCCGATGATGCCCAGCGCCACGTCGAGACGGCGCTTCTGACCACCGGACAGGGTGTGCGTCCGCGCCTTCGCCTTGCCGGTCAGCCCGACCCGCTCGATCACCTTGTCCGGGTCGTCGGCGTCGGGATAGAAGCCGGAGAAGTGTCGGACCACCTCGGCCACGGTCAGCTCGTCGAACTCGCCCGTGCCCTGCAGCACGATGCCGACGCGCGAGCGCCAGTCGGGGGTGGGGTGGGCCGGGTCCGCGCCGAGCACGGAGACCTCACCCGCGTCGCGACGCCGGTAGCCCTCCAGGATCTCCACGGTGGTGGTCTTGCCGGCGCCGTTCGGGCCGAGCAACGCGAACACCTCGCCCCGGTGGACGTCGAGGTCCACGCCCGCCACCGCCACGTTGTCGCCGTACGCCTTGCGCAGCCCTCGGACGGAGATGGCCAGCTCGTCTTCCATGACGTCAAGTGTGCGTCCTGGTCGGGGCTGCCCGCTGCCCGGGGTGTGGCGGTCAGCGCCACTGCGCGTATTTGACACCCCGGCGTCCGCGACATGGACGTGTGTGGTTTTCCACAGCCTGTTTTACTGAACGGTAACTTAGACTCCGGCCATGGATGAGACGCCGACCCGGTTGCCCGAGCGGGACCGCCCGTGGGTGATGCGCACGTACGCCGGTCACTCGTCGGCCGCCGCGACCAACGCCCTCTTCCGCCGCAACCTCGCCAAGGGCCAGACCGGCCTGTCGGTCGCCTTCGACCTGCCCACCCAGACGGGGTACGACCCCGACCACGAACTCGCCGCCGGTGAGGTCGGCCGGGTCGGCGTGCCGGTGGCCCACCTGGGCGACATGCGGGCGCTCTTCGACGGCATCCCGCTCGCCGAGATGAACACCTCCATGACGATCAACGCCCCGGCGATGTGGCTGCTGGCCCTGTACGGCACGGTCGGCCTCGAACAGGACGCCGAGCTGGCCCGCTGCTCCGGCACCACCCAGAACGACATCATCAAGGAGTACCTGTCCCGGGGGACGTACATCTTCCCGCCGGCCGCGTCGCTGCGGCTCACCGCCGACGTGGTGGCGTACACGCTGCGGGAGATGCCCCGGTGGAACCCGGTCAACATCTGCTCGTACCACCTCCAGGAGGCCGGCGCCACGCCCGTGCAGGAGGTCGGTTTCGCCCTGGCGACCGCGGTCGCCGTGCTCGACGCGGTCCGTGACTCCGGTCAGGTGCCGGCCGAGCGGATGGGCGACGTGGTCCAGCGGGTCTCGTTCTTCGTCAACGCCGGCGTGCGCTTCGTCGAGGAGATCGCCAAGATGCGCGCGTTCGGCGTGCTCTGGGACGAGATCACCCGCGAGCGGTACGGGGTGACCGACGCCCGGCAGCGGCGGTTCCGCTACGGCGTACAGGTCAACTCGCTCGGCCTCACCGAGGCGCAGCCGGAGAACAACATCCAGCGCATCGTGTTGGAGATGCTCGGCGTGACGATGTCCCGCGACGCCCGGGCCCGCGCCGTGCAGCTGCCCGCCTGGAACGAGGCGCTCGGCCTGCCCCGCCCGTGGGACCAGCAGTGGTCGCTGCGGATGCAGCAGGTCCTGGCGTACGAGTCGGACCTGCTCGAATATCCCGACCTCTTCGCCGGCTCGCACGTGATGACCGCGCTGGTCGACGAGATCGTCACCGGAGCGCGCGTCGAGCTGGACAAGGTGCTGGAGCTGGGCGGGGTGGTCGCCGCCGTGGAGACCGGCTACCTCAAGAGCGCGCTTGTCGCCTCGCTTGCCGAACGCCGCCGCCGGATCGAGTCCGGCGCCGACGTGGTCGTCGGCGTCAACAGGTACGTCGAGACCGAACCCTCCCCGCTGACCGCCGCCGGAGCGGAGGCCGTCGAACAGGTCGACCCCGCGGTCGAGGCGGCCGCCGTGGAGGGCGTACGCCGGTGGCGTGCCGGTCGGGACGACGCGGCGGTCGACGCGGCACTGGCCCGGCTCCGTGCGGACGCCGCGACCATCGCCAACCTGATGCCGGCCACCCTGGAGTGCGTGCGGGCCGGGGTGACCACCGGCGAGTGGGCGGGCGCGCTGCGCCAGCTCTTCGGCGAGTACCGCGCGCCCACCGGACTGGCCGGCGCCACCGTGAGCGGCGGCGACCCGGGCCTCGCGGCCGTCCGGGAGCGGGTCACCGCCACGGCGCGCGAGCTGGGCAGCGGTCGGCTACGGCTGCTGGTCGGCAAACCCGGCCTGGACGGGCACTCCAACGGCGCGGAACAGATCGCGGTACGCGCCCGCGACGCCGGCTTCGAGGTCGTCTACCAGGGCATCCGGCTGACCGCCGGGCAGATCGTGGCCGCCGCCGTCGAGGAGGACGTCGACCTGGTGGGGCTCTCCGTGCTGTCCGGCTCGCACCTGGCCGCCGTACCCGCCGTCCTCGACGGGCTGCGCGCCGCCGGCCGGGCGGACCTGCCGGTGGTGGTGGGTGGCATCATCCCCGCCGGCGACGCCGACACCCTGCGCGCCGCCGGGGTGGCCCGGGTCTTCACCCCGAAGGACTTCGCCCTCACCGGCATCATCGACGACCTGGTGACGGTCATCCGGAACGCCAACGACCTGCCCTGACCGTGCCGCCGGGCGGCCCCGCTGCCGGTCGGTCAGCGACCGGCGTACGTCATGCAGTCGGCCATGTCGTTGTCCGGGCCGACCCTGATCGACGACGCGTGGCACTCCAACTGCTCGTTGTGCCGACAGTCGGAACGCTGGCAGGCGCCCACCTGGGCGGTGAGGCCGTCCACCCCGCCACGGACGGGCGACTCGACGAAGGTGTGGCAGTGCGCGTGGTCCATGCTGCCGATGGTGATCGCGAAGGCGTGGCAGTCACCGCCCTGGTTGTACGCACACGCCGCGACCACACACTCCTGGACCCGGGGCATCTCCATCGCTGTGGTCATGCCAACCTCCTTAGGTTCTTGCCCCGATTCTAGGCATTTGCCGGTCTCCGGAGACCCGATATGTCCGGCGACCGATCGGCCCCGGCGGCAGCGCCGGTCGGGCCGCTCGCGCCGTCCTGACGGGGTCGTCGGGTTTGGCGTGATCAACACGAGTTCGCTGATATCGGGGCTTCCCGCTGTGGCGGATGCCCCGATATCGGCGAACCCGTGTCGATCACCGCCCGCCGTCCGGTCCGGCCGTCACTGGACGGACGGGCTGGGCAGAATGTCCCTTTCTGGGGTCGCCCGGGTGTGACCGGGTGCATCCGTGGGCCGGAATCGTGGCGGGCCCGGGGTCGTCACACACCCTGACGATCGCAGGACCACGGCCACCCGCCCCGCCCGCTTTCCGGGTGGGAATGGCAGGCCCGGGCAGGTCGTTGCAGACGCCCGAACGTCCGCTGGCCCGCTGACGCGACCGGCTCGATCCGGTGACCCAGGCGGGCCGGCCCCGGGAATGACCCCGGCCCGACGGTCGTTACACACGGTCCCGGCGCCACGAGCCCCCGCTCGCAGGCCGCCACCCCGGGCGCCGCGAGCCCCGCTCGCCGGCCGCCGACCCGAAGACTTTCCCCCCTTTTGTGCAGCGCCGGACGAGGTGCTCACACCCGCGCCACCGCTTCCCCCTGGTGCGTGGGTGTTCCTACCCCCGAAGGAGCTACCCCCATGAACACGATCTTCCGTAAGAGCATGCTGTCGGTTGCTGGTCTCGCGTTCGCCGGTGGTGTCTTCGCCGGCCCGATCGCCGCCCACGCCAACCCCGTCGACGCCAAGCCCGTCGCGGTGGCCGTGCAGAGCGCGGCGCCGAAGCCGCAGGGCGACCAGTCGCACATCACCCTCAACGACGAGCAGACCGCCAACGTCAAGGCGATCATCGCCGCCACGAAGAAGGCCGGCCTGCCCGAACGCGCCGCCGTCATCTCCATCGCCACCAGCCTGCAGGAGTCGAAGCTGGAGAACCTGGGCCACCTCGGCGACGCCAACGACCACGACTCGCTGGGCCTGTTCCAGCAGCGCCCCACCTCGGGTTGGGGCACGCCGGAGCAGATCACCAACCCCGAGTACTCCACCACCGCGTTCCTCAAGGGCCTCAAGCAGGTCGACGGGTGGCAGGACATGCCCCTGACCGAGGCCGCGCAGACCGTCCAGGTGTCGGCGTACCCCGACGCGTACGCCCAGTGGGAGCAGCAGGCCACCGACCTGGTCGGCCAGCACTGGAACAGCTGACCCACCGCACGACCCGACCGACTGGCCGGCATCCCACACCCGGGGGTGCCGGCCAGCGGCATGCCCAGCCACCGGCCATTGACCTGCCGCCAACCCGATGCGGGGGACGCCGGCCACCGGCATGTCCGGCCCTCGATCGCTGACCTGGCCGGCACCCCGATCCCGGGATGCCGGCCACCGGCATGTCCAGCCACCGGCCACTTGACCTGGCCGCCATCCCGAGCCCGGGACGCCGGCCACCGGCGCCCCCAGCCCCAGCCCACCAACCTGGCCGGCGCCTCGGCCTCGCCTGGCCGCAGATCTTGGACAGTTTCCGTCCGGGCGAAACGGAAACTGTCCAAGATCTCGACGGTCCGAGCGCCAAGGTCCGCGCGGACTTGAGCCGAGACCGGAATCGGGCCGGTCGGTGTGCTTGCGAGACTGCGGGATGGGTGACGGCCACCGACAGGGCCGGCCGATGGCAGGAGTTGACATCCCCGCCCGGTCCGAAAGTCGGAGCTGGCGTCCCGCAGCCCGACTGCGGCAGAGCCGGCGCGGCCGAGCCGCCGCACCGGCCAGCCCGTCGGAAGGCCCGCTCGGTTCAGACGCGGAAACCGGCGGCGCGGGCCGCCTCGCGTTCCCGGCGGCGTTCGGATCGCCGACGGAAGAACCAGTAGATGAAGACGACCAGGCCCACCAGGAAGGCGAGCACCAGAACCGGCAGGATGATCGCGATCAGGGAGACGACCACGCTCGTCGCGTCCTCGGCGGTGCTGGCGACCGGGGCGCCGAACCCGGCGGTGGTCGCGTTGACCACTGGCCGCGCGGCGGACTTGAGCAGGTGTACGCCGAAGGCGAGCAGGACGCCGGTGGCCACGGGCACCCACTGGTGGGAGGTGAAGAAACTCCCCGGGTCGCTGACGGTCACGGTCTCCGAGGACGAGCCGGCGCCGAAGGCGAGGCCGCCGGCGGTGGGACGGACGACGGTCTGCACCACGTCGTTGATGTGGTCGACCACTGGCACCTTGTCCGCCACCATCTCGACGGCGAGCAGGACGGCCAGGATGACGATGACCCAGCCGTTGCCGAGCCACGTCCAGCCGCTGGGTAGGTCGATGAGGTCGCTGTAGCGGGCGAGCAGACCGAGGACGAGAAGGGGTATGTAGGCGTTCAGCCCCGCCGAGGCGGCGAGGCCGGTGCCGGTGAGGACTTCGAACACCGTCTCAGCATCGCACCGACGCGCCAGTGCCGCTCGGTGGTGGTGACCGGGTGCTCGGCTACCCTCGTCGGGTGCGGTTGGTCATTGCGAAGTGCTCGGTGGACTACGTCGGACGGCTCTCGGCTCACCTGCCGCCGGCCACCCGGCTGTTGATGGTGAAGGCGGACGGGTCGGTGTCCATCCATGCCGACGATCGTGCGTACAAGCCGCTGAACTGGATGAGCCCGCCGTGTCGGCTGGAGGAGGCCCCCGGCGTGTGGCGGGTGGTCAACAAGGCCGGCGAGGAGCTGCGGATCACCCTGGAGGAGGTCTTCCAGGACACCTCGTACGAGCTGGGTGTGGATCCCGGCCTGCGCAAGGACGGGGTGGAGGCGCACCTGCAGGAGTTGCTGGCTGCCAACCCGGGTGTGCTGGGCGAGGGGTACACGTTGGTGCGCCGCGAGTACATGACGGCGATCGGGCCGGTGGATCTGCTGTGCCGCGACGCCAACTCCGGCGCCGTCGCCGTCGAGATCAAGCGGCGTGGCGAGATCGACGGGGTGGAGCAGTTGACCCGCTACCTCGAACTGATGAACCGTGATCCGCTGCTCAGCCCGGTCACCGGGGTCTTCGCGGCCCAGGAGATCAAGCCGCAGGCCCGGGTGCTCGCCGCCGATCGCGGCATCCGGTGCGTGGTCGTCAACTACGACCGGCTGCGCGGCATCGAGAAGGACGAGCTGACCCTCTTCTGATCCGACCCCGGACCCCGGACTGGCCGCTCACGCCCCGGTTCGTACGGCGATCAGGGACTTCGGCAGGCCGGCCACCCGCTCGATGAGCATCCGCGAGTCGGGGAAGTAGTGGCGCATCTGCGAGCGGTCCAGCAACTCGGTCCAGAGCACCTGGTGGATGGCGGCTTCGTGGCTGCGGGTCGGTTTGTGCCCGAGGGGCCAGCGGCGGGCTAGCGCGGTGCGCAGCCGGATCGGCAGGAACTGCATCCCGGGTGCGATCCAGTGCGGCTCGATGGGGAAGTAGCGGTAGGGCGTCTGCACCCAGTGGCGATCGGCAAGTGACCTCGTCGCGGCGGCGAAGCGCAGTCGGCGTTCGTGCCCGCCGACGTGCTCCAGCACCGAGTTGGAGAAGACCAGGTCGTAGGTGCCGTTGACGACGTGGGCCGGCAGGTCGCAGGCGTCGGCCTGTTCGACGTGGGCCCATTCCGGCACCGCGGCGGGCGGTTGCTCCAGGTTGACCACTGTCACCCGGGCCGGTCGGACGGTGGCGCGGTGCCAGGTGCCGAGCCGGCCGCCGAGGTCGACGACGTGCATGTCCCCGATGTCGGGGAAGGTGCGCGCCAGCCAGTCCGAACGACGACGCCGCTGCCGGGCGCTCCACGACTGGTCACTGTCGACAAGGCGGTGGCGCAATCGATTGTGGCCCATTTAACGCAATGTACCGCCGCGAGTACGACGTATAAACATGTGGATACGCCGATCAGGGTCCAGATCGGCTATCCGACACTCACCTGCCGTACATCACCTTGATGGCCTTGACGAGGCGCGCCACGTCGGTGGGGGTGCGTTCGAAGGTCATCGACGGCAGCAGCGACCGTGCCCGACGGCGGGTGATGGCCTTGGCGCGGCCGAATTCGCGCAGGCCGTCCTCGCCGTGGATCCGCCCGAAGCCGGAGTCGCCGACACCACCGAACGGCAGGGTGGACATCCCGGCGAAGGTCAGGGTCGAGTTGATCGAGGCCATCCCGGAGCGCAGGCGCCGCGCGATGGCCAGCGCGCGCTGCCGGCCGAAGACCGAACCCCCCAGGCCGTACGACAATGCGTTTGCGCGGGCGACGGCCTCGTCGGCGTCGCGGACCCGGCTGATGGTCAGCGTCGGGCCGAAGGTCTCCTCGCGGACGGCTGCCGACTCCTCCGGGACGTCCACAAGCACTGTCGGATGCACGTACGGGGGCTGCACCGCGTCGGGGCCGCCGAGCACGGCGCGACCGCCGGAGCTGACCGCGGCCTCGATGTGTCGCCGGATCACGTCGATCTGGCCGGGCATGGTGATCGGGCCGATGTCGGTGCCCTCCGGGCCCACGGTCAGCCGGCCGGCGCGGGCGACGACCTTGTCGACGAAGGCGTCGAAGACCGGGTCGACGGCGTAGACCCGTTCGATGCCGATGCAGGTCTGGCCGGCGTTGGTCATGGCGCCCCAGACGCACGCCTCGGCGGCGGCGTCCAGGTTGGCGTCGCTGTCGACGATCATGGCGTCCTTGCCGCCGCCCTCGATCAGCACCGGGGTCAGCGTCTCGGCGCAGGCGGCCATCACCTTGCGGGCGGTCGCGGTGGAGCCGGTGAAGGCCACCTTGTCGACGCCGGAGCGGCAGAGCGCCGCGCCCACGTCCCCGAGGCCGTGCACGGCCGTGAACACCTGCTGCTCGGGCACCACCTCGGCGAAGGTGTCCACCAGCCACTGGCCGACGACGGGCGTGTACTCGCTGGGCTTGAGCACGACGGCGTTGCCGGCGGCCAGGGCGTACGCGGCGGAGCCGATCGGGGTGAAGACCGGATAGTTCCACGGGCCGATCACGCCGACGACGCCGAACGGCTGGTATTCCAGGTGCCCGGAGAACTCGGCGAGGATGAGCCGCGACCGGACCCGGCGTGGACCGAGCACCCGAGCGGCGTTGCGGGCCGCCCAGTCGATGTGCTCGATCGCGGTGACGACCTCGACGATGGCGTCGGGGACCGGCTTGCCGCCCTCGACGTGCATCAGTTCGGCGAGCTGCTCGATCCGCTGGGCGAGCAGCGCGCGCCAGCTCAGCAGCCGTTGCCGGCGGCCGGTGAAACCCAGGCCGGCCCACCACTCGCTGGCGGCGCGCGCCTGGTCGACGGCCTGGCGTACGGCGGCCTCGGTGGCGACGGGAAGGCGGCCGGCTTCGATGCCGGTGGCCGGACTGGTGGAGACCAGCTCGTCCGCCTCGATGCGAGGGGTGCCGGGGGCATGCACAGCCGTCATGGCGGAAGTCTAGACCCGAGGATTACTCACCGGTAGGCCACATTTCGACTCGCGGGGACGGGAGTCGCGTTGACCCGTCCACTCGTTGATCAGTGCAGGTCAGGCCCCGGGTGCCGGAGGCCGGCCGCCCGAATCGTCGAACGGTGGGTGGCCGGGAGGTGGCGATGAGGTGACCGGCCGGTCGGTATTGACGATTACCGTCTGATGGCAGGCTGACGCGCGGAGTAACGGTGTGGGGTGGAGGGCTGACTGTCCATGGAGGAACATCCGGAACTGCTGCCGTTGTTGACGGTCGCCGGTGGGCCGATGCGCGGAGCGAGCTTTCGCTTACGGGTCGAGCCGCAGGTGATCGGTCGAGCGCCGAGCGGGCACGTGGTCATCAACGATCCGCACCTGAGTCGCCGGCACGCCGAGGTGTGGCTGGCCCCGGAGGGTGCGTCGCTGCGTGACCTGGGCTCGACCAACGGCACCTGGCTCAACGACCGCCGGATCACCGAGGTGGAGCGCCTCTCCGACGGTGACGTGATCCGGATCGGCCGCACCGAGCTGCGCCTGTTCGACCCGGGGGTCGCGCACACGGATCCGGTCGGGTTGAGCTTCGGTCCGTCCCGGCGGGACATCCGACCGACGCTGCCGCTGCCCCTGGCCACGCCGCCGACCGCCCGCCGCTGAACGCCGGGCCCTCGGGTCCGCCGCCGGCCGGGTCCGCGGGTCCGCCGGGTGCGCCGGGTCCGCCGGGACCGCCGAAGCCGCCGGGTACGCGGGTCCGCCGGGTCCGCCGGGCCCGCCGGGACTGCCGGGACCGCGTGGCGGTCGGCCACACCGGGCGGCGTCGCCGGGTGGCTGGCCGGCACCTGGACCGGCGGAGAGCGGCGTGGCAGCATGCCGCGGATGGAGAGCGAGCGGCGGGTCGTGACGGCGAACGGCACCACCCAGGCGGTACGGGTGGCCGGCCCGCCCGACGGCACTCCGGTGCTGCTGATCCACGGCAACTGCTCGTCCTCGCTGTTCTGGGAGCCGTTGGTCCGGCGGCTGCCGCCGACGCTGCGGGTCGTGGCACCCGACCTGCGGGGGTACGGCGACTCCGCGACCGCTCCCGTGAACGCCACGCGGGGCCTGCGGGACTTCGCCGACGACATCGCCGCCCTGCTGGACGACCCGACGCTCTTCGCCAACGCCAACGCCAGCAGCGGCGCCAACAGCAGCGCCAGCGCCGGCAACGCCGCCGGCAGCAGCAGCGCCGGCAGTAGCAGCAACGCCAACGCCAGCAGCGGCCTGCCCGTGGTGGTCGGGCACTCCCTCGGCGGGGGAGTGGCGATGCGGTTGCTCGTCGACCATCCGCACCGGGTGGGCGCGCTGCTGCTGGCCGCGCCGGTGTCGCCGTACGGCTTCGGTGGCACGCGCGACCTGACCGGCACGCCGACCACCCCGGACTTCGCCGGTACCGGCGCGGGCACGGCCAACCCGGACTTCGTCGCGCGGCTCGCCGCCGGTGACCGTGGCGCCGACGCGCCGGCCAGCCCGCGTGCCGTGCTGCGGGCGACCTACGTGGCCGATCCCGCCGCGCTGGGCGGCGACGAGGAGTTGCTGTTGGACAGCCTGCTGTCCACGGCGACAGGCGAGGACAACTACCCCGGTACGGCGGTGCCGTCGGCGAACTGGCCGGGTACCGCGCCGGGGGAGCGGGGCGTGCTCAACGCGCTCGCCCCGACCTGGTTCCGGCTCGCCGACGACCTCGTCGCCGTCGCCCACAAGCCGCCGGTCACCTGGGTACGCGGGGACGCCGACGTGATCGTCTCGGACACGTCGCTGTTCGACCTGGCGTACCTGGGTTCGCTGGGTGTCGTGCCCGGCTGGCCGGGGGAGGAGTCCTGCCCGCCGCAGCCGATGGTCGGCCAGACCCGTGCCGTGCTGGAGCGGTACGCGGCGGCCGGCGGCGCGTACCGCGAGGTGGTGTTGCCCGGCTGCGGGCACAGCCCGCACCTGGAACGCCCGGCGGAGTTCGTCGCGGAGTTGCTGGCGCTGACCGGCGTGCCCGCCGTCTAGCGGCCTTCCGCCGTCGGCGGTGAAATAGGCCACGGCGTCTCGACAACTCAGCGTCACGTGGCAGACTCGCGCGCATAACCTTAGCGGCCGTTCAGTGGCCGTGCGGAGTGTCTGGGGAGGCCGGTCGTGGCGCGCGAGTTCAGCACCGTGGGTGTGGTGGGGCTGGGCACCATGGGTGCCGGCATCGTCGAGGTCTTCGCCCGCAACGGCATCGACGTGCTCGCGGTCGAGATCTCCGAGTCGGCGTTGGAGCGCGGCCGGGCCACCCTGACCGGCTCCACCGATCGCGCCGTGGCAAAGGGCAAGCTCGCCGAGGCGGACCGGGACGCGCTGCACGAGCGCGTGCGCTTCGCGGTGGGGCTGGACGCCCTGCACTCCGTGGACCTGGTGATCGAGGCGGTGCCCGAGCACCTGGACCTCAAGCAGCGGATCTTCGCGGAGCTGGACCGGGTCTGCCGGCCGGACACCATCCTCGCCACCAACACCTCGTCGTTGAGCGTCACCGAGATCTCGGTCGCCACCACCCGGCCCAACCAGGTGATCGGCATCCACTTCTTCAACCCCGCGCCGGTGATGAAGCTGGTCGAGGTGGTCCGCACGGTCGTCACCGCGCCCGAGGTGGTCGCCGACGTCGAGGCGCTGTGCGCCCGGCTGGGCAAGGTCGACGTCACCATCAACGACCGGGCCGGCTTCATCGCCAACGCGCTGCTCTTCGGCTACCTCAACCACGCGGTCGCCATGGTCGAGTCGCACTACGCGACCCGGGAGGACATCGACGCCGCGATGAAGCTCGGCTGCGGCCTGCCGATGGGTCCGCTGGCGCTGATGGACCTGATCGGCCTGGACACCGCGTACGAGATCCTGGACACGATGTACCGGCGCGGTGGGCGGGACCGCCGGCACGCCCCCGTGCCGCTGCTCAAGCAGATGGTGACGGCGGGGCTGCTCGGTCGGAAGTCCGGTAGGGGTTTCTACACCTACCAGCGGCCGGGCTCCCCTGTCGTCGTACCGGATGAGGCGACGCCGCCGGCCGCGGAGGCCGCGCTCGCCGACGGCGCGCGCGCCATCACGAAGGTGGGCGTGGTGGGTTCCGGGACGATGGCCACCGGGATCATCGAGGTGTTCGCGAAGGCCGGCTACGAGGTCGTGTCGGTGACCCGGGGCGCGGAGAAGTCCGCGGCGGTCTGCGAGGCCGTGAAGACCTCGCTGAACAAGGGCGTGGTGCGCGGCAGGCTCGCCGAGGCCGACCGGGACGCCGCGCTCGGCCGGATCAGTTGGTCGGCCACGCTCGACCACCTCGCCGACGTGGACCTGGTGGTCGAGGCGGTCGTCGAGGAGCTGAGCGTGAAGAAGGCGCTCTTCGCCAGCCTCGACGAGATCTGCAAGCCGGGCGTGGTGCTGGCCACCACCACCTCGTCCCTGCCGGTGATCGACGTGGCGATGGCCACCCAGCGGCCGGCCGACGTGGTGGGCCTGCACTTCTTCAACCCGGCGCCGGTCATGCCGCTGGTCGAGGTCGTCCGGACCATCCGCACCTCGCCGGAGGCCACCGCCACCGCGCGGGCGGTCTGCGCCGCGCTGGGCAAGACCGGCGTGGTCTGCGGCGACCGGTCCGGGTTCATCGTCAACGCGCTGCTCTTCCCCTACCTGAACGACGCGGTGAAGATGCTTGAGGCCAGCTACTCCACGGCCGACGACATCGACCACGCCATGAAGCTGGGCTGCGGCTACCCGATGGGCCCGTTCGAGCTGCTCGACGTGGTGGGGCTGGACGTCGCGCTGGCCATCCAGCGCGAGCTGTACCTGGAGCTGCGCGAGCCGGGCTTCGCGCCCGCGCCGCTGCTGGAGCACCTGGTCACCGCCGGCTACCTGGGCCGCAAGACCCGCCGCGGGTTCCGCGACCACTCGCACCGCTGACCGGGTCAACGTCGGACGGTCCCTGCCGCGTCTACAGGATGTGACCTTCGAGGAGTACGTCGGCAGTCGCGGCCCGGCCCTGTACCGGCTGGCCCGACTGCTCACCGGTGACGAGCACCGGGCCGAGGACCTCACCCAGGAGGTGTTGTCCCAGGCGTACGTGCACTGGCGTCGGATCTCCCGCGCCGACCGTCCCGACGTGTACGTGCGCCGGATGCTCGTCAACGCCAACAACTCCTGGTGGCGACGTCGGTCGAACCGGGAAGTGGTCATCGACGCCGTCGTCGACCGGCCGCACCGCGTCGACGTCGGCGGAGAGGCGGCCGATCGGGACGAGATGTGGCGGCTGATCCTCGGCCTGCCCGACCGTCAGCGGGCGGTGCTGGTGCTGCGCTACTACGAGGACCTCGACGACGCGACCATCGCGCAGATTCTGAACTGCTCGCCGGTCACCGTCCGCACCCACGCCATGCGGGCCCTCGCCAACCTCCGGGAGCGCTGCGGCGTCCCGACGACGAACGGGAGCCGACAGTGACCGACCTCGACCAGCGGATCAACCAGACGCTGCGCGAGCGCGCCGAGGGCAGCGTCGACACGGACCGGCTGCTGGCCGCCGCCGTGGTGCGGGGACGCGGTCGGGTACGCCGCCGGCGCACCGCCGCCGGTCTCGCGCTCGGCGTGGTGGCGGTGCTCGGCCTGGGCGTGGTGACGGACCCGGCGGGCCTGATCGACTCCGGCCCGGACGGGACGCCCGGCCCCGGTCTGCCGGCGGATGCCGTGGTGGCCGTGGTGCCGCCGCGCGCCGACGACGTGCCGGGCGCGGCCGCCCAGCCGGATCTGCTCGGCGCCGACCCGCAGCTGCTGCACTTCGGGTTCTCCTCGGACGGGTTCCGCTACCTGTCCTGGTCGGTGCAGAGCGGCGTGGAGATGGCGCGGCTCGACGTCGACGGGCACACGGTCACCCTGGAGCTCTCCGCGTCCGCCGAGGCGCTGCCTCTGCGGGCCCCCGGGCTGCCGGCGCTGGTGCCGGAGCTGATCACCGAGGGCGTCTTCGACGGGTCGGTGTCGCACGCCGCGGGGCCCTACGGCGTCACGGTCTGGCTGCGGCACTGGCAACCCGCCCCCGGGGTGTACGCCCGAGCCACCGCCATCGCCGACGACGAGCGGGAGCTGTTCGAGGTGGCCGGCGCGCTGCGGCTCGACCAGGCGCACCGCTGCGGTGGGCCGCTGCGGCTCACGACGCTGCCGGCGGGAGCCCAGGTGACCAGGTGCGAGGTGACGATGGCGCCGTTCCCGGCCGCGTACGGCGTCCAGCTGACGGTCGCCGGGAGCAACCCGGGTGGCATCCAGGTCGAGTTGCAGTACGCGATCGGCATCGCCGGGGGCCGTACGGTGGGAAACCGGGAGGTGAACGGCAAACCGGCCCATATTGATCAGCAGAGCGGGGAACTTGAGCTGCTCGGCTTCCCCAAGGCCCACCTGACCGCCAACTTCGGCTGGCCGGCGCAGGGGTACACCGAGGCGGACGCGACCACGGTGCTGGGCGGGGCGCAGGTCGCCGAGCACCTGGACCGGCCCACGACCTGGTGACCGCCCCGGGTCGTCCCGCCCGACGGACCGTACGCTTGGTGACTGTGAGCCCCCGTCGCAACCGCCCTCGTCGGGACGAGAACGCCAACCTGGACGCCGACCGGGCCCGGCAGGGCGTCGCCTCGGTGCAGCAGTGGACCGACGGCGCCTGGCAGGTACGCGGCATCGGAGCGGGGGCGTCGGTCAAGACGTACCGCTGCCCCGGTTGTGACCAGGAGATCCGACCCGGGGTGGCGCACCTCGTGGCCTGGCCCGCCGACGGCCTGGGTGACCTGACCGACCGCCGGCACTGGCACAGCGGCTGCTGGCGTGCCCGGGAGCGGCGCGGCCCGGCGGTGCAGCGCGGCCGGGGCACACCGCGCTACTGAGCGAGCGACCTGGATCACCCTGTTCGTGCCTGGGCGGGCGGTCGCGGCGAGTTCGCGACAGACTTGGGCGGTGAGCACAGCGATCCGCGCGTCGTCGATCCTGCCCGGCCGCCGGGAGGACATCGAGCTGCACACCGCCGACGGTCTGCGGCTGGTCGGCGAACTGGCCCTGCCGGCCGACCGGCCGCCGGTGGCCACCCTCGTCTGCCTGCACCCGCTGCCCACCCACGGCGGAATGATGGACAGCCACGTGTTCCGCAAGGCGGCGTGGCGGCTTCCCGCGCTGGCCGACCTGGCCGTGCTCCGCTTCAACACCCGGGGCACGAGCAGTGTGCGCGGCACCAGCGAGGGGGCGTTCGACGGCGCGGTGGGCGAGCGCTACGACGTGGCCGCCGCCATCGAGTACGCGGAGTTCGCCGAACTGCCCAACATCTGGCTCGTCGGCTGGTCGTTCGGCACCGACCTGACCCTGAAGTACGGGTGCGACCCGGCGATCGCGGGGGCGATCCTGCTCTCCCCGCCGCTGCGCTTCTCTGCCCCGGAGGACCTGGCCACCTGGGCCGCCTCGGGTCGGCCGCTGACGGCGCTGGTGCCGGAGTTCGACGACTACCTGCGCCCGGCCGAGGCGCGGGAGCGGTTCGCGGCGGTGCCGCAGGCCGAGGTGGTCGGGGTGCCCGGTGCGAAGCACCTCTGGGTCGGCGACGCGGAGCTGGTGCTCGACGAGATCGTCAAGCGGGTCAACCCGGCGGTCGAGGTGCCGCTGCCGACGACCTGGGACGGGCCGATGGAGGCCGGCGACGTCAGCGCGTACGCCGACCGCACGGTGGCCGCCTTCGCGGACACGCCCGTCCCCGGGCCGGCCGACTGACGCTCAACTCCTCTCCTGACGGGGGAGCACCACCTCGCGCAGGATCAGTTGCAGCGCGGCCACCGTGGGGATGGCGATAAGCGCGCCCACCACGCCCAGCAGCGCCACCCCGAGCAGCGCGGCCAGCAGGGCGGCGACCTCGTTGACCTCCACCGAACGCCGCATCACCTTCGGGTAGATGAGGTAGTTCTCGACCTGCTGGTAGATCAGGAAGAAGACCGCGCAGGCGATGCCGGTGGGCAGGCCGGCGGCGAAGCCGACCAGGCTCACGATCACCGCGCCGAGGGTCGCGCCGATCTGCGGGATCAGGTCGGTCACCGCGACGACCACGGCCAGCGCGAACGGGTACGGCAGCCCCACGATCAGCGCGAACACGAACGTGGTCGCGCCGGCCAGCACGGCGATGCTCAACGCGCCGACCATGTAGGCGCCGACCTTCGCCAGGATCTCGTCGCCGATCAGCTGCACCCGCTCCCGCCGCGACCGGGGCACCAACGAGTAGCCCAGGGACCGGAGCTTGTTGAAGTAGGCAAGGAAGTAGATCGTCAGCACCAGCACGGTCAACGTCCGGAACACCGTGCCGAAGATCAGTTGGGCGCCGCCGAGCACCCCGCCGAGCGCCCGGCCGATGGTGTCCGCGTTGGCCGCGCCCTGCACCCGCTCCACCACGTCGTACCGCTCCACCAGGTCGTTGACCGTCGGATTACGGCGCAACTCGTCGAGCAGGCTCGGGATCTGGTCGATGAACTGCCCCGACTGCGTGACGATCGGCGGGACCAGCGCCACGATGCCGCCGCAGAGCAGCAGCACCACCGTCAACGCCACCACAGTCACCGCGAGGCCGTGGGGTACACCCCAGGTGCGCAGGCGCACCACCGCCGGGTTGAGGCCCACCGCGAGGAAGAGCGCGATCACCACAAGCACCAGGATGCCGCCGGCATTGCGAATCCCCAGATAGAGGGTGTACGCCAGCAGCACGCCCAGCGCGCCCGTGAAGCCGATCAGGAAGCTGCTGCGGCGCAGCGGACGCCCCGGCGTGCCGAACTTGCCCGACGGCACGGCAGGCGGCTCGTCGGGGTCGATTCCCGGTGCGGGAACCGGCACCGCCGGTGGAGTCTCCGCCGACGTCGACGTCTGCGCAGGTGGGGGGCTCGGGGTCGCGTCCGCGTCGTCGGCCGACGGGTCGTGCTGTGGCACCAGGGGCCTCCCGGCTCAGGGGGTCCGACGACTGGCGACGGCCACGAACGCCCGCCACGCGGGCGGCGCGAACACCAGCACCGGGCCGGACGGATCCTTGCTGTCCCGCACCCCCACCACCCCGGGCAGATTGTCCGCCACCTCGACGCACTCTCCATTGCCGCTACGGGTGGAGGTGCGCCACTGGGCGTCGGTCAGGTCCATGACGTGACAACTTCCTTCATCAGCTCGATCGACTGCTGGCGGGGCAACGCACTGTTTCTGATCATCTCCCAGCGCGTCAGGAGCGTAGCCACCTCGTGGTCGCTGTCGACCACAAGGCCGTCAATCTGGTGTTCCATGTGCCCCACCCAGCCGCCGTCCGCGCCTCGGGCGAGATTGAACGGGCCCGACAGGCCGACGTGCAACCCGCCTCCGGCCGGAACGATGTGCAAGCTGACGTGCGGTCGCGCCAGGCTGGCGATCAGATGGCTGATCTGCTCGACCATCAACCCTCGGACCTCCTCGCCGGCACGCCGCAGCACCAACTCGTCGACGACCGCGACGAACTGCGGCGGCTCCGGCTGAACCAACAGCGACTGTCGGTCCAGGCGGGCGTGGACTCGGCGTTCCACCTCGTCGTCGCTCAGCAGATCGTCGCAGCGGATCACCGCGCGGGCGTAGTTCTCGGTCTGGAGCAGGCCGGGGACCAGCGTGGGTTGGAAGCAGCGCAGTTGGCGGGCGCTGCGCTCGGCATCCAGCCAGGGGCGGAACCAGCTCGGCTGGCCGTCCCGCTCGGCGAGCTTGAGCAGGTGGACGAGCAGGCCGCCGGTGGTCAGCACCTCGTCGGCGCGGGCGAGGAAGAGCCGGTCCAGCGGGCGTTGGCCCAGCTCCAGCGCGGACACCATCGAGCCGGAGTAGTGCACCAGCCGGCCGAAGTCCTCCTGGCTCATCCCGGCGGCGATGCGCAGTCGACGCAGCTGCGCGCGGATCATGTCGGCCGTCGGCGCGGCGTCGCCTTCCACAGTGCCTCCGCAGGTCGAGGGTCGTCTCCACCGGCCGACCCGGCGGGGCACGCCGCTCCCGCAGTCACCCCACCGGACGCGGCGATGCCTTCCGACCGTAGTGGTGCTCTCAGCAGACTGTCACGTACCGGGTGGTCCCGGACCGGTTCGGTTTCCACCGCCCGGCCCTGCCGTCGCACGGCGGCAGAACCGTCCCCCAGTCGAGGAGGCAACCCATGTCCACGTCTCGCCCCGCCGGCCGGTCGCTGCCCGTCACCGTGACCTCGGCGTCGTCGCCGTCCACCGCCTGCACACCGCCAGGTCCCCGCTCGGGCGGCGGGGCGCGTACTCCGGTGTCGGGGCCGTCCGCCGGTCGCAGGCCGCCCGGTCCGAGTTCGGGTGGTGGGGCGCGTACGCCGGCGTGGTGGTTGCCCGCGGTTCGCAGGCCGCCGGGTTCCCGCTCGGGCGGCGGGGCGCGTACCCCGGTGTCGGGGCCGTCCGCCGGTCGCCGGCCGCCGGGTTCCAGCTCGGGCCCGGTGTCGGGGTTGCCGCAACCGCGGCTCGGGCCGTACCCCATGTTTCCCCGACCCTGCGGCGCGCGGACGCCGCACACCCCGCTGCGACCGATGTGGTGCTGCCGGGCGGACGGCCGACCCTGGCCCTGCGCGGACGCCCGGCTGCTGCTCAAGGCGGAGTTCGACGAGGATCCGGCCGCGCTGACCATCTACCTCGCGGGGCTCTACCACGAGGCGGCGCACGACCTGTACCAGCTCAATCCCCACGACGGGCCGGCGCCCAGGGAGCTGTTCGAGCGCTTCGTGGCCTGGGGCCCGTTCCGCCGCCCGATCGTGGACCCGCCTCCCGAAGACCGGGCTTGATCCACTCGCCTTGCAGGAAATCGGGGTGTCCGGGATAGCCGGACACCCCGATTTCGCTGATGTCGTGTCGATCTTGAGGTTGGTCAGTCCTTCTCGATCGTGACCTTGCTGGGCTTGGCGCTGCGCTCGTCGGTGGTCGGCTTGCTGGGCCGCTTGCCGTTCTCACCGGTGCTGGTGATCTTCGTCGGCTTGGCGCCCCGGCCACCCTCGCCCGGAACGGCCGCCACGGTCGGCTCGCCGTCCACCCCGGCGCTGGCCGCGCCGCCGTCGACAGTGGTCATCGGTTCGGCCACCGGGCGGGTCGTGGACTGCCCGGACTCCCCGCCCGCCGCAGCATTCGCCGGCTGCCGGGCGTCGTCGGACTCGCCCTTGCGGCCGTTCGCGGCGCCAGCGCCGACCGGCGCACCCGGGTCGTCGGGCTCGCCCTTGCGGCCGTTCGCGCTGCCGGCGACGACCGGCGTGGCAGTGTCGTCGGGCGCGGCCTTCAGACCGGCGCCGACTGGCGCACCAGCGTCGTCGGACTCGGCCGTGCGGCCGTTCGCGCTGCCGGCATCGGCAGCCACGCCAGCGTTGGCGGGTGCGGTGGCCCCGTCGGTGCCTGACCCGGTCGCGGCCTCGCCGCCCGACGCCGCGGAAACGGCCGGCGCGTCGGGGCGGTCGCCCGTGGCCGGTGCGGTCGGGCCATCGATCGGGCCGGTGGCGCCGCGTAGCCGCACCTCGGTCATCTGCCGTTCGAGCTCGTCGGACTCCTGCCGGGCCTTCCAGGTCTCCTGCCGCAGGTCGGCGAGCTCCTGCTGAGCCTGGGCGATCTCCAACATCACCTGGGCGAGCTGCTGACGGCCCGCGGCCGATTCCTGCTGTGTCGCCGCCAGGTGCTGCTGCGTGGTCGCCAGGTGCTGCTGGGTGGTGGCCGCGTACTCCTCGAACTGGCGACGCGAGGCCGCGACGTGCTCGTCGGCCTTGCGGCGCTTGTCGCCCGCCTCGGTCTCGGCGCGGCTCAACAGCTCGGCCGCCTCCGTCTCGGCGCGCTGGCGCAGGGCCGCCGCGTCCCGCTCGGCCGCCTGGCGGATCGCCTCGGCGCCCTGCTCGATCTCGTTCTTGCGGGCGGTGTACTCGGTCTCCAGCGTGTCCTTGCGGGTCGAGTACTCGGTCTCCAGCTCGTCGCGCCGGGCGGTGAAACTCGACTCCAGCTCGGTGCTGCGCGCGGTCCAGCCCGACTCCAGCTCCTGCTTGCGGGACTCGTGCTGCTTGTCCAGCTCGTCGCGGCGCTTGGCAAACTCCTGCTCGGCGGTGGACCGTCGCTGGGCCAGCTCGCGATCGGCCGCCCCGCGCCGCGAGTTGACCTCCTGCTCCACGCCGGCTCGCCAGGCGCCCAGCTCCTGCTGGGTCTGCGCCCGGGACTGCTGCACGTACGCCTCGGTCTCGCTGCGCATCCGCTGCACGTACGCCTCGGTCTCGGCCCGGCTGCGCTTGGCCGACTCGGACGCCTGCGTGGTCAGCCGCTCGGCCTCCTCGCTGTGCCTTGGCGCGGGTGGCCCGGCCGGCCATCGACGCGTCGTCGATGATCTGCTTGGCCTCCTGCTGTGCCTTGGCGTGGGTCGCCCGGCCCGCCTCGGTCGCCGTGTCGGTGAGCCGCTTGGCCTCCTGCTGGGCCTTGGCGTGCACCTCCTTGGCCGCCTCGCGCAGCTCGCCGGCCTCCTGCCGGGCGGTGGTCAGCGCCTCGCGGGCCGCCTCGCGCAGCTTGGTGGCCTCCT
This sequence comes from Micromonospora lupini str. Lupac 08, assembly GCF_000297395.2. Taxonomy (GTDB): domain Bacteria; phylum Actinomycetota; class Actinomycetes; order Mycobacteriales; family Micromonosporaceae; genus Micromonospora; species Micromonospora lupini. The sequence goes on along the minus strand of NZ_HF570108.1, from coordinate 6,081,288 downwards.
GCTGTGCCCGGGTGTGGATCTCCTTGGCGGTGTCCCGCAGCTGGGTGGCCTCCTGCTGGGCCTTGGCCAGCTCGTCCTGTGCGGCCTTGCGCAGCTTCGCCGACTCGTCCTTGGCCGACCGCAGGGTCGCGTCCGCCTCGGCGCGGCGGGAGGCGCTGTGCCGCTCCTCCTCCTGGCGGCGGGCGGCGAGAGCGATCTCGAAGTCCTTCAGTGCCCGCGCGGCCTGCTCGCGGGCCTCCTCGATGATGTGCTCGGCGGCGGCGCGACGGGCCTCGATCTCCTCGTTGGCCGCCGACAGGATCTGCTCGGCCTGCTCCTCGGCGAGGGTGAGGATCGACTCGACGCGGGGGCCCAGGTGCCGGAAGGAGGCCCGGTCCACCACGTTCATCTGCTTGCGGACCTGGGTCAGATCCCGTTGCAGGACCTCGACCTGGCCGGCGAGCTTGTGGATCTGTGTATAGGCCTGTTCCCGTTCGGCGGCGAGGGTCGCGATCTCGTGCTCGGCACGCGCGACGTACCGGTCAACCTGTTTCTTCTCGTACCCCCGCAGAGCGGACTCGAAGCTGGGCTCCGTGGTCACGTCCCCGCCGAGAGCGAACAGTTCCTCGCCGTGCGACATGCCCCCATCCTCACACGCATCGCCCCCTGCTGGGGCGATACGGACGCCCCTTGTGGGACCTACTTCACTCCGTGGCGAGGGCACCACACCAAGGGTTGGGAAACGCACACGGCGCGAGGTCACACCGGTTACCCGGTGTCACCTCGCGCCGTTCGATGCCCCGACCTGACGCCTCGCGTCAGCCGGCGGTCTCCGCGGTCACCCGCTCCTGACCACCGTCGGTCTTCTTCGCCTCCGGCTTGGCCGCCGGGGCAGCCGCCGCCGGCACGCCGGGCACGATGCCGGCGAGCCCGGAGAGCATCTGACCGAGCTGCGAGGTGACCGCGTCCTTCTGCCGGGTGAGGTCCTCGACCTCGCGGCGGGCGGCCTGCGTGGTCAGCTCGGCCTCGGTGCGCGCCTCGGTGAGCAGACGCTGCGACTCGGCCTTGGCCTCGTTGAGCGTCTTCTCGGAGTGCGCCTTGGCCTTGTCGATCGTCTCGGCGGCGTTGCGCTCCGACTCGACCCGGCGGGCCTCGGCGCGCTGCTCGATCTCCTTCGCGCGCTCCTGGGCGGCGCGGGCGCGCTGCTCGGCCTCGCTGACCATCTTCTGGGTCTGCGACACCTGGGCGGCGTGCCGCTCGGACTCCTCGCGCTCGGCCTTCTCGCGCCGCTCGGCGAGCTGCAGCTCCAGGGCCTGGAGGTCCTTGTCGCGCTTGTCCCGCGCGTCGGTGAGCAGCTTGGTGGCCTCGGCGCGCTTCTCCTCGGCCTCGCGGGCAGCCTTGGCCCGCTGCTGGGTGATCTCCCGCTCGGCGGTCGCCCGGAGGGTCGCCACCTCCCGCTCGACAGTCGACTTCAGCTCGGCCACCTCGTGGGCCGTCACCGTACGCAGCTGCTTGGTCTCGCGGTCCGCGTCGGCGCGCAGGGTGTCGGCCTCGCGGCGGGCCTGCACCCGGACCTCGGCGGCCTCGCGCTCGGCGGCGGTGCGCAGGTTGCCGGCCTCGCGCTCGGCGCTGGCCTTCATCGCGGCGGCCTCGGCGCGGGCCTTGTCCGTGATCTCCCGGGCCTCGAGGCGGGCGGCGGAGAGGATGCCCTCGGACTCGCGCTTGGCCTCGTTGCGGTGGTCGTTGGCCTGCTCCTCGGCGAGCCGGAGGATCTGCTCGACGCGGGTGCCGAGCCCCGAGAGGGTGGGCCGGCTGTTCTCCTCGAGCTGCTTGTTCGTGTCGGTGAGCTTCTGCTCCAGCGCACTCATGCGCTGCTCGGCCTGGCGGAGACGACGCTGGGCGTCGTTCATCCGCTGCTCGGCCTCGGCACGGGCCTGCTCGGACTGGGTCAGCGCGGCCGTCATCCGGCCGATGAAGTCATCGACCTGGTGAGTGTTGTATCCGCGCAGGCCAACGGTGAAATCTGGCTGCGAGTTCGCGTTATCGAAGAACGCGAGAGGGGAGGACTGCTGCTGGGGCATTGGGACATACTGGCAGACGCCCCAGGGTGCTTCGCAAGAGCGGTACGGAGCTTTCGTGTCCTCATTACATGGTCAACTGACCTGGCCGTCGGGGCCGGACCAATCGGCGATCTTGGCAGGTCCCGGGCGGGACGGGCGCCACGCAGCGTGACGCGAAAAAGGGCCACGGGTGCGTCCCGTGGCCCTTTGTTCGATCCGGATGGGTTCCGGCTAATGGGGGTGGAAGAACAATGGCCGATCACCGTATTGGCCATCGGGTGCTCATCCGTCCGGCCGGTGGCCCGCTCAGTGCCCCCGGAACCGGTTGATCGCGTCCTCGTGCCGGGCCCGCAACTCCCCGTCACGGACGCCCAACCCGTCGGCGGGCGCGAGGCAGCGCACCCCGACCTTGCCCTGGTGCGCGTTGCGGTGCACCTCGTACGCGGCCTGGCCGGTCTGCTCCAACGGGTAGGTGCGCGACACCGTCGGGTGCACCTTGCCGAGCGCGACCAGACGGTTGGCCTGCCACGCCTCGTGGTAGTTGGCGAAGTGGCTGCCCACGATCCGCTTGAGGTGCATCCACAGGTAGCGGTTGTCGTACTGGTGCTGGAACCCGCTCGTGGACGCGCAGGTGACGATGGTGCCGCCACGGCGGGCCACGTAGACGCTCGCGCCGAACGTCTCCCGGCCCGGGTGCTCGAAGACGATGTCCGGGTCCTCGCCGCCGGTCAGCTCGCGGATCCGCTCGCCGAAGCGCCGCCACTCGTCCTGGTCCTGGGTCTGCTCGTCCTTCCAGAACCGGAAGCCCTCGGCCGCCCGGTCGATGACCAGGTCCGCGCCCATCCGCCGGCACAGCTCGGCCTTCTCCGGCGAGGAGACCACGCAGACCGGGATCGCGCCCCCGTTGAGGGCCATCTGGGTGGCGTACCCGCCGAGGCCTCCGGAGGCGCCCCAGATCAGCACCACGTCACCCTGCTTCATGTTGGCGCCGTGGTGCGAGACGAGCTGCCGGTACGCGGTGGAGTTGACCAGCCCGGGGCTGGCCGCCTCCTCCCAGCTCAGGTGCCGCGGCTTGGGCATCAGCTGGTTGGCCTTGACCACGGCCAGCTCGGCCAGCCCGCCGAAGTTGGTCTCGAAGCCCCAGATCCGCTGCTGCGGGTCGAGCATGGTGTCGTCGTGCCCGGCGGCGTCCTCCAGCTCGACGGAGAGGCAGTGCGCGACGACCTCGTCGCCGGCCGCCCACCGGGTCACCCCCGGACCGGTCCGCAGCACCACGCCGGCGGCGTCCGAGCCGACCACGTGGTACGGCAGGTCGTGCCGGCGGGTCAGCTCGGAGACCCGGCCGTAGCGTTCGAGGAACCGGAAGGTGGACACCGGCTCGAAGATGCTCGTCCACACCGTGTTGTAGTTGATCGCGCTCGCCATCACCGCGATCAGCGCCTCACCCGGGGCCAGCTCCGGCGTCGGCACCTCCTGCACGTGCAGCGCCTTACGAGGGTCCTTGTCCCGGGTGGCCATGCCGTCGAACATCCGGGACTCCTCGGCGCGGACGACCACGCCTCGGTAACTCTCCGGAACGGGCAGTCCGGCGACGCCCGCCAGCTCGCGGTCCGGGTCGTTCGATTCCTCCGCCGCCATGATCGCTTCGAGGATGTCCTGCACGGTGACCTCCGGTTCGTCCCCGCACCCGCACGGGCCCGGGTGCTGCCATCGTCGGCGCCGGCGGACACGACCACCATGTCGGCATTCGACACATCCGGCCCGGTCGCGCCCCTGTGGGCCGGGACGTTACTGAACGGTAGCTAGGGCGGGAAGTCCTCTGTGAAAAACTGCATCGACCGATGCGTGAAGGTGCCCGGCCACCCCGCCAACCACGCACAGAAGTGCGCGCCGAGGCGGCCGCGGCGGCCCCCGGGTCGCGCGGCAGACGCGCGGTGACGACGACTTCGGGGATGTTGCTGCCTCAGACGCGGCGGAGGCAGCAACATCCCCGAAGTTGCGCGGATCTTGCGGGCAGGGGCGAGGGTCAGTGCGAGGTGGGGGCGGGTTCCACCAACTCCACCAGGACGCCGCCGGCGTCCTTGGGGTGCACGAAGTTGATCCGGCTGTCGGCGGTGCCGCGGCGCGGTGCGTCGTAGAGCAACCGCATCCCCCGCTCGCGCAGCGCCGCGCACGCCACGTCGATGTCCGCCACGGTGTACGCCACCTGCTGCACGCCCGGCCCGTTGCGGTCGAGGAACTTCGCGATCGTCGACTCCGGGGTGAGCGGGGCCAGGAGCTGCACGCAACCGCCCTCGGCGGTCGGCCCGACGGTGAGCATCGCCTCGCGTACGCCCTGCTCGGCGTTGGTCTCGACGTGTACGCAGCGCATTCCGAAGGTCCGCTGGTAGAAGTCGATCGCGGCGTCCAGGTCGGAGACGGCGATGCCGACGTGGTCAATCTTGCGAAGCCCGATGTCTGTGACGTAGTCCGCACCGGGCTCGACGGAGGAGTTCTCGGTCATGACGCTAGTCTGGCCGAACAATCGTTAAGGCGTACAGCTCGGCACCCCCCTCGGAGGCAGGCATGGCTTCGGTGATCGTCAGCGGCGCGCGGACCCCGATGGGCCGGCTGCTGGGCAACCTCAAGGACCTCCCGGCCACCAAGCTCGGCGGGATCGCCATCAAGGCGGCCCTGGAGCGGGCCGGTGTCAGCCCGGACCAGGTCCAGTACGTGATCATGGGGCAGGTGCTCCAGGCGGGCGCCGGGCAGATCCCGGCCCGGCAGGCGGCGGTCGAGGCCGGCGTGCCGATGTCGGTGCCGGCGCTGACCATCAACAAGGTCTGCCTCTCCGGCCTGGACGCGATCGCCCTGGCCGACCAGCTCATCCGGGCCGGCGAGTTCGACATCGTGGTGGCCGGCGGCATGGAGTCGATGACCAACGCCCCGCACCTGCTGATGGGCCAGCGCACCGGCTACAAGTACGGCGACGTGGTGGTCAAGGACCACATGGCGCACGACGGGCTCAGCGACGCCTGGGACTGCTGCTCCATGGGTGAGTCGACCGAGCGGCTCGGCACGAAGCACGGGATCTCCCGCGAGGAGCAGGACGCCTTCGCCGCGGCCAGCCACCAGCGGGCCGCCGCCGCGCAGAAGAACGGCCACTTCGCCGAGGAGATCACCCCGGTGCTGATCCCGCAGCGCAAGGGTGACCCGCTGGTGATCAGCGACGACGAGGGCATCCGCCCGGACACCACCGCCGAGTCGCTGGCCAAGCTGCGCCCCGCCTTCACCAAGGACGGAACGATCACCGCCGGCAGCTCCTCGCCGATCTCCGACGGCGCCGCCGCGGTGGTCGTCATGAGCATGGCCAAGGCCAAGGAGCTGGGGCTGACCTGGCTGGCCGAGATCGGCGCGCACGGCAACGTGGCGGGTCCGGACAACTCCCTGCACTCGCAGCCGTCCAACGCGATCAACCACGCCCTGAAGAAGGGTGGCCTGAGCGTCGAGGACCTGGACCTCATCGAGATCAACGAGGCGTTCGCGCAGGTCGGCATCCAGTCCAGCCGTGACCTCGGTATCAGCTCCGACAGGATCAACGTCAACGGCGGCGCGATCGCGCTGGGGCACCCGATCGGCATGTCCGGCGCGCGTCTCGTCCTCACCCTCGCCCTGGAGCTGAAGCGGCGTGGCGGCGGCACCGGCGCGGCCGCTCTGTGTGGCGGCGGCGGCCAGGGCGACGCGTTGATCATCCACGTGCCGGGCAAGGCTGAGACCGACAAGTGAGCGCGAGGAGTGAGCCGGTTTTGCGAGCCCCGCAGTCGCGAACAAAGATGGCGCAGTGAGCGAAGCGGCAGAGAGCGTCCCGGCGGGCACCACGTCGGTGCGCCGCAGTCGGGACGTGCCGATGCTTGTCGAGCGGGCCCGCACCGGTGACCCCCGCGCGGTGGCCCGCCTGATCACCCTGGTGGAGAACGGCGACACCCTGCTGCCGGCGATCGCCGCCGCGTTGGCGCCGTACGCCGGGCAGGCCCAGGTCGTCGGGCTCACCGGCTCGCCCGGGGTGGGCAAGTCGACCACCACCAACGAGCTGGTCCGGGCGTTGCGGGCGCGTGGGCACCGGGTGGGCGTGCTGGCGGTCGACCCGTCCAGTCCGTTCACCGGTGGGGCGATCCTCGGCGACCGGGTGCGCATGCAGGACCACGCCACCGATCCGGGCGTCTACATCCGGTCGATGTCCAGCCGGGGGCACCTCGGCGGGCTGGCGGCGGCGACACCGCAGGCGGTCCGCGTGCTGGAGGGCGCCGGCTGTGACGTGGTGCTTGTCGAGACCGTCGGCGTCGGGCAGGCCGAGGTGGAGGTCGCCTCGCTTGCCGACACCACGCTCGTGCTGCTCGCCCCCGGCATGGGTGACGCGATCCAGGCGGTCAAGGCCGGCATCCTGGAGATCGCCGACGTGTTCGTGGTCAACAAGGCCGACCGCGACGGCGTCGACGCCACCGTCCGGGACATCCAGGGCATGATCGCCCTGGGTGAGCGCGGCCCGGGGCAGTGGCGACCGCAGGTGGTCCGGGCGGTCGCGGCCCGTGGTGAGGGCATCGACGACATCGCCGCCGCCATCGACAAGCACCGGGGCTGGCTGGTCGAGCACGGCGAGCTGCGCCGCCGCCAGGAGGCGCGGGCCGCCGCCGAGATCGAGGCCATCGCGCTCGGCACCCTCCGCGCCCGGATCGGCTCACTCCGCGACGGTACGGAGCTGAGCACGCTCGCCGCCAAGGTGGCCGAGGGTGGTCTCGACCCGTACGCGGCGGCCGACACCCTGCTCGCCCAGCTCGCCCGCTGACCGTCCACCGGGGACATCCCGGCGCTGCCCGATCCTTGTAGGCTCGCACCGCCCCACGGCGGTGGGGCCGGTGCGAGGAGCAGGGGAGCGGGCATGGATCACGAGGCGACGCAGGAGATGACGGCGGCGTCGGTGCCGGCAGGCGGCACGACGCAGGTCTCCGACGAGGTGATCGAGAAGATCGCCGTCGCGGCGGCCCGCGCGGTTCCCGGGGTTGCCGAGTTGGGCGGCGACGTCGCCCGGTTCTTCAACTCCGTCCTCGACCGGGTCGGGCTGGACCAGGTGGGCGACGCCCGGCGGGGCTGCTCGGCGCACGTGACAGGCGACGCCGCAGTGGTCAACCTGGTGCTGGTGATCGAGGCCGGTCGCGCGGTGCCGGAGATCACCGCCGAGGTGCGGGCCCGGGTCACCGAGGCCGTCGAGGCGTACGGGTTGCGGGTCGACGAGGTCAACATCCGGGTCGACGACGTGGCGATGGGTGGCCCCGCTCCCACCGTCTGACCGGGTTACCCGTCGGTACGGGCTTACTTAGCGATCGTTCAGGCGAGGGCTCTACACTCGACGTGCAGTCGAGGAACCGAGGAGGAGCCCTGCGCATGGACGCCGACGAGATCGACGCCGGACGGGCACGCTGGCAGGCCCGGTACGACTCCGCGCGCAAGCGGGACGCCGACTTCACCACGCTCTCCGGGATGCCTGTGGAGCCGGTGTACGGGCCACCGGAGGGCAGCGCGTACCCGGGCTTCGAACGGATCGGCTGGCCGGGCGAGTACCCGTACACCAGGGGTCTTCATCCGACCGGCTATCGCGGGCGGACCTGGACGATCCGGCAGTTCGCCGGCTTCGGCAACGCCCAGCAGACCAACGAGCGCTACAAGATGATCCTCGGCGCCGGCGGCGGCGGCCTCTCCGTCGCGTTCGACATGCCGACCCTGATGGGCCGCGACTCCGACGACCCGCAGGCGCTCGGCGAGGTCGGCCACTGCGGCGTCGCCATCGACACCGCCACCGACATGCAGGCGCTCTTCGACGGCATCGACCTGGCCGACGTCACCACCTCGATGACCATCTCCGGCCCGGCCGTGCCGGTGTTCTGCATGTACCTGGTCGCCGCCGAGCGGCAGGGCGCCGACCTGTCCAAGCTGGACGGCACGCTGCAGACCGACATCTTCAAGGAGTACATCGCGCAGAAGGAGTGGCTCTTCGACCCGGAGCCGCACCTGCGCCTGATCGGCGACCTGATGGAGTACTGCGCGGCCGAGATCCCGCGCTACAAGCCGCTGTCGGTCTCCGGCTACCACATCCGCGAGGCCGGCTCGACCGCCGCGCAGGAGCTGGCGTACACCCTCGCCGACGGGTTCGGCTACGTGGAGCTGGGCCTCTCGCGCGGGCTGGACGTGAACGTCTTCGCGCCGGGGCTGAGCTTCTTCTTCGACTCGCACCTCGACTTCTTCGAGGAGATCGCCAAGTTCCGCGCCGCCCGCCGGATCTGGGCCCGCTGGCTGCGCGACGTCTACGGCGCGACCAGCGAGAAGGCCCTCTGGCTGCGGTTCCACACGCAGACCGCCGGGGTGTCGCTGACCGCGCAGCAACCGGTGAACAACGTCGTACGCACCGCCGTCGAGGCTCTCGCGGCGGTGCTGGGCGGCACCAATTCGCTGCACACCAACGCGCTTGACGAGACCCTGGCGCTGCCCACCGACGAGTCCGCCGAGATCGCCCTGCGTACGCAGCAGGTGCTGATGGAGGAGACCGGCGTGGTCAACGTGGCCGACCCGCTCGGCGGCTCGTGGTACGTCGAGGCGCTGACCGACAAGATCGAGGCCGAGGCGGAGGAGATCTTCGCCCGGATCCGGCAGCTCGGCGGGGACGGGCCGCACCAGATCGGCCCGATGACCTCGGGCATCCTGCGCGGCATCGAGGACGGCTGGTTCACCGGCCACATCGCCGAGTCGGCCTTCGTCTACCAGCAGGCCCTCGAGAAGGGCGACAAGAAGATCGTCGGCGTCAACTGCCACACCGGCACGGTCGCCAAGGAGCTGGAGATCCTGCGCATCTCGCACGAGGTGGAGCTGGAGCAGCGCCGGGTGCTCGCCGAGCGCAAGGGCACCCGGGACGAGTCGGCCGTCCGCGCGGCGGTCGCGCGGATGGTCGACGCCAGCCGCACCGACGAGAACATGATCCCCGCCATGCTCGACGCCGTCCGCGCCGAGGCGACCCTGGGCGAGATCTGCGACGCCCTCCGGGCCGAGTGGGGCACCTACCGCGAACCCGCCCGCTTCTGACCCGTTCGATCGTGCACTTCCTGTCCCGGTGAACCGGGTCAATGCCGCCTTCCGGTGACAGAAAGTGCACGATCGCGGGGGTGGGGGTGGGGCGTGAGAGTTGCAACGTCGGAGTTGTGGGTGAGCCGGGAATCCGGGCTCGCGTGCGAGACTAGGTAACCATGAGCGACCCACGGATCACCTCGTCGATCTTCACCCGCGGCGCGGTCGACCTCAGCACGCTGCGCGGCCCCGCACCAGCCAGTACCCGCCCCGGCACACCCCCGCAGGGCGGCCCGTCCGCCGGCGTGCCCGGCGCGCAGACCGCCGGCGGCAACGCCGCCATCGTCGACGTCACCGAGGCGACCATCCAGGCCGATGTGCTCGAACGGTCGATGGCCATGCCCGTCATCGTCTTCTTCGGCGCGGCCGGCTTCCCGGAGAGCGACGAGTTCGCCCCGGTGCTGGAGCGGCTGGCCGCCGAGAGCGGCGGCACCTGGGTCCTCGCCCGGGTCGACGTGCAGGAAAACCCGCGGATCGCCCAGATGTTCCGGGTCCAGGGCATCCCCATGGTCTACGCCGTCGTCGGCGGCCAGCCGATCGACGCCTTCTCCGGTGTGGTGCCCGAGGCGCAGCTCCGCCAGTGGATCCAGGCCGTGCTCAAGGCCGGTGGCGTGGCCGTCGCCGAACCGGAGGACCCGCGCCTCGACGAGGCGGACGACGCGCTCATGAGCGGCGACCTGGACGCCGCCGAGCAGGCGTACCGCAAGATTCTCGCCGACGCCCCGGCGGACGCCGCGGCCACGGCGGGTCTGGCCCAGGTCGGCGTGGCCCGCCGGGTGGCGGGCGCCGACCCGGCCACCGCGCTGGCCGCCGCCGAGAGCGCCCCCGACGACGTCGCGGCCCAACTGCTTGCCGCCGACATCGAGGTGCTCAGCGGCCTGGCCGAGCAGGCGTACGCCCGGCTCGTCGGTCTGGTCCGGCGCACCGCCGGTGAGGACCGCGAGGAGGTCCGCCAGCACCTGGTGTCGCTGTTCTCCATCGCCGGCCCGGACGACCCGGCGGTCGCCTCGGCCCGGCGGGCCCTGGCCAGCGCCCTCTTCTGAGTTCAATGACTTCGTAGCACGCCAGCGCGGGCCGGCGTTTCCGCCGGCCCGCCCGACCACCGAGGACGGGAGCTCATGATGCGCCGGATCGCCGTCCTCGACGCGCCGACAAATCTCGGCCTGCGACCCCCGACGTCCACCTCCGTGCCGGGCTGCGCCAAGGCGCCCGGCGCGTTGCGGGACCACGACCTGCTGGCCCGGCTGCGGGCCCGCGACGCCGGCTGCGTCACCCCACCGCGGTACGACCCCGGCGACTGGCGGCCCGGCGACGGCGTGTGCCACGCCCGGGAGATCGCCGACTACTCCCTCGCCCTCGCCGAGCGGATCGGCTCGATCATCGACCGGGGCGAGTTCCCTGTGGTGCTGGGCGGCGACTGCTCCGTGCTGCTCGGCTCCGCGCTGGCCATGCACCGCCTCGGTGAGGCGGTCGGCGGGCGGATCGGGCTCGTCTTCGTCGACGGGCACTCCGACTTCCGGCACCCCGGCAACGCCTCCTACGTCGGCGCGGCCGCCGGGGAGGACCTGGCCCTCGTCACCGGGCGCGGGCAGGCCGACCTGGCCGCGCTGGAGGGCCGCCGACCCTACTTCCGCGACATCGACGTGGTGGTGCTCGGCATCCGGGCGCAGGACGAGTACCGTCTCGACCTCCAGGCCGCCGGGATCACCACCCGACCGGTGCCGGCGCTGCGCGCCGAGGGCGCCGCCCGGACCGCCCAGTGGGCGCACGAGCAGCTCGCCGACTGCGCGGGCTACTGGGTGCACATCGACGTCGACGTGCTCGACCCGGCGGTGATGCCGGCCGTGGACGCCCCCGACCCTGGCGGCATCGCCTTCGCCGAGCTGGAGATCCTGCTCGCCGGCCTGGTCGACACCCCACACTGCCTGGGCGTCGAGCTGACCGTGTTCGACCCCGACTACGACCCGGACGGCTCGTACGCCGCCGAGATCGTCAACACAGTGGTCGCCGGCCTGGCTCCGGTCACTGCCCCGGAGGCGGTGCCGCCCCGGCTGCTGTCGCCCCGACCCACGCCGTCCCCGCGGCGCGGCAACGGCCGGGCCGGGACTGGCGGCGAGCGTTCCGACCGGCTCAGTGCGCTCGATGGCCTTGATCGTGCGGCGCCTGGTGGGTTGGATCGTGCGGCGCCTGGTGGGTTGGATCGTGCGGCGCCTGGTGGGTTGGATCGTGCGGCGCCTGGTGGGTTGGATCGTGCCGCGCCTGGTGGGTTGGATCGTGCCGCGCCTGGTGGGTTGGATCGTGCGGCGCCTGGTGGGTTGGATCGTGCGGCGCCTGGTGGGCTTGATCGTGCCGCGCGTTCCGCTGGGCCTGCCGACGGTGGTCGCGGTGACGAGCGCGGCGGCGGCGATGATCATCCCGATGTCGACCCCGCCGACGCCGAGTCGCCTGGCGGCGGTCCCTCTGCGGGCGGTGATTCCTCGGGCGGCCGTTCTGCTAGCGGCGGTCCCTCTGGCGGCGGATCTGCCGATGGCGGTTCTGCCGGCACCGGTTCCTCGGCCGGGGGTTCTGCTGGTGGCGGTCCCTCTGGCGGCGGTCCTGCCGGCGGTGATTCCTCGGGCGGCCGTTTCGCCGGCGGTGATTCCTCGGGCGGCCGTTTCGCCGGCACCGGTTCCTCGGGCGGCCGTTCGTCGCTGAGCGCTGTGCCGGACGACGTCGCGGGCGAGGCGGGGCCACCCGGCGTGCGCGTTCTGGCCCCGTCCGAGCCATCGGGCGTCGCGGCGCAGATCGCGGCCATGGTCGAGCGTGAACCGGTCGGTCCGCCCGCGTCGGCCGGCCCGGGGCTGCTCCGACGACCGTCCACGCCGGCCCCGGAACCACCGGAGAGGCACGAAGCCGACACCGCCTGACCAGGCCCGGCCCACCTCGCCGTGATCGACCGCGGTTTCAGCGAAACCGAGTCGATCACGCCGCACGCCGCACGCCGCACGCCGCACGCCGGGCGCAGGGCGCGACTTAGCGGAGGGCGCGGAGGAAGCGCTCGGCGATCGGGACGGCCGAGGCCGTGCTGGCCCCGCCCTTCTCCACGAACACGGCGAACGCGACGTCACCCTGCCAGCCCACGAACCAGGCGTGCGTGTGGGCCGGGTTGTCGTCGTACTCGGCGGTGCCGGTCTTGCCGTACACCTCGTCGCCCGGAACGTCCTTGAGCGCGCTGCCGGTGCCGGCGGTGACCACCTCGCGCATCATCGTGCGCAGCGCCTCGATCGACTGCGGCTTGAGCGGTCCGTCGGTCGCGGCCGGCTTGGCCGGCGCCGGGTCGACCAGCAGCTTCGGCTGGATGAAGGCACCACGGGCGACGGCAGCGGTGGCGCCGGCCATGGCCAGCGGGCTGACCAGCGTGGTGCCCTGGCCGAACGACGCGGCGGCCTGCTCGGCGGGGCTGCCGCCGGTCGACACCTTGCCGGTGAAGGCGTCCGTGCCGAGATCCCACTGCCCCTCCAGGCCCAGCGAGCGGCCGGCGACGGCCAGGCCGTCACCGCCGAGCTTCGGAGCCAGCGAGGCGAAGGCCGTGTTGCAGGACTTGGCGAAGTCGGTGCGGAACGGCACCGAGCCCAGCTCGAAGTTGTCCGAGTTCTTGAAGGACCGGCCATCGACGGTGAAGGTCTTCTTGCACTCCACCGGCCCGTCCAGGGTGACCGCGCCCCGGTCCAGCAGACCCAGCGCGCTGACCATCTTGAACGTGGAACCCGGCGGCACCTGGGCGTCGAAGGCCAGGTTCTCGCCGGCCGGCCCGGGACCGTTGGCGGCGGCGAGGACCGCGCCGTCGCTGACGCGTACCGCGACCAGCGCGGCTCGGCGTGACTCGGCGCGCAGGGCGCCGTCGGCCGCGTTCTGGGTGGCCACGTCCAGGGTGGTCTTCAGGGCCTCACCGGGCTTCGGCTCCTGGCGGAACAGCTCGGCGCCGGTGGGGGCCAGCTTGCCGCCCTCGTCGGGCCGCTCGACCACTACAGTCAGGCCGGGGGCGCCGCGCAACCGCTCGTCGTAGCGGCCCTGCAACCCGCCGTGCCCGACCAGGTCGCCGGTGACGTACCGGTCCGGGTGGGCGGCGAGGTCGTCGGCCTGCGCCGGGTCGACCGAGCCGAGCAGCGCGCGGGCGAACTCCCGGGTCGGCGCCAGGTCGAGCTTGTCGGAGGCGAACTTGGTGCCGGGCAGGTCGTAGATCCGGGACTTGATCTGGCGGTACGCGTCGTCGCGCAGGGTCACCACCTCGACGAGCCCGCCCGGATCGGCCTCGGCCACCCGCTTGGGCAGGTCGGACAGGTCGACGGCGGGAACCAGGGCCGGACGGATCGCCTTGAAGGCCCCGTCGAGATCCTCGACCAGCTTCTTGATGTCGGTGACCTGGTTGGGCTGCACACCCACCCGCACCACCGGGCGGGGAGACACGATCGGCTGGCCGGCCGCGTCCAGCACGCCGGCCCGGGAGCCGGTGTCGCGACGCAACCCCAGTCGGTCACCCTTGGTGAGCTGCTCGTGGATCACCCGGGGCTCCCACATCACCTGCCACTGGTCGTCGTCGCCCTGGACGAGCCGCAGGTCCCGGTCGTACGTCCAGTGGGCCTGGCCCGGCAGGGGCCAGTCGACCCGGATCGTCGTGGTCGCGACGTTCTTGGTGATCTTCGGCTCGCCCTGCCGGGTCACTGTGGGCGGGGTGGACGCCAACTCGCCGGACAGCTCCTTGATCTCCTTGGCCACCTCGGCCGCCGGCACCTTGGCGCCGGTCGTGTCGACAATCGCGACCGCCTGCAGGTCGCCGCTGCGCCAGCCGGCGAGGAAGGCGTCGGCGCTGCGCTCGGGCCCGTCGTCACCGGAGCACGCCGCCAGGACGCCGACGGTGAGCAGGGCCGCGGTGAGCGCGGCGACCCGCCGGGCGCGGTTCGGCCGGTGGGGCCGGGGGTAGGACAAGGTCATGAAGCGGTCCTTCCGGTCTCGGGCTGCTCTGCACGGTAGTACGCGAAGGGTGTCCCCAACGTCCCGTGAGGGGCTCGACGTGCGGAAAGACGGGCCGGGCCGGTGTGATGAACATCGCGGGGCGGGGTATCCCGCAACCGGCCAACCTCGGACCCGCAACGGGTGAAAGGACAAAGTCCCGATCCGGACGTCCGGCCAGTGGTCCGCCGACGAAGGCGGGAAACGACAGGCTTACGCTGGGCGGCAGAGTGACCCACAACGCGGTGGGTCGAGGGGAGTGGCACCGATGGACCGGCGTCCGGCGATCAAACCGGAACCCGACCTCCGGCAGGATGACTCCGGCCGGGACGACGACAGCTTCGATTCGGCGACCGACGGGGACGGCTACGGCCGGCTCGACACGGGCGTCACAGGGCTGACCGGGTCGAGCATCGACACCATCTACGATCTGGGCCTGCCGACCGAGGCGTTGGCCGACGACGTGGAGGACGCCGAGCTCGACGAACCGGTCCCCAACGCGGAGCGCCTGGTTGCCCAGGCTGTCGCACTCGCCGGGGACGACCACGATGCGGCGACCCTGGTCGGTCGCTTCTGGCGGTTCGCCCCGGACGAGGAACTGGTCGGCTTCACGGCTGAGGAGATGCTCGACGCGGCCCGGGCGCACCGGGACCTGGCCCAGCAGCGGGTGCCCGGCGAGTTGAAGCTGCGCATCCACGAGCCGCACGCCGACCAGCACCACACGGTCGTCGAGATCGTCACCGACGACATGCCGTTCCTGGTCGACTCGGTGACGGCGCTGCTCAACTCGTACCACCTGGACGTGCACCTGCTGGTGCACCCGTTGGTGGTGGTCCGGCGCGAGCCGCTGGGCCGCCTCACGGAGGTCTCGGCGGACGTGGAGCCGGACGACGCGATCGCCGGCGACATCATCGAGAGCTGGATGCGGATCGAGATCGACCCGGTCCGGGACGCCGCCGAGCGCGACCGCCTGCGCGGTGAGCTGCAACGGGTGCTCACCGACGTGCGGGAGGCCGTGGAGGACTGGCCGAAGATGCGTCAGCGCGCGCTCGCGCTCGCCGACGAGCTGGCCTCGGCACGTACCTCGGAGAACCGTCCGCCGGTGCCGGAGAAGGACATCACCGACTCGGTGGAGCTGCTGCGCTGGCTGGCACACGACCACTTCACGTTCCTCGGCTACCGCGAGTACCGCCTGGTCGACGCCCCGGACGGCAACTCCGCCGACCCCGTCGACGGCAAGGCGCTGGAGGCAGTTCTCGGCACCGGCCTGGGCATCCTGCGCTCGGACTCCCCGGAGGCCCGGTCGCTGTCGTCGATGACGCACGAGGCACACGAGAAGGTGCTGGAGAAGCGCCTGCTCATCATCACCAAGGCCAACTCGCGGGCCACCGTGCACCGCTCGGCGTACCTGGACTACATCGGCTTCAAGATCTTCAACGAGGTCGGCGAGGTCATCGGGGAGCGCCGCTTCCTGGGCCTGTTCTCCACCGCGGCGTACCGGACCAGCGTCCGCGAGCTGCCGGTGGTGCGCCGCAAGGTCGCGGAGGTGCTCGACCGCTCCGGCCTGAGCCGGCGCAGTCACTCCGGCAAGGATCTGCTGCAGATCCTGGAGACCTACCCGCGCGACGAGCTGTTCCAGATCAAGACCGACGACCTGTACCACGCGGTGATCGGCGTGCTGCGGATGGCGGGCCGCCGGCAGCTGCGGGTGTTCCTGCGCCGCGACGCGTACGGGCGGTTCATCTCCTGCCTGATCTACCTTCCCCGGGACCGGTTCACCACGCAGAACCGGCTACGCATGCAGGACATCCTGCTGCGTGAGCTGAACGGCGTCGGGGTGGATTACACGACCCGGGTCACCGAGTCGATGCTCGCCCGGATCCACTTCATCGTCCGCACCGACCCGACCCGGCCGCCCGGCGACATCGACGCCGACCTGCTGGCCGAGGAGCTGGCCGACGCGACCCGGCTCTGGGACGACGACTACCGGCTGGTGCTGGAGCGCAAGCTCGGCGACGAGCAGGCCAAGCACCTGTTCGCCAGGTACGCCGACGCGTTCCCGGAGGGCTACAAGGACGGGCACACGCCGTACGAGGCGATGAAGGACCTGGCCAAGCTGGAGCTGCTGGAGGAGCCCGGCCAGCTGGAGATGCACCTGTTCCGCAAGCAGCTCGCGCCCCGGCCGGGCACCCGCGTGCCCGGTGCGGACCTGGCCGACAGCATGAACGTGCGGTTCAAGGTCTACCGGTACGGCGAGCCGATGATGCTCTCCGCCGTGCTGCCGGTGCTGCACTCGCTCGGCGTCCGCGTGGTCGACGAGCACCCGTACGAGGTGGACCGGATCGACGGTCGGGTCTACCTGTACGACTTCGGCCTCATGCTGCCCGAGGGGCACCACGAGCTGTCCGAGGTACGCCCGCACGTGGAGAACGCGTTCGCGGCGGCGTGGCGCGGCGAGGCCGAGGTGGACCGGTTCAACGAGCTGGTGCTGCGCGCCGGGCTGACCTGGCGGCAGGTGGTGGTGCTGCGGGCGTACGCGAAGTACCTGCGGCAGGCCGGCACGGTCTTCTCGCAGGACTACATGGAGCAGACCTTCATCGCGTACCCGAAGCTCGCCAGCCTGTTGGTGGAGCTGTTCGAGACCCGGTTCGCGCCGGGCGAGCTGACCGCCGAGCAGCGGCAGCAGCGCAGCGGCGAGCTGGTGGAGACGATCCGGGGCGCGCTGGACGACGTGGCGAGCCTCGACCAGGACCGGATCATGCGCTCGTACCTGACGCTGATCGAGGCGACCCTGCGGACCAGCTTCTACCAGAAGCCGGTCGGCGGGCGACCGAAGGCGTACGTGGCGTTCAAGCTCGACCCGCAGGCCATCCCGGACCTGCCGGCGCCGCGACCGAAGTTCGAGATCTTCGTCTACTCGCCCCGATTCGAGGGTGTGCACCTGCGGTTCGGGCCGGTGGCCCGGGGCGGGTTGCGCTGGTCCGACCGTCGGGAGGACTTCCGCACCGAGGTGCTGGGCCTGGTCAAGGCGCAGATGGTCAAGAACACCGTGATCGTGCCGGTGGGCGCCAAGGGCGGCTTCGTGCTGAAGCAGAAGCCAGGCGACCGGGACGAGGCGGTCGCCTGCTACCAGGAGTTCGTCGGCGCGATGCTCGACGTCACCGACAACATCGTCAGCGGGCAGATCGTGCCGCCCGAGGACGTGGTCCGGCACGACGGCGACGACCCGTACCTGGTGGTGGCGGCGGACAAGGGCACGGCGACGTTCTCCGACATCGCCAACGAGATCTCCGTGGCGCACAACTTCTGGATGGGCGACGCGTTCGCCTCCGGCGGTTCGGCCGGCTACGACCACAAGAAGATGGGCATCACCGCCCGGGGAGCGTGGGAGTCGGTCAAGCGGCACTTCCGCGAGTTGGGCGTGGACACCCAGGCCCAGGACTTCACAGTCGTCGGCGTGGGTGACATGTCCGGCGACGTGTTCGGCAACGGCATGCTGCTCTCCGAGCACATCCGGCTGGTGGCCGCGTTCGACCACCGGCACATCTTCCTCGACCCCGACCCGGACGCGGCCACCTCGTACGCGGAGCGTCGTCGACTGTTCGACCTGCCCCGCTCGTCGTGGGAGGACTACAACCCCGAGCTGATCTCGGCCGGGGGCGGCATCTTCCCGCGTACCGCGAAGTCGATCCCGATCACCGCGCAGGTCCGGACGGCGCTCGGCCTCGACGACGACGTCACCCAGCTCTCACCGCAGGAGCTGATGAAGGCGATCGTCACCGCTCCGGTGGACCTGTTCTGGAACGGCGGCATCGGCACGTACGTCAAGGCGTCCAGCCAGACCAACGCCGAGGTGGGCGACAAGTCCAACGACGCGATCCGGGTGGACGGGCGCAACCTGCGCTGCCGGGTGGCCGGCGAGGGCGGCAACCTGGGCTGGACCCAGCTCGGCCGGATCGAGTACGCGTTGACCGGTGGCCGGATCTTCTCCGACTTCATCGACAACGCCGCCGGGGTGGACACCTCCGACCACGAGGTGAACATCAAGATCCTGCTGAACACCGCGGTCGCTGACGGTGAGCTGACCACGGCCGAGCGGGACGAGCTGCTGGCCGGGATGACCGAAGAGGTCGCCGAGCTGGTGCTGCGGGACAACTACGACCAGGCCCGGGCCATCAACAACGCCCAGGCCCAGGCCGCCTCGCTGCTCCCCGTGCACCGTCGGATGATCAACGAGCTGGAGCGTTCCGGCGCGTTGGACCGGTCGCTGGAGGCGCTGCCGCCGGACGAGGAGCTGGCGGTACGAAGCGAGTCCGGGCTGACCGCGCCGGAGTTCGCGGTGCTGCTCGCGTACGTGAAGATCGTCCTGGAACGGGAGATCCTCACCGAGGGGTTGGCCGACGAGGAGTGGACGACCGAGGTCCTGGTCAAGTACTTCCCGACGCCGATGCGCGAGCGGTTCGCCGACCGGATGGGCCGGCACCGGCTCCGCCGGGACATCGTGACCACCGTGCTGGTCAACGAGGCGATCAACCGGGGCGGCATCTCCTTCGTCTTCCGGGTCGTCGAGGAGACCGCGGCCAGCGCCGCCGACGTGATCCGGGCGTACGTGGTGGTCCGCGAGGTGTTCGGGCTGCGTGAGCTGTGGGACGCGGTGGAGGCGCTTGACAACAAGGTCTCCCCGGAGCTGCAGACGAGCGTCTACCTCGACACCCGTCGGCTGCTCGACCGCGCGGTGCGCTGGCTGGTCACCAACCGGCGCTCGCCGATCGACGTGCCGACCGAGATCGCGCGGCTGCGCGACGGGGTGGCCCGGCTGCTGCCGGGTCTGGAGGAGCTGTTCTACGGCGGCGAGCGGCAGGCCATCGCGGCGCACATGGACTCGATGACCGACCGTGGGCTGCCCCGCGAGCTGGCGGAGCGGGCGACCCGGCTGATGTACAGCTTCGGTCTGCTGGACGTGGTGGAGACCGCGACCCGCAGCGGACGGGACGTCAGCGAGGTGGCCTCGGTCTACTTCGTGCTCTCCGACCTGTTCCGGGTGGACTCGCTGTTGTCGAAGATCTCCCTGCTGCCGCGCGAGGACCGCTGGCAGACCCTCGCCCGGATGGCGCTGCGCTACGACCTGTACGCCGCGCTGGCCGCGCTCACCGCGGAGGTGCTCGACTCCACTCCGGAGGATCAGCCGCCGCACGAGCGCGTGCAGCAGTGGGAGCAGTCGAACGCCACATCGATCCACCGGGCCCGCCGGGCGATGGGGGAGTTCGACGAGTCGCGGGCGGACCTGGCCGCCCTGTCCGTGCTGCTGCGCCAGATCCGCACCCTGGTGCGGACCTCCGCCGCCGCCTGATCCGGTACGCCGGGCGCGGTCCGGCCGGTCGGGTGACCCCCGACCGGCCGGACCGCGTTCGTGTCCGTCCCGCTCATGCCGCCAGGGTGGCGAAGACGACGATGTTGTCCCGGTAGCTCCTGGCCACCTCGTCGAACTGGCCACCGCAGGTGACCACCCGCAGGCCGGGCCGGTCGTTCGGCCCGTAGACCAGCTCGGTGGGGAAGGACGTCTTCGGGTACGACTTCACCGAGTCGACCCGGAACGTCGCCGGCCGGTCGTCCGCCCGCCGCACCGTGATCGTGTCGCCGGGCACGAGTGAGCCGAGGTCGAAGAAGACGGCTGGGCCGAGCTTCGCCGAGTCCACGTGCCCGACAATGACCGCGTTACCTGTCTCACCGGGGCTCGCGCCCGGCTCGTACCAGCCAGCCTTGTCGGCCTGCTCCAACGGGGGGACCTGGACGGTGCCGTCCGGGTTGGTGCCGAGCGACAGGACCGTCGCGTCGACGCCGATGCGGGGGATCTCGATGGTGGTCGGGGCGGACCGGTTCAGCCCGACCGGAACGTCGCCAGGCGCGGCGTGCTCCCCGTCGTCCGGCGCCGTGGCGTCGGTCCCGCCGACCGTCGGCCCAGGGACGTCGCGGCCGGCCTGGGCGAGCGGCTGCGGAGGGCGGGGAGCGGGCCTGTCCTGCAACGAGGCGCCGATCATGCCGGCGCCGACCATGGCCAGGGTGACGACGACGGCCGCGCCGGCGGCGCGCCACGGTCTCCCGTGACGGCCGCCGGCCCGTGTCGCCGTCACGTCAGACGAGCGAACCATCGGTCCGCCGACGACGCATCAGAACGATCCCGCCCAGCGCGGCAGCGCCGAGCAGGCCCGCGCCACCGGTGGCCAGGCCACGGTCGGTGCCGGTGCTGGCGCCACCGTCACCACCGTCGACCCCACCGTGGGGCAGCACGACCAGTTCGCCCTCGCCGCACGAGCCCTTGAGCTCGTAGCGGCCCGGCTTGGCGTCCTTGTCGACCTTGGCCTCGCCGTAGTACACGAACTCGCGCTCGTCGTCCGAGCCGTGCTCGTCCTTGTTCTCCCAGCCCTTGTCGGAGCCGTACTCGTCGTCCGAGCCGTTTTCGTGGCCCTTGGACTCCCAGCCCTTGTCGGAGCCGTACTCGTCGTCCGAGCCATTTTCGTGGCCCTTGGACTCCCAGCCCTTGTCGGAGCCGTACTCCTCGTCCGAGCCGTACTCGTGGCCCTCGGACTCGCGGCCCTTGTCCGAGCCGTACTCGTCGTCCGAGCCGTTCTCGTGGCCCTTGGACTCCCAGTCCTTCTTGTCTTCGTCCTTGGACTCCCAGTCCTTCTTGTCTTCGTCCTTGGACTCCCAGTCCTTCTTGTCTTCGTCCTTGGACTCCCAGTCCTTGCTGTCCTCGTCCTTGGACTCCCAGTCCTTCTTGCCCTCGTCCTTGGAGTCCCGGTCCTTCTGGCCGCGGCTGTCGTCCGCGTCCTGGCCGTGCTCCTCGCCCTTCCAGTCCTTGCTGTCCTCGTCGCCGTAGGCGTCGGCGGCAGCGCCACCGCCCTGGCCGCCGTCGGCGGCAGGCTGCGACTCGTCGTCGCCGTTCTCGTCCTTGCCCTCGTGGCCCTTGCCCTGCTCGTCCTTGCCGTGTTCGTCCTTGCCCTTGTCGTCCTTGCCCTGCTCGTCCTTGCCGTGCTCGTCCTTGCCCTTGTCGTCCTTGCCGTGCTCGTCCTTGCCCTGCTCGTCCTTGCCCTGCTCGTCCTTGCCCTGCTCGTCCTTGCCGTGCTCGTCCTTGCCCTGCTCGTCCTTGCCGTGCTCGTCCTTGCCCTTGTCGTCGTGGTCGTAGGAGTCCTCCTCCTCGCTCCACTCGCCGCGGTCCTCGCCCCGGTCGTCCCGCGCCGGCTCGAGCTTGACCTTGCCGGTGACCTTGGACCACACGTACGCGTGCTCCTGCCGATCCGGGCAGATCTCGAGGAGCTTGACCTCGTCGCCGGCCTTCACGACGTGCGGCTTGGCGTAGACCTTGCCGTCCTCGCCGTGGTGCCCGTCAGCGAACGCGATCCCCGGCGCGAACACCAGGAGCGACGCGCCGCCGAGTGCGGCGCCCGCAACGACCTTCCCGAGCATCTTCTTAGCCATGACCTGCGTCACTCCATCCCTGTTGTCCTGAGCCCGGCGACAACCGAGCTACGACCGACGTTAGACCGTTTCATGACTAATGAAGTGAAAGATTCGCGTTTTGACCTTTGCTGGTGGTAAGCGGCAAAGGAGTGCTACGCGGCTTTCTCGGCTCGCAGTGCCGTCTCGGACCCCGCATGACCTTGCGCGTGCCCCGCGCTGTTGCCGCCCCGCAGTGCGCGGCGGCGGTCGTCATCCGATAACGGGCGGCACGTGCCGCTCGCGCTGCCCGGGGGTATCGTCCGAGTTGAGGGCGGCTCGCGCATCGAGCCATTGCCATGGAAGCGCTCCCATGCAAGAATCGGCGCACGCGGTTCGGGGAGCCACACCGCGCAGGCAGGGCGTCGAGGGCATCCGGTTCGCCGGACGACAACCGGCCGCCAACCGGTCGACCTCGCGTCGGCCAATCACCACCACCACCACCGCCCGTCCGGGTCGGGCACCCCCCAATGAATCCCGTGGCGCCGGAGGCCGTCCGTGCAGGACGCCCACCGGGCCGTCTCGCCGGGCCGTACGCGAGCCCGGTCTCGCCCAAGGAGATCAGTGGCATGAATATGTGGAGAAGGCTGTCCGGCCCACGCCGGACCCTGGCGCTCGCCGGGGCGGGCGTCCTGGTCGCCGGCGGGCTGGTGACGATCCCGGTCACCGCGGCGCAGGCCGCGACGCAGTGCGACATCGCGTACACGACCAACGACTGGCAGGGTGGCTTCACCGCCAACATCAGCATCAAGAACCTCGGCGACCCGATCAACGGCTGGACGCTGGGCTGGACCTTCCCCAACTCCAGCCAGCGGGTGCAGCAGGGCTGGTCGGCCGAGTTCACCCAGTCCGGCAGCCAGGTCACCGCCCGCAGCCTGTCCTACAACGGCAGCCTCGCGACCGGCGCGTCGACCACCCTGGGCTTCAACGGCGCCTGGAGCGGCAGCAACCCGAAGCCGACCTCGTTCACCCTGAACGGCGTGGTCTGCAACGGCGGCGGCAACCCCACCACCCCGCCGCCCACCAGCGCCCCGCCGACCACGCCTCCGCCCACCACGCCTCCGCCCACCACGCCTCCGCCCACCACCCCGCCGCCGACCACGCCCCCTCCGGGCACCAAGGTCGACAACCCGTACGCCGGTGTGAAGGGCTACGTGAACCCGGAGTGGAAGGCCAAGGCGGACGCCGAGCCGGGTGGAAGCCGGGTCTCCAACAACCCCACCGCCGTCTGGCTGGACCGGATCGCCGCCATCAACGGCACGCCGAACAGCAGCTCGAACGGGGCCTTCGGGGTGCGGGAGCACCTGGACGAGGCACTGCGCCAGGGCGCCGGCTACATCCAGTTCGTGATCTACAACCTGCCCGGCCGCGACTGCTCCGCGCTCTCCTCGAACGGTGAGCTGGGCCCGAACGAGCTGCCCCGGTACAAGGCCGAGTACATCGACCCGATCGCCGCGATCCAGGCCGACGCGAAGTACCGGAACATCCGGATCGTCAACGTCATCGAGATCGACTCGCTGCCGAACATCGTGACCAACACCTCGGGCCAGCCCGGCGGCACGGTCATGTGCGACACGGTCAAGGCCAACGGCGCGTACGTCAACGGTGTCGGCTACGCCCTGGCCAAGCTGGGCGCGATCGGCAACGTCTACAACTACATCGACGCCGGTCACCACGGCTGGCTCGGCTGGGACTCGAACTTCGGCCCGACCGCCGACATCCTGAAGACCGCAGCGGTCGCCTCCGGCAGCACGGTGAACAACGTGCACGGGTTCATCACCAACACCGCGAACTACTCGGCGCTCACGGAGCCGTACTTCAAGGTCACGGACAACGTGAACGGCCAGACGGTGCGGCAGTCCAAGTGGATCGACTGGAACTTCTACGTCGACGAGCTGTCCTTCGCCCAGGCGTTCCGTACCAAGCTGATCTCGGTCGGCTTCAACTCCAACATCGGCATGCTGATCGACACGTCCCGCAACGGTTGGGGTGGCTCCGCCCGCCCCACCGGCCCGGGCGCGACCACCAGCGTGGACACCTACGTCAACGGTGGTCGCATCGACCGCCGGGCCCACGCCGGCAACTGGTGCAACCAGGCCGGTGCCGGCCTCGGCGAGCGGCCGCGGGCGAACCCGGCGCCGGGCATCGACGCGTACGTCTGGGTGAAGCCCCCGGGTGAGTCGGACGGCTCCAGCAAGGAGATCCCGAACAACGAGGGCAAGGGCTTCGACCGGATGTGTGACCCGACGTACGGCGGCAACGCCCGCAACGGCAACAACCCGTCGGGCGCCCTGCCGGACGCGCCGATCTCCGGTGCGTGGTTCTCCGCCCAGTTCCAGGAGCTCATGCGCAACGCCTACCCGGCTCTCTGAGCGGGTAGCTCACGCACCAACCCGCCACCGGCAGTAGGTGAGGCACTGCCGGCGGCAGGTTCCCCCGGGGTCCCCGGTCCGACCGTCACGGTCGGGCCGGGGACCCCACCCCTGTTCCGCCCCGGGTCAGGGCACAGTGCGCTCGATCGCCGCGCGGCCCTGCTCGGCCAGGTCGCGGCGGGCCTTGTCCAGGTTCTCCGGGGTGAGGTCCTGTCCGCGGGCCATCACCAGATCCTCCGGCTCCCAGGGCTGCTCAGCCCCGGTACGGATGTTGTCGCCGCCCGCGCCGGTGCCCGTCCCGGTCGCGCCGGTGCCGGCGCCGTACGGGTCCCCGATCAGGTCGTCGGTGTCCGGAGCGAGGTCCTCCGGCCGGTCGCGGGGCTCGGTGAAGGTCGGCGTGTCACGGTCGGGCCCGCCCCCGGTCCGCAACTGCGGGACGGTGCTGTCGTCGTCCACCGCAGCGGCCGTTTGCGGGCTCTCCTCCAGCGGTCGGCGGTCGCGATCGGTCATGGTGCTGCCTCCTGTGTCCGACACGTTGCCTGATCCCCCTGGCGTACCCCGTGCGTCCGCGCCCATGCGCGGCGCCGGCGCCGCCCGTATGGACGGCGCCGGCGACGGGCCTGGCGTCAGCTGTCGGGCTGCTGCTCGTTCGGGTTCGGCGCCTCGGCCGGGCGCACCCACTGCCAGAGCAGCATGAGCAGGCCGAAGGCGAGCATCACCAGACCTGCCCACAGGTTGATGCGGACGCCCTCGGCCTTGTCGATCTCGGCCCGGCTGTCGAAGATGCCGATAAGCGTCACGATGATCCCGTACGCCACGAAGAGGCCACCGATCACCCGACGGATGTCGAACAGTCGGGCGGCGGCGGAGCGGCGCTCCTCGGCCTGCGTCTCGTCGATCAGCGGGTCCTGCGCCGGCTGGCCGTCGTTGCTCATCTGCCGACTCCTTTCTAGAAGACCGGGATGTAGAAGAGGGCGGCGAGCGCGACCGCGATCACGCCGAGCAGCACGGGGGACCGGTACCAGACGGCGTCTCCGGCGAGCACGTCACCCTTCAGGTCGACGCCGCCCAGCCCGTAGACCAGCCCGCGCAGCTCCTCGTCGCGCTTGGGCGCGGTGAGCGGGGTGAGGATCGCGGCGACCACCGCCACGGTGACGAACGCGATGCCGGCACCCCAGAAGCTCTCCTCCAGGTCGGAGTTGAAGCCGATCACGCCGCCCTTGTAGAGCAGGTAGGTGGCGAGCGAGGCCAGCGTGCCCAGCAGCAGCGACCAGAAGCCGGCGAGGGCGCTCATCCGCTTCCAGAACATGCCGATGATGAACGTGGCGAACAGCGGCGCGTTGAACAGCGAGAAGAGCGCCTGGATGTAGTTCATGATGTTGCTGAAGCCGGACGCGATGAACGCCGTCCCGATGCCGATCACCACGGCGGCGACGGTCGCCCACCGGCCGATCCGCAGGTAGTACTCGTCGGACCGGCCGCGGCGGACGTACGCCTGCCAGATGTCGTAGGTGAACACGGTGTTGAAGCCACTCACGTTGGCCGCCATGCCGGCCATGAACGAGGCGAGCAGGCCGGTGACCGCCACCCCGAGCACGCCGTTGGGCAGCAGGTCGCGCATCAGCAGCGGGATCGCGTTGTTGTACTGCAGGTCGCCCTTGTCCGCGCCGAGCCCCTTCACCGTCACCAGGGCCACCAGGCCCGGGATGATCGTGACCAGGGGGATGAACAGCTTCGGGTACGCGGCGATGATCGGCGTACGCCGGGCGGCGCTCATGTTCTTCGCCGACAGGGCCCGCTGCACCTCGGCGAAGTTCGTCGTCCAGTAGCCGAACGAGAGCACGAAGCCGAGGCCGAACACGATGCCGATCCACTGCGCGCCGAGCGGGTTGTCGGTGCTGGCGGTGTCCTGCCAGGCGTGCAGGCCCGCCTCGCCGAGCTTCGAGTCGCGGACCGCGTCCATGAGCCCGCTCACCCCGCCGACCTTGACCAGGCCGATCACCGTGACCGGGATGAGGCCGGCCAGGATGACGAAGAACTGGAGCACCTCGTTGTAGATCGCCCCGGACAGGCCACCGATGGTGATGTACGCCAGCACGATCGCCGCGCCGACCACGATCGCGGTCCAGAGCGGCCAGCCGAGCAGCGCCTGCATGACCAGGGCCAGCGCGTAGAGGTTCACACCGGCGATCAGCACCTGGGCGACGGCGAAGCTGAGCGCGTTCAGCAGGTGGGTCGGCCGGTTGAAGCGCAGCCGCAGGTACTCGGGCACGCTGCGGACCTTGGACCCGTAGTAGAAGGGCATCATCACGATGCCCAGGAAGACCATCGCCGGCACCGCGCCGATCCAGTAGTAGTGGACCGTCATGACGCCGTACTGGGCGCCGTTCGCCGCCATGCCGATGATTTCCAGGGCCCCCAGGTTCGCCGAGACGAACGCGAGGCCGGTCACCCAGGCCGGCAGGGAGCGGCCGGAGAGGAAGAAGTCGACGCTGGTCCGGATCGCCCGCCGGGCGGCGAAGCCCACCCCGAGGACGGTGACGAAGTACAGCGCAAGAATCAGGTAGTCCAGCCCGTTCATATTGAGCCGCAGACCGCCGCCGTCCATCCCGTCACCCCTCGTCCCGACGTTGGCACCGGTTTGATGCGCGCGCCGTATTACCCACTACGCGAGGTTTCACGCCTGCGCGTCCGCTGCGGTGTGTTCGGGCCCGCGCGGGTGGCTCGCCCCGGCTGTGCGTCTGACCGGTGTCGAAGCGCTCAGCGGCCGCCCTCGCAACGCCGAGGGGCGCCCCGGCCTGCCGGCCGGGGCGCCCCTCGATCGTGTCGCTCAGCGACCCAGTACGCGGTCCAGGAAGTCGCGGTAGTTGCGGACGGCCATCCGCAACTGCTCGGTGTCCGCCGAGCCGGCGTCCTGCCACCCGCCCAGCGTGTTCTTCTGGGCGGCCAGCGCGGAGGCGAGAGCCTGGATGGCCTCCTCCACGAGGGCCTGCGCCTCGCCGGCCGCGGCGTGCGGGTCGTCGACGAAACGCAGCTGCACGTCCCGCCAGCGGTCCCGGAAGCCCTGCGCGGTGTCCCCGTCGAGCAGCGTGGCCGGCTCGGCGGCGACTGTCGAACCGGCGGGCCGCGACGTCCCGGCGGACTCCAGAGAGGTGCCGGCCGCCTCGGTGGTGACCGGTTCGGCGTCGGCGTCCGGGTCGACCATCTCCGGGGACGCGCTGCCGTAGCCGGCCGCGCCCGCGGCTGCCGCGTCGGGATCGCCGGCCCAGTCGGTCAGGTCGCCGCGTCGCTCGGGCGCACCGTCCGTGCTGCCGGGGACGACGACGGTGCGCGCGGAGGTGTCGGCGTCCGCGCGCGGGTCGTCGACGTCCAGGTCGGCGGCCTCGTCGGTCGCCGGTGAGATGTCCCGGTCGGTCTCCGGAACGCCGTCGCGGCGGTGCAGCTCGGCGGTGGGGTCGGCGCGCAGACCCTCCCGCTCGCCGTCCTCGGCGCCGTCGCCCGGCTGGGCGGTCCGCTCGGCACGTGGGTCCGGCTGGTCCTGCGGGTAGGGGCTCGCCAGCGCGGACGCCGCCACCGCGTCGGCCACGGTGGTGGCGCCGAAGGCGGTCGGGAGCGGTCCCGGCTCGTGGAAGCCACCCTCGTCGTCGTCGGGCCGGTTCCGGCGCTCGGTGTCGTCCTCGGCCCGCTTGTCGTCGGCCCACTCGGTGTCGGCCCGGTCGTCGTCAATCCGGTCGTCGTCCGCGACCCGGTCGTCGTCGGTCCGGTCGTGCAGGGTGCCCGGGTCGGTGCCGTTGGCCCGCTCGGGGTCGATGGCCCGGTCGTGGGCGGTGACCCGGTCGTGGTCGGTGGTCGGGTCGTCGAAGGTGCCCCGGTCGTCCAGGGCGTCCTCGGGTACGTCCGAGTGGGCGGCCCGGTCGCCGGTCGGCGGCACCGGGACCGGCGCGGACCGGACGGCCTCCGGGTGGTCGTTGCTCACCTGCTGCTCTTCGTGGCGCATCGGTGGCCTCCTCAGCGGCTCGTGGCGTCGTGCGGAGTGTCCGGGTGGGAACCCTGTTCGGGAGTGCGCTGACCGACCGGCTCCTCACCGAGCAGGTCGGCGAAGAGGGCCCGGTAGTGCACGACCGCCTGGCGCAGCTCCTCGGTGCTCGCCTCCCCCCGGGAGTTGCGGAGGTGGATCTCGTGCGCGTCCCGGTAGTTGGTGAGGGTGCGGGCGTGCTCGACGGAGAGGTGGGCGATCTGGTCGGAGAAGTCCCCGGTCGGGTAGCCCTGCTCCTCGATGAGTCGGGTGACCAGTTCGTCGGCGTCGCCCACGGTCTCGCCCGGCGAGTCGATGAAGCGGATCTGGAGCTCTTCCCAGGCGGCGGCGTAACGGGCCCGGGACTCCGGGCTGAGCGGGGTGAGCGTGAGCTCGGCGTGCCGGCGTTCCCGGTCGCGCAGCTCGCGCTCCGCGGCGGACCGGCTGTCCTGCTCCTGCACCACCCTGTCGTACTCCGGCCCGAACCGGCTGCGCAGCGCGCGGCGACGGCCGATCGTCCGGACGGCCACGGCGAGCGCCGCGACGATCACCAGCACGACGAGCACGATGACGATTATCTGCGTGGGCGACATGGGCTCCTCCTTCGTCACCTGGTATTCCCTCCGCGTACTGATCGCCAATCCCGATCCGAGGCACTTTCCTCGCCGATCCCGGCCGGGTGTCGCCACATCGTGGCGAAAACTTGACTCATTCCAGATAAGGCGGTTGGGTGGGTGGTGCCCGCCGTACGCCCGCGAGCGACCAGGCCCGGCCAACCCGGGACCGGTCAGGTACGCCGCACCACGCATCCGGAGGAGACCGATGAGCGACCCGCAGGCCGACAGGCCGACCCTCACCACCCGCCAGGGTCACCCCGTGCACAACAACCAGCAGCAGCGGACGGTCGGCTCGCGCGGGCCCGCCACGCTGGAGAACTACCACTTCCTGAAGAAGATCAGTCACTTCGACCGGGAGCGCATCCCGGAGCGGGTGGTGCACGCGCGCGGCTTCGTCGCGCACGGTGAGTTCGAGGCGTACGGGACGATCGGCGACGAGCCGGCCGCCACGTACACCCGGGCGAAGTTGTTCCAGACGAGGGGCGCGAAGACCCCCGTCACCATCCGCTTCTCCACAGTCATCGGCGGCCGGGACTCCTCCGAGGCCGCCCGCGACCCGCGCGGCTTCGCGGTCAAGTTCCGCACCGGGGACGGCAACTGGGACCTGGTGGGCAACAACCTCCAGGTCTTCTTCATCCGCGACGCGATCAAGTTCCCCGACGTGATCCACTCGTTGAAGCCCGACCCGGTGACCTTCCGCCAGGAGCCGAACCGCATCTTCGACCTGATGTCCGACACGCCCGAGTCGATGCACATGCTGACCTGGCTCTTCTCCCCTTACGGCATCCCTCGCAACTACCGCACCATGCGCGGGTCGGGCGTGAACTACCTACCGCCTGGTGAACGCCCAGGGCGAGGCCGTGCTCGTCAAGTTCCACTGGTTGACCCAGCAGGGCGAGCACAACCTGACCCAGGCCGAGGCGGACGCGATCCAGGCCACCGAGCTGGGCCACGCCTCCCGGGACCTGTACGAGGCGATCGAACGCGGTGAGTACCCGCAGTGGGAGCTCAACGTGCAGATCATGAGCGACGACGAGCATCCCGAGCTGGACTTCGACCCGCTCGACGACACCAAGATCTGGCCGGAGGAGCAGTTCCCCTACCTGCCGGTCGGCATGATGACGCTCAACCGGAACATCACCGACCACCACAACGAGAATGAGCAGATCGCCTTCGGCACCGGCGTACTTGTCGACGGGATCGACTTCTCCGACGACAAGATGCTTGTCGGGCGGACCTTCTCCTACTCGGACACCCAGCGCTACCGGGTCGGCCCGAACTACCTCCAGCTCCCGGTCAACCGGCCGCGCGAGGACGTCCAGGTCAGCACCAACCAGGGCGGCGGTGCGATGTCGTACGGGGTGGACAACCGCGGCGCCGACCCGCACATCAACTTCGAGCCGTCCTCCGTCGCCGGGCTCCAGGAGGCCGACGAGTCCTACCGGGAGTATCGGCCCTTCGTCTCCGGGCACGTCATGAAGGCCCCGATCGAGCGGCAGAACAACTACGCGCAGGCCGGCCGCCGCTTCCGCGAGATGACCGACGCCGAGCGCGACGACCTGGTGCACAACCTGACCACTTTGCTGGCCCAGTGTGACAAGCACATCCAGGAGAAGATGGTCTGGCACTTCAGCCAGTGCGACGCGAGCTACGGCCGGCGCGTCGCCGAGGGGCTCGGCATCGCCGACAACATCTGATCCGTACCGGTGACACGAGCGCCCCGTCGGTGGACCGGTGGGGCGCTCGTCGTACCGGCGCAGGCGCATTTCGCAGCGTCGATGTCGACGCGACGGGCGGTAGTGCAACCGGGCGCGATTACGTATCCTGCCCAAGGCGCCCGCGCCGGTGCCCGGCCTGACGGCCGGGTGCGCGACCGGCGAGCGCGTTGCCCGGCGGTGCCGGCGCCCCTCCTGCCACCCCTGTACGGGCGAGGTCTGATGAGAACCCGCGACTGGCCGATCCGCTCGAAGCTGACCGCGTTGGTCGTCGCTCCGGTGACCGCGCTCCTCGCGCTGTGGATCTTCGCGACGACGCTGACGTTCGGCCCCGCCCTGAACCTGCTCTCCGCGCGCACCCTGCTGTACGACCTGGGCCGCCCCGGCGAGGCCGTCGTCACCGAGCTGCAACGGGAGCGTCGACTGTCGGTGGTGCAGCTCGCCGGCACCACCGAGCTGCCCGCCCTGACCGAGCAGCGCCAGCGTACGGATCGGGCGGTGGCCGAGCTGCGTCGTCGGGTCGACGGGGAGGCGTTGCGCGACGCCGCCGACGACCTGTTGGAGGACCGGGTCGACCGGCTGGTCGCCGCCCTGGCGGCGTTGCCGACCGGTCGGGACTTCATCGACGACGGTCTGATGGACCGCGCCGGCGCCCTCGGCCTCTACAGCGGCATGGTCTCGGCGGCCTTCCAGGCGTTCTCCGCGATGGCGAACCTGAGCGATCCGGCCATCAACCGACAGGCGCTCGCGCTCACCTCGCTGGGCCGTTCCCGGGAGCTGCTCGGCCAGACCGACGCCATGCTGGCCGGCGTGCTGACCGCCGGGAAGTTCGCCGAGGGGGAGCACGCCCTGCTCGTGCAGGCCATCGGCAACCAGCGGTGGCTCACCGAGAGCGCGGTGGCCGACCTGCCCGAGGCCGGGCGTGCCGCGTACCAGCGACTGACCGAGAGCCCGGCGTTCACCAGCCTGCGCGCCATGCAGGACGCGTTGATCGGGGCCAACAGGTCCGGTCGGCCACCTGTGGACGCCGCGTCGTGGCAGGCCAGCCACGACGCCGTACAGCAGCAGTTGCGCGACTTCGAGCTGGCCGAGGCCGACGGGCTCACCGACCGCTCGGTGCCGATGGCCGTCTGGATCCTGGTCCGGCTGGCCGCCGCCGGGGTGCTCGGGCTCGCCGCCGTGGTGGTCTCGGTGCTGGTGGCGCTGCGGGTCGGCCGCACCCTGGTCCGACGACTCAGCGGCGTCCGTACCGCCGCCCTGGAGCTGGCCGAGCACCGGCTGCCGGACGTGGTGACCCGACTGCGCCGCGGCGAGCAGGTCGACGTCGCCCGGGAGGCGCCACCCCTTGAGTACGGCAACGACGAGATCGGCGAGGTCGGCCGGGCCTTCACCGAGGTGCAGCGCACGGCCGTCCAGGCCGCCGTGGACGAGGTCACCCTGCGCCGCGGGCTCAACGAGGTGTTCCTCAACATCGCCCGGCGCAGCCAGGGCCTGGTGCACCGGCAGCTGCACCTGCTGGACCGGATGGAGCGTCGCGCCGAGGACCCGGACGAGCTGGCCGAGCTGTTCCAGGTGGACCACCTGGCCACCCGACTCCGCCGGCACGCCGAGGACCTGGTCATTCTCGCCGGTTCCGCGCCGGGTCGAGGGTGGCGCAACCCGGTCGCGATGGTCGACCTGGTCCGCGGCGCGATCAGCGAGGTCGAGGCGTACGACCGGGTGGACATCACCACAGTGCAGCCGGTCGGCGTGCTGGGCCGGGCGGTCGGCGACATCATCCACCTGCTCGCCGAGCTGGTCGAGAACGCCACCGCCTTCTCCCCGCCGGGCACCCGGGTGACCATCACCGGGGAGCAGGTCGCCAACGGGTACGTCCTGGAGGTCACCGACCAGGGCCTGGGAATGTCCGCGGCCGCGCTGGAGAGCGCCAACACCCGGCTGGCCAGCTCGCCCGAGTTCGACCCGGCGCAGAGTGCCCGACTCGGCCTGTTCGTGGTGGCCCGGCTGGCGGCCCGGCACGCCGTGCGCGTACGGCTGCGGCCCTCCGAGGCGGGCGGCGTCACCGCCGTGGTGCTGGTCCCCACCGACCTGGTCACCACCGAGCCGCCGGCCGGCCCCGACCCCGCCACGCTTGCCGCGCCCTCGGGCGACAGGCGTCTGGCCCGACCGGCGCGCCGAGGCGCGGTGCCCCGGCCCCGCGCCGGCCGCACCAGCGCGGCCGTGGCCGCGACCGCCACCGACGACCTGCCCACCCTCGCCCTGCCCACCGGCCCGACGCCGGACCGTCCGCCGGCCGACGCGCCGGCCGCCAACGGCGAGTCGTCCTCCGACGGGACGACTGACGACCTGGAAGGGCTGCCCCGCAGGGTGCGACGGCGGACCCCCACCGCCCAACCCCGGTCCACAGTCGCCGACGCGCCGACGCCACGATCGCCGGAGGAGGTCCGCCGGGTCATGGCGGCCCTCCAGGCCGGCACCGCACGCGGCCGGGCCACAGTCGTCGCCCCGGGCTCGACCGCTCGGGGCGGTACGCCCGGCCCGGCCACCCCGGTGAGCCGGCCGGATGCCACCCCGGCCGCGGCAGGCCCGGCTGCGGCCCCGCCCGCGGCAGGCCCGGCTGCGGCGCCTCCGACGGCCTCCGAACCTCCGACCGCGACTGAGAGGGACGCCTAGTGCGGCAAACGACGAAGCAGAGCGACAGCCTCGACTGGTTGCTCGACGAGCTGGTGCAACGCGTACCGGCCGCCCGGGAGGCGGTGGTGCTCTCCGCCGACGGGCTGCTGCTCGGCGCCTCCGCCGAGCTGGAGCGCTCCGACGCCGAGCACCTCTGCGCGCTGGCCGCCGGCTTCTCCAGCCTGGCCCGGGGCGCGAGCCGGCACGTGGACGGCGGCCCGGTCCGGCAGACCGTGGTGGAGATGGAGTCGGCGTACCTCTTCGTCACCGCCGCCGGGCAGGGCGCCTGCCTGGCCGTGGTGAGCGACGCCGACGCGGACATCGGCCTGGTCGCGTACGAGATGGCGATGCTTGTCATCCGCGTGGGGGAAAACCTCACCGCGGCCGCCCGACCGACGACGGATGCCGGTGATGCGGGCTGAGCCGCCCGGCCCCCAGCACGAGTGGCTGGACGGCGACGCGGGCCCGGTGGTCCGCCCGTACACGCTCACCGGCGGCCGGGTGCGCTCGGCCGTCGAGGGGTTCGACCTGGTCGCGTTCGTGCTGGCCGGCTCGGACCTCGACCTGGCGGCCCACCCGCAGCTGCCGCCGGAGCATCGGCGGCTGGTCACGTTGGCCGGTCGCCCGGTGTCGGTGGCCGAGCTGGCGGCCGAGTTGGACCTCGCGGTCGGGGTGATCCGGGTGCTGCTCGGTGACCTCCTCGCTCAGGGGCTGGTCGCGGTGCACGAGCCGCCGGCCGGCCGCGATCTTCCCGACGACGACATCCTCAAGGCGGTGGTCAGTGGACTCCGTGCGCTATGACCAGGCGGGCACCTCGGTCACCGTCCCGCTGGCACTGAAGATCCTCATCGCCGGGGGCTTCGGTGCCGGCAAGACGACGCTGGTGAGCGCGTTGAGTGAGGTTCGACCGTTGCAGACCGAGGAGGTGCTCACCGACGCCGGCATCGGCACCGACGACATCTCCGGGGTGGAGGGCAAGTCGACCACCACGGTGGCGATGGACTTCGGCCGGATCACGATCAACGACGACCTTCAGGTGTACCTGTTCGGCACCCCTGGCCAGGACCGGTTCTGGTTCCTCTGGGACGAGTTGGCCTTCGGCGCCCTCGGCGCGGTGGTGCTCGCCGACACCCGGCGGCTGGCCGACTGCTTCCCCTCCATCGACTACTTCGAGCAGCGCGGCATCCCGTTCGTGGTGGGCGTGAACTGCTTCGAGGACACCCGTCGGTTCGAGCTGGAGACCGTACGCCGGGCGCTCGACCTGGATCCGGACGTGCCGATGGTGCTCTGCGACGCCCGGGACCGGCAGTCCGGCAAGCTGGTGTTGATCTCCCTGGTCGAGCACGTGGCCCGGCAGCGCGGTGAGCCGGTTCCGGCCGCCTGACCCGGCCCCGCCGCACGGACGGCGGCCCGCCGACGGGGGACCGGCGGGCCGATCTGGTTCGGGGAAAGCCGGTTAGCGCGTCGCCGTCGTGGGCAGCTCTGGTTGGATCTACTCCAGGATGCCGGCGGAGGGGTGCAGCGTGACTGGTCAGGGCGAGATCGTCCACATCGGGGGTTACACCGCGCAGAGCGGCGGGCGGGGCAGCGGCATCGTCGCGGCCCACCGGGACCCGGCGACCGGGGCCCTGGCCCCGCTCGGCACGGTGGCGGTCACGCCGTCGCCGTCGTTCCTGGTGCGGCACCCCACCCGTCCGGTGCTCTACGCGGTGAACGAGCTGACCGACGGGGAGATCAGCGCCTGGCAGGTCGGGCCGGACGGCGCGCTGGACGCGCTCGGCAGCCGGTCGACAGGCGGCGCCGAGCCCTGTCACCTGGCGGTGCTGCCCGACGGTGACCACCTGGTGGCGGCCAACTACGGCAGCGGCAGCGTGGCGGTCTTCCCGCTCGACGCGCAGGGCGTGCCCGGCGAGCGCACCGACCTGGTGGTGCACGAGGGGCACGGCCCCGACCCGGAACGCCAGGACCGGGCGCACGCCCACATGGTCTCCCCGGGCCGGGGTCGAGCGCCGCTGCTTGCGGTGGATCTCGGCACCGACTCCGTTTACCGGTACGACCTGGACAGCGCGAGCGGAAGGCTGGTGCCGCGCGGTCCGCGGATGCGCACGGCGCCCGGCACCGGGCCCCGGCACCTGGCCCGCCATCCCGACGGCCGCCGCTGCTATCTGGTCGGTGAGCTGGACGCCTCGGTCACCGCGTACGAGTTGACCGACGACGGGGCGCTGCACCAGCGTGGCCGGGTCGAGGCGAGTGAGCGGGCGGGCCACGTCCAGCCGTCGGAGGTCGCGGTCGCCCCGGACGGCCGTTTCCTCTACGTCGCCAATCGCGGGGTGGGCACCATCGCCGTCTTCGACCTGGCCGGTGAGCTGCCCGAGCTGGTGGCCGAAGTGGACACCGGCGGGGAGTGGCCGCGACACTTCGCGCTCATCGGGGAGCACCTGTACGTCGCCGACGAGCGGGCGGACATGGTGCGGGTCTTCCGCCGGGACGCGAGCACAGGCGTCCCGGCCCCGGTCGGCGAGCCCGTGCCGGTGGCGAGCCCCACCTGCGTGCTGCCCTGAGCCGTCGTTCAGGCTGTCGGGCCGGACGTGAGAGCGCAACCGGTTTGGCAACGCCGTGGGGCCGCATCGTCACGCTCTGTCGCTAAACGGTGATCAACTGTTTCTCCTGCGTAACTTTAGTCCGAACGGATGTGGCAGAGACGGCACCTAATACGCAAGATGGTCAGCGTGTCAGCAGGCCGCCATCGCATGCGTTCGAAACTCCATCTAGCAGCCGCCGCCGCGACGGCGACGGTTCTCGTCGTCACCACCGGCGTCTGGTTCGGCTACAAGGAGCTGATCCAGCCCAGCTGTTCCGGGGAGATTCGACTCGCCGTGGCGGTCGCCTCCGAGCTGGCGCCCGCGGTGGACGCCGCCGCGTCCCAGTGGGTCAAGGACGGCGCCGCGGTCGGCCCCACCTGCATCCGGGTGGACGTCTCGGCGTCCGACCCGGTCGACGTGGCCGCCGTGGTGGCCGCGAAGCACGGTGCCGTGCTGGCCGGCGTCGGGCAGGCCAGCGGCACGGCCGTCACCCCGGACGTCTGGGTGCCGGACTCCTCGACCTGGCTGCTGCGCCTGAAGAAGGACGCGACGGCGTTCGCGCCTACCAACGGCGCCTCCATCGCGCGCAGCCCGGTCGTCGTGGCGATGCCCGAGCCGGTGGCCACGCGGCTGGGGTGGCCCAACGCCAAGTTCACCTGGACCGATCTGCTCAAGCAGGTCAACAGCAGCAAGCCGCTGCGTACCGGCATCGTCGAGCCGACCCGGGACGCGGCAGGCCTGTCCGGCCTGCTCTCGCTGACCACGGCGGCAAGCGGCGCGGGCGGGGACGCCCAGCGCAACACCGTCGGCGCGCTGCGGGCGTTGGCCACGGGTCGCTCCTCGCTCCGCAACGACCTGATGGCCCGCTTCCCGACCGCCACGGACCCGACGTCCATCGCGAGCGCGCTCGGTGCGGCGGCGCTCTCCGAAGAAGACGTGATCGCCTACAACAGCAAGAAGCCCCCGGTGCCGCTCGCCGCGCTCTACATGGAGCCGGCCCCGATGCCGCTTGACTACCCGTACGCGGTGCTGCCCGGCATCGAGCCGACCAAGGCCGCCGCGGCGAAGGTGCTGTTCGAGCTGCTGACCGCCCCCAAGTTCCGCGACCGCCTGGCGGCACAGTCGCTGCGCGGTCCGGACGGCAACTGGGGCGCCGGCTTCAACGCGCCGCAGGGCGCCCCGAGCCCGGCCGGCGGCGCGTCCACCGCCCCGGCGGCCGGCGGCACCGCGGCGGGCGGCTTGGACCCGGCCGCCATACAGCGTGTCGTCTCCAGCTGGTCGATCGCCACCCAGTCGGGTCGGATGCTCGCCGTCATCGACGTCTCCGGCTCGATGAAGGACGAGGTGCCAAGCGCCAACAACCGCAGCCGGGAGGAGGTCACCGTGGACGCGGCCCGCCGCGGCCTCGGGCTCTTCGACGACTCCTGGTCCATCGGCCTGTGGACCTTCTCCACCAAGCTGGTCGGCAACCGGGACTACCGGGAACTGGTCCCGATCGGGCCGCTCTCCGGCCAGCGGGCGCAGTTGGAGGGGGCACTCGCCACCATCAAGCCGTCAAGCGGTGACACCGGCCTGTACGACACCATGCTTGCCGCGTACCAGGCGGTGCAGGAGGACTGGCAGCCCGGCCGGGTCAACTCGATCGTGCTGTTCACCGACGGCAAGAACGAGGACGACAACGGCCTCAACCAGCAGCAACTGCTCGCGAAGCTCAAGCAGATCGCCGACCCGGAGCGCCCCGTCCAGGTCATCATGATCGGTATCGGCGAGGGCGTCAGCAAGACCGAGCTGGAGTCGATCACCAAGGTGACCGGCGGCGACGTCTTCGTCACCAAGGACCCGAGCGAGATCGGCAGCATCTTCCTCACCGCCATCGCCCGCCGCCCCCCGGCGCCGCGCTGACCGGCCGCAGAGCAGGAGGAACCCGCCGTACCGCGTCAGCGGTACGGCGGGTTCCTTTTATGGCCGCGGGGTTGAAGAAAAGTGACGGCAATACGTCGGAAGCAATCGGCAGTCATAGTTATCAGGGCAGGATGTCGACGTGTTCCGGCATCGTCCGTCCGCCTCCGGTGCGGCTCGTCGGCCGGGGCCGTCCTGAGCAGAGTGGGAGGGCCGGTGACCGCGGCGACACTGTTGACCCCTGCCAGCCCCTCGGCGACGCCGGAAGGCCCGCCGAGCGGGCTGGTGGCCCGCGCCGACGAACGGTCCTACGTCCGGGTCCTGGTCGTGCTGGACACCACAATCCTGATCATCGCGCTGTTCATCGGGTACGTCGGCCGGTTCGGTGACGACGAGCCGGTCGGCTCCGAGATCCCGTACGTGCTGGTGGCCCCCGGGTTGGTCCTCGCCTGGCTGATCTCCCTCAAGGCGCTCGGCTGCTACGACGACCGCGTCGTCGGCTACGGGGCGGACGAGTACCGGCGGGTCAGCTCGGCGAGCCTGCGGCTGGCCGGCGCGATCGCCATCGCCGGCTACATCGCCGACGTCGGCGTCTCCCGTGGCTTCCTCGGCATCTCGTTCGCGGTGGGCACGGTCGGGCTGGAGGTGACCCGGTTCGTCGTGCGTAAACGCCTGCACCGGGCCCGCTCGAAGGGCGCCGGCTGGTCCCGCAAGGTGCTCGTGGTCGGCGACACCGCGCACGTCCTGGAGTTGGTGCACACCCTGCGCCGGGAGCCGTACGCCGGCTATCAGGTGGTCGGCGCGTGCATCCCCGACGCGCTGCTCGCGCCGGTGGCACAGCGGCTCGGTGACGTGCCGGTGGTGGGATCGTTCCGGGGCATCCCGGAGGCCGCCACCGCGATCGGCGCGGACACGGTCGCGGTGACCGCCTCCGGCGAGCTGACGGCGACCCGACTGCGTCGGCTCGGTTGGCAGCTGGAGGGGACCGGCGTCGACCTCGTCGTGGCGCCCGCGCTCACCGATGTGGCCGGCCCGCGGATCCACACCCGTCCGGTCGCCGGGCTGCCCCTGATCCACGTCGAGGCGCCCGAGTTCCGAGGTGCGCGCAAGCTGGTCAAGGGATTCGTCGACAGGTCGGCGTCGTCGCTGGCGTTGGCGCTGCTGCTGCCGCTGATCGCGGTCATCGCGTTGGCCATCAAACTGGACAGCCGGGGGCCGGTGCTGTTCCGGCAGGTCCGGGTGGGTCGGGGCGGGCAGGAGTTCGGCGTCTTCAAGTTCCGGACGATGGTCGTCAACGCCGACGCGCTGCTCGCCGAGCTGGCGACCCGCAACGAGACCGACGGGCTCATGTTCAAGATGCGCGACGACCCTCGGGTGACCCGGGTGGGCCGCATGCTGCGCAAGTGGTCGCTGGACGAGCTGCCGCAGCTGGTGAACGTCCTGCTGGGCCAGATGAGCCTGGTCGGGCCGCGTCCGCCGCTGCCCTCGGAGGTGGCCCGCTACGACGGTGACGTGGCCCGGCGGCTGCTGGTCAAGCCCGGCATGACCGGGTTGTGGCAGGTTAGCGGTCGATCCGACCTGAGTTGGGAGGACGGCATCCGACTCGATCTCTACTACGTGGAGAACTGGTCGCTCGCCGCCGACCTCACCATCCTGTGGAAGACCGCCGGCGCGGTGCTGAACAGCCGCGGCGCGTACTGACCGCCACCGTTCACGGCTGCGGGCCGCTCCAGTCCAGGCAGACCACCACGGCATCGTCGACGAGGTCGCCGGCCACGAAGGCGCGCAGGTCACCGATCAGCGACCGGACGGCGTCCAGCGGCTCCATCGGGCCCGTCCGGCGCAGGAACCGGTCCAGTGCCGTCTCGCCGTAGCGCACGTCCCGCCCGGTGGCCTCCACCACGCCGTCGCTGACCACGAAGAGCCGGTCGCCGCGTTCCAGCGTGAACGTCTGCTCGTGGTAGTCGGTCGCCTCGAACATGCCGAGCGGGAACTGCGCCTCCAGCGGTTGCTCGGTGACCTCCCCGTCGCGCAGCAGGACGAGCCGCGGCGAGCCGGCGTCCACCACTGTCATCGTCCCGGAACGCAGGTCCAGCTCCATCAACAGCACGGAGAGGTGTCGCTTGCCCCGGTACTCGTCGTAGACGGCCTGGTCGGCGAGGGCTGCCTGATCACCCAGACCGAGGCCGGCCCGGCGGGCGTTGCGCAGCGCGTGGGTGGCAAGCGATGTGAGCAGGGACGCCGCGACGCCCTCACCGGTCCCGTTGACCGTGGAGAGCCAGAGCTTCTCCCCGTCGTCGGACCAGTCGAAGCTGTCCCCCCGCACGGCGTACGCCGGTTCCAGCTGCCCGGCCAGGCTGAACGAGGGCCGGATCCGGCTGCGGCCGGGGAGCAGGTCCCACTGCATCTCGGCGGCAAGCGTGAGTCGCTGACTGCGCCGCGCGACGCTGTAGACGTCGGTACCGGGGGAGACGGCGGCCAGCTCGTGCGCGAGGGCGGTGGCGATGTCGGCCAGCTCGCCGAGCACGGCGGGGTCGTCGGCCACCGGCGCCAGGCGCAGGACGCCCCGCCGTTCGCCGCGCATGCTCACCGGCAGCCAGGCGGTGCCGTCGACCAACAGGGGCGACTGGTGGTCGAAGGCCCGCCAGGCGGGGTGGCCGGCGCCCCGGAGGGAGTCACCCTCGGTGAGTGGCAACAGCTCCGAGAGGCGGTAGTCGACCTGGTACAGCTCGGCTTCGGTGATCCCGTACGCCTCGCCGAGGATCTCCCCGAGACCACCCACGAGACGGTCGGCGGGTGTCTCGTTCAGGGTACGTCGTGCCCGATTGACCGGTTCGCTCATCAGGCCTCCTTGATCAAAGCTCGACTACCAGTGGCTTCGGAGTAGTCTCGGGCCACCATGGCCGAAAAACATGGTCCGCCGGACCCTACGACGAGTATGGCCGCCGCGTTGGACGCGGCGGCGGACGCCCTGCTGGGCGTCTGGGATTCCGCCCGCGAGGCGACAGCCAGCCGGGTCTCCGGAGCCCAACTACGGGCAGTGATGGTGGTCGAGCAACACGACGGGATCAACCTACGCCGGCTCGCCACCCGCCTGGACATGTTGCTCAGTTCCGCCAGCCGGCTCTGCGACCGGTTGGTCGCGGCCGGCATGCTTGAGCGCGAGCCGGGCCGCTTCGACCGGCGGGAGATCTCCCTGCATCTCACCCCGGAGGCCCGTCGACTCCTCGCGGAGCTGCGCGCCGACCGTCAGGAGCGGATTGCCGCCGTGCTGGCGGCGATGAGCCCGGCGGGTCGCACCGCGCTGGTCAGCGGGATGCGGGAGTTCGACGAGGCCGCCCGTCGGCAGCAGACGCTGAGCGGCTCGGAGGCGGAGGACGGGGACCGGCCGCGAGGGCCCGGCGACTGGCCGGACGACGCGGACCCGCAGGATCCGGACCGGCCCGGTGGGCCGACGAAGGGCTCGTCGGAGCAGTCGGAGCGGTCGAGTCGAGGGGCGTGGCAGAGCGGGACGACCGGCCCCGAGCGGACGGTGGGCACGCCGCGCGAATGGCCCGCCGGCGAGCCACCGGTGGCCCGGAGCGCCTGACTCAGGCCGGCGCCGCTCGCACCGCTGACTCAGGCCGGCGCCGCTCGCACCGCTGGCTCAGGCCGGCGGCGACGCGCACACCGCAAGCATGGCGATGTCGTCGTGAGCCTGTCCGCCCAGCCACTCGTCCACCACCTGGAGCAGCCTGTCGACCAGGGCGGCCGGAGGCAGCCCGGCCGCCGCGGCGAGTGCGGCGCGCAGCCGGCGCTCGCCGAACTTCTCGGCCTGGACCGGGCCGCCGGTCGCCTCGGTCACCCCGTCGGTGTACGCGAGGAGCAGGTCGCCCGGGTCGAGGTGCACCCGGGCCTCGGCGAACCGGGCGTCGGCCAGTGCGCCGACCGGCATCCCGCCGACCGGAACCGGGACGACCGAACCGGCGGCGGTGAGCAGCAGCGGCGCGGGGTGGCCGCCGCCGGCGATGCGGATGTCCACCCCGGCCGGCCCGCGTTCCAGCGACCCGAGCAGCACTGTGGTGAGCTGGCTGCGCCGTGCCGCGTCGGGCGCGTCGAACAGGGTGCGGTTGAGCAGGTGGATCAGCTCCAGCGGTCGCTGCTCGACCAGTCGCAGGGTCTGTAGGGACTGGCGGACCCGCCCGGTCAGCACGGCCGCCCCGACGCCCTTGCCGGACACGTCGCCCACCGCGAACAGCGCGCCCCGCGAGTGCGGGAAGACCTCGTAGAAGTCGCCGCCGATGCGCAGCGTGTCCCCGGCGGCCCGGTAACCGTCGGCCATGCGCACGCCGGGCACCGTCGGCAGCTCCGGCGGGAGCAGGCTGGTCTGCAACACCCGGGCCAGGTGGGCCTGCTCGCCGTACAGCTCGGCGGCGGCAAGCGCCGCGCCGGCCCGCGCCGCGAACTCGCGGGCCAGCTCCACGTCGCGTGGGTCGAAGCCGGCCCGGCCGGCACGGCGGACCAACACCAGCGCGCCGGCCGACCCGCCGGGACCGGGCATCGGGCTGACCAGCACCACGCCCGGCCGCCCGAACCCGGATGGAAGCACGGCGGTCAGGGCCGCGGCCTCGGTGTCCGACCAGGCGCTCGGCTCGGTGGGTACGCCGTCGAGCGCCTCGCTGAGGCCGGGCACGGCGTCGGTCAGCTCCGGGCCGGCCAGCCCGCTGACCGGGGCCGGCTCGCCGTCGGCGTACCGCGTCCAGCGCGGGTGCGGCTCGGCCGGCGCGGGCGGACGGAGCAGCGCCACTGCGGCATCGGCCAGGTACGGCACGGCGAGGGTGGCGGTGGTGCGCAGCGTCTGGTCCCGGTGCAGGGACAGCCCGAGCCGGCTGCCGGCCTGGGCGAGGAACGCGGTGCGGGAGCGTTCGGCCAGCAGGGCGTCGGTGCGGGCGTGCTCCTCGGTGACGTCCCGGACGTACCAGGCGTACCGGCTGCCGGCGAGCTGCCGTCGACCGCCCCGCAGGTGCCGGCCGTGGTGCTCGGCGTCGAAGCTGTCGGTGCCGTCGGAAACGGCCCGGGCCAGCGCCGCCACCGGGCACCGGGACAGCTCGACGCCCGCGACGATCTCCGGGAGCAGGTCTGCCGCACGGGCGTTGACGAGGGTGACCCGACCGGTCTCGTCGGTCGTCAGCACGGCCTCGGCGAGCCCGTCGAGCAGCTCGCGGGCCAGCGGCGAGTCGGCCGGCAGCGCACCGCCGGCGCTCTGGCGGGTCGGACGGCGCGACGCCTGCCCGTCGTCGCCGATGGGACCGGCGATGCCGCCCCGTCGGGTCGTGGTCACCGCCCGACGCCGGCCCGCGTCTGACGACCTGTACGCATGCTGCTCCTGCACTCCTCGCCCGCGGATCCTTGTCCGACGGCAAGCGTACCGAGCCGTACCGAGGCACGCCCAGAGCGCGTCAGCCGGAGCGGCTCAGCCAGCCGGCGGGCCGGGCGACGATCCGCCGGACGACTGATTCGGCGGCGCCCACGGCGGCCGCCTCCGGACCGAGGGTCGAGGGCCGGACCGTGACCGGTGACCACGCGGCGGTGAGCACCCGGGCCGCGATCTCGGCGAGCACCGGCGGACACAGCCAGGGCGCCAGTGGGGCGTACCCACCG
This sequence comes from Micromonospora lupini str. Lupac 08, assembly GCF_000297395.2. Taxonomy (GTDB): domain Bacteria; phylum Actinomycetota; class Actinomycetes; order Mycobacteriales; family Micromonosporaceae; genus Micromonospora; species Micromonospora lupini. The sequence continues at coordinate 6,038,104 of NZ_HF570108.1, read as the reverse complement.
CCGAGCACCACGGTGTCCAGGTCCAGCAGGTTGACCACGCTGGCGACCGCCACCCCGAGGGCCGTACCGGCGTCGTGCAGCGCCCGCAGCGCGTCCGGGTCGCCGGCCTCGGCCAACTCGGCCAGCCGCGCCGTCGCGATGTCCGCGGGAAGCTCCGCCCGCAGCAGCCCGGCGGCGGCCACGATCGCCTCCTGGCCGGCGTACTGCTCCAGGCAGCCACGGCCGCCGCACCGGCAGGGCCGCCCCTGTGGGTGGACCGGGAGGTGCCCGATCTCGCCGCTCCAGCCGCGCACCCCGCGGAACAGCGCGCCGTCCAGGACGATCCCCGCGCCGATGCCGACCTCGCCGGAGATGTGCAGGAAACTGGCCAGGCCGGGCGGCCGGGAGTGCAGCTCGCCGAGCGCCGCGAAGTTGGCCTCGTTGTCCACCACCAGGGCCGGTACGCCCGGCACCTCATCGGTCAGGGACGGGTGCCCGCTGAGCAGTTCGGGAACCGGGACGTCCCGCCAGCCGAGGTTCGGCGCGAGCCGGACCAGCCCGGCGTCGTCCACCAGACCGGGTACGGCGAGCGCGGCCCCGGCGAGGGTGAGGCCCTGCCGGGCCGCGTCGGCGCGGGCCTCACCGGCCAGGTCGACGAGCCGGGCCAGCGCGTCGGCAGGGGCGACCGGGCGCAGGTCGGCCCGGTGCACGGTGCGGTGTCGGACCTGCCCGGCGAGGTCGACGACACACACCGTCAGGTAGTCGACGTTGACCTCCAGGCCGAGCCCGGCCGGTCCCCGGTCGGCCAGGACCAGCCCTCGGGCCGGGCGGCCGGCGCCCGCCCGGGGCGCCGGGTCGGCCTCGCTTACCAGTTGGCCCGCGAGCAGGTCCTCGACCACCGCGGAGACGGTGGCCCGGGTCAGGCCGGTGGCGGTGGCCAGGTCGGCCCGCGACGGGGGGCGGTCGGCGGCGGCGATCCGGCCGAGAACCAGGGCGAGGTTGAGCTCGCGGAGGCTGCCCTGACGGGCTGCGCCGGCCGGGGCGTGGGTGGGGCTCACCCCTTGACAGTGCCATAGGGCGGGCAAATAATTCAATCGCTGAACAAATACCTGACACCACCATCCCGGAGGTAGCTCATGGCACCCCGTCCCACCCCCGCCGACAAGTTCTCCTTCGGGCTCTGGACCGTGGGCTGGCAGGCCCGCGACCCGTTCGGCGACGCGACCCGTCCCGAGCTCGACGCCGTGGAGGCAGTGCACCGGCTCGCCGAGCTGGGCGCGTACGGCATCACCTTCCACGACGACGACCTGATCCCGTTCGGGGCCGACGCCGCCACCCGCGACCAGCACATCGCGCGGTTCCGCAAGGCGCTCGACGAGACCGGCCTGGTGGTGCCGATGGTCACCACCAACCTCTTCACCCACCCGATCTTCAAGGACGGCGGCTTCACCAGCAACGACCGCGACGTCCGCCGGTTCGCGCTGCGCAAGGTGCTGCGTCAGGTCGACCTGGCCGCCGAGCTGGGCGCCAGCACGTTCGTGATGTGGGGTGGCCGCGAGGGCTCCGAGTACGACCTCGCCAAGGACGTGCAGGCCGCGCTGGACCGCTACCGCGAGGCCGTGAACCTGCTGACCCAGTACTCCATCGACAAGGGCTACAACCTGCGGTTCGCCCTGGAGCCCAAGCCCAACGAGCCGCGCGGCGACATCCTGCTGCCGACCATCGGGCACGCGCTCGGCTTCATCTCCCAGCTGGCCCACCCGGAGCTGGTCGGTCTGAACCCGGAGGTCGGCCACGAGCAGATGGCCGGGCTGAACTACGCCCACGGCATCGCCCAGGCGCTCTGGCAGGGCAAGCTGTTCCACCTGGACCTCAACGGCCAGCGCGGCATCAAGTACGACCAGGACCTGGTCTTCGGCCACGGTGACCTGATGAACGCGTTCGCCCTGGTGGACCTCCTGGAGAACGGCGGCCCGAACGGCGGGCCGACGTACGACGGGCCGCGGCACTTCGACTACAAGCCCTCCCGCACCGAGGACATGGACGGTGTCTGGGCCTCCGCGGCGGCCAACATGAGCACCTACCTGCTGCTCAAGGAGCGGGCTGCGGCGTTCCGCGCCGACCCCGAGGTCACCGAGGCGCTCGCCGCCAGCAAGGTCGGCGAGTTGAGCACCCCGACGCTCGGCGACGGCGAGGGCTACGAGGAGTTCCTGGCCGACCGGTCCGCGTTCGAGGACGTCGACGTGGACGCGGTGGCCGAGCGGGGCTTCGCCTTCGTCCGGCTCAACCAGCTCGCCGTCGAGCACCTGCTCGGCGCTCGCTGAGGCCCCGCCATGCCGTTGGTCGCGGGCGTCGACTCGTCCACCCAGTCCTGCAAGGTGGTCATTCGGGACGCGGAGACCGGCACCCTGCTCCGGCAGGGCCGGGCACCGCACCCGGACGGCACGGAGGTCGACCCGGAAGCCTGGTGGCAGGCGCTGCGCAGCGCCGCCGACGAGGCCGGCGGGTTGGCCGACGTCGCGGCGGTCTCCGTCGCCGGCCAGCAGCACGGCATGGTGTGCCTCGACGAGGCGGGCCGGGTGGTCCGCCCGGCCCTGCTGTGGAACGACACCCGCTCCGCCGACGCCGCCGCCGACCTCATCGAGGAGGCCGGCGGCGGCGCGGCCGGGAGTCGGTTCTGGGCCGAGGCCACCGGCAGCGTGCCGGTGGCGAGCTTCACCATCACCAAGCTGCGCTGGCTGGCCCGGCACGAGCCGGAGCAGGCCGCCCGGGTGGCGGCCGTCTGCCTGCCGCACGACTGGCTGACCTGGCGGCTGGCCGGTGCGCCGGGGCTGGCGGGGCTGCGGACCGACCGGGGTGACGCCAGCGGCACCGGCTACTGGTCCCCGGCCACCGGTTCCTACCGTCTGGACCTGCTCGAACGGGCCTTCGGTCGGCAGCTCGTGGTGCCCGAGGTGCTGGGCCCGGCCGAGTCGGCCGGCACGCTCGCCGACGAGCTGGGTGGGGGCGGCGCGCTGCTCGGCGCGGGCACCGGTGACAACGCCGCCGCCGCGTTCGGCGTCGGCGCCGGTCCCGGCGACGTGGTCGTCTCGATCGGCACCTCCGGCACGGTGTTCAGCGTGGCCGACGTGCCGGCCGGCGACGAGAGCGGCGCGGTGGCCGGCTTCGCCGACGCGTCGGGCCGCTTCCTGCCGCTGGTCTGCACGCTCAACGCCGCCCGGGTGCTGGACGCCGCCGCCACGATGCTGGGTGTCGGCCTGGACGAGCTGGCCGAGCTGGCGCTCTCCGCGCCGGCCGGCGCGGACGGGCTGGTCATGGTGCCCTACCTGGAGGGTGAGCGGACGCCCAACCGTCCGCTGGCCACCGGCGCGGTGCACGGGCTTACCCTGCGCACGTCGACCCCCGCGCACCTGGCCCGGGCCGCCGTGGAGGGCATGCTCTGCGCGCTCGCCGACGGCCTGGACGCGCTGACCGCGCAGGGCGCCACCGTCCGCCGGGTCATCCTCGTCGGCGGTGGGGCACGGTCGGCCGCGGTCCGCCGGATCGCACCGCAGGTCTTCGGCTGCCCGGTGGTCGTCCCGCCCGCCGGGGAGTACGTCGCCGACGGCGCCGCCCGCCAGGCCGCCTGGGTCGCCCTCGGCGGTGCGACGCCGCCGCAGTGGGAGGTCAAGGGCACCGAGGAGTACGCGGCGGAGCCCGTCCCCGCCGTCCGCGAGCAGTACGCGGCCGCCCGCGGACTGGTCCTCGACCGCCGCTGACCCCCCGGAGTCGACGCGGGTGGGAGCCGACCGGCACCCACCCGCGTGACGACCCCGTCGTCGGAGTCTGGTTGGCTGCCGGTCATGACGGTGACCAGGGGCTGGCACGGCCGGGGCGGTGGCCGGACGCACCGGCTGTACAGCGTCGTGGTGTTCGTGCTGCTCGCCTCGCTGGACAACGTGGCGATCGGGCTGGTCCCACCGCTGTACGGGCCGATCTCCGACGCGTTCGACGTGTCGGGCGGGCTGCTCGGCCTCGTCACCGCCGTCAGCTTCCTGGTCAGCGCGGTGGCCGCGGTCGGCTGGGCGTACGTCGGCGACCGCACCAACCGCAAACCGCTGCTGATGGTGGGCACCCTGCTCTGGGCGTCGGGCACCGGAGGCAGCGCGCTCGCCGACGGCTACCTCATGTTCCTGACCGCCCAGCTCGTCGCGGCGGTCGGTCTCGGCGCGGTCGGCTCGGTGGGCTTCTCGGTCGTCACCGACCTGATCTCACCGATCCGGCGCGGGCTGGTGATGAGCTTCTGGGGGCTCTCCCAGGGCGTCGGCACGCTGGCCGGGACGCTTGTGGGTGGGCTGCTCGGGGCGACCGACTGGCGGCGACCGTTCTGGGTGCTGACCGGCGTGGGCCTGGTCGCCACCCTCGCGTACCTGTTCACCTATGACATCCGGCGCGGGCAGAGCGAACCGGAGCTGGCCGGCGCGTTGGACACCGGCGCCGAGTACGACTACCGGATCAGCCGCGCCGATCTGCCGCGCATCCTGGCCCGGCGGACCAACCGGTGGTTGATCCTGCAGGGCCTTACCGCGCAGGCGGCCTTCGGCTCACTGGTCTGGCTGCCGAGGCTCTTCGCCGAGCGGGCCGAGGCGCAGGGCTACTCCGAGTCGACTGCGGTGGTGGTGGGCAGCGTCTTCGCCACGCTGTTCCAGCTCGGCGGCGTGCTCTCCATCGTCGGCGGGCTGGTCGGCGACGCGGTGCAACGGCGTACCCCTCGGGGCCGGGCGTTGGTCGCGGCCGTCGGAATCCTCGCGGCCGTGCCGTTCTACCTCGTGCTGTTCTTCGTGCCGGTGACCATCGACGTGCCCGACGGCGCCGGCGGCGGCGCGGTGATCGGCGCGGTGCTGTCCAGTGTGTTCACCGAGCCGTCGGTCGGTCTGAGCCTGCTCACCGCGGTGGTGGCGCTGGCGCTCACCTCGGCCAACTCGCCGAACTGGTTCGCGCTGATCGCCGACGTGAATCCGCCCGAGCACCGGGGCACCGTCTACAGCCTCGGCAACCTCGTCAACGGCGTCGGCCGGGCCGCCGGCAACGGGGTGGTCGGCGTCGCCTTCCAGGGGCTGCGCGCGGCGTTCCCGCCACCGCTGAACTTCGCCGTCGGGCTGGCCGCGTTCCAGCTCTTCTTCATTCCCACCGGCATCATGTACTGGCTCGCCTCGCGGACCTCACCGGCGGACATCGACAACGTGCACGACCTGCTGCACACCCGCGCCGACCGCCTCTGACGCCGCTCGCCGGCGTGCAGCGGTGCGGGCGCCGCGCCTGATTCGTCTGCGACATCAGCTCCAAAGGGAGTCGGCACCACCCGGCCGACCGCCCCGCGAGCACTGTCGCGGGGCGGTCGGCGGAACGGGTCGGGTCGGTTCGGGTCGGGTCGGTTCGGTTCGGGTCGGATCAGCCGCGCAGCCAGACGGTCACGTCGGTCGGGACCGCGCCGTCGTCGTCCAGCGGGGCGCTGGACGCGAGGACCTCGGCACCGGCCGGGATCGGCGCCGGGGCGTCACCGAAGTTGGTGAGCACCGTCAGCTCGCCGTTGCGGAAGGTCAGCACCTCGTCGCCCGACGACAGCCACTCCAGCGTGCCTCGGCCCAGGCCGTGGGCGCGGCGCAGCCGCAGCGCCGTGCGGTACAGCTCGTACGTCGAGCCGGGCACGTCGCGCTGCCGGTCCAGCGCGTACTCCGCCCAGGACGGGGGTTGCGGCAGCCAACTGGCGTCGGTGGGCCCGAAACCGTACGACGGGGCGTCGGCCTCCCACGGGATCGGCACCCGGCAGCCGTCACGGCCCCGCTGGGTGTGCCCGCTGCGCGCCCAGGTCGGGTCCTGCCGGGCCTCGTCGGGCATCGTGGTGTGCTCGGGCAGGCCCAGCTCCTCACCCTGGTAGAGGTACGCCGAGCCGGGCAGGGCGAGCATCAGCAGGGTGGCCGCCCGAGCCCGGCGCAGGCCGAGCACGGCGTCCGGCTGCGGGTCGCCGATGCCGATGCCGTTGGGCCGGCCGCCGCCGACCGCCAGGCCGAGCCGGGAGGCGTGCCGCACCACGTCGTGGTTGGACAGCACCCAGGTCGTCGGCGCGCCCACCGAGTCGGTCGCCTCCAGGGAGCGGGTGATCACCGCGTACTGGGCCGGCGCGGTCCACGCGGCGAGCAGGTACTCGAAGTTGAACGCCTGGTGCATCTCGTCCGGGCGGACGTAGCGGGCCAGCCGCTCGGCCGGCTCCACCCACGCCTCGGCGACCAGCACCCGCTCGCCGGGGTAGCTGTCCAGGACCCGCCGCCACTGCCGGTAGATCTCGTGCACGCCGTCCTGGTCCCACATCGGCGGCCGCGGCTTGTCGATCTCGTTGCCGGAGAGGATCTCCTGGGGCTCCTGCCAGTCGGCCAGGTCGGCCTGCTTGACGAGCCCGTGTGCCACGTCGACGCGGAAGCCGTCCACCCCGCGGTCCAGCCAGAACCGCAGGACGCCGAGGAACTCCTCGTGCACCTCCGGGTTGTCCCAGTTGAGGTCGGGCTGGCCGGTGTCGAACAGGTGCAGGTACCACTGGCCGGGTCGGCCGTCCGGGTCGACAGTCCGCGTCCAGGCCGGGCCGCCGAAGACGCTCTGCCAGTCGTTCGGCGGCTGGTCGCCGGCCGGGCCGAGGCCGTCGCGGAAGATGTACCGGGACCGCTGGGCGCTGCCCGGCGCGGCGGCCAGCGCGGCCTGGAACCAGCGGTGCGCCGACGAGGTGTGGTTCGGCACCAGGTCGACGATCACCCGCAGGCCACGGGAGCGGGCCTCGGCGATCAGCTTGTCCGCGTCGGCGAGGGTGCCGAACAGCGGGTCGACGTCGCGGTAGTCGGCCACGTCGTAGCCCGCGTCGGCCTGCGGCGACGGATAGAACGGGGAGAGCCACACCGCGTCCACGCCCAGCTCGGCCAGGTGGTCGAGGCGGGCGGTGATGCCCGGCAGGTCACCGATGCCGTCGCCGTCGGAGTCGGCGAACGAGCGTGGGTAGATCTGGTAGATGGCGGCCTCGGTCCACCAGCCGGTGATCGGGTGACCGGAGGAGGTCTGCTGGGTCGGATCGGTGTTCAGGGTCGTCTCCCGTGTAGCGCGGTGTTTGAGGGTTCAGTGTGCCCGTGGCGGCGCGGTGGACTCTCGCACCACCAGCCGAGTGGGCAGGATCACCGGCGTGTCGCCGTCGGCGGTTCGTTGACCGATGATCGGGCTCAGGTTGCGGGCGCCGAGCGGGTCGAGCAGCATCCGGGCGGCCAGGCGGCCCTGTTCCGCGGCGGGCTGGGCGATGGTGCTGAGACCGAGCACGCCGGCGAGGTCGTGGTCGTCGATGCCGACCACGCTGACGTCCTGCGGTACGCGCAGTCCGGCGTCGCGCAGGGCGGTCATCGCGCCCATCGCCATCTCGTCGCAGGCGGCGACGATCGCGGTCGGCGGAACGCCGCGGGCCAGCAGCTCGGCGGCGGCCCGGTTGCCGCCGTCGATGGTGAACGACGACTCGACGTCCAGGCTCGGATCGGGTCGCAGGCCGGCGGCCCGCAGCTCCGCCTGGTAGCCCCGCCGCCGGTCGAGGTGGGTGGTGAAGGCCAGCTCGTCGTCGGGGTCTCCGGAGATGTGCGCGATCCGCCGGTGGCCGAGGTCGAGCAGGTGGCGGGTGGCCATCCGCGCGGCGGCCACGTCGTCGATGCGTACGCACGGCCAGTTGGGCACCCTGCTGCCCGAGCTGATTGTCACGCCGGGCAGGTCCAGGGAAGCCAGCGCGGTCAGGTCCGCCGGACGCAGCGGCGTGGCGACAAGCATCATGGCGTCGACCCGCTTGTGCAGGTTGGCGGTGCGCAGCACCCGCTGGCGGATCTGCTCCCGACCGCCCAGGTTGTAGAGCAGCAGGTCGTAGCCGGAGTGGTGCAGATACTCCTCGACCGCCTCGACCACAGTGCTGAAGAACCAGCGGGTGATCCTCGGTACGACCACCGCGACCGTGCCGGTGCGGCCACCGGCGAGCCGGGACGCGCTCGGCGAGACCGCGTAGTCGAGCTGCTCGGCGGCCGCGAGGACTCTGCGTCGGGTGGCGGCCGAGACCGTCGGCAGCCCGCGCAGGGCCCGCGAGACGGTTGCCGTGGAGACCCCGGCCAACCGGGCCACATCATCAATCTTCGTCACGGTTCCCCCGCTCGGTACCCGTCGCCCGCCGCCGCCCTCAGGGGCCAGGCGGCGGCGGGCAAGCGGGTCAGCCCTTGACGCTGCCGGCGAGCAGACCTCGCACGAAGAAGCGCTGCAGGGACAGGAATACGACGAGCGGTACAACGATCGAGACGAACGCGCCCGCGGTCAGCCGCTGCCACTCGCTGCCCCGGGTGCCGGCCATCTCGGCCAGCCGGACCGTGAGCGGGGCCGTCTCGTTGCCGCCGCCGGCGAAGATGAGCGCGACCAGCAGGTCGTTCCAGACCCAGAGGAACTGGAAGATGCCGAACGCGGCAAGCGCCGGGGTGATCAGCGGCAGCACGATGGTGCGGAAGATCTTCGGGTGGGTGGCCCCGTCGACCCGGGCCGCCTCCATCAGGTCGCCCGGAAGTTGCGAGATGAAGTTGTGCAGCAGGAAGACGGCGAACGGAAGCGCGAAACAGGTGTGCGCGAACCACACCTGGGCGAACTTCTGCTCGTCGACCAGGTCCCACGCCGGCATCAGGGTGACGCCGCCGAGGGTGACGCCTGTGGAGAAGAACCTCAGCAGCGGCACCAGGGCCATCTGCAGCGGGACGATCTGCAACGCGAAGATCGCGATGTAGAGCCAGTCCCGCCCGCGGAATTTGATCCACGCCAGCGCGTACGCGGCCAGGGCCGCGAAGGCGAGCGGGAAGAGCACCGACGGGATGGTGATCGCCAGCGAGTTGATGAAGTAGCTGGCGAGCTGCCCCGACGACGACGACCGCCCGAACAGGACCTGCTGGTAGTTCTCCAGCGTGAACTGCGGGTTGGTGAAGGCGGTCCACCAGCCGGTGGTCTTGATCTCGTCCTCCGGCCGGAGGGACGAGATGAGCAGGCCGAACGTCGGGATGGTCCACACCACCGCGATGACGATCGAGACGAGCGTGGCCGTACGGCTGTTGAGCCGTCGACGAACCCGCCCGGCGGTGGTGGACGTGGTGCCGTCGACCTTCTGGGCGCCTGCGGCGACGGTGGGCGTTGCGGTGGTCATCTCAGCCCTCCCGCTGCTGACGGAGGTTGCGGATCTGGTAGATCACGACCGGAATGACCAGGATGAAGAGGAAGACCGCGAGCGCGGAGCCCTGCCCGTTCTGGCCGTACCGGAACGCCTGGTTGTACATCTCGCTGGCGATCACGCTGGTGTCGTAGTTGCCGTTGGTCGCGGTCCGGACGATGTCGAAGACCTTGAGCGTGGCGATCGTGAGCGTCACCGCCACCACGATCAGCGCCGGCCGGATGCTCGGCATGGTGATCTGCCAGAACATCTGCCAGGGGCTGACCCCGTCGAGCCGCGCGGCCTCCACGATGTCGCCGGGGATCGCCTTGATCGCGGCGGAGAGCACCACCATGGCGAAACCGGCCTGGATCCAGACCATGATGACGACCAGCAGCAGCGTGTTCAGGGGTGATTCCAGCAGCCACTGCTTCGGCTCGCCGCCGAGGCTGACCACGATCTGGTTGAGCAGACCGATCTGGTCACCCTCGCCCCGGTAGGCGTAGACGAACTTCCAGATGATGCTGGCGCCCACGAAGGAGATCGCCATCGGCAGGAAGATCAGCGACTTGGCCACGGCCTCGAACCGGGCCTTGTCCACCAGGACGGCGTAGATCAGGCCGAATGCGGTCGCCACCACCGGCACCAGAACCACCCAGACCAGGGTGTTGATCAGGACCCGGAGCATCGAGTCGTCGGAGAACATCCAGCCGTAGTTGCGCAGCCCCACCCAGTCGGTGCTGCTCCCGTTCATCAGGGAGAGCAGCAGGGTGCGGATGGCCGGCACGACCAGGCCGATGGTGAGCAGCAGCAGAGTGGGCAGCAGGAAGAAGATCGCGAAGATCCCCTCCCGCGGCTTGGACCGGCGGGGGAGGGGAGCTCCACTCGCCGAGGCGGCGACGAGCTGCGCCTCCCGTCGCCGGGCAAACCAGGCCGGCACGACGTCGAGCAGCAGGAGCAGACCGCCCACCACCACCACGAAGGCGATCAGCCCGTACATCAGCATGAGGAGCTTCGGCTGCTCATCGGCGAAGTCGAACTCCATCAACCCTCCCTTCCGGGTCCGGTTCGGCCGGTGGCCCGGCCCGCGCGAGCGGACCGGGCCACCGTCGAGATCACTTAGGCCAGCTGCTCTCGATGCCCTGGAGCACCGGGGCGGTGGCCTTGCCGTTCAGCCACTCGACCATGCCCTTCCAGAACGTCCCCGCGCCGACGGCGGCCGGCATCAGGTCGGATCCGTCGAAGCGGAAGACGCCGGTCTTGTCCTGGAGGATCTGGACGGAGAGCTTGTCGATCGGGCTGGCGACGTTGGCGATGTCCAGCTTGTTGTTCGCCGTGACCCAGTTGCCGAGCTTCGCGCGGCTGTTGACGTACTCGGCGGAGGCCAGGTACGTCTGCACCGCCTGCACCTCGGGACGGTCGGCGTAGGCGACGACGAACTCGCCCGCGCCCAGCACCGGCTTGCCCTTGGCGGCGTCGATGGCCGGGAAGTAGAAGGCGAACGCGTCGCCGTCCGCAGCCACCTTGGTGCCCTCGGGGAACTGGTTGGCGTAGAACGACGCCTGGCGGTGCATCGCGCACTTGCCGGTGGTCACCGGCAGGCCCGCCTCCTGGAAGGCGGTGGTGGTGATGCTCTTGACGCCGCCGAAGCCGCCGTTCATGTACTTGTCGTTCTTGAGGATCGTGCCGGCGCGGTCCACCGCGTCGACGACCCGCGGGTCGTTGAACGGAATGGCGTGGGTGGTCCACTGGTCGTAGACCTCGGCGCCCGCCGTCCGCAGCAGCACGTCCTCGATCCAGTCGGTGGCCGGCCAGCCGGTGGCGTCACCGGACTCGACACCCGCGCACCACGGCTTCATGCCGCTGGCAGCGATCTTGTCGCTCAGGGCGATGAGCTGCTCCCAGGTGGTCGGGACCTCCCAGCCCTTCTCCTTGAACGTCTTCGGCGAGTACCAGACGAAGGACTTCACGTTCGCACCGAGCGGCACGCCGTAGAGCGTTCCGTTGACGGTGCCGTACTTCAGCCAGTCGGCCGGCATGTTCTGCTCGGCCAGCGCCTTGGTGTCGGCGCCGAGCTGCTTCAGCTTCCCGGCGTCCGCGAACCGCTTCACGAGGCCCGGCTGGGGCACGAACGCGATGTCGGGCGCGTTGCCGCCGTCGACCCGGACGGGGAGCTGGGCCTCGAACTCGCCGCTGCCCTCGTACGCGATCTCGATGCCGGTGCACTCGGTGAACTGCGACCACGACCGCTCGAGCAGGTCGGCCTCGGCGTCACGGATGGACGCGTAGATGGAGACCTTCTTGCCGTCGTTGCCCTGGTACTTCTCGTATGGGGCGCACTCCGCGGAGCCCGCCTTGTCGCTCTTCTTGTCGTCACCGGTACCGCAAGCGGTGGCGCTGAGCGCCAGCCCGAGCACACCGGCGATCACGAAGGCCTGGCGTGGTCTGGTAAAGACCGCCATGCCGTCCTCCTTCCTAGCCGGCGCGGTCGTGCTGTGACCCGTCGCCGGTCCGATTGGGCGTGCACACATGTAAGCGCTTGCATCCGGTCTGGTCCACCCCCTGTCAGACACGAGCGAGTAACAATCCCGAAACCTCGTGTCGGCTGGCCGGACGCGCTCCCGGCCGGGGATCCCGACCCTTTCGAAGATTGGCGATATCTGTCAGGCTGGGCGCACCTCATCGAAGGTTTTGAACATAGGAGGAGCTGCATGCGTAAGCGGTGGATCAGCCTGTTGGTGACGGGCCTGCTCGTCGGAGGAGCCCTCGCGCCGGCGAGCCCGGCGCTTGCCGCGCCGACCTTCAAGGTGCCGTTCCCGTGCGGCCAGTCCTGGTCGGGGCAGACCCGGTCGGACCACAGCCCGGCGTACGCCGTCGACTTCAACCGCACCGACGACCTCGGCGACCCGGTGGTGGCCAGCGCCCCCGGCACTGTCGACCGGGTCACCGACCTCGGCGGCACCAGTTACGGCAAGTACGTCCGGATCAACCACGGTGGCGGCTACTCGACCTACTACGCCCACCTCAACGGCTTCAACGTCTCGGTGGGGCAGACCGTCGGCTACGGCAAGGTGCTCGGCTGGGTGGGCAGCACCGGCGGCTCCACGGGCCCCCACCTGCACTACGAGCAGCGCCTCAACGGCAGCGACATCCAGGTCAGGTTCAACGGCACCCTCGGCCTGTACTGGGGTAGCAAGACCTACACCAGCGACAACGCGTGCAGCTCGGGCACCGGCAACGCCACCGTCGACACCAGTGGCACTCCGCTTACCGTCCGCTCCGGCCCCGGCACCGGATACGCCTCGGTGGGCACCGTCGCCGACGGCACCCGGGTGACCATCGCCTGCCAGACCAGCGGCACCACGGTCACCGGCACGTACGGCACCAGCTCGATCTGGGACCGCATCGGCAGCGGCCGCTACATCTCCGACGCGTACGTCTACACCGGTTACGACGGCTACATCCCGAACGTGCCCCGCTGCTGACGGAGCAGGGGGTCCTCCGGCGGGGCTGCCTCCCGCCGGAGGACCCGCGCCGGTCAGGTGTTCAACTGCCAGATCGACAGGTTGAGCGCGGCGGCGAACGTGACCCACGCCCAGTACGGCAGCAGCAGCGCCGTCGCGACCCGGGACACCCGGGAGAAGAGCGCCACGGTGACGCCGATCGCCAGCCACATCAGCACGATCTCGGCGAACGCCAGCCCGTACTGCCCCGCGCCGAAGAACAGCGGCGTCCAGATGGCGTTGAGGACGAGTTGGGCGGTCCACGCCCACAGGGCGGGGGAGAAGCCGACCCGACGCCACACCAGCCAGCCGGCGACGGCGATCAGCGCGTAGAGCACCGTCCAGACCGGGCCGAAGAGCCAGGACGGCGGCGCCCAGCCCGGCTGGCGCAGGCTCGCGTACTCGTCGGTGGTGCCCTGCACGCCCAGCCCGCCGATCGCGGCCGCGACGAAGACGGCCGCCGCGAAGCCGGCGAGCGCCAGGCGTGACCGCCGGCCGGAGGTGGGCCGTGCCTCGCGAGATATCTCCATGGTCGAGATATTGCCGCTAGGTCGTCGGGTCAAACCCACAAAAAAGCGCCGGGGCCACCGCGGCCGGTGCTTCTGTCGGGAGGACGAAGCTCCGGCCACGGCGACCCCGACGGGTCCCGGTGTGGAGAAGGAAGTGCTTGTCGAGAGGTGCGAACGTCAATTGAAGATGCTGACACCACCCGGGCCGACCAACAGCCCGACGACGATGAGGACGATGCCCCACAGGATCTGCCGGCGGAACAGCGCGAGGATGCCGGCGACCACGAGTACGACTGCGAGAATCCAGAGAATCAGCTCCATGACCTCTGACTACCCGACCCTCCGATCGGGGAAACCTGGTCGGTGTCGAGTTGATCCCCGACATGGAAGACGCTGTACGCCTGCTTGATCACCGGGTGCGCGACGTTGCGGACGCGTACCCCTCCCGGGGTGGTGCCGCGCTCGGTGCCGGCGTGCGCGTGCCCGTGCACGGCGAGCGCCGTGGGCGCCGAGTCGATCGCCTGCCCGAGCTGGTACGACCCCAGGAACGGGTAGATCTCCAGCGGCTCGCCGACCAACGTGTCCGGAACGGGCGAGTAGTGGGTGAGCGCGACGAGCATGTCGCAGTCCAACGAGCGCAGGGCCGCACCGAGGCGGTCCGCGCTCTCGTTGGTGGTCCGGACGAACGCCTTCATCTCCGGCTCGCCGAAGTCACTCGCGCACCGGCCGGCGAACCCCCCGCCGAAGCCCTTGACGCCTGCGATGCCGAGCCGGCCGCCCGCGCAGTCCAGCACCACGCCGTCGCCCTCCAGCACCGTGATGCCCGCGTCCTCAAGCACCTTCACGACCTGCGGCACCTGGTCACACTGGTGGTCGTGGTTGCCCAGCACGGTCACCACCGGCACGGCCAACCCGCCGAACTCCTGGGCCACGCAGCGCGCCTCGGCCTCGGTGCCGTGCCGGGTCAGGTCGCCGGCCAGCAGCAGCACGTCGGCGCACTCCGGCAGCTCCTCCAGCGCCGGGCGGAACCGGCCGACCACGTCCTCGTCCAGATGCACGTCGCCCACGGCGGCGATCCGGATCACCATGAAACCTCCCTCAGGGCAGTTGCTCGATCTCCGTGGGCGCCTGGGCGCGGATCACACCGATGTCGCTGGTGATCGACACGTCCGGGAAGCGCTCCGACACCCGGCGCAGGATCTCCTCCCGCCGGTGCGGGCTCTCCACCTCGCCGTACAGCACGAGGGCGTCCTCCCGCCGGATGACGGTGATCCCCTGCTCGGCGACTGCCGGATCCTCGGTGAGCAGCCGTTGAATTTCCGCTTCGACGTACTCGTCGGGTGGCGCCGCGCCACCGGCCTGATCGTTCGTCACGGTGTCTCCTCTCCTGCCGGGGCGCCGGGTTCCGGCACCACCTCCAGCCGGTCCAGCAACACCAGGAACGCCTCGGCGTACGGCGAGTGCTGCGTCTCCTTGCGTACCCGTTCCCAGTCGATCTGCTCCCGCAGCGACCGGGCCAGTGGCAGGCCGCGGGCGAAGTCGCAGTAGTGCTGGGAGAAGCTCAACAGCTTGTGCACCATGAGCTGGGTGGCGGACAGGACCGGCATGTGGATGGCGTCCACCGGCCGCACGACGGTGTCGGCGAACGTCTCCTCGGTCACCGGCGTCTCGATCGGCCGGTGGATCAGATCCACCATCCGCCCGTCGTCGAAGACCTTGACCAGCCAGTCCTCCGGCGGACGCTCGGCGCGGAAGCCCGCGGCCACGAGCGCTTCCAGGGACCGCTCGACGTCCGCCTCGCGGATCAGGAAGTCGACGTCGTGGTCGCTCGAGTGGCCGCCGTGGGCGTAGACGGCGAAGCTGCCGCCCAGGGCGAACGGGATCTCGGACTGCTTGAGCACGGCGGCGACCTTCTTCAGGGTGTGCACCAGACTCTCGTCCCCGCGCTCAGCCATCTGGATCTCCCGTCGGTCGTGTTGGTGGACAGGCGGTTGGATTCCAACTCCCGTACCCGGCATTCCGGTCGCCCACACCTGCTGACGTCGCGGTCGGGTGCCAACGGGGATAAAGGGCCGCAAACGTCGCGGGCCGCGAGCATGGGTCGGATAACCTGTCGAGGGTGGCCAGATCATCGGGGATGCGACGCGGCAGGGCCCGGTTGCGCACCGTCGCCCTGATCGGCATCGACGGCTCGGGCAAGACCACGCAGGCGCACCGGCTTGCCGACGCGCTGACCGCCGCTGGGCGTCCCGCGGCGTACCGCCGCAACGCCAGCGGGCGGCGCTGGCTCGGCCGGCTCGCGCACCGGCTCGGCCTCCCGGACGCGCAACGGCTCGTCGGGCGGGACGGCGTCCTGGCGGTGGAGTCCGTGCTGCGCTGGCTGGCCATCGCCGTGGCCCTGCTCAGCTGCCTGCTCACCGGTCGGACGGCGGTGATGGACCGCTACTCGGCCTGCCAGTACGTGAGCATCCGCGCGCACGGCGGGCACCGTTGGGAGCGGCTGGCCCGGGCCGGCTACCGGCTGTTCCCCACGCCCCAGGTGACGTTCCTGCTCGCCGTCGACCCGGCGGTGGCGTACCAGCGCATCGAGGAGCGCGGCACCGATCACGAGTCGATGGGCTGGTTGACCGCGGCGGACACCGCCTACCGGACCCTGCCCGAGTACCCGAGCTTCGTCCTCGTCGACGCGGGCCGTTCGGCCGAGGAGGTGACCGAGCAGATCCAGGCGCACCTGGCGACCTGGCTGCCGGACGACGTCCACCCCGACCCGAGCCGGGGGTCGTCGGAGGGCTCGGCGCCCACCGCCGTGCCGCAGCCGGCGCCTCCACCCGCCCCACCCGCCGCGCCCGCGCAGGAGCGGGCCGGACGCGGTGACGGCGCGTCGCTGCTCGTTCAGGCGCGTCCGTAGACCGGAACGCTGGCCCCGGTGGTCGGCGCGGAGTCCGTCGAGGCGAGGAAGCGGATCACCGGCGCGATCTCGGCAGGAGTGACCCAGCGGGAGTGGTCGGCGTCGGGCTGCGCGGTCCGGTTCGCCGGGGTATCGATGACGCTGGGCAGCACCGTGTTGCAGCGCACGCTGCGGGAGCGGTACTCCACCGCGACCGCGTTGGCGAAGGCCAGCACCGCCGCCTTGGCCGTGACGTAGCCGGCCGCGCCGGCGAACGGGGTGACCGCCGCGCGGGCCGAGACGCACACCACCGCGCCGCCGCCTGCCGCCACCAGGTGCGGCAGCGCGGCCTGGGTGACCAGGTAGGTGGGTCGCAGGTTGACGGTGAGCATCCGCTCGAACTCCTCGACAGGTGTCTCGTGCACCAGGCCGCCGCTCGCGTACCCACCGACGAGGTTGACCACCGCCCGCAGCGGCGCCGCCGGGTCGCCGACGGCGGCCTCGACGACGCGTGCCGCGCCGGCCGGATCGGTGAGGTCCGCGACGACCCGGACCAGCGAGTCCGCCGCCGGCTCCGACCCGGGCCGGCTCGCCCGCTGCGGTACGACAACCCGCCAGCCCGCGTCCACGAACGAGGCGACGACCGCCCCGCCGAGCCCACCCGTGCCTCCGGTCACCACCACGCTGCGCTCCGCCATGCGCCACACGCTAGCGTCCGCCGCGACGACCCATCGGCCGACCGGCGCTCTGCCGACAGCAGAGTTGTTGGCGCATTAGGCCGGAGGCGGCGCACGATCGGCGGATGCGGATCCTGATTCTCGGTGGCACCCGGTTCCTCGGCCGGGCGGTGGCAAGGCTCGCCGTCGCGCAGGGCCACGACGTGACCTGCGCGGCTCGGGGCGTGTCCGGTGTGGTGCCGACCGGGGCGCGGTTCGTGCCTGTCGACCGCGACGAGCCCGAGGCGCTGGCGCCGCTCGCCGGCGACGGCTTCGACGCGGTGGTGGACGTGACCCGCCAGGTCAGCCATGCCCGGTACGCGCTCGCCACGCTTGGCGACCACGTCGGTCACCTGTCGTTCGTGTCCACGATCTCGGTGTACGCGGACAACACCACTCCGGGTCAGACCGCGACGGACGCGCCGCTGCTGCCGCCTGCCCCGCCGGACGTGGACGCTCCGGTCGGCCCGGAGCACCGCTGGTACGGCGAGTGCAAGGTCAGCATCGAGCGGCTGGTCCGCGAGCGGATGGGTGAGCAGCGGTCGTTCATCTGCCGGGCGGGGCTGATCGTCGGCGCGGAGGACCCGAGCGACCGCTTCCCGTACTGGGTGCGACGGCTGGCGAACGGCGGGGAGGTTCTCGCGCCCGGACAGCCCACCGACCGGGTGCAGTTCGTGGACGTCGCCGACCTGGCCGGCTGGTTGCTGCACGCCGCCGGCACCCGCCTCGCCGGCACGTACGACGGCACCGGCCCGGCGCTGTCCCGCGCCGAGCTGCTGGCCGGCGTGGCGGCCGGTCTGGGTGTCGCCGACCCGCACCTCACCTGGGTCGATCAGGACTTCCTGGTGGCCCGCGACGTACGCGAGTGGTCGGGGGAGCGGGCGTTGCCGCTCTGGGTGCGACTGCCGGAGTGGGCCGGCCTGATGGACCGGGACGCCCGGCCGGCGCTGGACGCGGGTCTGACGGTCCGTCCGTTGTCCGACACCGTTCGGGCGACCGCGTCCTGGATGACAGCGCGGCCCGACGCCGTCCGGCAGGGTGGACTGGACCCGGCGGATGAGGCGGCGATCCTCAGGGAGTGGCAGGCTGAGCGAAACGCGTGATCCGGGGCGTCGACACTTTTCCCACCACATATGGTCATGGTTGACGCTCACGCTTCGTGAAAGTAAGTTTCACCCGTGGCGAAAAGTCCGAAGATTTCTGCGAGTCACGAGCCTGGTGGGCTGATCGTCCACATCAGCGGGCTGTTGCCATCGCTGTCGCCCGCCGAGCAGCGGGTCGCCCGGCTGGTCGTGTCCGATCCGGCCGCCGCCGCCCGACGGACCATCACCGACCTCGCCACCGCAGCGGAGACGTCGGAGGCGACAGTCATCCGGTTCTGTCGATCGGTCGGCATGGACGGCTATCCACAGTTGCGCATCCGGCTGGCCGCCGAGGCCGCCCGCCGCGTCGAGCCGCCGGACGCCCGGGTCGTCGGCGGTGACATCCCGCCCGGCGCGGACCTCGCCCAGATCATCGCCACCATCGCGTTCAACGACGCCCGAGCCGTCGAGGAGACCGCCGAGCAGCTCGACCCGGCCGTCTGCGAGCAGGTGGTCGAGGCGATCGCGGGCGCGGGCCGGATCGACATCTACGGCGCCGGCGCCAGCGGGTTCGTCGCCTCCGACTTCCAGCAGAAGCTGCACCGCATCGGCCGGATCGCCTTCTACTTCCCGGACGTGCACACCGCCCTGACCTCGGCGGCCCTGCTCGGTCGTGGCGACGTCGCGATCGGCATCTCGCACACCGGCACCACCTCCGACGTCATCGAGGTGCTGGAGCAGGCCCGGACGCGCGGCGCGGCCACCGTGGCGCTCACCAACTTCCCGCGCTCGCCGATCACCGAGGTCGCCGACTTCGTGCTGACGACCGCGGCCCGCGAGACCACCTACCGCTCCGGAGCGACGGCCAGCCGGCTCGCCCAGCTCACCGTCGTCGACTGCCTCTTCGTCGGGGTGGCCGCCCGCAACCGCTCCCGGGCCCGCAAGGCCCTCGAGGCGACCGCCGAGGCGGTCCAGTCGCACCGGGTAGGTGCCAGCCGGAGGCGGGCGTGACGCCCGGTTCGGTGGAGCCGGACGAGGACATGTCAGCACCACCCGCCCGCCCGACGGTCCGGGTGGGCGCACCCACCGAACGACGCAACCCCCTCAGCGTCGACCTCGACCTGATGTCGACGCGGGACGTGCTCACCGTGATCAACGAGGCCGATCGGCGGGTGCCCGCGGCGGTCGCCGCAGTGCTCGACGAGATCGCCACCACCGTCGACCTGGCGGTGGCGGCGCTGCGCGGCGGACACCGGGTGCACTACTTCGGGGCCGGCACCTCCGGGCGGCTCGGCGTGCTCGACGCGGCCGAGCTGGCCCCCACCTTCAACTCGCCCCGGCACTGGTTCTGCGCCCACCTGGCCGGCGGGGCGGACGCGATGTGGCGGGCCGTGGAGGACGCCGAGGACGACGACCGGGGCGGAGCGGACGAGGCCGCGGGCTGTGTGCACGCCGGTGACCTGGTGGTCGGTCTGGCGGCCAGCGGACGCACCCCGTACGTCCTCGGGGCGCTCGCCGCGTCCCGCGCCGCGGGCGCCTCGACGGTGCTGCTGTGTGCCAATCCGGAGGCGGAGGCCGCCCGGTCGGTGGACGTGTTCATCGGGGTGGACACCGGACCCGAGGTGGTCACCGGGTCGACCCGGATGAAGGCGGGCACCGCGCAGAAACTGGTGCTGAACACGTTCTCGACCGCCGTCATGGTGCGCCTGGGCCGGGTCTACTCGAACCTCATGATCGATATGGTGGCCACCAACGCGAAGCTCCGGGGACGAATGATCTCGATCCTGGTCGAGGCGACCGGCTGCTCGGAGGAGGTTTCCCGGCGGGCCCTCGGCGAGGCCGACGGCGACCTGAAGACGGCGCTGGTCTCGCTGGTCTCCGGCGCCGAGGTGGCCGCCGCCCGCGCCGCCCTGGCCCGCTCCGCCGACCAGGTTCGCGGGGCTCTCGCCCTGCTCGCCTCCTAGGCCGCACCGCCCGGGGAAGCGAACGGGGCTCCGGATTGTTAACCGGGGCGGGGGGTAATCACACCCCGTGGATGAACCGACCGGTCCATCGCTGCGTATCTGCCAGTGACCAGGATCGCAGCGCGGAGGTGACCCGGGTCGCTGTGCCGGCGCCGCGGCGGTGTTGCCATGGTGCGGGGCGATCGGCGATTCGTCGACCACCAACCGTTCGAGGTGCCCAGCGGCGAGCCACCCGACGGGTGCTGACAGCAAACATGGACCGTGCTCTCAGCAACTACTCAGGCATTCGTGACACTTTCGACTCACGACATGGAATCCCCGACACGTCTCATCTGTTGTGTAGGTGTCAGCGACGGTGGGCACAGCAGAAGTTACCAGGGGCTGACCGGACGTGGGGAATGGCAAGGAACCGGGCAACCGGCGCGAGCGAGGGGACCGTGGGCAACGTGGACAAGAACATCGGCATGCGCACCGACGAGGTTGCCGAGGAGCGCGACCTGGTCGGCGTCTACCTGCACGAGATCTCCCGGACGCCACTGCTGGACGCCGCCAAGGAGGTCGACCTCTCCAAGGCGATCGAGGCCGGCCTCTACGCCGAGCACCTGCTCGGCGAGGACGCCGTTCCCGACGGTGTCGACCGGGCCGACCTGGAGCGACTGGTCGTCGAGGGTGAGCGCGCGAAGGACCTCTTCATCCGCGCCAACCTGCGACTGGTCGTTTCGATCGCGCGACGTTACGTGCGCTCGGGCATGCCCATGCTGGACCTGATCCAGGAGGGCAACACCGGCCTCGTCCGGGCGGTCGAGAAGTTCGACTACGAGCGTGGTTACAAGTTCTCCACCTACGCCACCTGGTGGATCCGCCAGGCCATCAGCCGGGCGATCGCCCAGCAGGAGCGCACCGTCCGACTGCCGGTGCACCTGGTGGAGGACGTCAACCGGATGCGCAACGTGACCCGGCAGCTCACCCGCGAGCTGGGCAGCGACCCGGAGCCGGAGCAGATCGCCGCGTCGCTCGGCGTCACCGTCGAGCGGGTCAACGAGCTGCGCCGCTGGTCGCAGGACACCGTCTCGCTGGACACCCCGGTGGGCGACGACGGCGACACGAACCTCGGCGACCTGGTCGCCGACAGTGACGCGCCGTCGCCGGAGGACATCGTCCTCAGCGGCCTGGAGCGGCAGCGCATCGAGGGGCTGCTCAACCACCTCGACGACCGGTCCGCCGGCATCATGCGGGCCCGCTACGGGCTGGAGGACGGCCGCGAGCACTCGCTGACCGAGGTCGCGTCCCGCTTCTCGCTGTCCCGCGAGCGGATCCGGCAACTGGAGATCCAGGCCCTCGGCCGGCTCCGGGAGCTGGCCCGGGCGGAGGGGCTGCAGGCAGCCTGACCTGGTAGTAATGACGGCGAACGGCCGGCGTCCGATAGGGGGACGCCGGCCGTTCGCCGTATCGGGTCGGGTCAGCGGACCCGGCCGTAGCCGTGGATGGACATCATGTTCATGCCGCGCTTGAGCACGTTGCGACCGGCGCTCGGCGCGTCGATGACCTGGCCGTCGCCCACGTAGAGAGCGACGTGCCCGAGCCCGCTGTAGAAGATCAGGTCTCCCGGGCGCAGGTCAGCCCGACCGATGTGGGCCACCGCGCCCCACTGCATCCGGGCGCTGTGGGGCAGCGACCTGCCGGCCGAGCGCCAGGCCGCGAGGGTCAACCCGGAACAGTCGTAGCCGTTCGGCCCCTCACCGGCCCAGACGTACGGCTTGCCGATCGCCCCGAACGCGTACCGCACCGCCGCGCCGGCGTCCCCGGCCACGGCGGGCACGTTTTCGGCCTCGGCCTCGGCCGCCTTGGGCGCGGGTTTCTCGCTGGCGGCCCCGTACGCCTGCCGGCGCAGCTCGTACAGCTTGGCCAGGTCTCCCTCGATGCGCTTCTTGCCCGCCGCCAGCTCGCGGGCCTGCGCGGCCTGTCGGGCCAACGTGGCGTCCAGGCGGGTCTTCTCGTCGAGCAGTCGCCGCTGGTTCGCCGTGAAGCCGGAGATGCGCTCCTGGCGCTGGCGGGTCAGCTGGTCGAGGGTGCCGAGCCGGTCGAGCAGAGCGACGGAGCCGCCGGGACGCAGCAGCGCGTCCGCGGTACGCAGACCACCGCTCTTGTATGCGGTGTTGGCGAGTGCCGCGACGTCGGCCCGGCTCTGCTCGGCCTGCTTCTCCAGCGGGCCGATACGGGCGTGTAATCGGGCCACCGCGGCCTTGTTGACCTTGATGTCCTCGGCGAGCTTGTTGTACGACTCCACGATCCGTTCCAACTCGGCCGAGGACGTCTCGATCCGGTGGGTCAGGTCGGCGGGGGACGGCTCGGCGTGCGCCACCGCCGTCGGGGCGATCAGCGCGGCCGACATGCCGGCCAGCAATGCGGTGCGCAGCAGGGTTCTCAGGGATGACAAGAGCGGAAGGCTCCTCTCCCACGGCCGCCGACGGGGCTGCTGACGCCCTCGGCGACACCGGCCGGGGCCATCCGGATGGACGACACTGGGCCGGACCGGCCCGCCCAACCTAACCCGGGACGCATGTACCGCGCAGTTGAAGCAGGGGCGAATGTTGGCGAAGTGGCGGGAAGTGCCGCTGCTCCCGGTGGCGCCAGCGGGGCTGCTGACGGCTGCCGGAGCGCCTTTTTCGCATTCTCTGACCGATATACGACTTTCGTCGTTCCGGGCGTATGCCGCCGGATGGCCGCCGCCAATATCCGATAAAACCTGAAATGGATGCTGTTTCGCGGCGATGTCGCCCGGACGGGTGAGCGGGTCGGAACCCGTAAATGCCCAGGTGGAGTGGCGGTGCCCCAGAACAATGGAGCCGCAGCCGGGAATCCCGCCCCCGGGCAGCGATGCCCGGCCCCGGGACCCACACCCGGCAGACCGCCCCCCACGGGAGGAACCGTGAATCGTGAAGGCGCAAAGACGCGACCGCAACGAACGGTGCCCGGAGCCAGGTCCACGCTGCTGTACGCGCGACCCGGCATCATCGTCACCGTCGACCGGTTCACCGTCGGCCGCACCAGCTATCGAATCGTCGACCTGACCCACCTGCGCACCACCCGAGGCCCGCACGACCGGATCGCCGTCCGGGCCGTCGTGGTCACCGCATCCATGATCGGCGCGATCGGCCTGCTCCTCGGCTTCAGCGGCGGCCTGCAACGGTTGACCGCCGAGGCGTACCTCATCCTCGGGGCGGTGCTCCTGCTGCCGGCGGCACTCGTCCTGGTCGGCGACCGCTGGCGCCCACCGCCCTACGAGCTGTGGGGATGGCACCGGGGCGCGGAGGTGCTGCTGTTCAGTGCCGACGACGAGCGGCAGTTCGGTCAGGTCACGCGGGCACTGCTGCGCGCCCGGGAGGTCAACCGGTACGGCGGTCTGGCCGACCCGCTCGCCTCGGCCGACCCCTGGCGGCCCCGCCGCTGACCCAGCGGCGGGGGGTCGGTCAGCTGGCGACCGGCTCCGGCGTACGCGTCACGGGCCGGTCCAGCCAGGCGGTGACGCGACGCTCGGCGTAGAACGAGACGAACGGCACGGTGCCGGCAAGCATCACCAGGAGCATCCGCTTCAACGGCCAGTCGGCCCGGCGGCTCAGGTCGAACGCGGCCACCAGGTAGATCATGTAGAGGAAGCCGTGGGCCGGGCCGACCGTCTCCACCACCACCGGGTTGTCGAACGCGTACTTCAGTGGCATGCCGACAACGACCAGCAGGATCAGCACCACGCCCACGATCCAGGCGATCACGCGGTACCGGGTAAGGGCAGCGCCCACAGTCGTCCGTCCTTCCGAGCCCCGGCTCAGCCGGGATAGTCACCGGGCCGGGCGCCCGGATTGGCGTTCAACCATGACAGGTAGTCGTTGTAGGCGGCCAGGTCGGTGTCGTCGCCGGGCACCCCGTCGACAGGCACCCGGGCCACCCGCACCGGTCGGCGTACCGCCGGTCGGGCGCCGATGGTCGCGGCCGGCGGCGGCTCGACGGTCGGCGCGTCGGCGGGGTCCGCCGCCGGCTCGGCGGCACCCTCCGCGTTGCGGCGGGCCAGCCGCACCTCGCGCCACCAGACGTACACGACGAAGCCGGCGAAGATCGGCCACTCGACCGCGTACCCCCAGCTGAGGCTGTTGCCGGCCGCGGCCCGGCTGATCTGCCACCAGCCCAGGCCGAGGAAGCCCACGACCAGCACGACCATGGCCACGTGACGTGCGATCCACGCCGGGGTCCAGAGCCACCTCATGGCGTCGAGGGTACCGGGAACGGCGGCGGTCTCCGACACGGTGTCGTAGCTGCCACGCGGGCGGGAGGGTTTGGCGTCACCCGGTGTGGGCATCCGTCTAGACGCCAGCCCAAACGAGACCAGGGGGGCGATGATGACCGGATCGGTACGCGAGGACGGCTTTCCGTCCAGCGGCAGCACGGACATGAGCCCGGAACAGCGGGTGCCCGAGTGGGGCGGCGACCACCTCGCCGACTCCGGGGGCGCCGATCTCGACGGCGACACGCTAGGCGTCGACCCGACGGAGCTGACCGACGACGATCTGATCCGCGAGATGCACAGCCTGCACCGCACCCGGCTGGACACCCTCCGGCACGCGGCAGACTCCGCGCTCGCCAACCACCTGCGGCGCACGGCGGAACTGGAGACCGAGTACCTCGCCCGGCACCCGGGCCGGGAGGTCGACCCGAGCCGCCTGCGGGACGCCTGATGCCGGCGCGAGCCGTGCGCGGCATGTCCGCGCCACCCGAGGTGGTGTTCAACACGGCCACCGACCCGGCCCGGGCCTCGGCCTGGTTGCCGGCGCCGCTGCGCACCGACGGGAGCCCACCCGCCGAGATCAGCGGCGAGGAGCTGCGGGCCCGCTGGGGCGACGCCGACTGGGCCGCCGAGATCCGGGTGGATCCGGCCGACTCCGGCGGCGCCCGGATCCAGCTCGACCTGACCGACGGCTCGGGCTCCGACCCGGACCAGTTGGCCGACGAGGCGCTGAACAACCTCGCCCGCGAGGTCGCCGACAACCTCCAGGCCGGCTGAGGCCGTCACCGACGGCGCTTTCGCACCACGACGACATGTGAGGAGAACGGTGAGCGACACTGGCCTGCGACAGAAGGCGGCGCGGCTGCGCCGGGCGTACGCGCCGCACGAGCACCGGCCGCTCGGCGGTTACCTGGCCGCGATGGGCACC
Organism: Micromonospora lupini str. Lupac 08; assembly: GCF_000297395.2. Lineage (GTDB taxonomy): Bacteria > Actinomycetota > Actinomycetes > Mycobacteriales > Micromonosporaceae > Micromonospora > Micromonospora lupini. Next base: position 6,013,037 of record NZ_HF570108.1, on the reverse strand, counting down.
TACGCCGGGGTGACCGGGGTGCTCGCCGGCCTGGTCAAGGCGACCGGCCGCCCGGTGCCCGAGCGTCCCGCCCCCGCCGACGTCGTGTTGCTCTCCATCGCCACGCACAAGCTGAGCCGGCTGCTGTCCAAGGACGCGGTCACCAGCCCGCTGCGGGCGCCGTTCACCCGCTACGACCGGCCGATCGGCAGCGGTGAGGTGATGGAGCAGGTCCGCGACTCGGGCAGCTCCACCCGGCACGCCATCGGCGAGTTGCTGAGCTGCCCGTTCTGTCTGGCGGTGTGGGTGGCCACGGGGCTGACCGGCGGTCTCGTGCTCGCCCCCCGCCTCACGCGTCTGGTGGCCACCGCGTTGACGGCGGTGGCCGCGTCCGACTTCCTCCAGATGGCGTACGCCGCGGCGCAGCAGGCCGCCGAGGGTGGGCACGACGACGACTGAACCGACACGACCAGCGCAGCGCAGCGGGGGCCGGCGAATTCGCCGGCCCCCGCTGTCGTACGCGTCAGCGCTGCATACCGGACCAGCCGTGCGGCGACTCCGGCTCCCGTTCGTCCTCGTCCTCGCCGGTGATGATGTCCCGGTCCACCGCCGTGCGGTCGTGCTCGTTGGCGAAGTCCGGCTCGGGCGTGGTGTCCCTGCCCTTCGGCGGCTGACCCAGCGCCGGGACCTTCTCGTCATGGTCCTCGTGGTGCGTCATGGTGGTGTCCCTTCGCTGTCGCTGGCTTCGCTGGTTGCGCTGGTCCGGCTCACGCGACGGTGCCGCCCAGCAGGTCGCTGGCCTCGTCCACGGCGTACTCGCCCTCGGGCAGCGCGTCGATGCGCGCGAGCAGGTCCGGGGGAAGTTCGGCGGCCACGGCCCGGCGGTAGATCTCCCCCTGGGTGACCCGCTCCTGACCTCGGAAGATGTCGTCGAGCAGATCGTCGAGGGCGCGGGTGTCCGGCTCGTCGGCCACTGATGCGTCGTCGGTCACGCCGATCAGCTACCCGGGTCGGAATCGGTCAAACGTCGCGTCGACGGCCCCGTACAGACAGCGCCGCCCCCGAGCCTTGTGGGCCGGGGGCGGCGCTGGTGTCGGTGTGTAGGTCGCCTCTCGGCGAGTGGCGCGACGCGGCTCCAGCCGAACGGTATTCCGCGAGGGCTATTTAGGTGAGGCCCGGGGACACTGAGCACACCGACACCTCAGTTAACCAGGCCTCGGCCTCCCGTGTTCCGCGCCCCGCAGTGCCGGCCGTCACACCTCAGGCCCGGGTGGGGAGGGTGGCCCGGCGGGCCCGTACGGCGGTGGCCAGGTGGTCGAGCACCTCGGCGGTGTCGTCCCAGCCGAGGCAGGCGTCGGTGACCGAACGGCCGTACACCAGCTCGCGGGTCGGGTCGAGGTCCTGCCGGCCGGGCAGGAGGAACGACTCCAGCATCACGCCGGTGATGCCGCGCTGGCCGGCGGCCATCTGCGCCGCCACGTCCGCGGCGACCAGCGGCTGGTTGCGGTGGTCCTTGCCGCTGTTGGCGTGGCTGGCGTCGATCACCAGGCGCTCCGGCAGCCCGGCGGCCCGGAGCAGGTCGAGCGCGCCCGCCACCGACTCCGCGTCGTAGTTGGGCCGACCGCCACCGCCGCGCAGCACCAGGTGCCCGTCCGTGTTGCCGCGGGTGTGCATGATCGCCGGGGTGCCGGAGAAGTCGATGCCCGGGAAGACGTGCGGCACACCGGCGGCGCGGATCGCGTCCACGGCGGTGCCGATGCTGCCGTCGGGGCGGTTCTTCATGCCGATGGGCATGGACAGGCCGGAGGCGAGCTGCCGGTGCACCTGGCTCTCCACGGTGCGGGCGCCGATCGCGCCCCAGCCCACCGTGTCGGCGATGTACTGCGGCGTGATCGGGTCGAGGAACTCGCAGCCCACCGGCAGGCCGAGGCGCAGGACGTCGAGCAGCAGCGCCCGGGCCCGGCGCAGGCCGGTGTTGACGTCGCCACTGCCGTCCAACCCGGGGTCGTTGATCAGGCCCTTCCACCCCACGGTGGATCGAGGCTTCTCGAAGTAGACCCGCATGACGATCAGCAGGTCGTCGGCGAGCCGGTCGGCGGCGACACGCAGACGCTCGGCGTACTCGAGGGCGGCGGCCGGGTCGTGCACCGAGCACGGGCCGACGACCACCAGCAGGCGGTCGTCCTCGCGGTCCAGCACGCGGCCCACGGCGCGCCGGCCGGTCAGCACGGCCGCGGCGAGCGGGGCGTCCAGGGGCAACTCGTGGTGCAGCAGGGCGGGTGTGGTCAGCGGCACGACACGGTCGATCCGCTGATCGCTGACCCGATCGGTCTCCGGGGTCGTCACGGTGGGCATCCTTCCGCCGACCGTGCCCGGGGCCGGTGCCCGGGACGAGCCGGCTGCTCGTACGCAAAAGGGCAGGAACGACAGCTCCTGCCCAGCCGGCTCGGTCCGTGGTGACGTCAGATCATGGTGAAGTCACCGGCCTGAGCCGGCTGCCTAAACCATGGATACGTCCGCGTCACGGGAGCCAGCGTACCCGACCGCGCGGGGGTGTCCGGGGCATCGTCCCAAGATGCGGGGTGAACATCGCGTGCCGACGCCGGGCCGGGGGTAACAGCTGTGCCATGACTGACGAGCAGAGCGATCAGGAGCGGGTGGAGTCCCGCGCGCACCACCTCCTTCCCGAGGAGGTGGCGGCGGGCAGCGACGACCCGCAGGCACAGGCGGAGGCCATCCTCGCCGAGTCGGACATCCGCGAGGAGGACCAGAACGCCGCCCCGGACACGGTGCTGGAGCGGCGTACCTCGGATCAGACGGTGGCCGCCGTCGAACCTCCGGACTGAGCCGTCGCGCCGCGGGCCCGGCGTGACCCCCGGTAGGTCTGCTCGCGCAGCCAGGCGAGTGGGCCGGCCGCCCGCAGGTCGGGTGGCAGGTTGCGCACCGGGTCGAACGCGAGCGCGGCGTCCTCCCGGGCGGCGAGCTGAGCGCCGATGGTGACCTGACCGACCGGGCGCCACGGCCCCACGGCGGACGCGACCGCGAGCACCAGGCGCGGCGCGTCCGTCCGGGCCGCCGCCGCGACGGCGGCCAGACTGCTGCCGAGGTCGACCGCTTCCGGGTCCGCCAGAGCGGCAAGCCAGAGACGCCGCCGGGCCGCGCGATAACCCATGATCGTGCTGTACGTCCCGGTGAAGCCGCGGCGGGGCAGGGGCAGGTTCCGCAGCACCGGCGCGGCGCCGCTGGAGCTGACCAGCAGGTCGAACGGGCGGCCGGAATCGAGGTGCACGCGCACCGCCAGACCCAACACGTCCGGCCAGCCCTCCGGCGTGGGCGTCCCCCTGGAGAGCCGGACGGCTGCCGCGTACCGGCCGGGGTCGTCCAGCAGGGCGACCCCGGTGGGCGGTCCGGGCGTACCCCACATCGTCACCTCAGCGGCGAACGAGCGACCGGCCGGATGCAGCAGCCGGCCGCGGCGCAGCCGGCCGAGCGCGGCGGTGGCGCGTTCGACGGCGCCGGCGGCCGTGCCGGCCGGGCGGCGTGCGGGCCGGACGGGGGTGGGTGGGGTCATGTCTGGGCGGTACCCCGACGGGCGGACTCGATGCCCCGCCGACGGATCGGCTCGCCGACCGGCGGCACGTCACCTTTCCGCCCGCGAGATCGGATAGCGTCGTGCCATGCCCGACAGTGGTTACCCCTGGCCCATCGAGACGTCCCGACTGGACAACGGCCTGCGCGTGGTGGTGAGCGAGGACCGCACCGCGCCCGCGGTGGCCGTCAATCTCTGGTACGACGTCGGATCCCGGCACGAGCCGGCCGGGCAGACCGGTTTCGCCCACCTCTTCGAACACCTGATGTTCGAGGGGTCGGTGAACGTGGCGAAGACCGAGCACATGAAGCTGATCCAGGGCTCCGGTGGCTCGCTCAACGCCACCACGAACCCGGACCGGACGAACTACTTCGAGACGGTCCCGGCCGAGCACCTGGAGTTGGCGCTTTGGCTGGAGGCCGACCGGATGGGCGGGCTGGTCCCGGCGCTGACCCAGGAGACGCTCGACAACCAGCGCGACGTGGTGAAGAACGAGCGCCGGCAGCGCTACGAGAACGTCCCGTACGGCGACGCCTGGCTGCGGCTGCTTCCGCTGCTCTATCCGCCGGGGCACCCGTACCACCACTCGACCATCGGCTCGATGGCCGACCTGAACGCCGCCGACCTCGCCACCTTCCAGGCGTTCCACCAGACGTACTACGTGCCGAACAACGCGGTGCTCACAGTCGTCGGCGACGCTCGGGCCACCGAGGTGTTCGCGCTTGCCGACAAGTACTTCGGCGCGTTGCCCGCCCGCGACGACATTCCGGCCGCCCCGGACGGCCGCACCGTCGCCGCGACCGGGCAGCCGGCCGTGGAGACGGTGAGCGCCGACGTGCCGGCGCCCCGCGTCTACGTCGCGCACCGCGGCCACGCGTTCGGCACCCCGGGGTACGACGTGCTCACCGTGCTCGCCACAGTGCTCGGCAGCGGCCGGGGCAGCCGGCTCTACCAGCGGCTCGCCGACGGCGAGCGGATCGCCCAACCCGACCTGGTCGGGGCGTACGGGGTGGACCTGGCGCACGCCCCGGCGCCGCTGATCGCCACCGCCACCGCCCGCCCGGGCGTGAGCGCCGAGCGGTTGGCCGAAGGGCTTGCCACTGTCGTCGACGAGCTGGCCACCGTGCCCGTCACCGCCGCCGAGCTGGACCGGGCGAAGGCGTTGCTGAGCACCGCCTGGTGGCGGCAGATGTCGACGGTGGACGGCCGCGCGGACACGCTCGGGCGGTACGCCACCCAGTTCGGCGACCCGGCCCGCGCCGCCGACCGGCTGCCCGCCTGGCTCTCGGTGACCGCCGAGCAGATCGCCGAGACCGCCGCCGAGGTGCTCGGCGCCGCCGACCGGGTGACCCTTACCTACCTGCCCGAGGAGACCGCATGACGCTGATCGCCGACCGTCCCGGCCCGGGCGCCGCTCGCCCGTACCGGTTCCCGCCGGTGGTCCGCCGCGCGGCCGGCGGTGGCCAGGTGGTCGCCGCGCACCTGCCCGGGCAGAACCTCGCCGTCGCGTTGCTGCTGCTCGACGCCGGCGCCGGCCGGGAGCTGACCGGCAAGGAGGGGCTGGGCGGGGTGCTCGCCAAGGCCCTGGAGGAGGGCACCGCGCAGCGGGACGCCACGGCGTACGCGCTGGCCATCGAGGCGCTCGGCACCGAGCTGGTGACCGGGCTGGACTGGGACTCGTTCCAGATCAGCGTGCAGGTCCCGGTGGACCGGTTGACCGCTGCGGTGCAGCTCCTCGCCGAGGCCGTCCGGACTCCCCGGCTGGACCCGGCCGACGTGCGGCGCGTCCGCGACGACGAGGCCACCGCGCTGCGGATGGACTGGGCCAACCCCGGCCCGCGCGCCGACGCCGCCCTGCGCGCCGACCTGTTCGGCGCCGACAACCGGTGGGGACGACCGATGTACGGCGACCCGGACTCGGTGGCGGCCCTGGACGTGGAGGACATCACCGTCTTCCACTCCGAGTGGTTCCTCCGACCCGGCACGCTGATCGTCGCCGGTGACCTGGACCGGATCGACCTGGACGCGTTGGCGGGGGCGGCGTTCGCCGGCACCGGAGGCGGTCCGGCCGAGCGGGGCGGCCCGATCGAGGTGCCGCTGCGCGCCGACCGTCGGATCATCCTGGTGGACCGGCCCGGCTCGGTGCAGTCCACGCTGCGGCTGGGTCACCCGTCGCCGCACCGGGCGCACCCCGACCACGTGCCGATGACCCTCGCCGGCACGGTCCTCGGCGGGGCGTTCACCTCCCGTCTCAACCACCTGATCCGCGAGGTGCACGGCTACACGTACGGCATCCGGGGCGAGTTCGCCTCGTCCCGCCGGTTCGGCCGGTTCGCGGTCAGCTCGGGCGTCCAGACCGCCGTCACCGCGCCGGCCCTGGTCGAGGCCGTCGGCGAGATCACCCGTACGCAGGCGGGCGGCGTGACCGAGGACGAGCTGGCGGTGGCCCGTTCCTGGCGGGCCGGGCAGCTGTCGGTCGAGCTGCAGAGCCCGCGGGCGATCGCGTCCGCGCTGACCACGCTCGTGGTGCACGACCTGCCGGACGACTACCACGCCCGTCTGCGCGAGGAGCTGCTCAACGCCGACGTGGACCAGGTCTCCGCAGCGGCAGCCACCCACCTCCACCCGGAGGCGCTGACCCTGGTCATCGAGGGCGACGCCGCGGTAATCCGCAACGACCTGGAAGAAGCCAACCTAGGAACCCTCCTAACCCACCCCTGACCCCTGCCAGACCCCGTTGATCATGAAGTTATCGTCACCCGGCGCGGCGTGTCGCGACGATAACTTCATGATCAACGGGGTGATGGGTCCGGTGTGAGGTGGGACCCGGGGGTTGGGAAAGGGGTGCCGGTCGTGGGGGTGGGCTGGGTAGCCTCGCGGGCATGAGGATCGGCATTGTGGGGGCCACCGGCCAGGTCGGTGGCGTGATGCGGCAGGTGCTGGCGGAACGGGAGTTCCCGGCGGAGCAGGTGCGGCTGTTCGCCTCGGCGCGGTCGGCCGGGCGGACGCTGCCCTGGCGCGACGGCGAGGTGACGGTCGAGGACGCGGCCACCGCGGACTACTCGGGGCTGGACATCGTGCTCTTCTCGGCGGGCAAGGGCAGCGCCCTGGAGTTGGCGCCCCGGGTGGCCGAGGCCGGCGCCGTGGTGATCGACAACTCGTCGGCGTTCCGGATGGACCCGCTGGTGCCGCTCGTGGTCGCCGAGGTCAACCCGCACGCCGTCGCCGACCGCCCGAAGGGCATCATCGCCAACCCCAACTGCACCACGATGGCCGCGATGCCGGTGCTGCGCCCGCTGCACGCCGAGGCTGGCCTCGTCGGCCTGGTCGTCTCGACGTACCAGGCGGTCTCCGGCGCCGGACTGGCCGGCGTCGCCGAGCTGGACGAGCAGGTCCGCAAGGTCGCCGAGCACGCCGCCGGGCTGGCCTTCGACGGGTCGGCCGTGGAGTTCCCCGCGCCGCGCTCGTTCGCCGAGCCGATCGCCTTCAACGTGCTGCCGCTGGCCGGCTCGATCGTCGACGACGGCTCGTTCGAGACCGACGAGGAGCAGAAGCTCCGCAACGAGAGCCGCAAGATCCTGGAGATCCCCGACCTCAAGGTCTCCGGCACCTGCGTCCGGGTCCCGGTCTTCACCGGCCACTCGCTGCAGATCAACGCCCGCTTCGCCCGCCCGCTCACCCCGCAGCGGGCCCACGAGCTGCTCGCCGACGCGCCCGGCGTCGCGCTGACCGCCGTGCCGACGCCGTTGCAGGCCGCCGGTCAGGACCCGACCTACGTGGGCCGCATCCGCGCCGACGAGACAGTCGAGTACGGGCTGGCGCTGTTCTGCTCCAACGACAACCTGCGCAAGGGCGCGGCGCTCAACGCCGTACAGCTCGCCGAGCTGGTGGCCGCCGAACGGCGCTGACCGAAGCGATCACTGCGGGCTCCCGGCCGGTCTCGGTGGGGGCCCGCAGTGCGTGGCGGCGGCGATCCATCGGGGGCGGGGGCGCTCTGCCCGTGTTTGGATTGACGTAACCGACCGTGCCACCTGGAGGAAACCGTGCCGGAGGACCCCAGCCAGCAGGCGCTGACCGACCTGATCGCCGGCCGCTCGATGGGCGTGCTGGCCACCCTCAAACGCGACGGGCGACCGCAACTGTCCACGGTGGTCTACGCGTTCGACCGCGCGGCCGGCCTGATCCGGGTGTCCGTCACCGACGGCCGGGCCAAGACGGCCAACCTGCGTCGGGACCCGCGCGCCAGCTTCCACGTCGGCAGCGAGGACGGCTGGGCGTACGCGGTGGTCGAGGGGCGGGCCGAGCTGACCGCTCCGGCGGCCGACGCCGACGACGCCACGGTCGAGGAGCTGGTGGGGCTCTACCGGTCGTTGCGCGGCGAGCACCCGGACTGGGCCGACTACCGCAACGCCATGGTCGCCGACCGGCGGTTGGTGCTGCGCCTGCACGTCGAGCGGATCTACGGAATGCCGCCCCGCGGCTGAGCGGGTCGGACTGCGCCGCCGCGAGCGACGAGGTCGACTGCCGCCCGGGCGGCGACGTCCGGGTCAGCCTGGGTCGATCACTGTCACGCCGGGCCAGCGTTGCGCGGGCCGGTGGCGAGCCAGTCGCTGCCGGGACAACGCGACGTCCACCCGGGCCGGGTTGTGCCGCCACACCCCACCCAGCAGATCACCCAGGCCGTACGGGGCGCAGACCTCCAACCCACCGGTCGGGCGTAGCCGTACGGCCACCGCGGTGGCGTACTCCGGCCAGGTGGCCACCGCCTCGGCGACGCTGCGGTACGCCGGGATCGGATCACCGCCGAACTTCGACGCGTACCAGGTGTGCACCGCCGCCTGGTTGCGTGCCTCCCACGGCGGCTCTGCCCAGGCCGCGGCGAGTCGGGCGGTCGCCCGGTGGTCGTCGTCGCGGGACAGCCTCGTCGGGTCGAAGAAGACCACGTCCACGTCGCGGACCGTCGCCGGGTCGAACCCGTCGCCGTACCGCTCGCCCCAGACGAGGTCGCGGAGGGCGCCCGCGCCGATCCAGGCGTCCGGCAGGCCGGAATCGCGGACCACTGTCAGCGCCCGGGTCAGCCAAGGGTCACCGGTGACCAGGTCCCGCAGCTCCCGCTCACCCGTCAGCACCCCACCCACGGTAGGTGGTGCCGCCGAAGCGTGCGGCGGGTGCTCCGCCCATCGGCGGGTATACCGCGCTGCCGTCCCGGCGCCGCCCATACGGAGCGCCGGGGGAGGGGCGGTACCTCGGGGGAGGGGCGGGATGAGCAACGAGCAGGGCAGCGACGACGCCGGGCGGATTCGCGACGGCACCGGCGGCCCGGCGCTGCGGTCGGAGACGTCCCGTCTGCTCGCGTTCAGCGACGGGGTCTTCGCCATCATCATCACGCTCCTGGTGCTCGACCTCCAGCCGCCCCGGGTCGCCCGGGGTCAGCTGCTGCACGCGCTCGTCGAGCAGTGGCCGGCCTACCTGGCCTACGTCACGTCGTACCTGCTCGTGGCGATCACCTGGCTGAACCATCGGGCTGCCTTCCACCGGGTGGTGAGCAGTGGAAAGGGTCTGCAGTGGTGCAACCTCGGGGTGTTGTTCACGACGGCGCTGCTGCCGTTCGCGACCTCGATCGTCTCGCAGGCCGTGCGGCAGGGCGACCGGGCCGACGAGCGCACCGGCGTCGCCCTCTACGGTCTGGCCGGCATGCTGCTCTCGGCGAGTTGGTTGGTTCTGTACCACTATCTGACCCGCCGGCACGACCTGGTCGACCCGGCGGTGTCGCGGGGGTTCTTCCCCGCGGAACGGGCGCGGGCCGCGGTCGGGATCCTGGGGTACGGGCTGGCAGTTCTCATCGGATTCGTCACGGACCCGCTGTTCGCGCTGACGATCTTCCTGTTGCTCCCGCTCTTCTACAGCCTGACCAGCAGTGGTCTCTACGAACTGCACCGCCTGCGCCGCCCGCGCGGATAGCCGGCTCGCCCCGGACAGCCACCGGGCCATCGGCGTTACCCCCTCCCGGGCGGCGGGTAGACGGGTCGTGCCGACACCGAGAGGGGAGCACCATGACAACGGTCGGAGAGTTCATGACGACCCGGTTGGTGACGATGGACGGCAACGACACGCTTATCGCCGCCGCTCAGGAGATGCGCGACAGCGCGATTGGCGACGTGGTGGTGACCGATGGCGACAGTGTCGTCGGTATCGTCACGGACCGGGACATCACGGTCCGTGGTGTCGCGGAGAACATGGACCCGGGCTCGACCCGGTTGAACGAGATAACCAGCCGCGATGTGATCACCGTGAGCCAGTACGACGACGCGGTGTCCGCCGCGGACCTGATGCGCACCTACGCCGTACGCCGACTGCCCGTGATCGACGACGGGCGCCTGATCGGTCTGGTCTCGATGGGCGACCTCGCGGTCGAGCGCGAACCGCAGTCGGTGCTTGCCGACATCAGCGCCGACGACCCGAACAACTGATCGTCCGCCGCGAACGCGCCGGCCCTCCCCCCGGGGAGGGCCGGCGCGCTGGCGTCTCGTTCCCTTGATCGTTGGCAGCTGAGCAACCCGACACACCGGGCACCGCCCTGCTGAACTGCCACCGATCGCCGGGAGGCTACTGCCGGCGACCGACACGACGCGCCGGCTCACCCGAACTGGGCGAGGTTGACCGTGTGGGTGGGCGGGGACCCGTGCTCGGACGTGCAACGCCGGCCGTGCGCGCGAGGCGAGCGCGCCGGGTGGGATCCCGGGCCCGGCCAACTGGGAGGAGTGGACCCGATGGTGGACGCGACCACGAGGTTCTTTGAGGACCTGGACCGGCGGGGGTACGAGCCTCTGCTGGCGAAGACCTCCGGGACAGTGCGGTTCGACCTGCACGAGGGGGCGCAGACCCGGCACTGGCTGCTGGCGATCGACCACGGGCGACTCGACGTGACCCAGGAGGACCGGGAGGCCGACACGGTGATCGGGGCCAGCCCGGTGCTGTTCGACGACATCGCCGACGGCCGCGAGCACGGCCTGGCGGCCCTGTTGCGCGGGGACATGACGGTGACGGGCGACGCCCGGCTGGTGGTGCAGGTGGAGCGGATCTTCCCCGGGTCGCCGGACGCCCGCGGGCCGCGCCGCCGCTTCGCGGGGGAGGTGCACTGATGGGCCAGGGCAACACGGTCCGGATCCTGGACGGCAACACGTTCGTCGTCTGCGAGGACACCGGTGACATCGAGGCGACGCCGAGCGAGCCGACCGGGCTCTTCTCCATCGACACCCGGTTCCTGTCCACGTGGGTGCTGAGCGTGAACGGTGAACGCCTCAACTCGCTCTCGTACGACGACCTCCAGTACTTCGAGTCCCGGTTCTTTCTCGTGCCGGGGATGGCCACGCACTACGTGGACGCGAAGTTGTCGATCATCCGGGAGCGGGTGGTCGGTGGCAGCTTCCGGGAGCAGCTCACCATCCTCAACCACGACGAGAAGGCGGTCGACCTGGAAGTACGGATGGACGCGGCGTCCGACTTCGCCGACCTGTTCCAGGTCAAGGACGAGATCCTGAACAAGAAGGGCGAGATCTACACCGAGGTCGAGGCCGACAAGCTGCGCCTGGGCTACCGCCGGGGCAACTTCCGACGCGAGACGATCATTTCGTCGTCGGTGTCGGCCCGGTACGACAGCCGGGGGTTCGCGTACACCATTCATCTGGAGCCGAACCAGCAGTGGGAGGCGACGATCGACGTGCAGACGCGCGCCGTCGGGCCCGGGGACCGGGACCTGCGGATGGGGCTGCGGGCGCACGGCGGCGAGCGGCTGGCCCTGCAACACGATCTGGAGCAGTGGATCGCGGACGCTCCCAAGGTCAACAGTGAGCACGGTCGGGTGGCCAGCACGTACCGGCGCAGCCTGATCGACCTGGCGGCGCTGCGCTTCTCGCCGCTCTCGCTCGGTGGCGCGACACTGCCCGCCGCCGGTCTGCCCTGGTTCATGACCATGTTCGGCCGGGACAGCATCCTGACCTGCCTGCAGACGCTGCCGTTCACGCCGCAACTGTCGAAGACGACACTGCGCATCCTGGCGTCCCTGCAGGGCAGCCGGTTCGACGACTTCCGGGACGAGGATCCGGGGCGGATCCTGCACGAGATGCGCTACGGGGAGACCGCCGCCTTCGAGGAGCAACCGCACTCGCCCTACTACGGGTCGGTGGACGCCACCCCCCTGTTCGTCGTGCTGCTCGACGAGTACGAGCGGTGGACCGGGGACGTGGCGCTGGTCAAGGAGTTGGAACAGGAGTCCCGGGCCGCGCTGAGGTGGATCGACAGCTACGCCGACCTCATCGGCAACGGCTACATCTGGTACGAGCGGCGCAACACCGAGACCGGGCTGGAGAACCAGTGCTGGAAGGACTCCTGGGACTCGATCTCCTACTCCGACGGCACCCTTCCGCCCTTTCCCCGGGCGACCTGCGAGGTGCAGGGGTACGCGTACGACGCGAAGGTCCGCGGGGCGCGGATGGCCCGCGAGTTCTGGGGTGACCCGGAGTTCGCCGCCCAGTTGGAGCGGGAGGCGGCGGAGCTGAAGGAGCGGTTCAACCGCGACTGGTGGGTGGCCGACGGCGGGTACTACGCGCTGGCCCTGGATCCGGACGGTCGCCAGTGCGACGTCCTCAGCTCGAACATCGGCCACCTGCTGTGGAGCGGGATCGTCCTCCCCGAACGCGCGGAGCAGATCGCGCAGCACCTGGTGGGGCCGCGGCTCTTCTCCGGCTGGGGGGTGCGGACCCTCGCCGAGGGGGAGACGCGGTACAACCCGATCGGCTACCACAACGGCACGATCTGGCCGTTCGACAACTCGTTCATCGCGTGGGGTCTGCGCAGGTACGGCTTCGGCGAGGAGGCCGCCACCATCGCGAACGGCATCCTGGACGCGGCCACCTACTTCGACGGGCGGTTGCCGGAGGCGTTCGGCGGCTACCCGCGGGAGCTGACGAAGTTCCCGGTGGAGTATCCGACCGCGTGCAGCCCGCAGGCGTGGTCGACAGGTACGCCGCTGCTGTTGCTGCGCACCATGCTCGGCCTCGAACCGCACGAGGGCCACCTCGCGGTCGAACCGCGGTTGCCGGTCGGGATGGGCCGGATCGAGGTGTTGGACATTCCGGGTCGTTGGGGCCGGGTGGACGCCTTCGCCCGGGGCCGGCTCGATCTGCACAGCCTCGCCGACTGAGCCACGACCGGCGTACCGGCGGCGACGGGCCACACGCGTCGCCGCCGGTACGCCGCCGGGCCGCCACCCAGCCGATCTCCAGACGGGCAGGGTAGATTCTGCGGATGCCGGAGCTCGTGTACCCGCCCGTTATCGCCACCGCCAAGACGCTGTTCCGGGTCCTCGACCTGAAGATCACCATCGAGGGCGCCCACCACGTACCCCGCACGGGCGGGGCGGTGCTGGCCAGCAACCACGTCAGCTACCTCGACTTCATCTTCGCCGGTCTGGGGGCGAACGCGTCGGGCCGGCTGGTTCGGTTCATGGCGAAGGATTCGGTCTTCACGCACAAGATCTCCGGCCCGCTGATGCGCGGCATGCGGCACATTCCGGTGGACCGGCAGGCCGGCGCGGCGTCGTTCCGCGCCGCCGTGGGCGCGCTCAAGCAGGGTGAGGTCGTCGGCGTCTTCCCCGAGGCCACGATCAGCCGGTCGTTCACCGTCAAGGAGCTCAAGAGCGGAACGGTCCGGATGGCCCGTTCGGCGAAGGTGCCGGTGCTGCCGGTCGCGCTGTGGGGCACGCAGCGGCTCTGGACGAAGGGCCGCCCGCGCACCCTCACCCGCAGGCACACGCCCATCACCATCCTGATCGGCGAGCCGATCCAGCCGGCGGACTTCCCGGACCCGAACGTGCTGGCCGCCGAGCTGACCACCCAGCTGAGCGCGCTCGTCGAGCGGGCCCAGCGCGACTACCCGGACGCCCCCGCCGGCCCGGAGGACACCTGGTGGCTCCCGGCGCACCTCGGTGGCACCGCGCCGACGCCCGAGGAGGCCGCCGCGCTGGACGCCGCCGGGGAGGAACGCACCCCCAGCCTCTGACGACGACCCGGACGCCGCGTGTGACCGGCGCGGGCGGACGCCACGCGTCATCAACGCCCGGCGCTGCGCGTCTCCAACGCCCGGCGCTGCGCGTCACCAACGCCCGGAGGCTGCGCCGCCTGCGAAACCGTCCCAGGAGGTCGGCGCCGGCCCCGAGCGGTAGTAGTCGTCCCGGGAGCGGAACTCCACCGGCAGCGAGCCGGGCAGGGTGATCCGGGTTTCCCCGGCGAGCAGCGCGGGGCCGGCCCGCAGCAGCAGAACGTCGCGCTCCTGGGCGGAGAGGTCGACGAGTTGCGGGCGGGTGAGCCGGAACATGGCCACCGCCCGGCGCACCTGCCGGGCCAGCGCGACGACCTCACCAGGTGACCCGCCGAGGGCCAGCGCCGGCTGCTGGATGGTGCGCAACGCGTCGCAGACGATCATCAGTTGTGCCGGATCGGTGGGGGGAAGCTCCAGCCGCGACGGCCACTGCCAGCGGATCTGACCGGTCATCAGACCGGTCAGCCGCCCCGCGAGCCGGGACCGGGGCGTGTCGTCGGCGACCAGGGACAGCTGCGAGCCGGTGCCCACCCAGCAGATTCGCTGGTCGGTGACGGTCACCGAGACCGGCCCGGGAAGCTGCCAGCCGCGTCGTGTCTCGGTCGGCCCGAGCAGGTAACCCGCGACGAGCAGCCGGTGCCTGCCGAGCACCTTCTCGCCGGGCAGCGGTCGCATGTCGTAACGCCGGTCGAGGGTCGGGCCCACGTCGTCGTCCGGCGCGTCGAAGCGGTGTGGGCCGATGAAGAAGGGGGACGCGTCGCCGTGCATCGTCACGACCTCCCGGTCAGCTGGCTGTGGGTTGAGCCTCGCCGATCCGTCGGCCACTGTCATGACGCCCGTTAGGGGGTCGGCCGGTCGTGCGTCGCCTGTGACCGGTAGATGCCGATCTCCTCCGGGCGGACGAGCCCGTCCTCGATCGCACGGGCGAGCAGCGCCGCCTTTGTGGCTGCCGGCCGCCCCGCCCGGGTGTACTTGATCCGCGCACGGTCCACATACTGCTTCACCGTGTGCTCGCTGATCTGCATGCGGCGGGCCACCGACGCCTTGGACATCGACTGGAACCAGAGCAGCAGCGCCTCACGTTCCTTGTCGGACAGCATCGGCCGGTCCGGTCGCGGATCACCGACCATCGCCCCGGCCAGCGCCGGCGGCACGTACGGGCGGTCGCTCGCCGCGGCCAACACTGTCGCCACGCAGTGCTCCCGGCCCTCGTGCTTGGCCAGGAACGCCACCGCCCCGGCGTCCAGCGCCGCGAGCATCGTCTCCGGGTCGGTGTGTTCCGAGTAGACCACCACCCGTCGCCCGGTGGCGCTCAGCTCGGCCAGCTTGTCCAGCGCCATCCGGCCGTGCAGCCGCAGGTCGAGCAGTACGACGTCGGCGTCCGGGGCCCTTCGCAACACCTCGTCCGGGTCGTCGCCGGTGGCCAGCACGGTCAGTCGCGGCTCGCTGGCGAGCCAGGCGCGCACCCCCTCGACGACCACCGGGTGGTCGTCGACGATCGCCACGCCGATCAGCCGGTCACCTGTCACCCCAACCACCGGGTCTGCGCCCATCTGATGTCCCCGTCCCGCTCGTAGAGGTGCTGCACCGGCCCGTCCTCGTGCTCCCCGAGCGGAGGGCCTGTCGCGTCCGGCCCCTCCCGGTCCGGCGTGACCAGACTGACCACCACCTCGCCGGGGCCGGACACGACGGTCAGGCGGGCCCACCCCCGGGCGTCGGCGAGCAGGCCGGTGAGCGGGTCGGCCAGCCGGCGGCGGATTTCCACCGGCAGCGGTGGTGGGTTGCCGATGGCGACCAGGTCGATCGGCAGCCCGTTGCGTTCGGCCAGGTCGGCGGCGGCGCGCAGCTCGTGCAGCAACGGGTCGGGCACGTCGTCGGACTCGGCGATCAGGCGGCGTAGGCGGGCCGCGGCCAGCACGCAGCGGCGCTGCGCCTCCGGGTCGGCCGGGTCGACCTCCCCGGCGGCCAACTCGCCGAGCACCCGTCCGGCCGCCGCGCCGACCAGGGCGAGCCGGTCACGGCGTTCCTGCCGGCCCCGCTCGGCGGCGGCCCGCTCGGCGGCGAGCGTGTGCATGGCGGCAGCCGCGGCGGCCCGGTCCCGGGCCAGGCCGACGATCACCGCGCTGCCGACGAAGACCGCCACCGGCAGCGAGAAGGTGCCGTAGACGTACATGGTGTAGCGGGCCAGGTCGGCCGCGCCGGGGCCGTGCGCGAGGACGGCGCCGAGCGCGATCAACGCGTGCGTCGTCAGCAGCGCGAGCAGGCCGCCGATCCGTCGGCCCCACAGCGCCAGCACGAAGAACCAGCCGAGCGTGCCCCACACCCAGTTCGCGGCGGCGAACAGTTGTCGTTCGCCGACCGCGGCGAAGACGGCCGCGTCGACGGCCAGCAGCAACCCGGCGAGCGGCCAGGGCGGCAGCGGCGCGCTCCGCAGCAGTCGGACGCCGGCCACCGCCCCGGTCACGGCGACCAGGATCCAGCCGCCGAGCACCACCGTCGGCGCGGCGAACTGCGTCCGGCTCGCGAGCACCGCCGGCAGTCCGATCGCGACATGCCAGGCCAACGCGATGGCGACGGCGACGATCCGAGCACCGCGGTCGGAGGCGTGCGCCACCGCGGCCGGCGCGGCGAGCACCGCGGGCTCGAGCGGCGTGGACCCGTCGGCCGGACCGGGCTGCGGTCCCGGGATTGCCGCCTTGCGGGTGCGGGTGCGCTCCGCCGAGGCGCCGAGGTCAGCCGACACCGGGCCACTCCAGTCGGATCCGGGTGCCCGCTCCGGGCGCGGAGTGCACCTCGGCCCGCCCGCCGACCGCCGCCATCCGACCGTGGATCGACTCGCGCAGCCCGTACCGGTGCCGGGGGACGACGGCCGGGTCGAAGCCGGGGCCGTCGTCGACCACCTCGACCACGACGGCGACCGCGTCGCGGGTCAACCGCAGTGTGGCCCGCGCGCCGGGCGCGTGCCGGACCACGTTGGACAGTGCCGCGAAGGCGCTCTCGGTGATCGCGTCGGCCACCCCGGCGGGCACCGCGCAGGAGGCCAGCTCCAGGCCCACCGGCAGCTCGGGGAGCCGGTCGGGCACCGTGCGCAACCGGCCGTCGAGGGGCACCGGGCCGTCGCCGGGCGCCGGACCGAGGTCGGTCAACGCGACGAGAGTACGCAGGTCGGCGGCGCACCGGTCGCGGAAGGAGGCCGACGGGCCGGCCACCGCGCCGAGCCCCACCATGGTCAGCGTGCCGAGCACTGTGTCGTGCAGGTCCCGATTCTGCTGGCGCTCCGCCTCCCGGGCGGCGCGGGCGACCAACGCCTCCCGGGTCAACCGATGATGCTCGGCGAACGCCCGGTCGGCCCGCCCGATCCGGCGGCGCATCACACCCGCCATCATCGCCGTGCAGGCCGTCTGCACCAGCAGGGTCGCGGCGTGGGCCCGGGACTCGGCGGGGTTGCCGGCGGCCTGTGCGCCCACCACGTACGTGACGGTGACCAGCAGCCCGGCCGGGACCGACCAGCGGGCCGGTGCGGTGGCCTGCGTGTTGATGACAGTGGTGCTGGCGAGCACCGCGATCCAACTGCCCTCGCCGGGCAGCACCTCGGGCGCGACCAGGTGAGGGATGAGGAGGCAGGCCAGCGCGGTGACAGCGACGTCACCGGCGACCAGGGCCGGGGTGATCCCGTGGCGCACCGCGCGGCCGGCGTACCAGAGCGACCATCCGGTCAGCGCGGCCACGCCGGGCAACAGTAGGGCCTCGTCGACCGGCGGGGTACGCACCGACAGCGCCACCGCGGCGCCGACCAGCCCGCACGTCAGCCGCAGCAGCGCCGGCAGTGTGGTGAAGATGAGGCTCAACGCCCCGCCGGCCGGATTATCCAGGGCGGGCGGTGGCACGGTCGGGGCGGCGGTCGCCGGCATCGGGAGCTGTCCTTCCGACAACGACCCGGTCCGGGTCCGCGCGGCAGAGATCGACATCGGAGAATAGCATGGCGTACGGTGAGCGTTCACCCACCGTACGCATGGTGTCGCCTTGTCGTCACTCTGCGCTGCGGGGCTGGATCAGGTCCCACCGATTGCCGTACAGGTCGACGAAGACCGCCACCGACCCGTACGCCTCGTGCCGTGGCTCCTCCAGGAACCGCACCCCGGCGGCGGCCATCCGGGCGTGGTCCCGGGCGAAATCCTCGGTGTGCAGGAACAGGCCGACCCGACCGCCGGTCTGGTCACCCACCCGCGCCCGCTGCTCGTCGCTGCTCGCCCGAGCCAGCAGAAGCGCCGTCTCCCGGGCCCCCGGGGGTCGCACCACCACCCAGCGCGAGCCGTCCGGGCGGGCCGTGTCCTCGACCAGGTCGAAGCCGAGGCCGCCCACGTAGAAGTCGATCGCCTCGTCGTACTCGCGTACCAGCACCGCGATCAGTCCCAGATGTGCCATCCGGCCATCATGCCGACGACCGACCCGGCCCGACCTGCGGCGTCGCCCAGGGTCGGCGACGTCACTCTCGGTCGGCTCCGCTACTGGAAGCCGATCGGGTGGGACTTGACGAGCCAATTGAGATGACGACCGTCTCGGCCCGGGTCGGTCCAGTAGTCGATCACGGCGTAGCGGCGTCCCCTCTCGGGCATGGTGAACCGCTGGTGCGTCTCGGCGCCCGTCTGCGAGGTGGCGGTCACCTCGTGGCTGCCCGGCGGGAGCTTGACGGGGAACAGGATCCAGTTGTGCTGGCCCTGCACGTCGAAGGGCTGATCGACGAGCCGGGTGCCGTCGATGCTGACGGTGACGGTGACCCGGTCGTCGTCGAACGACTGATTGCTCACCCAGAGGTGCAGGTCGGCCAGGTCCTCGTCGACGAGGCGGATGGCCTCTGGTGTCGCGCTGGGCGGCGGGTGCGAGACCACGGGACCTGCCGTTGCGCTGCCGCGTCCCGGAGGAGGCGCCGGGTTCGTCGACCTGGCGAATCCTCCGCAGCCTGCCGTGGCCAGCAGCGTCGCCCCGGCGAGGGCGGCCGTACGGGCGAGAGTCTTCGCATCCATCCCGATGCGACGTCGCAGGACCGGCACGCGTTCCCGGCTCCGTCGGATTCGTCCGTCGGGCCGGCCGTCCGGAACCGGGCACCGGCATCGGCCGTCTCATCTCCTGGCGAGAGGTGGTGAGCCGGATGCGCTCGGGCGGAACGACACTGGCGGCGGCGCTGCTCGGCATGGGGCTGTGCGGTCTGGCACTGAGCGGCTGCGCGGGGCCGGCCAACTCGCCCCGCGATCCCGGCCCGGCCGAGATCGTCGAGAAGTGGACCTCCTGCGCCGAGAGCGCACCGCGGGCCGGCGTCGTGCTGCCCGTACCGCCGGGGTCCGCCGGGCCGTCGGCGGCATCGCCGGGCGGGGCGACGCCGGCCGGGGTCGAGCCGAAGATCGGGCGGATCGCCCCCGCGTTCGTCCCGGTCGCCGCCGTGCTCTGCGGTCGCGAGGTCCGGCCAGGGGCCGGTGGCGGCCGGGAGCAGGTGGCCACCGAGCGCCGCGCCGACGAGATCGGCGCGCTGGTGGCCGCGTTGCGCCTGTCCGACCAGGTCCGGGGCCGAGGGGAGGTCGCCTGCACCGCCGACCTGGTCATCCCACCCTGGCTGGCGCTGCTCGACGACCAGGGACGCTGGCTGCGGCCGTACGTGCCGACGGACGTCTGCGGCAAGCCGCGCCCGGAGGTGCGCGCCGCGCTGGACGGACTGCGGCTGACCACTGTCGACAGTCGTACCGTCGGGCTTGTCGAATCGTCGGAGGCCGAGACCGCCGGCTGCGAGCAGCGCTGGTCGGACATGGTGTGGGTGGAGACCCACCTCGGCCGCCCCGGACGTGTCGTGCCCGGCGCGGATCCGACGGTCGGGCCGCTGCGCCTCTGCGTCTACGAGGTGCCCCCGTCCGAGCGGGGCGGCGGCAAACCGGCAGGTGACTTCGTGTACGGCGGGCCGCTGCCGACCGAGCGGCAGACGAAGGCGCTCCGGGCGCTGACCACCACCCGGCCGGCGGCCGACTGTGCCACCCCCGCGTCCCGCTTCGCGGTGCTCCGGTCCCTGGACGGCGGTGAGCCCGAGTGGTACGTCGAACTCGACGCCTGCCGGCGGTTCGTGGTCGTGGCAGCAGCCGGTGGGACGCAACTCGGGCAGGGCGACGCGACGTTGGCGGCGCTGCTGGGCCCGATCTGACCCGCCTCAGCGGATCGGCAGCGCCTTCGTGCCGCCGCCGGCGATCGACCGCTTGACCGTGGTGCCGCTCGACCAGTAGTAACAGCGCACCCCGCGGTCACCGCGGTCCCACAGCTGCTGCGACGGGAAGCGGTACGCGGTGCCGGTGCGATACACCAGCTTGCCATCGGCCGGCACCTTGGCGAAGCGCGCGATGACGATGCGGCAGGCGTTGTGAACGGAGGCCGCGTCACCTGTGGCGTCGTCCCAGGAGCGGTCGGGGGCGGTCCAGATGCCGGCGTACTCGAACTGGTGCCCGCTGGTGCAGGCGACCGGCCGGAACATGTGCCACTTGTCCTCGTTCATGCAGCCGAGCATCAGCGGCGAGCGGCTGGCCAGCACGTTGCGGAGCGAGCCGACCCGTTCGTTCGCCCCGTCGGTCGCGCCGTTCGGGCCGTTGACCTCGTCCAGCTCGAAGATGTCGCACCGGTACCAGCGGCTGCCACCTGACCAGCCGGCAGGTGACGTCGGCGCGACCTGCACCGACAGTCGCGCGTTGCGCCAGTCGCCGCCCACGAACTGCTTGGCCCGGGTGTCGCAGTCCGCGAACGTGGAACGCATCGTCGCCGAATAGACCGCAGGCGGGGTCGTACGCGCGGCCAGCGCTCCCGTGAACGTACCCACGTAGAAGGTCTCCAGCAGGTGTGTCTTCGCGCAGTCCACCGGGGTGTAGCTGCTCAGGTAGGCGGTTGCGCCGGGGATCTTGTGGCACTCGCCGGCCTTCGGGGCGAACTGCTGCGCCGCCGCCATCGGCCGCCAGTCGTCGGACAGGTCGCCGTCCGTGCCGGCCGGCGTGCCGCAGCCTGCCAGTGCCGCCGTGAGGATCGCAGCCGTCAGCGCTGCCCTGCCGTGCCGTCGCATGTGATTCTCCCCGTGGCCCCCGTGTGAACGCGGGCAGCATATGGCACCGACGCGACGGCTCAGCACCCGCTTCCGGTGGGGTTTGATCCACCGTTCGCCGCACCTGGCCGGCCACGTGGGTGCCCCGGTGGCGGCGCGACCCGCTGATCGCCATTCGTGTGGTGTTGGCAGGATGATCGCGTGCAGCGGATCGCAGCGGAGTGGGTGGGTCCAGTCCCCGGCCTGCGGTTGGGTCATGATCTGGCGCCACTGTCGCTTGAGCCGGTGGTCAGGTACCGCCTGCTCGACGGGGTGGTCAGCGTGCTGGACGAGCAGTTGCAGCCCATCCGGCGGCTCGACCTGGACGTGCCACCGACGGCCAAACTCCTCGCGGCAACTCCGGATCTGGCGACGGTCGTCGTCACGGACACCCGTTCGGTCATCGTCATCACGGCGGGAGGGCCGATCGCGCTCGACGTCGCGGCGGCCGATTCCGCGACGCTGCTGCCCGGCGGCCGTCTGCTCGTCACCGCGCCGATGATCGAACGGCAGGAACATCAGGGCCGGGAGTACGACACCAGGGGCGAACACCTGGTGGTCCTGGTTGATCTGGGCACGGGCCGCATCCTCGACCAGGCCGTTCTCGACGTGGCGGACGCCGGCGTGATCGCCGTGCCACACCCGCACGACGGATCGGTGGTCTTGGACGCGGGCATGGGGCAGGACGGCAGTGCGATCTATGCCGCGCGGGTGGCCGGCGACCGGATCACCGTGGAGCTGATCGCCGAGGACGTGGTGTCGACGAGCTTCGCGCCGTCCGGAGACCGTCTGCTGCTCATGCCGCACCCCAGCTTCGACGACGAGATATCCCTCCTGGAATGGCCGAGCGGGCGTACCGTCGCTCGACTGCACGCCGACGATCTGGCACTGGAAGAATTCGCGTTCGACCTGTACGGATGTTTCCTGAGCGACAAGCGGATCCTCGTGCAAACCTCCGAGCACGGGTTGCTGCTGTGCTCGGGCGAGCTTCGCCCTGTCGCGTGGATCAGCCTGAATCCGCCCTCCCAGTCCGGCGACGTCGAGGTGTCGATGGCGCTGGGTGTCACAGAGGACGTGTTCGCCGCCGACCTCTGGGATGGGGAGTCCTCCTCGGCGACCGTCTGGCGGATCCCGCCCCTCGACGCCTGATGCCGCGTGACCGCAGCGGAACACCCTTCACACGAGCTGGGGCAGGCAACGGCAGCCATCAATCCTTCAGGGAGCAAGTGCTGCTCCTTGATCAGGAGTTACGCCGTTCGTCCAACAGTCCCGATCGCCGCCGCCACCTACCCATTGCGCTGGCGAGGACAAATGCAACGCCGGCGAGCAGGAGCAGGAGCCCGGAGCCGAGGTTGGTCGGCAGGCTGGTTCCCGTTACGGGCAACGGACGTTGTGGGCCCGACGGGGAAGGTTGTGGGTCCGACGGCGAGGGTTGTGGGTCCGACGGCGAGGGCTGTGGGTCCGACGGCGAGGGCTGTGGATCCGACGGTGCGACGGTGACGGTGACGCTCGACTGTGCCGTTGCGTCGCGGAACGGGCCGCTGCCGTTGAAGCGGGCCATGATGGTGTGGCTTCCGGTGGAAAGACGATTGGTGGTCAAGGTCGCTGTGGCCGTGGGTCCGGCGGAAAGGGGCGCCGCGCCCAGGGTGGTTATGCCGTCGAGGAAGGTCACGGTTCCGGTCGGGGTGAGTCCTGTCGTGGCAGCGGCGCACGCTACCTCGGCCGTCAGCGCGGTGGGTTCACCAGTCGACGGGCCGGGAGGCGTGGCCGCCAGGTCGAGGGTGCATTCGGGCAGGACCACTTCAACGGTCAGCGGTTCGGATTGTTGGCCGGGGCAGAGGTCATTGCCGTCGTAGCGGCCTGTGATGGCGTGGCCTCCCGGCGAGAGGCTGCCGGAGGTCAAGCTGGCGGTGGCAGTAGTGCTGCCGGAGAGGGTGGCGTTGCCGAGGGTGTTGCTGGCGTCGAGGAAGGTGACGGTCCCCGTTGGAGTGCCAGCGGTGCAGGTCACGGTAGCGGTGAGGGTGACAGGTTGGGTGGTGTCAGGGGTCGACGGAGATGCCCGCAGGGCGATGGTGGAGGTGGGGGCCCGTTCTGCCGCGACAGCGAGACTGTGATAGTAGCCGCCGGCCATGGTGGTGATCTTCGTGTCAGCCGCCAGGCTGACGGGCACCGGTACAGAGACGCCCATCCCGGGCCATGAGCCAGTTCTGGTGCCATTTCCCACCTGGCCGTAGTTGTTTCGGCCCCAAGCAAGTAATTTTCCGGTGGAGGTCAGTGCCAGACTCTGGGCGTTGCCACCCGCGATCGCTGTGATTGTGGTGTCAGTCGGCACGCTTGCTGGCACGGGCACGCTGCTGTTAGCGAAAGTCCCGTTTCCCAGAGAGCCAAAATAATTCGCGCCCCAGGTGAACACCTTGCCCGTGGAGGTCAATGCCAGGCTGTGGTCGTTGCCGCTGGCAACGGCAGTGATCGTGATGCCAGCGGGAAAAACTATCGGAATGGGCAGAACGGTGTCCTGGCCCCAGGTGAGTACGGTTCCCGTGGAGGTCAACGCCATGCTGTGACTTCCGGCTGCGGCGATGGCGGTAATCGTCGTGCCGGCCGGCAGGGCTACTGTAACGGGGGTATTGCTGTTCGTGGTGTTTCCGTTCCCCAGTTGGCCGGATCCGTTGGATCCCCAAGCCAACACCGTGCCATTGGATGTGAGCGCCAAGCCGTGATTGGTGGCAGCGGCTATGGCGGTGATGGTGGTGGCGGCCGGCAGCGCCAAGGGCACGGGTAGGTAGCTGTCAGTGTTAGTCCCGTTCCCCAGCTGCCCTTGATCGTTATTGCCCCAAGCCAGCACCGTGCCGGTGGCGGTCAACGCGAGGCTGTAAGTGCTAGAGGCGGCAACTGACGTGACCGTGGTGCCGGCGGGCAGGTGTACCGCCGCAGGCACGTAGCTGTCGTTCTGGGCGCTGTTGTCGGTCTTGGTGCCGTTCCCTAAAACGCCGTAGTAATTGGTTCCCCACGCTAGTACGGTGCCAGTTGAGGTTAACGCCAGACTATGAACTGCTCCAGCCGCAACATCGCTGATCGTGGTCCCGGTCGGCAGGTGAACCCGCACCGGGCTCAGCTTGTCATCAAGGGTCGCCGTCCCCACCCCGAGCGCGCCATAACCGTCCCGTCCCCAAGCGAGACCAATCCCAGTTGCAGCACCAGATGGCGGAGTGGCCGCAGCCGCATGCTGGGCGAGTGTTGGCAGGGGGTCGGTCAACGCTATGCCCAGGCCGATCGTCAACACCGCAAGCGCTGCAAACTTCTTACGGGGCCCGCGAAACAGGGCCCGCCCCGAGCGGACATCCGGCAGAAAGCCCGTCCGAAACTGTTTCATTACCCCACCTCGGCAAGATGCAGAAATCTTGCTCAACGTACGTGGCAGCGAGACGCCAAGGGGCGATTTCGCCAACATGATAGAGGGGTGGAGCGTTTCGGCGGACAGATCATGTGCGTGTCTACGCTGCCGCCCATGACGAGCCCGCTCAACAACCTGCCGCTCTACCGGCAGTTGGCTGACCTGCTCGCCAAGCAGATCGAGGAGGGCAAGCTCCGCCCTGGACAGCCCTTGCCGAGCGAACTCCACTTGCAGCAGACGTACGGCGTGGCCCGAGGAACCGTCCGGATGGCGATGCGCGACCTGCGCGACCGAGGCTTGGTCGTCACCGTGCACGCGCGGGGCACCTTCGTAGCCGAGCAAGGCTGACCACACCGCGACGGCTTCGCGTTCCTGTGCGACCAGGAAACCGTCTTCACGCTGCGCTTCTCAGACGACAGCAGCGTCGCCGTCATCGTCCACCCCACCGATGACCACCGCCGGTTCACGCTCACCGAATACACCGGGTCTAGACGTCGCCCAGTCGAGCATCACGTCGATCTAACCCAAATCGACCCTGAACCCGGCCGACCGGGCCGGTGATCGGCAGCTAGCCTCACAGGCCCAAGGCGGGGCAGGGGTTGCGGCGAAGCGCGGTGGCCATCGCTGTGGCTAACCGCCGTGTCGATGTGCTGTTGAGCGGTATACCTCAGAGGTATGAATATGACTCTGAGGTATACCGCTCACGACCGTGTCCGCCCCACGGAGGTGACCGACGGTCACCGCCGGCCGCCAGATGCGCCCACCGCCCCAGCCAGGGTTAGGAATTACTCGTCCAGGTCCCGGCCGGCGGGGACGTGAGCGTACGGGCGCCCAGCTCCCTGCCGGCGTACCTCATCGGTTGGGATCCTCAGTGGGCGCGGACCGCGACGGCCGTGTACGGCGTGGTCGGGGTCGGTGGCGTGGTGAAGCGGCCGTTGGGCAGGTAGAGCCGGCCCAACGCCTTGGCAACGGTGGTGGGCACGTCGAATCCCGGGTCCGTGATCGTGCCGGTGACCGTTCCGGCGGTGCCAGCGCGGTTCAGCGTGGCCACCGCGATCTGGTTGAGGCTGTTCTGCACGACGTAGAGGGTGCGGCCGAGCAGCAGGAGGCCGTCGCCGTTGGTGAAGGTGTAGCCGGGCACTGCCACGACTGTGGTCGCACCGGTCGCCGGATCGACCCGGAACAGCGTGCCCGTGTTGGACTGGACGACGATCAACGCCCTGCCGTCCGGTGTGGCGACGATGCCGTTGATGTTCACGCCGGAGCCGACCTGCTGGTATGCGCCGGTCAGCGGGATGGTCGTGAAGCCGTCGGCAGGCGGTAGCGCGCCACCGCGACCGAGCGGCAGCCGGTAGAGCACCGGCCGGTTGGAGTCGGTGAAGTACGCGGCGTCGCGGGTCAGGACGACGTCGTTGACGAACGTCGGGGCGGTGGCGAACTGGTAGCGCGCCAGCACCTCGCCCGTGCGGGTGTCGAGCACGCGAGCGTCACCGGCCGTGCCGCCGGCGACGAACAGCCGGCCGTGCGGGTCGATCTTGAGGCCGAGCGACGGGGTGCCGGTGGGTGCGCTGATCGTCGTGCCACGGCCGGTCACCAGGTCGGCGCGGTAGATCTCACCGGTCGCGCGGGAACCGAAGTACGCGTAGCGGCCGGCGGTGGCGACGCCCTCGGGCTGGAAGCCGTCCGGCAGGTCGACGACGGCCGGCGGTCGGCCCCCGGCGTGCGCCTGGGCGGGCGCGGCGGCGACGGAGGTCAGGAGGGCGGCGGTCAGGGCGACGCCGAACGCGGTCCTGAAGGGACGGTTCACTGTGCTCCTTCCAGGCGGGCAGAGGGGGACACACCCGCCACGATCACTGGGGCCAGGACGTTCCCCACTGTACGACCGTCGATGGATTGAGATTGTCCGCCGCCATGCCGCCTGCGGTTATCGAGGTGTCCTCCCGACACGCGCCACATAGGGTCGCCGTCGTGGATCAAGATGCAGAGCTTGTTGCTGCCGTCCAAGCGGCCGATCCGGTAGCCGTGGCGAAAGCGCTCGCCGACGGCGCCGACCCCGACTCCGACTCCCCCTCCAGCCCTTATACGACCTTGTTGTCCGAGACGGCGGCTGCGGGGCAGTTGAAAATCGCGGGGTTGCTGACGGCTGCGGGGGCGTCGCTGCGGGCGAGGCGGCCGCAGTACGAGTCGCCGCTGCGGTCGGCGGTGCGCAACGGTCATCTCGACGTCGTCCGGCTCCTCGTCGATCGTGGCGCCCTTGAGGTCGAGGGCACCGACCGTGGCAGCCTTCTCGCCACCGCGATCGCCGCTACCCGGCACCGACCCCAGCCGGCGGCGTTGGAGGTCCTGCGGTACCTGCTGGACCTCGGTGCCGGTGTGGCGCCCGGCGAGGAGGTCCCGATCGTGCAGGCGGTGCTGGGACCGGTTGCGCCCGCCACCATCCGCATCCTGCTCAGCCACGGCGCCGATCCGAACTCCCGGCGCTCCGACGGCACTCCAGCACTGATCCTCGCCGCTCGGCGCGGTGACCATGCCGCCGTCGACGTGCTGCTGACCGCGGGCGCTGATCCGAACGTGGTCGACGGCACCGGGCACACCGCGCTGATGCATGCCATCGAACGGGACGAGCAGGTCGTGAGCCACGCGCTGCTGCTGGCCGGGGCCGACCCCGCGGGAGCGCTGGAGACCGCGCGGGGCTGGCAGCGGCAGGGCATCCAGTTCCAACTCGGCGAGAGGAGCGCCGGCCTGGATGACGTACCGATCGCCCGTACGGCTGTGCGGCTGCATCCCACGGGGTACGAGCTGCGCGGCGATCCGACGGACTTCCGCCGCTGGGGGCAGCTCGTCGCGTGCGCGGTGGAGGAGCTGGGCGACAACGAGTGGGACACGCGGACCGGCACCCCGTACGCGCTGGCCCAGACGGTCGCCCGCCGCCTCGTCGACGAGCCGGCCAAGTCGCCCAGGGGGTCGTGGCACCGCATCGAGCTGACCGCGGCGGAGCTGGCCACGGTGCGGCAGGCGCTCGTGGAACTCGCCTACGCGGTCCGTGTCACGCTGCCGGACGGTCTCGGGCAGGAGTATGTCCACGATGCGCTCGACGAACTCAACGCCCAACTGCGCTGACCTGCGGCGACGGTGGTGCGCCCGGTAGGGTTCGAACCTACGACCTTGGGATTAGAAGTGGCGTTCGCGTATTGGTCTCTAGTTTCAGAGCCTTCTCTGGCTGCGGGTTCTCTTCCTCTAGCCACTCCAACCGCTCCGATCGCCTGCACTTCGCACCACGAGTAGCCCCATGTCCGAGCGTCCCCGGGTGACTCGCTCCGTCGGAGGCGACGGAGGACCGCTCAGTGTTGGCTACGCAGAGCGCCGGAAGGTGTGGCCCCTGTGCCAGGCGAAGTAGGGCTCTCGGCTGGGGGACCACCAGTCGGTCGTCTCCCTGGTCAACACGGTGCGACAGTGAGCTGCGACCGCGGGGGAGAGCGCTACCTGTGGGCTGACCTCGATAACGCCCCCGGGTTGGACCGTGACGAAGCCGTGTTCGTAGAGGCTGTCGCACCCGAGGATGCAGGCGAGCATTGCCACGTTGTCGTAGTCGAGCTTCTCGGCTTCTGTGCACTCGGAGCGCTTCTTGATGTGGGCGGCGACGAGGAACTGTGGTGGCAGTTCACGACCGCAGAGCGCGCACGCCGCTCCGCCGATGTCACGGAGGCGTCGCTTGAGCTGGGCTTGCTCTCGTCGGTATGCGGCGAGGCGACGGCCGTCGGGATCGCCTGGGAAGTCCTTGATCGCCTTCCGCAACTCGTCCGGGTCGGCTGGGAGGCTATCGGGCCCGCTGGCTGCCGTGGTCAACGATCCTGCGGCGAGATCGACCGCCAGCCGAGCCGAGCTAGAGGAGTCGTAGCCGGGGACGCTGAGACGGAGCCGAATCCGCTTGGTGCTGTTGCCGGGGCGCCGGGCGGTGGACGCTTGCCCGATCGTGGTTTGGGCGTTGGTCAGCTTTCGTCGGAGCCCGTGAGGTTCGGGAACATCGACCAAGCGAACGGGCTCACTGATCAGGCTACGGCTCGACTCAGGAAGTAGCTGGGTGCGCTGGGAGTCGACGATTGCTGTCTCGATGACAGCTCGGCGGTCCTTGAGACGCTGCAAGATCAGTTCTAGCGCGGCCCGATAGTCAGTGTTCCTAGCTGCTCTGCCCGTGGCGCGGCCGCTCATGCTTTCGAGGATCACAGCGACGTGATCGCCATCGGATTCTACGGAGAATTCAGCATCGAGCACTTGGCCGCGATCGTCGGTCATTCGCACAGGGGCACTCTGGCACAGGCGTGCGACGGGCTGCTCCGGTCGCCTCCTGGTCGGGAAGGGCTGAACCACCTCCGCAACTCCGCAAACATGGCTGTGAGCTGGGCAGATGCTTGCGGAGATGCGGAGTGCTGGTGAGGGGTCATCTCCGCAATCGGGGTTCATCCCCGAAGCAGGTTGCGGAGATGCGGAGATCGATGGTTCCTGATGGTCTGATCTCCGCAGGGTGTTTCCCCTGGTGGTGGAGGGTTGGTGCGGCGTTGCGGAGATGCGGAGCTGGTTCAGCGGGTTTCAGCCTGGTGGCGTTCGACCCAGAACACGGCCCGGTCGCCGCGCTCGTTGCGGCTGGTGCGTAGGACGTGATCGCCGCGCCAGCGTCAGGCCTGTCCGGTGAGCAGCCGGCCGAGTTCCGTAGTCCGGGCCAGCGTCTGGCGGACAGTAGAGCACCTCGGATTGCTCGCTGAGCGGCTTCACCGGCCAGTCGTGGTACACGCTAAGCGTTGACATGAAGACGTAGCGGGTAGCTACCGGCGCGAGCGCGTGTGTCACCGCGAGAGTATTGCTCGGCACGTAGCCCGAGGTGTCGACCACTGCGTCCCAAGGGCCGGCGGCAGCGAGGCGTGCCAGGTCTTCCGGTTGGGTCCGATCACCCCTCAAAGGAAAACGGCCGCCGGGAAGGGATTAGAGGTGCCTCGGTTGAAGGTGGTCACCCAGCCGGCACTTTCGGCGGCCGTGACGATCGCATGTCCCACGAACCATGTCCCACCAAGCACTAGCAAGCGCATGGAATCATCATGCCCACCCAGCGGCGAGTTGCCGAGTCGGCCTAGTCCTAGCAGGAGGGTTGCGTCAGCCGGCTCCGGCCCCGCTTCACAGCTCAGCCGCGATGGCCGCTCTGGAGACTTAGAAGACGATCGCCGAGGTAGTGCCGCTTGCCGCTGATTGGGTCGACGCCGGCGATAGACCCTCACCTGAAGTGACCCGCTGGGGAGCATTCGATCTCGCCGCGCTGGCGCTTGGTGCGTCCGTTCGAGACTGCCTCGACGCCACCGTAGCGAGCTCGCACCACGAATAGCCCACGCGAGCCGGCCAGATCGAGGGAGTACCTGTGCGCCCGGTAGGGTTCGAACCTACGACCTTGGGATTAGAAGTCCCCTGCTCTATCCGCTGAGCTACGGGCGCGCGGCGTGGATGTCGCGCCAGAAGGGTACCGCCGACCCCGGGCACGCCGGGGTAAAGGGTGCCCCCGTCCGCGTCGTCGAGCAGGGTCTCACGAAGGTCGGGTGACCGGCATCCGGGTTCCCGCAGGTCGACCACGCCGCGGCCCGTACCCTCGGCTGGTGTTGCTGGACCCCGACGCCGAGAGCGGCGTCGCCTACGAGCTGTGCCAGGTCGTCGGCCGTGCCATCCTGCCGTACCGCACCGCCGACGCCTACGGCACCGCCTTCTTCTTCCAGGACGGCGACGACCCGGTGGGGGAGGCGCTGCTGACGGCGGCCGACCTGGTCGGTGCTCCGGGCGGTGAGCTGGGCCTACGGTC
This sequence comes from Micromonospora lupini str. Lupac 08, assembly GCF_000297395.2. Taxonomy (GTDB): domain Bacteria; phylum Actinomycetota; class Actinomycetes; order Mycobacteriales; family Micromonosporaceae; genus Micromonospora; species Micromonospora lupini. The sequence goes on along the minus strand of NZ_HF570108.1, from coordinate 5,983,039 downwards.
GAGCGTCACCGAGCCGGCCGGCGTCGCGCCGGACGCCGTCGCGGAGAGCGAGATCGTGCCCGGCTGGGCCCGGTTCCCCGGCGACGGGGTCGCGGTGCTGCCGACCGCCGGCCTGCACCGCTACGCCGGCGACGGCGGCTGGCGGTGGCGCGTGCAGCCGGTCCCGGCCACGATCGCCGCCGGGCCCGAGGCCGTCGCGGCCCTCGGCGCCGAGGGCAGTTCCGCTTTCGTGCTGGCCCATGGGGTACGCGAGGACGACTCGCGCCCCCTGGAGGTGGGGATCGAGCGCGTGGTCCGCGACGGGGACGACGTGCGGATCACCAGCGAACTGCCGGCGGGGTACGTCGGGGCACCCGTCTTCGTCGTGCAGCCCGACGCTGCCGGGGAGGTGGCGCTGTACTGCCTGGGCCTGGTGCTGCCCGGCGTCGACGGTCACCCGGTCGCGACCTTCGACCGGATCCGGGCCGTCCTCCCGGCCACGCCAGGCGACACCTGAGTCGGGACAGCGCCGCTTGGTCCCGCCGGCCCGGTCGGACGCGTCGGCGATCTGCGGCCAGCCCGCTCGCCTGAGCTGAGGGCGGGCGCTGCGCGCGTCGGTCGGGGACGGCCGCCGTCTCGGCTCGGGGCAGGACTCGGCGGGTGTCAGTCGCCGACGGGCGTCACCTCGGCGCGATCGGCCGTCGGCTGCCGGCTGCCCGGCACCCGGGGGCCGTCGCCGGTCGGGACGGGGTCCGTGGGGGCGGTGCTGATCGGGTTCGCCTCGGTCGTCGCGGGGTCGGCCGGGGCGGTCGGGCCGGCGGCCAGGAACGCCTCGGCCCACCGGCCGACCTCGTCGAAGACCTTCTTGCGTACGGCGGGACCGGAGAGCGTCAGGTCGTGCAGCCCGCCGTCGAAGCGGGCCAGTGTGACGTGCCGGCCGAGGCGGGGCGCGTAGCGGACCATGTGCTCGACGTCCAGCACGGCGTCGGCGACTGTCGCGTTGTCGTGCCATTTCGTGCCCCGGAAGGAGCGGGTCGAGCAGGCCAGCAGCACCGGCACCGGAATGTCCAGGCCGGCGCGCAGCCGGCGTTGACCGGTGCGGATCGCGTTCAGCCAGCCGGCCCGCACCGGGAACCCGGCCAGCGGCTTCCACGCCAGGTCATAGGTCCACTCGCCGCGGTGGTCGGCGTGCAGGCTCTCGCCGTACACCGTGCCCAGGCCGAACGGCAGGATGCGGTGCGGCGCCCTGCGGCCCAGCCGGGAGACGGCGGCCGCGAGGGGTCGACGGATCGCCCAGGGGGCGTTGAGGTCGAAGAAGGGGCTGTTGAGGACCAGACCGTCGACGGTGCCGGCGTCGCGGCGGGCGTCCGCCCAGAGCGAGAGGATCAGGCCGCCGGTGGAGTGGCCCATCGCCAGCAGGGTGTCGTGCCCGTCGTCGGAGCGGATGATCTCGGCGGCGGCGTCCAGCTCGGGGAAGTAGTCGCTGATGTCGCGGCAGAAGTTCGGCGTCTGGTGCGCGAGCAGGCTGCGGCCGTACTTGCGCAGGTCGAGCGCGTAGAAGTCCCAGCCACGCTCGGCGAAGAAGTCGGCCAGGTGGGTCTGGAAGAAGTAGTCGACGAAGCCGTGCACGTAGAGCACAGCGCGCCCGGTGGGGCGCTCGGCCCGCCGCCGGACCAGTGTCGCGACGACGGGGCCTTCGTCGTCGGTGCCCAGGTCGATCGTCTGCCGCTCGTACGGCGGCCCCAACACGTCCGGTTCCACGAACGCGACGCTACGCCGCCGACCTACCCGGCGGTAGCCCTGGTCGACGCCCGCCCGCCTGCCCCCGCGATCCTGCACTTTCGGCTCCCGAATCGCGGCTGGTGGCGCCTTGTGTCGGGGCGGAAAGTGCAAGATCGCGGAGGCGGGGCGTGGGTTACGCCGTTTCCGCGTCGGCGCGGGCCGGGTCCTCGGACTCGTCGACCTCGCCCTGCGGCTGGGGGACGTCCCGCAGGTGCTTGTTGTGCCGCGGCTCCTGCCGGGTCTTGGCGTCGTTGAGCCGCCTGCGCAGGTCGTCGCGGACGTCGTTGAGGGCGGCGTGTAGGTCCTCCTCGGCGGAGGTGGTGACGATCTTCTGCCGGCCGGCGATCCAGCACTCCAGGGTGACCTTCTGACCCCGGGCCTCCCGGTCCTTCACCGAGACCTCCAGCTCGGTGGCGTCGGCGTGGAAGCCGGCCAGCCGGGCGTCGAGGGTGGCGAACTGCTCCGCGATCCAGTTGCGGTCGCCCTGGGAGAACCCCGCGCCCACCCGCAGGCACTCAGCCACGGTCGCCGGGTTCGCCACGGCGCTCATCGCCGCACCTCGGTAGCGGTTGCGGAGCCGGAAGTAGTGATCATCATGGCGCTGACCTCTCGTCGACGTGGAGCTTGTCGGTGGTGCGTTGATCAAATCCATACCCAGTTCGGACGGCTCCGGAACCGTCGGCGCCCGGACAGGTGAATCGGCCGTACCACAGCGGGGGTGTGATCAGGGCGTTGTCCACAGGTGGCCTCGTCATCCACAGGTGGGAGATGGGCGCTCGCGGTGGGCGCAGTCAGTGTCGATGCTCGGTGTCGAGTCGACTCGCGCTGGCAGACCTTGACCCCCTGGAGGGACGATGTTCGACACGTACGTCACGATTGTCGGCAATATTCTGACGGCGCCCGAGTGGCGGCGTACGACCCAGAGCAACACCCTGGTGGCCAACTTCAAGGTCGCCTCCACCGCCCGCCGGCTCGACCGCGACAGCGGCCGGTGGGTCGACGGCAACTCCCTGCGCGTCCGCGTCAACTGCTGGCGAAAGCTCGCCGAGGGCGTGGCCGCCTCGGTGATGGTCGGCGACCCGGTGGTGGTCTGCGGCCGGCTCTACACCCGCGACTGGACCGACGACGCCGGCAACCACCGCACCCTCTACGAGCTGGAGGCGGTCGCCGTCGGCCACGACCTGTCCCGGGGGCGGGCCCGCTTCCTGCGCAACCGGCCGACCACGACCACCAGCATCGTCGAGGACGCGGCCACCGAGAGCCACGTGCACGGCGAACCCACCGAACCGGTGCCCGACGACCAGGCGCCGGTGCTGCTCGACGACCGACCGCTCGACGACGATTTCGAGCTGCCGGAGTACGGCTCACTGCGTACCAGCCCGCTGGACCACGGCCCGCTCGACCACGGCCCGCTCGACCACGGCCCGCTCGACCACGTCTCCCTCGACGACGGCTTCTCCGCCGGCGGCGGGGACGGTCGCGCGGCCCTCGACGACGAGCTGACCCTCGCGGTGAGCACGGACGACTCCGACCCGGAGGACGACCCCGACGACGAGTTGGGGCCGGTGCCCGACGAGGGCCGGCCGGAGGCTCCGCCGTCCGGTCGGGGCCGGCGCGGCCGGGGGCGGGTCGCGCAGCCGGCGTGACAGCTCGGCCCGGCCGGCCGGCACGGGCGGCACGACGGGGGCGGGGTGGCGACGCGACGGGCGTCGTCACCCCGCGTGACGGGAACAGGCGGAGGTGAGGTCGATGGAACACGGCGGTCGCGGCCGGCGCACCGGCTGCTCGTCTAGGCTGGCCGGCCGGGGGGTGGTACGCGTGCGACGGACAGCACCGGTGGCGAACGCGGTGGGCCTGCTGGCCGGTTACGCGCTGGACAGGCTGTTCGGCGACCCTCAACGGTGGCATCCGGTAGCCGGGTTCGGCCAGGTGGCGGGCGCTCTGGAGCGTCGCCTGCACCGGCCGGACCGGACGGCCGGCGCGGTGTTCACGGTGCTGGCCGTCGGTGGGCCCGTGGTGCTCGGGGCGGTCGCCGCAGCGGCAACCCGGCGCCGGCCGGTGAGCCGCGCGGTGCTCGTCGCCGCCGGCACCTGGACCGTGCTGGGCGGTCGTACGCTCCGACGCGAGGCAGCCGTCATGGGTCGAACGCTTCGTGACGGTGACCTGCCCGCCGCCCGACTGCGGCTCGGCAACCTCTGCGGGCGGGACCCCTCGACCCTGGACGAGTCGGAGTTGGCCCGAGCGACAGTCGAGTCGGTCGCGGAGAACACCTCCGACGCGGTGGTCGCGCCGCTGCTCTGGGGTGCGGTCGCCGGCCTGCCCGGTCTGCTGGGCTATCGCGCCGCCAACACCCTGGACGCGATGGTCGGGCACCGATCGGAGCGCTACGCGCGGTTCGGCACCCCGGCCGCCCGGCTGGACGACCTGCTCAACCTGGTGCCGTCCCGGCTGACCGGGCTCCTCACCATCGCCGTCGCGCCTGTCGCGAACGGCGACCGGGAGCGCGCCTGGCGGGTGTGGCGACGGGACCGCAACGATCACCCGAGCCCCAACGCCGGGCAGTGCGAAGCGGCGATGGCCGGCGCGCTCGGCGTCCGCCTCGGTGGCCGCAACATGTACTTCGGGCGCTCCGAGGTCCGCCCGTTCCTGGGCGACGGCCCCCGTCCCGAGGCGCGACACCTCAAGCGGGCGGCCCGCATCTCCGGCGCTGTCGGGCTGGCCGCACTCGGCTTGGCGGCCGCGTACCCGGTGACCGTGGGCCGCCTGGCCGGCGCCGTCGCCCGCCGCAGCTTTCGGGCCGTCGGCCCCAGGCCCGGGAGCGGGTTGCTGTCCGGCCGGGCCGGGTTTGTCGGCGGCCTGCTGTCCGGCCAGGCCAAGGCCGGGGGTGGCTTGCGGACGGCCGGGCGGGGAGGCGGCCTGTTGCCCGGCGGGGCCGGGTCGGGGCATGGCCTGGTTCGTGGCGCGGCGGGGCGGGTGAGCGGGCGATGAGCGGTGGGCTGCTGGTCGCCGGCACCACGTCCGACGCCGGCAAGAGCGTGCTCACCGCCGGCATCTGCCGGTGGCTGCACCGGCAGGGCGTGAAGGTGGCGCCGTTCAAGGCGCAGAACATGTCGAACAACTCGGCTGTCGTGGTCGGGCCGGACGGACGCGGCGGTGAGATCGGCCGCGCCCAGGCCATGCAGGCCGCCGCCTGTGGGCTCGCCCCGGACCTGCGCTTCAACCCGGTGCTGCTCAAGCCCGGTAGCGACCTGGCCAGCCAGGTGGTTCTCCTCGGTACGGCGGTCGACACGATCACCGCCGGCACCTTCCGACAGTTGCGGCCCCGGCTCGCCGAGACCGCGTACGCGGCGCTGGCCGAGTTGCGGGCGGCGTACGACGTGGTGATCTGCGAGGGCGCCGGAAGTCCGGCGGAGATCAACCTGCGGGCCGGGGACTACGTGAACATGGGGCTCGCGCGGCACGCCAACCTGCCCGCCATCGTGGTCGGCGACATCGACCGGGGCGGCGTGTTCGCCTCGATGTTCGGCACGGTGGCCCTGCTCGATCCGGCCGACCAGGCGCTCATCGCCGGCTTCGTGATCAACAAGTTCCGCGGCGACCTCGGCCTGCTCCAGCCCGGGCTGGACATGCTGCGTCACGTGACCGGCCGTCCCACGTATGGGGTGCTGCCCTGGTCGCTCGACCTCTGGCTCGACGCGGAGGACTCGCTCGCCTACGGCCGGGTGCTCGGCCGCCCCGCCGCTCCGCACGGCACCGACTGGTTGGACGTGGCAGTCGTCCGGCTACCCCGCATCAGCAACGCCACCGACGTGGAGGCCCTCGCCACCGAGCCGGGCGTGCGCGTACGCCTCACCGTCGAACCGGCCGAACTGGCCGCCGCCGACCTGATCGTCCTGCCCGGCTCGAAGTCGACAGTCGCGGACCTCACCTGGCTCCGCGAGACCGGCCTCGCCGCCGCGGTGACCAGACACGTGGCAGCCGGCAAGCCGCTGCTCGGCCTCTGCGGCGGCTTCCAGATGCTCGGGCGGGCCATCCACGACCCGGTCGAGAGTCGACAGGGCAGCGTGCCCGGGCTCGGCCTGCTGCCCATCGAGGTCACCTTCGACCCCCGCAAGACCGTCCGGCAGTCGGTCGGCACCGGTCCGGGCGACGTGGCGGTCCGCGGCTACGAGATCCACCACGGGTACGTCTCGCAGACCGACCCGGCCCTGACCCCGCTGCTGACCGGGGCCGACGGCAGCGGTGAGGGCGCGGTGCTCGGTGCGGTGCACGGCACGCACTGGCACGGGGCGTTCGAGTCCGACGGGTTCCGCCGCTGGTTCCTCACCGAGGCGGCCCGGCTGGCGGGGCGCACCGGGTTCCGGGTCGCGCCGGCCACCAGCTTCGCCGCCGCCCGGGAAGGCTCGCTCGACCTGCTCGGCGACCTCGTCGAGGAGCACCTGGACACCGATGCCCTCTGGCGCCTCATCGAGAGCGGCGCACCCCCGGGCCTCCCCTTCATCCCGCCGGGTGCCCCGCCGGCCTGAGCCCGACCCGGGGCGGCGAGCTGCGGTTCCAGCGCGATCTCCAGCGGCGGGGCGCGGCCGACGCGGAGCAGGGCGGTTCAGGGCCGGATGTCGGCGGGGCGGTCCGTGGTGGGCAGGCCGGCGGCCAGCCACGCGTCGACGCCGCCGATCATGTCGGTGGCCCGACGCAGGCCGAGCGTCTGCAGGCTGGCGGCGGCCAGGCTGGAGCTGTAGCCCTGGCGGCACACCACCACGATCTCCCGGTCGTAGGCGGTGGCCTCCGGGATGCGCCAGGCGCTGGCCGGATCGAGCCGCCACTCCAGCACCGTGCGGTCGATGACGACCGCCCCGGGCAGGTCGCCCTGTTCGCGGCGCTGGGTGTCGGTACGGGTGTCGACCAGCAGAGCGCCACCGCGGACCGCCTCGACGGTCTGCTGTGGAGTCAATCGGTGCAGCCCGGCGCGGGCCTGTTCGAGCAGGGCGTCAATGCCGGGGCTCATCACGTCTCGGAGCACCACCCGATCATGCCGACTCGGTCATCGGCCCGCGCGCCGAACGGGCCGCCCGTCACCCGTCACCGCCCCAATTCCCCCGGACGTGAGAATGGCCGACCCGGGGCGTCAGCCGGACGTGTCATCCCGCCGCAACCGGCGTGATCGACTCGGGTTTCATGATGTCGGGGTGTCCCGCCGGCGAGGACACCCCGGGATCACGGAAGCCGAGTTGATCTGGGCGGTGACCGTCCGCCAGTGGGGCGTGGGCGGGGCATACTTCGGTCGTGCACGGCATCGTCACCAGGGGGCTTACTTAAGAACGCCCGCAGCGGCGCGAGCTCGACGGCGCGGGCCGGGGGCAGGGACCAGGGCGGACACGGGGGCGGGGACGAGGGGATGGACGGCGGCGGGCCGACCGGGCGATCCGGCGCGCAGGGGCCGCCGGTGGTGGTCGTCGAGGCGTACACCGAGTTGGCACGTCGGGTGCTCGCGGCCCCGGCGCGGTTGGGGCGGACCCGGCTGGTCGCGATCGACGGGCCGAGCGGCGCGGGCAAGAGCCGGTTCGCCGCGCACCTCGCGGACGCCCTGGCGGCGCTGCCCGGTGGGCGTCCGCCGGTGGTGCACACCGACGACCTGCTCGACGGCTGGGACGACCAGCTCACCTTCTGGCCTCGTCTGGACGCCGGGGTGCTGACGCCGCTGCGCCGAGGACAGCCGGGGGCCTACCGGCGCTACAGCTGGGTGCGGCGGTGCTTCCTGCCCCGCCCGGTGCCGTTGCCGGTGCCGCCGGTGCTGATCGTGGAGGGGGTCAGCGCGGCCCGTGCCGTCGTCCGGCCGGAGCTGACCCTCGCCGTCTTCGTCACCGCGCCGGCGCCGCTGCGGCTGGCCCGTGCGGTCGAGCGGGACGGGCCGGAGATCCTGCCCGAGCTGCGCCGCTGGCATGCCGGGGAGCGGGCGCACTTCGCCGCCGACGACACCGCCGCGCGGGCCGACCTGGTGGTCGACGGCGCGCCGACGCTGCCGCTCGACGTGTCCCGGTACTACGCGCGGGTCCGCTGACCGGGGCATGGACGCCGGCCTACCGCTGCGGCACGATGCGAGGAGTCACGGCGAACGGGGGACCCATCATGACGGCAGCGGACGCGCCGGCGCGGCGCCGCATCACCCTCACGGGCATCAGCTCGCGGGCCTGGGAGCATCCGGCCGACCGGGGCGCCCTGGTCGCGCTGCGTGAGCTGCGTGGTTTCGACGACGTGGTGCGGGCGTTCTTCGGCATGTGGAACGAGCGGGGTTTCCGGCTGTCCGTGCTGGCGTCCGGCATCCGCGTCGATCACCGGCAGTATCCGGCGGTGTGGCAGCGCTACACCGAGGCCGCGGCGGCGCTCGACGTGGCGGAGCTGCCCGAGCTGTACGTGACGCAGTCGCCCTGGCTGGGTGCCGAGGCCGTCGGTCTGGACCGGCAGTTCATCGTGCTGAACTCCGCGTGCGTGCAGCAGCTCGACGAGGACGAGCTGCGCTGCCTGCTCGGCCACGAGTTGGGGCACGTGGGCAGCGGGCACGCGGTCTACAAGACGATGCTCATGATCCTCACCCGGTGGGCGGCCAACCTGAGCTGGTTGCCGGTGGGGGCGCTCGCGCTGCGGGCGATCATCGCGGCGATGCTGGAGTGGTGGCGCAAGGCCGAGCTGTCCGCCGACCGGGCCGGCCTGCTCGCCGGCCAGGACCCGGCCGCCGCGCTGCGGCTGCTCATGAAGCTCGCGGGCGGCGGTGACCTGTCGCAGATCGACACGACCGCGTTCCTGGAGCAGGCCGCCGAGTACGCCGGCGGCGGCGACCTGCGCGACAGTCTGCACAAGGTCCGGATGACGGCGTGGAGCACCCACCCGACGCCTGTGGCGCGGGCCGCGCAGCTGCGGCAGTGGATCGACTCCGGGGCGTACGGGCGGGTGCTGGCCGGGGACTATCCGCGCCGCGACGACGACGGCTCGACGAGCGTCTCCGAGGAGATCAAGGCCGCCGCCGAGTCGTACCGGGAGGAGTTCAACAGCTCCACCGACCCGCTTGTCGGGTTGCTGCGCCGCCTCGGCGACGGGGCCAGCGACGTCGGCGAGTGGGTGGGCGGCACGGCCGGCCGGGCCCGCTCCTGGATGGACGCCGCCACCGAGGCCGCCGGCCGCGCCCACCGCGCCGGCCGGGCCGCCCCGGGCGCGCGGACGGGTTCCGGCCCGGCGGGCGGCGGTGACGGTACGGGCTCGGCCGGCACGCCCGGGTAAGGCCGGCATACGATTCCGGTCATGACCTCACCGATCATGTCCGAGTCCGAGGTGCGGGCCGCCGTCGAGCGGGAGATGCCCGGCGTACGCGCCGACCTGGAACGTCTCGTCCGCATCCCCGGCATCGCCTTCGAGGGCTTCGACCACTCACACGTGGAGCGTTCCGCCGAGGCGGTCGCCGAACTGCTGCGCGGCTGCGGCCTGGACGTCGACATCGTGCGCTCCGGCGGGCAGCCCGCGGTGATCGGCCGTCGGGCCGCCCCGCCCGGTGCGCCCACCGTGCTGCTCTACGCCCACCACGACGTGCAGCCGGTCGGCGACCGGTCGCTGTGGGAGTCCGACCCGTTCGAGCCGGTGGAGCGCGACGGCCGCCTGTACGCCCGGGGCGCGGCCGACGACAAGGCCGGCATCATGGCGCACGTCGCGGCGCTGCGCGCGTACGGGGACGCGCTGCCGGTCGGTGTGGTGCTGTTCATCGAGGGCGAGGAGGAGTACGGCTCCGACTCGCTTGAGCAACTGCTGATCGACCACCGCGACGAGATCACCTCGGACGTCATCGTGATCGCCGACTCCGGCAACTGGGACATCGGCGTACCGGCGCTGACCACCTCGCTGCGCGGCGTCGTCAACTGTTTCGTCGAGGTGCGCACGCTTGACCACGCGGTGCACAGCGGCATGTTCGGTGGCGCCGTGCCGGACGCGCTCACCGCACTGGTCCGCCTGCTGGCGACCCTGCACGACGACGCCGGTTCCGTGGCGGTGGAGGGGCTGGTCGCTCGGGAGGGCGCCACCGTCGACTACCCCGAGGACCGGATCCGCGCCGAGGCCGGGCTGGCCGAGGGCGTCCAGTTCATCGGCACCGGCCGGATCACCGACCGGCTCTGGACCAAGCCCGCGGTGGCGGTGCTCGGCATCGACGCGCCGCCCACCGGCGAGGCCCCGAACGCCCTGGTGCCGGCCGCGAAGGCGAAGCTCAGCATCCGCCTCGCCCCGGGCGACGACCCCAAGCGGGCGTACGCGGCGGTGCGCGCGCACCTGGAGAAGCACGCCCCGTGGGGCGCCCAGGTGACCGTCAGCCTGGAGCACGACGGCAATCCGTGCGTGATCGACGCGTCCGGGCCGATGTTCGACGCCGCCCGTTCGGCGTTCCGGGCGGCCTGGGACGGCACCGACCCGGTGGACGTCGGCATCGGCGGTTCGATCCCGTTCATCGCCACCTTCCAGGAGATGTTCCCGCAGGCGGCGATCCTGGTGACCGGCGTGGAGGACCCGCACGCCCGCGCGCACGGTCCGAACGAGAGCCTGCACCTCGGCGAGTTCGCCCGGGTCTGCCTCGCCGAGGCGCTGTTGCTGGGCAATGTCGCCGCGGCGGGGGTCTAGACATCTTTCGACCCTGATCAGGGGTTTTCGGCGTGTCGGCGGACTGGTTGTTATAGCCTTTCGAACATGAGTACGAACGAGGTGATGGCCCGGTTGGGGGCCGCCGTCAGCGCACTGGGGGACGTCGACGTCTCCGCGTGGTCCGAGGACACGCTCAACGACCAGCTCGGTGAGCTGTCCGCCGCCCTGGTCGCCCTCGACTCGGTGCTCTCCCGGGTCGCGGGCGAGGTTCGCGCCCGAGGGTTGCGCATAGAGGAGCCCGTCTCCGCCTGATTCCCGCCGCCCCCTCGTGGGCTGCGGCACCGCGCCGACACCGCCCGGGCACGGCAATGCCCGGGCGGTGTCGGAGGTGGCTGGCAGGATGGGCTTCGTGCGGTTCATCGACCTGGCGGCCACCTCCGCCGCCGTGGGCGCCACCAGTGGCCGGCGGGCCAAGGTGGAGCTGCTCGCCGACGCGCTGCGCCGGCTCGACCCGGCCGAGGTGGAGCCCGGCGCCGGCTATCTCGCCGGTGAGCTGCGTCAGCGGCAGACCGGCGTGGGCTACGCGAGTCTGCGTGACCTGCCGCCACCGGCCGCCGAGCCGACGCTTACCGTGGCCGCCGTCGACGCCGCCATCGAGCAGATCGCCGCCGTGCAGGGCGCCGGGTCGCAGGCCCGCCGCCGGGCTCTGCTCGGCGCCCTCTACGCGGCGGCGACTGTCGACGAGCAGCGCCTGCTCACCGGCCTGTTCGGTGGCGAGCTGCGGCAGGGCGCCCAGGCCGGGCTGCTCGCCGACGCGGTGGCCCGGGCCGCGGAGGTGCCGGTGGCGACGGTTCGCCGGGCTCTGCTGCTCGCCGGTGACCTGCGTGCCGTGGCGGTGGCGGCGCTGGCCGGAGGGGCCGCCGAGTTGGCCGGCTTCGGCCTCCAGGTCGGCCGGCCGCTGGCGCCGATGCTCGCGCAGAGCGCACCCTCGGTCGACGAGGCGCTCGCCGCGACCGGCACGCCCGCGGTGGTCGACGTGAAGCTCGACGGCATCCGCATCCAGGTGCACCGCTCCGGCGCCGACATCGCCGTGTTCACCCGCAGCCTCGACGAGATCACCACCCGGGTGCCCGAGGTGGTCGCGGCGGTCCGCGCCCTGCCCGGCCGGGAGCTGGTGCTCGACGGCGAGGCCATCGGCCTGGACGAGACCGGTCGCCCGCTGCCGTTCCAGCAGACCTCCAGCCGGGCCGCCCGGCGCACCACACCGAGCACCACCGGCCGGACACCTGTCGCCCCGGCGGTGCTCGCCGCTGCCGCCAGCACCGGCGCGACAGTGCTCACTCCATACTTTTTCGACCTGCTGCACCTCGACGGCCAGGATCTGATCGATCTGCCCGGCCGGGAGCGGTGGGCCGCGCTGGCCGGCGCGGTCGATTCGTCGTTGCTGGTCGGGCGGATGGAGGTCGACGGCCCGGAGCAGGCCGGCGCGGCGTTCGCCGCCGCGCTCGACGCCGGGCAGGAGGGCGTGGTGGTCAAGGCGCCGGACGCCCCCTACGACGCCGGCCGGCGCGGCGCCGCCTGGGTCAAGGTCAAACCACGGCACACCCTCGACCTGGTGGTGCTCGCCGTCGAGTGGGGCAGCGGCCGGCGCAAGGGCTGGCTGTCCAACCTGCATCTGGGCGCCCGTGACCCGCGCACCGGCGACTTCGTCATGCTCGGAAAGACGTTCAAGGGGCTCACCGACGAACTGCTGCGGTGGCAGACCGAGCGTTTCCTCGACCTCGCCGTGGAGCGCGGCGACTGGGTGGTCCGGGTCCGTCCGGAGCAGGTGGTGGAGATCGCCTTCGACGGGGTGCAGACGAGCACCCGCTATCCGGGTGGAATGGCGCTGCGGTTCGCCCGCGTGGTGCGTTACCGCGACGACAAGTCCGCCGCCGAGGCGGACACCATCGACGCGGTCCGCGCCATCCACGCCGGCCGGCTGAGCGGCTGACGGGCCGCAGCGGCCCGGGCGTCGCGCCGGGCCGGCCGCCCGGTCAGGCGGACGCGCTCGGCGTCGGCTCGGCCGCCCGGTCCAGCGGGGCCGTCGCCTTGTCGAGCCCGGCGGCCCGGCGTGCCTCGCGGCGGGCCACCCAGCCGTAGCCGAAGAGCGCCATCGCGGCGAACAGCCACCACTGCACGACGTAGCCGAAGTTCTGCCAGTTGTTGGTGTGCCCGACCGGCACGGCATTGAACACCGCGTCGGCGGGCGGGGTCTGCTCGTCCAGCAGCAGGTAGCCGCCGTAGACCGGGTAGGGCAGCTCGCGGGCCAGGCGCGACACGGCGATCCGCCGCGTCTCCAGCCGGCCGTCGCGGCGGTCCACCGTGCCGGCGCCGCTCTCGGTCTCGTGCACCCGGCCGTTGACAGTCACGTCGCCGCCCGGCGGGGTGGGCACCGACGGCTGGGCGGTCGCCCCGCCCGGCGCGGGCGGGATCCAGCCCCGGTCCACCAGCAGCGCGCTGCCGTCGGCGAGCACCAGCGGGGTGAGCACCTCGAAGCCGACCCGGCTGTCGACAGTCCGACCACGGACCAGGACGGTGTTCGACGGGTCGTACCTGCCGGTGGCGGTGACCCGGGTCCAGACCCTGTCCTTCGCGGGGGCCGGGCCTGCGGTCCCGGGGCCGCCGGTGGGCGCGCGGAACGCGTCGGCCAGGGGCGCCGGGGCCATCCGCTCGCCCGCGTCGATCCGCTCGTTGATCTCGGTACGGCCTCGGTAGCGGTCCAGCTGCCAGTTGCCCAGCCACACCATGACGGCGGCGGCGACCAGGGTCAGCGCGAGGGCGCCCAACCAGCGTGGGCTCAGCAGGAACCGGTACACGGGACCGAGGCTACCCGTATGACCGGGGCCACTCACCGCGACCGGGCCGGGACGGTGCGCGCGGCCCCGGTTGGCGGTGCTCGCGCGCCGGGCCGGGCGGGTATCGTCACGCCGACGGATCGACCCCCCCGGTCGGCCGTCGCGTTCCCGCCGCCGCCAGCGAGGAGTCGATGTGACCGTCGTGCCGCGCCTGGTGCTCAGCGCACCGTCCTCCGGGCACGGAAAGAACGCGCTGGCGATCGGGCTGCTCGCCGCCCTCGCCGAGCGGGGTGTCGACGTCGCCGGGTTCAAGCTCGGCCCGGACCACGTCGACGCCGCGTACCTCGGTCTCGCCGCCGGTCGGCCCGGTCGGGTGATCGATCCCCGGCTGGTCGGCGTCGACCGGCTCGCCCCGCTCGTCGCACACGGCGCCGCGGGGGCCGCGCTCGCCGTCGTGCAGGGCAGCATGGGCCTGTACGACTCCGTCGGTGGCCGCCCGGAGCAGGAGTCCACGGCCGCCGCGGCCACCGCGCTGCGCAGTCCGGTGGTGCTGGTGGTCGACGTGGCCGCGATGGGGCAGTCGGTGGCCGCCCTCGTGCACGGTTTCCGCTCGTACGACGAGCAGTTGTGGCTGGGCGGGGTGATCCTCAACCGGGTGGCGTCGTCGCGGCACGAGGCGATGCTGCGCGAGGCACTTGACGACGTGGGCGTGCCCGTCTACGGCGCGCTGCGTCGCCAGGACCTGCCGGCCGTGCTGCCGTCCCGCCGACACGGGGTGGCGCCGGTGGTCGACGCCTCGGCCGACGCGGTCCGTGCGGTGCGCCGGCTGGGCGAGGCCGTCGCCGCCACCGTCGATCTGGAGCGGTTGCTCGGGCTGGCCCGTTCGGCTCCGCCCCTGCCGGCGGCGGCCTGGTCGCCGCAGGAGGCGCTCGGCGAGCTTGTCGTCCCGGCGCAGCGCCCGCTTGTGGCGCTTGCCGGTGGGCCGGGCGGCAGCTTCAGCCACCCGGAGACCGCCGAGCTGCTGACCGCCGCCGGCGCCGAGGTGGTCACCGTCGATCCGCTGCGCGACGAGGCGCTGCCGGTCGGCACCCGCGCGCTTGTCGTCGGGGGCGCGCTGCCCGAGTCGTACGCCGAGCAGTTGTCGGCCAACCGCCGGCTGTGCATCGCGGTGGCCGAGCTGGCCCGCACCGGCCGGCCGGTGGTCGCCGAGGGCGCCGGCCTGCTGTGGCTGGCCCGGGAGCTGGACGGGCTGCCGATGTGCGGTGTGCTGGACGCGGTGGGCGTGAGTCGCGACGGCCTCGTGGTGGGCTACCGGGAGGCGACCGCCCAGACCGACAGCGTGGTCGCCGCGCGCGACACGGTGGTCGTCGGGCACAAGGAGCACCGGGCGGTGCTCACCCCGCGCGCCGGTCAGCGGCCGGCGTGGAGCTGGGACGGCGGCACACCGGAGGGGTTCGTGTGGCGCAACGTGCACGCCTCGCAGCTCACCCTGCACTGGGCGGGGCACGCGGCGACCGCCGCCCGGGTGGTGGCGGCGGCGGTAAGCGAGCCCGCTGCTGCCGAGGCGGCGCCCGCGCAGCCTCCCGTGGTGCCCGCGTGATCGGTGAGTTGGCGGTCCGCCGGTTTCCGGCGTTGACCGTCTCCACCCCGCGTACGGAGGTGCGTCGGCTGACGGCCGCGGACGCGTCGGCGGCCGGGGAGATCTTCGCCGACAAGCTGACCCGGCGGTGGCTGCCGCTGGCCGACGACTCCGGGCCGATCGACGGGCACGCCTGGTGCACGGATCTGGCCCGGCAGCGGCGCGACAGCGGCGAGGGCGACCACTACGCGGTGGTCCGCCGGGAGGACGACCAGGTGGTCGGCTCCCTCTGGACGCGGCGCACCGACTGGGGCGCCCGGCTCACCGAGGTCTCCTACGCGATGGCACCCCACGCGCGGGGCTTCGGCCTGGCCGCCGAGGCGGTGGACGCGGTGGCCATCGCGCTGATCCTGGAGCACGGCTTCCAGCGGGTCGAGCTGCGGGTGGCCCCCGGCAACCTGGCGTCGCGCCGGGTCGCCGAGAAGGCCGGCTTCAGCTACGAGGGGCTGCTCCGCAACGCCGGTTTCGTCGGCGGTGGCCGGGTCGACCTCGAACTCTGGTCGTTCGTGGCGGCGGATCTGCGTTGATCCGCGCCGTCATCCCACGATGGCGTCCGACGGTGGTGTGAACTGGCGGGTCGGCGTGCCCTTCAGGCCGTCGCGCAGGGTCTCGGCGACCGCCGCGATCGGGATCTGGGACTGCCCGTCACCGACGGCGTTGAACGGATTGTCCGGGTCGGAGATGAAGCTCGCCGCGGCCAGCTCCGGCGTGTAGCCGACGAACCACGCGGACCGGGTGCTGTCCGTGGTGCCGGTCTTGCCGGCGACCGGACGGCCGACCGTCCCCCGGACGCTGTCGGCTGTCGACCAGCCGCCGCAGCCGCCGCGTGCCGGCCGGTCGCCGGTCGGGCAGCGGGCGGCGTCGGTGGCCGCCCGGGCGGCGTCGGCGCTTACCACCTGGCGGCAGCGCGGCTTGGCGACCTCCCGGTGCAGACCGCCCGGAGTGGCGTACGTGGCAGTCGTGCCGTCCCGGTTCATGATCGCCTGCACGGGGATCGCCTCGCAGTAGCGGCCGTCGGCGGCGACCGCGGCGTAGGCGTTCGCCATCTCCAACGGCGTGGCGTCGGAGACTCCCAGGGTGAACGCGCCCCACTTCTTGGCCTTGCCCGGGGACGCCTGCTCCCGGTCGACGTCGGTACGCCAGCGCAGTCCGAGCTGTTCGGCCAGCCGGACCGCCCGGTCCGCGCCGACCCTCTCCTCCAGCCACACGAAGTACGTGTTGACGGACTTGCCGAAGCCGGACCACATGGTCTGCTGTCCGGTCATCGCGCCACTGGCGTTGGAGGGCGCCCAGCCGTCGTAGACGTTCGACTTGTAGCGGTACGGGGCGTTGAACGAGGTGGACAGCGTCATCCCCGAGTCCAGCGCGGCGAGCATCGGGAACATCTTGAACGTCGACCCGGCCTGGTAGCCCGGCAGGTCACCACCGCCGAGCAGCGGCGCCACCGTGTTCGGATAGTTGGCCTTCACCTTCGGTCCGGCCTCGGGGTTGGAGCTGGGTGGGTTGTCGGCCAGATCCAGGGAGTAGTTCCGGTTCACCGCCATCGCCTTCACCCGCCCGGTGCCCGGTTCGGAGACCACGATGCCGTTGGCGAACGGGCTGCCGGTGCCCTCCTTGGCGCCGACGTTCTTCTCCGCCGCCGCCTGGATCTTCGGGTCGATGCTGAGCACGATGCGGTAGCCGCCGCGGCGCAGCTTGTCCATCCGCTCCAGCCGGTTCGCACCGAACGCGGGCTGTGAACTCCACCAGTTCTTCAGGTAGTCGCAGGCGAAGCCCCAGCTGTTGTACTTCTCGGTGATCGAGGCGCAGTCGTTCGGCGGGTTGGTCAGCTTCAGTCGGATCGGCTCGGTCTTCGCCGCGGCCGCCGAGTCGGGGGAGAGGTAGCCGAGCTGGCTCATCCGGTCCAGCACGTAGTTGCGCCGCCCGGTGGCCTCCTTCTGGTCGGAGTCGGCCGGGTCGTACTCGGAGGGGGACTTGACCAGTCCGGCGAGGGTGGCGGCCTCGACCGGGGTGAGGTCCTTCGGGGTCTTGGAGAAGAAGATCTCGCTGGCCGCGTAGATGCCGTACGCCCGGTGTCCGAAGTACGCCGAGTTCAGGTACCGCTCCATGATCTGTTCCTTGCTCATCTCCTTCTCCAGGTCCAGCGCCATCCGCATCTCCTTGACCTTGCGAATGCTTGTCTGCTGGGTGGCTTCCTGGACCTCCTTGGGCGTGGTCGCGCTGTCCCGTAGGGCCATCCGGACGTACTGCATGGTCAGCGTCGAGGCGCCCTGGGAGCCGCCGGAGCGGGCGTTGGCGACGAAGGCGCGGGCCACGCCCTTGGGGTCGACGCCGTGGTGCTGGTAGAAGCGGGAGTCCTCGGCGGCGATGATCGCCTGCTGGATGTTCGGCGACATGTCCGACAGCTTCGTGTACTGCCGGTACTCCTCGTAGAACATGGTCAGCACGGTCTTGCCGTCGGCGGCGTAGACGTACGAGGTCTCGGCGGGCAGGGCGGTGGTCAGCAGTCTGGTCTTCTGTTCCACGGCGTGCGCGGTGGCCTTCGCGCCGAGCCCGGTGAGGGCGACCAGCGGGTACCCGGCGGCGGCGATCACGATGCCGGCGATGAGACCGGCGCGGAGTAGAGGAACGAGTCGACCAGCGGCAGCAAGGGGTCGGTTGCTCACGTGGCAAAGTTATGACATTTCCGATTCGTACATGAGAAGAACTCATAAACCCGCGAGGTGGTGACGTGGCTTACGCCGACATCGACTGTCCCGCCGGCCACCTTCCCGGCAGGATCGCGGACATGCGTGATCAGCCGAGCGGGCCGTACCCGGTCGCCGTGGCCGAGCGGACGGCCACCGAGGAGCCGGATCTGGCGCACCACGGCGATTCCGAGGTGGGCGCCGGGCTGATCGACCTCGCCGTCAACGTCCGCCAGGCGCCGCCGCCGGCCTGGCTGGCCGACCCGATCGCCGCCACCCTCACCGACCTGGCCCGCTATCCCGACCCGACGGCGGCCCGCGCCGCCGTCGCCGCCCGGCACCGGCGTCACCCGGACGAGGTACTGCTCACCGCCGGCGCCGCCGAGGGCTTCGTACTGATCGCTCAGGCCCTGCGCGGCGTCCGCCGACCCGTGGTGGTGCACCCGCAGTTCACCGAGCCGGAGGCGGCGCTACGGGCCGCCGGCCACCCGGTCGAGCGGGTGCTGCTGGACCCGGACGACGGGTTCCGGCTCGATCCGTCGGTGGTGCCCGTCGACGCGGACCTGGTGATGATCGGCAACCCGACGAATCCCACGTCCGTGCTGCACCCCGCGCGGACCGTGGCCGCGCTCGCCCGTCCGGGCCGGATACTCGTGGTCGACGAGGCGTTCGCCGACACCACGGGTGACGCGCACACCGGCGAGCCGGAGTCGCTGGCGCAGCGGCGGGATCTGCCCGGCCTGCTCGTCCTGCGCAGCCTCACGAAGACGTGGGGCCTGGCCGGGCTGCGGATCGGCTATCTGCTCGGTGCCCCGGAGCTGCTGTCCCGCCTGGCCGCCGTCCAGCCGCTCTGGGCCGTCTCCACGCCCGCGCTGGCCGCCGCCGCGGCCTGCGCCACTCCGGTCGCGGTCGAGGCCGAACGCGCGATCGCCGCCGACCTCGCCGCCGACCGCGACCACCTGGTCGCGCGCCTGGCCGACCTTCCCGGTGTACGCGTCGCGGGCCGCCCGGCGAGCGCGTTCGTCCTGCTGCACCTGCCCGACGCGAGCCGGGTCCGGGAGGCCCTGCGCGATCGGGGCTGGGCGGTACGCAGGGGCGACACCTTCCCCGGCCTCGGCCCGGACTGGCTGCGGGTGGCGGTACGCGACCGAGACACCACCGACGCGTTCATCGAGGTGCTGCGCGAGATCATGGAGGCATGATGCTGGAGACCACGATGTCGGCCATCCGCCCACTGGACGAGACGGCGATGGCCGCCGCCCGCGAGCTGCACGGCCGGCTGACCAAGCCGGCGGGCTCGCTGGGCCTGCTGGAGGACCTGTCGGTACGCCTCGCCGGGCTGGCCGGGGCCTGCCCGCCGCCGATCCCCGAGCCGGCCGCCGTGGCGATCTTCGCGGGCGACCACGGGGTGCACGCCCAGGGGGTCAGCCCGTGGCCGCAGGAGGTCACCGCGCAGATGATCGGCAACTTCCTGGCCGGCGGCGCGGTCGTCAACGCGTTCGCCCGGCAGGCCGGGGCCTCGGTCACCGTGGTCGACGTCGGGGTCGCCACCCCGCTGCCCGTCGGCGAGGCGTCCGGTCCGGCCGACCCGTCCGCGCCCCGACTGGTCGCCGCCTCCGTGCGCCGGGGCACCCGGGACCTCACGGTGACCGCCGCGCTCACCCGCGACGAGGCCCTGGCGGCGGTGCAGACCGGCATCCGGGTCGCCGACGAGCTGATCGACGCCGGCGCCGGCATCCTGCTCACCGGGGACATGGGCATCGGCAACACCACCCCGGCGGCGGTGCTGATCGCCGCTTTCACCGGCGCCGACCCGCTCGACACCACCGGCCGGGGCACCGGGATCGACGACCCGACGTACGCCCGCAAGGTGGCCGTGGTGCGGGCCGCGCTGGCCCGGCACACACCCGATCCGGCCGACCCGCTGGGCGTGCTCGCCGCCGTCGGTGGCCTGGAGCACGCCGCGCTGGCCGGGCTGATCCTGGGCGCCGCGGCCCGCCGGACGCCGGTCCTGCTGGACGGCGTGATCGCGGTGTCCGCGGCGCTCGCCGCCGCCGCGTTCGCACCGGACGCGGTCGCGGCCATGGTCGCCGGGCACCGTTCGGCGGAGCCGGGCGCGACGGTGGCGCTGCGCCACCTCGGACTCGATCCGCTCATCGACCTGGGCCTGCGCCTCGGCGAGGGCACCGGCGCCCTGTTGGCGCTGCCGGTCGTCACCGGCGCCGTCCGCGTGCTGCACGACGTGGCCACCTTCGACTCCGCCGGGGTGGCCGAGAAGTGACCATGTCAGACGAACGGGCGGCCCGGCCCGGTGGTGCGGCGTGAGCGCCAGCCCGTACCCTCTCGGCCTGCGGCTCGACGGGCGGCGCGTGGTCGTGGTGGGCGGCGGCGCGGTCGCCACCCGGCGGGTGCCGGCGCTGCTGGATGCCGGCGCGGACGTCCTGCTGGTGGCCCCGGAGCTGACCCCGGCGTTGCAGGCCCGGGTGGACGCGGGTCGGCTGCACTGGGTGCCGCGCCGGTTCGTGCCCGAGGATCTGGACGGCGCATGGCTGGTCCAGGTGGCGATCGACGATCAGATGGCGGCGGCTGCGGTGAGCGCCGTCGCCGCCGAGCGGCGGATCTTCTGCGTCCGGGCCGACGACCGGACCGCCGCCACGGCGTGGACCCCGGCGGTGACCCGACACGGCCCGGTCACCGTGGCCGTGCTCGGTGGCGGGGATCCCCGGCGGGCGATGACCGTCCGCGACGCGATCCGTGACCTCCTCGCGGCCCGCCTCGCTCCGGACGGAGTCGCTCCGGGTGGAGTCGCCCCGGACGGAGTCGCTTCGGCGCAGGACCGGCCCGACGCTCCGACCGGGACGAGCGGTGGGCGGCGGGCCGGGCGGGTGTCGCTGGTGGGGGCGGGGCCGGGTGACCCGGAGCTGATCACCGTGCGAGGCTGGCGGTTGCTCACCGAGGCCGACGTGGTGGTGGCCGACCGGTTGGTGCCCGGCCTGCTCCTGGACGAGTTGCGCGCCGACGTCGAGCTGGTGGACGCCTCGAAGATCCCCTACGGCCCGTCCCGAGCCCAGGAGGAGATCAACCGGATCCTGGTCGACCGGGCCCTGGCCGGCGCCGTCGTGGTCCGGCTCAAGGGCGGCGACCCGTACGTCTTCGGTCGTGGTGGCGAGGAGCTGCTGGCGTGCGCCGAGGCCGGCGTTCCGGTGACAGTCGTTCCCGGGGTGACCAGCTCGATCGCCGCCCCGGCGGCGGCCGGGATCCCGGTCACCCACCGGGGGGTGGCGCACGAGTTCACAGTGGTCTCCGGCCACGTGGCACCCGACTCGCCGGCCTCGCTGGTGCGCTGGGACGCCCTCGCGGGCCTGCGCGGCACCCTGGTGATCCTGATGGGGCTGAAGAACCTCGCCGCCATCACGGCCACCCTGATCGCACACGGTCGGTCGCCGCAGACACCCGCCGCCGTGGTCCAGGAGGCCACCACGGGCACCCAGCGGGTCCTGCGGTCCACGCTGGGCGCGGTGGCCGCCGACCTGCTCGCCGCCGACCTCCGGCCGCCCGCCGTCGTCGTGGTGGGCGACGTGGTGGACGCCCTCGACGCCTGACAGCCGGCACGCGTCGGTGCCGCGAGCGATGCGGCCTCGAATGGCGCCCGCGCTGGAGGGCATTCCGGCCCGGGGTGGGCACCCCCTTCCCACATCCTTTGCTCTGCTTCAATCCACGCACCACAAACGGGCTCTGACTGGTGCGCCGGTTGAAGCAGAGCAAAGGGCCCGCAGGTGGTCCTTGACCCTGCGCCGGTGACGCCAGCCAGCCAGCCAGCGAGCCAGACAGCGCAGCGCAGCGCAGCGCAGCGCCGTGCGGGGCCGGACAGACGACGGGCCGGCAGGCGATGGGCCGGACAGACGACGGGCCGGACAGACGACGGGCCGGACAGACGACGGGCCGGAGCGGCGCTGCTCCGGCCCGTCGTGGATCTGTCGGTCGACTACTGCTTGAGCATGTTGTCCAGCAGCAGGGCGCAGCGGATCAGCCCCAGGTGGCTGTACGCCTGCGGGTGGTTGCCCAGGCCGCGCTCGGCGAGCGGGTCGTACTGCTCGGGGAGCAGGCCGGTCGGGCCGGCGGTGAGCACCATCTGCGCGAACAGCTCCTCGGCGTCGGTGCGGCGACCGGTGCGCAGGTACGCCTCGATCAGCCACGCCGTGCAGATGTGGAAGCCGCCCTCGCGGCCGGGCAGGCCGTCGTCCCAGTGGTAGCGGTAGACGACCGGGCCGCTGCGCAGGTCCGCCTCGATCTTCAGGACGGTGGACAGGAAGCGCGGGTCGTCGCCGGGGAGCAGGCCGGAGAGCCCGATCCAGAGCGACGAGGCGTCCATGTCCTCGTCCCCGTACGCGACGCTGTACGCCTCGACGTCGGAGTGCCAGCCGTGCTCCAGCACGTTGGCGCCGATCCGGTCGCGCAGGTCCTTCCACTCGGACCGGTCCTCGCCGCCGTGCTGGCGCATCACGTGCAGCGCCCGGTCGACCGTCATCCAGCACATCACCTTGGAGAAGACGTGGTGCCGGGGTGGCAGCCGGGCCTCCCAGATGCCGTGGTCGGGCTCGTGCCAGCGGCGGCGGACCGCCTCGACCATGTTCTCCAGGACCCGCCACTCGTCGTCCCGGACCGAGCCGCGGGCGTCGGCGACGGCCGCGATCAGGTCGGCGATCGGGCCGAACACGTCGAGTTGGAGCTGGTGGTTGGCGAGGTTGCCGACCCGGACCGGCCGGGAGCCGGCGTACCCGGGCAGCGTGTCGATGACCGCCTCGGCGCCCAACTCGTAGCCGTCGATCGTGTAGAGCGGGTGCAGCCGCTCCGGGTGGCCGCCGGTGCGCTCGATGCAGCCGTCGACCCAGCGCAGGAACGCCTCGGCCTCCTCGATGGACCCGAGGTCGACGAGCGCGCGGGCGGTAAGCGCGGCGTCGCGCAGCCAGCAGTAGCGGTAGTCCCAGTTGCGGACGCCGCCCAGCTCCTCGGGGAGGGAGGTGGTCGCCGCGGCCAGGATCGAGCCGGTCGTCTCGTGGCAGAGCCCGCGCAGGGTGAGCGCGCTGCGGGCCACCAGGTCACGGGACGTGGACGGCAGCCGGAGCGAGGCCACCCAGTCCTTCCACGGCTGCTCGGCCGCGGCCTGCCGCTCGTGGATCGGCACCCGGTGGTGCTCCAGGCTGTGCGTGCCGAAGCGCAGCTCCAGCACGACCTGCCCGCCGGCGGCGGAGAGGTCGACGATCGCCTTGGCTGTCTCGTACCCGCCGTCGTTGTTGACCTGCCACTCGACCCCGGGGGAGTAGAGGGCGACCGGTTCGTTCGAGCCGAGCACCAGCAGTCCGTCGCCGAGCGGCTGCATCTGCACGGCGACCTGACCGAACTCGGGGCGCGGGGCGAACTCCACCCGCACCCGACCGCTGCCGGTGAGCACCCGGATCAGGGTCGAGTCGCCGGTGATGACCGCCGGGCTGTCGTCCGGAGTGGTCTCCCGGGCCGGCTTGTCCAGCCAGTCGGTGACGGTGAGCCCGGACCACCGGGTCTCGACTGTCATCGTGCCGGAGCGGTAGCGCTGGCCCAGCGGGATGCCCCCGCGCTCCGGGGCGACGCTGAAGTGACCGGCCGGGCTGCCACCGACCAGGTCGGCGAAGATCGCCGCCGAGTCCGGCTTGGGGTGGCAGAGCCAGCTGACCTTCGCCTCCGGCGTGAGCAACGCGACGGTACGACCGTTGGCAAGCATGGAGTGCCGCTCGATGGGCACCGCCCGCTCGCCGAACAGCCAGTGTCGACGGGTCTCCAGCAGCAGCCCGAGCGCGCGGGCGGCCTCGATGGGCTCAGCCACCCGGAAGCCGGCCTTGGTCTCGCCGGGGCCGATCTTGATGCCCAGGTCCGGACCGTGCAGGTTGCCGAAGGCGTTCTCGTCGGTGACGTCGTCGCCGATGAAGAGCACTGCGCTGGCCGAGAGCTGGGTCCGGAGCTGGTCGACGGCGGTGCCCTTGTGGGTGGCCACCACGGACAGCTCGATGACCTCCTTGCCCTGCGTCACCGTGACGCCGTCGAAGGTGGCCGGGCCGTTGCGGACCGCCTCGATGGCCGCGGCGGCGACCTGCGGGTCGACGCCCCGGGTGTGCACCGCGACGCTTGCCGGCTTGCGTTCCAGCCGGATGCCCGGGTGCTCGGCGGCGATCTCGCGTAGCGCGTTGCGCACCTGCTGGCGTACCGCGACCAGCTCGGGGGAGAGGCGTTCGACGAAGCCGATGTCGAACTCGGAGCCGTGACTGCCGACGAGGTGCACCTCGCTGGGCAGCCGGGAGAGCGCGGCCAGGTCCCGCAGCGCCCGGCCGGAGACCACTGCCACGCTCGTCTGCGGCAGCGCGGCGAGCGCGCGGATCGCCGCCACCGACTCGGGCAGCGGTACGGCGGTGCTCGGGTCCTCCACGATCGGCGCGAGTGTGCCGTCGTAGTCGCAGGCGATCAGGAGCTGCGGAACCCGGGCGATCCGGCCGATGGCGGAGCGCAGCTCGGGGTCCATCACCCCGGTGGCGATCGCCGCTCCGTCGTTGACGGACGTGTTCACGCGGCCTCCGCCTCGGGAACTCCGAGTTCGGAGAGGAAAGACTTGGCCCAGTGCCCCACGTCGTGGGTACGCAGGTGACGTTGCATTGTCCGCATCCGGCGGCGTGCCTCGGTTTTCTCCACGTGCACGGCCCGGAGCAGGGCGTCCTTGACCGCGTCCGGGTCGTGCGGGTTACACAGGAAGGCCTGGCGCAGCTCCGTTGCGGCGCCGGCGAACTCGCTGAGCACGAGCGCACCGCCCTGGTCGGCGCGTGATGCGACGTACTCCTTGGCTACCAGATTCATACCGTCTCGCAGCGGGGTCACCATCATCACGTCCGCAGCAACGTACATCGCGGCCAGTTCACTGCGACTGTACGACTGATGGAGGTAATGCACGGCAGGCACGCCGACTCGGCCGAATTCGCCATTAATCCGACCAACTTCGCGCTCGACCTTGACCCGAAGTGCCTGGTAGTGCTCGACGCGCTCGCGGCTCGGCGTGGCCACCTGCACCATAACGGCGTCCGGAACTGTCAACTTTCCGTCAGCGAGCAACTCGCGGAACGCCTTGAGGCGCAACTCGATGCCCTTGGTGTAATCCAGCCGGTCGACGCCCAGGATGATCGTCTTCGGGTCGCCCAGTTCGGCGCGGATCTGCTTGGCCCGCGCCTGGATCGCCGGGTCGGCGGCCATCCGTTCCATCTCCTGCGTGTCGATGGAGATGGGGAACGCGCCCGCCTTCACCTGCCGGCCGTCGACCTGGATCATCTGCCCCTCGTAGCGCAGCCCGAGCAGGTGCCGGGCCAGCCGGACGAAGTTCTGCGCGGCCAGCCGCTGCTGGAAGCCCACCAGGTCCGCGCCGAGCAGGCCGCGCAGGATCTCGGTGCGGAACGGCATCTGCATGAACAGCTCGATCGGCGGGAACGGGATGTGCAGGAAGAACCCGATCCGCAGGTCCGGACGCAGCTCGCGGAGCATCGCCGGGACCAACTGGAGCTGGTAGTCCTGCACCCAGACCGTCGCGCCCTCGGCCGCGACGTCCGCCGCGGCCTCCGCGAACCGGGCGTTGACCAGGCGGTACGCCTCCCGCCAGCGCCGCTTGTACGCAGGTGTCTCCACCGCGTCGTGGTAGAGCGGCCAGATCGTCGCGTTGGACTGGCCCTCGTAGTAGCGCTCCAACTCCTCGGCGCTGAGCGGGACCGGGTGCAGCCGGATGCCCTCCAGGTCGAACGGCTCGGGGGCGGCGCCGGTGCCGCCGGCCCAGCCGACCCAGGTGCCCTGGTGTTCGGCGAGCACGGGATGCAGCGCGGTGACCAGCCCGCCGGGGCTGCGTCGCCACTGCCGTCCCTCGGGTGTGCTCACCTCGTCGACCGGCAGACGGTTCGCCACTACGACAAAGGAGCTACGGACGGTCACGATCGGCCACCTCCGGGTGCTGACGGGTCCACCGCGATGAGCGTACTGAGCGTAGCTGCGGCGTCTTGTGCCCCGTGCCGGAGTCTCCTACCCGCCCCACACGCACCGAATCCTGAAGGTGATCTTGTCGACAGCCGCGCCGGTCCAGAGGTCGATGACCACCGGGGTGATCGACTCCGGTTTCTTGAAACTGGTGCATTCCGGCGTGGGGGACGGCCCGATTTCCATAAAGTCGAGTGGATCATGGGTTGACGATCGCACTCCGCGTACTCCTGGGGCGGGGTGATGTGGGCGAAGCGCGCCGTACCTGTCAGGATTGACGATGGCGTGCGCGCGGCCGGCTCCCGGCCGGCGGCGGCGGGTGCAGGTCCCAGCCCGCGCCGCGCCGCCGACTCAGGCGACAGCAAACCGACGGAGGTAGCCCGCACCGTGGCCCAGTACATCTACGTCCTGGAAAAGGCGCGCAAGGCGCACGGCGACAAGGTCGTGCTCGACAACGTGACGCTGAGCTTCCTGCCGGGGGCCAAGATCGGTGTGGTCGGCCCGAACGGCGCCGGTAAGTCCAGCCTCCTCAAGATCATGGCAGGGCTGGACAAGCCGAGCAACGGCGAGGCCCGGCTGATGCCCGGCTACACCGTCGGCATGCTCGCCCAGGAGCCCCCGCTCAACGACGCCAAGACCGTCCTCGGCAACGTCGAGGAGGCGGTCGCCGAGACCAAGGCCAAGCTGGAGCGGTTCAACAAGATCGCCGAGCAGATGGCGACGGACTACTCCGACGAGCTGATGGAGGAGATGGGCAAGCTCCAGGAGGAGCTGGACCACGCCGACGCGTGGGACATCGACTCCAAGCTCGAACTCGCCATGGACGCGCTGCGCTGCCCGCCGCCGGACGCCGACGTGACCCAGCTCTCCGGTGGCGAGCGGCGCCGCGTGGCGCTCTGCAAGCTGCTGCTGGAGGCGCCCGACCTGCTGCTGCTCGACGAGCCCACCAACCACCTGGACGCGGAGAGCGTCTCGTGGCTGGAGCAGCACCTGGCCAAGTACGCCGGCACCGTCATGGCGATCACCCACGACCGGTACTTCCTGGACAAGGTGGCCGGCTGGATCCTGGAGCTGGACCGCGGCCGGGCCATCGGCTACGAGGGCAACTACTCCACCTACCTGGAGAAGAAGGCCGCCCGGCTGGCCGTCGAGGGTCGTCGCGACGCCAAGATGAAGAAGCGCCTTACCGAGGAACTGGAGTGGGTCCGCTCCAACGCCAAGGCCCGGCAGACCAAGTCCAAGGCCCGCCTGGACCGGTACGACGAGATGGCCAACGAGGCGGAGAAGACCCGCAAGCTGGACTTCGAGGAGATCCAGATCCCGCCGGGCCCGCGCCTGGGCAGCACCGTGATCGAGGCGAACGGCCTCAGCAAGGGCTTCGGTGACCGGCTGCTGATCGACAACCTGTCGTTCTCGCTGCCGCGTAACGGCATCGTCGGCATCATCGGCCCGAACGGCGTCGGCAAGACCACGCTGTTCAAGACCATCGTCGGGCTGGAGGAGCCGACCGGCGGCGAGGTCCGCGTCGGCCCCACCGTCTCGCTGTCGTACGTCGACCAGAACCGGCAGGGCCTCGACGGCGACAAGACCGTCTGGGAGGTCGTCTCCGACGGGCTGGACTACCTGATGGTCGGCAAGGTCGAGATGCCGTCGCGGGCGTACATCGCCGCGTTCGGGTTCAAGGGCCCGGACCAGCAGAAGCCGACCAAGGTGCTCTCCGGCGGCGAGCGCAACCGGCTCAACCTGGCGCTGACCCTGAAGATCGGCGGCAACGTCATCCTGCTCGACGAGCCGACGAACGACCTGGACGTGGAGACGCTCTCCAGCCTGGAGAACGCCCTGCTGGAGTTCCCCGGCTGCGCCGTGGTCATCTCCCACGACCGGATGTTCCTGGACCGCGTCTCCACGCACATTCTGGCCTGGGAGGGCGACGACCAGGACCCGGCCAAGTGGTTCTGGTTCGAGGGCAACTTCGAGGCGTACGAGAAGAACAAGATCGACCGCCTCGGCGCGGAGGCTGCCCGGCCGCACCGGGTGACCTACCGCAAGCTGACCCGCGACTGATGTCCGACCGGTTCGTCTACCACTGCACGCTGCGCTGGTCCGACCTGGACGCGTACGGCCACGTCAACAACTCGCGCTTCCTCACGCTCTACGAGGAGGCACGGGTGGCGTTGATGTTCGCCGGCGGCCGGGCCTGGGGAGTGGGCTCGTTCGCCGACGGAGTGGTGATCCGTCGGCACGAGGTCGACTACCTGCGCCCGGTCGACTACGCGCTGGGTCGGGCCACCGCGGAGGCCGCCCCCACCGTCCGCATCGAGCTGTGGGTGGAGGAGATCAAGGCGTCGCGGTTCACCGTCGCGTACGAGCTGTACGACGGCGAGGTGCTGGCCAGTCGCGCCCGCTCGGTGCTGGTGCCGTTCGACCTGACCCGCCAGGTGCCCCGGCGGATCACCGCCGAGGAGCGGGATTTCCTGCTCACGTACGCCCCGCAGGGCGGCGGGGCGTGACGGGACCGGGCACCGCCGGCCCGGACCGGGTGGCGGCGTCGCCGTCCGGGCACGGCGTGACAGGCGTGGCCGACGCGGGCGCCTTCCTGGCCCGGCTGGTCCGGCTGGACCGGGCGGCGCCGGTCCGGCTGCGGCCGGCCGGCGCACCCGGCCGGGTCGCCCTGTTCGCCCGGCTGCCGTGGCAGGTGCTGGTGGCCCGGACGGTCGCCGGTGCGGCGGCCGGAGACGTCACCGTGGGCGCCGCCGACCTGCTTGCCGAGCTGGAGCGCGGTGGCGCGACGTTGCCGGCCCGCCGGGACGCGCAGTGGCGCTGGCCGCTGCCACCGACGCGCAGCGAGTCGGTGGAGGTGCTGCCCGGCGTGGAGCTGCGGCGGATCGCCGACGCGGCGGCGGGCACCCTGCGCACCGCGAGCGAGCAGGGGGTGGCGGGCCGGGCGGTGGGTCAGCGCGCGTTGCGCGACGCGCTGCTCGACCACGTGGCCGTGCTGGTCACACCGGACGATCCGCCGGGCCCCGCCGTCGAGGTGCCGCAGCGGCTGGTGCAGGGCCTGGTCCGGATGGGCTTCCTCGGCGCGGTCGGCGACCCGGCCGGTCCTCCGGCCCGCTCCGAGGTGCAGGTGCGGGTGGCCGGCCGTTGGGTGGGCCTGGTGGCACCATACGGAGCGGCCTGGTTGCAGAAGGCCACCGATCTTGCCGTGACACCCCTCACCCCTCATCCGAACGGATGACCCCTGCTCATTCTTCTGGGCCGGTGCGGCCGTTGGGGGGATGCTTCAACCCGGCTGTCCGGGTACCGTCCATCCTCGGATCCAACGCACCGTAGGCGGCTGGATCCGCTGGGGAGTGAGGTGCGACGAGCGATGCCGTGGTGGTCATGGCGCCCCGGTCCCGCCGACGGCGGCGATCCGGAAACCCGAAGCGGGATCACAGTGGACAGCGCGGTCCGGGTCGGACCGCCGAACCCTCGCCAGCCGGGGGACGACTGCCCGGGCAGCGACCGACCCGTACTGACCGAGATGCCGGCGACCATCGAGCCGGTGAGCCTGCGCCGCGTCTGTGACGCACTCGACCTGCTCGACGTGCGCTACCTGGCCGACGGCGACGGCAACCTGCTGGCCATGTGGGAGCGGCACGCGGTGCTGGTGACCCTCGAGGGCCCCGAGGACGAGATCCTGGTCATGCGGGCCCGCCCGCACGCCACGGTTCCGCCGGACTGGGCCGACCGGGCCTACCGGGTGGTCAACGAGTGGAACCACACCCGCCGCTTCTGCAAGGCGTACATCGGTGACCCGACCGAGCGCGGGCAACTGCCGATCTACGCCGAGTTGCAGGTGCCGCTGGGCGCCGGCACCCACGACGCTCTGCTGGTCGAGATGCTCGACTGCGGTGCGGCCGTGGCCACCAGCTTCGTGGACTGGCTGCACGACGAGGGCGCGCTGCTCTGAGGCCGCCCGCGGCCTCCGTGCCCCGAGCGCGCCGTCAGGCGCGCTCGGCCGGGTCCTCCATGGCGTTGACCATGAAGTACGCGGCCCGCTCCAGGTAGTCCCAGAGGGCGACGGCGAGCTGCGGCTCCAGGTCGAGCCGGTCCACCGCCTGGCGCATGTGCCGCAGCCAGGCGTCCCGCTCGGCCACGCCGATCCGGAACGGGGCGTGCCGCATGCGCAGCCGCGGGTGCCCGCGCTGAGCGGAGTAGGTGTTCGGCCCGCCCCAGTACTGCATGAGGAACAGGGTCAACCGGTCCGACGCCGGGCCCAGGTCCTCCTCCGGGTACATGGGTCGCAGCAGGGGATCGGTGGCGACGCCGACGTAGAACTCGTCCACCAGCCGGCGGAAGGTGGGTTCGCCGCCGACCGCTTCGAAGAGGGTCATCGACGCAGCGGGACGGTCGGATTCACCTGCGGGGTTCACCGTTCCATCCTGCCAGGTGCGTCAGCCGCCGGCCCGACCCGGAGACCGTGCGTCCGCTCACGCCGTCGCGATCAGGTGACCGCGTGCCGGCGGGGGCCGTCGGCGGGCCGGAGGTGGGCGCCCGTCGGTGTGGCGCCGACGGCGGTACCGCCCGGATCGGGCGTCGGCTCGGCGTTGGCCGCGGCGGCCCTGGCGATGGCGTCGTCCACCGTCTGCTTGTCCGGCCAGCGCAGGGCGGCGATGGTCATCAGCAGCACCCCGGCGGCGCTCCAGACCCCGACCACCACCGGAATGGAGAACCGCTCGGCGAGCAGCCCGGTGGCCAGCACCGCGAAACCCTGGATGACCTGCACGCCGGTGGCCATCACGCCGAAGGCGCGGGCCCGGAACCCGTCCGGCAGAGCCTGGACGAAGAGCCCGTTGGCCATCGGCATCATCCCGGCGACCGCGAACCCGCACAGGGCGGCCAGCAACGCCACCACCAGCGGTGGCGGGTCGAACAGCGCCGGCACCAGCACCAGCGGGGAGAACACCGCGAGGGGTCGCATCAGCGTCAGTCGGCGGGTCGGGCCGAACAGCCGGCTCACCAGCAGCCCGCCCAGGATGTAGCCCACCGGGTTGGCCGCCATGATCACCGCTTGCGCGGTGCCCGCGTCCATGCCACCGTGCGAGCCCTTGTTGGCCCAGGCCGCGGCCAACCCCTCCGGAATGATCGAGAACAGCAGCGCGCTGAACACCAGCACCGCGATGGCCCGCAGCACCGGCGTGCCGAATACGATCTGGAACCCCTGGCCCGTCTCCCGGAGCAGGTGCGAGCGGTGCGCGCTGGTCATCGTGGCCTGTCGCTCCCGCACACCGACGCGGACCAGCAGCGCCGACAGGCCGAAGGTGGCCGCGTTGAACAGCAGCGCGACAGTCGGGTCGATCGAGGCGACGACGGTGCCGAGCAGGTAACCGACGACCTGGGCCGCCTGCCCGATGCTGGCGTTCAGCGACAACCCGACCACCAGCCGGTCCCCGGCGAGGATCTGCGGTAGCAGCGCGGACTTCGCGGCCTGGCTCGGCGGGTTGGCCAGCGTGGCGGCGAAGAGGAGCCCCAGCAGCGCCGGAACGGGCAGGTCGGGGAGGGCGATGAGCAGCATCAGCACCATGCGGATGACGTCGCACGCCACCATCACCCGGCGGTACGGGTGCCGCTCGGCAAGCGCGGCGAGCAGCGGGCCGCCGAGCAACCACGGCAGGTAGCTGACCGCGAACGCGGCGGCGGAGAGCGCGACGGACCTGGTCTGCTGGTAGACGAGC
Organism: Micromonospora lupini str. Lupac 08; assembly: GCF_000297395.2. GTDB lineage: Bacteria > Actinomycetota > Actinomycetes > Mycobacteriales > Micromonosporaceae > Micromonospora > Micromonospora lupini. The sequence goes on along the minus strand of NZ_HF570108.1, from coordinate 5,951,748 downwards.
AGGGTCACGGCGGCCTTGGCGACGTAGTCACCGACCCAGGACAGGGCCCCGGCGGTGAAGACAGCGCGGAACTCGCGCTGGGCGAACACTTCGCGAAAAGTGGCCGGGCCTTCCGCGGAAGGTCGCTCGTCGGGCACCGTCGCCTCCATCGGCCCCCGGAACGGCAACTCGTGGCGGCCGGGCCGGGAACACTCGTCAGATCTACTGATCAGCGAGGATGTGACCACGCTCCGGCGGGAACGCGTGCTCGGGATTCTGCCCGATCGTCTGACAACTAGCTAGTGCGAACGGCTCGCTCGTCGCATCCCCGACTGAACGAACGGACGATACCTGAGGGGCCGAGCGGCTCGCGACCCCTGTATTGCCGGCCAGTGTCGCCGGCGTCAGGTGGCGCCACCCTGGCCGGTCTCACCCTCCGGCAGCGGCCGGCTCGACACACCGGGATAGATGCGGGCGGCGGCGATCTGCGCGGTGATGCCCGAGTTCTCCAGCGCCTCCGCCAACCTGCGGCGCAGCTCCCGGCCCACCGCGAACTGGCCGTCGGCAGTCGTCTTCACCACCGTACGGATCACGGCGCCGTCGACAGTCATCTGCTCGACGCCCAGCACCTCCGGCGCCTCCACGATCTGCGGTGACAGCTCCGGGTCCAGCGCCACCGAGGCCGCCGCCGTCCGCAGCACGGCGTTTGCCTCCTCGGTGCCGCTGAAGCCGATCGGCAGGTCCACGACCACAAGCGCCCAGCCCTGGCTCTTGTTGCCGACGCGAATGATCTCGCCGTTGCGGATGTACCAGAGCACGCCGCGTCCGTCGCGGACCGTGGTGACCCGCAGCCCGACCGACTCCACGACACCCGTCGCCTCGCCCAGGTCGACGTTGTCGCCCACGCCGTACTGGTCCTCGATGAGCATGAAGAGCCCGGCGATCAGGTCCTTGACCAGGCTCTGCGCGCCGAAGCCCAGGGCGACGCCGGCGATCCCGGCGCTGGCCAGCAGCGGGGCGAGGTCGAAGCTGAACTCGCGCAGGATCATCAGCAACGCGATGCCGAAGACGAACGCGGTGGTCAGGCTGCGCAGCACCGAGCCGATCGCCTCGGCCCGTTGCCGGCGGCGCTCCGGCACGAACTCGGCCGGGTCGACCGCGGCCGTGGGCACCCGCTCGCGCAGCGGCCGCAGCATGGTCGGCACCGCGCCGTCGGTGGTCGTCCGGACCAGCCGGTTGATCGTCCGGTGCAGCGCCCAGCGGGCCACCATCGCCAGCGCCAGTATCAGCAGCACCCGCAGCGGTTTGAGCAGGATCCAGTAGCTGCCCTCGGCGAACCAGGCCGACCTGGTGATCCCGTAGATCCATTCACAGGAGGTGCTGCCCTGACAGTTCACCGATACGGCGTCGGGCAGGGCAAGGGGCGTCACGCTGGCGGCACTCACCCTGTCTTCGTACCGCAACGTCGCGGACCTGCCGCCGCCGACCCACCGGCCGGGTGAGATGCGCCCGAGCGCCGGGTCGGACCGGGGCGAACCGGCCATCGTGACAGGTGCGGGAAAGAGCTTCATGTCCGACCCCGGATTAGTACGTGCAATCCCTGATTGGGCAACCCGGACCGGTTCTGACCTGCAAGGACGCTGAGGGAAGATCATCCGGCACAACCAGGGCACAAACTAATGCTGATCTTGGTCACCGGTAGGGCCGGTCCGACTGCCCTTGGCGGGGCGGAGGATCTGCCCGATCAGGCCGCGCGGCCGGTCCTTCTTCGGCAGCCAGTGCACGTAGGTTTCCAGCGTGATCCGTAGGCTGGCGTGCCGCAGTGCGTGCTGCACCTCCTGGGGCTCGACGCCGTTGCTCATCAGGGTGGTGGCGAAGAAGTGGCGAAGGGAGTGGAACGTTCCCTCTCTGGGCCAGTCTGCGGCTGATCGCCAGTCCTCCCACAGCTCCGACCAATACCGATCGGTTATCAGCTTTCCTCGCGTGGTGGTGAACAGGAGAGCCGCAGGACGGGTGACCCGCCTGTCGCTGGTGATGTCCGGCAGTTCAAATTCGACGGGGCCAACCTCGTTGACGTGAGCGGTCACTTCCTCGGCGACCACGGCGTCCAGATCGACTGTCCCGGCCGATCCGCTCTTTGGCGCGGCAAGGTAGAAGCCTCCGAAGTGCTCCCGGGAGTGCCGCAACTGCTGGACAACATGCAACTCTTCGGCGGCAACATCCATGCACCGCGAGCTGTTCTCCATGCCCAGGACTTCACCGATGCGCAACCCTTCGCCGGCTCCCAGCCAGATGGCCGCACGGAATCGTCGGGGTACGACCCCGGCGAGCTTGAGCACCTGGTCCTCGGTCGGCACCCACTTCGGTGCCCGTGACATCCCCCGCAGCACGTGCGAGAGGTTCACGCCGTCGCAGGGGTTGTCGTCAAGCACCTTGTCGACGACGGCAGCGTTCATGATGGTCTTGAGAACGCCGAAGTAGAGGCCGATGGATGACTTCGCGGTGTGATCGTCCAGCAGTCGACCGAGCCAGGCCATCACATCGGTCAGGGTGATCGATCGGATGGATTGTTCGCCGAAAGCCGGCAGAAGACGTTTCCGAAGATTCTGCGGAACACGTCGGCGGGTCTCCACACTCCACCCCGACTCGCGTGATTCCTGCCACCGCTGCGCATATTGAGCAAAGGTGAGCTGGCCTATCTCGCGGCTCACCTTGACCTCTGCGGCGACGCCCGAGCGACAGTTGAGGTCGAAGGTTTCCGCGTCGCGCTTGAGGTCGAACAGCTTTTCGCGGTCGTTGTTGTCGGCGTCGGTGTAGCGCACTCGCCAGCGCTTTCCTCGGCCGTGTCGCTTCGAGGGGATGAACTTCTTCGTATCCGGGTTGCGTTTCTTGAGATACCAAAGGTCATCGATTGCCATGTCAGGCCGCCTGATCTTCCAGCCAGGCCCGGACGTCGGCCGGGTCGTAGCGCAGGTGCCGGCCGACCTTGAAGGCACGCGGGCCGGTCCGGCGGTGCCGCCATTGGTACAGGGTGCCAACGGGAACCCGCAGGAACGCCGCTGTGTCGCCGATCGACCAGAGGTCCGGCGTCGGGGTAGGGGCGGGTGCGGTCATCGTGGCTCCTTTCGACTGAGGGTGATGTAGGCGCGGCTTTCGCCGCTGTAGCCGGCGGAACGGGTGCTGGTGCGGCAGGTGACCCGTTCGCGGCCGTAGTAGGCGGTGAGTTGAGCCGCGATGGTTGCGGCGTGGGCTTTGACGGTGGCGGTCGGGCCGATGAGCCGGACCGCGACCAGGGGGCGGGGGTGTGCGGGCATGACGCTCCTTCCAGGTCGGGTGGGTGGGGTGTTGCGTGCGCTGTGGAGTTGTCAAGGAACGGCTTCACTGGCGTTGACACGTACGTGTCAAGCGGCCAGGGGTCGGACCGCGCGAGTGGCGGCGAGTTCGTCGGCCAGGGCGTCGATGCCGGCGAGGTGTTGTGCGCGGGCCATGGCGGCGGCGGTGTTGGCGAGCAGGGCGTCGCCGGTGGTGATCCAGCCGGTTGCCTGGTAGCCGAGTTCGTAGATGACCCGCTCGGTTTGCTCGTCGTCCCAGGTGTGCGGGTGGCCCTCGGTGCGCCGCCAGATGGTCCGCTGCAACCGGAGGAAACCGAGGGTGACGGAGAAGGCGCGGCTCTTGGTGGCGATGTGTCCGCCGTAGCCGAACTGGTGCGCCCAGCGGCGAAGCCGCGTGTAGTCGGGGTGCTCGCCGAGGTCCCAGCAGGCGCGGATGAGCCGTCCGAGGTGGGTGCCCGGGTCGCCGTGGATTTCGACGGAGAGGTCGTCGACGCGGCGCAGGCTCAGGCCGGTTACCTCGGTGCTCTTGGTGACGTACTTGGCGATGTAGCCGGTGATCTGGGCGAGGTTGACTTCGTGGCCGGGGGCGTTGACGTGCTTGAGGTCCAGGCCCTTGTCGCCCCAGGCGATGTGCCAGCCCTGCCCGCCGTTGGCGGGGTGCGACGCGGAGGTGTAGGCCGTCTTGAGGAAGGCGGCTTCCACGGCGTCGGCGAACATCTGCCGGGTGATGCCGGCCGGCGGCGGGACGATCGCCTCAGGGCAGTCGGGGTTGTAGCCGTCGAGGCGGATGAGGGCGTGGTAGTGGATGACGCCGCGTACCTGGAATTCGTAGACCTTGATGTAGCGGCGGCGCAGGTCGACGCCGTGGGCGCGGCCGAGGCGGCGTAGTTCCCGGTCGGCTTGTTGGATGGTGCGGCGCCACAGCTCGGGTGCCTCGTGGTTCCACACGACTTGGCCGACGTGGTCGTAGCAGTCCAGGCACAGCGGCTGGCCGAGCTGGGTGTCGGCGGCCTTGTGGCGTTGCCCGCAGCGCAGCTCCTGGCCGTGGGGGCAGGTGCGGCCGAATGGGTGGCAGACCGAGGGCCGGCAGGTGCAGCCGTCCTTCTTGCGGCAGTCGGCGGCGTGGACCTTCACGACTCGGTGGTGCACCGGCCCGAAGGATGGGGCGGTGGCGGTGAGGAAGATGGCGATGTGCTCGTTGAGCGGTGGTAGTCCCCATCGGTCGCCTTGCAGGCCGGCTTTGATGAGGTGGTAGGTGTCGCGTCGGTACAGCTCGGCGCAGGACGGGCAGACGGCGGCGCGGCGGTTGCCGCAGGGGGTGTAGATCGCGCCGTCGGGCATGTCCTCGGTGTCGACGGTGGCCATGCGGTTGCCGTCGGCGTCGTTGACGTGGATCTGCCCGGCCAGGCGGATCGGGTGCTTGCACGCGGAGGCGGCGCGGACGTGGCCGAGCCATTCGGGGTAGTCGGGGTCTTGGGCGCGGGCACGCCCTGACGCGACGGTGCGGGGATCGTGCCCGCGTACCCACCCGTCGGCGGTCAGGTTGCGGGTGGTGCGGGTCGGGGTAGCCCAGGGCCAGTAGCCGGCGGACTCAGCGGAGGCTCCCGTGCCCGAAACCGTGGTGGTTTCGGGCGCGAGAGGCAACGTCGAGGACGTCACGCGGTGGCTCCAACAGCGGTGCCGTTGTGGGCCTTGTCGTTGATGCTCGGTTGGGTGTTGAGGGCCGTCAGGATGTCGGCGGCCGTGTGGGTGGGGACGCGCAGTCGCACAGCGAGCTGGCCGGGGGTGATGGGTTCACCGTGGGCCTTCTCGTGGGCGCTGGCGACGATCCGGGCTCCGGAGAGCAGCGCGGGCGCGGGGCCGGCGGTGGCTACCGCAGGCGCGGCGGGTGCCGGGGTCGGGTCCTTGTCGGTGGTGTCCGGGGTGGGCTCGACCGTCGTCGGGGTGTCGGTGTCCTCGCCAGAGGTGGGCAGGGTTGTGGGTTCGTAAGCGGGTGCGGTGATCTCGGGTGCGGGGTTGGTGGCCGGGGTCGCGGCGGCCGGGCGGACCGTCGGCGAGGCGGGGATGTCGGGTGACGACGCCTCGGCGAGGGTGGCCGGCGCAGGTGCCGGGACGGTTTCAGTGGGCCGGGTGGTGCGGTTTCCGGTGGCGAGGAGCGCGGCGGTGGCCATGAGCATCAGGCCATCGACGGCGAGGGGACCGAACCAGACGACGAGAGTTTCCTCGTTGTAGTGGTCGAGCAGTCCGGACAGGTGCCGGTAGGACACGAACGCGGCGACCAGGGCGACGGGCGGGAGCCCGACCCAGCGCAGCACGTTCCAGCCCCAGCCGGTCGGCCAGGGCGTGCGGGCAAGGATCTCGATGGCGATGAACAGGAACAGTGGCCAGACGATCGCGGAGATGACCGCGCCGGGCTCCGGCGACCAATCGGCCGGGGCGTCGGTCGGGGCGATGAACGAGTGAGCGATGTTGGCGGCGACGGAGACAGTGCCGCCGGACAGTGCGCCGATGTAGGCGTAGACGCGGCCGTTCTTGGAGGTGTTCATGACGCCGCCTTCGAGGCGGGCGTGGGGGCTGGGTCGGCGAAAAGGGAGAAGCTGAGGACGACTGCCTCGATGTAGCCGGTGCTACGCAGGTCGTTGGTGATTTTGGTGATGTCGGCCATGGAGCGGATGTGCCGCTTGCAGGGCCATTCGACGGACATGAAGCCGATGCCCTGAGGGGCCTTGTAGGTGAACGAGATCATGTAGCGGTGCATGACTGTGTCCTTTCGGTCAGAGGCAGGCGATGAGGAGGGCGGAGGCCCAGAGGCAGGCGTAGTGAAGGGATTGGTCGGCGAGGTACATGCCGCAGACCGGGGTCTGTCGGTCGGCGAAGGCGGCGGAGCCGGTGGCGTGCAGGATGAGGCGGACCGTCCAGCGGCGGTCCAGGAGTGCGTGGGTGATGGCCGAGAAGGCCAGGCCGGCGGTGAGTCCGAGGGCGGACACCGGTAGGTCGAGCAGGGCGACGGTGACGGCGAGCATGGCCGCGACCGTGAGGTGGTAGGTGGCGACGTGCGTCAGGAGGTGACGCCAGCCGGTCCAGCCGGGCTCGGCTTTGTGGGACGCGTCGGCGTCGGTTTGCACGATGTGGTCGGCGAGTTGGTGGGCCGGGATCAGGACGGCGGTGATGACCGCGAAGACGAGTGCGGGGTTCATCGGGTTACCTCCGGGGTGCAGTCGAGGCAGGTGCCGGTTCGGCGGGGGATGTAGTAGGGCTGGACCTGGCCGCAGTCGGGGCAGGTGCGCCGGGCGGTGAGCGCCTTGTCGATGGCCGCCAACTGGGCGGGGGTAGCGGTCCGCTTCGGGAGAGCGAGGTCGAGGCGGAATAGGTAGGCGACGCGCTTTCCGCGACGCCACATGATTTGTGCGGCGGGGTCTTGGCCGCCGGGGCGCAGGTTGCGGGCACGCAGTTGCCGGCGGGTCAGCAGGTCGCTCGGCGCGAATTTGTAGGGGTAGGTCGGCAGGCCGTAGCGCTCGCCGGTCGGGTCGTAGAACACCATCGGGTCCTCCGAGTCGTCGTCGGCCTGGTCCTGGTCGTGGTCGTCGCCGGCAGGGGTGCTGCCGGTGGTGAAGGTGGGGTGTTCGTAGGTGTCGCGGTCGATGTCCTCGGGCAGGAACGCCGCCGAGCACAGGGCGCAGACGATCGGGCCTTCCTCGAAGGCGGCCTTGGAGATGCGCAGCTTGCGGGGGCACTCGCATTCGCACGAGACGCCGTTGTTGTTGTTCGTGCGGGTCTTGCCTTCCCCGGTCGGTTCCGGGTGGCGGTAGAACCGCAACGCCTCAGTCAGGCCGGTGATGGTCGACCGGTAGCGGGCGCGGGTGAGGTCGGTCAGGGTGCAGGGCGAGTAGCCGAGCTTGTCGTCCTTGGTCGTGGACAGGCCGAGTTCGGCGGCGAGGGTGGCGAACTTCTTGTTGTGCCAGCGGCCCTGCCGGGAGGTGTCCTGGATGCCTCGCACGTCGGCGAGGGCGTGGGTTGCTTCGTGCAGGAGCGTGGTGAACACGGCTTCCGGTTCGCGGGAGAGCCCTTCACCGGAGATGAGGATTTCGGGCAGTTGCTGTTCGCCGGCTTGCCAGCGCAGGGCGGCGAAGTGGCCCCACTTCATGCCCTGACTGGGCTTGGTGGGGGAGCCGGAGCCGACCACGAGGACAGCGGCCGGAACTTCGGAGTGCTGGGCGCGGATGGCCGACCAGGCGGCTTCCAGCGCGGCGACGAGGCCAGCGGTGGAGACGGAGTCTTGACACGTACGTGTCACGTCGGTGATCTGGGCGGCGGTGCTCATGCGGCCCTCCGGATGGTGTGTCGGCGGTAGGCGATGGCGGCGGCGCACAGCGCCTCGATGACGTCGGCCGGGGTGCGGCCGGGCAGGGTTTCCCAGTCGAAGACCGGGGCGTGCAGGCCGGCGTGGCCGACCGCGATGAGGTAGGTGTTGAACCACTCGACGGCGGCGCTGTAGGAGTGCTGGTCGGCGTCGGTGATGCCGGTCAGGTACCAGCGGGGGCGGCCGAAGACGGCGGCGCGGATCGCGCCGAGGATCGACGCCGGGTAGGTGCCGGTGCGGTGGCAGGCGCACTTAGCCGGGCAGGCGTCGTGGGCGTCGTAGAGGCCGGTGGGGGTCCAGCCGTAGCGGCCCAGGTAGAGGGCGGCGCGGTCATGGACGGCGTGAACGTTGCCGGTCAGCAGAGCGGAGACGGTGTTCATCGGGCGGCCCGCCAGGCGAGGAACCCGGCGCGGGTGGGTAGCCGTTCTTGGCTGTACTCGTGTTCGGCGTAGGTTTCGAGGTCGTCTTCGGTGGCGTGGGTCCACTCGTAGTCATCGGCGGCGTCGCGCAGGACGTCGAGGACATCGGTGAGGGTGTGGCCGACGTGGTCGTTGAAGTCGGCGACGATCTCTCGGTCGGAGGAGCACAGCGCGCCGTAGTAGTTGTGCTCAGGGGTGCGGCCGTCGCGCCACAGGTAGTCGGCGAGGTGCCGGAAGGTGCTGTCGCATTCGGCGTTTTCGCCGAGCAGGACGGCCATGCGGTCGCCGTAGACAGCCATCCCGATAGCGCCGCTTAGGCAGGCCGGCGGGAACGCGGTTTCGGTGGTGCAGTCGTAGTAGCTGCCCTGGGTCCAGCCTCGGATTTCGAGGTAACGGGCGGCGCAGCGCAGGATGTAGGCCGGAGTCAGGTCGGCCAGCGCGCCGGAGGTGGTGGGCTGTTTTTGGGTAGGATTCATGGCGGCCACGTCCTTTCGTGGGCGGTGGTTGGGTCGGCGAGCCGGGTTTGCTTCCTAGGGCTGGTCCCGGTTCGTCGGCCGCTTCTATCGGTGGTGCAGGTGGAGCCGGAGAGTCACCCGTTGCCTGCCGTCGGTGGCGGCGGTGGGTGCGGAGCGGAAGACGAGCGCGCCCGCGTGGCGGGCGATGGCGGTCAGGGCGGCGATGTCTTCGCCGTCGCCGATGAGCACGAGGTCCAGGACGCGAGTCGGGACAGCGGTCCGGGTCTTCATGCCGCGACCTTCGCGGCGGGGGCGGCGAGGCCGCTGCGGCGGCGGGTCCAGGTGGCGTAGTCGGCGACGCGGATGATGTCGGCGTCGGTCATGTAGGCGGCCTTCACGCGGTTGGGGATGCCGCCTTCGGCGATGAGGTAGCCCTCGCCCTGGTTGTTCGGGTCGATGCTGTTGGAGGAGAAGCCGCGGGCGTACCAGCCGTGCCCGAGCACGATGTCCGACGACACGTCGTTGGTGCAGCGGCCAGCGAAGCGCCACGCGAACAGGTCCCGCAGTGACGGCGGGATGATGTCCGAGGACGGGCGTTGAGTGGCGGCGGCGACGATGATGCCGACGGCGCGGCCCCGGGCGACGATGTCGCGCAGCAGCGCGGCGAACAGGTCCTGGTCCTTCTTGTCTCCGGCGGTGGCGGAGAAGTAGGCGATCTCGTCGCAGGCCACGAGGATCTGACCGAACAGGTCGTTGGGGCCGATCTTCCGGCGGCGGCGGGCCAGCAGGAACGAGTACCGGTTGTCCATCACCGTCTGCACGCGGCGCAGGGTGCGGATGGCGTGGTCCATGTCGGGGCCGACGAACACGTCGGCGGCGTCCTTCCACAACCCGAGTTCGACTTGCTTGCCATCGAGCAGGCACAGCCTGACGTCCGGGCACAGCGCGGCGTGACCGACGATGGTGTTCAGCAGGCTGGACTTGCCTGCGCCGGGCTCACCGCCGATGAGGATGTTGCGGTAGATCATCGGCAGGTAGGCCGGGTGGCCGAACTCGTCGATGCCGAGGAACACCGGGTCGAAGATGGACAGGCCACCGGCGACCGGAACCGTGTCCGCCGCAGTGGCCGGGGTGGGTAGTTCGATGGTGTCGGTGAGGTCCATGACGACGACTCCCGGGGGTTGGTTGACACGTACGTGTCAGGGCGGGTGGGGGATTGGGTGGGGCGCGGACGCTTGACCCGTCGGGGGTGCGTGGTCCGCGCCGTCCCGGTGGTTAGGCGTAGTCGGAGGGGTCGAACCCGTTCGGGCTCGTGGTGTTGGTGGTGTTGTTGCGCGGCTTGCGCTGGCGGGGCGCATCGGTGGATGCGGTGGCCGGCTGGTCCGGCACGTCGGGCAGGTCGAGGCCGACGGGTGGCATGCCCGGTGAGGTGGGGGCGTTGGCCGGGATGTCCGTGGGGACGTAGTCCGGCAGTGGCGACACGATGGTGTGCGCCAGGGGTTCGCGGCGGGTGATGTCGAGGCGGATCAGCGCCGCGTACTTGCGGTTGGCGCGCATGACGCGGACCTCGTTGGCCCAGCACGCCACTGCGAGCTTTTGCACCTGGCCGTCCTGCTCCAGATCCCGCAGAGACAGGCCGGGGCGCAGCCACACCCAGACCCGTTCGCCGGCCGGGGTTGGCTTGGCGGGCAGGATCAGCGGGAGTGAGCCGTGCCGGTTGGTGGCGATGAACGCCGCGAAGCACAACCGCAGGCGGTGCCGGACGATCAGGCACCACACCCAGGCCATGACCCGCAGCCGGATCGGCTTGATGGCGGCGGGGACGCCGACGACCAGGGCGACGATGAGCAGCGAACCCCACAGCGGGGTCGACTGCATCAGCGTGGTCCAGCCGTACACGACGGCCAGGCCGAGCACGATCTCTGGCAGCCAGTGCCAGAACACGCGCAGGACCGGCCACGCCGCGATCAGCGCGAACACCACCGCGCCGAGCACCGCGCCGAGGACGACGCCGAGCAGCGCACCCAGGATCGGGTGCAGGTAGTAGGAGGCCACCGTGGCGGCCAGGAGACCGACCACGCCGAGGGTGACCCAGAACGAGATGATGGCCCGACGACGATGCGAGCGGGCAACCGGCGCTTCGATGACAGTGACTTGACCCCCACGGTTCGACCAGCCGAACGGGGACCTCTGGCTAGACTTGGACACGACAAGTCCTCCCTCTGTAGGGACCTTGTTGGACAGGACGCGGGGTCGCAGACGACGCCAATCAACGGCGACCCCGTGTCCTCATCTCGCTTCTGTGGAGCCGAACAGGAACACCGGCCGCTAGACGCCGGCGGTCTCCATCGCGGTCAGCGCCGACGCCCGGAACGCGACACCGGAGCGGACCTTGCCGTCGCGGTCGTTGACCCAGGGCAGCGCCTCCAGGTCCATCGGCACCACCGGCTGACGAACGGCCACCGCCGGCATCACCGGGCTGACCACCGTCACGTTGATGACCTCCGCGCTTCCCTCCGACAGGGCGTAGAGCTGCACCGCCCACATCGGCTGCTTCGTCTCCCGGTCGAACTTCTGCTGACCCGACTGGTCCAGCTTCGGGACCGGGTTGACCGCGACCTCGTACGACACCTTCGAGGTGTCCAGCAGCAGACGTCCCATGACTGACTCCCTTCAACTAGGGCTCGCTCACCTTGAGCGATTGCCCGTGTTCAATGGGATCAGAGTAGCCCGTACAAAAGTACGTGTCTAGTACTCAAATACTGATCATCATCCGTTGTGGAGCAACGAAGAAGGGCGCCCCGCTGTGGGACGCCCTTCGTGGCAGTACGGCTAGCAGTGCGGCAGGCTAGGCCACCCCGACCCGGCGGGCCAGGGCAGTCAGCCGGTCAGAGGGGGTGGGGTCCATCCGGACCAGGTCAGAAACCGTTATCTCGACTATCGGATGTCCCTTGACCTGCTCCGGAGTGAGCGCTTCGGCCCGCTCAAGCGCATCAACCGCCTCGGACACCCTTCGGCGCTGAGTCCAGGCGCGCGCAACGTCGATGAGAAGGCGAGCTTGCCGCTCAACCGATAGGCCGGACGGATCGATCCGCTCCGCAGCGCGAAGCGCGGAACCCGCATCGCCGAGTTCGACTGCCACCGCAACCTCATGCAGCTGAACGTTCGTGGGGCCAAACTCAGTCTCGTAGTCGTTGCGGTTAGCCCCTAGGAGCTGGGCAGCCTCACGGGCTACTCCCAGATAGCGGTGAGCCCCCTGGTCGTCACCCATCCGAGCCGAGGCCACAGCCAATTGAAGATTCAGTGCGCCGAACAAGGAGGCCGCTGCCGGGTTGCTTGCCGACACCTCGGGTTCAAGTGCTGCGGCAGACGACGACGCGGCACTGATGACCTGATCGAATTGCCGACCGCCCTGGAAGACCAGGGCAAGGCGGAATGTCCCAGCGGCAACCAGTAGCGGATCGCCGACCTGTTCGGAAACGAGCAGCGCGCGATCGGTTGCGACCCAGGCCGCTTCGTGCTGGCCAAGCTTCGACAGTGCTGCCGAGAGAGCGTGATACACCGAGGCCAGCTCGGCGAGGTACGTTTTTCGTGCCCCGCCCTTCGTGGATCGTGTTGCTCTCTCTAGGTCTGGCAGGAGGCCCCGCAGCAGGTCGGCCAAATCTTCGTAGTGGGCAGCGTGAGCCAGCGTCCAGCAGCGAGCGGCCCGCTCGGTCGTATCCGGGAGGGGAAGCTCTCGATCCTTGCCCAGGATCGCGGCCATGACGTAACTGGTGCTCAGCACCGAACGTAGCTCGGCTGCCGCCGAGGGAACCCCGACGCTCTCCACGTCAGTAGTACCAGGAGAAAGTTCGGCCATCGGGATGCCGAGGGCACCCGCGATCCGCTCCAGGATGGAGACGCGGTCAATCGAGCGGACCCCGCGCTCGACCTGTGACAGCCAAGCCTCGGAACGCCCGATCATCTCGGCAAATTCACGTTGAGAAAGTCCACGCTTCTGCCGACGCGTGGCTATAAGTCGGCCCTGCTCATTGGTCCCGTCAGTCATCAGCTTGACTCGACGCCCTTACTGGGTCCAACTTGCAAGAACTCGACCCGTACGTCCTGCGTATACAGTTCGCGCTCTTTGAGGAATCGAATCACGTGAGGCTGCCGCTCGTGCGCATCGAATGCCTCTCGGTCCGCGTAGCACTCATAGAAGACCCGAGCGAGCGGTGCCCCCTCGACAGAGTGCGTGGCGTAGATCAGAGTCCCCGGCTCGTGGGCACGGATTCCGGCCCCGGTTTCAGCTACAAGAGCGTCAAACGCCTGCGCGCTCTCGTCGTCTTTCAGGTCGAATCGCACCACTAGTGCGAACATGCAACCAACCCCCTGATTGGAGCTGAGAGTTACGACTCGTGTACGCAACTCTAGCCGCACTCATGTGCGGCCACCCGTATTCTATTACGGATTTGCTTCAGGTGGTAGGTGGTGACTGCTGGGGTCTCTGGGCAAGTAGTGCCCTTGTGAGAACTTTCTGTACGAGATCAAGGCGGCCCGCCTCGCAGGCCGCTCGCGCCGCCGAACCTGGGCCGGGCCGGTGGCCCGCCGCCGCGCCTTTGGCCTTCGGCCGCCAGCGCGTCGGTTACAGCCCGCCGGCGGCGCGGAACGTTACGAAGCCCCGGACCACCGGGGTGACGGCGGTCCGGGGCTTTCGGCCTAAAATAGGTTGGGGGCTAGGAAAGCACAATTACTTACGTGCACGTCGAGCGTGACTTAGAGTAAACCGTGTGGTGCTGTCCAGTTATATTCGTCCAGACGTCACCAACATTTTGGGCGTTGAAGTCCAGGCAAGCCAGGCTTTGCGTGGGACCGAAGCAAGCGGTGGAGTAGCCATTGCTCAGGGTGGTGTCCGCGCAGGGTTCCCAATTTATTCGAACGCCGTTCGAATAAAGGGCAGCTGAGCCATATATCGTAATCGAGTTTCCGGTCTTATTGGTCACAATCGTCACCGCCTGAACAAGGTTTCCCCTCATGACGAGGCAACCCTCTGCCGCAAGTCCCGCAACTCCGCCGAGGTTGTTGTAGACCCCGCAGGATTTCCAATCGGAATTCTTGGTATACGACTTCCAGCTGGCGGCCAAGGCTGGTGACGGAAGAACTGCCACGCTGAATACCGTGGCGATCGTGGCGAGAATTGCTGTTACGAGCTTTCGGCGGCCCATTATTTCGCGTCGTTTTATGCCCGAGTCGTGAGCCATGCGTTCCCCGTTTCTTGTGTAAGTTCCGGTCGATGTCGCGATAGCGGATAGTGTGCCCAGGAAGAAGTGGTGTGTCAAGAGTGGGTTCCCGCAAGCGGCACCAGCGGTTGCGGGTAGGTCAGGTTAGGCGAAAGGCAGACCGTCTTTCGCAGATAAGGGGCCGGCCGTCCGGGTGCTGTCGAACACAGGCCAGCGACGGACCGATGGCGGGCAGCGGAATCTGTCGAATCAGCAGCTCCGCCGCCGGCTGGGGACGATGCACTGGTAGCTGGTGGACAAGCCGGCATGTGCCGGTTCACTGGGACCGACTGTTCGTGCACGGTTCACCATCAGTCATCGCGGGCAGTTACCTCGCTCGCAAGCCGGCGTCTTGGACTTGCGCCTCCGGCGGGGCGCTCTGGCACTCCGGGATGTAGGCGCCATCCCGACGGCCTCCGTCCGGGCAGAGCCGAGCGGGCAGGGCCTGCCCGGTCAAGGTCGTTCAGACGGTGGTGTGCTCCACCTTGACCGGGCAGGCCCCACCCACTCCACGGTGTGCGGACGAAGGCCGACGGGATGGCTAGGGGGCAGCCGGGGGAGGGGGCCGGGCGAAGATCCTCGGGCACAGATCCGGCACAACTGAGACCGGCAAGGGCTGTCAACCAGTGTCAGGCAACGGCAGAGTTCACCCAGGTCGGGATGGCGATCCGCCCGGTTGCGGATGATCCTCATACCCCATGCGGGATTAGTACGTGCAATCCGGGGTCCGATCAGGGACTATTGGCGCAACGGACGTCGGTGATCGAGCGGGCGTCGACGGTGCGGGCCCTCGTGCCCGGCTCCGGTCGGCGGCGTTTCGCAGCAGCCGCTGAACCGGGAGGGTGAGCGCGATGCCTGACATACGACCCACGGTGGGCTCCGGCGCGCTGGTTCTCAACGCCACCTACGAGCCCCTGTGTGTCGTGTCGGTGCGTCGCGCCGCGATCCTCGTCCTCTCCGCCAAGGCCGTCTGCGTCGCCGACGGTGACGGCATCCTGCACAGCGCCCGCGACGCGCTGCCGGTGCCGTCGGTGGTCCGCCTGACCCGCTTCGTCCGGGTGCCCTACCGCGCCCACGTCGGGCTGTCCCGCCGAGCGATCTTCGCCCGGGACGGCTGGCGGTGCGCCTACTGCCGGGGGCCGGCCGAGACCATCGACCATGTCTTCCCGCGCAGTAGGGGCGGCCGGCACGCCTGGGAGAACGTGGTCGCCGCGTGCGCCCGGTGCAACCACACCAAGGGCGACAAGACCCCCGCGGAGCTGGGCTGGCGGCTGCACGCCCTGCCGGCCGCGCCGAAGGGCACCGCCTGGCGGGTCCTCGGGCACCGCGCTCCGGACCCCCGCTGGGCCGACTGGCTCGACCTGCGCGAGCCCGAGGCGGCCGCCTGACCCCGAGCCCGGATGCGGCAGAAGCGCCGGCCGGCTCAGTCCCGCTGGTCGGCCGCCCGTCGGGTCGCGCGCTCGTGCCTGTCGACCGCCCGGCCGTGGGCGATCGCGAGTAGCCGGTCGACCTCGGGCAGCATCTGCGGACCCGGCATCACGATGCTGGCGAAGCCGTACAGCGCGTACCCCGGGTGCGGTGTGACCGTGTCCAGCCGGGCGAAGTCGAAGGCGTCGCGGTGCTCCTCGAACGCCTTCGGTGGAAAGCCGAACAGCCTCTCGAACTCGGCCCGGCCCAGGTCCAGGTTGAGGCGGAAGACGCCGGGGCGGTCCAGCCGCGCGGCCTCGTCGAAGCCGGGCACGTCGTGCTCGACGATTGTGGCGAACGGCTGGCGGCGATCCGAGCCGACGTGGAAGAACCGGTCGCCCCAGGCGCCCTCGGGTGACCCGTTCTCGACGCTCGCCACCACCTGCTCGACGCCGGGCAGCGCGAGGATCCGGTCGGCGAGCACTGCCGCGTCGACTCCGGTCGGGATGTGCAGCACCGCGTCGGCGTGATCGATGGTGGCCTGGTCAAGTGGGAAGTAACGGTAGTCGTGCGTTCTCCGCTCGGCCGGCCCGATCTCGGCCGTGGGGACGTACCCCGGGAGGGTGAGCTTCTGTTGGAGCCTGCCCTCGTAGGTCGACGCGGCGGGCGAGGAGATGCCGAGCGCGGGGCTCGCGCCGAGGCTGCCGGCGATCACCGCGTACCGCTCGCCGAGCAGCGCTCCGACTATCGCGCCGGCGCCGGCCCACGACACCTCCGTCGCGCCCACCGTCATCGTGCTCGGGTGGCGCTGGAGGTGTGTGTTGTGCGCGAAGACAAGCGTGGGTCCGCGGTGTGCCTCGACCGCCCGGATCGCGAGCAGGTTCTCGGCCATCAGCGCGTCCCGGACACCGGCCAGGCGGGCGAAGCGTTCCTCCTGGGCCAGTGGCGCCGCGGCCGCCGCGTGGTAGCGCAGCAGCGCGACCGCCGACGTGGCGTGGACCAGTGCCGCCGCCCAGCCGTCGGACCGTCGGTGTGCCTGCAGGTACAACTCGGTCAGCAGGTCGTCGGCGAGCACCCGCAGACGTTGGGCGTCGGACGAGCGTCCGATCGACCGGCCCGGCTCCCAGATCGCGGCCGTGTCGCTCCACCGGGCCTCGTCCCCGACGAGGTCGTCGATCTCCGCCGACCGGTCCAGGCCGAGGAAGTCGCACACCCGCAGCAGGTGACGCCGCGGGCTCGGGGCGCCCTCGATCTCCAGCGGGGCGTCGAAGCCGTGCAGACCCAGGCGTTCGGCGGCGGGCCGGCCGTCGTTCCACTCGCGCATCCGCAGCAGCAGGTCACGGTTGGCCGGCGCGGCGCCCCACCCGTGGCTGAACCCCTCGGCGAGCACGCGGTCGAGCGGCACGGCCCCGCCCTGCACGAACTCGTCGGCGAGCAGTCCCGCGGCCCGGTCGCTCTCCAGGGCGATCGACCGGTAGCCGTGCTCGGCAAGCGTCAGGAAGGCGTCGTTGCGGATCTGGAGGAAGGCGGATTCGCCGTGCGTCGGCTCACCGAGCGCGAGCAGTGCCGGCGAGCCGGCGAGCAGGTCGAGAAGGGTGGTCATTGCATCAACCGTATCGTTGCACCAGCGGTGGAGACTTCAGAGCGAGGGAGCGCGGTGGCAACCCCAAAACCCTCAAACCCGGGTGTACGCCGACCGGTCGACCTCGCCCGCCGGCACGGGCTGTCGGCGCAGGCCGTCCGCAACTACGAACGAGACGGCGTGCTGCCACCGGCCGAGCGCACCGCGACCGGGTACCGCCGGTTCACCGAGGTGCACGCCAAGGCTTTGAGCGCCTACCTCGCGCTCATCGTGGGTCACGGTCACGCGGCCGGCGGCGACATCATGCGCGCCGTCAACCGGGGCGAGATCGAGACCGCGTTGCGCACGATCGACAACGGTCATGGGCTGCTGCACCGCGACCGGGAGACCCTGGACGCGGTCGAGGCGGCGGTCACGACTCTCACCGCGGCGGAGCCCGCCCCGCAGGGCCGCGGCGCCGTGCCGATCAGCGTGCTCGCCCACCGCCTCGGCGTACGACCCGCGACCCTGCGCAAGTGGGAGTCGGCCGGGATCCTGCGGCCGGAGCGCGACCGGGTGACCCGCCACCGCGTCTACTCGCCCGACGACGTCCGGGACGCCGAACTCGCGCACCTGCTGCGCCGGGGCGGATACCGGCTGGACCACATCGCCGGCGTGCTGCGTCGGGTGCGCGACGCCGGTGGCGCCGAACCGCTCGCTGCGTCGCTCGGCCAGTGGCGCCGACGGCTCACCGAGCGCGGCCGGGCCATGCTCACCGGGGCCGCCCGGCTCGCCGACTACCTCGACACCGGCGCCGGAGATCAACCATCCCGGGCCTTGACCAGCGAGGCGAAGACCACCAGGTTGTCCGAGTAGCCCCGCTCACCGCCCACCCACCGGCCGCCGCAGGTGATCAGCCGCAGGCTGGGGCGGCTGAAGTCGCCGTACACCTCGTCCACCGGCAGTCGGTCCTTGTCGAACCGCTGCACCGAGTCCACCTCGAAGACCGCGACCCGGCCGTCGGAGCGGGTGACCTCGATCTGGTCGCCCGCGCGCAGGTCCCGCAGTTGGTGGAAGACTGCCGGCCCGGTGGTGGTGTCCACGTGTCCGACGATCACCGCCGGTCCGTACTGGCCGGGGGTGGGACCCTGGTCGTACCAGCCGGCCTCCTGGGCGCGGGCCACGTCGGGCACGGCGATGGTGCCGTCCGGGGCGATACCGACGTCGTGCAGCGGCGCCCGCAGGTCGATCCTGCCGATGGCGAGAGACGTGGGGCGACTTGCCGGCAGCACCGGGAACTTCTTCGGCGGCGGTCGCAGGCCGGCGCTGATCCGTTCCGGCAGCAGGCTCACCCCGGTCACCTGCTCGACGCCCAGCATCGCCACGATCAGCACCATCAGCGTGGCCACGGCCAGGACCGGCAGTCCCGGTCCGGTGCCCAGCCGACGGCGCGTCGACCCGACCCGGCGGCTCGGTGGCAGCGGCCGGGCGTCCGGATCAGTGGTGGCGACGCTTGCGGACCCCGCCTGCCCGGCGAGCCGGCCCAGCCGACCCGAGGCCCGGGCCACCAGCCGTCCGGAGGCGCGCAGGGCCGCCGCGGCCCGGAGGCGGGCACGGTGGTCCGACCGCGCACGCGCGGATCTGCGGGTCATGGCAGGTCCGGCTCAGGAGCCGGCTCCACTCCGACGCCGGCCGCCGGCCATGCCGAGCGCGACCGCGGCGGCCACCAGGGCCACGCCGCCGACGACCAGGATCGAGCCGGTGCCCCGGCCTCCCGCGGTGCCGCCGCCCCCGGTCGCCGGCCCCTTGCTGGGCGAGGCCATGTTGAGCACGGTCAGCATCGTCTGGGCCGTCTGGTTGTTCTGGCAGCGCAGGTCGACCTGGTAGTCACCGGGTTCCTTGTTGCCCGGAACGGTGACCTCCCCCTTGAGGAAGCCGTTGTCCGGCCTGAGCATCACGTGCCCGAACGCGTCGGAGTGCACGTTGGCCTGTCGATCGTTGTTGTTGTCGCAGCTCGCGCGGATCGTGACCCGGCCGCCCGCCGGGACGCTGTTCGGCGTCACCTCGACGAAGGTGTTCTCCCCGGCGCGCGCCGGCGCGACCGACAACAGGACGAACGCCCCGATGAGCCCCACAAGTGTCAGGACGGACGAGAGCGCGCGGTTGATCGTGCGAAGTCCCTGCATGATTTCCCCCCAACCGGCGACAACCGCCGGAACCCTCCCCTGGGCACGGGCGCTGAGTTCCCGCTGGCCCGGAGGCAAACCAGCGGGCGGGCAGGGTCAGCGGCGGCGGGAGCCGGCGTCGGCGGGCGGAATCGGGGTGATCGGCCGCCAGTCCAGCGGTGACGACAGGACCATGGTGCTCGACGGCTGGCCGTACGGGGCGAGCCGGTCGATGACCGCCTCGAAGTCGCCGATCGAGCCGGCGGCCACCTTGAGCATGCTGCACGCGTCCCCGGTGATCCGATGGATCTCCAGGATCTCCGGCCAGCCGGACACCTCCGGGTCGTGCAGGATGCACCGCGCGCCGTAACAGGACATCCGGATCAGGGCGACCACCGTACGGCCGGCCCGGGTCAGGTCCACGTGGGCGTGGTAGCCGGTGATCACCCCGGCCTCCTCCAGCCGGCGGACCCGCTCGGCGACCGCTGGTGGGGACAGGTGCACCCGGCGGGACAACTCGCTGAAGGAGAGCCGGGCGTCGGCCTGCAACTCGCGCAGCAGCGCCCAGTCCATGTCGTCCACGCTCGAACCTTACTTTCGTGAACCGGATTCGCCTAGCTGCCTTCGGTTCGTCAGGTCAGGCCCACAAGTGCCGTTGATCCGGCATTCCGCACGCCGTTCCGACCGCGAGATCATGACGTCGGTTGGTCCGGGGGAGGGAGACGAGATGGTGGATCAGACGGAGCGGCGGGCGCCGAACCGCCGTGCCACGGTGCAACCGGTGACCCCCGGGCAGCGCGCGGCGCAGGCGGCGCGCACCGGCGGTGAGCCGACCCTGGAGTTCGCCGACATGGTGCCGTACGACGCGTACGTGCAGGCCAGTGCTCTGCACAAGATGCAGCACCCGCTCAGCGACGACCCGGGCGAGATGTCCTTCCTGATGGTCAGCCAGATCATGGAGCTGTACTTCGGGCTGACCTGCCACGAGCTGCGGGAGGCCCAGCGGCTGATCCGCGCCGACCAGATCTGGGAGGCGCTGGCCCCGCTGGGCCGCGCGAAGCTGCACCTGGAGGGGCTCAACGCCGCGTGGCAGGGCCTGCGCTGGATGAGCCCGGCCGACTTCAACCGGTTCCGCAATCTGCTCGGCGAGGCCTCCGGCTTCCAGTCGGCGATGTACCGACAACTGGAGTTCCTGCTCGGGCTGCGCGACCCGACGCTGATCCGCCCGTTCCGCCGGCAGGCCGAGGTGCACGCCGAGTTGAGCGCCGCACTGGCCACCCCGAGCCTCTGGGACGATGTGCTCGCGCTGCTCGCCCGGCGCGGTTTCGACCTTCCCGCCGACCTGCTCGACCGGGACGTGGCCGTCGAACACGACCCGCACCCGTTGGTCGAGGCGGCCTGGGTACGGATCTACGACGACGGCGGCCCGGACAACCACCTGCGGCTGCTCGGCGAGGCGCTGAGCGGCGTCGCCGAGGAGTTCGGCGACTGGCGGTGGAACCACGTCAAGGCGGTGCAGCGCACGATGGGTGCCAAGGTCGGCAGCGGCGGTTCCGCCGGTCTGGCGTGGCTGCAGCGCAGCATGGCCCGGGTGGTCTTCCCGGAGCTGTGGTCGGCCCGCACCGCGATGTGACCGGAGAGCGAGACATGCACACCCCACAGAGCGAGGCCCACCGCCTCGACCAGACCGACCCGGGCCACCGGCACCTCTTCCACGTGCCGCCCGCCGACGGCGGCGACCACCCCGAGTCGGCGTATCTCGCCGGCAACTCACTCGGCCTGCAACCCCGGGCCACCCGCGACGAACTCCTCGCCGACCTGGACGCCTGGGGGCGGCTCGGCGTCGAGGGGCACCTGGAGGCGGAGCGGGCCTGGCTGCCGTACCACGAGCTGTTGACCGCGCCGGCCGCGCGACTTGTCGGCGCCCGGCCCGCCGAGGCCGTGGTGATGAACTCCCTCACGGTCAACCTGCACCTGCTGATGGTCAGCTTCTACCGGCCGGCCGGCGCCCGCACCCGCATCGTCATCGAGGACAGCGCGTTTCCCTCGGACAGCTACGCGGTGCGCAGCCAGGCCCGCTTCCACGGGCTGGACCCGGACGACACCGTGGTCCGGCTGCGCCCGCGCCCCGGCGAGGACGCGCTGCGCACCGAGGACGTCACCGACTACCTGGCCGCCGAGGGTGACCGGGTGGCGCTGGTGCTGCTCGGCGGGGTCAACTACCTCACCGGTGAGCTGCTGGACATCCCGGCGATCACGGCGGCCGGTCGGGCGGCCGGCGCGGTCGTCGGCTGGGACCTGGCGCACGCGGTGGGCAACGTGCCGCTGGCCCTGCACGACTGGGACGTCGACTTCGCGGCCTGGTGCTCCTACAAGTACCTGAACTCGGGGCCGGGCGCGCTTGCCGGCGTCTTCGTGCACGAGCGGCACCTCGGCGATCCCGACCTGCCGCGCTTCGAGGGGTGGTGGAGCACCGCGGCGGCCACCCGGTTCGAGATGACGCCGGTGTCCCGGCCGCCGTCCACCGTGCAGGCCTGGCAGATCTCCAACCCGCCGATCTTCGCGATGGGCCCGGTGCGGACCTCGCTGGAGCTGTTCGACGCCGTCGGCATGCCGGCGCTGCGGGAACGCAGCCTCCGGCTCACCGGCTGGCTGGAACGGCTGCTCGACGAGGTCACCGTCGACCGGCCGCTGCGCGTGGTCACCCCGCGCGACCCGGCCCGCCGGGGTTGCCAACTGTCGGTACGCGTCGGCGCCGGCAACGCCGCCGAGCTGACCAAGCGGCTGCGGCACGAGCACGGCGTCATCGCCGACGCCCGGGAGCCGGACGTCGTCCGCTTCGCTCCGGTGCCGCTCTACTCCACGTACCTCGACTGTTGGCGGGCCGCCGCCGCGCTGGCGGCGACGGTGGGGGTGACCCGATGACGAAGCGGCGCGACGAGATCGCGATCATCGGTGCCGGCCTGGCCGGTTGCCTGGCCGCCTGCTTCCTGGCCCGGCGCGGCTACCCGGTGGCCCTCTACGAGCGTCGGCCGGACCCACGTGCCGGCACGGCCGAGCGGGGACGCTCGATCAACCTGGCGCTCTCCGAGCGCGGGCTGGACGCGCTGCGCCGGATCGGTCTGGCCGAGCAGGTGATGACCGACGCGCTGCCGATGCGCGGCCGGATGATCCACCCGGTCGAGGGGGAGCCGCAGTTCCAGTCGTACAGCGCGGCCGGTGACCGGGCGATCAACTCGATCAGCCGGGGCGCGCTGAACAACGCCCTGCTGGACGCGGCGGCCGCGCTGCCCGGGGTCCGGATCGTCTTCGACCACCGGCTCGTCGGGCTCGACCCGGCCGACGGCACCCTGACCTTCGACACCCCGCAGGGCACGGTGGGCGCGAAGGCGTCGGTCGTCCTGGGCGCCGACGGCGCCGGATCCGCGGTACGCGGGCAACTGCTGGCGTACGGGCTGCTGCGCGAGAGCGTGGACTTCCTCGACTACGGCTACAAGGAGCTGACGATTCCGCCGCTGGGCGGGGACTTCGCCCTGGACCCGGACGCCCTGCACATCTGGCCGCGGGGCACCTCGATGATGATCGCGCTGCCGAACCCGGACCGGTCCTTCACCTGCACGCTGTTCTGGCCCAACGACGGCGCCGGCAGCTTCGCGGCCCTGGACGATCCGCTGGCGATCGAGCGGCACTTCACCGAGCACTACCCGGACGTGGTGCCGCTGGCCCCGAACCTGGTCGACGACTACCAGCACAACCCGGTGGGCGTGCTCGGCACGGTGCGCAGCACCCCCTGGCAGGTCAACGGCACTGTCGGCCTGCTCGGCGACGCGGCGCACGCCATCGTGCCGTTCTACGGCCAGGGCGCCAACTGCGCCTTCGAGGACGTCGTCGAGCTGGACCGCTGTCTCGACGAGTGCGCCGACGACTGGTTGGCGGCGCTGCCGCTCTTCCAGCGCCGCCGACAGGAGAACGCCGAGGCCATCGCGCAGATGGCGCTCACCAACTTCGTGGAGATGCGGGACAGGGTCGCCTCGCCGGTGTTCCAGACCCGGCGGCGGGTGGAGCACGCACTGGAACGGGCACTGCCCGGCCGGTACGTTTCCCAGTACGAGCTGGTGTCCTTCTCCACCACCCCGTACGCCGAGGTGCGCCGCCGGGTCCGCCGGCAGCACCGGGTGCTCGGCGCGGTCGCCGGTGGTGCCGCGCTGCTGGTGCTGGGCGCGATCACGGCGGGGCTCAGCCGAGGGAGGCGCGCATGACCGGCACCTGGGACGCCACGCTGATGACCGGCCGCGCGCCGGCCGGGCCGTCGCGGTTGCGCAACTTCGTGGGCGGCGAGTTCGTCGACGGCCTGTCGACGTTCACCAAGGTGAGCCCGGTGACCGGCGAGCCGGTCTTCGAGGTGGTCGAGGCCACCCGGTCCACGGTGGACGACGCGGTGGCCGCCGCCCGTGCAGCGCTGCGCGGGCCGTGGGGCCGGATGGGGGAGCGGGAACGCGCCGAGGTGCTGCGCCGCGTCGCCGACGAGCTGGAACGTCGCTTCGACGACCTGGTCACCGCCGAGGTCGCCGACACCGGCAAGTCCATCGCCCAGGCCCGCACGCTGGACATCCCGCGCGGCGCGGCGAACTTCCGGGCGTTCGCGGAGATCGTGGCGACCGCGCCCACCGAGTCGTTCACCACTGTCACCCCGACCGGCGGTCGGGCGCTCAACTACGCGCTGCGCAAGCCGGTCGGCGTGGTCGCGGTCATCGTGCCGTGGAACCTGCCGCTGCTGCTGCTCACCTGGAAGGTCGCCCCGGCGCTCGCCTGCGGCAACGCAGTCGTGGTCAAGCCCAGCGAGGAGACGCCCGCCTCGGCGACTGTGCTCGCCGAGGTGATGGCCGCCGCCGGCGTACCCGACGGGGTGTTCAACCTGGTGCACGGGTTCGGCCCGGACTCGGCGGGGGAGTTCCTTACCCGCCACCCGGGCGTGGACGCGATCACCTTCACCGGCGAGTCGGCCACCGGCGGCGCGATCATGCGGGCCGCCGCCGACGGCGTGAAGGCGGTGAGCTTCGAGCTGGGCGGCAAGAACGCCGGCCTGGTCTTCGCCGACGCCGACCTGGACGCGGCGGTGGCCGGCTCGATGCGCTCCAGCTTCACCAACGGCGGTCAGGTGTGCCTCTGCACCGAGCGCATCTACGTGCAGCGCCCGGTCTTCGAGGAGTTCACCGCCCGGCTGGCGAAGCGGGCCGGTGAGCTGGCGTACGGCTGGCCGACCGACGAGGCCACCGCCACCATGCCGCTCATCTCCCCACAGCACCGGGCGAAGGTGCTCGGCGCGTACGAGCTGGCCCGCGCCGAGGGCGCCGAGGTGCTCACCGGCGGCGGCACGCCCACCTTCGGTGACGCCCGCGACGGCGGGTCGTACGTGCAGCCGACGGTGCTCACCGGGCTCGGCCCGGACGCGCGCACCAACCGCGAGGAGATCTTCGGCCCGGTGGTGCACGTCGCGCCGTTCGACACCGAGGACGAGGCGTACGCCCTGGCCAACGGCACCGAGTACGGCCTCGCGGCGACCGTGTGGACCCGGGACGTGGGCGTCGCGCACCGGGCCGGCGCCCGGCTGGACGCGGGCATCGTCTGGGTCAACACGTGGTTCCTGCGGGACCTGCGCACCCCGTTCGGCGGGGTGAAGGCGTCCGGCATCGGCCGGGAGGGCGGCGTGCACTCCTTGAACTTCTACTCCGAACTGACGAACGTCTGCGTGGACCTGTCGTGAGCCGTAGCGAGGGAGCGGGCATGAGCGAGGGAGCGGGCATGGAAGCCGACATCGAGGCCGCCAACCGGGAGCTGGCCGACGCCCGCAGCACCGGCAAGCCCTGCCCACCGCTGCGCGGGCGGCTGCTGCCCGAGGGCGACGTCGAGTCCGCGTACCACGTGCAGCAGCTCCAGGCGCGGGCCTGGCAGGGCCGCGGCGAACGCCGGGTCGGCGCGAAGATCGGGTTGACCTCCCGGGCGGTGCAGGAGACCTTCGGGGTGTTCCAGCCCGACTTCGGGATGCTCACCGACGCGATGGCGGTCGGCGACGGGGTCGAGGTGCCCATCGACCGGCTGCTCCAGCCGCGGGTCGAGGCGGAGATCGCGTTCGTGCTCGACAAGGATCTCGCCGACCCGCAGATCACCACAGTCGACCTGATCCGCGCCGTCGACCACGTGCTGCCGGCGATCGAGATCGTCGACTCGCGGATCGCCGGCTGGGACATCTCCATCGTGGACACCGTCGCCGACAACGCCTCCAGCGGGCTCTTCGTGCTCGGCACCACGCCGCGCCGCCTCGCCGACGTCGACCTGCGACTGTGCGGGATGGTGCTGGAGCACGCCGGTGAGCCGGTCTCGGTGGGCGCGGGCGCGGCCTGCCTGGGCAACCCGCTGCACGCCGTGGCGTGGCTGGCGAGCACGCTCGCCCGCGCCGGTGACCCGCTGCGCGCCGGGGACGTGGTGCTCTCCGGGGCGCTCGGCCCGATGGTGCCGGTCACGCCGGGCGCCGCGTACGAGGCGCGGATCTCCGGGCTCGGGTCGGTGCGCACGTGTTTCAGTGGTGGAGGCAACAGGTGACCGGCGTGGCGGTGCTCGGTTCCGGAAACATCGGCACCGACCTGATGATCAAGGTGTTGCGGCTCAGTGACAGCCTGAAGATGGTGGCGATGGCCGGCATCGACCCGGCCTCCGACGGCCTGGCCCGGGCCCGCCGCCTCGGCGTCGCCACCACCGCCGACGGCGTGGACGGCCTCGTCGCGATGCCCGAGTTCGCCGACGTCGAGCTGGTCTTCGACGCCACCTCGGCCGGCGCGCACCGCCGTCACGACGAGGTGCTGCGCGCGCACGGCCGCACAGTGGTCGACCTGACCCCGGCCGCGCTCGGCCCGTACGTGGTGCCGCCGGTCAACCTCGACGAGCACCTGCACGAATCGAACGTCAACATGGTGACCTGCGGCGGGCAGGCGACAGTGCCGATCGTCGCCGCCGTCCGCAAGGTAACTCCGGTGGCGTACGGGGAGATCGTCGCGTCGATCGCGTCGAAGTCCGCCGGGCCGGGCACCCGGGCCAACATCGACGAGTTCACCGAGACCACGGCCCGGGCCATCGAGGTGGTGGGCGGGGCCGAGCGGGGCAAGGCGATCATCGTGTTGAACCCGGCGGACCCGCCGCTGCTCATGCGCGACACCGTCTACTGCCTCTGCCCGGACGCCGACGCCGACACCGCCGCCATCGCCGCCTCGGTGGCGGAGATGGTGGCGACGGTCCAGGAGTACGTCCCGGGCTACCGGCTCAAGCAGGACGTGCAGTTCGACCGGGTGCAGGTGTACGTGCCGACGCTCGGGCGGCAGCTCACCGCGCTGCAGGTGTCGGTCTACCTGGAGGTCTCCGGGGCGGGCCACTACCTGCCGGCGTACGCCGGGAACCTTGACATCATGACCTCCGCCGCGCTGCGCACCGCGGAGCGGCTGGTCGCCCTGCGGTCTTCGGAGGTGGCCGCGCCATGACCGACCTGTACATCCAGGACGTGACGCTGCGCGACGGCATGCACGCCATCGCCCACCGGTACACAGTCGAGCAGGTGCGCACGATCGCCGCCGCGCTGGACGCCGCCGGGGTGGCCGCCATCGAGGTGGCGCACGGCGACGGCTTCGCCGGCTCCAGCGTCAACTACGGCCACGGTGCGGCCACCGACGCCGAGTGGATCTCCGCCGCCGCCGAGGTGCTGACCACGGCGAAGCTGACCACCCTGCTGCTGCCCGGCATCGGCACCATCGCCGACCTGAAGGCGGCGAAGGCGCTCGGCGTGACGAGCGTGCGGATCGCCACCCACTGCACCGAGGCCGACATCTCCGCCCAGCACATCTCCTGGGCCCGGGAGAACGGCATGGACGTGGCCGGGTTCCTGATGATGTCGCATATGAACGACCCGGCCGGGTTGGCCGGGCAGGCCAAGCTCATGGAGTCGTACGGGGCGCACTGCGTCTACGTCACCGACTCCGGTGGCCGCCTGCTGATGTCCGACGTGGCGCAGCGGGTCGACGCGTACCGGCAGGTCCTCGCCCCGGAGACGCAGATCGGCATCCACGCGCACCACAACCTGTCCCTCGGGGTGGCCAACAGCGTGCTGGCCGTCGAGCACGGCCGCATCACCGGGTCAGGGCCGGCCGGCCCCGACGCACCCCACGGCCGGACCGTCCGCGTGGACGCCTCCCTCGCCGGCATGGGCGCGGGCGCCGGCAACGCGCCGCTTGAGGTCTTCGTGGCGGTCGCCGAGCTGCACGGCTGGAAGCACGGCTGCGACGTGTTCGCGCTGATGGACGCCGCCGACGACATCGTGCGCCCGTTGCAGGACCGGCCGGTCCAGGTGGACCGGGAGACGCTCTCCCTGGGGTACGCCGGGGTCTACTCCAGCTTCCTGCGGCACGCCGAGCGGGCGTCGGCGAAGTACGGCGTGGACGTCCGGTCGATCCTGGTCGAGCTGGGTCGGCGTCGGATGGTCGGCGGCCAGGAGGACATGATCGTGGACGTGGCGCTCGACCTGGCCGGCAAGGAGCAAACCTCATGATCGGACCGGACATCGCCGGGATCGCCGACAAGCTGGGCGCGGCGGCTGACACGGCCACCGCGATTCCGCAGCTCGCCGCCGAGACCGGTCTCGACGTGGACACCGCCTACGGCGTGCAGGCCGCGCTGGTGCAGCGCCGGCTGGAACGTGGCGAGCGGTTGGTCGGGCTGAAGATGGGGCTGACCAGCAGGGCGAAGATGGCCCAGGTCGGCGTGGACGAGGTGATCTGGGGGCGGCTCACCGACGCGATGCGGGTGCCCGACGGCGGTGCCGTGAACCCGACCGCGTACATCCATCCCCGGGTCGAGCCGGAGGTGGCGTTCCTGCTGGACCGGCTGCCCGAGCCGGGTGAGCCGGTCGGCGACTTCGCCACGGCCGTCCGCGCGGTCGCGCCGGCCATCGAGCTGATCGACTCCCGGTACGCGGACTTCCGCTTCTCGCTGCCGGACGTGATCGCCGACAACACCTCGGCCGCCGCGTTCGTGATCGGGCCGTGGTCGCCGGTGCCGGCAGGGCTGGACAACCTGGGTGTGCTGCTGGAGGTCGACGGGCGGGTGGCCCAGGTCGGCTCGACGGCGGCGATCCTCGGTGATCCGCGCCGGGCGCTCGACGAGGGCATCCGGCTGGCCGGCCGGCACGGGGTGCGGCTGGAGTCCGGCTGGGTGTTCCTGGCCGGCGCGGCCACCGCAGCCGTCCCGCTGCGTCCCGGCGCCCACGTTCGTGCCGTCGTGGAGAAGCTCGGTACGGCGTCGTTGCGGGCGTCCTTGTGAGCGCGGTGGGGGCTTTCGTGGGCGCGGCCGTGGGGGTTCCGGGCAGCCCGACCGGCTCCGGGCGGTCAGGCTTGATCCCTGCGCCGGTCGGGCTGCCCGGAACCCCTGACCTGGTCCCCGTGGTCGCGTCGGTGCCGGTTGGGGGTGGGTCATGAGTGTTTCTGGTGCTCGGGTCGTGCCGGGGAAGGCCGTGCCGCGGGGGGCTTTTCCGCACGTCAAGGTCGCGGGTGGGTTCGTCTTCGTCTCCGGTACGTCGTCGCGGCGCGCGGACAACAGCTTCGCCGGCGTCGAGGTGGACGAGTTCGGTACCACGAACCTCGACATCCGGGTGCAGACGCGAGCGGTCATCGAGAACATCGGCGATCTGCTGCGGTCGGTCGGGGCGGACCTCGGCGACCTCGTCCAGGTGAGCACGTACCTGGTCAACATGAACGACTTCGGTGGTTACAACGAGGTGTGGGCGGAGTTCTTCGACCCGTCCGGGCCGACCCGCACCACGGTGGCGGTGCACCAGTTGCCGCACCCGCACCTGCTCATCGAGATTCAGGCCGTGGCCCTTCTTCCCTCGGGAGGTCAGTCGTGAGTGAGATCGCCGAGCCGTTCAGCTTTCCGGGCTGGATCGCGGACAACCAGCACCTGCTGAAGCCCCCGGTGGGCAACAAGGAGATGTTCCCCGGCGGGGACGACTTCATCGTGATGGTGGTGGGCGGCCCCAACCAGCGCACCGACTTCCACGTGGACCCGTACGAGGAGTTCTTCTACCAGGTCAAGGGCAACATGCACATCAACCTGATGACCCCCGAGGGGCCGCGTACGGTGCACGTGCGCGAGGGTCAGATGTGGATGCTGCCGCGCAACACCCCGCACTCGCCGCAGCGGCCGGAGGCCGGCTCGATCGGTGTGGTCGTCGAGCGGGTCCGCGAGGAGGGCACGCTGGAGACCTTCCAGTGGTACTGCCCGGAGTGCGGAAACCTGGTGCACGAGGTGGAGTTGCAGGTCCGCGACATCGCGGCCGACCTGCCCCCGGTGTTCCAGGCGTTCTACGCCGACGAGGCGGCGCGTACCTGTGCGAACTGCGGCACGCTGCACCCGGGCAAGGGCTGATGTCCACTGGCGTGGTCGACGTGCACACGCACGTCGTACCGAAGGGATGGCCGGACCTCGGCGCAGCGTGCGGCGGGTCCGGTTGGCCCTGGTTGCGGGTCGACTCCGAGCGCGCCGCCATGATCATGGTGGGGGAGACGGAGTTCCGCCCGGTCGGCGCCGAGTGCTGGGACGCCTCGACGCGACTGGCCGACATGGACGCCGACGGCATCGACGTGCAGGTGGTCTCGCCCACGCCCGTGTTCTTCAGCTACGACCGCCCGGCCGACCAGGCGGTGAAGGTCGCCCGGATCTTCAACGACCTGACCCTGAAGGTCACCGCGGCCGGCGGTGACCGGCTGGTGCCGTTCTGCCAGGTGCCGCTCCAGGACCCGGACGCCGCCTGCGCCGAGCTGGACCGCAGCCTGGCCGCCGGGCACGTCGGCGTGGAGATCGGCAACCACGTCGGCGACCGGGACCTCGACGACGCGGGAGTGGTCACCTTCCTGCAACACTGCGCCGAGGTGGGCGCGCCGATCTTCGTCCACCCGTGGGACATGCCGGGCGGTCCCCGGCTGGACCGCTGGATGGCCCGCTGGCTCGCCGGAATGCCGGCCGAGACGCACCTGTCGGTGCTGGCGATGATCCTGGGCGGCGTCTTCGACCGGGTGCCCGACACGTTGCGGATCTGCTTCGCGCACGGTGGCGGCAGCTTCCCGTTCTGGCTCGGCCGCGCCGACAACGCCTGGCACCGCCGTGGCGACCTGGTCCGGGGCGCGTCCGCGGCCCCACCCAGCAGCTACGTCGACAGGTTCAGCGTCGACTCGGTGGTCTTCGCGCCGCCCGCGCTGCGACTCCTCGTCGACACGCTGGGGGAGGACCGGGTGCTTGTCGGCAGCGACTACCCGTACCCGCTTGGCGAGCGCCCGGCCGGCGCGGTGGTCCGGGCCGCCGACTTCCTCACCGACGCCCAACGCGACAAGCTCCTGTCCACGAACGCCAGGCGTTTCCTCGGCCGATCGCGTATATAAAGAAGAGTGCTCGATATATACTCGGGTCGTGAAGACGGTTATCGACCTTGATGATGAGCTGCTCGAACGTGCCCGCCGTGAGCTGGGCACCAAGAGCAAGAAAGACACCATCCACGCGGCGCTCCGACTCGTCGCGGAGCGGAGTGAACGGCTGGAGGCCATCCAGGAGTTGCTGTCGGTCGATCGTGACTGGACCGGGCTTCTCGAAGACGACAAGACACCCCGCAGCGAGCAGGACGTCGCGTGACCCCACCAGCGGGCCTTTACCTGATCGACACCTCGGCATGGGGACGCCTGCGCCAGCCGATCGTCGGCAAACGCATCAAGATGCTTCTTGAGGAGCGGCTCGCCGCGACCTGCGTGCCACTCGACCTGGAGGACGGCCGGAGCGCCCGAGACTTCCGGGACGCCATGGTCGTACGTGCTCGCCGAGCCGAGCTGATGATTGACCTGCCGATCACTCCGGCCGTTGCCACCCGGGCACGTGATCTTCAACTGGCGCTGACAGCCCGTGGCTACCATCGGGCGGCGAGCCCCGTCGACGTCCTGGTCGCGGCGGCCGCCGCCGAATACTCCGCGACCGTCCTTCACTACGACCGTGACTTCGACCTGATCAGTGGCATCGGTGGGCCGCGCAGCGAATGGGTTGCGCCTGCGGGCACCCTGACGTGATCGCAGACGCCGTGTCGGCCGCTTCCGGCCGGTCGCAGCGGGCAGGATGAGGGGATGGCCGAGCCGCACGACCTGACCGCGCTGGAGCAGGCCGCCGCGATCGCCCGCGGCGAGCTGACCAGCGTCGACCTCGTCGAGCACTGCCTGCGGCGGGTGGCCGCGCTCGGTGACACCGTGGGCGCGTTCGTCACCGTCACACCGGACCTCGCCCGGCAGGCCGCGCGCGCCGCCGACGCCACGCCCGTCGAGGAGCGCGGCCCGCTGCACGGGGTGCCAACCGCGATCAAGGACCTCACCCTCACCGCCGGGGTGCGCACCACCTTCGGCTCGGCCGCGTTCGCCGACTTCGTCCCGCCGGTCGACGCCGACGTGGTCCGGTTCATCAAGGCCGCCGGCCTCGTCAGTCTCGGCAAGACGACCACCTCCGAGCTGGGCTGCTCGCTCTACTCCGAGGGCCTCGTCGCACCGCCGGCCCGCAATCCGTGGCAGCTCGCGTACACCGCCGGTGGGTCCAGCGGTGGCGCGGCGGCGGCGGTCGCGGCCGGGCTGGTGCCGATCGCCCAGGGGTCCGACGGCGGCGGCTCCCTGCGCATCCCGGCGTCGCTCTGCGGCCTGATCGGCTACAAGCCCAGTCGCGGCCTGGTCTCCGGCGGGCCGCTCGGCTCCGGCGCGTTCGGGCTGCCCACCAGCGGCCCGCTCGGGCGGACCGTCGCCGACGTCGCCGCCCTCCTCGATGTCATGGCCGTGCCGGTGCCCGGCGAGCCCTACCTGTCGCCGCCCGCGCCGCCCGGGGGATACCTGGCCGCCGCCCGCCGGGCCGAGCCCGGCCGGCTGCGGATCGGCCGGTTCACCACGCCGATGCTCGCCGACGAGCCGGTGCACCCCCACTGCGTGGCGGCCGTCGACCGGGCTGCCGCCCTGCTCACCGCCGCCGGCCACGAGGTGGTCGAGGTGCTGCCGCCGCTCGGCCCCCAGGCGTGGCCGCTGTTCGAGATCATCTGGTACGTGCTGGCGCTCGCCCCCGTCCCCCCGCACCGGGAAGCGGAGCTGCTGCCGCTGACACAACTGCTACGGGCCCGGGGCGCGACGGTCTCCGCGGGCGCGCTGGCCGCCACCCTCGGCGAGCTCCAGGCGCAGGTCCGTCTCGGCGCCTCCCGCACCGCCGGCTGCGACCTGCTGCTCTGCCCCACCCTGGCCACACCGCAGGCACCCGTCGGCTGGTTCACCGCCGACGGCGACCCGGCGGCCGATTTCGACAGGCAACGTCGCTTCTCGCCCTACTGCGCCATCTTCAACGTCACAGGCGATCCCTCCGTGTCCCTGCCAGTGGGCGCCACGACCGACGGGCTGCCCGTCGGGGTGCTCCTCACCGGCCGGTACGGCGACGACGCGCGGCTCATCGCGACCGCTGCGCAACTGGAGCACGCCAGTGACGGATGGGATCGGCACCCCGCAATCTGGCGGGCCGTCGACTCCGCTAACGTGAATGGTGACGGAGCTGGCCGGTCGCCATCATGATCGTCCATCCGACCCGATTGTTCGAGGTCCTTCTTCCGCCTGGGGGCGTTGGGATTGTCTGTTACCGAGACGTTGCTGGTCTTCGTCGGCATCCCGGTGGCCGCGGTGCTGGTGATCGCCGGCCTGTCGTACGCCGGTAGCCGTGGTGGTAGCGCCGGTGGCGGTGGTGGCGCCAAGCGCTACCGGCCGGGCCGGCCCTTCGACTTCACTCCGGTCTGGTTCCTGGGCCGCCCGGAGCAGCTGGCCGACTCGGCCGGCACCGCGCTGGCGGCGGGCGCGCAGGCGCCCGCGCTGACCAGCCACAAGCTGCAGCAGGCCAGCGTCGAGGCGCCGGCCGGTGGAACCGGAGGCGCAAGTGACCGTTGGTGAGAAGCAGACCGGGACGGACACTCCGCCCGAGGTGCTGGACGGGCCGTTCTCGACCCGCCAACTGCTGCGCATCGACGAGGCCCTGCGCCTGGCCGACCAGGGCACCGGCCTGGTCTTCTCGGTGTTCGTCGGCGGCCTCGACGAGCCGATCCGTGAGCACGCCCAGCGGCTGCACCGCCAGCTCGCCGAGCCCGACAAGTCGGTGCTGATCGCCGTGTCGCCCAACCAGCGTCAGTTGGAGATCGTCACCGGGCGGCACGCCCGCAAGCGCATCCCCGACACGTACGCCAAGCTGGCGGCGCTCTCCATGGTCGGCGCGTTCAGCGGCGGCGACCTGGCCGGCGGCATCATCAACGGCCTCGACCAGTTGGCCAGCCACGCCGGCAAGGGCTGACCCCTTCCACGTACGACGAAGCCCGGCCCGCTCTTCAGCGGGCCGGGCTTCGACGTCTCAGCGGGGCCAGACGCTCGGGTCCAACCTCATCGTCCACGGCTCGTCCACGGTCACCGCGTCGTCCGGACCGATGGTGCTCAACAGCTCGTAATGGTCGCCTTCGCCGAGCCGATAGCGGTAGACGACCGGGCCGAAGTCGCCCCGTTCCACCCGCCAGTAGTGCGGGATGCCTGCCTCGGCGTAGAGGGCGGGTTTGGTGAAGCGATCGTGGCGACGGCTCCCCGTCGACTCGACTTCCATAACGAGCGCGATGTTCTTGGGTTCGGCCCACATGCGCTCGCGCGGTGCGCCTGGTAGCAACACCGTCAGATCGGGGATGAGATTGCCGCCGGGGACCTGCACCCCGATCTCCCGGATCACCCGCCAACCGGTGGGAGCCGTCTGGCGAATCGCCATCCGAATCTCGTCTGCCAGCTCATGGTGCTCTGGACCGGCTGGAGGAGTCACGTGCAGGCTCCCGTCGATGATCTCGTAGCGGTTACCGTCGGCAGGCAGGTCGAACAGATCCTGCTCGCGCCAGCCCCGATCCGGGGGCCGCCACTCGTAGGTCGGCTGTGCCATCACGTTCACCTCCTCTCGCCACGATAACGCCCAGGGCCGGCGCGGACTCATATCCACGCCGGCCCCGGGCCGCGTACTCGCTGGTCAGCTCTGCGCGGCGTCCTTCGCGCGGGCCTTGAGCGCCCGCGCCACACCGTCGCGGCCCTCGGCGACCAGTCGACGCAGCGGACCGGGGTTGCCGTCGCCGGCCAGCCACGCGTCGGTGGCCGCCACCGTGTCGTCGTCCACCAGGTAGGTCGGGTACGCCAACTGAGCGAACTCCTGCGCCGGCTCGCTGTCCCGCGTGGCCCACACCTGGCCGATCGCCGCGAAGTACTTCTCCCGGTACGGGGCGACCAGCTCGACCTGCGCCGGGTGGGCGAGGCCCTGCAACAGCGCCCGGTGCCGCCAGTTCGGCAGCGCGTCCGGGCCGGTCAGCAGCGCCCACACGGCCGCCTTGTTCTCCGCCGTCGGCACCAGCGCGTGCGCGTACGCGGCCTCCCGCTCGCCGCTGGCGGTGCGGTCGCCGGCCAGCTCCGCCTCGATCTCGGCGGCGCCGGCCGCACCGTTGGCCACCAGCGCGCCGAGCACCGTCCAGCGCAGCTCCGTGTCCACGGTCAGCCCGGCCGGAGCGCCGGTGCCGTCCAGCCAGCCGCGCAGCGTGGCCAGGTCCTCCTCGGACCGGGCGGCCGAGGTGTACGCCCGGGCCCAGGCCAGCTGGAAGCCGCTGCCCGGTTCGGCGGCGGCGAGCGCGTCCTTCGCCGTGCGGGCCAGCCCCGCCCAGCCGGTGGGCGCCCACGCCGGGTCGGCGTAGAGGGTGAGCGCGGTGGTGGCCTGGCGCAGGGTGGCCGTCACCAGGTTGATGTCGGTCTCCGCGGACAGCCCGGCCAGCACCAGCGCCACGTAGTCGCGGGTCGCCAGCTCGGCGTCGCGGGTCATGTCCCACGCGGCCGTCCAGCACAGGGCACGGGCCAGCGACGAGTCGAAGCCGCCGATGTGCTGCACCACAGTGGCCATCGACCGGTCGTCGAGGCGCAGCTTGGTGTAGCTCAGGTCGTCGTCATTGAGCAGCAGCACGTCGGCCGCCCGGACACCGCGCAGGTCGGCGAGGTCGGTCCGCTCGCCGGCCACGTCCACCTCGTACCGTTCGCGGCGGACCAGTCGCCCGTCGGTCAGGTCGTACAGGCCCACGCCGATGCGGTGGGTGCGCAGCGTCGGGTACGCCGTCGGCGCCTCCTGCCGGACGACCACCTGCTCGTACGTGCCGTCGGCGCCGATCGTCACCTCCGGCCGCAGCGTGTTGACCTGCGCGGTCTCCAGCCACTGCGCGGCGAACTTGCGCAGCTCCCGGCCCGAGGCCGCCTCCAGCTCGGTGAGCAGGTCGTCGAAGGTGGCGTTGCCCCAGGCGTGCTTGCCGAAGTACGCCCGCAGCCCGGCCACGAACGGCTCCTCACCCACGTACGCGACGAGCTGCTTGAGCACGCTCGCACCCTTGGCGTAGGTGATGCCGTCGAAGTTGACCTCGACGGCCTCCATGTCCGGCATCTCGGTGTAGACCGGGTGCGTGGAGGAGAGCTGGTCCTGGCGGTAGCCCCAGTTCTTCCGGATGGACAGGAACGTCGTCCACGCCTCGGTGAACCGGGTGGCGTTGGTGTTGCACCAGTGGCTGGCCCACTCGGCGAACGACTCGTTGAGCCACAGGTCGTTCCACCAGCGCATGGTGACCAGGTCGCCGAACCACATGTGGGCCAGCTCGTGCAGGATCGTGTTGGCGCGCTGCTCGTACTCGAAGTCGGTGACCTGCGAGCGGAACAGGTAGTGCGACTCGGCGTGCGTCACGCAGCCGAAGTTCTCCATCGCGCCGGCGTTGAAGTCGGGCACCCACAGCTGGTCGTACTTGGGCAGCGGGTAGCGGACCCCGAACTTCTCGTGGAAGAAGTCGAAGCCCTGCTTGGTGATGAGGAACAGGTTGTCGGAGTCCAGGTACTGCGACATGGAGGCCCGGCAGAACACACCCAGGTCGATGCCGTCGTGGCTGTCGCGCACCTCGTGGTACGGGCCGGCGCACAGCGCGGTGATGTACGTGCTCATCCGTGGCGACTCGGTGAAGTGGAGGGTCTTGAGCCCCTCGCCGGCCGGGTCCTCGCGCTGCACCGGCATGTTGGACACGACCCGCCAGTGCCCCGGCACCGTCGCGTGCCAGGTGTAGACGCTCTTCAGGTCGGGCTGGTCGAAGCAGGCGAACACCCGCTGCGCGTCGGCCGTCTCGAACTGGCTGTAGAGGTACGTCTCGCCGTCCACCGGGTCGACCGTGCGGTGCAGCCCCTGCCCGCTGTTGGAGTAGGCGAAGTCCGCATCGACGACCAGGGTGTTCTCGCTGTCCAGCCCGGACAGGGTCAGACCCTTCTCGGCCGACCAGTCGGACAGGTCCACCGGGGCGCCGTTCAGCGTCGCGGACCGCACCGCCTCGGCGGCCAGCTCGATGAACGTGCTCGCTCCCGGTTCGCCGCAGCGGAACCGGACCTCGGTCGTCGACCGGAAGGTGCGGTTGTCGGCCGCCAGCACGGCGGTCGACAGGTCCAGACTGATGTCGTACCCGGTCACCTCGAGCAGGCGGGCCCGCTCGGTCGCCTCGACCTGCGTCAGGTTACGCACTCCCGGCACTGTTCGTCTCCATCCCACGTCTCGCCGTACGCCCGGCGGCGCCCGTCTGCCGACCGCTCGTGACGTCCGGCCCGATCCGAGTCTTCCACGGACGGACAGCCAGCGGTGGCCGAGGTCACGCTCTCATTCGGGTGCCGGTCGATGTGCCGCGGGGTGAGGATCGGAGGAGACGTCGGACGTCCGGCGTCACCCGTCGCGAAGGGACCGCACCGTGACCGAACGTGTCGCCGTGGACATGTGGTTCGACCCGATCTGCCCGTGGGCGTGGATCACCTCTCGCTGGCTGCTGGAGGTCGAGCAGGTCCGCGAAGTGACCATCCGCTACCACGTGATGAGTCTGTCGGTGCTCAACGAGGGCCGCGACCTGCCCGAGCAGTACCGCGAGTTGATGGACAACGGTTGGGGCCCGGTGCGGGTCTGCATCGCCGTGGAGCAGGCCCACGGCCCGGACGCCGTCCGGCAGCTCTACACCGCGTTGGGCACCCGTATCCACCTCGGTAAGGAGCAGCTCGGGCCGGAGCTGTTCGCCGCCGCCCTCACCGACGTCGGGCTGGACCCGGCGCTGGCCGCCGCCGCCGAGAGCACCGAGTACGACGAGGCGCTGCGGGCCAGCCACGAGGCCGGCATGCGGCCGGTCGGCCAGGACGTGGGCACCCCGGTCATCCACGCGCCCGGCCCGGACGGCACGCCTGTCGCCTTCTTCGGCCCGGTGATCACGCCGCGACCGAAGGGCGAGGCCGCCGGCCGGCTCTGGGACGGCGTGCTGCTGGTCGCCGGTACCCCGGGCTTCTACGAGCTCAAGCGCACCCGCGACCTGGGCCCGATCTTCGACTGAGCCACGTCCGTGCACGCCCCCGTCCGGCCACCGTCCGGTGGATCGGGCGGGGGCGCGTCGCGCCGGGCGACGGGTACGCCTCGCGGTCACCGCGTCACCGCTGGGCGGGGGGCGTCGTTTCCCTCGGTGTCCGCCGCAGCGACCCGCAGGGCCGCACCCCGCAGCTCGTGGAGGCAATCCCGATGGCCAAGCACCGTGCGTCCGGTGACGATCAGTCGACCCGACAGGGGGTGATCGAGACTCCCGGCGCGGCGTACTGGTCGGTCGACGACTCCCGCTGGCCGACGGTCCGCCCGGACCTTCCCGCCCACGTCGTGGACCTGCTCGCCCCGCCCATCGTGGTCGGCGTGGCCCGGGTGCCGGTCACCTCGCGCCTGACGCCCACACCTGCCACACCTGTCACGCCGGCACCGGCGACGACGACACCGGCCGTGTCGGCGACGACTCCGGTCGTGCCGACGCCGGTCCTACCGATGGCGCCGGCCGTGTCGATGGCGCCGGCTGTGTCGACCGCGCCGGTTGTGTCGACGGCGCCGCCCGTGTCGACGGCGAAGGACCCGGTCGTACCGACGGCCGGGGAACCGGTCGCGGAACCCGCAGTGGTGTCGGCGGCCGCGCCGGCCGAGCCCGCACCACCCCCGCCGGCGCCCGCCGCCCCGCGTCCCGTGCCGACGCCGCCGCTGAACCCGCGACCCGTTCCGGCGCCACCGCCGGAACCGCGTCCCGTGCCGGGACCGCCCGCCGCACCCCGGCGCAACGCGATCACCGGACCCGCCGTGAACGGCCGGCGCGGCAACGCCGGACCGGTCGTGGCCGGCCGACACCGGCGGCACAACGGCGCGTCCGGTCGCGCCGGCTGACCACCGCGTCCAGGCCCGACACTTTCATCTGGTGGACGCCGTGCGGGTCCCCGTCGCCCGCGACGTCGCCGCCGGTAGCGTCAGTGGACATGACGGTCGTGCATCCGATCGCCCGGGCCTGGATCACCACTGGCGGCACCGGCGCGCAGAACTACGACGAGTTCGCCGACGACGCGGAGATCACCGCGATCATCGAGGCGAACCCGCACAGTGCCCTCGGCATCGAGATGCCGCATCGGGCTCCCGGCAGCCTGGGCACGTCCTTCCTCGACGCGCTGCCGGACTCGGTGGCCCGCCTCGCCGAGGCCAAGGCCGACGGCAGCTACACCCCCGCCGAGCAGGTGGTCGTGCTGTACCGGATCAGCGCCCCGGGCGAGGAGACGGCGTACGGGCTGTTCGCGATGGTGGACACCGACCAGATCTCCACCCGCGCCGACGAGCCGGGCCTGGTCATCCGCAACGAGGACGTCTTCATCGCCAAGGTCCGCGAGCGCGTCGCGCTGGCCGAGGCGCTGGGTCACCTGCTCTCACCCGTACTCCTGCTGCAGACCGGGAGTGGCGACGAGCTGCACGCCGCGCTCGCGGCGGCGACCGACGCGGCCGGGGCGCCCGCCGCGACCGACACCGACCAGGCGGGGCGCACCCACGCCATCTGGCTGGTCGGCCCCGGCCCGGAGCAGGACGCGTTGACAGGTCTCGCCGGTGGCGGCGACCTGGTCGTCGCCGACGGCAACCACCGCAGCCTGGCCGCCCAGACCGGCGGGTTGTCGCGCTTCCTGGCCGTGGTGACCACGCCCGCGTCGGTGGCCATCCAGCCCTACAACCGGCTGGTCAGCGAGCTGACCACCACGCCGGGCGAGCTGCTCGACCGGCTGCGCGCGGCGGGGGCCGAGGTCGAGCCGATCGACGGCCCGGTCGAGGTTCCGGCGGCCGGCGGCACCGTCCATCTCCGGCTGGCCGGCCAGGGGTACGCGGTGCGCCTGCCCGCCACCGCCGACGCCCGCCTGGAGAACCTGGACCACGCCCTGGTCGAGCGGCTGCTGCTGCGCGACGCCCTGGGGTTGGATCCGGGCGACAAGCGGATCACCTACGTGGGTGGTGACTACCCGGCGAGCTGGCTCACCGGTGAGGTCGACGCCGGGCGGGCCGAGCTGGCCGTCCTCATCGCGCCGGTGACCGTGGCGGACTTCGTCGCGGTGAACCTGGCCCGGGAGAAGATGCCCCGCAAGAGCACCTGGTTCACCCCGAAGGCGCGCGGCGGCCTGGTGGTCGCCGAACTGCCGCGCTGAGTGACCGCCCCGCACGACCGTGTGACGAACCCGGCTCTCCGACGCCGCCCCTGCGGCGTCGGAGAGCGCGGCCTGACAGACTGCCCGGTATGCGCGTCTACCTGGGATCCGATCACGCCGGTTTCGAGTTGAAGGTGCACCTGGCCAACCACCTGGCCAAGCAGGGGTACGACGTGGTCGACGTCGGCCCGCACAGCTACGACCCGGACGACGACTACCCGACGTTCTGCCTGCACACCGGTGACCGGGTGGTGGCCGACGAGACCTCCCTGGGGGTGGTCATCGGCGGGTCCGGCAACGGCGAGCAGATCGCCGCGAACAAGGTCGCCGGCGTCCGCGCCGCGCTGGCCTGGAGCGTCGAGACGGCTCAGCTCGCCCGTCAGCACAACGACGCGAACGTCGTCGCGGTGGGCGCCCGCCAGCACACCCTGGACGAGGCCACCGGCATCGTCGAGGCGTTCCTGAACACGCCGTTCTCCGGCAACGAGCGGCACGCCCGCCGGATCATCCAGGTCGCCACGTACGAGCAGACCCGCCAGCTGCCCGACCTGCCCTGACCCGGCCACCGCCCTCAGCGCGGCGAGCGGGGCAGATCCTCGCGGGGCACCCAGTTGCGGCGGACGACCACCATCCGGGCCTCCGCCTCGGCGAGGTCGTCGTCGGTCGGCCGGGCGGCGTCCCGGGCCCGCAGCGCGGCGCTCAGCCCCACCTGGGACGAGCCGGAGCCGACCAGCCCTCGTAACCCCCGCTCGCCGTCGCGGTCGTCGCCGCCGGGCCCGCGACGCCGCGGCGGCGACTCCACACCGTCGTGTACGCCGGCCGTGCTGGCCGTCGAACCGTCGGCGGCGCCTGCGGCCGGGTCGGAGTCGGGCTGGTGGCGCAGTCGTCGCCTGCGTCGCTCCGGATCACCCATCAGCCGACCGTACCTCGCCCGGTGTGGAATTCGGCACGTCGTGCCGGGTTCGCGCCGGACGGGGGTCGGCGACCGATTTGCCGGCTGGCTACCCTCGGATTCGGGCGGTGGTGTGCCGCCGGTCAGGGGGAGGACGAGATGGCAGACCAGACGCAGCCGTGGGCGGAGCGAACCGTGGAGGTCCCACCGCAGGCCGGCGTCGGGGTGCCGCCGCAGCGGGACGGCTTCCGCCGGGGTGTGGCGCCGGTGGGTCAGCCGCGCACCCCGCGGACCGAACCATTCCCGGTGGTCGAGCAGGAGCCGACCGGCACCGGCTGGCCGGACGAGCCGGCGCCGCGGCGGCCGTTGAGTTGGCGCCTCGCCCAGTTGCGTCGCGGCGGCGAGTGGAGCGCGGCGGGTGGCCTGTTCGCGTTCGTGTGCTGGGGGATCTGGGCGCTCTCCGGCGGGGGCAACCTGTCCGGCCCGCTGCTGGTGCTCGTGTTGAGCCTGCTGGTGGCGGTCGGCCTGTTCGCGCTGGCCCGGGTGATCGGCCGGTTGGTGCTGGAGCGGCAGCTCGGGCGGGTCCGGCGCAGCGCGTGGGGTGCCCACCTGGCCACCGCTGTCTTCCTCGTCGGTCTCGGCGTCGCCTGGTTGCAGCAGACCGAGTGGGTCGTCTCGGCCTGGAACTGGGTCACCTCGAACTGACCTGGGGCGCGCACGGGCGGCCGGTCAGCGCCGCCCGCCCGTGCGTCCGTCGCGGGACACCGCGACACCGGTCGTCTCCCCACCAGGCAGGGCCGCTGCTTACCCGGCCGGCCACGGATCATCCGTGGCCGGCCGGCGCGTCCGTCGTTCGGGTCTGCCGACCCGCGGTGGTCAGCGGTCGCCGCCGTGCCCCTCGGCGTCGGCCCGGGGCGAGACGACCCGGGCGGCCGGGTCCTCGACGCCGGGCTCGCCGCCGTCCGGGGCGACCATCCCGTCGTAGTTGTAGAGCGGTCGCCCGTCGTCGTGCTTCTTGGTGGTCCTGATGTAGCGGTGCATCATGCCGTCGATCTCCACCTCGACGAGGGCGTCGCCGCCGGTGTCGTGAGTGCTGCCGTCGCGCGGGCCGCCGACCAGGTGGGCTGTGGTGTTGGTGTCCATGTGCCTGCCCTACCCGCCGCCCGGGAGCCAGAAACAGGCAAATTGTCGCCCGGCCGGCTCAGCCGGTGGCCGTCTCGGCGGCGGCGTGGTCGCGGGCCACCCGGACCAGTTCGACAAGGCCGCCCGCGTACTCCTGGGACTCGCCGTGCGCCTCGTCGAACGGTGGCTGGAAGCCGACGCCCTCCCACTCCCCGGTCGCCGGGTTCCAGCGGTCGTTGCCGACCTCGAAGTCCCAGGCGAAGATGCCCAGCTCGTAGTAGAGCTGGTCGGCCGAGTTGCCGGCGGCGGAGTACAGCACGTCGGCGACCGGGCCGGTCTGCGACGGCCAGGTGACGGTGCCACGCTCCGTGGCGATGGCGCCCACGATGCGTCGGGCGCTGTTCAGGAACAGCGTCGACTCGTCGGTCGAGGGCCGGGGCAGGGTGATTCGGCCGTCGGCCCGGTACGCCCCCGGCGGCCACATGAAGTACCCGCCGAAGGAGTGCACGTTCATCGCGAACTTGATGTTGGGGTGGGCCCTGGCCAGCGCGATCACGTTGCCGCTCTCCGCCTCGGACAGCTCCGCCGTGCCGGCGTAGGTGCCGGACAGGCAGTTGGCGCTCGCGCCCACGTAGCCGTCGAAGTACGACCCGACTGTGTAGTTGCGGTTGACGTCGACGCCCCACGAGGTGCGGTACCTCGGGTCGCGGGCCGCCCCGGTGCAGTGGTTGACCAGGTTCTTGCGCTGCATGTTGTAGTCGTTGAACGAGTAGTTCGCGCCGTCCGGGTTGACGGTCGGGATGACGAAGACGTCGACCTGCTCCAGCAGCTCCCGGGTGGCCGGGTCGGTACGGGAGTTGGCAAGCATCCGCTCGGCGAACTCCAACGTCACAAGCGGGGTCGCCCACTCCCGGGCGTGCTCCTGGGAGTACGCCAGCACCCCGACCCGGGAGCCGTCGCGGTGCACGCCGAGGCGC
The DNA here is from genome assembly GCF_000297395.2 of Micromonospora lupini str. Lupac 08. Classification (GTDB taxonomy): domain Bacteria; phylum Actinomycetota; class Actinomycetes; order Mycobacteriales; family Micromonosporaceae; genus Micromonospora; species Micromonospora lupini. Next base: position 5,909,146 of record NZ_HF570108.1, on the reverse strand, counting down.
AGCGCCTGCACCGTCCACGGGCGGGTCGGCACCTCGGTGCCCTGGAGCCCGTCGTCGAGGCGGGCCGGGCCGGCGACCGGCATCGGCAGCCCGGTGGAGCCGTCCTCGACGGTGGCCCGGAACCGGTTCGCCTGTCGGGCGTTGATCGCCGCCGCGACGTCGTCGGTGGTGCTCACGGTCTTGCCGGCGGCGTCGGTGGCGAGGGTGACGGTGAGGACGCGGTCGCGGTAGCCGACGGTGAGCGCCCGGCGCGGCCGGCCCGGGTCGACGGTGCGTACCTGCACGCCGTTCATGCCCTGGTCACCGAAGCGGACCGACTCGACGACCACGGCGGCGGCCGCCGGGTCACCCAGGTACGCGACGGCGGTGCGGCGGTACCCCTGGGTCCTGTTCGGCAGGTCGACGACGTCCACCAGGTCCCGGTACTGGCGGGCCAGCCGCCGGATCCGCGCCTGGATGTCCACAGGCGTCAGGTACGCGTCGATGAAGTCCTTCTGGTAGCCGGCCGGCAGCGGCGGTGGGGCGGCGTTCGGCCAGAGCGCCGGGGTGACCGCCCGACTGACCCCGCCGAGGCTGGAGGTCGCGGTCAGCTGAACCGGCCGGCTCGGCACCGGTTGGGGGAGCGCGTAGTGGTACTGGTACTCACCCGAGTCCTCGAACCGGTACAGCGGGAATGACCCGGTGGCGCCGTCCGCGCTCCGCCAACTGACGGTGACCTCCACGTCCGGGTCGTCGGTGGCGGTGGTGGCCACCTGCGCCTGCAGGAACGTCTGCCCCCCGGTGGTCCACCAGTACGCCTGCTGCACCGCGAGCGTGTCGACGGCGGCCGCTGCGGTGGTCCGCTGCCCGGCGGCCGGGGCGCGCAGCCCGGCGGCGGTGCGGGCCTGTGCCGCGCGGACGCTGTCGGCGTAGTGCCGGCTGCCGTCCCCGGCGCGCTGCACGATCTGTGTCGCGGTGGCCCCCTGGGCGGTCAGGTCGGCCAGTTGCGCGCCGGTGAGCACCAGGTCGGCGAGGATCCGCCCGTCCCGGGCCCGGGGCCTGTTGGCCAGGTCGGCGCCGGCGGCGACCAACCGGTCGAGCTGGGCCTGATCGCGCAGCTGCACCCGGACCAGAGCGGTCTCGGTGGCGGTCAGGGTGATCGGTGTGGCGTCGGCGGCGGTTCGCGCCGCTGCCGGATCGGGATGGGACAGTGCCGCGCTGATCAGGATCGCTGTGGTGGCGGCAGCCGCCCACCGTCGTCGGACGATCATGTGCCCTCCTGTGACGGGCGTCGATGTGTGTGGTCCTTACACCAGTGCACGGATCGACGACTGTCAAGGGATCTCGCTCGTGGGCACCACGACGGCGACCCCGGGGGGTTAGATTCGAGTGATCTTCCAGATTCGATGGCGTCGGTCGCTGCACCAGCGACCCGACCCGACGGCGATCGCCAGCGCGCCCGACTGCGTGGTGGTGCACGAGCGAGGCACTCGTCTCGTCTGCCTCGACCCGGTCGATGGCGCCGCCCGCTGGGACGTCCCGATCGGCACCTGGCCCCGGGCGGTCGTCGTCGACGGTACGCAGTGCTGGGTGATCAGTCAGGACCGCGCCGAGCTGCGCTGCCTCGACCTGCACACCGGCACCATCCTCTGGAGCGCCGACCTGTCCCCGTTCCCCGGTCACATCGTGGTTGCCGGGGACCGCGTCCTGGCGGGCGGCTGGCGCGGGTACACCCGGCTCCGGGCGTACGACAGGTGGACCGGGAGCCCGCTCTGGACCGACCCGCAGCGAACGGCGACGGTGCTGCCCACTGCGATCGGCGGACAGGTGCTCGTCGGCGAGCCGGGCGGTACGTCCGTGCGACTGCTCGACGGGCGCGACGGAGGCGAGGTGTTCCGCTGGACCCTTCCCGAGCCGCTCATGGCCGGCGACGGCCAGTGGCCGGCGTTCGTCACCGCCGACGCCGACCGCGTTCTGCTGCGCTGCGGAGCGCGTACGGTCTGGCAGCTCCAGCCCGCTGCCGGCACCTTGGGAGAGTTCTTCCGGCACGACGGCGATCTGGCCCAGCACGGCATCGGGGTCGCGGACGCGACGGCGTGGGTGCCGGAACGCCGGGGTGGGCTCGTCTCGGTGGACCTGACGACCGGCACCAGGCTCTGGCGGCTCGACGTGGGGTCGGACGTCACCGGGGAAGCCGTCCGGATCGGCGCCGGGCAGGTCGTGGCCACCCGGCGGCCGGGAATGCTGATGCTCGTCGACGACAGCGGCCGGCCCCACGTCCGAGCCCTGGTCGACAGGCAGCTCACCGGCATCCGCCACCTCGCGCCCGATCTGCTGCTCGTCCTCGGCAAGGGCACGCTCTCCGCCGTCTCCGTCACGGATTGACCCGCAACCGGCCTCGACCCCGCCGAGTTCTTCTCTTCGCGATGCAACCTGCCGGGCCGGACCCGGCGTGACTATCTCGAATCGGGGATCGGAGGCCTGAATGAGCGATCGCGACGCGGCGTTCGCCGACTACTTCGCGGCGAGGTCGGACGCGATGCGCGGCACGGCGTACCTGCTGTGCGGTGACTGGCATCGGGCGGAGGACCTGGTCCAGAGCGCATTCGTGAAGCTCTACCTGGTCTGGAACCGGGTCTCCCGGCACGAGGTGCTCGACAACTACGTGCGGCAGATCCTGATCCGGACGTTCCTCGACGAGCGCCGCCGCGGCTGGTGGCGGCGCGAACGCGTGGGCGGCGACAACGTCGAGCCAGCGGCACCGTCCGATTCGCCGGAGACCCGTCTGGTGCTCCTGCGGGCGCTGGCATCGGTGGCGCCGCGCCAGCGGGCGGTACTGGTTCTCCGCTACTGGGAGGACCTTTCGATCGAGGACGTCGCGGCGCTGCTGGACTGCTCTCCGGGGACGGTGAAGAGCCAGGCGGCACGTGGGCTGGACACGCTGCGCGGCCTCCTGGCAACCACACACAGCGGGATCGAGATGGGGAAGTGATGAACGGAGAAGACCTGCGTGAGGCGCTGCGCCGGGAGATGGACGATGCCACGCCGCCGCCACCACTGAGTACGGCGGCCGCGCTCGGCGCGGGACGACGCGCACACAGTCGCCGCCGTGCCGTCCGGGCGTGCGCCGGATCGGCGGCCGTGCTGCTGGCGGTCGTCGGTTTCGCGGCGCTGGGCGCACCCAGGCGCGACGTCTACCAGCCGGCAGGTGGGCCGCAGGCCATTCCGAACCCGTCGGCGTCAGACACCAAGAAGCCGTGGCCGGCCGGGCCGGACGGTCAACCACAGGAGGACCGGACCGCGCGGGCAGGGTCGAAGTACGACCAGGGGCTACGGCTGCTCGACGAGGTCGTCTCCGTCGTGCCCGCCGGCTACACCGCGCCGGAGGACCCGGCGAACCAGCCCGCGGACCAGAGGACGCTGCGGACCCACCAGGCGCAGTTCGAGGACACGGTGAACGGCGTCGACCTGTGGAGCTACCTGACCTCGGTCGCCGTTGCCCAGGGGCAGGACACCGGGCGTGTGGTCGTCGAGGTGCACGACGCCGGCAACCAACTACCCAGTGAACCGTGCGCGCTGGCCCGCCAGTTCTGGGGCATGCAGGGTGAGTGTCAGGTCGAGACCGTCGGGGCGGCGCAGGTCGGCGTGGTGGTCCGGTCGGGCGCCGACGACCGCCTCGACCAGTGGTCGGCCTACCGGCACCCGGACGGCGTGGTCGTGTTCGTCGCGCAGGGCAGGAAGATCGCCGAGACCCTGCCGGAGTTGACGAAGCTGCCGTTCTCCGTGCCGCAGTTGGCGGCCCTCGCGGTCGACGAACGGTTCCACCTGAAGTGACGCGGTGACCGGGCCCTCTCGGGCCAGCCGCCGATAAAGTCGGAGGCGGGCCGGGCCGCCGGTACGGCAGCATGATCACATGACGTGGACGCCGGGGGACCGGGAAGAGCCCAGCGCGCAGACGGGACCGGCGCTGGAGGCGGCCGTCGCGGCGGCCGGCCAGCGAGCCGCCGCCGGCAGGAAGGCACTGGAGCACCTCGCCCTCCTCCTGGCCGACGTCGGTGCCAACGGCGACCACGACCTGGGCCGGGCGGCGCTGCGGGCGCTGGCTCGTTCCCCGAAGCTGGTCGTTCGGCTCGACGAACGCACCCGACAGATGCTGTGGTACTCGTCGGACCAGTCGACGGCACCGCTCGCTCGGCTGGTGGCCGGCCTGTCCCCACCCACTGTCAACCCCCTCGCCGTGGCGCTGGCCAGTACCCACGGCGACGGGCGCGTCCGCGAGCGTGCGGTGCTGTCGATGCTTGATGAGCCCGACCCGGATCTGGTGCCGTTTCTGGTGCTGCGCACCGGCGACTGGGTCCGGCAGGTGCGGGACCGGGCCCGAGCGGGTCTTGCGCTGCTGCTGGCCGACGACCCCGCCACGTACCTTCCGGCGGCGATGCCGATGGCACTGCTGGTGGACGCCCGGCCGCGCGGCGGCTTCGCCGCCAACCAGGTCACGGCCGCGCTGCTCAGTGCGCCGCCGGCCGTACGCCGGGTGGTCGGCGCCTCCGGGTCGGTGGCCCAGCGGCGGCTGGTCGTCGAGATGGAGGTGGTGCAGCGCCGGCTGCGGATCGACGACCTGGTCGCCCTCGCCGAGTCCGAGACCGACGTGCGCATCCGCTCGCTTGCGGCCGAGGCCGCCTGCCGGGAGGCGGTGTGGACCGAGCGACTCCCGATCCTGCGGCGGCTGGCCGGCAACCGCCGTCCGGACGTACGCGCGATCGCCCTGATCGGTCTGCTGCGCCTCGGAGAGCGGGCCGAGGTGGCGACCCGTCTCGACGACAGCGCCTCGCTGGTGCGGGCCATCGCCAGGGCGGCCGCTCGGCGCGTCGGCACCGACGCGCGGGCGCACTACCGGGCGGCGGTCACCGGCCCCGCGCCCACACCGGGTGCTGTCCTCGGCTTCGGCGAGAGTGTTTCGGAGACCGACGCGCCGCTGCTGAACCGGCTCCTCACCCACCCGGTCGCGGCGATCCGCGCCGCGGCCGTACGCGGCCTCCGCCAGCTCGACGCCGTCGAGACGAGCCAGGTCATGCCGTTGCTCACCGATCCCTCACCGTCGGTCGTCCGCGAGGCCACCACGGCGCTACGGCCCGTCGCGGCCACTCTGCCGGCGGAGCTGCCCTGGCGGCTGCTCGCTGGAGCGCGGGTGGAACTGCGGCGCGCGGGCTATCGGCTGCTCGGCAGGGAACCCGTGCCCGTGCGGTTGCGTGCCGCCCTGCTCCTGGCCGTCGACCGCGATGCGGGGCTGTCCCGACGCGGTCGTGCCGACGTGACCGGGCTCGTACGAGACGCCAGCCGTACGACCTGGCGCCGTACGCCGCTGCCCGCTCTCGACGTGACGAGCGAGCAGCACGCGGACCTTCTCGTGCTGGCCCGGCGTGCCACTCCCGCCCTCGGCGAGGAGGTGAGCGATCTGCTCACCGCATGGCTTGCGGGTCCGCCGGTGACCGTAAGAGCGGGCTAGGCTCGGCCACCGTGGACACGGTGAGCTCGGGGATGGCTGCTCTGCTGCGCGGGATGACCGAGGCGTCCTGGGAGGTCGAGCGCGATTTCACCGAGGTCCGCCTGAACCATGACCTCTCGGTGCCGGGCGAGGAGGACGAGGTCCTGATCTCGGGGAGCCGTCTTGAGTTCGATCCGAGCGACGGCGGGAAGCTGACGTTCCACGCCCTGACGTTCACGCTGCCGCACCTCCCGGTGGAGGGCACCGATTTCCTCTCCGAGATTCGTCTCTACCTGCGGCTCACGCTCCGCGAGGACGGGTTCACCCTGACCGCTGCGATCGAGGTCGATCTCCTTCGCCCCGTGTTCAGGTATCCGGCCGGCGAGCACACGGTCATGCGCGTCACCGAGGACCTCACGACCGTGGACGAAACCGTCGCCGCCGCCCGACGCGCCGTCACGGCGTTCGCCGAGCACTACTCACTCTTCGACGACATCGGCTTCCCACGCCGGCAGCGGGCGTGATCCGCCGGCTCGGATCGCGGGCGGCGCGTGGATCGAAGATGGGGAGAAGCGGAAGGCCCAGGTGCCGCGGTGCGGTCTGCCTGGGCCTTCGCCTGTGGAGCGGGCGACGAGAATCGAACTCGCGTAGTCAGTTTGGAAGACTGAAGCTCTACCATTGAGCTACGCCCGCGTGCGCCCCGCCGAGCGGGACGCCCTACAGCGTACCCAATGCCGGTGCCCGACGTGTAACCGCGCCACCGCCTGGCGGCGGCGCGGTTAGGTGGCGCCGCATCCCACCACTCAAGATCCGCACAGCGTCCGGGAACGCTCTGGGATCCACATCCCCGACGTCGCGCCGATCCTGGAGCGGGGGAGCGAGCCGCGAGCGCCCCTTTCGGTCCTTCTGGGGGATCTGTCCGGGTGGGGGACGCCCCGGCACCGCCTGGGGCGCGGCGACGGCATAGACTGCACGTCGCCACGGGGTGTGGCGCAGCTTGGTAGCGCACTCGCTTTGGGAGCGAGGGGCCGTGGGTTCAAATCCCGCCACCCCGACTGTCGTCAGTGTCCGGGTCGCCCCGGGCGCTAGCAGCCGGCCGCGTCGGCTCGCCTACACTCGATGGGCCAATCGAAGGCCCAGAATCAAAACCCAGATCCGTCAAGGAGTACGCCTGTGAAGAGCACCGTCGAGACTCTGAGCCCGACGCGCGTGCGGCTCGCCATCGAGGTGCCGTTCGTCGAGCTCGAGCCGAGCCTCAAGAAGGCGTACCGGGAGATCGGTTCGCAGGTCCAGGTCCCGGGCTTCCGCCGGGGCAAGGTCCCGACCGCGGTGATCGACCAGCGGGTGGGCCGGGGCACCGTCCTCAACGAGGCCGTCCAGGACGCCATCCCGGAGAACATCCTCGCCGCGGTGCGCGAGCACGACCTGAAGACGCTGGGGCGTCCCGAGGTCGAGATCACCGAGTTCAACGACGGTGACTCGCTCAACTTCACCGCCGAGGTCGACGTCCGGCCGGAGATCACGCTGCCCGACGCCTCGACCATCGAGGTGACCGTCGACGAGCTGCAGATCGACGAGAGTGAGATCGACGAGCAGGTGAAGAACCTGCGCGAGCGGTTCGCCACCCTCAAGACTGTCGAGCGCGCCGCCGCCGAGGGCGACTACGTGCAGATCGACCTGAACGCCACCGTCGACGGCGAGGACGTGCCGGGCGGCCAGGCGAGCAACATCTCCCACGAGGTGGGTAGCAAGCAGCTCCTGCCGGGCCTGGACGAGGCCGTGGTCGGTCTCGCCGCCGGCGACAGCACCACCTTCACCACCCAGCTGGTAGGCGGCGACTTCGCCGGTCGGGACGCCGACGTGGCGGTGACCGTGCGCACGGTCAAGGAGAAGGAGCTGCCGGAGCTGAACGACGAGTTCGCCCAGATGGCCAGCGAGTTCGACACGATCGAGGAGCTGCGCGGCGACCTGCGGGGGCGGGTCACCCAGGGCAAGCAGGTCGAGCAGATCTACGCCGCCCGGGACAAGGCGCTGGCGCAGCTGGTCGAGGCCGCCGAGGTGCCGGCGCCGGAGGGTGTCGTCCGCGAGGAGGTCGAGAGCCGCAAGCAGGCGATGGTCGACCAGCTGGAGCGGATCGGCGCCTCCCTGGAGGAGTACCTGGCCGCCGAGGAGAAGACCGAGGAGCAGATCGACGCCGAGCTGACCGAGGCGGCGACCGAGGGCGTCAAGGTGCAGCTCCTGCTGGACACGCTCGCCGACGCGGAGGACGTGCAGGTGTCCGACGACGAGTTCGGTCACGAGATCGTGCACCGGGCCCAGCGCGCCGGGATGGCCCCGCAGCAGTACTACGACCAGCTGGTGCGCTCCGGCGCCGCTGCCGCCGTCTTCGGCGACGTGCGGCGGGGCAAGGCCCTCGCGGCCGTCATGGAGCGCATCTCGATCAAGGACTCGGCCGGCAACGAGGTCACCCTGGACGCGCTGCGCGCCGCCAACGAGGCGGAGCACAACCACGAGCACTGATTCGTCGGGTGTGGCCGCCGCCCGCCGCTGCGCGGTGGGCGGCGGCCACACCTGTCCCGGGCATGCCCGGTAGCAAGCACTGCCGGGTACGCCCCGGGCAGCACGCACTGCCGGGTACGCCCGGAAGCCCGCGCCGCGGGTGCGCCCGACGCAACTGCGCTGAGAGCGAACAGTGCCCCGACCGGGACTCTGCCGCCCCGCACAGCGGTTAGTGTCGGGAAAGACGGTACGGAGAGCGAAGGGCTGCCATGACCGACATGCACATCCCCAAGAAGTCGCTCCGGGCGATTGACGCGCGCGGTGGCGACTCCATTGGCAACCTCGACGACTCGGTCTACAACCGGTTGCTCAAGGAACGCATCATCTTCCTGGGCAGTGAGGTGACCGACCAGGTCGCCAACCGCATCTGCGCGCAGCTGCTGCTGCTCGCCGCGGAGGACCCGGACCGCGACATCAACCTGTGGATCAACTCGCCGGGTGGCTCGGTCTACTCGGGCATGGCGATCTACGACACCATGCAGTTCATCGACAACGACGTGTCGACAGTGGCGATGGGCATGGCTGCCTCGATGGGTCAGCTGCTGCTCTGCGCGGGCACCAAGGGCAAGCGTTACGCCCTGCCGCACGCTCGGATCATGATGCACCAGCCATCCGGTGGTCTGGGCGGCACGGCGTCCGACATCGCCATCCAGGCGGAGCAGATGCTCTACACGAAGCGGATGTTCCAGGAGCGCGTCGCGCACCACACCGGCCAGAGCCAGTCGCAGATCGAGGCGGACTCGGACCGGGACCGTTGGTTCACCGCCCAGGAGGCCATGGACTACGGCTTCATCGACAAGGTGATCATCGGGGCCGCTCAGGTTCCGGATGGCGCCGGGACCCTGAGCTGAGGAGCTGACGATGACCGATCTGAGCTTGCCGCCCCAGTTCGCGGCCGTGCACAACCGCTACGTGCTGCCGTCGTTCGTCGAGCGCACGTCGTACGGGGTCAAGGAGTCGAACCCGTACAACAAGCTCTTCGAGGACCGGATCATCTTCCTCGGTGTCCAGGTGGACGACGCGTCGGCCAACGACGTGATGGCCCAGCTGCTGACGCTTGAGGGCACCGACCCGGACCGCGACATCATCATGTACATCAACTCGCCGGGTGGCTCGTTCACCGCGATGACGGCGATCTACGACACCATGCAGTACGTCCGTCCGGACATCCAGACGGTCTGCCTCGGGCAGGCCGCCAGCGCGGCGGCGGTGCTGCTGTCGGCGGGCACCGCGGGTAAGCGGATGGCTCTTCCGAACTCGCGGATCATCATCCACCAGCCGGCCACCGAGGGCGGCTACGGGCAGGGCTCGGACATCGAGATCCAGGCCCGGGAGATCCTGCGGATGCGGACGCAGCTGGAGGACATGCTCTCCCGGCACTGCAACCGCCCGATCGAGCAGGTTCGCAAGGACATCGACCGTGACAAGATCATGACGGCCGAGGAGTCCAAGGAGTACGGGCTGGTCGACACGATCCTGACCAGCCGCAAGAAGGGTCTGCTGGCGACCCACTCCGCCAGCTGAGCAATACCGGGTCAGAGGTTGGCCGGGGCACCCGTTCCCGGCCGACCTCTGACACACCCGTTTTGGGGGTCGGAGAATGCCCCGCCAGCGGGTAACGTCGGGTCCGTACCGCTTCGCCGGTTGAGCCGGTGGGGTGAAACAAGCCGGGCGGCGCGCAGCGCCCGCAGGTCAGGGCCGGGTCTCCGGCCGATGAGTGCAGGGAGAACGTAGGTGGCACGGATCGGTGACGGCGGCGACCTACTGAAATGCTCCTTCTGCGGTAAGTCGCAGAAGCAGGTCAAGAAACTCATCGCGGGCCCAGGGGTCTACATCTGCGACGAGTGCATCGATCTCTGCAACGAGATCATCGAAGAGGAGCTGGCCGAGTCCGGCGAGGTGAAGTGGGAAGAGCTTCCCAAGCCGATGGAGATCTGCCAGTTCCTCGACAACTACGTCGTGGGGCAGGACCAGGCCAAGAAGGCGCTCGCCGTCGCGGTCTACAACCACTACAAGCGGATCCAGGCAGAGGCGGCCAACGCGCCGGGCTCCGGCAGTGACGCCGTCGAGCTGGCCAAGTCCAACATCCTGCTGCTCGGCCCGACGGGTTGCGGCAAGACCCACCTCGCACAGACCCTCGCCCGGATGTTGAACGTGCCGTTCGCCATCGCCGACGCCACCGCGCTCACCGAGGCGGGCTACGTCGGCGAGGACGTGGAGAACATCCTCCTCAAGCTGATCCAGGCCGCCGACTACGACATCAAGCGCGCCGAGACCGGCATCATCTACATCGACGAGGTCGACAAGATCGCCCGCAAGTCGGAGAATCCGTCGATCACGCGGGACGTCTCCGGCGAGGGCGTGCAGCAGGCCCTGCTCAAGATGCTCGAAGGCACGGTGGCCAACGTGCCGCCGCAGGGCGGGCGCAAGCACCCGCACCAGGAGTTCATCCAGATCGACACCACGAACGTGCTGTTCATCTGTGGTGGCGCCTTCGCCGGTCTCGACCAGATCATCGAGTCCCGCACCGGTCAGGGGGGCACCGGCTTCGGGGCCCGGCTCCGGTCGGTTTCGGACCGGTCGACAGATGACATCTTCAGCCAGGTCATGCCGGAAGACATGCTCAAGTTCGGGCTCATCCCTGAGTTCGTCGGCCGACTGCCGGTGATCACCAACGTGCGCAGCCTGGACCGGAGCGCCCTCGTGCGCATCCTCACCGAGCCCCGCAACGCTCTGGTCCGCCAGTACCAGCGCCTGTTCGAGCTGGACGGCGTCGAGTTGGAGTTCGACGAGCCGGCGCTGGAGGCGATCGCCGATCAGGCCATGCTGCGCGGCACCGGGGCCCGTGGCCTGCGCGCCATCATCGAGGAGGTCCTGCTCTCCGCGATGTACGAGGTGCCGAGCAACCCCGACGCCGCCCGGGTGCTGATCACCCGCGAGGTCGTCCTGGAGAACGTCAACCCGACAATCGTTCCGCGCGAGTTCACCGGGCGTCGGGCCCGGCGGGACCGCGAGGAGAAGTCGGCCTGATCCTCCCCGCGTCACGCCGGCCGTTCGCTACTGACGCGGCCGGCGTGACCGTGTCCGGCGGTCCCACTCGCCCGACGGGGTGACAGTCACCATCATCAGCCGGGCCCGCTCCGCGGCGTCGTTGCGGTAGCCGTGCTCCCGGTCGGCGTGGAACTCGATCGTGTCACCGGCCCGGACGGCGTGGTCCTGCCCGTCGACGTTGACGATCACCGTGCCGGTGAGGACGTGCAGCACCTCGCGGGTGCCGCGGGGGTGGTCGGCGGAGCGGTGCCCTTCGCCGGGCTCCAGCCGCCAGTCCCAGAGCTCGACCAGGTCGGGCTCGCCCAGCCCGCTCAGCAGGTGGCCGGTGCCGCCGTGTTCGCCCTGCCAGAGCACTGGCGCCTCGGCGGTGGAGCTGATCCGCACCGTCCGCTCCTCGTCGGGCTCCACGAGACGGGCGATGTTGACGCCGAACGCGTCGGCGACCCGGCACAACGTGCCGACGCTGGGGTTGGTGCGCGCGCTCTCGATCTGCACGAGCATCGCCTTGCTCACCCCGGAGCGGCCGGCCAGCTCCTCGAAGGACCAGCCCCGGGCGGCGCGCAGTTCCCGTACCTGCCGGGCCACGGCGGCGGTCACCGCGCCCACCCGGCCACCTGTGTCGGTCATCAAACTATCCTTCGCGGTCACTATTGTGGTACGACAGTGGCATGCTACCCATTCTCCTGGCAGCGGTGTCCGCGATCGCGTTCGGCACCGCCGACTTCTCCGGCGGCAAGGCGTCCCGCTGGGCGGACCCGATCGCGGTGACAGTGGTCTCCCAACTGCTGAGCGTCCCCCTGCTGGTAGCTCTGGTGCTGGTGGTACCCGGGACACCTACCGTCGCCGACATCGCCTGGGGGCTGCTCGCCGGCGTGGCCGGCGCCGGCGGCGTCATGCTGCTCTACCGGGCCCTCGCCGGCGGAATGATGGCCGTGGTGGCGCCGGTCACCGCGATCACCGCCGCGGTGGTGCCGATCGTCGCCGGCCTGTTCACGTCGAGCTTCCCCGGCGCGCTGGCGCTCACCGGCGCCGGCCTGGCGGTGGTGGCGATCGCCCTGGTCAGTCTGGGCGAGGGGGGCAGCGGTTCCGGCGCTCCCGCCCGGCTGGTCGGCCTGGCCCTCGCCGCCGGCGCGCTCTTCGGCGTCTTCTTCACGCTGCTTGGCCAGGCCGGCGAGAGCGCCGGCATGTGGCCGGTGGCGGCGGTCCGAGCCAGTTCGATCGCGTTCGGCCTCATCCTCGCCGCCGGCACCGGGGTGCGGCTTCGGCTCGACCGGCGGGTGCTGGGTTGGGCGGCCGTCGCCGGTCTGCTCGACAGCGCCGCCAACGCGCTCTTCATGGCCGCCGCCGCGCGGGGTCACCTCAGCATCGTGGCGGCGGTCGCCGCGCTCTACCCCGCCAGCACGGTGCTGCTCGCGCTCGCCGTCGACAGGGAACGGCTGCGGCCGGTCCAGATCGCCGGCCTCGGGTTCGCCGCGGGGGCGCTGGTGCTCGCGAGCATCTGACGCTGTCCGCGCCGGCCGTCCCGGCCGTACTCTGGGGCCATGCGCGTCGCCGTCTGCCAGCTCAACGCCCGGGATGACCGCAAGGCCAACCTGGCCGCCGCCGAGGTGCTGCTGGAACGCGCCGCCGACGGCGGCGCGGACCTCGCGATCCTTCCGGAGTACGTCGACTATCTCGGCCCCGCGGCCGGTCTGCCCGAACCGGAGCCGGTCGACGGTGAGGTGGGCAGCTTCTTCGCCGGTGTCGCCCGGCGGCTGGGCATGTGGGTGGTGGCCGGGTCGTTCCACGAGGCCGGCCCGGACCGGGAGCACACCTGGAACACGTCGCTGGTCTTCGACCGCGCCGGCAGCCTGGCCGCGACCTACCGCAAGATCCATCTGTACGACGTGGAGATCCCGGGCCGGGTCTCCTACCGGGAGTCGGCGAGCGTCGCGCCCGGCGACCAACCCGTCGTCGTGGACGTGGAGGGTCTCCGGGTCGGGCTGTCGATCTGCTACGACCTGCGCTTCCCGGAGCTGTACCGGCAACTCGCCACCGAGGGCGGCGCCCACCTGCTGGTGGTTCCGGCGGCGTTCATGCTGCACACCGGGCGGGACCACTGGGAGGTCCTGCTGCGGGCCCGGGCCATCGAGAACCAGTGCTTCGTGGCGGCGGCCGGTCAGACGGGCGACCACGAGCCCGGCCGCACGTGCTTCGGCCGCAGCATGGTGGTCGACCCGTGGGGGACGGTCCTCACGCAACTGCCGGACGGCTCCGGGGTGGCCGTCGCCGACCTGGACCTCGACCGCCTCGCCGCGATCCGGGCCGAGCTGCCCAGCCTGGCCAACCGCCGGCTCTGAGCGCTCACCCCTCCAGCAGGACGCCGATCGTCGCGAGGCCGGCGATCACCACGGCGGTGACCAGCAGGGCGGTGGTCATCCGGGATCTGCCCCGGCGGGCCAGCCGTCCCACCGAGAGCACCAGGACGACAAGCACGACCGCGCCGATCACCAGCTGCCAGAACGGCAGGAGGACGCCGAGCAGCGCTTCCTCGGCAAACACCGTGGCGTCCAGCCCGGACTCATCCATGCCTGACACTCTGGCACGACGGCGCGCGCCGCGTCGCCGACCGCGGCGCAGACCGCGCCGATCCGCTCGACCGAACCAGTGATGAACCCTGATTTGCCTTCTCCGGGCGGTCCGCGTAACTTTCTCTCTGCACGGGGGAGGCCGGACGAACTGGCCGAGACCGGGCATCAGGCTCGTGGCGGGAACGCCGAGCGAGACTGAGGATCGGGCGGTGCGGAACACTCCGGAAACGGAGTTGCGAACGCGAAGCCGACCGGGTAGAGTTCTGGAGCCGGCAGGAGCCGGGCGGAGAGCCGCGAAGCGGTGATCGGCCGGTCTGCGGCTTCCCACGACAGCAACGACCGCCGGGTACGGCGTGCGTCATCGTGGGTCCGGACGAACCAGATTGATCGCCTCGGATACGAGGTTGACAATGAAAGTTCGACCAAGTAGGTTTGAGCGGTTGCCCCGAAACGGGGTTCCACGGATGTGGGGCTTCTGATCGGTGTGTGGTTGTTCTTTGAGAACTCAACAGGGTGCTTGTAAAGCCAGTGCCAATTATGATTTATACCCCGGACTGGTCAGGCTTTGGTTTGGCTGGTTGGGATTCCTTTGGCAACATTTGTTTGTTGTCAGGATGCTGTTCAACTATTTTTTGTTGGAGAGTTTGATCCTGGCTCAGGACGAACGCTGGCGGCGTGCTTAACACATGCAAGTCGAGCGGAAAGGCCCTTCGGGGTACTCGAGCGGCGAACGGGTGAGTAACACGTGAGCAACCTGCCCCAAGCTTTGGGATAACCCCGGGAAACCGGGGCTAATACCGAATATTACTTCTGGCCGCATGGCTGGGGGTGGAAAGTTTTTCGGCTTGGGATGGGCTCGCGGCCTATCAGCTTGTTGGTGGGGTGATGGCCTACCAAGGCGACGACGGGTAGCCGGCCTGAGAGGGCGACCGGCCACACTGGGACTGAGACACGGCCCAGACTCCTACGGGAGGCAGCAGTGGGGAATATTGCACAATGGGCGAAGCCTGATGCAGCGACGCCGCGTGAGGGATGACGGCCTTCGGGTTGTAAACCTCTTTCAGCAGGGACGAAGCGAGAGTGACGGTACCTGCAGAAGAAGCACCGGCCAACTACGTGCCAGCAGCCGCGGTAAGACGTAGGGTGCGAGCGTTGTCCGGATTTATTGGGCGTAAAGAGCTCGTAGGCGGCTTGTCGCGTCGACCGTGAAAACTTGGGGCTCAACCCCAAGCCTGCGGTCGATACGGGCAGGCTAGAGTTCGGTAGGGGAGACTGGAATTCCTGGTGTAGCGGTGAAATGCGCAGATATCAGGAGGAACACCGGTGGCGAAGGCGGGTCTCTGGGCCGATACTGACGCTGAGGAGCGAAAGCGTGGGGAGCGAACAGGATTAGATACCCTGGTAGTCCACGCTGTAAACGTTGGGCGCTAGGTGTGGGGGGCCTCTCCGGTTCCCTGTGCCGCAGCTAACGCATTAAGCGCCCCGCCTGGGGAGTACGGCCGCAAGGCTAAAACTCAAAGGAATTGACGGGGGCCCGCACAAGCGGCGGAGCATGCGGATTAATTCGATGCAACGCGAAGAACCTTACCTGGGTTTGACATGGCCGCAAAACCTCCAGAGATGGGGGGTCCTTCGGGGGCGGTCACAGGTGGTGCATGGCTGTCGTCAGCTCGTGTCGTGAGATGTTGGGTTAAGTCCCGCAACGAGCGCAACCCTCGTTCGATGTTGCCAGCGCGTTATGGCGGGGACTCATCGAAGACTGCCGGGGTCAACTCGGAGGAAGGTGGGGATGACGTCAAGTCATCATGCCCCTTATGTCCAGGGCTTCACGCATGCTACAATGGCCGGTACAATGGGCTGCGATACCGTGAGGTGGAGCGAATCCCAAAAAGCCGGTCTCAGTTCGGATCGGGGTCTGCAACTCGACCCCGTGAAGTCGGAGTCGCTAGTAATCGCAGATCAGCAACGCTGCGGTGAATACGTTCCCGGGCCTTGTACACACCGCCCGTCACGTCACGAAAGTCGGCAACACCCGAAGCCGGTGGCCCAACCCTTGTGGAGGGAGCCGTCGAAGGTGGGGCTGGCGATTGGGACGAAGTCGTAACAAGGTAGCCGTACCGGAAGGTGCGGCTGGATCACCTCCTTTCTAAGGAGCACCTTCCGACGAAAGTCGGTAAGGAGCCCGCGCTGCCCGAATGTGGTGGTGGGGTGCTCGAATGGCGGAGACACTGGCAAGTTTTGCCCTGGCAACGGCCGGCGGCGCCTAGTACAGCCACTCCTTCGGGTGTGGTGGGAACGGTGGCTTCTGGTGCGGCTGGGGGAGGATGTAAGCACCCTGTTGGGTCCTGAAGGAACAACCGTTGGTTGTTTTTTCGGAGACTTGGCCGGCCCTCCCGTTGTGGGGGGCTGGGAGTCTGCCAGGCATGGCCTGGCCCCACATACCGCCAACTGCGTGTTGGGTTTGGTGTGGGGCGGATCGGGTTGTGGGTTGGTCGTTTGTTGAGAATTGCACAGTGGACGCGAGCATCTTTGTGGTCAAGTTGTCAAGGGCGAACGGTGAATGCCTTGGCACCAGGAGCCGATGAAGGACGTGGGAGGCCGCGATAGGCCTGGGGGAGCTGTCAACCAAGCTGTGATCCCAGGGTGTCCGAATGGGGAAACCTGGCACCAGTCATGTGGTGTCACCCACACCTGAACACATAGGGTGTGTGGAGGGAACGCGGGGAAGTGAAACATCTCAGTACCCGTAGGAAGAGAAAACAAATAGTGATTCCGTGAGTAGTGGCGAGCGAAAGCGGATTGAGGCTAAACCGGCTGCGTGTGATACCTGTCAGGGGTTGCGTGGTCGGGGTTGTGGGACCCCGCTAAACAAGCTGACACTTGTTTGAGGAGTTACAAAGTCAGTGGCTAGTCGAACAGTCTGGAATGGCTGACCGTAGACGGTGAAAGTCCGGTAGGTGAAAGTTGCTGACCTTCTGTGGGTGTTCCCGAGTAGCGGCGGACCCCTGAAATCTGCCGTGAATCTGCCAGGACCACCTGGTAAGCCTAAATACTTCCTGGTGACCGATAGCGGACAAGTACCGTGAGGGAATGGTGAAAAGTACCCCGGGAGGGGAGTGAAATAGTACCTGAAACCGTTCGCCTACAATCCGTCGGAGCCTTGCGGGGTGACGGCGTGCCTTTTGAAGAATGAGCCTGCGAGTTAGTGGCATGTGGCGAGGTTAACCCGTGTGGGGGAGCCGTAGCGAAAGCGAGTCTGAATAGGGCGATTCAGTCGCGTGTCCTAGACCCGAAGCGGAGTGATCTAGCCATGGGCAGGCTGAAGCGCGGGTAAGACCGCGTGGAGGGCCGAACCCACCAATGTTGAAAAATTGGGGGATGACCTGTGGTTAGGGGTGAAAGGCCAATCAAACTCCGTGATAGCTGGTTCTCCCCGAAATGCATTTAGGTGCAGCGTCGCGTGTTTCTTGCCGGAGGTAGAGCACTGGATGGTCTAGGGGGCCCACAAGCTTACCGAAATCAGCCAAACTCCGAATGCCGGTAAGTGAGAGCGCGGCAGTGAGACTGCGGGGGATAAGCTTCGTAGTCGAGAGGGAAACAGCCCAGATCACCAGCTAAGGCCCCTAAGCGTGTGCTAAGTGGAAAAGGATGTGGGGTCGCATAGACAACCAGGAGGTTGGCTTAGAAGCAGCCACCCTTTAAAGAGTGCGTAATAGCTCACTGGTCAAGTGGTTCCGCGCCGACAATGTAGCGGGGCTCAAGCACACCGCCGAAGCTGTGGCATTCACATTTTAACCTCGCTTGGACTTGATTCCTTGTGCAGGTGTGTGGATGGGTAGGGGAGCGTCGTGCCGCGAGTGAAGCAGCGGGGTGACCCAGTTGTGGACGCGGCACGAGTGAGAATGCAGGCATGAGTAGCGAAAGAAGGGTGAGAAACCCTTCCGCCGGATGACCAAGGGTTCCAGGGCCAGGCTAATCCGCCCTGGGTGAGTCGGGACCTAAGGCGAGGCCGAGAGGCGTAGTCGATGGACAACGGGTTGATATTCCCGTACCCGCGAAAGAGCGTCCCTGATGAACCTCGTTGTGCTAACCACCCGAACTGCCTGATGTCTTCGGACGGATGGTGGGGAGCGTGGGAACCTGATGGGTAGTAGTCAAGCGATGGGGTGACGCAGGAAGGTAGCTGAGCCCGGCCGGTGGTTGTGCCGGGGTAAGCGTGTAGGCCGTGTCGTAGGCAAATCCGCGACGCATGAAGGCTGAGACGTGATGCCGAGCCGATTCAGGTGAAGTCAGTGATCCTATGCTGCCGAGAAAAGCCTCTAGCGAGTTCTTAGCGGCCCGTACCCCAAACCGACACAGGTGGTCAGGTAGAGAATACCGAGGCGATCGGGCGAACTGTGGTTAAGGAACTCGGCAAATTGCCCCCGTAACTTAGGGAGAAGGGGGGCCGGAGACGTGAAGCCCCGCGCGGGTGGAGCGTTGTATGGCCGCAGAGAGCAGGGGGAAGCGACTGTTTACTAAAAACACAGGTCCATGCGAAGAAGTAATTCGATGTATATGGACTGACGCCTGCCCGGTGCTGGAACGTTAAGGGGACCTGTTAGCTCTTCGGGGCGAAGCGGAGAACTTAAGCGCCAGTAAACGGCGGTGGTAACTATAACCATCCTAAGGTAGCGAAATTCCTTGTCGGGTAAGTTCCGACCTGCACGAATGGCGTAACGACTTCCCCACTGTCTCAACCACAGGCCCGGCGAAATTGCAGTACGAGTAAAGATGCTCGTTACGCGCGGCAGGACGGAAAGACCCCGGGACCTTTACTATAGCTTGACATTGGTACTCGAATTAGCTTGTGTAGGATAGGTGGGAGCCGGTGAAGTCCATACGCCAGTATGGGTGGAGGCAATCTTGAAATACCACTCTGGTTGATTTGGGTATCTAACTTCGGACCGTTATCCGGTTCAGGGACAGTGTCTGGTGGGTAGTTTAACTGGGGCGGTTGCCTCCTAAAGGGTAACGGAGGCGCCCAAAGGTTCCCTCAGCCTGGTTGGCAATCAGGTGTTGAGTGCAAGTACACAAGGGAGCTTGACTGTGAGACTGACAGGTCGAGCAGGGACGAAAGTCGGGACTAGTGATCCGGCACTTGCGAGTGGAAGCGGTGTCGCTCAACGGATAAAAGGTACCCCGGGGATAACAGGCTGATCTTCCCCAAGAGTCCATATCGACGGGATGGTTTGGCACCTCGATGTCGGCTCGTCGCATCCTGGGGCTGTAGCAGGTCCCAAGGGTTGGGCTGTTCGCCCATTAAAGCGGTACGCGAGCTGGGTTTAGAACGTCGTGAGACAGTTCGGTCCCTATCCGCCGTGCGCGCAGGATACCTGAGAAGGGCTGTCCCTAGTACGAGAGGACCGGGACGGACGTACCTCTGGTGTGCCAGTTGTCCCGCCATGGGCACGGCTGGTTAGCTACGTTCGGAAGGGATAACCGCTGAAAGCATCTAAGCGGGAAGCCTGCTTCAAGATGAGGTATCCCACCCACCTTGGTGGGGTAAGGCCCCCAGCTAGACGACTGGGTTGATAGGCCGGAAATGTAAGCCCGGTAACGGGTTCAGTTGACCGGTACTAATAGGCCGAGGACTTGACTACTAAGCTGCTACGCGTCCACTGTGCAACTCTGAACAAGCGAACACCCGTGACTGTGTGCCGGGGTTGTTTGATATGTTCATAGAGTTACGGCGGTCATGGCGGAGGGGAAACGCCCGGTTACATTCCGAACCCGGAAGCTAAGCCCTCCAGCGCCGATGGTACTGCACTCGTGAGGGTGTGGGAGAGTAGGACACCGCCGGACAATCTTTCAGAAAAGCCCACCCCGATCCGGGGTGGGCTTTTCTGCGTCCCCACACGGGCACCGATGCCGGCGGCCGGGTCTGACGGGCGCGGGTCAGCCGCGGGTCTGCATGTCCCCGCGAAGGTCGCGGAACAGGGCACCGGCGTCGGTCACCGACCTACCGGGGAACATCGCCATCACGACGCTGCCGTGGTCCGCCCAGCCGCACACCGCGAAGTCGCCACCGTCGCCGCTGGTGCTGCCGCACTTCATGACGCCACCCAGGTCGCCGGCGGGCACCTCGCGCAGGCCGGTCACCGCGCCGGTCTCGTCGGACATCAGGCCGAAGAGGCTGTCCAGGTCGCGCTCGGGCTGCCAGAGCAGCGTGGTGCCGCCGAAGATCAGCACCGAGCGCTTGTCATCGGCGGGATCGCGGTAGACGGTGCCGAAACTGCGGTCCAGCTCGATGTCGGCGGCCAGGCCGCTGCGCAGATAGTCCGCAGTGCTCTTGGCTCGCTCGCTGTCGTCCCGGGTCAACCCCGCCACCTGGTCGGGTGAACTCAGCCGGGTGTCCTTCTGCTGCGCCACGCGCCACCCGCCGACCCCCAGCACGCTCGCACCCGCGAGACCAACGACCAGCGCGACCGTCCAACCGATCTTGCGGCGCCGGGACCAGCCGCCGGACCCCTCGTCGGGGTCGCCCCCGGTGTCCCGGGTGCTCAGCTGGATCGGCTCCTCGGTCAGCTCGACCGGCTCGCGACTGTCGTCGAGCGAACGTTGGGTGAGATGTGCGTCGGACATAGCCGACACCGTACGCGAACGACAGGTGGCGCACGTCAGGTCCGCGGAAGCCCTCCGTAGACTTGTCAGGTGACCGAGAGACTGGATGCCCGACGCCCCGACGCCCCGACCCTCGCCGGCCAGTACCAGCCCGGTGAGGTAGAGCAGCGACGGTACGAGCAGTGGGTAGCCGCTGGGCACTTCCGGGCCTCCGCCGACAGCGACAAGCCCCCCTTCACCATCGTCATCCCGCCGCCGAACGTCACCGGCTCGCTGCACATGGGCCACGCGTTCGAGCACACGCTCATGGACGCGTTGACCCGGCGGAAGCGGATGCAGGGCTTCGAGGCGCTGTGGCTGCCCGGCATGGACCACGCCGGCATCGCCACCCAGAACCTGGTGGAGCGTCAGCTCGCCGCCGAGGGTCTCTCCCGACACGACCTCGGCCGGGAGAAGTTCGTCGAGCGGGTCTGGCAGTGGAAGGCCGAGTCCGGCGGCGCCATCCTCGGCCAGATGCGCCGCCTCGGCGACTCCGTCGACTGGGACCGTGAGCGCTTCACCATGGACGCGGGGCTGACCCGCGCCGTCCAGACCATCTTCAAGAAGCTCTTCGACGACGGCCTCATCTACCGGGCCAACCGGATCATCAACTGGTGCCCGCGCTGCCTCACCGCGCTCTCCGACATCGAGGTCGAGCACACCGACGACGACGGTGAGCTGATCTCCATCCGCTACAGCGACGAGGTCGTGGTGGCCACCACCCGGGCCGAGACGATGCTCGGCGACACCGCGGTCGCGGTGCACCCCGACGACGAGCGCTACCAGCACCTCATCGGCACGGAGGTCGAGCTGCCGCTCACCGGCAGGCGGATCCCGATCGTCGCCGACGCGCACGTCGACCCGAGCTTCGGCACCGGCATGGTCAAGGTGACGCCGGCGCACGACCCGAACGACTTCGAGATCGGCCAGCGCCACGACCTGCCCGCGCTCACCGTGATGGACGAGCGCGGCGTGATCACCGTGCCCGGCCCGTTCGAGGGCCTGGACCGGTTCGAGGCGCGGCCGGCGATCGTGGCCGCGCTGCGCGAGCAGGGCCGGATCGTCGCCGAGAAGCGCCCGTACGTGCACGCGGTCGGGCACTGCTCCCGCTGCAAGACGACAGTCGAGCCGCGGCTGTCGCTCCAGTGGTTCGTCAACACCGCTCCGCTCGCGCAGGCCGCCGGCGACGCGGTCCGCGACGGTCGGGTCCGCATCGAGCCGGCGGAGCTGGCCAAGCGCTACTTCGCCTGGGTCGACAACATGCACGACTGGTGCATCTCGCGCCAGCTGTGGTGGGGGCACCGCATCCCGGTCTGGTACGGCCCGGCGGGCGAGATCGTCTGCGTCGGCCCGGACGAGGAGGCGCCGACCGGCGAGGGCTGGCACCAGGACGAGGACGTCCTGGACACCTGGTTCTCCAGCGGCCTGTGGCCGTTCTCCACCCTCGGTTGGCCCGAGCAGACCCCGGACCTGGCGAAGTTCTACCCGACGAGCGTGCTGGTCACCGGGTACGACATCCTGTTCTTCTGGGTCGCCCGGATGATGATGTTCGGCCTCTACGCGATGGACGGCCGGCCGCCGTTCGACGTGGTCGCGCTGCACGGCATGGTGCGCGACCAGTTCGGCAAGAAGATGTCGAAGTCGTTCGGCAACGTGGTCGACCCGCTGGACTGGATCGACAGGTACGGCGCCGACGCCACCCGGTTCACCCTGGCGCGGGGCGCGAACCCCGGCCAGGACGTGCCGGTCAGCGAGGAGTGGTGCCAGGGCTCGCGCAACTTCTGCAACAAGCTCTGGAACGCCACCCGGTTCGCCCTGATGAACGGCGCGCACACCACTGGTGACCTGCCGCCCGTCGAGCAGCTCTCCACCGTCGACAGGTGGATCCTGTCCCGGCTGGCGCACGTCACCGCCGAGGTCGACGAGCAGTTCGAGGCGTACGAGTTCGCCAAGGTGTGCGACCTGCTCTACCACTTCGCCTGGGACGACGTCTGCGACTGGTACGTGGAGCTGAGCAAGCCGGTGCTCGCCGAGGGCGGCGAGCGGGCCGACGCCACCCGGCGGGTGCTCGGACACGTGCTCGACCAACTGTTGCGGCTGCTGCACCCGGTCATCCCGTTCGTCACCGAGGAGCTGTGGGTCGCGCTGACCGGCGGCGAGACGGTGCAGGCAGCGGCCTGGCCGGTGGCCGACCGGGCGCTCGTCGACGACGCCGCCGAGGCCGAGCTGGCCGGCGTGCAGCGGGTGGTCACCGAGATCCGCCGGTTCCGTTCCGACCAGGGGCTGCGTCCGACGCAGCGGGTGGCCGCCCGCCTGGACGGGCTGGCCGGCGCGGGTATCGCGGCCCACGAGCCGCTGATCCGTTCGCTGGTCCGGCTGGACCCGGCCGGTGACGACTTCCAGGCCAGCGCCACGCTGGCCATGCCCGGCGCGGTGGGTGTCGCGTTGGACACCCGGGGGTCGATCGACGTGGCCGCCGAGCGGGCCCGGCTGACGAAGGACCGCGCGGCGGCCGAGAAGGAGATCGCGCAGGCCCGGGCGAAGCTCGACAACCCTGCCTTCATCGGCAAGGCCCCCGAGCCGGTCGTCGCGAAGATCCGCGACCGGCTCGCCACCGCCGAGGCCGACCTGGTCCGGATCACCGCTGCTCTGGAGACACTGCCCTCGTGACCGACCGTACCGATTTCGCCGCCGCCGAGGCCGAGCTGAACGCCCGCGGGTTCACCCGCATGGTCTTCGAGCTGGACCGCATCGAGTCGCTGCTCGACCTGCTGGGCAGCCCGCAGCGGGCATACCCGGCGATCCACCTGACCGGCACCAACGGCAAGACCTCCACCGCACGGATGATCGACTCGCTGCTGCGGGCGTTCGGGCTGCACACCGGCCGGTACACGAGCCCGCACCTGGAGACCGTGCGGGAACGGATCAGCCTGGACGGCGAGCCGGTGAGCGAGGAGCGGTTCGCTGCGGTCTACCAGGAGATCAAGCCGCTTGCGGAGCTGGTCGACGCACGGTCGGACGAGCCGCTGACGTACTTCGACATGACCACCGCGCTGGCGTTCGCCACGTTCGCCGACGCGCCTGTCGACATCGCCGTGGTCGAGGTGGGGCTCGGCGGCGCCGAGGACGCCACGAACGTCATCCAGGCCGGGGTCTGCGTGATCACCCCGATCGGCCTCGACCACACCGAGTGGCTCGGCGACACCCTCCAGGACATCGCGCTGGCCAAGGCCGGCATCATCCACCCGGGCGCCACGGTGATCGCCGCGGCGCAGGAGGAGGAGGCCGCGCGTCCCCTCCTCGAACGCTGCGCCGAGGTGGGTGCCACCATCGCCCGCGAGGGCGGCGAGTTCGGGGTCCTGAGCCGGGCGGTCGCCGTCGGCGGGCAGGTGCTCAAACTGCAGGGCCTCGGGGGCGTCTACGACGACGTGTTCCTGCCGCTGCACGGCGCGCACCAGGCGCAGAACGCCGCGGTGGCGCTCGCCGCGGTGGAGGCGTTCCTCGGTGCCGGGGCCCGACGGCAGTTGGACGTCGAGGCCGTCCGGGAGGGCTTCGCCATGGCCAGCTCACCCGGCCGGCTCGAGCGGGTCCGCAATGCCCCGACCGTCCTGCTCGACGGCGCGCACAACCCGCACGGCATGGCCGCGACAGTCACCGCCCTCCAGGAGGAGTTCGCGTTCAGCAAGCTGGTGGCGCTTGTCGGCGTGCTCGCCGACAAGGACGCGAGCAGCCTGTTGGAGCTGTTGGAGCCGGTGGCCGACGTCGTGGTGGTGACCCGCAACAGCTCGCCGCGGGCGATGCCGACGAAGGAACTCGCCGCGCTGGCCGCCGAGATCTTCGGCGAGGAGCGCGTCGAGGTGGCCGAGGAGATGCCGGACGCGATCGAGCTGGCGGTCGCGCTGGCCGAGGAGGACGTCCCCGGTGAGCTCAGCGGCGTCGGGGTCCTGGTGACCGGTTCGGTGGTCACGGTGGCCGACGCCCGCCGGCTGTTCAAGCGATGACCGGCCCGGAGCAGGACCCGCACACCACGAGGGACCCCGCCGAGATCCCGGAGGGGGAGCCGGGCGCCGGCCCGGCGCGGCGGTCCGGGCTGCGCAACCCCGAGCGGGCGGTACGCGGGCTGGGCGCGGGGACGCTCAGCCTGGAGGCGCTCGTGCTGCTGCTGGCCATCCAGCCGATCCGGGTGGTCGGTGGCGACCTCGGCGGGGCCGCGATCGCTGCGGTGGTGGCCCTGGCGGTGGCCGCCATCCTGCTCGCCGGCATGATGCGCCGCCCCTGGGCCTGGAACGCCGGCACCGTGCTGCAGGGCCTGCTGATCCTGGCCGGTCTGCTGCACTGGTCGCTGCTCGTGCTCGGCATCATCTTCGCCCTGGTCTGGGCGTACGCCCTGCACGTCCGCCGGGTCATCCTCGGCTGACGCCCAGACCCGGGCCGGCGATGCCCGGGGGACCGGGCCGGATCAGGCGTCGGCGCGCTCGCGCCACTGGGTGAGGGCGATGCCGTGGCCGTCCGGGTCCCGGAAGGCCGCCGCCCACACCTCCAGCCTGCTGCCCCGGTTGACCACCCGGGGCGCGTACGTGAAGCGGACGCCCGAATCGCGCAGCCGGCCGTACGCCGCCTCGATGTCGTCCACCTCGAGGTTGACGTGCACCAGCCGGCGGCTGATCGGCGCCGCCCCGGTCACCTCGCGCAGCACCAGCCGGGTCGTGCCGGAGGCGAGCACGGCATTGCCGGCGCCCTGGTCGACCTCGGTGAAGCCGAGCATGTCGCGGTAGAAGCCGAGCGACCGGGACAGGTCGGTGACCAGCAGGGTCAGGCCGACACCGCTGATCGGGCCGGCCGGATCAGCCGCGGACGCGCCGTCGTACCCGAAGATCGCCTCGTCCAGGTCCTCGGCGGTGACGGTCTCGCGGGCCGTCCCGGTCGGGGTCGGATCGTCAAGCGGCAGGTCCAGCGGATCCAGTGGGTCCATGGCGACCGGGCCGGTGCGCTGCGCCGGAGGTGGGTCGACGCGCGGCGCGACGGGCGGGTCGAGGCGGTCCTCGGCGGTCGTGGGCCGGGCGTCGGGCCCCGGTTCGAAGCGGTCGTCGGGCCCCAGGCCGAAGCGGTCGTCGGGCCCCGGGTCGACACGGTCGTCGGGTCGGTCCACGCGGTCGTCGAGCGGGGCGAGCGGGTCCGCGCCGGGCTGGTCGAAGTGCTCCTCCGCCGGCGGGCGCGGTGCGGGGGTGGCCCGTCGGGGCAGCCCCGGGCCGGTCTGCGGCTCGACGACGACGCCTTCGAGCACCACCGGGCCGCCCGGGCTCTGGCTCATCACCACCGGCTCGCGCTCGTCGGGTGCGCCCGCCGGGTCGTCGCGCAGCGGATCCGGGCCACGCGGGTCGCGGAACACGTCGGGGCCACGCGGGTCGCGGAACGGGTCACCGTCGCGGGCGTCGCGGAACGGGTCACCATCGCGGGCGTCGCGGAACACCTCACCGCCGCGCGGGTCGCGGAACGGGTCACCGTCGCGCGGATCCCGGTAGTCGTCCCGGAAGTCGTCGTCCGTCGCGCGGTCCGCCCACGGCGGGGCGTCCTGTTGGATGAGCACGTCCTCCACGGCGTCGATGTCGCCGAACTCCGGTGGGAGGTCGGCCACGGCCGCGGCGGTCTCGGCGTGGGTGGGCACCTCGTCCCAGAGAACCTTGACGTGCCGCTGGTCGTCCAGCGCGACCCGGATCGGCAGTGTCTGACCCAGCGACGGCCACTTCGAGACCGGCACCCGCGGCTCGATGATCTTCTTGGATCGGGGCGGCAGGCCGGGCGCGTCGATGACCAGTTGCAGCTCGCACCGGCCGAACGCGTACTGGGTGGGTGGTTCGGAGGCGCTGTGCACGTGCGCCACGCCCACCACCCAGGTGCGCCCGCCGCCGCGTACGGTGGCCAGCGCGATCGCCAGCACCAGCAGGGCGACCCCGAGCGCCACGATGGCCCAGCTGGTCATCCCCAGCCCGAAGAGGACGACGAAGGTGGCCACGGTGCCGAGCACCGTGCCGATGAGCTTGCGTACCGGCGCGATGGGCCGGTTCCCGCCATTCGCCACAGTGGACCTCCCGGGGGTCAGGGCCAGGCTAGGCCGGATCGGCCACCGGGGGAAAGACCGGCCGCCGCGCCGGCGCCGGGACCGGGTCGCTAGGCTGACCGTACCGAGCCCAAGCGTTCTGCGCGTACAGGAGGAACCCAGCGTGTCCAGCAACAGCCCGGATGAGCGCAGCCTCGTGCTGATCAAGCCCGACGCGGTTCGCCGCGGCCTGGTCGGCGAGGTCCTCTCCCGCTTCGAGCGCAAGGGGCTGCGGATCGACGCGATGGTGCACCGGACGATGGACGCCGCGCTCGCCGACGCGCACTACGCCGAGCACGTCGACAAGGCGTTCTACCCGCCGCTGAAGGACTTCATGACCGGCGGCCCGCTTGTCGCCCTGGTGCTCTCCGGCGACCAGGTCATCGACGTGGTCCGTGGGCTGGTCGGCGCGACCGACGGCCGCAGGGCAGCCGCCGGCACGATCCGGGGTGACCTGTCGCTGTCCAACCGGGAGAACCTGGTGCACGCCTCCGACTCGACGGACAGCGCCAAGCGCGAAATCGGGCTCTGGTTCCCCGAGCTGGGCTGACGCCGCCCGGAGTTCACTCGGTCGGCGGCAGCTTCTCCGGGTTGCCCACGACGTAGACGCCGGTGATCCGTCCGGCGGCGGCGGTGACGGTGAGCGTGTACCGGCCGCCGTCGGAGCGGGTGAGCAGGATGGCGGGCTCGCCGTTCAACTCGAGCCGACGCGCCGTCCACTCGCGGCGTGGGCCCCAGATCCCGGCGTAGAACCGGACGACCCGGTCCGCGCCCCGCAGCGGGTTGCGGGCGGAACGCACCCGGCCGCCGCCGTCGTTCCACGCCGTCACGTCCGCGGCCACCAGGCTGGTGAGCGTCGTCAGGTCCCCGTTTCGGGCGGCGGCGAGGAACGCCTCCAGCAGCCGCTCACGCTCCGACCGGCTGGCGGTGAAGCGGCGGCGCTCCTGGCGTACCCGCGTGGCCGCCCGGTGGTGCAGTTGCCGGCAGTCCTCGGGGGTCCGGTCCAGGATCTCCGCGATCTCGGCGTACGGCAGGTCGAACGCGGTGTGCAGGACGTAGACGGCGCGCTCCGGCGGGGTGAGCCGTTCCAGCACGTGCAGCAGGGCGGTGGACAGCGAGTCGCGCAGCTCCGCGCGGTCCAGCGGCCCGAACGGCGAGGGCTCGGTCGGCACCGGCTCGGGCAGCCACGGCCCGACGTAGGTCTCGCGGGCCGTCTGCCGGGCCCGTAGGCGGTCCATCGCCAGCCGGGTGACCACCCGGGACAGGTAGCGGCGCGGCTCGGCCACGGTGGCGCGGTCCACGCCCAGCCACCGCAGGTACGCCTCCTGGAGCACGTCCTCCGCGTCGTGCCGGCTG
Source organism: Micromonospora lupini str. Lupac 08 (assembly GCF_000297395.2). Classification (GTDB taxonomy): domain Bacteria; phylum Actinomycetota; class Actinomycetes; order Mycobacteriales; family Micromonosporaceae; genus Micromonospora; species Micromonospora lupini. The sequence continues at coordinate 5,881,407 of NZ_HF570108.1, read as the reverse complement.
CCGAGCAGGCGGTAGGCGAGGCCGAGCAGCATCGGCCGGTGCGCCTGGAGCGCACCGGCCGCCTCTGCCGCCTCGGTCGTCACACCTGTGCCGGGGGCTCCGTGTGCGTCGTCACGGCGATGCGATTCCACACGTTGATTGTGGCGATCGCGAGGACCAGATCGGCCAGGTCCTTCTCCGACCAGACCTTCGCGGCGGCGTCCCACACCTCGTCCGACACTCCGTGCTCGCCGAGCCGGGTCACCGCGTCGGTGAGCGCCAGCGCGGTCTGCTCCCGCTCGTTGAAGAACGACAGCGCCTCCCGCCAGGCGGACACGGCGAACAGCCGCCGGGTCGACTCGCCGGCGGCGAGGGCGTCGCGGCTGTGCATGTCCACGCAGAACGCGCAGCCGTTCAGGATCGACGCCCGCAGCTTGACCAGCTCCAGCACGGTGTGGTCGACGTTCGCCTGGACGTACTTCTCCAGACCCGACACGGCCTGGTATCCCTGCGGCGCGACCTCGAAGAGCCTCATTCGTTGCATGACCAACTCCCTGTTCGATCCGACACCGCTACGACGGTCGGACCGGGGCCCGCCGTGACAACCGCGGCGGTGACGCCGGTCACGTCTGGCTGGGGGCGCGGCCGGAGGTCGCCGGAACGGTGTCGGCAAGCACCTCGCGCGGGCGGGGGATCCGGGGTCCGTCGTCGACAGTGCCCACCTCTGGGGCGTCGCCGCGTGGCGCGGGCCGTGACACGCGGGCGGCGAGCCGTCGTCCCACCCCGATCATCGGTAGCTCGACCCACCGGTGGAGCACGTCCGCGAGGACCAGCCCCACCACCACGGCGCCCACGAAGATGACGGTGCCGTGGCGACCCTTCGTGGGCAGCAACCCGATCGCCACCTGCGCCGCGATGAACTGGACCAGGTACATCGAGTACGACCGTTCGCCGACGAAGACCACCGGACGGAGCGCCAGGACGCGCGCGAGAGCGCTGCGGGACAGCAGGGCCGGCAGCAGCAGGGCGGCCGCCGCGGCGTAGCTGCCGATCAGCGCCTCCTGGCCGAGCCGGGCCGGCCAGTACCGCACGGCCACCTGGACCGCGCCGAAGGCGATGATCACCGCGCTGGCCGTGAGCGGGTGGGTCAGCGGCCGGAGCAGGGCGAAGCCCCGAGGATGATGCATGATCACGGCGACGAGGCAGCCGAGCAGGATCGCCACGTAGTGGATCGGCCAGCTCAGCCACGCGATGTCCGGCGGGATCAGCGCGATGAGGAGCACCAGCAGGCCGAGGGTGACGGCCAGCCGGCGGCGGAAGACGGCGGTCACCAGCACGAACGCGATGGCCGGCCAGAACAGGTAGAACTTCTGCTCGATTCCGATCGTCCAGGAGTGCAGGTACGGGGCGTCGGCCGGCAGGAAGTCGTTGAGCAGGAGCAGGTAGTACGCCAGTGAGCGTTCCACCGCCTCGGCGGTTCCGCTGAGCCGGGCCAGCGCCCAGGTCAGGAAGAGCACCAGCAGGTACACCGGCATGATCCGGAAGAACCGCCGCAGGTAGAACGCGCGCAGCGACACCCGCCCGTACCGGAGCTCCTCCCGCAGCAGCAGCGTCGTGATAAGGAAACCCGAGAGCACGAAGAACAGGTGTACGCCGATCCAGCCCGTGAGCCAGGCCCAGGACGGGCCACCGAAGTGGAAGGCGAAGACCATGACGGCCGCCACGGCCCGCAGGCCGTCCAGGGCGGGAAAACGTCGCATGGCCTGGAACTCGTCGTAATCGAGCGGACGCACCGGCGAAGTTTGCGCGAGGCCGCCACCGGGGTCAAGCGGCGGCCCGCAGTCCGAAGCGGACCGCGCGGTCGTTCCACCTCGACAACAGGCGTTCGGACCCCGGTCATCCGGGCCGCCGATCGTGGTCATCTCCGCCCGGTAGACCGACGGGGTCAACCCATGACCGGGAGGAAGCATGACCGAGCTTGATCGACGTACGCTGCTGCGGGCCGGCCTGGTGGCCGGGGCCGGAGTCGCCGGCGGCGCGCTGCTGGGCGGCGCCGGCGCGAACGCCGCCCCGGCCTGGCGTCCGGCGGGACGCCCCGTGCTCACCCACGGCGTGCAGAGCGGCGACGTGACCGCCGACTCGGCGCTGGTCTGGACGCGGGCCGACCGCCCGGGTCGGATGCTTGTCGAGGTGAGCCGGCGGCCCGACTTCCGGGGCGCGCGGCAACTGCGTGGCCCGGTGCTCGGCCCGAGCGGGGACTTCACCGGCAAGGTGCGGCTGCGGGGCCTGCCGGACGCCGAGCGGCTGCACTACCGGGTCCGGGTGGAGAGCCTGGAGCGGCACGGGGTGGTCAGCGAGCCGCTGACCGGGTCGTTGACCACCGCGCCGGGCCGGCACCGGCGGCGCGACGTGTCGTTCGTGTGGACCGGGGACATCGTCGGGCAGGGCTGGGGGATCGACCCCGCCTACGGTGGACTGTCGATCTTCCGGGCGATGCGGGAGACCCGTCCGGACTTCTACCTGTGCAGCGGCGACACCGTGTACGCCGACGGTCCGCTCGTCGAGTCGGTGACGCTGCCCGACGGGCGGATCTGGCGCAACCTGGTGACCCCGGAGAAGAGCAAGGTCGCCGAGACGCTCACCGAGTACCGGGGACAGTTCGCCTACAACCTGCTCGACGCGCACCTGCGGGAGTTCGCCGCGGCGGTGCCGCAGATCAACCAGTGGGACGACCACGAGGTCCTCAACAACTGGTACCCGGGGGAGATCCTGGACGACCCGCGCTACACCGAGCAGCGGGTCGACGTGCTCGCCGCGCGGGCCAGTCAGGCGTTCCACGAGTGGCTGCCGGTGCCGGACGACGGGCCGCTGTACCGGCGGATCCCGTACGGGCCGCTGCTGGACGTGTTCGTGCTCGACATGCGCACCCACAAGGACCCCAACGACGGCAACACGTACGCCGACCCGAAGCGCGGTCTGCTCGGCCGCGAGCAGCGGGAGTGGCTGATCCGGGAGCTGAAGCGCTCCACGGCGACCTGGAAGGTGATCGCCAACGACCTGCCGATCGGGGTCGTGGTGCCGGACGGGCCGGGTGCGCAGGAGGGTGTCGCGCAGGGCGACCCGGGTACGCCGCTCGGCCGCGAGCTGGAGTTCGCCGAGGTGCTGCGGGCCACCCACCGGGCTCGGGTGACCGGGATGGTCTTCCTCACCGCCGACGTGCACTACTCCGCCGCGCACCACTACGACCCGTCCCGCGCGGCGGTGGGTGACTTCACGCCGTTCTGGGAGTTCGTCTCCGGGCCCGCGCACGCCGGCGCGTTCGGCCCGAACGCGCTGGACGGCACCTTCGGCCCGCAGGCGGTCTTCGTGCACGCCCCGCCGCACGCCAACACGTCACCGGCCGAGGGCTTCCAGCACTTCGGCGAGGTGTCCATCGACGGCGAGTCGGCGGCCCTGACGGTCCACCTGCGCGACCGCGACGGCGCCTCCCTCTGGAACACCACCCTCCCCGCCCCGTGACCCGAGTGCGCTGATCATGAGGTTGGCGGGCGGATCGGTGATCCACTCGCCCGTCAACCTCATGATCGACGGGCGAACACCTGGGGGAATACTCGGCGGCGCGGCGGTGGGCGGGTCGAGTATCGTTGAGCACCGTAAGGCGATGACCCGGCCATCACCGGTGAGCCTCCGGAAGAACAGCCGGGCAACCGGCCCAGTAGAACCGGACGGGTGCGGCCCGTCACAGCCGGCAAATGAGCGGGCGGTCGATCCTGACCGCCAAGCGGGGTGGTACCGCGGACCACCCGGGAGCGCCGTTGTCGAGGCGTACCCCGGACGGTTCGTCCTCGCAGACCCACGTTGAGTGAGCTGCATGAGGAGAGCGACCCCCGATGGCCTATCCGTTGCACGACCCGACCGCCGCCGGTGTCCCGGCGAGCCCGGACCTGCCCGCGGTCGAGCGCCGGGTGCTGGAGCACTGGACGGCCGACAAGACCTTCGAGGCGTCCGTCGAGGCCCGCCCGGCCGGTGACGACGGCAAGAACGAGTACGTCTTCTACGACGGCCCGCCGTTCGCCAACGGCCTGCCGCACTACGGCCACCTCTTCACCGGCTACGTCAAGGACGTGGTGCCGCGCTACCAGACCATGCGCGGGCGGCACGTCGAGCGGCGCTTCGGCTGGGACTGCCACGGCCTGCCCGCCGAGGTGGTGGCCGAGAAGCAGCTCGGCATCACCAGCAAGGCGGAGATCATCGACCTGGGCGTGGCCCGCTTCAACGAGGCCTGCCGCACCTCGGTGCTGGAGTTCACCCAGGACTGGGAGCGGTACATCAACCGGCAGGCCCGCTGGGTCGACTTCGCCAACGACTACAAGACCCTCGACCTGGACTACATGGAAAGCGTCATGTGGGCCTTCAAGACCCTGCACGACAAGGGTCTGATCTACGAGGGTTTCCGGGTGCTGGCGTACTGCTGGCGCTGCGAGACGCCGCTGTCGAACACCGAGACCCGGATGGACGACGTCTACCGGGACCGGCACGACCCGACCCTGTCGGTGTGGTTCGGCCTGACCGCCGACGAGTCCGCGCCGGAGCTGGTGCGCGGGCCGGTCAAGCTGGGCGTCTGGACGACCACGCCGTGGACCCTGCCGTCGAACCTGGCGCTCGCCGTCGGCCCGGACATCGAGTACGCGGTGCTCGAACGCGACGGCGAGCGGTACGTCGTCGGCGCGGCGCGGCTGGCCGCGTACGCCAAGGAGCTGGACGGCTACGAGCAGGTCGGCACCGTGTACGGCCGGGACCTGGTCGGACGCCGCTACACGCCGCTGTTCGACTTCCTCGTCGAGCAGGCCGGGGAGAACGCCTACCAGGTGCTCGGCGCGGAGTTCGTCACCACCGAGGACGGCACCGGGATCGTGCACCTCGCCCCGGCCTTCGGTGAGGACGACCAGAACGTCTGCAACGCGGCCGGCATCCCCACCATCGTCACCGTGGACGACCACACCCGGTTCACCGCGCTGGTCCCGCCGTACCAGGGTGAGCAGGTCTTCGACGTCAACAAGCCGGTGATCCGGGAGCTGAAGGAGCGGGGGGTGGTGCTCCGGCAGGACACCTACACCCACTCGTACCCGCACTGCTGGCGCTGCGACACCCCGCTTGTCTACAAGGCGGTGTCGTCGTGGTTCGTCGCCGTGACGAAGTTCCGGGACCGGATGGTCGAGCTGAACCAGGAGATCAACTGGACGCCCGGCCACATCAAGGACGGCTCGTTCGGCAAGTGGCTGGCCAACGCCCGCGACTGGTCGATCAGCCGCAACCGCTTCTGGGGCTCGCCGATCCCGGCGTGGCGCTCCGACGACCCGAACTACCCCCGCCTCGACGTCTACGGCTCCCTCGCCGACATCGAGCGGGACTTCGGCGTACGCCTGACCGACCTGCACCGGCCGGCGGTGGACGACCTGGTCCGCCCAAACCCGGACGACCCGACCGGTCAGTCGATGATGCGCCGGGTGCCGGAGGTGCTGGACTGCTGGTTCGAGTCCGGTTCGATGCCGTTCGCCCAGGTGCACTACCCGTTCGAGAACGCGGACTGGTTCGAGCACCACTACCCGGGTGACTTCATCGTCGAGTACATCGGGCAGACCCGCGGCTGGTTCTACACGATGCACGTGCTGGCCACCGCGCTGTTCGACAGGCCGGCGTTCCGCAACTGCCTGAGCCACGGCATCCTGCTCGGCTCGGACGGGCGCAAGATGTCCAAGAGCCTGCGCAACTACCCGGACGTCTACCACGTCTTCGACTCGTACGGCTCGGACGCCATGCGCTGGATGCTGATGTCCTCGCCGGTGCTGCGCGGCGGGGACATGGCGGTCACCGAGACGCTCATCCGCGACGCCGTCCGGCAGGTGCTGCTTCCGCTGTGGAACGTCTGGTACTTCTTCTCGCTCTACGCCAACGCGGACGGGTACCAGGCGCGGCGGCGCACCGACTCGACGCACCTGCTCGACAGGTACATCCTGGCGAAGACCAACGAGCTGGTGTCGACGGTCGGCGCGCAGATGGACGCGTACGACATCTCCGGCGCCTGCGCCACCGTGCGGTCCTACCTGGACGCGCTCACCAACTGGTACGTGCGCCGCTCGCGGGACCGGTTCTGGTCCGGCGACGCCAACGCGTTCGACACCCTGTCGACAGTGCTGGAGACGCTCTGTCGGGTGGTGGCGCCGCTCGCGCCGCTGACCGCGGAGGAGATCTGGCGCGGGCTGACCGGGGAGCGCTCGGTGCACCTGACCGACTGGCCGGAGGCGAGCGAGTTCCCGGCCGACCACGACCTGGTCGCCGCCATGGACAACGTGCGGGCGGTCGCCTCGGCGGCGCTGTCGCTGCGCAAGGCCAAGGGTCTGCGGGTACGGCTGCCGCTGTCGAAGCTGACCGTGGCCTCCCCGGTGGCGGAGCAGTTGCGCCCGTTCGCCGACCTGGTCGCCGACGAGGTAAACGTGAAGGCCGTCGAGTTCAGCGCCGAGCTGGCGGAGTACTGCCAGCAGGTGCTGACCGTGGTGCCCCGGGCGCTCGGCCCGCGCGTCGGCAAGCAGGTCCAGCAGGTGATCAAGGCGGTCAAGGCCGGCGAGTGGGAGTTGGTCGACGGCGCCCCGGTGGCCGCCGGCGTCACCCTGGCCGAGGGCGAGTACGAGCTGCGTCTCGTCGCGGCCGACGCCGAGCACTCCGCGCCGCTGCCCGGCGGCGAGGGCGTGGTCGTGCTGGACACCGAGGTCACCCCGGAGCTGGCCGCCGAGGGCCTGGCCCGCGACGTGGTGCGGGTGGTGCAGCAGGCCCGCCGCGACGCCGACCTGGACGTGTCGGACCGGATCGTGGTGTCGGTGTCGGCGTCCGAGGAGGTGCGCGCGGCGGTGAACGCGTACGTCGACTTCGTCGCCGGTGAGGTGCTGGCCGACTCGATCGACTTCGCCGAGGGCCTCGACGGTTTCGTCGGCGAGGTGGGCGAGGGTGAGCGGGTGACGGTCACCGTCCGCCGGTCGTAGAGCGCGGGTGCGGACGCCTCGCCACCTCCGTCCGGGAGGTGTGGAGGCGTCCGCTACCGTGACACCGCCTGCTCGCACCTCATCTGCCGGAGGACCAGTGCCCCTGCTCTACACCATCGGCAAGCTCACCGTGGCGCCCTCGCTGCGGTTGGCGTTCCGCCCGACCGTGGAGGGTCTGGAACACGTGCCGGAGACCGGCGGCGCGATCTTCGCCGGCAATCATCTCTCGGTGGCCGACGAGCTGTTCCTCGGCACCGTGGTGCCCCGGCACCTGGCGTTCTGGGCCAAGTCGGAGTACTTCAAGGGCACCGGTGTGAAGGGCGCGTTCTCGAAGTTCGTCCTCACTGGTCTGGGCGCGATCCCGGTCGAGCGGGCCGGTGGGCGGGCCGCGCTGTCCGCGTTCGACGCCGCCATCCCGGCGTTGCAGGGTGGTGACCTGGTGGTGGTCTACCCGGAGGGCACCCGCTCCCCGGACGGCAAGCTCTACCGGGGCCGGACCGGGGCGGCCCGGCTGGCGATCTCCGCCGGCGTGCCGATCATCCCGGTCGGCACGATCGGCACGGACAAGGCTCAGCCGATCGGCGCCCGGGTGCCCCGCCCCGGCAGCGCCAAGATCACTGTCCGGTTCGGCAAGCCGCTGGACTTCACCGGCCGCCCGGACGACCGCACCTCGCTGCGCCAGATGACCGACGAGCTGATGAGCGAGATCCAGAAGCTCACCGGCCAGGAGTACGTCCCGCGCTACGCCCCGCCGCGCGCCCACCCGGACCCGACCCGCGACGCCTGACCCAGGGCTGCCGCGTTCGCCGGCGCTGCCGCGTGTTTCGGCGCTGCCGCGCTGCGCGTTTGCCGGTGCTGCGCGTTTGTCGGCGCAGCTCGTCCGTCCGGGCTGACCGTTCGCCGGCGCTGCCGCGTTCGCTGGTGTTGCGCGTCTCTCTGGGCTGCCTGTCCGTCGGCGCTGCTGCGGCGAGGCCCGGGGTTTCATGCTGCTGCGTCTCGGGGCCTCTGATCTGAGCGGCCGAGCTGGCGGGCAATGCGGTCACAGGCGATATACCTGTGAGTCATATTTATGACTCACAGGTATATGCGCCGCGACCCTGTTGTCTACCTGCGGCGTGACGCTGCGTGGTGAAAGCACGTCAGCGTGGCGGCACGTCAGCGCGGCGGCATGGCAGCACGCCGCACGGCAACGCGGCGGTACGCCAGCGCCGCCGCACGCCAGCGCCGCCGCACGCCAGCGCCGCCGCACGGCGGCGCGCCAGGCAGCGCGCGGGCGGGCGCTCAGCCCCTCTCGGGTTGGACGATCTGGCCGCGCAGGGTGTTCAACAGGTCGGCGCTGTCGGCGACGGAGAGCCGGGTGAACACCCCGGTGGCGATGCTGCCGTGGTCGACGGAGGTGCACACCACCACGTCGCCGTCGGCCGGCCGGCCGATCGCGCAGCGCTCGTGCCGACCTCGTACGCCGGTCTGCACCGTCTCGGGCGCCTCCAGCGCGTAGCGCTCGGTGAGTCGGGTGATCTCCGCGTCGGCATCCGCCTCCGGGCTCAGCCGGAAGCCGGTGCCGCCGAAGACCGTCACCCGCTTGCCGTCCGCCGTGGCGTAGACCCCGGCAAAGGTGTCCTCGGCCAGCCAGTGCTCCTGGCGTACCTCGTTCTCCAGCTGTCGGGCCGTCGTGGCGCTGCCGTCGTCCTGCCGCAGGCTCAGATCGGCGACCTGCTCGGGCAGCGCGGCGCGGGCCGGGTACTGGGACGAGATCGGTAGGCCGTAGTAGGCGGGGCATCCGCAGCAGCAGGCCAGCGTGAGCAGCAGTAGCCACGGCCAGCGACGTCGACGGCGGACGGGGACCGGGACGTACCCCTTGGGGGCTTCCCAGCCCGGTGGTGGCGTCACCGGCGGTGGTGTGGCCGACCGCCGTCCCCGCCGCTGCTTCGGCACCCGAGCCGGCGGCGCCGGCCGGACCGGCGCGGTGGGCCGGGCCGTGCCGGGCTGGGCCGGCTGGGTGGGCCGGGCGGGCGGCGCCGAATGGGCTGGTGGGGCCGGGTAGGTGGGCGGCGGCGGGTAGGCGGGCGACGTTGGGTGGGCGGGCGGCGGGGAGACCGGATGCATCCCGACTGGCGGTGCGGGCGGCCCGGACCACTGCCGGGTCGACGGGGGCACCGGGTAGCCCAGCGTCGGGGGGAGCGGGGGCAGCTCGGCGGAGGGCAGATCCCAGCCGCCGGTGTCCACCCCGGCCCACGGGTCGACCGGGGTGCGGTGCTCGGGCGGCTGCTCGGGTAGCGGTGGCGGCGGGGTCGGTTCGGCCGACTCGCCCCAGGCACGCCTGCGCGGCAGCGGGGGAGGGACCGGCGCGGACCCACTCCACCGGGGCGCGGGGACCACCGTGGGCCCGGCGGGGGAGTCCGCGGACGCGGCCTGGGCCGCCGGCCCCGACTGGGCCTCGGGCTCCTGAGCCGTCGGCTCGGGCTGGGCCGCGGGTTCCGGGGCCGTGGGCTCGGGCTGGGCCGTGGGTTCCTGGGCCGTGGGCTCGGGCTGGACCGCAGGTTCCTGGGCCGTCGGCGCCGGCTGGCCCGTGGACTCCTGAGCCGTCGGCTCGGGCTGGACCGCAGGTTCCTGGGCCGTGGGTTCCGGCTGGTCGGGGGTGGTGGGCTCGTCCGGCGGTACGGGTGGGGAGGTCGGCTCGTCGGCGACCGCCGGAGCGTCGTCCGGCTCCGGGCCCGGGGTGCGCCCGTCGGCCGGCCGTGCTCCCGGCTGGGGCTCCGGCATCGCGGCAATCTCCTCTCGCGCCGGTCCGAGGTTAGTACCGCGTCGCCACCACCGCCGCGCGGGCATCGAGGCGGAGCGCGTGAACAGGTGGTTGATCGGGCCGCATCGTGGCGTGCGCGCGGTCACCGACGGCCGGGCGCGTACCCTTGGCCATCATGAGTGCCCCGTCCACGACGCCGCGCGCGGCCGCGACCAATTCTGTCTGGCCCCGGCTCGAGCCGCTGCTCCCTCAGGTCTCCAAGCCCATCCAGTACGTCGGCGGTGAGCTGGGCGCGGTGGTCAAGGACTGGGACACGGCGACGGTGCGCTGGGCGCTGATGTACCCCGACGCGTACGAGGTGGGCCTGCCCAACCAGGGTGTGCAGATCCTCTACGAGGTGCTGAACGAGCTGCCCGACACCCTCGCCGAGCGGACGTACGCGGTCTGGCCCGACCTGGAGAACCTGATGCGCACGCACGGCGTGCCGCAGTTCACCGTCGACGCGCACCGGCCGGTGCGCGATTTCGACGTGTTCGGCATCTCCTTCTCCACCGAGTTGGGCTACACCAACATGCTCACCGCGATCGACCTGGCCGGCATCCCGATGCTGGCCGCCGACCGCACCGACGCCGACCCGGTGATCGTGGCCGGTGGGCACGCCGCCTTCAATCCGGAGCCGATCGCCGACTTCATCGACGCCGCGGTGCTCGGCGACGGTGAGGAGGCCGTCCTGGAGATCACCGCGATCGTCCGGGAGTGGAAGGCCGAGGGCGCCCCCGGTGGCCGGGACGAGCTGCTGCTGCGGCTGGCCCGCACCGAGAGCGTGTACGTGCCGCGCTTCTACGACGTCGACTACCTCCCGGACGGGCGGATCCAGCGGGTCGTGCCGAACCGGGCGGACGTGCCGTTCCGGGTGCACAAGCGCACGACGATGGACCTGGACGCGTGGCCGTACCCGAAGAAGCCCCTCGTCCCGCTCGCCGAGACGGTGCACGAGCGGTACGCGGTGGAGATCTTCCGGGGCTGCACCCGGGGCTGCCGGTTCTGCCAGGCGGGCATGATCACCCGTCCGGTGCGGGAGCGGTCCATCACCACTGTCGGGCAGATGGTCCGCGAGGGCCTGGAGTTCTCCGGCTTCAACGAGGTGGGCCTGCTGTCGCTCTCCTCGGCCGACCACTCCGAGATCGGTGACATGTGCTCGGGCCTCGCGGAGCAGTACGCGGGCACGAACGTCTCGCTGTCGCTGCCGTCGACCCGGGTCGACGCCTTCAACATCGACCTCGCGCAGGAGTTGTCCCGCAACGGGCGGCGGACCGGCCTGACCTTCGCCCCGGAGGGCGGGTCGGAGCGGATCCGCAAGGTCATCAACAAGATGGTGTCGAAGGAAGACCTGATCCGTACCGTCGTCACCGCGTACAGCAACGGCTGGCGCCAGGTGAAGCTCTACTTCATGTGCGGCCTGCCCACCGAGACCGACGAGGACGTCCTCGAGATCGCGGAGATGGCCCACGAGGTGATCAAGGCTGGTCGGGCCGCCACCGGTTCCAAGGACATCCGGTGCACGGTCTCCATCGGCGGGTTCGTGCCGAAGCCGCACACCCCGTTCCAGTGGGCATCGATGGAGCGTCCGGAGGTCATCGACCACCGCCTCAAGATCCTCAAGCAGGCCATCAACTCGGACCGCTCGCTGGGCCGGGCCATCGGCTACCGCTACCACGACGGCGAGCCGTCGCTGATCGAGGGCCTGCTCTCCCGCGGCGACCGCCGGGTCGGCTCGGTGATCCGCAAGGTCTGGGAGAACGGCGGCCGGTTCGACGGGTGGAGCGAGCACTTCTCCTACCAGCGCTGGGTGGACGCGGCAGCCGAGACGCTGCCCGCGTTCGGGGTCGATCTCGACTGGTACACCACCCGCCAGCGCGACGAGCTGGAGGTCCTTCCCTGGGACCACCTGGACTCGGGCCTGGACAAGGACTGGCTCTGGCAGGACTGGCAGGATTCGCTGAGCGAGTTCGAGCAGGACGACTGCCGGTGGACTCCGTGCTTCGACTGCGGTGTCTGTCCCTCGATGGACACCGAGATCCAGATCGGCCCCACCGGCAAGAAGCTCCTGCCGCTGACGCCGATCAAGGGCCTCAAGACCCCCACCGCCTGAGGAGCGAGACGATCAGTAAGAAAAACCAGCCGGAGGGTGGGCAGGCGCCTGTCGTTCAGCGCGCCCGCATCCGGTACGCCAAGCGCGGGCCGCTGCGGTTCACCTCGCACCGGGACTTCGCCCGGGCGTTCGAGCGTGCGCTGCGTCGTGCCGCCGTACCGATCGCCTTCTCCCAGGGCTTCACCCCGCACCCGAAGATCTCCTACGCCAGCGCCGCGCCCACGGGGGTGGCGAGTGAGGCGGAGTACCTGGAGATCGGTCTCCAGGCCCCGGTGGAGCCGGAGGCGCTGCGCGCCGCGCTCGACGCCGCGCTCTCACCCGGGCTGGACGTGCTGGAGGTGGTGATCGCCGACGGTGGCAGCCTGGCGGACCGGATCGAGGCGTCGCACTGGCACATCGAGTTGCCCCAGGTCGACGAGGCGACGCTGCGCGCCGCCGTGGACGCCTTCACCGCCGCCGACGAGGTGCTCGTCGAGCGGATGACCAAGCAGGGGCGACGCACCTTCGACGCCCGTGCAGCAGTCATGTCGATCGATGTCCTGTCCCCGACGCAGACGCCTTCCGGGGCGCCGGCCGTACCGTGTGCGATACTCGAACTGGTCGTGCGGCAGGTCACCCCGTCCGTACGGCCCGATGACGTCCTTTCCGGCCTCCGCGTGGTGGCCGACCTGGAGCCGCCGGTCTCGCCGAGGGTGACCCGGCTGGCTCAGGGCACGCTGACCGCGCAGGGTGCGATCGTGGATCCGTTGGATGCGGACCGCGGCGGGGCAGCCATCGTTGGGCACTGACCGACGGTCAGCGCTCTTGCAGGCAGACTTCGGCGGTCGCGCACCACGCGCGCCCGGCGGAAACACTTTTGCGGCGACCCTGCGTGGCAGCGCTCACCCGCGCCCGGGGCAGCCAGAACTGGAGAACGTCCATGCTCGAGAACGAGCCCGAGGGCGGCGAACGGACCGGTTCACAGCCGGCCGACGACACCGCTGACCAGAGCACCACCACCGACGGCGCTGCCGGCGCGGAGCAGGCGGGCGTCGAGAGCGCCGAGCCTGCCGCGCCGCCACGGCGGGCGCGGGCCACCCGGCGTCGGGCCGCACCGCTCAACCAGCCGGAGCAGGCCGAGGCGCCCGTCGAGGCGTCCACCGGCGGGGCCGGCGCCGTCGAGTCGCCGCAGGCGGAGGTCTTCGCCCCGATCTCCGGTGACCTGGACGTCGCCCCGAAGACCCCCCGACGCCGGCGCAAGGCGGCCCCCGTCGAGACGACCGCCGAGGAGCCGCTGGTCGCCGCCAGCGCGGAGCTGGCCTCTCCCGAGGTCGTTCCTCCGGTCAAGGTGACCCGCACCCGGCGCAAGAAGGCGACACCCGCAGTCGAGGAGCCGCCGGCCGTCGCGGAGCCCGCCGCCGTCGCGGAGCCTCCCGCCGTCGCGGAGCCTCCCGCCGAGGAACTGCCGGCCGTCGCGGAGCCCGAAGCCGTCGAGGAGGACGCCGCCGAGACGCCGGCGGAATCCGACAGGCGTCAGGCGGAAGCCGAGCTGAACGAGGCGCAGACCTCGCCGGCCGGCCCCGTCGCCGAGCAGACGTTCGGTGCCGCGCAGGAGCGCTCCGGCGAGGTGGCGCCCGGTGTCGCCGTGGCGAACGTGGCCGACGAGCCGATCGAGCCTGCCGAGGTCATCGAGGCCGAACCGCCGCGTACCCGCCGTCGTCGGGCTGCGCTCTCCGCGCCCACCGTGCTGTTCATGGCGCCGCAGCCGGACGCCGTGCCGGTGACCCGGCCGGCGGAGCCCGCTCCGGTGGCCGAGGAGTCGGCCGTCGAGGCCGAGCCGTCGCGTCGGCGGCGGCGCGGTCGCCGCGACGCCGAGCCGGTGGAGCCGGTCGAGGCCGTCGAGGCCGAGGAGGAGCCGACCGAGGAGGCCGACGAGGCCACCGAGGCGGACGAGGACGACGAGGACAGCGCCGCCGCGCGTCGTCGCCGCAGGCGTGGCCGCCGCGGTCGGGGGCGGGGCAAGGGCGGTGCCGACGACGCCGACGACGAGGAGTCCGACGAGGCGGCGCAGGCCGACGAGGAGGAGACCGCCGAGGCCGAGGCCGAGGGTGACGAGGACGAGGAGTCCGAGGGTGGGGACGGGCTGACCCGTCGTCGCCGTCGTCGCCGCCGTCGGGGCGCCGGTGACACCGAGGGCGCCGCCGACGACGGCGTGCCCACCGTGGTCAAGATCCGCGAGCCGCGTCGTACTGTCGACGAGGTCCAGGGCGTGTCCGGCTCGACCCGGCTGGAGGCCAAGCGCCAGCGCCGCCGGGACGGCCGGGAGCAGCGGCGTACGCGGCCGCCGATCCTCAGCGAGTCGGAGTTCCTGGCCCGCCGGGAGGCGGTCGACCGGGTGATGGCGGTCCGGCAGCGCGGTGACCGCACCCAGATCGCCGTCCTGGAGGACGGCGTGCTGGTCGAGCACTACGTCACCCGCAACTCCTCGGGCACCATGGCCGGCAACGTCTACCTGGGCAAGGTGCAGAACGTGCTGCCCAGCATGGAGGCGGCGTTCGTCGACGTCGGCCGAGGCCGCAACGCGGTGCTGTACGCCGGCGAGGTCAACTGGGACACCTCCGGGCTGGAGGGGCGCGCCCGCTCGATCGAGCAGGCGCTGCGCTCCGGCGACTCGGTGCTGGTGCAGGTCACCAAGGACCCGATCGGGCACAAGGGCGCGCGGCTGACCAGCCACGTCGCCCTCTCCGGCCGGCACCTGGTCTACGTGCCCAACGGCAACGCTTCCGGGATCAGCCGCAAGCTGCCGGACACCGAGCGCAAGCGACTGCGTGACGTGCTCAAGAAGCTGGTCCCGGACGGCGCCGGCGTGATCGTTCGTACGGCCGCCGAGGGCGCCAGCGAGGACGAGCTGGCCCGCGACGTCAAGCGGCTCCAGGCGCAGTGGGAGGACATCCAGGCCAAGGCCGCCGAGGGCGGCGCGCCGGTGCTGCTCTACGAGGAGCCCGACCTGGTCATCCGGGTGGTCCGGGACCTGTTCAACGAGGACTTCCGCGAGCTGGTCATCGAGGGCGAGCAGTCGTACGGCATGGTCGAGTCGTACCTGTCGCACGTCTCTCCGGACCTGGTCGACCGGGTGCGCCGGTACGTCGGCACGAGCGACGTGTTCGCCGAGTACCGGATCGACGAGCAGATCATCAAGGGCCTGGACCGCAAGGTGTTCCTGCCCTCCGGCGGCTCGCTGGTGATCGACAAGACCGAGGCCATGACTGTCGTCGACGTCAACACCGGCAAGTACACCGGCTCGGGCGGCAACCTGGAGGAGACGGTCACCCGCAACAACCTGGAGGCGGCGGAGGAGATCGTCCGCCAGCTCCGGCTGCGGGACATCGGCGGCATCGTGGTGATCGACTTCATCGACATGGTGCTGGAGTCGAACCGGGAGCTGGTGCTGCGTCGGCTCACCGAGTGCCTGGGTCGGGACCGCACCAAGCACCAGGTCACCGAGATCACCTCGCTCGGTCTGGTGCAGATGACCCGTAAGCGGATCGGCGCGGGCCTGCTGGAGGCGTTCAGCGAGACCTGCGAGTGCTGCAAGGGTCGGGGCGTCATCATGCACACCGAGCCGGTGCCGGAGAAGCCGCGTACCGGTGGGGCCGCGGAGAAGGTCAAGGCGGTCGCCTCGTCGGCTCCGGCTGCTCCGGCTGCTCCGGCCGTCGAGAACGGCACCGCGTCCTCCCGCCGTCGGGCGCGCAAGAGCGCCCCGGCCGAGCGCGCGGTGGTCGAGGTCGTCGACACCGACACCAGCGCCGAACCGGACGCCGACTACCAGGACACCATGGGGTACGACCTGTCCCGCTACGAGGCGGAGACCGAGGCCGCCCCGGCGGTGTCCGACAGCCAGCAGGGCGAGTCGGCCCGGCTGGCGGCGGCGGACGACCCGGACGCCGTCGCCGACGGTGACACCGACGAGGAGGCCGGTGGCGCGGGGCGTCGCCGCTCCCGCCGCGGTGGCGCTCGCCGACGGACCCGCCCCTGACGGTCTGACCGGCCCGGTGTTTGACGAGGTCCCTTTCCCGGCAATGTGACGGGGGAGGGACCTCGCCGCTCCGGTCACCCCGGGCCGGGAGTGGTCGGCCCCGGTCAGGAGAAGAAGATGCGTCGCCTGCTCGCCGTCACCATGGTGGTCGCCGTGCTCGCCGTCGGAGCCGGCTGCTCCGCCGACCGGTCGGGCGGTGCGGCCCCGGCCGGCGCGACCGCCGAGGTTTCCGGCCCGGCCGCCGGGTCCGGAGGTGCTCCCGGCGGGTTGACAGGTACGCCTGTGGGTGGCGGTGTCACGGGCGGGAACGCGCAGGTCTGCGCCGAGGCGCAGCAGGCCGGTGCCACAGCCGTCCGGGAGTACGTGGCGGAGCTGGGCCGCATGGTCGCGGCGGTGGGTGCGGGGGACACCGCCACCGCCGATGCGGCCCGTACGAGGGCGCAGACGGCGCTGGCCGGCTGGCGGGCCGCACTGCGGGAGCAGTCGGCGCGGTCCACCGATCCGCAGCTCAAGACGCTGCTCAGTGACCTCGGCACGGAGGTCGCCGCCCTCGGCGGGGACGTCGAGTCGATCGACGAGACCGAGCTGGACCGGCTCCAGCAGCGCCTCGACCAGCTCTGCGCCCGCTGAGCAGGGCGGGCCGGTTTGGGGTCCGGGCCGGCAATGGCGTACTCTTGCCTGCGGCCCACCTTTGGTGTGCCGAGTTCCCGTGTGCCCGCGCCGCCGTGCACTGCTACCCGGCGAGCCGCCGCGGGGACGACCGCCAGCAGCCTCAACGACAGGGAGTCCGCCTCCGATGTACGCGATCGTCAAGACCGGCGGCAAGCAGTACAAGGTCGCCGAGGGCGACGTGATCGAGGTCGAGAAGCTCACCGGTGCCCCCGGTGACGCGGTGAAGCTCACCGCGGTGCTCCTCGTCGACGGTGACGACCTGGTGACCGACGCGGCGAAGCTTGCCGAGGTCGCGGTGTCCGGCGAGATCGCCGCGCACACCAAGGGCCCGAAGATCCGGATCCACAAGTTCAAGAACAAGACCGGCTACCACAAGCGCCAGGGTCACCGCCAGCCGTTGACCCAGGTCAAGGTGACCGGCATCTCCAGCGGGAAGTAGGTCGTCCTCCAATGGCTCACAAAAAGGGTGCGTCCAGCTCGCGTAACGGTCGTGACTCCGCGGCCCAGCGACTCGGCGTGAAGCGCTTCGGTGGTCAGGTCGTCAGCGCCGGTGAGATCATCATCCGGCAGCGTGGCACCAAGTTCCACCCCGGTGACCTGGTCGGCCGTGGCGGCGACGACACGCTGTTCGCGCTGTCGGCCGGTGCGGTTCTCTTCGGCACCAAGCGCGGTCGTAAGACCGTCAGCATCGTTCCGCAGCAGTAGTTCTCGAGCCAAGCGGGCCGCGGACCTACGGGTCCCGGCCCGTTTGGCTTTTTTCGAAGTGCGGGGTTGGACCTCGCTGGAAGGATTGACGCCGTGGCGACGTTCGTTGACCGGGTCGTTCTGCATCTGCAGGCCGGCGATGGTGGGCACGGTTGTGTCTCGATCCACCGCGAGAAGTTCAAGCCCTTCGGCGGGCCGGACGGCGGCAACGGCGGGCACGGCGGCAGCGTGTCGCTGGTGGTCGACCCGCAGGTGACCACGCTGCTCGACTTCCACTTCCACCCGCACGTCAAGGCCGACAACGGCAAGGGCGGCGCCGGGTCGAACCGGGACGGGGCCAACGGCCACAACCTGGTGCTGAAGGTGCCCAACGGCACGGTGGTGCAGACCACCGACGGCACCGTGCTGGCCGACATGGTCGGCGCCGGCACCACCTTCGAGGTGGCCCGCGGCGGGCGCGGCGGGCGGGGCAACGCCTCGCTGGCAAACGCCAAGCGCAAGGCGCCGGGCTTCGCCGAGCTGGGCGAGCCCGGCGACCAGCTGGACATCGTGCTGGAGCTGAAGAGCGTCGCCGACGTGGGCCTGGTGGGTTTCCCCTCGGCCGGCAAGTCGTCGCTGATCTCGGTGATCTCCGCGGCCAAGCCGAAGATCGCCGACTACCCGTTCACCACCCTCGTGCCCAACCTCGGTGTGGTCCGGATGGACAACCACACCTTCACCGTCGCCGACGTGCCGGGCCTGATCCCGGGCGCGGCGACCGGCAAGGGCCTGGGCCTGGAGTTCCTGCGGCACATCGAGCGCTGCGCGGTGCTGGTGCACGTCATCGACTCGGCGACCCTGGAGCCCGGCCGTGACCCGGTCGCCGACATCGACGCCATCGAGGCCGAGCTGAGCCAGTACGGCGGGCTGACCGACCGCCCGCGGCTGGTGGCCGTGAACAAGGTCGACGTGCCGGACGGCCGGGACCTCGCCGAGATCGTGCGCCCCGACCTGGAGGAGCGCGGCTACCGGGTGTTCGAGGTCTCCGCGGCCACCCGCGAGGGGCTCAAGGAGCTGACGTACGCGATGGCCGAGCTGGTCGACGCGGAGCGTAAGGCCGCGCCGCCCGCCGAGCCGACCCGGATCGTGATCCGGCCGATGGCCGTGGACGACGACGGCTTCACCATCACGACCGAGGCGGACGGCTCGTTCACCGTGCGCGGCGTCCGGCCGGAGCGGTGGGTCAAGCAGACCAACTTCGACAACGACGAGGCCGTCGGCTTCCTCGCCGACCGGCTGGCCCGGCTCGGCGTGGAGGACAAGCTGGCCAAGGCCGGCGCGCAGCCCGGTGACCTGGTCCGGATCGGTGAGCGCGAGTTCGACTGGCAGCCGACGTTGTACGCGGGTGTGGAGTTCGTGCCCGGTAACCGGGGCACCGACGTCCGCCTGGAGGAGAAGTCGAACCGGGCCTCGGCGGCGGAGCGGCTCGCCGCGCGCAAGGCCCGGCGGGTGCGTTCGGCGGACGAGGTGGGCGCTGACGCGTCCGACGACGACGTCGACGACATCGACGAGGACGACGCCGAGTAGTCCGTTGCTCTCCGTGATCGGGACGACTTCCGGAAACCTTCGCGAAATCCATCCCGCCTAGCGTTGGGTGATGCTGATCGAGTCGCGGCCCGCCACCGATCCCGAGATCGCCGCCCTGCTCGTCGCCCAGCAGCGTGAGCTGCGCGAGGCCGACGGTGGGTTGGACGGGCAGGTCTTCGTCCCCCACGACGACGTCCGCTACCTCGCGGTGGTGGTGAACGGTCGGGCGGTCGCCTGCGGTGGGCTCCAGGCCCTCGACGCCGCCACCGGCGAGATCAAGCGGATGTACGTCCGGCCGGCGTACCGGGGGCGGGGCATCGCCCGTCAACTGGTCGCCGCGCTGGAGGAGTGCGCGTTCCGGCAGGGGCACTCGGTGGTCTGCCTGGAGACCGGCACGTACCTTCCGGCGGCCATCGGGCTGTACACCTCGTGCGGCTACGAACCGATCCCGGTGTACGGCGAGTACGTCGGCAACCCGTACAGCGTCTGTTTCGCCAAGCGGCTCCCGGTCGCGGCCTGACGGCCGCGGTCGGCCCGACGGCCGCGGTGGTGGTGGTGGTCAGGCGCCGGTCTCGGCGTGCGCCACCGTGACCGGCTTCGACTCCGGCGAGGCGTGCTGACGCAGCACGATGCTCAGCAGGATCAGGGCGCCGACCGCCAGGAACTCGCTCTGCCAGTTCTGCATCGACTGGAACCAGAAGTCGCTGGTGCCGAGGAAGTCCCACACGCCGATCGGCGGCGCACCGCTCTGCAACGCCTGCTCCTGGTTGTAGGCGGCGGTGCCGCCGAGCAGGTGCCCGACGAACGAGCCGGCGAAGATCAGCAGCAGCGCGAGGGAGAGGCTGTTGCGGTAGACCACCAGCGGAAGGCCACCGGCGCGTACCGGCCACGGTGACTGGGCGGTGGCGCGGCGCTCGTCGTCCTCCGGCCGGTCGGTCTGGTCCAGCGGCTTCGACTCGGCCGAACCCCGCTGCACCAGGTACGCGGTGAGCAGCACGTACCCGCCCATCTGGAGGAACTCCGACTCCCAGTTCTCGAAGACCGCCTCGGCGAAGTGCCCGCTGGTGAGGTACGCCGGCCAACTCAGCGGGGCGGCGCCGAACTCGGCCAACTCCTCGTTGTGGGTCTGCCAGCCGAAGACACTCTGCAACACCAGGAAGACCAGGAAAGCGCCGAGCATGGCTGCGGCCAGCGCGTTGTCGCGTATCCAGCGAGGCATCATCGACCCCCTTCACGGATCCTCGGCTGGTCACCTACCCACGCCACCGTCGCCGTCAAACCAGCGAATTCGCAGCTCAGGGCCTGTCGATCGGGGTGTCCAGGCGCCCGCCGGTGCCCGCCTGGTTGGACAGCAGCAGCCCGAGCGCGAGCATGCCGAAGCCGAGCGCGAGGTGCAGCCAGTTGTCGGCGGCGTTGACCGGCAGGATGTTCGCGCCGGCGTCCTCGTCGACCGCCTCGATCGCCAGGCCGTACAGCCAGAGGGCCAGGTAGACCGCCCCACCGGCGGCCAGGAAGAGTCGGGCGCCGCCGACGCTGCGGGCCAGCGCCAGGCCCACCAGCCCGAACAGCAGGTGCACCGCGTTGTGCAGGATCGACACCTGGAACAGCCCGAGCAGCTTGGCGTCCGAGTGGTGCCCGGCGAAGGTCAGCTCGCCGTAGTCGGTGGTGATGCCGGGGATGTAGCCGAGGATGCCGATCAGCAGGAAGACGCCGGCCACGACCAGCGCGGCCACCTGCACCCGGGGCCGGGGCGCAGCGGGTCGGCCACCTCGCGCGTCTCGTGCCATCCCTGCCCCCTCCGGTGGATCTGCCGGTCCCACGAACCTCACTGTCCGCGGCGGCGACGTGACGCAGCCCGACGATCCTCCATTTTGAAGCGGATCCCGCCGGTCCCGCAGAGAAATGCACGAAGAGGTATGGAAGGCGAAACGGAGGGTAGGTGAGTTGTCAGCGGCCACGGCGTCACGGCCGCATCCCCCCAGCACAACCGCGACGACTTTCTGAGCGGAAGGGAAATCATGACTTACGATCTGTCACCCACGACTTCCACGTACGGGCACGAGTCCACCAACGGCGGTGGCGTCCGCGAGCAGGCCCGCCACGTCGGGTCCGAGGCGGCGCACGCCGGTGGCGCGGTCGCCCAGACCGCCAAGGAGCAGGGCACCGAGGTCGGCCGCGAGGCCGCCCGGCAGGCCCGCAACCTCTACGGCGAGGCGCGCAGCCAGCTCGCCAGCCAGACCGGTGAGCAGCAGCGCCGGGCCGCCGGTGGACTGCGGTCGATCGCCGACGAGATGCGCACCATGGCCGAGCAGGGTGGCCAGGCCGGCCCGGTGAGCGAGCTGGCCCGCCAGGCCGCCGACCGGGTGCACGGTGTGGCCGGCTGGCTGGAGGAGCGCGAGCCCGGCGACCTGATCAACGAGGTACGCGACTACGCGCGGCGCAACCCGGGCACCTTCCTGGTCGGCGCGGCGGTGCTCGGCGTGCTGGCCGGGCGTCTGACCCGCAGCATCTCCGACTCCGGTGACCACTCCGGCAACGGCTCCGCCGGCTACCGCGGCGCCGGGGCGTACGACCCGGAGCAGACCGCGGTGATCCCCACGCCGCCGCCGGCGCCCCGGACGGCCGCCGACGCCACCCCGCCGGGTGGCTACCTCGACCCGACCCCCGGGACGTACACCGAGCCGACCTCCGGCGGCTACGTCGACCCGACGCCGGGTGGCTACAGCGACCCCACGCCGGGCGGCGCGGGTGGCTACACCGAGCCGGCCAGCACCGGTCAGCCGCTCCCGCCGGTGACCCAGACCGACCCGCTGCCGGGCGTGCCGTCCAGCGGCAGCCCCCGCCCGTGAGGCGCCGAGTCATCCGAAGGGAGGCGACGGCATGACCATGCCGACGCAGGGGTCCGGCCTGGACTCCGGTTACCACCCCGACGCGGGCGCCCCGCACACCGCGGCGGACGTGAAGGGCAGCTCGCTCGGTGACCTGATGCGCCAGGTCACCACCGACCTGTCGACGCTGATGCGCCAGGAGGTCGAGCTGGCCAAGGCCGAGATCCGCCAGGAGGGCAAGAAGGCCGGCAAGGCCGCGGGTCTCTTCGGCGGCGCCGGCTTCGGTGGCTACATGGTGGCGTTGTTCGTCTCCATCGCCGTGTGGCAGTTCCTGGACAACGTCATGGACTCCGGCCTGGCGGCGCTGATCGTGGCCGTCATCTGGGCCGTGGTCGCGGCGGTCCTCTACTCGATGGCCAAGAAGAACGCCCAGCACGTACGCGGGCTCAAGCAGACCAACGACAGCGTGCAGCGGATCCCCGACGCGCTCAAGCCCCACCCGGAGGGAGTCACCCGATGAGCACCGATCCCGACCAGATCCGCCGGGAGATCGAAGCCACCCGCAACAGCCTCAGCTCCGATGTGGACGCCCTGGCCTACAAGGTCAGCCCGAGCCGCATCGTCGACGACCGCAAGCAGCGGGCCCGTTCCGCGCTGCAGAATGTGAGGGACAAGGTCATGGGAACCGCGTCTGACCTCGGCCACGGCACCGGCCACGCCGCCCACTCGGTGGGTGACCGCGCCTCCTCGGCGGCTTCCAGCGTCAGCGACGCCGCGCACTCGGCGGCCTCCTCCGTGAGCGACGCCGCCCACAGCGCGCCCCGGGTGATCCGGCAGAAGTCGCAGGGCAACCCGCTGGCCGCCGGCCTGATCGCCTTCGGGGTCGGCTGGCTGGCCTCCTCGCTGATCCCGGCCTCCCAGCGGGAGCAGCAGGCCGCCGCGCAGGTCAAGGACAAGGTCAGCGAGCACAGCGGCGCCGTGAAGGAGAAGCTGGGCGAGGTGGCCAGCGAGCTCAAGGAGGAGCTGCGCGAGCCGGCCCAGCACGCCGCCGAGTCGGTGAAGTCCACCGCCCAGGACGCCGTGCACGCGGTCAAGGACGACGGCCGCTCGGCCGCCCAGGACGTCAAGGACCAGGCCCAGCAGGCCCGCCAGCAGGTCAGTTCCTGAGCCCACCCGCATCGCCGACAGCTCGCGGTCACTCCGGTGGCCGCGAGCTGTCGCACGTCCACCCCGACGCGGCGGCGGTGCCGACGCCGCTCAGCGCGCGCGTCGGCCCGGTCGGCGAGCGGCCTGGCGGATCCGGGAGTTGCCGTAGCGGACTCCGCCGTGAAGGAGGCGCTGGGCGACCGCCAGCCAGCTGCAGAAGCCACGTTCGAGCAGCCAGAGCGGGGCGGCCAGCGAGGTGCTGGGTGGGAAGACGACCCCGCCGTCGGCGCGGCGGCGGCCCACCTCGGCCACGGCGACGACAGCGGTCGCGGTGCCGAGCAGCAGCCGGGGCCTGCGGGACGCGACCGCCGCGGCCAGCGCGGGCAGGACCGCGAGCGCGGTCAGCAGGCGGGCCGGCTGGGCCAGGTCGTCGTACGCCTGGCGGACCCGTTGGCCACGGAAGTGCGTCGCGTCCGGCGGCAGCCGGCGTACGTACAGCCAGGGCGGCGCGACCTCCACTCCGCCGTACGCGCGCACGGTGCGGATCAGCTCCAGGTTCTCGAAGAGGACGTCCGAGGCGTACCCGCCCATGGCGAGGAACGTGCTGCGGCGTACCGCGAGGGTGCCGGGGTAGTCGTTTCCGAGCGCCCGGTTGAGCAGCGTCCGCCCGGTGTCCCACCAGGCGTGCCAGGGCAGTGGGTCGAAGTAGTTCTGCGGCCGGACCAGGTCGACCCGGCCCAGCAGCCGGTGCACGGCGCGTAGCCCGGCCTCGTCGTACCGGACGTCGTCGTCGGCGATGACCACGTGTTCGTGGTGTGCGGCGTCGAGGCCGGTGTGCACTCCGACCACCTTGCCGTTGAGCCCCCGCCCGGCGGGATCGGGCGGCAGGTGCCGGACCAGCCCTTGCCATGCCGCCGCGTGCCGGGCGAAGAGTTCCGGGGGTGACCCGTCGACGACGAGCACCTCGACGAGGCCGCTCAACCGGCGCAGGTAGCCGGTCAGCTCGTCCAGACCGGTGTCGGTGTGCCAGCGCAGCGGCAGTACGTACGCCATCGGCAGGGCGGTCGGCGGCGGGGTGGTCGGCGGCAGGGTGGCCGGCGGCGTGCCGGGCTGGTCGTGCCCGGCTCGCCGGGCGGCGTCACCGGTGGCCTTCGAGGGCATCGGCGCCTCCTGGGCAGGCGGTCCGCGGCCGGCGGTGGGCGGGCCGCCCGCTGCACGTGCCCGCCCTGGCACGGTCCAAACCGGGATGTCGTTTCGGCCGCCGGACCGGGGGTAGCGGTGCCGATACGGCAGTCCATCCCCGGACGACGGGTGAAGGAGACGAACATGACCAACAACGGAACGAGGTGGGCGCTGCTCGGTGTCGGCACGGCGACCGCCGTCGGCGTCGGGCGGGTGGTCGCGCGCCGTCGGCGTCGACACCAGCCCGACCGGCAGGACGGCTGGTACGTGGTGCGCCGCGCGGTGACCGTGGACCGGCCCCGGGACGCGGTGATCGGTTTCTGGACCGACCGCGAGCGGCTGGACCGCGCCCTCGGCGAGTGGGCGACCCTGGACCAGCTCGACGAGCGTCGCTGGCGCTGTGTGGCCCGCGATCCCTCCGGCGGTGGCACCGAGTGGCGGGCGGAGATCACCGTCGACGAGCCGGGTGCGCTGCGCTGGCGGGTCGAGGACACGTCGACGCCGCAGGAGGGGCGCATCGAGTTGACCGACGCCCCGCAGGGCCGGGGCACCGAGATCCGCGCCGAGCTGCGCTACCGCTCGGGGCCCGTGCGTCGGCTGTTCGGGCTGGTCGGCGGCGACGAGCCGGACCTGGCGCTGCGGGACACGCTGCGCCGGGTGAAGGCGCTCGTCGAGTGCGGCCAGGTGATCGACACCCGGAGTGACCCGTCCGGCCGGAGTCCGGCCCAGGAGCGGGCGACCGACCGGATGCGGGAGAAGCTGATGACGGGAGGACGGGCGTGAGGGCGCTCTGTTGGGAAGGCGTCGGAAAGCTGGCAGTCCGGGACGTGCCGGACCCGAAGATCCGCGCCGAGGGGGACCTCATCGTCCGGGTGCGGGCCAGCAGCGTCTGCGGTTCGGACCTGCACCTGATCAACGGGTACCTGCCGGCGATGCGGGAGGGGGACATCCTCGGCCACGAGTTCATGGGCGAGGTGGTGGAGGTCGGGCCGGGCGTACGGCAGCACCGGGTCGGCGACCGGGTGGTGGTCGGTTCGGTGGTCGCCTGCGGTGGCTGCTGGTACTGCCGGACCGAGCAGTACTCGCTCTGCGACAACTCCAACCCGCAGCCGGTGTTCACGGAGAAGCTGTGGGGGCACTCGCCGGCCGGCATTCTGGGCTACTCGCACGCGGCCGGTGGTTATGCCGGCTCGCACGCCGAGTACATCCGGGTGCCGTTCGGCGACGTAGGCGCGTTCGGCGTACCCGAGGGGGTGCCGGACGACTCGGTGGTGTTCGCCTCCGACGCGATGCCCACCGGGTGGATGGCGGCGGACTTCTGCGGGCTCACCGGCGGGGAGGTGGTCGCCGTCTGGGGCGCCGGTGGCGTCGGCCAGATGGCGGCCCGCTCGGCGCAACTCCTCGGCGCCGAGCGGGTCATCATGATCGACCGGTTTCCGGACCGGCTGGCCACAGCGGCGGAGCGGGTCGGCGTCGAGACGATCAACTACGCGGAGACCGACGTCCTGGAGGCGCTGCGCGAGCTGACCGGTGGACGCGGGCCGGACGCCTGCATCGAGGCGGTCGGGATGGAGTCGCACGACGTCGGGCCGACCTACGCGTACGACCGGGTGAAGCAGTCCGCGCGGTTGCAGACCGACCGGCCCACCTCGGTCCGGCAGGCGATCATGGCCTGCCGCAAGGGCGGCACGGTGAGCATCGTCGGCGTGTACGCCGGTCTGATCGACAAGTTCCCGCTCGGCGCGGCAATGAACAAGGCCCTGGTGCTGCGGATGGGGCAGATGCACGCGCAGCGCTACATCCCCATGCTGCTCGACCGGCTTGCCGCTGGTGAGATCGACCCCGGTTACCTGGCCACCCACCCGATCCCCCTGGAACAGGGTGCCCGGGGCTACGAGCTGTTCGAGAAGAAGCAGGACGGCTGTCTGCGCAGCGTCCTGCACCCCTGACCCGTCGCCCCACCCTGTCCCGCCGGCGCCTCCCGACACCGGCGGGACGGGGTCAGGCGGGGCGGATGTCGGTGAGGGTCAGGCCGCTGGGCGGCAGCGCGGGCATCCGCCGCAGGTCCAGGGTCAGGTCCTGCGGCGGAACCTCGTAGCGCATGCTGCCGGTCAGGTTGGTGACCGCCCGCTTCATCAGGTCAATGGTGATCCACTCGCCGGCGCAGCGGTGCCCGGTGGTGTGGTCGCCGCCGCCCTGCGGGACCAGCTCGAACGGATCGATACGGCGGCCGGCGAACCGCTCGGGACGGAACAGCTCCGGTTCGGGCCAGAGCGCCGGGTGGTGGTTGGTGCCGTAGAGGTCGAGCAGCACCCGCCGTCCGCGCGGGAAGTGGTGGCCCTCCCAGTCGAACGAGCGCCGGACCCGGGCGGCGGCCATCGGGAAGAACGGGTAGTAGCGACGGACCTCCTGGACGAACTGCCCGGTGGCCTCGTCGTCGCCGTGGACCCTCTCCCGCCAGCCGGGATGGTCGCGCAGGGCGAGCGCGGCGAAGACGATGTACCGGTCCACGGCGACCACCGGGCGCAGCAGGTTGAGCAGTTCGACGGCGGCGGTCCGGCGGGGGAGCAGCGCCCCGCGCGCGTCGCGGTGTTCGGACACGATCGCCAGGGGGCTGCCGGCCGGCGCCGGGTGGATCCCGGTCCGGGCCCGTTCGACGAGGTCGCCGATCCAGCGCTCGGCGCGACGGCGGGCGAGCAGGCCCCGCCAGTGCCGTGGGCCGACGACCGCCGGGCCCTCGATCATGGCGTGCAGGTCGACGGCGCGGCGGTCGACCTGCGACGCGGCCAGCGGCACGCCGGCCCAGGCGCAGACCGCCCGGGTCAGCAGGCGGCCCACCTCGTCGTAGAGCGGCACCGGCCCGGCCGCCTCCCAGGCGGGGATCCGCGCCCGCCACTCGTCGTCGAAGAGCTGTCCGAGGCGCTGGACGGCCGCCGGTGTCATGATCGACATGAACATGGCCTTGCGGTCGGTGTGCTCCGCTCCGTCCAGCCCCTGCACGCCACCCCGGCCGGTGAGCGTCCGCTGCACCCGCAGGGGCATGGCGCTGTCCCGCTGGAAGCGCTCGTTGTCGTAGAAGAGCATCGCCGCCGGCCGGCCCCGTAGGCAGATGGTCGGCGCGAGCAGGATCCGGGTCTGGAAGACGTCGCTGCCGTACCTGTCGCACCGCTCACCGATGAACCGGTAGCCGGCGCGCAGCAGCGCGAGGGTGCTGTCCGGCGTGCGGTCGGCCGGCATGGTCGCCATCGGGCCTCCTCGGGTGCGGGTGGTGGCCGGCGTCGTCGTCCCCGCTGCATCTACCCGTGTTGCCGCCGCTGAATCCCCGCGCCGGCAGCGCGTCGGCTGGCCCCTCCCACGGGCGGCGGAACCTGGTTGGCTTGCTGGTGGGGCCGCCGTGAGCCGGCATCACCGGTCGGCCGGTGCGGCCCCCGGCGGGCCGATGGCCACGACCACGGGGAGGGCGAAATGCAGGACAACAGGTCGCCGCACTGGCGGCAACGGCGGGCGCTCGGGGCGACGGGCGCGGATCGGGCCCGACCACTGATCGGCCCGCCCGGTCGGCCGCTGCGGCCGCGTCGGTTCTTCACCGTGCACCTGGGCTTCACCGCGCCGGGCGCGGCCGACGCCCGCGAGCAGGCAGTGGCGTACGCGGAGGCGCTGAGCCTGCTGCGCCCGGAGGTGGCCCTCGGCGCGGCGGCCCTGTCGCCGGCCGACGCCTGGCACCGGGCCGAGCGGTTGTTCTGTGGTGCCGTCGGCCCGGACGGGGAGCGTTGCGGCGATGTCGCCGAGCATCCGGGCTTCCACCACGCGCCGGGTCCCGGCGGTCTCGGCTGGGGCGACGGTGATGCCTGACCTGGCGTCGCGGGTGGCGATCGTTCCTCGCCACCCGCGACCGTCTGGCGATCAGTCCAGGTCGAACTCGCCGTCCTGCGCTCCGGCGACGAACGCGTCCCACTCGGCCTGGGTGAAGACGAGCACGGGGCCCTCCGGCTCGGCGGAGTTGCGCATCCCGATCAGATCGTCGACGAACGCGACCTCGACGGCGCTCTCCGAGGTGTCTCCCTCAGCCCGTTGCCAGACCGCCCGGGAGAGGTCGAAGTCGCCCTTGGGGTGCTGCGCCATGGTTCTTTCCTCCAGTGCGGGGGCCGTCTGGGGACCGCGTGCCGATCCCCATCGGGCAGGATAAGCGGATGCCGAGCCTGACCCGTGTAGAGGCGACCGCGCGTGGCGCGGCGATTACTGTCGAGTCCTATCAGGTGGACCTCGACCTGACCGGCGACGGGGACCTGTTCCGTTCCCGCGTCGAGATCCGGTTCCGGGCGGCCGCGGGCACCGCGACCTTCGCCGAGGTCAAGCCCGTCAACCTCCTCGCGGTACGCCTCAACGACCGCGACCTCGACCCCGGCACGCTTACCGACAACCGGCTGCCGTTGGCCGACCTCGCCGCGACGAACACCCTGGTCGTCGAGGCGGAGATGGCGTACTCCAACACCGGGGAGGGGATGCACCGCTTCGTCGACCCGGCCGACGGCGAGACCTACCTCTACGCGGTGACCTTCCTCGACAACGTGCAGCGCATCTTCGCCGCGTTCGACCAACCCGACCTCAAGGCGTCGTTCACCCTCACGGTCACCGCGCCGCCGCAGTGGACGGTCTCCAGCAACGCCGAGGTGGCCGCCAATCCGTCCCCGGGTCGCTGGGAGTTCGCCCCGAGCGCGCCCCTGTCCACGTACTTCTTCTCGCTGATCGCCGGTCCGTACCACGTGCGGCGGGCCGAGCACGACGGCGTGCCGCTGGGCCTCTACTGTCGACTGTCGCTCGCCGAGCACCTGGACGCCGACGCCGAGGAGATCTTCACCATCACCCGGCAGTGCCTGGACCGCTTCCACGAGCTCTTCACCGAGCGCTACCCGTTCGGCAAGTACGACCAGGCGTTCGTCCCCGAGTTCAACGCCGGCGCGATGGAGAATCCGGGCATCGTCACCTTCCGCGACGACTACGTGTTCCGCTCGGCGGTCACCGACACCCAGCGCGAGCTGCGGGCCACCACGATCGCCCACGAGATGGCCCACATGTGGTTCGGTGACCTGGTCACCATGCGCTGGTGGGACGACCTGTGGCTCAACGAGTCGTTCGCGGAGTACCTGGGCACCCGGGTCACCGCCGAGGCGACACGCTTCGACCAGTCGTGGACCACGTTCGCCATGCGCCGCAAGGCCTGGGGGTACGCGGCCGACCAGCGGCCCTCCACCCACCCGGTCGCCCCGCAGGACGTGGCCGACGCCGACGAGGGCCTGCGCAACTTCGACGGCATCTCGTACGCCAAGGGCGCCTCCGTGCTGCGGCAGCTCGTGGCGTGGCTGGGCGACGAGGCGTTCCTCGCCGGCCTGAACGCGCACTTCGCCGCGCACCGTTTCGGCAACGCCACCCTCGCCGACCTGCTGGCCAGCCTGAGCGCGGCCAGCGGCCGGGACCTGTCCGGTTGGGCCGAGCTGTGGCTGCGCCAGCCGCAGGTCAACACGCTGCGCGCCGAGGTCGCGGTGGACGCCGACGGCCGCTACACCGAGGTCGCCGTGGTGCAGACCGCGCCCGAGTCGCATCCGGTGCTGCGTCCGCACTGGATCGGCGTGGGCCGGTACGCGGCGGACGGCACCGTGCGGCGTGCCGAGGTGGATCTCGACCCGGCGGTCGACGGCGGTCGGACCGTGCTCGGCGAGTTGACCGGCGAGCCGGCGGCCCAGCTGCTGCTGCTCAACGACGGCGACCTCACCTTCGCCAAGGTGCGCCTCGACCCGGCGTCGGCGGACGCCGTCGCGCTGGTCCTGCCCGGCCTGGCGGCCCCGCTCACCCGGGCGCTGCTCTGGAGCGAGGCACTGGACGCGGTGACCGACGGGGAGCGGCCGGTCGGCGGCCTGGTCGACCTGATGGTCGCGGCACTGCCCGCGGAGACCGAGGTGATCATCGCGGAGGACGTGCTGGCCCTCAGCCGGTCCCTGGTGGACCGTTACCTCGACCCGCTGGCCCGGTCGGCGGCGCTGGCCCGGGTCGCCCTGGCCTGCCGGCAGCTGCTGGACGGCGCCAAGGCGGGGGAGTCGTTGCAGCTCGCCGCCGCGCGCGGCTGGATCGCCGCGACCACCGACACGGACCTGCTCGTCGGTTGGCTCGCCGGCCGCGACGTGCCGGCGGGGTTGAAGGTCGACGCCGAGCTGCGGTGGGCCGTGCTGCGCCGACTCGTGGTGCTGGGCGCGGCCGGGGAGGCGGAGATCGCCGCCGAGGCGGCCGCCGACGTCAGCTCCACCGGCGCGGAACGGGCCGCCCGCTGTCGGGCCGCCGTGGGCGACCCGGCCGCGAAGCAGGCGGCCTGGGAGATCATCGTGCGCGACACCGAGCTGTCCAACCGGCTGCTGGAGGCGACGGCCGAGGGTTTCTGGCAGCCCGAGCAGGTCGAGCTGACCGCCCCGTACGTCGAGCGGTACTTCACCGAGATGCCGGCTGCCGCGCGTCGGCGTACCTCGTGGACTGCCGACCGGGTGGCGAAGCTGGCGTTTCCCCACTACGCCGTTGCGCAACCGACCCGGGAGGCGGCCGCGGCGTTGCTGGCCCGCGACGACCTGACGCCGGGCCTGCGCCGGATGGTCATCGACGCGGACGACGACCTGCGGCGCGCGCTTGTCGCCCGGACGGCGGTGGCCGCCGCGGCGGCCTGAGCCGAGGCGGGCGCGGGGTGGCGTGGCGGCCACCCCGCGCCCGCGTTCAGCGCAGCGCGGGCTCCGCCGTCACCGGGGCGTCGAAGTCGATGACGTAGCGCTGCTCGTGGGCGATGGTCCGCTCCGGGTCCATCGCGGTGCGCACGAGCAGCGGCATCAGCAGCGGCATCAGTGTTCGGGCGACCGGCCCCGGGGCCTTGGCGTGGTTGATCCGCGCCGCGCGGGCGGCCACCTTCTCGACCCGGTTGCGGCGCAGCCGCACGTA
Source organism: Micromonospora lupini str. Lupac 08 (assembly GCF_000297395.2). Lineage (GTDB taxonomy): Bacteria > Actinomycetota > Actinomycetes > Mycobacteriales > Micromonosporaceae > Micromonospora > Micromonospora lupini. The sequence goes on along the minus strand of NZ_HF570108.1, from coordinate 5,850,410 downwards.
CGCGTCGAACGCCGACGCCACGTCGGGCAGGTCCCGCAGGCAGCGGGCGAGCTGCACGCCGCTCTCGATGGCGAGCGAGGCGCCCTGCCCGGAGCTGTTCGACGGCGCGTGCGCGGCGTCGCCGACCAGCACCATGCGGCCCCGGTGCCAGTGCGGCACGGGCGGCATGATCTGCAACGAGCCGACGACCTGGAGTTCGTCGGCGACACTTGTGGCCATCAGCTCCCGGCCCGGGTCGTCGTCGCCGTAGCTGGCGCGCAGCGTCTCCAGCCACTGGTCCGCAGGCACCGCGCGGGCCTCGACGAGGCTCATCGGTCGCTGCTGCGGCAGGTTGGCGCCCCAGCGGGTGCCGCCGCCGGGCTCCGGCCAGTACAGGTAGTAGCCGCGTCGCCCGAACGCGAACGTCATCGTGCCCGGCGCGGCGTCGACCTCGTGCCGGGCCACCGCCTCGAAACTGAGCAGACCGGTGAACCGGGGGCCGGGCGCGGCCGGGTCGATGAGGCCACGAACCGTGGACCGGATGCCGTCCGCGCCGACCAGCACGTCGGCGGTGGCCGTGCTGCCGTCTTCGAAGCGGGCGGTCACGCCGATGTCGGTCTGCTCGACGGCCACCAGCCGCCGGCCGTACGCGAAGGCGACGCCCTCGGCGACCGCCCGGTCGTGCAGCACGCGGTGCAGCTGGGCCCGGTGCACCACCCGCAGTGGCGGCACCCCGGCCAGCGTGGGCAGGTCGATGCGCCGACGGCCGACGGCCATGACGCTGCGGTCGATCGGGGTGGCGGTCGCCGTCACCGCCTCGTCGGCGCCTACCGTGCGCAGGGCCGCCACGCCGTTGGGCGCGAGCGCGAGGGTGCCGCCGATGCCGCCCACCCCACTGGCGGTGGCCGGGTACGCCTCGTGAACGGTGGCGGTGATGCCGGCGCGGTGTAGCGCGAGCGCGGTCACCGGGCCGGCGATGCCGCCGCCGATGACTATCGCGGTTCGTACCGTGGTCATTGTTCTCTCCCTGGGTGTCGTCGGTGCGTGCGTACGAAACCGACCTGGGAGGGAACCCGGTTATCCTCGTGGTTGCCGCTTCGGGCCGGGTGCCTGCTCAGGTGTCGGTTCGAGGTAGGGCTCCGGCGGGGTGTTGGCGCACCCCGCCGGAGCTGTCTGTTCAGTCGGTGGTGTCCGGGGCTCTGCTGGTCCTCTCCGCCAGCTCGGTCAGCTCGGCCGGCATCTCGCCGGTCTCGTGGAAGGCCCGCCACGTGTCCAGCCCCGGGTAGCTGCCCGAGGTCAGCTCGGCGAGCAGGGCCCGCAGCCAGTTCGCCTCCGCGGCTCGCATGGCCAGGTCGTACTCCGACTCCACCAGGAACAGCCGGGGGATCTCCCGCAGGTGGGTGTCGAGCGTCTCGCGGTCGCGGCGGAGCGCGTCCTCCAGCAGGGCCAGCCTCTGCCGCAGCAGGTCGGTGGCCTCGTCGGGGTGCAGTGCGGCGAGCACGGACAGCCCGGCGCGGAAGCGGGGATGCTCCGGCATCGGGGTGGCGACCAGCTCGCGCGCCCAGTCGACAAGCTCCGCCCGGCCCACCTCGGTGATCCGGTAGACGGTGCGTTCCGGGCGCCGGGAGTCACGGACGCTCTCCACCGCCTCGATCATGCGGTGTTTGTCCAGATTGCGGATCACCGTGTAGAAGGATCCCCACTTGAACTCCATGTCCTGGTCCTTGCCCCAGGCGCGCAGGGTGGTGGCGATCTCGTACGGGTGCATGGGCCGCTGGACCAGGGCGGACAGCACGGCCAGCGCCAGCAGATTGCCGACCTTGCGCCGCTTCGACACGACAGGCCTCCGTTGCTCGCGAGCGATTACTCGTTTACGAGTATACGCACGCCGGGGCCGTCTGGGAGTGATCGACTCGCGTTTCATGAAGTCGCGGCTTCCGGGCCGGCGCGACCCACCGATTTCCAGGAAGCCGAGTCGATCACCGCAGGAAGCGAGTCGATCAGCGAGGCGGGCCGGAATGGTCGCCCCGGACGCCCGGCCTACGATCGCAGGGTGGAGGAAGATATCCGGCGGATCGGGATCATGGGCGGCACCTTCGACCCGATCCACCACGGGCACCTCGTCGCGGCAAGCGAGGTGGCCGACCGGTTCGGCCTGGACGAGGTGGTCTTCGTCCCGACGGGGCAGCCCTGGCAGAAGGCTGACGAGCCGGTCAGTCCCGCCGAGGACCGGTACCTCATGACGGTCATCGCCACCGCCTCCAACCCCCGGTTCCAGGTCAGTCGGGTCGACATCGACCGCAGCGGGCCGACCTACACCGTCGACACGCTGCGCGACCTCCAGGCCGAGTACGGCCCCAAGGTGCAGCTGTTCTTCATTACCGGCGCGGACGCGCTGCAACGCATCCTGTCCTGGAAGGATCTGGACGAGATCTTCGAGCTGGCCCACTTCATCGGGGTGACCCGGCCCGGCTTCCCGCTCACCGACGAGCACCTCCCGGCGGACACGGTCAGCCTGATCCAGGTGCCCGCGATGTCCATCTCGTCGACCGACTGCCGCGCTCGGGTGGCCCGGGGTGAGCCGGTCTGGTACCTGGTGCCCGACGGTGTGGTGCAGTACATCGCCAAGCGACGCCTCTATCAGCTCTGATCTCGTCCGGTATGCGCCGTTTCGTGCGCTTAACCGGCCAGAACTGACGGGTCGTGACCTCGCCGGGTGTGAGACGCTTGGAGGATCGCACGGTTGATCGAAGGAGAACGGTGACAGTTTCCGAACGCGCTCACGAGCTGGCTATCGCTGCCGCCCAGGCCGCCGCCGACAAGAAGGCGCAGGACATCGCGATCATCGACGTCGGCGACCAGCTCGCCATCACCGACGCGTTCCTGCTCGCCGCCGCCCCCAACGAGCGTCAGGTGCTCGCCATCGTCGACGCCATCGAGGAGCGCCTGCTGGAGCTTCCGGAGAAGGCCAAGCCGATCCGGCGCGAGGGTGAGCGTGGCGGCCGCTGGGTGCTGCTCGACTACGTCGACATCGTGGTGCACGTCCAGCACACCGAGGAGCGCGAGTTCTACGGGCTCGACCGCCTCTGGAAGGACTGCCCCACCATCCCGTTCGTCGACCGCGACCTGGTCGAGGCCGACGCCGGCGGGACCGCCGCAGCCGAATGACCCGGCTGATCGTCTGGCGGCACGGCAACACCGACTGGAACGCCGCCAACCGCGTCCAGGGGCAGACCGACGTACCCCTCAACGAACTGGGCCGCGACCAGGCCCGCGCCGCCGCTCCGCTGCTCGCGTCGCTGCGTCCCGACGCCATCGTGTCCAGCGACCTGAGCCGCGCCGCGGAGACCGCGGCGGCGTTGGCCGCGCTGACCGGGCTGCCGGTCCGCACCGACGCCCGGCTGCGCGAGCGGCACTTCGGCCAGTGGCAGGGCCTGCACCTCACCGAGGTCGCCGAGCGTTTCCCCGCCGAGTACGCCCGCTGGCGAGCCGGCGACCCCGACCCGGGCGCCGATCTGGAACCGCTGCACGACCTCGGCGAACGGGTCGCCGCAGCCCTGCGGGAAGCGGCCGACGCGGCCCCCGACGGCACAGTGGTCATCGCCACCCACGGTGGCGGCTCCCGGCAGGGCATCGGTCACCTGCTCGGCTGGGACCCGGGCGTCCTGCGCAGCGTCGGCTCGCTGGCCAACTGCCACTGGACCGAGTTGCGGCGCGCACCAAGCGCGCCGGCCGTCGGCCGTCCCCATGACGTCCGGGGTTGGCAGTTGCGGGCCCACAACGTCGGCCTGATCACCGCGCCGGTCGCCGTCGACGCGATCTGACGGCTCGCGCTTCGGCGTTCGGGGCCTCGATCGGCTAGCGTGCCGGGCATGCCCGTCGCGGTCGTCATCGATTCCACCGCCTACCTTCCGCCCGAGCTGTCGCAGGCGCACCGGCTGACGGTGATCCCGCTGACCGTCGTGCTCAACGGCGCGGAAGGGCTGGAAGGGGTGGAGACCCAGCCCGCCGACGCCACCCGGGCGCTGAGCGCCCGCCGGGTCACCGCGACCACCTCCCGTCCGGCGCCCGAGCAGTTCGCCCGGACGTACCGCCAACTCTTCGACGACGGCGCCGACGGCGTCGTCTCGGTGCACCTCTCCGCCGCGCTGTCCGGCACCGTCGAGGCGGCCCGGCTGGCCGCCGTCGACTTCGACGGTCGCGTCGAGGTCGTCGACAGCCGCTCCGCCGGCATGGGACTCGGCTTCCCGGCCATCGCGGCCGCCACGGCCGCCGAGGCCGGGGCAGACCTCGCCGGTGTACGCGACGCGGCGCTCGCCTCCGTCGCCCGGACCACCGTCTGGTTCTACGTCGACACGTTGGAGTTCCTCCGCCGCGGTGGCCGGATCAACGCGGCCGAGGCGCTGCTCGGCACCGCCCTGTCGGTCAAGCCGATCATGCACATGCCGGACGGGGCGATCGTGCTGCGCGAGAAGGTCCGCACCGCCAGCCGGGGAGTGGCCCGTCTCGTCGACCTGGCCGTCGAGGCGGCCGGCGACGACGACGTGGACCTCGGCGTGCACCACCTGGCCGCGCCGCAACGCGCCGAGGCGCTGCTCGCCGCGCTCACCGAGCGGCTCGGGGCGCGGCTGCACGACACGTACGTCTCCGAGGCCGGCGCGGTGGTCGCCGCGCACGCCGGGCCGGGGCTGGCGTGCGTGGTCGTACACCGCCGGTCGGAGGGCTGAGCCGGTGGCCACCGCGTGCGTGGTGACCGGTGGCGGCCGTGGCGTCGGCCGGGCCGTGGTGCAACGGTTGGTGACGACAGGCGTCACAGTCGTCGTCGTGGAGCGCGACGCCGAGGCGGTGGACTGGCTGGCCGGGCACCCGGCCGCCGAGCGCCTGCTGCCGGTGGTCGGCGACGCCGGCGACGAGCGGGTGGCCGAGCACGCCGCCGAGGTGGCCGAGCGCGCCGCCCGCCTCACCGGCTGGGTGAACAACGCGGCCGTCTTCCGGGACGCGGCGCTGCACTCGGCGTCGGCCGACACCGTCCTGGACCTGATCGGGCTGAACCTGCGCCCGGCCGTGGTGGGCGCGGCGGTGGCGGTCCGCCGGTTCCTGGCGCACGGTTCGGGCGGGGCCATCGTGAACGTCTCGTCGCACCAGGCCCGCCGGCCCGTGTCGGGCGCCCTGCCGTACGCCACGGCGAAGGCCGCAGTGGAGGGGCTGACCCGGGCACTGGCCGTCGAGTACGGGCGGCACGGCATCCGCGCCAACGCCGTCGCGCTCGGCTCGATCGCCACCGAGCGGCACGCCGAGTTCCTCGCCGCGCAGGAGCCGTCGCAGGCCGAGTGGATCGACGCCGAGCTGACCCGGCTGCACCCGGTAGGCCGGATCGGGCGTGCCGAGGAGGTGGCGGAGGCGGTCGCGTACCTGCTGTCGCCGGCCGCGAGCTTCGTCAACGGGGTGACGCTTCCCGTCGACGGCGGACGAGCGGTGCTCGGCCTCGACCCGGAGGCCCGCTGATCCGGCGATCCGGCGATCCGGCGATCTGGCGCGGGCGTGCTGCTCCGGCGTCGTGCTGCCTCGGCGTCGTGGTGCTGACGCCGAGGCAGCACGCCCGGCTGCCTGATCAGCTACGCAGGGCCCACTGCTGGTTCTGCTGCCCGTTGCAGGCCCAGAGGATGAGCTTCGTGCCGTTGGCGGTGCCGGCGCCGTTGGCGTCGAGGCAGAGTCCCGACTGGACGCCGCTGATGGAGCCGTTGGAGTTCAGGTTCCACTGCTGGTTGGTGCCGCCGTGGCAGTCCCAGATGATCACCTGGGTGCCGTTGGTGGTGCCCTGGCCGTTGGCGTCGAGGCACTTGTTGCCGTACACCTGGATCTGCTTTCCGGCGGTGTAGGTCCAGCGTTGCGCGGCGCTGTTGCTGATGCAGTCCCACAGTTGCACCTGGGTGCCGTTGGTGGTCGTGCCGTTGGGGACGTCGACGCAGCGGCCGGACTGGGCGCCCACGACCTGGACGTTCTGCTGCGGGTTGGTGCCGCCGGCGGGGGTGTAGGCGGCAGCGGCGATGTTGGCCTGGACGGCGTCGTCGGTGGCGGCCGACGGGTAGCCGGACGTCAACACACCCTCGAAGAAGGTGCCCCGGCCGGTGATGCTGTTGTCGCCACCGATACCGAGCAGGATCGCCCCCTCCTTCTTCATCGGGTTGTAGCCGTTGGGGCGTCGACCGTCGAAGTAGGTGGTCAGGCCGCCCGACTGCGCGTTCCCACCCCGGATCGCCCAGTGGTTCGGCTCGCCCTTGACCATGGCGGTCACGAAGCGGTGGTTGATGGGCGCGATGTTGTTGTAGCCGGCGTTCACCCCGGAGAACAGCCCCCACTCCAGGTCGGCCATGATCCAGGGGCCGGCGCCTGCGCCGTAGCCCCACTGCTTGTTCGCGCCGAAGTAGACGGTCTCCATGATGGCGCGTTCGTCGGCCTGGACGTTTGTCTGCGCGTTGCCGTAGTCGAAGCAGCACCACTGGTTGTAGTGCGTGCCGTCGACGACGGCGTAGATGCCCTCGGGCTGGTCGCCGGTCGCGACGCCGTTCGTGTTGTTGTTGCGGTAGCCGGTGCCGGGGGCGATGTAGACGCCGTACGCCTTCTGGCCGCCGATGGTGACCGGTGCCGCCTTCGCGTCGGCGAGGTTGTCGTACCCGCCGGCGGCGGGGCCCTTGAAGCCACCCGGAGGCGCCTGGGTGAGGCGGTTGTTGCGGCCGGACTGGTCGTAGATGACCGTGATCACGCAGTTCGTGTTGGCGCAGAACGTGTCCTGCGTCGCGGCGTTGGCGACGCCGCCGGCGGCGAGCACGCCGACGTCGCGGGTGGTGTTGTCCGACGAGCGGCGGACCTGGTAGAGCGGGCCGTTGTACGCGCCGTACAGCGCTCGGGTGGTGCTGTGCGCGGCCACGCACGGCGTGCCGCCGGCGGCGTAGATGTCACACGGGCCGGTGCCGGCGGCCCGGGCGACGCCGGGCGTCTCCGAAACCACGTAGGCGCCGGCCCCGGCGGCGAGGACCAGCAGGGTCCCCGCGGCGGCCAGCAAACGGCTCAGCCTTCTCTTCACGTCCATGGATTCCTCTTCACTGCTGATGGGGTGGTGGGGTGGTGGGGATGGGTGGCGGCCAGGCGGTCGGGGAGCCCACGGACGTCGACGGAGGGGGTGTCCGTCGTGCGGGCGCGCCCCAGCGGGGACGGCTCGGGTCGGCGGTGCGGGACGTGCCGCGTGCCCCGTTTCCGGTGGATGGGCGCGGTACGGGATCGATCCGCTGGGCGCTGGTTCACCGTGACGTCACACGTCACACCTCTCACATTAATGGCTGTCCATGTGCGCGCGCTACCTCTCGTGCCCGACCCCGGTGCGCCGCGCCGGGCCGTTGCCCCGGCGGCCCGGTAGCAGATCGGGACATGATCAGGGCGTTGTCCACAGTGGCTCCGGTTGTCCACAGGTCGAGGCCGCGGCGCCCCGGCGTTCCGCCCGTCGTCCTAGCGTCGCGGTGTGTCGCAGGACGAGGAGACAGAGGTACGCCAGCGTCTGCGCCGGTTGACGGCCTCGGCGGGCGGCGGCGTGCCACCGGCGGGGGCGCTCCCGTTCGGTGCGCCGGCACCCCGGGCCGGTGCGCCGTCGACCTATCCGGCGGCGGACGTGCCCCCCGATCCCGACGGCGGTGCGGCACGGCTGCCCGGCCCCGGGGCGTTCGATCCGGGGCGGCGCGGTGTGCGGGCGCTGGCGGTCGTCGCACTCGTGGTGGTGCTGCTCGCCGTGGGTTGGGCCTGGCGGTCCCGGCCGCACGCGGAACCGGTCGCCCCGTCGACAGGCGAGGCGGCCCCGGCCGTTTCGGCGGAGCAGGGGGGCGCGTCGACGGCCGGCGAGCTGGTGGTGGCGGTCGCGGGCAAGGTCCGCAGGCCCGGGTTGGTGCGCCTGCCGGCCGGGGCGCGGCTCGCCGACGCCCTGCAGGCGGCCGGCGGTCCGCTGCCCGGGGTCGACGTGGCGCTGCTCAACCCGGCCCGCAAGGTCACCGACGGCGAGTTGATCGTGGTCGGGGTGACGCCACCACCGGCTCCCGCGGGCGGGGCCGGTCCGGCGGCCGGCGGGGCGCCGGCCGCCGGCGGTGCGTTGAACCTCAACACCGCGACGCTGGCCCAGCTCGACGCGCTGCCCGGGGTCGGGCCGGTGCTCGCCCAGCGGATCCTCGCCTACCGGGATCAGCACGGCGGGTTCAAGGGCGTCGGTGACCTGCGCCAGGTCGACGGGATCGGTGACGCGCGCTACGAGCAGCTCAAGGATCTGGTGACGGTGTGAGCGGCGGTCGCCCGACGCCGTCGAGCCGTCCGGCCGTGGCCCCACCCCGGACCCCGCCGCCGGATCTTCGGCTCGCCGGTCTGGCCGTGGCCGCCTGGCTCACCGCGCTCACCGGCCTGCACGTCGGCGTCCGTCCGCTCCTGCTGGCCGGTGGGACGGCGGCCGTGCTGTCGGCGCTGGGCGCCCTGCACCTGCTCGGCCGACTCGGTCACGCTCGGGCGTCCGTCCGTCGGCACGGCTGGATCGCCGTCGCGGTCGGCCTCGGCGTGCTCTGTGGCGCGGCGGCGACCGCCGGCCGCCTGGCTGTCCGGGACGCGCCGCCGATCCGCGTGCTGGCCGAGCAGCGCGCCCCGGTCACCGCCGAGCTGGTCGTGCGGGACGATCCGCGCCCGATCCGATCCGCCGGCCGTCCCGGCATGCTGCTGGTGTCGAGTGAGCTGATCCGGCTGACCGGTCCGAACGGCCAGCGGATCCGCGCGTCGGCGCGGCTGCTGGTCCTGGCCACCGACCCGGGCTGGCGGGGTCTGCTGCCCGGGCAGCGCGTGACCGCCGAGGGTCGTCTCGGCGTTCCGCGCGGCGGCGATCTCACCGCTGCGGTGCTCGGCGTCACCGGTCCCCCCGAGCGACACGGTGCGCCGTCCTGGGCGCAGCGCGCCGCCGGCACGCTGCGTGCCGGCCTGCAACGGGCCTGTGCGCCGCTCCCCGACGATCCGGGTGGCCTGCTGCCGGGCCTGGTGGTGGGGGACACCAGCCGCCTGCCCGCCGCCGTCGAGGAGGACTTCCGGGCGACAGGTATGACCCACCTCAACGCCGTTTCGGGCAGCAACGTCGCGATCGTGGTGGGTGCGGTGCTGTTGGTGGCCCGCTGGGCGCGCGCCGGCCCGTGGCTCGCCGGCCTCCTCTGCGGGGTGGCGCTTGTGGGGTTCGTCATCCTGGTCCGCCCGTCGCCGAGCGTCGTCCGCGCCGCCACGATGGGAGCGATCGGGCTCGTCGCGCTGGCCGCCGGTCGACCCCGGGCCGCGCTGCCCGCACTTGCCGCCGCCGTCACGGTGCTGGTGCTGCTCGACCCCGAGTTGGCCGGCGACGCCGGGTTCGCACTGTCCGTGCTGGCCACCGGGGGGCTGCTGCTGCTCGCGCCGCACTGGCGGGACGGGCTGCGCCGCCGGGGCGTCCCGGCCGGGCTGGCCGAGGCGTTGGCGGTGCCGGCGGCCGCCCAGGTGGCCTGCGGGCCCGTCGTCGCCGGCATCTCCGGCACGGTCAGCCTGGTCGCCGTGCCGGCCAATCTGCTGGCGGTGCCGGCCATCGCCCCGGCGACGGTGCTGGGCGTGACGGCCGCCGTGCTGTCACCGGTCTGGCCGGCCGGCGCCGGGTTCGTCGCGTGGCTGGCCAGCTGGCCGGCGTGGTGGCTGGTCGTCCTCGCCCGCCACGGCGCCCGCCTCCCGGCCGGCACCCTGCCCTGGCCGGGGGGCGCGTGGGGCGCCCTGCTGCTGGCCGGTCTGACAGTGGCGCTGCTGGTCGCCGTACGTCGACCGCTGGTGCGCCGGCTGGTGGCGGTCGTCGCCGTCGCCGCGCTGCTCGGCGCCCTCCCGGTCCGGCTGCTGGCCACCGGCTGGCCGCCGCCCGGCTGGGTGGTGGTGGCCTGCGCGGTGGGGCAGGGCGACGCTCTGGTGCTGCCCGTCGCCCCCGGCCGGGCGGTGGTGGTCGACGCCGGCCCGGATCCGGGCGCGGTGGACGGGTGCCTGCGGCGGCTGGGCATCCGGGAGGTCCCACTGCTGGTGGTCAGCCACTTCCACGTCGACCACGTGGGCGGGGTGGCCGGGGTGTTCCGGGGCCGACGCGTGACCGCCGTGCTGACCCCGCCGTCGACGGATCCGGCGAGCGGCCGGGACGCGGTCCGCGCGGCGGCCGCGAGCGGGCGGGCGACGCTGCTCGGCACCACCGCCGGGGCGCTGCATCGGGTCGGCGGCGTCGACCTGCTCGTGCTCGGTCCGCCGTACCCGCTGGCGGGCACCAGATCCGACCCGAACAACAATTCGTTGCTGCTGCGCGCCACGGTCGCCGGCGTGCGGATCCTGCTGCCCGGCGACGCCGAGACCGAGGAGCAGCACGCCGTGCTGGCCCGAACGGCGCCGGAACAGCTGAGGGCGGACGTGCTGAAGGTCGCCCACCACGGCTCGGCGTATCAGGACGACGGCTTCCTCGCCGCCGTACGGCCGGCCGTCGCGTTGGTGCCGGTCGGCGCGGGCAACACCTACGGGCACCCGAACCCGGCGCTCCTGGCCCGGCTGAGCAGGGGCGGCGCTCGGGTCCTGCGGACCGACACCGACGGTGACCTGGCGGCGATCCGGACCGGCGACGGCCTCGCGGTGGCCCGCCGAGGGGTACGACCCGGACGCCCACCGTAAAAGGCGACCATCAGAGGTGCCACCCGGACGAGCACCGCGAGAGGGGGCCACCGCCATTTGGCCCGCCCTGCCGTGGAAATTGCAGCTCAACCACGGAAATCGTGGCCGTCTTGCGGATTAGATGGCGAACCGAGGTAAATGTCTGGATTTGCGCTTAGTGCGGGCTGCACCGACCGGGCGGTGAATGAGCAGGCCCGTACCCGCCACGGGCCGTGCGAATATGGGCGGCGTGACCCCCGCCAGCCTCGCCCCCATTCTGCTCGTCCTCGGCGACGAGGAGCTGCTCGCCACGCGCGCCGTGACCGAAGCTGTCGAGCGGGTCCGCAGCGTCGAGGCCGAGGCGGACGTTCGCGAGTACCAGGCAGGCGCGCTCACCGTCGGTGAGATCGCCGAGATGCTCAGCCCATCGCTGTTCGGCGGGCGACGGCTGCTCATCCTGCGCTCCGGCCAGGACGCCCGGAAGGACCTGGTCGCCGCGCTGCTGGCGTACGCGAAGAATCCCGACCCGGACGTCCAACTGCTGGTGCTGCACCTGGGCGGCGCCAAGGGCAAGGCGTTCGCCGACGGGCTGCGGGCGGCGGGCGCGACGGTGATCCCGGCGGCCAAGCTCAAGGGGCACCGCGACCGGGTGGCCTTCGTCCGCGACGAGATCCGCCGGGCCGGTGGAAAGTGCACCGACGACGCCGCCGAGGCGCTGATCGCGGCGGTCGGCAACGATCTGCGCGAGCTGGCCGCCGCCTGCTCCCAGCTCATCGCCGACACCGACGGGCGGATCAGCGCCGAGACGGTGGCCCGTTACTACCGGGGTCGGGTCGAGGTGACCGGCTTCACGGTGGCGGACGCCACAATGGTCGGCGACGTGCCGGCCGCCCTGGAGGCGCTGCGGTGGGCACTGCACGTCGGTGTCGACCCGGTGCCCATCGCCGATGCCCTGGCCGACGGGGTACGCACGGTGGCTCGGGTGGCATCGGCCGGGCGGGGCAACCCGTACCAGCTCGCCAGCAGTCTCGGGATGCCGGCCTGGAAGATCGAGCGGGCGCAGCGGCAGGGGCGCGGCTGGACGCCGGAGGGACTGGTCCGCGCCATGCAGGTCGCCGCCGAGTGCAACGCGGCCGTCAAGGGCGGCTCGGACGACCGGGCGTACGCCCTGGAGCGCGCGGTCTTCTCCGTGGTGGCCGCCCGGCAAGGCAGCGGCCGGTGATGGCGCACAGCCGTACGGCGTGGGCCACCATGCCCGTCGACGAGGAGCGGTACCGGCCGCTCTACGCCCGGCTCCTCGGCCTGCGGTTCGTCAACCCCGGCGGGGTGCTCTGCTTCCTCTTCTTCGAGGGCACCATCGCCCTGGCGGTGCTGCTCGCCCTCGCGGAGCTGGTGACCTGGTGGGCGGTGCTGGTGCTGCCCGTCGTGGTGGCGGCGATGGTCAAGCTCAACGACATGGTGGCCGCCGTGGTGGTCCGTTCCGCCGCGCTCGTGCCCGAGCAGGAGCGGGACCGTTTCCGCCAGCAGATGGAGCCGGTGGTCGGCCGGGCCCGGGTCGCGAACGCCGTGACCGGAGTGGTGGTCACCGCCGACCCGATGCTCTCCACCCGCCGCACCGACGCTTCGGACTGACCGATCAGCCGACGCCACGCCGGCACGTCGACCGGTTCATGGACACACGGAAGCCCCGGACCGGGGTCCGGGGCTTTCCGAATCAGTCTGACGGTGAGTCGTCAGGCGGAGAGAGCCACCACGCGCTTCGCGATCGCGGACTTGCGGTTCGCGGCCTGGTTGGAGTGGATCACGCCCTTGCTGACGGCCTTGTCCAGCTTGCGAGAGGCGTCCAGCATGAGGGCGGTGGCCTTCTCGACGTCACCGGCCTCGGCAGCCTCGTTGAACTTCCGGACGGCGGTCTTCAGCGACGACTTGACCGACTTGTTGCGCAGCCGGGCCTTCTCGTTCTGCCGGTTGCGCTTGATCTGGGACTTGATGTTCGCCACGCGACAGCCTCGTCTTGATAGCTCGGGTTGGTCAGCTTCTGTGCGCCGGATGACGAACATGCGTCATCGCTGCGCGAAGAGCCAGGTTACCAGGTCGTCCGGGGCGAGCCAAAACGGCTCGGCCGGATACGGCGTCCGCTCCGGTCGCAGGGGCCCACCGGCGGCGACTCGGCTTCCTGCAAACCGGGGTATCCGCCCGGGGCTGACAGCCCGGTTTCCAGGAACCCGAGTCGATCACGGGCCGCCGTGCGACCGGGCCGCCGCGCGACCGGGCCGCCGCGCTGCGCGGCCGGGCCGCCGCGCTGCGCGGTCGCCGTGGCTTCGTCACCGCCAGCCCTGCCGGCGGGCGAGCCAGTCGAGGGCCTGTTCGCCGCTCCACCGCTGGTGCGCCGACCGGTGCGGAGAGGCCGTCACAGGTGTCGCGTCCGCTCCGGTGAGGTAGTAGCCGGCCAACGCGGCCAGCGTGGCGTCCAGCGCGTCCGGGGGAGCGCCCGCCGACGCCGGGTGCCCCGCGAAGAGCCGATCGGTGTCCAGCCCGCTCGCGTACGCGGTGAGCAGCAGGCCGGCCAGGTCGAACCAGGCCGGCCCGGAGCAGGCCCAGGTCCAGTCGCAGAACCAGGCCCGACCGTCGCCGTCGATGAGCACGTTGTCCACCCGCAGGTCGCCGTGGATCACGCCGGTCGCGCCGTCCGCGTACCCGGGGAGGCGGGACTCCAGCGCCACCAGCTCGGGCAGTCGGGCCCGGGCTGCGGCGGGCAGCGCCGGGAGCGGCTCACGGCCGGCGGCGACCTCCTCCCACCAGAGGATGTCCGAGCGGGCCAGCTCGGCGAGCTGTGGCAGGCCGAGCGCGGTCAGCCCGGCCGGCGGGGTGGCCAGGGCGGCGGCGACCTCGGCGTACGCGGCGAGCGTGGCGTCCAGCTCGGCGGGCGCCCAGGGCAGACGCGGGGTGTGGCCGTCGACCGCGTCGGTGCAGAGCGCGAACCACCCGGAGTCGTTGAGCATCCACCGCAGGCGGGGCGCCGGCAGGCCGGCCGGCAGCCGGTCGAGGATCGCGGCCTCCCGCGCGTACCCCTGCACGAGGCGCGGTTGCGCGACGGCGGGTGCCGCCTTGACGAAGGCCCGGCCGCCGTCGGCGGTGTCGAGCACGGCGGCGAAGCCCCGGGTGAAGCCGGCGGCCGCGACCCGGGCGGCGACCACCGGCGCGCCGAGACGGCCGGCGACCGCGGCCCGCAGCGCCGCCGGCAGGGCCGACCACGACGGGCGCAGCGCGCCCGCGTGGTACGGCACCGGGGGCAGCGGAGGGGAGGACACCACACCATGCTGCCCCGGGGTACGTGCGCGGTGCGCGGCGACACTGCCAGACTGCCAAGCCATGAGGACCGAGGACTTCTGGCAGTTGATCGACAAGGCCCGCGCCTGGGGCGGGGGAGAGCCCGGACCGGTCGCCGCGCGGGCCGTCGCCCTGCTCGCCGAGCGCGACCCGGAGGACATCGTCGGGTACGCCCACCACCAGCGCAGGGTGCTGGCGGCCTCGCACAAGGCGGACCTGTGGGGCGCGGCGTACCTGATCAACGGCGGTGCCTCGGCGGACGGCTTCGAGCACTTCCGGGGTTGGCTGATGACCCAGGGGCGGGAGGTCTTCGCCCGCGCGGTCGGCGATCCCGACTCGCTGGCCGAGCTGCCCCAGGTGCGGGCCGCCTCGCTCAGCGGGGAGGAGTTCTCCGCCGAGCAGATGCTCTCGGTGCCGTGGGACGCGTACCGCAAGGCCACCGCGTCCGAGCTGCCGGAGGACCGCGAGCCGGTGCGGACGCCCGATCTGAACGACTTCTGGGACTTCGACGACGAGGAGGAGGCCCGCCGTCGCCTGCCCCGGCTGGCCGCGCTGTTCGTCGAGCCGCCCCTGGAGTGAGAGGTCCTCGGGCCGATCCGTCGCCCGCGCAGCGGGCGTACCCCGGCGGCGTGGGAACATGGAGGGGGTCGGCGGCGCGCCGGCCTGTTCACGTCAGCCGACCAGAACGGACCGCTGTGCCACCGAAGCTCGATCCCGGCGCGAACGCCCCTGGTGCCACCGACCCCGGTCGCATCCGGAACTTCGGCATCATCGCCCACATCGACCACGGGAAGTCGACCCTGGCCGACCGGATGCTGCAGCTCACCGGCGTGGTCGACCCCCGGCAGATGCGCGCGCAGTACCTGGACCGGATGGACATCGAGCGCGAGCGCGGCATCACCATCAAGAGCCAGGCCGTCCGGATGCCGTGGACCATCCGCGAGGGCGAGCGGACCGGTGAGCACGCGGTGCTCAACATGATCGACACCCCGGGGCACGTCGACTTCACCTACGAGGTGTCCCGGTCGCTGGCCGCCTGCGAGGGTGCCGTGCTGCTTGTCGACGCCGCGCAGGGCATCGAGGCGCAGACCCTGGCCAACCTCTACCTGGCCCTCGAGAACGACCTGCGCATCATCCCCGTGCTCAACAAGATCGACCTGCCGGCCGCCCAGCCGGAGAAGTACGCCGAGGAGTTGGCGCACCTCATCGGCGGCGACCCGGCCGACTGCATCCGGGTGTCCGGCAAGACCGGCGAGGGCGTACCGCACCTGCTCGACGAGATCGTCCGGCAGTTCATCCCGCCGGTCGGCGACGCCGAGGCGCCCGCCCGGGCGATGATCTTCGATTCGGTGTACGACGTCTACCGCGGCGTCGTCACGTACGTCCGGGTCATCGACGGTCGGATCAGCGCCCGCGACCGGATCAAGATGATGTCCACCGGCGCCGTGCACGAGCTGCTGGAGATCGGCGTCATCTCACCGGAGATGGTGAAGGCCGAGGCGCTCGGCGTCGGCGAGGTCGGCTACCTGATCACCGGTGTGAAGGACGTCCGGCAGTCCCGGGTCGGTGACACGGTCACCATCAACAGCCGGCCGGCCGCCGAGGCGCTTGGTGGCTACAAGGACCCGAAGCCGATGGTCTACTCCGGCCTCTATCCGATCGACGGGTCCGACTACCCGAACCTGCGTGAGGCCCTGGACAAGCTCAAGCTCAACGACGCCGCCCTGGACTACGAGCCGGAGACCTCCGGCGCGCTCGGGTTCGGCTTCCGCTGCGGCTTCCTCGGCCTGCTCCACCTGGAGATCATCCGGGAGCGGCTGGAGCGCGAGTACAACCTCGACCTGATCTCCACCGCGCCCAACGTGGTGTACCGGGCGATCACCGACGACGGCGCCGAGATCGTCGTCACCAACCCCAGCGAGTACCCCAACGGCAAGATCGCCGAGGTGTACGAGCCGGTGGTGCGCGCCACGGTCCTGACGCCGAACGACTACGTGGGCGCGGTGATGGAGCTCTGCCAGGGCCGGCGCGGCAGCCTGCTCGGCATGGACTACCTCTCCGCCGACCGGGTGGAGCTGCGCTACACGCTGCCGCTCGCCGAGATCATCTACGACTTCTTCGACCAGTTGAAGAGCCGCACCAAGGGCTACGCCTCGCTCGACTACGAGCCCTCCGGCGAGCAGGCGTCCGACCTGGTGAAGGTGGACATCCTGCTGCACGGCGAGCCGGTGGACGCGTTCAGCGCCATCGTGCACAAGGACAAGGCGTACAACTACGGTGTCACGATCGCCGCCAAGCTGCGTACCCTCATCCCGCGCCAGCAGTTCGAGGTGCCCATCCAGGCGGCCATCGGCAGTCGGGTCATCGCCCGGGAGACCATCCGCGCGATCCGCAAGGACGTTCTCGCCAAGTGCTACGGCGGTGACATCAGCCGTAAGCGCAAGCTGCTGGAGAAGCAGAAGGAAGGCAAGAAGCGGATGAAGATGGTCGGCCGCGTCGAGGTGCCGCAGGAGGCCTTCATCGCCGCCCTGTCCTCCGACTCCGGCGACAGCAAGGCCCCGAAGAAGTAACCCCACCCCGCCTGGGCTCGCCCTCCTGCCGCGGTGATCAAGAGGTTTGGGTCGGCCGGGACCTGGATCCTGACGCCAACCTCTTGATCACCGGGGCCGGACGCGAGCCCGGGGCCGGGTTGGGGTGAGAAATTTTTGGGGCGCCGCGCGAGGTCGTCGCCCTGGGCAACATGATGCCTGACCTGTGTGGACGCGTTCCCCCCTCCAATCGACGCAGCCGTTCGGCATCGACCGCGGCAACTTCTTCGCGGTTGAGTCGGTTTGGATTTTTGGTGGGTCGGGAACTTAGTCGTCACGACAGGAAGCACACATTGTGTGTCAGACATTCTTAGAAGGAGGGCGACCGTGGAGCTCACCGTGTGGGGCATCATCACTGCCATCGTTGTTGGTCTCATCGTCGGGGCGCTCGGCCGCCTGGTCGTTCCGGGTCGGCAGAACATGCCGATGTGGCTGCACCTGCTGATCGGTGTCGGCGCGGCTCTGCTGGGGACGGTGCTGGCGCGGGCGATGGGTATCGCGACCGAGACCGCCGGTATCGACTGGACGGAGCTGCTGGTGCAGGTCGTGGTGGCCGCGATCGCGGTCGCGCTGGTGGCCGGCGTGGGTGGCCGCCGCCGCGTCACCCGATGACACCAGCACACCCGTAACACCGAACCACTTCCGAGGGGCGCCCGGCCGACAGGCCGGGCGCCCCTCGGCGTTCGCCGTTCGGCCCGGCGTCGGCCGGCGACGCTCGTGATCGACTCGGTTTCACTGAAAACGCGGTGTCCCCGGCGCTCGGACACCCCGCTTTCAGCGAAGTCGAGTCGATCACGAAGCCGAGTCGATCGCGGTGCCCGATCGCGGTGCCGGAGCGCGGCCGCCGGACGGCGGTTGAGGCGGGCCCGGGGGCGGCCGGTGGAACGTGCTGTTGTTGGCCAAGTCGTGATCGTCTGGGCCGCGAAGTCGGTTTGGATTTTTGGTGGGTCGGGAACTTAGTCGTCACGACAGGAAGCACACATTGTGTGTCAGACATTCTTAGAAGGAGGGCGACCGTGGAGCTCACCGTGTGGGGCATCATCACTGCCATCGTTGTTGGTCTCATCGTCGGGGCGCTCGGCCGCCTGGTCGTTCCGGGTCGGCAGAACATGCCGATGTGGCTGCACCTGCTGATTGGTATCGGCGCGGCTCTGCTGGGGACGGTGCTGGCGCGGGCGATGGGTATCGCGACCGAGACCGCCGGTATCGACTGGACGGAGCTGCTGGTGCAGGTCGTGGTGGCCGCGATCGCGGTCGCGCTGGTGGCCGGCGTGGGTCGCCGCCGCAGCGTCACCCGGTAACAACCTGGCATCACCGCACCACGGAAAAGGGCGCCCGACCACCGGTCGGGCGCTCTTTCGTGGTGGAGTGCCCGGATTCGGCCCGGTACCACGGCCGTTCCGGTCGGTTCCCTGCGGTACGGTCGCCACGCTTCGGCCTGTCCGCCACTGTCGTAAAGGATTTCTTCGTACTAAGGTGCGGCGGAGAAGGTAAGTTCCAGGCGGCGTGAGGGGAGAAGTGGCGTGAACAGGTGGAAGCGGCTGGCCCCGGTCACCGCCTTGGTGGCCTCGGCCGCGATGGTGCTGACCGGCTGCGGAGGGTCCGACGAGAAGGCGGGCGACGACAGCAAGCTCACGGTCTGGATGATGGGCGAGGGCGGCGACGCGCAGAACAAGTTCCTCGACGGCGTCGAGGCGGAGTTCCGCCAGAAGCACCCCGACACCGACGTGGTCGTGCAGTACATCCCCTGGCTTGAGGCGCCCAAGAAGTTCCAGGCCGCGCTCGCCGGTGGTGAGGGACCGGACATCACCGAGCTGGGCAACACCGAGACGCAGGGCTGGGCCGCGCAGGAGGCGCTCGCCGACGTCAGCGGTCGGATGGGCGGCTGGGCGGACGGCAAGGACCTGCTGCCCGACCTCGTGCGCAACGCGCAGCTCGACGGCAAGCAGTACGGCGTCCCCTGGTACGCGGGTGTGCGGGCGATCTACTACCGCACCGACTGGTTCGCCGAGGCGGGCGTGCAGCCGCCGAAGACCTGGGACGATCTGGTCACCGTGGCCAAGGCCGTGCAGGCGAAGAAGCCGGGCACCTACGGCATCGCGCTGCCGGGCAACTCCGAGCTGCCCTTCTACTCCTTCCTCTGGGGCGCTGGCGCGGAGATCGCGACCAACCAGGGCGGCGCCTGGAAGTCCGGCTACACGACGCCGGAGGCGCAGCGGGCCGTCAAGTACTGGACCGACCTCGTGACCGTCCACAAGGTGGCCCCGCCGGCCGCCGCCGGCTGGAACGAGATCGACGCGCGCACCCAGTTCGCCACCGGCAAGGCCGCCATGGCGTTCGCCGGTAGCTGGCAGCAGGCCGCAATCAAGAAGGACAACCCCGAGATCGAGAAGGTCTGGGGTACGTTCCCGATCCCCGGCCCGGACGGCAAGGCCGCGCCCGGTTTCGCCGGTGGTTCGGACGTGGCGATCTGGAAGGACAGCGAGCGTCAGGACCTGGCCTGGGACTACCTGACCGTGCTGCTGAACAAGAAGAACGCGCAGAGCTTCGCGAGCAGCCTCGGCTTCTTCCCGGTCTACAAGGATCTGGTCGCCGGTGACACGTACGCCAACGACAAGGTGATGGCGGCGTTCGCCACCACCCTGCAGAACACCAAGCTCACGCCGCTCACCCCGAAGTGGGTGGAGGTCAGCCGCACGAAGACGGTGACCCAGGCGATGAACAGCTCGGTCATGAAGGGTCAGAAGACGGTCGAGAAGGCTACCGCCGACGCGGCCGGTGAGATGGAAAGCATCCTCAACTCCAAGTGACCACGCTGACCGAGGTGCCGGAGACGGCCGCCGCGCGGGAGAACCCCGCGCGGCGGCGTCGCCGGGTGGACCGCCTGCCCTACCTGCTGCTCCTGCCGGCCCTGGTGATCATCGGGGTGCTGCTGCTCTGGCCGCTCGGCCAGGTGGTGGCGATGTCCTTCTACCGGCTGAACAGCGTCCGGCAGTTGCGCGGCGACCGGGAGTGGCCGTGGGTGGGGCTCGGCAACTACACCGACATCCTCTCCGACCCGTTCTTCCTGACGGTGCTGCGCAACACGGTGCTGTTCGCCGCGGCGAACGTGCTGCTCACGATGGTGCTCGGCACCCTGGTCGGGCTGCTGCTCAACCGGCTCGGCCGCAAGATGGCCACCTTCGTCGCCAGTTGCGTGATGCTCGCCTGGGCCACCCCGGCGCTGACCGGCACGATCGTCTGGAAGTGGATTTTCGACGACACGAGCGGGCTGGTCACCTGGCTGTTCAACGCGCTGCCCGACGGCCTGTCCAACGGTCTGTTCGGCCGCAGCGACTGGACCGGCTACGGCTGGTTCAACTCGCCGCTGCTCTTCTTCGCCATCCTGACCCTGGTGGTCGTGTGGCACTCGTTCCCGTTCATCGCGGTGAGCGTGCTCGCCGGCCTGAAGAGCGTGCCGAGCGAGTTGCACGAGGCGGCCCGGGTGGACGGCGCCAGCCCGTGGCGGGTCTTCTGGAAGATCACGTTCCCGCTGCTGCGCCCGGTCTTCGGGATCCTGATCGTGCTCTCCACCATCTGGGACTTCAAGGTCTTCACCCAGCAGTTCGTCCTGGCCGGCGGCACCCAGGACCGGCCGACGTTCATGCTCTCCATCTACTCGTACGCCGAAGCCTTCTCCCCGCCGCCGAAGTACGGCCTCGGCGCCGCCATCGCGGTGATCCTCACGCTGATCCTGCTCGTGGTGACCGGCTTCTACGTACGGATGGTGCTCAAGCAGGAGGACGAGTCGTGAAGAAGGTGGCACTCAACGCCGCCGGGCTGCTGGTCGCGCTCTTCGCGGCGTTCCCGGTCTACTGGATGATCTCGACCTCGTTGAAGCCGAGCAGCGAGATCTTCTCGTCCACCCCGCAGCCGGTGCCGGCCCACCCGACGCTGGCGCACTACCGGGAGATCCTGACCGGCAACCTGATCCCCGGCGTCAGCTTCCTGGACTTCTTCGTCAACAGCGCGATCGTCGCCGTCGCGACGGTGGTGCTCAGCGGCCTGGTCGCCCTGCTCGCCGCGACGGCGGTGGCCCGGTTCCGCTTCAAGCTGCGGACCAGCTTCCTGATCATGCTGCTCGTGGTGCAGATGATCCCGCTGGAGGCGTTGGTCATCCCGCTGTTCCTGATGATCCAGCGGCTCGGGCTCTACAACACCCTGCCCAGCCTGATCCTCACGTACCTCGGCTTCTCGCTGCCGTTCGCGGTCTGGATGCTGCGCGGCTTCGTCGCCGCCGTGCCCAAGGAGCTGGAGGAGGCGGCGGCAATCGACGGCGCGAGCCGGGCCCAGACGTTCCGTCGGGTGCTGTTCCCGCTCGTCGCGCCCGGCCTGGTCGCCACCAGCATCTTCTCCTTCATCACCGCGTGGAACGAGCTGATCTTCGCGTTGACGTTCATCAACGACCAGAGTCGCTACACGCTGCCGGTGGCGATGACGTTCTTCTTCGGCCGCGACGACACCAACTGGGGGCCGGTCATGGCCGCCTCCACCCTGTTCACCCTGCCGGTCATCATCTTCTTCCTGCTGGTGCAGCGGCGGATGGTCTCCGGCCTGGTGGCCGGCGCCGTCAAGGGCTGACAGGTCGGCCGAGGGACGGGCCCGCGGCTCGAGGGGTCGAGCCAAGCCGGAGGTTGCGGACGGGCGGGATGCCGCCCCGCAACTAGGCTGTCCGGCATGACGGGCAGGGTGGCAGCGGTGAACATCGGCGTCGTGACCGAGGCGGCGTGGGCGGGCGACGCGAGCGGTCGCAGCGGCATCGACAAGCGTGCGGTCGACGGGCCGGTGGCGGTGCTCACCGATGGCCTGGCCGGTGACTTCATCGGCGAGCGGGCCGTGCACGGCGGGCCGGACAAGGCCGTCTACGCGTACGCCGAGGAGGACGCCGCGTGGTGGTCGGCCGAGATCGGCCGGTCCATCCGCTCGGGCGGCTTCGGGGAGAACCTGACCACCTACGCCATCGACGTGACAGGCGCGGTCATCGGCGAGCAGTGGGCGGTGGGCACGGCGGTGCTCCAGGTGACCATGCCCCGTACCCCCTGCACGACGTTCGCGGGTTTCTGGGGCGTGCCCGACCTGATCCGGCGCTTCACGGTGCGGGCCAGCCCGGGGGCGTACCTGCGGGTGCTGAGCGAGGGCGAGGTGGGTGCCGGTGACCCGGTCGAGGTGGTGGACCGGCCCGCGCACGGCGTGACCATCGGCGAGGTGTTCCGGGCGACGAGCCTGGAGCCGGAGCTGCTGCCCCGCCTGCTGGACGCGGACGACCTGCCCGAGCCGATCCGCGAGAAGGTCCGCCGCCGCCTCACCTCCCGAGGCTGACCGCTACGCAGCGCCGACGGCGCGGCTGACCGCAGCGGCGGGACGACGGCACGGCTGACCGCCGCGCCGCGCCGACGGCACGCCTGACGCGACGGTGTGCAGCCGGCGGCCGGTAAGAACCGGATGACGGGGCCGCGGGCGAGCCGCTGCCCGTATTGTCCCACTGAGGGCTTGCGGTGGAGGCCGGGTGGAGCGCGATGTCGATGGCAACGGACGGCGGCGCCACGGCAGCGACGCCCCCCGATTCGGGCCTGGAGCGTCCGGCGTTCCTGGAACTCTTCTTCGACCTCGTCTACGTCTTCGCTCTGGTCACCCTGGCAACCATGCTGGCCGACGACCTGAGCTGGACCGGCTTCGCCGAGGTGCTGGTGCTGCTGCTCGCGTTCACGATGATCTGGGCGCTGGTCGCGTGGACGGCGGACACCATCAACCTGACCAGTCCGTCCGGGCAGGGGCATCTCATCACGGTGGCGGCAGCCAGCCTGCTGTTGGCGGCGGTCGCTGCCGACGCGTACGGCGAACGCGCGCTGCTCTTCGCGATCACCTTCGTGGTCATCCCGCTGAGCACCACCGCCTACTACGCCGTTGTCGTCTCGAAGGGTCGGGCCCTGCCGCGGTCGACCATCCGGATCCAGGCGTGGAAGTCCGTCACCGGCGTCGCTTGGATCGCCGGAGCGCTCGTCGGCGGCTCGGGCCAGCTGCCGATCTGGGCGCTCGCTGTCGTCGTCGAGTACGTCGGGGCGGTGTGCGGCTGGCCGCTGCCCCGGATCGGCCGCTCACGACCGCGGGACTGGCGGCTGGTCGACGCGCGGGTGGCCGAGCGCTACCGGCAGTTCGTCATCATCGCGCTCGGGGTGTCGATCTTCGTGACCGGGACGACCTTCAGCGCAAGCGAGTACACGCTGGCGAGAGCCTGGGCCCTGCTCGTGGTGTTCAGCACGGTGGTCCTGATGTGGCGGATCTACATCTACCGCGCCGGTGAGCTGCTGACCGACGCCATCGCCCGGTCGACCGACCCGGCGCTGCTCACCCAGTCCGCCGCGGCCACCCACCTGATCATGGTGGCCGGCATCGCCGGCGCGGCGGTCACCAGCCACCTCGTGGTGGGTCGCCCGCTGGGCGAGACCCCGCCGTCGTGGGCCGCGGTCATCCTCGGCGGCCCCGCGTTGTACCTGCTCGGTCGGGGCGTCCTCGACTTCACCGTGTTCGGACGGATCTCGCGGTCCCGGCTGGCCGGCGTGGTGCTGCTGGCGTGCCTGGCGCCGGCCACGCCCCTGCTTCCGCCGGTCCTGGTCGCGCTGCTCGCCATGATCGTGCTGGCCCTGATCGCCGCCGCGAACCTGATCAGCACCCGACGACACGCCCGTACGCCGGCACCGCCGATGCTCGGGTGAGGCTCCGGGGCGACGCCGCAGGGTGCCGGCGCGCCGACCGCTCAGTGTGCCGGCGCGGCGGCCTCGATCCGTCCGCGACGTGCGGCCAGCCCTTCCCCGACCAGGGTGAGCAGCAGGACCAGGTTCGCCACCACCAGGACGGTAAGCGGCGGCAGCCGGAACACCGCGGGCGCCACCAGGGAGCACAGCAGCACGACCGCCAGCACCACGACCGCCAGCACCCGGGACCAGAGGATCCGGGCCGTCACCACGGCATCGAACAGCACGCTGCCGAGCAGGAACAGCGCCGGCCCGCCGAGGATGGCGGCCATCACGTCCACCGGCGTGCCACCGGACGGCCGAGCGATGACCATCGACGTGCCGGTCGAGACCAGCACCACCCCGGCCACCATCACCAGATGGGTGTACGAGGTGGAGGTGCCGGGGCGGACCCGCTCCACAGTCGTGACGCTCGGTGGGGCCAGGATCCGGTTCACGCGCTGGAAGTAGAGCTGGAACAGCAGGACCGCGCTGACGAAGGCGACCGCGCCGGCGGTCACCTGACCGGCGGTGAACCCGCTGCGGGCGAGCCCTGTGCCGGTGCTCAGGATCAACTCCCCGAGCGCGACGATGAAGATCGCCCGGTGCCGCTCGGAGAGGTGCAACCCGGTGAAGATCTGGCTGGCGAGCTCGGTTCGCCCCAGCCCCGGCGTCGGCCAGCCGATCCGTGCCGAGCCGAGGTCGACCGCCACCGCGAGTGACCACAGCACCAGTCGGGCCGTCTCGTCCACGAACACCCCGGCCACCCAGGGCGCCACGGTGATGCCGAACCAGAAGAAGACCCGGACGCTGCGGGCCTGGATCGGACGGTTCACCCGGGTGCCGGGGATCAGGACGGCATCGCGGACCAGGTGGATGCCGAAGTACGCGGCCACGAAGAGCCACCCGTACCTGCCGAAGGCGTACGGTGTCGCGATCGCCATCAGCAGGGTGCCGAGCATGACCAGCAGGACTGTCGCCTGGATGATCGGCAGCCGGGGGTCGAACAGGTCGGTGAGCCACGCCGTGAGCACCCAGACCCACCAGGCGGCCAGCAGCAGGACGGCGGTCTGCGCCGCGCCCCGCACGGTGAGGTTCTCGCCCAGGCTGGTGGCGAGCCGGGAGAGCAGGAAGATGTAGACGAGGTCGAAGAAGAGTTCCAGGAAGGTCGGATATTCCGGCTCGCCGCGACGGCGGAGGATCCGGGGGAGCGGAGCGGACGTCATCGCGTCTGCCTCCTGTGCCACCCCCGCGCCCCGGGCAGGCGCTGCGCCCCGGCTCTGCCTACCCGTCACGCTACCGACAGTGCGGCACCGGGTGGCCCGGAAGCGGATACGAGAACGGCCCCCTGCCGCCGTTGGCAGGGGGCAGTTCTCAGTCGCGGGTGATCAGCGCAGCCAGGGGATGTTGCGGTCCAGCAGACCGCGCTCCTTGAGCTCCTTGCGCAGCGGGATCTCGTCGTCGACGTACCCGTCCCAGTTGATGCCCCAGTAGTTGGCGGTGTGGGTGCCCTCACCGATCAGTTGGCGCTGCACGGGCGTGCGGTTGCGGTACCACTCGCCGTCCAGGTCCGGGTGCAGCTCGTCGAGCGGGCGGATCCACCGGTAGGTGTAGCCGACGAAGAGCATCTTGCGGGTGATCGTCGACAGGTTCGTCGAGCGGGAGTGCCACTGCCGACGGTCGAAGATGAACGCGTCGCCCGGGTTCGCGGTGATCTCCACCGTGCCCTCCGGGTCGGGGTTCTGCACGGTGAGGTCCGCCGGCCGGGGCAGCGAGTTCTTCAGGTGGCTGCCCGGGATGACCTTGGTGGCGCCACGGCCAGTCTCCGACAGGTCGGAGAGCACGTACGCGACCTTCAGCGAGAACATCGGCCGGGGCAGGTTCGGGTCCATCGTCTCCGGGTCGGAGTTCTGGCGGTACCCGTCCTGGTGCCAGCCCCAGTACGGCTTCTCCGGCTCGGCGGCCGGCGGGGTGACGTCCAGGTGGTTGTGGTGGGTGTAGATGTTCCAGCCGGCCAGCCCCCACATGTACGGGAAGGCGATCGGGTGGGTGAGCAGCTCGCCGAAGAGCTCGTCGCGCTCCAGGAAGCCCAGCAGGTGCAGCGTGCCGTCCTTCTTGGTGTTGCCCTTGGCCTGCTCCTCCGCGTAGACGCGGTCGACTGCCGCCTCCAGCGCCGCCCGGTGGTCCTCCGTCAGGACGTTGCGCAGCAGGAGGAAACCCTGCTCGTGGAACTCCTTGCGGTCAGTGTCGCTGATCGGTTCGTAGCCGGTCCGGTCGCCGTAATCGAACACCGCGTCGTACCCCTCCCCATGAGGTGAAACCATTTCTGGCACAGGCCGCCGATCGTAACGCGACTGTCCAGGCATCGGGGAGGGCGTGCGACGCGGGCGGGCCCGGGCCAGACCTTGTGCAGCGGTACTGCTGCGCACAGTGACATCTCTGGGGTCAATTGGGTGTTATGTGGTGCACTGCCCGATTGTGCGGTGACTGCCGGTTAAGAGATCCGGGTCGCTCAGCCCTCGGCGAAGACCTCGGCCACCACCTGGCCCGCTGGCCCCTGCTCGCCGGTGACCCGGCCCCAGGTGCCGTTGCGGGCGGTCCACTCCAGGTCGCCGAAGCGGACCCGCTTCACCCCGTGGTCCTGGGCGTGCGAGACCAGCCAGTGCGCGTACCGCCAGCCGTCGCGCTTGTCGTCCGCCGTCACCGCCAGCCCGGTCTGGCTGGCCGGGTCGGCGCTCGACACACCCCAGTCCAGCACCAGGTTGCGGGTCAGCTCGGCGGCCGCGGCCGCGCCGTGCATCATCGGCGTACGCCCCACCGTGCACGCCACCGCGCCGGTGACGTCGCCGAGCAGGGCCTTGGTGAGCACCTCGGAGTCGTCGGCCCACTTCTGGTACGCCTCGGGGAACGCCGAGCGCTGCACCCGCTGGGCGGCGTCGGTGACCCGCATCTTCTCCCAGCCGCGTACCTTCTTGAGCGCCTTGTAGAACCGGTTCGCCGCGTAACGGGGGTCGCGGATCTGCGTCGCAGTGCCCCAGCCCTGACTCGGGCGCTGCTGGAACAGGCCGACCGAGTCCCGGTCGCCGTCGGCGAGGTTGCGCAGCCCCGACTCCTGGTACGCGGTGGCCAGCGCGATCACCACGGCCCGCTCCGGCATCCCGCGCTGGGCGCCGATCGCCGCGATTGTCGCCGCGTTGGCCATCTGCTCGACGTCCAGCGCGACCTGGCCGTCGGCCTGGACCGTGCAGGTCCGTCCGGCCAGCGGCAGGCGCAGTTCGTTCCCGACCTGCCGGAGGACGAGCCAGATCGCGATCACGGCGACGAGGATGAGCACCACTCCACCCGCCACGGCTGCCCGAGTTCGCACCCACACCCCCTGAACGACAGTTCGACAAGCGTACGTCCCCGGTGGCGTCGTCCGGGTCGTCCGAGCGGTTCGGGGTCCGCGGTGCCGACGCGTACCGATCGGGACGTTCCCGCTCCGGCGCCGAACTCACCTGCCCGGCAGGCCGGACTCCGGCCTGTCTCCCAGGTCACCCGAGCCCTGCTGTGGGGAAGCGATGGGCCGGTCGGGGGCTTGAGCGATTGACACGTCAATTACGGGACCGGAAACGGGTCCCGACCAGGCAAGGAGGAGTTCGATGGGAACGCTGGACGGCAAGGTCGTACTCATCACCGGCACCGGCGGCGGTCTGGGCCGCGTCGCGGCGCTCACCTTCGCCCGCGAGGGCGCGAAGGTCGTCGGAGCCGACATTCAGATCGACGGCAACAACGAGACGGTCGACCTCGTCCGGGCGGCCGGCGGGGAGATGACGAGCATCGCGCCGGTCGACCTGACCGACCCGGAACAGGCCCGGAAGCTCGTCGAGGACGCCGCGACCGTCTACGGGGGGCTCGACGTGGTCTACAACAACGCGGCCGCGCTGCGCTTCGGCCCGATGCCGGACTTCTCGGTGGAGGACTGGCGCTACACCATCACCGGGGAACTCGACATTCCCTACTTCGTGTCGAAGTTCGCCTGGCCGCACCTGGTGCGGCGCGGTGGCGGCGTCATCATCAACGCCGCCTCGATGGCCGGCATGATCGCGGGCCAGGTCCCCCCGATGGTGGGCCACACCGCGGCGAACGCCGGCGTCATCGGTCTGACGCGGCAGCTCGCGCTCGAAGGGGCACCCCACGGCATCCGTGCGGTGGCCGTCAGCCCCGGCCCGATCCTCACCCCGGCCAGCGAGCGGGACCTCGGCGACAACCAGGCGGCCCGGGACGCCATCACGGCGAAGACGCTCCTCAAGCGCTTCGCCCGTCCGGAGGAGGTCGCCGAGCTGGTGGTCTTCCTCGCGTCCGACCGGGCGTCGTACATCACCGGGGCGAACTACCCCGTCGACGGCGGCGCGACCGCCTGGTGACCCGACCGGACACCGGGGTAGGACCGGCGAACGACGGTCCTACCCCGCGTGATCACCGTGATCGGCGTCCAGAGCGGCCACCCATCGAGTCAATCGCTTCTCCCGGAACGCGGTGACCCCCTCGCGCCCCTCGTCGGACAGGAAGTAGCCGGTCGAGAGGACGGACAGCCGCGCCAGGTCACCCCGCAGCTCGGCGGTGCCCGGTCGGCGCAGCAGCTCCTTCGCGCCGGCCAGCGCGCCGGGTGCGCCGCGCACCAGCGAGTCGCAGTAGCGCCGTACCGCGTCGTCCAGCCCGTCCGCCGGCACGCTGGCGGTGACCAGGCCGATCTCGGCCGCCCGTCGGCCGTCGAAGGTGTCGCCGGTCAGGTACAGCTCGGCGGCGGCGCGCGGGTGCAGGCGGGGCAGCACGGTCGCCGAGATCACCGCCGGGATCACCCCGATCCGCACCTCGGTGAACGCGAACGTCGCCTCCTCGGCGCAGACCGCCAGGTCGGCGGCCGCGATCAGGCCCAGCCCGCCGGCCCGCGCCGGCCCGGCGACCCGCGCGAGCACCGGCTTCGGGCATTCCCAGAGGGCCGCGAGGACGTCGCCCAGCATCCCGGCCGGCACCGTTCCGCCGGCGTACGCCGCAGCGGTCTCCTTCAGGTCCGCGCCCGCGCAGAAGACCGGGCCCGTGTGGTCCAGCACGATCACCCGGACCGCGTCGTCGGCCACCGCGTCGGCCAGCCCGGCCAGCAACTGGGTCATCAGGGCGGTGGAGAGCGCATTGCGGTTGTGTGGGCTGTCCAGGGTGAGGGTGGTCACCCCACGGGCCGTGGCGACCCGCACGAGGACGTCGGGAGAGGTCATGCCGGGCACACTAGTGGCCATGCCCGGCGTCCTTCCAGATGGTGAGACCGTCCCCGTCGACGGATCGCTGCCCGCCACCGCCACCTCGGCGGTCGGCGCGCGCGGCTTCGGCGTGTACGTCCACGTGCCGTTCTGCGCCAGCCGCTGCGGCTACTGCGACTTCAACACCTACACGGCCGCCGAGCTGGGCGGGGGCGCCAGCCGCGAGGCGTACGCCGACACCGTGCTGGCCGAGCTGGCGCTCGCCGCCCGCGTGCTCGGCGACAACCCGCCGCCCCGGGTCGACACGGTCTTCGTCGGCGGCGGCACCCCCACCCTGCTCCCCGCCGACGACCTGGCCCGCATCCTCGACGGCATCGACCGCACCTGGGGGCTCGCCGCCGACGTGGAGGTGACCACCGAGGCCAACCCGGAGTCGGTCACCCCGGAGTCGTTGCGGCGGCTGCGGGCGGCCGGCTACACCCGGATCTCGCTGGGCATGCAGTCCGCCTCCCCGGGGGTGCTGGCGATCCTGGACCGCAAACACAGCGCCGGTCGGGCCACCGACGCCGCCCTGGAGGCACGCGACGCCGGGTTCGAGCACGTCAACCTGGACCTGATCTACGGCACGCCGGGGGAGCGGGCCGAGGACTTCGCCGCCACGCTGGAGCAGGTCGTCGCCGCCGGGGTGGACCACGTCAGCGCGTACGCCCTGATCGTCGAGGACGGCACCCGGCTCGCCGCCCGGATGCGGCGCGGCGAGCTGGCGTACCCCAGCGACGACGTCGCCGCGGACCGCTACCTGGCCGCGGAGGCCGCCCTCGACGCGGCCGGCCTGTCCTGGTACGAGGTGTCCAACTGGGCGCGCACCGACGCGGCCCGGTGCCGGCACAACCTGCTCTACTGGACCGGCGCGGACTGGTGGGGGCTCGGCCCGGGGGCGCACAGCCACGTCGGCGGGGTGCGCTGGTGGAACGTGAAGCACCCCACGACGTACGCCCAACGGTTGGCCGCCGGCGCGTCACCCGGCCTGGCCCGCGAGGTCCTGACCGTCGACGAGGCGCACATGGAGGACGTGATGCTGCGGCTGCGGCTCGCCAGCGGGCTGCCGCTGGCGGTGCTCGACGCGGCCGGCCAGGCCGGCGCCGAGCGGGCACTCGCCGACGGCCTGCTGGCCGCCGGGGACTACGCCGCCGGCCGGGCGGTGCTCACCCTGCGCGGCCGGCTGCTCGCCGACGCGGTCGTCCGCGACCTGCTGCCCTGACCCCTCGCGCCGCCCGGCCGCCCCGACCCCGCGCCGCCCCCGGGCGGGGGTGGCGGTGCGCCGGACCGGCCGGGGGAGCGGCCGGCCCGGATCACTTGATGAGGTTGGCCGAGAGCGGGTAGCGGTAGAGGCTGCCCTCGTTGGCCTTGATGCCGGCGATGATGCCGAACACGGCACCGAGGATGATGGCCGCCCCGACGCCGATGAAGCCGATCAGGATGCACGCGAGCACCCAGCCGACCAGGCCGACGATCGACCAGATGAGCTGGAAGTTCAGCGCGGCGACGGCGTGTGCCCGGACCGTCGGGGACTGGTTGCCCCGGACCAGCAGCGCCACCAGCGGAGCGATCCAGCCGAGCACGCCGCCACTGATGATCATCCCGGCCGCGCCACCGAAGTGTGCGACAAGCGCCCAGGTCTTGTCCTCGTTGTTGGCGTAGCCGCCGCCCGGGCCGCCGAACGCGCCGCCGGTCGGATAGCCGCCAGTCGGGCCGCCCGGCGGGTAACCGCCCGGCGGAGGGTAGCCACCTGGCGGTGGGTAGCCGCCCGACGGCGGTTGGTCACCGGTGGGCGGCGGATAGCCACCGGCCGGGGGATAGCCGCCCGGGCCGGGTGCCCCGGACAGTGGTGCGGTGGGCGGCTCGGCCGCGGAGGACGAGCCCGGGGGAGTCGGCTCCGGCGGGTAAGTGCCGGGGTCTCCCGCGCCGGGAGGGCGAGGTGGTTCAGTCATGACTGTCACGGTAGGTGTCGGCGGCAACGTCGCACCAGAGCGACACCGCCCGGCCCCGCGGGCCGATCGGCTCGGGTGGGGTGGCGCGGGCCGCACCGACGACCTGTCGTTGATCATCGCGTCGGCGGGGGCGCCGACGTAGACTGGCACTCGTTACAGTCGAGTGCCAGGACGGCCGTCGGCCCCGCGCGGGCCCACGGCCGACGTGCGACAGGAGGTGCGGAGGATGGGTCTGGACGACCGCAAGCTCGCCGTGCTCCGCGCCATCGTCGAGGACTACGTCTCCACCCAGGAGCCGGTCGGCAGCAAGGCGCTTGTCGAGCGGCACCAGCTCGGGGTCTCCCCGGCAACGGTCCGCAACGACATGGCCGTGCTGGAGGAGGAGGGCTACATCCGGCAGCCGCACACCAGTGCCGGCCGGGTGCCCACCGACCGCGGCTACCGGCTCTTCGTCGACCGGCTGTCCCGGGTCAAGCCGCTCAGTCCGGCCGAGCGCCGGGCCATCGAGCGCTTCCTCGTCGGCGCGGTCGACCTCGACGACGTGGTGCACCGCACCGTACGCCTGCTCGCCCAGCTCACCCGGCAGGTGGCCGTCGTGCAGTACCCGTCGCTGGCCCGCTCCTCGGTGCGGCACCTGGAGCTGGTGCCGATCTCCACCACCCGGCTGATGCTCGTCATGATCGCCGACACCGGGCGGGTCGAGCAGCGGCTGGTGGAGCTGCCCGGGCCGGTCCCCGCCGACGACGTCACCGACCTGCGCCGGCTCGTCAACGAGAAGCTCGCCGGTGCCCGGCTGTCCGACACTCCGCCGCTGGTGCAGGCGCTGGTCGAGGAGGCGCTGCCCAAGCTGCGTCCGACGATGACCACCCTCGCCACGGTCCTTCTCGAGACGCTCGTCGAACGGCACGAGGAACGCATCGCCCTCGCCGGCACCGCCAACCTCACCCGTGGCGGCCTGCTCGACTTCCAGGGCTCGCTGCGGCCGATCCTGGAGGCGCTGGAGGAGGAGGTCGTGCTCCTCAAGCTCATCGGCGAGACCGAGCCGAGCACGACCCGGGTGCTGATCGGCGACGAGAACGAGTTCGACAACCTGCGCGCCGCCTCGGTGGTCAGCACCGGGTACGGCCCGGGGGCCACCATCGTGGGTGGCCTCGGCGTGTTGGGGCCCACCCGCATGGACTACCCCGGCAATATCGCCACGGTGCGCGCCGTGGCACGCTACGTGGGCGAGCTGCTGGCCCAGAACTGACCAGTCAGGGCCGACGGCCGGCTGCGGCCGCCGGTCGGCGTAACGCGAGACGAACATGAGGACACGGAACGCAGTGGCCAGGGACTACTACGGCATCCTCGGTGTCAGCCGGGAAGCCTCCGATGACGAGATCAAGCGCGCCTACCGCAAGCTGGCGCGCCAGTTCCACCCGGACGTCAATCCGGACCCGGAGGCTCAGGAGAAGTTCAAGGACATCAACGCCGCGTACGAGGTCCTCTCGGACGACCGGAAGCGGCAGATCGTCGACCTGGGTGGCGACCCGCTCGCCCCGGGAGGCGGCGGCGCCGGCGGCCCGGGGGGCCCCGGCGGAGCCGGCCCGTTCGTCGGTTTCCAGGACATCATGGACGCGTTCTTCGGCGGCGCGGGAGGTGGCGCCCGTGGCCCACGTCCGCGTACCCGCCCGGGCGCCGACGCGATCCTGCGACTCGAACTCGACCTGCACGAGACGGCGTTCGGCGTCGAGGCCCCGATCACCGTCGACACCGCCGTGCTCTGCACCACCTGCTCGGGCGCCGGCACGGCCGCCGGCACCCACCTGGCCACCTGCGAGGCGTGTGGTGGTCGGGGTGAGGTGCAGTCGGTGCAGCGCACCTTCCTCGGCCAGGTGGTCTCCGCCCGGCCGTGCACCGTCTGCCAGGGCTACGGCACCACCATCCCGCACCCCTGCCCCACCTGCGCCGGCGACGGTCGGGTGCGCACCCGCCGTTCCCTCACCGTCAAGATCCCGGCCGGTGTCGAGGACGGCATGCGGATCCGGTTGGCCCAGCAGGGCGAGGTCGGCCCGGGCGGCGGCACCGCCGGCGACCTCTACGTGGAGATCCACGAGCGGCCGCACGACGTCTACTCCCGCAAGGGCGACGACCTGCACTGCCGCGTCACCGTGCCGATGACGGCCGCCGCGCTGGGCACCCGACTCACCATCAAGACGCTGGACAGCGAGGAGACCGTCGACGTCAAGGCCGGCACCCAGCCGGCCAGCACGCTGCGGCTGCGCGCCCGGGGCGTGCCGCACCTGCGCGGCACCGGCCGGGGCGACCTCTACGTGCACCTCGACGTCCGGACGCCCACCAAGCTCGACCCCGACCAGGAGAAGATGCTGCGCGACTTCGCCAAGACCCGTGGTGAGGAGGTCGCCGAGCTGACCAAGCAGGGCGGCTTCTTCTCCCGGATGCGCGACGCGTTCAACGGCCACGCCTGACGTGTCCGCGCCGCTCTTCCTGGTCGAGGCGCTGCCCACCGGCGACGCGCTGACCCTGGACGGCCCCGAGGGGCACCACGCCGCCACCGTCCAGCGACTGCGCGTCGGCGAGGAGCTGCTGCTCGCCGACGGCCGGGGCGGCACGGCCGCCGCCGTGGTCACCGCCGTCGGCAAGGGCAGCCTGGAGGCCACCGTCACCTCCCGGGGGTACGCGGACGCGCCCGTACCCCGGATCGTCACCGTGCAGGGCATCGCCAAGGGTGATCGGGGCGAGCTGGCCGTGCAGGCGATGACCGAGGTCGGGGTGGACGAGATCGTGCCCTGGGCGGCGTCACGCTCGGTGGCCCAGTGGCGCGGCGAGCGGGGCGTACGGGCCCGGGAGAAGTGGGTCGCCACCGCCCGCGAGGCGGCGAAGCAGGCCCGCCGGCCCTGGCTGCCGGTGGTGGCCGGTGCGCCGGACGAGTCCACCGCGACTGTCGTCCGCCGCATCGCCGGTGCCGCCACGGCTTTCGTCCTGCACGAGGAGGCCGAGGAGCGGCTGACCACCGCCGAGCTGCCGTCCGCCGGTGAGATCGTCCTGGTCGTCGGCCCGGAGGGCGGCATCGCCCCGGCCGAGCTGAGCGCGTTCAGGGAGGCCGGCGGCCGGCCGGTGCGGCTCGGCCCGGCGGTGCTGCGCACCTCCACCGCCGGAGTGGCCGCGCTCGCCGTGCTCGCCACCCGCCTCGGCCGCTGGTAGCCGCTGCCAGCCCGACGCGCCGCTGTCAGCCCGACGCGCCGCTGTCAGCCCGACGCGCCGCTGTCAGCCCGACGCGCCGCTGTCGGTCCGACGCCGCTGGTGGTCGCCGCGCGTCGCTGTCGGCTCCACGCCGCTGGTAGCCGCCGCCCGCTGCTGTCTGCCCGACGTCGCTGTCAGCCCGGCTCCGCGGTCAGCCCGACGTCGCCGGTCGCCGAGGGGCTCGGTGTCATGCCGGGCCCTTTGCTCTGCTTCAACCGGCGCAACACTTTCTGCCGTCCACTGTTGCGTCCGTTGAAGCAGAGCAAAGGACGTGTGCAGGGTGCTCGGGCCGGCTCAGGGGAACGCACGGGAGGCTGCCCGGGGTGCGGGCGGCAGGGCCGGGCGGCAGGGCGGCAAGGCGGGGCGGCAGGGCGGCAGGGCGGCAGGGCGGGGCGGCAGGGCGGGGCGGCAGGGCCGGGCGGTGGCCGCCGTGGTCGGCCACCCCGCTGGTCAGCTGCGCAGGTAGGAGGCGCCGTTGAGGTCGACGATGGTGCCGGAGGCCCACTCGGCCTGCGGCGACGCCAGCCAGTGCACCGCCGCGGCGATCTCCTCCGGCCGGGCCACCCGGTCGAACGGGCTCTGCGCCCGGATCGCCGCGCCCTGCTCGCCGCGCAGGTGCTCGGTCGTCATGTCGGTCGCCACGAAGCCCGGCGCGACGGTGGTCACCGTGATGCCGTACGGCGCGAGCGCCACGGCGAGGGACTGCCCCAACGCGTTCAGTCCCGCCTTGCTGGCGCCGTACGCCGGCTGGTCCGGCTCACCCCGGAACGCGCCCCGGGACGACACGTTGACGATCCGGCCGCCGCGCTCGCGCAGGTGCTGGGCGGCGCACCAGATGACGTTTCCGGCCCCGGTCAGGTTGGTCTCCACCGCCTGACGCCAGCGCTGCTGCCACTGCTCGTATGAGGTGCCGAAGACCGGGTGCGGGGCGTCCCGGTCGCCGTACACCCCGGCGTTGTTGACAAGCACGTCGAGCCCGCCGAGCAGTTCGGCGGCCCGGTCGACCATGGCCCGGACCGCGTCCGGGTCGGTGAGGTCGGCGCGGACCACCACGTGCCCCGAGCCGGGCAGCCGCGCGCGCAGCTCCTCGGCCGCGTCGGCGGAGTCGCGGTGGTGGATGGCCACCCGGTCGCCGCCTGCGGCGAACGCCTCCACCACGGCGCGGCCGATGCCGCGCGAGGAACCGGTCACCAGTACCGCCCGATCCGTCATGCCGGCCATCCTGCCTCAGCCGCACCTTCCCTACTTACACTGCCCCGATGGGATCCGACTGCCTGTTCTGCCGCATCGTCGCCGGGGAGATCCCGGCCACCGTGGTCCGGGAGACCGCCACCACGCTCGCCTTCCGCGACATCGACCCGAAGGCCCCGGTGCACGTCCTGGTCATTCCGAAGGAGCACTACGCCGACGTCGCCACGCTCGCCGAGGGCGACCCGGCGCTGGCCGGTGCGGTGCTCGCCACGGCCGCCGCGGTGGCCGAGGACGAGGGGCTGCTCGGCGACGGGTTCCGGTTGATGTTCAACACCGGGGCGTACGGCGGGCAGGAGGTGTTCCACGCCCACGCGCACCTGCTCGGTGGCGCTCCGCTCGGCCCGATGCTCGCCCGGGACCTGGCGTGACGGCCGGACCGGACGCGTACGACCGGTTGGGTCGGCTGGTCCGGCGGGTGCAGGCCGACGCGCGGGTGCCCGCGGTGTCGGCGGCGCTGCACCGCGCCGACCGGCCGCTGTGGACCTGCACCGTCGGGGGCACCGGGACCGACAGCCCGTTGGGGCCGGGCACCCAGTTCCGGATCGGCTCGGTCACCAAGACCTTCACGGCGGTGCTCACCCTGCAGTGCCGCGACGACGGGCTGCTGGACCTGGACGACCCGGTGGGCCGGCACCTGGACCTTCCCGCGCACGGCGAGCTGACCGTACGCCGGCTGTTGTCGCACACCGGCGGCCTGCAACGCGAGCCGTTCGGTGACGTCTGGGACACCCTGGACGCGCCGGACGTCGAGCAGTTGGTGGCCGGACTGGACCGCGCCGAGCGGGTGTTGCCCACCGGGCGGCGTTTCCACTACTCAAACCTGGGCCTGGCCGTGCTCGGCCTGCTGGTCGGCCGGCTGCGTGGCGGGAGTTGGGCGGAGGTGCTCGCCGAGCGGGTGCTGACGCCGCTGGGGCTGACCGACACCACCGTGACGCCCCGGCCCTCGGCGGCCACCGGATACCTGATCGACGCGTACTCCGACGAGGCGCACCCGGAGCCGCCCACCGACTTCGGCGCGGTCGGCCCGGCCGCCCAGCTCTGGAGCACCGCTACCGACATGGCCCGCTGGGCGGCGTTCCTCGCCGACCCGGCGGCGCTCGACCCGGCCGGCGCGGTGCTCGCCCCGGGCACCCTGGACGAGATGCGCTGGCCGCTGACCACCACCGACGAGACGCTCTGGGGGGCCGGCTTCGGGCTCGGCCTGATCCTCGTCCCGCAGGGCGAACGGGTGGTGCACGTGGGGCACGACGGCGCGATGCCGGGCTTCCTGGCCGGCGTGTACGGCCGCCGGGGCGGCGACGGTACGGCCGGCGCGATGGGCGCCGCCGTGCTCGGCTCGTCCGGTACGGCGGCCGAGCTTTTCGAACTGCCGCACCAACTGCTCACCGAGGCGGTCGAGCACGACCCCGCCGACATCGAGCCGTGGGCGCCCGGCGCACCCGCTCCGGCGGCCCTGCGGGGGATGCTCGGCCGCTGGTGGGGCGAGGGTTCCGAATATGTCTTCTCCTGGCACGACGGCGCCCTTCAGGCGCGCGGGGTCCGGGACCCGGCGGATCGCCCGCCCGCGGTCTTCGCGCCGCTGCCGGACCGGCCGGACGTGTTCCGGACGGTCTCCGGCCGGGAGGTCGGCGAGCTGCTGCGGCTCACCCGGGACGAGTCCGGGGCGGTGGTCCGGATGCACTGGGCGACCTACCGGTTCACCCGCCACCAGGAGACCTTCGACAGGTACGACTTCCGGGCCGGGAGTTGATCGCGGCCAGCGGAAATGGGCGCGATGCGGCCCGCGTTGACCCGATACGATGGGTGTAACGTCCACGCCGTGCCAGCAGGGCCGGCGCCGAGATCGAGAGCAGGTGCGCAGGGCCCTTCGGCCCGACCTATGACCGGCACCCCACCTCCCGGCCCGCCCCGGGTGCAGACCAGGATCACCGTGCCCGACTCCAAGATCATGGTCAATCTGCTCGGCGCGGGCGACGAGATCCTTCGACTCGTCGAACGCTCGGTCGCCAGTGACGTGCACGTCCGGGGCAACGAGATCACGATCACCGGCGCCCCCGCGGACAACGCCCTCGCCGAGCGGGTCTTCAGTGAGCTGCTCGAACTCATCGAGAAAGGCGAGACCCTGACCAGTGACGCCGTCCGGCGTACCGTCGGCATGCTCGAGCAGGGCAGCGCCGAGCGGCCCGCCGAGGTCCTGACCCTCGACATCCTCTCCCGCCGCGGGCGCACCATCCGCCCCAAGACACTGGGGCAGAAGCGGTACGTCGACGCGATCGACTCGCACACCATCGTCTTCGGCATCGGCCCGGCCGGCACCGGCAAGACCTACCTGGCGATGGCGAAGGCCGTCCAGGCGTTGCAGGCCAAGCAGGTCAACCGCATCATCCTGACCCGACCGGCGGTCGAGGCGGGGGAGCGGCTGGGCTTCCTGCCCGGCACGCTCAACGAGAAGATCGACCCGTACCTGCGCCCGCTCTACGACGCGCTGCACGACATGCTCGACCCGGAGTCCATCCCGAAGCTGATGGCCGCCGGGACGATCGAGGTCGCGCCGCTGGCGTACATGCGGGGCCGGACCCTCAACGACGCGTTCATCATCCTGGACGAGGCGCAGAACACGACGCCCGAGCAGATGAAGATGTTCCTCACCCGGCTCGGCTTCAACTCCAAGATCGTCGTGACGGGTGACATCACCCAGGTGGACCTTCCCGGCGGGACGAGCAGCGGCCTGCGGGTGGTCCGGGAGATCCTGGAGAACGTCGACGACGTGCACTTCTCCCAGTTGTCCAGCTCCGACGTGGTTCGCCACCGGCTGGTCGGGGAGATCGTCGACGCGTACGCCCGCTGGGACGCCGAGCGGGAGAACCAGCAGGCGCAGGGCGTCCATGCCGTGCCCGGGCGACCCGCCCAGGGCGGCCGGGCCGGCCGCCGCCGCTAAAGCAGAGGAAAGCAGTTGTCCATCGAGATCGCCAACGAGTCCGGTGTCGAGGTCGACACCGACGCCGTGCTCGCCGTCGCCCGGCACGCACTCGACGAGATGGGGGTCAACCCCCTCGCCGAGCTGTCCGTGCTGCTTGTCGACATCGACTACA
This sequence comes from Micromonospora lupini str. Lupac 08, assembly GCF_000297395.2. Lineage (GTDB taxonomy): Bacteria > Actinomycetota > Actinomycetes > Mycobacteriales > Micromonosporaceae > Micromonospora > Micromonospora lupini. The sequence continues at coordinate 5,812,225 of NZ_HF570108.1, read as the reverse complement.
TGACCGAGCTGAACCACCGCTGGATGGGCGGGGACGGCCCGACCGACGTGCTCGCCTTCCCGATGGACGAGGGAAGCGTCGACCACGGCCCGGGCGAGAGTGCCCCCGCCGGCGGCGAGCCCGCCCTGCTCGGTGACATCGTGCTGTGCCCCGAGGTCGCGGCCAAGCAGGCGGCGACCGCCGGGCACGCCTCGGCCGACGAGCTGCACCTGCTCACCGTGCACGGGGTGCTGCACCTGCTCGGCTACGACCACGCCGAGCCGGAGGAGGAGCGCGAGATGTTCGCTCTGCAGGCTCGACTGCTGGCGAGCTGGCGGTCGACCCGCACCCAGTGATGTCCACTCCTCCGTTACTCGCGGTCGGCCCCACGGCCGGCCTTCCCGACCTGCAACTGATCGTCTTCGCGGCGGGCCTGGTGGTGCTGGCCGGTGTGATCGCCATGACCGAGGCGGCGCTCGCCGCGGTCTCGCCGGCCCGGGCCGCCGAGCTGGCCCGCGACGGTGTACGCGGCGCCCGGACCCTCCAGGTCGTGGCCTCGGACGTCGTCCGGCACCTCAATCTGCTGCTGTTGCTGCGGCTGCTCGCCGAGCTGACCGCCACCACGCTCGTGGCGTTGGTCGCGGTGGACAGCTTCGGCGCCGGCTGGCGTGCCGCGCTCGTCACCGCCGGCGCGATGACAGTGGTCAGCTTCGTGGTGGTCGGTGTCGCGCCGCGCACCATCGGCCGGCAGCACGCGTACGCGGTGGGCCGGACGGTCGCGCCGCTGGTCCGCTGGCTGGGCCGCGCGCTCAACCCCCTCGCGTCACTGCTCATCCTGATCGGCAACGCGGTCACCCCGGGGCGCGGCTTCCGGGAGGGGCCGTTCGCCAGCCAGGTGGAGCTGCGCGAGCTGGTGGACCTGGCCGAGCAGCGCGGCGTCGTGGAGCACGGCGAACGTCAGATGATCCACTCGGTCTTCGCGCTCGGCGACACGATCGCCCGCGAGGTGATGGTGCCGCGTACCGAGATGGTGTGGATCGAGGAGGGCAAGACCCTCGCCCAGGCGTTGGTGCTCTTCCTGCGGTCGGGTTTCTCCCGCATCCCGGTGATCGGCGAGAGCGTCGACGACGTGCTCGGGGTGCTCTACCTGAAGGACCTGATCCGCCGGTCGCGGGGCGGTGACCCGGACGCCGAGCAGTTGCCGGTGGCCGAGCTGATGCGCCCGGCCACCTTCGTGCCGGAGTCCAAGCCGGTCGACGACCTTCTGTCGGAGATGCAGGCGGCCCGCAACCACCTGGTCATCGTGGTCGACGAGTACGGCGGCACCGGTGGTCTGGTCACCATCGAGGACATCCTGGAGGAGATCGTCGGTGAGATCACCGACGAGTACGATGTCGAACGCCCGCCTGTCGAACGCCTCGCGGACTCCTCGGTGCGGGTGACCGCCCGCCTGCCGGTGGAGAACCTGGGCGAGATGTTCGGCGCCGACCTGCCCACCGACGAGGTGGAGACGGTCGGTGGCCTGCTCGCCCAGTCGCTGGGGCGGGTGCCGATCCCCGGAGCGCAGGCCGAGGTGGCCGGCCTCCGGCTGGTCGCCGAGGGCACCACGGGGCGGCGCAACCGGATCGACACCGTCCTGGTCAGCAGGGTGGAGTCGGGCGACGAGCAGGACAGCACCGGGCGCGGCGACCATGCCGGCCCCGGGGACGACCCGGATCATTATCGAGACGAGGAGAGGCAAGCCGCCGATGCCTGAGACACCCGCCGCGCCCGCCGCCCGGCCCACCCCCACCGCGCCGGCGCCGCTGAGCGCCGAGGACGGCAAGCTCGTCGTCCTGGCCCGGGGCGCCCGTGGGCGGGTCGGTGCCGTGGAGGGCGCCGCGGTCCGGGACTCCGACGGCCGGACGTACGCGGCGGCCAGCGTGGCGTTGCCCTCGCTGACCCTCACGGCCCTGCAGTTGGCGGTGGCCTCGGCCGTTGCCGCCGGGGCGGGTCGGCTGGAGGCGGCGGCGGTGGTGACCGAGGCGTCGACGCTTGACGGCGCCGGCCACGCGGCGGTACGCGACCTCGCCGTGGACGCGCCGATCCACGTGGCCGCGCCGGACGGCACCGTGCTCGGCACGGTGACCGAGTGAGCGCCGTCCGGGATCCGGAGCCGCGCCCGTACCGGGCCGGGTTCGGCTGCTTCGTGGGCCGGCCCAACGCCGGCAAGTCCACGCTTACCAACGCCATCGTCGGCACGAAGATCGCGATCACCTCGAACAAGCCGCAGACCACGCGGCACGTCATCCGGGCGGTGCTGCACCGTCCGGAGTCGCAGCTGGTCCTGGTGGACACGCCGGGTCTGCACCGCCCCCGTACGCTGCTCGGTGAGCGCCTCAACGACCTGGTCCGCTCCACCTGGACCGAGGTCGACGTGATCGGCCTGTGCATCCCGGCGGACGAGCCGGTGGGGCGCGGGGACCGGTTCATCACCGGCGAGCTGGCCGAGCTGAAGGCGACGGTGCTGGCGGTGGTCACCAAGACCGACCTGGTGGACAAGCGCCGGCTGGCCGAGCAGTTGCTCGCGGTGAGCCAGATGGGGGAGTTCGCCGAGATCGTGCCGGTGAGCGCGGTCTCCGGGCACCAGGTGGACACGCTCGTCGACGTGATGACCAAGTACCTGCCGGCGTCGCCCCAGCTCTACCCGGACGACATGCTCACCGACGACCCGGAGCAGGTGATGGTCGCGGAGCTGATCCGGGAGGCGGCCCTGGAGGGCGTCCGCGACGAGCTGCCGCACTCCATCGCCGTGGTGGTCGAGGAGATGATCCCCGAGGGTCAGGTCATGAAGATCTACGCCGACCTGTACGTGGAGCGGCCCAGTCAGAAGGCAATCGTTCTCGGTCACAAGGCGAGCCGGCTCAAGGAGGTCGGCACGAACGCCCGCCGGCAGATCGAGGAGCTGCTGGGCAGCCGGGTCTATCTCGACCTGCACGTGCGGGTCGCGAAGGACTGGCAGCGCGACCCGAGGCAGTTGCGCAAGCTGGGCTTCTGACCGTCGTTTGCGGCGCGGGCCGCGGGGGGTAGGGGAAAGAGCACCACCGCGTCCCCGATCCAGATGCAGGCTGATGCGCAACAGATACCTCGATCTGCTCCGTTTCCTGGCCATCGTCCGAGTGGTCGTCTACCACGTCACCGGCTGGGCGACCCTCACGCTCGTCTTCCCGGCCATGTCGGTGATGTTCGCGCTGGCCGGCTCGCTGATGGCCGCGTCGTTGACCCGCTCCGGCCCGGTGGCGGTCGGCCGCCGGTTGCGCCGCCTGCTGCCGTCGCTGTGGGTGCTGGCGGCCGTCTTCGTGCCGGCCATGCTGCTCACCGGGCTGTCGCTGTCACCCCGGGTGCTGCTGTGGCTGTTCCCGATCACCGATCCGCCGGCGAACAACTGGGGTGCGGTGGGACTGAACACCATCTGGTACCTGCGCGACTATCTGTGGTTCGTGCTCGCCTCGCCGGTCGCGCTCTGGCTGTTCCGGCGGGCGCCGATGCCCACCCTGCTCGCCCCGTACGTGGTGCTGGTGATGATCGAGGTGGGGATCTACCCGGCCCCGCCGGTGGTGCGCGAGTTCGGGCTGTACTTCGGCGCGTGGCTGCTCGGTTTCGCCCACCACGCCGGGATGCTGCGCCGACTCACCGGCCGGATGCTGTACCCGCTGTCGCTGGCCCTCGCGGTCGTCGGCGGGGCGTGGATCGTCACCCATCCCGGCCCGCGCGGGTACGACCTCAACGACAACCACCTCGGCAACGCGCTGTGGTCGGCCGCGTTCATCCTGGTCGTGCTGGGTCGGGCGCCGGCCGCGGTGGCCTGGCTGGAGCGCAGCCGGCTGGTCGACCGGGTGGTGACAGTGGTCAACCGGCGGGCGCTCACCATCTATCTCTGGCACATGCCGTTCGTGGTGGCGCTCACTCCGCTCGTCGACGTGGTCGGCTGGTCGCACCAGGACCCGGTGGGCCTGGCCGTCCGGGTGCTCCTGGTCTTCGCGCTCGTCGGTCTGGTCACCCTGGTCGTCGGCTGGGTCGAGGACGTCGCCGCCCGTCGCCGCCCGGAGCTGATCCCCGCCGGCTCGGCGTCCCCGACCAGCCGACCACTCCGCCCCGACCGGAGCGCAGCGGGATGGTCCGGTCCGCCGCTGGGCCCCGGCCGGAGCCCGGCGAGATGGCCCGGCCCGCCGAGCCGTACCGAGCGGAGCCCGGCGGGACGGCCCGGCGTCGGCGGCACCGTGGGACGGGCGGCCGTACCGGCGCAGCGGGTGTCCGGCGCGGCGGCGACCGTCGAGATCAACGCTGGCTGATCGACACGTCGCCGCTGCCGGCCGAGCCGTCGAGCACCAGGGACGCGGCCGGGTCGTCGGCGACGGTGATCCGGGCGTCGCCGGAGCCGGTGCTGGAGCGGACCCGGTAGCTGCCGGCCGGCACCACAAGCGAGACGTCCCCGCTGGAGGCGTGCAGACGCGCCGAGGCGGCGGTCTCCAGTTCGACTGTGACGTTGCCGGAGCCGGCCTCGGCGTCCGTCGTGCCGCCCACGCGGCGAGCAATAATGTCGCCGGAGCCGGCGCGCAGTCGTACGGTCGAACGGGCCTCGCTCAGCTCGATGTTGCCGGAGCCGGTCTCCACGTCGACCGCACCGGCGACGTCGCTGATCCGCACGTCGCCCGAGCCCAGCATCAGCTTCACCGCGCCGATCTTGGTCAGCTCGACGTCACCCGAGCCGCTCTCGCCCTGCACGGCCACGCCCTCGCCAACTGTCACCTCGTACGAGACGCTGCACCTGTCGCCGCAGTCGGTGTCCAGCACCAGTTCGCTGTCCTTGATCTCGTACCGTGCCTTGGGTTCGCCGCCCTGGTAGCGCACGACCCGCTTGATCCGTGCCTCGCCCGCGGTGCCGGTGCCCCGGACGATCACGTCTCCGGAGCCCCCCTCCACCCGGATGGTGGTGATCTTCACCGCCTCGGTGTTGTCGTAGTCGAGCCGGCGGAAGGACAGGTTGTCGCACCCGGCGAGCAGGATGAGGCCGGTGGCCAGCCCCAACGCGACGGGCGCGGCGGCGCGGCGACGACGGGCGGCGGTGGTCTGGTGCAGTGCCATGGCGAGCACGCTACGGCCGGTGACGAGCCGGGCGCATCGGGGTTCGTCCGTGCGTCCACCCCGAACCGACCCTGATTTCACACCCCGAGGGAGAATGGTCCGATGGCCGGGTATCGCCGACAGCTCTACCGCGACGACGCGGTGGTGCTGCGCGTGCAGAAGCTCGGCGAGTCCGACCGGATCATCACGCTGCTCACCCGCCGGCACGGTCGGCTGCGGGCGGTCGCCCGGGGGGTCCGGCGCACCATGAGCAAGTTCGGCGCCCGGCTGGAGCCGTTCGGTCACGTCGACCTCCAGCTCGCCGGTGACCCCAAGGGCAACCTCGGCAGCTCACTGCACACCGTCAGCCAGGTCGAGGGCATCGAGCTGTACGGCAAGCGGTTCCTCGGGGACTATCCCCGCTACACGGCGGCCAGCGCGATCGCCGAGACCGCCGAGCGGCTGACGCCTGTCGAGCGGGAGCCGTCGCTGCGGCTGTTCCAGCTCACCGTGGGGGCGTTGAAGGCGCTGTCCCGGGGCGAGCACGCGACCACGCTGGTGCTCGACGCGTACCTGCTGCGCGGTATGGCTCTCGCGGGTTGGGCGCCGGCGCTTATCGCGTGCGCGGTCTGCGGCACCCCCGGGCGGCACCGCGCGTTCTCCGTGCCGGCCGGCGGCGTGGTCTGCCCGGACTGTCGGCCGCCCGGCGCGGCCCACCCCGCGCCGGCGACCATCGACCTGATGTCCGCGTTGACCACCGGCGACTGGGTGGTCGCCGACGCCACCGAGACCGGTGTACGCCGGGAGTGCAGTGGCCTGGTCGCGGCGCACCTCCAGTGGCATCTGGAACGCGCGCTACGCTCGCTGCCGCTGGTCGACCGGGGGCCCTCGGTCGCCGGCACGGTCCCGCCGCCGGGCGGCGGTGGGGCTGCGATGCTCCGGCCGCGCGGTGACGCCGAGGCCGGTGCGGACGGCACGAGCAGGGAGAGAGCCGAGTGATCCGATCGATGAGGCCCGGCCGGCGCGAGCCGACGCCACCGACGCCGCACCCGTCCGGTGCCCGGCCGCCGGCGCTGCCGAGCGAGGCGGTGCCGAAGCACGTGGCAGTCGTGATGGACGGCAACGGTCGGTGGGCGAAGGACCGCGGGTTGCCCCGCACCAAGGGCCACGAGGCGGGGGAGCACAGCCTCTTCGACACCATCGAGGGCGCCATCGAGATGGGCATCCCCTACCTGTCGGCGTACGCGTTCTCCACCGAGAACTGGCGGCGCTCGCCGGACGAGGTCCGGTTCCTGATGGGGTTCAACCGGGACGTGATCCGTCGACGCCGCGACCAGTTGGTCGACCTCGGCGTCCGGGTGGTCTGGTCGGGGCGTCCGGGGCGGTTGTGGAAGAGCGTCATCTCCGAGTTGCAGACCGCCGAGGAGATGTCCCGGGGCAACTCCACGCTGACCCTGCAGTTCTGCGTGAACTACGGCGGGCAGGCCGAGATCGGCGACGCCGCCGCCGCGATCGCCCGGGACGTGGCGGCCGGTCGACTGGACCCGTCGAAGGTGACTGAGAAGACCGTCGCGAAGTACCTCTACCATCCGGAGATCCCGGAGGTGGACCTGTTCCTGCGGCCCTCGGGCGAGGAGCGGATCTCCAACTTCCTGCTCTGGCAGACCGCGTACGCCGAGTTGGTCTTTCTGGACACGCTCTGGCCGGACTTCGACCGCCGCCACCTGTGGTACGCGTGTGAGCTGTACGCCCAGCGGGACCGGCGTTTCGGCGGCGCGTTGCCCAACCCGGTGGCCCCGACGGTCTGAGTGAGGCTTACCGACACGTCACGCTGGGTATCAGGAACGTCAGACAGTCACTGACGGAGGTGAACCCACATGATCCAGAAGCGCATTGCCCAGTGGGCGGTGATGGCCGTCGCGGTGCCGTTGGCCGCGGCCGGCGCCCGCCGGCTCAGCCACACCCTGGAGGCCCGGCGTGGTCCCTCCGGGGCGACCCGGTTGCTGACCAGGGGCGCGGATCTGATCCGCCCGCAGAAGGCCAAGCGTCGCCGGTTCTGGTGACAGTCGCCGGTTCTGGTAACACGAGAGACCACCCCGACGCCGCCCCGCACACGACATGCGGGGCGGCGCCGGCGTCTCACCCGGTCGTTCACCTGCACACCTCCACGATCGACGAGGCCGGAGTTGAGGGCCTCCGGGTTGGTTGTTCCGGGGTTCCGGGAGGTGGGGGCAGGTAGGGTCCGGAGGTGGCGGGACTCGGCGGCTGGGGGTGGATGTGCGGGATCTCCGATACAAGATGATCATGGCGTTGAACGCGGCCGATCTGGGTGACCCGATCTGCGAACAGGTCGCCGAGATCTGCGCCGAGATCGCCGAGCAGCACTGCGCCGAGTTCGGTCACACGCCGCAGCTGCGTACCGGTGAGATCGCCGAGCTGGCCACCGGCGAGCCGGCCCTGACCTGGGCGCCGTCGACGGCCGACACCGGGCAGCGTGCCTGGTGACCGCACCCGCGCCGTCGGTCGACCTGCGTCGCGCCGACGACCGGTTCGCCACCCGCATCTCCTGGTTGGACTCCAAGCACTCCTTCTCGTTCTCCCGGCACTACGACCCGGCCAACACCCACCACGGGCTGCTGCTTGTCAACAACGACGACGTGGTCCGGCCGGGCGCCGGCTTCGAGACCCATCCGCACGAGGACATGGAGATCGTCACCTGGGTGCTGCGCGGCTCGCTCGTGCACCAGGACTCCACAGGCCACTCGGGAGTGATCTACCCGGGCCTGGCGCAGCGGATGAGCGCTGGCACGGGCATCCTGCACTCGGAGAAGAACGACGCCTGGCGGCTCGACAACCAGGAGCCGCACAGCGACCCCGTGCACTTCGTGCAGATGTGGGTGCTCCCCGACGAGCAGGGCGTCGACCCCGGCTACGAGCAGTTGGAGATCGAGGACGAGTTGCTGCGCGGCGGCCTGGTGCCGATCGCCTCCGGGATGGACCGCTACGACGGCGCGTCCGCGATCCGGATCCGCAACCGGTACGCGACGCTGCACGCCGCCCGACTCGGCCCCGGCGACGAGATCACCCTCCCGGACGCGCCCTTCGTGCACCTGTACGTGCCGAACGGCACGGTGACCCTGGAGGACAGCGGCCCGCTCGGCACCGGCGACGCCGCCCGGCTCACCATGACCGGCGGCCGGCGGGTGACAGCCGACGAGCCGGCCGAGATCCTCGTCTGGGAGATGCACGCGACAGTCGCCTGACGCCGTCCCGCCCTCGGTGACCCCACACGAACAAGGATGTGGTGGCCTAGCCGAACGGTGAGGCCACCACATCCCGCATCCAGCACGATCATGAAGCGCGCCGTGCGGCGCGCGTTGTGCGGCGTGGCGCGTTACGCCGGGGACTCGGTCTTGTCGCCGGCCCAGGTGGTGTGGAACGAGCCCTCGCGGTCGACGCGCTGGTAGGTGTGCGCGCCGAAGTTGTCCCGCAGGCCCTGGATCAGCGCGGCGGGCAGCCGCTCGGCGCGCAGCGCGTCGAAGTACGCGAGCGACGACGAGAACGCCGGCGTCGGCACACCCGCCCGGGCCGCGTCGGCCACGACCCGTCGCCAGCTCGGCACGCCGGCCGCGACCGCCTCGGCGAAGTACGGCGCCACCAGCAGCGTCGGCAGGTCGGGCTGCTCGTCGTACGCCTCGCGGATGCGGTCCAGGAAGCGGGCGCGGATGATGCAGCCGCCCCGCCAGATGGTCGCCGTGCCACCGAGGTCGATGTCCCAGTTGAACTCCTGGCTGCCGGCCCGGATGTGGTCGAAGCCCTGCGCGTACGCGACGATCTTGGAAGCGAGCAGCGCCCGGCGGACGTCCTCCACGAACGCGTCCCGGTCGGCGACCTGCCACTGCTCACCCGCGTCCGGGAAGGCCCGGCGGGCGGCCTCGCGCTGGTCGACGTGCCCGGACAGCGAGCGGGCGAACGTCGCCTCGGCGATCCCGGTGATCGGAATGCCGAGGTCGAGGGCGCTCTGCACCGTCCACCGACCGGTGCCCTTCTGCTCGGCCCGGTCCTGCACGACGTCGACGAACGCCCGGCCGGTCGCCGCGTCGGTGTGCGCGAGCACGTCGGCGGTGATCTCGATGAGGAACGACTCCAGCTCGCCGCCGTTCCAGTCGCGGAAGATCTCCGCGATCTCCGCCGGCTTCGCGCCCAGGCCGGCCCGGAGCAGGTCGTACGCCTCGGCGATGAGCTGCATGTCGGCGTACTCGATGCCGTTGTGCACCATCTTGACGAAGTGCCCGGCGCCGTCCGGCCCGACGTGCGTGCAGCACGGCACGCCGTCCACCTGGGCCGCGATCTTCTCGAACATCGGCCCGAGCTTCGCGTACGACTCGGCGGAACCGCCCGGCATGATGCTCGGCCCGAGCAGCGCGCCCTCCTCGCCACCGGAGACGCCGGTGCCGCTGAAGTGCAGCCCCTGCGCGCGCAGCGCCTCCTCCCGACGGCGGGTGTCGGCGAAGTGGGCGTTGCCGCAGTCGACGATGATGTCGCCCTCGTCCAGCAGCGGCACCAACTCGTCGATCACGGCGTCGGTGGGCGCACCGGCCTTGACCATCACGATCACCGCGCGCGGCCGCTCCAGCGACGCCACGAAGTCGGCCATCGACTCACCCGGCACGAAGGTGCCCTCGTCACCGTGCTCGGCGACGAGGCTTCGGGTGCGCTCCGGAGACCGGTTGTGCACCGCCACGGTGAAGCCGTTGCGGGCCAGGTTGCGGGCCACGTTCCGGCCCATCACCGCCAGCCCGGTCACGCCGATCTGCGCCGTCGCCTGCTCAGCCATTCGTGCCGCCACCTCTCGCCGTCGAACTTCCTGCTGCGACCGTATCGCGGCGCGCGGCATCGTGGGCACGTCGTCCCACGGCGGGTCACTGCCTGGTCGCGGCCCGTCCGCCCGGCGCGTCCCCGTCCCGACCGGCCAGTCGATCCTCCACACGCGCCACCTTCGCGGTGAGCGCGTCGGTGACACCGGGCCGGACGTCCGCCTTCAGGACGACGCTCACCCGGGGCGCCTGCGCGGCCACCACGTCGACCGCCCGCTTCACCACCGCCATCACCTCGTCCCACTCGCCCTCGACGGTGGTGAACATGGCATCGGTCCGGTTGGGCAACCCGGACTCGCGGACCACCCGTACCGCCTCGGCAACCAGGTCACCCACGGAGTCGCCCCCACCGAGCGGGGTGATCGAGAACGCGATCAGCATGCGCCGATCGTGCCAGGAAAATCGGGTGCGTGTCCGGTCCGGCGGTGGTTAGGGTTCGGGCATGCGTAACTGACGCCCCTCTTCCCGAGCCGGCCCGCCGCCCCGCGATCGCGGTCCGTGCGCTCCCGGGCGTCGCGCGTCTCCGTCCACCGTTCGGCGGTGTCGACCCGGCCCGACCCCCGACGAGCAGTCCCTTCCCCATTCGACAGTCGCGCTGCGACTGTCACCAGCCGATTCGACCGACCGCCGGAGCGCGGGACCGCCGGGACGGTCGGCACCGAAGGAGGCCCGGATGCCTGCCAGGCGCAATCCGAAGAAGACCCGTACCCCCGCGTCGAGCCCGCTGGGCATCGACCCCGCGGCCGACCGCGGCCCGCTCGCACCCACCCGCCCGGACCCCCCGGTCGAACCGGTCGCACTGGTCGAGCCGGCGCTGCCGGTGGCGCTGACCGAACCGATCGCACTTGTCGAGCCGGCGCTGGCTGTGGACGTGCCGGCGGCGGTCGACGCGCCGGCCGCCGCGGAGGTGCGAGCGGCCGTCGACGTACCGGTGGTGGTCGACGTGCCTGCGGTGGTGGACGTGCCGGCGGCGCCAGCCTTGCCCCCGGTGGTCGACCCCTCGGCGGCGGGGCGGCCTCCGGCGCCGAAGGCCGGACCACCGCAGGCCGGTGGAGCCCGATCGATGGGCGGCAAGAGCCAGCGGGCCGGTCAACCGCGCCGCTACGCCTTCCGACGCAGCTGACCAGCCCCGCACCGGGGCGGCCGGGCGGTTGATCCACTCAAGGTCGGCGACGTTGGGGGTATCCGGGCATCTGGATGCCCCCACGTCGGCGATATGGAGTGGATCATCGCGCGTGTGTCGCGGAGGTGTGGAGAGGATCAGCCGATCAGGGGGCGGAAGGTGCCGAGGAGCACGCTTGTCGTCAGGGCTGCACCGGCCAGCGCGGCCGACCCGGCGATCAGCAGCGCGTCGGCGAGGCCGAAGCGCTGGCGTCGGGCGACGGTACGGGGTGTGTCGCCGTCGAACCCGCGCGCGTCCATCGCGACGGCCAGCCGGGTTCCTCGGCGGATCGCCCCGACCAGCAGCGCGAACGCCGTGGACGTGAACAGCCGCAGCTTCGCCACCGGGTTGCGTCCGGCGTCGACGCCGCGGGCCCGCCGGGCCATGCTGATCATCTGCCATTCCTGGCCGAGCAGTGGCACCAGGCGGAACGCGGCCAGCGCGCCGATGGCGAACCGCGCCGGCGCCTTCGCGTTCTGGATCAGCGCGTCCGCCAGGTCGGTCGGGTCGGTGGTGGCGAAGACGATCACGCCGGGCAGGGCCACCGCGAAGATCCGCAGCACCAGGCCGAGAGCGGTGCGCAGCACGCCGGTGCTCACCAGCACCGGTCCGACGTCCAGCAGGACCCGGCCGGACTGGTCGGCGGCGAACAGCACCAGGGTGACCAGAATGCCGGTGGCGCTGAGCAGCAGGGGCAGGGCCCGCCGGGCCAGCACCCGGTAGCGGACGCCGAACAGCGGCAGGACGGCGAGTTCGACAGCGATGGCGATCGCCGGCGCCACCGGGTCGAGCGTCGCCAGCAGGGTGAACGAGAAGACAAGCGCGGCGGCCACCTTCGCCACCGGGTTGCGACGGGCCAGCGGGGCGCCGGGCACGGCCACCGGCTCGATGCTGATCATCCGCGCTCCAGGGTCACGGTCCGGTCGGCGACCGCGGCGACGAAGTCCAGGTCGTGGGTCACAGTGACCACGCCGTGCCCGGCGTCGCGCAGGTCGGCGAAGAGGTCGACCAGCTCCCGCCACGTGCGCCGGTCCTGCCCGAAGGTCGGTTCGTCGCAGATCAGCAGGCGGGGCGCCGTGGCCAGGGCCGTCGCCACGCTCAGCCGCCGCGCCTCCCCGCCGGAGAGGGTGTACGGGTTGGCCGCCGCGAGCCGGGTCAGCCGCAGACGGTCCAGCAGCTCCGTGGTGGTCTCCCGGACGGTGGCCTCGGGTTGACCCGTCCGGCGTGGCCCGAGCGCCAGCTCGTCGAAGACGGTGCCGGTGACGAACTGGTGCTCCGGATCCTGGAAGACCGACCCGATCCGCCGGGCCAGCGCGGGCGCTCGCCAGCGGTGCGGGGGAGTGCGGTGATCCGCTCCGGCCAACTCGACCGAGGCGGTGACGCGGCCGGTGCCCGGTTTGAGCAGGCCGCCGAGCAGCAGCGCCAGGGTGGACTTGCCGGCGCCGTTGGGTCCGCGTACGGCGAGGGCCTCTCCGGCGCGTACCGCCAGGTCGGTGGGGCCCAGCCGGGACGGCAGGCCGAGCCGGTCGGCGGTGAGCAGCACGTCGCCGGGGGTGGCCGTGGCCCTGCGGGGCGCGATGGGGTGACCGGGCACCCAGACGCCCTCGGCGGCGAGGGCGGCGCCGTGCGCGGCGAAGACCGCGTCGGGCGTCCCGTCCGCGCGGACCCCGCCGCCGGGTTCCAGGACGACCACCCGGTCGACAAGTGGCAGTGCCTCGGCGACCCGGTGTTCGACGAGGATCAGCGTGGTGTCGGCGTCCAGCGCGCCGGCCACCGCGCCCCGGACCAGGGCGGCCCCGTCCGGGTCGAGGTTGGCGGTCGGCTCGTCGAGCAGCAGCAGACCGGGCCGCAGGGCCAGCGCGCCGGCCAGGGCGAGGCGTTGCTGCTCGCCGCCGGAGAGCGCGGCCGTGCTGCGGTCGCGGGGGTACGGGAAACCGACCCGCCGCAGCGCCTCGTCGACCCGGGGCCAGATCTCCTCCGTCGGCACGCCCCGGTTCTCCAACCCGAACGCGACGTCGTCGCCGCTGCGCGCCATCACCAGTTGGCTCTGTGGGTCCTGGAAGACGATGCCGACCCGTTCCCGCGCCTTGCGGGGGTCGAGCCCGTCGATCTCGACGGTGCCCTCCTGCTCGCCGGAGTCGTCGGGCAGCAGGCCGGCCAGCGCGCTGAGCAGCGTGCTCTTGCCGGCCCCCGAGGGCCCGAGCAGCAAGACCCGCTCCCCGGCCTCGACCCGCAGATCCACCCCGCGCAGAGCCCAGGCCCGCCGCCCGGCATGCCGCCACCCGAACCCCCGCAACAAGACCCCGCCTCCCACCACACCCACCCCCTCCCGGGCCTCAGCTCCACCCTGCACGGTTGATCATGAGGTTGACGGTGGTTGTGGAGATCCATCCGCCCGTCAACCTCATGATCGACGCGGAGGGGTCGGGGGGTCGGGGGGTGGGGGGGGTTAGATCAGGGCTCGGTTTCGGCCTGCGGGGAAGCGGTCCAGGGCGCCGGTGTTGGCCAGGGCGCGGGTGAGCAGCCAGCCGCCCACGCCGGCGATGATCGTGGAGCTGACGATGGTGAGCAGGGCGTACGGGATGCGGTAGTCGCCCAGCGCGTAGTCGACGTTCCAGACGAAGAAGTCGAACAGCGCCGCACTGAGACCGGTCAACGCTCCGGCGAGCACGGCGGTCGGCAGCCGGAACGACCGGTACCGGAAGGCGGCGAACGCCAGCTCGGCCCCGAGGCCCTGCACGATGCCCTGGGGGATCACCGTGCCGGCCCACTGGCTGCCCAGCAGCGCGGAGACGACAGCGGCCACCGTCTCGCAGTAGAGGGCGGCGCCGGGCTTGCGGATGACCAGGCCGCCGACCACGGCCGGCAGCAGCCAGACGCCGTAGATCAGCGTCTGCGCGGGCGGGAAGAAGGCGAACGCGCCCTCGGTGGCGCTCCAGACCAGGCCCCAGGCCCAGAAGATGACGCCGAAGGCGACCGCGATCACCGAGGCGACCACGATGTCGATGGTGCGCCAACGGCTTGAGGTGTTGTCCATGCTGTGCTCCCAGTTCAGTGGAACGAACCAGGAGAAGACGCACGCCGCGCGTCCGGTGGCACCGGACTCACGGCGCGGCTGGAGGTCGACCGAACTCCCTGCGCTGGCATTACCCAGATCAGGTTCGAGGGTCTGCGGGCGTGCCCGCACTCTCAGCGCTGTGCGCTCCCCTGTCGGATGTGAAGTTGTCTCGCTGACGCTAGCACCGACCAGGGGTAACGGCCCAGCAGGGCATCCGGGCCGCCCGCGCATCCGGACCGGCACGGCCCCGGCTGGGTAGGCTGACGATCATGCAGGTCGACGCGCGAGGTCTCACGTTCGAGGTACGCACCGGCGGCCCCTCCGACGGCGTCCCCGTCCTCCTTCTGCACGGCTTCCCGCAGCACAGCGGCGAGTGGGACGAGGTCGTGCCGGCACTGCACGCCGCCGGGCTGCGCACGTACGCGCTGGACCAGCGGGGCTACTCGCCGGGTGCCCGGCCGGAGGCGGTGGCCGCGTACCGGATTCCCGAACTTGTCGCCGACGTGGTGGCGGTGCTCGACGCGCTCGGTGTGGACGCCGTCCACCTGGTCGGCCACGACTGGGGCGCGATCGTGGCCTGGGCGGTGGCCGCCGCGCACCCCGAGCGGGTCCGTACGTTGACCGCGGTGTCCGTGCCGCACCCGGCGGCCATGGCGCACGCCCTCGGCACCGACACCGAGCAGAAGGCCCGCTCGTCGTACATCGCGCTGTTCCGCAAGCCGGGCAAGGCCGAGAAGGTGCTGCTGGCGTGGCACGCGACGGCGCTGCGCAGGATGCTCGGCGGGGTGGGCGACAGGCCCCGGGTGGACCGCTACGCCGACCCGATGCGGGAACCGGGCGCGCTCACCGCCGCCCTGAACTGGTACCGGGCCATGTCCCGCGCCGACCTGGCCGCCGTCGGTCCGGTCGCCGTGCCCACCACCTACGTCTGGAGCGACCGGGACATCGCCATCGGGCGGACCGCCGCCGAGGCGTGCGCCGCCAATGTCACTGGTGACTACCGCTTCGTACCGCTGCCCGGGGTGAGCCACTGGATCCCGGACGCCGCGCCCGCCGCGCTGGCCGAGGCGGTCCTGGCCCGGGTCGCCGGGACGGCCTGAGCCGTGCCGGGCGGACGAGCGCCGAGCCGAACCGTGCCGGGCGGACGAGCGCCGGCCGGACGAGCGTCGTGACGACGCTCGTCGGCGGGCCGGGCACCCGTCGCTCGATCGCCGCGCAGCTGCGCCTGCTGGGTGTACGCCCCGGCTCGACGGTGCTGGTGCACGCCGGGATGCGCCCGCTGGGTTTCGTCTGCGGTGGGCCGCAGGCGCTGGTGCTCGCCCTGCGCGACGCGCTCGGCCCGGACGGCACGATCGTGGTGCCCACCCACACTCCCGACAACAGTGACCCGGCGCAGTGGCGCAACCCGCCGGTGCCGGTGGACTGGTGGCCGCTGATCCGCGCCGAGATGCCGGGCTTCGATCCGGCGGTCACGCCGAGCCGGCACATGGGCGTGTTCGCCGAGACGGTCCGCTGCTGGCCCGCCGCGCTGCGCAGCCCGCATCCCCACGTGTCGTTCGCCGCGCTCGGGCCGACGGCGGAGCAGGTGGTCACCGGGCACGCCCTGGCCGACATGCTCGGCGAGGGCTCTCCGCTGGCCCGGCTCTACGACCTGGACGCCGACGTGCTGCTGCTCGGGGTGGACCACGCCGTCAACACCTCGCTGCACCTGGCCGAGTACCGCCGCCCCGCGCCGGCCCGCGAGCGGTTGGGCGCGGCGGTGCGCACTGCCGACGGGGGCCGCGAGTGGGTGTGGTGGCAGGACGTCCGGATCGACGCGAGCGACTTCGGCGCGTTGGGCGGGGACCTGGAGGCCACCGGGGCGGTGCGCTCCGGCCCGGTGGGCGCCGGGACGGGGAGGTTGGTACGCCAGCGGGCGGCTGTCGACTTCGCGGTGCAGTGGATGGCCCGCAACCGGACGACGGAGGACGCATGAGCGTGAGTGCCGAGGACTACCTGGCAGTGGTGACCGAGACGATCGGACGGGTGTCCGCCAGCCAACGGGAGGCGGTGGGGCGGGCGGCCGATCTGATCGCCGAAGCGGTACGCGCCGACGGGGTGGTGCACGCCTTCGGCACCGGGCACTCGGAGGCCCTCGCCATGGAGATCGCCGGTCGGGCGGGTGGCCTCGTGCCCACCAACCGGATCGCGCTGCGTGACCTGGTGCTGCTCGGCGGCGAACCGGCCGAGCGTCTCGGGCCGCTGCTCGAGCGGGATCCGGCGGTCGCGCACCGGCTCTGGGAGCTGGCCCCGGTACGGCCCGCCGACGTCTTCGTGCTCGCCTCGAACTCGGGGGTCAACGGCGCGATGGTCGAGTTCGCCACGCTGGTCAAGGAGCATGGCCACCCGCTGGTGGCGATCACCTCGGCGCAGCACTCCGGACGGATGACGTCCCGCCACCCGTCCGGGCGCAAGCTGGCCGACCTCGCCGACGTGGTGCTCGACAACGGCGCGCCGTACGGGGACGCGACGCTGCCGCTGCCCGGTGGTGGTGCGGTCGGTGCGGTCTCGTCGATCACGGCGGCGCTGCTGGCGCAGCAGATCACCGTCGAGGTGGTCGCCCGGTTGCTGGCGGCGGGGGAGCGGCCTCCGGTCTACCTCTCGGCGAACATCCCGGACGGCGACGCGCACAACACGGCCCTGGAGGCCCGGTACGCCGGCCGGATCCGCCGCGGCTCCTGACACCCGGCGGCGCGCGGGCGGCGCGGGTAGCGGCGCGGGTAGCGGCGCGGGCGGAGCGCTTAGCGGCGCGGGCGGCGCGGGTAGCGGCGCGGGCGGCGCGGGTAGCGGTGCCGCGGATGGCGGGCGGCAGTCACGACTGGCGGCATGGACGACTGGCGGCGTGGACGACGGGCGGCGCGGGCGGCCTGGATGGCGGCGCCGATGGCGGGCGGCGGGGCGGCGGCGGGGCGGCGGCGGGGCGCGGGCGGCCCCTCGATGCCGGCGAACGGGCGGTGACCGGCGGGCGACCGGGAGATGGCCGGGACGTGTCCTGAACCTGTTTCGCGCTCGGCCGGGTGGGGCATTGGCGTTGCTGCCGGCGGCCGGGACCGCCGGCAGTAGCGTTCGACCGGAGGTAGCGCGTGTCCAAGGAGACCGAGAAGCAGCGCTGGCAGCGCAACTTCGCCGACCTGTTGCAGGAGCTGCGGGTCGCGCAGACCGGCGTGCAGATCCTCTTCGCCTTCCTGCTCACCCTGCCGTTCAGCAACGGGTTCACCCGGACCACCGAGTTCCAGCGGGACGTCTACATCGTCGCGCTGCTCGCCGCGGCCGCCGCCACCGCGCTGATCATCTCGCCGGTGGCGTTCCACCGGGCGCTGTTCCGCCAGGGGCGCAAGCCGGAGCTGGTGCGGTTCGCGCACCGGATGGCCACCGGCGGCCTCGCCTTCATGCTGATCGCGATGGTCAGCGCGGTGCTGCTGATCACCGATTTCGTGCTGGACCGGCCGATCGCGTTCGTGCTCAGTGTGCTGGCCGGGCTCTGGTTCCTCATGTTCTGGGTGATCCTGCCGTTCGCGAGGCGTAACTGGGGCGACGACGACATCGACGACGAGGACGACGACCCGGATGCGGCCGGCGGTCGCTGAGCACGTCGATCCGCACGCAGCGCTACCCCTGGGTAACAACCGGGGGTAGCGTGACGGTAGTCACGCACGTCGACGCGGTCCGCGCCGCACCGGCCGGCCGCCGGGGGACGCGCGACAGCCGCAGCCGCAGCGAGCTTCGAGGGGGCAGCCGTGACCACGACGCAGAACGGCCGACCGGCACCGGACGGTCCCGACTCCGAATCCGCGGCCGACACCGCAGGCGCGGCGGCCCCGTTGCCCAGCGAGGCCGGGCAGGTCTCCGAGAAGGAGGCCCGGCGGGTCGCCGAGGCCGCCCGTGAGTCCACCTGGGACCGGCCCAGCTTCGGCAAGGAGCTGTTCCTCGGGCGGTTCCGGCTCGACCTCATCGACCCGTGGCCGCGCTCCGACCCGGACGACGTGGCGCGGGGCGAGGAGTTCCTCGGCCGGTTCCGCGAGTTCCTCACCTCCGAGGTGGACGGCGCCGCCATCGAGCGGGACGCCTCCATTCCGGACTCCGTGTTCCACGGCCTGGCCGACCTCGGCGCGTTCGGCATGAAGATCGACCGGAAGTACGGCGGCCTCGGGCTGAGCAACCTGCACTACTGCCGGGCTCTGATGCTGGCCGGCTCGGTCAGCCCGGCGATCGGCGCGTTGCTCTCGGCCCACCAGTCGATCGGGGTGCCGCAGCCGCTGAAGATGTTCGGCACCGCCGAGCAGAAGCAGCGCTTCCTGCCCCGGCTCGCCGCGGGCGAGGTCTCCGCGTTCCTGCTCACCGAGCCGGACGTCGGCTCCGACCCGGCCCGGCTCGCCACCACCGCGGAGCCGACCGAGGACGGCACCGGCTACCGGCTCAACGGGGTGAAGCTCTGGGCCACCAACGGCATCGTCGCCACCCTGCTGGTGGTGATGGCCCGGGTGCCGGCCGCCGAGGGTCGGCGCGGCGGGATCACCGCGTTCGTGGTGGACGGCGACAGCGCGGGCATCACCGTGGAACGGCGCAACGAGTTCGTCGGCC
The DNA here is from genome assembly GCF_000297395.2 of Micromonospora lupini str. Lupac 08. Lineage (GTDB taxonomy): Bacteria > Actinomycetota > Actinomycetes > Mycobacteriales > Micromonosporaceae > Micromonospora > Micromonospora lupini. Next base: position 5,793,426 of record NZ_HF570108.1, on the reverse strand, counting down.
TCCGCGGTCTGGAGAACAGCCTGACCCGGTTCCACGACGTGTTCGTGCCGGCGGAGAACGTCATCGGCGGCGAGGGCAGGGGGCTCAAGATCGCCCTGACCACGCTGAACACCGGCCGGCTCTCGCTGCCGGCCATGTGCGTGGGCGCCGGCAAGTGGTCGTTGAACGTGGCGCGGGGGTGGGCCGCCGACCGCGTCCAGTGGGGCCGGCCGGTGGGTGAGCACGAGGCGGTCGCCCAGAAGCTCTCCTTCATCGCCGCCACCACGTACGGCATGGAGACCATGCTCGACCTGTGCTGCCTGCTCGCCGACGACGACCGCAACGACATCCGGATCGAGGCGGCGCTGGTCAAGCTGTACGCCAGCGAGATGGCCTGGAAGATCGCCGACGAGCTGATCCAGATCCGGGGCGGGCGCGGCTACGAGACGGCCGACTCGCTGGCCGCCCGCGGGGAACGCCCGGCCAACGTCGAGCAGGTGCTCCGCGACCTGCGGATCAACCGGATCTTCGAGGGCTCGACCGAGATCATGCACCTGTTGATCGCCCGGGAGGCGGTCGACGCCCACCTGTCGGTGGCCGGCGACATCATCGACCCGGACGCCGGGCTCGGCCGCAAGGCGCGCGCCGGCGCCCGCGCGGGCGCGTTCTACGCGAGGTGGCTGCCCACCCTCGCGGTCGGCAGGGGCCAGAGCCCGTCGGCGTACGCCAAGTTCGGCCCCCTGGCGGCGCACCTGCGGCAGGTGGAACGGTCGTCGCGCAAGCTGGCCCGGTCGACGTTCTACGCGATGTCCCGCTGGCAGGGAAAGATGGAGCGCAAGCAGGCGTTCCTGGGGCGTGTGGTGGACATCGGCGCGGAGCTGTTCGCGATGTCCGCCGTCTGCGTCCGGGCGTCCGCCGAGCGCGACACGCGGCCGGAGAACGTCGAGCTGGCCGACCTGTTCTGCCGGCAGGCCCGGGTCCGGGTGGACGCGCTGTTCGCCGCACTCTGGGACAACACCGACTCCGTCGACACCGCCGCCGCCAAGCGGATCCTCGCCGGCCGCTACGCGGGCCTGGAGGAGGGCGTCGTCACCCCGTCCGACGAGTTGCCCTGGGTGGCCCGCTGGTCGCCCGGCCCGTCCACCGCCGAGGACGTCCGCCGCCGCATCCCGCCGAAGCCGTGATCCGGGCCGCCCGTCCGCCGTGTCGGGCGGCTGTCCTGAGGCGCGGCCGGGGCGTCGTCTGCTGACCGAGGCACGGTTAGCGGGAGACCGCCCAGGCCAGCACGCCCGCCAGGATCAGGCCGTTGAGCCCGGCGAGGGCCAGGTACGCCGCGGGCGGGATCTTCTTGCCCCGGCGTACGAAGGAGACCAGGACGGCGGCGTAGCCGAGCAGCAGCACGGCGATGACGATCAGGAAGTAGAACACCCGAAGACCTTAACGGCCCCGGCTGCGCAGGCCGAGTTGGCGCAGTGGGCGTGGCCGCCGGGAATGTTCGCGCGGGGCGGCGCGGCGGTGTTCGTTGATCAGGTGATGGAAAGTAGGTCAGGAGCGGCTCTCAGACCTACTCCTCATCACTTGATCATGAGAGGGCGGGTGACCAGCGGCGCCCGGACGGGACGCGCTCACCTCAACGGCCCCGGCTGCGCAGGCCGAGTTGGCGCAGCTCCAACGCGGCCAGGGCGTCGACGGTGGCGTCGTCGCCTCGTCGCCACGCCTCGGCGACGTCCGGCGCGATGCGGGTCAGCCGGCCCAGCGGCTGGGTGGCAAGCGCGCGCAGGGCGAGCAGGTCCCGCCCGGCCGGCCCGGCGGCCAGCTTCGCGGCCGATCCGGCCCGGCGCATCCAGCGCAGCCGCAGCGGCAGCCAACCGAACAGCACCAGGCCGAGCGGGAAGATCAGCACCGCGACGGTGAGGGCGAGGGCGAGCTGGTCGACCAGGTGCTGCTGGTCGCGGCCGGCGTCGGCGAGCCCTCGGGCGGCGTCGGCGGCCCGCTGGAAGGGCGCGGTCAGCTCGTCACCGACAAGCGGCACCCGCCGGACCTTGCCGCCGGCGTCGGCGAGGTTGTCGGCGAGGCCACTGCCGGCGCCCTCCAGCTTCTGCCCGGGTACGGCGAGCTTCTGCACCAGATCGTGCAGCCAGAGCGCGGCGCGGATCGCGACGTACACCCAGGCGACGACGAGCAGGTCGGTGAGCAACTGGCGGACGGCGGTCGGAAACCGATCGGCGTAGATCTTCACGCCGGACAGCGTGCCACGAACCGCTCCGCCGGGGCACCCGTCGATCGGTGGCCGGGGCGATCCGGCCGACAACAGCGGCGGTCACAGTCAGGCGAGTCGCAGGTCCACGAATGCGACGGTGTCACCCGGCAGGACGTACCGCTCGATCTCGACGAAGCCGTGCCGGCTGGCGAACCGCAGGCCCTCGTCGTTGGACGCCAGGACGACGGTCTCGATGACCTCCGCGCCGAGCTTTCGGGCCCGTGCCAGCCCGCGCTGGTAGATCTGCTCCCCGTAGCCGCGTCGGCGACTGCCGGGCACGACTCGCGCGATCACGGTCGCGGCGTCGGAGGTCGGGGGTCGTACGGTCGAGCAGCCCACCGGCACCCCGTCGGCGTACGCGACCTCCAGGATGTTGCGCTGGGCGCGAGCGACGATCTCGTCGGCCGACAGCGGAGCCGTGGGGATGATCGAATTGTGGATGTGTTGCCAGTCGAGCAGGGCCGGGTCGCCGGCCGTCGGCCGCACCGGCGTGAACTGAAGGTCGGTCACGGCGTCAGTGGACGCAGGCCGGGCAGGTGCCGAAGATCTCCAGGGTGTGGCTGACGTCGGCGTACCCGTGCTGGGCGGCGACCCGGTCGGCCCAGCTCTCCACCGCGGGGCCGGCGACCTCGACGGTGCGCCCGCAGGCCCGGCAGACCAGGTGGTGGTGGTGCCCCTCGCTGCACCGGCGGTAGAGGTGCTCGCCGCCCGGTGGACGCATCACGTCGATCTCGCCCGCGTCGGCGAGCCCTTGGAGGGTGCGGTAGACAGTCGTCAGGCCGACCCGCTCACCGCGCTGCCGGAGCATCGCGTGCAGGTCCTGGGCGCTGTGGAAGCCCTCCATCTCGCCCAGCAGCGCGCTCACCGCCGAGCGCTGCCGGGTGTTGCGCACCGCGGCGCCGCTCTCGCTCATGATCCCTCCCCGGCGTGGCTGACCGCGTCCGCCACGATGTGCGCGACGTGCTCGTCGACGAGGCTGTAGGCGATCTCCCGGCCTCGGCGGGAACCGCGCACCACGCCCGCCCCGCGCAGCACCCGCAGGTGCTGGGACACCAGCGGTTGTGCGGCGCCCAGCTTCTCCACCAGCTCGTGCACGCATCGCTCGCCGCCGGCGAGCTCGCTGACGATGGCCAGCCGGATGGGCGCCGACAGGGCCCGGAGCAGCTCGCTGGCTCCGTCGAAACCCTCGTAGCCTGTTGCGCTGGTCATCTTGCAACGGTAACCAATACCACCGACATCCGCCGATCAGCCTCGGTCGAGCACGACCTCGTGCGGTTCCGGCACCGGCACGTGGGCCGGCGCGGTGCGGCGGCGCACGGCCCGCCAGAGCGCGCCGGCCACGGCCACCACCAGGAAGGAGGCGATCGCCAGCAGCACCACCGAGGCGCCGGGCGGGGTGTCGGCGGTGGCCGCCACCCAGACACCGGAGCCGGCGGCGAAGAACCCGAGCGCCATCGCGGCGGTCATCGTGCTGCGGAAGCCCCGGGTGATCTGCTGGGCGGTGGCCACCGGAACCACCATCAGCGCACTGATCAGCAACACCCCGACGGCCCGCATCGCGATGGTCACCGTGACCGCGGTGGTGACCGCGATCAGCAGGTTGAGGGTGCGCACCGGCAGGCCGGAGACGCGGGCGTACTCCTCGTCGTGGCTGATCGCGAAGAGCGCCGGCCGCAGCACGATCATGGTGATCAGGATCGCCGCGCCGAGCACTCCGACGGTGATCAGGTCGCTGGTCGAGGTGGAGAGCAGCGACCCGAACAGGTAGGCGTTGAGGTTGGCGCTCGTCGCGTCCGACAGGCCGACCAGCAGTACGCCGCCGGCGATGCCGCCGTAGAAGAGCAGCGCCAGGGCCAGGTCGCCGGAGGTCCGCCCGCGAGCGCGGACGACCTCGATGGCGATCGCGCCGACCGTGGCGACGATGACCGCCACCAGCACCGGCGAGCGGTTGAGGAGCAGGCCGGCGCCGACGCCCGTCAACGCCACGTGCCCGATGCCGTCGCCGATCAGCGTCAGTCGGCGCTGCACCAGGTAGATGCCGAGCGCCGGCGCGGCCAGGCCGATCACCAACGCGCCGATGAGGGCGCGCTGCATGTAGGGGTACTGGAAGAGTTCCATTTCTCAGTTGCTCCACAGCCCGGCGGGCTCGTCGGGACCGTGCGGGTGCACGTGGTCGTGGTCGGGCTCCGCGTGGTGGCCGGCCGGGTCCGGAACCGCGCCGTCGTGACAGATGCCGCCCTGGTGGACGACGACCGCCCGGCTGATCACCGGTCGCAGCGGGCCCAACTCGTGCGCCACCAGCAGCACCGTCCCGCCGTCGGCGACGAAGTCGCGCAGCGCGCCCGCGAACGCCTCCTGGCTGGCCGCGTCCACACCGGCGGTGGGCTCGTCGAGGATCAGCAGCTCCGGCTGGCCGGCCAGCGCGCGGGCGATCAGGGTGCGCTGCTGCTGACCGCCGGAGAGGGTGGCCACCGGGTCGCTGGCCCGGTCGGCGAGCCCGACCGCGCGCAGGGCCGCGTCGACGGCGGCCCGGTCGGCGGCGCCGGGTGGACGGAGTACGCCCCGGCGGGCCAACCGGCCGGAGGCCACCACCTCGCGGACCGTGGCGGGCACGCCTCCGCCGGCGCCGAGGCGCTGCGGCACGTACCCGATGCGCTGCCATTGCCGGAACTGGCGCAACGGCCGGTCGAAGAGGGTGATCGAGCCGGCGCCCAGCGGCACGAGGCCGAGGATCGCGCGGATCAGCGTGGACTTGCCGGAGCCGTTGGCCCCGAGCACCGCGACCACCTCCCCGGCGGTCACGGTGAGCGAGACGTCCCGGAGCACCGGGCGGCCGTCGTAGCCGACCGCGCCGTGCTCGACGATGATGACGGGGGTGCTCACGAGCAGCTCAACGCCGTCCGCAGGGTCTGCAGGTTGGTACGCATCACCGAAAGGTAGTCCGAGCCGCTGCCGGCGGCGAGCCCTTCGATCGGGTCGAGCACCGCGGTCTTCGCGCCGACCTGACCGGCGATGGTCTCGGCGACCTTCGGGCTGACCAGCGACTCGAAGAAGATCGTGCTGGCCCGGTGCTCCCTGGCCTCCTCGATGACCTGTGCGAGCCGCTGCGGCGAGGGCTCGACGTCGGGGGTCAGCCCGGTGATGCCGACCTGGTCGAGCCGGTAGCGGTCGGCCAGGTAGCCGAACGCGGCGTGGCTGGTCACGATCTCCCGCCGCTGGCAGGTCGCCAGGCCCTGGGTGAACTCGCCGTCGAGGGCCGTGAGGTCGGCGCGCAGTGCCGTGGCCCGGGCGGTGTAGTCGGCGGCGTGGTCCGGGTCGATCTTGCCGAGACGCTTGGCGAGCTGGTCGCCGATGCCGGCGAGACGGGTCGGGTCGAGCCAGACGTGCGGGTCCTTGGCGTGCCCGTGCTGCTCCTCGCCCTGTTCCTCCTCGCCCTCGTGGTTGTGGCCACCGGCGCTCGCGTCCAACAGCGGCTGCACGCCGGCCACGTCGAACACCTGGGCGTCGTCGTCCTGCGCGACAGTCTCGTCCACCGCCGGCTGGAAGCCCTTCAGGTAGACGATCAGTTCGGCCTCGGTGACCTGGCCGACCTGGCGGGGGCTCAGCTCCAGGTCGTGTGGCTCCGCGCCGGGCTTGGCCAGGTTGGTCACGTGGACCGCGTCACCGCCGATGCGCTCGGCGAGGAACTGGAGTGGGTAGAACGCGGCAACCACGTCGACCCGTTGGGGATCGGCGCCGGCCGCGCCGCCGGTGGAGCAGCCGGCGCCGGCGCCCAGGGCGAGCAGGGCGGTCGCGGCGGCCAGGACGCGGGACGTGGTGCGGTTGGTCATGTCCCCAACTGTCCGTGGTAACGACAATGATTGTCAAAAACGCATGCTTGCATGTCAGAGCAGCTTCGCCAGACCCACCGTGACCAGCAGGGTCAGCATCAGCAGCCGGATCAGCCGGGTCTGCGGCGCCTGAACCGGCCAGGTGGTCACCAACAGGGCGATCAGGACGGCGGCGAGGGCCAACGTCAGCAGACCGCCGACCACCCCCGGCGTGAAGAACGCCACCAGCACCACCACCAGGGTGAGCAGGAACACCGACGTCGGGTTCGCCCCGGCCAACCGGGCCAGCAGAGGGCGCTGCGTACGCTGCATCCCACAGACTCTACGAGGAGGAACCCCAGGTGCTGGTGACCAACCGGTTCGTGGTCGACGTCGATGTCGCCGACGGCTTCACCGAACGGGCGCACGCCGCCCTCACCGCGCTGGCCGCCTGCCCCGGCTACCTGCGCGGCCAACTGGTCCGAGCCCTGGACGACCCCCGGTACTGGTCACTCGTCACCGAGTGGGAGTCGGTCGGCACCTACCGGCGGGCGTTGGGCGCGTTCGAGGTCAAGGTGAGCGCGGTGCCGTTGCTCGCCGAGTCGGTCGACGAACCGTCCGCGTACGAGGCGCTGGCCAGCGCCGCGCCCGGGGGAGCCGTGGTGGTCGCCGAGAGTGATCGGGCTGCGGGTCCTTACCGCTGAGCGGCAGGACACTACGCTGCTCCTATGACCGCACCCGCCCCGCCGCCCGGTCCCGGTGTGGCTCCGCCGTTCGCCGCGCCGCCCACCGAGGGCCGCCGGACCCGGCTCTGGATCGGCCTCGGCGTCGGCGCCCTCGCCGTGGTGATCTGCTGCGGCGGGGGAGGCACGGCAGTCGTCGGCCTCGCCGTGAGCGGCGTGCAGGCGATCCGCGAGCAGGGCCGCACGGTCACCGGCGACTACTACCAGGCGCTCGTCGAGCACAACTACGGCCGGGCGTACGACCAGCTCTGCGACGACGCGCAGCGGCGCGAGTCGCGCCCCGAGTTCGAGCGGCGGGCCGCCGCCGAGCCGCAGGTCACCGCGTTCCGGGTGGGTGACGTGGACACCACCAACCTGACCGTCCCGGTCGACGTGACCCTCGACGGCGGCGACCGGGAGCGGCAGCAGGTCAGCCTGGGCCAGGACGGTCAGACCGGCGGCATGGAGGTCTGCGGGGTGAGCTGACCCGCCCCCGGTATTCTGCTGGGCTCGGGACGACTCTGGTCGTACCGTTGTCCCGAACCGACCGATCCATCCACATCTCGCCCCCGCCGACCGCCAGCCGGCGTAGGAGGAAACATGCCAGCCGACCGTATCGACGCCGTCGTCAGCCTCGCCAAGCGCCGAGGCTTCGTCTTCCCCTCCAGCGAGATCTACGGAGGCACCCGATCGGCGTGGGACTACGGTCCGCTCGGCGTGGAGCTCAAGGAGAACGTCCGCCGGCAGTGGTGGAAGACGATGGTCCAGCAGCGCGACGACGTCGTCGGCCTCGACTCCGCGGTGATCCTGGCCCGCAAGGTGTGGGAGGCGTCCGGCCACATCGCCGAGTTCGTCGACCCGCTCACCGAGTGCCAGTTCTGCCACAAGCGGTTCCGGGCCGACCACCTGGAGGAGGCGTACGAGGCCAAGCACGGCCAGCCGCCGACCTCGCTCGCCGAGCTGAACTGCCCCAACTGCGGCAACAAGGGCACCTTCACCGAGCCGAAGATGTTCAACGGCCTGATGAAGACCTACCTCGGCCCGGTGGAGAGCGACGAGGGCCTGCACTACCTGCGCCCGGAGACCGCGCAGGGCATCTTCGTCAACTACAAGAACGTCGAGACGGTCGCCCGCAAGAAGCCGCCGTTCGGCATCGCGCAGACCGGTAAGTCGTTCCGCAACGAGATCACCCCGGGCAACTTCATCTTCCGGACCCGCGAGTTCGAGCAGATGGAGATGGAGTTCTTCGTCGAGCCGGGCACCGACGAAGAGTGGCACGAGTACTGGCTCCAGGAGCGCTGGAACTGGTATCTCGACCTCGGCCTGTCGGCGGACAATCTGCGCCTCTACGAGCACCCCGCCGAGAAGCTCTCGCACTACTCGAAGCGCACCGTCGACATCGAGTACCGCTTCCAGTTCGGCGGCACCGAGTTCGCCGAGCTGGAGGGTGTCGCCAACCGCACCGACTTCGACCTCTCCACGCACAGCAAGCACTCCGGCGTCGACCTGTCGTACTTCGACCAGACCAAGAGTGAGCGCTGGATGCCGTACGTCATCGAGCCGGCCGCCGGTCTGACCCGCGCGGTGCTCGCCTTCCTGTTGGAGGCGTACGACGAGGACGAGGCGCCCAACACCAAGGGCGGCGTGGACAAGCGCACCGTGATGCGGTTCGACCCGCGGCTGGCCCCGGTGAAGGTGGCGGTGCTGCCGCTGTCGCGCAACGAGGCGCTCTCGCCCAAGGCGAAGGACCTCGCGACGCTGCTGCGCAAGCGCTGGGTGGTGGAGTTCGACGACTCGCAGGCGATCGGCCGCCGTTACCGCCGGCAGGACGAGATCGGCACCCCGTTCTGCGTCACCGTCGACTTCGACACCCTTGACGACAACGCCGTGACGGTGCGGAACCGCGACACCATGGGTCAGGAGCGGGTCTCCCTGGACCAGGTCGAGCGTTACCTGATCGAGCGCCTCCCCGGCTGCTGAGACGGTGGGCACGGGGCCCCGGCCGACGCGGAAAGCGCCGGTCGGGGCCCCGTACACTTGTGCGGTGACCGCCTCGACCGTTCCCGCGCTGCGCCCGCTGGCCCTCGGGCCGTACCAGGTGTCGCCGCCTGTGGTGCTCGCGCCGATGGCCGGGATCACCAACGTCGGGTTCCGCCGGCTCTGCCGCGAGCAGGGCGGCGGCATCTACGTCTGCGAGATGATCACGACTCGTGCGCTTGTCGAGCGCAACCCGAAGACGCTGCGCATGATCGCGTTCGGTGACGACGAGCAGCCGCGCAGCCTCCAGCTCTACGGCACCGACCCGGAGGTCACCGCCGCCGCCGTGCGCATCGTCGTCGAGCGCGACCTGGCCGACCACATCGACCTCAACTTCGGCTGCCCAGTCCCCAAGGTCACCCGCCGGGGCGGCGGCGCGGCGCTCCCGTGGCGACGCCGGCTCTTCGCCCGCCTGGTCCGGGCCGCGGTGGACGCCGCCGCGCCCTCCGGGGTGCCGGTCACGGTGAAGATGCGCAAGGGCATCGACGACGACCACCTGACGTACGTCGAAGCGGGGCTCGCCGCCCAGGACGCCGGCGTGGCCGCGGTGGCCCTGCACGGGCGGACGGCTTCGCAGCGCTACTCGGGCACCGCCGACTGGGACGCGATCGCCACGCTGAAGCAGGCCCTCGACGTGCCGGTGCTCGGCAACGGCGACATCTGGGAAGCCGACGACGCGCTGCGGATGGTCGCCCACACCGGCGTCGACGGCGTGGTGATCGGCCGTGGCTGCCTCGGTCGGCCGTGGCTCTTCGCCGACCTGGAGGCCGCCTTCAACGGGCGTCCCGAACGGCGTCTCCCCACCCTCGGCGAGGTCGCGGTGACCATGCGCCGGCACGCCGAGCTGCTCGTCGACCAGTTCGTGGCCGGCGCCCGCAACCCCGCCCGGGGTGAGCGGGACGGCTGCACCGACTTCCGCAAGCACGTCGCCTGGTACCTGAAGGGCTTCCCGGTCGGCGGCGAACTGCGTCGCTCGCTGGCGATGATCGAGAGCCTGGCCCAGCTCGACGACCTGCTCGGCAAGCTCGACCCGGCGGAGCCGTTCCCGGTGGCCGCCCTGGGTCAGCCACGCGGGCGTACCAACTCGCCGGGCAAGGTCTTCCTCCCGGACGGCTGGCTGGCCAGCCGGGACGACGACACCGTTCCCGAGGGCGCCGAAATGGACGACTCCGGCGGCTGAGCCCTCGGTCGGCTGAGCCCTCGGTCGGCTGAGCCCTTGGTCGGCTGAGCAGAGACGCCCCGCGAACGTCCTTTCCGAACGCGGCCTCGGCGCGCAGGGGCTGAGCAGATGAGTTCGACGTCCTATCGAGCTGATGTCGTGAACGAATCACCCGCTCGGCTCGGTCGGCCATCCCCTGATTCGCTCTCGGCTCGGTCGGTCGCCCCTCGATTCGTTCTCGGCTCGGTCGGTCGCCCCTCGATTCGTTCTCGGCTCGGTCGGTCGCCCCTCGATTCGTTCTCGGCTCGGTCGGCCACCCCCCGGATTCGTTCTCGGCTCCGTCGGCCACTCCCCCCCGATTCGTTTACGACATCAGCTCCAAAGGACCCGTGCCGAGGTCGGCGGGGTGGCCTGCCGTGCTCTGGACAGTGACCCGGTCATGCCGAAAGGGCCGGGCCCCTGGTGGGGTCCGGCCCTTTCGGTGGTGTGCTGGCGCGGGTCAGCTGGTGGCGTAGCCGCGGGTGGCGATCCAGTCGGCGAGGTGTTCGACGGTGATCTGGTAGGCGGCGGTGTTGGGGTCGGCGGAGTCGGCGATGGTGACGGTGTTGCCGTTGTCGTGGTAGCCGACGACGCTGATGTAGTGCCCGCCCTCGTAGGAGTGGGTGTTGCCGTCGGTGTCGGTGCTGGTGCCGGCGATGTTGGCGACGACGGCGCGGCCGTTGTCGACGGTCTTGACGATGTCGGCGCGCAGTTGGTCGGTCTGCTTGGCGTCGGCGTCGGGCTTGCTGATCTCGACGGAGTGGTAGGCGTCGGCCTTGCCGGTCTCCTTGTTCAGCACCGGGGTGATGTCGTTGATGCTGTTGGTGCCGGCCTCGGTGGTGCCCATTTCCTTGGCCATGTCGTCGACGTTGATGTTCTTGCCCTGGACGCTGAGGGCGTTGCGGGTGGCGGCGGGGCCGCAGTAGTAGAAGTTGGGTTGGGCTTCGTAGCGCACGCCCAGTTCCCGCTCGCCGTGGTTCTTGCGGTCGGTCTGGGTCTGCGACACAGGCTTGGCGTCCGAGGCCGCGTAGGCGGCGGTGACGGGGCCGGCGATGGCGCCGCCGGTGAAGGCCAGGCCCGCAGCGGTCAGAGCGGTCTTACGGATCAGATCGGTACGCATGATGGCGTGCTCCTCTGCATCGGGGGATACGCGTCGGCACACGAAACGGGGGGTGTGTGCCGGGCGGGAAGTCTTCGGGGGATCTGCCCGGCGGCTCGGGGGGCCTGCTCGGGTGTCCGGGGGTGTAACCGGTCCGGGTGGCGAGTCATTCCGCCGAGGGCTTCCGGACGATGCCCGGCCGGTGATGCTGGGCCGTGCGGGGGATGTAACCGTGGCGGCCGGTCGGGTGTTCCCGGCGACCGCCGCGCAGGCGGGCCGCTCGTGGTGCCCGGTCGTGCGGGGGATGTAACCGTGGCGGCCGGTCGGGTGTTCCCGGCGACCGCCGCGCAGGCGGGCCGCTCGTGGTGCCCGGTCGTGCGGGGGATGTAACCGTGGCGGCCGGTCGGGTGTTCCCGGCGGCTGCCGTGCGCCGCGGCCCGGGGGTCGCGGCGGCATGTCAGGTATAACGACCCCGCCGGACCCACGATTCCGCCCCCCGAGTGCCGGTGGCCACGGGACGGCGACACCCGAAACCACCCAAACCGCCCAGCCGGAAACGGGCATCCACCTCCGACCGGAATGATCGACTCGGGTTCGGTGAAATCGGGGTGTCCGGGCGGGTCGGACACCGCGACCTCATGGAACCCGAGCCGATCACCTGCCAGCGGAGACCTACGGGGTTGTCGGGCCGTTCTGGGGTGCGCGGTCCTGCCGGGGGATCGTGGGCGTCGCCGGCCAGGGGATCTCGGGGGCCCGGTGGAAGGTGATCCCGGCGGTGGACCAGCGCGGGCCGTGCCCGGCCAGGCGCTCGCGGAACCCGGCCCAGTCGTGTGCGGCCCGGGGCGACCAGCCGAGTTCGGCGATGGCGGGCAGCCTGGGGAACAGCATGAACTCGATGTCGGTGAGCGAGGTGACCGATTCGGTCCAGAGCGGGGCCTCCACGCCGAGAACGGCAGTGGTGGGCACGCCGGCGACGTGCGTGCCCGGATCCCAGTCGTACGCCCGACGTACGTCGATCAGGCCGGCCCAGTCGTGCCCGATCGGGGTGTCCTCGGCGTACTTCATGTCCAGGTAGGCGTGGTTGCCGGGGGAGAGGATCAGTCGGGCGCCCCGGCGGACCGCGTCGGCCGTGGTGGGATCGTCGGCGTCGGTGCCCCACCACTGCAGGACCCGCCCGTCGAGGTGCGCGGCCGGGGCGAGCTGGTGCCAGCCCACCACGGCCTTGCCGGTGTCGGCGACGATCCGCTGCGCCCGCTCCACGAAGTCGGTGTAGACCGCGCCCTTGACCTTGAACGCCTCGTCGCCGCCGATGTGCAGCCACGGCCCTGGGGTGAGGGCGGCCACCTCGCCGAGCACGTCGGCGATGAAATCGTACGTCTGCTCGTCGGCCGGGTCGACGTAGCTGAAGCCGACCTCGGTGCCGGTGTACGGCGGTGGCGCGAGCTTGTCCGGTGCGAGCTGGGGGTACGCGACGAGCGCCGCGTTGGTGTGGCCGGGCAGGTCGATCTCCGGGACCAGCGTGACGTGTCGGGCGGCGGCGTGGGAGACGATCCGCCGGTAGTCGGCCTTGGTGTAGTGGCCGCCGGGGCCGCCGCCGACCTCGCTCGCCCCGCCGACGTCTGCCAGCTTCGGCCAGGAGTCGACGGCGATGCGCCACCCCTGGTCGTCGGTGAGGTGCAGGTGCAGGTGGTTGAGCTTGTAGCGGGCGAGGTGGTCGATCACCCGCAGGACGTCCTCGACGGCGAAGAAGTGCCGCGCCACGTCGAGCATCGCGCCCCGGTAGGGGAAGCGGGGGCGGTCGAGGATCGTGCCACCGGGCAGCGCCCAGCGGGTGGTCACCGGGGTCGGGCTCTCCACGGCGGCGGGGAGGAGCTGCCGGAGCGTCTGCACGCCGTAGAAGAGGCCGGTCGCGGTGTCGGCGACGACGCGTACCTCGGTGGCGGTCACGTCGAGCCGGTAGCCCTCCGCGCCGAGGTCGGCGGGGGGTGCGGGGACCGGGCCGGCGGGCGTGGCGGCCAGGGTGAGCGTCAGCGTGCCGGTCGGCCCGGCCTCGAGGGTGTCGGCGACCGGCAGGGGGAACCCGGTTGCCGGTCGGAGCAACGCGGCGAGGTGGTCGGCCACCTCGCGGGCGCCCGGGTGGGCGCTGACCCGGATGGCCGTGTCCCCGGTGAGCACGAAGGTGGCGCCGGGGTCCGCTTCGACCCGTTCCGGTGCCGGTACGACGGTGTCGAGGCGTACCGGAGGGGCGAGCAGGTCGTCGCCGGCCGCCCGCGCGGCGAGCACGGCCAGGTCGCCGGCCTCCGGCCGGTGCGCGGGCAGCGCGGCCGCGTCGGCGGGGGTGGCCGTCGGGGTCGACTCGGCGGCGGTCGGCTCGGCACTCGGCTCGGGGGCGGGAGAGGAGAGCGGAAGGGATGACACGACGACGGCTCCGGAGGGGGTTATTCGCGTCGGATATGGCAAAAGTGAGCTTCGGTGGAACCAGTGGCGTCAACAATACGAGGACCGGGGATATTGCGTGATCGTGCGCGTGGAAGCGTTCCCAAAAACCGGTACGAACGCGGATAGTCGTGATGGCTGTGCCTATTGTCACCGAACGGTCCCAGGCCGCCCGATCTTCGCTTAACCTTCGCCCTGAACCTTCGTTAAGTGTCAATCCGGCGCGCGTGGGAGGCTCCTGGTGGCAGCGCAAGAGACCGACGAACACAAGTACGTCTACGACTTCTCCGAGGGCAACAAGGATCTCAAGGACCTGCTCGGCGGCAAGGGGGCCAACCTCGCCGAGATGACAAACCTCGGCCTGCCCGTCCCGCCCGGCTTCACCATCACCACCGAGGCCTGCCAGGCGTACCTCACGACCGGGCGGGAGCCGGACGGCCTCGCCGGTCAGATCGAGGCGCACCTGGAGGCGCTGGAACGGGCGATGGGCAAGCGCCTCGGCGACCCGCAGGACCCGCTGCTGGTGTCCGTCCGCTCCGGTGCCAAGTTCTCCATGCCCGGCATGATGGAGACCGTCCTCAACGTCGGCCTCAACGACGAGAGCGTGGTCGGGCTCTCCGCGCAGGCAGGTCAGAACGACAGGTTCGCCTGGGACTCCTACCGGCGGCTGATCCAGATGTTCGGCAAGACCGTCTGCGAGGTGCCGGGCGAGGAGTTCGAGCACGCCCTCGACGAGGCCAAGAGCGCCAAGGGCACCCACGACGACCTGGACCTGGACGCCGACGACCTGCGGGGGCTTGTCGACGCGTACAAGAAGATCTTCGCCAAGCACACCGGTCGGGAGTTCCCGCAGCAGCCGCGTGAGCAGCTCGACCTGGCCATCCGGGCGGTCTTCGAGTCGTGGAACGCCGAGCGCGCGGTGCTCTACCGCCGCCAGGAGCGCATCCCGGCCGACCTCGGCACCGCGGTCAACGTGGTGACGATGGTCTTCGGCAACCTGGGCCCCGACTCGGGCACCGGCGTCGCCTTCACCCGCGACCCGGGCAGCGGCGCGCAGGGCATCTACGGCGACTACCTGGCCAACGCGCAGGGCGAGGACGTCGTCGCCGGCATCCGCAACACGGTCGGCTTGCAGGAGTTGGAGCAGCTCGACAAGTCCTCCTACGACGAGCTGCTCGGCATCATGGCCCGGCTGGAGGAGCACTACCGGGATCTGTGCGACATCGAGTTCACCATCGAGCGCGGCAAGCTGTGGATGTTGCAGACCCGGGTCGGCAAGCGGACGGCCGCCGCCGCGTTCGTCATCGCCGGGCAGCTCGTCGACGAGGGTCTGATCGACCTGGACGAGGCGCTGCACCGGGTCAACGGGGCGCAGCTCGCCCAGCTCATGTTCCCCCGCTTCCAGCTCGACCACGAGTTCGAGGCGGTCGCCACGGGCATCGGCGCGTCACCGGGCGCGGCATCCGGCACTGTGGTCTTCACCTCCGCCCGGGCCGTCGAGCTGGCCGCCGAGGGGAAGTCGGTGATCCTGGTCCGCCGGGAGACCAATCCGGACGACCTGAACGGCATGATCGCCGCCCAGGGCATTCTCACCTCGCGCGGCGGCAAGACCAGCCACGCCGCCGTGGTGGCCCGGGGCATGGGCAAGACCTGCGTCTCCGGCGCGGACGCGATCGACGTGAACGTGCCGGCGAAGCGGTTCACCGTGGCGGGGCAGACCGTCAACGAGGGCGACGTCGTCTCGATCGACGGCACCACCGGCAAGGTGTACCTCGGTGAGGTGCCGGTCATGCCCTCGGAGGTCGTGCAGTACTTCGAGGGCAGCCTCGACCCCGAGCACATCGACAACGCGCTCGTCCGTGCCGTACACCGGATCATGACGCACGCCGACGGAAAGCGGCGGCTGGCGGTCCGCACGAACGCCGACACCGGCGCGGACGCGGCCCGTGCCCGGCGCTTCGGCGCCGAGGGCATCGGGCTGTGCCGCACCGAGCACATGTTCCTCGGCGACCGGCGGGAGCTGGTCGAGCGGCTGATCCTGGCGCGCGCCGCGGACGAGCGGGAGGCGGCGCTGGAGGCGCTGCTGCCGTTGCAGCGGGCCGACTTCGTGGAGATCTTCCGGGAGATGGACGGGCTGCCGGTCACGGTCCGGCTGATCGACCCGCCGCTGCACGAGTTCCTGCCGCCGTTGGAGCAGCTCGCCGTCAACGTCGCGGTCGCCCAGGAACGCGGCGAGGACGTGGCGAAGGAGGAGGCGCTGCTCGCCGCCGTCCGGCGCATGCACGAGGAGAACCCGATGCTCGGGCTGCGCGGCGTCCGCCTCGGCCTGGTCATCCCCGGCCTGTTCGCGATGCAGGTCCGGGCCATCGTCGAGGCCGCGGTGGAGTGCGCCCAGTCCGGCGGCGACCCCAAGCCGGAGATCATGGTCCCGCTTGTCGGCGCGGTGCAGGAGCTGGAGACGGTACGCGCCGAGGCCGAGAAGATCATCGAGGAGGTGACCCGGGAGAAGGCGGTCGAGGTGCTGATCGGCACGATGATCGAGGTGCCCCGGGCGGCGTTGACCGCCGGCCAGATCGCCGAGGCGGCGCAGTTCTTCTCCTTCGGCACCAACGACCTGACCCAGATGGGCTGGGGTTTCTCCCGCGACGACGTCGAGGGCGCGTTCTTCTGGCGCTACCTGGAGCTGGGCATCTTCGGCATCTCGCCGTTCGAGTCGATCGACCGCGACGGCGTCGGCCGACTGGTGCGGATCGCCGCCGAGGAGGGTCGGGCCGCCCGGCCCGGGCTGAAACTCGGTGTCTGCGGTGAGCACGGCGGCGACCCGGACTCGGTGCACTTCTTCCACGAGGTCGGCCTGGACTACGTCTCCTGCTCGCCGTTCCGGGTGCCGGTGGCGCGCCTGGAGGCCGGCCGGGCCGTCGTGGAGACGGACGGGTCGGACAGCCGCTGAGCAGTGGCGGCGGGTCATGCGGCGCAGCACCGAGGACGGAGGTGGTCGTGTCCCAGATGCCTCTACTCGGTGCTCCGCCGCGCCGCCGTGGTCAGCCGGGGCGATGCCGTGGTAGCAGCAGGCTGACTATCGCGATAGCCAGGCCGATCCCGGCTGCCATGAGGAAGACCAGGTCGTAGCCGGCGGCGAGGGCGGCAGGAGTGCCCGCGTCGGCGGCGTCCGTTCCGACCTTGGCGCTGGCGGCTGTGGCGAGTACGGCCAGGGCTACCGAGCCACCTACCTGGCTGGCGGTGTTGGCCAGGCCGCCGATGATGCCCGCGTCGCCTTCGGGTGCGTCGGCGGTGGCCGCAGCCATCAGGGTGGGGAAGGTCAGGCCGATACCGACGGCGATGAGCAGCGTGGGTCCGAGCACGCTTGTGACGTAATCGCTGTCCGTATGGGCCTGGCCGAGCCAGCCGAAGCCGGCCACGAAGCAGACACTGCCGGCCAGTACCAGAGGGCGTGCACCGGTTCGGGGCAGCAGGTTGGCGGACAGACGCGCGATCGCCACGAACGTCACCGCCGCGGGTGTCTGCCCGAGCCCGGCTTCAAGTGCGCTGTAGCCGAGGGCGTTCTGCATGAACAGCGACGTGAAATACCACATTGCGATGGCAATCCCGCCGAACAGCAGCAACATGACGTTGCTGGCGGCCACGGCCCGGATCGTGAACAGCCGCAGGGGCACCATCGGCTGGGTGGCGACACGCGCCTCCACCACGGCGAAGACGACGAGCAGGAGCAGGCCCGCCACGGCTGGCCCGAGAAACCGCACGGACATCCAGCCGTGGACGGCGCTCTGCATGATCCCGTAGATCAACGCTGCCAGCCCCGCCGTGCCCGTGACCGCGCCACCGAGGTCGAGCGATTCTCGCCGGCTGGCTCGCCTGCCGACCAGCGACATCATGGCCTGCACGATCAGCATGGCGCCGACCGGTACGTTGATGAGGAAGACCCACCGCCACGACAGGCCCGTGGTGATGACACCGCCGGCGAGCGCGCCGGCCATCCCGCCCACACCACCCGAGGCGGACCACGCGCCGAACGCCCGGGCCCGCGCCTGCGGCTCGGTGAAGTAGGTGTTGATCACGGCCAACGTGGCCGGGGCCAGCATCGCGGCGCCCACGCCCTGCGCGACGCGGGCTCCCACCAGGACCTCCGGAGCGGGCGCGAGGCCACCGACCACACTTGCGGCGGAGAACAGGAACAGCCCGGCGACCAGCATCCGGCGCAGGCCGAACAGGTCGACGGTCCGGCCACCCAGCAGCATGAAGCCGGCGAAAGTAAGCACGTACCCATTCACCACCCAGGCCAGGCCGGTGGCGGTAAAGCCGAGATCCCGCTGGACCGACGGCAGCGCGACGTTGACGATGGAAACGTCCAGGATCACCATGAACTGGCAGGCGGATGCCAGCGCCAGGACCATCCAGGAGGATCCGGCCCGCAGCGTGGCCCGCTGAGTTGCGGTGCTGGTGCTTGTCATGACTTTTCTCCCTGCTTACCCACCGCTCACACGGTCCGGGAGGCTGCTTCGGCGAGAGCTCTGTGGCTGTCTCCGTCACCCACGACGGCATCGGCGACGACGTGGTCGCCCAGCAGCTGACGTGTGATCGTGGCTAGCCGAAGTCCCTGGTACCTGGCCGCGTCCAGCGCCGCGGCATCGGGGCCGTCTCCGTTCGGGCTGGCCACATGCGACGTGCCGTAGGGGTTGCCGCCTGCCGCGGAAACGACCGGATCGGTGAATCCGGGCGGCACGATCAGCGACCCCCAGTGGTAGAAGACGTTGCTCAGCGACAAGATTGTTGCCTCGCTGCCACCGTGCCGGTTGAACGCCGAGGTGAAGGCGGTCACCGGCTTGTTGGCCAGCTTCCCCTCCCGCCACAGTCCGCCGGCCTGGTCGATGAACTGCTTGAGCTGCGCGGCCGGCGCGCCGAATCGACTCGGCGTCCCGAACGCGTACGCGTCGGCCCATGCCAGGTCCTCGAGGGATGCCTGGGCAATCGACGCGGTCGCGTCGGCGTGCCGCCGCCACTGCGGGTTCTGGTCGATCGCCTTGTCGGGTGCCAGCTCGGCGACCCGCCGCAGCCGCACGACGGCCCCGGCCGAGCCGGCCCCCTCGGCGACGGCCTCTGCGAGTGTGTGCACACTGCCTGTCGCGCTGTAGTAGATGACAGCGACCTTCACGGTCATGCCCGGCTCCTCGGTGTTGCTAGAATTAGTTATCCGCATAATGTTATGCGCATAACTAATCTGTCAAGGAGAGTTCGTGGACTTCGAGTACGCCGACGCCCTCAACCAGGCCATCCGCCTGCTGAGCCTGCGCCACCGGGCCAGGGCCGCCGCGTTGCTGGCCCCGCTCGGCCTGCACCCCGGCCAAGAGGCACTCCTGCTCGAACTCGACCGGACCGGCCCGAGGATTCAAGCCCAGCTCAGTGAGGCGCTCGGCTGTGAGCCGCCAAGCGTCACGCTCATGACCCGCAAGCTCGAAGCCTCCGGCCACATCCGCCGCAGGCCCGCTCCCTCCGACAAGCGCGCCAGCATCGTCGAACTCACCGACAGTGGCAAGGCGCTTGCCGACCAGGTCAAGGAGTTGTGGCATGGCCTGGCGGAGGAGACCGTGACCGGCTTGCCCGCCCAGACCGTGGCCGAACTACCCGCCATCCTCAACGCCATGACCGGCAACGTCGACACCAGGCGTCCGACCACCCACACGGCCGCCGGCTAGTTCTTGTGCAGCAGGCCCGAGCTGTGCCGTCGAGGAGGTTTGGCGTTTGCGCTCAGATCGGCGGGCGACGCCAGGTGGGTCGGGCCGAGCGGCGCAACTGCGTCGGCAGGGTCGCCATCGGGGTACGCACGGCCAGCGGCGCGTGCGCGTCGGGCACCGCCGTGGCCCCGATCCCGCCGCCACGGGTGTCCAGCACGCGGCCGGCCCGGCGCGCCACCGCGCGAGCCTCCTCGTGCAGCCCTTCCAGATCCTCCGCCGCCGACGCGGTGACCAGGGTCAGCAGGGCGCTGCGCCCGGCCGGGTAGGTGACCACGCACCCGTCGGTGGTGCGTACGACCGACTCGCGGAACTCTCCCCGCCGGACCGTGTCGGCGACCCGGTGACCGAGCCCGTAGCTGGCCGCGGCGAGCGCGGCGAGGTGGGTGGCGTCGGTGCTCGGCAGGTCGCTGGAGATGAGCAGCCCGTCGGTGCCGGCCAGCACGGCGCCGGCGACCTCGGGTCGGCGTCGGCGCAGCCCGAGCAGTTCCGTTCCCACCACCGTGTCTGCATCCACGAGCGTCTCCCTAGTGGTCGGCTGCGCGTCTCGGTCGGTTGGTCACTTTCCGCGCTGGGAACGCTACCGGCGGCCACTCCCGCCCGCGAGCCCGTAACCCAGGGCGATCGGTCGGCAACTGGGGGCCGATCGGCGGTTGCGCGCCCGCCGGTGCTGCGTCGCGGGCGGGCCGAGCGGCATCGGCGGGCGTAACCTTGGCTCGCTCACACACGGCCGGCGGTGTCCGCCGTCGACGGGAGAGGTGGTTGTATGACAAGCGTCTGGGAGAACCTGACCATCGACGCCCGCGATCCGGCCCGACTGGCCCGCTGGTGGGCCGAGGCGCTCGGCTACCAGGTCGTCGCCGAGAGGCCGGACGAGGTGGAGATCCGCAAGTCCGCCGACCGCCTTCCCGGTCTGATCTTCGTGCCGGTGCCCGACGGCAAGGAGCGCAAGAACCGCCTGCATCTCGACCTGCGCCCGGCCGACCAGGAGGCCGAGGTCGAGCGCCTGGTCGACATGGGTGCCCGGCACGTCGACGTCGGCCAGGGTGACGTCGAGTGGACGGTCCTGTCCGACCCGGAGGGCAACGAGTTCTGCGTTCTCCGTGAGCGCGAGGAGTGAGCCGGGTTTGCGAGCCTCGCAGTCGCGAACAACAGTGAATCGTGAGCGGTGAACCGCGCGGACGACCGGTTGGTCGAGGAGCCGCCCAAGGACACCGGCCACCGCCGGTCGCCGTACGAGCGTGACCGTGCCCGGGTGCTGCACTCCGCGGCGTTTCGCCGGTTGGCGACCAAGACCCAGGTGCACACCGCCGGCACCGACGACTTCCTGCGGACCCGGCTGACGCACTCGCTTGAGGTGGCCCAGATCGCCCGGGAGATGGGCGCCCGGCTGGGCTGCGACCCGGACGTGGTGGACGTCGCCGGGCTCGCCCACGACCTCGGGCACCCGCCGTTCGGGCACAACGGCGAGGCGGCGCTGGACCTGCTCGCCGCGCCCTGCGGTGGCTTCGAGGGCAACGCGCAGACGCTGCGGGTGCTGACCCGGCTGGAGGCGAAGGTGCTCGCCCCGGACGGTTCGTCGGCCGGGCTGAACCTGACCCGGGCCTCGCTCGACGCGATCGGCAAGTACCCCTGGCCGCGTCGGGACGGGCAGCGCAAGTTCGGGGTGTACGCCGACGACGCGGCGGTGTTCGGCTGGATCCGGGCCGGTGCGCCCGGCGACCGGCGCTGCCTGGAGGCGCAGGTGATGGACTGGGCCGACGACGTCGCGTACTCGGTGCACGACGTGGAGGACGGCATCCACGGCGGGTACGTGGTGCTGCGCCCGCTGCTCGCGGACGCCGACGAGCGGGCGGCGCTCTGCGCCGACGTGGCCGCCACCTACTCCGGGGAGTCTCCGGGCGACCTGGCCGAGGTGCTGATCGAGCTGCTGGCCGACCCGCTGCTCGCCCCGCTCGCCTCCTACGACGGCAGCCACCGCGCCCTGGTCGCGTTGAAGGCCACCACCAGCGGCCTGACCGGGCGGTTCGTGTCGGCGGCGGTGGCGGCCACCGAGGAACGGTACGGCCCCGGGCCGCACCGCCGCTACGCCGCCGACCTGGTGGTGCCGCGACAGGTCCGGGCACAGTGCGCGCTGCTCAAGGGCATCGCCCTGCGCTACGTGATGCGGCGCTCCGGCTTCCGGGGTCGCTACGAGCGGCAGCGGACGATGCTCGCCGAGCTGGCGGCGGCGCTGGTCCGACGGGCGCCGGACGGGCTCGACCCGGTGTTCGCCCCGCTGTGGCGGGCCGCCCCGGACGACGCCGCCCGACTGCGCGTGGTGATCGACCAGATCGCCTCGCTCACCGACCCGGCCGCGACAAGTTGGCACGCCCGTCTCGTCGGCGGCGCACCGGCGGAGGCCTCCGCGACAACTTAGGCTAACCTAAGTGCATGTCGGAACGCCCAAGGAACGTCACAGCGGTCCAGGTGCTGCGCACCGAGCGACCCACCCCGCACCTGATCCGGCTCGTCCTCGGTGGGGATGAGCTGACCGGCCTGCCGGTGGGCGAGTTCACCGACCACTACATCAAGCTGGTCTTTCCGCACCCCGGTGTCGCGTACCCGCAGCCGCTGGACCTCGCCGCGATCCGCCGGGACCTGCCCCGGGAGCAGTGGCCCCGGCTGCGCGCGTACACCGTGCGGCGGTGGGACCCGCTGGCCGGGGAGCTGACGGTGGACGTGGTGCACCACGGCGACGAGGGGCTGGCCGGCCCGTGGGCCGCCGCGCTGCGCCCGGGTGACCCGGTGCACTTCGTCGGCCCCGGCGGGGCGTACGCGCCCGACCCGGACGCGGACTGGCACCTCCTGGTCGGTGACGAGAGCGCCCTGCCGGCGATCGCCGCGGCCCTGGAACGGTTGCCGTTGGGCGCCCCGGCCCGGGTCTTCGTGGAGATCGCCGACCCGGTGGACGAGCAGAAGCTGCTCAGCCCCGGGGCGGTCGAGCTGACCTGGCTGCACCGGGGCGACCGCCCGGTGGGCGAGGCGCTTGTCGCGGCGGTACGGGCGTTGGAGTTCCCGGCCGGTCGGGTGCACGCGTTCGTGCACGGCGAGGCCGCCTTCGTTCGGGACCTGCGCCGGCTGCTGCGCGGCGAGCGGGGCGTACCCCTCGACCAGCTCTCCATCTCCGGCTACTGGCGGCGGGGCATGGACGACGAGGGCTGGCGCTCCACCAAGGCCGACTGGAACAACCAGGTGGCAGCCGAGGAGGCCACCGCCGCCTGAGGGGCGGCTCACTCCTCGGGCGTGCGGTTCGCCGCTCCGGCCTGGGTGAGCCGCCGGCTGAGCAGCACGGCGTACCCGACGACCGCCAGGGCGAGCAGCGACAGCATCACCCTCGGTCGGTGCACCGTCGCGGTGATCAGGGAGACCGAGAGCACCCCGTAGGCGGAGATCGCCAACCGGGCGCGGCTGGGTCGGGTCCACAACCAGTACAGGGCCAGGCCACACAACGTCCAGACCACCATGGACGCGCCCAGCAGCAGCCGCAGCTCCAGCGGCAGCCGGGCGGCGTTGTCGTCGACCAGCCGGACCACCTGCCCGAGCGCCCAGCCGAGCAGCAGCAGCGCGCCGCCGAGCGGGATGTGCAGGAAGCTGTACGCCTGCCCGCCGCGCAGCCGACTCTGGAGCAGGCGGGTGGTGACGAAGGTGGTGTAGACCCACCAGACGGCCGCCGGTATCACGAAGGCCAGTCCGGCGGTGAGGATCATGTGGGGGCCGGGATGGTCCGGCACGGCGAAGAGCAGGCTGGCCAGCGCGCTACCCAGCACGATGATGGTGAACTGTCCGATCCGTTCCGGCAGATGTCGGTTGTCCACCGGCCAGCGGTTGAGCCAGCGCGCGCCGACCCAGGGCGTGGACAGTTCGATGACCATCGCGACGATCCACAGCGCCGGGCGCAGCTCGGTGGGCGCGGGCAGCGACACCAGCCAGATCAGCCAGCCCGACCCGAAGCCGATCAGGTAGATCGTGGTCACCATGCGGGCCATCGGGCTGGTGGGGCGGGCCCGCAGGTACAGCAGGAGCAGCACGCCCCGCACGATCAGGTACCCGACCGGCAGGAGCACGCTCTCCGGCACCTCGTCCACCCCGAGCGTCATCGCCCCCGCGCCGATCAACGCGACGAGCACCAGCAGTCGGTGCAGCGCGTCGTCCGGGTCGAACCGGGTGTCGTAGTAGACCTGCCCCAGCCAGGCCCACTGGATCACCACGAAGAGCCCGATCACCGCAAGCACGGCCGTCGGCGACGGGCTCGGCTCGTTGCCCAGCCGGGCCACCACCGCCGCCAGCGCGTACACGAAGATGATGTCGAGGAACAGCTCCAACCAGGTGGCGTGCCGGTGACCGGCCTCGTCGGCGCGCGGGGTCAGTCCGCGTAGACCCATCCGAGTGGCCAACCAACTCGGCAGGTGGGGAGGTCCGGTCCGTACCCTGCGCATCTGGTCATGGTCCCCGCGCGGGCCCGGCGGCCGGGCCGGAACCGGCGAGCCGGCAGCGGCGGTCGCCACACCGGCGTCCCCCGGCCGGCGTGTCCCCGGTCCGGCAGGGCAGGATGTAGGCCGAGGGGGTGGCGCATGGCTGGGCGGATCCGGGACGAGGACATCGCACTGGTCCGGGAACGCACCTCGATCGGGGATGTGATCTCCGAGACGGTCACCCTGAAGTCCGCCGGCGGCGGCAACCTCAAGGGCCTGTGCCCGTTCCACGACGAGAAGAGCCCGTCGTTCAACGTCTCGCCGGCCCGCAACGTCTGGTACTGCTTCGGCTGCGGCGAGGGCGGCGACGCGATCAAGTTCCTGATGGACGCGGAGCACCTCAGCTTCGTCGAGTCGGTCGAGCGGCTGGCCGGGCGTGCCGGCATCCAACTGCGCTACGTCGAGGACGACCGGAGCACCCCGCGTCCCCGCCCCCAGCAGGGCCAACGGCAGCGCCTGGTCGCCGCGCACGCCGCCGCTGTGGAGTTCTACCGGGCGCAGCTCAGCACCGCCGGCGCTCGGCCCGCCCGGGAGTTCCTGGCCCGGAGGGGCTTCGACCGGGCCGCCGCCGAGCGCTACGGGTGCGGGTTCGCGCCGGAGGGCTGGGACCTGCTCACCAAGCACCTGCGCCAGCAGGGCTTCACCCACCAGGAGCTGGTCACCGCCGGGCTGTCCCGGGAGTCCCGTTCGGGCACGCTCATCGACCGGTTCCGGCGCCGGCTGCTCTGGCCGATCCGGGACCTGGCCGGCGACGTGATCGGCTTCGGGGCGCGCAAGCTCTTCGACGACGACGACGGCCCGAAGTACCTGAACACCCCCGAGACGCCGATCTACAAGAAGTCGCACGTGCTCTACGGCATCGACCAGGCCAAACGGGAGATCGCCAAGCAGGGCCGAGCGGTGATCGTCGAGGGTTACACCGACGTGATGGCCTGCCACCTGGCCGGGGTGACGACGGCGGTGGCGACCTGCGGCACCGCGTTCGGCGCGGACCACATCGGGGTGCTGCGCCGGCTCCTGCTGGACACCGACTCGGTGGCCGGCGAGATCATCTTCACCTTCGACGGGGACGCCGCCGGGCAGAAGGCGGCGCTGCGCGCCTTCTCCGACGACCAGCGCTTCGTGGGCCGCACCTTCATCGCGGTCAGCCCCGACAACATGGACCCGTGCGACCTGCGGTTGGCCAAGGGAGACCTGGCGGTCCGCGACCTGGTCGCCCGGCGCGAGCCGCTCGTCGACTTCGCGCTGCGCCACGAGATCAGCCGCTTCGACCTGGACACCGTCGACGGCCGGGTCGAGGCGATGCGCCGGGCCGCGCCGCTTGTCGCGCAACTGAAGGACCGGGAAAAACGCCCGGAGTACGTCCGCAAGCTCGCCATGGACCTCGGGATGGAGATCGAGCCGGTGCAGCGGGCGGTGCTCGCCGCCGCCAACACCCCGCCCCCCGGCGCACGGGACGCCGCGCCCGCCCCGCGATCCGCCCCGGCCCGCCCCGAGCCGGCCCTGGACAGCCCGCAGTCGATGGTCGAGCGCGAGGCGTTGAAGCTCGCCCTGCAACAGCCGGTGCTGGCCGGGCCGATGTTCGACGCGGTCGAGGCCACCGAATACCGCCACCCGGTGCACGTCGCCGTGCGGACGGCAGTCGCGGCGGCCGGTGGGGCCGTGTCGGCGACCGGCGGCGCCGTGTGGATCGAGAAGGTCCGCGACGCCTGCGACGACCTGGCCGCGGCGGCGCTGGTCGGCGAACTGGCCGTGGAGCCGCTGCGGATCGACGGCGAACCGGACCCACGCTACGTGTCGATCACCATGGCCCGGGTGCAGTTCGGGTCGGTGACGGCCCGGATCCGCGACCTCAAGTCGCGCATCCAGCGGATCAACCCGGTCAACAACAAGGACGAGTACTTCGCCGCCTTCGGCGAACTGCTCTCGCTGGAGCAGCATGCCCGGGCGTTGCGCGAGCAGGCCGCGGGAGGGCTCTAGATGGGACTGTTCAGCCGCAAGCCGAAGCTGCCGCCGGCCGACCGGCCGCCGCTTGCCGCCGACGAACGGGTGCTCGCCTGGTCGGCGGCGGGCAACGGCGAGGGCGACGGGGTCGTCGTGGCCAGCAACCTCGGGCTGTGGCTGCCCGGTCGGGGACACCGCATCGGCTGGCACGACGTCCTCAAGGCCGTCTGGTCCGGCCGGGAACTGACCGTCACGCCCGCCGAGACCGTCGCCGAGCGCGACGGCCACACGGTGGTCGCCGACGGGCCGGCCGAGACGTACCTGCTGCTCGACCCGGGTGAGCTGCCCCACCAGGTGCGGGCCCGGGTGACGCGCTCCGTCGCGTACACCGAACACCACCCGGTGCCCGGCGGCGCCGCCCGGGTCGCGGCCCGGCGGGTGGCCGGCGTGGACGGTCTGACCTGGACGGTCCGCCTCGATCCCGGCACCCCGGCGGACGACGCGGCAGTGCTCGACGAGACCGACCGGCTGGTCGCCGCCGCACGGGCCGCCACCGCTCCGGTGGACGGCTGACCGGTCGGGTCAGTTCGCACCGAGGTCGTTCAGCGCCTTCTCGGCGCCGCGGTGCAGCGGCACCGGCAGAGTCCTGCGGGCGTTCTCCAGCGAGATCCCCTTGGCCGCCGGGTTGGCCTGGGCCAGCGTGTCGCGCTTGTCGAAGACCGTCCGGGTGATCGCGCAGGCGACGTTGGCGTCCAGGTCCTTGCGGACCAGCAACACGTTGGGTACGACGATTGTCGGAGTGTCGGTGGTCGTCCGGTACGCGTCCCGACCGATCGTCCCGGCCTGGTAGCCGGGGCTCAAGGTGGTGATCTTCGGCAGCAACGGCGAGATGTCGACGAACCTCACCGAGTCGCCGGCCGTGGTGAACAGGTCGGTCAGGCCCCCGGTGGGCAGACCACCGGACCAGAAGAAGCCGTCGACGCTGCCGTCCTTGACCCCCTCCACCGTCTTGGTGAGGTCCAGTCGCT
The DNA here is from genome assembly GCF_000297395.2 of Micromonospora lupini str. Lupac 08. Lineage (GTDB taxonomy): Bacteria > Actinomycetota > Actinomycetes > Mycobacteriales > Micromonosporaceae > Micromonospora > Micromonospora lupini. The sequence continues at coordinate 5,766,653 of NZ_HF570108.1, read as the reverse complement.
GCGCCCGGATGTCCTTGGCCGGGTCGAGGCCGGCGGCCTCCAACAGCCGGTTGGCGATCACCTCCGTGCCGGACTTCGGCGAGCCGGTGGAGATCCGCTTGCCCCGCATGTCGGCCACCGAGGTGATCCCGGAGTCGTTGCGGACCACCACCTGCGTGTAGTTGTCGTAGATCCGGGCCAGCGCCTGCACCGGCTGCGGCCCGCTGAAGCTGCCCTTGCCCTCGACCGCGTTGACAGCCGTGTCGAACAGCGAGAACGCCACGTCGTACTGGCCACCGACCAGTTGCTCGACGTTCTGCACCGACGCCCCGGTCTCGGCGGCGGTGCCGGTGAGCTTGCCGCCGGTCGCCCCGGACAACTGCCCGGCCAGGGCGTTGCCGACCGCGTAGTAGACGCCTGTCGCGTTGCCGGTGGCGATGCCGACGCGGGTCTCCTGGGTCACCTCGCAGGTGACCTCGCTTGCCGCATCGTCGGTGGCCGCGCCGTCCTGCCGACCTCCGCAACCCGCGGCGCCCGTCGTGACGAGGGCGAGCACGCTCAGGCCCGCGGCGAGCCGTACGTCGATTCGTGTCACAGTCTCTCCTTCAGAGGATTGGTCGAGGGTCGGCCGGCGGATCGGCGTCGCAGGAACACACCCGCCGCCGCGACGGCGGCCAGCGCCGCGCCGACCGTGACCGGCACGGGTTCGAGCCAGAGCAGGGTGACACCGGCGAGGGCGCCCAGCACACGTTCCGGGGCGCCGGCCCGGCCCACGCCGGGCAACCAACCACCGGCGGCAACGGCGAGCACCGCCACGCTCAGCGCGGTGACCACGGCGGCGAAGGCGATCCGTTGGACGCCACCGATACCGAGCAGACCGAGACCCGCCGGCGTGATGACGAACGCGATCGGGATCAGGTACGCCGGCAGCGCGTACCGCAGGGTCTGCCACATGGTCGGCACCAGCCGGCCTCCGGTGACCGCCGCCGCGGCCACCGCGGCGAGCGCGGTCGGTGGGGACACCTCGGACAGCACCGCGAAGTAGAAGACGAACATCGCCGCCGCCGGCGCGGTGACGCCCAGATCGAGCAGGGCCGGACCGACGATCACCCAGCCGATCACGAACGACGCGGTGACCGGCACGGCCAGGCCCAGCAGGGTGAGCGCGACGGCGGCGAGCAACGCGGTCAGCACCAGCACGAATGTCGGGTCCGACGTGACGGCCTGGGCCCCGCCGATCAGCAGCGCCGCCGCCTGCGGCCCGAGGCCGGTCTTCGTGGTGGTCGCCGTGATGATGCCGGCGGCGGCGCACACCGCGGTGACGGCAAGGACGCCGCGTACGCCGGTGACCAGCGCGGTCACCAGCCGGCCCGGAGTGAGTCGGTGCGCACGGTCCAGGAACGACAACGCGACGGTGAGCAGGATGGCGAAGACGACAGCTCTCGTCGCGGAGACATCGACCGCGAGGAACACGATGATGGCGATCAGCGAGGCGAAGTGGTAGCCGAACCGGGCCAGCAGACGCCAGGGCGAGCCGACGTCGATCACCGCGGGACGTACGCCGGAACGGCGGGCATCGATCTCCACGGCGAACAGGATGCCGAGGTAGTAGAGCACCGTGGGCACCGTTGCCCAGCCCAGCACCTGGAGGTACGAGACGCCCAGGTACTCGGCGATGATGAACGCCGCAGCGCCCAGCGTGGGCGGGGAGAGGATGGCGCCCACCCCGGCCGCGGCCAGCATGCCGCCGGCCCGCTCCGGCGGGTAGCCGGCGCGGCGCAGCAGCGGCCAGGTCACCGCGCCGATGCTGACCGTCGTCGCCGCGCCGGAGCCGGAGACGGTGCCGAGCAGGAAGCCGGAGGCCACCGCCGTCCGGCCGGCGGCGGTACGCGAGCGGCGGAACGCCGCGGCCGACAGCTCGACGAAGAACCGGCCGGCCCCGGAGAACTCCAGCGCCGCGCCGTAGATGGTGAACAGCACGATGTACGAGGCGGCCACGTCGAGCGGCGTGCCGTAGAAGCCGCTGTCGGAGTTGTAGAACGCGTCCACCAGTTGACTGAAGTCGAGCCCGGCGTGCGCGACCGGCCAGGACTGCGGAAGAAACCCGCCGTAGTAGCCGTAGCCGAGGAAGAGCAGGCAGACCGCGGGCAGGATCCAACCGGTGGTACGTCGACACGCTTCGAGCAGCAGGAGCAGCAGGATCGTGCCCAGCACCAGATCCGTCGGCGTCAGCAGGCCCTGCCGGTCGAGGAAGGCGTTGTAACCGCCGCCACCGCTGCCGATCCGGATCGGCAGGACGGGGTAGAGACAGGCCGCGACCGCCAGGGCGACCAGAACCCAGTCGCTCACGGTCGGACCCGTCGAGGCCCTTCCTCGCCAGATGCGGAGACGGCCCGGCAACCGCAGGTCGGCCGGGTAGGCGAGGAAGACCAGCGGTAGCACGCCGGCCAGGAAGATGATCAGGTAATACTTGCTGCCCTGCGACAGGGGGCGGAACACCTGCCAGAGGGCGAGAGCGCCGACCGCCAGCGCCGCCGTGGTGAGGAGCAGACCCGCCGGCCCGGAGAGCACCCGACCCGGCTTCTCGTCCTCGAACTGGGCGGCCAGATCCCGAGACGCCCGCTCGGCGACGCCGAGCCCGCTCGGGTCCGGCCCACTCGGGTCGGGCTTGTCCGGGTCGCGCCCGGTCTGGTGGGGCTTGGTAGCGAGGGTGGTGGGACTGGGCGAGTGGGCGCCGTCGGGTTCGGCGGGCTCGGCCGGCTCGGCTCCCGGTCGTGGCCGGGGTGGCCCGCCGCCGGGGCTGGTTGCGGGCTCACCGGCGGGGTGCGTTGCGGGCTCACCGGCGGGGTGCGTTGCGGGCCCGTCGGCGGGGTTCGTTGCGGGCCCGTCGGCGGGAGAGTTGGCTGGTCGGGGAGGTGACGACGAACCATCGGGCGAGCTGATGGGCGACACAAAGGGACGATACACGTCGATTGACCGACGGGTGGGGCATCAATCGGCGTTTCGCCGCCGTTGGCTCGGACACGGGGTGACCGGCTGGCGGGCGGGTATTTGCATGGAGGTTTGTCGGACCTGGCGGTTAGGGTCGGGCGGTGATTTCGGGGCGACCACTGATTCAGGCTCGTGGGCTGGTGAAGCGGTTCGGTGACTTCACCGCCGTCGACGGCATCGACGTCGAGGTGCGCTCGGGAGAGGCGTTCGGTTTCCTCGGGCCCAACGGCGCCGGCAAGTCCTCCACCATGCGGATGGTCGGCTGCATCTCCCCACCGAGCGGCGGTGAGCTGCGCATCCTCGACCTGGATCCGGTCCGCGACGGGCCGGCGATCCGGGCCCGCCTCGGCGTGTGCCCGCAGATGGACAATCTCGATCCGGAGCTGACCGTCCGGGAAAACCTCACGGTGTACGCCCGCTACTTCGGCATCCCGCGTCGGGTGGCCCGGGAGCGGGCCGCCGAGCTGCTCGACTTCGTTCAGCTCACCGAGCGGGCCGACAGCAAGGTCGAGCCGCTCTCCGGCGGGATGAAGCGTCGGCTGACCATCGCCCGCGCGCTCGTCAACGACCCGGAGATCGTGCTGCTCGACGAGCCGACCACCGGGCTCGACCCGCAGGCCCGGCACCTGGTGTGGGAGCGGCTGTTCCGGCTCAAGCAGCAGGGCGTGACGCTGGTGCTCACCACGCACTACATGGACGAGGCCGAGCAGCTCTGCGACCGGCTGGTGGTCATGGACGGCGGGCGGATCGTCGCCGAGGGTTCACCCCGCGCGCTGATCGAGGAGCACTCCACCCGCGAGGTGGTCGAGCTGCGTTTCGCGGCCGAGTCGCAGGAGCCCTTCGCCGGCAAGCTCGACGGTCTGGGGGAGCGGGTCGAGGTGCTGCCCGACCGGGTCCTGCTCTACGTCCCCGACGGTGACGCGGCGGTCGCCGAGGTCACCGCGTTGGGGCTCAACCCGGCCAACGTGCTGGTGCGGCGCAGCGGCCTGGAGGACGTGTTCCTGCACCTGACCGGCCGCACCCTGATCGACTGACGGGCCGCCGCCGCTGCTTTCCGGCCGCTCTCCGGTCATCGGGGCCTGGCCCAGGTGAGGAAGCGGTCGCGCAGGCGGTCGTGTCCGAGCTGGTTCGCGAGGTCCCCGTCCGCCTCCTGGAGCAGCGTGGCGAGGTAGATGAGCAGGCCGGTCCGGTTCTCGCGGTACTCCCCGAGCAACGCCAGCCGCGCGGGCGAGCACGGCCACGCGGCGCCGCAGACCCGGCAGCGCCAGGAGGGGCGCGCCGCCACGTGCGGGCGGTACCGGGGCATCAGCGGCTGACCCGATCCCGAGCCAACAAGTGGCCGCCGTTCGGGCGGGCGCGTCGCCGGCACGTGAGTCGCACGGGAACCTCCGTCGAGTGGGAGGGGAGCGCCCCGGACCGTGGTCCCGGGACGCTCCCGGCCTGGTTCCGCCCGCCGTCCTGCACCCGTGAGCGGTTCCGCTGCGTGACAGTCTGCTGAGGATCCGACTACCGTGGGACGTTGCGCGCGCCGACGACCGGCGCGTGCGGTGATCGGCCCGGCACGGTCCGAGGATGTACGGAGGCTGTCCGTGGAGAGTTCGTCCATGCTGGAGCACTTCGCGGAGGAGCTGCGGCTGGCCCGGGCCGCCGGTGGCATGTCCCAGGCGACGCTGGCCGAGGCCCTGAGCTACTCGGGGGCGCTGGTCGCCAAGGTGGAAACGTCCGAGCGGCGGCCGAGCCTGGACTTCGCGCGACGGTGTGACGCCGTGTTCGCGGCCGACGGGCGCTTCGAACGCATCCAGCGTCGGATCAGCCGGGAGGCGGTGGTGCCGTGGTTCCGTGACTGGGCCGGCATCGAGCAGGAGACCACCGCCCTGCGGTGGTACGAGCCGGTCTACGTGCCGGGCCTGGTGCAGACCGAGGGGTACGCCCGCGCCATCCTGGCCGGTGCCGGGCTTTTCGCTGCCGACGAGGTCGAGCAGCAGGTGACCGCCCGACTCGACCGGCAGGGCGTGCTCACCCGGGACCGGCCGCCGCTGCTCAGCGTGGTCGTCGACGAGTACGCGCTGCGCCGGTGCGTCGGCGGCCCGGAAGTGATGCGCGAGCAGTTGCGACACCTGGTGAAGCTCGGCTCGGCCCTGCCCCGGGTCCGAATCCAGGTCGTGCCGCTCAGTGCCGGTGCGTACGCTGGGCTCGATGGTCCCTTCGTGATCGCCACCGCGTCCTCCGGCGAGGATGTCGTCTTCCTGGACGGACAGCGCCACGGACAGGTGATCGACCGCGCCGAGTACGTACGGCAGATGGTCGAGGTGTGGGAGTCGATCCGGGGTGAGGCACTATCGCAGCAGCAGTCCCTCGACCTGATCGCGGAAGTGGCGGAGACATGGAGCTGACCGGCGCCCGCTGGCGCAAGAGCACCCGCAGCAACGGCAGCGGTGGCGCCTGCGTGGAGGTGGCCGACAACCTGTCCGGGTTGGTGGCCGTTCGTGACTCGAAGGACCCGACCGGCCCGGTGCTGGTCTTCGCACCGGACGCGTGGCGCGCGTTCGTCGGGCACGGCGCCCTTCGCGCGGGTTGATCAACTCGGCGACTGCGCCGAGCACGACGAACGCGCGCCAGGTCGGCGATACGGGTGTGTCCGTGCGGTGGGATGCCGCCACATCGCCGATGTGGGGGGTGTCGAGGCCGGCGCCCCGGGACTCGCCAGGTGGATCGTGGCGTCAATCTGCCGTGAGCACGGCGCGCTGCCGCCGGTCGCCGGTCGCCCGGTGCTTCGGACCGCCCCAGCCGCCTAGATCGACTCGATTTCCTGCAAACCGTGGCGTCGCAGCGCTGTGGACACCCCGGTTTCGGTGAACCCGAGTCGATCGTGGGCGCGAGCGGGCTCGGACCCCGCGGTTTCGGTGAACCCGAGCCGATCGTGGGCGCGAGCGGGCTCGGACCCCGCGGTTTCGGTGAACCCGAGTCGATCGTGGGCGCGAGCGGGCTCGGACCCCACGGTTTCGGTGAACCCGAGTCGATCACCGGACGCGAGCGCGCCGGGACACCGCGGTTTCGGGGGACCTGGGTTGGTCGCCGGCGCGGGTGCGTCGAAACCCGGGCGACACGTCGACGGGGGCGTCGTAGGGTGACCGGCGGCCTGTCGTACCCCGGGGGTAGAAAGGTCGGGGACGGGGGTGGTCGTGGTGAGTGTGGCGCAGCGGACGCGGGTGCCGTGGGTGCCGGCGTACGCGGTGTTCGAGCACAACCTGGTCGGGCTTCGTCGCACCTGGCGGGCCGGGGTGTTCTCGTCGTTCCTGCTGCCGGTGCTGACCGTGCTCGGCTTCGGGCTGGGCGTCGGTGCGTACATCGACCAGGGCGTCGACGGGGTGCGCTATCTCGACTGGCTGGTCCCCGGGCTGATCGCCTCGACGGCGCTCCAGGTAACGGTGGGCGACTCGACGTGGCCGGTGTTCAGCAAGTTCCATTGGATCAAGACCTACTTCTCGCAGACGGCGTCGCCGCTGCGGGTCGGTGACATCCTGGCCGGGCAACTGGCCTTCGTGCTGTTCCGGGTGCTCACGACGATCGCGGCTTTCCTGCTGGTCACCGGCCTGTTCGGGGCGTTGCGGTCGCCGTGGGCGGTGGCCACCCTGCCGGTGGTGGCGCTGCTCGGGCTGGCCGTGGCCGCGCCGACCTTCGCGTACGCGGCGGTGGTGTCCAGCGACAGTTGGCTGGCGATGCTGTTCCGGTTCGCGGTCATCCCGATGACGCTGTTCGCAGGCGTGTTCTTCCCGGTCGAGTCGCTGCCCGAGGCGCTGCGCTGGCTGGCGTACGTGACGCCGCTGTGGCACGCCGTCGACCTGTGCCGTGCGGCGACCCTCGGTGTCGCCCCACAGTGGTCGGTCGCCGGGCACCTGCTCTACCTGGCTGCCTGGGCGGCTGTCGGTTCGCTGCTGGCGCTGCGCACCTTCCGCCGCAAGCTCATCGTCTAGGGAGATCCCGTGGTCACGCTGGTCCTGCCCCGGCTCGTCGACGTCTCCGCCGCGTCCCGGCGGTCGGCGTCGGTGGTCGAGCGCAACGTCGCCGCGCTGAAGTCGGTCTACTGGCTGCTGCTGCTCTCCGGCTTCGTGGAGCCGCTGCTCTACCTGCTCTCCATCGGCGTGGGCGTCGGGACGCTCGTCGGCGACCTGCCACTGCCCGGTGGGCGGCTGGTGTCGTACGCCGAGTTCGTGGCGCCGGCGATGCTGGCCTCGTCCGCGATGACCGGGGCGCTCTCGGAGACCACATTCAACTTCTTCGGCAAGATGAAGTACATGAAGCTGTACGACGGGATGATCGCCACCCCGGTACGGCCGTTCGAGATCGCCGTCGGTGAGCTGGGCTGGGCGATGCTGCGGGGCAGCGCCTACTCGGCCGCGTTCCTCGGCGTGATGATCGCCTTGGATCTGACGAGCGTCGTCCACGCGCTGACCACCCTGCCGGCCGCGGTGCTTGTCGGGTTCGCGTTCGGGGCGCTCGGCATGGCGATCTCCACCTTCATGCGCAGTTGGCAGGATTTCGACCTGGTGGCCTCCGCGCAGTTCACGCTGTTCCTCTTCTCCGGCACCTTCGTGCCGGCGCAGGCGTACCCGACCCTGCTGCACTGGCTGGTCGAGGTCACCCCGCTGTACCGGGCGGTGCACCTGGTCCGTGGCATCGCGCTGGGCACCGGGGGTTGGCTCTGGCTGCTCGACGTGCTCTACCTGCTGGCGATGCTGGCGGCCGGCCTGCTGGTGGCGTCGCGGCGGATGGGCAGGTTGCTCTACCCGTAGGGGTTATCCGCCGCCCTTCGCGGGGCATGTCCTCCAGGCGACACCGCCGACGAAGGCACCAGTGCCGACGACGGCACCAGTGCCGACGACGGCGACACCGCCGACGACGGCAACACCGCCGACGACGGCAACACCGCCGACGACGGCGACAGCGCCGACGAGCCGACACCGCCGACGAAGAGGAGGGGCGATGGCCTCCGACGAGTCTTCCGCCCACCGGCAGCGTGAGCGCAGCGAGCCGGTCGGGCCCGACGCCGGGCCGGCCAGCCCCACCGATCTGCCCGGCAGCGGCTGGAAGGCGGCGCTACGCCGCACGGTCACCGAGTTCCAGGACGACAGCCTGACCGACTGGGCGGCGGCGCTCACCTACTACGGGGTGCTGTCCATCTTCCCGGGCCTGCTGGTGCTGATCTCCATCCTCGGCCTGCTCGGCACGAGCGCCACAAACGGCGTCCGGGACACGGTCAACCAGGCGGTGCCCAACGACAGCATCCAGCAGATCATCGAGGGTGCGATCACCCAGGCGCAGGGCAGCGGAGGCCTGGCCAGCGTCGCGGCGATCATCGGTCTGCTGGCCGCGTTCTGGTCCGCGTCGGGCTACATCGGCGCGTTCATGCGCGCCTCGAACAGCATCTACGACGTGCCCGAGGGCCGGCCGATCTGGAAGACGCTGCCGATCCGGCTCGGCGTGACCGCGGTGGTCGGGGTGCTGCTGCTGGCCAGTGCGGTGATCGTGGTCTTCACCGGCCGCCTCGCCGAGACGGTCGGGGACGTGGTCGGCCTCGGCTCGACGGCCGTCACGGTCTGGGACGTCGCCAAGTGGCCGGTGCTGCTGCTCCTGGTCAGCCTGATGTTCGCCATCCTCTACTGGGCCTCGCCGAACGCCCGGCACGGCGGGTTCCGCTGGGTCAGCCCGGGTGGGGTGCTCGCCGTGGTGATCTGGCTGGTGATCTCCGGTCTGTTCGCCCTCTACGTGAGCAACTTCGGCTCGTACAACAAGACGTACGGTGCGCTGGCCGGTGTGATCATCTTCTTGGTCTGGCTGTGGCTCAGCAACATCGCGATCCTGTTGGGGGCCGAGTTCGATGCCGAGTTGGAGCGCGGCCGGGCCATCTCGGCCGGCCACTCCGTCGACGAAGAGCCGTACGTGGAGCTGCGCGACGACCGCAAGCTCAGGAAGAAGCGGAATTCGGCTGCCAAGCGGTGACCCGGTCGCAGAGCAGCCGCTCCCGCAGCTCCCGCAGTTCGCCACCCGGCCCGGTCCCGAGTTCCTCCGCGAGGTGGTCGTGCAGGCGCCGGTAGACGCCGTGCGCCTCCACCTGTCGGCCCTCCCGGTGCAGCGCCAGCATGAGCAGGGCCTGTAGGCGTTCCCGGGATGGGTGTTCGGCGGCCAGCTCGATGAGGTCGGCCAGCACCTGGCGATGCCGGCCGAGCCGCAGCTCCAGGTCGTAGCGCTCCTCGGCGGCGAGCAGCCGCAGTTCGGCCAGTCGCGCGGCTGCGGGTTCCAGTGAAGGGCTGTTCAGCCCGTCCAGCGCGGGGCCGCGCCACAGGGTCAACGCGTCCTGGTAGAGGGTGGCGGCGCGAGTCGTGTCGATCTCGGTGGCCTGCCGGGCCCGTCGGACGGTCTCGGCGAACTCCCGCGCGTCCACGTACGCGTCCGAGACGTCCAGTTGGTAGCCGTCGGGGCGGGTGACCACGATGTTCGCGTCACCGCCGTGTCGGACGAGGTGCCGCCGCAGCGCCCCGACCTGGTTCTGCACCTGCTTGCGGGCGGTCCACGGCCCCGCGTCGTCCCAGCACGCCTCGATCAGGCGGTTGACCGACAGCCAGCCCTCGCTGGCGACCAGGAGCGCGGCCAGGATCCGTCGTTGGCGGGGTGCGGGCAGATCCACCGGCGTGCCTGAGGAGCGAACCTCCAGCGGGCCGAGAATGGCGAATTCCACGTTTCTCCGTTCGATGGGCCGGTTGGCCCGCAGAGCCGTGCCAAGGCTCACCAGCACGGGCGCCAGCCGAGTCATGCTCGCCGATGACATGACGATGACGGATCCGTGCGGTCGCGGTGCCGGGGATGTGCCGTACGAATGAGTCGATGGGTCAGAGTGCCAGTAACGACGCGCTTCCGCTAATAGCGGGGAAGGAGCCCGTTGTGGCTTCAATATCCATTGTCGGCATCCTATTCGTCAACTGTGTGGCGGCGGCGCTGCTGATGCAGGCTGCCGCCGCGAAGACCGTGGACGGCGCGCAGTTGGGGCGCGCTCTCCGGGAGATCGGGCTGCCCTGGGCGTCCGGGTCCGGCCTCGTCCGGCTGGTGGCCCTGCTCGAACTGTGCGCCGCGGTGGCCGTGGTCGTGGAGCCCACTCGGCGAGCGGGTGCGCTGCTGGTGGCGGCGCTGGGGCTGTCGTTCGCGGTGGTCGGTCTGGTCGGCGCGGTGCGGGGCAGCGAGGAGCCGTGCGGGTGTTTCGGCCGCACCGAGGGTGCTCCGTTCGGGCCGGTCAACATTGCCCTCGGCGTCGGTCTGCTGGCCGTCGCGGTCGGCAACCTCGCCGTCGCCGACGTCGCCGCCAACGAGCCGGCGGGGCCGGTGATCGGTGCCGCGCTTGCCGCGCTGCTGCTGTCGCTCTACGCCAACCGTCGCTGGATTCTCCCGATCGTACGACCGCTCTTCCCGCAATCCGACCGGGTGTGACGGGCGCTTCTCCACCACGAAGGGTAATGAACGCCATGACCATGTTCCTTGCTTTCGTCCTGCTGGTTCTCGCCGGAACGATGGTGCTGTTTTTCGCGATGCTCGGCCAGTTGGCGGCGCGATTGCCGGAGCAGAGCAACGAGCCGACGGCCCAGGTCGAACCCCTGGAGAACGCCCGGTTGGGCGCCGAGTCGCTGAACTGGCCGGCGGAGTTGGCGCACCTGCGCGACCGCGAGCGCGCCCTGGTGCTGGTGCTCAGCTCCTCGTGCGCGAGCTGCGAGCAGATCGCCGCCCAGGTGCCGGACGCCCTGGACCGTGGGATCGACTTCGGCGTGGTGGTCTCCTGCGGTGTCCGCGAGCGCGGCGAGGACTTCATCCGCCGGCACGAGCTGGAGCGGGCCAAGCCGTACCTGGACCACGGCGGCGCGTGGAGCACCGGGGAGTTCAACGTCGACTCCAGCCCGGCGGCCCTGCTGTTCCGCAACGGTCGCCTGGACACCGCGCTGCTCTTCTGGACGCTCGACAGCGCCCTCGCCGCGACCGGCCACCTGCACTCCGCCCACTCCGCCCAGGAGGCGTGAGCGCACCAGGATCCCGGGTGACGTGCGACGGGCACGGCACCCGACAGCCCATCTCACACAGGAGGTGTCATGACCACTGCCGTCCCCAAGTCCTCGGTCAAACGACGGGGCGTACTGCGCGGTATCGGCGCCGGCGGGCTGGCCGCCGCCGTCGCGGTCTTCGCCAAGGGGTCGCCGGCCCAGGCTGCCAACTGGAACTGCTGCACCCTCGACTACGTGCCACCGAACATCAGCATGACGACCTGCCTGAACGCCAGCCACTACGTGTGGACCTGCACGTTCGGCACGGTGGGGCCGATCTACCGCTGCCAGTGCTGCGAGCGGAAGCGTGCCGACGGCTCGTACAACGCCTCCGCCGGCAAGTGCACCTGCACCTCGAACTGCTGACGGCCTGACCGGTGGAGGTCTGGATCGGCGTCGCCCTGCTGGGGGCGATCCTGCAGGGCTACAGCCCTTGAGGCGTCTCCATGGCCGGGGTCGCCGGCCCGATGTTGCGGGACGACCGATGGGGCGGGACCCGGTTCCTGCTCGGCCTGCTGGTCGGCGGGATCCTGGGCGCGGCGGTCCTCGCGGTCCCGTTCTACCTGCTCGCCACCGGGGTCACCGCGGTGCTGCCGGAGGCGGTACGGGTCGGACTGGTGATCGTGGTGGCGCTCGGCTTCGGCGTGGCGGATCTGCGGCAACGGACTCCGCACGTGTGGCGGCAGGTGCCGCAGTCGCTGGTCCGGACGCTGCCACCCGGTTCGCTGGGAGTGGTGTGGGGCTTCGATTTGGCCCTGCTGTTCACCACCCAGAAGACCACCTCGTTCCTGTGGGTGGCGCTGGCGGCGCTGGTGCTGCTGAGTCCGGCGGCGTTGCCGACGACGCTGGTCGTGGTGGCCGTCCTGGCGGTGCTGTCGATGGTGGCGCTGAGCATCCGTAAGCCGACGACGACGCCGATCGACGAGGAGAAGGGACGGAGATGGCAGGACTGGCAGAGGATCATCCGGCGGTGGTCCGGCGCGACGCTGCTGGTCGCGGCAGTGGCTCAGGCATCGCTGCTGAACTGGGGGTGACCCCGGTCTTCCGGCCGGATCCGGCCGGTGGGCAGGTGGTGATCACCCGGTTCGAGTGCCCGTCGCGGCTCGTCCTGCTGCGGTTGGTGGTGCTGCACCTGCGGATCAAGCGGGCGGTCCGGCGACGGTTGCCCGAGCTGATCGGCAGCCGGTTGCTCGTCGACTGGGGCGCCCGGACGCTGTTGAGCATCTCCGTGTGGCCGACGTTGGAGAGCGTCTACGGGATGGGGTCGGTGCCGGAGCACATCTCCGGGTCGCGCATCCCGCACCGCCTCGGCGCACGGACCACGGCCGGCTTCTTCACCTTCACCGGCGACTGGCGGCAGATCATGTTCGGTTCGCCGGTCGCCGCGCACTCACCCCTGCACGCCTGCGTGCAGGACGACTGATCACGAACAGAAGCCAGAAGGAGGTAGTCATGACCATTCCCACGGACCGCGGCCTGGTGGCGATCACCAAGGACGCCCGCGGTCGTACGGCCGTCATGGTCGGCACCAGCATCGCCGACGGCCAGATCGACGGCGTGTACGCCATGCACGTCGCACCGAAGCAGATCGTGGTGGATCCCCGGGTGCGGTTGAGCGCCGGGGAGCACGGTCAGTTCACCACCGAGCCGGTGGAGGTGTACGAAAGCGGCAACGCCGTACAGATCCGTGCCCTGGACGCGACGGCCGACCTGCGCCGGATGTAGGACCGATCGTCATCACCGCCGGGGGCGGGAGCGCGAAGGCGCTCCCGCCCCCGGTTCGTTTCCGCAGGCCCTTTTCTTGATCCACTATTAGCTTTTGCTCTTACGGACAAAAGTTGCCACCGGAACGGTTGAAGCTCTGGACACGCGGTGCGGAACGCTCCTACTGTGTCGGACACAACACCTCGGCGTTGCGTCGATGTGAACGAGTTCGATGAAGAGGTGAATTCCCGGTGCGGACGGTCGAGCCCCTGCACGTCCGATTGTTGCGGTTGCTCCGCGACGAGGGGGCCGTGTCCCGGGCCGAGCTGGGCGACCGCCTCCAGATGCCCCGCCCGCGCCTGCTGTCCGAGCTGGATCGCCTGGTCGCGCTGGGTTACGTCGCCGAGGCCGGGCTCGCCGCCTCCCGGGGTGGGCGTCGCTCCACCCTGGTCGAGCTGAACCCGAAGCTGCGCTTCGCGGCGGTCGACCTGGGCGCCAGCTCGATGGACGTCGAGGTGGTGAACGGTCGCCTCGAGCCGGTGGCCCACTACGCCGAGCCGGCCGACATCCGCAATGGACCGAAGGTGACCCTGCAACGGGTCAACGAGCTGCTGCACAAGGCCCGGGTCGACGGCGCGTACGAGCGGTTGGACGCGGTGGGCATCGGCGTACCCGGCCCGGTCAGCTTCCGCGACGGCGTCCCGGTCTCGCCCCCGATCATGCCGGGGTGGGACCGCTTTCCGGTGCGTGAGCTGCTCAGCCGGGAGCACGGCTGCCCGGCGGTGGTCGACAACGACGTCAACATCATGGCTATCGGTGAGCGTCACGGCGGGGTCGCCCACTCGGTGGACGACTTCCTCTTCGTGAAGATCGGCACCGGCATCGGCTGCGGCATCTATCTCACCGGTGACGTCTACCGCGGCACCGACGGCTGCGCCGGGGACATCGGCCACATCCAGGTCGACGCGCACGGGCCGATGTGCTCCTGCGGGAACGTCGGATGTCTGGAGGCGTTGTTCAGTGGCGCGGCGCTGGCCAAGGACGCCACGGCCGCCGCTCGCAGCGGCTCGTCGCCGGCACTTGCCGAGCGGATGAGCCTGCGCGGCGTGGTGACCGCTCTGGACGTCGCCGAGGGCGCCGTCGAGGGCGACGTGACCTGTATCCAGTTGATCCGTGACGGCGGGCGGCGGGTCGGCGGAGTCCTCGCCGGTCTGGTGAGCTTCACCAATCCGTCGATGATCGTGATCGGCGGCGGGCTGGCCCAGCTCGGGCACATCCTGCTCGCCGAGATCCGCAGCGTGGTCTACCGCCGGTCGCTGCCACTGGCCACCGGCAACCTGCCCGTCGTGCTGTCCGAGCTGGGTGGTCGGGCCGGCGTCGCCGGCGCGGCCGTGCTCGCCAGCGACGTCGCCTTCGGCGAGGCCTCATGAACCTGCGGTCGTCAGGCGCCAAACCCAACGTGAGCGAGGAGGAGACCGTGGCCCAGCCCGAGGAGAACGCCGCCGTCGCCGGGGCGTCGCTGGTCGAGGCCCCCGCGGACACCGTCGCCGGCGAGGTGGTCCTGCGCCTCACCGACGTGGTCAAGACCTTCCCCGGCGTACGCGCCCTGGACGGGGTGCAGCTGGAGGTGCGTGCCGGCGAGGTGCACTGCCTGCTCGGGCAGAACGGTGCCGGCAAGTCCACCCTGATCAAGGTGCTGGCGGGGGTGCACCAGCCGGATTCCGGTCAGGTCGAGTGGCGGGGCGAGCCGACCACCTTCGCCAACCCGCAGGCTGCCATGCGCGCCGGCATCGCCACCATCTACCAGGAGCTGGACCTCGTCGAGGACCTGTCGGTGGGCGAGAACGCGTTCCTGGGCCACGAGCCGCGCCGGCTGGGCTTCGTCCGCCGCGGGCAAATGGTCCGACGAACCCGGCAGATCCTCGGTCGGCTCGGCCACGGCGAGATCCACCCCAAGCGGATGGTCCGCGCGCTGCCGGCGGCCGGCAAGCAGATCGTGAGCATGGCCCGGGCGCTGTCGCACGAGGCGCGACTGATCATCATGGACGAGCCGAGCGCGGTGCTGGCGCACGACGAGGTGGGCAACCTGTTCCGGATCATCCGGGAGTTGACCGCCCAGGGCATCGCCGTCATCTACATCTCCCACCGTCTGGAGGAGATCCGCGAGATCGGCGACCGGGTCACCGTACTCAAGGACGGCCGGACCACGGCGGCGAACCTGCCGGCGCGCGACACCCCGACCCGCGACCTGGTCAGCCGGATGACCGGCCGCAGCATCGAGTACGTCTTCCCGGAGCGCCCGGCGGCCGGTCCGGCCGGCGCGGAGCTGCTCCAGGTCGAGGGGTTGACCCGGGCGGGCGAGTTCGCCGACGTGTCGCTCGATGTCCGGGCCGGTGAGATCGTCGGCATCGCCGGGCTGGTCGGTTCCGGCCGCTCCGAGCTGCTGGAGACCATCTACGGCGCCCGCCGAGCCGACTCGGGCACCATCCGGATGGCCGGCCGGGCGTTGCGCGCGGGTGTCGGCGCGGCGGTCCGGGCGGGCATGGGCATGGCGCCGGAGGAGCGCAAGAGTCAGGCGCTGCTGCTCGGTGAGCCGATCTACCGCAACGTCACCCTCTCCACCTTCAGCAGGTACGCCCGGTTCGGCTTCACGAACGTGGCGGCCGAGCAGGCCGAGGCGAACCGGATCGCCGCCGATCTCGAACTGCGCCCGCGCGACGTCCGCCGCCCGGTGCGCACCCTCTCCGGCGGCAACCAGCAGAAGGTGGTCGTGGGGCGGTGGCTCCTCGGTGACACCAAACTGCTGATCCTGGACGAGCCGACCCGGGGCGTGGACATCGGTGCCCGCGCCGAGCTGTACCAGGTGATCCGGAACCTGGCCGTCCAGGGCGTCGGGGTCCTGCTGGTCTCCAGCGAGGTGCCCGAGGTGCTCGGACTGGCCGACCGGGTGCTGGTGATGCGGGAGGGCCGGGTGGTCCGCGAGGCCCCGGCCGGCGAACTCGACGAGAACACTGTGCTCGACCTCGTGATGGCGGGGTCCCTGATGGAAGGCGCACCGGCATGAGCGACGCGACTCCCACCCCCACGGCGACCCCGGAGCGCCCGCAGCTGCCGGCGCAGTCGCCGCCGGTGGATCCCGCCGAGACGGCGGCGGCCAGCGAGGCGGCGACGACAAGCAACCGGCTCTCGTGGTGGCGGGGTGACAGCGGCGAAGGCGCCCGCCGTAACCTCGGCCTCATCGGGGTGCTTGTGGTCCTGGTCATCATCGGCGCGATGACCCGGTGGGACCTCTACTCCAACCCGGACTGGGTGTGGGGCAACACCCTCACCATCCTCAAGCTGGCCTCGGTGGTCGGCGTGGTCACCGTCGGGATGACCTTCGTCATCATCGGCGGCGGCATCGACCTCTCGGTGGGCGCGATCCTCGCGCTCTCCGCGGTCTGGGCCACCACTGTCGCCACGCAGAGCTACGGCGCCGGCGGCATGATCTTCACGGCTCTGGTCGTCGGGCTGTCGGTAGGCGTGGTCAACGGAATCCTCATCTCGTACGGCCGGCTGGTGCCCTTCATCGCCACCCTGGCGATGCTCGTGGCCGCCCGCGGTCTGGCGGCGGAGATCTCCAACAAGCAGACCCAGCTCTCCAACAACACCTTCATCAACAACATCGCCAGCGAGAAGCTGCTCGGCATCCCGCTGCTGGTCTACATCCTCGCCGCCGTGGTCGCGGCCGGTTGGGTGCTGCTCAACCGCACCACCTTCGGCCGGCGCACGGTCGCCGTCGGAGGCAACCCGGAGGCGGCCCGGCTGGCCGGCATCAACGTCCGGCGGCACACCCTGCTGCTGTACGCGCTGTCCGGCCTCTGCTGCGGCATCGCCGCCATCATGCTCACCGCCCAGGCCAACTCGGCCCAGGCGGCGACGGCAAACCTCTACGAGCTGGACGCGATCGCCGCCGCGATCATCGGTGGCACGCTGCTCAGCGGCGGGCGGGGCACGATCATCGGTTCCCTGCTCGGCGTGATCATCTTCTCGACGATCACCAATCTCTTCGCCATCAACGGTCTCTCCAGCGAGGCGCAGAACATGGTCAAGGGCGGCATCATCGTGGCGGCCGTCCTGGTCCAGCAGGTGCAGTTCCGCAGCATCACCCAGTTCCTGGGCCGTAACCGGCTCACCAACAGCTGATCCACTACCGCAACCGCACCACCTTGCCGTACCAGCACAGGGTCACCCGAGCATCGACGGTGACCGGATACCACGCACCCTTCACTCATCCCACCACCTGCGAACACAGGAGGTCGTCATGACCCAGCACAGTCCCGACCTGTCGCGCCGCCGAATGCTCTTCGGCGGGGTCGCGGTCGGCGCCGGCGTACTGCTGGCCGGTTGCACGAGCAACGAGTCGTCGCCCACCACCGCACAGACCAAGGCCGCGGCGACGGGCGTCAACAACGAGCCCGGCAAGAAGGTGGTCATCGGCTTCTCCGCCCCCGCCGACGACCACGGCTGGATCGCCGCCATCACCAACAACGCCAAGGCCCAGGCCAGCGCGTTCTCCGACGTGGAGCTCAAGCCCGTCGCGGCGGGCGCGGACCCGGCGGCCCAGCGGGCAGCACTGTCCACCCTGGTGTCGCAGAAGCCCGACGTCATCGTGGTGCTGCCGCACGACGGCAAGGAGCTCAACGCGTTCGGCCTGGAGGCCATGACCGCCGGCATCCCGGTGATCAACCTGGACCGGGCCTTCCCGGACGCCCGGGCGTACCGCCTGCAGATCAAGGGCGACAACTACGGCATGGGCGTCGCCGCGGCGACGTACATCATCGCCCAGCTCAAGGCCAAGGGCGTCAGCAACCCGGTAATCGGTGAGATCCCGGGCATCGACGCGCTGGAGCTGACCCAGGAGCGGACGAAGGGCTTCAACGACACGCTCGCCGCGAGCGGCTTCAAGGTCGCCAACCGGCGGCCGGCGGAGTTCACCGTCGACTCGGGCCAGCAGGCCGCGACCGGCCTGTTCCAGGCGCTGCCGAAGATCGACGCGATCTGGAACCACGACGACGACCAGGGCGTCGGCGTGATGGCCGCGATCAACCAGTCCGGCCGCAAGGAGTTCTTCATGGTCGGCGGCGCCGGCTCGAAGAAGGCGATGGAGGACATCCAGGCGGACAACACCGTGCTGAAGGCCACCGTCACCTACAGCCCGTCGATGGCCTCCTCGGCCATCTCGCTCGCCCGCCTCATCGGCCAGGGCAAGGGCATGTCCGACCTGGTGGAACTCCAGGTGCCCAAGGAGATCGTGCTCGCCTCGGAGACGATCACGAAGGAGAACGCGAGCAACTACCTCAAGCTCGGGTTCTGACACACGGGGGGAGACCCACCTTGTCCACGACAGACAACGAACTGCGGATCGGCATGGTCGGTTACGCGTTCATGGGCGCCGCGCACTCACAGGCGTGGCGCACCGTGAACCGCGTCTACGACCTGCCGGCACGAGCCAGGATGGCGCTGATCTGCGGCCGCGACACACCGAAGGTGGCCGAGGCCGCCGACCGGCTCGGCTGGGACGCGTACACGACGGACTGGCGTGACCTGATCAACCGGGACGACATCGACGTGGTCGACGTCTGCACACCCGGCGACAGTCACGCCGAGATCGCCCTCGCCGCACTGGCCGCCGGCAAGCACGTCCTGTGCGAGAAGCCGCTTGCCAACACGGTGGCGGAGGCACGGGCGATGACCGCCGCGGCGGACACCGCCCGCGCCGCCGGGGTGCGGTCGATGTGCGGGTTCAACTACCGCCGGGTCCCCGCGGTCACGATGATGCGCCAGATGGTCGCCGACGGACGGCTCGGAGTGATCCGGCACGTACGGGCGGTCTACCTGCAGGACTGGATCGTGGATCCGCAGTTCCCGCTGGTCTGGCGGTTGCAGAAGGACAGGGCGGGCTCCGGCGCGCTCGGTGACATCGGTGCGCACATCATCGACCTGACGCAGTTCGTCGTCGGCCAGCAGATCACCGGCGTCAGCGCGATCACCGAGACGTTCGTGAAGGAGCGGCCGCTGCCGGCCGAGTCGAGCGGACTGGCGGCAACCGTGGATGGCGGCTCGGCGCCCACCGGGCCGGTCACCGTCGACGACGCCGCGGTCTTCGTGGCCCGGCTCGACGGCGGCGCCCTGGCGACGTACGAGGCGAGCCGTTTCGCCACGGGCCGCAAGAACGCCCTGCGAGTCGAGATCAACGGCTCGCTGGGCAGCGTGGTCTTCGACCTGGAGCGCCTCAACGAGCTGGAGTTCTACGACGCCACCCGGCCCACCCTGGAACAGGGCTTCAACCGGATCCTGGTGACCGAGGGCGACCACCCGTACATGTCGGCGTGGTGGCCGCCCGGCCACATCATCGGCTACGAGCACTCCTTCACCCACCAGATGCGCGATCTCATCGAGGCGATCGCCACCGGCACCGACCCGGCGCCCTCCTTCGCCGACGCGTTGCAGGTCCAGCTCGTGCTGGACGCGGTGACACGTTCGGCGGACGCCGGATCCTCCTGGACCGACGTGGAGCCGGCGCTGACCGCGGTGGCCGTCTGACCCCCTGACCATCCGCGACGGCGGTGCTCGCGCCGCAGTCGCCCGACCGGCTTTCCGGAGCCGACCGGCGAGGGACCGACCGCGGTTTGCGCCCCGCGGTCGGGACGAGGTCGGTTCCGGAGAGTGTGCAGCCGGGCCGCGTGGCCCGGTGGCGCACGAGCAGGACGGTCGTCCGGTGCGACCGGACCGGGATTCCCCGGCCGCACCGGAGGACCGCCACCACCTGAGACGTCCGGTCGGGGCATGCCAACGCCCCGACCGGCGGATGCGGGGGAGGCAGGGTCGAGACGCCGACCGACCCTGCCTGCCAGCCCCGTCTGCCCGCACCCGTACCGGGAGCCGGTCCGTCGTCGTCGCCGCCGACGCCGACGCCGGATCCGGCGTCGTTCCGGTACGGGTCGGGCGGGCGGGGCACCATCCCGCAAGGCCGTAGCTTTTCGAGAAATATTCTGATATTCCTATATTTAACTAGGCCGACTTTTCAACTACTCCGACGGTTCCTCCTGGACGGGAAGGAGCACCATGCGAACGGGTGTCTGGCTGGTAGGAGCACGCGGTTCGGTCGCGACCACCAGCATCGTCGGAGGGCTCGCGCTGCGGGCCGGTCTGGCCGGGCCGACCGGCTGCGTCACCGAGCTGCCGGATCTGCGCGGCCCCGCCCTCCCGTCCTTCGCGGACCTGGTCTTCGGTGGCCACGACGTGGCCACCACCCCGCTGAGCAAGCGCGCGGAGGCGCTCGCCGACACCGGTGTGATACCCGGTCGGCTGGTCGCCGCGCTCCCCGACGAGCTGGCCGCCGTCGAGCAGGAGCTGCGGCCGGCTCCGCACGGTGGCACCCAGGCCGACCGGGTGGCGACAGTCGTGGACGACCTCACCTCGTTCCGTACGCGCCACCGGCTGGACCGCCTGGTCGTGGTCAACGTCTCCGCCACCGAACCCGCACCTCGACCGCACCCCGGGCACGCCGACCCGGCCGCGCTGCGTGCCGCTCTCGCCGGCCCGGACGAGGTGCTGCCGCCCAGCTCCCTCTACGCGTACGCGGCGCTGCTTGCCGACTGCCCGTACGTCGACTTCACCCCGTCGACGGGGCTGCGGTTGCCGGCGCTGGCCGCGCTTGCCGAGGAGCTGCGCCTGCCGTACGCCGGGCACGACGGCAAGACCGGCGAGACCCTGGTCAAGTCGGTGCTCGCGCCGATGTTCGCGATGCGCAACCTCGCCGTGCGCTCCTGGTCCGGGATGAACCTGCTCGGCGGTGGCGACGGCGCCACCCTCGCCGACCCGGCCGCCAACGCCGCCAAGGTGCAGAGCAAGCAGCGCGTGCTCGGCGAGACGCTCGGCTACGTCCCGCAGGGCAACACCCGCATCGAGTACGTCGAGGAGCTGGGCGACTTCAAGACCGCCTGGGATCTGATCACCTTCGCCGGCTTCCTCGGCACCGGGATGCGGATGGAGTTCACCTGGCACGGCTGCGACTCCGCGCTTGCCGCGCCGCTGGTGCTCGACCTGGCCCGGCTCACCGCCGCCGCGCACGCCGCCGGGCACGTGGGGCCGCTTGCCGACCTGGGCTTCTTCTTCAAGGACCCGCTCGGCACGCCGACCCACTCGCTGGCCGAGCAGTGGGCTCGGCTGACCGACTTCACCCAGCGGTTGCACGCCGGCCTGGACGGTGGCCATGACCACGTTGGCTGACGTGGCCGAGCTGGTCCGCGCGCCGGCCGCGCTCTCCGTCCCCGGTGACGTGGTCGCCGGGGCGGCGGCGGCCGGCGCGTTGAGCCCGCGTACCCCCGCCCTCGCCGGCGCGTCGGTGCTGCTCTACTGGGCCGGCATGGCCGCCAACGACTGGGCCGACCGGGAGCTGGACGCCGTGGAACGGCCGGAGCGGCCGATCCCCAGCGGCCGGGTGACCCCGGCCGCCGCGCTGGGCCTGGCGGCCGGCCTCACCGCCGCAGGCGTGGGCCTGGCCGCCGCCGTGGGCGGTCGCCGCGCAGCCGCGCTCGCGGTGCCGCTGGCCGCCAGCATCTGGGGGTACGACCTGCTGGCCAAGAACACCGCCGCCGGCCCCGCCGTGATGGCCGCCTGCCGAGGGCTGGACGTGCTGCTGGGCGCATCCGGCGGCAACCTGGCGCGGGCGCTCCCCTCGGCGGCGACCGTCGCGGCACACACCTGGACGGTCACCACACTGTCCCGTCGCGAGGTCACCGGGGCGGACGCGGCCCTGCCGATGCGCACACTGGTAGGTACCGCCCTGGTAGCCGCCAGCGCCGCCGTCGCCGTCCCCGGCGCCCGTCGCGCTGCCGTCCCCGGCGCCCATCGTTCTGCCGTCCCCGGCGCCCATCGTGCTGACGTCCCCGGCGCTCGCGGTGATGAGGTTTCCGTCACCGAAGCCGGCGGGGCCGACGAGCGGGTCGTGGGCGCGGGCCGGTCCCGATCGGCCGCGGTCGCCGCCGCGCTGCCCGCGCTGCTGGCCGGGTGGTACGCCGCCCGCTACGGCGCGGCCCAGGCCCAGGTCGTCCGGGATCCCTCGGCCGGGAAGGTCCGCGCGGCGGTCGGCGCGGGGATCACCGGCCTGCCCGCCCTGCAGGGAGCGCTCACCGCACGCGGCGGGGCCGGCCTGCTCGGGCTGGCCGTCGCGGCGGCGGCGCCGCTGGGTCGCCGGCTGGCCCGGAAGGTCTCCCCGACATGACCGTGCCCCGGCCCCGACCCGCGCAGTCCGGAGCTGGGCAGCCCGGAGCTGGGCAGTCTGACAACGGGCAGGCTGGGCCGCCGAGCGGCGACGTGACGACGCTGCGCCTCGGGTACGGCACGAACGGCTTCGCCAACCACCGGCTCGACGACGCGCTCGCCGTCATCGCGGACCTCGGCTACGACGGCGTGGCGCTCACCCTGGACCACGACCACCTGGACCCGTTCGCGCCCGGGCTCACCCGGCGGATCGCCGCGGTAGGTCGGCGGCTGGACGCGCTGGGTCTGGGGGTGGTGATCGAGACCGGGGCCCGCTACCTGCTCGACCCGTGGCACAAGCACGCGCCGACGCTTCTGCACGACGACCCCACCCGGCGGATCGAGTTCCTGCGCCGGGCGGTGCGGATCGGCGCTGACCTGGGCGCGGAGGCGGTCTCGTTCTGGGCGGGTGTGCGGCCCGGGACGGTGTCACCGCAGTGCGCCTGGGACCGGCTGGTCGCCGGCTGCGCCAGCGTGCTCGACGCCGCCGACAGCGCGGGCGTCACCCTCGGCTTCGAGCCGGAGCCGGGCATGCTTGTCGAGAGCATCACCGACTGGCGTCGACTGCACGCGGCGCTCGGCGCTCCGGTCCGCTTCGGCATCACCCTCGACATCGGCCACTGCCGGTGTCTGGAGCCGTGGCCGGTGCCGCAGTGCGTCGCCGAGGTGGCCGACCACCTGGTCAACGTGCAGATCGACGACATGCGCCGGGGCGTGCACGAGCACCTGGAGTTCGGCACCGGTGAGATCGACTTCCCGCCGGTGCTGGCGGCCCTGGCCGAGGCCGGCTACCGCGGGCTGGTCGCCGTCGAGTTGCCCCGCGACTCGCACGCCGCACCGGACGTGGCAGCCCGGTCAATTGATTTCCTGCGCGCCGCGGCGGCCACCTCGACAGTCGGTGACCGCCGGCGACAACAGGTACCCGTCGACGCCCTTTGCTCTGCTTCAACGGACGCAACAGATCCGGACAGCAACCGTCGCGTGGAGTGAAGCAGAGCAAAGGACGCGCTGGGCACCCGCGGAGCAGCACAGCAGCAGCACAGCAGCACGGCGGGACAGCAGCACAGCAGCACCAGGGGAGGAGACGGGATGACACCGGATTCACTACGGGCCGCGCTGCGGGGCGTACCCGATCCCGATTGGCTGGACGCGGCGCTGCGCCAGGTCGTGGCCGAGCCCACCGCGATCACCCGGCTCTTTCCCGCAGTCGGCAGGCGTTGCGGTCGGGCCGCGTTGCCCGATGCCCCCGGCTGGACCGCCGACGACGCGGCCCGGGTGCTGCTGCTCACCAGCCTGCCCGGCGAGCACGCCACCTACGCCGAGAGCCTCTACCGGCACGGTGACGCCGCCGAGCGGCGAGCTGTGCTGCGGGCCCTGCCGCTGCTGCCGATCGGCGCCGCCGGGGTGCCGCTGCTGCAGGACGCGATCCGGACCAACGACACCCGGCTGGTCGGTGCCGCCCTCGGCCCGTACGCCCGGCACCTCGACCCGGCCGCCTGGCGGCAGGCGGTGCTCAAGTGCGTGTTCAGCGGCGTGCCGTTGGCAGTCGTCGCCGACCTGGAGACCCGCGCCGACGGGGAGCTCGCCGCGATGCTTGCGGCACTGGCCGCCGAGCGGCACGCCGCCGGCCGGGAGCTGCCCGCCGACGCCACCGACCTGCTCGACCGGCTCACCGCCGCACTGCCCCGGGAGGCGTGAATGCGCATCTTCGACCCCCACATCCACATGACCTCACGCACCACCGACGACTACGAACGGATGGCCGCCGCCGGGGTCCGCGCGCTCGTGGAGCCGGCGTTCTGGCTGGGCCAGCCACGCACCAGCGCCGCCTCGTTCGTCGACTACTTCGACTCGCTGATCGGCTGGGAGCCGTTCCGGGCCGGGCAGTTCGGGGTGCGGCACTTCGCGACGATCGCGCTGAACCCCAAGGAGGCCAACGACCCCCGCTGCCGCCCGGTCCTCGACCTGCTGCCCCGCTATCTGGACAAGGACGCGGTCGTGGCGGTCGGCGAGATCGGGTACGACTCGATGACCCCGGAGGAGGACGAGGCGTTCGCCGCGCAGCTCGCCCTCGCCGTGGCGTACGACCTGCCGGCGCTCGTGCACACCCCGCACCGGGACAAGGCGCGCGGCTGCGAGCGCACCCTCGCCGTGGTCGCCGAGTCCGGCATCGACGCGGGCCGCGTGGTCGTCGACCACCTCAACGAGGTGACAGTCAAACTCGTCCGGGACAGTGGCTGCTGGCTGGGTTTCTCCATCTACCCGGACACGAAGATGACGCCGGAGCGGATGGTCGAGCTGCTGCGCGAGTACGGCACGGAACGGATGCTCGTCAACTCGGCCGCCGACTGGGGGCGCTCCGACCCGCTGCTGACCCGGGCCACCGGGGAGGCGATGCTGCTGGCCGGGTTCAGCGACGACGACGTCGACCGGGTGCTGTGGCGCAACCCGGTGGAGTTCTACGGCCAGTCCGGTCGGCTCGACCTGAGCGACCTGGACGTCGCCGAGAAGGTGGACCCGCAGACCGGCAACTCGATCCTGCGCGGCGGCAGCTGATGCGGCTGCGACATGCCGGCGGCGACACGGTCCATCTCGGCTACTGCACAAACGTGCACCCCGCCGAGGACCTCGCCGGCATCCTCGGGCAACTGGACACCTACGCCGTGCCGGTCCGCGCGGCGCTCGGCAGCGACCTGCTCGGCCTCGGTCTGTGGCTGGCCGCGCCGGTCGCCGCCGAGCTTGCCGCCGACCCCGCGCTGCGTCTGCGGCTGCGCGCCGAGCTGGACGCGCGCGGGCTGGAGGTGGTCACCCTCAACGGCTTCCCGTACGCGGCCTTCCAGGCGCCGGTGGTCAAGCAGGACGTGTACCACCCGGACTGGACCACCGAGCAGCGGCTGACGTACACGCTGAATCTGGCCCGGGTGCTCGCCGACCTGCTGCCCGACGATGCGGCCCGGGGCTCGATCTCCACCCTGCCGCTGGCCTGGCGGCAGCCCTGGGACACCGATCGGGCCGACGCGGCCCGACGCCGGCTGGACCAGCTCGCCGCCGGCCTGGCCGCCGTGCAGCGCGACACCGGCCGCGAGGTGCGGGTCGCCTTCGAGCCGGAGCCCGGCTGCGTGGTGGAGAGCACCGCGCAGGCGGCCGCGCTGCTGGACGGCATCGACACCGACCGGTTGGGCGTCTGCGTCGACCTGGCCCACCTGGCGTGCGCCTGGGAGGATCCGGCCGAGGCGCTGGAACGACTGCGGGCGGCCGGGCTGCCCGTGGTGAAGGTGCAGGTCTCCGCCGCCGTCGAGGCGGCCGACCCGGCCGGCGGGGCCGAGGCGTTGCGCCGCTGGGTGGAGCCGCGCTTCCTGCACCAGACCCGGGGCGTCGGCTGCGCCGGTCTGGCCGATCCGGCCGATCCGGCGTACGCGGCCGACGACCTCGACGAGGCGCTGGACCGGGCGCTGCCCGGCCCGTGGCGGGTGCACTACCACGTGCCGCTGCACGCCCCGCCGGAGGAACCGCTCGGCTCGACCCTGCCCGTCCTGCGCGCCGCGTTGAGAGCGCTCTACAGCGGCCCGACCGCCGGGTGCGACCACCTCGACGTCGAGACGTACACCTGGGGGGTTCTACCGGCCGCGCGGCGGCCGGGCACCGACGCGGAGCTGGCCGCCGGCATCGCCGCCGAGCTGGCCTTCGCCCGTGACGAACTGGTCGCCCTCGGGCTGACCCCGGAGAACACCGTGAGCGCGGGAGTGACGCGATGAGCCGACGACTTGTGGTACTCGACGTGGTGGGGCTGACGCCCCGCCTGCTGGCGCACATGCCCCGGCTGCGCGGCGTCGCCGACGGCGGCTTCCGGGCCGAGCTGGGCACCGTGCTGCCCGCGGTGACCTGCTCGGTGCAGTCCACCTTCCTCACCGGCGAGCAGCCCAGCGGGCACGGGATCGTCGGCAACGGGTGGTACTTCCGGGAGCTGGGCGAGGTGTTGCTGTGGCGGCAGCACAACGCGCTCGTCGGTGGGGACAAGCTCTGGCAGGCCGCCCGTCGGGCCGAGCCGGGCTACACCGTGGCAAACGTCTGCTGGTGGTACGCCATGGGCGCGGACGTCAACTGGACCGTCACGCCGCGACCGGTGTACTACGCCGACGGGCGCAAGGAGCCGGACTGCTACACCGACCCGCCGGAGCTGCACGACGCGCTCACCGGCCGGCTGGGCACGTTCCCGCTGTTCACCTACTGGGGGCCGACCGCCGGGCTGCCGTCGTCGCGGTGGATCTGCCAGGCGGCCGAGCAGATCCTGGCCGACGTGTCACCCGACCTGACCCTGGTCTACGTCCCGCACCTGGACTACGACCTGCAACGCTTCGGCCCCTCGTCGGCCCAGGCCGCCGCCGCCGCGGCGGAGCTGGACGCGGTGCTCGGCCCGCTGCTGGACGCCGCACGGGCCCGCGACGCAACAGTGGTGGTGCTCTCCGAGTACGGCATCACCGACGTGTCCCGGCCGGTGGACGTCAACCGGCTGCTGCGCGCCGAGGGGCTGCTGCGGGTGCACACCCAGGCCGGCATGGAGTACCTCGACCCGTGGACGTCGAAGGCGTTCGCGGTCGCCGACCACCAGGTCGCGCACGTCTACGTCAAGGATCCGGCCGACGTGCCGGCGGTGGCGAAGCTCTGCGCCGGGCTGCCCGGGGTGGCCGAGGTGCTCGACGCCGACGGCAAGGCCGCGCACGGTCTGGACCACCCACGCGCCGGCGAGCTGGTGCTGGTGGCCGAGCCGGACTCCTGGTTCACCTACTACTACTGGCTCGACGACGCCCGCAAGCCGGACTTCGCCCGGCTTGTCGAGATCCACCGCAAGCCGGGGTACGACCCCGCCGAGCTGTTCTTCGACCCGGCCAACCCGGGCGCCGCGAAGGCCCGCGCCGGGGTGGCGCTGGCCCGCAAGAAGCTTGGCATGCGGTACCTGATGAGCGCCGTCGGCCTGGACGCCGGCGCCCAGGCGGTACGCGGCTCACACGGACGCCTGCCCAGTGACCCGGCGGACGCCCCGGTGCTGCTCTGCTCCGACCCGTCCGCCGCCCGGGACAGGGTCGCGGCCACCGAGGTCAAGGGGCTGCTGCTGGAACTCGCCGGGCTGAGCGCCGGTGACGGGACAGCGGAGCGGCCGGGGGAGGGGTCGTGACGATAGCGGTGACCCCGACCGACACGAGTGGACTGCGGGCGCGCTTCGACGCGGAGCTGGCCGCGTTCCTCGATCGGCAGGGCCCGGACTGGCCCGACGGCGCGCCGCGTGGGGTGTTCACCGCGCTGCAACGGTTCGTGCTTGCCGGCGGGAAGCGGCTCCGCCCGCTGTTCTGCTACTGGGGCTGGCGCGGCGCCGGGGCGGCCGACGGCACCCCGATCGTGGTGGCCGCGGCCGCGCTGGAGCTGTTCCACGCGTTCGCGCTGATCCACGACGACATCCTGGACGGCAGCGACCGCCGGCGGGGCGAGCCGTCGGTGCACCGCCTCTTCGCCGACCTGCACGCCCGCTCGTCGTGGCGCGGCGACCCCGAGGCGTACGGGCGCAACACCGCCCTGCTCTGCGGGGACCTCTGCGCGGCCTGGTCGGATCAGATGTTCCACGAGTGCGGGCTGGAGACCGAGCAGGTGCACCGGGGCTACGCGGTGTTCGCGCTGATGCGTACCGAGGTGATCGCGGGGGAGTACCTCGACCTGGTCTCCGGGGTGGGCGACGGCTCGGTGGCCAGCGCGCTCACCGTGATAAGGATGAAGGCCGCCCGGTACACGGTCACCCGACCGCTGCAGATCGGCGCGGCGCTGGCCGGGGCGGGGCCGGAGCTGCTCGCGGCTCTCGGCGAGTTCGGTGACCCGTTGGGCGACGCGTTCCAGCTCCGTGACGACGTCCTGGGCGTCTTCGGCGATCCCGCGGTCACCGGCAAGTCCGTCCTGGACGACCTGCGCGAGGGCAAGCCGACGGTGATGATGGCGCTGGCCCGCAGCGCCGCCGACCGGTCGCAGACCGCGCGGCTGAAGGAGCTGTTCGGAAATCCCACGCTTGACGCCGAGGGCGCGGCGAACCTGCGCGAGATCATCGAGGCGACAGGCGCCCGGGACCGGATCGAGCAGATGATCCGGGTCCGCACCGAGGCGGCGCTCACCGCCTTGCGCAGCGCGGTGGTGGCCGAGGAGGCGCGCTCCGCGCTCGTCGCGTTGGCGGCACAGGCCATCGATCGCCGCGCCTGACCCGGCAACTTTCGATCAAATCGACGAAAGTTGATGCTGGATCACCGGAAGGTATGGACACATCGACAGGCGCGACTTAGTGTCGGGGCCAACACGACATTGTTTCGTCGAGGTGAACCGGCGGCGCGGTAACCCATCGACCCCACCACCGCTACGGCATCCGGCGCGACGGCGCGCGCCCGGCCTGGCTTCACTCGTCAGGAAGGGACAGCACAGATGTCCAACAAGGACGCACCCCCTCGTCGATCCCGACGATGGCTCTCCGCCGGATCGGCCCTGCTCCTCGTGGCCGCTGCCGGCACTGTCACACTCACCGCCAGCTCGACACCGGCCCAGGCGCACACGATCAACGCCACCGACTTCCAGCAGGTCGAACTCGCCCGGGGCGTGTCCGACATGGGTGAGCCGATGTCGCTGGCCGTGCTGCCGGACCGCTCGGTCCTGCACACCGCCCGCAACGGCACCCTGCGGCGCACCGACGCGAACGGCACCACGTCCGTGATCGGCACCCTGTCGGTCTACAACCACGACGAGGAAGGACTGCAGGGCGTCGGCGTCGATCCGAACTTCGCCAGCAACCGGCAGATCTTCCTCTACTACGCGCCGCCGCTCTCCACCCCCGGCGGCGACGCGCCGGCCACCGGCACCGACTTCTCGGCGTTTGACGGGGTGAACCGCCTCTCCCGGTTCAGCCTGAACTCCGACTTCACGCTCAACCAGTCGAGCAAGGTCGACGTGCTCGACGTCCCGGCGAGCCGCGGCATCTGCTGCCACGTCGGCGGGGACATCGACTTCGACGCCGCCGGCAACCTCTACCTGTCCACCGGCGACGACACCAACCCCTTCGAGTCGGCCGGCTACTCGCCGCTGGACGAGCGGACCAACCGCAACCCGGCGTACGACGCGCAGCGCAGCGCCGGCAACACCAACGACCTGCGGGGCAAGATCCTGCGGATCAAGGTGAACGCCAACGGCACGTACTCCATCCCGTCGGGCAACCTGTTCGCGCCCGGCACGGCCAGGACCCGGCCGGAGATCTACGCGATGGGGTTCCGCAACCCGTTCCGGATCAGCGTGGACAAGGCCACCGGCGTCGTCTACGTCGGTGACTACGGGCCGGACGCCGGCAGCACCAGCTCCACCCGTGGGCCCTCCGGCCAGGTCGAGTTCAACCGGGTCGCGGCGCCGGGCAACTTCGGCTGGCCGTACTGCACCGGCACCAACACCAGCACCGAGACGTACAACGAGTGGGACTTCGCCGCCAACACCGGCGGGGCGAAGTACAACTGCGCCGGCGGGCCGACGAACAACTCGTTCCGCAACACCGGCCTGGCCACCCTGCCGCCGGCCCAACCGGCCTGGATCCGGTACGCGGGCGACGCCGGCACCCCGACCGAGTTCGGCGGCGGCTCCGAGTCGCCGATGGGCGGCCCGGTCTACCGCTACAACGCCTCGTCGACGTCCACCACGAAGTTCCCGCAGTCGTTCGACGGCCAGTTCTTCGCCACCGAGTTCGGCCGGGGCTGGATCAAGCCCATCCACGTCAACTCCGACGGCTCCCGGGGCACCATCGACACCTTCCCGTGGGTCGGCAAGCAGGTGATGGACTCGGCGTTCGGCCCGGACGGCTCGTACTACGTGCTCGACTACGGCACCGGCTACTTCAACGGTGACGCCAACTCGGCGCTGTACCGCTTCGACTACGTCGCCGGTGGCAACCGGGCGCCCAGCGCCGCGGCGAGCGCCAACAAGACCTCCGGCGCGGCCCCGCTGACAGTGGTGTTCTCCTCGGCCGGCTCGTCCGACCCCGAGGGCGGGGCGCTCACCTACTCGTGGAACTTCGGTGACGGCACCACCTCCACGACGGCGAACCCGACGAAGACGTACAGCACGAACGGCACCTACACCGCGACGCTTACCGTACGGGACCCGCAGGGCGCCACCGGCAGCGCGAGCGTGCAGGTCAACGTCGGCAACACCGCGCCCACGGTGACCATCAACAACCCCGGCAACGGCCAGTTGTTCAGCTTCGGTGACACCGTTGCCTACAGCATCACGGTGACCGACCCGGAGGACGGCACGATCGACTGCACGAAGGTCAAGATGACCTACGTGCTCGGGCACGACCAGCACGGGCACCAGATCACCTCGAAGACCGGCTGCTCGGGCTCGATCACCATTCCGGTCGACGGTGAGCACGACGACGCGGCGAACATCTTCGCCATCTTCGACGCCGAGTACACCGACGCCGGTGGGCTGACCACGCACACCCAGCACACGCTGCCGCCGCGTCACCGCCAGGCCGAGTTCTTCGGCAGCTCGTCCGGGATCAACGTGTTCAGCAAGACCCCGGCCGAGGGCGGCAAGACCGTCGGCGACATCAACAACGGCGACTGGATCGCGTTCCAGCCGTACCGGCTGGGCAACGTCACCTCGTTCACCGCCCGGGTCTCCTCGGCGGGCGCCGGTGGCACCCTCCAGGTGCGGGCCGGCTCGGCCACCGGCACGGTGCTCGGCTCCGCGACCGTTCCGGTCACCGGCGGCTGGGAAACCTTCACCACCGTGACCGGTGCGATCAGCAACCCGCCGACCGGCACCACCACGCTCTACCTGACCTTCGCGGGTACGGGCACCGGCGCGCTCTACGACCTGGACGCGTTCACCTTCACCACCGGCTCGGCCCCCACCGGCGGGACCGGCCCGATCAAGGGTCTGGGTGGCAAGTGCCTGGACGTCCGCAACGCCGCCACCGCCGACGGCACGCAGATCCAGATCTACACCTGCAACGGCAGTGCGGCGCAGACCTGGGCGGTCACCCCGAACTCCACGATCAAGTCGTTGGGCAAGTGCCTGGACGTCTCCGGTGCCGGCACCGCCGACGGCACCAAGATCCAGCTCTACACCTGCAACGGGACCGCCGCGCAGAACTGGGCCGCGCAGGCCGACGGCACGCTACGCAACGCCGGGTCCAGCAAGTGCCTGGACGTCTCCGGCAGCAGCTCCGCCGACAGCACGGTGGTCAACCTGTGGACCTGCACCGCCGCCGCCAACCAAAAGTGGATCCTGCCCTGAGCTGAGTGGTGGGGCCCCCTGTCACCGCCTACGGTTGGGCAGGGGGCCCTTCCTAACCACAGTTAGGAGAGCGATATGCGCAGACTCCTGCGACCCGTCCTCGGTGCGGGCCTGGCCGCCCTCGCCGTCATCGCCTGCACCACCCCGGCAAGCCCGGCCAGCGCCGCCGACGCCCCGTACGACGTGCTGGTCTTCTCCAAGACCGCCGGTTTCCGGCACGACGCGATCCCGGTCGGCATCCAGACCATCCGTGACCTGGGCGCGGCGAACAACTTCACGGTCACCGCCACCGAGGACGCCGCCGCGTTCACCACCTCCAACCTCGCCCAGTACGAGGCTGTCGTCTTCCTCAACACCACAGGCGACGTGCTCAACGCCACCCAGCAGACCGCCTTCGAGTCGTACATCGGCTCGGGTCGCGGGTACGTGGGTGTGCACGCCGCCGCCGACACCGAGTACGACTGGCCGTTCTACGGCAACCTGGTCGGCGCGTGGTTCGCCTCGCACCCGGCCATCCAGCAGGCCAACATGAAGGTGGAGGACCGGGGGAACGCCGCGACCGGCCACCTGCCGCAGACCTGGACCCGCACCGACGAGTGGTACAACTACCGCACCAACGCCCGGTCGACCGCCCACGTGCTGGCCACGCTCGACGAGTCGTCGTACTCCGGTGGCGGCATGGGCGCCGACCACCCGTTGAGCTGGTGCAAGGGCTACGGCGGTGGCCGGTCCTTCTACACCGGCGCCGGGCACACCCAGGCGTCGTACGCGGAGCCGGCCTTCCGGACCCACCTGCTGGGCGGCATCCGGTACGCGGCCGGTCGGAGCAAGGCCGACTGCCGGCCCGAGACCGGCTACACCCCGCTCTACAACGGCTCCACGACCGGCTGGTCGCAGGCCGGGCCGGGCAACTTCACCAACTCCGACGCCACCCTCACCTCGGTGGGCGGCATGGGGTTGTTCTGGTACAACGCCAAGCAGTTCACCAACTACTCGCTGAAGCTGGACTGGAAGCTGGCCGGGGACGACAACTCCGGCATCTTCATCGGCTTCCCGCCGTCGAGTGACCCGCAGTCGGCGATCAACAACGGCTACGAGGTCCAGATCGACGCCACCGACGCGGTCGACCGCACCACAGGCGCGGTCTACACGTACAAGGCCGCCGACATCGCCGCCCGCGACGCGGCGCTCAACGCGCCGGGGGAGTGGAACACCTACGAGCTGCTGGTCGAGGGGGAGCGGCTACAGGTCTTCCTCAACGGAGTGAAGATCAACGACTTCACCAACACCGACCCGGTCCGCTCGCTCGCCGGCCACATCGGCATCCAGAACCACGGCACCGGTGACGACGCCTTCTTCCGCAACATTCGGATCAAGGAGCTGGGCACCACGCCGCCGGCCACCGGCACGATCCAGGCCGAGGCGTTCAGCTCGGCCAACGGCGTCTCCGCGTTCACCAAGGACGGCGCCAACGGTGGGCAGACCCTCGGCTACATCGAGCCGGGCGACTGGGCGGCGTACAACGGCGTCAACCTGACCGGCGTCACCTCGTTCACCACCCGGGTCGTCTCCGGCGGCGCGGGCGGCACCATCCAGGTGCGCACCGGCTCGGCCACCGGTCCGGTGCTCGGCACGGTCACGGTGCCGAACACCGGCAGCTGGACCACGTACGCCAACGTCACCACGGCGCTCTCCAACGTCCCGTCCGGCACCCAGAACCTCTACCTCACCTTCGGCGGTAGCGGCACGGGGCTCTTCGACGTGGACGACTTCACCCTGGTCAAGGGGACCGGCGGCAGCACCGGGGTCGGCCCGGTCAAGGGCCTCGCGGGCAAGTGCCTGGACGTGCGCAGCGGCGCCACGGCCGACGGCACCCAGATCCAGATCTACACCTGCAACGGCAGTACGGCGCAGACCTGGACCGTGTCCGGCTCGACCATCAAGGCGCTCGGCAAGTGCCTGGACGTCTCCGGTGGCGCTTCCGCCGACGGCACCAAGATCCAGCTCTGGACCTGCAACGGCAGCGGCGCGCAGAACTGGGCGGCCCAGTCCGACGGCAGCCTGCGCAACACGTCCTCGGGCAAGTGCCTGGACGTCTCCGGCAACAACTCGGCGGACAGCACCATCGTCCACCTCTGGACCTGCAACGGCGCGGCCAACCAGAAGTGGACACTGCCCTGATCCGTCGGACGCACCGAGCCCACCGGGCTCACTGAGCCCACCGGCTTGCTGAGCGCGCAGGGGCCGCCGGTCACGGCCGACGGCCCCTGCGAGCCACCCGTTGCTGACGCCACCCGTTCCGACGCCACCCGTTGCTGACGCCACCCGTTTCGAGGGGCGACCTGCTTCCGGTGTCAACAGCAGCCTCACCGGGACGCGCTCCGCCTCACCGGGCGCGTCCCGAATCGCCCTGGCTTGCTCGACGCGATCCCGCTCCGCTGACCCACGGAACAGGGCCGGGCATGGGTGGAGGGGTGGTTTCGCCGCGGGGGTTCGCATCGCTGCACAGCCGCTGGCGTCGGCGTCGCTGAAGATGGGCCGGCCTCGACAATCCATGGCCGGGGCGGCCGGCTCGCCAGGGCGGTCACAACGGCCGGGGCGGGGCCGGCCGAGCCGTCATGCGGCGCGACCCTCCCGTGCCACCGTCGGTACGGCTCCCAGCCGGCTGCCGTACCTTGACGGTCATGGGGCGTTTCGCGCGGTGGCGTCTGGTGGCGCGTGCGCATCCGACGATCTCCGACGTGCTGCTCGCCGGCGCGTTGTTCGTGTTCTCCCTGCTGCCAGTCGACCCGCCCGGTGGTCCGTCGCGAGCGCCGCTGACCGGCGGCGCCGTGCTGATCGCCCTGGTCGGCTGCGCGGCACTGACGCTGCGCCGCCGCCGTCCGCTACCGGTGCTGGCTGTCGTCACCTCCGCGGTGGTGACGGCCCTGCTCACCGACCAGGCCCGCGGGCCCTTCGTGATCTCGGTGGCCATCGCCGCGTACACCGTCGCCACCCTGACCGACCGACGGACCGCTGCCCTCGCCGGCGGGGTCAGCGCGCTGGTGGTCGGTCTCGCGGCGACCGCCACACTCGGCGTTGCCTGGCTGGACCCTGCGGTGGTGGTGCTGCTGCTCTGGTTC
Source organism: Micromonospora lupini str. Lupac 08 (assembly GCF_000297395.2). GTDB lineage: Bacteria > Actinomycetota > Actinomycetes > Mycobacteriales > Micromonosporaceae > Micromonospora > Micromonospora lupini. The sequence continues at coordinate 5,732,161 of NZ_HF570108.1, read as the reverse complement.
GGTGTCGCGGTGGCGGCTGGCGACGCGGTACGCAGCCGCCGTGCGTACGTCGCCGTGCTGGAGGAGCGCGCCCGGCGGGCCGAACAGACCCGGGAGGAGGAGGCCCGGCGGCGGGTCGCCGAGGAGCGGCTGCGCATCGCCCGGGAGCTGCATGACGTGGTCGCCCATCACATCGCGCTGATCAGCGTGCAGGCCGGCGTGGCCGGGCACCTGCTGCGCGATCAGCCGGACGCCGCCGAGGAGGCGCTGGGGCACGTCCGCGCGGCCAGCCGTACCGTGCTCGACGAGTTGGCCACCCTGCTCGGTGTGCTGCGCCAGACCGACGAGCCGGGCGGGGAGACGGAGCCGGTGCCCAGCCTGAACCGCCTCGACGCGCTGGTCGAGGGCTTCGCCGCAGGTCAGCCGGTGCGCTGGACGCTGGCCGGGCAGCCCCGCCCCCTGCCCAGTGCCGTGGACGTGGCCGCGTACCGGATCATCCAGGAGTCGCTGACCAACGCGCACAAGCACGCCCCGGGGGCGCGGGTCGCGGTCCGGCTGCGCTACGACCCCGAGGGCGTCACCATCGAGGTACGCGACGACGGCACCGACCCCGCTTCTGCCGACCCGGGGGCCACACCGGGTTCCGGCCTGGGCCTGATCGGCATGCGGGAGCGCGCCGAGACCGTGGGCGGCACCTTCACCGCCGGTCCACGCCCCGACGGGGGTTTCGCCGTCCGCGCGGTGCTGCCCGCACCCGAGGAGGTTGCCGAGTGACGATCCGGGTCCTGCTGGCCGACGACCAGAAGCTCATTCGTGCCGGGTTTCGCGCGTTGGTCGACTCCGCGCCCGACCTGAGCGTGGTGGGCGAGGCGGCCACCGGCCGGGAGGCGGTCGACCTGGTCCGCCGTAGCCGGGCGGACGTGGTGCTGATGGACATCCGGATGCCGGAGCTGGACGGCCTGGCCGCGACCGAGGAGATCACCGCCGACCCGGAGCTGGCCGCTGTACGGGTGCTGATCCTGACCACCTTCGAGGTCGACGAGCACGTCTTCCGGGCGCTGCGGGCCGGCGCCAGCGGTTTCCTCGGCAAGGGGGTCGAGCCGAGCGAGCTGCTGGACGCCATCCGTACCGTCGCCGCCGGTGACGCCCTGCTGTCGCCGAGGGCCACCCGTGGGCTGATCGCCCGGTTCCTGGCTCAGCCGGACGTCGATCCGCAGGCCGACGCGCGGCGCGTGGGGGCGCTCACCGACCGGGAGCGCGAGGTGCTCGCCCTGGTCGCTGCCGGGCTCTCCAACGAGCAGATCGCGCAGCGGCTGGTGGTGTCACCGATGACGGCGAAGACGCACGTGAACCGCTCGATGACCAAGCTCGGCGCGCGGGACCGGGCGCAACTCGTGGTGATCGCGTACCAGAGCGGCCTGGTCCGGGTGGCGGAGCCGCCGCGGTAGGCGGACCGTCGGCGTACCACGGCTGCGGTATGCCCAGGTGTCCGCCGCTGGCCGACGCCAGGGCAGGGGCACGCGGGCCATCGTTGGGCCCATGATTGACGTGACCAACCTGAGTAAGCGCTACGGCGACAAGGTCGCCGTCGAGGAGCTGACGTTCCAGGTACGACCGGGCATCGTGACCGGCTTCCTCGGCCCCAACGGCGCCGGCAAGTCCACCACCATGCGGATGATTCTCGGTCTGGACGCGCCCAGCGCGGGCACGGTGACCGTCAACGGCCGCCGGTACGTCGAGCATCTCGCCCCGCTGCGCGAGATCGGCGCGCTCCTGGAGGCCCGGGCGGTGCACACCGGCCGCTCCGCCCGCAACCACCTGCTCGCCATGGCAGCCACCAGCGGGATTCCCCGTCGCCGCGTCGACGAGGTCATCGACCTGGTCGGGCTGCGCGAGGTAGCCGGCAAGCGGGCGGGCGGCTTCTCGCTCGGCATGGGCCAGCGACTCGGCATCGCGGCCGCGATGCTCGGCGACCCGAAGGTGGTGATGCTCGACGAGCCGGTGAACGGCCTCGACCCGGAGGGCATCCTCTGGATTCGCCACCTGCTCAAGGCTCTGGCCGCTGAGGGGCGGACGGTCTTCGTCTCCTCGCACCTGATGAGCGAGATGGCGCTGACCGCCGACCATTTGATCGTGATCGGCCGGGGTCGGCTGATCGCCGACGTGCCGGTCGCCGCCTTCGTCGCACAGGCCGCGCACGACACGGTACGGGTCCGCTCGCCGCAGGCCGCAGAGTTGCGTGACCTGCTGGTCGGGCCGGAAGTGACGGTGTCGGGCGGCGAGCCGGGCCTGCTGGAGGTGAGCGGCCTGACCCTGCAACAGATCGGTGACCGGGCCGCCGCCGCCGGTCTGACCCTGCACGAGCTGTCCGCGCAGCAGACCTCCCTGGAGGAGGCGTTCATGACTCTCACCCGCGACGCGGTGGAGTACACCGCCGCGCCTACCGCCGGGGACGTCCCGGCCGGAAGGAACGTTCGATGACCGCCGGCACGCTCGCTCCCCGTACCGTCACCATCCCGGCCGGCGCCCGGGTCACCTGGTGGCGGGTGGTCCACTCAGAGTGGATCAAGTTCCGCTCGCTGCGCTCATCTCTGATCATGCTGGCCGCCACCGTGGTCCTCCTGGCCGGGCTGGGCCTGGCCTTCTCCACAGTGCTGGCCACCAACCCACCCGAGCCGGGCACCCCGAGCGCCCCCGGCGGCCCGTCCTCGCTCGACCCGCTGGGCGCCAGCCTCGGAGGGGTGAACCTCGCCCAACTGCTGATCGGCACGCTCGGCGTGCTGCTGGTCGCGGGCGAGTACTCCACCGGCATGATCCGGTCCTCGCTGGCCGCCGTGCCGAAGCGCTGGCCGGTGCTCGCCGCGAAGGTGACCGTGCTCGCCACCGTCTCGCTCGTGGTGCTCGCGACGGTCGCGGTGCTCACCTTCCTCGGCGGCCAGCGCATCCTCGGCGAGGACGGCATTTCGCTCGGCGGCGAGGGTGTGCTGCGGGCGGTGCTCGGCGCCGCCGTCTACCTGGCCGGCGTGGGAGTGCTCGGAATGGCGCTGGGCGCGCTGCTGCGCAACACCGCGGGTGCGATCACGAGCCTCGTGGCCCTGCTGCTGGTGGTGCCCGGTGTGACGTCCCTGCTGCCGGACAGCTGGTCGGACGCCATCTCGCCGTACCTGCCGTCCAACGCGGGAGAGGCCGTCATGTCGATCACCTCCAGCTCGGACCAGCTCTCCCCGGGTGCCGGGCTGGCGGTGTTCGTGGGGTGGTTGGTGGTGTTCGTCGGCGCCGCGATTGTCGCTCTGCGCCGCCGCGACGCCTGACCCGGGCGGGCAGATGTCCCCGGTCCGGTGCTCGCATCGGCCCGGGGCCTTTCGCGAGAGGGCCTGACGGAAATAGGGTGGGGGTGGCGACCGTGACGGTGGCCGGTGACCCGGTGGGAGGCGCAACCCGCCGGGCTCAGGTGCGCTCGGCACCCACCGGTGTTCCGTCTCGGTGCCGCGTACCGGTCTGACCGGTCACCCTCGCCCCGGTCCGCACAACGGAATCCCCATCACATCAGGGGAGAAGGACAATGGCGCGACCCATCACGCTCTTCACCGGCCAGTGGGCCGACCTTCCGTTCGAGGAGGTCTGCCGGCTCGCCTCCGAGTGGGGCTACGACGGTCTGGAGATCGCCTGCTGGGGCGACCACTTCGAGGTCGACAAGGCGCTCGCCGACGACTCGTACGTCGACCGCAAGCGGGAGACGCTCGCGAAGCACAACCTCGAGGTCTTCACGATCTCCAACCACCTCGTCGGTCAGGCGGTCTGCGACCACCCGATCGACGAGCGGCACCAGGACATCCTGCCCGCCCGGATCTGGGGCGACGGGGAGCCCGAGGGGGTCCGCCAGCGGGCCGCCGAGGAGATCAAGGACACCGCGCGGGCGGCGGCGAAGCTGGGCGTGAAGACCGTCGTCGGGTTCACCGGGTCGTCGATCTGGCACACCCTGGCGATGTTCCCGCCGGTGCCGCCGTCGATGATCGAGCGCGGCTACCAGGACTTCGCCGACCGGTGGAACCCGATCCTCGACGTCTTCGACGAGGTCGGGGTGCGATTCGCGCACGAGGTGCACCCCAGCGAGATCGCGTACGACTACTGGACGACGAAGCGGACGTTGGAGGCGATCGGCAACCGGCCCGCGTTCGGGCTGAACTGGGACCCGTCGCACTTCGTCTGGCAGGAGCTGGACCCGGTGAACTTCATCTTCGACTTCGCCGACCGGATCTACCACGTGGACTGCAAGGACGCGAAGGTGCGTACCGGCGACGGCCGGCGCGGCCGGCTCGCCTCGCACCTGCCCTGGGCCGACCTGCGCCGCGGCTGGGACTTCGTCTCCACCGGGCACGGCGACGTCCCCTGGGAGGACTGCTTCCGGGCGTTGAACGCGATCGGCTACACCGGCCCGATCTCCGTCGAGTGGGAGGACGCCGGGATGGATCGCCTGGTCGGCGCCCCGGAGGCGCTGCAGTTCGTCCGCCGGCTCGCCTTCGACGCCCCGACCGCGGCGTTCGACGCGGCGTTCAGCAGCAAGGACTGATCGCACCCGGACAAACCACGGGCCGGTCGCCTCTCGGCGACCGGCCCGTGGACGTGCGATGGGTCAGAGCGTGCTGCCGTTGGTGCCCGAGCCGGACGGCTTGGTGCGGGGGGTGGTGGCCGACGGCGACCCGGAGGTCGTGCCGACCGTGCTGCTGCCCGTCGAGCCGGAGCCCGCCTTGGCGCCCACCGTGGCGGGCGTGCCGGCGAACGCGTCGTCGGCGGCGGTCAGCTCCTGCTTGCCGGTGCTGCCGTTGCCCAGCTTCTCGCCCAGCTTGGTCTGGCCGAGCTTGTCCTTGCCCTCGCTGTAGAGCTTGTTGGCCTGGGCCTGCGCGACCCCGGCCGCCTCCTGGACGGTCGGGTGGTCGAGCACCTTGCGGCCCCGAACCACGAGCTCTTCGTACTTCTCCCGGCCGGCACGGGCGCCCAGGACGAATCCCGCAGCCAGCCCGCCAAGAAACATGATCTTTCCGCGCATGGCGGCTCCTTCCGTACCTGACGCGCCGTCGCGCCGGCGGGTTGCCCCGTCGGGCGCGACCAATTCGCGCCTGCGTCCTCTGTCCGCAGCTAACTACCCATCCTGCTCCCCGCTCAAGCCTGCTTGTGCCGGGATGGCGATTTGCCCCGATTGCGATCCGGACACCGCGCTGAACTGCGAATCTGGATCAAGGCGGATGCGAGTGGAACCCACTGGACCACCACCGGGGGATGTCCTGTACTCTTGTCCCGTCGCAGGGCACCGGCGAGATCCGGTTCCAGGCGGTGCGCGATCCCCTGTAGCTCAATTGGCAGAGCAGCCGGCTGTTAACCGGCAGGTTATTGGTTCGAGTCCAATCGGGGGAGCTTCTCCACTCAGCGCCCGTCGGCAGTACGCCGACGGGCGCTTTCGTCTGCGGCCACCCGGTTTCGCCCTCTCTCGACGTGCTCGCCCGGCAGGATGGTCGATGTCGACTTAGACTCCCGCTGCGTCGATTGATGCGTCGATTCTTGGGGTGAGCGCCATGTCCGGACGAGGTGGCTTCGGCCGGGCCACACTGATCGCGGTGGCGGTCGTGCTGGCCTGGCTGGTGATCGGCGGTGTGGCCGGCCCGTACGCCGGGCGGCTCAGCGAGGTCGCCACCAACGACAACGCCGCCTTCCTGCCCACCGACGCCGAGGCGACCCGTGCCCAGGACCTCGCCGGTGGCTTCGTCGACAGGCAGACCGTCCCGGCTCTGGTCGTCTACGAGCGGTCCACCGGGATCACCGACGCCGACCGGCAGCGGGTGGCCGCCGACGCCGCCCGGTTCGCCCAGATCCCCGGCGTGGTCACCCCGCTGCCCCCGCCGATCCCCAGCCAGGACGGTCAGGCACTCCAGGTCGTCGTGCCGGTGGACGACGCCGAGGGCGAGGAGATCGGCGCGGTCGTCGAACAGGTGCGCGACCTCGCCGGCGGCGACCGGGACGGCCTCACCGTGGACGTCGCCGGCCCGGCCGGCCTGCTCGCCGACCTGATCAAGGTCTTCTCCGCCATCGACGGGCCACTGCTGCTCGTCACGCTCGTGGTGGTGCTTGTCATCCTGCTGATCGTCTACCGCAGCCCGGTCCTGTGGATCTTCCCGCTGCTGGCCGCCGGAATGTCGTACGCGCTGGCCTCGGTCTTCGTCTACCTGCTCGCCGACGCCGACATCGTCAAGCTCAACGGTCAGGCACAGGGCATCCTCACCGTGCTGGTCTTCGGCGCCGGCACCGACTACGCGCTACTGATGATCGCCCGCTACCGGGAGGAGCTGCACCGGCACGACCGCCCATGGGACGCCATGCGCGCCGCGTGGAGGGGCGCCGCGCCGGCCATCATCGCGTCCGGCGGCACCGTCATCGTCAGCCTGCTCTGCCTGCTGCTGTCCAGCCTCAACTCCAACCGGGCGCTCGGCCCGGTCGCCGCCATCGGCATCGCCGCCACGCTTCTGGTGATGCTCACCTTCCTGCCCGCGCTGCTGGTGCTCGGCGGCCGGTGGGCGTTCTGGCCCCGCCGGCCCAAGCTCGACCAGGCGGACCCGCGGGTCGAGCACGGCATCTGGAACCGCGTCGCCGGGTTCGTGGCCCGCCACGCTCGACCGATCTGGCTGAGCACCGCAGTCGTCCTGGCTCTCCTCACAATCGGCCTCACGCAGCTCGGCGCCACCACCCTCGGGCAGTCCGACCTGTTCACCCAGCGCACCGACTCGGTGGACGGCCAGGAGGTGATCGCCCGGCACTACCCGGCCGGCACCGGCAGCCCGGCCACCATCTTCACCACCGAGCAGACCGCGCGGCAGGTGGCGCAGGCGGCCCAGGGCGTACGCGGCGTCGCCGACGTCCGTCCGCTCTCCACCGGCCCGCAGACCGGCCCACCCGATCCGAACGCCCCACCGAAGGTCGTCGACGGGCGGGTGCAGTTGGAGGCGACGCTCGCCGACCCGCCCGACAGCGACGGCGCCGAGCGGACCATCCGCGACCTGCGGGTGGCCGTCCACCGGGTGCCCGGCGCGGACGCCGTGGTCGGCGGCTTCACGGCGATAAACGTGGACACCTCCGACGCCGCGAAGCGCGACCAGAACGTCATCATCCCGGTGGTGCTGCTGGTCATCGCGGTCATCCTGGCCCTGCTGCTGCGGGCCCTCCTCGCCCCGGTTCTGCTCATCGGCACGGTGCTGCTCAGCTTCGCGGCCACCCTCGGTCTCTGCGCGCTGCTGTTCCGCCACGTCTTCGACTTTCCCGGTGTGGACTCGTCGTTCCCGCTGTTCGCGTTCGTCTTCCTTGTCGCCCTCGGGATCGACTACAACATCTTCCTGATGAGCCGGGTCCGGGAGGAGTCGGTCAAGCGGGGCACGCGCGCCGGTGTGCTCGCCGGCCTGGCCGTCACCGGTGGGGTGATCACCTCCGCCGGCATCGTGCTCGCCGCGACGTTCTCCGCCCTGGCCGTCCTGCCGCTGGTGATCCTCGTCGAGTTGGGTACCGCAGTCGCGATCGGGGTACTGATCGACACGATCATCGTCCGGTCGCTGCTGGTGCCCGCGCTCGCGTACGACATCGGGCCGAAAATCTGGTGGCCGGGCCGGTTGTCCCGGGCGAACGGCGAGCGGGAGGCGCGCGATGCTGGCTGAGACCGACGTGGTCGTCGTCGGCGGCGGCCTGGCCGGTCTCGCCGCCGCCCGCCGGCTGCACCGCGCCGGGGTGCCCTGGCGGCTGCTGGAGGCCGGCGGCCGGCTCGGCGGTCGCGTTGCCACCGATGTCATCGACGGCTACCTGATCGACCGCGGTTTCCAGGTGCTCAACACGGCGTACCCGCGGCTCGGCACGCTGCTCGACACCGACCGGCTCGACCTCGGCTACTTCACGTCCGGGGTGCTGGTGCGCCGGGGCGACGACCTGCTGCGGCTGGTCAACCCCGTGCGCGAGCCGACCGGCGCCCCCGGCACCGCGCTGGCCGGCGTGGGCTCGCTGCTCGACCGGCTGCGCTTCGCCGCCCTCGCCACCGGCTGCGCCACGCTGCCGGTGTCCCGGCTGCTCGCCGCGCCGGAGACCAGCGCCGAGACGGCGTTGCGTCGCGCCGGTCTCTCCGACGCGATCATCGAGGAGCTGCTGCGGCCGTTCCTGTCCGGCGTGTTGATCGACCGGGAGCTGGCCACCTCCAGCCACGTGCTCGCGGTGGTGCTGCGCTCGTTCGCCCGCGGCCGGATCGGCCTGCCCGCCGAGGGCATGGCCGCGCTGCCCCGGGCCATCGCCGACCCGCTGCCCGCCGACCTGCTCGACCTGGACACCCCTGTCGCGCAGGTCGCGCCCGGCCTGGTCCGCACGCAGGCCGGCGCCATCCGCTGCCGGGCCGTCGTGGTCGCCGTCGACCCGCCCGCCGCGGCCGCGCTGCTGCCGGCCCTGGCGACGGTACGCATGCACAGCTACACGACCTACTACCACAGCGCGCCCGAGCCGCCGCTCGCCGAGCCGATCCTGCTCATCGACGGCGACCGGCGGGAGATCGTGGCGAACACGGTGGTGCTCAGCAACGCCGCCCCGACGTACGCGCCCGCCGGACGGCACCTCGTGGCCACGTCGGTGGTGGGTCCGAAGGCCCCGCCCGAGTCGACCATCCGGGCCGAGTTGACCCGGCTGTACGGCCGATCCACCGCCGACTGGACCCATCTCACCACAGTGGTCGTCCCGGAAGCGCTGCCCGCCGCGCCGCCGCCGCAGGGACGGCTGCGCAAGCCCGTCTCGATGGGGGAGGGGCTGTTCGTGGCCGGCGACCACCGCGACAGTCCATCGATCCAGGGCGCTCTCGCCAGCGGCTGGCGTGCCGCCGGGGCGGTGCTGGAGGAGCTGCGCGCCGGCTGACGCCGCCTCGAAGAGAGGCCCCCGCAGCCGTAGTTGATCACCTATGATCGCCGCCATGCCCGCCCCCCTCCCGGCACCCACCTTCGATGCCGCTGCCGCGTACCCCGAGGTCAACGACCTGCGCAAGGCGCTCGACGCCGCCGACTGGCCCGCCGTCCGGGCCGTGTTCGCCGACCGGGACCCCGCCTTCCACACGCTGCTCGTCCGGGAGGCCGGCGACCACGCGGCGTCCGCGGCGTTCCTGCATCGCGTGTACGACGACGACCCCACCGACAGGCTGGCGGGCACCCTGCACGGCACCCACCTGATCTGCGACGGCTGGCGCATCCGCAGCTCCTACCGGGCCCAACACGTCAGCCGGTCGCAGTTCGACCAGTTCCACGATCACCTGCGTCGCGCCGAGCGGGTGCTCATCGACGTCACCGCCCGGTATCCCGACGACGCGGCCGCCTGGACCCAACGCATCACCCTCGCCCGGGGGCTGCAACTGGGCCAGAACGAGGCCCGCCGTCGCTACGACCGGCTCGCCCGCCAACACCCCCACCACGCGCCCGCACAGGCGGCTCTGCTCCAGAAGCTCTGCCCGAAGTGGAGCGGCGACTGGGACCGGGCCTTCGCGTTCGCCCGCGAGTGCGCGCAGGCCGCGCCCGCCGGGGCGCCCAACGCCGTGCTTGTCGCCGAGGCGCACCTGGAACGCTGGCTGGACTTCGAGACCGACCGGGAGTGGGCGGCGTACCTGGGAGGCACGCCCGTCGTGGACGAGGTCATGCGGGCCGCGCAGCGTTCCGTGCTGCACCCCGACTGGGTCGACGGGCCCGGCTGGGTGTGGGTCCGCTCGACGTTCGCGCTGATGTTCAGCCTCACCGAGCAGTGGCCCGCCGCCGCCAGCCAGTTCGCCGCCCTCGGCAACCTGGGCACCGAATATCCCTGGGCCTACGTGGACGGCGCCGAGGGCTTCACGAAGTACCGCGCCAAGGCGTACGCGAAGGGTGGCCAGTCATGATCCAGCACCTGGACGTGGACGGGGTGCCCACGCTGCTCGCCCCCACCGGCGGCCCGATGCGCGCCGGACTGACCTTCCGGGTCGGCACCGCCGACGAGACGCTCAGCCGCGCCGGCATCACCCACCTCATCGAGCACCTCGCGCTCGCGCCGCTCGGCCTGGCCGACTACCACGTCAACGGCGTGACCGCCCCGGCGTTCACCATGTTCCACACCCAGGGCTCCGAGGCCGACATCTCCGCGTTCCTGACCGCCGTCTGCGGGCACCTGTCCGACCTGCCGATGGAACGGCTGGACGTCGAGAAGGACATCCTGCGCACCGAGTGGAGCAGCCGGGGCGCCGCCGCCGTCGACGACATCCCGCTGTGGCGACACGGCGCGCGGGACTTCGGGCTGAGCAGCTACCCGGAGTGGGGCCTGGGCGGGCTCACCGCGGACCACCTGCGCGAGTGGGCGGCCCGCTCGTTCACCCGCGAGAACGCGGTGCTCTGGATCGCCGGCGACCGCGTGCCCGCCGGGCTGCGCCTCCCGCTGCCCAGCGGGGTCCGGCAGCCGGTGCCGGCGGTCTCGTCGGCGCTGCCGCAGACCCCGGCGTACTTCGTCAGCGGCGCCCGCGCCGTGGTGCTCGACTCGGTGGTGCGGCGCAGCGCCGCCGCGGCCGTCTTCTCCGGCGTGCTGGAGCGGGAGCTGTACCGGTCACTGCGCCAGGAGTCGGGCCTCTCCTACACCACCACGACGGGCTACGAGCCGCGCGGCGACGGGTACGCCACACTGCGGGCGCTCGCCGACGCGCTTGCCGAGAAGCAGGACGCGGTGCTGGGCGGCTTCGTCGACGTGCTGGCGAAGCTGCGGGTCGGGCGGATCGAGCAGGCCGACCTGGACGCCACAGTCGCCAAGCGGGAGGACGTGCTCGGCACCGCCGAGGTCGACGCCGCGCGACTGCCCGGGTACGCCCTCAACGTGTTGACCGGCGAGCCGAACCTCAGCATCGACGAGCACCGGGCCGAGTTGAAGGCCGTCAGCCTCGCCGACCTGCACGAGGTGGCCGGCGAGGTGACGTCGTCCGCGCTGCTCATGGTGCCGGGCGGGCTCACCGCCGACTGGGCCGGCTTCGTCGCGGCACCCACCCACTCCAGCGACACCGTCGAGGGCACCACGTACGCGGCCAAGCAGGGCGCCGGAGCGCTCCGCATCGGCGTGGACGGGGTGACCTACCTGGGCAGCGACGGCCCGCTGACCGTCCGGTACGCCGACTGCTCCGCGATGCTCGCCTGGCCCGACGGCGCGCGGCAACTGATCGGCTCCGACGCCATCGTCCTGCACGTCGAGCCGACCATGTTCAACCTGCACCCGGCGGCGCTGCCGGTCATCGACGCCCAGGTGCCGGCCGACCGGCACATCGCCATGCCGGCCCGCAAACCGGACGCCATCCCGCAGCCGTCCGTCGCCGACCAACCGGCACGTACGCCAGGCGACCGCCCGTGGTGGGAGATCGCGGCGATCGTGATCAGCGGCGTGGCCGTCCTGTTGACGGGCGCGGTGAGCCTGCTGGTGACGTACGTGATGGTCGCCGCCGGCACCGAGCCGGGCGAGGAATGGCTCTGGGGCGTCGTCGTGGCGGGCTGGCTGCTCACTGTTATCCTCGCGTTGCCCATCGTGCTGCTGTGGCGACGGCGGCGGTGATGAGGCGGGGCCACGCCGGTGCTGGCCCGTGATCCACCGAGCGGGATAAGATCCGCGCGGTGTCGGGGCGGTAGCTCAGCCGGTTAGAGCAGGGGACTCATAATCCCTCGGTCGCGGGTTCGAGTCCCGCCCGCCCCACCAGCGAAAACGACCCGGGCGCCTGACTTCACGGTCAGGTGCCCGGGTCGATCTGTATCTATCGGTCCATGGTCAAGGGTGTACTCGGCCTCCGAAGCAAGATCGTCCCCATCTTGTCGTGGCCTTTTTCGCCAACTCCGACGCGACGTGCACATAGCCCCGCGTGACCTGGATGCTGCGTCAGGTGCAGCGGTCCCTGCAGGACGAAGAGCAACGCGCTCGGGAGTGGGGCGCGGAGGGTGAGGGCTGGCGGTACAAGCCGCTGTCGACCCGGGGCGCATACCAGCTGAGGCGCAGCACTGTCATGAGCAAGGCCGGCGAACCCGAGCAGTAGCCCGGACGCACGACGCCCCCGCCACCGTGCTGGTGGTCGGGGGTGATCTAGTCCCAGGACTTCGTCTTTGGGCGGCCCTTGCCTCGCCGCTGGTACCGCTCGACCAGAGACGGAGTGGTGGGCCAGATGCCGCGCTGCCGGTCGCGGCACTCGGGCTCGCCGCAGTCGCACCACCAGCCCAAGCCCACGGCGAGGATCTTGTCGCCGCCGCAGTCGTGCTGGCTCGGCTTCCAAGAGGCGCAGCCCATGCACCGCGACGGGCCCTGCGGGAGGGGCCGACCGGGCGTGGTTTCGATCGGCCCCTCCACTGGTCAGAAGTCCTGACCGGCCCGGATGCTGTCGACGAACGTCGCCCACTCGGTCGCCTTATCGGCCAGGACCCGGTCCGGACGGGTCCGGGGCCGGCCGCCACCGTCCAGCCGCGGCACCCGAATCCCGTCCAGCACCACCCGTGAACTGCGGGCTGTCTCCGCGCTGCCCGGCGGTCAGCACCAGCGACGACGGCTTCTGACCCTGCTCACACCCCAGGTAGATCTTCGTGGTCAACCCGCCGCGAGAGGGCACCAGCGCATGATCGGCTGGCTCCTCCTCGACCCCGCCCGGCGGCTCCACCTGCAACTCGGGCTCGCAGCGGGCGCCGGCGGCGTGCTGATGCCCCGGGCAATCGTGGAGTCCACGCTGACGTCCCAGGTGATCAACCCGACCGCGTCGGCGCGGGCCTGCAACCCGCTGACGATCTGCTGCCAAACACCGGCCCGCTGCCAGCGGCGGAACAGTCCATAGACCGTCTGCCAAGGCTCGTAGCACGCCGGCACGTCCCGCCAGTGCGACCCGACCCGCACCCGCCACCGGATTCCGTCGATGAGCTGTCGTCTACTCCACTTCGGCAGCCGGCCTGGCTTCTTTCCCTTCGGCAGCAGCGGTTCCAGCTTCGCCCACTGCGCGTCGGACAGGCCGTTTCACCCGGCCGGGTCCGCCCGGCGCATTCGGCTGCTTGTCAGCCGAGTGTTGTCAGCACCGTGGTCAGCACGGGGATGGCGACGATGACGGCGAGCACGACCCAGGCCACCGGCCGGCCGAAGTTCAACGTCCAGCCGACACCGAACCGCTTGGGCACCAGCAGCGCGGGGTCCTCCCGGTTGACGTACAGCAGGCCGCCCCGCCAGTGGGCTTCGTCATCTCGCATCCGTGTCGGGTCGCCGCCCCCAGCCGGGGGCTCGCGTCGCGCCGAGCCACCGACGTACGCCGCAGTGCCAACTACGGCGAGCACGCCCACCGTAGTTGCGAGTGTCGCGACGACCGCGGCGACATCGGCGGTCCCGTTCTGCCGCCAGAGCTGCTGGGCGATGAAGAACAGGCCCAGGTTGGCGGCGGCGGTCAGGAACAACAGCGCCCGGGAAAGCGCGGCACCGAAAGACCGCTGCACTGCAGCTGCCCGCTGCGGATCGGCCGGGTCCAGTGCGGCCGGTGCGCGTTGCGGCAGTGCCGCGAGCAGCGCGATCACCACGGTCAGGCAGACCTGGGCGAGCACCGGCGCGAAGGCGGACCACACGGCTGTGTCGATGAACCGGTCGGCCTCGCCGTTCGCATCGTAGTGGAGCACGAGCCGTTCGGGCAGATCACGGTAGCTCGTGGCGCCGTAGCCCGCGGTAATCACGATGACGAGCAGCGAAGGCAGCAGCCACGACCACGGGTAGCGCTCCGGGTCGGTGCGCAGCGAGGTGTCGGCGGTGACGGATGGGTGTGCGTCCGCATACCAGTCCTCCCGGTGCCTGGCTGCCAGTACGGCCCGGTGCGCCAGGTAATACAGCAGGAAGTAGGACATGGCCAGCGCCGCCGAGGCCAGCACGGCAAGGGTCGCAAGGCCCTCCACTGTCGCAACGACGGACACGACCATGACGACGCATCCGAACGCAAGCACGCCGATCCGATACGTCCGGCGCCAGGCCTGAACGATCGGCGCGGCCACCCGTTCCGCGGGCAGCCGGACTCCGAAGGCCATGCCGACGGGACTCCAGGCCGGCAGGACCAGCCCGACGACGATCAGCACGAGCGAGACGATCAGTTGAAGCACAGCGGCGGTGATCACGGCGGCCCTCCACGGCGGTCGGCTGCACTGTCGAGCATTGCTGTTCTACTCAGGATAGAACATCTGGAGCGAGCTTGCACCTGCCGGCGCTCGATCTCCCGGATCTGAGCGGCGTCCTGATCCGGCCACATCTCATCCAGGGTTTCCTATGGACTGCGTTTCCATGACCGGCGTAGCGTCCAACTGCGGCAGCGCGTTTGATTCCATTTCCGGACTGGAGTCGTACGAATCGCGTGCCGCCGCCGGCGTCCGCAATTTCATTCAGGCACTTCATGATTCGCGCGACTCCGCGCGGACGGTGCCAAGGCACACGACTTCGAATGGGATGACTGCATGAGCTTCGCTCTTCCCGGCCGCCGCGCCGGGTTTCTCAGCCTCAGCGTCCTGGTGGCGCTGGCGATCATGGTCTACACCGTAACCTCCAACTCCGGCCGGGCCAACGCCCAGACGCAGCCCGCGCCGAAATTCACCGCCGTGCAACTGGTGAACGGCATCATGTTCCAGGACGGTGCCGTGGCGGCGCGGCTGACCGGTCACGACAACGGCGGCGAACTGAATGACGCCCAGCGGTCACTGGAAAAGGCGATCGACGACTCCGTCACCCAGGACGGCGCATGGGCCGACGGCTTCACCGGCCGGATTCAAAGCGGTGACCGCGTCCGGGTCGAGCAGGCACTGCGTGACCTGGGCGTGTTGTACCGCAGCGTGCTGGACAAGCGGTACGGGTCGAGCGTGGTCAACAAGACGCTCGACAGCACCGTCAAGGCGCTGGACGACAGCGCGACGGCCGCCGATCCCTACACGGCCAACTACCAGATCAACATCAACTACGAGGTCAACTACGCCGCCGTCGACCTCGCCATCGAGATCGCGGCACTGATCGTCGTGATCATCGCGGCGTTCCTGTCACCGCAGGCCATCAGCGGCAAGGCCACCGGCGCGGGTGCGCGGCTGTCGATCGAGACGTTCGTGGACCGGGTCGCCACGCAGCTGGCGACCGTCTGACGCAGGGATTGTTCCGGCGTGCCGTTTCCGCTACCGCGGAGGCGGCACGCCACTGAACGGAAGGTCAAAGGAATGGCAGTCGACACCGCGCGGCCCGCTCCGGTCCCGGCGCCGCCAGAACGGGGCACAGCCCCGATCCGATCGATCCGGGACCCGGCGCAGACGGTGGTCCGGCGGCTCGTCCTCATCGCCGCGGTCGCGGCATGTGCGGCTATGTATGTGCTGCACATGTCGTTGCCACCCAATCCCCTGAGCCCGCCCCAGCAGGACCAGCAAAAGGTACGGCTGTTCATCCCGCAGGGGTGGGGTTTCTTCACCATCAGCCCGCGTCGTGCACAGCTCAGCCCGATGCGCCCGGCCAGCGGAGGCGGCTGGACCGACGCCGGTGCCGGCCACCTGGCCGTGCCGGCCGACGGGTTCGGCGTCAACCGGATCCGGCGCGCCCAGGGCACCGAGATGGCGCTGTTGCTGCGTGGCGTCCGGGCCGGCGACTGGACACCCTGCTCCGAGCAACCCGGGCAGTGCCTCGCCGCCGTGAGACCGCTGGGCCGGGTCCACAACCTGGCGGCCCGGCCCACGTTGTGCGGGCCGGTCGGCTTCGTCCGGCAGGAGCCGCTGCCGTGGGCATGGCGGGCATCCGCCGGACGCACGGTCATGCCGTCGTCAGTGCTGCGGCTGGAGGTGGCGTGTTGACCCCCTTCGACGGACCGGCCGAACGAACCGCCCAGTGGGCACGGGCCTGCCCGTGGACCACGACCGTCGGGCTCGCCCGCGCCGTCCTTGCCGCGGGGACGCTGCTCACCGTGCTCTCCACTCCGTACGAGGTCCTGCTCTCTCCGCTCTCGGATGGAACCGTTCCGCCGGTCTGCGGCGGCCCCGGCCGCCTGGGTCTGTGGTGCGTGGTCCCGGACGGGCATCGCTGGCTGGCCGTGCTGATCTCCGCTGTGGTGTTGTGCGTCGTGATCGCCGGTTGGCGCCCGCAGATCACCGGCGTGCTCCACTGGTGGGTCGCGTGGAGCTTCACCGCCGGCGTGACGATCCAGGACGGCGGCGACCAGGTCGCGACGGTCATCGCACTGCTGCTCCTACCGATCACCCTGACCGACCGGCGGCGATGGCACTGGCAGCGCGGCCCCGTTCTGGCCGACGATGCGACTCCGGGCTGGTCCTGGCTCGTCGCACGGGTCGCCCGTGTGCTGATCATGGTGCAGGTCTTCGTCATCTACCTGCACGCGGCGATCGCGAAACTGGGCGTCACCGAATGGGCGGACGGCACAGCGCTGTGGTACTGGCTGCGCAACCCCCAGTTCGGTGCCGCCGGCTGGTTGAGCCCGCTCACCGACCGGGTGATCGCGAGCCCAGCCGGCGTCATGGGACTGACCTGGGGCTCCATGACGATCGAGTTCCTTCTCGCCTGCGCCCTCTTCATGCGGCCAGTGCCGCGCCGGATCCTGCTCGTCGCCGGGCTCGGGCTCCACCTGGGAATCGCCGCCGCCATGGGTTTGGTGAGTTTTCTCTGCGCTATGGCCGCCGCACTGTTGCTCTACCTGACGCCGGTAGGCCAGGAACTGCGGGAAACCTGGCCAGTGAAACTGCTGGAATCAGTCCGCACGCGCCGCCAAAAGGTGACTTCAATCGATGCGGCCAGAATGGTGACGGAGCCGAGCGGGTAGCCATCGAGCGATGTGGTGGCGGACGCCATCCTCCAGGCTGCCGCTGCCACCGACCGCTTGGCCGATGGCCGGTGCTGTTCTATGATGAATAGAACAGATGAGGAGGCTGCGATGATCGTGACCGTCGAACCGGCCGGCGAACCGATCTACCTGCAGATCTACCGACAGGTCATGCACGCGGTGAACACCGACGAGTTCCCGATCGGATCACCACTGCCGTCCACCCGCCAGTTGGCCCGCGACCTCTCGGTCAACTATCACACCGTTCACAAGGCATATGAGCTGCTGCGGGTGCGAGGCATCGTGGAGATGACACCACGCGGCCGAGCCCTCGTCCGGCGACCGGATCCGCTCGGGCCGCCGGACGAGTGGTTCGCCGAATGGGACCGCCGGTGCGCGACACTGGCCGCGGAGGCCATCGCTGTCGGCGTCTCTCGCGGCGAGATCCTGCGCCGATGGCGGGGACTGCTCGACGGCGCCCCGGCAGAGGCATGAAGCCGGTGCCGCCACCTCGGTCAGCCCCCGCCGGGAGGTGCACCGCCGAGCCAGCCCAGCGACTGGGCGTGGGCACCCAGTTGAAACCGGCTGGCCACACCGGCCCGGTGCATCAGTGCGCTGACGTCACGGCGCACAGTGCGCTCGGTCAGTCGCAGCCGGTTGGCGACGGCCGCGTCGGTGAGCCCTTCGGCCAGGCCGGCCAGGACGGCTGTGCGCCGTCGGTCCAGCGCATCGAGGTCGGCAACCGGCTCCGGCACCCGGTGCCAGATCCACTCGAACAGGTCGGCCATCGCCGACACGTGACCGGGCGCCCGGATCATCAGTCCGGGCTGATCGGGCACTGGGGCGGCGACCACGGCGAGCCGATGGTCGGCGATGAAGAGAGACAACGGCACCGACTGCACCCTGCGCATGGCGCTCTCGGGCGAGATCGGCAGTTGCAGGTCAGCGAATGCTGGCTGCTGAGGTGCCGCCCGTCCCGGCAGCGCCTCGGTGAGCAGCCGCATGGCCGGGGGGTGGCCGGTCGGCGCCGCAGGCCCGTCCATCGCGGTCACGAAAGTTGGCAGCAAAGCGCTCGCCGCCATCACCATCACCTCGCGGCATCCGCAGAACACGCCACGAAGTCGCCGTGGTAATTCTTTCGCAGCCACTCTCTCAACTTCATTTACATTCGCCGCCTCGAATTGCGGCGGATCGCCAGGATCTCGCGAGAACATATCAGGCATCCCGTCCCCGTTCGGGCTCAATCATGCTGGAGCGCAGGCTATCAGCGACCCCAACGCCCAGCAAGGCGATCATGGCGGCGGCTCGCATGATCATCCATTAAGCCGACGCAGACATCTCGTCACCTGCATGTGCGTGTCGCCATGCATCGCTGGCCGGTTTAGGACACGCCGCCGCACGACACTTCGAATTCATATTGTGCATCGACGTCGGCGCGTTGAATCGATGCTATTCATCCGGGCGTCAGAGCCTTGCTGATGCGCCATTCACGGCCGGGCCCTCCGATAGTCCGGCGAGAGGGACTCCATGCATTCTGGTTGGCTTTTCCGGGCCTGGTCCACGCGGCCGGCACCGCAACCGCCTCCACCGGCCGCCCAACCGGCCGACGCCCGGCAGGCCCGCCGCGACGAGACCGTGCGGACGTTGCTGTATGACGGCGACTGCGGCTTCTGTGCCTGGTCGGTGACGCACCTGATGCGGCTGGCGCATCCGCCGGTGCGGGCGGTGCCGTGGCAGCGGGCCGATCTCGCCGCGCTGAACATTCCTGTCGCCCGGGTCCGGACCGAGGTCGTGCTGATCGACGGTGACCGGCGAAACGTGGGCGTCTACGCCTCACGAATGCGGAGCGGCCGAGGCAACCAACATGTCGCCGAGGTCGGAGCGGCGATAGAGCACCGATCGGCCGTGTCGGGTGCCGACCAGCAGTCCGCCCGCGCGCAATGCTCGAAGGTGCTGATTGACCGCTGTCGGGGTGACGCCGAGGCGGGCGGCCAACTCGGTGGAGGAGGCGGGCGTGTCGAGATGGCTGAGCAGACCGGCCCGAGTGGTGCCCAGAAGTCCCACGAGACCGTCCGGTGCGGGAAGGGCCTGCGGCTCCCACAGGGTCGCCGCGCCAAGCGCCGAATAGAGGATCATCGGTGGCTCGTCGGCCGAGATGGGTGTCGAGGCGTTGGTGGTCCACAGGCTCGGCACCAGGGTCAGCCCGCCATTGGCCGGTCGCGCGTAGTCGAGCTTCGAACGCAGCCGTACCTCTACCACGTTTCCGACGAGCCGCACCGTGTCCGACAATCCGCTGAGCATCGTGGCGAGACCCCGCTGGGCGATTTGTCGTCCTCGGAACGTGACGTCGCCTTCGAGGATCGCCCGCATCCGTGGCCAGTGCGGCTCGAAGCAGAACCGCCAGTACCTGGCGAGTGCATCGATGATCCGATTGAGCACCTCTGCGGCGGAACCCTGCAGTGGTTCGGGAAGTGGCGTCGCGCCGTGCACCGCTCGCAGGTCTCGTTCGATGACCGTCGGGTCGGTACTGGCCAGTTTCGCGAGTTCGTCGTCGAAGCGGGTCAGCGGTGAGTGCGGACGCGGGTTGAGAAAATCGGGTGTCCACAGCCGGACGTCCGTCAATGCGAGCAGCATGGCCTCGTCGAGGCTGCCGCGCACGTCTTCGAGCACGTGTAGCCAGCGCAACTGAAGCGGAAATCGTCCTGGATCGCGCCAAGCCCGCAGGGACAGCACCGCCTCGTTGAGCGGGGACACCGCGAACCGGAGATCGGCCACATCCATGCCGAGCAGCTCGTACCGGACCATGAAGCAGAAGGCTACATCGTTGGCGTGGTCGGTCGGTACGCTGCGACAACTGACGGCATGCATCTTGTGACAGAACGCCACCGGTCAGCGGCGGCCGGCTGGGTTCGGCGGTACCTGCGTCCGGACGATCCCGTCGCCCGGGCGCTGACCTGGGCCACCATGACCAGCTCGCTTTCCAAGGGCGTCTTTTACAGCGTCAGCGTGCTGTTCTTCACACACGTCGCCGGCTTCGCCGCGACCACGGTCGGGCTCGGGTTGACGATCGCCGGGGCGGTCGCCGTCGCCGCTGCGTTGGCTGCGGGCTACTTGGCCCGTGTCGTCGGCGCGCGCCGGGTGCTGCTCGCCACGACCGCCGGCCAGGGCCTGGCGCTGGTGGCCTACCTCCTGGTCCACACCCCGGCCGCGTTCGTTGTCGTCGCCTGTGCCGCCGTCGGACAACAGGCCATGCAGCGCACCGCCCTGACGACGATGATCGCCGAGTCGTTCACCGGTCCGGACCGCGTGGAGATGCGCGCCCGCCTGCGGGTGGTCACCAACGCCTTCATCGGCGTGGGAACCGCGCTGGCGGCCGTCGCCCTCGTGCTCGACACGAAACTGGCATATCTGCTGGCGATGCTCGCCACCGGAGCACTGCTGTTCGTCTCCGCATTCTTGCTGCGCCGGATGGACCGCGGCGCCGAGCTCACCGCGACCGACGGGTCTCGGGCGGCCGGCGTACGCCAATCACCACTGCGCGACCGGACCTATCTGGCCGTCACTGGCCTCTACGCTGTCATGAGCATGCAAGTTGGCATGCTCACGGTGGGGGTACCACTCTGGGTCGCCGGCTCGACGAAGGCACCCCCGGCGACCATCGCGGCGCTGCTGGCATTGAACACGGTCATCGTGTCCCTGCTTCAGGTCTGGGCGGCACGCGGAGCGAGAACCATCCGCTCGGCCGGCCGCGCGGTCGCCGGGGCCGGTACCTTGCTCGCGCTGGCCTGTGGCCTGTACGCCCTGTCCGCCCACGGCGCGATCACTGTCGTCGTGGTGATGCTGACGCTCGCGACCGTGGCGCACAGCCTCGCCGAGATCCTGTCCGAGGCAGGCAGTTGGACGCTCGCGTTCGAGCTTGCCGACCCGGCCAACGTCGGCGCGTACCAGGGTGTCAGCCAGACCGGAGCGGCACTGGGCTCGATGCTCGCGCCGCTGGTCGTGACGGCGACCGCGCTTGAACACGGTTGGCCCGGTTGGATTCTTCTCGGCGTGCTGTTCCTCCTCGCGGGGTCATTGACGATGGCCTTGGTCCGACGACAGGTGGACGGGTTGCTGTTGTCTGGCTAAATGACTGCCGCTCCGGCCGATCTGCCTGACGGGGCCGCCCGCCCCGACGGCGATGGGTTGCCCGCAGCTCGTGGATCGAGTTTTCCCTGATCAGCCCGGTCCCGGCGCGGAGCTTCGCGATCCTGTCCGGCGCTGCACCGGTACGAGCGTGAGCCGGCCGATGCGGTAAGCGGTGACCGTCGGTCACCTCCGTGGGGGCGGACGCGCTCGTAAGCGGTATACCTCAGAGTCATATTCATACCTCTGAGGTGTATCGCTCACCAGCACATCGACACGGCGGACAGCCACAGCGGATGACCAGCGCCCTTCGCCGCGACCCCAGCCCCGTCTCGGAGTCAGGAGCTACTCGTCTAGGAGACCGCGAAGCGGTCCAAGGCGTCGATGACCGCGTCGCCGACGCCGCGCCCGGCGCCGTGGCCAGCCTCGGCGATCAGCTCCAACCGTGCCTCGGGCCACACCTTGGACAGCTGCCAGGGGATGTCGACCGGGCTCCCGAGGTCGAGCCGGCCGTGTACGAGAACGCTGGGAATGCCGGCGAGCCGGTGAGCACCAGCCATCAACTCGCCGTCGGCGAACCAACCGTCGTGCGCCCAGTAGTGGGTGACGAGACGCGCGAAGGTCATCCGGAACGCCCGGTCCTCGTATCGAGGGTCAGGTCGACTGCCGGGCAGGTTCGAGACGAGTGCGTCCTCCCAGGCACACCAGTTGCGCGCCGCCCGGTCCCGTACGCCCTCGTCAGGATCGGCCAGCAGCCGGGCGTAGGCGGCGGGCAGATTGCCGTCGCGTTCGGCCGCCGGCACCGCGTCCCGGAACCTCTCCCATTGTTCGGGGAAGATCCGTCCGAGGTCGCGGGTGATCCACCTGTGCTCCGCCGGTGTGCTGGTGACGACGCTGAACAGCACGATCTCCGTGACCCGGTCGGGGTGCCGCTCGGCGTAGCCGAGGCCGAGGGCGCTGCCCCACGATCCGCCGAGCAGTAACCACCGGTCGATGCTCAGGTGCGTGCGCAGCTTCTCGATGTCGGCCAGAAGATGCGGCATGGTGTTGGTCGACAGGTCCGTGCGCACGTCGCCCGCGTCCGGTGTGCTGCGTCCGCACCCCCGCTGATCGAACAGGACCACCCGATAGACGGCCGGGTCGAAGAACCGCCGCCAGAAGGCCCCGGCGCCGGAGCCGGGGCCACCGTGCAACACCAGGGCTGGTTTTCCGAGTGGGTTGCCGCAGCTCTCCCAGTAGACGAGGTGGCCGTCCCCGACGTCGAGCATGCCGTGCGCGAAGGGTTCGATCTCGGGATACAGGCGGGGCATCTCAGCGATCCAACCATCGAGGTCGTTGCCGCGCACTCCTGTTCTCGGCAGGAGCAGATCGTGTGCGACGAGCTGTCCGAACGCGTCCGCCCACTCCCGGCACCACGCCCGGGTGCGGCAGACCGGGCAGCGGCCGTCGACGCCCTGGTGCTCGCGCATGGTTCGCCGCCACCGCGCCGCCGGCAGGGCCAGCGCCCGGCCGTTCACGGCCAGCTCGGTCAGCGTCTGGGCGGTCACGGCCGGTCCCTGGCCGCCGCGGCGGCCAGGATGTCGACGCTTACCAGTACCTCGAAGCAGAAAGCGGCCGTGCAGTCCGACGACTCCCACGAGCAGTCCGGGCCGTGCCCGTACACCCAGGCGAACCGCGGGTCGAAGAGTCGTGGACGGACACGATGACGATGTCGTGGTACGTCTGGCCCTCGATGCCGGGGCTGGGCTGCCACTCGGTGGGCCGCACCGACACCCGGACGCCGGCCGGCGGGTACATCCGTGCGGTCATCGGGCCGACCCGACGTCGTGGCGGCCGCCGGCGCGGTGGTGGGCCTGCGCGAGGATCCGCGCCTTGGCCGCTTCCTGCTCGCGAGTCTGGATGCGCTGGCCCGTGCCGGGAGGCACGGGCGGCAGCGGGGCCGGCTCGCCGTCCAGCCATCGGCGCAGCTTCCTGAGGACGATGTGCACGATGTCGCCTCCCCGGTCCGGGGGCGCGGCGATGCTCGCGGCGGCGCTGCGGTCGGTCCGCGCCCGGCTCAGTGACCAGGACGGTACGTACGCACACAGACTGCGACGGGGACAGCCTGTCCCCGTGGCACGGTTACCCCTCCACGCCGATGGCGAGTGCCAAGTCCCGCGCGTCCTCGCCTACGGTCCCCGGCCGCGACGACAGCTCCAACGCAGCAGTCCGGGAGTACGGGTTGTGCCGGACCGTGTCGACGCTCTCCCGCAGAGCCCGGCCGAGCAGGTGCACGGCCGCGACTTCCTCACGGCGCAGCAGGTGCGCCCGGGCGGCCTCGATCAGGTGACCAGCACGGCGGGTACGCGACGGCAGCGCGGTGTAGTTCGTCGAGTCGGCACGCCGCACGGCTTCCCCAGCGCGGCACAGGTCAGTCTCCAGCGTCACCGCGTACGCCGCGCAGGCAGCGGGGCCGAACATCAGCCAGGGGTGGGCGTAGTCGGCACCGAGGCGGTCGGCTGCGGCGTCGGCGGCGTCCCAGGCCCGCCATGCCTGCCCGTCCCTGCCGGCCTTCGCGTGCCCGAGCGAGCGCCCCAGTTGAAGCTGCGCCCACCGTGCGTACTGCTCGGCGCCCGCCTCCCGGTCGACGAGCTGCTCGGCGTCGACCAGCACCAGCTCGGCCGCGTCGACCTGGTTCGCAGAGCGGTAGACGTGCGCGTAGTACCACGCTGCGGCGGCGATCGCGTTCGGATCGTCGGCGTCCTGCGCGGCGCTCATGGCCCGGTCGGCGGCCAGCCACACCAGCTCCGGGTACGGCTGGTGAGCGACGTACAGCTGCGCCAGGTGGTAGACGCGCGCCAGCTCGGCCAGGGCGGCCCGCCGGTCGATGCCGTCGAGTCGTCTCGCCGAGCGGCGAGCGTCGTCGAGAAGCCCTGGCAACACCGCGGCGACGGCGGTCCGTTCGGTGCTGGACCGGTGCCACAGCGTCCACGCCTGGTCGACCAGGCCGCGCAGGACGTCAACGGGCGTCGGTTCGCCGGCGGTGACAGTGGTGCGCTGCATGGCGGCGGCGACACTGTCGACGGCCGGGTGCCCGGCTCGGGTCACGGACGCGACCGGCAGCGACTGGTCGCCGGTCAGCTCGGCCAGGTCCGCGATGTCGAGGACCTCGGCCAGGCGCAGCAGCATCGGCAGCCGCGGGGTGAGAAGCCGGCCGGACTCCAGGGCCTCGACCCAGTCGGCGCTGCGGCCGACCAGACCACCGAGGACGGCGCGGGTCTTTCCGGCTCGTTCGCGGTGGGCGCGTAGGCGGGTGCCGAAGGTCGCTGGTTCGGTCATGTCCGCTCCCAGGTAGAGGACTGGGCAGCGGCCCTGCCGGCCTCTACACCGGCGGGCCGCCACCACAGACGGTACCCCGAGCTGCTTACTTCGGGCGCGAACCTGCCTGCCCGACCGGCCTGGTCGCCACCAATGGAGACACTCGCTGGGGGACGGGGTCAGCAGGGTCACCTGCCATCTTGAGTGCCTGTGCGGTACTGCCCGGCAGCGCGCCGTCGTCTCCCCGCAGCACGGCACCTCCTCGGTCTGTAGCGACCCTCAGGACACGTGGCGGAGCTAGTGAGGACGCTCCGCAGTCGACAGAAGGTCGGTGACGGCAAGCCCGGGCAGCGCGACTTTCGCGCCGGACGTGATTCGAAAGGTGCTGCCGACTGCTTCGGGGGTCCAACCAACGCTCAGGGCGTAGCGGGCAAGTTCACGGACGTTCTCAGCCGTCGGGTACGCGTACCTCTCGTCCCAGGGCGTCGGCGGGTGGGGCCATTCAGTCAGGTCGGCCTGCAGGGCACGGCCGTTCTTTCCCGCTCCCCAGACACGGACTCGAATGCAGCGATGACGACCATCAGCTTCGAACGCGTCGCGGATGTCGGCCTTCCAGGTGAACGTCCGACCGTCGACGTGCAGCTTGCGTAGCCTCGACCTCATCCGACCGCACCTCCAGTCCGGCAATCCGCGGCAAAACCGCCTCCCGTCAACAGCTTCACATTACCGAGGCGACCTTTCTCGCCAGAGTGTGAATCGGTCCCCGATCCGCTGGGCCATCCCGGTGGGCGTCGATCGCGTACCTTCCAGGCATGCCAGTGGTATTTGCTGACGTGCTACGACGGGCTGACGTTCACGTGCCACACCGTCGCCTCGCTACGACTGCCTTTTCGCTGGCGCTTGTCGCCGTAGGTCTGGTGGGCGGCTTCGGGGCGGCCAAGCTTGCCGACGATCCGCACAGCGCCAGGCCGGAGCTGCGCGTCGGGGTGGTCACCTGGTCGAACGAGCAGACCAGGTCCATCGCGTTCGAGGAGGACGGGACCGCTCGCCGCCCTCTCGATGGCGACACGACCTATTCGGTGATCGCTGAAGGCTGGCAGGACGTTGGCGGGACACTGCACCACGACGGTACGTACCCAAGCTGCCTGGCCGGCGAGAAGGGCGATCCCGTCTCAACGGACCGGCACCGGGTGGGGCTTGAGGTCCTGCGTCGCGACACGGGCGGTCATCCCGAGCACATCGTCGTTCATGTCCGCTGCCTCGACTGATGGCATGAACCCAGCCGGGATGGTGACACCCTGCCGGGTCGAGTCGGCCTCAGCCGAGGTTTCCACTTCTCGCGGGCGCAGCGCTGGTGGTAGCCGCCTCGCGGACTGCCTCCTCGTACTGGTTCCGATGGAACACGAATGGGCCGAAGTCCCCGTAGTCGCGTTGGGGGCGGTAGATCTGGGAGAAGCCGCGCCAGATCACCGAATTCTCTGTGGTGATCACCTGGGCTTCCAGAGGCCAGCAGCCGACCTCACCGCAGTCGCAGCCGAGAAGTGCGATCACGCCGTTCCCGGACCGGTAGGCGGAGCCCGGCCGTCCGGTGAGATAGGCAGCCAGATCACCGACGTTGAAATGATCGAGAATGAGCCCGGCGTAGGCGCCGGGCACATCGTGGCCGGCGGCGTGTTCGAAGCCCGAGACCAGGTCCACCAGGCTCACCCTGTCGACGTACGGCAACAACTCGCGTGCTGGGTCGGGACCGGGACCCCACGGACGGACCTCAAAGCGAACCTTGCGAACCAGTGGCTGGGTTGGCACAGGGACAAGTCTGCCGCAGACCGTCACGTGGTCGTGTGGCCGCATCTGGTCCCCGGAAGGTCGACAGGCAGAGCGTTCCGTCGGTCTCAGCCGAGGTGCAGCAGCAGAACCTGGTCATCGTGGAGGTCGGAGATGCAGTCGCGCAACAGTGTCAGCCCGTCCAGACCGGCCGTGCCGCTCTCCCCGAAGTCCATCCCCATCTCCTCGAAGTGGGCGGCCAGGTCCTTCTTGCGGTGCCCGGCGGGGTCGAGCTGATCCAGGAACCGCTTGTGGGCCGCGGTGATGAGCACGGTCAGGCCGTACGCGCTGTTGATGGCCTCCGGCTCGGCCTCGAACTCCGACTGTTGCAGGTCGATGTCGCGTTCCTCCAGGTAGGTCAGGACGTACAGCAGGCAGTACCCGGACCAGTCGTACTCCTGCCGTGCCTTGCTCCCGTGTTCCGTGAGGTACGAGTGGAGCGACGCGGGCGATGTGCGGGCCAGGCGGGCCAGCTCGGTGATGCTGTCCCTGGGGACCACGGTCAGTGACGCGATTGCGGACATCAGACCCTCCGTCGTACGACTCTTGGCGGGGCCTCCGGGTGGTGAACCAGACCGCCGAGCCTGGCCACGATGCCGTCTCGGGTGTGTGTCGCGGTGGCGAAGACGGAGGACGGGCGGCCGAGCGTGTCGCCCTGGTGCACCTCGATCTGGCTGGTGCGGGATGTGTCGAGGAGGTGGGCGGCGAGACAGCCGGCGCTGTTGGCGTTGACGATGTCCTCGTCGACACCGATCGCGGGGGCGAACATGCGTGCGGTGACCGGTCCCGTGGACGGTGAGAGCGCGTAGGCGAAGCAGCCGAGATAGCCGAGCCGGCGGCACTCGGCCGCCAGCCGGACGAAGTCGGGCCGCATCGCCGACAGTGCCCGGCGATCCTGGACACGGACGAGAAGCCGGGGTGTGCCGGGTGAGGCGACCCGCAGGTCGTCGGTGGCGACGTCGCCCGGCGTCAGACCGAGGGCCGCGATGATGGCGCTGCTGGCCCGCTCGGTGCGGTCCCGCAGCGCGATGACGCCCTGCTCGAACCAGACTTCGATGCCGTCGCGCCGGCGGGTGGCGGTCACGGCGACGGTTCGGTTGCCAGTGCGCTGGTAGCCATGATGCTGGGTGCCGCCGGCACCGTGCAGCAGGACGGCCTGCGCGGCGATGGTGCCGTGACCGCAGTTGCGGAGTTCGCCCTCGGCCGTGAAGAACCGTACGCGGGGCGGGACCGCGCTGCTGCTGTCGACGAATGCGGTGTGGGAGGTGCCGACCGTAGCGGCGACAGCACGCCGCTCGTCGTCGGTGCGGGTGGCATCGTCGAGCACGACCGCGGTGGGGCTGCCACCTCGCCCATCGCGGGTGCAGGCATCCACCACGATCAACTGCGGGCTGGGCATCAGACCCCTCTTTACTACGTCGATCTCCGCCACCGTAGACCGGACCCAGGACAGTGCCGAGCGGGAAATCTCTGGCGTAGCGTCGAATCCGGGGTGAGCCGTTCGTAGTACAGGCAGGAGGCGGTCGGTGGAGGCCGCCGGGACGAAGGAGTGTGGGCATGCCGCGGTACCTGATCTCGTTCGACGACGGCGCCATGGACCACATCCCCGCCGAGGACTGGCCCGACGTGGGCAAGGCCGCGCACGCGGTGACCGAGGAGGCCGTGCACGCCGGCGTGTGGGTGTTCGGCGCCGGACTGGAGAGGCAGCGGGCGACAATCGTGGCCACAAACGGGACGGCCACCGACGGCCCGTACCCGGAGACCAGGGAGGTCGTCGGGGGGTTCGCGGTCGTCGACGTGGCCACCCGCGAGGAGGCGCAGGTGTGGGCTGCCAAGATCGCCGCCGCCTGCCGCTGTGCCCAGGAGGTGCGGGAGCTCATGCCCGACCCGGAGACGGACGCGCTGCTCCGCGAGGCCGCCGGTCGCGGATGACGGCGCGTCTCCGTACCGGCTGGAGCGCGGGAAGTACGCGGCGGACCGGACATACCCGGTCCCCGGGCGGTCGTGCGGCCGGGGAGGTACGGGTCAGGAGTGCAGGGTGTCGCTGGGGGATCGGCCGTACTCGGCCCGGTAGTCGGCCGTGAACCGGTCCGTGTGCAGGTAGCCCCAGCGGTGGGCTGTCGCGGCCATGGTGTCGCCCTGGGCGGGGTCGGCGGCGAGGAGATCCTGGTGGGCCCGGTCGATCCGGGTCCGTCGGAGGTACGCCCTCGGCGTGGTGCCCAGGTGGCGGCGGAACGCCGCCTGGAGGGCGCGGGGTGTGACGCGGGCGGCGTCGGCGATCTGGGTGGTGGTGATCGCTTCGCCGGCGTGTGTCTCGATGAACGACATGGCGCGACGTACCGGGCCGGCGGGCAACGGACTGGCGTCGGGGCGGTGGGAGATCGTCATGGCGGAGTTCGGGAAGCAGGCGAGCGCTGCCGACGCGGCCAGGTCGATGGCGGAACGGATCACCAGTGGGCTTCGTAGCGGCTCCGGCGGGCCGCTCAAGAGACCATAGAGATGAGTTGCGGTGTCGTACCAGAACTGGCCCATCTCGCTCGTCACGGGCGTCATCGCCTCGAAGCGGAAGTCGGCCGGCGCGATGCCCGTCCGCTCGACGGCCGCCTCGGTCACCGTGTGCGGGTCCAGACTGATGCTGTAGAGGTCGAGATGCCGGCCCATGTTGAACAGCGGGCGGCCGGTTCGCTGCAGGACCACTCCGCCGGGACCTGTCTGCGCCTCCTCGCGGCCATCCCGTACCTCCGCCCGCCCGCGCACCATCGCGACGAGCATCAGGTCACGAAGCGGCTCGAGATGCATCTCGAACTCCATGCCGCACTGCACCCGGCTCGCCAGGATCTGGCCGACGTCGATCGACTCTTCCCGGTACAGGAATGGCGCGTCGACGCGTCGCGGCCGAAGCTCGAGCCCCGCGCATCGCTGGCTGATCACGTCGTTCGCCTGCGCGACCTCGTGGGTGGCGAACCTGTGCCGAGTGGCTGAATTTGCTGTCTCGGTGTTCCGATGCATCATTCCTCCCTCGTCGCGTGGGGGCGGCGGCCGTCGGCCGCGTCCGCTCGGCGACGTGCGACGCGCCGAGTGGACGAGACGTGAGAGCAGCACCCTGTTCTCAACGAAGGCGGGGCCCGGCCGACGTGGCCTCACCCGCCGACATGGCCACAGACGGTCGC
This sequence comes from Micromonospora lupini str. Lupac 08, assembly GCF_000297395.2. Lineage (GTDB taxonomy): Bacteria > Actinomycetota > Actinomycetes > Mycobacteriales > Micromonosporaceae > Micromonospora > Micromonospora lupini. The sequence continues at coordinate 5,702,920 of NZ_HF570108.1, read as the reverse complement.
AACGGAAATGGGCGTGCTCTGTCCACAAGCCGCACGTGACGGGCCAGTTTGCGCCGCCCGGGACCGGCGGATGGGCCCGGAGCGGGACACACGTGATAGTTCGAAGAGACCGGAGCTTCCACGCGCGGAAGTCCACTTCGACGGGATGTCGGGTCACCGGTCCTGTGGCGCGACCACGTGCCCGCCACCCCGCCCACCGTGCCTCGCCGCGCCCGAAAGGTAGGTCGGATGTCACGCTCGTCCGTCTCCGCGCACCGGCGGGGTCGGCGTTGGCCGCCCCGAGGGCCGCGGGATCCGCGCTCCGCACGACGGCCGGAATGCTGACCGCCCGTCTGGGCGCCATGGCCCGGCTGATCCGTACGCACGGGCCGCGTGGCCTGGCCCTGGTGGCGTGGACGATGCTGGCCTGTCGGCGAGTGCGTCGCCAACTCGCCCGGGGCGGGCTGGGCGCGGTGCGCCTCGCCGCGCCCCCGCCCGGCGGCACCGAGACGCTGGTCCGGCGGGCGCTGCGCCGCAGCGGCGGCAACTGTCTGGAGAGCGCGCTGGTGCGGCAGCGCTGGTTCGCCGAGCAGGGGGTGCCGCGGACCGTGGTCATCGGGGTCGGCGTCCCGGCTGCCGGCTTCCACGCCCACGCCTGGCTCGACGGTGACCCGGACCCGCACCGGCACGGCTTGGCCGAGATCCTGCGGCACCCGGCGCCGCCGACCTGGCTGAGCTGATCAGGCCGGCGGAGTCAGTGCGCCCACGGCACCGCGTCACAGGTGTTCGATCAGATCGATGGCCTCCAGCTCGGCGAGGAACGCGTACACGTCGGCGACGGCCCGCTCCAGCTCGACCGGCCCCTGCTCGGCCAGCACCTCGGCCAGTTCGGACGCGGTGGCGCCCGCCATCAGGTGCGGCCACAGCATCGCGGCCGAGCGGTCAAGTGCCAGGTAGACGGACTGCCGGATGTCGAGCAGCACCGTCTCGTCGCCGGCCGCGCGCCAGGCGACCCGGTTGTCTCGGACCCGGTACACGGTCGACGTGTCTGCGTTCACTTCGGCGCCTCCACAGTGGGCCGTTCCTGCGGCGTCCCGGCGGTGACCGTGGCCACCGCCGCCTCGAAGCGCCCCATGGGTTCCTCCCCGAGCATGGTCGACGGGTTGCTCGCGCCCGTCGTTCCGCCGGGCGCAAGACCGGCCGACCGGGGTCGCATCGTCGCGTAACCCCGATCGGCCGGCCGACTGGGACGAGCCAGGGTGAGTGGCTCGGTCAGGCAGAGGTTAGGTGCGGTGGACGGAGCCCGCCGTGTCTGCTGAGAAGTCGTGAACCCGACAGTTTCGGGGATCGAAATGCGTAACCACAACGTCACACTCATCCCACTCATCCCCGTGGACCGCCCCGGTGCAGCCAGGGGAGGCACCTGGACGACTTCGATTGTTACCTGGCAGAAAACCTTTCCGCGAGCCGTCATTCGCGAATCGGCCAGCCTCGTACGGGAACCGGATCGGGTCGCCGGCGCGGCGTGTCGCACCGGGGGTGGCTGCCACCGGCGTGGCCCCGGAAGTCGTCGACAGGCCGTTGCGAACCAGCGTGTGACACGTTCAATCAGATCGGGCCGGATGATTGACGGCCCGACGGAGGTGACTGCCCATGCCGTGGACGGGGAACCCTGACGGGCAGGAGCCTGTTACCCGAGACATTGTGGAGACCGACGACCCAGAACACGCGCACCACGTGATCGCACTCAGGTTCGGAGAACACCGGACTCGGGTCTCCGGCCCACCCGCCCGGTTCCGCTACCGACGCGTCACCCTGCGGGCCGACGATCTGGAGATCGGTGAGACCCGATACACCATGCGCAACCGCACCGAATCGTTGCCCTATCCCGATTTCGCCGCGATAAGCGTGACGCACGGCCGGTACGCCGTCCGCACCGATGGCGAGGAGCTGCGCCTCGGCCCCGGGACGACAGGTCGATATCCGGAGGTGGACGCGGTCCACCTCGTCGACGACCTGGCATCCGTTGTCGTCCGGCTGCCGATGCAACGGATCGCGGCGGCCGCGTCCATCCGAACCGGCCTTCCCGCCGCGAACTTCCAGTTCACCGCGATGGCGCCGCTCTCCCCGGCGCTGGCCCTGCTCTGGCAGTCGGTGACGGCGTTCGCCCGCCGGCAACTCGCCGTCAGCGCCGTGGTCGCCAGTCCACTGGCCCGGGCGGGTCTGGTGGACCTGGTGGCGACCACTGCCGTCGCGGTGTTTCCGAACACCACCATGACCATCAACTACCTGCCCGGGCAGGCGGGTGTCGGCCGGGCGATCGTGCGCCGGGCCGCCGAGTACATCGAGGCACATGCCGCGGCACCGTTGACAGTCGGCCGGATAGCGGAAGCCTGCGAGGTCAGCCAACGCGCGTTACAGGCCGCGTTCCAGCGTCACCACGGTCAGACTCCGATGGCGTTCCTGCGTGCCGTCCGATTACGCCAGGCGCACTGGGACCTGCAACACGCCAAGCCGGGGCAGACGGTGGCGGAGACGGCGCGCCGCTGGGGCTGGACCCATCCCGGGCGGTTCGCGCAGGCGTATCGCGAGGCGTACGGCTGCCATCCCTACGACACCCTGCGGGGGACGGGCGTGTCGGCGCCGAGCGAGCAGGGTTGACGACGAACGACGTCACACACGGTCGGCATCGCTCAGCGCACTCCGCGCCCGGGGCGGTACGCCGATGGCGGCCATCGCCTCCACGTAGCGTCGGTACGCCTGCGCGGCCTCGCCGTGCCGGCCCGCGGCCGCCAGTGTCCGGACGAACTCGCCGTGTACGCCCTCGTCGTACGGCTCCAGCTCCAGAGCGCGTCCGAGGTGCCGGACGGTCTCGTCGATCTCGTGGGCGTCGAGCGCCAGCGACGCGAGGGTGCGTACCACCCGCAGGTAGACCCGTCGTGCCTCCTCGCGGGTCGGTCGGGACCAGTCGTCGTACGGCTCGTCCTCCAGGAAGTCGCCCCGGTAGCGCTGTTCGGCGAGCAGGAGCGTGGCGCGCGCGTCCCCGGTCGCACCGTGCTCGGCCAGCCGGAGGCCGTGTGCCGACTCGGCGAGGAACTCCTCGACGTCCAGCTCGACGTGGCCGATGTCGAGCGCGAGACTCGGGTGCGCGGCGATGACGAAGTGGTCCGTCGGCGTACGGCGGTCCGGATCGAGGACGCCGCGCAGGGTGGACAGGGCCACGGACAGCCGGTGGCTGACCCGGCCCGGGTCCTGGGCGGGCCAGAGCATCTCGCCGAGCTGCTCGCGGGGGACCGCGCGACCACGCCGGGCGGCGAGGATCCGGAGCAGGTCCCGTGCCTTGCGTGACTGCCACGCCGCCGCCAGCACCTGTGAGCCGTCCACGAACACCTCGAAGCGGCCGAGGGTGCGGACGGTGACCTGGGTGACGCAGCGCGGGCCCTGTCGGTGCAGCGTCGGCGGCGGCACACCGGCGGCGGTCAGCCGCTCGGCGGCCAGCCGGGCGTCGACGCGCTCCTGAGGATCCGCCCCGGGCAGCAGGCTGAGCAGCACCGTGAGTCGGTCCGCGGCGACTGCCGACCGGATGTCGCGCAGGGTCGCCGCCGCCTCTCGCCAGGCGTGCCGGGTGTCGTCGGAGTCGACGGCGGCGGCACCGCGAAGCTCCAACGCCTCGGCCAGCGCCGCACGGTCACGGTGCAGCCGGGCGGCGGTGGACGCCAGCAGCGCCACCTCGGCCGCCCGCCGGTGGTCGCCGGTCTCCAGCGCCACCCAGCCGAGCGCGAGCCGGGCGGTCGCCGAGTCCGGGCCGCGTTCCCGCTCGACCGCGCGTTGTGCCAGGGCGAACGCCGCGGGGCCGTCCTCGGCGGCGAGCACGCGGGCCAGTCCGGCGAGCGCCGGCACCTGGATCTGGTGGTCGTTCACGGGTTCGCTGGCGCGCAGCGCCTCCTCGTACGCCGCGCGGGCCAGGTTGGTCCGGCCCCGCAGGGCGTGGACATCGCCGATCCCCACCAGCGGGTACGCCACCTTGCGGGATCCCATGCGCTGCAGCAGCGGCACGGCACGTTCGTAACAGGCGGTCGCCTGGGCGAGCTGACCGAGGTGGAAGTACGCCGCGCCCTCGTTGCACAGCGCAAGCGCCAGCATCGCGGCGTGCCCGTTGGCCTCGGCCAGCTCCACCGCGGGGCGCACCTCGGCCAGGGCGTCGGGATATCGGCCCTCGCCGACCAGGGCGGACGCGCGGTTGGCGCGGATGCGGACCACCTGAACGGTGTCCCGCGCCGCCTCGGCGGCCCGCAACGCCTTCTCGTGATGCTCGTCGGCCGCCGGTCGATCGCCGCGCAGCTTGGCGTCCAGGGCGAGCGCGGTGTGCGCCGCGGCGAGCGCCGCGTCGCCGCCGACGGCCGTCGCCGCCGCGAGGGCGCGTTCGGCGTTGTGCCGGCACGCGTTCGCGTCCCCGGTCGTCCACTGGGCCGCGGCGGTCCAGGCGAGCAGCCGGACGTTGTCGGTGGACGGGTGCGGGTCGAGCCCGCCGCGCTCCAGGACGTCCAGGGCGGCCTGCGGCTCGCCGCGCAGGTAGTGCACGAGGCCGTACCGCCAGGCGAGCCCGGCGCCGAGGGGTTCCGGACGATCGGCGAGGGCGGCGTACACGGCGAGCGCCGCGTCGAAGTCGCCGCGCATCTGTAGCGCCTCCCCGTAGAGCAGCCGCGGGCCGTCGGTCCGGGCGTGCTCGGGCAGGGACTGGAAGGCCGCGACGACGGCCTCGGCGTCGCCCGAGGCGAGCAGTTGGGCGCCGTGGTCGGCGAGGATCCGTGCCGTCGCCGCGACGACACCGGATTTCTCGTACGACGCGAGGGCCGGGACGAGGAGCCCGCGCTCGGCGTACCACGCTGCCGCTCTCGCGTGCAGGCGTCGCTGCGCGGCCGGGACCAACGGGAGACGGCGGCGGGCGACGTCGGCGACGATCGGCACCATCCGGTACGCGTGCCCGCCCGCCGCGGTGGCGACGAGGATGCCGGCGCGGGCCAGGTGGTCCAGCCAGTGGCCGCCGTGTCGGTGCCCGAGGAGGCGGCACAGCTCGGGGTGGAGCGGGTCGAGGTGCGCCGCGTCCCGCAGCAGCCGGTGGGCCTCGGGCGGCAGCTCCGCGAACACCTCCCGCACCAGGTAGGACTCCAGTGGTGTGCCCGGCTCGGTCGGGTCGGCCCGGTCGGCGGCGGCCGTCCGCCCCGCCAGGGTCACCAGCGCCGGCCAGCCGCTGGTGGCGGTGTGGACCCGGCTCGCGAGTGTCGGGTCGGTCAGCCCGTGGCCGGCGGCGAGGACGGACGCCACCGCGTCGGGCGAGAGCCGGAGATCCGTCGGGCCGCGCTCGGCGAGCAGCCCCGCCTGCCGCCGCGAGAGCGTGGGCGGGTGGCGGGTCACCAGCACGATCCTGAGCTGCGGGGGGAGCCGTTGCAGGGTGTCCAGCAGTGCCGTCAGCCGACGACGGGAGAGTCGCGGCACGTCGTCGAGGACGAGCCAGCCCGGTTCATCGGTGGGCAGGTCCCGCGCGGATCGGGCGCCCAGGGCGGCCAGCCACTCCGGACCGGCCGTCTCCAGCGCCGCCACGTCCGGGCCGTCGCACCAGCGCGCCGGGCGGTCGCCCAGCCAGCCACGTACGGCGGAGGTCTTGCCGTATCCCGCCGCGCCGACCACGAGGGTGCACCGCTGGCTCACCCCCTGATCAGCCGTCGCGTTCATCGGCTGCCCACACGTCGAAGCTGGTCCATCCCTCAATTGGTGGCGTGCCGGCGGCTGCGCGTACGGGAACGTCGCCGTTACGACACCGAATCCCGGCGTATTTGACGCCACCTTGACGCCGCTCTGAACCCCGCCTCGAAGGATGTCCCCGGAAAGGCACGTAGAGGCGCGGACCGTCCGGTCGGCGTCTCGTGATCGATCGGATGAGGAGTGGTGATGGCAAGAGTGCTGTCGGGACGGGCGCTGCTCGCGGTGCTGGTCGTCCTGCCGACGCTGACCGCGTGGACTGCCGCGCCGGCCAGCGCCGCCGGTCAGTCGAGCCCCGGGGTGTACGACGACGAACCCGTGGACCGCGACGTCGAGGTGGCGCGGCTGGGCTACCTGAACGGTGTGCGGGTGGTGTTCTCCCGCGACGAGGAGTCCGGCGACTGGGGTCTTCGCCAGGACGGGGAGATGGGCCGCAACGCGCCCCTGGCGTACGACGAGAAGCAGAGCATGTTGGCGGCGTACCTGACGCTCACGCCCCGGTCCGTGCCGGTTCCGCGGGCGCTGCTGTCGGAGCCGCCGGCGGGCACGCCGACTCCGCCGGAGCTGGCGTACCGGACCATCGTCGCGTCCCTGGTCGTCGCCGACAACCTCACCGTGCCGACGTCGAGCGGGATGTCCGCCACCGCGGTGATGACCTGCTGGGACCTGTACTGGAACTCGTACAACTGGGCCGAGCTGCCCGGCTATCCGAATCCGGCGTCGGTGTGGCACCCGACGAAGACGTACTACTCGTCGGACTTCGGTGGGATGAAGATGTACTCCTACAGCTACCTCGCCAACTGCGGCGGGTACGCCCGACACCGGATCTACTACAAGTCGGGCGGGAACTACCACAAGCACCACGACTACGAGGTGGCGTACGCCCACTGGCAGGCGGTCAAGAAGGGCTCGGTGCACCGCTACCGCAAGGTGCTCTACGACGGCGCGGAGGGGGACACCCGCAACGGCAAGTACACCGGCTGACGACACCGGACAGAACCGGCGTCGTGTCCATTGCGCGACGAACAGGTCGAGCCCGCTGCCTGCGGAATTAGCCTGATTCGGTGATGTCGATGGCTGGCGCGGGCGTACGCGTCCGGCTGCTCGGCCCGGTCGAGGTGGTCGCCGCCGACGGGCCGCAGGCGGTGAACGGGCTGCGCCGCAAGGCGGTACTGGCGACGTTGGCGCTGCACGTGGGTCGGGTCGTGAGCGTCGACCGGCTCATCGACGTGGTCTGGGGCGACCGCCTGCCGGCCACCGCGGAGAACACGCTCCAGCGCCACGTCTCCTACCTGCGTGGGGTGCTCGGCGAGCCCGGATCGATCGTGGCGCGTCGGCCCGGTTACCTGCTCAACACCGGGCCGGAGTCCACTGACGTCCAGGTCGCCGAGCACCTCCTGGAACTGGCCCGCCGCGCCACGGACCGGACGGAGCAGGTGACCCACCTGACCGAGGCGGTGGCACTGTGGCGCGGACCGCCGCTTGCCGACGTGGCCGGGTCGGCCTGGCTCGAGGAGCAGGCGGAGCACCTGGCACGCCTGCGGTTGGAGGCCGAACGGGCGCTCGCCGAGGCCCGCCTGTCGGTAGGCGAGCACGCGCGGCTCGTCCCCGGGTTGGAACGGCTCGTCCGGCAGCATCCCTTCGACGAGCACCTGCACGCGCAGTTGATGCTCGCCCTGTACCGGGACGGCCGACACGGCGAGGCGGTCACCACGTACCGACGGTTACGCGACGCCCTGCGGGACAACCTCGGCATCGACCCCAGTCCGCGACTGCGGGATCTGGAGCGCGCCATCCTGCGCCAGGACACCGCCATCGCCGCCCCCGCGCCGGTCGCGACGGCACGGGTGGCGGTGGCCGCGCAGTTGCCTCCTCCCGTACCGACGTTCACCGGGCGCGACGCGGAACTCGCCGCCCTGGACGCGCTCGTCGACCGGGGCGGCGCCGTCGTGGTGTCCGGCACGGCGGGCGTCGGCAAGACCGCCCTCGCCGTGCACTGGGCGCACCGCGCGGCCGGGCGCTTCGCCGACGGCCAGCTCTACGTCAACCTGCGCGGCTTCGACCCGGCGGGCACACCCACCGAACCGGCGCGAGCGCTGCGCGGATTCCTGGAGGCGCTCGGCGTTCCGGCGGCGCGGATGCCCAGCGAACCGGACCTGATGGTCAGCCTGTACCGCACGGCGGTGGCCGGCAAGCGTCTGCTTGTGGTGTTGGACAACGCCCGCGACGCCGAACAGGTCCGACCGCTGCTGCCCGGCTCACCCGACTGCCTCGCGATCATCACCAGCCGGGACCCGCTCACCCCGCTTGTCGTCACCGAGAGCGCCCAACCGGTGATCCTCGACCTGCTGAGCCCCGACGAGGCCCGCGACATGCTGGTCCGCCGGCTCGGGGCGCACCAGGTCGCCGCCGAACCCGCCGCCGCCGCCGACATCGCCGACCGCTGCGCGCGGCTGCCCCTCGCGCTTGCCATCGTCGCCGCCCGAGCCGCCACCAACCGGCGCTTCTCATTGGCCGCGGTCGCCGGTGAGCTGGGTGACCTGAACGCCTTCCGCGGAGGCGACGAGGCCACCGACGTCCGGGCGGTGTTCTCCTGGTCGTGCCGCACGCTCAGCCCGCCCGCGGCCCGGCTGTTCCGGCTGCTGAGCCTGCATCCCGGCCCGGAGGCCGCCGAGCCGGCCGTGGCCAGCCTCGCCGGCGTCACCCCGGCGGCGATCGGCCCGCTGCTCACCGAGCTGACCCGGGCGAACCTCCTCACCGAGCACACCTACGGGCGGTACGCGTTCCACGACCTGCTGCGCGCGTACGCCGCCGGCCTCGCCGACGAGGCGGAGTCGCCGGCCGACCGACAGGACGCCGTACACCGGTTTCTCGACCACTGCCTGCGCGCCGCGCACGCCGCGGACCTCGCACTGCACCCGCACTTCAGCGACATCAGCCTTCCGTCGCCCCGGGCCGACGTGACGCCGGAGAACCCCAGGAACAAGTCGGCCGCCACGGCGTGGTTCACCGCCGAAATCCCCGTTCTGCTCGCCGCCGTGCCGCTCGCGGCACGGTCCGGGTTCGAGGGACACGCCTGGCGGCTCGCCTGGGCCATGGCCGGCTTCCTGCACCGGCAGGGGCACTGGCAGGACTGGCTCGGCACGCAGCGGATCGCTCTCGCCGCCGCGTCGCGCGTCGGCGATCAGGCCGGGCAGGGCCACGCCCACCGCAGCCTCGGCCTCGCCTGCTCCCGGCTCCGGCGCTACGACGAGGCGGACGACCACCTGCGGCGCGCGCTCGACCTGTTCACCGACGTCGGCGACGACGCCGGGCGGGCGCACACCTGCCTCAACCTCGGTCAGCTCGCGGAGCGGCAGGGGCAGCACCACCAGGCGCTCGGCCACTCCCGGCGGGCGCTGACGCTGTTCCGGCGGGCCGGGAACCGGGCCGGGCAGGGGTACACCCTCAACGCGGTCGGTTGGCAGGAAGGGCTGCTCGGCAACCACCACCGTGCCCTCACGGCGTGCGGCGAGGCGCTGCGGATGTTGCAGGAGGTGGACGACGTGCAGGGACAGGCCGACACGTGGGACAGCCTCGGCCACGCCCATCACCAGCTCGGCGACGATTTGCGGGCGATCACCTGCTACGAGCACGCCCTCGAACTCTTCGCGCAGGTCCACGACCGCTACGCGGTGGCGAGCACGTACGTCAATCTGGGCGGCAGCCACCGGGCGCTCGCCGACCTGGGAGGCGCCCGTGCCGCGTGGCGCCGCGCCCTGAGCATCCTCGACGACCTCGGCGACGCCGACGCCGACTCGCTCCGCGCCGACCTCGAACAGCTCGACGTCACCCGGCTGTCCTGACGCTCCGCGCTTTCCGTGCGCTTTCCGGGCCGTTTCAGCGCGGGCCGGCACTCTTCGGGCACCAGTTTCCGCTAGGGACGGAGTGTTCGATGAGTCGCTTGGCACGCAATCTCGCGGTGGTGGGGGTGGTCGGCGGGTTGGTGCTCGCCACCTCCTCCGCGGCCGTGGCCCGGACCGACAAGCCGCCGACCAGGGGCACCGACTGTGTGGTGCAGTACGTCGACGAGCGCGGCGGGATCGTCCGCACCGAGACCGAACCCGAGGGTCGGGAGCACGGCCGGTTCCGCTGCGTCGCCGGGCAGTGGACGTACGCCTGGGACCCGTTCGGGGCGGACGACCGGATCGTGGCCGACGAGATCTGGATCGACCCGTCCGGCGCGGTCTCGGTCCGGCGGTTCACCGGTCCCGCGCTCGGCAACGAGCTCACGATGGGCGAGATCGCCGCCATCGCCCAGGCCGTCACCGGCAGCGGTGACGTGCTGGTCGACCGCGCGATCGTGGCGGTCGACGACGGCAAGGAGCGGACCCCGGAGCAGGTCGAGGCGCTGCTGGCCGGCAAGGACACCACAGGCGTACGCGTGCTGAAGACCTTCGACAAGCCGGATGCCGCCCTGTCGGCGAAGGACATCATCGACGAGGCCGGCGGCACACCCGAGACGACTGTCGTCTACTTCAGCTTCTGGGGCGCGATCAAGGCGGCGCTCTCGTGGGTCTCGGACACGATCGGCGAGATCGGTGAGTGGATCGACAGGCACTGCGGCTGGGGACCCTCTCCCAACGGCCTGGGGGTGGTGGTCACATGTCGCTGGTGACCCGTACGACCCCGGCAGCTCTGCGGGACATCGCCAGGCGCGTCACCATCGTCGCGGCGGCACTCGTCGTCGCGCTGGCGGGCTCGTACGCGCCCTCGCAGGCCGCCGACGACACGGCCCGCACGACCGTCACCGACCAGCAGGGCGCTCCGGGGATCATGCTGCGACAGTTGGAGGACCTGACCGGTCGTCCCGTTGGCGATCTGGACACGGTGCTGGCCGTCGACACCGGGGGGCGGAACCTCACCGGCGACCAACTCGAAGCGCTCGTCGCCGGCAAAGAGGTCGACGGCGTCAAGGTCCTGGGCGCGATGTCCGGCGGCCGGGACATCCTCGACACGACCATGGCCGACCTCGCCGACGGCGTGTACGACGGCAGGGGTGACAGTGGGACCGCGACGTCCTCAGTGCTCTTCGCGTCGTCCACGCCGGAAGGCCGGGAGTGGTGCCTGACCATGTGCATGGGCTCGGGCAAGTCCTTCTGGGAATGCGTCCTGTCGCGTCGCGGCGACCAGACTCTCACCCTGGACCTCGGCGGCGACACCACGCTCGGCGGGATGAAGGCGGCCTTCGAGAAGGCCAACGGCGGGATCGCCGCCGAAGGGCCGTACGCGGTGGAGACGTTGACAAGCGACGCCGACCCCACGGCGGAGGAGATCGAGATGCTCCTCGACGGCAAGGAGGTCGACTCGCTGCGCCGGGTGGCGACAGTGGAGGGACCCGACCCCGGGTGGGCACTGAGCGACATCGCCGAAAAGTCGGGCGTTCCCTACGTGAAGAAGTGGACCCACATCGTCACCTTCGGGGTTCCCTTCCTCGGGAAGGTCGTCGTGTTCTGCGTCTCCTACAACAACGGGAAGACCTGGAGATGCAGGTCCTATCAGTGGGGCGGGTTCTAGCCGCTGGGCCGACGATCCCGCTCCGCGCCGACCGACCGGGTCGACGCGGAGCGGGTCTCCCTGTTTTCGGCATCGTCACACGTCGGCGAGCCGCGCCGGATCGCGTCCTGGCGCGGGCGTCACGCTCATTCCGGCCCGAGTCGCCCTTCCTCGTCGACGGGGTCAGGTACGGATCGCGTCGGTCGGGATGCGAGGCTGGGGGTGTGCCGTCCTCGCTCGCGCGTCGTGTGTACGAAGCCTGCCACCTGACCGGGTCGTTCCGACTGCGGTCCGGTCAGGTGAGCCCCGAGTACTTCGACAAGTATCTGTTCGAGGGGCAGCCCGATCTGTTGCGTGACGTGGCCCAGGCGATGGTCGCCCTGCTGCCGGAGTGCGACGTGCTGGCGGGCATGGAGATGGGCGGCATACCGATCGCCACAGTCATGTCGCAGCTGACCGGGCTGCCGACGGTCTTCGTTCGCAAGCAGGCCAAGGAGTACGGCACCGGCAAGGCGGCGGAGGGCGGCCCGGTGGACGGGCGGCGCGTCGTGGTGGTCGAGGACGTGGTCACGACCGGCGGGGCGCTGCTGGAGTCGTGCCGGCTCCTGCGGGCCGGCGGGGCGGTGCTCGAAACGGTGGTGTGCGCGATCGACCGTGAGCAGGGCGGGCGGGAGAACCTGGCCGCCGAGGGGCTGCTGTTGCGGGCCGCCCTCAACCGTCGCGAGCTGGAAGCCTCCGCACGGACCCGATGACTGGGGCGGGGTAGCGCAGGCTGTACCCGAGGAGGGCAGCAGAGGGGATCGTCCCGGTATCGGAATTCTTGAACCATTGATGGCGTCAAGCGTTCCGCTACCGAGGAGTCATCATGCCCCTGCAAACGCCTCCCTCCACCCGCCGCCGTCGGACCATGCGGGTCGCCGCCGGGGCGTTGGCCGCCGCCGCCGTCCTGACCGGCCCACAGGCGTTCGCCGCCGCCGAGACCGGCCGGCCCGCCGGCCCACGGGACACCGTGCAGCGGCACCTGGACGGGCTGGTCAGCGCGGACGGCTTCCCCGGCGTGCTCGCCTCCGTCCGGGGGGCCGACGGTCGGGTCCGCGACTACACCGCCGGCCCGGTTCCCCGCGACGGCCAGGTCCGCATCGGCAGCAACACCAAGATCTTCACCGCAGTGGTCGTCCTGCAGTTGGTGGGGGAGGGCCGCATCGGCCTGGACGCCACGGTCGAGCACTACCTGCCCGGCGTCGTGCAAGGTCACGGCAACGACGGCCGCAGAATCACCGTACGCCAGCTGTTGCAGCAGACGAGCGGCCTGCCCGACTACGACGACGTGCTGTTCACCAAGTCGCAGGACCTGGTCGACAAGAGTCACTCGTACTACCAGCCGCGCCGGCTGGTCGACGCTGCGCTCACGAACGCCCCGCACTTCACGCCCGGCGCGAAGTGGGAGTACAGCAACACCAACTACGTCCTCGCCGGGCTCATCGTCGAGCAGGTCACCGAACGACCCATCGGGGAGGAGATCACCAACCGCATCATCCGGCCGCTCGGTCTGCGCGACACGTACTGGCCGGGCGTCGGCGAGCAGCGCCTGCGGGGCACGCACCCGCGCGGCTACGTCGCGGTGGCCCCGGGCGCCGAGTGGGTGGACGTCACCGACATGGACCCGTCCCTGGGCTGGGCCGCCGGCCAACTGGTCTCGACCCCGGACGAGCTGCGGACCTTCTTCGAGGCGCTCGTCGGCGGCAAGTTGCTCAAGCCCGCGCAGCAGGCGGCCATGATGACGACAGTGCCCGCGCCCGGCTTCGAGCCGACCGGCGAGTACGCGTACGGGCTGGGCATCGCCCGGCACGCGCTGCCCTGCGGCGGCGACGCCTGGGGCCACGGCGGCGACATCCAGGGCTTCGAGACCCGCAACCTCGTCACCAGGGACGGCCGCAGCGCCGTCGTCGCGGTGACCGCCCTGCCGACCGGTGAGCAGATGCTCGCCCACGTGAACGAGAGCGTCGAAACGGCGCTGTGCACCACCGACCACTGACCCTGCCCGCCCCGTGATCGCCCCGGGCTCGGCCCGGCGCACACGCCCGCCCCGCGCTCATGATCGACTCGCGCTTCAGGAATCCGCGGTGTCCGAGCGACTGGGACACCGCGGATTCTGGGAACCCGAGTGGATCTCGGACTGTGATGCCACGGATTCCGGGAACCGGGGTCGGTCTCGGTGCGTGAGCCCGATGAGGGTGGTCAGCCGGGCCCCGTCGGCCGCGGCCCGGCCGTCGGAGGCGATGTCGGTCAGCCCAAGGCTGTGTGCTGGGGCGGGAGTTGGAGTTCGAGTTCGATTGTCCGTACCTGCCGCTTCGCGTTCGCCGCTATCGGTTCCGGCCTGCCGATCTGGTACCCCTGGGCGAAGTCGACACCACAGCTTTTCAGAAGTGTCAGTGTCTCCTCGTCTTGGACATACTCGGCGGCAACACGGATGCCGAGGGTGTGACAAAGCTTCACCAACGTGGACACGACGGCCTGGTCCGCCGGTGACCGACAGAGATTGACGATGAACACACCGTCGATCTTGACGAGGTCGACCGGCAGGATCTTCAGGTGGACGAGGGCGCCGTATCCCGTACCGAAGTCGTCCAGTGCGAGTTGGCAGCCGATCTGCCTGATGCCGGTGGCGAAGGCCAGGGCGCCGTTCCGGTTCTCGATGAGGGTGGTCTCGGTGATTTCGAAGGTCAGACACTCGGGGTTGACCTTGTGACGGCGGATCGCCTCGGTGACGTAGGTCAGCAGTCCGGGGTCGGCGAGAGACTTGCCGGAGATGTTGACCTGATAGTGGGAGGTCTGCGCCCCGCGGCCGATCAGTTCGAGGGCGTGGTCGATGACCCACTTGTCCACTGTGAGGATCTCGCCGACGCGCTCGGCCATCTCGAGGAAGGCCCACGGCGCCATGGGCTCGCCGGCGTCGCTGCGAACCCGCAACAGGATCTCGTGACGAGTGACCTCGTTGAGGCCGAGGTCGACGATGGGCTGAGCGTAGAGGGCGAACCTGTTGGCAGACACGGCCTGTCGTACCCGGGCTCGGCAGCGGTCCACGCGATCCGCGTCCGTGACAGGCTGGTCGAGAACCGAGACCGGCAGGCCGTTGTGTCGCGCGTCGCGGGCGGCGTGCTCGCCATCGATGAGCAGGTCGAACCCGGTGGCAGTGGCGTCACTGGCGAAATGAACAAGTCCCGCCGACGTGTTCAGGCGCACCGTCCGATGCTGCACGCTGAACAGGTGCCGTCGGAAGGTGTCGACGATCCTGGCAGCCAGGATTCCGGGATCAGAGGCGTGCTCCTCCTCTTCCGGTGCCACGAGCACGGCCCACAGACCGGGGCCGACCAGCCCGCAGACCACCTCGTCGCCAACCATCGTGCGCAGGAGCCCTGCCACCTCTCCGGTCAGCTGGTCGTGATTCTCGTCGGTGATCGCATCGGGCAACCGGGTGGTGGGCTCGGTCGCCACGACGACAAGGGCTCCGCCGCTGGTACGGCGCGCCTTGTCGATCTCGTCGATGAGGTAGCTGCGGGTCGGCAGGCCGGTCGCCGTGTCGAGCGCCGCCAGGTCGGCACAGAGCATCCGGCTCCGGGTGGACAGTCGACTGCGTTCCTGCCGGGCCAGCTCGAATGCGGTGGCGTCCTCTGCGGTGGCGATGATCCCCGTCTGTTTGCCGGCGGCGGTGAGAATTTCGATGTGGCAGTGCAGGTGACGGACACTGCCTCCGGGCTGTATCACTCGGAACGCGACCTCTTCCGGGCTCCGCCGCTCCCACGCCCTCCGGACGACGTCGCGGACAAAGTCCACGTCCGCAGGGTGCACGAGGTCGGCAAGTATCCGTGGAGTGAGACGCAGCGTTCCCGGCGGATGTCCCCAGATCATCGCCATCTCGTCGGACCAGACGAGCCGCGCGAACGCGTCGCTGTCACCGGTGCCACACGACCAGGTGATCGTTCCGAGCTTCGCCAGCTGCGCGGAGCGCGCGATCCTGGTCGCCTCGTCGATCTCTGTGGTCAGCGGGTCGACGACGTCGGTGTCGGAGATGATGTCGTACCCCTCGGCGATGGAGAGGTCGTACTGGCTCTGGACCGCCCGTGCGACGCGACGCGCGCGGGCGAGTTCCAGCGAGCTGGGCGGCCTCGTCTCGGCGAGCTTCAGAATGTCATCGAGATCCACGGCTGCCTCCCGGGCGCCTGCGGCTGTCGTAACCAGCTTCCTGGGCCAGCTCACGTAGCCGCCGTTTCGCGGCCAGCTTGTACGAGCGGATGCTGCTCTCGGCCAACCCGAGGACGCGGGCGATCTCGTGATTGGTGAAGCCTGCGCGCTCCATCTCGAACACCTCGGCGTGTCGCGACGGTAGCTGGTGCAGCCAGCTCCGCAGCAACTCCTCTGCTTCCCAGGAGTCGGCGACGCCTCCGTTTGGCGCCGGAGGGAGGTCCTCCGGCGCTACCGCCGCTTCGCGCTGACGCCGTTGCTGCTCCTTGCGGATCTTGTTCCGGGCCGTGATGATCAGCCAACCGACCGGCTTCGCGTAGCTTCGGATCTTCGGCCACTGGACGCGTCCGTGCAGGTACGCGTCGTTGAGGGCGTCCTGCACAACCTCGCGGTCCCGGCATCGCGCCAGCAGGATCTGCTCGACCGTGTGATAGCTGTCCTCCACGAAAGCAGCGAACTCCCGGTCGTGCTCGGCCTTGCGGCACGCGGCCGCAGCCTCGGTGTCAGCCGGTCCCGGCATCCGAGCGGCGGTGCCCTCCACCCGGATCACGCGGCCTCCCGGTCGCTCACGCCCCATACCCGGCCGTGGCCGTCCAAGTCCACCTCGCGCTGCCCGTCGCGATCACGTTCCACGATCCGCACGACGTGTTGGCCGGCCTCGGCCAGGTCGGTCAGGCCGGCCATCCGGGTGGCGGCACGTCTCGACGCCTCGCGTTCCTCGTGCAGTCGTGTTCGGTACGCGAGGTAGGCCCGTACCAGCCCTGCCACTGGACCGGCGACGGCCAGCGCCAGGGCCAACGCTCCGTAACCGGAGAGCGGTGCCACCAACGTCTCGTTCATCATTCTCCCTTGTCGCCTCGGTCCCGCCAATTACTATCCGTGGCGACAAGCGAATGTAGATGCCTCACTGCGCGTAATCTTGGTAGAGATCACTGATCAAGGGATTGCGCTGGGATCACGTCGCAAAGTTACCGATGGATCACCGTGCGCACGAGCGGTCACTTGTGGACGGGTAACCATGGCGCACGCCCCTACCTCTAACTCTTGGTAGCTGAATGGCCACCTCTCCCGTTGCGGGCCGCGTAACGCTCAGTTCGTGCCGATCCGGCGTTGGTACGGCTTCCGAGCGCGAGGCGGGAGGTTGGTCATCGTCCGGGTGGCTGGATTCCCGCCAGGGCGAGGGTCAGGATTCGCTCCGCCTTCGCGGCGTCTGCCGGCTGGGCGGCGAGGGAGATCGCGTTGGCGAGGGTCATCAGGTCCGCCATGACGACGTCCCCGCGTACGGAACCCTGGTCGGCGGCTCGACGCAACAGCTTCTCGCCCGCCGCGGTGAGCGTCGCGCCGCAGGTCCCGTTCTCCTCGGGTGGCGCGTTGAGCAGTGTCACCGCCAGGCCGCGGGTCGTCGTGGCGTACACGGTGACCTCCCGCAGCCAGGTGGTGAGGGCGGCGAGAGCATCCGGCTCGGCCAGCAGGTCCTCGGCGCGGCAGGCGAGGTTGTGGACGCAGGTCCGGAAGACGGCCTGGAGCAGGGACCAGCGGGACGGGAAGTGCCGGTGCAGGGTCGCCGAACCCACGCCGGCGGATCGGGCGATCTCCTCCAGCGACGCGTACGCGCCGTCGCGGGCGGTCGCCTCGGTGGCCGCCTTGACGATGAGGTCGTAGTTGCGTTGTGCGTCTGCTCGCATGGCCCGCCGTTGCCAAAGTGGGGTGGTCCCCCATATCGTAGCCGACGAGAAGTGGGGGGATGCCCCACTTCCTCCGGGAGGCAATCATGGCTGTTCTTGTCATCGGCGCGACCGGCAAGCAGGGCGGGGCCACCGCCCGAGCGCTGCTCGACCGTGGCGTCGCGGTCCGTGCCCTCGTCCGTGACCCCGGCGCCGACAACGCCCAGGCCCTGCTGAAGCGGGGAGCCGAACTGGTCAGGGGTGACCTGGACGATGAGGCGTCGCTGCTCGCCGCGGCCGAGGGGATGGACGGCGTCTTCTCGATCCCGTACCCCGACGTGGCGAACATGCAGGGCGACGCCGAGCTGACCCGCGGCCGCAACGTCGTCGAGGCCGCGCGCCGAGCCGGTGTGTCGCACGTCGTGCACAGCAGCGTCTCCGGTGCCGGCGACTTCCACCGCAGCCAGCCCGGCTGGGCCGAAGGGCGCTGGGAGCGGCACTACTGGGAGAGCAAGGCGGCCATCGACGAGATGGTGCGTGCCGGCGGCTTCGCGCACTGGACCGTGCTCCTGCCGTCGACCTTCATGGAGAACCTCGTCGGCTGGTCCTACCTCTTCGGCGACTGGTCGAGCGGCACGATCATCACCGGATTCGCCGCGGACGCGCGGCTTCCCTGGATCGCCGTCGACGACATCGGGGAAGCCGCGGCGACCGCGTTCACGAACCCGGAGAAGTTCGACGGCCTGGACGTCGAACTCGCCGGCGACCTGCTCACCATGACCGAGGTCGCGGCGATCCTCAGCGAGGTCACCGGCGCGACGATCACCGCGCCCGTGCTCACCCCGCAGGAAGCGGTCGAGCGCGGCCTGCTCCCCGCCATGGTCAACGCGGTCGAGCGGATCAACGAGAACGGCAGCCCCGCCCGTCCGGAAATCGCCCAGGCACTCGGCCTGTCCCTCACCGACTTCCGGACGTGGGCCCGACGCACGTTCTCCTGAGACTCACCGGTCACGAGATCGACGCGACTGCCTTCGATCGCGTCGTGGTGACGCGGCGGCGGCGCACCGGGTAGAAGATCGGGTGGGAGACGCTCCAGGCCGCGCCCTTGCAGACGACCTCCTTGTAGCGAGCCGCCATCCTCCCCGTGAGCAGCGCCGGCTTGGCGCGGTCGTCGGCGGTCACGTACTGGATGATGCCGTCGCGACGGCCGAGGCTGATGCACTGGTTGAAGTAGCGCAGCGGGGCCTTCGGGATCCTCGTCCGACCGGTCAGGCGCGCGGCGATGGCGTCGGCGGCCTGCCAGGCCATCGGGGTTCCCGAGGCGCAGGACATCCGCAGCGGCCTGCCGCCCGGCCCGGCGGCGAGTCCGGCGTCGCCGACGGCGTACACGTCGGGGTGCGAGACGGAGCGCATCGTGTCGTCGACGACGATCTGCCCGGTGGTCGCGACCGTCAGGGTCGTGGCGGCGGCGATGGGGTGGACGGCGAAGCCGGCCGTCCACACTGTCACCTGGGCCGGGATGGTCCGACCGTCGCCGGTGACCGCGCCGTTCGCCTCCACCCGGGCGATGTCGGTGTGCTCGTGGACGGTGATGCCGAGCCGGTCCGCGACACCCCGCAGGTGCTGTCGCGCCTTCTCGTTGAGCCAGTCGCCGAGGCCGCCGCGGGTGACGATCGCGACGTCGAGGTCGGGGCGGGCCTCGGCGATCTCGGTGGCCGCTTCGAGACCGGTGAGACCGCCGCCGACGACGAGCACGGTCCCGCCGGCTGCGAGGTGGGCGAGGCGGTCGCGCAACCGCAGCGCCGACGGCCGGCCGGAGACGTCGTACGCGTGCTCGGCGACACCGGGCACGCCGTGGTCGGCGGCGGCGCTGCCGAGGGCGTAGACGAGAGTGTCGTACGCGATCTCGTCGGCGCCGCGCTCGTCGGTCACCGCGACGGTCCGGTGCTCGACGTCGACGGCGGTGACCCGGGCGAGGCGGACCCGCACACCGGTGCCCGCGTACACCTTGGTCAGCTCCTGGCGTGTGAGGTCCTGGCCGGTGGCGAGCTGGTGCATGCGGACCCGCTCGACGAAGTCGGCGGCGGCGTTGACGACTGTGATGTCGACGTCGTCGGCGTGCAGTCGACGGGCGAGACGTCCGGCGGCGATCGCTCCGGCGTAGCCGGCCCCGAGGACGACGATGCGATGCTTCATGGTGGCGCTCCTGTCTCGGTGGTTGTCACCTCCTGAACCGGACAGCGACGCGATTGCTGACAGGAGTCGGCTATGACCTGGGTCACCAGACGTGCAGGAGCGGTTCGGAATGCTCGGCGGTGGGCCACTGGCGCGTGGCGCGTTCGAGCTTGTCCGGGTTGACCTGGGTGTGGATGGCCGCGACGCCCTCGGGTGTCACCTCCAGGGACATGACGCCGACGACCCGGCCGTCCATGACCACCACCACGGCGGGGCCGCCGTTGACGACCTCGGCGTACAGGGCGGGGCTGCCGCCCACCAGGCTCCGCTTGACGTCGCTGGGCCGGAACAGGCCACGCAGGAACTTCGCCACCGCCAGCGCACCGGAGACCGGTGTGGTCCGGGCCGGGATCTTGCCGCCGCCGTCGCCGACGCTCGTCGCGTCGTCGGTCAGCAACCGCACCAACCGCTGGATCTCGCCGCTGTTGGCGGCCGTGAGGAACTCCGCCACGATCCTCCGCGCGGCGGCGCCGTCGACCGCGGCGCGGACCCGGTCGGCGCTGACGTGCTGCTTGGCGCGCCGGTAGAGCTGCTGACAGCTCGCCTCGGTGACACCGAGGATCTCGGCGATCTCACCGTGCGCGTAGCCGAACGCCTCGCGCAGCACGTACACCGCGCGCTCGTTCGGCGACAGCCTCTCCATCAGGGTGAGCACCGCCATCGAGACCGATTCGCGCTGCTCGACCGAGTCGACCGGGCCGAGCATCCGGTCCCCGGCGAGGACCGGCTCGGGCAGCCAGGTGCCCACGTAGGTCTCGCGCCGGGCGCGCGCCGAGGTGAGCTGGTTGAGGCACAGGTTGGTGAGCACCCGGGTCAGCCACGCCTCGGGCGTCTCGACGTGCTCCCGGTCGGCGGCCTGCCAGCGCAGGAACGTGTCCTGGACCGCGTCCTCGGCGTCGCTGGCCGAGCCCAGCAGGCGGTAGGCGATCGCCTCCAGGCGGGCCCGGGAGCGCTCGAACACCTCGACCTCGTCCGGACGCAGCGGCATGGCTCGACAGTAGCCGCTGGGCCGCTGCTGGCCCGTTGTCAGCAGGTGGAACGCAGGTGGTTGTCCCGGTACCACGTGCAGACCCTCGTCACGCCGGGCAACGCCGCCAGGTCGCGGCGCAGTCGCTCCTGCTCCTGCGCCGAGAGGCCGGGGGTGAACTCCACGATGCCGGTCGGTCCTTCGCCGTCGACCGCGTAGTTGATGCGGAAGCTGTAGACGCGGGAGGCCACCTCGGCGTCGGCGCGGCTGGAGATGCGGTCCACCGCCGAGGGTGTCGACGCGGCATCGGTGTGGACGGCGAACCCGACCGGTGGCGACGTCAGTGAGTGGTGCACCGCCCCGGCCGACGCCACGGCCGCCACGACTGCCAGCGCCGTGCCGACGAGCACCGACAGTCGGGCGCGCCAGGCCGACCGGCGCGGATCCGCCGTCGTGGCCAGCAGAATCAACGCGCCGGGCAGGATCCAGGTGAACACACCCTGCAGGGCCAGGGCGAGCACCACCAGGCCAACGACCAGGCTGGCGTACGCGAACTGCCGCGCTCGCCGAAAGAACAGGGGTACGACCGTCAACCCGACCGGGATCCAGGCGACCCGGAAGGCCACGGTGTCGCCGCCGGTCTGATACTGCCAGCCGGCCAGGAACGTGGCGGCCAGGAGCGCGGCCACCACGAGAGCGCGAGGCCAGGCGTGGACCCTCTCCGCCGGCGGGGCCTGTGTCGTCACGAGAGGCAGTGTGCCGCCCCGGGGCAACGGTGCCAATCCCGCTGCGCGTGGGTCACGTGGCCGGAATGGGAGGGCGTCGCGGTCGACGCGTCAGGAGGTGACCTGCCGGAGTTGACAGCGCTTGTCGCCTAGGATGAGGCGCATGAGCGCTGAGGCCGTTGGCATGCACATGCCCGCCGTCGTGACGCTCGACGACGTGGCGGCGATGAATGCCGCCGATCCGAACGGCCACCGTTACGAGACCAGCCCCGAGGGGGTCCTGTCGGTCATGCCGCCGCCCGATTCGGAACACGCCATGATCGCCAGTCGGCTTTTCGCCTGGCTGATCATGGCTGGTTGGCCCGCCGAGCAGGTGCTCCAGGTCGCCGGTGTGCGGATCCCCGGGCCGGACGGTGACGGCGGTCGGATTCCCGATCTCAGCGTGTGGCGTAAGCCGCCGAGCCGCAGCGTCTGGGCCGCGGTGACGGAGATCGTGCTCGTGGTGGAGATCGTCTCGCCCGGCTCGGAGGCGATGGACTCGGTCACCAAGGTCCGCGAGTACGCGTCGGCGGGCATCCCGCAGTACTGGGTGGTGGACCGCGACGGCGCGCAGACGGTCACCCTGCACCGGCTGGGTGGTGACGGGTCGTACGAGGAATGCGCACGGATGCCGCTGGCGTGGCTGCTCCAGACGGTTCCCGGGGACCATCTCGACTGAGCGTCTGGCCGTGGGGCGGTCCCGCCTGTCGTATGGTGCCGGCATGGCGCACCCGGTGTGGGCGGACGGTGACGCGTACGAGGCGTACGTGGGTCGGTGGAGTCGCCTGGTCGCGGCCGACTTCGTGCGCGGGCTCGCCGTGCCACCCGGGCGGCACTGGCTGGACGTGGGCTGCGGCACCGGCGCGTTGACCTCGACGGTCCTCGTCGAGGCCGATCCCGCTCGGGTGACAGGCATCGACCCCTCGGCGGGCTTCGTCGCCCAGGCGCGTGCCCGCGTCGAGGACGCCCGCGCGAGCTTCCACGTCGGTGACGCCCGCGCGCTGCCGGTGCCCGACCGGGCCGTCGACGTGGTGGTCAGCGGGCTGACGCTCAACTTCGTGCCCGAGCCGGAGCGGGCGGTGGCCGAGTTCGCCCGGGTCGTCCGGCCGGCGGGGGTGGTGGCCGCGTACGTGTGGGACTACGCGGAGGGCATGGCGATGATGCGGCACTTCTGGGCCGCCGCCACGCAGCTCGACCCGGCCTCGGCGGCGCGGGACGAGGCGAACCGCGGCAGCGTGTGCGGGGCCGACGCCCTGCGGGCGCTGTGGGTGGACGCCGGCCTGGCGGAGGTGTCGGTCCGGCCGGTGGACGTGCCGACTGTCTTCGCCGACTTCGCCGACTACTGGCGGCCGTTCCTCGGCGGGCAGGGCAGGGCCCCGTCGTACGTCACCTCGCTGGGGGAGCCGGAGCGGGCGGCGCTGCGGGACCTGCTGGCCGCCCGGCTGCCGATCGAGCCGGACGGTTCGATCCGGCTCACCGCGCGGGCCTGGGCCGTACGGGGCACGGCGGCGTGACCGGGAGGCTCAGGCCGGCTGCATGAGGCCTGCGCGATAGGCGAAGGACACCAACTGGGCCCGGTCCTTGACGTTGAGTTTGCACCGCAGCCGGTAGACGTGGGTGCGCACGGTGGTCAGGCCGATGGACAACTCGGTGGCGACCTCCTCGGTGGACTTTCCGTCCGCCATCAGCAGCAGCACCTGTCGTTCCCGTGGGGTCAACGTGGACACCGCCGGCTGGAAGACCTCCTCCGGGTACGGCTGTCGACGCCGGAACCAGTCGACCAGCCGGTCGGCGATCCGGGGGGCCAGGGTGGTCTGGCCGGCGGCGGCGGCACGCACCGCGGCGGCGACCTCCTCCCAGGTGGCGTCCGGCATCAGGATCCCGTTGACACCCGCCTGGAACACGCTGCTGACCAGGTCGTCGCTGTCGTCGGTGGCGAACACCACGAAACGGGGTCGAGGAGTCAAATTTTCGGCGTTGATTTTGTGAATGAGGTCGACCGCGGAAATGCCGCGCAATTTCAGGCCGGTGACGATGACGTCGACACGGTGCGTGCGGGCCAGCATTATCGCGTGGTTGCCGCTGTCCGAGGTGTCGACCACGGAGACATCGGGCTCGCTGCCCAGCAGCGTACGGAGGCCATCTCGGACAATTGGCAATTCGTCGCAGACAAGAACCCGGATTGACATTCCCCCGCCTTACGTACTGCCGCCGGTGAATTCAACACATCGATGATCGCGATGTTACTCGGTCGAACGCGGCTGCGACAGCCGTGTCACGCCGCCGGCCCCGGGTCATCGTGACGTTGACCGGGTGTCGACGGCGCGCGGACGCGAGACCCGGGGTGGGATTCCTATGGTCGGAGCGGTCCCCGGCCCCCACGAAGGAACGGAAGCCCTCCCGTGACAGTCCAGGAACAGACCACCGCCCGCTGCCCCGAGTGCGCCGCAGACGTGCCGTTCGCCGAGCCACCCCGGCTCAGCGAGCTGGTCGAGTGCGGCGAGTGCCAGGTAGAGCTGGAGGTCGTCACGGTGCAGCCGGTGACGCTCGCGCCGGCCCCCGAGGTCGAAGAGGACTGGGGTGAGTGAACCGGCCTCGGTGGCGGTGCTCACGTCCCGGCTGCGGGTCGACGACAAGCGGATCCTGGAGGCGTTGGAACGCCGCAACGTCGCGGTGGCCCACGTCGACACCCGCACCGCGTGGTGGCCGCTGGACGGCGCCGCGCCCGAGTGGCGGCTGGTGCTCAACCGGGAGATCGGCCAGATCCGCGCCGGCTACGCCGCCCGCGCCCTGGAACGACTGGGCGTGATCGGCGTCAACTCCGCCGCCGCCATCGAGACCTGCGCCGACAAGTGGCACACCTCCCTCGCGTTGCGCGCGGCCGGCCTGCCCACCCCGCGTACCGCCCTGGCCGCCACCCCGGAGGCCGCGCTGTCCGCGCTGGCCGCGATCGGCTACCCGGCCGTCGTCAAACCGCTTGTCGGGTCGTGGGGGCGGCTGGTCACGACCGTGCCGGACCCGGACCTGGCACGCACCGTGCTGGAGTACGTGGCCGCGCTGCCCGGCCCGCAGGCGCACATCGTGTACGTGCAGGAGTACGTCCGCAAACCCGGCCGCGACATCCGGGTCGTGGTCGTCGGCGGCGAGGTGCTCGGCGCGGTGTACCGGTACAGCGCGGACTGGCGTACCAACGTGGCCCGGGGCGCCCGCACCGAGCGGTGCCCGCTCACCGACCGGATCATCGAGCTGGCCACCACGGCCGCCACCGCGGTCGGCGCGGACCTCGCGGGCGTCGACCTGGTGGAGGACGAAACCGGCCGGCTGTACGTCCTGGAGGTCAACTCCGGGGTGGAGTTCGCCGGCTTCGAGCAGGCGTACGACGGGAGCGTCGACGTCGCCGGCCGGATCGTCGACCACGTCCTGACGAGGCTGACGTGACCGGCCGGGCCGGACCGGTCCGCGCGGCGGTCGTCGGCGGCGCCGGCTACATCGGCGGCGAGCTGGTCCGCCTGCTGCTCGGACACCCGAGAGTGGAGCTGGCCACTGTCACGTCGCGCCGGCTCGCCGGCCGGCGGGTCAGCACCACCCACCCCAACCTGCGCGGCCTCACCGAGCTGACCTTCACCGCCCCGGAGGACCTCGGCCGGCACGACGTGCTGCTGCTGGCCACCGAGCACGGGCTGGCGATGGGCGCGATGCGCGGCCTGCTCGACCTGGCCGACACGGTGGTCGACCTGTCGGCGGACTTCCGGCTGCGTGATCCGGCCGTCTTCGCGGCGTACTACGGCGGCCCGCACGCCGCGCCCGACCTGCTCGCCGAGTTCGTCACCGGGCTGCCCGAGCTGCACCGCAAGCGTCTGCGCGACGCCGACCGGATCAGCGTGCCCGGCTGTATGGCCACCGCCGCGATCCTCGCCCTGCACCCGCTCGCCGACGCGGGCCTGCTGGGCGCGGGGGAGGTGACAGTCGACGGACGGACCGGCTCCAGCGGCTCCGGCAGCGCCCCGTCGGCGGCGAACGTGCACGCCGAGCGCAGCGGCGCGCTGCGGGTCTTCGCCCCGACCGCCCACCGGCACCAGGCGGAGATCACCCAGGCGGTGGGCGTACCGGCGCGGATGACCGCGACCGGGGTGGAGGCGGTCCGGGGCGTGCAGGTGCTGTGCCGGGTGCCGCTTGCCGACGGCGTCGACGAGGCCGCCACCCGGGCCGTCTACCGCCGCTACTACCGCGACGAGCCGTTCGTACGGGTGGTCGCGGCGCGACGCGGCACGTACCGGCTGCCGGAGCCGAAGATCCTGGCCGGCTCCAACTTCTGCGACGTCGGGTTCGCCGTCGACCCGCACGGCGGCTGGGCGCTACTCGTCGCGGCACTGGACAACCTCGTCAAGGGCGGCGCCGGCAACGCGGTGCAGTGCCTCAACGTCCGCTTCGGCTGGCCCGAGCGGCTGGGGCTGGAGTTCCCCGGCCTGCACCCGGCGTGAACGCCCCGTCGGCCCCGCCGGGCGAGCTGACCGTGGTCAAGTGCGGCGGCACCGCCGGAGTGGACGCGGCGGCGGTCTGCGCCGACGTCGCCGACATGGTCCGCGCCGGGCAGCGGGTGGTGCTGGTGCACGGCGGTTCCGCCGACATCGGCGCGCTCGGGGACCGGCTGGGCGTGCCGCACCGGCGGATGGTCACCGACGACGGGGTGGACACCCGCTACACCGACCCGGCCACCCTGGAGGTCGTCGTGCTCGCCCTCGCCGGCGCGGTCAAGCCCCGGCTGGTCGCCGCGCTGGCCCGCGCCGGAGTCGACGCGGTCGGACTGACCGGGCTCGACGCCGGCCTGCTGCGCGCCCGGCGTACCCCCGTGCACCGGGCCGTCGTCGACGGCCGGCGGATGGTGCTGCGCGACAACCACGGCGGCCGGCTGGTCGGCGTACGCCCCGACCTGCTCCGGGTGCTGCTGACGGCCGGCACGGTACCGGTGGTGTCGCCGCCGGCGCTGGGCGAGGACGGCCGGCCGGTGAACGTGGACGCCGACCGTGCCGCCGCCGCACTCGCCGCCGCGCTTGGCGCGGGCACCCTGGTCCTGCTCACCGGGGCGCCCGGGGTGCTCACCGACCCGGGCGACGAACGGTCCGTGCTGGCCCGTTGCGCCGTGCCGACGACAGGCGTGCCACCCGGCGTGGGCGGCGGAATGGCGATGAAGCTGATCGCCGGCCGCGAGGCGCTGCTCGGCGGGGTGGGTCGGGTGCTGGTCGCGGACGGCCGGCGCGGCGACCCCGTCCGGGCGGCGCTGGCCGGCGCCGCCACCGAGATCACCACGAGGAGCCCGAATGCCTGAGGACGCCACCGAGCCCGATCCGCCGCGGGTGCGGCCGGGCGCCGTCACGGACACCTTCGCGGCCGGGTTGCTGCGCCGCATGGTGGAGACGCCCTCGCCGTCGTACCACGAGGCGGCGCTGGCCCGGTCCCTCGTGGACGCGATGGGGCAGTTGGGCTTCGACGCGTACGTCGATCCGGTCGGCAACGTCGTCGGCGAGATCGGCCGCGGCGACGGGCCTGTGGTGCTGCTGATCGGCCACCTGGACACGGTGCCGGGCGGTCCGGCGGTCCGCGCCGAGGACGGCCGGCTCTACGGTCGGGGCGCGGTGGACGCCAAGGGGCCGCTCGCGGCAATGGTGTGCGCCGCCGCGTCGGCGGACGTCGGCGGGCGGATCGTGGTGGTCGGCGCGGTCGAGGAGGAGATCGCGTCGCGCGGGTCGCGGGAGATCCGACGGCGGCTGCCCCGGCCGGACGCGGTGGTGGTGGGCGAACCGAGCGGCTGGTCGACGATCACGCTCGGCTACAAGGGCAAACTCGACCTGCGCTACCGGGTGTCGGTGCCGGCCACCCACCCCAGCAACCCGGTGGCCAAGGCGTCCGAGCTGGCGGTGCGCTGCTGGACGACGCTTGTGGAGCTGCTCGGGCCGGACAGCGGCAACGGCTCCTTCGACCGGCCCGGCGCGACCCTCCTCTCGCTGCGCGCCGACCAGGTGCAGGCGGAGGCCGAGCTGAGCGTGCGCACCCCACCGGGGTACGACGTGGACGGGCTGCTGCGCGAGCTGGCGCAGCGTACGCCCGACGGGGAACTGACAGTGGTCAACCGCGTCGCCGCCTGCCGCGCCGACCACCGCAACCCGGTGGTCCGGGCGCTCTCGGCGGGCATCCGCGCCCAGCGGGCCCGACCCGCGTTGAAGGTGAAGACCGGCACCTCGGACATGAACGTGCTCGCCGAGCAGTGGGACGTGCCGATGGCCACGTACGGCCCCGGGGACAGCAGCCTGGACCACTCCGACGACGAGCACATCGTGCTTGCCGACTACCTGCGCGGGATCGCGGTGCTGCGGCACGCGCTGCGCGAGCTGGACGCGCCCGGGTCGGCCGCGCCACCGCCGCCCGCCGCCCAGGTCAACGGCTTCCGCCTCGCCCCGAGCGGAACCTGACGTGCCGCCCCGGGAACCACTCGCGGTCGCCGAGCCGGCCGAGCTGCCCGAGCTGCCCGAGCCGGCCGACCGGGTCGAGCCGGCCGACCGGGCCATGCTGCCCGAGCCGGCCGACCGGGCCGCGCTGCCCGAGTCGGGGGACCGGCCGGCGTCCGTCGAGGCCGAGGTCGCAGAGGTCGCGGAGGCCGCCGTCGACCTGGCGGCGGTCGCGGTACGCGTGCGGGAGCTGATCGTCGGGATGTGCGCCAGCGCCGACGGCGGACACCTGGGCGGCTCGATGTCGCTCGTGGAGATCCTGGTGACCCTGTACCACGAGGTGTTGCGGGTCGACCCGACCCGACCGCAGGCCCCCGACCGGGACGTGCTGCTGCTCAGCAAGGGCCACGGGGCCATCGCCCTGTACGCGGTGCTCGCCACCCGGGGCTACTTCCCGGTGGAGTGGCTCGACGGGTACGCCGCGCCGGGCGGGCCGTTCCTGGCCCACCCGAACCGTGCGGTGCCGGGCGTGGAGATGCCCACCGGCTCGCTCGGGCACGGGTTGGCGCTCGGCGTCGGGCACGCGCTCGCCGCCCGGCTCGACGGCAGCGACAGGCGCTGCGTCGTCGTACTCGGCGACGGGGAGTTGCAGGAGGGCTCGGTCTGGGAGGCGGCGATGGCCGCCGGCAGCCTCGGGCTCGACCGGCTGACCGCGGTGATCGACCGCAACGGCCTGCAACTCGGCGACGGCACCGAGGACGTGATCACGCTGGAACCGCTTGCCGACAGGTGGCGGGCGTTCGGCTGGGAGGTCCGCGAGGTGGACGGGCACGACCGGGGCGCGCTGCGTGCGGCGTTGACCGAGCCGGGCACGGGCCGACCGGTGGCCGTCATCGCCCGGACCGTCAAGGGCCGGGGACTGCCCTACGTGGAGGGACAGGTGCGCAGCCACTTCGCCCGGCTCGGCGAGACCCAACGCGGGCGGGCGCTGCGGGCCGTACGCCGGGGGATCCGGTGAGCACGGCGGGCCCGGCAGCCGCGGCGGTCCCGGCGGGCGCGGCGAACCCGGCGGGTGGGCCGCGTGCCGGGCGGGACGTCTACCGGGACCTGCTCGTCGAGCTGATGGCCGCGGACGACCGACTGGTCTGCCTGGACAGCGACACCGGGCTGTTCAGCGGCGTCGACTTCGGGTCGGCGGGCGACCGTTACGTCAACCTCGGCATCGCCGAGCAGAACCTGATGGGTGTCGCCGCCGGGCTGGCCCGCAGCGGGCGGATCCCGATGGTCAACACCATGGCCACCTTCGCCAGCACCCGTGCCCTGGAGGCGGTGAAGGTGGACATCGCCTTCAACGACCTGCCGGTGCGGATCGTGGCCACCCACGGCGGGCTGGCCGCCGGCCACCTCGGGCCGACCCATCACGCCCTCGAAGACCTGGCGATCATGCGTACGCTGCCGAACATGACAGTGGTGGCGCCGGCCGACGGCGACGCCTGCGCCCGGTTGTTTCGGCAGTCGCTGGAGCTGCCCGGGCCGGTCTACCTGCGGCTCGGTCGTGCCGCGACGCCGGATCTGGCGGCCACCCTCGCCACCGCAGGCGTTCCGGACGCGCCGCCGGTCCGGCTGGGCCGGGTGCAGCCGCTGCGTACCGGCGGTGACGTGGTGCTGGCCGCCTGCGGGCCGTACCCGGTGCTCGCCGCGCTGGGCGCCGCCGACGAGCTGGCCCGGCGGGGGATCGGCGCCACGGTGCTCAACGTGCACACCGTCCGCCCGCTCGACGTGGAGACGCTCGACGCGGCGGTTCTGGCGACCGGCCGCCCGGTGGTGGTCACCGTCGAGGAGCACTGGCCCAGCGGCGGGCTGGGCTCCGCCGTCGCGGAGGCGCTCGCCGAACGCCGGCCCACGCGCGTGCTGCGGGTGGCGGTGCCGGACGGGTTCGTGGCCGTCGCCGGTGACCAGCGGTACCTGCTGGAACGGGCCGGGGTGACCGCCGCCGCGGTGGTGGACCGGGCGGTGGCGGCGCTGCGATGAGCGGCGCGGGGGAACGCCGGAGCCTGGTGGCGCTGCTGAGCGCGCACTACCTGTCGTCCTTCGGCAACGCGATCACCGTGGTCACGGTGCCGCTGTACGTGCTGGCCCGCACGGACAGCGCGGCGGCCACCGGCCTCGCCGGCTTCGCCGGTACCCTCCCGCTGATCTTCGCGGGCGCGGTCGGCGGGGTGTGGATCGACAGGCTCGGTGGCCGCCGCGTCAGCGTGCTCTCCGACGCGCTCGCCGGCCTGCTCACCGGCCTGGTCCCGGTGCTGGACGCCACCGTCGGGCTGCCGATGCCCGCCCTGCTGGCGCTGCTGTTCGCCCGCAGCCTGGTCGCCACGCCGGCGAACGCGGCCCGGGTGAGCCTGATCCGACCGGTCGCCGCCGCGGCCGGCGTACGACTGGAGACCGCCAACTCGTGGTACCAGGCGGCGCCCCGGCTCGGCCTGGTGGTCGGCGCGCCCCTGGCCGCGCTGCTGGTCGCCGCCCTCGGCGCGGCGGTCGGCCTGTACGTCGACGCGGCCGGCCTGCTGCTCGCCGCGCTGCTTGTCACCGTCGGGGTGCCCGCCCTGGCCGCCGCGCCGACGACCGGCCGCGCCGGCTTCGCGCGGCAACTGGTCGAGGGCGCGACGCTGGTACGACGGATGCCGGTGATCGCCGCGATGACCGCCTTCGTCTTCGTCACCAACCTGCTGGACGCGGCGTTCACCCCCGTGCTGCTACCGGTCTACACGCACGACGTGCTGCACGACGGGCGGTACCTGGGCTGGTTGATCGCCGCGTCCGGCTGCGGAGCCGTGCTCGGCACCTTCCTGTACGCCCCGGCCAGCCGCCGCCTGCTGGCCAGCCGGCGGCGCACCATGCTGGGCTGCTTCGTGGTCATCGGCGCGCTGCGGCTGTCCATCGCGGCCACCCCGCCACCGGCCGTGCTGATCGGCATCTGCCTGCTGCTCGGCCTGGCCGCCGGCCCGCTCAACCCGCTGCTCACCACAGTCACCCTCGAACACGTGCCGGAGGAGGCCCGGGGTCGGGTCTTCGGGCTGGGCAGCGCCGTCGCGCTCAGCGGCGCCCCGCTGTCGGTGCTGCTGGCCGGCTGGTCCGTCGGGGCCGTCGGGCTCGTCCCCACGCTTGCCGCCTTCGGTGGCGCGTACCTGCTGCTCGTCGCCGTGGCGCTGCGCGGCAGGTCGTTGCACGCCATGGACGCGTACGCCCCGGGCGGGTCAGCCGAGGCCGCGGGTCCGTCCGCCGTCGACAAGCAGGCAGGTGCCGGTGATGAACGAGGCGGCCTCGCTGGCCAGGAAGGCGGCCACCGCGCCGAAGTCCCCGGCCCGACCCACCCGACCCAGCGGGATGCCCGCGCCGATCTCCGCGAGCCGGGCGTCGGCCGCTGAGCCGTAGTCGGCGCGTACGCCCTCGGTGTCGTGGTAGCCGGGGGCCAGCACGTTCACCGTGATGTCGCCCGGCCCGAGCGCCTGCACCAGGGCGCGGGTGAAGCCCAGCAGCCCCGGCCGGGCGGCGGCGGAGAGCCCGTACTCCGGGATCGGCTGGCGGACCGTCTCCGAGGCGACGATGAGGACCCGGCCCCAGCCGGCGGCGCGCAGGTGCGGCAGGGCCGCCAGGGTCAGGCCGACGTGCGGCAGGAAGGCGGCGTCCAGCGCCTGCCGGTACGCGTCCAGCCCGAAGCTGTCGACCGGGCCTCCGGGCACCTCGCCGCCGTTGGCGACCACGATGTGCAGCGCGCCGAAATGCGCCACGGTGTCGGCGACCCAGCCGGCCACCCCCTGCTCGTCGGTGATGTCCACCGGTCGGGCCAGCACGTCCGGGGCGCCGGCGGCGCGCAGCTCGTCGGCGGCCTCGGCGAGCCGTTCCGGGTTGCGTGCCCCCACCGACAGGGCGCAGCCCTCCGCCGCGAGCGCCCGGGCCGTGGCCCGGCCGAGGCCGCTGCTGGCGCCGGCGACAAGCGCCACCCGTCCCGCGATGCCGAGATCCATCCCAACCACTCCCTCAGGGTCGTAACGGGTAGCCGTACCGGCGCAGCACCGGGGCGGCGAGCGTGGTGGCGACCACCGCGGCGCGGGCCGGCAACGCGTCGCGCCACGCCAGGTCGGGCCGGATCGTCGTCGGCCCCCGCCGTAGTCGGTCCGGGTTGCCGGTCACCGTGTGGTTGACGCCCAGCACGGCCCGCCCGTCCGGCCCGACGGGCGGCTCGCCGGGCAGGTCGGCCCAGCGCAGGACCCCGCCCAGCACGTCGCGCGGGGCGGACGCGAAGTCCTCGTAGCGCAGCCGCAGGTAGCGCTCCGGGGCGGCCCGCCCGATCCGGTCCGACGCCACGTTCAGCGCGGTCCACATCCCGGTGCTGCGGGCGGCGCTCATCCGCGGCAGGTACTGCTTGGGGCGGGCGAACGAGTGGGCGACCGCGCGCGGGTCGCGGACCAGGTGCAGCACCCGCAGGTCCAGGCCGGCGTCGCCGAGCAGCACGGCGGCCTCGGCCGGGTACTTCGAGCCGTCGACGATCACCTCGGCGCCGGTCTCCTCGGCCACCGCCCGGTACGTCCCGATCATCCGGCGGGCCACCTCGGTCACCCCGGCGGGCCGTGGCCGACGCCCCGCGACCTCCGCCAGCCGCGCGCCGGTGTGCCGAACCCGTACGTGGCGCCGCTGCTCGGCCACGATCCGGCGGGCCGCCAGCGCCGGATCCGACCCGGCGACCCGGTCGACGACGCGACTCCACAACTGACACTCGGTGAGCGTCTCGCCGCAGCCGCAGGACGTGTTGGTGCCGATGCCCAGGACG
The DNA here is from genome assembly GCF_000297395.2 of Micromonospora lupini str. Lupac 08. GTDB lineage: Bacteria > Actinomycetota > Actinomycetes > Mycobacteriales > Micromonosporaceae > Micromonospora > Micromonospora lupini. Next base: position 5,670,503 of record NZ_HF570108.1, on the reverse strand, counting down.
CCGTTGCGCCACAGGTAGTACAGCTCACCGACGTGCACCACCCCGGGCAGCTCACCGAGCAGGTTGCCCAGCACCGTCGAGCCGCTGCGGTTCCAGCCGGTCAGGTAGACCACCTTCATGGCAGGCCCACCGTCATCGCAGGGCCGGCGTCATCGCAGGTCCAGCCGTCATCGCAGGCCCAGCCGTCATCGCAGGTCCAGCAGCAGGAAGTGCTGCGGCAGGTGCACGGCCAGGCCCAGCCGCAGACCCGCCGTGATCACGTCGGACCCGTCCGGGCCCGCGCCCCGGCACAGGCTCAACTGCGAGGTGCCGGACTCCAACAGCGTGACCGCCGCCCGGAAGTCACCAAGCAGCACCTGGTCCGGCGCGATCATCCTGGTCCGGCTGACCCGGATCCCGACCTCGCCGAGTCGGGCCAGCATCCCGCTGCCCAGCAGGTCCCAGTAGCGGTTGGGGTGGGCCACTATCGCGTCGCACGACCCGCCCATCTCCTCGACCTCGCCGGCGGCGGTGATCACCTCGGCGGTCAGTTCGCCGGGCGCGGCCCGCCTTCGGGCGCCGGGCAGGCCGATCAGGCCGGGGATCACCGAGTCGGCGCTGCCGTGCAGCAGCACCTCGTTCTCGATGGTGCCCAGCCGCACCAGCACCCGGTAGTCCACGAACCCGGCCAGCAGCGTCGGGTCACGCAACAGGTCCGGCGGGACGGCCACCCCGGCGGTCACCTCGGTCAGCTTCGTCTCCACCAGCCGGGGCACGAAGGTCGCCTCGGGGCTGGCCTCGTAACTGGTGCCGGCGATCTCCGGAGTGCCCGGGGTCGGCGCCTCGCTGACGTAGGTGACCGGCTCCTCGGTCACCGTCGCGCTCTTGAGCAGGTGCCGCACCGTGTAGCGGGGTCGGTGCTTGGCCAGCGGAAACAGGGTGGGCAGCGACGCCGCGATCGGCACGTCGACGTCGGCGCCGTCGGAGGCGAGCACCGCGCGGGCGAACTGCTCACCGGGGCCGTGCTCGGTCAGGTCGTAGTCGGCCAGGGCATGCTGCATCGACACTCCGTCCGTAGCGGGGGCAGGTAGGGGGACCGGATCGCCGGGTCAGCAGGGAGTGCGGGCCTCCACCCACTCGTACATCGCCTCGAAGGCGAGCCGCTGGGACTCCTTGCCGAGGATGTTGAGGTTGCCGGGGATCGCGTTGCACTCCAGGATCACGTAACCGTCCTCGGTCGGCAGGATGTCCAGCCCGGACAGGGTGATCCCCATGGCCCGGGTGGCCCGGATCGAGATGTCCGCCAGCTCCGGCGGGATGTCCACCCGCTCGAAGCTCGCCCCCAGCAGGGTCCGGGTCTTCCACTGCCCGACGGCCGGATACTTCACCATGTTCATCGGCATCGTGTCGCCGGACACCGTCAGCCGGTACTCGCCGTACTGGGTGGGGTAGTAGGGCTGGCACACCAGGACCCCGTAGCGGGCCAGCAGCTTCTCGATCAGCGGCAGGTCGTCGCCGACGTTGGTGATCCGCTCCACGTCGATGCCGGCGCGGCCGTACGACGGTTTCACCACGACGGTGCCCCACTCCCGGCTGGCCGCCTCGACGTCGGCGGGCGTCCGGCAGGCCCGGGTGGGTGGCACGGGCAGGCCGGCGTCGGCGAGCACCTGCATCATCCGGAACTTGCTGTAGGCGGCCTGCCACACCTCGATCGGGTCGAACATCGTCACCCCGGGGATGTTGCTGGCGAGCATCAGCCGCTCCACCCGGTCCCGCCAGTCGCCGTGCAGCTGCGCCCGGGAGATGACGGCGTCGAAGGAGCGCCCCAGCTCGCCGTTGAACATGACCTCCGGGCCACCGCCCGGGGCCGCCGCGACGTCGATCTCCTCGACGGTGAACAGGGAGGTGTCGTGACCGCGCTCGCGGCCCAGCTCGGCGATGACCGGCGAGTCGTCGTCCTCCTCGCCGTGATCCCATGCCAGCACACCGATCCGCATGACACCTCCACGCTTCCGCGCACCCCGACAGGCATCTATGACTCTGGTGAGAGTCGTCCATGTCTGATCATTTGTCAAGGTCACTGGATGAGGGCGGCTAGCTGCGGGTTTGCTGTGCGTAACCGCGATTTTCGCGGACGCGACAGCGGCGGTCGGTGGTGGTAGCTTGCCCGGCAGACACATCTCATGTGGACGTGACGGGGCATGGCCGGGAGGCGACCGAACATGTGGGATTCATTGGCACCTGTCGACAAGCGACAGGCCGAGGAGTACGTCGCGGCGGGCTGGTGGCGGTCGGAGACGTTCCTCGACGACCTCGCCGCGGCGGCCCGCGACCGCCCGGACCACCCGGCGATCATCACGTACGAGGGCGGCGAACACGCGCGCACGCTGACGTACGCCGAGCTGGCCACCATGGTCGCCCGGTTCGCTGGGGCGCTGCGGTCGCTCGGCGTCGGCCGCGGTGACGTGGTGATGATCTACCTGCCGAACCGGTGGGTGCTCACGCCGCTCTACCTGGCCTGCAACCAGATCGGGGCGGTCAGCTCGCCGGGCTTCCCGATGCTGAGCACCCGGGAGCTGCGTCAGGTCCTGGAGTCGACCGGGGCGAAGGTCTGCATCACCCTGGACACCTTCGCCGGCACCGACTACGCCACCCGGCTCGCCGACCTGGACGTGCCGACGCTCGAGCACCGGGTGGTGATCGGCGACGCCGCCCGGGTCGGCGCCGTCGACTTCCAGCAGGTGTTCGTCGACACCCCGTGGGAGCAGCGCTCCCCGGACGACGGAGCGGACGCCCTCGGCCCCGACGAGCCGGCCCTGGTGCTGCACACCTCGGGCACCACCGGCCCGATGAAGGGCGTCGTGCACAGCCAGAACACGATGTACGCGTGCGTCCGCGCGTCGGCGGAGCCGCTCGGGCTCGCCCCGGACGAGGTGGTCCTGCTGCCCAGCGTGCTCACCCACATGGCCGGGGTCACGCACGCCGTCTACCTCCCCGTCCACCTGGGCTGCACGGCGGTGGTGATGGACTCCGGCGACGACATGGCGCTGATGGTGGCTCTGATCGCCCGGCACGGCGGCACGTTCGTGTACGCGGCGCCCGGCTTCGTCATCGGGATGCTCGCCGCCCAGCGTCGCGCACCGGTGCAGACCCCGACGCTGCGCCAGATCGTCTCCGGCTCCGCGCCGATCGCGCCGCAGCTCATCGCCGACGTGCGGGAGGCGTTCGGGGTGCCGATGCGGGCGCTGTGGGGGATGACCGAGAACGGGGCGGTCACCGTCACCCGGCTGGACGACCCGGACGACTGGGCGGCGCACAGCGACGGCCGGCCGGTGGCGTGGATGCAGGTGCGGATCGACACCGACCCCGGCGAGGAGGCGGGCCGCCTGTACGCCCGGGGGGCCTCCCAGTGCCTGGGCTACCTCAACCAGCGCGAGCTGTACGAGTCGCTGCTCGACGACGACGGCTGGTTCGACACCGGCGACCTGGCCCGCGACGACGGGCGCGGAGGCATCCGGATCACCGGCCGGCGGGTCGACCTGATCACCCGGGCGAACAGCCTGCGGGTGTCCACGCTGGACATCGAGGCGGTGTTGCAGCGGCATCCGCACGTGGTGGAGGCCGTCCTCGTCGGCTACCCGGACCCGGCCGTCCCCGGAGCGGACCTGGTCTGCGCCGTGGTGATCCCCGGCGGCGGCGACACCCCGACCCTGCAGGGCCTGCACGACTACCTGGAAGCCGAGGGCGTGGCCCGGGTGCTCTGGCCGGACCGGCTCCAGTTCGTCCGGATCCTGCCCAAGAACGCGCTCGGCAAGCCGCTGCGGCATCCGCTGCGCCAGCGCCTGGAGATCGCGGCGTCGGCGCGGAGCTGACCCGTGCGCTTCCGGATCCTCGGGCCCCTCGAGATCTCCGGCGCCGGGCACACGCTGACGGTCACCGCGGCACGGCAGCGGGTGGTGCTCAGCACCCTGCTGCTCGACGCGAACTGCGTGGTGTCCACCGCGCAGCTCGCCGACGCCCTGTGGGACGACGCCCCGCCGACCACCGCCCGCGGTCAGGTGCAGATCTGCGTGTCGGCGCTGCGCAAGACGCTCACCCGGCTCGGCCTGCCGGACCGCATCGTCACCCGCCCACCCGGCTACCTGATCGAGGTGGCCGACGGCGACCTGGACCTGCACTACTTCGACCGGCTGGTGCTGGCCGGGCAGCAGGCGCTGGCCGAGTCGCGGCTCGACGACGCGGCGGAGGCCCTGAGCGCCGCCCTCGCCCTGTGGCGGGGGACCGCCCTGGCCGGCGTGGAGAGCCCCGCGCTGCGGGCCGCCGCGACCCGCCTCGACGAGCGCCGGCTCGCCGTCACCGAGGACTGGCTCGACGTCGAGCTGCACCGTGGCCGGCACCAGCACGTCGTCGGTGAGCTGCGCGAGCTGGTCGCCACCCATCCGCTGCGGGAACGGCTGCACGCGCAGCACATGCGCGCCCTCTCCGGCGCGGGACGGCCGGCCGAGGCGCTGGCCGCGTACCGGTCGGCCCGTCGGCTCTTCCTCGACGAGCTGGGGTTGGAGCCGGGTGGCGAGCTGCGCCGCCTGGAGCGCGCCATCCTCACCGACGCGCGGGCCGACGAGTCGTCCGACGACCCACCGGTGTCGCCGCCGGTGCCCCGGCTGCTCCCCGCCGACCCGCCCGAGCTCTCCGGGCGGGATCGGCCGCTGGCCGTGCTCCGGGAGGCGCTGGCCGGAAACGACGGCGCCGCGGTGCCGTTGGTGGCGATCTCCGGCCCGGTCGGTGTGGGCAAGTCGACACTCGCGGTCCGTGCCGCGCACGCGCTCGCGCCGGCGTACCCGGACGGCCAGCTGTACCTGAACCTCCTCGACCCCGACGGCCGGCCGGTGGCGCCCGCGGCCGCCCTGGAGCGGTTCCTGCGCGCGCTCGGCCTGTCCGGCGACGCGGTCCCGGCCGGCCTCGACGAGCGCGCCGAGCTGTACCGGGACCGGATCGCCGGCCGGCGTGTGCTCGTCGTGCTCGACGACGTGACACACGAGCGGCAGGTGCTGCCGTTGCTGCCCGGGGCCACGGGCGCGGGCGTGCTCGTCACGAGCCGGCGGCGGCTCACCGGCCTCACCGGCGCCCGAGCGGTGCACCTCGACCCGCTCGACGTCGCGGACTCGGTGCGGCTGCTCGCCACCGCGCTGGGCCCGGCCCGGCTGGCCGCCGACCCGGCCGGCGCGACGGCGCTGGCCCGGCTCTGCGACGGGCTCCCGCTGGCGCTGCGGATCGCGGCCGCCCGGCTCGCCGCGCGGCCACACTGGACGGTCGCGCACCTCGCCGACCGGCTGCGCGACGAGGCCCGTCGCCTCGACGAGCTGACCTTAGGCGGGCTCGACGTGCGGGCCCGGCTCGCCACCAGCTACGCGGCGCTCTCCCCGGCGGCGCGGCTGCTGTTCCGGTCGTTGGGCGCGCTGCCGGCCGCGGACCTGCCGCTCCCGCTCGCCGGCCGGCTACCGGGCGTCCGCGACGAGATCGTCGAGGACGCCCTGGAGGAGCTTGTCGACGCGCAACTCGTCGACGTCGGCGTCGATCCGACCCGGTACCGGTTGGCCGGCCTGATCCGGCTCTACGCGGCGGAGCGGCTCGCCGGCGACGAGCCGACCACCCACGCCGAATCGGCCTGACGACGCCCTTCTCAGGAAACTGGCGCCGAGTAGAGCAGCCGGATCTGCGCGGTCCGGTAACCCGCCCGCGCGAACGCCGCGGCCATCGGCGCGTTCGTCGTGTCGGTGGTGGCCGTGATCAGCTCGGCGCCCTGCTCGGCGTGTATCCGGGTGATCTCGGCGAGCACGTCGTGGATGTGGCCACGCCCCCGCAGCTCGGGCACGACCCCCAGGTAACCGACGTTGCGGTTGTACGGCGTCGCCGAGGGGATCGCCAGCCCGGCGAGCGTCCCGTCGGTCGTGTGCGCCAGCCGCCACCACGACCGCTCGCCGGGACAGTCCAGGTAGAAGTCCATCTCCTCACGGGCGGTCGCCTCCGGACCCTTGATCGCCAGGTTGCGGCGGGTCTCCAGGTCCAGGCTGCCCACCGCGATCCGGCGGAAGACGTCGAGGAACTCCTCGTCGGAACCCTCCGAGAAGACGAGCCGGCTGCTCGCGGCGGGCACGCCGACCTCCGGCGTCCACTCCAGCCGCAACCGTTCCACCTCGTCGGTCAGCCCGGCCGCCCGAGCCGCGTCCCGCCGCCACGCCACCGCCGCCGCGACCGCCTCGTCGTCGCGCCAGCCGTTGGGCAGCGTCAGGTTGTACAGCGGAGGCTTCGGCGCACCCTGCTGCGTGAACGCCCGCAGCCCCGCGCGGAGCAGGCCGGCCGCGACATCCGCCCGGTCGGCGACCGTCGCGTCGACGTGCAGGCAGTCGAGGGCGACCGGATGCGTGCTGGACGCCTGTCCCCACCACAGCGCGCGGCCCACCACCCGCTGGTCGTGCTCGGCGATCCAGGTCCACTCCGGCCGGTACATGCCCTGGCGCAGTTCGTCGAGGTAGCGCTCGGCGTCGATGGTGCTGACCGGGTCGTCGACCGAAAAGCCGGTGACCCGGTCGAGGTCGGCGTCGGTGGTGGCGCGGAACAGCATGGATCCTCTTTCAGTGCTTGGCATAGGTGGAGATGGTCGCGCCGGTGCTGAACGCCCGGGTGTCGCGCAGCGCGAATCCGGTCACGGCGAACGGCGCCCGGAACAGCGGAATGCCGGTGCCGAGGACGACCGGGTAGCGCTTGACGACCAACTCGTCGATCTCGCCGATCAGGTGACCGGCGAGCGTCGCGCCGCCGCAGAGCCAGATGCCCGACCCGGCCTGGCGCTTGAGGTCCCGAACGAACTCCACCGGATCGCCGGCCACGATCTCGACCGCCGGGTCGCGCTGTTCGAGCGTCCGGGAGAAGACGTACTGCCGCAGGTGGGCGTACGGGCTGGTGACGCCGAGGGCCAGAGCCGGTTCGTACGTGGCGCGGCCCATCAGGACCGTGTCGAACGTGGTGTTCGGCGCCGAGGCGATCCCCAGCGGCTCGCGCGCGTGGGTCGGCAGGGTCTCCGGATACTCGGCCAGGATGGCCGCCGCCAGATCCCCCTCGAACGCGAAGAAGTCGAACTCGCCGTCCGGCCCGGCGATGAAACCGTCCACGCTTGTGGCGATGTAGTACGTCAGCTTTCGCACGGCACGCTGCTTTCCGAGGTGATGTCGACCGCTGGGACGCTAGCCGGACGGAACGCGGCCGGGGTCGGCGGTACCCATCCGGGCGCTCCGGTCAGCGCCGCGCCGGCATCAGGCGTCGGGCCAGCACCGCGTGGGCCAGCACCTCGGTCACGTCGACAAGCGGCAGCGGCCCCGCGCCGCCGCGCGGGGCGATCACCGGCAGCTCCGTGCACGCCAGCACCACGCAGTCGGCCCCGATCGGCCACGGGCCGGCCGCGATCAGCTCGGTCAGGCCGGCGCGCAGCGCCTCGACCGGCTCACCCCGTTTCACCCCGTCGATGAGCGCGTCCACCCGGCGCTGCGCCGGCGCGCTCGGGTACAGCGGGCGGGTCCCGGCCTGCAGGTGCGGCTCGTACAGCCGCAGGCGGGCGGTCGGGGCGGTGGCCAGGAAGACCGGACGGCGAAAGCCCCGCCCGGCCAGCACCGCGCCCACCTCGGCCAGCAGATCCAGCACCGGTACGGCCACCGCCCGGGCCACGTCGTCGCGGAAGGCGTGCGTGGTCGCCGACGGGATGACAAGCGCGTCGACCCCGGCGGCCTCCAGGTGCTTGGCCGCCCGTAGCAGCGCCGGCACCGGACTGGGCCCGACCCCCCGCAGGTACGCGATCCGGCTGGGCACCCGCTCGGCGACGAGCACCACCTCCAGGTGCTCGTCGTCCTCCACGGCCGGGGTGAGCTGGATGAGGCGCTGGTAGAAGTGGGCGACGGCCAGCGGACCCACCCCACCCACGACGCCTAGTCGGCGGATGTCCAACCCCGCTCCCGTAACGCGTCGGCGATCCGGGCCGCCAGCACGCTCGCGTGTGGCGCGTACACCAGGTCGTGGTGGTTGCCCGGCACCGGCACCACGTACACCGGGCCCCGGGTGCGGGCCCGCCAGCTCGCCGGGTTCACCGGCGGGTTGGTGAGCGTGGGATGCCGTTCGGTGGCCGTGAACAGGTGGATCGGGGCGCGGATCGGCGCGCGGGGCGCGTACCGGTCGGCGGCCCGGCCGTTCGCGGTGAAGACCGCCACCATCCGGCGCAGCGTCGCCGTGTCCGCGCCGCGCGGCACCCGGCCCCGCCGCTGCGCGTCGCGCAGCAGGATGGCGAGCGCCTCCTGCTCCTCGGCGGCGGCCAACTCGGCGACCTGCGCCGGAGCAAGCTCGGCGATCAGCCCGTAACGTTCCAGCTCGCTGCGCCCGGTGAACCAGGGCTCCAGCTCCTCCCGGCCGAACGCGCGCGCGTCCAGGACGCCGAGGAAGTCGACACGCTCGCCGGCCGCCTCCAACCGGGCCGCCATCTCGAAGGCCACGTTGCCGCCGAAGGACCAGCCGGCCAGCCGGTACGGCCCGCCCGGCGCCGCCGCGCGGATCTCGTCGACGTACCGCTGGGCCATCTCCTCGATGACCGCCAGGGGCGGGTCGTCGGTGTTGTAGCCCACCGCCTCGATGCCCCGCACGGCGCAGACCCCGGCCAGCTCCCGGGCGAGCTGCGCGTAGCAGGCCACGTCGCCGCCCTGCGGGTGGACCAGGAACAGCGGCGGCCGCTCGGTGGGCCCGTCGGCGAGCGGGACGAGCAACCGGTCGGTGGCGGCCGCTGCGGTGCCCAGCACGGCGGCGAGCCGTTCCACTGTGGGGTGGGTGAAGACCACGCTGAGCGGAACGGCGACGTCCAGTTCGCCGCGGATCGCCTCGACGAGGTCCACCGCCCGCAGTGAGTGACCGCCGACGGCGAAGAAGTCGTCGCGTACGCCGATCGGGCCGTGGCCGAGGACCCGTTCCCAGATCCGCACCAGGGTCAGCTCCAGGATGTCGCGCGGGGGCAGCGCGTCGACGCGGGGTGTCGGGGACGGGGCCGGCAGCCGGGCCCGGTCCAGCTTGCCGTGCGGGGTCAGCGGCAGCGCGTCAAGCGTCTGGAGCCGCGCCGGCACCGACTGCTCGGGCAGCGTGTCGGCAAGCCGGTCGCGCAACCCGCCCAGGTCGACGGCACCGTCGACGACCACGTAGCCGGCCAGCTCGCCGTCGTGCACGGCAGCCGCGGCGGCCCGAACCCCCGGGCAGGCGGCCAGGGCGGCCTCCACCTCGCCCAGCTCCACCCGGACACCGCGGATCTTCACCTGCTGGTCCCGGCGGCCATGGAAGATCAGCCGCCCGTCGGCGCGCCACCGGACCAGGTCGCCGGTGCGGAACAGCCGGGCGCCGGGCGGCCCGAACGGGTCCGGCACGAACCGCTGCGCGGTCAGCCCGGGCGCCCGCTGGTAGCCCCGGGCCAACCCCGGCGAACCGAGATACAGCTCGCCCAGGGCGCCCGGCGGCAGCAGCTCACCGCGCGGGCCGAGGACGTGGCAGCGCACGTGCGGGATGGGCCGCCCGATCGGCACCGCGCCGACCTCGTCACCCACCTCGTGGTACGTCGAGGTCATCGTGGCCTCGGTCGGGCCGTACTGGTTGACGAGCGCGATGTCGGGGGAGAGCTGCCGGGCGGCGCGGACGTGCTGCGCGCCCAGCGCCTCGCCGCTGACCAGGCCGAGCCGCACCGAGCCCGCGGCGCCCGGTCGAGCGCCGGCGGCGGTGGCCAGCGCGGTCAGCATCGGGGGCACCAGCGTCAGCAACGCCGTCACCCGGTGCCGCTCGATGGCGGCGAGCAGGGCGTACGGGTCGCGCGTGGCACCGTCGGGCGGCAGCACCACCCGTCCGCCGACCACCAGCGGGCCGAAGATGTCCCGGATGGACGCGTCGAAGGAGATCGCCGCCAGTTGCAGCACCACGTCCCGGTCGGTCAACCCGATCGGCCCGCTCAGGTACGCCAGGAAGTTGGCGATGCCCCGGTGCGGCGTCGGTACGCCCTTCGGCGCTCCGGTCGACCCGGAGGTGTAGTAGATCGCGGCCCGGTCGTCGGGGTGCGGCACGTGCCCGGGGTCGGTGGCCGACTCGGCCAGCACGGCCGGCCACTCCTCCTCAAGGCAGTACGTCGGCACGCCCTCGGTGGCGGCGGCCGGCCCGCGTCGGGCGAGCGCGTCGCGGGAGGTCAGGACCAGCAGGGGCGCGCTGTCCGCGACGAGGTGGGTGAGCCGGCCGGGCGGCGCGGCGGGGTCCATCGCGACGTACGCCCCGCCCGAGCGCAGCACCGCGAGCAGCGCCACCACGAGGTCCGTCGATCGGGGCAGCGCCACGCCTACCACCACGTCCCGGCCGACGCCGCGCCGACGCAGCCAGCGGGCCAGCCGATTGGCCCGCCCGTCCAGCTCGGCGTAGGTCAGCTCGGTCGTGGTCGGCTCGGTCGTGGTCGGCTCGGTGGTGGTCGGCTCGGTCAAGGTCGGCTCGGTGGTGGTCGGCTCGGTCGTGGTCGACGCGGCCGTCGTCGGCTCGCGCGCGCCGGCGCTCGCCCGTGCCGGTGGGTCGTCGCCGGGCGTGGCGAGGCACACCGCGACCGCGTCGGGTGTGCGGGCCGCCTGCCGGGCCACCAGCTCCGGCAGCGACGGCTGCTCCGGCACCGGCCCGACTTCGCCGCCCCACTCGGCAAGCAGCCGCCGCTCGGCTGCCGTCGGGCCCAGCTCGGACAGCCGCCGCTGCGGGGCGGCCACCACCGCCTGGACCGTCCGCACGTACGCGGCGGCGAACGCCTCGATCGTCGTCGCGTCGTACAGGTCGGTGGCGTATTCCACGGTGCCGCGCAGCCCGTCCGGGACCTCCACCACCGACACGTTCAGGTCGTACTTCGCCCCGCCCGGGCCGAGGTCCACCGCGTCCACGCCGACGCCGGGCAGCCGCAGCGCCGCGTCGTCGCGCTCCTCCGGGCGGAAACCCACCTGGAACAGCGGGTTACGCGACGGGTCCCGGGCGACCCGCAGCTCCTCGACCAGCCGCTCGAACGGCACGTCCCGGTGCGAGAAGTCGACGGCTGCGGCCCGCCGCACCCGATCCAGCAGCCCGGCGAAGCTCGGGTCGCCGCCGACATCGCCGCGCAGCACCAGGGTGTTGACGAAACAGCCGACCACCGGCTCCAGTTCGGCGTCGTCCCGGCCGGCCACCGGCGTGCCCACCACGACGTCGTCCTGGCCGGTGAAGCGGGCGAGCACCACCTGGAAGGCGGCGAGCAGGGCCATGAAGGTCGTCGCGCCGGAGCGCCGGGCCAGCTCGCGCACCGCCCGCGCGGTCTGGGCGGGCACCGTGAAGTCCACCCGGTCCCCCCGCCCCGACCAGGTCGCCGGTCGGGGTCGGTCGGTGGGCAGCGAGCAGTGCGGCAGGTCGGCGAGCCGGACCCGCCAGTGGTCGAGCTGGTCGGCGAACGCCGCCGGGCCGCGCCGCTGCTGCCAGTAGGCGTAGTCGGCGTACGTCAGCGGCAGCGCCGGCAGGTCCGGCGTCCGGCCGGCGGCGAGTGCCGCGTACGCCGTGCCTACCTCCCGCCACAGCACGCGCAGCGACCAGCCATCCACCGCCGCGTGGTGCAGCACCAGCACCACCGTGTGGTCGTCGTCGGCGACCCGGACGACCCGGGCCCGGGCCTGGGGGCCGCTCGCCAGGTCGAACGGTCGGGCCGCGTCCGTGGCGGCGAGCCGGAGCACCGTGGAGTCCTCGGCGTCGGGCAGGTCGGTGCGCACCACCTCGCACGGCGGGCCGGGGATCTGCCGGTCGGCGACGCCGTCGGCGACGAACCGAGCGCCGAGCGCGTCGTGCCGGGCCAGTACCGTGCGCAGCGCCTCGGTCAGCGCCGACGTCGACAGCGGCCCGCGCAGGCGCAGCACGCTGGGCACCAGGTAGCTGCCGTCGTCCGGGTGGAGGCGGTCGAGGAACCACAGCCGGCGTTGCGCGTACGACAGCGGAGCGACGGCCTTGGCCGGCCGGGCGGTCAGCGGCGGCCGGTCGGCGGCGGACGGGTCGATGTGGCCGGCGGCTCCTGCCGGCCGGGCGTCGTCGGCGGCCCCTGCCGGCCCGAGGGTGAGCGTGACGGCGTGGGCTGGACCCGCGCCGAGCGTGGCGGCCAGCTCGGCCGGCGTGGGGTGGGTGAACAGGGTCCGCAGGGACACGTCCACCCCCGTCGCCGCGCGCAGCCGGGCAGCCACCTGCAACGCGCCCAGCGAGTGCCCGCCCAGCTGGAAGAAGTCGTCCCGCACGCCGATCCGATCCCGACAGAGGACAGCCGTCCAGGTGTCCACCACCAGGCGTTCCAGGTCGGTCCGTGGGGCGACGTGGTCGGGCCCGGCCGGGCCTACGTCAGGTGGGGGCAGCGCGGCCCGGTCCACCTTGCGGTTCGGGCTGAGCGGCAGCTCCGGTAGCTCGACCACGATGCCGGGCACGAACGCGTCGGGCAGGGTGCCGCGCAGGTGCGCCCGCAGCGTCGCCACGTCCAGGGGCGCGTCGCGCCACACCACGTACCCGACGAGCTGCCGGTCGGCGTCCTCGCCCCAGGTGGTCACCGCCGCGCCGGCCACCGCCGGGTGCGCGGCCAGAGCGGCCTCCACCTCGCCCAGTTCGATCCGGTTGCCGCGTACCTTCACCTGCGTGTCCGCCCGGCCGACGAACTCGATGGTCCCGTCCGGGCGCAGCCGGGCCAGGTCGCCGCTGCGGTAGAGCCGGCCGCCGGAGCCGAACGGGTCCGGCAGGTAGCGCTCGGCGGTCAGCCGGGGCTGCCCGGCGTACCCGCGACCGACCCCCACCCCGCCGACGTACACCTCGCCGAGCACCCCGACCGGGACCGGCCGCAGCGCCGGATCCAGCACGTACACCGTGTTGTTGGGCAGCGGCCGGCCGATCGGCATCGGCCGGTCCGGTTGGACCGCGTGCACCTCGTACGCCGTGCACCAGACAGTCGTCTCGGTCGGCCCGTACAGGCACCAGAACCGGGACACCCGGCCGAGCAGCGCGGCGGCCAGCGCGCTCGGCACCGTCTCGCCGGACGCGCCGGCCCGCAGCTCGCCACCGGTCCACCCGGCGTCGACGAGCATCCGCCACATCGTCGGCGTGGTCTGCATGACGGTGACGCCGCCGCCGGTCAGCAGCGCGCCGAGCGCCACGCCGTCGGTGGCCGTCCGGCGCGACGCCAGCAGCACCGTCGCGCCGACGGTGAGCGGGCTGAGCAGCTCCGGCAGGGACAGGTCGAAGGCGTGCGAGGCGACGGCGGCCACCACGTCGGTGTCGGTGACCTCGAAGAGCCGCACGAACGCCGTCGTGAGGTTGACGATCGCCCGGTGCGGCACCATCACGCCCTTGGGCCGCCCGGTGGAGCCCGACGTGTAGATCAGGTAGGCCAGGTCGTCCGGCCCGGTGGCGGTCGTCGGCGGGGTGTCCGGCAGCCCGGCCAGCCGGTCGTCAAGCAGGTCGAGGCGCAGCAGTCGCGGGCCGGGCGGGGCACCGAGCCGGTCCCACACGGCGCAGGTGGTCAGCAGCAGCCGCGCCGCGCTGTCGGTGAGCACGTGCCGGACCCGGTCGGCGGGGTGGTCCGGGTCGACGGGCACGTACGCGCCGCCGGCCTTGAGGACGGCGACCAGCGCGACCACCAGCTCCGGCGTACGGTCCAGGCAGACGCCCACCGTGACGTCGGGGCCGACGCCGTTGTCGACGAGCAGGTGCGCCAGTTGGTTGGCGCGTCGCTCCAGCTCACCGTAGGTCAGCTCGGCACCGTCGGAGCGGACGGCGACCGCGGCCGGGAAGCACCGGGCCCGGTCACCGATCAGGTCGGCGAGCAGCCGGTCGTCCGGGTACGCGGCGCGGGTGTCGTTCCACTCCCCGGTGATCCGGGCGTGCTCGGCGGGTGGCAGCACCGCCAGCGCGGCGACCGGGCTGCCGGGGTGGGCCACCGCGTCGGCGAGCAGGCACAGGTAGCTGTCGACCAGACGCGCCACGGTGGCCGCCTCGAACAGATCGCTCGCGTACTCGACGAAGCCGCTCAGCCGGCCCTCGCGGCGGGTCAGCACCAGCTCGACGTCGAACTTCACCGTGCCGGTGCCGACCGGCACCGGCTCGACCACGCAGCCGGGCAGCTCGAACGGGGCGCTCTCCTCGTCCTGCACCGTGAACATGGCCTGGAACAGCGGATTGCGGGACAGGTCCCGGGACGGGCGCAGCTCCTCGACGAGTCGTTCGAACGGCACGTCGCGGTGTCCGTGTGCGTCGACGACGGCGTCGCGTACGTCGTTCAGCAGCGCCGCGAACGGCCGCTGGGGGCGCACCTGCGACCGGATCACCACTGTGGTGCCGAAGAACCCGACGACCGACTCCAGCTCGGGGTGCTGCCGGTCGGCGAAGAGGGTGCCGACGGCGACGTCGGTGCGGCCACTGAACCGGTGCAGCACGGCCGTGAACCCGGCCAGCAGCGCGTGGAACAGCGTCACCCCGTGCCGGGTGGCCAGCTCGCGCACCCCGTCGGCGAGCGCGTCGGGCACCGCGAAGTCGTACCTGTCGCCCCGGCCGCTGAACACCGGCGGGCGGGGATGGTCGGTTGGCAGCTCCAACGGCGACAACCCGGCCAGCCGCTGCCGCCAGTAGTCGAGCTGCCGGGTCAGCCGCTCGCCGCGCAGGTGCTCGCGCTGCTGGTACGCGTGGTCCACGTACCGCACGGGCAGCTCCGGCAGGGCCGGCACGGTGCCCGCCAGCAGGGCCCGGTACGCCGCGGCCAGCTCGGCCCAGAGCAGCGCCATCGACCAGCCGTCCACCGCGATGTGGTGGACCACAAGCACCACGTACCACTCGGCGTCGCCGGCGGTCAGCAGCTCGGCGCGCAGCGGCAACCCCGCGGCGAGGTCGAAGGGTTGCCGGACCAGCTCCCGGGCGCGGGCCAACGGGTCCGCGACGGTGGCGACGGCGACCGGGATCGCGCCCAGCTCGCGCGGCACCGGACGAGGCAGACCCTCCACCTCGGGGTAGCTGGTGCGCAGCACCTCGTGGCGCTCCAGCACGATGCCGAACGCGAGCCGCAGCGCGGCGGCGTCGAGGGGGCCACGGACCCGCAGCACCTCGGCGACGTTGTAGTCGGGCGCCCCGTCGAGGAACCGGTCGGCCAGCCACACCGACTCCTGCGCCGGCGAGGTGACGAGCGCGTCGTCGGGGCAGCGGGGCAGGGTCGGCGACGGCGCGGCCCGGCTCGCCTCGCGTGCCGCGCGTAGCCGTTGGGCCAGCAGGTCCGCCGTGCTCGACACGTCAGGCCACGTCGTCCGGCTCGCCGTCCAGGTGCCGGCGCAGGCTCGCCGGGCGCATGTCCACCCAGACCCGCTCGACGTGGTCGAGGCACTCCTCGCGGCTGCCGGTGGTGCCCTCGGCCCGCCAGCCCGCCGGCACCGGCCGCTCGGCCGGCCAGATCGAGTACTGCTCCTCGTGGTTGACCACGACGCTGTACGACAGCTCGTCGGTTTCGTTCGTCACCGCGCTGCTCCCTCCAGGTCCGCCAGCACGAGCCGCTCCAGCTCCGCCGCGGACGCCGCGATCGTCGGGTGGTCGAAGATCAGCCGCAGCGGGATGTCCAGGCCGAACGCCTGCCGCAACCGGCTGAGGACGCGCACGGCGAGCAGCGAGTGCCCGCCGGTGGCGAAGAAGTCCTGGTCGACGCCGACCCGGTCGACGCCGAGCACCGCGCACCAGATCTCCGCGACGGTCTCCTCGGTGACCGTCCGGGGCGCCAACAGCGCGTCGTCGTCGCTGCCGGGCGTCGGCAGGGCCGCCAGCGCGGCCCGGTCGACCTTGCCGTTGGGGTGCAGCGGCAGCCGGTCCAGCACGGTCAGGTGGGTCGGCACGGCGTAGCTGGTCAGCACCGTGCGCAGGTGGGCGCGCACGTCGTCGACCGAGCAGCGGCCGGCCTGCCGGGGCACCAGGTAGGCGGCGAGGTGTTTCGTTCCGGTGCCGAGCGCGAGCACCACCGCGTCGGCGACCTGCGGGTGGCCCCGCAGCGCGGTCTCCACCTCGCCCAGCTCGATCCGTACACCGCGGATCTTGACCTGGTGGTCGACCCGGTCGACGAAGGCGAGCGTCCCGTCCGGACGCTGCGCGCCGCGGTCGCCGGTGCGGTACATCCGGGCGCCGAAGCCGTCCGGGTCGGGCACGAACGCCACCGCGGTGCGTCGCGGGTCGCCCTGGTAGCCGCGGGCCAGCCCGACGCCGCCGATGCACAGCTCGCCGACGTCGCCGCCGCGGACCGGGTGGTGCCGGGCGTCGCGCACGGTGACCCGATTGCCGGTCATCGGCTGACCGATGGGCACGCTCGCGCCGTCGGCGAGGCCGTCGGCGGGCCGGCAGATGTGGTACGTCGAGTCGATCGAGACCTCGGTGGCGCCCCAGGTGTTGTCGAGCGAGACCCCGTCGGGGAACCGCGCGAAGAACCGCCGGACCAGCTCCGGGCGCAGCGCCTCGCCGCTGCACAGCACACTGCGCAGGCGGGTCAGGCCGGCCACGTCGGCGTCGGTGAGCGTCTCCAGGAACAGGTCGAACACGCTCGGGACGAACTGCAGGTGCACGGCCTCGTGCCCGATCGCCGCGTCGATGATGGCGCGCGGGTCGCGGTGCGCCCCCGGGGCCAGCATGGCGACCCGACCGCCGACCAGCAGCGGCCACAGCAGCTCGACAGCCGCGTCGTCGAACGTCAGCGTGGTCTTCTGCAGCACTGTCTCGCCGGGCTGGAGGTGGTGCCGCTCCTGCATCCAGCGCATCCGGTTGGCCCAGCCGCCGTGCGTGCAGGCGACGCCCTTGGGCCGGCCCGTCGAGCCGGAGGTGTAGTAGATCGCGCAGAGCTGGTCCGGGTGCGGCGGCGTCGACGCCGGCGGCGGACCGCCGGTGGGCGTGGCCTCGGGGAGCACGGCGACCCGGCCGGCGGCGCGCACCTCCCCGGCCAGGGACGGCCCCACCACGCAGACGGTCGCGGCCGCGTCGGTGAGGATCGCCTCCCGCCGGGCGGCAGGCGTCTCCGGCTCGATCGGCACGTACGCCCCGCCGGCGCGCAGCACCGCCAGCACGGCGGCCACCATGTGCGCCGACCGGTCCAGGACGAGCCCGACGGGCTGGTCGGCCCGTACGCCCGCCTCGCGCAGCGCGCCGGCCAGGTCGTCCACGCGGGCGTCCAGCGTCGCGTAGTCGAGCGTCCCGCCGTCGTCCACCACGGCCGGCGCCGACGGTGTCCGGTGGGCCTGTCGCGCGAACATCTCGTCCAGTGACGTCACGGCACCTCCTCGCCGGCAGCCACGGTGCCAGAGCCCGCTATCGATGCGCTTTCGCCGCGGTATGTCGCCCGGCCGGCGAATATCGACAGGGGTTGTCACGTCGCTACGGGCCTGGGTATGTTTCTGCCGCCGGCGCAACGGGGAGGCCGATCGTGAACAGCAGCGCGCCGTCCGGCCTGACCGGGCGGATCGACGAGCCACCCGGCCGGCTCCTCCACGACGAGGTGCTGGCGCCGCAGTTCCGCTTCGAGGTCGAGCACCTGCTCGCGTCGTACGTGGCGGTGGAGAAGGTGCTGGCCCTGGAATACCAGCGGATGGGGCTGCTCACCGCCGACCAGGCTGCCGCCGTGGCGGTCGGCCTGGACAGCGCCGCCCCGGCCGCACTCAGCGCCGACCCGGTGGCCAACCTGTCGGATCTCGCGTTCGCCCTGGAGCGGCACGTCGAGGCGGCGCTGGCCGAGCCGCTGCCGCTGTGGCACGTCGACCGCAGCCGCAACGACCTCCAGGCCACCGCCCAGCTGCTGTTCGCCAGGCAGCAGGTGGTCGGCGTGGCGCAGGCGCTGCTCGGGTTGTGGGCCAGCCTGCACCGGCGGGCCGGTGAGCACACCACCAGCCCGATGCCCGGCTACACCCACTTCCAGGCCGCCCAGGTGATCACGCCGGGCTTCCACCTGGCCGCGTTCTCCGGGCACGTGCTGCACACCCTGCGCCGGCTGCTGAGCACGTACGACGCGATCGACGCCTGCCCGCTCGGCGCGGGCGCGATGGCCGGTCAGGACCTCCCGTGGGACCGGGACCGGATGGCCCGACTGCTCGGCTTCCGGGCGGCCCAGTCGCACGCGCTGACCGCCGTGGCGTCCCGGCGCTGGGTGCTGGAGGTCACCGCCGAGCTGTCCCTGTTCGGCGCGGAGACCAGCCGGTTCGTCACCGACCTGATCGCCTGGGGCGGCAGCGACCTGGGTTTCCTGGATCTGCCCGACGAGCTGAGCGGCATCTCCTCGGCGATGCCGCAGAAGAAGAACTTCCCGATCCTGGAACGGATCCGGGGCCGCTCGGCGCACCTGGGCGCGTTCCACACCGACGCGCTGCTCGGCCAGCGCAACACCCCGTACGCCAACCTCGTCGAGGTGTCCAAGGAGGCCGGCGCCCACCTGTACACCGCGATCGACGCCACCCGTTCGCTGCTGCGGCTGCTCACCGCAGTGGTGGACAACCTGCGCTTCCGGACCGAGAGGATGCTCGCCGCCTGCGAGCGGGAGTTCCTGGGCGGGTTCGCGCTCGCCAACCTGTTGACCCTGCGCGAGGGCGTGCCGTGGCGGCGGGCCCAGGTGCTCGCCGGCCGGTACGTGGTGGCCGCGGCGGCGACCGGCCGGGCGCCAGGCGACACGGACCCGGAGCTGCTGGCGGCCACCACCGCCGCGGAGGGCTACCGGCTGGCCGACCCGGCGACGCTGCTGCGTGAGGCGTTCGACGTGCACGCCGGGCTGGCGGCGCGGCGGACCGCCGGCTCGACCCGACCCTCCGCGGTGACCGACCTGCTGGCGACGCAGGCGCTCGACCACGACGAGCTGCGCGCACAGTGGGCGCGGCGGGCCGCGACCGACCGGGCCGCTGTCGAGGAGACCGATCGCCTGCTGGGGCTGGTCCCGGCGGGCGCGGGTCACGGGATCGGCTGACGCGATGGGGGAGGGGGCGTGCACCGCCGACCGGGACGCGTTGCTGGCGGCCACCGGCCGGCTCGGCGTCGGCACCGCGTTCGGCACCTTCGGGGAGCTGTTGCAGGGCGTCCTGCCCGACACCGACCGGGACTTCCTGGTGACGTTCCCGATGGCGCAGTGGGCCACCGCCACGTTCTGGCCGACGAACGAGCTGGACCACATCCGCGTCTTCCCGCAGCACAAGCGGAAGTCGGCCCGGCTGGCCGCCACCATCATGGAGCTGTTCGGCCTGTCCGGCGGCGGCGTGCTGGAGCTGGGTGGCGAGCTGGCCGAGGGGAAGGGCTTCGCCAGCTCGTCGGCGGACCTGGTGGCCACCGCGCGGGCGGTCGGGGATGCGTTCGGCATGCCGCTGAGCGAACGCACCATCGAGTCGCTGCTGCGCCAGATCGAGCCCTCCGACGGCGTCATGTACGACGGGGTCGTCGCCTTCTACCACCGGGAGGTGCGGCTGCGCGAACGCATCGGCGTCCTGCCCCCGCTCACCGTGGTGGCCCACGACGAGGGCGGCGCGGTGGACACGATCCGCTTCAACCGCATCCCGAAGCCGTTCGACGACGCCGACAAGCAGGAGTACGCCCGGCTGCTCGCCGCTCTCACCGCGGCCGTCCGCGCCGGCGACCTGCCCGCCGTCGGCCGGGTCACCACCCGCAGCGCCGTGCTGAACGGCAAGCTGCGCCCCCGCCGGCACTTCGACGTGCTGCACCGGCTCTGCCGCGAGGTGGACGGCTACGGCCTGGTCATCGCGCACAGCGGCACCGCCCTCGGTGTCCTGCTCGCCGAGGACGACCCGGAGCGCGCCGCGAAGATCGACCATGTGCGCGCCGCCTGCGTCGCGCTGCCCGGCCAGGTGACCGTGCACCGGTCGCTCGGCGCCGACGAGCTCTCCGGGGGCGGCTGATGCGCTTCGACCAGGTCCGCGACGCCATCGGCCACACCCCGCTGGTCCGGCTGCGGATGCCCGCCGCGCCGGCCGTCGAGGTGTACGCGAAGCTCGAGTCGCAGAACCTGTACGGGATGAAGGACCGGGTCGCCCGCGCCATGATCCTGGAGGCCCGGCGACTGGGTGTGCTCGCCGACGGCGACCCGGTGGTGGAGAGTTCGTCGGGCACGATGGCCCTCGGCGTGGCCCTGGTCGGCCGGTCGCTCGGGCACCCGGTGCACATCGTCACCGACCCCCGGATCGACCGGGTGACCCTCGCGAAGCTGCGCGCGCTCGGCTGCGAGGTGCACGTCGTGTCGGCGATGACGTCGCACGGCTGGCAGAGCGCCCGCATCGAGCGGCTGGAGGAGCTGCTGGCCGGGCTGCCCGGGGCGTTCTGGCCGCAGCAGTACAGCAATCCGGACAATCCCGGTGCGTACCGGTGGCTGGCCGACGAGCTGCTCGCCGACCTCGGGCCGTTCGACGTGCTTGTCGGCTCGGTGGGCAGCGGCGGGTCGCTCTGCGGCAGCTCCCGGGCGCTGCGCCGCAGCCTGCCCGACCTGCGCGTGGTCGGGGTGGACTGCGTGGGCAGCATGCTGTTCGGCCAACCGGATCAGCCGGGGCGTCTGCAGAGCGGCCTGGGCAACAGCCTCCTGCCGAAGAACCTGGACCGCCGGCTGGTGGACGAGGTGCACTGGCTCAACGACCACGAGGCGTTCGTGGCCACCCGGGAGTTGGCCCGCGAGCAGCAGATCTTCGCCGGCAACACGTCCGGCTCGGTCTACCGGGTGCTGCACGACGTGGCCCGCCGTACGCCGCCCGGCAGCCGGGTGGTCGGCATCTTCCCCGATCGCGGCGACAGGTACGCCGACACCGTCTACGACGACGACTACTGGGCGGCCACCGGGCTGACCGCGCTGCCGCTGGCCGCCGAGCCGGCAGTGGTCGAGCCGGACACCGTCGTCACCTCGTGGTCGCGGGCGGCCCTCGCCCCGCCGGCCGGTCGAAGGCGCCTGCTCTTCGTCGAGTCCAACACCACAGGCACCGGGATGCTCGCCCTGCGCCGCGCCGCCGACCTGGGCTTTCACCCGGTGCTGCTGACCGCCGACCCGACCCGCTACGTCGGACTGGGTGACACGGCCGCCGAGGTGGCGGTCTGCGACACCGGGTCGGTGCCCGCGCTGCGCGCGTTCGTACAGGCCGGCTACCGCCGGGACGAGCTGGCCGGGGTGACAAGCACCAGCGACTTCTTCGTTCCGGCGGTGGCCGAGCTGGCCGGCTGGCTCGGTCTGCCCGGCAACCCCGTCGACGCGGTGCTGGCCTGCCGGGACAAGGGCCGGCTGCGGGCGGCGCTGGACGCCGCCGGGGTGCGTCAACCCCGACACGTGCTCGTCGAGGAGAGTCCGGCCGGGACGCTCGCCGGCCGGGTCGCCGCGGCGGTCGACCACGTGGGCCTGCCGTGCGTGGTGAAACCGGTCGACGACTCCGGGTCCAACGGCGTCCGGCTCTGTGCGACGGCCGCCGAGGCGCTGGCCCAGGCCGAGCGTGTCCTCGCCGTACGCCACAACGTGCGTGGTCTGCCCACGGCCCGGCGGGTGCTGGTGGAGGAGTACCTGGACGGGCCGGAGGTGAGCGTGGAGCTGTTCGGCACGGGTGACGCCCAGCACTGCCTGGGCATCACGGACAAGCAGGTCGATCCGCCGCCGCACTTCGTGGAGCGGCGGCACGTGTTCCCGGCGGGGCTGCCCCCGGCGGTCGCGACGGAGGTGGTCGACCTGGTCCGCCGGGCACTGGGCGCGGTCGGCATGAGCGTCGGCGCCACCCACAGCGAGGTGCGGCTCACCCCGGCCGGGCCCGCCCTGATCGAGATCAATCCGCGGCCGGCCGGCGGCATGATCCCCGAGCTGATCCGGGTCGCGACAGGTGTGGAACTGCTCGACCAGCAACTGCGCGCGGCCACCGGCCTGCCGGTCACCCTCACCCCGACCAGCAAGGGGTACGCGGGCATCCGCTTCCTGACCGCCGACCGCACCGGCACCCTGGCCGGCGTGGACGGGGTGGACCGGGCCGGCCGCTGCCCGGGGGTGCTGCGGGTTACCGTCACCGCCCGCCCGGGGTCGTCGGTGCGGCCGCCGGAGAACGCGTACGACCGGGTGGGGCACGTCATCGCCGTCGGAGACGACGCCGGGCAGGTGCTCGCCGCCCTCGCCGAGGCCACCGACAGGCTCACGGTCCGGGTGGACGTGCCGTGATCGAGCTGCGCAGCGACACCTTTACCCTGCCCACCCCGGCGATGCGCGACGCGATGGTCCGAGCACCGCTCGGCGACGACGTGTACGCCGAGGACCCGACCGTCCGCGAGCTGGAGGAGCTGGCCGCGTCCACGTTGGGCAAGCAGGCCGCCTGCCTGACCCCGAGCGGCACCATGGCCAA
Source organism: Micromonospora lupini str. Lupac 08 (assembly GCF_000297395.2). GTDB lineage: Bacteria > Actinomycetota > Actinomycetes > Mycobacteriales > Micromonosporaceae > Micromonospora > Micromonospora lupini. The sequence goes on along the minus strand of NZ_HF570108.1, from coordinate 5,648,091 downwards.
CCTGGCGACGATCATGGCGCACGCGCCGCGCGGCGCGGCCATGCTGGTGGGCGCGGAGAGCGACATCTACATCTACGAGGCCGGCGGCGCGGCGGTCTGCGGCGGGGTGACGTACCTGCCGGTGCCGAACCAGCCCGACGGCCGGCTGCTGCTGACCGACCTGGCCGCCGGGTTCCCCGACGACCCGGACGACCCGCAGTTCGCCGTGCCGGCGCTGATCTGCCTGGAGAACACGCAGAACCGCTGCGGCGGGGTGATCCTGCCGCTTGCCTACCTGGCCGAGGTCCGCCGGTTCGCCGACGAGCGCGGGGTGCCGGTGCACCTCGACGGCGCGCGGATCTTCAACGCGGCGGTCGGGTCCGGCGTCGACGTCGCCGAGATCGCCCGGCACGCCGACTCGGTGCAGTTCTGCCTCTCCAAGGGGCTCGGCGCGCCGATCGGCTCGGTGGTGGTCGGCGACGCCGACCTCATCGAACGGGTGCGTCGGGTCCGCAAGATGCTCGGCGGCGGGATGCGCCAGGCCGGCATCATCGCGGCGGCAGGCATCATCGCCATCCGCGAGCACGGCCGGCTCGCCGAGGACCACGCGAACGCCCGTCGGCTCGCCGAGGGGCTCGCCACCATCGACGGGATCGAGGTCGATCCGGCGTCCGTGCAGACGAACATCGTCATGTTCCGGGTGCCGGAGCACCGGCTGACCCGGGCGCGGTTCCTCGCCGAGGCGCACGCCGCCGGGGTGGCGCTTGCCGAGTTGGGGCACGGTCGGGTCCGCGCGGTCACCCACTCGGGAGTGGCCGGTGCGGACGTCGACCGCGCGCTCACGGTGATCGACGCGGTGCTCAACGGTCGCTGAGCGCGGCCCACACCTGGCCGGTCGTCGCGTCCGGGTCGGCTGCCACGACCTCCAGTACGCGGCGCAGGTCGGCCAGCAACCGCCCGCCCTGCGCCGGGCTCACCGCGTCGCCCTCGATCAGCAGGCGCAGCACCAGTTCCGGGGCCGGCTCCACGACGAGGGTGAGCGGGTAACCGGTGCTCTCCACCACGTCCACGGGCGACAGCGCCGCCGGCAGCGGCGGGTGGTTCTGGAAGACCACGATGCTGTGGAACAGCGGTGTCCCCGGTGGCACCTCGCCGGCGCGGGTGATGTCGGTGAGCGACTGGTGCTCGTACTCCCGGGTGGCGACCTGCTGGGCCTGTACGGCCCGGACCGTCTCGGCGAAGGTCGCGTCGGGGTCGAACCGCACCCGCAGCGGCACCGTGTTGATCAGCAGGCCGACGATGGCGTCCGCGCCGGGCAGGTCGTCGGGCCGGCCGGCTACCGTCACGCCGACCACCACGTCGTCGCGGCCGGCGTGGCCGGCCAGGACCAGCGCCCACGCGCCGAGCGTCACCGCGTACGGCGTCACGCCTGCGGTCGCGGCGCGGGCGGCCAGCGCGGCCCGCAGCCGGCCGGTGAGGGTCAGCCGTGCGACACGGGTGCCCGGCAACCCCACCTGCGGCGTGGCGTCGACCGGCGGGTCCGAGGCGGCCGGGTCGTCCGGCGCGGGCACCGGCGGACGGGGCAGCGGGGTGGGCTCCGGAAAGCCGGCGAGCAGCCGTTTCCAGTAGCCGGTCGACCGCTCGGCGGCGGCCAGCCAGCGCAGGTGCCGCCGCAACGGCGCCACCGGCTCGCGTCGCCCGTCCAGCACCTCGGCGAGCAGGACGGCCAGGCTCCACCCGTCGAGCAGCAGGTGGTGGAAGGTGAGCACCAGGTCGACGGAGTCCGCCGCCCGGATGAGAGTGAGTCGTACCGGCGGCGCGGCGGCCAGGTCGAGCCCCGCGTGGCGCTCGTCGGCCAGCAGCCGGTGCATGTCGACCGGCCCGTCGAGCAGGCGCACGTCCGGCGGGTGGCCCTCGTGCACGAGCTGCACCGGCTCGGCGACGTCGTCCCACCGGACGGTCGTGCGCAGCGCCGGGTGCCGGCGTACCGCCTCCCGCCACGCGTCGGCCAGCGCGGCCACGTCCACCGGCCGGGCCAGCCGGTAGACGTGCTGCTGGAGATAGTCCGCCTCGCCGGGCGAGAGCAGCGTGTGAAACAGCATGCCCTCCTGCATGGGCGTCAGCGGGTACGCGTCGACGAGCCGCGCCGGACCGCCCGGCGGGGCCGCCACCAGCGCCGGGGCGACCGGGCAGAGCGCGAACGGCGGGCCGTCCCACCGCGCCGGGTCGAGCGCCGCCGGACCGGCCACCGTCACGTGCGGCGCGAGCGCGGCCACCGTCGGGTACGCGAACAGGTGTCGGGTGGTCACCTCGAGCCCGGCCCGGCGGGCCAGCGCCACCGCCCGCATGGCCAGCACCGAGTCGCCGCCGAGGGCGAAGAAGTCGTCGTCGGGGCCCACCCGCCCCCGCTCCAGCACCTGTGCCCAGAGCGCGGCGAGCCGGGCCGGCACCCCGTCGGCCGGCGGGTCGACAGGCGCCGGTCCGTCGTCGGGTGGCGCGGGCAACGCCCCACGGTCGGTCTTGCCGCTCGGTGTGACCGGGAGGTGGTCCAGGTGCACGAACAGCGCGGGCACCATGTAGTCCGGCAGGCGACGAGCCAACCGGGCGCGCAGCTCGGCCACCGGGGAACCGGGCGGCGTCACGTACGCGACCAACTGCGGGTGCCCGGAGGCGAGACGCCGGACGCTCACCGCTGCCTCGCGTACCCCCTCGTGCTCCAGCAGCGTCTGCTCGATCTCGCCCAGCTCGACGCGGTTGCCGCGGATCTTCACCTGCCCGTCGCGGCGGCCCACGAAGTCGAACTCCCCGTTCGGCAGCCGGCGGGCCAGGTCCCCGGTGCGGTAGAGCCGGCCGGAGCCGCCGGGATCGGGCACGAACGCCTCGGCCGTCAACGCCGGGCGGCGGTGGTAGCCGCGCGCCAGGCCGATCCCGCCGATGTACAGCTCGCCGACGGCACCGGTGGGCGTCGGGGTCAGGTCGTCGTCCAGCACGTGCAGGCTGACGTTGGCGATCGGGGCGCCGATCGGCACGCTGGCCCCGTCGAGCGGTGGGCGGACCCGGTGGGCGGAGACGTCCACCGACGCCTCCGTCGGGCCGTACAGGTTGTGCAGGTCGCCGGGGAGCCGCCGGGTCGCCTCCCGGGCCAGGGCGACCGGCAGCACCTCACCGCTGCAGATCACCCGGCGCACCGTCGGCAGGGCGGGCAGGTCGGGGTCGGCCAGAAACTGCGCCAGCATCGTCGGAACGAAGTGCAGCGTGGTCACGGCCCGCTCGACGATCGTCGCCGCCAGGTAGGCGGGGTCGCGGTGCCCGCCCGGACGGGCGAGCACCAGCCGGGCCCCGGCGGCCAGCGGCCAGAAGAACTCCCACACCGACACGTCGAAGCCGTACGGGGTCTTCTGCAACACCACGTCGTCGGCGCGCAGCCGGTAGGTGTCCTGCATCCAGCGGATCCGGTTGACGATGCCCCGGTGCGGCACGCACACGCCCTTCGGCCGACCGGTGGAGCCGGACGTGTAGATGAGGTAGGCGAGGCTGTCCGGGCTGGCCCGGGGCGGTGGTGGGGTGGCGGGCCACCGCTGTGGCGACTCGTCGTCGACGACACACCACCGTGCCGGTGGCACACCCGGGACCCGGTCGAGCAGGTGCCGCTGGGCCAGCACCACGGGCGGGTCAGCGTCGTCGAGCTGGTAGCTCAGCCGCTCGGCGGGCAGATCCGGGTCGAGCGGCACGTACGCGCCACCGGCGACCAGCACTCCGAGCAGCGCCACGACCAGGTCCACGCCGCGCTCGGCGACCACCCCGACGGGAGTGTCCACATCGACCCCACGGGCCCGCAGGCGATGGGCCAGCCGGTTGGCGCGGGCCACCAGCTCGGCGTAGCGGAGCACCCCGTCGTCGGCCAGCACGGCCACCGCGTCGGGCGTCCGGGCTGCCTGCTCGGTCACCAGGTCGTGCAGGCACCTGTCGTCGGCTCGCGGCACGCCCGTAGTCCAGCACAGCGCGCTGTCGGCGGGCTTTCGATCGGCTATCCCCCCAACCGGTGGGCGGGGCCGGGCACCCGCGCCGGGTGGCCCCTCACTTGTCGACGACCGCCGTCAGGGCCGCGCGCTGCGGCCACGTCTCGTCGGTCATGCAGTCCGTGAGGCAGGACAGGCTGAACGCCAGCGGCCACGAGGCGCTGTGCCGGTTCTCGGCCGGCAACAGCGCCAGCGGGGCGGCCGGGTCCCACTCGCTCGTGGGTGGGACGTGCACGGCCAGCACCTCACCGACGTACGGTCGCTCGGTCCAGCGGACGGCTCGACGCAGCACCTGCTCTGCGGTGACCTTGAGCAGGGTGACAGTGCAGAATTCGGGCATGCCACCCCGGCTCATCCAGCGCCCGAAGCCGAGGACCGCGCTCTCGGCGATCTCGTGTGGTTCGAGGTGGCACTCTTCGCGCAGCTCCCGCAGCGCGCCGGCGACGATGACCTCCTGGAGGCTGGGCGCGGCGACGGTAGCCGACGCGTCCTGCGGCTCCAACGAACCGGACCCGGAGGGGGCGATGAGCCCGGGGCTGCCCACGTTGTCCCGGGTCTGCGCGACGAGCAGGAGCCGCCCGTCGATGGTGAAGGCGACCGTGGAGATCCCCACGACGTTCGCCAGCCGGCTGTCGGCGAACCGCCGCAGTCGGTTGCGGTGGTCGAGGAGCAGGTCCCGCCCGCGCATCGCGAGGGTGTCCCGGCCCGCCTCGTAGACGTCGTAGGGGGCGAGGAGGTTGCTGCAGAAGAAGTCGAAGTACTGCGCCGGCCGCAGCGTGACCACCGGGTCGTCGGCGCCGGTGGGCAGGTCGTCGGCGAGGCCCAGCGCCGCCCCGTTGTACATGGCGGCCGTGCGGGCGTGCCGGGCCAGGAAGTCGAACGACCAGCGCCGCAGGTCCCGTCCGAGGACGTAGCTCGTCGGCGACACGACGCAGCGGATCCGCTGGCCGCGCAGGCGGGCGCTCTCGGCGGTGGGGACGACGCCGGTGCTGTGGGCGCTCGTGAGGACCCGCTTCGGGCCGGGGACCTGCTCGGCGACGTCCCGGTAGTCGTCGCCGTCGCGGGGGTGGAAGCGGAACTGTCGGGTCCGTCGACGGTTGGCGAGGATCTCCAGCGTCGAGACCAGGACACCTGCCGTGGCCGCCGCGACGCTGAGCGCCAGCGGTGGGCTCTGTGCCGCGGTCGCCGCGCTCAGGGCCGCCAGGCCGACGCCGGCGGTGGTCAGGCGATACCGCCACAGGCCCTGCCGCCAGATGCTCATCGTCGTGCTGACTCTTCTCGCCGTCCTGAGCACTCGGCACCTTTTCGGGTCGCGCCTGACGGAGACGCCCGCATGGTATCCACAGTGGAAACCGTCACAATCCAGCCGAGTTGCGGTCCAAGTTTACGAATGTGTCAGCGGCTTCGCCGTACGACGCGCCGCGCCGCCGGACGGTCGCGCAGGTCACCGGCCGGGTCCGCCCCCGGGCGGCGGCGCGCAGTGTCGCCAACCTGACAAGACGGCAAAGCCCCTGGTAGAGCACTGTTAGGGCAGGTGGGAAGGGTACAGATAGCGAGCCACGCATCCGAATCCCACGGCCCGGCGCGGACAGCATCGTCCGCACCGACGAGGCCACCACCCAGCCCGGCCCCGCCGACGCGGCCGACACGGCGTAGCCCGCCAGCCGACGTCTCCGGCCCGGCCACGGCTGCCGCCGACACCGCTACGGGCGCCCGCAGCAGTGCCACCGCCCATCGGGACGTCCAAGGCGTCGCCTCGGGCCACGCCGTCGTCCCGCCTTCCTCTTGCACATCCGTGCACCATCGCCGGGCCCGGCGTCGCTCCACCGCGCCCCGCTCCGGCGACCAATCAGAGAGGGTCTGACATGGCCACTCCCACCGTGACCGCAGCGCTGAACGGATCGGTCTTCACACCGGGACAACAGATGCTGCTGACCGTCACCTACTCCGATGCCGACACCCAACCGCTGACCGTCACCATCGTGATCACCGACGCGAAGGGCAACAGCAGCGCGCCGGTCAAGACCACAGTGGTCATCGACCCGCTCACCCTGACCGTCACCGACGACTCCGGGCGCGCCTGGTCCCGGATCTCCGACAACGGCGCCGTCGCCGTGTACCGGTCGGTGGCGTGATGGCCCGCGTCACCGTTACGGTGCGGGACGCCGGCGGCCACACCGCCACCGCCACCGCGGACTACACGATCGGCCGGCAACCGGTGCTCGGCGGCTACTACCTGTCCGGCGGCGCGGACCCGACCGCCGACATGGCGGGCGGCAACTTCCGCTCGCTGACCCAGTACCGCAGCTTCGCCGACGCGTACATCTTCCCCGGCTACAACCGGCCCTGGCTGATCACCCTCGGCCAGTCCGGGGTGATGATGAACATGGTCCTGGAGCTGAAGCACTACGGCGCCCCGGACGGGCCGCAGACCTTCACCGTGGACGGCACCACCTACACCGTGCCGGCGCCGTCGATGACCATCCAGCAGCGTCCCGGCACGACCTGGCCGAAGGCGTACGGGTACGGCCAGGTCGTCAGCGGCCAGTGCGACGGGTTGTTCGCGCGTGCCCTGTCCCAGTACCGCACGCTCGGCTTCGGGGTGAACATCCAGCTCGCCTCGGAGTTCGACACCGACCACGAGTTCGGCACCACCGAGGCCGGTGTGCCGTACACCTGGGCGCAGTCCGATGCCCGCGCCGTGCAGGCCGTCAACTACATCCTCACCTGGTTCAAGGCGCGCACACTGCCCGGGGGGACGACCTTCTCGGTGGGCATCGCCGGCTTCAACCGGGACTGCTTCCGGCGCATCCACCCGGAGGAGCTGATGGCCCGGCTGGACTTCCTGCAGTGGAACGCCTACGCCACCAACGCCAGCCACACCGCGCTGGCCCGTTTCCGCCGGACGAAGGACTGGGCGGTGGCCGACCTCGGCCCGGTGGGCCTGTCCCGTCCGGTGCTGATCGCCGAGTGGGGGGTACGGGTGGCCGAGATCCCCAACCAGGCCGCCTGGATCGCGACCGTGCCGCCAGCCATCGTCCAGCTCAACGCCGAGGGCCCGCCGTGGATCGCGCGGACCAACTACTTCAACTCGGGCTGGGGCACCCTGACCCCGAAGGCGACCGGGCTGGCGGCACTGCGAGCGGCGTACGCCGTCCCGCCGTACGTCTGATCGGTCCCGGGCCCTCGTCGGCGCAGGCCGGCGGGGTCGCTCAGCCCTCGCCGAACCGCTCGGCGTACGTGTCGCGCAGTTCGGCCCAGCCGAAGTCCTTGGCCTCGGCGCCCCGGATCGGGCCGACCGGGTCGCCGTCGAGCAGTCGGTCGGCCACGTCGAGGCAGAGGTGCCAGCCGGCGGCGACCATCGGGAGCAGGGTCGGGTCGGCGACGTGGTGCCGCAGGGTGAGCCGGGTGCCGGCGTCCAGTGGGGTCAGCTCCCAGCGCAGCAGGTCGTCGCCCCAGGTGTACTCGAGCAGGTGGGGCGGCTCGGCCCGTCGTACCGTCGCCTGTTGCTCAGTGGTGGTCTCGCCGTCGACGAGGGTCAGCACGGCGGGCCCGGCGCTGCCGAGGTCGCGGTCGGCGAGGAACGGCGCCCACTGCGCGAGCTGCGCGGGGTCGGTAAGCGCCGCCCAGACGGCGGCGGGTGGGTGCCGCAGGTCGCGGACGAAGACCAGTGTCGCGCCGCCGTCGGTGTGCTCGGCACGCACGTTCGCGGCCGGGGTCGGGTGGAAGCTCTCGCGATCCATCTACTGCTCCTGACTGTCGAGGTGCCGTTGCAGGGCGTCCAGGTGCCGGGTCCAGAGCCGGCGGTACGGGTCGAGCCACCCGTCCACCGCGCGCAGTGGGCCCGGCTCGAGGCGGTAGATCCGCTGCCGGGCGGCGGTCCGGCAGGAGACGAAGCCGGCCTCGCGGAGCACCCGCAGGTGTTTGGAGACGGCCGGCTGACTGACGCCGAGCCCGTCGACCAACTCGCCCACACTGCGGTCGGCGTCGCGGAGCGCATCGAGGATCCGGCGTCGGGTGGGCTCGGCGAGGACGGTGAACGCGTCGGTGGACACCCACCCAATATGCCTTCTCCGTTATATGTCTGTCAAAGCATACGACGAGGACGGCTGGTCCCGGAGCGGCACCCGGGGCGGCTACCTATGCTCGGACCATGGAACTGCGGATCTTCACCGAGCCCCAGCAGGGCGCCAGCTACGACCAGTTGCTCGCGGTGGCCCGCCGCGCCGAGGACGCCGGCTTCGGCGCGTTCTTCCGGTCCGACCACTACCTCAGGATGGGCGGGGGGAGCGGCGATCCCGGCCCCACCGACGCGTGGACCACGCTCGCCGGCCTGGCCCGCGACACCAGCCGCATCCGGCTCGGCACCCTGATGACCGCCGCCACCTTCCGGCTGCCCGGCCCGCTGGCGATCACCGTGGCGCAGGTCGACCAGATGAGCGGCGGCCGGGTGGAGCTGGGCATCGGCACCGGCTGGTACGCCGACGAGCACACCGCGTACGGCATCCCGTTCCCGGCCCTGGGCGAGCGGTTCGACCGGTTGGAGGAGCAGCTCGCGGTCATCACCGGGCTGTGGTCCACGCCGGCGGGGGAGCGGTTCGACCACGCCGGCCGGTACTACCCGGTCAGCGACTCCCCGGCGCTGCCCAAGCCGGTGCAGCAGCCGCGCCCGCCGATCCTGCTCGGCGGGATGGGTCCGAAGCGCACGCCCCGGCTGGCCGCCCGCTACGCCGACGAGTTCAACCTGCCGTTCGCCTCGGCGGCGGACTCGGCGGCGCAGTTCGAGCGGGTCCGCGCGGCGTGCGCCGAGATCGGTCGGGACCCGGGCGACCTGGTCTGGTCCAACGCCCTGGTCCTCTGTTGCGGGCGCGACGACGCCGAGGTGGCCCGCCGGGCCGCCGCCATCGGCCGCGAGCCGGACGAGCTGCGGGCCAACGGTCTCGCCGGCACGCCCGACGAGGTCCTGGAGACCATCGGCCGGTACGCGAAGATCGGCAGCCAGCGGATCTATCTCCAGGTGCTGGACCTGACCGACCTGGACCACCTCGACCTGGTGGCCAGCGAGGTCATAGCCAACCTCTGAGCCCGGTCCCGGCCGGCGCGTCAGGCGCGGTGGTGGGCGTGGCGGCCGGGGTCGCGCAACACGGTGTCCAGCCGGCCGTCGCGGTCGCTGTCCACATAGGTGATGTCCGGTACGCCGTCGCCGTCCACGTCGATCTGGACGACGTCGGCGAGGCCGTCGCCGTCGAGGTCGGTGACGACCTCGACCGAGCCGTCCAGGTGGCGCGTCACGATCGAGTGTGATCCGCCGGCGGGTTCGCGCGGCGGCGGACCGGGCGCCGGCACGGGCGTCGGGGCGGGCGCGGGCGCGGGTGTCGGACGGGGGCCGGGCGTGGGCGCCGGATGGCTCGGCAACCGGACGCCGGGCGGGGCGCTGGCCGGCTCGACCGCGCTGCCGGTCGGGTCCAGCTCCTCCTCCGACGGGAAGACGTCGCCCCGCGGGGCCGGATCACGGTAGCTGCTCATGGGCGTAGGGTTCCCCGACGATGGCGAGAACAACCGTGCCCGATCGACCGGTGTCCGTGGCGCCCGGTCTGTCGGAGGATGCTGGGACCGACGCCACGGTCATGAACGGGGGTCCGAGCGTGGAGCTGCGCCGGAGCCGGGGAGCCCGGATGCTCGCCCTGGTGTGCGTACTCGGTGGGGTGCTCTTGTTGGTCTATCCCAGCGACGGCGCCCCGCTACGGATGATCATCGCCGTGGGCGCGATCGCGCTCGGCGCGCTGGTGCTGGTCAGCGCGCTGCGGCCGTTCCGCTTCGGGATCACCCCGGACGGGCTCAGCGTCCGGCGGCCCGGCCTGCGCCGGGAGATCCCGTGGGCCGAGGTCGACGCGCTGGTCCTCGACGAGCCGCCCCGCCGCGACGGCTACTCGACAGCGCCGCGCCTGCTGCTGGTGCCCGCCCCGGGCGTGACGTTCGAGCCGGTCACCGCCCGCCACCCGATCGACGGCCGGCCGGCCATCGAGCTGCTCGTCTTCGACCAGGTCCGGGAGCAGCCCGAACAGGTGGCCGCCGCGCTCACCCGCTGCGCCGGGGACCGTTTCGTGGACCTGCTCGCGCTGCGCCGCGCCGCCTTCGCGGCCCCTGACCTTTCGGTGGGCCTGCGCGGCTACCAGATGGACCGGGTCGACCGGTTGATCCGGCGCGGCCAGGACGCCCTGATGTCCGGCGACGCGGCGACCCGGCAGGCCGCCCGGGGCGAGATCGAACGCGCCGTGGCCGCCCGCCTGCCGATCGCCAAACGTGGCTACAACTCGTACCAGGCGGATGCGGTTCTGGACGCCCTCGTCGCCGCGTTGGCCGACCACCAGTCCACCGATCGGGAGACCGCCCCATGACCGCGCAGGGACAGCACCTGACGTCGAGCACCGACGTGCCGCGCCGCAACTGGGCCGGCAACGTGCGCTACGCCGCGGGGGAGTTCCACCGCCCCACCACAGTCGACGCGGTGCGCCGGCTGGTCGCCGGCAGCTCCCGGATCCGCGCGCTGGGCACCGGACACTCCTTCAACCGCCTCGGTGACACCACCGGAGACCTGGTCACGCTCGCCGGGCTGCCCCCGACGATCGAGGTCGACGCCGAGCGCCGGCGGGTCACCGTCGCCGGCGCGCTGCGCTACGGCGACGTCGCCCGGCACCTGCACAGCCAGGGGTACGCGCTTGCCAACCTCGCCTCGCTGCCGCACATCTCGGTCGCCGGCGCGGTGGCCACCGCCACCCACGGCTCCGGCCCCACGCACGGCAACCTGGCCACCTCGGTCGCCGCCCTGGAGCTGGTCACCGCCGACGGGGATCTGACGCACGTGGACCGCGACACCGACGGCGACACGTTCGCCGGCTTGGTGGTCGGGCTCGGGGCGCTCGGCCTGGTCACCCGGGTCACCCTGGACCTGGTGCCGGCGTTCGAGCTGCGCCAGTACGTGCGCCTCGACCTGCCCGTCGAGGCGCTGGACGAGGCGTTCGACTCGGCGTACAGCGTGAGCGTGTTCACCGACTGGCGTACGCCGCGTCTTCGCGAGGTGTGGCGCAAACAGCTCGCGGACCAGCCACCGCCCGAGGCGGACTGGCTCGGCACCACGGCCGCCGACCAGCCGCGACACCCGGTGCTCGGCATGCCGGCGGAGAACTGCACCCCGCAGCTCGGCGTGCCGGGCCCGTGGCACGAGCGGCTGCCGCACTTCAAGCTCGGCTTCACCCCGAGCAGCGGTGACGAGCTGCAGTCCGAGTACCACCTGCCGCGTACGGCGGCCGCCGAGGCACTCGCCGCGCTGGCCGAGGTGGCGCACCTGATCGCCCCGGTGTTGCAGGTGTGCGAGCTGCGGACGGTGGCTGCCGACGAGCTGTGGCTCAGCCCCAACCACCGGCGGGACAGCTTCGTGGTCCACTTCACCTGGGTCGACGACGCCGACGCCGTGCTGCCGGTGCTGGCCGAGGTGGAGGACCGCCTGGCGCCGTTCGCGCCCCGCCCGCACTGGGGCAAGGTCTTCGTCACCGACCCGACCGAGCTGGCCGCCCGTTACCCCCGGCACGCCGACTTCGCCGCCCTGCTGACCCGCCTGGACCCGACCGGCACGTTCCGCACCGACCTCCTGGACCGCTACTTCCCCCGCTGACCCCTCCATCCCGGTTGATCATGAAGTTATTGCCACCCTGCCCGGCGTGTCGGGGCAATAACTTCATGATCAACCGGATGGGTTCGGGGTGCGCAGGCTGCCGCGTTGGACGGCACGGCTGATGTCGCTGGGGCAGACGATCCCGGTGAGACGACCGTCGTCGCTCACCACCAGGGCCCGGCCGTCGGCGCACTCGCTGAGCCGGGGCAGCAGGTCGTTGAGCTGTTCCCCCGGCTGCGCGAGGACCAGCTGGTCGGCCCGGCAGGCCACCTCGGCCAGCGTGGTCGACATCCGTCGGTCGGCCGGTACGCCCCGCACCCGGTCCAGGGTGACGAGGCCGGTCGGCCGACCCTCCTCGGTCAGCGGCAGTGCCGAGTGCCGGTACGCGAACAGGTAGTGGTCGACGAAGTCGGCGACGGTCATGTCCGCCGAGGCGGTCTGCGGCTGCGGCGTCATCACGTCGGCGACCCGGATTCCGCGCAGCGCGCTTCCGGCGCGGGCCTGCCGCTCCTCCGTCCCCGCGGCGCCGATCAGGAACCAGCCGATCAGCGCCAGCCAGAGCCCGCCGAAGCCGACCCCGGACAGGAACTGCCACAGCCCGAGGCCGATGAGCAGCGCGCCGAGCACCCAACCGGCCCGCGCCGCGACCACCGACGCCCGGGTCCGGTCGCCGGTGGCCTTCCACACCGCGGCCCGCAGCAGCCGACCACCGTCCAGCGGCGCGGCCGGCAGCACATTGAAGACCGCCAGCAGCACGTTGATGCCGGCCAGCCACGCGATCGCGCCGAAGAGCAGCCCACCCTGCCCGGCCAGCGCGAGCACCAACGCGATGGCGCCGAAGAACGCCCCGAGCAGCAGGCTGACCAGCGGACCGACGCCGGCGATCCGCAGCTCCGCGCCGGGGTCGCGCGGCTCGCCCCGCAGCTCGGCCACCCCGCCGAACAGCCAGAGCGTGATGCCGTCGACGGTCAGCCCGTTGCGCTGGGCCACCACGGCGTGCGACACCTCGTGGGCGAGCAGGCCGACGAAGAAGACCACCGCCGCGGCCAGACCGGCGAGGGTGTACGCCACCGGCGAGCGGTCCGGGTACGAGCGGGGGAACTGGTTCGCGGCCAGGCCCCACGCGATGAGCGCGAAGATGACCAGAACGCTCCAGTTGACGCCGACCGGCACACCCGCGATCCGGCCAAGCCGGAAACTGGCCCTCATCCCACCGAGTTACCCCGCTCAGCCCCGCACATGCCGAGGAATCAGCACCGCATGATCAACTCCGGTTGCACGAACTCGGGGTGTCCTGGAGTCAGGGATGCCCCGACTTCATGGAAGACGAGTGGATCACGCTGGTCTTGCCCGGCCCGGTCAGCGGCGGGGGGCCTCGCTGGCGATTGTCGCCTCCCGGGGCAGGGCCGCGGCGCGCAGCGCCCAGTCCAGCGCGTAGTCGGCGATCGGCTCCCAGCCGTCCTGCCCGACAGTGAAGTGCGAGCGGCCGGGGAACTCCTCGTACGCGGTGAGCGCCCGGGACTTCTGGTAGAGGCCCGCGTTGGCCCGGACCACCGACGCCGGCACCACGTGGTCCTCACCGCCGGCCATCAACAGCAGCGGCGCGCGGTCGTCGCGCCCGACGTCGACGCGGGCGGGTGAGCGCGGGTCGAGGTTGGCGAACGCGCCCTCGAAGAACACCCGACCGGCGCCGGGGACGGCGTAGCGCTGCCAGGCTCGGTCGGAGTCCGCGCGGCTCATCGTGTTGCCGAAGGCGTAGGCGAAGTCGTCCGGGGTGAACGGGACGGCCCTGCTCCGGTTGGCGGGACTGCGCAGGATGGGGAAGCCGGAGCGCAACTGGCTCAACGGCACCTTGAGCACCCCCTTCACCGCCGCGGGATGCACCCCGACCGCCGCAGCGCCCAGGCCCCGGTCGGCGAGGACCTGCGCGAACAGGCCCCCGAACGAGTGCCCCATGATGATCGGCGGTCGGGGGAGCGCACGGATGATCCGGTCGTAGTGCGCCACGATCGTGGCCATGCTCTGCTGCGCGATCGGGGTGGGATCGTCGCGCAACTGCTCCACGGACCGGTCCATTCCGGGCCAGGCGGGGGCGATGACGTGCATGCCGCGCGTGGTGAACCGCTCGATCCACCCCTGCCAACTGCGCGGGGTCATCCAGAGTCCGTGGATCAGCACGACCGTGTCGACCCGGCCCTGCGGCGTGGCACCCATCGCGTCCTCCCGGTGTCGCGGTGTCCGGCCGCGCGCTTACCCGCTGCCGCGCCCGGGATTCCTCCGGTCGCGGCCCGGCCGGGAGGGCGCGGGCGCCGGCGTGACGCCGACGCATGGCCCCTGACAAATGTCACGGCCGGAACGTGACGGTCGCTCCGGGAGCACCGGTCCCCGACGCCGGAGCATCTATGGCATGACCAGTACGCATCCGGCCGTCGAGCTGAACGGCCTCACCAAGACCTTCGGTACGGTCACCGCGGTCGACGGGCTGAACCTGGTGGTGCAGCCCGGCGAGGTGGTGGCGTTCCTCGGCCCCAACGGGGCGGGCAAGACCACCACCATCGACATGCTGCTCGGCCTGGCCCGCCCGGACGCGGGCACGGTCCGCGTCCTGGGCGGAACCGCCGACGAGGCGGTCGCCCGGGGTCGGATCGCCGCCGTACTCCAGACCGGCGGGCTGCTCAAGGACCTCACCGTGGGCGAGACCGTGCGGATGACAGCCCACTTCTACCGGCACACCCGCCCGGCGGCCGAGGTGCTGGAGCGCGCCGGCATCGCCGACATCGCCGACCGGATCGTGGGGCGGTGCTCCGGCGGCCAGCAGCAGCGGCTGCGTTTCGCGCTGGCCCTGCTGCCGGACCCGGACCTGATGGTGCTCGACGAGCCGACCACGGGCATGGACGTCGAGGGTCGCCGGGACTTCTGGCAGGCACTGCGCCGCGACGCCCGCGACGGCAGGACTGTCATCTTCGCCACCCACTACCTGGACGAGGCGGACGCGTACGCCGACCGGATCGTGCTGGTCCGGCAGGGACGGATCGTCGCCGACGGCACCACCGCGGAGATCAAGAACCTGGCCGCCGGACGTACGGTGCGGGCCACCCTGCCCGGCGCGGACCAGGCGGCGCTTGCCGCGCTGCCCGGCGTGGACGCCGTGGAGGTACGCGGCGACAGCGTGCTGGTGCGTACCGGCGACTCGGACGCGATCGCCCGCCACCTGCTCACCCGGACCGCCGCCCGGGACGTGGAGATCACCTCCCGCAACCTCGAGGACGCCTTCCTCGCCCTGACCACCGAGCGCATCGGAGCCTGAGATGTCGACCCTGCCGGCCACCCCCGCCGCCACCCGCACCGACCGACCCGACCGACCCACCCCGCCCGACCGCCGGCTGCCCGCCCTGGGTGGCTTCGCCCCGGCCGTCCTCGGCATCGAGCTGCGCCGGGTGCTGCGCAACCGCCGCACCCTCGCCTTCACGCTGATCATGCCGGCGGTCTTCTTCCTCATCTTCGGCCTGCCGCAGCGGGGGCAGACGCTTGACAACGGCCGGCCCGTGACGGCGTACGTCATGATCAGCCTCGCCGTGTACGCGGCGATGGTGGCGACCACGAGCGCGGGCGGCGCGGTGGCCACCGAGCGGGCGTTGGGTTGGAGCCGGCAGCTACGGCTCACCCCGCTGCGCCCGACCGCGTACGTGGCGACGAAGGTGGCCACCGCGATGACCCTCGGCCTGCTCGCGGTCGTCATCGAGTTCGTGGTGGGCGCCGCGGCCGGCGTTCGTATCCCGCTGGACGTCTGGCTGCTGTCCGGGCTCGCCGCGTGGCTCGGCTCGCTGGTCTTCGCCGCGTTCGGTCTGTTCATCGGCTACCTGGTGCCGGCCGAGAACGTCATGCAGTTCATCGGGCCGATCCTCGCGGTGCTGGCCATGTTCGGCGGGCTGTTCGTGCCTGTCGAGGTGCTGCCGCACGTGCTCCAGCAGGCCGCGAAGTTCACCCCGGTGTACGGCATGGGTGAGCTGGCCCGCGCCCCGCTGACCGGCGACGGCGTCAGCATGGCCGGGGTGGCCAACATGGTCTTCTGGACCCTGGCCTTCGGCATCGGCGCGGCCCGGCTGTTCCGCCGGGACACCGCTCGGGTCTGACCGCCGCGACCGCTAGCGTTAAGCCGATGGACTCCCTGACGGGTCAACCCCGACCGGTGAGCCGCCGATGGCGGTTCACCGGTTGGCTGCTGGCCGCGGTGTGGCTGTTCTTCCTCAACGTGCCGATCTCCACCGCGCTGGACCAGGCGCAGCCGTGGCGGCGAATCGTCGGAGTGGTCACCCTCTTCGTCTTCGGCCTGGGCTACGTGCTGCTCTTCCAGTGGGCCCGCCACCTGCGTGAGCACCTTCAACCGATTCCTCCACGACGGGCCGGGATCGCGCTGTTGGGGTTGGTGGCGGTGGGCCTGGCCAGCATCCCGGGCACCGCCGGGGACTGGACGGCCACGCTGGTGTTCGTGGCCGCGTCCGCGGTGTTCCTGCTGTCGGCGACGCAGGCGCTTGTCATCGTGGCGCTCTGCGCACTGATTCCCCTGGTGGGCGCCTGGCTGGTGCCGACCTGGACGGGGGAGAGCACGGTCACCGTCGCGGTGCTGCTCGCCTCGTTCGCCATGTTCGGTGTCTCCCGGCTGGCCCAGCGCAACAGCGAACTCCGGGCCGCGCAGCAGGAGATCGGCCGGCTCGCGGTCGCCGAGGAGCGGGCCCGCGCCGCCCGCGACCTGCACGACATCCTCGGGCACTCGCTGACCGTGGTGGCGATCAAGGCCGAGCTGGCCGGGCGGCTGATCGAGGTCGACACCGTCCGGGCGGCCGCCGAGATCGCCGAGGTGGAGAGGTTGGCGCGGGCAGCGCTGGCCGACGTGCGGCAGACCGTCGGGGCGTACCGGGAGGTCACGCTCGCCGGGGAGCTGGCCGGCGCGCGGTCCGCCCTCGCCGCGGCGGGCATCGCGGCGGAGCTGCCGGCCGAGGTGCCGGAGCTGCCCAGGGAGTGGGACCGGTTGTTCGGCTGGACGGTACGCGAAGGGGTGACGAACGTGGTCCGGCACAGCGGGGCGCGGTGCTGCACGATCCGGGTGCGCCCGGACGAGGTCGAGGTGAGCGACGACGGCCGGGGGCCGTCCACGCCGGACGCCGACGCCGCCGGGTACGGGCTGGTCGGTCTGCGGGAACGGGCCCGCCGGCTGGACGCCGTGGTGACCGTGGGTCGACGGCGGGACGACGGCACCGGTTTCCTGCTGCGGGTGCACGCCCCGGTGGGGGCCCGGTGAGCACGGCGGATACGCCGATCCGGCTCCTGCTCGCCGACGACCAGGCGCTGGTGCGGGGCGCGCTCGCCGCGCTGCTCTCGTTGGAGCCGGACCTGACCGTGGTGGCCGAGGTCGGCCGCGGCGACGAGGTGGTGGCCGAGGCCCGCCGCACGGCGCCCGACGTGGCCCTGCTGGACGTGGAGATGCCCGGCCTGGACGGGATCGCCGCCACCGCCGCGCTGCGGGCCGCGCTGCCGGCCTGCCGGGTGCTGGTGGTGACCACCTTCGGTCGGCCCGGCTACCTGCGCCGCGCCATGGAGGCCGGCGCGAACGGTTTCGTGGTCAAGGACACCCCGGCCCGGCAGCTCGCCGACGCGGTTCGCCGGGTGCACGCCGGCCTGCGGGTGGTCGACCCGACGCTGGCCGCGGAGACCCTGGCCACCGGGGCGAGCCCGCTGACCGAGCGGGAGACCGAGGTGTTGCGGGCGGCCCGGGCCGGCGGCGCGGTCGCCGAGCTGGCGAAGGCGCTGCACCTGTCCGAGGGGACGGTGCGTAACCACCTCTCGGCGGCGATCGGCAAGACCGGCGCCCGCAACCGGGCGGCGGCCGTGCGCATCGCCGAGCAGAACGGCTGGCTGCTCGGCGACTGAGCGGCGCTCAGGCGGTCGGCGGCGGGGTGGGGAGCTTGTCGACCACCACCAGGCTGCTGCCGGGCCGGACCTCGGCGAGCAGTTCCCGCTGGCCGCTGCGGGTGACCCGGATGCAGCCGTTCGTGGTGTTCTCGCCCAGGTCGTCGTCGTTGTACCAGGTGTGCAGGCCGATGTGCGCGCCGCGCAGCCCGGTGGGCACCGCCTCCGGGTCGTCGGGCACCGCGCCGAGGGCGTAGATGTCCACGCCGCCGTAGACCTCCTCGGGTGGTGGGGTGCGGCCCAGCACAAAGGTCCGTCCCAGCGGCGTCTCCTGCCCGGACTGGCCGAGGCTCGTCTCCCAGGAGCGCACCGCCTTGCCGGCCCGGTACCAGGTGAGTCGGTGCACCTTGCGCTCCACCACGATCTGGTCGCGCAGCGCCACGGTGTCGAACCCGCCGGGCGCGAGCCAGGCGAGACGCCTGTTGGCCGAGGGCAGCAGGACTGCCGTCCAGCCGACCCGCCGCTGCGCGATCGGCACGGTCAGCTCGACACCGGCGAGCGTCGGTTCGAGGAAGGCCAGCGGCCGTCCGCCGGGCGCGTCGTACGCGGCGATCCGCCGGGTCGGGTGCACGCCCTCGGTCAGCGGTGCGATGTCCATCGTGTTCGGGTCGGCGGGGAACCCCTTGGGAGCGGGGTCGTAGTCGAGCACCGGCAGCCCGGCCGGGGCGGGCGCGGCCGGTGGGACGGACTCCTCCGGGCTCTGCTCGATGCTGTTCGGCGTCGGGTCGGCTGCCACCACGCGTCGGTCGTCGGGGGCCGTCGAGCGTGGGGTGAGAGCCTGGCCGACGAGCAGCGCGGCGATCAGCAGCACGGGTACGGCGATGCCGGCCGCGAGCCAGCCGGCGCGGCGGCGGTACGGGGACATTCGGTCAAACGGCACCAAACCACTTTATGGCGGTGGCCGGTCCGGGGCCCCCGGTTCGGCGATACCCGCCGGACGGAGGCCCCGGGGTCGGTCAGACCCGCGCGCCGACGTGGATGGCCACCGCGTCGTGAGCCGGCACGTTGGCGGCGAACCAGCCGTTACCGTCCACGGTGATCACCGGTCCGCTGCACGTGCCGCCCGCGTACGTGCCGTGGATGACGTCGCAGTACCGGCCGGCGGGCAGCCCGGTGTAGTACGAACGACCGTTCACTGCGGAGTCCTCGTCGTTGAGCGTGACGAAGCCCTTGCCGCTGCGGCTGAACGCGACGTGGTTGTTGCCGTTGTCGTACCAGTTGGCCATGGCGGCGCCCTCGGTGGCGTTGCGGAAGCCGACCATGTTGGCGATCACCGGCCAGCGGTGCTCGCACTCCCAGCCGGAGTAGCAGGTGGTGTTGAGCGTCTTGTTCGCGCCGTCCGAGGGCGGGCCGGCGTCGCGGTCGCTGAAGGTGTAGCTGGACATGACCGTCGGCGAGCCGTACGGCCAGGCCAGCATGAAGGCGTTCGCCAGGGCGTAGATGCCCCGGTCGCGGTAGGTCAGCACGCCGCTGTTGTCGCGCTGGGTGTCGTGGTTGTCCACGAACACCGCGGCCGACCCGGTGGGCAGGTGACCCCAGCCCTCGCCGAAGTTGCGCAGGTACGCCAACTTCTCCGAGCGGAACACCCGGGCCAGGTCCTTGCCGTAGCGGAACTCGTGCACGTCACCGTTGCCGGTGTACTCGGTCGGCTGGACCGGCTCGCCGGCGCCGTAGATGACCTCCTGGACGAGGTACGCCGAGCGGGACAGCTTGCCCCGGATCGCGGCGATGTCGGCGGCCGGCATGTGCTTGCTGGCGTCCAGCCGGAAGCCGTCCACGCCGAGGGAGAGCAGGTCGTTGAGGTACGACGCGGTCTTCGTGCGGACGTAGTCCGACTCGGTCCTCAGGTCCGACAGGTTGACCAGTTCACAGTTCTGCACCTCGTACCTGTCGTTGTAGTTGGCGATGTCGTCGCCGCCGTTGCGCCCGCAGTGGTGGAAGTCCTGGGTCTGGTAGATGCCCGGGTAGTCGTAGTGCGCGTACGACGAGCCGGCCCAGCCGGTGCCGCCGTTGTCCTGACCGGACATGTGGTTGATGACGGCGTCGACGAGCACCTTGACGCCTGCGGCGTGGCAGGTGTTCACCATCGACTGGAACTGGGCCCGGGTGCCCTTGCGGGACTCGATCCGGTAGCTGACCGGCTGGTACGCCAGCCACCACTGGTTGCCCCGTACGTGCTCCTGCGGGGGCGAGACCTGGACGTAGCCGTACCCCTTCGGGCCGAGCGTGCTCTGGCACTCGCTGGCCACCGAGGGCCAGTTCCACTCGAAGAGCTGGACGATGACCTTCTTGGCGCCGGACGGGCTGGCGGCGGCCGGGGGCGCCGTCGCGGTGAGGGGGACGAGCAGGCTGGCGACCAGGCCGAGGGCGAGGATCGCCGAGCCGCGTCGACGTCGGTGCATCGGGACTCCTGACGGGAGTGGGGGTGGGGGTGGCGGTGCGGCGGGGGAGCGTATCGGCTGCTCGAATCTTGCAACCCATGCTGAAATTTGCCGAAAGGTTACAAGCGTGTTGCAACGACTGTCAATGCATGGACGGTGATCACTGTCCACGGTGGCCGTTGCACGCGCCCCGGCGCCGGTCGGTTCGATCCGGCCCAGAAATTTCCGTCCCCGGGTGATCCGCTCGCCCCGCCGGTCCGTACTGGATGGGGGAGCAGGGGTCGGCCGGTGGTACGCCGCCGCGAGACGATCGAGGAGCAGATGGCCCGGGCAAAGCAGAACGAGAAGGCCACCGAGGTCCGGACCAGCACCAGCAGTCGGGGGGTGCGGACCCGGTCGCGCTCGGCGACGACGTTGCTGATCGCGTCCGTCCTCGCCGCGCTCTGGGCGGCGATCATGCTGACCGGCGCCGGCCAGACGGCGTACGCGTACGGCTTCTTCTTCACCGAGTTCTTCGCCGGGGTGATCGCCCTGGTGTCGTTGAGTCTCACCGTGATGCTGGGCCTGCTCGCCACCGACCGTCTGGTGCTGAGCATCTCCCACCGGGTGCTGATGCAGTCGGCGCACCGCGCCACAGGCGTCCTGGGCGTGGCGGGGTTGCTCTTCCACGTCCTCACCAAGATCGCCACCGGTCGGGCGGCCGTGACCGACTCGCTGGTGCCGTTCATCGGCGGCCGGGGGCTCTACGTCGGCCTCGGCACGGTGGCGGCCCTGCTCATGGTCAGCGTGATCTGGACCGGCATCATCCGGGCCCGCTTCGCCGGTGTCGGACCGAAGTGGCTGTGGCGGTCACTGCACTCCACCGCGTACCTCGCGTGGCCGTTCGCGGTGCTGCACGGCCTCAACGCCGGTCGGGCCGCGAAGTCCTGGGTGGTGCTCAGCTACCTGGCCTGCATCCTGTTCGTCGTGCTGGCGCTGCTGGTCCGGCTCTCGGTCACCATCGGCCGGCGCAGTCGGGAGCAGCACCAGGCCGCCGTGCGCAACGCGGTGCTGGCCGGGCGGGCCACCGAGGAGGGCCGCGGCCGGTCGCTGCTGGCCGGCCTGAGCCGCCGCCGCGACACCAGCGAGGACAAGCGCCCGGCCTGGGCGGAGGCCACCACCGCCACCTGGACGGCGCCGGCCGGCGCGCGACGGCGCGACCCCGAGCGGTTCACCGTTCCGGTGGTGCCCGAGCCCGGCTCGCTCGCCGAGCCGGCCCGGCCCAGCCGACGACGGCGCGACGAGGCGGAGACCACCACCCGCCGGTCGAGCCGGCGCAGCGTGGAGGAGACGGGCACCCGGCGCAGCGTCGAGGAGGAGCTGGAGCCGGTGACCCGGCGGCGCGCGTCGCGCACCCGCGACCGGGACGAGGAGACCGCCCCGACCCGGCGGCGTCGCGCCGAGGAGCCGGCCGCCGAGCGGAGCAGCCGCCGGTCCCGCTCCGAGGACGAGGGCACCCGGTACTCGGCGCCGCCCCGACGGGTCGTCGAGGAGCCCGAGGAGCCGTGGGACAGCCCGCGCCGCTGGCAGGCCGCCGAGCCGATCTCCGCCGGCCCGGTCTCCGCCGAGCCGATCTCGGCCGGTCCGATCTCGGCGAGCCCCATCTCGGCCGGTCCGATCTCGGCGGCGCCGCGCAGCGGCAGCGGCCGGCACAGTGCCCGAGGACGACCTGCCGGAGGAGCCGGACTACGTGGCGCCCGCCGGCGCGGTACGTCCCCGAGGAGGTGCCGCCGCCCGTCGACGACACCCCGACCCTCGTCGACCTGGCGTCGCGGCGAGCCCGGCGGGCCGCCGGCGAGGGCCGGTCCGCCAAGCGCCGCAAGGCCAGCGCGGACGCCGTGGACGGGGCGTACTGGGCCGGGCTGCGGGGTGAGGCGAAGTGATGCGGACCGTCGTACCACCTGTCGCCTGTGTGGGCGAGCCCCGGCTCACCGCCGGCTTCGCCGAGTACGGCCGGCTCGACCTGCTCGCGCACGAGGAGGTGCACGGGCCGATCGGCCCGATGGAGCCGGCGCAGTTGCTCCGACTCGTCGAGGGCATGCAGCTCAAGGGCAAGGGCGGGGCGGGCTTCCCGTTCGCCCGCAAGCTGCGCGCGGTGCTGGAGTCCTGCGAGCGGCAGGACCTCGCCGCGGTGGTGGTCGTCAACGCCTCCGAGGGCGAGCCGGCCAGTTGGAAGGACAAGGTGCTGCTCACCCGCGCCCCGCACCTGATCCTCGACGGCGCGGCGCTCACCGCGTACGCGCTGGACGCCGAGGAGATCGTGATCGGCGTGGCCGACGACGGTGTCGGACGGGACTCCCTGATGGAGGCCCTCGCGGAGCGCCGGATGCCGGTGCCGACCACAATCGTCACCGTGCCGCACCGGTTCATCTCCGGCGAGGGCGGGGCGCTTGTCAACGGCATCAACGGTCTGCCGCACATCCCTCCGGGCACCAAGAAGCGCTCCAGCGACTCCGGCGTCAGCGGCCTGCCGACCCTGCTGTCCAACGCGGAGACGTACGCCCAGCTCGCCGTCGGCGCGCGGCTCGGCCCGTACGAGTACGCGGCGCTCGGCACCGACGACGAGCCGGGCACCGTGCTGCTCACCGTGACCGGCGCGGCGGGCCGGCCGGCGGTGGTGGAGTGCACGGCCGGCATGCCGTTGCGCGACGTTCTCGACCTGTGCGAGGTCCCGGACGTCCAGGGCATCCTGATGGGCGGCTACCACGGCAAGTGGATCACCCCGGAGGCGGCGGAGAAGGCCGAGGTCTCCCGCAAGGGTCTCGCCGCGGTCGGCGGCACCCTCGGCGCGGGCATCATCATCCCGATCGGCGTCGACACCTGCCCGCTCGGTGAGGCCGCCCAGGTGGTGCGCTACCTGGCCGGGGAGTCCGCCGGCCAGTGCGGCCCGTGCAAGATGGGCCTGCCGGACCTGGCCCGCGCGGTCGACCTGGCCGTGGCCGGCAGCCAACCGGCCGACGTGGTGCGGGCCGCCGCCGGCGAGGTCAAGGGCCGGGGCGCGTGCAGCCACCCGGACGGCACCGCCCGGTTCGCCCTCTCCGCGATCGAGGTCTTCGCCGACGACCTGCGGCTGCACAGCACCGGCGACGGCTGCGGCAGGCGGGTCAAGGGCGTCATGGGGCTGCCCGGCGCGCCCGACCCCAACCCGCAGAAGCTCACCCTGGACTGGTCCCGCTGCGACGGGCACGGCCTCTGCGCGCACGTGGTGCCGGACTTCATCCGGCTCGACGGCAACGGCTACCCGGCGTTCCCGGCCACGCCCGTGCCGACCTGGCTGCGCGAGGGCGCCCTGAAGGCCGTCAAGGTCTGCCCGGAACTCGCCCTGCGCCTCGCCAAGGCCGAGTAGGGAAAGGCACCGACCACCACACCTGTCGAACGGAGCTGCGGATGCGCAAGCCGATCGGGCGGACAACGGCGGCGTACGCGCCCCGTGCCGCCATCGTGGGGGCGCTCGTCGCCGCCCTGCTCGCCACGGCGTCCTGCACCGGCACGGTGCCGCCCGACGCCGCCGCCGCCGGGACCGCGCCGGCCCGGCAGCTCCCCGGCGGCCCGGCGGCCTCCGCGACCGGCTCGCCGTCGGCCACGCCGGCCCCGATCCCGGACACCCTGCGCTTCACCGGGACCACTCTCACCGGCAGCGCGTTCGACGCGACGCGACTGGCCGGCCGGCCGGTGGTGCTCTGGTTCTGGGCGCCGTGGTGCGCCACCTGCGCCAGCCAGGCGTGGACGGTCGCCGAGATCGCGCCCCGCTACCGGGACACCGTGCCGATCGTCGGCGTCGCCGGGCTCGGCGAGCAGCGGGACATGAAGAACTTCGTCAGCGAGTTCGACCTCGGCGACATGCCGCAGATCGACGACCGCAAGGGCACGCTCTGGAAGCGCTTCACGGTGACCGAGCAGAGCATCTTCGTCATCATCGACCGGGACGGCAAGATCGTCCACCAGGGTTTCCTGGACGGTGAGTCGCTCAGCGCCCGCGTCGCCGCCCTGGCCGGGGCGTGACCGCCCCCCTGCTGCTCGCGCTGACCGCCGGCATGCTCGGCGCGGTCAACCCGTGCGGCTTCGCGTTGCTGCCCGCGTACCTCTCGCTGTTGGTGGCCGGAGCGTCGGACGCCCGCGGCGCCGTCGGCCGCGCGCTCACCGCGGCGGCCGGGCTCACCCTGGGGTACGTGGTGGTCTTCGGCGCGTTCGGCCTGGCGCTCGCGCCGCTGGCCGGCTGGCTGCGCCCCCGGCTGCCGTGGCTGACCGTGGCGCTCGGACTGCTGCTGCTGGTGGCCGGCTGCTGGCTGCTCGCCGGACGACGGCTGCCCGCCCCCGGCTGGTCGGCGCGCGCGCCCCGGCTGACCAGGTCCTGGCCGTCGATGGCGCTGTTCGGCGCGGCGTACGCGCTCGCCTCACTCGGCTGCGCCATCGCACCGTTTCTCGCCATCGTGGTGACAAGCCTCCAGGCCGGCTCGACCGGCCGCGGACTGGCCCTGTTCGGCGCGTACGCCCTCGGAATGGGTCTGGTGGTCGCGGTCGCCGCGCTCGGCGTGGCGCTGCTGCGCGACGGGCTGGTGGCCCGGCTGCGCGTCGCCGGGGCGTTGGTGCCCCGGCTCAGTGGCCTGGTGCTGCTGCTCGCGGGCGGGTACGTCGCCTGGTACGGCTGGTACGAGCTGCGGCTGGCCGCCGGCCGGCGCGACGCCCTGCGCGACCCGGTGATCAGGGCGGCGGCACAGGTCCAGCACACCCTGGCCGACACCGTCGACACCCTGGGCCCGGCAGCACTCCTGGCCGCTCTCGTCCTGCTCGCCGCACTGGGCGCCTGGATGCGTCGACGGGGGCGCGGGGCGCACCCGGCCCCCGTCGAACGGACCGGCTAGCGGGGGGTCAGACGGTCGGTGCCCAGGCGGTCCTGGAGGACCTTCGGGATCAGGACCGAGCCGTCGGCCTGCTGGTACTGCTCCAGGATGGCCGGGAAGAGCCGGCTGGTGGCCAGCGCCGAGCCGTTGAGCGTGTGCACGAAGCGGGTCTGCTTGGCACCCGGCTCGCGGTAGCGGATGGCCGCCCGGCGGGCCTGGTAGTCGCCGGCCCAGGAGACCGACGACACCTCCTTGTACTTGCCGGTGCTCGGCATCCACACCTCGATGTCGAGGGTCTTCTTCATCGAGGCGCTCGCGTCACCGGCCGACAGCAGCGTCCGCTGGTAGTGCAGGCCCAGCCCCTCGACCAGGCTCTCGGCGTGGGCGAGCATCTCCTCCAGTGCCGCGTCCGCCTGCTCGGGCAGGGTGAACTGGAAGATCTCCACCTTGTTGAACTGGTGCCCGCGCACCGTGCCGCGCTCGTCCGAGTGCGACCCGGCCGACTCCCGCCGATAGCAGGGCGTGTACGCGAATGCCTTCAGCGGCAGCTTCGTGGTCTCCAGGATCTCGTCCTGGTACGCGCCCAGGATCGCCGTCTCCGACGTGGGCAGCAGGAACTGCCCGCGCGGCGCGGAGTCGGCGTCCAGGTGGTAGACGTCGTCGTAGAACTTGGGGAACTGGCCGGCGGCGAAACCGGCCGAGTCGAGCAGCAGGTGCGGCGGGAGCAGGAACTCGTACCCGGCCTTGATGTGCTGGTCGACGAAGTAGTTGAGCAGCGCCCACTCCAGCCGCGCGCCGATGCCCGTGTAGATCCAGAAGCCGGAGCCGCCGAGTTTGACGCCCCGCTCGTAGTCGACCAGACCCAGCGCGCGGGACAGCTCGACGTGGTCGCGGACCTTCTCGATCGCCGGCGGCTCGCCGAAGGTCTTGACGACCCGGTTGGCCTCCTTGCCGCCGGGCAGGACGTCGTCGCTGGGCAGGTTCGGCAGCTCGCTCATCGCGTCGCGCAGCCGGGCCTGCACCTCGTCCAACTGGGACTCCAGCTCGGCGAGCTGCTTACGCTCCGCCTCGGGGGCGCTGACCTGCGGCTCGGTGCCGGCGCGCTTGGCCTGCGCGTACGCGCGGGCCTCGGCCTTGCGGCGCTGCCGGTCGGCGTCGATCTCCGTGATCAGGGCGCGTCGTTCCTGGTCGAGTCGCTGGATCTCGTCCAGGGCCCGATCGACCTCGGCGGGATCCAGACGCTTCGCCAGCGCGGTCGCCACCGCCTCGCGATCCTTCCGGATCAACTCCATGTCGAGCATGCTGCTCCGTACGCCTCCGTCCGGGGTTCACTGGTGAACCATCAGATGTTACCGTCGCGCACGTTTCCACCCCGGGACGGGGAGCGCGACCGGTTTCTACAGCCGGATCGGCATCAGCACCGAGAAGGTGTCCTCGTCGTTCGGGCGGCGCACGGCCAGCGGGGCGATGGGCCCGTCCACCTCCAGCACCAGTTGCGGGCCACCGGCGGCGTCCAGCGCGTCGAGCAGGTACTCGCCGTTCACCCCGAACCGCAGCCCGCCTCCCGGCTCGGCGGCCGGGTCGGCGGCCGGGTCGGCGGTGGACAGCTCGGTGGGGTGCAGCAGGCGCAAGGACCCGGAGTCGTCGAGACCGAGGACGGAGACCGCCAGCGGCGTGCCGGCGTACTCGCGGGCCAGCGTGGGGGCCGCCGGGTCGCGCAGCGCCGCCCGCAGCGCCACCACGTCCACCGGGATGCGGTGCGCGGCCGGACGCTCGCCGACCGCCTCGCGCAGCAGCCGACGGTAGTCGGGGAAGTCGTACGGCAGGGCGGTGCCCGTCAACGTCCGACCGGCCACCTCCGCCCCCAGGTCGACGCCGGCCACGGTGAGCCGTACCGGCCGGGCGTCGGCGGTGTCGAGCAGCAGGCGCAGCCGGTCGACGAGGTCCACCGGCACGAGCACCCGCGCGGGCGGCCCGTCGACGGCCGCGCCGGCCCGGGCCAGCGCGAGCCGGTGCCGGTCGGTGGCGACCAGCCGGACACCGTCCGGCTCGACGTCGAGGAGCACCCCGGACAGCGCCGGCAGCTCCGGGTCGACGCCGACGGCGAAGCGCACCGCGTCGAGCGCGGCGGCCAGCTCGGCGGGGGAGAGGTGCAGCGTGGTCACCGTCGGAGGCGCCGGGTCGACAAGGGCCCGGAGCCGGACGATCTCGCGGCGGGCGTCGGCCAGCCCGTCGACCAGCCGGCGCAGGTGCGCGTCGAGCAGGCGGTGCACCTCGGCCGGCTCGGCGCGGACGGCGGCGGCGATCTCGGGCACCGGCATGCCGACCCGGCGCAGCCCCGCGACCAGCCGGGCCGGGCCGATCTGCTCGTCGGTGTACCAGCGGTACCCGGTCACCGGGTCGACGAGGGCCGGCGCCAGCACCCCCGCCGAGTCGTAGAAGCGCAGGGCGCTGACGGTCAGGCCGCTGGCCCGGGCCAACTCGCCGATGCTGTGCAGGTCGCTCACCACGTCGGGCATCCTGCCCCCTCGACCTGGTCGAGGGTCAAGCCGCCGGCTCCGCGTCCCGCGTCGTCGCGTCCGGCGTCGGGGCGCTCTCGTCCTGCTTCAGCACCCGGAAGGTGAGCCCGGCCCGGACCAGCCGCTCCAGCAGCGCGTCACCCATCGCGGCGACCGGGCTGAGCTGGCCGGCGGTCGGCGGCAGGTCGTCGAGCGCCAGGCACAGCGCCGACTCGGCGAGCATCTTCGCCGTCTCGTCGTAGCCCGGGTCGCCGCCCGCGACCTCGGTGACCACGCGCCGCCCGCCGCCGGCGCCGACGAACCGGACCCGGAACCAGGACGACGCCCGCTGCTGCGGGGTCGGGCCCTGCCCGGAGGCGAGCCGCCCGAGCAGCCACCGCCGGGTGGGCGGCACCTTCACCAGGCCGACGAGCGCGCCGAGCCCCACCGCGCTGACCAGCACGGTCGGCAGCCGCTTCACGGCGGCGAAGTGCCGGTAGCGGAAGTCCGGGCCGTACTCCGGGCGGGCCGCCGCCGATCGGCGGATCACCTGCGGGTCGATTGTCGGCAGCGGCACGGTCCAGATGCCCAGCTCCGTCGAGCGGGCCAGCTTGCCGGGCACCGCCCGGACCCGGCGGTCGGTGGGGCGCGGCTCGACCGCCCGGCGGGCCCGGGCGGCCCGGCTGGCCTCCCCGGTCCGGGCGAACGCGGTGAGCGCGGAATGGTACGTCCCGGCGGAGAACCGGCCACCGGCGCGGACGTAGCCGTCGACGGTGATCGGGACGTCGGCGGGCAGCTGCTTCACCGTGAACCAGACGCCCAGGTCGTGGGGGATCGAGTCGAATCCGCAGGCGTGCACCAGCCGGGCGCCGGTGGCGGTCGCCTCGGCGTGGTGGCGGACGTACATCAGGTCGACGAACTCCGACTCCCCGGTGATGTCCAGGTAGTCGGTGCCGGCTCGGGCGCAGGCCGCGACCAGGGGCTCCCCGTGGTGGACGTACGGGCCGACGGTGCTGGCGACCACCCGGGCGCTCTGGGCCACGGCGCGCAGCGACCCGGCGTCGGTCACGTCGGCGGTGAGCAGCGGCAGGTCGGTGAGCGTGGGGTCGATCGCGGCGAGCCGATCACGCACGGCGGCGAGGCGATCCGCGTTGCGCCCGGCCAGCGCCCACCGCAACCCGGGCGGCGCGTGCCGGGCCAAATATTCGGCCGTCAGCCCGCCGGTGAAGCCGGTCGCCCCGAACAGCACCACGTCGTACGTCCGCTCCCCAGCCATTCCCCGAGTCTGCCACCCGCCATCGCCCAGCGCCGATCGGGAACTCCTGTCACGGCGTGAACACGGCCCGGACGCAGCCGTCGGCGCGGTCGCGGAACAGCGCGTACCCGCGGGGGCCGTCCTCCAGCGGGAGCCGGTGGGTGGCCAGGTGCTCGGTACGGAGCTCGTCGCGGGCCATCCGGTGCAGCAGCATCGGCACGTCCCGCAGGTCCGGCCGGCGCGACCCCCGCACCGCGAGCCGCTTGTCGGTCACCGCACCCAGCGGAAACGTGTCCACGTTCCCTTCCGCCCCGCCGACCACCACCACCACGCCGTCCTTGCGGCAGGCGTGCACCGCCTCGCGCACCGCGTCCGGGCGGTCGACGTCCCGGCCGGCCAGCCGCTCGGCCACCGACCGCGTCGCCGGTACGCCCACCGCGACCACGCACACGTCCGGGCCGCGTCCACCGCTGCGCTCCCGCAGCTCCGCCGCGACGTCGGTGCGGCGGTAGTCCAGCGGCTCCGCCCCGGCATGCCGCTCGGCCATCCGCAGCCGGTCGGCGTACCTGTCGACGACGAGCACCCGGGCGGCGCCGCGCAGCGTCGCGGCACCAGCGGTCAACTGACCCACCGCCCCGGCGCCCCAGACCGCCACCACGTCGCCGGGTCGCACCTCGCCCAGCTCTGCCGCCAGCCAGCCGGTCGGCGCCGCGTCGGCGGCGAACAGCGCCCGGTCGTCGTCGACCGCGTCCGGCACCCGGAACGCGCCCACGTCGGCGTACGGCACCCGCACGTACTCGGCGTGCCCGCCCGCGAAGCCACCCGCCGCCCGGGGCCGACCGAACGAGCCGGCGTCCGAACGCCAGCGGTCCGGATCGACGCTCGCCACGTCGGGGGCGCCGTTGTCGCAGCAGGAGTGCCGTCCCCGTCGGCAGTACCAGCAGCCGCCGCACGCCACACTCGCGCCGACCACCACCCGGTCGCCGATCCGGTGTCGCCGGACCGCCGGACCGGCCTCGACCACCTCGCCCAGGAACTCCGCCCCCAACACGTCACCGGCGCGCAGCAGCGGGTCCCGACCGGCCAGCAGCGGCAGGTCGCCGCCGCTGGTGGCGCTGCGGCGGACGCGGACGATGACGTCGCGCTCGTTGCGCAGCTCCGGGTCGGGCACCTCGCGTACCGCCAGTTCGTCGGCGGCCACCCAGCACAGCGCCCTCACCCGCGGGCCGTCCGGCGGTCCAGCGCCGAGCGGTCCGCGCGCAGCACCTCACCGGCCTCCACGCGCTGCTTGACCTGGCGCAGCGTCCGGCGGACCAGCAGCCCCGGGTCGTCGCCGACCAGATGCGCGGCCAGGCCGGCCGGCGCGGCGGCGCCGTCCAGCGGGCGGGCCGCCAGCTCGGTGCCCCGGTCGCCCGGGGCCGGCCGCACCCGCACCTCGACCACGCCGTCCAGCTGGTCCAACGGCTCGGGCCACCGGCCGTCGGGAAGGACCTGCTCCGGAGGACGGTCCACCGTCACGACCTCCCACCCGGCCGCCGCGCTCCGGTCGCGGTCCGCGCCGGGCCGGCCGCTGCGCCGGGGTACGCGCACCAGCCGCGCCGCCCCGGCCCGCGCACCGCCGCCGAGGGCGGATCGCGCCCGCGCCAACCGCCTGATCGGTCCCATCCGTCCTCCCGGTCCACGTCCCCCGATCCTCGGTCGCCCCCGGGTGAAGCGGGCTCGCCCGGAAGGGGTGAACAGGTCCCCGCCGGGTAACCGCTCGCCGACCGGGGGTGGAACGCGTCGGTGGGGGTGGGGCCGGGTGCCGGAACAGCAGGATCATGCGCGGGTCGGCACGGCACCGGAACGCCGGGAGGAGCAGCGGCCGCTGCTGGCGTCCCGGCTGACCCCCACCGTGCCGCCCGAGCCGGTGGTGGCCAGGCCCCGCCTGCTGCGCCGCCTCGACGAGGGCGCGCCGGGCCGGTCACAGTCGTCGCCGCGCCCGTCGCTGGGGCAAGACCACCCTGCTCGCCTCCTGGGTCCGGCTGACCGAGCCCGGGTCCGCGTCCTCGCCGGCCTGGGTGTCGGTGGAGGCCGGCGACGACGGTGACCGGCTCTGGGCGTACCTGGCGGCGGCGCTGCGCACCGCGACCGGGGCGGCCGACGACGACCGGGTGACGCCGCTGCCCACCGGTCCGCCCCGCCCCGACCAGCTGGAACTGTTGGCGGCCGGGCTCGCCGCCGCGGAGCAGCCCGTGCTGCTGGTCCTGGACGACCTGCACCGGATCACCGACCCGGCGGCGCTGACCGGGCTGGAGTTCCTGCTGCGGCACTCCGAGCAGCGGCTGCACCTGGTGGTCGGGGCGCGGGCCGGGCTGCCGCTTGCCCTGCACCGGCTGCGCCTGGCCGGCGAGCTCACCGAGATCGGCCCGGACGAGCTGGCGTTCACCGACGACGAGGTCGCCGACCTGCTGACCGCCCACGGCGCGCCACTGCCGGCGGCGGCGGTGCGCCGGCTGCGCGAGCGCACGGGGGGCTGGCCGGCGCCGCTGCGGATCGCCGCGCTGGCGTTGCGCGGGCAGCCCGACCCCGAGCGCTGGGTGGGGCAGTTCGGCGGCGACCAACCGGAGATGGCCGGCTACCTGCACGAGGAGGTGCTGGCCGCCATCGACCCCGCCGACCGGGACCTGCTGCGCCGTACGGCCCTCGCCGAGACCGTCTGCGCCGACCTGGCCGAGGCGTTGACCGGCCGCGCGGACGCCGGGCAGGCGCTTGCCGACCTGGCCGGGGTCGGCGGCCTGCTGCACCCGGAGGGCACCCGCCCGCCCTGGTACCGCTGCGACCCGCTGCTCGCCGACCTGCTCCGCGCCGAGCTGGCCCGGCTGCCCGCCGACGAGGTGCGGGAGCTGCACGTGCGGGCGGCCGACTGGTACGCCGGCGACGGCCGCCCGGTCGACGGGCTGCGGCACGCCCTCGCCGCCGGCCGGTGGGACCTGGCCGGCGACCTGTTCGTCGCGCACTGGCCGGAGTTGACCCGCTACGACAGCGACCCGGCCGGCGTGCCGCCGCCGTCGTCCCCGCCGTCCCCGCCGCCGGAGGTGCTGCACGCCGACCCGGAGGTGGCCCTGGCCTGTGCCGCCGAGCGCGCGTACGCCGGTGACCTTCCCGCCGCCGCCGGCCACCTGCGCACGGCCGCCGGCCACGCCGACGCGCTGCCCGTGCCGCGGCGGGACCGGTTCCTGCGGTTGGCCACCGCGCTGGAGCTGACAGTGGCCCGGCTCGCCGGTGACCTGCCGCAGGCGCGTGCCGCCGCCGCCCGGCTGCTGCGCACGCGCCCTACCGACGGCTCACCGGTCGGGGCGCGCCGCGCCGCCGGCTCATCTGCCGGGGCGCCGGAGCGCCATGCCTCCGGCCGGCCGGACGGCCAGGAGGTCCGGGGGCGCGAGCGGCCGTCCGACGCCGACGACGCCGACCTGCGGGCCTTCACGGGCACCGCGCTGGGTCTCGTCGAGCTGTCCGCCGGCGCGCTGCCCGACACGCGGTTCGTCCGGGCCCGCGCGGCCGCACGCGAGGCTGGTCGGCCGCGCACCGAGCTGGTCGGCGCCAGCCGCTCCGCGCTCCTGCTCGCCGTGCGGGGAGACCTGCGCGCGGCCGAGGTGGCGGCACGCGACGCGCTGGGCATGCCGCTCTGTCGGGGCTGGTCCTGCCGGCTCGACTGCGGCTACGCGTACCTGGCGTTGGCGGTGGTGGCCCTGCACCGTGACCAGCCCGAGGAGGCCGCCGCGAACCTCGCGCTCGCCGCCCCGGCAACCGGCGCGGTCGGCCCGGCCGGCGCGATGGGAACGGGCGCCCCCGCGGCGGCCGGTTCCTCCGCCGGCGCGGGGCCGAGCGGAGAGCCGGTGGCGGCCGCGGTCTTCGCGCTGTGTCGTGCGGGGCTGGACCGGGACGCCGGCGACCTGGCGGCCGCCCAGCGGCTGCTCGCCCGCGCCCGGGAGGCCCTGCCCGACGAGCCGGCCGCCGCCGAACTGTCCAGCCTGCTCCGGGCGGCCGAGGTCGAGACCCGCGCCGAGCGGGGTGACCTGGACGGCGCCCGGGGCCTGCTGGCCGGTGTCACAGGCGACGCGCCCACCCCGGCGCTCGACGTGGCCCTGGCCCGCGTGGAGCTGCGGGCCGGCGACCCGGCCGCCGCCGGGCGGGCGCTGCCGGACTGGCAGCCGCCGTCGGCCGCCGCCTGGCCCCTTGCGGTACGCCTGGACGCCGGCCTGCTGGAGGCGGTGCTCGCCGAGGCGGCCGGGGACGAACGCCGGGCCGGCCGTGTCCTGGAGCAGGTGCTGGACCTGGCCGGTCCGCAGGGCTGCCGCCGGGCGTTCACCCGGGCGCAACCGTCGGTGCGGGATCTTCTGGCTGCCCACCTGGACGCGGGCACCGCGCACTTCTCGCTGGTCAGCGACCTGGTCCGAGGCGTCGAGGAGAGTGCGCCCCGGCCGGTCGAGCCGGGCGGCCTGCTCGACGAGCCGCTCACCGAGCGGGAACTGACCATCCTGCGGTACCTGCAGAGCATCCTGTCCAACGTGGAGATCGCCGCCGAGCTGTCGTTGTCGGTGAACACGGTGAAGACCCACGTGCGCAACATCTACCGCAAGCTCGGCGCGACCCGCCGGCGCGAGGCGGTCCGGCGGGCGCGCGAGCTGCGGCTGATCTGAGCGGCCGGGTGGCCGCCCGGACCGGCCGTCACGGTCAGGCGTTCGCCGCCGCGTCCACGGCGGCCAGCAGGTCGGGCAGGTCGTACCCGCCGTCGTGCCGGACGTCGTTGACGAAGAGCGTCGGCGTGCCGTTGACCCCGCTGCGGATCCCGCCCACGAAGTCCCGGCGAACCCGGTCGGCGAACTCCCGGCGCTCCACCTCGCCGTTCAGCTCGTCCGGTGGCAGCCCGAGCTGCTCGACGCCGAGCGACAGGTGCACGGGGTCCAGCTGGTCCTGGTGCTCGTACAGCCAGTCGTGCATCTCCCAGAACTTGCCCCGCGCCCCAGCGGCCTCCGCCGTCTCCGCGGCCCGCTCCGCGTACGGGTGGACGTTGGCGATCGGGAAGTAGCGGTAGACCAGCCGTACCGTGTCGGCGCGCTGGCGCAGCAACTCGTGCAGGTTCGGGTACGCGGCGCCGCAGAACCGGCACTGGAAGTCGCCGTACTCGATGATTGTCACCGGGGCGTTTGACGGTCCGCGGACGTGGTCGTCGGCGGTCACCGGCTCCCGGAGCCGGGCGGTGACCTGCAGTGGGGTGGTCATCCGGCCATCACCTTCCGATCGCGGGCGAGGTTGTCGAGCGCGTCGAAGATCCCGTCCGCGCCCGGGTTGACGTCGGGGGCCGACAGGTAGCTCCACGCCACCGTCCCGGCCTGGTCGAGCACCACGAGCGCGCGGGCGGCCTCGCCCTGCGGCAGGTACGCGCCGTACCGGCGGGCCACCTCGCCCTTGGGCTCGAAGTCGGACAGCAGCGGAAAGGTGATGCCCTGGCTCTCCGCGAACGCCCGGTGCGACCAGACGCTGTCCACCGAGATGCCGAGCACCATCGCCTGGTACTGGTCGAACACCGGTCCCGCCGCCTGGTAGAGCGACATCTGGTCACCGCAGACGGGGCTCCAGTCGGCGGGGTAGAAGGCGAGCACGACCGGGCGACCCCGGAACTGCTCGGGGCCGGTCTGGCGCCCGTCCGGAGTGCTCGGCAGGGTGAAGCCGGGCGCGGGGCGCCCGGGTTGGATCAGCCCGTTCGGATCACTCATGCACCAAGCCTGCCCCGGGGACGGGTGAGGCCGGCTCACCCGTCCCGGGTGGTTGCGCGCTGCTGGTGGCGCTGACGCCGCCGAGCCCGGCGTCTGCCGGCCGGCGTGGACCCGGTGGTGGTCGGCTCAGCGCAGGACCGGTGCGACAGCGATGTGGTTCTGGACCTCCCGGATGCCCGGCGCGGACCAGGCCACCTGCTCCACCTCGGCGCGTTCGGGCATGGAGTGCACCAGTCCGGCGAGCACGGCCGTGTCGCCGTGCACCCGGACGGTGATCCGCTCGGCCTCGGTGGCGCCGGCCCGGGCCAGCGCGTCCACGATCCGGCCGGCCAGGTCCGCGCTGTCCGGCGACGCGCTGGGCCGGACGGTGATGCCGTTGCTGACCCCACGGACGCCGGTGAGCCGGCAGATCGCACGTTCGGCGGCTCGGCGCTGGTACTCCCACTCGACCTCGCCGTGCAGCGTCACCCAGCCGGCCGAGACGGTGACCTGGAGCTTCTCGATGGGCACGAACGCGTCCCACTCCAGGGCGTGGCCGGCCGCGGCGGCCAGATCCGGGTCGGCGCGCTCGTCGCTGCCGGACAACTGCACGGTCAGGTCGTTGGCGACCGCCCGGACCCCGACGACCCGGTGCGTGGCCCGTTCCCCGGCCCACTTCTTCGCGTAGCTGTCCACCCGCCCGGTCAACGTGACGACGCCCTCGGCGACGGTCACGCCGATCTCGTGCGGCTGCACCCGGGGTTCCCAGGTCAACTCGTCGAGTACGGCGGACTGGATGTCCTGGTCGGTACGCGTGATCGTCGCGATGGCCATCGGCCCTCCCTCCGCTGCGTGCACTGGCTGGCGGACCGGGATGACGACACTGGCCGGCAGGCCCGCCGGGATCCGATCGTGCCGGCCACGGGGGTGAGCGGACCTCACCCGATGGGGGCGACGAACCCGCCGGACCTGCCGGGCCGCCCGCCGACCGGGCACCGCCGTCGATGATGGGAGCGCTTCCATAGCGGCGTCGAATCGGTTAAGGTGAGTATCTTCCTCGATCGCGGGAGCCTCGCGTCGGGTGGTTGGAGCCAGGGCAAGCTCCGATCCCTCCCTCGCGTCGTCGTCCGTCCCCCGGGCCACGACGCACCACGTTCGGTCGATCCGTCACCGCGTCGGCGTGCTCGTCCCCCGGGCCGCGACGTCACAGTGGTCGATCCCGTCTCCCGGGTCTCCACCCCCGGAGAGGAACCACAGATGCCCAGATCACTGGCCGGCGCACTCGTGTCGGCGTTGGCTGTCGCCACGGCCGTCGTGGCGGTCCCCATCACCGCCGAGGGCTCGGCGCCGGCCCCGGCCGCCGCCGAGGCGTACACCTGGCGCAACGTCCCGGTCGGCGGCGGCGGCTTCGTGCCCGGCATCGTCTTCAACCCCACCGAGAAGAACCTGATCTACGCCCGGACGGACATCGGCGGGGCCTACCGCTGGGAGCAGTCCAGCCAGTCGTGGACGCCGCTGCTCGACTGGGTCGGCGCGGACCGCTGGGGCTACAACGGCGTGGTCAGCATCGCCACCGACCCGGTGCAGACCAACCGGGTGTACGCGGCGGTCGGCATGTACACAAACGGTTGGGACCCGAACAACGGCGCGATCCTGCGCTCGACCGACAAGGGCGCCACCTGGCAGGCCACCGAGTTGCCGTTCAAGAACGGCGGCAACATGCCGGGCCGGGGCATGGGTGAGCGGCTGGCCGTCGACCCCAACCGGAACAACATCGTCTACTACGGCGCCGAGGGCGGCAACGGGCTGTGGCGCAGCACCGACTTCGGGGCGACCTGGGCCCGCGTCACCGCCTTCCCCAACGCCGGCAACTACCGGGCCGACCCCAGCGACCCCAACGGCTACAACGGGCAGAACCAGGGCCTCACCTGGGTCAGCTTCGACAAGAGCACCGGCACTGCGGGCTCCACCACCCAGACGATCTACGTGGGCGTGGCGGACAAGGAGAATCCGGTCTACCGCAGCACCGACGGCGGTGTCACCTGGACGCGCATCCCCGGGCAGCCCACCGGCTACCTGGCGCACAAGGGTGTGGTCGACCCGGTCGGCGGTCACCTCTACATCGCCACCAGCGACACCGGCGGCCCGTACGACGGCGGCAAGGGCGACGTCTGGAAGTTCACCCGGTCGACAGGCGCCTGGACGCGGATCAGCCCGGTGCCCTCCACGAGCGGCGACGACTACTTCGGCTACAGCGGCCTGACCATCGACCGGCAGCACCCGAACACGCTGATGGTGGCGACCCAGGTCTCCTGGTGGCCGGACGCGATCTTCTTCCGCAGCACGGACGGCGGGGCGAGCTGGACCCGGATCTGGGACTTCACCAGCTACCCCGAGCGGTCCCGCCGCTACACCATGGACATCAGCTCGGTGCCGTGGCTGACCTTCGGGACCAACCCGGCGCCTCCGGAGTCCACGCCCAAGCTCGGCTGGATGAACGAGTCGGTCGAGATCGACCCGCACGACTCCAACCGGATGATGTACGGCACGGGCGCCACCATCTACGGCACCACCGACCTCACCAAGTGGGACACCGGCGGTCAGCTCACCCTCCGACCGATGGTCCGCGGTCTGGAGGAGACCGCCGTCCTCGACCTGGTCAGCCCGCCCAGCGGCGCGCCACTGATCAGCGCGCTCGGTGACGTCGGCGGGTTCCGACACACCGACCTCGACACCATCCCGTCGATGCTCTTCACCCAGCCGGTGTTCACGAGCACCACCAGCCTGGACTACGCCGAGAGCAAGCCGGCCGTGCTGGTGCGCGCCGGAAGCTTCACCGACGCCGACCGTCCCAACGACAGCCACGTCGCCTTCTCCACCGACGGCGGCGCGACCTGGTTCCAGGGCACCGAGCCGTCCGGGGTCAACACCGGCGGCACGGTCGCCGCCGCGGCCGACGGCAGCCGGTTCGTCTGGTCGCCCGGCGACGCCGGCCAGCGCGTCGTCTACGCCGTCGGCTTCGGCAACTCGTGGGCCCCGTCCGCAGGCATCCCGGCCAACGCGATCATCGAGTCCGACCGGGTCGACCCCAACCGGTTCTACGGCTTCAGCGCCGGGCGGGTCTACCTGAGCACCAACGGCGGCGCGACCTTCACCGCCACGGCGGCGACCGGCCTGCCCACCACCGACGTCCGCTTCAAGGCGCTGCCCGGCAAGTCGGGTGAGCTGTGGCTGGCCGGGCCGGGCGGGCTGTGGCGCTCGACCGACTCCGGCGCCAGCTTCACCAAGCTGGGCGGCGTCAGCGCCTCCGGCAACGTCGGCTTCGGCAAGGCGGCGCCCGGCCGGACCAACCCCGCCGTCTTCCTCTACGGCACGGTGGACGGCCAGCCCGGCGTACACCGCTCCGACGACGGCGGAACGACCTGGGTACGCATCAACGACGACCGCCACCAGTACGGCAACCCGACCGAGGCGTTGACCGGCGACCCGCGTGTCTACGGACGTGTCTACCTCGGCACCAACGGTCGCGGCATCCTGGTCGCCGACCGCACCGGCGGCACGCCGACGACGCCCCCGCCGACCACGCCCCCGCCGACGACACCGCCTCCGACCACGCCCCCGCCGACGACACCGCCCCCGACCACGCCCCCGCCGACGACACCGCCCCCGACCACGCCGCCTCCGACGACACCGCCTCCGACCACGCCGCCTCCGGCTGGTGGGTGCGCGGCGACCTACCGGGTGACCGGCTCCTGGTCGGGCGGGTTCCAGGCCGAGGTGGTGGTCAGCAACCCGGGCACCCGGCCCATCGCCGGATGGACGCTCGGCTGGACCTTCCCCAACGGCCAGCGGATCAGTCAGCTCTGGGGCGGCACCCACACCCAGACCGGAGCGGTCGTCTCGGTGGTGGACAGCGGCTGGAACGGCGCGCTCGGCGCCGGCGCCAGCACCACTATCGGCTTCCTCGCCTCCTGGACCGGCAGCAACGCGCCGCCGGCCACCGTGACCTGCACGAGTCGCTGACCCGGTGGCCCGGCGTCGTCCGGGCCACCCGAGAACACCGGTCCGCCGGGGCTGCCTGAGGGGTCCGGCACCCCGGCGGGCCGGCCCCGATCCGATCGGCCAGCCACCCACCGAGTGATGCGAACGGGCCCCGTCGACCAGAAGGTCGGCGGGGCCCGCTCGGGGTATCGGGATGCTTAGTCGTCCAGGCCGACGGGGGAGTTGGGGCGGTCGACGTCGACGAACTCGACATCGTCGACCGCGCGGTCGTCCCGGCTGCCGGCGGCGCGGGCAGCGGAGCCGACGGCCCAGCCGACCGCCGCGCCGACCAGCGCGGCCCCGATCAGGAGCGTCCACGGCAGCGCCGGCTGACGCCCGGCGAGCGCGTCGAAGGCGCGCGAGGCCCGACGCCGGGCCTCCTCCGCTGCGGAGCCCACCAGGTCACCCGCCCCTTCGGCGAGATCGCCGCTGCTGCGACGGGCCGAACGCGCGGTGTCCCGGACACTGTCTCCCGCGGAGCCGACGGCGGAGAGCAGGTGCTCCCACGCCTGGTCCGCGATCCGCTCCGGCTTGCTGCGCCGGTCCAGCAGGTTGGTTCCGAACATCGTGGTTACCTCCTCGGGTGCCGAAGCCGCCGGCCACTTCGGACTTCGGCGTCTGTCCAGCGCGGCACGGTTCGCTCACTCCGCAGTGCCCCGGGCCGAGCGGCCGCAAACCCACCTCGGACGCGGCTCGGCGGTTGCCTCAGCGCACCGCCACCACTGCCACACCGCGGGCGAAGTCGTCATCGTCGTCGTCATCGTCGTCCCCGCCGCCGAAACCGCAGGCCAGTACGAGGGCGAGCAGCACGCCTACCCCGGCCAGCCCGGCCAGTCGCTTGATCATCGAAGGTCCTCTCCGTCACGGTGGGTGTCCCGGGTCGATGCTAGGTGGCGTCGGCAACCTTCCAGTCGGCTCCGACCGGGCACTGTCGGGGGACCGTCGCCCGACACGCCGGCCCGGTGCGGGGCCGATGTCCGGGGCACGCCGGTTGTCGGGCGTGTCGGGCCACGCCCGTTACCCTGGTCCGGCGACGCGTCGGTTCCGACCGATCCCGGAGTGGTCAGATGACGAAAAGTATTGAATGATCAGATGCCGAAAAGTGGGGATATGGGCGACTTTGTGCGCCCGGATCCGTGAATTGCTCATCCCGAGGGGTGGCGACCGAGGCCGTCGGAGGAATACTCTCGGTCGCGGCCCGCGTACTGATGAGACGCCCGGGGGACGGGCGGGTGGAGGTGCTCGCGTGAGCCTGTCGATCGTGAAGTCGGTCCTGTCCGGTGGAGTCGTGGAGATCGCCCCGCGGGGCGAGATCGACGTCGACACAGCGTACGAGGTGCGTGAAGCGATCGCGGAGGTGCTGGCCAAGAGCCGCCCCCTCCGCATCGAGTTGAACATGAGGCTGGTCACCTTCATCGACTCCGTCGGCATCAGCGCCATGGTCGCCGGCTTCCAGACCGCAGAGGTAAGCGGTGTCAAGCTGGTCGTTACCGAACCGAGCCGGTTCGTGCACCGTCAGCTCTGGGTGACCGGTCTGCTCGGTCTCTTCGGCGCACCGGAGCCCTACTTCGCCGGGGCCGCCACGCCCGAGGTGCTTCCCGGCGCCTGAGCGCAGCCGCTTCCACCCGTCAGGGCTGCTCGTCCAGACCGGCCAGGTCCACGTCTGTCACCTCGGTGACCGCCCGGATGGCCGTCACCGACGCGTACCCGGCGGCCAGCAACGCCACGTCCGTGCCGGGCTGCGCGGCCTGGCCGGGCTCCTCCAGTGCGGTACGCACGAAGCCGTGCCCC
Source organism: Micromonospora lupini str. Lupac 08 (assembly GCF_000297395.2). GTDB lineage: Bacteria > Actinomycetota > Actinomycetes > Mycobacteriales > Micromonosporaceae > Micromonospora > Micromonospora lupini. The sequence goes on along the minus strand of NZ_HF570108.1, from coordinate 5,607,870 downwards.
GACTCGGCCACCGTCATCTGCACCTGGCCGAAGCTGGCCAACGAGCCGCGACGCACACCGCGCAGCCGCCCGTGCGGCAGGTCGGGGGCGTTGACGTTGAGCACGCTCTCCGGCGGCCCGGAGGTCAGCCGGGGGAGCAGGTCCAGGGCGACCCGCGCCGCGGTGTCCCAGTGCCGTTCGGCGTCGCGTACCCGGGCGGCGGCGTCCACCGCGGCCCCTCCGCTGGTGGCTGTCGCCTCGCCCGCGGAAAGCACGTCCAGCGAGACCGCCATGGCCCGGCACCCGTTCGAGGCCGCGGTGAACGCAGCGCCCACCGTGCCGGAGTGCAGAACGGCACGGCCGGCGTTGGCGCCCCGGTTGATGCCCGACAACACCACCGACGGGGGTGGGCCGAACGCGCCGTGCAGCGCGATGAGCGTGATGAAGCCGGGCGAGCCGCCGACCCCGTACGCCGGCACGCCCGCCAGGTCGGGCAGCGGATGGTCGTGCACCACCACCCGCCCGTCGCGTTCCACAGCGCTCATCGCGGCGCTGGTGCCGCTGGCCTCCTCCAGCGGCGCCGCGACCACCACGTCCAGGCCCCGCTGGGCAGCGGCCAGGGCCAACGCCTGGATGCCCGGCGCGGCGATCCCGTCGTCGTTTGTCACGAGCACCCGCAGCGTCATCGCTCGACCACCCGGTCGGCCAGCTCGTCGGGGGTGGTCCGCTCCTGTTGCCGGCTGTCCGCCGGCACCAACCGGACCCGCTCCACCAGCCCCGTGATCGAGTCCAACCGTCCGGTGCCCAGTCCGTGCCGGGTCACGTTCAGCGCGCCGGCCGCGGCGCCGGTGCGGATGGCGGTGCGGATGTCGCCGCCACGGGCGATCACCGCGGCCACCCCGGCGGTCATCGAGTCGCCCGCGCCGCGCGGGTCGGCGGCCTCCAGCCGGGGCATCTCCACCTCGAAGAGCTCGCCGTCGATGAGCGCCAGCGCCGGCTGGTCGGCTCGGCTCACCACCACCGTCTCAGCGCCGCCGGCGTGCAGGTCGTACATCGCCCGGGTCAGTTCGGGACCGTCCCCACTGCGGGCGCGACCGTCACGGATCAGCTCCTCATGGCTCACCTTCAGGAAGAACACGCCACTGTCCAGCACCGCGCCCAGGTGGTCACCGGACAGGTCGGCCACCACCCGGCTGCCGTTGGCGCCGAGGTCGGCGGCGAAGCGGCGGTACAGGTCGGCCGGGACGAGCCACGGGGCGTTCGGGCCACTGAGGACGCTCACGTCGGCGCGTAGGCCCTCGCCGAGCGCCAGGTTGTACAACTCGTCCAGCTCGTGGCGGCTCAGTCGATCCCCGGGCACGTCCACGACCTCCTGGCGGGACCCACCTCGCCGGTCGTGCACGTACGCGCCGCTGCCGGAGTCGCGTACCACCACCTTCAGGTTCACCCCCTCGCTGACCAGCAGCGGCTCCAGCACCTGGCCGATCTCGCCACCGAGCGCGGCGCAGAGCACCACGTCGACCCCGAGCGACAACACCATGCGGGCCTGCCAGACGCCCTGGCCGCCGGGGTGCAGGTGCAGTTCGGGCTGGTCGTTCGGCTGGTCCACGGTCACCGTCAGCTGTGGGGTGGGCGCGAAGACCATCACGTGCCCGCTCACCGGTCGTCACCGAACATGTGTCCACCCTTCGTCACCACCGGTGATTTCCCATCAGCCGACCGTAATGGGAACGCTGCGCGAATACCGGGACAACGGACGGTGTCCGTCCGGGCGTTGCCAGCCTGAGCGGTGTACGGGACGATCGTGCGACCAGCGACGTCGGGAGACGGTGTGCTCAGCAGCGATACCTTCAGCTACACCGTCCAGGCCCGCTGCTCACTCGCCGAGGCGGCGGCGTTGCTGAGCGACCTGACCCGCCAGGGTGAGCTGCACCCGTTGATCGTCCGGGTCCGCCGGGTGCCGCCCCGCCCGGGCGCCCGCGCCAGCTACACGATCAACGACAGGCTCGCGGCGGGGCCGTTCCGCTTCCGCACGACCTACCAGGCGGACGTGCTGATCTGCGAGCCTGACGAGATCGTCACGGTGGCCCGCCAGTGGCCGGCCACCACCGTTCGCAACCACACCCGGCTGCGTGCCGAGCCGGACGGCCTGGTCCGGATCGACGTCGACATCACCCTGCGCGCCCCGACGCCCCTCTTCCGGTACGCCTTCCGGCAGGCCCGCGCCGCCCACCTCGCCCTGGCCACCCGCCTCGGCGCGGCCCTGGACACCACCGGGAACGAACAACCCCCGAGCTGAGCCCTCCGGGCCCACCGCGCCCGCCCCGGCGCTCGCCGCGCCCCACGGCATGGTCATGCCCGATCCTGAATGTGGTGGCCTCGCTGCGGCGCGGTGGCCACTACTTGCTTGTTGTTGCGCGATCTCGGGCTGCGGCAGGTGCGGTCGCGGGGCGGGAAGGGCGGGCGGCTCGACGGCCCCAGGGCTTGTACGTGGAGAGCACGGTCGCGATGATCATGAGGGTGGTCGACACCGCGGGAGCGATCACCAGGTCGGCGCGATCCCGGGCGGGGAGGGCGGCGCCCAGCGCGCTGGCGTGCCGCAGGTTCGGGGTCAGCAGGAACAGCACGAGCCCGACCATCACCGTGGTGATCACGAGCTTGACCAGCACCCACCGGTAACGCACCAGGCCCCACGGCGTCAGCAGCGCGCTCGCGACGCCGACGAGCCAGACGAGCACGCTCAGCGGCGCGAACAGCACGGTGCCCACGAGCCCGGCGACCGGATAGACCACGGCCGGGTCGGCGCCGCGCTGTGCCGCGATGCCGAGGGTGAGCAGCACCAGGTCGGCTCCGAGCCAGCCGAGCGAGGTGATCAGGTGCAGGGTGAGCAGCGCCTTGCGGGTGGTGGGCGGTATTCGCGGCATACCGGAAATGCTGCCGGCCCGGCCCGTCCGGGTCGTCCGACCGCCGACGACGTCCCGGGTACGTCAGCTGACGTACCCGGTGCCGGCGCTCCGTGTCGACGGTGCGCCGGCCACCGGTGGGGTCAGTACACCGACAGGTGCACGTGGTTGGTGTGGTCGCTGGAGGGGTCGCCGTTGCCTCCGCTGTACGACTTCCACCCACTGCTCGGCAGCCAGATCTGCCTGAACCAGATCACGTAGAGCACGGCGAGCCGGTCGGAGTTGCGGATGAAGTACGCGGCCAGGTTGTTGCCGTACGTCTTGTCGCCGCCGCTGGCGATCCCGCCGAAGCCGCCCTTCTGCGCCGCGAAGTCGCAGGCCCGACCCTTCGGGTGTTCGCCGGAGCCGCCGGAGCGGTGACAGGAGACGTACCTGGTGAAGCCGGCGGCCTTGGCCTGGTTGAGGGCGTGCAGGGTGCGTGGGGTGATGCAGCCGCTGGCCGGGGTGGGGTCGTTGATGCTGCACGACTCGGACGGCCAGGAGCCGTCGGAGTTGCGCGGCGCGGGCTCGGCGTTGGCGGTGGAGGTGCCCCGGTTGGAGCTGGTGTCGGCGGCGGTGGTGCGCGGCTTGCTGGTGGCGACCGTCAGGGCCCGCTCGGCCTGCTCCTTGCGCTTGGCCATCACCTCGACCTGCTTGCGCTGCTCGCGGATCTCGCCGTCCAGAGCGGTGCGGGTGCGGTTGGCCTCGTCGCGGGTGGCGTGCAGGTCGCGCAGCACCCGGTCCTCGTTGGCGGCCACCACGTCCAGCGCGGCCGCCCGGTCCATGAAGCCCTCGGGCGTGTTGGTGTTGAGCAACGCCGAGACGGTGCTCAGTCGGCCGGTGCGGTACGCCACGCCGGCGATCTCGCCGACCTTGCCGTTGCGCACGGTCATCTCGGCCTCGGTGGCCTTCAGCTTGGTCGCGAGTTGCTGCTGTCGCTGGACGGAGGTGTCCAGGGCGCGCTTCGCGTCAAGGTAGCCCTTGCTGGCCGCGTCGAGTTGGGCCCGCAGCGCGGGGGTGCCGCCCTCCTCGTCGCCGTCGGGCGCCGCGGCGGCCCGCAGGCCGCCGGGGGGAGCGGCGGTGGCCGCGCCGACCGGCACGGCGACGCCGAGGGTGACCATCATGACGATCAGCGCCGCCAGTCGGGCGGCGGGGGGTCGTGCTGGTGCCACTACGCATGTCCTTCCGTCAGCCGCCGACCGGGTTAGCTGACGGGTTCGGGACGGAAGATCCCTACCGCTGACGCGGATGCACCCCAGGAACATGGTTCCCCGGTTCGCCCTCTCGGGTGATTAGGCGGCGGCCGCCACCGGCGCCGGGAGGGCGCCGCCGGGTGGTGGCCGGGACCGAGCCTACCGGGACAGGTGGGACGCCTGCAGTCGATGTGACGGAAGGTGTCTGCGGCCTCACCGAAAATGACTGTGAAACGACCTATCCGTTATGTAAGTGGTCACCACTCGATCGAACCGCAGGCCCCCGGGGCGGCACCGGGCTCGATCTGCAGCGTGGCGTGCTCGATGCGGAAGTCCTCCCGCAGGGCGGTACGCGCCGCGGTGAGCACCGCGCCGACCTCCGCGCCGGGTGCCATGATCAGGTGGGCGGAGGCCACCTCCATGCCCGAGGTGAGCGTCCAGACGTGCAGGTCGTGCACCTCGACCACGCCGGGCACCGTGGCCAGGCGATCGTGCACGGCGGTGACCTGGAGGTGTTCCGGGGCGGCCTGCACCAGGATGCGGACGGCGGCGCGCCCCAGCCGCCAGGTGCGCGGCAGGATGAACACGCCGATGGCGACCGCGACAAGCGGGTCGGCCCACCACCAGTCGGTGGCCGTGATGAGCACCGCCGCGCCGATCACGCCGAGCGAGCCGAGCAGGTCGCCGAGCACCTCCAGGTAGGCGCCCTGGAGGTTGATGCTCTCCCGGGCGCCGGCGCGCAGCAGCGCGAACGCGACGAGGTTCGCGAGCAGGCCGAGGACGGCCACCGCGAGCATCGGGCCGGTCAGCACCTCGTGGGGGTCGCCGAACCGGCCGATCGCCTCGATCACCACGTAGACCGCCACGCCGGAGAGCAGGACGGCGTTGGCCAGGGCGGCGAGCACCTCGAGGCGGTAGAGCCCGAAGGTGCGCTGGGGGTCGCCGGTGGCCCGCCGGGTGGCGGTGATCGCGGCGAGCGCCATCCCGATGCCGAGCACGTCGGTGAACATGTGCCCGGCGTCGGAGAGCAGCGCCAGCGAGCCGGTGTGGAAGGCGGCCACACCCTCGACCACCATCAGGGTGGCGAGCACCCCGAACGCGGCCCAGAGGCGGCCCCGGTGCTGGTGGGCGGCGTTGGCGACCGACGCGTGGTGGTGGTCATGACCTGCTCCCACGAGATCCACCCTCCGTCGCCACCCGGGACCCGGTCAAATGTATGCTCACATCGCTATGTATGCAACTGTACGGGCCGGTGCCTCACCCGATACCGCCAACGCGCCTGTCAGCCGGTCGGGTCGATGGTGGTGAGCCGCTGGGTGGCCCGGGAGAGCGCCACGTAGAGGGTGCGTACGCCGGAGCCCGGATCGGCCCGGATCTCGCTCGGGGCGACAAGCACCACCCCGTCGTACTCCATGCCCTTCGCCTCCAGGCTGGTCACCACCTGCAGGCGCGCCGCGCCGAGCGTGCCGAGCCAACCGGCGACCTCGTCGCGGCGGGTGACCGGCGTGATCACCCCGACCGTGCCGTCCACCTCGGCCAGCAGGCCGGTGGCCGCCTCCACCACCGCGGTCTCCAGCCCGGCGGGCGGCACCACCAGCTCGACCGGATCGATCCCGGTGGAGCGGACGGCGGTCGGGAGCGAGAGGTCCGGGTAGAGCCGGCGAATCTCCGCCGCCGCCACCGCGAAGATCTCGGCCGAGTTGCGGTAGTTGGTGGTGAGCGTGAAGTCGTGCCGCTTGCGCCGGCCCAGCGCCTGGTCCCGGGCGCGGGTCAGCTCCTCGGGATCACCGGTCCACGCGGTCTGCGCCGGGTCACCCACCACCGTCCAGGAAGCCAGGCGGCCACGCCGTCCGACCATCCGCCACTGCATCGGCGAGACGTCCTGCGCCTCGTCCACCACCACGTGCGCGTACTCCCGGTAGTCCTCCGGGCGCTCCCGGGCCGCCGCGCGGGCGGCCCGCTGCCGGTCGCTGGCGGTGCTCAGCTCGCGCACGCCGCCGGCGAGCTGGAACGGGTCGCGGTGGGCCCGCGCCGGCTGCAGCGGCTTGCCGAGCAGCGCGTCCAACTCGTCCAGCAGCGCCACGTCCGCGATGGTCAGACCCGCGCTGTCCAGGCTCTGGTACGCGGTGGTGAGCAGCCGGATCTCCGCGCCGGAGAGGATCCCGCCGGCGTAGCGGCGCAGCCGATCCGGCCGAGCCAGCCAGCCGAGCACGTGTCGGGGGTGCAGGCGCGGCCACCACGCCTTGAGGAACTCCCGGAACTCCGCCCGCTCGGCGATCTCGCCCTCGAAGGCCCGCTGCTCCGGCAGCCGCGTGATGCCCACCGCGCGAGCCTGCGCCCAGAGCGCGGCGAACACCCCGTCGAAGCCTGCCCGACGTGCCTCGTTGCGCCGGGCGCCGCGGTGCAGCGCACGGTCCCGGATCCGGTCCAGCTCGGCCCGGTCCAGCCGCAGCAGCGTGCCCCGGTAGAGCAGTCGCAGCTCACCCGGGCCGCCCGGCACCGCGTCGCGGGCCGCGCGCTCCAGCACCCGACGCATCCGCAGCGAGCCCTTCACCGCCGCCACCTCGGGCGGGTCGGTGCGGGTGGCGGTCATCCCCGGAAAGAGGGTGCCCAGCGAGTGCAGGGTCGCCGTGTCCTCACCGAGCGAGGGCAGCACCGAGGCGATGTACTCGACGAAGACGGTGGACGGCCCGACCACCAGGATGCCGCCGCCCGCGTACCGGCTGCGGTCGGAGTAGAGCAGGAAGGCCGCCCGGTGCAGGGCGACAGCCGTCTTGCCGGTGCCCGGACCGCCCGCGACGATCGTCACCCCGGAGCCGGGCGACCGGATCGCCTCGTCCTGCTCCCGCTGGATCGTCGCCACGATGTCGCGCATGCCCCGACCGGTGGCCCGCGACAGGGTGGCCAGCAACGCGCCGTCCCCGACCACCGTCATCCCCTCCGGGGCGGCGGTCGGGTCCAACAGGTCGTCCTCGATCCGGGTGACCCGCTCGGCGCGGGACTGGATGGTGCGACGACGCACCACGCCCAGCGGCTGCGACGGGGTGGCCTGGTAGAACGCCGAGGCGGCCGGGGCGCGCCAGTCGACGACAAGCGTGGTGGCGTCCTCGTCGCGGATGCCGAGCCGCCCGACGTGCAGCACCTGCCGGTCGCGCAGGTCCAGACGGCCGAAGACCAGCCCCTCGTGCTCGGCGTCGAGGGTGTGCCGCCGCTGCGCGGCGTGGAAGACCATCGCGTCGCGCTCGACAAGCGCCCCGAACGTGCCCACCCGCGCCATCCGGTAGCCGTCCCGTTCGGCCCGAACCGCGGACTGGCGCAGCTCGGCCAGTCGGGCGTACACCCGGTCGAGGTGCCGTTGCTCGACGGCGATCTCCTGCTCCAGGGCGGTCTGGTCGGTCAACGCACGCTCCTTCGATGTCGCCGGCAAGCGGCGCGAACCGCGCGGGCCAACCGCAGAAGGGTACGGCCCCCGGCCCGACGCTCTGCGCCCGAGGTGCGGGAACGTGCTCAGCGACAGGTCCCGGTGGCGCTCGCGTCGCGCCCGTCCGGCGCCGGCGCGGCGAGCACCCGACGGAGTACGCCGGTCAGCGCGGCGTTCACCTCGTCCGGGCGCTCCATCATCAGCATGTGCCCGGCGCCGGGGCAGACGGTCAGCTCGGTGGCCGGCAGGGCGGCGGCGATCGACTCGGCGCACGGCGGTGGGGTCAGCCGGTCCCGGTCACCGACCAGGGCGGCGGCCGGCAGGTGGGCCAGCGTGGTGAGGGTGTCCAGCCGGTGCTGGGCGCCGATCGAGGCACGGAAGCCGCCGATCGACCGCAGCGAGGCGCGCGCCACCGCCGACGTCACCAGCCGGATGTCGGAGGGCTCGCAGCGGTCGCCGAAGAGCATCCACCTGATGCTCGGCTGCAACGCGTTCAGCAGCGCCCGGGGCGCGCGCCACGACCCGCACCGGGCCAGGACGCCGGCGCCCGTCGTCTCGGCGAGCCGGATCAGCCGGGCGATGCGCGGCGAGAGCCCGTAGACGGTGTGCGTGTGCCCCTCGGCGGTGGTCGAGACGAAGACCAGGCCGGCCGTACGGGCGGCGAAGTGGCCGGGGTGGCGGTGCGCGTACTCCATGATCGTCATTCCGCCCATCGAGTGCCCCACCAGGATCACCCGACCGGTCGGCGCGACCGCGTCGAGGACGGCGGCCAGGTCGTCGCCGAGCTGGGCCAGGGTGGCCGTGGGCAACGCCATGCAGCTCGACCGGCCGTGGCCCCGCGCGTCGTAGGTGACCACCCGCACCGCGTCGCCGAACGAGGCGGTGAGCGCGTCGAGCTGCCGGTGCCAGCTGCGCCCGTCCAACGTCCAGCCGTGCAGCAGGACGGCCGTGACCGGGGCGTCCGCCGGCCCCGTGGTCTCCACGTGCAGCCGTACACCGTCGGGCATACCGACCTCGAAACGCTCCGGCATCGCCACCTCCCGGGCCGCCCGGCACCACCAGCACCGGGATACCCGGCAGTAACACCGGCTACCCGCCAGGACGCCACACCAATCGCGCCGGGGCCAACATTCCCGACCCCGCCCGCGACCCGTGGGCGGCGAGCCAAGCTGAACGGCATGGAGACGGCGGGGCAGGGGCGGCAGGCCGGCGGCACGCCCCGCGCCGCGCTCGCCGAGCTGCTCGCCGGCAACCGGCGCTTCGTCAGCGGACAACCCGTGCACGGGCACGACGTCACCGCCGCGGCGGCAGCCGCCTCCGGCGACCAGCAGCCGTACGCGGTGGTGCTCGGCTGCATCGACTCGCGCGTCCCGTTGGAGGCGATCTTCGACCAGACCTTCGGTGCGATCTGCGTGATCCGTACCGGCGGGCACGTGCTCGACCGCGCGGTGTGCGGCTCCATCGAGTACGTGGTCGGTCAGCTCGGCGTACCGCTGGTGCTGGTGCTCGGACACGAGCGGTGCGGCGCGGTGGGCGCCACGGTCGACGCGCTGCGGTCGGGGGAGCGGCCCGGCGGCTCGCTCGCCCACCTGGTCGACGAGATCGCCCCGGCGGTCATCGAGGCCGGGCTGGACGATCCGGCGGTGCATCCCCTGGCGATCCGCCGGCACGTCCGGCGCACGGTCGACGCGCTGCGGGTCGACGACCTCCTCGCCGGGCCGGTCGCGGCTGGTCGGGTGGCCGTGGTGGGCGGCCTCTACGACCTGGCCACCGGCGAGGTCACCCTGCTCGACCCGGCCTGAACCCGCGGCCCGGCCTGAACCCGTGGCCCGGCCTGAACCCGTGGCCCGGCCTGAACCCGCGGCCCGGCCTGAACCCGCGGCCCGGCCTGAACCCGCGGCCCGGCCTGAACCCGCGGCCCGGCCTCGGCCCGGCCCGGCCCGCTCCCAGGCCGGGGCCGGAGTGCGGCACTGCCCCTTTGGAGCTGATGTCGCAAACGAATCACATCGCCTCTGCGCTGCCTTGACTTGCGCCGATTCGTATACGACATCAGCTCCAAAGCGTCTGGGCGCCACAGCCCGGACCGGCGCCGGGCTACCGAGACGACGTGCAGCAGGTTGATCAGAGCGCGCGCCGACCCGGCGGGTCGCGGGTCGCGGGTCGCGGGTTGCGGGTTGCGGGTGGCGGACGCGAAACCGCCCGCCGGGAACTCCCGGCGGGCGGTTTGCTGGTGCTGTGGTGGGGGAGAGGCTCAGCCCTCGAAGACGCCGGCCGCGACCAGGCGCTTCTCGGTGGCCTCCCAGCCGTCGTTCGGGTGAACGGCAGCCAGGTTGTTGATCTCCGCCCGGATCTTGGCGGCGTGGCCGGCGGCGGCCAGCACCCGGATCTCCTCGACGAAGGCGTCGGAGTCGGTGCGCAGGTGCGCGGTCTTGCCGTTGGTCAGGTTGCGCACGTAGGCGTGCTTGCCGCCGTTGAGCGGGATGAGGTACTTGAACTCGCCCAGCACGCTGAGGGCGCCACCCTGGCCAGCCTGGCCGGCCCGGACGGACGCGCGCGCGGTCTTAGAGGTGTTGCTCGCCACGGAGGTACTCCTTGCAAGACGTACGGGAGGACTGGACGTCCGGGGGCTGTGTGCGGGTGACACTGGGTCGGCCCGCGAAGGTGTAACGCGGCAGAAGCCGCCGATGGAACTGTACAGGACCACGACATCAGGCTGGTCGTCGCGGTGTCCTGAGAGGCAACGGAGACCACCCGTCCGGCTATTCCGGGAGGCGTTTTTTCCGATTCCCTGGCGCACCATCCGTCACAGGGGTCATCATGTGTTGCAGCAACCACTCGGGTGGACGAGGTCGTAGGGGAAGACGCACCTCGCTCTCCGGGAGGTCACCGTGCCAACGCGTGGCGTCGTATACGTCCACTCGACCCCGCTCGCCGTGTGCTCGCACGTCGAGTGGGCGATCGCGCGCGTCCTAGCCGCGCCGGTCAACCTGCAGTGGACGGCTCAGCCCGTCGATCCCGGCGCACGCCGGGCCGAGTGCGGGTGGACCGGCCGTCCGGGGACGGGCGCCGAGCTGGCTGCTGCCCTCCGGCAGTGGCCCATGATCCGTTTCGAGGTCACCGAGGAGCCGAGTCCCGGCGCCGACGGTGAGCGCTTCATGTACGTGCCCGCCCGTGGCCTGTTCCGGGCCACCGTCGGCGCGGCCGGTGACATCCAGCTCGGCGAGGACCGGCTGCGGGCCCTGATGGCCTCCGCCCGGGCCCCCGAGGCGCTGTCGCACGCCCTCGACAAGGCGCTCGGCACCGCGTGGGACGCCGACCTGGAGCCCTACCGGTACGCCGGGGACGGCGCGCCCGTGACGTTGCTCACCCGGGTCGGCTGACCTCGGCCACCGCCCGCTGGCCAGACGCCCTCGGGCGCTGCGACCGGTAAGGTCAAGTTGCCCCGATAAGGGGGAAGCTGGTGGGATGGGCGACGTGCCGATTCGCCCGCGACACGCCGGTGTCGCCGTCGCCGCCCTGACCGCTCTGCTCGTCTCCGGCTGCTCCGGCGCCCCGGACCGGCCCGACCCGACGCCCGGTCCGACAGGCGTCTCGGCGGCCCCGAGCGCTCCCGCTCCGACCCCGGCCGACGACCCGGCCGCGCGGGCCGCCGCCCTGGTCGCGACGCTCTCGGACGAGGACCTGGTCGGGCAGGTGCTGATGCCGTACGCGTACGGCGACTCGGCCACGAAGGTCTCGACCGGCTCCGCGGCCGGCAACCAGGCCCTCGCCGGCGTCGACACCCCCGCCGAGATGATCGCCAAGTACCGGCTCGGCGGGCTGATCCTGGTCGGCTTCAGCGCCGACGATCCGACCAAGGGCAACCAGGAGACCACGAACGTCGACAACCCGAAGCAGGTCCACGAGCTGACCACCGGGCTGCGGGGCGCCGCCGGACGGCTGGCCGCCGGCCCGGCGCCCTTCCTGATCGGCACCGACCAGGAGTACGGCGTGGTCACCCGGGTCACCGACGGGGTCACCATCCTGCCCAGCGCGCTCGCCGCGGGTGCGGCCGGCGACCCGAAGCTGACCGAGGCCGCCTGGCGGGCCGCCGGCGCCGAACTCGCCGCGATGGGCATCAACGTCGACTTCGCCCCGCTGGCCGACGTGCTGGCCACCCACAGCACGGTGATCGGCTCCCGGTCGTTCGGCGCCGATCCGAAGCAGGCCGGCGCCCAGGTCGGCGGCGCGGTCCGGGGCCTGCAGGCCAGCGGCGTGGCGGCCACCCTGAAGCACTTCCCGGGGCACGGCCACAGCGCCGACGACTCGCACAAGGACCTGCCGGTGCTCACCCAGTCCGCGGCCGAGCTGCAGAGTGGGGCGTGGCCGCCGTTCACCGCCGGGTTCGAGGCCGGCGCGATGGCCGTGATGTCCGGCCACCTGGACGCGCAGGCCATCGACCCGGGCACCCCGGCGACGTTCTCCCACAAACTGCTCACCGACGTGCTGCGCGGCCAGCTCGGCTTCCAGGGCGTGGTGATCACCGACGGGATGAACATGCCGCCGGCGAAGCGCTGGGCGCCCGGCGAGGCCGCCGTCCGGGCTCTGAACGCCGGCAACGACCTGATCCTCATGACCCCGAACGTCGGCCAGGCGTACGACGGGCTGCTCGCCGCCCTGCGCGGCGGGTCGCTGCCCCGGGCCCGGCTGGTCGAGGCGGTCACCCGGGTGCTCACCATGAAGTTCCGGCTGGCGGCGGCCCCCACCGAGCCGATGTCCACGCTCAACACCCCGGCGCACCGGGCGGCGGCGGACGCGTTGGCCGCCGGCGCGGTCACCGTGCTGCGCGGCGCCTGCGGCAAGGCGGTGCAGGGGCCCGTCACCGTCACCTCCTCCGGTGGTCGCGACGCCACCCGGGCGGCGCTCACCGCCGCGCTGACCAAGGCCGGCGTGACCGTGAAGCCGAGCGGCGGGACCGTGGTGCACCTCGTCGGCTACGGCGACGGCGACAGCGACCTGCGCGCCGACGCGGCGGTCACCGTCGCCATGGACACCCCGTACGTGCTGGCCAAGGCGAAGTCGCCGACGCTGCTGGCGACGTACTCCTCAAGTCGGGCGTCGATGACCGCGCTGGCCGCCGTGCTGGCCGGCAAGGCCCGCCCGGGTGGCCGGTCCCCGGTGGCCGTGTCCGGCCTGCCCGCCACCACCTGCGGCGCCTGAGCGGTCCTCCCGCCGTCCGGCCGGTCTGCCGCCGTCCGGCCGGTCTGCCGCCGTCCGGCCGGTCTGCCGCCGTCCGGCCGGTCTGCCGCCGCCTGGAAATCGCCTCGCCCCGGGTGGCACCGGCCTGGCAGCCTCGCCCCATGACAACCGCGCAGGGCTTCCGGTACGACGAGCGTGCCGACGGGACGGTGGTGATCACGCATCACGGCCGGTTGGCGGGCACGCTGCGCGGCGCCCGGGCGGCGGAGTTCCTCGCCGAGGTCGACGGCGATCCGCAACTGGTGATGGCGCGCTGGACCGGCAACTACCGCCACGGCAACGAACGCACCGCCAAGCAGCACCCCCGCAACCGGGGCTGAACGTGCCGAAGGGCCCCCTCGGGTGAGGGGGCCCTTCGGGTAAAGCTCGCGGAGCTGCCGTTTCCGGGCCGCTGCCGTTCCGGACCGTCGGGTCAGGGCCGTGCGAAGACGAGCGCCACGTTGTGGCCGCCGAAGCCGAACGCGTTGTTCAGCGCGGCGGGGATCTCCATGTGGCGTGCCTTGTGCGCGGCGACGTCCAGGGTGAGACCGGGCTCCGGGTCGTCGAGGTTGATCGTCGGAGGGACGACACCGTCGCGGATGGCCAGGATCGTGGCGATCGACTCCAGCGCTCCGGCCGCACCGAGCAGGTGACCGGTCATCGACTTGGTCGCGGACAGCACCGGGTGGTCGCCGAGCGCCTTGTGCAGCCCGCCGATCTCCAGCATGTCACCGACCGGCGTCGACGTGGCGTGCGCGTTGACGTGCACGATGTCCTGCTTCGCCACGTCCGCGTCCGCGATCGCCTTGGCGATGGCCCGGATGGCGCCCTCACCCTCGGCGTGCGGCTGCACGATGTCGTACGCGTCGGACGTGATGCCGGCGCCGGCGAGGCGCGCGTACACCCGGGCGCCCCGGGCCGCGGCGTGCTCGGCACGTTCCAGCACCAGGATCCCGGCGCCCTCACCGAGGACGAAGCCGTCACGGCCCCGGTCCCACGGGCGGGAGGCGCGCTCCGGCTCGTCGTTGCGGGTCGACATGGCCCGCATCGAGCTGAAGCCGGCGATCGGCAGCGGGTGGATGACCGCCTCGGTGCCGCCGGCCACCACCACGTCGGCCCGGCCGGAGCGGATGATGTCCAGGCCGAGAGCGATCGCCTCGGCGCCGGTGGCGCAGGCGCTTGCCATCGAGTGCACCCCGGCCTTCGCGCCCAGCTCCAGCCCGACCCAGGCGGCCGGACCGTTCGGCATCAGCATCGGGATCGTGTGCGGGGAGACCCGCCGTGGCCCGGAGGCCTCCAGGATGTCGTCCTGGGCGAGCAGGGTGGTGGCACCGCCGATGCCGGAGCCGACGCTGACGGCCAACCGCTCCCCGTCGAGGTCGGAGCCGGCGAGGCCGGCGTCCGCCCAGGCCTGCTGCGCCGCGATGATCGCGATCGCCTCGGAGCGGTCGAGCCGGCGCAGCCGGACCCGGTCCAGCACCTCGGACGGCTCCACGGCCAACTGGGCGGCGATCCGGACCGGCAGTTGCGCGGCCCACTCCTGGGTGAGGGCACTCACCCCGGAGCGGCCGGCGAGCATGGCGTCCCAGGTCGACGCGACGTCCCCGCCAAGCGGGGTCGTCGCGCCGAGCCCGGTGACGACGACGTCAGGACGACTCATGATCAGGACTGCGCCTCGATGAAGCTGACGGCGTCCCCGACGGTCTTGAGGTTCTGCACCTCGTTGTCCGGGATCTTGACGCCGAACTTCTCCTCGGCGGCCACCACGACCTCCACCATGGAGAGCGAGTCGACATCGAGGTCGTCGGTGAAGGACTTCCCCTCGGCCACGTCGTCCGGGTTCACCCCGGCAACCTCTTCGAGGATCTCGGCGAGGCCGGTGGTGATCTCGTCACGGGTCATTGCGGTTGGTTCCTCTCATAGGGGGTTCTCCGGCGGCCGGCGTCGCCGACCGCCACTCCTCGACGCGTACGCGTCCGAGGGGGTTCAGGGGCAGCGGACGACCTGGCCGGCGTAGGTCAGGCCACCGCCGAAGCCGAACAGCAGCACCGGGGCGCCCGAGGGCACCTCCCGACGCTCGACCAGCTTCGACAGGGCCAGCGGCACGCTTGCCGCCGAGGTGTTGCCGGACTCGACGATGTCCTTCGCGATGATCGCGTCGGGGATGTTGAGCCGCTTGGCGATGCCGTCGATGATCCGGGCGTTGGCCTGGTGCGGCACGAAGGCGGCCAGCTCCGACGGGTCGACCCCGGCCCGCTCGCACGCCTGCAGGGCCAGCGGCGCGATCGCGGTGGTGGCCCAGCGGAACACCGACTGCCCCTCCTGCTGGATGTACGGGCGCCAGCCCTCGATGCGGACCGCGTCGCTCTTCTCCGGCACGGAGCCCCACACGACCGGGCCGATGCCGGCCGGCTCGTCGTCGGCCGTGGCGGTGACCACCGCGGCGCCCGCGCCGTCACCGAAGATGATGCAGGTGGAGCGGTCGGTCCAGTCGGTGAAGTCGGACAGCTTCTCGGCGCCGATGACGAGCGCGTTGCGCGACGCCCCGGCCCGCACGGCGTGGTCCACGGTGCCCAGGGCGTACGCGAAGCCCGAGCAGGCGGTGTTGACGTCGAACGCGCCCGGCGCGGCGATGCCCAGCTTGGCGGCGACCCGGCAGGCCACGTTGGGGCTGCGGTCGATCGAGGAGCAGGTGGCGACCACGACCAGGTCGATGTCGGAGGCGCTGAGCCCCGAGTTGGCCAGCGCCTTGCCGGCGGCCGCGGCAGCCATGTCGGCAACCGTCTCACCGTCGGCGATCCGCCGGCTGACGATGCCCACCCGGTCGCGGATCCACTCGTCGTTGGTGTCCACGAGCTTGGCGATGTCGTCGTTGGTCACCACCCGGGAGGGCTGGTAGTGCCCCATCGAGACGATGCGACTGCCAGTCATGAACGACCTCCGATACGGGCGATCAGGTCCCGTGCGGCCGGCAGGTCGTCCGGGGTGTTGAGGGTGACGATCTCCGGGGCGCCGTCGCCCTTGAGTTCCCGCTTGACCAGGCCGGCGAGGGTGCCGGCCGGGGGCAGCTCGATCACGCCGGTGACCCCGAGGTCGGCCAGCGTGCGCATGCACAGGTCCCAGCGCACCGGCGCGGTGACCTGACGGACGAGGCGCTGCACCATGGCGGCGCCGTCGTCGACCGCGGTGCCGTCGAGGTTCGACAGCAGGGTCCGAGCCGGGTCGGCGGGGGTGATCCCGGCGGCCTCCGCGGCGAGCGCGGTCTCGGCCGGAGCCATGTACGGGGTGTGGAACGCGCCGGCCACCTGGAGTCGGATGATCCGGGTCCGGGCGGGCGGCGCGGCGGCGAGCTTGTCGAGCCCGTCCAGGGCGCCCGCGGCGACGATCTGCCCGGCGCCGTTGCGGTTGGCCGGGTACAGCCCGTTCGCTTCGATCGCGGCGATCACCTCGTCGGGGTCACCGCCGAGCACCGCGGCCATTCCGGTCGGCTCCAGCGCGCACGCGGCGGCCATCTCCCGGCCGCGTACGCCGGCCAGGCTGATCGCGGCGTCGGCCGACAGCACACCGGCCAGGGCGGCGGCACCCAACTCGCCGACGCTGTGGCCGGCGGTGAGCGCGACGCCGTCGAGCGGCAGGTGCTCGGCCGCGAGCAACGCCGCGGCGACCAGCAGAGGCTGGGTGCGGGCGGTGTCCTTGATCTCGTCGGCGTCGGCGGCGGTGCCCAGGTGCAGCAGGTCGACCCCGGCCAACGCCGACCAGTCGCGCAGTCGCGCCTCG
The DNA here is from genome assembly GCF_000297395.2 of Micromonospora lupini str. Lupac 08. Classification (GTDB taxonomy): domain Bacteria; phylum Actinomycetota; class Actinomycetes; order Mycobacteriales; family Micromonosporaceae; genus Micromonospora; species Micromonospora lupini. Next base: position 5,591,341 of record NZ_HF570108.1, on the reverse strand, counting down.
GTGCCGGTCAGGTCGAGCCAGGGAGTCAGGAAGCCGGGTTTCTGGGAACCCTGGCCGGGACTAAGTACGGCGAGCACGCCTATGACTCTCCCGGATACGCGTGGGTAGCGCTGTGCCGAGGCCCACCAAACCGCACTAGAACCTTTGGAGGTTTCTCACAAAGATCGGCGGGGATCATCACTGCTTTGGGCGGATTTCCGGACGGCCGGGGTCAATGTCTGGGTCGGGACCGCCGTGGCCACCGGTACCACCGGATCCAGTCGACCGACAGTCAACGCCACCTGGAGGGCGAACGCGTCGCGGGGCGACAGCGGCGAGAAGCCGGTCACCTCGGCGATACGGCGCAGCCGGTACCGCACCGTGTTCGGGTGCACGAACAGCGCCCGCGCCGCGCTCTCCAGCGTGCCACCGGCGGCGAGGAAGGCGTCCAGGGTCTCCAGCAACTCGCCACCGGCGCGCACCAGCGTCGCGTACACGTCGTGGCGCAACCGGCGACGCGCCTCCGCGTCGCCGGCGAGAGCCCGCTCCGGCAGCAGGTCCGCGGCCGGCACCGGCCGGGGGGCGGACGGCCACGCCGGCGCCGCCCGGAAACCGGACAGCGCGGCCCGCGCCGACTCCGTCGCCTCGTCCAGACTGGGTACGGCCGGACCGACCACCACCGGGCCGTCACCGAACGCGTCCAGCAGCTTGCCGGTGGCGCTCAGCGGGTCCGCAGCGCCGCCCAGCACGATCACCAACCGGTCGCCGTGCACTCCGCCGATCACCTCGACGCCGATCCGCCGCGCCTGCCGGTACACCACGTGCAGCACGGCGGAGACCTCCCCGCCGGGGGAGCGGCCGACCGCCACCGCGACCGGCGGCGCGTCCGCCCAGCCCAGCGCGGCGGCCCGGCTCGCCAGGACGTCCGGCGAGTCACCGCGCAGCAGCGCGTCGACCAGGAGGGCCTGCAAGCGGGCGTCCCACGCGCCGCGCGACTCGGCGGCCCGCGCGTACACCCGGGCGGCGGCGAACGCGATCTCCCGGGAGAAGCGCAGCACCGCCTCGCGCAGCAACTGCTCCTCGCCCTCGGCGGCCAGTTGCGACACCTGCTCCTCGACGACGTCGATGGTCACCTTGATCAGCGCCACGGTCTGCTGGAGGGTGATCGACCGGGCCAGCGCCTGCGGTGCGGCGTCGAAGACGTCGTCGGAGACCTCCTGGGTGCTGTCCGCCGTGCCGCCGCCGTCCTGCAGCCACTGCACCAGCGACCGGGCGCCCGCCTGGGCCACAAGCATCACCCAGGAGCGCTGGTCGGCCGGCAGGGCACGGAACCACGGCAGCGTCTCGTCCATCCGGGCCACGCTGGCGGTGGCCAACGCTCCCGCCGAACGCTCGATCCGGCGCAGCGTGGCCGCCAACTCCCCACCGTCGGGCGTACTCACCGCCCTAGCCTGACACGTCGTGAGCAGGCCATCCACGTCGGCACCGGTAGGCGGACCCGGGAGCGGGGTCACGGTGGCGCGGGCAGGCCCAGCTCCTGGGCCAGGATCGCGGCCTGTACCCGGCTGCGCAGGTCCAGCTTCGCCAGGATCCGGCTCACGTGTGTCTTGGTGGTGCTCTCCGCCAGTTCCAGCCGGTCGGCGATCTGCTGGTTGGACAGGCCCAGGCCGAGACAGGCCAGCACGTCGCGTTCCCGCGGGGTCAAGGTGGCCAGCGCGGCCCGGGTGGCCGCCGACGCGCCGGGCGCGGTGGCCGCGAAGGCGGCGATCAGACGACGGGTCACCGTGGGGGCGATGAACCCCTCGCCGCGCGCCACGGTGTGCACCGCCGCGACCAGTCCCGCCGCGTCGGTGTCCTTGAGCAGGAATCCGGACGCCCCGGCGCGCAGCGCGCCGAAGACGTACTCGTCCAGGTCGAAGGTCGTCAGCACCAGCACGTCGGCGAGCCGGTCGGCGACGATCGCCCTGGTCGCGGCGATCCCGTCGAGGCGTGGCATCCGCACGTCCAGCACCGCCACGTCGGGGCGCGCCTCCCGGCACAGCCGGACCGCCTCGTGTCCGTCGGCCGCCTCGCCGACCACCTCGATGCCCGGCGAGCCGCCCAGGATCAGGGCCAGCCCCGCCCGTACCGCAGGCTGGTCGTCCGCGAGCACCACCCGTACCGCCTGCGCCGCGCCCTGCTCCCGTGCCGGCCCGCTCACCCGCCCTCCCCGGTCGGCAGCGCGGCACGGACCTGCCAGCGGCCGTCGTGCGGCCCGGCGGTGAACCGGCCGGCCAGCAGCGCGGCACGCTCCCGCATCCCGATCAGTCCGGCCCCCGCGCCCGGCAGCCCCGACCCGTCCGGGCGCACCGGATTCTCCACCGTCAGCACCACCTCGGCCGGCCGGTACGCGATCGTCAGCTCCGCCTCGCCCGTGCCGTGCTTGAGGGCGTTGGTGAGCGACTCCTGCACGATCCGGTAGGCGGCGAGGTCCACCCCCACCGGCAGCGGACCCGGCGTGCCGTCGGTGCGTACCCGTACCGCGAGGCCGGCGGCCCGGATCCGCTCGACCAGCCCGTCCGCCTCGGCGAGCCGCGCCGCGACCGTCTCCGGCGCCGCGCCGAGGGTGCCCGCCGCGCTCCGGTCGCCGCCGCTCGGCTCGCGCAGCAGCTCGATCATCTGCCGCATCTCGGCCAGGCCCTGCACGCTGCTCTCCCGGATGACCCGCAGCGCCGACTCCACCTGGCCCCGCTCCAGCCCCGGAACGGACAGCACGGCGGTGGCGTGGATGGCCACCGCGCTCAGGTGGTTGGCGACCACGTCGTGCAGTTCCCGTGCCATCCGGGCCCGTTCGGCGCCGACCGCCTGCCGGCGGTCCAACTCGACCAGCCGGGCGGTCTGCTCGGCCCGTGCCCGCTCGGCGGCAGCCTGGTCGCGGTACTGCCGCACGCTGATCCCGGTGAGCACCGGCAGCAGCCCGGCGAGCACCACCGGCACCCCGACGGCGGCACCGCGCCACTGACCGAAGCCGAGGACACCCGCCACCGTCCCGATCACGCTCAGCGTCACGGTGATCCCCAGCAGCCACCGCCACAGCCGGGGTGGGCCGTACACGCAGGCGTCGTAGAGGACCTGCGTGTAGACCACCACCGTGCCCAGCGAGTTGCCCAGCGCCGTGTCCACCACGAGCGCCCCGGTCCCCACCGCCAGGCTGGTGCGTGGCGCGACCCGACGCAGGCCGACGGCCACACACACCGCCAGCAGCGGCGCCAGGAAAAGCGCCGGCGGCACGTCCGGGTGCGGGATGATCTGCGGCTGCATGCCCAGGCCGTACAGCACCAGACCACCGACCAGCGACGCGCCGGCCAGTGTGAGGTCCCGGCCGGCCGTGCCGGAGCCGAGCCACGGTGGCGGTCGCATGCCCCGATCCCACCACAACCGTCGACCCTCCGACTCCGACCAGGGAAGGAGCCTTCCGGCTCCGACATGCGCCGAAAGGGGTACGTCGAGCGCGCCGCGGGCGGTTGGTCCGTCGAAGGGAGGACCCCGATCTCCTCTCCGGCGTCGAGGCCCGGGCCCCGCCGATCGGCGACGCTGGGTGGCGACGACGGGGGGAGGTCGCCATGGTGGTCGCGGTGATCATCGGTTGTGAGATCGCGTTCTGGGTGCTGCTCGGCGCCGGGCTGGTGGCCCGCTACCCGCTGCGCCGGCCACGACTCGGCGCGGCGCTGCTGGTCTGCGTACCGCTTGTCGACCTGGCGCTGCTCGCCGCGTCGGTGCTCGACCTGCGCCGTGGCGCGACCGCCGGGGTCGGCCACGGTCTGGCCGCCGCCTATCTCGGCTTCTCGGTGGCCTTCGGCCACTCGATGGTGCGCTGGGCGGACCAGCGCTTCGCCCACCGGTTCGCCGGTGGTCCACCGCCGGTGCGGCCGCCCCGCTACGGCTGGGCGCGCACCCGCTACGAGTGGCGTGAGTGGGCCAAGGCACTGCTCGGCTGGATCATCGCCTGTGGCCTGCTCGGTGCCGCCATCCTGTGGGTCGACGACGCCGAACGGACGCGCGGGCTGGTGGGCTGGATCCACAAGCTCACCGTCGCCCTCGTGATCTGGCTGCTTGCCTTCCCCGTCTGGGAGACCCTGTTTCCTCGCCGCCCGAAGCGCTGACCCGGGGGTACGCCGTGCACAGGCCGTCGGTCCCGGCCAGTACGGTGGCAGGGCACGTCGGGGGGAGCGCCCCCGCGCGTGAGTGCGAGCGTGAGGAGACCGGGGATGGCGCACGGGGAGGCCGAGCACGGCTGCGCCCAGGGCGAGCCCTGCCGGCTGGGGCACCACGACCCGCAGACGGCGGGCAAGCCGCGCCGGCCGGTCGGCGGGGCGCCGGCGCACCCGGCGGAGTCGACAGGCGGCCGTCCGACCGAGCGGGCCGACGACGACGTGGCCGTGCCACGCCAACGGGCCACCGAGCCGACGCCGGCCGAGCCGGACGACGTCACCGGCTGCCGCAGCGACCTGCCCGGGTGGGCCGGCGCGCACCGGCACGGCCCGGTCCGGCCGCGTCAGCGGGCCACCCGCCGGGAGCGCCCGCCGCGCCGCTGGTGCTGACCGCGCGACGGCTGGTCTGACCCGCCGGCCGAGGTCAGCGGGTGACGGGTCTGACCCTCCGCCCCGGGTTCAGCGGGTCCGGCGGCGGATCAGCAGGGCGATGCCGGCGAGACCGACCGTGATGGTCAGCATCACCGCGACGTTGAGCAGCAGCAGTCGCTGCAACTCGCCGAGCGCTTCGTCGATGTCCCGGGCAGGGTCCATCGTGTCCTCCGGGAGGACACGCTCGCCGCCGCCCACGCCGCCGCTGACCGTGTCGAACTGCCGCTCCAGCGGCACTCCGGCGGTGCGCAGCGTCTCGGACATGCTGAGCCGGCCGAGGAACCAGCCGGCGCTGGTCTTGCGGCCGTCCGGCTGCTTGGCCGGTCGGTAGACGCGCGGCCCACCGGCAGCCTTGGGGTAGAGGTCGTACGTCTGCTTCGGCGTCTCACCGGCGAGCACCACGACCGTGTACTTCGGACCGAGGTCGGCCGCCTTCGGCCCGGTCGGCATGCCGGTACGAGCGAAGAAGTTGACCTGGTCGACGACCGCCACCACGTGCGCGGGCTGGGTGTCCGACCGGAGCCGCAGCGGCTCGGTCAGCCCTTCGCCGGTGATGTCCACACCGGCGGGTGCCGGCTTCGGCGCCGCGCTGGCCGGGCCGGCGGCGCCGAGCGCCAGCACTGCCGCTGCCAGCGTGCCCGCCAGCACGGCGGCCCAGCGCCTCATCTGTCGGACCATCCCGCCTCCTCGCCCCGTTCGATGGATGGCTTCGTCGTGACGTCCGGGTCGATCGGCCGGTGACGACACCGACCGGGCGGTCGGGCCCACTCTCACAGACTCGCAGAACGTCGATGAATTGCAGCTAGTGGAACAGTATTTGGAACTATCTGCGATCTCTGCTCGACTAATGAGGAGCTGTTTTGATCAGCGGGCGGATCGTACCCTTACGGAGGGGTTCATGGGGGGCAGGGTTACACGATTGGCACGGGTCGTGCCAGTGGTGCTCGGCGTGGCGTTCGGTGTGTCGTTGCTGGCCCCGGCGACACCGGCCGCCGCGCACAACTCGCTGACCGGCAGCAATCCGCGCGACGGTGCCCGGGTGGCCACCGCGCCCGCCCGGGTCGAGCTTCGGTTCCTGGCCAAGCCGGCCCCCGCTACGACGAAGATCACAATAACCGGGCCGGACAATGTGGTCGCCGGCGGGCGGCCGACCTTCGACGGCAGTCGGGTGCGCGTGCCCTTCACGCCCGGCGCGGCGGGGCTCTACATCGTCGGTTACCAACTCGCGTCCAACGACGGCCACCCGATCAAGGGCGAGGTCCGGTTCACCCTCACCACCGGCACGGCCGCCGACCCGTCCGCCTCGCCGTCGGCCGGCGGCGCCGCTCCGACTGGCTCGCCCTCGGCCGGCGGCGCCGCTCCGACCGGCTCGCCCTCGGCCGGGCCTTCGGCAGTCGACCCGTCCTCCGTCGGGCCGTCGCCGGCAACGGCGGGCAGCTCGACGGCGTCCGCTGTGCCGGCGGCCTCGGAGCGGTCCGACTCCGGCGGCCGCTGGTGGCTCGGGGCGCTCGGCGGCCTGGTGCTGCTCGCTGCTCTCGCCGCCGGCCTGCTGTTCCGCCGCAGGAGCCGTTCGCACTGATCAGGCCGCACTGATCAGGCCGCATTGATCAGGCGCACTGATCACCCGATCGTCGCAGCCCGGGTGGGCGGGGTGTTCGCGCCCCCTTTGCTCTGCTTCAACGGACGCAACACCCGGCGTCCGATATCCGGACACCAGGTGTTGCGTGGGTTGAAGCAGAGCAAAGGAGGCGACGCACAGGTACGCCGCCGGCCCACGGCCGGTCGGGTTGTCAGACCAGGCGCAGCCGGGCCGCACGCATCCGGGTCAGGGTGCGCTCGCGACCGAGCACCTCCAGCGACTCGAACAGCGGCAGGCCGACGGTGCGGCCGGTGACCGCGACCCGGACGGGCGCCTGCGTCTTGCCGAGCTTGAGGCCGCGCTCGGCGCCGACCGCCTCCAGCGTCGACTTCAGCGACTCGGCGTCCCACGGCTCCAGCGCCTCGAACGCCGCGATGGCGGCGTCCAGCAGGTCGGCGGAACCGTCCTTCATCGTCTTGGTCCAGGCCGCCTCGTCGATCAGCGGCGAGGCCAGGAACAGGAAGTCGACGTTCGGCACGATCTCGCTGAGTACGGCGAGCCGGGTCTGCGCCAGCGGTGCGACGGCGGCGAAGGCGTCGGCGTCGAACTCCTCCGGCTGCCACGGCGGCGGCGCGATGGTCCCGGTGCCGGTCAGCCACGGCTGGCAGGCGTCGACGAACTCGGACACCGGCAGCGCGCGAATGTACTCGCCGTTGAAGGCGCGCAGCTTCTTCTCGTCGAAGAACGCGGGGGAGGGGTTGACCTCCTCCAGCCGGAACTCGTCCTCGATGACCGACCAGGGAACGATCTCCCGGTCGCCGGACGGCGCCCAGCCGAGCAGCATCAGGTAGTTGCGCATCGCGCCGGCGAGGTAGCCCTCGTCCCGGTACGCCTCCAGGGCGACCTTGTCGCGGCGCTTGGAGAGCTTCTGCCGCTTCTCGTTGACCACGACCGGCACGTGCGCCCAGACCGGCGGCTTGACCCCGAGGGCGTCCCAGAGCAGCTGCTGCTTGGGGGTGTTGGGCAGGTGCTCCTCGGCCCGGATCACGTGGGTGATCCCCATGGTCATGTCGTCGACGACGTTGGCGAGCAGGAAGACCGGCGAGCCGTCACCGCGGGCGATGACGAAGTCCTCGATGAGCTTGTTCTCGAAGGTGGGCTCGCCGCGGATCAGGTCCACCACGACGGTCAGGCCCTCGTCGGGCGTACGGAAGCGCAGCGCGTGCCCCGGCCCCGGCCCGAGGCCGAGGTCGCGGTGGTAGCCGTCGTAGCCCTGGTACTGCGAGCCGGTGCGGGCCTGCACGTCCTCGCGGGTGCAGTCGCAGTAGTAGGCCCGACCCGACTCGTAGAGCCGGGTGGCGGCGGCGCGGTGCTCGCCGGCGTTCGCGGACTGGAAGTAGGGCCCCTCGTAGCTGCCCCGGGAGATGCCGATCCAGTCCAGCGCGGAGAGGATGCCCTCGGTCCACTCGGGCTTGTTGCGCGCCGCGTCGGTGTCCTCGATGCGCAGCACGAACACCCCGCCCTGCTGCTTGGCGTAGATCCAGTTCTGCAGCGCCGAGCGGGCGCCGCCGACGTGGAACATACCGGTCGGGGAGGGGGCGAATCGCACACGTACCGTCACGCCCCCAGCCTACGGCGGCACGCGAGGGGATTCCCTCAGGCCCCCTGACTCACGGGACCGAGCGGATCTTGACGACCAGCGCGCTGCCGACCAGGGTGACCGCGGCGGTGACCGCGTAGAGCGTCGGATAGCCGCCCAGGTGGACGACGAGCGGGGCGGAGAGCGCCGGGCCGAGCACCTGCGGCGCCGAGTTGGCAATGTTGATCACGCCCAGGTCCTTGGCGCGGTCGGTGGCCCGGGGCAGCACCTGGGTGATCAGCGCGGCGTCCACCGAGAGGTAGACGCCGTAGCCGGCGCCGAGCAGCAGGGCGGCGACTATCGCCATCGGCCAGACCGGCGCGATGGCGAGCAGCAACGCCGCCACCGCCATGATCAGGCCGGAGACGATCACGTAGATCTTGCGTCGCCCGGAGCGGTCCGACAGCCGACCGGCGACCACAGCGGTCAGCATCATTCCGAGCGTGTAGAGCAGGATCAGCACCAGCAGGCCGCCCTCGGGGTCGGGGTGGCGCACCCCGTCGGTGAGGAAGTACAGCAGGTAGAGGGTGCCCAGCGCGTTGCCGAGCTGGACCAGGAAGCGGGTGATCCACGCCCAGGCGAAGTCCGGGTGCCGGCGCGGGCTGATCCACATCGAGGCGAACAGCGCGCGCGCCCGCAGTACCGGCCGATGTTCGCGGGGCAGTCGGTCGTCGGGGGTGAGCAGCGCGAACGGCAGCGACAGCACCAGGATGGCCACCGCGATGGCCAGGTAGCCGGCGGAGTTGCCGGTGACGACGGCGGTGACCAGCACCGCGCCGAGGACCAGCCCGAGCGCCTGCGGGATGCCCACCCAGCCGGAGACCGCGCCGCGCTGCACCACCGGAACCCGGTCCGGGATGGCGGCGGTGAGGCTGGCCAGCATCGCGTTGAAGCAGACCTGGGCCGCTACCCAACCGACGGCGACCCCGAGGATGGTCCGCTGCTGGGCGAGCAGCACCAGCGCCGCTGCGCCGAGCACCGCACCGCCGGCGGTCCAGACGTGCCGACGGCCGAACTCCCGGCCGAGGATCCGCAGGCAGGTCCGGTCCGACAGCGCGCCCGCCAGGGGGTTGGCCAGCACCGCGGCCAACGCGCCCAGGCCGGTGACCACTGCCAGCATGGTCTCCTTGTCGCCGGGCGCGATCCGCTCGATCTGCTGCGGCAGCAGCACCTGGATCGGGGTGAAGAACGCCATCCACACGCCGAGGTTGGCCGCGAAGACCAGACCGATCCAGCCGCGTCGCACCGGCACTGTCGGTTCGGCGAGCGCCGCCGGCAGCGACGCCGGCGTGGGGTCGAGGGTGGTCACCGCGCCGACCCGTCCCGGGAGGCCGCGAGCACGTCCCGCAACCAGGTGTACGACGACTTCGGCGTACGCCGCTGGGTGGCGTAGTCGACGTGCACCAGACCGAAGCGCTTGGTGAACCCCTCGGCCCACTCCCAGTTGTCCAGCAGCGACCAGACGAAGTACCCGCGCACGTCCACCCCGTCGTCGATGGCGGCCCGGAGCGCCCGCAGGTGCCCGTCCAGGTACGCGATCCGGTCCGGGTCCGCCACCTGCCCGTGCGCGTCCGGCACGTCGTCGTACGCGCAGCCGCTCTCGGTGATCTCGATGGGCGGCAGCGCGTCGCCGTACGTGTCGCGGAGCCAGCCGAGCAGGTCGCGCAGTCCGTCGGGGGCGACCGGCCAGTCGAAGGCGGTACGCGGGTAGCCGTCCAGAGGCACCAGGTCGAACGGCAGAGGCGAGCCCTCCTCGGCGGCCCGTACACCTGTGGGGTTGTAGTAGTTGACCCCCAGCACGTCGATCGGCGCGGCGATGGTCTCCAGGTCGCCGGGGTGGACCACGCCCGGGTCGAGGCCCGGCATCTCGGGGTAGCCGCGGCCGAGCAGCGGGTCGGTGAAGAGCCGGTTGTGCAGCGCCTCGTACGCGGCCCCGGCGGCCCGGTCGGCGTCGCTGTCGCCGAGCACCCGCACCGGGGAGTAGTTGTTGGCGATCGCCACCGGGCTGGCGCTGTTGGCGCGCAGCGCGGCGACCGCGAGCCCGTGCCCGAGCAGTTGGTGGTGGGCGACGGGGAAGGCGTCGAAGAGCAGCATCTGGCCGGGGGCGTGCACGCCCATGCCGTAGCCGAGGCTCATGTGGATGAACGGCTCGTTGAGCGTGATCCACAGTCGGACGCGGTCACCGAGGCGGGCGGCGGTGAGGTCGGCGTACTCGGCGAAGCGGGCTGCGGTGTCGCGGTTGAGCCAGCCGCCGGCGTCCTCGAGGGGTTGGGGCAGGTCCCAGTGGTACAGGGTGGCCACCGGGTCGATGCCGGCGGCCAGCAGGTCGTCGACCAGGCGGTCGTAGAAGTCCAGGCCGGCGGCGTTGGCCACGCCGCTGCCGCCGGGTTGCACCCGGGGCCAGGCGATGGAGAACCGGTACGCGTCGACGCCCAGCCCGGCCAGCAGCGCCACGTCCTCGGTGTGCCGGTGGTAGTGGTCGCAGGCGACCGCGCCGCTGCTGCCGTCGCTGATCCGCCCGGGGGAGTGGGCGAAGGTGTCCCAGATGGACGGTCCGCGTCCGTCGGCCGTGGCGGCGCCCTCGATCTGGTGGGCGGACGTGGAGACACCCCAGCGGAAGCCGGCGGGGAACTCGGGCATCGGTGCGGTAGACATGCGCCCTCCCGGTCAACGTGAAACGTGTTCGGGACTCTAGGGCGCTGTCGATGAATGCGCCATAGGCCGGGTTGGCGCAATCCGCAATGGTTGATCGGCGTGTCTTTTTCCCAACCCGTCCGTGTAAGTCCGATTTAGCGCATAGAGTGCCGATATCGTGGGATGTCCTCACTGGAGGAAAGACGGAAATGATCCTCGTGGAACGCAGTGCGCACGTGGCGGCGCCGGTGGAAGTGGTCTGGGACGTCGTACAGCGGGCCGAGCAGTTACCGGCCTGGCTGGCGGGGGTCCGCGCGGCCGAAGTGCTCTCCGGAGAGGGCTTCGGGCGGCGGCAACTGGTCCAGGCGGGGCGCGGCTCGGCGCATGAGGCCGAGGTGATCGCCTATCAGGAGCCGACACTGATCGGCTGGCGGGAACGGGCCAAGGGCGCCGGTGCCCGTGCGGAGGCGCGCACCGAGATCTACGTCCAGCTCACCGAGGACGAGGACGAGGGCGGGACGATCGTGCGGCTCATCGTGGTCCGCTGGCCGGCCGGCCCGGTCAAGGCGGCCCTGCTGCGTCTGGGCCTGCGCCGGGTCGGCGCCGACCTGGAGGACTCGCTCGCCCGGCTCACCGACCTGGCCGCTGTCGGCTGACGAGCGCGTCCGCTCCCGGCGTCACCCGCCCCCCGGCGGTGGTCCCGGGCCTCCGCCAGGGGCCCCGGAGCGCCGCCGCTCCCTTCTCACCCGCCGTCCGCCCGGTCGGTCGGGGCGGGGAGCGAGGGTGCGGGTGCACCAAGAAGGGCCCGGCGCGGGTGCGCCGGGCCCTTTCTCGATCGTGCTGGATCAGCTGTCGCCACCGGTCTCGCCGACCGGGGCGGCGTTGACGTCGTCGATCGCGTACTTCTTGGCGGCCTCGGCCGGCACGGTGGCCGGCACCGCGCCGCTGCGGGCGAGCTGCCGCAGCGTGGCCACCACGATCGACTCGGCGTCGACGTGGAAGTGCCGGCGCAACGCGTGCCGGGTGTCCGACATCCCGAAGCCGTCGGTGCCCAGCGACGTGTAGTCGCCGGGTACCCAGCGGGCGATCAGATCCGGTACGGCGCGCATCCAGTCGCTGACCGCGACCTTCGGCCCGTCCGCGTCGGCAAGCTTCTGCGCGATGTACGGCACCTTGGCCTCGGCGCCCGGGTTGAGCAGGTTGTACTCCTCGGTCTCCACCGCGTCGCGACGCAGCTCGGTCCAGGAGGTCACCGACCAGACGTCGGCGGCCACCCCCCAGTCCTGGGCGAGCAGCTGCTGGGCCTTGAGCGCCCACTGCATGCCCGTGCCGGAGGCGAGGACGTTGGCCTTCGGGCCGTCGACCTGCGGCGCCGGGGAGTAGCGGTAGATGCCCTTGAGCAGGCCCTCCACGTCCACCCCGGCCGGCTCGGCCGGCTGGAGGATCGGCTCGTTGTAGACCGTCAGGTAGTAGAAGACGTTCTCCTGCGCGTCCCCGTACATCCGGTGCAGACCGGCTTCCATGATGTGCGCGATCTCGAAGGAGAACGCCGGGTCGTACGCGACCACCGCCGGGTTGGTGGCGGCGAGCAGCAGCGAGTGGCCGTCCTCGTGCTGGAGGCCCTCACCGTTGAGCGTGGTCCGACCGGCGGTCGCGCCGAGCAGGAAGCCCCGCGCCATCTGGTCGGCAGCCGCCCACAGCCCGTCGGCGGTCCGCTGGAACCCGAACATCGAGTAGAAGATGTACATCGGGATCATCGGCTCGTCGTGGGTGGCGTACGCCGAACCCGCGGCGGTGAACGAGGCGACCGAACCGGCCTCGTTGATGCCCTCGTGCAGGATCTGCCCGGTCGTCGACTCCTTGTACGACAGGAACAGCTCCCGGTCGACAGAGGTGTAGCGCTGCCCGTGCGGCGAGTAGATCTTCGCGGTCGGGAAGATCGAGTCGAGGCCGAAGGTGCGGGCCTCGTCCGGGATGATCGGCACCCAGCGCTTGCCGAACTCCTTGTCCTTCATGATGTCCTTGAGCAGGCGGACGAAGGCCATCGTGGTGGCCACCTTCTGCTTGCCCGAGCCGCGCTTGACGTCGGCGAACCGCTCCGGACCGGGGATGGCCAGCCGCTTGGTGCTGGTCCGCCGCGACGGCAGGTAGCCGCCGAGCTGCTCGCGGCGCTCCTTCAGGTACGCCAGCTCCTCGGACTTCTCACCCGGGTGGTAGTACGGCGGCAGGTAGGGGTTGTCCTCCAGCGCCTTGTCCGGGATGTCCAGGTAGAGCCGGTCGCGGAAGGTCTTCAGGTCCTCAAGCGTCAGCTTCTTCATCTGGTGGGTCGCGTTGCGGCCCTCGAAGTGCGATCCGAGCGTCCAGCCCTTGATCGTCTTCGCCAGGATGACAGTCGGCTGACCGGTGTGCTCCGTGGCCGCCTTGTAGGCCGCGTAGAGCTTGCGGTAGTCGTGCCCACCCCGCTTGAGGTTCCAGATCTCGTCGTCGCTCAGCGGCTCGACCATCTTGCGGGTCCGGGCGTCCCGGCCGAAGAAGTGCTCCCGCACGTACGCGCCGGACTCCGCCTTGTAGGTCTGGTAGTCACCGTCGGTCGTGGTGTTCATGAGGTTGACCAGCGCGCCGTCGGTGTCCGCGGCGAGCAGCGGGTCCCACTCACGGCCCCAGACCACCTTGATCACGTTCCAGCCGGCGCCCCGGAAGAACGACTCCAGCTCCTGCATGACCTTGCCGTTGCCCCGGACCGGGCCGTCCAGCCGCTGGAGGTTGCAGTTGATCACGAAGGTGAGGTTGTCCAGCTCCTCGCGGGCGGCCACACCGATCGCGCCAAGCGTCTCCGGCTCGTCCATCTCGCCGTCGCCGAGGAACGCCCACACGTGCTGCTGCGAGGTGTCCTTGATGCCGCGGTGCTGCAGGTACCTGTTGAACCGGGCCTGGTAGATCGCGTTCAGACCGCCGAGGCCCATCGAGACGGTGGGGAACTCCCAGAAGTCCGACATCAGCCGCGGGTGCGGGTACGACGGCAGCCCGCCGCCCGGGTGCGACAGCTCCTGGCGGAACCCGTCGAGCTGGTGCTCGCTGAGCCGCCCCTCCAGGAACGCCCGCGCGTACATGCCGGGGGACGCGTGACCCTGGTAGTAGATCTGGTCGCCGCCGCCGGGGTGGTTCTTGCCCCGGAAGAAGTGGTTGAAGCCCACCTCGTAGAGCGACGCCGAGCTGGCGAAGGTGGAGATGTGCCCGCCGACGCCGATCTCCGGGCGCTGCGCCCGGTGCACGAGCATCGCGGCGTTCCACCGGACGTACGCCCGGATGCGCCGCTCGACGTGCTCGTCACCCGGGAACCAGGGTTCCTGCTCCGGCGGGATGGTGTTGATGTAGTCGGTGGTGGTCAGGGGCGGAACCCCGACCTGGCGCTCGCGGGCCCGCTCCAGCAGGCGCAGCATGACGTAGCGGGCACGTTTGGCGCCGCGCTCGTCGATGACACCGTCAAGCGACTCGACCCATTCGCTTGTCTCTTCAGGGTCGATGTCCGGAAGCTGGCTCGGTAGGCCGTCGCTGATCACCGGGCGCTTGCGTTCCGTAGCCACAGGCGTTCCCTCGGTTGTGTGTGGGATAGGTCTCTAGCGCCATCCTGCCCCCTGGTGGCACCCGTCGTCACGTCTAGGTCCCCCGGACGCGATGCTGAACACAGGTACCCGCCGGTAACTTAGCGCGACGGCAGTTCTTTCCCCAGGCGCGGAGGACCCCGGGCCGCTGCGGCAGAATGCGACGTATGCGCAGTGACGTGATCACCGTCCAGACCGGGTCCCGGCCGGCCGTCCGGGACATCACCGCCGAGGCCCAGAGCTTCGTCTCCGGCGAGGGAGACGGCCTGCTGCATGTCTTCGTGCCGCACGCCACCGCCGGCCTGGCGATCATCGAGACCGGATCGGGCTCCGACGACGACCTGCTCACCGCCATCGACGCGCTGCTGCCCACCGACAGCCGCTGGCGGCACCGGCACGGCTCGCCCGGCCACGGCCGCGACCACGTGTTGCCGGCCTTCGTCCCGCCGTACGCGACGCTGCCGGTGCTCGACGGACGGCTCGCCCTGGGCACCTGGCAGTCGATCTGCCTGGTCGACACCAACGGCGACAATCCCACCCGCCAGGTCCGCTTCTCCTTCCTCCCCGCCTGACCCCGCTCCCGCCCGCGGGTCGGGCTCAGGCGGGCCTGGGTCCGGGCGCCGAGGCGGACGCGGTGAGTTCGGCGAGGAACGCCTCCATCGCCGGGCGCAGCGGTCCCGTGCCCCGGCCCCGGGTCACCGCGAAGATCCGCCGCTCGGTCACCGGGTCGGTGAGCGGCTCGACGTGCACGGTTGACGGCACCCCACGCAGCGCCATCTCCGGAACGAGTGCCGCGCCGAGACCCGCACCGACGAGGTCGAGCGTCAGCGCGAAGTCGACGGCCCGGTGGCGGATGTCCGGCTCGAATCCGGCCAGTCGGCAGGCGTGCAGCGTGGAGTGCAGGCAGGGAGTGCCCTCCGCGCTGGCCACCCATCGCGCGTCGCGCAGGTCGTCGAGCCGACCCGATCGGCTGCCCCAGCCGGCCGGCGTGATCAGGTGCATCGGGTCACTGGCGATCGGCCGTCGATCCAGGTCGGGCGGGAGTGGCGTCGGGACGTGGTCGTACTCCTGAAGCACGATCACATCGAGCCTGCCCGAGCGGAGGTCGAGTCGGCTCTGCTGGTCCTCCGCCTCGAAGACGCGCACGTCCAGGTCCGGATGCCGGGCGATCGCCCGCGCGGCGGCCGGCGCGACCAGGGCTCCCGCCGCCGAGGGGAAGGCTCCCACCCGTACGGTGCCGCTGACGTCGCGCCGCAGCGCCGCGAGTCCCGCCCCGGCCTGCTCGACCGCGCTGATGATCTGCTTCGCATGGTCGGCGAGCACGTGGCCGGCCGGGGTGAGCACGACCCCTCGGCCGGACCGTTCGACCAGCTCGCAGCCGGCCTCGCGGGCGAGCTGACCGAGCTGCTGGGAGACCGCGGACGGGGTCACGTGCAGGGACGAGGCCGCTGCGGTGATCCCGCCGCGCAGGGCCACCTCGTACAGCACGCGGAGCCGTCGTACGTCGAGGTCCATGAAGTGAAGCTACAGGATTGCTGAAGAACTATGAACTTGTGCTAATAGGTGACGCCTCGCAGAGTCGACCTCATGAGAATGTCGCACCGGCTCCAGGCGATCCTGGTCGCCGCCATCTGGGGCGTGAACTTCGTGGTCATCGAGATAGGCCTGCGGGACGTGCCGCCGCTGGTGCTGACCGCGCTGCGGTTCGTCGTCGTCGCCGTACCGCTGGTCTTCCTCGTGCCCCGACCGACCGCCCGGGCGCGCTACGTCGTCGCCTACGGCCTGGTCCTCGGGGTGCTGAAGTTCGGGATGCTGTTCAGCGCGATGGCCCTGGGCATGGGCGCCGGCCTCGCCTCCCTGGTGCTTCAGGCGCAGGCCCTGGCGTCGGTGGTGCTCGCCGCGCTGCTCCTGCGGGAGCGCCCTGCCCGGCGGCAGATCGCCGGTGTGCTGGTCGGCTCGGCCGGCATCGGCGTGCTCGCGGTCTCCGGCGGTGGGCACACCACTGCGATCGGCTTCGCGTTCACCCTCTTCGCCGCCGCGAGCTGGGCCGTCGCGAACGTCGTGGTGCGCGCCAGCGGCGAAACCCGGCCGATCTCCCTGCTCGTCTGGTCCAGTCTGGTGCCGCCGCTGCCGCTGTTCGGGCTGGCCGCCGTCATCGACGGCCCGCAGGTGGTGCTCGACTCGCTGCTCGGCCTCTCCTGGCGCGCCCTGGCGGCGGTCGGGTACGTCGCCTACGTCTCGACCCTGGTCGGGTTCGGGCTCTGGAACCATCTCATCGGCCGCTACTCGGTCGCCCGGGTCGCGCCGTTCAGCCTGCTCGTGCCGGTCTTCGGGCTCACCGCGTCGTGGCTGTTCCTGCACGAGCGGATGACCGGCGGCGAGGTGCTGGCCGCCCTGATCGTGCTGGTCGGGCTCGCGCTCGTGGTCGGCGGCTCACGCCCGTCGGCTGAGCCGGCCGACCAGGCGCGACCGGCCAGCACCAAGATCCGCACTAGGTCGGAGAAACTGCTGCCGCGACGCGCGTTGAAGCAGCAACAGCGCTGACGTTTGCGCGGATCTTGGCGCGTAGGCAGCCGGCGCGCGTGCGTACGATGTGGCGGTGACGCAGGAGGCAGGTGCCGCAGCAGGTCGACCGGTGGACCGGGCCGACCTCGCGGCCGACGTGGTGCGCCGGCTGGCCCACGTGACCGCCGCGCTGCGCCACCGGCAGGATTCCGTGTTCGCCGAGCTGGGGCTCACGCCGGCGGCCGCCCGGGCGCTGCACGAGCTGGACCCGGACCGCCCGTCGCCGGCCCGCGACCTGGCCGAGCGGTTGGGCTGCGACCGCTCGAACGTCACGGCGCTCGTCGACAAGCTGGAGCAGGCCGGGCTTGTCGAGCGCCGCACCGACCCGGCCGACCGCCGGCAGAAGACGTTGGTGGTGACCGGTCCGGGCCGGGGCGTACGGGCCGGGGTGGTCGAGGTGATGTCCGACTCCCGACTCCTGGCCGCGCTGAGCGACGAGGAGCTGCGCACCCTTCGTGACCTGGTGTGGAAGGTGTCCGACGACGGCTGCCCGGAGCAGTGCGACACGCGGTGAGTCCGCGCTCCGCAGCCGTGTCCCACTGGGCGACCAGGGCTTGCGTCGGTAATGCTGTGCGACGTGACCACCCCGCAAGATCTCGACGACCGCTTCCGGGAGACGCTGGCGGCTCTGCCCGCCGCGCAGCGTCGGCGTGACCCCGCCGACCCGGTCACCGACGACGCCCCGCTTACCGGCGCCGAGCTGCTGGACCTGTTCGACGCGCAGGTGACGAGCCGGCAGCTCGACCTGGCCGGCCGCTGGCTGCGCAGCTTCGGGGAGGGCTTCTACACGATCGGCTCGGCCGGGCACGAGGGCAACGCGGTGGTCGCCGCCGCGCTGCGCCCCACCGACCCGGCGCTGCTGCACTACCGCTCCGGCGCCTTCTACTGCGTCCGGGCCGCCCAGGTCGCCGCCGCCCCGGCGTCCGACGCCGCCGACGCTTCCGCGTCCGCCGTCGAGCTGGACCCGGCCACCGAACCCGAGCCGGCCGGGTCCGCGCCACCCGTCGGGGGATTCGCGGCGTACGCCGAGGCGGCCCGGGACGTGCTGCGCGGAATGGTCGCCTCCAGCGAGGAACCGATCGCCGGTGGCCGGCACAAGGTGTTCGGCCGGGCCGACCTGGCGATCGTGCCGACCACCTCCACCATCGCCTCGCACCTGCCCCGCGCGGTCGGGATGGGACTGGCCGTGGAGCGGCTACGCCGGCTGGACACCGCCGGCCGGCGTGCCGGGGCTGGGGTGCGGGTCGGCAGCGGGGCCGGCGCGGCACACGCCCCCTGGCCGCCGGACGCCATAGTGGTCTGCTCGTTCGGCGACGCGTCGGTCAACCACGCCAGCGCCACCGCCGCGTTCAACACCGCCGGCTGGTACGACCACGCCGGGCTGCGCATCCCCGTGCTCTTCGTCTGCGAGGACAACGGGCTGGGCATCAGCGTCCGCTCGCCGGAGGGCTGGGTCGAGGCGACCCTGCGCGCCAAGCCGGGCATCCACTACCTCAGCGCCGACGGGGCCGACCCGGTGCGGGCGTACGAGGTGGCGCAGGAGGCCGCCGCCTGGGTGCGCCGGCATCGGCGGCCCGCCGTGCTGCACCTGCGCACGGTCCGGCTGATGGGCCACGCCGGCGCGGACGCGGAGTCGGCGTACCGCAGCCCCGCGGAGCTGGCCGAGGACCTCCAGGCCGATCCGGTGGCCGCCACCGCCCGGCTGCTCGTCGAGGCAGGGGTGGCGACTGTCGACGAGCTGCTGGCTCGGTACGACGAGACCGGCTGGCAGGTCCGCCGGCTCGCCGAAGAGGTGCTGGCCGAGCCGAAGCTGGCCTCCGCCGCCGACGTGGTGTCGGCGCTGGCGCCCCGCCGCCCGGTGCGGGTGGCGCGGGCGGTGGCCGACGCGGCGGCACGGGCCAGCGGGGCGGGCTCGGCGGCCCGGGAGGAGTCGTTCGGGGGCAAACCGCCCGAGCTGGCCGGCCCGCTCACCCTGGCGCAGAGCATCAACGCGGCGCTCGCCGACGGGCTGCTCGACCACCCCCAGATGGCCGTCTTCGGCGAGGACGTGGCCGCCAAGGGCGGTGTGTACGGGGTGACGAAGGGCCTACGGGACCGGTTCGGGGCGGCACGGGTCTTCGACACCCTGCTCGACGAGACGTCGGTGCTCGGGCTGGGCCTCGGCGCCGGGCTGGCCGGGATGCTGCCGGTGCCGGAGATCCAGTATCTGGCGTACCTGCACAACGCCGAGGACCAACTGCGCGGCGAGGCCGCCACCATGCAGTTCTTCTCGCGAGGCGCGTTCCGTAACCCGATGGTCGTCCGGGTGGCCGGGCTGGCGTACCAGGAGGGCTTCGGGGGGCACTTCCACAACGACAACTCGGTGGCCGTACTCCGGGATGTGCCGGGTCTGGTGGTCGCGGTGCCGGCGCGGCCGGACGACGCCGCGCCCATGCTGCGGACCTGCCTGGCGAGCGCGGCGGTGGACGGCAGTGTCTGCGTGTTCCTGGAGCCGATCGCGCTCTACCACACCCGGGACCTGTACACCGAAGGCGACGGGGAGTGGCTGGCTGGCTATCCGGAGCCCGGCTCGTGGGTGGCCGGGCACGTGCCGATCGGCCGGGCCCGCGTCTACCGCGTCGGCTCGGCCGACGACCTGACCATCATCACCTTCGGCAACGGGGTGCGGATGTCGTTGCGGGCCGCGGCCGTCCTCGCCGAGGAGGGGGTGGGCACCCGGGTGGTGGACCTGCGCTGGCTGGCGCCCCTGCCGGTGGCCGACATCATCCGGGAGTCCTCGGCCACCGGCCGGGTGCTGGTGGTGGACGAGACACGCCGGTCGGGCGGGGTCGGCGAGGGGGTGATCGCCGCGCTCGTCGACGCCGGATATGTCGGCGCCGCGCGGCGGGTGGCCGGAGTTGACTCGTTTGTACCATTAGGTCCGGCAGCACGTCACGTTCTGGTCTCCCCGGAAGCCATTACCGACGGTGCCCGTACGCTGCTGGCACGGTAAATTCCGTTGCACCCGGTGCGCCACTTGCGCGCAGAGGCACAACTGTGTGGACTTTGCCTGACGGCGTCGGTCCGACGCCGCGAGCAGGGACGAGATGAGGAGGCACGCGACAGTGAGCGCGACCGCTGGTCAGGCCGCCGACGGGGTACGCAGCCTGGCGGACCGGTTCGGAATCGAACCGGGGATGGTCGTCATGGAGATGGGGTACGACGACGACGTCGACCAGGATCTCCGGGACGCCCTGACCGACCGCTGTGGAGATCTGGTCGACGAGGACACCGACGAGGTGGTCGACGCCGTGCTGGTGTGGTACCGCGACGGCGACGGTGACCTCTTCGAGCTTCTCGTCGACGCCCTCGGCCCGCTGGCCGACAACGGGGTCGTGTGGCTGCTCACCCCGAAGGCGGGGCGTGACGGGCACGTCGAGCCGAGCGAGGTCGCGGAGTCCGCGCCCACCGCCGGCCTCCAGCAGACCTCGACCGTCAACGCCGGCCGGGACTGGAGCGGCGCCCGCCTGGTGCTGCGCCGTGGAGCCAAGGCCAAGAAGTAGTCCAATCCGCTCCCCTCGCGCCCGGCGGTCCGCGCCGCCGGGTGTGGCAGGCTGGCGTCGTCCCCCGACTCGACCCCCGAGGAGTTCGCATGCCCATCGCGGTTGGCGCCGAGGCGCCGGACTTCGTGTTGAAGGACCAGAACAACCAGGAGGTCCGGTTGTCGGACTTCCGCGGCAGGCGCACCGTGCTGCTGGTCTTCTACCCGCTCGCCTTCACCGGCACCTGCCAGGGTGAGCTGAGCGAGGTGCGGGACAACCTCGACGAGTACGTGAACGACGACGTCCAGGTGCTCACCGTCAGCGTCGACTCGGCCTACAGCCACAAGATCTGGGCCGAGCGCGAGGGCTACCAGTTCCCGATGCTTGCCGACTTCTGGCCGCACGGCGCCGTCGCCCAGGCGTACGGGGTCTTCAACGACGTGGCCGGCTTCGCCAACCGGGGCACCTTCGTCATCGACAAGACCGGGGTGGTCCGCTTCGCCGAGATGAACGGCCCCGGCGAGGCCCGCGACCAGCAGGGCTGGCGCAAGGCCATCGCCGACGCGACCGCCGGATAGGGGTACGCGTGCGGCCGGGTCGGCGGCGAACAGGTAGGCTTGCCAGCCACCGGCCCGCCGCACACGGGCGATCCGGGCGCGTAGCTCAGTGGGAGAGCACCCGCCTTACAAGCGGGGGGTCGCAGGTTCGAAACCTGCCGCGCCCACCCTTAACCAGCAGCGGAGCCCGCCCCGCGAAGATCAGTTCCCGCCATCCCGTGGCCAGGGCCAGTGGGCCGACCGGGCGAGGGCGGCCGTGCTGTCTGGTCCCACCACATGCTCTGCACATCGTCTAGCAACTCTGGAGGACGCGCTCCACGTCCGCGCCCGCCTGGACGACCACGGCGTCGGCGCGTAGTTCTGTGGGAAGGTGGTGCCGCTGCCCTTCGTGAGCGAGCAAGGTGGGGCAACCAGGTGGGAGCACAACGGCATCAGCGAGCCCGATGAACTTCACGAGCATGTCGAGAACGGCGCCAGCGGAGAACCGACTGATCATGAGACTGCCGAGCGTGCCGCCGGCAAGGGTGGCGTAGACGTCCGCGGTGCCGCCGTCGTCGGCACTGATGTGCCAGTAGCTGTGCTCAGGTTCTCGACGGTCGACGCGGGGCTCGAAAACGGCCAGGAACGCATCCCCCGCCAGAGGGGCGACGTCGCCCTGCTCGAAACGCTGAACGAACATGTCGTAGCTCACCCGAGCAAGTTATCGCCTCCGTCAGAACGATCATGTCAAACATCCTGGGCGCTATGTACCTTCCAAAAGGTCAGTCGGGGGAGCCCTCGCGGCGAGGCCGGAGAGCTGTACGGTCCAACGCCATGAGCTACGACCTGACCTTCGTTCCTCGAAGCGACGACCAGTCCTGGGATGACGCGTTGGACGCGGCAGAGGAGGCCGACAGCGACGAGCGCCCCAGCGGCGAGGCTTGGGCACGACTGGTGGTGGCGGCGCGGCAGGTGCTCGGCGAGGTTTCCGTCTTCGAGGGGGCCTACAACTATGAGTTGACCCATGAGAAGACTGGCATCCAGCTCAGCTACTACCGCCAAGAGGCTGGGATTACGGTTCCCTACTGGCACCGAGGCGGAGACGCTCGGGCGGTCGTCGCGGCGATGTATCAACTCGGCGAAGCCGTCCAGGCCGTCACGGGCTTACCCGGTTACGACCCCCAGTTGGAGCTGCCGTTGTCTGATGCCCTCGCGCAGCCCGAGCTTGCCGTCAGAGTCTTCGATGACGTCGCGAACTCCTTCAGGGAACGGGAGATTTCCAGCCCGAGCAATGGCTGAGTGACTATCTGGGTGGCAACGGGGACGAGCGACTGCGGACGTCCACCGACGATCGTGGACAGTGGCCAAAGACAGACTCCCATGGGCAGCCCATGTCGGCGAGCTGTGTTGGCTGGGGGCAAGGAGTCTTCGGAGCACACATAACGCACAAGACAGCGTTCAACGTCGGCAACTAGGGCCTGTTTCATAAGGGCGGTCGAGCCGAGGCGGAGTCCGGGCGGCGATCCGGCAAGGCGCGGTTTCGTTCGGATACCGGTGTTGTATCCGGACGAAACCGCAACGCCGCCGGTCGTCGTCCGGGCCCGCCGCAGGCCGGCCAGTCCTTATGAAACAGGCCCTAGCCGTCAACGACGTGAGTCGAGGAACGAGTGTGCGCAACGCGTCGACCAAGCCGCCGCGGGTCAGGCGAGGAGAGGTCGTCTAGGTTCCGCTTCAACGTCTCACGGTTCGCGCGACGAGCACCGAGGCATGCGTCGCATCGGACGGAAACCCAGCAGTACATGCGCTAAATCTTTTGTCGAGCTTCCCGAACGAACGCCCGCTGCACGGCAGCAAGCTTGGTGTGTGGGTAGGTCCGCATTCGGCAGTTACAGCCCCGGCTACTCCGCGACGAAGACTCCCACGCCAGGCAGGGTCTCGGTCATGCCTTTGATCCGTAATACCTGCATGGCGCGGTCGATCACCGGCTCGGTGACCCCGTAGTGCTCGATCAACTCTCGCCGACTGGGCAGCTTGGAGCCCGGCTGGAACTCACCTGACGCGATGCGTTCGGCGAGGTCGTCGGCGATCTGCTCGTAGCGGTAGCGCGGTGGCACGTGGCTCTCCTCGGTTGGCAACACGAGTAGACCACCTACGTCAGCCCTTGACTACCCAACGGTACCTGTGGGAGGTTTCCGAGGAGGTCGATTCCCTCGGTTGGCGCTGTCGGTCGTCCTCGCCGGCGTGGATGTCCGGCGCGTCCCCCGCGCTCGGGCATCCACGCCTCCAGATTGCTGCGGCACGAGGAGGCGGCGGTGCGTCCTTTGACTTGGGCGGCACGGCAGACCACGGCGCGAGCGGGAGTGGCGACCTGGTGAAGCGAGTCTCGTACGACGAGTACGTCCTGGCGGTGGCGTTAACTCTGGCTCGCCGTCACCGGCCCGTCTGGTCCTGGCGACATTGGCGGCGTACGTGCCGCTGCGGACGCGAGCTGCCATGCCGAAGCCGCCACCGCACCCCGATCAACCGCGGCCACTGGCCCAGTCAGGACGGCCCGTCGTGACCACGCACCAGCCGATCAAGCCGGCGTGGACGTGCGGCGGCTGTGCGGAGGAGTGGCCGTGCCAGACCCGGTGCCGAGAGCTGCGAGCCGAATACGACCGCGCCCGGGTGTCGCTGGCTCTCTACCTGGCCGCCCATCTCGTCGACGCCGCCCAGGACCTGGTCCACGTTCCCGCCAGCCACCTGCACTACCGCTTCCTCGGGTGGACCCGATGAGCATCCTGCGGCCTGGCGACGAGAAGTTCCACTACAGCGACGGCTCGCACAAGTGGATCCCACCGGACCCGGACTACGACCAGGAGGTCTGGGACGAACAGGTCCGCCAGCACAGGCACGGCCACCTCAGGAACGAGCGCCCGAAGGTCCGCATCCAGCGCCTCGTCTGACGGGAGCGAAGCACAGCAACCGGCCAGCCGAACCGAGCCGAGAGGCGTGTCAGCAGGCCGTCCGACCTCGCACCAAGCCGTCCGTGCGTGCGTCAAGGCCGGTCTTGACGTGACGGGCGATGTCAGGACTGGCTGCGGGTCCACTGCTGGTTGGTGCCGGTTCCGCAGGTGTACTGAGTGATGTCGGTGCCGTCCGCGGTGCCGCTGCTCACCACGTCCAGGCACTTGCCGCTGTGTCGGGCGCGCAGCTGGTAGTAGTCGCCGGTGGCGACCCACTGCCACTGCTGGTTCGTGCCCCCGCCACAGGTGTACTGGACGACGTTGGCGTTGTTGGCGGTGGAGGCGTTGGCGACGTCGAGGCATTTGCCGCTGTTCTGGTTGACGATCCGGAAGTAGCCGCTACCGGCGTCGCGGAACTCCCACTTCTGGTTCGTGCCGCCGTTCCAGGACCATTGTCTGACTTCGGCGTTGTCGGTGACGGCCCTGTCCAGCACGTCGATCACCTTGCCGCTGTTGCGGTTGGTGATGCGGTAGGAGGACGACGCCTCTCCGGTGACGGTGCCCGTGGCGGCGTCGATGGTGATGGTGGGATACCAGGTCAGGCTCATGGTCGTGGCGGAGGGGAAGGCGATCGGCAACCACACGTACTGGGAATCGTTTGCCGGCCCGCCCCACGCGCCGGCCCAGCGGTCGCCGAGGTAGAGGTAGCTCGTCGTCGACGTGCCCTGGATGGGGAGCACGAAGGCCGACTGGGAGCGGAAGGTGGTCGAGTCGGCGACGTTCGTCATGCCGGTCCACGGACCGGAAATGCTTGACGCCGTCGCGTACCTGGCCTGGTTCGGGCTCCAACCGGTCAGGCCCGAGGTGAGCATGAAGTAGGTGCTACCGCGCTTGAACAGCGCCGGTGCCTCACGGTTGCCGTCGTTCCAGAAGTTGCCGACAAGCGTGGCCACGGTCAGGTAGTCGGCGGTGAGGCGGTAGATGAGCAGGTCGCGGTTCTCGTCGCCGGCGGACACCATGTAGGCCGTACCGCCGTCGTTGTAGAGCGTGATGTCCCGCGACATGTTGCCCAACGGCCGGAAGCTGCCGTGGTAGGTGTAGGTGCCGTCCACGGTGGCCGAGGAGGCGACGGCGGCCCTGGCCTCGCCGTAGTCGCTGCCGTTCTCCTTGTGCATCCACATCACGTACCGGCCGGTGCTGGCGTTGTAGACGACCTTTGGCCGCTCGATGTTCGCCGTTTGCAGCTCCGACGCCGACGCCTGGGTCAGCACGTTGTTGCGGAACTCCCAGTCGCGCAGGTTGGTGGAGCGGTAGACGGAAACCGCCCGGAACGTGTTGTTGGCGTTGCGGTTCTCACCGAACCAGTAGTAGTAGTCGCCGACCTTGAGCACCCCACCGCCGTGCGCGTGCAGCACGTTGCCGTTGGTGTCGGTGAACTGCGTGCCGTTGGGGATCGTGACCGGCGCGGCCTGGGCCGGCGCGGCGGCCAGCGTGGTGACCGCCACGATCGCCGTTCCGACCAGGCTGAACGCTGCCAGCAGGGATAGCAGCCGTCTGTTGCGTCGCACTACGTTCGTCCTTCCATGGGCGGGCGGCGACCGCCGCCGGCATCGGAGCGACACCCTCGGACTCCGGTGCCATCCACCGCTGACAGGCGCCGGTTTACACCGGGGGTGACACCTTGATTACCGAGTGCGGACCACGGCGCAACCCTCCGAAACAATCCATCCATGAATGTACATCTGTTGTCGTCGTTGTCGACGACGCATCCACCGGCTAGCTCCGCCGTGGGAGCCGGTGCGGGTTCGCGGACGACGAGGCCCGCTACCCGACTTCCCGCCATACCGCGACGAGAGCCGACTCAGGCTGTTCCGGCGGCATCCGTGCGTGCGTTGAGGCCCGATTGACGTGCCGGCCGGACAAATTCAGTTGAAGGGCAGGTCTGGCGAGAGCGTTCGATACCAGAGGCAGGGAGCGCAGCACAGGAGGACGACGAGTGCCACGATGGCGACCAGGGCGATGCCGCTGAGGCTGCCGATCGCCAACAGGCTCTTGAATGCGTTACGGGTGTCGCCCGCTCCATCTCCGGCTCTGGCCATGACACTCCCGTGATCAGCAGGACTGGTTGATCAACACTCTGCCAAAGGCGGCGTCGGTGGTGTGCGGGGGTCTGGCGCTTCCTCCGCGTCGGTGACGTCTGGTGGGTTGAGGACGAGGTGCTGTACGTCCAGCGGGGCAACGCGGCGGCTGTGCCGTATCGAGGTCGCCTCGAATGGCGCCAGAAGTGGTAGCGCCGAGTCAACCGTGCGCTCCCATGTTGAGCCGTAGCGCGCGCATTGCCACCTCCTCGAACGGCTCGTCGAAAAGCTCGACCGTCACGTCGTCGGAGAGCACCTCGACGAGGTCCTCATGGCACACCACCAGGAAGTGGCGCTGCGACCCCGAGGCCGTCTGGTCGGGGAACGCGACGCGGTTCTCTGCCGCCAACCGGCCGGGCCACGGCGATCCCTGCACCTCGTAGAACCCGTACTCCCAGCCGTCGGTGGGGTCATGGAGGGGATGGCCGGGCAACGCCTCGTCGTTCGGGTAGCCGAAGATCACCTGGGAGAAGCCGGTGAAGGTCGCCATCGCCACCTGTCGTGCCCATGGTTCCCCCAGGGCTACGAAGACGAGGCGACAGCTGCGCTCGTCCGCGAGCAGCAGTTCACCTGATCCGGACGGCGACGGAGTCGCTCCGAGGTCCAGCATGACCACCCGCGGCTTCACGCCGCAGGATGGTACGTGCGTCCGCCCGAGTCGGCAGCCCGGCGTTGACCGCACCCGTTAGCCTTCGCGGTCATGGGCGCAATCAAGCCGTGGCACCTCGCGGTCCTCAGCATTTGTTGTTTCTTGCCAGCGGCGGCAGCGATCGCCGGTGGCGTCTGGGCCGTACGCCGCAAGCGCACCCGGCGCTGAGGCCCAAGTCCCACCCGGGGTCAGGCGTGATCCGCGACCATCACCCGGCTGTGGGCGAGTGACGTGGCACGGCGGATCGGCAGGTCGAGTGCCCGCGCCGTGTCGAGCAGGTCGTGGTCGCCGGTGACGGTGAAGCCGTGGCGGTCGAGCAGGGCGGCCATGGCGTCGGGCGTCCAGGTCGAGCGCCATGGCTCCTTCGCCCAGACGCTGCGCCGGCCGGTGGACGCCATCAGCAGCCGTGCGACGAGCCGGCCCAGCGTCAGAGATTTCCCGGGCAACTGGAAGTTGACGATGAGACGGCTGTCCGGCGCCGAGCAGGCGGCGATCGCGGCGAGCGTCGTAGACACCTCGGCCCTGGTCAGATACGGCACGACGCCTTCCCAGATCCACGTCGTCGGCTCGCCCGGGCGATGCCCGGCTACTGCCAGCGCCTCGGCGAGCCGGTCGCGGCCGAAGTCCACCGCGACGAACGTCGGCCCACTGCCGGGCAGGCCCTCGGCGCGTTCCCGTTTGTCGCGCTGACTGCTCGGCTGGTCGACCTCGAAGACCGTCGCGCCGGCGAGTTCCGCCATCCGCCAGGCGCGACCGTCCAACCCGGCCCCCAGGATAACCACCTGCGAGCTGGGGTGGGCGCGTACGGCGTCGTCGATCGCGACCGTGCGGGGCACGATCATCTCGGCGTTGGCGCGTACCGTCTCGTAGTCGACCCGTTGCCGCCACGGCCCGGGGGCGGCGGCGTGGCGTACCCACTCGACGGCCTCGCGCTCGTCGGCGCGGAGGAGGCGCACTGCCGTCGGGTCCGCGAAACGGCCGGGAGCGACCAGGCCGTCCGCCGCCGCGCGGCCCTGGCAGACAAGCACCGCCGTGCGACTCGGCTGTGGGGTTCTCGGCACTGGTATCGCTCCCGTCCTTGCTCAGGCATGGGCTCCGTGGCCGACGGTAGCGTTCCGCGAGGCCCCTCGGCCCGCTAGCCTCGATCCCCATGACCAACGCGGACGAGCACGGTCACCCCGAACCGCCGATCGCGGGCGACGAGACCGCCACCCTGCTGGGCTCCCTCGACCGCCAGCGCGCCACCCTGGCGTGGAAGACCGGCGGGCTCGACGCGGCCGGCCTGCGGGCGACGCTCGGCCCGTCGTCGATCACCCTGGGCGGGCTGCTCAAGCACCTGGCCCTGGTCGAGGACCTGTACTTCTCGCTGAAGCTGGCCGGACGCTCACCCGGGCCGCCGTGGGAAACCGTCGACTGGGACGCCAACCCCGGCTGGGAGTGGCGAACGGCCGCCGAGGACACCCCCGAACAGCTCTACACGCTGTGGCGGGAGGCGGTGGCCCGTTCCCGGGCCACAGTCGCCGAGTTGCTCGCCGACGGCGGCCCGGAGCAGTTGGCCCGGGGCGAGTGGCCCGACGGGCGGGTGCCGAGCCTGCGCCGCGTCCTGGTCGACCTGATCGAGGAGTACGCCCGGCACGTCGGGCACGCCGACCTGATCCGGGAGTCGGTGGACGGGCTCACCGGCGAGGACCCACCCCGCTGACCGAAAGCTACTTGGTCACCAGGTTGCGTAGTGCCGCGATCGCCGCCCGATCACTGACCTCGGCGTAGATCTTCTTGTCGGCGCCGACCAGGACGACGTACGGGCACTTCTGGTCGTCGCCGGTCATTTTCTTCTCCAGCAGCTTGCGGCCGGTCGCCGTCTCGTAGACCCGCAGACGCCAACTGGTCCGTACCAGCGGCAGGCTCTGCGGCTTCGGGTCGTCGAACTTGCAGGTGCGGATCGTCGAGCCGGAGCTGACCCGGTCCAGGCAGGCGACGATCTGCACGACCTTGGGGTCCTCCGAGGACCACGTCTGCTCGACCTTCTTGGACAGGCCCAGGTCGTAGTAGTAGGTGTCGTTCTTGCGGCGTAGACCAGGGGTGTCCGACAGGAGCAGGACGACCGGGTGCGGTGCCTTACCGGCGCGCTTGGGCAGCTCGGGGTAGTAGACGTCCTCGTCGCACACCCGGTTCAGGTCCTCGATCTTCTCCGCCGGGTACGCGCTGGCCTGCGGCCCCTGCACGACGGGTTCCTCGGAGAGGCTGGGGGAGGGGCTGGCGTTCGTCGGGGGGCGCGCCGGAGCGGTGGCCTCCGGGTCGGACGCGGTGGTCTCACTGTCACGCAGCAGGAAGAAGCCACTCACCAGGCCGAGGCACAGCACCAGCAGGACGACCACGACGCCTCCGACGACGGCGGCGACGATGGCGGTGCGGTTCGAGCTGGTGGGCGGCTGGGCGGCAACCCACCCGGGCGGGCCGGTCGGATCGGCCGGCGGCGGTGGCAGCTGCATGGCTGGCGCCTGATCCGGCGTTGACGCGAGCTCGGGCGACGTGTCCGGTGCGCCAGTGGGATCTGGTGAGGCCGGGGTGGGGTCCGGCGGCGGGCTTGCGGCAGGGTCAGCCCCGGTCATGGCGACGTCCTTTGTTGATCAAGGGGAAGGCCCGACTGTATCAACAGCGCGTACACAACGTGACCCCGTTTTCGGCAGCCCGTGTGGGGTGACACGTGCCGGCGCTGGCTCGTGTTGCGCGACAGTCATGATGGGCGCGTGCAGGACACCGTTGCCGTCGCGCTGATCACGTCACTGTCCACGTTGGCCGCTGCCGCCCTGACCGGGCTGGTCGGCGCGCTCAGCACCCGCCGGCAACTCGCCCACCAGCTCACCGTCGCCCGCCAGGAGAGCGCCGAGCGGTGGGCGACCCGCCGCGACGAGCTGCGGCGCGACGCGTACGTCGGGTTCCTCAGCGCCTGCGACGCGGCGTACCGGCGGTTGGACCGACGGTGGGTCGAGCCGGGCGTGGACACTGCCACGCCCGGCTACGACGAGACGTACGCGGCGCTGCGCGCCGTGGACGAGGCGTACAACCTGGTGTTGCTTGAGGGTCCGGCGGACGTCGCGGCGGCGGGCCGGTCGGTGCTGGCCAGCGTCACCACGGAGTACGCCGAGCAGCGCCGGCTCGCCGACGAGCCGGGCGACGCGGCAGTGCCGTTGCGCGACAGGCATCGGGAGCGCTGGCTCGCGGCCATCGAGGTACGGACGAATCGCCGGGTTTCCTTCGTCGACGTCGTGCGTCAGGCGTTGGGTCGGGACGGCTGACGCGGGGGCAGGATGGCGCCGCACGCCTGTCGACGGGCTGCCGCAGCCCGGTGTCCTCAGCTGGTGAAGCCCCCGTCGACGTTCACCACCGCCCCGGTCACGTAGCCCGCCTCGGGACCGGCCAGGTGCGCGACTGTCGCCGCGATGTCGGCGGGGCGGGCGTACCGGCCGACGGCGGTGAAGCCGGCGATGGCCGCCGCGTTCGGCCCGTCGGCCGGGTTGGCGTCGGTGTCCGTGGGCCCCGGGTTGACCAGGTTGACGGTGATGCCCCGGGGGCCCAGCTCGCGGGCCAGCCCTCGGGTCAACCCGACCAGAGCGGTCTTGCTCATCGAGTACAGGGCCAGCCCGGGGAAGACCGCCCGTTCCCCGACGTTGCTGCCGATGCTGATGATCCGTCCGCCGTCGCCCAGGTGCCGCAGCGCCGCCCGCACGGCGAGGTACGGCGCCCGCACGTTCACGGCGATCGTCTGCTCCAACTCCGCCGCGCCGAGATCGCCCACGGCGCCGACCAGGAACACGGCCGCGTTGTTGACCAGGATGTCCAGCCGGCCCAGCTCGGCGGCCGTCCGGTCGACGGCGTCCCGGACGGCCGTCGGGTCGGCGTTGTCGGCCTGGATCATCAGGGCCCGCCGGCCCAATGCCTCGATCCGCTTCACCACCGCCGCGGCCTGCGTGGCGTCCTGCCGATAGGTGAGCGCCACGTCGGCCCCGTCCTGCGCGAGGCGCAGTGCGATACCGGCCCCGATGCCGCGGGAACCCCCGGTCACCAGGGCGGCCTTGCCGTCAAGTGTCGTCGTCGTCATGCAAACGATCATGTCGACGGCTCGTCGTCGAGTCTGGCGGCCATCGGACCACTGGTTCCCAGCGCCGGGTCC
The DNA here is from genome assembly GCF_000297395.2 of Micromonospora lupini str. Lupac 08. GTDB lineage: Bacteria > Actinomycetota > Actinomycetes > Mycobacteriales > Micromonosporaceae > Micromonospora > Micromonospora lupini. The sequence goes on along the minus strand of NZ_HF570108.1, from coordinate 5,560,758 downwards.
GTTTTCCGCCGCCGGTCGGCGACGCCCTATCCTCGTGACGGAGCGTAGGGGGAGTGTGGTCGTGGAGCTGGCAGACGTCGACGCGGTGCTGTTCGACATGGACGGCACCCTTGTCGACTCCGACGCCGCCGTCGAGCGGGCCTGGGAGCGCTGGGCGTCCGAGTACGCGGTCGAGCCGGCGGCGGCGCTCGCTATCGCGCACGGCAGACCCGCCGATCAGACGATCCGCCGGCTCCTTCCCGCGCTCGACGACGCGGCGGTCGCCGTGGCGGCGGCACGGCAGTTGGCGTTGCAGTACGACGACCTGTCCGACGTGCGGGCCACCCCGGGCGCCCACGAGCTGCTGTCGACGGTGGCCCGGTTGGGGTTGCCCTGGGCGGTGGTGACAAGCGCCGACGTCCGGCTGGCCGAGGCCCGGCTCGGTGCCGCCGGCATCACCGCGCCCGTGCTTGTCACAGTCGAGGACGTGCGCGCGGGCAAGCCGGCCCCGGAGGGCTACCTGCGGGCCGCCGCGCTGCTCGACGTGGCACCGGCGCGCTGCCTGGTCGTCGAGGACGCCGAGGTCGGGTTGCAGGCCGGGCGCGCGGCCGGCGCGATGACCGCCGCGCTCAAGGGACTCGACGGCGACCTGCGGCTGGTCGACCTGACGCAACTGGCGTACGGGTTGGCGGCGGCTGCGGCACGCTGACCGCCAGCCCCGCGGAGCCCGGGCGGGGTCAGGTGAGTCGCTGGGCCAGCCACGGGAGCAGCGCGTCGGCCTGGGCCTGCTGGAACGCCCGTACGGTGGGAATGCCGGGTGGCGGCGGGCGGCGGGCGCTGTCGGCGAAGAAGCCGGCCAGCCCGGCGTACACACCGGTGAGCGCGGCCGGGTCGACACCGGTGGTGAGCGGCAGCCGGCCCAGCATCGCCTCGGTGTCGTGCCCCCCCGAAGAGGCGGACGTTCACCAGCAGTAACGCGGTGTCCAGCCAGGCCGGCCCCCGGCAGGCCCACGGCCAGTCGACCACTGTCACCGTGCCGGCGGCGTCGAGCAGCAGGTTGTCGGCCCGCACGTCCAGGTGGCAGAGCGTGTCGCCGGTCAGCGCGGCGACACCCTCGTCGGCGGCGTGCCGCAGGTGGTCCAGATGGGCGCGCACCCACGGATCGAGTCGTGGCGGCGGGTCGGCGGCGATCCGGTGCCAGCCGGCGAAGTCCCCGGCCAGCAGGTCGGCGGCGGCCGGCACGTGCGCGACCGGGCTCGGGGTGAGCGCAACGGCCATCGCCTCCAGTGCGTTCAGCACACCTGTCAGCTCGTCGGCCCGCCACGGGGTTGTCGGGTGCCGTCCGTTCACGTCGGAGAAGACAAGCGCCACCCACTCGCCGTCGTCGTGGCAGCCCAGCAGGCGGGGCGTCGGCGCCGTCGTCGGCAGCGCGCCGGAGGTACGGGCCTCGGCGCGGTGCATGACCGGGCTGTCCGGGTTCTGTGCGGGGCTGACCGCCTTCACGAAGGCCCGCCGGCCGGTCGCGGTGCGGACCCGGTCGGCGGTGCCCGGCGAGAAGCCGCCCGGCTGGGACACCGCCTCGATCACCCGGTCACCGATGATGCCCTCCACCGCGGACCGGACCGCCGCCGGCAGATCACCCCAGCCGATCCGCGTCGCTGTCCGCTGCATCCACCCACGGTGCGCCCGGCCCGCCTCGACGAACAACCCAATTCCCGGTGGCGGCGTCGGCGGTGTTCTGCTGCACTACCCGCTGGATTCGAGATCGAAGGGGAGGCCCCGGTGGAGTTGACGCTGTCGCCGATGACCGAAGAGGAACTGGCCCGGCTGTGGGAACCGCTGGAGGTGGGCTACGCCGAGGATCTGGTCGCGCACCGGGGCATGACCCCGGAGGCGGCACGGGAGCGGTCGGCGCAGCAGATGCGGGAAGGGCTGCCGGCGGGCGCGGCCACCGAGGGAGTGCTGCTGCGGTTGGCGCGGGTCGGCGACACCGAGGTCGGGTGGATCTGGGTGAGCCTGCCCGGGGTGGGTACGGCGGGTGGTCCGACGCAGGCGTGGATTCTGAACATCGAGGTCCATCCGGCGTACCAGGGGCGTGGGCACGCACGACGGATGATCCAGCTCATCGAGGCCGAACTGGCCGGACTCGGGGTGGCCGAGCTGGGGTTGAACGTCTTCGGCACGAACACCGTGGCGATCGGGCTCTACCGGAGTCTGGGCTTCGAGGTCACCGCGCAACAGATGGCCAAGCGCCTCGACCCGTCCGGCTGAGCCACCGCCGCCCCGGCCAGGACTGTTCCTCCGACCAGCGGGAAACCGCTGCGGAACGCACCCGGGGAGGAGCGACGGATGACGCATGGCGCCGGACTGACCATCGGTGTGCTCGGCTCGTACGGCGGCCGGAACCTCGGCGACGAGGCGATCCTCACCGGCCTGCTCACCGATCTACGCACGCAGGAACCGAACGCCCGGATCATCGTCTTCTCCCGGAACCCGGACCACACCCGGGCCGCCCACCCGGACGTGGAGGCGGTGCCCTGGGAGGGCGTCAGCCGGACCGACTCGGCGTTGGTGCTGGCCCAGCTCGACCTGCTCATCCTGGGCGGCGGCGGGATCCTCTACGACCGGGAGGCCCGCCGCTACCTGCGGGTCGTCCGGGTCGCCCAGGAACGCGGCCTGCCCCTCATCACGTACGCGGTGGGGGTCGGGCCGCTCAGCGACGCGGTCGACACCGGCATGGTCCGGGAGACCCTCGCCGGCGCGACCCAGGTGACCGTCCGCGACCAGGAGTCCCGGATGGTCCTGGAGGAGGCGGGACTGCTCAACCCGATCACGGTCACCGCCGACCCGGCGTTCCTGTTGCAGCCGGCCGACTTCCCGGCGCACCTGCTCGCCGAGGAGGGGGTGCCGGCAGGTAAGAGGCTGGTCGGGATCAGCGTGCGGGAGCCGGGACGGGCCGCCGAACGCCTCGACGTCGACGGCTACCACCGGCTGCTCGCCCAGATCGGCGACTTCCTGGTGCACCGCATCGACGCGTACGTGCTGTTCGTGCCGATGGAACGCGACGACATCCGGCACTCCCACGGGGTGCTGTCGCACATGGTCGCCGCCGAGCGGGGGCGGATCCTGCACGGCACCTACTCGCCCGAGCAGGTGCTCGGGCTGATGCGCCACTTCGACCTGGCCGTCGGCATGCGCCTGCACTTCCTGATCTTCGCGGCGATGGTGGGCACGCCGTTCCTGCCGCTGCCGTACGCCGGGAAGGTCTTCGACCTGGCCCAGCGGCTCGGTGTGCCGGCGCTGCGCGGCGTGGAGCGGGAGGTGGAGGGTCCGCTGCTGGCCGAGGTCGACCGGCTCTGGGACGAACGCGCGGAACGCGCCGAGGCCACCGCCCGCCGGGTCGCGGAGGTCTGCGAACAGGCCCGGGGCACCTCGGAGGTCACCCGTGGCGTGCTGGAGAGGCTGCGCAGCCAGACCCTCACCCGGGCCTGACCAGCTGTCACACCGCCGGGCCGGTCCACCGGTAGCGCCACTCGCGGCTCTCCTCGCGGGCGGACTCCAACTCGTAGATCTGCGCACCGGCCAGCCCACCGGACCCGAGGTGGTGGTGGGTGAGCGGCGGGCGGCCGTTGGTGTCCAGCTCGACGGTCACGGTCTGCCCGTCCGCCGCGCCGCCGACGAGGAGGATCTGCACGGATGAAGCCATGCGCCCATCCTGCCTGTCGCGAGCGCGCCTCGCAGCGGGATGCGGGGCAGCGCGAGGGCTCCGACGTCGTTAGGGTCGGCGAATGGTGGAGCAGACCATCGATCCGACGCTCGGCCCGGTGCTCGCCCGCGTCGGCGACGAGCGCGCCGTGCTGGACTCGTTCCTCGACTTCCACCGTGCCGTGGTGCTGCGCAAGCTGCGTGGCCTGTCCGACGCCGAGGCGACCCGCCGGCTGGTGCCCTCCGCGACCACGCTCGCGGGGCTGGTCAAGCACCTGACGGTCGTCGAGCGGAACTGGTTCCCGGTGCTGCTCGCGCCCGAGCCCGACGACGTCTACCTGACCTCGGAGGAGGACGCGGTCGCGAGCTTCACGGTCGACGAGCGCGACACGGTCGACGGGCTCGTCGACGCGTACGAGCGGGCCTGCGCCCGCTCCCGGGCGGTCGCCGCCCGTTTCGACCTCGACCACGTGGTGCCGCACCCGCAGCTCGGTGAGGTGTCGGTGCGCTGGATCCTGGTCCACCTGATCGAGGAGACGGCCCGGCACGCCGGCCACGCCGACATCCTGCGCGAGCTGACCGACGGGTCGACAGGCGCGCTCTGACCCCGGCCGTCCGTCGTCATCCGGCGGGTAGCAGGCCCGGCGGATACTCCATGCCGTCGTGGGCGCAGGCCGCCGCGGCGACCCGTGCCGCGTACCGGGCCGCCTCCGGCAGGGGCTCGCCCCGCAGCCGCCCGGCGATCAGCCCGGCCGCGAACGCGTCGCCGGCCCCGTTGCTGTCCACCACCGGCCCCGGCGCGGCGGCGGGCGGCACCGGCGCCCGCGTGCCGTCGCCCGGGTACAGGTCGGCGCCGTCCGCGCCCCGGGTCACCACCACGGTCCGGGGGGCCAGCGTGCCGGCGAGCGCCGCGGCTCGCTCGGCCAGCCGCACCCCGCTGACCAGGACCAGGTCGGCGACCTCGGCGAACGGCCGGTGGTAGGGGTTCGTGCCGTCCCAGTCGTGCAGGTCGGTGGAGAGCGACATGCCCGCCGGGAGCGCGGCCCGCACGGCGGGCAGCAACGGCACCGCCCAGTCCATGATCGAGAGGTGGACGTGCCGGACGCCCCGGACCAGTTCGGCGATCTGGCTGGGCGAGAACGGCGGGTCGCCTCGCCACGGGCGTGGGTCGTACAGCGAGGTGCGTCGGCCACCCGGGTCCACCAGGTTCACCGACCGTCGGGTGCCGCCGCGGTCCTGCGCCAGCACCGCCGGCACCCCGGCCCGGGTCAGCGCCGCCCGGACCAGATCGCCGGCCGGGTCCGCGCCGAGGGTGTCGACCACCCGGACCCGCAGGCCGAGCGCCCGACCGGCCAGCGCCACCCCGGCGCCGGTGTTGCCGATCCGCAGCTCGATCGGCTCGACGGTGTGCGAATCGGCGGCCGGCAACGGCAGCGCGGGCACCCGCACCCGCACATCCACCCCGAGCCCTCCGACAACAAGCAGATCCTCCACACGTCGACGCTAACCCATGCGTCCCCCTCGCCGATCTTGCACTTTCGGTCGCGGGCATAACGGGCATACGGCGCACAACGTCGACCGGAACCGCGCGATGGCGCGAGGGGTGCGCCGGGGTCGCGCCGGGGGCCGCCTATCCTGGGCGCGGGCGGCGACGAGGGGGAGTAGGTGCTGGTCATCCACGGGCTGTGGAAGCCCGGCGACAGCTCGACCGGCGGCCTCGCGCTCTGGGCCGAGGACAGCGCCGCGCCGCCCGCGCCGGCCCGCTCCGGCCGGCCGCCCCGGGAGCGCCCACACCCCTTCGCCGCCGGGCACGTCGAGCTGGCCGCGGCCCTCGCCGACGCCGCCGAGCCGGCCCGCCCGGCCACCGCGCTGCTCGCCCTGCCCACCCGGGCGGGCGCGCCGACCGACTCACCCGAACTGATCCGGACCACCGTCGCACCCCCGGCCCGGAGCCGGCTCACCCTGGCCGCGTGGCGGGTGCCCACCCTGGTGTACGCCCCAGACGACGCCCTGCTCCTGCTGCGCGCCCTGGACGACCTCCCGGTCGTGCCCGGGGCGACCCTGCGTCACCTCGCCGAGCTGGCCGACTTCGCCGCCGACCTGGTGGCCCGGGGCCGTGTCCTCCCCGGCGTCAGCACGCCGATCAACACCCCCGGGCCGGCCGACGCCGACGCCGACGCGACGGAGGGCGGCGGAGTGTCGCGCGCCGGGTCGGCCGATGTCCGCGTAGCCGGACCGGCCGCGGACCAGGTGACTGCGCGGGCGGTGTGGCGTCCGCTGCTGACCGGCACCGACGCCGGCTGGGCGCGATCGCTGGCACTGGCCCTGCCGCCCGCCGCCCGTGCCGCCGCAGCGAGCACCTCCGATCCGGAGGGGTCCGAGGTGACGGCTGCCGTGCTGGTCGCGGACGCGCTCGACGCGCTCACCGACGCCGCCGCGCGGGCGGCCCTCGCGACCACGACGCTGGCCCGAGGGGTGCGGCCCGGTGGGCCCGCGCCTGCCTGGCTGGCCGCGCTCGCCGGTCCTCGCCGCGACTTCAGTGTCGACCAGGCGGCGCTGGATATCCTTCGCGCCGAGCTGGACGACTGGCAGCGGGACGCGGCCGGCGGCGCTGTCCGAGCCAGCTTCCGCCTGGTGGAACCGGCCCCCGACGAGGTCACCGAGCCGATCCTGGCCACCCGTCCGCTACCGGGCGACGCGGCCGGGTCGGCGGAGGCCGGCCTCGTCGAGGAGGCGCCGGTCGTCGGCGCGCGGTGGCGGCTGGAGTTCGGGTTGCAGGCGGCCGACGAGCCGGGTCTGCACATCGACGCCGGGGAGGTCTGGCGGGCGCACACGCTCGACGGTCTCGCCGACCGTACGGCCAGTCCGCAGGAGACCCTGCTCGCGGAGCTGGGCCGGGCCAGCCGGCTCTGGCCCGACCTGGACGCCGCGCTGCGCACCGCCGCGCCCGAGGCGATGGAATTGGACGTCGAGGGCGCGCACCGGTTCCTCAGCGAGGGCGCTCCGGTGCTGCACGCCGCCGGCTTCGGGGTGCTGCTGCCGTCCTGGTGGCGGCGGCCGTCGGCGCGGCTCGGCGCCCGGCTGCGCGCCCGCAGCCGGACCGCACCCGGCACGGTGGCCAGCACCGAGGCCGGCGTCGGGTTGGACGCGCTCGTCGACTACCGCTGGGAGGTCGCGCTCGGCGACCAGCCGCTGTCCGCCGACGAGTTGGCGGCGCTGGCCGAGCTGAAGACGCCGCTGGTACGGCTACGCGGCCGGTGGGTGGAGCTGGACCCGGGTCGGCTCGCGGCGGGTCTGCGCCTGCTCCGCTCGGCCGGCGAGTTGAGCGTCGCCGACCTGTTGCGCCTCGGCCTCGCCGACGGCGACGACACCGAGGCGTTGCCGGTGCTGGAGGTGACCGCCGACGGGGCGTTGGGCGACCTGCTCGCCGGTGCCGTCGAGCGCCGGCTCACCCCGCTCGACCCGCCGCCGGGTTTCCAGGGGACGCTGCGGCCGTACCAGCGGCGGGGACTGGCCTGGCTGGCGTTCCTGCGGTCGCTCGGCCTGGGCGGGGTGCTCGCCGACGACATGGGGCTGGGCAAGACGGTGCAGTTGCTGGCGCTGCTCGCCGGAGATCCGCCGGAGGCCGGGCCGACCCTGCTGGTCTGTCCGATGTCGCTGGTCGGCAACTGGCAGCGGGAGGCCGCCCGGTTCACCCCGGGGCTGCGGGTACACGTACACCATGGGGCCGAGCGGGCGCGGGGGGCGGAGTTCACGACTGCCGCGCACGGTGCGGACCTGGTCCTCACCACCTACTCGGTGGCCGCCCGTGACGCCGTCGACCTGGCCGGCATCGACTGGCACCGGGTGGTGGTGGACGAGGCGCAGGCGATCAAGAACGCCTCCACCCGGCAGGCCGAGGCGGTCCGCGCGCTGCCGGCCCGGCAGCGGGTGGCGGTGACCGGTACGCCCGTGGAGAACCGGCTCGCGGACCTGTGGTCGATCATGCAGTTCGCCAATCCGGGGCTGCTCGGGCCGGCGGCGACGTTCCGCAAGCGGTTCGCCGAGCCGATCGAGCGCCACGGCGACGCCGAGGCCGCCGAGCGGCTGCGCCGGATCACCGGCCCGTTCGTGCTGCGCCGGCTCAAGACCGACTCGTCGATCATCTCGGACCTGCCGGAGAAGCTGGAGATGGAGGTGCTCTGCAACCTCACCGCGGAGCAGGCCGCTCTCTACCGGGTGGTGGTCGACGACATGCTGGCCCGGATCGAGACCAGCGACGGCATCGAGCGACGCGGGCTGGTGCTGGCCACCATGACCCGGCTCAAGCAGGTCTGCAACCACCCCGCCCAACTGCTGCGCGACGGCTCGGCGCTGGAAGGCCGCTCCGGGAAGCTGGCCCGGCTCACCGAGATCCTGGAGGAGGTGCTGGCGGCGGGGGAGCGGGCGCTGCTGTTCACCCAGTACGCGGAGTTCGGCGCGATGTTGCGCGGTCACCTGTCGGCGCGGTTCGGCCGGGAGGTGCTGTTCCTGCACGGTGGGCTCGGCAAGGCCGAGCGGGACGCCCTGGTGCAGCGTTTCCAGTCGGCCGACGGACCGCCGCTGTTCGTCCTGTCGCTCAAGGCCGGTGGCACCGGTCTCACCCTGACCGCCGCCAACCACGTGGTGCACGTGGACCGGTGGTGGAACCCGGCGGTCGAGGACCAGGCCACCGACCGGGCGTTCCGGATCGGGCAGCACCGGCGGGTGCAGGTCCGCAAGTTCGTCTGCGCCGGCACCGTGGAGGAGAAGGTCGCCGCGATGATCGCCGACAAGCGCGCCCTCGCCCAGCGGGTCGTGGGCACCGGCGAACAGTGGATCACCGAGCTGTCCACGGGTCAGTTGCGGGACCTGTTCGCCCTGGAGGCCGGGGCGGTGGTGGAGTGATGAGCACCGACCGTTTCGCCGACTACGGCCGTCCCCGCAAGGTCGACGGCGGGCTGCGGGCACGAAGCGCCCGGGGCGCGATCGGGCGGTCCTGGTGGTCCCGGCGCTTCCTGGAGGTGCTGGAGTCGTTCGCGCTCGGCACCCGGCTGACCCGGGGCCGGTCGTACGCGCGGGCGGGTCAGGTGCTCCGGCTCGACATCGCGCCGGGCCGGGTCACCGCCCAGGTGCAGGGCTCCCGGCCCCGGCCGTACGAGGTCTCCATCGCGCTGGCGACGTTCCCGGCCGCGCTCTGGACCCGGATCGAGGACGAGCTGGCCGGGCAGGCGTTCTTCAGCGCCCGCCTGCTCGCCGGGGACCTGCCCGACGAGCTGGAGGAGCTGTTCGTGACGGCGGGCGCCCCGCTGTTCCCGGCCGCCGTGGACGAGCTGACCCAACGCTGCAACTGCCCCGACTTCGCGGTGCCGTGCAAGCACCTCGCGGCCACGTTCTATCTGCTCGCCGAGGCGTTCGACGCGGACCCGTTCGAGCTGCTGCACTGGCGTGGCCGTTCGCGCGCGGACCTGCTCGACCGGTTGCGCGCCCGCCGGGCCGAGGCCACCGGCACGGCGGTGCCTCCCGGACCGTCCACACCGGACGCCGTACCGTCGGTTGTGGACGCGGTGGACGTGCTGCCGCCGGTCGGTGCGGCCCGGGCGCTCGCCGGGCTGGCGGCCACCCCTCTCGCGGAGGCGGTGGACCGCTTCTGGGCGGCGCCGGTGCCGCTGCCCGACCGGCCGCCGCGGCTGGCGACCGGGCCGGATCTCCTGCTGCGCCAACTCGGCCCGCCGGCGCCGGCCATCGGTGGGCCGGGCCTGCTGGAGCGGCTGCGGCGCGCGTACCGGGCTTTCGGCCCGGGGTGAGCGGTCACGTCCAGCGGCGGCGGAACCGCCACATGATCGCCGCGTTGGCCACCAGCACCACCGCGCAGATCGCGCCGGCCAGCCGGCCGGCGAACACGGCCATCGCCGGGAGCGACGCCCACAGCACGATGGTCAACAACATCAGGTAGCGGCCCCTGCGGGCTCGGGCCCGGTGGTCCAGCCGGGCGAAGAAGGCCGGGTCACTCTCCCGGAGCTGACGGGTGATCTGGTCGAACCTGCGCTGATCCTCTTTGCTGAGCATGGCGCTGCCTTCCCCTCACGCGTCCAGCGGTTCGGCGGCATACCCGCTGCGGCGGCGGCTCACGCTCGCCCGCTCCTCCTACTTTTCCTCCGTGTGAGGACACCTCACGTCCGGCTTAGCCAAACCTTAAGTTTGCCTGTGGTGGTGAACGGCGCGGAACGTGTCGCGTACGGCGGCGTGGTCCGATCCGTACCCGGCTGCCGCACGTCCGCCCTGCTGGGAAGGTCGGAGCACGGCTCACGTCACCGGCCGGCCACGAACGCGGTGGTGAGGGCTGTCTTAAGTGCCCTCACCGGCGTGTTCGGCCCACCTTGAAGGCACCTGAGCGCTTGGTTACCTTGCCGTAGCAACCCCCTCAGGCAACAGTCGCCGCACCTGCCGCACCCGCTCGGTCGCAGCTTCCGGCGCTCATCAGAAATCGGGATTGGTACATGGCCGACCAGAATGTGCCACCACGTCGACCGCGGGACGACCGCGGCTGGGACGGACGCCAGCACCACACCTCGGACAGCTACGGCGACCCCACCGCGTCGTACGGATACGACTCGCCCCACCCCTACCAGGGCGGCTACGCGGCCCAGGGCGACCCGCGCGAGCAGTACGGCGACGGGTACGCGCACGCCGGACAGCCCGCCCCCGCCCCGCGTGGGCCGCAGTGGGTCGGCCCGGAGGGTCTGGGCCGCCCGGCCCCGGCGCGTCCGGCCGGCGCCGGACTGCCCACCCTGGACGATGACGACGAGCCGGGCCGCAAGGTCGGCCGGCGCAAGGCCATTGTCGCGCTCGGTGGCACCGCCGCCGTCGTGGCCGGTGGCGCGGCCCTCGCCATGACCCCGCAGTTCCGCAGCCTCTTCGGTGACGAGGCAGCCGCGGGCGACGCGACCGGGAGCGCCGTCACCGACGGCACCCTGGCGCGGCCCAGCGGGCAGCAGCCCAGCACGGTGCGTACCTACACCGAGCAGAACGAGAGCTACATGGGCTCCCGGGCCGGCGAGGCGCTGAAGAAGAACGCGCCAAGCGGTGGCCGGACCTTCTCCGGCCCGGCCGCGGCCGCCGCGGAGACCAAGGTGACCGTCAAGACGGTGCTCGCCAAGGACCCGATCCTGCACCTGGCCCGGCGGACCACCTTCGGCGCGACGCCCGCAGTGGTCTCCGACATCAAGAAGCAGGGCATCGACGCCTGGATCCGCGGGCAGCTCGACCCGGACAAGATCGAGCCGAGCAAGGCCGAGCTGAAGCTCGCCGAGCTGCCCACCCAGACGCTCTCCGTGCAGCAGTTGCGTGACCAGCGGGACAAGCTCAACGAGCAGGGCGCCCAGCCGGAGCGTGAGGTCGTCGACGCCACCCTGGCCCGGCAGATCTGGTCGAAGCGCCAGCTGTTCGAGGTGATGGTCGACTTCTGGAACGACTTCCTGCACGTCGCCGCCGACTTCGACGGCGGAGAGGTGTACCGCACGTCGTTCGACAAGGACGTGGTGCGCAAGCACGCGCTGGGCAGCTACCCCGAGATGCTGGTGGCGGCGAACAAGCACCCCGCGCTGCTGATCTACCTGAACCAGAAGGACTCCCGCAAGGACGCCATCAACGAGAACCTCGCCCGGGAGAACCTGGAGCTGTACTCGGTGGGCGTCGACGGTGGCTACAAGGAGGGCGACGTCCGGCAGGCCGCCATGCTGCAGACCGGCCGTGGCGTCGACGACAAGGGCCAGTACGTCCTGCGCGTCAACCAGCACTACATGGGCAAGGTGAAGATCCTCGGCTTCACCCACGCCAACACGTTCAGCATCAAGGACGTCAACAACCCGACGGCCAAGGAGATCGCCGCCGTGGACGCGGCGATCGACAAGTACATCACCTACATCGCGCTGCACCCCTCGACCGCGAAGTACGTGGCGCAGAGCCTCGCGACCCGGTTCGTCTCGGACACCCCGCCGAAGTCCCTCGTGGACCGGCTGGCCAAGGCGTACACCAGCAACAACGGCATGATCAAGCCGGTGCTGATGGCGCTGTTCAGCTCGTCAGAGTTCTGGGCGGCGGTGGGCCAGAAGGTGCGCCGGCCGATGGAGTACCTGGTCGCCACGTACCGCGTCCTGGGCGTCTCGCCGGAGGCGTCGGCGAAGAACGACAACGGCGACAACAAGCGCACCCCGTTCGCCCGGGGCCTGCGGCAGATCCACGACAAGCTGCGCGAGCTGGGTCAGTACCCGATGGGTCAGCCCACCCCGGACGGCTACCCCGACGTCTACGTCGCGTGGACCTCGGCCGGCACCATGGTCAACGGCTGGAACGAGGCCGGCGAGATCATTGCCGGCTACCGCACCTCCTTCACGTACACGGCGCCGGAGAAGCTGGTCGCCAAGCCGCCGGCCACCGCCGGGGCGTACGTGGACGCGCTCGCCCAGCGGCTGGTCCACCAGAAGCTCACCGCCCGGGAGAAGAACCTGATCCTCGGCGTCGCCGGCGTCTCGGCGACCACCAAGGTCGATGCCACGTTCAACGGGGCCATCACCGCCGTCGCGCGGGCGATCCTCGCGTCCCCCCAGCACCACCTCCGGTGAGGCACCCGATGGAGAAGACTGTGTACAACTCTTTCCCCCTGCACCCCGAATGCCCCGACCTGGGGCGGCTGGCCGACAACCCGACCGAGGCACTGCTGCGCGCGGAGGCCGACATCGTCGCCGCCGAGAAGGCCGCCGAGGCCGACCGCTACCGGACCCTGGAGGATCTGGAGGAGGCCCAGCAGGACGGTCGCGGCGTCACCCGGCGGACCTTCGTCGCCGGTGCCGCGGCCACCGCCACCGCGCTGGCCACCGCCCAGTTCGTCACCACCTCGGCGTCGTTCGCGGCGACCAAGACCGGCACGCTGATCCACGTCTTCCTCTACGGCGGGCTGGACGGGCTGAGCCTTGTCGCACCGGACAGCGACCCGGCGCTCACCAAGGGCCGGCCCGAGTTGCTGCTCGGCAACGACTCGCTGGCCCTGGCCCGCGGCTTCAAGCTGACCAGCGCGTTCAAGCCGCTGGAGCAGTACCTCAAGGCCGGTCAGCTCGGCTTCATCCCCGCCGTCTCGGACGAGCGCCTGTCCCGTAGCCACTTCCAGGCCGCGGACGCCTGCAACCTGGGCGGTCTGCCGCACGAGACCGGCGGCCGGGGCTGGCTGGACAACCTGGTCGACCACCTCGGCACGGGCACCGCCTTCCGGGGCGTCGGCATCGGCAGCACGCTGCCCCGCTCGCTTGTCGGCAACAACGGCGCGCTGTCGCTGAACAGCGTCGGCTCGCTGCGACTCAACGGCGACGACAAGTTCCGGGCCGCCACCGAGAAGGCGATCAAGGGGCTCTTCACCGGGATCAACCACCCGGTCGAGGAGGCCGTGCAGGACGGCATGGGTGCGCTTGCCACCGCGCAGAAGCTCGCCGCCAAGCCGTACCAGCCCGCCGCGGGTGTCAAGTACGAGGGCATCGGCAACGCCTTCCAGCAGCTCGCCCAGCTCATCAAGGGCGGCGCCAACGTCCGGGTCGCCACCGTCGGCATGGGCGGCTACGACACCCACGAGAACCAGGGCACCCAGGAGGGCGGTCAACTGCACCGCCGACTGGGCGAGCTGGCCAGCGCGATGGCCGCCTTCTTCACCGACCTCGGCCCGCAGGCCGCCGACGTGACGATCATGGTGTCCAGCGAGTTCGGCCGGCGGGTCAGCTCCAACAAGGGCGGCACCGACCACGGGCACGGCGGCGTGGTCACCGTGCTCTCCGGCAAGAAGCTGGCCAGCTCTCTGCTGGGCACCTGGAACGGCCTGGACAAGTTGGACTCCGGCGACGTGCCGGAGTACAACAACATGTTCAACGTGTACGGCTCCGTGGCGCAGGGTCGGTTCGGCCTGACCAACGCGCAGGTGGAGAAGATGCTCTTCCCCGGCAGCGACCGGGCCTACAAGCCGATGAAGCTGTACGCGTGACGCATTCGCACACCCACGCCGCCGGCCGCCGCACCGGGACCTCGTCCCGGCACGGCGGCCGGTCGGCTGCTCCCGTACCCCCGCAGATCCCGGCCCGGCGCGGACCCGGCGGCCGGCGGCTGCTGGCCGCGCTGCTCCTGGTCGGGCTGCTCGCCAGCGTGCTGCCCTGGTGGCTGGGCACCCCCGCCGGTTCGCTGCGGACCACCGCGGCCACCGTCACCGCGGCCGGCCGGATCACCGGCCTGATCGCCGGTTACCTGCTGCTGGTGCAGGTGCTCATGATGAGCCGGCTGTCGGTGCTCGAGCGGTGGATCGGCGGCGAGCAGCTCGCCCGCTGGCACCGCGACATCGGCGCGACGCTGCTTGTCGCCGTGCTGTCGCACCTGTCGCTGATCCTCGTCGGGTACGCCGACCTGCGGAACCACTCGATCCTCGCCGAGGTGGGCACGCTGCTCGGCGACTACGAGGACATGCTCTCGGCCTTCGTCGCCGCCGGCATCATGCTCGTGGTCGGCTTCAGCAGCGTCCGGGCGATCCGTCGGGCGCTGCCCTACGAGGTGTGGCACCTGCTGCACCGGTCGAGCTACCTGGTACTGCTGCTCGGCTACGGGCACCAGTTCAGCCACGGCGGGCAGCTCTACCGGCCCGGCCCGGTACGGACCGGCTGGATCGCCCTGTACCTGCTGGTGGTCGCCGCCCTGCTCTGGGGCCGGGTGATCGCGCCGCTGGCGTTCAACATGCGCCACCGGCTGCGGGTCGCCGACGTGGTCGCGGAGAGCCCGGACACGGTCTCCATCTACCTCACCGGTGATCGGCTGGACCGCCTGGAGATGCTCGGCGGGCAGTACTTCCGCTGGCGCTTCCTCACCCCCGGCAGCTGGTGGCAGTCGCACCCGTTCTCCGTCTCCGCCGCCGCCAACGGCCGCTGGCTGCGGCTCACCGTCAAGGTCGTCGGCCGGCACACCGCCGACCTGCGCGACCTCGACCCGGGAACCCGGGTCTGGGCGCACGGCCCGTCGGGCACCTTCACGGCGGCCCACCGGGTGCGCGAGCGGGCGCTGCTGATCGCCGGCGGCAGCGGCATCACGCCCATCCGGGCCATGCTGGAGGAGCTGCCCCCGGGCGCCGCCCTGATCTACCGGGCCCGTACGCCTGCCGACGTGCTGCTCAGCCGGGAACTGGACTGGCTGGCCCAGGAACGCGACACGTCGATCTGGTACGTCATCGGCTCCCGCGACGACCCCGGCCCCCGCCAGCTCATGAGCCCGGACGGGCTGCGCCAACTGGTGCCCGACGTGGCCCGGCGCGACGTCTACCTGTGCGGGCCGCCCGGGCTGGTGGAGCAGTCGGTACGCGCGCTGCGCCGTGCCGGCGTGCCCCGCCGGCAGATTCACCTGGCCACGTTCGAGCTGTAGGAAGGCATCGCATGCGTCGCGCGTTGTTCGCGATCACCGGTCTGGCC
Organism: Micromonospora lupini str. Lupac 08; assembly: GCF_000297395.2. GTDB lineage: Bacteria > Actinomycetota > Actinomycetes > Mycobacteriales > Micromonosporaceae > Micromonospora > Micromonospora lupini. Next base: position 5,545,591 of record NZ_HF570108.1, on the reverse strand, counting down.
GCCAGCACCACCGCCCTGGTGGTGCTCAAGGGCTCGCCGGGCACCACCCAGGTCGCCCAGAACCTGCCGACCGCGCAGCCGGTCAACCCGACCGGACAGGTCGTCGACCCGAGCGCCGACCCGGCCGTCGGCCCGACGGGCGCGGCGCCGAAGCCGTCGGTGACCGCCGGCGCACCGTCGTCGTCGCCCAAGCCGACCAGGACCACCGCGCGGCCGTCGGGCACGAAGACCACCGCGAAGGCCCCGAGCGCGCCGCGCACCACCACCAAGCCGCCCCAGTCGACCACCCGCCGGGTGACCGGCCCGCCGGTGGACACGGCCAAGGGTTACGGGTACGTGCAGGTGCAGATCGTGGTCTCCGGCAGCAAGATCATCGAAGCCACCACCCTGGCGTTGCCCAGCGGCGGCGAGTCCGACATCCACAGCGGCGACGTGCGGGACACGTACAACGGCACCGGCGGTGAGGTGGTGCAGAAGCAGAGCGCCAACCTCAACACCGTCTCCGGCGCCACCGAGACCAGCATCGCCTACAAGAGCTCCCTGCGGTCCGCGATCGAGCAGGCGTTCTGACGTGCCGGCGGCGATGATCCGACCCGGCCTGTGCCGGGTCGAGCAGATCATGGGTACGGCGATCACCCTGGACCTCGCCGACGACCTGCCCCCCGCGCGGCTGCACGAGCTTGCCGACGAGGTCTTCGCCTGGATGCGTGAGGTCGACGCCCGGTTCAGCACGTACAAGGAAGACAGCGAGGTGTGCCGCTTCGACCGGGGCGAGGTGCTGCTCTCCGAGGCGTCGACGGACCTGCGCTTCGTGCTGGAGGCGTGCGCCGACCTGTGGGGCGCCACCGACGGGTTCTTCGACGCGTACGCCACCGGACGGCTCGACCCGTCCGGGTTCGTGAAGGGCTGGGCGGCGCAGGTCGCCTCCGACCGGCTGCTCGCCGCCGGCGCGGCGAACCACTGCGTCAACGCCGGCGGCGACGTACGCGTCCGCGGCTTCTCGCCGGCCGGCGAGCCGTGGCGGATCGGCATCCGGCACCCCTGGGACGCGATGGCGACCTGTCTGGTGCTTGCCGGCACCGACCTGGCGGTGGCCACCTCCGGCGTGTACGAGCGGGGCCGGCACGTGCTGGACCCCCGCCGGGGCGCGCCGGCCGGCGGGCTGCGCTCGGTGACAGTGGTCGGCAGCGACCTCGGCGTCGCCGACGCCTACGCCACCGCAGCCCTGGCCATGGGAGCGGGGGGAATCGGCTGGCTGGACCGTCTCGGCGACCACACGCACGCGGTCGTCACCGACGACGCCCGCCAGTTCCACTCCACCGCGCTTCCGCTGACCGTCTAGCGCAGCGGGCGATGGGTGCCGGCGGGGCGGGTGCCGGTGGGGCGGGGCCGCCCGGGGCGCGAGCCGGCCGGGCGGGTGCCCGCCCAACGGTGCCGCGGGTGGCTGCGACGGGGCGGTTCGGTGCCGCCGGGATACGGCGACCTGTCGTGTGTGGACATCGTTCCCCCGTTCGTGGCGCGCGTTCGCGCTGTCACCTGCTCAACGAGCGCCGGCCGCCCGGCGACGCTGTCGGCCACCGGATCGAATCGTCGGCCGGGGCCGGGTCACCTACCCCGGCGAGGCAGGGGCAGGTGGCCGGGGAGCAGGTCGGGTGCGAGCGTCACCCCGCTGGCCCGCAGCGCCTCGATCAGGGTGTTCTGCACCAGGTAGGAGTCGGGGAGCTGCCAGCGGGCCTGCTCCGGGGCGACCGCCCAGCGGACGGTCCCCTCGGGCAGCCGGGTGGGCGGCGCCGGGATCCACGAGCCCGGCCCGTGCCGGACGACGTGGAAGCAGTGCTCCAACTCCGGTCGGAGCGGGTCGCCGGGGCGGACCAGGAACATCCACCGCCCGGTGGGCGTGACGAGCACGGGTCCGCGTACGCCGGTGCCGGCCGGGTGGACCTGCACGGCGTCGAGCACGTGCCGGCCGAGGTGGGCCGGCACCTCCAGCACGTCGAAGGTCCGTCCGGTGGGCAGCAGCACGCCGTGCGGGCGGGTGCGCCACCAGGTGGCCACCCGGGCCGGGTCGGTGGTGGCGGCCAGCTCCCAGTTCTCGAGGGCGGGGTGGCAACCCACGGTGGGGCAGCCGGCCCGACCGCAGACGAACCTGCTGCGGGCGAGGCAGGCGCCGGGCGTCACCTCCCAGCCGTGTACGGCGTACCGGATGGCGACCCGGCGCAGCCGGACGCGTTCCAGCGGCGACAGTTCGGCGACGCGCGGTACGACGTTCCCCCACATGTGTGCCATCTCCCCTCGTTGGGCCCGGCGAACGCCAGGTCGCATGTCGAGCACCGTCACTGCCGTAACCCACGATCGTTGAGGTTGACGAACGGCTCGTGCAACTTGCACGAAAGTTACGAGGACTGACTGTCCGACTGACGTACAGGCTGTGCGACCAGCGAAAACTTCAAGACGGACGACTGATCGCCGCACCCGCGGACATCGTCGGCACCCGATGGGTGGCGACGGCAGGGGAGGGATGGGGAGATGGACGAGCTACCCATTGGGCGGCGAGTGGCCTACTGGCGGGGCCGACGCAAGATGTCGCAGCAGGTCTTCGCCGACCGCCTGGGCAAGTCGAAGAGCTGGGTGGACAAGGTCGAGCGGGGCGTCCGCCGGCTGGACAAGTTCTCCGTCCTCTACGAGATCGCCGACATCCTCCAGATGGACGTGCAGTTGCTGATGGGCCGGGACCCGGAGCGGCGTACCGACGGGCTGAACTGCATCGACCAGGTCGAGGTGCAGGAGATCCGGGCGGCCCTGGAGCGGTACGACTCGATGAGCGCCTACTTCGACGCCGTGCCGTACCCGCCTCCGCTGGACGACATGCGCAAGGCCGTCAACCACGCCTGGCTCACCTACCAGTACGGCCGCTACGGGATGCTCACCCGGGCGCTGCCGAAGTTGCTGCGCGACGCTCAGGCGGCCGACGCCGCGTACGGGGGAACGCAGGCGCCGGAGGCGGCCCACCTGCTCGGGCAGGTCTACCAGATCGCCTCGTCGGTGCTGCGCAAGCTCGGCGAGTTCGAGCTGGCCTGGTTGGCCGCCGACCGGTCGATGGCGGTGGCCCAGCGGGCCGACGACCCGCTGCTGGCCGGCATCGCCACGACCCGGGTCTGCAACGCCCTGGTCGCCATGGGCCGGGCCCGGCCGGCGCTGGAGCTGAACGTCCAGATCGCCAACCGGTTGGCGCCCGGCGGCAGCAACGAGGTCTCCCCGGCCCGGCTGTCCGTCTACGGGATGCTGCTGTTGCAGGGTGCGATGGCCGCGTCCCGGATCGGCGACTCGGCAAGCGTCGACGACCTGATCAACTGCGCGCAGGAGGCCGCCACCCTGCTCGGCGGCGACCACAACCACTACTGGACCTCGTTCGGCCCGACGAACGTCGAGCTGCACCGGGCCGCCGCCGCCGTCGAGCTGGGCGACGGGGGCCGCGCGGTCGAGGTGCACGTACGCATCGTGGAGCCCGCGTTCGACGCGCTGCTGCCCGAGCGCCGCGCCCACCACCTGCTCGACATCGCCCGGGGGTACGCCCAGATCGGCGACGTGGCGAACGCCGGCGAGATGCTGCTGCGCGGCGACCGGCTCGCGCCGTCGGAGATCCGCTGCCGGCCGATCGCCCACGAGGTGATGTCGGACGTCCTTCGTCGCACACGTGGTGCGCCGCCTTCTCCGATAGCGGAGTTGGCTGAGCACATGGGAGTAGGGGTATGAGCGCGGAGCCGGCTTGATGACCGGCGCACCACGCACCAGCGAGCACCGTGCGGTGCTCTACGTCATCGCCTGCGGCTCGCCGCTGGCCCGCCACGTCGGTCGTCTGGTCGAGCTGGCCCAGTCGGACGACTGGGACGTCTGCGTGGTCACCACGCCGGACGGCGCCAAGTTCGTCGACCAGTCGGCCCTGGTCCGGCAGACCGGGCACCCGGTGCGGACGCACTACAAGAACCCCGGTGACCCGGACGTGCTGCCGCCGGCCGACGCCATGATCGTCTGCCCGGCGACAGTGAACACGGTGAACAAGTGGGCCGCCGGCATCGCCGACACCCTCGCCCTCGGGCTGCTCGTCGAGGCGCAGGGCAAGGGCGTTCCGATCGTCGCGGTGCCGTACACAAATGTCGCGATGGCCGCCCACCCGGCGTTCCGGGCCGGCGTGGCCCGGCTGGCCGACTGGGGCGTCACGGTGCTCTTCGGTGACCATGTGGTCGCCCTGCACCCGCCCGGGACCGGTGAGCAGCACCTGCACGCGTTCCCCTGGCAGATGCCGCTGGCCGCGCTGCGGACCGTCGCGTACCGGGCCGCCTGAGCGTCCGGCGGTCGCCTCGGCCGGGTCGACGGACCGGCGCGGCCGGGCCGGGCGTCGCCGCCCGAAGCTCCCCGCGCCGGTAAGCTGGCCCGCCGTGAGCATCAGCGCATCCGCAGCCACGGTGACGGACGTCGTCGCCGAGTTGGAACGGCGCTATCCGCCGAGCTGGGCCGAGGAGTGGGACCGCGTCGGCCTGGTGCTCGGCGAGCCGACCGCAGCGGTCCGCCGGGTGCTCTGCGTGGTCGACGTGGTGCCCGAGACGGTCGCCGAGGCGCTGGCCGTCGGTGCGGACATGATCGTCGCGCATCACCCGCTGCTGCTGCGGGGGGTCTCGTCGGTCGCCCCGACGACAGTCAAGGGGCGGATCGTCCACCAGCTCATCCGGGCCGGCGTCGCGTTGTACGTGGCGCACACCAACGCCGACGTGGCGTCCCCCGGCGTCTCCGACGCCCTCGCCGCCCGGTTCGGCCTGACCGGTCTGCGCCCGTTGCAGCGGCCGGCGGCCGGCTCGGCCGCCCACGGCGACGAGCGGGGCATCGGCCGGATCGGGGAGTTGCCCCGTCCGATGACCCTCGCCGAGCTGACCCGGCACGCCGCCGCCGTGCTCCCCGTCACGTCCTGGGGAGTTCGCGCCGCGGGGGATCCCGGGCGTATGGTTCGTACCCTCGCCGTCAGCGGCGGGTCGGGGGACAGCTTCCTCGGCGCCGCGACCGCCGCCGGGGTGGACGCGTTTCTCACCTCCGACCTGCGGCACCATCCGGCCAGCGAACACCTCGCCGCCGATGGTCCCGCCCTGATCGACGCCGCCCACTGGGCGACCGAACGACCGTGGCTGGACGACCTGGCCGCCCTCCTGCGAGAGGCGCCGGGCGTCGAGACGCTGGTGTCCGACCTGGACACCGATCCGTGGACCGTGCACGCCGCCGCACCCGTTGTGGACGACAAGGAGCCCGACCGTGAAGGCTGACCCCCAGGTCCAGCGCCGCCTGCTCGACCTTCAGGCGATCGACACCAACCTCGCCCAGCTCGCGCACCGCCGCCGGTCGCTGCCGGAGCGGGCCGAACTGGAGGCGCTGGCCCGGGAGCTGTCGTCGCTGGAGGACGAGCGGGTTCGCGCCCAGGTCGCGGTCGACGACCTGGACCGGGACATCGCCCGCCTGGAGAAGGACGTCGAGCAGGTGCGGGCCCGCAAGGAGAAGGACCAGAACCGGCTCGCCGCCGGCACCGGCCCGGCCCGGGAGCTGGAGGCGCTCCAGCACGAGCTGGCCTCGCTCAACCGGCGCCAGGGTGACCTGGAGGACGCCGAGCTGGAGTTCATGGAGCAGCGGGAGACCGCGCAGGGCGTGCTGGACGGCGTGGAGCAGCGGCTGGCCGACACCCGGGAGAAGCGGGCCGCCACCGAACAGCGCCGCGACGACGCGCTGGCCGAGATCGCCAAGGAGGAGGAGTTCAAGCGGGGCGCCCGGCAGCCGCTCGCGGCCGACCTCCCGGCCGAGCTGGTCACCCTCTACGACAAGATCCGCGCGGACACCGGGCTGGGCGCGGCGCTGCTCACCGCCGGCCGCTGCGGCGGCTGCCGGCTGGACCTCTCCGGCGCCGACCTGGCCCGCATCCGCAAGGCCGCCCCCGACGACGTGGTCCGCTGCGAGGACTGCCGGCGGATCATGGTCCGTACCAACGAGTCGGGCCTGTAGGTCGTGGCGCCGCGCGTGGTCGTCGTCGAGGCCGACGGCGGGTCCCGGGGCAACCCGGGCCCGGCCGGCTACGGCGCGGTGGTGCGTGACTCGGAGACCGGCGAGGTGCTCGCCGAGCGCTCCGAGTCGCTGGGCACGGCGACAAACAACGTCGCCGAGTACCAGGGCCTGATCGCCGGTCTGCGGGCCGCCGCCGAGGTGGGCGCCGCCGAGGTGGACGTCCGGATGGACTCCAAGCTGGTGGTCGAGCAGATGTGCGGCCGGTGGCAGATCAAGCACCCGGGCCTGCGCCCGCTCGCCGCCCAGGCGGCCACGCTCGTGGGCCGCTTCGGCGCGGTCCGCTTCACCTGGATCCCCCGCGACCAGAACCGGCACGCCGACGCGCTCGCCAACGCCGCCATGGACGCCGCCGCCGGCCGACCCACCCCGCCGCCGGCCTCCCTCGGCGCACCGGCCTCGGCCAGCGCCCCGGCCGGAGGCGCGTCGACGGGCAGCGACCCGGCGACCGCGCCGGCCTCCTGGGAGCCGCGCCCGAGCTTCACGGCCACCCGCCTGATCCTCGTGCGGCACGGCGAGACCGCGTACACCGAGCAGGGCCGCTACTCCGGCCGCGGCGACGTGCCACTCTCCGAGCGCGGCCGGGCCCAGGCCCGCGCCACAGGCGCCCGGGTGGCCGCGCTGGCCCCGTCCGTCGCGGCCGTGCTCAGCTCACCCCTGTCCCGGTGTACGGCCACCGCGGCGGCGATCGCCGGGGCTGTCGATGGCGACGTGCCGGTACGCACCGAGGCCGACCTGATCGAGTGCGACTTCGGCCAGTGGGAGGGGCGCACCTTCGCCGAGGTACGCCAGCAGTGGCCGGGGGAGATGGACGCCTGGCTCGCCTCGCCGCGGATCGCCCCGCCGGGCGGGGAGTCGTTCACGCAGGTCGCCGAACGCGTCCACCGGGTCGTCGACGCGCTGCCGAAGGCGTACCCCGGGGAGACCGTTGTGGTCGTCTCGCACGTCTCGCCGATCAAGCTGGCGCTGCGCGACGCCCTCGCCGCCAGTGACGCCTTCCTGCACCGGCTCTTCCTGGACGCGGCCGGCATCTCGGTGCTCGACCTGTGGCCCGACGGCGGCATCGCGGTACGCACGGTGAACGACACCGCGCACCTCGCCGCCCTCTGAGCCGGCACACCCCGACCCATCCGGTCGACCGCCCGGTCGCGCCGTTCGGCGCAGCCCGTGCGCCGTTCGGCGCAGAGCCGTCCACGCGCTGATCGTGACGGCAGTCACAGAGTCGTAGCCTCCGGCCGTCACATCGCGTGCCACGACTCCCCGGAGGTGTGTCAGATGCCTGCACCGGAACCGGAGGCGCCCACCACGGCGCCGACCCGGGCGAAGGACCACAGTCCCTGGAACTGGTTGCTCTTCCTCCCCATCGTGGTGCCGCTGATCCCGGCGTTCTTCAACGGTGACGCGCCCCGGATCTTCGGGTTCCCGCGTTACTACTGGCTGCAACTGGCCTGGATCCTGCTCGGCGTCACGACGACGACGCTTGTCTACCAGATGACGAAGAAGCGGGGAGGCCGCTGATGTGGCGCGACCATCTCACCGAGATCATCGTCTTCTCCCTGCTGTTCCTGCTGGTCAGCGCGATGGGCTTCGTGGCCGCGCGCTGGCGGCGGCCGAAGGACATGGCGCACCTCGACGAGTGGGGCCTGGGCGGGCGCAGCTTCGGCGGCTGGATCACCTGGTTCCTGGTCGGCGGTGACCTCTACACCGCGTACACCTTCGTCGCGGTGCCGGCGCTGATGTTCGGCGCCGGGGCGGCCGGGTTCTTCGCGGTGCCCTACACGATCGTCGTCTACCCGCTGGTCTTCCTGGTGCTGATCCGGCTCTGGTCGGTCTCGCACCGGCACGGCTTCGTCACCCCGGCCGACTTCGTCCGTACGCGCTTCGACTCGCCGGTGCTGGCGCTGCTGATCGCGATCACCGGCATCGTCGCCACGATGCCCTACATCGCGCTGCAACTGGTGGGCATCGAGGCCGTCCTCAAGACGATGGGCGTCACGGGTGAGAGCACCGTGGCCCGGCACCTGCCGATCATCATCGCGTTCGCCATCCTGGCCGCGTACACCTACCAGTCGGGGCTGCGCGCACCGGCGCTCATCGCGTTCGTCAAGGACAGCCTGATCTACATCGTGATCCTGGTGGCGGTCATCTACCTGCCGTACAAGCTGGGCGGTTGGGGCGACATCTTCGACGCGGCGGACGCGAAGTTCCAGGCGTCACCGAGCCCGAACGACGGCATCCTGCTCAACGGCAACAACCAGTTGCAGTACGTCACGCTGGCGTTCGGCTCGGCGCTGGCCCTGTTCCTCTACCCGCACAGCATCACCGGCGTGCTGGCCAGCCGGAACCGCGACGTGATCAAGCGCAACATGTCGGCACTGCCGGCGTACAGCCTGCTGCTCGGTCTGATCGCGCTGCTCGGCTACATGGCCATCGCGGCCGGGGTGAAGCCGCTGCCGGGAGCGTCGGCGGGCAGCGTCGACAACAACACGATCGTGCCCCTGCTGTTCGACAAGCAGTTCCCGGACTGGTTCGCCGGCGTCGCGTACGCGGCGATCGGCATCGGCGCGCTGGTGCCGGCGGCGATCATGTCGATCGCGGCGGCGAACCTGTTCACCCGCAACATCTACAAGGAGTACCTGAAGCGGGACGCCAGCCCGGCGCAGGAGGCGAACGTCTCGAAGATCACCTCGCTGGTGGTCAAGGTCGGGGCCGTGGCCTGCATCGTGTTCCTCGACCCGCAGTTCTCGATCGACCTCCAGCTCATCGGCGGCGTGATCATCCTCCAGACGCTGCCGGCCGTGGCGCTGGGCCTCTACACCCGCTGGTTCCACCGGACCGCCCTGATCGCCGGCTGGGTCGCCGGCATGGGGCTCGGCATGTGGATGCTCTACCAGGTGGCCAGCCCGACGAAGAAGCACTTCGGCGGGTCCGCGTTCCCGCTGGAGAAGTTCGGCTTCGACACGCCCAAGACGATCTACGTGGGCATCGTGGCGGTGCTTGTCAACCTGGCGGTCGCCGCCCTGTTGACGCTGATCCTGCGGGCCGCCAAGGCGCCCGAGGGCGTCGACGGCACCACACCGGACGACTACTTCGCCGACGAGGGCGACCCGCGGGTCACCCCCGGCGTCGAGCGCGACGCCGACTCGGCCCGCGAACCGGTCGCCTGACCTCCGGCCCGCCCGGCCGCCGACGTGGTCGGTGGGCTGGGCGGGCCGCGTCGGTGTGGGCTGGGCGGGCCGCGTCGGTGCGCCCTGGGCGGGCCGGGTCGGTGCGGTCGGTGGCTGGGCGGGCCGCGTCGGTGTGGGCTGGGCGGGCCGGGTCGGTGTGGCCTGGGCGGGCCGGGTCGGTGTGGGCTGGGCGGGCCGCGTCGGCGGTGGTCGGGTGGTCGGGCGCGCCGCCGCCGGGCAGGCCGGGCCTCGTTCGAGCGCTATGGAGCTGATGTCGCAAACGAATCAAGCCTGCGGCGGTCTGCGGCGGCCTGCGGCGGTGCAGCCTGCGCGGCCTGCGCGGCCTGCGGCGGCCTGCGGCGGTGCGGTCTGCGGCGGTGCGGTCAGCGGTGGCGGTTGCGGTTCACCAGGGCGTGGTTGAGGCGGCCCAGCAGGGTCGCCAGGCTGGCCCGGTCCTCGGCGCTCCAGTCGGCAAGCATGTCACCGTAGAGCCGGGTGCGGGCGGCCTGCACGGCGGCCATCCGCTGTAGCCCGGCCGGGGTGGGGGAGATGACGGTGCCGCGGCCGTCCGTCGGGTCGGGGGCGCGGACGATCAGGCCGTCGCGTTGCAGGGCGGAGACCTGCCGGGTCACCGTCGAGCCGTCCAGGTTGAGTCGCGCGGCGAGGGCGGAGACGTTCTGCGGGCCGGCGGAGTCCAGGTGCCGCAGGATGACGTACGCCGCCCGGTCCAGCACCCGGTGCTCGTCGGTGCCGGTGGCCCGGCGGGTGGCCTCGCCGAAGCGCATCAGCAGGGCCACCTCGGTCTCGATGTGGCCGAGGGTGCTCTCGTGGTCGTCGCTCATAGCTGTATGATACAGAGTAAGTACCTGTACGATACAGCTAATTGGGGAGTCGGAGTGGATCGGAGTTCCGAACCGAACCGCAGTGCCATCTACGCCACCACACTTGTGGCCTTCCTCGCCATCGCCGGCATCGCCGTCGTCGACCCGATCCTGCCGGCCATCGGCGAGGCGATCGGGGTCACCGCCTGGCAGGTCGAGCTGCTGTTCACCGCGTACATCGCGGTCATGGCCCTCGGCATGATCCCGGCGACGCTCGCCAGCGGCCGGTTCGGGTTCAAGCCGGTGCTGATCGCCGGTGTCTCGGTGGTCGGGCTGGCCGCCATCCTCGCCTCGTTCAGCGACAACATCGTGCAGCTGTCCGTGCTGCGCGGCGTGTGGGGGCTGGGCAACGCGATGTTCTTCGCCACCGCCATGGTGGTACTTGTCAACCTCGCCATCGACCGAGAATGGGTCGTCGGCCTCTTCGAGACCGCCCTCGGTCTCGGCTTCGCCGTCGGCCCGCTGATCGGCGGCCTGCTCGGGCAGGTCTCGTGGCGGCTGCCGTTCTTCGTCTGCGGCGTGTTCATGGTCCTCGCCCTCGGCGTGGCCGCCCGCAAGCTGCGCGAGCCCACCAACCGGCAGGCTCCGGTACGCGTCGGCCAGATCTTCGCCACCTACCGCAAACCGGCGTTCATCGCCCTCTGCGTGGTGACCGCCGCGTACAACTTCGTGTTCTTCGTCGTGCTCGGCTACACGCCGCTCTTCCTCGGCCTCGACGTCGTCCCGCTGGGGCTCGCGTTCACCGGCTGGGGCCTCGGCCTGGCCACCGGCATCCTGGTGATCGGCCACCGGCTGGCCCACCGGATCGGCGCGGTGCAGACCGTCGGCGTGGCCATCGCCGGCCTGCTGGTCTGCATGGTTCTCTTCGCCACCTCCATCAGCACCGCCGAGGCGCTCGTGGTGCTCGTGCTCGCCGGCCTCTGCATGGGCCTGGCCAACGCCAACCTCACCGACCTGGCGCTCGGCCTCGGCTCCAGCGACCGCAGGCTCGCCACCGGCGCGTTCAACCTGGTCCGCTGGGGTGCCGCCGCGCCCGCGCCGATCATCTCCGGCAAGCTCGCCGAGCGCTCGCTGGCGCTGCCCTTCTGGGTCGGCTTCGGGGTGCTCGCCGTCGGCGTGCTGGTCTACCTGGCGTTCGCGCACCTGATGGCCGCCGGCTACGGCGAGCGGGTCCTGTGGTCCCGCTGGAACCGCGCCGCCGCCGACACCGAACACGCGGCCGAAGAGCCGGTAGGCGAGGCCTACTAACGCGGAACCGTCGTCAAGATCCACACGCTTTGCCGGGAAACCGCTGCTTCAACGTGCGCTGACACAGCGGTTTCCCGGTAAGCCGTGCGGATCTTGGCGTCGGGCGGCTCAGCTCAGGGCGCGGTAGAGCAGGTAGAGGCCGATCGTCGTACCGAACACCACGATCAGCGTCTTGAGCACCACCGGCGGAAGCCGACGGACCAGCCGGGCGCCCGCGTACCCCCCGATCAGGGTGGCCGGCGCGACCACCGCGACGGCCGCCCAGTTCAGCGGGCCGAACAGGGCGAACACCACGAGCGTCGTGAGCCCCACGATCGCGGAGAGCAGATTCTTGATGGCGCTCACCCGCGCCAGCGTCGCGTCCAGCACCAAGGCCAGGCCGGCGACAAGCATCACCCCGAGCGCGGCGCCGAAGTACCCGCCGTACACCGAGCCGAGCGCGACCATCGTCTGCACCGCGACCGTCCGCTGCCGCGGCGACAGGTCGCGGGGGTGGCCGACCAGCCGGCGCAGCGGGTCCTGGAACGCCAGGACCGCTGTCGCGCCGAGGACCAGAAAGGGTACGACCAGCTCGAACGCGCGGGCCGGGGTGGCCAGCAACAGCAGCGCCCCGACGATCGTGCCCACGATGGTGGTGGGCACCAGCGTGGCCAGCGCCCGAGGGCGCGGCAGGTCCATCCGGCTGCCCGCCACGCTTGCCACGTACCCGGGGAACACGGCGACGGAGTTGCTCACGTTCGCCGGCACCGGCGGCAACCCGATTGCGATCAGCGCCGGGAAGGTGATCAGTGAACCGCCACCGGCCACCGCGTTGACCGTGCCAGCGGCGAGACCGGCGGCGAGCAGCAGCGCGGCGTGGGAGAGATCCATAGCCCCACGAGGCTAACCTCTGGGCGATGACGCGATCCGCCGGACTGCCGCCCGTGAGCCGCGCGATCTCGGGCAGGCGGGTCGCAAATATCGGCATAGCGGACTCGCACAGGACAGTGCCCTAGAAAACGGACCGACGCCCAACGGGGACGATAAGGGCGAAACACTCGCCAACTCCGGTGGCTCCGCCAGGCTTTATGGTGGCGTACTCCGGAAGCTGGGTGTGGACTGGCGGGATGTCCTCGCATCTGGATTTCTTCGCTGGCTTCGCGGTCACCGGCACGGTCCTGGGCGTCGGTCTCGGCTCCCGTCCGGACGACTGGCCGGGCGTACTGGGGTCCGACTTCGATGAGGGGTCGTGGAACGAGCGCCACCTGGTGCGGCAGTTCGGGTTCGTCAACGCCAACTTTCATGACGGGTCGGGCGAGTGGATCTGTGATTCCGTCGTCGTCCACGCCTGGAAGTTGCACAAGTTCGACGACTCGGTCCCCAAGTCGATCGGCAGCCGGTACGGGAGCTTCCCGCCTCGGGTGCCGTTTGAGGAGGTGGCCGACCGACTCGTCAGCGCGGGCGTGGAGATCTATCACGTCAGCCGGCTGCATATGGCCTCCCTCGAACAGTATTGGATACCGGATTGCAAGGTCATGTTCTGGTTGATCTCCGAGTACCAGCTGGAAGACTTTCCCGCGCTGCGGCTCGGGGACGTCGATTCGGTGTCCACCGCCACCGGCGTCGACCTTCGGGCGGAACTGCTGACCCGGTATCGCTGATGGGGGATCACGTGGTCTGCTCCTGATCCACGGGCTGGGCCGCACCGTCCGCCAGCGCCGCCGGCCGAGCCGGGGCGGAACAGGGCGGCCTCACCACGCCGTTAGGATGGGAGCGCGACGGACGAGTCGACCGGGCGGTCGCGTCGGCGGGCTCCGGCCCGCCGCCGAGGAACGTCCGGACTCCACAGGGCAGGGTGGTTGTTAACGGCAACCCGGGGCGACCCGCGGGACAGTGCCACAGAAAACAGACCGCCGACCCCAACGGGGACGGTAAGGGTGAAACGGTGGGGTAAGAGCCCACCAGCACCCCGGGTGACCGGGGTGGCTAGGTAAACCCCACCCGGAGCAAGGCCAAGCAAGGGCCGTCACCGCAAGCTGACGACCCGGCGCAGACGCTTGAGGGCTGCCCGCCCGATGTCTGCGGGTAGGCCGCTGGAGCCTGCCGGCAACGGCAGGCCGAGATGGATGGCCGCCGCCGGCGCAAACCCTTCGGGGTACGCGCCGCGCACAGAATCCGGCGTACAGGTCGACTCGTCCGTCGCCCATTAGCTCAGAGCCTCGATCAAGGCTCTGAGCTGGTTCTATGTCCGGGCGTCGATGGTCGTCGTTGGTCAACTTTGGCCGGCGTTTGACGCCCTGGAGACGCACGCCCTGACGCCCTGGAGACGCCCTGAGCGCCGGCTCAGCAATCCCCGTGCCGGCTTGGCCGCTGCAGCAACGCGCGGGAACGATCCGCCCATGGGTGCCACTACAACTCGCGCCACTCTCCTGCCCGACGAGGATCACCCGTGCGGGCGAACTCTTCGACAACCTGCCAGGCGCGTTCGAGGTTGAGAACGAAGTCCGCGGTGAAGTGGACCGGGTCGTCCAGCACCAGCACTTCCGCATCTGCGTCCGCCGGCTGATCGGCGGCCAGGAGGGAGATGGCGTTCTCGTCCGTCAGCAGGTGGACGACCGCCGCGGAACCCGCGAACCCGAGCGTCAGCACAGGGAACATGGCGCTGCCCCGTACCTCGAGATAGCCGCGCCTTTGGGCGCGCAGGTCGTCGAACCGCTTCGCGAGCCCAGCGAAGTCCGACCGCTCCACCGAGGCGAACTTCCCTGATGTCGGAGATGTGGCACTCCACGAAATGGTCACCCGGCAACCTCCTGGACGATCACGAGGGTATGGCTGCGGAGCACGATCAGGCTGGGCGCCTCCTGACGTGCTTGCATCCCGGAGACCGATGGCAAGCCAGTCCTGGGGTTGGACTGGCGCGGCAGCCGGAAGCCCTGACGCACGACCGGGCCGACCCGCTGGCTTCCGTAGCGGTCTTGGTGGTCCCATTCGTGGATGAGGTGGGATGAGTGCGTGCCGGAGCTGCTGGAGCACCTGGGGGAGATGGGTCTGGTCGGGCTGGTCAAGATTGACGGGGAGCGGGAGCGTAAGCCCTGGACGGTGGTGATCTCGGGTCAGCGGCTCGATGGTGCGGCGATTAGGGTCGACGGCCACAGCCTCGACTACTGCCTGAAGCATGCGGTCGCCGCGCTTCACAAGCTCTACCCGGACGAACCCGCGCTGAGTTGAGATCCGACCGTGGGGCAGTGTCCCGGCAGATGGCGGTGGCTCACCGCCCGCCATGGCGATGCTCACACTCGGTGCACAGTGGCCCTTAACTCGTCACGCACATGCGAGCATCGACACACGTTACGTAACTGCGGGCGCTTGGTGGTTGGGGGAGCATGCCCAAGAGTCAGGTGCGGCGTGACCACTTCGGAGGCCTCCTCAGGACCCTCCGCCTGGAGCGGCGGCTGACCCAGGAGGAGCTTGCCGAGGCGGCCGGTTCCAGTGTCCGCGGAATCCGGGAGATGGAGCGCGGCCGGGTGCGTAGCCCGCAACGACGGACGGTGGTGCTGCTCGCCGACGCCCTGCGGCTGACCGGGGAGGACCGCGATCGTTTCGTCGCCCTGGCCCGGGTCGAGCGGCAGCCGGACCGAGCGGCGGTGCCGGACGACCGCGTGGCGGTGCCGGACGACCGCGTCGCGGAGGTGCCGCACGACCGTTCGGCGTTGGTCGTACCCGGGGAACTGCCCGTCGCCGTACCGGACCTGGCCGGCCGGGCGGAGATCCTGGAACGGCTCTCGGCGCTGGCCGCCGACGTCACCGCAGGGCGGCCGGACACCGCCTCGGTGGTGGTGCTGCACGGACCGCCCGGAATCGGCAAGACCAGCCTCGCCGTCGCCGCTGGACATCGACTCAGCCCGGCCTTCGCCGGCGGACAACTCTTCGTCGACCTGCAGGGCGCCTCGCCGGACGACCCGGTCGACCCGGCCGAGGCGCTGGCCGGATTGCTGCGGTCGCTCGGGGTGCCGGACAGCCGGGTGCCGATCTCGGCGGCCGAGCGCGGTGGTCTGTTCCGCACCCTCACTCGGGACCGGCCGCTCCTGGTGGTCCTGGACAACGCCGCAAGCGAGGCACAGGTACGCCCACTGCTGCCGGCCGGGCGGGGATGCCTCGCGCTGGTCACCTGCCGGCGTCCACTGACGGGTCTTGCCGGTGCGGTCCGCCTGCCGCTCGACCTGCTCGCCCCGGCAGCGGGTCGACTGTTGCTCGCGGCGATCGTCGGTGCCGACCGGATCGCCGCCGAGCCGGCCGCGGCCGACCAACTCGTCAAACTCTGCGGCCGGCTGCCGCTTGCCGTTCGGATCGCCGGCAACCGCCTCGCCAGCCGACCGCAATGGTCGGTCGGTTGGCTGGTGGACCTGCTCCGCGACCAGCGTCAGCGGCTGACCGTTCTGACCGCCGGAGACCTGGGCGTTCGATCCGCGTTCGAGGTCTCCTACCGGCAACTGGACCCGATGACCGCGCGAGTGTTCCGGCGGGCCTCGCTGATTCCCGGTAGCGACTTCGAGCCCGCGCTGGTCGCCGCCGTGGCCGGCACCGACGAGGACACCGCGGCCGCAGCCCTGGAGGAGTTGGTCGAGGCCGGTGTCCTCCTGACCATGGGGGACCGGTACCAGTTCCACGACCTGCTCCGGCTCTACGCCCAGGAACGCCTCGACGCCGAGGAACAACAGGCATCCCGGACGGGCGCGCACGATCAGATGGTCGGCTGGCTGCTGCGGCGTACGCGGCAGGCCGGCTTGATGTTCGAACCGGTCGCCTCTCGGGTCGACTCCCCGTTCGACGACGATCGGGCGGCGGCGTACTGGTTGAATCGGGAGTCCGTCAACTGGCTGGCGGCTTTGCGCGACGCGGCCCGGCGCGGTCGGCACGCCGACGTGGTCGCGGTCACCAGGGCTCTGCACTGGTACTCGGACGCCAACAGCCACCGGCACTCCTGGGACGAGATCTTCTCGCTGGGAGTGGCCGCGGCCCGGGCCGCCGGTAGCCCGCGCGACGAGGCCGTGCTGCTGAACTTCCTGGGCTGGGCCCGGTACTTCTGCCGGGACCGCAACACCGACGGGCTGGCCGCGCTGGACCGGGCGCTGGAACTGGCCCAGCGGATCGGGGACCGCCGCGAGGAGGCGTGGGCGCTGACCTACACCGCCGCGATCTTCATTCGGATCGGCCGTGGCGGGGCGGCCGTCGACCACTGCCGCCGGGCCGTGGGCCTGTTCCGCGAGATCGGGTACGCCCTCGGCGAGCACAGCGCGGCGAGCGCGCTGGGCGGGGCGCTGGCAACGCTCGGCCGGTTCACCGAAGCGGCCGAGTTGCACGGCGACGTGCTGGCGTTCTACGTCCAGGGAAACGGTCTCAGTCGTACCGGCGCCGTGGTGGCCCAGGCGGGCGCGATGATGAGTCTCGGCGCGGATCTGGCCGGGATGGGCCGGTGGCGGAACGCCGCTGACGAGTACGCCCGCGCCCGGCGGCTGTTCAACAGGTGCGGCGCGACGTTCAGCGAGGCCGTCGCCATCCATCGCTACGGGCTCGCGCTTCAGGCGTTGGGCGAGGTCGACGCGGCGGCCGAGGCGCTGCGGGCGGCGCTGGCCCTGTATGCCGCGTTGTCCTGCCCGTGGTGGGAGGCGCAGACCCTGTCCGCGCTCGCGGCGCTTGCCGGCTCGGCTCCGGGCCGGGCTGCTGACGCCCGCCTGCTGCGCCAGCGGGCGCTCGACCGGTGCGGCGAACTGGACGCCCCGGAGGTGCGGACCCTGCGCGCCACCCTGCGACGCGAACTGGCCGAGTCCTGATCCCGGACACGCGCCGGGCCCCGCCGACGAGGCGGGGCCCGGTGTTGCAGGGACAGGGGTCAGTTGCAGGTGGTGCCGTTGAGGGTGAACGGTGCGGAGGTGGCGGGGGGGCCGTTCGCGGTGAAGCCGAAGTTGACGGCGCCGCCGGTCGGGATGGTGGCGTTGTAGTTCTCGTTGGTGACGGTCACCGCCGAGCCGGCCTGCTGGAAGACGCCGTTCCAGTGGCCCTGGACGAGTTGTCCACCCGGGAAGGCGAAGCCCAGCGACCAGCCGTTGGCGGCCGGGCCGTCGTTGTAGACGGTGACGCTGGCGCTGTAGCCGGTGACCCACGAGTCGGTGACGACGAAGGAGACCCGGCAGGTGCTGGCGATCTTCGTCGCCGGCACGAGGTTGCCGTAGTCGTCGCGGGCCGTGGCGAAGTCCTGGAACCCGAAGCCCCGACCGGCCGATCGGGTGGTGGTGCCGGCGGCGAGCACGGTGCCGTTGGCGTTGACGGCGTAGACCGGGCCGCCACTGTCGCCTCCCCGTGCGGACTCCTGGCCGTCGAGCTGGGTGGCCTCGACGAGGTCCTCGATGTCGTCGTAGTGGTAATCGACCCGCAGGTTGCAGACCGGACCGCCGATCGCACCCGCCGAGGTGTACCCGGACTGGCACAACAGCTGGCCGGGGAAGACCTCGGTCCAGCCGATCACCTGGGTTCGGACCTCGTCCTGCTGACCGCCGACGTAGAGCTGGCCGCCGGGCGTCGGCGTTGAAATGATCATCGTGTCGTGGTTGTCATTGCTGGCGACCGCGTAGCCGACCAGGGTGCCGGTGCCGGTGGTCTTGTTCCAGCCGACGTGCCAGGGCGAGCCGATGGCTCCACAGTGCTCGGCGGTCAGGATGTAACCGGCGTTGGTGTCCGCGTTGCGGACGCCGAAGCCTGCGGTACACCCGGGCGTGGTGATCCCGATGCCCGCCCCGCCGTCGAACGGCGCGGCGTCGTTGGCCCGTGACCGTGCGACCATGCGGTCGCGTTCGACGAAGCTGGTACGGACGCCGGTGACCGGTAGCTTCGGCAGCTTGGCCGGGGTGTGGCCGACGGCGATCTCGATGCCGGTACCGTCCGTGCGGAGCCTGACCGAGTGGCTGGCGTCCGCCGGGGCGGCTTCCACCACCGGGGTGAGTCTGGCGGCGGCCTTGCGCAGTTCGGCGCGGGAGTAGGTGGCGTTGGCCACCTCGACCGGCGCGGTGCGGCGGGCGGCGGTGACGGCTGCGGCGATGTCGGTGGGCAGCGCACCCTTCCACCACAGGGTGACGTGGTCGTCGACCAGGCCGATACCGGCATAGCCGCGTGCCGGTGCGCGTTCCACCGCGGTGCGGATGACATTGGCCACGTCGACCAGTGGGGCCTGGGCAACCATCTGGTCCAGGGTCCGTGCCGGGATGATGTCGAGGAGGGACTTGGCGGCCCCGGCGGCCCCCGGTTGGCCGGACTCCGCGTACGCGGAGGTGGGACCGGTGAGCGCTGTCGCGCCGACCAGTGCCCCGACGATCACCGTACTGGCGATCGCTTTCCGTATTGATGTCATGCCGCTGAGTCAAGCAACGTCCGCTGCCGGGAGACAGGCAGGACGCCCGGCAGGAGTCAACATGCCGGCGGTCCTGCCGGCCTCTCACGCCTTGGCGTAACCGCTCGGCCTCGTCACTACTGGCCCGCGCTGGCTGCACGACGGGATGGTTACCTTCGCGGTTCGTTGCTTACAGGCAGCAGCAACGCAGTTTGCGGTGACCGCCGCCCACGAGATCGAATACTGCTGTGAGCAGATTCTCGGAAGTGGTCGTGCTGGCTGCCGACGCCCACGAGGTCATGGCTCAGCTGACCCGGGAGAACGACGGCACACGTCCGTGGAGCGGCGTCTTCGTGCCAATCGAGAGCCAATGGCCAGGTACGTTCGGCCGCGGCTGGGCCGCCGAGTTCACCCACCGGCGCCACTGGACCCACCTGCTGGATTACCTGCAGTCCCTCCCTTGGCCGCGCCCAGAGACGGTGCAGGTGCTGATCCATGACGAGGAGGACGACTGCTTCGGGCCTGTGGATGATGTACGACGGCGCGTTGCTCGAGGTGCCGCTTCCACGCACCGAGCGGTACGTCGCACATGACCCGTGGACCGGGAAGGAGTCGACGGAGATCAGCTACCTGTGCCGGACAGACGTCGGCCTGAGCCTTCCCGACGGGCCTGCGATGAACCGTCCCACGCCGTAACCCCGGCGGACTCCACGTCACATCGCACAGCCAGACCGTTCAACCTCCCGGGAGAGGAACAAGGTGCGACGCCCTACGTTCAAGCGAAATCCACCGCATCCCGTAGTCGGGCAAGCTGTCGCGAGGCCAGGAATTCGATCGGCTGCGTTCGGTCATCCGGGCAGTCTGGCACCCGGCCTGCGACGAGACGATCCCGCGACGGGCGGTGAAGCGCCTCCGGCTTCGGTTAGCGTCGCGCGCCGATCTGGGTGACGAATGCCCGCCAGGCAGCCGGACCAAAAGTCAGGGCTGGACCGGCAGGGTCCTTGCTGTCCCGGACGCCGACGACGCCGGGCAGGTCGTCAGCGACCTCGACGCAGTTGCCCCCGCTCGCGCCGCTGCGGGTGGACTTGCGCCAACGGGCGTTACTGAGGTCCATGATGGCTCTCAACTTCCTTCAGCAGGTCGATGGACTGCCGGCGCGGTTAGCGCCGCGCGGCGACCTGGGTGACGAATGCCCGCCAGGCCGCCGGACCGAAGGTCAGGGCCGGGCCGGCAGGATCCTTGCTGTCCCGGACGCCGACGACGCCGGGCAGGTTGTCGGCGACCTCGACGCAGTTGCCCCCGGACGAACCGCTGCGCCGGGACTTGCGCCAGGTGGCGTTAGTGAGGTCCATGATCGCTGTGCACTTCCTTCATCAGCTCGTTGGACTGTCGGCGCGGTAGGGCTTCGTTTCGGACGTTCTCCCACCTCGTCTGAAGAGTATGTAGCTCATCTTCGGTGTCGACCACGATCCCGCCCAGCTGATTTTCAAGGTGCCCGACCCAGCTCCCGTCACCGGCCCGTGCCAGCGCGAACGGCCCGGACAGCCCGATGTGGAGGCCGGCGCCCGCCGGAATCACATGGACGTGAACGTGCGGCAACTCCGCGACGGTGATGAGGTGCGCGACCTGCTCGGCAATGATGCCGGCGTATTCGTCGCCCGAGCGACGGAGCGCGGACTCATCCAGCACGGCCACCACCTGTGGCGGACTGTCACCGGTCAGGATCTTGTGTCGGCTCATCCGGGCGCTCACCTGCTGGTCTACCTCCGTGGCGGACATGAGGTCGTTCAGGCGCATCACGACGCGGGCGTAGTTCTCGGTCTGGAGTAGGCCCGGGATCAGAAGCGGCTCGAAGAGGCGAAGCTGTCGCGCGCCGCGTTCGGCGTCCAGCCACGGCAGGAACCACGACGGTGCGCCGAGTTTCGCCACCAGACGCCCGAACAGGCCGTCGTTACTGAAGGCGCGGTCCGCTCCCCGGATGAAGTCGATCGTCAGCGCCCGGTTGCCGCTCTCCACGGCGCTGACGTGCGAGGCGCTGAAGCCCGCTGCCCGGCCGAACGCTTCTTGCGTCATCCCGGAGGCTCCGCGAGCGCGGCGGATCTCGCTCACGATGAAGTCCGCGAGAGGGCTCGGCACGTCAGCCATTCAAGGCGCCTCAAATCGGAGATCGACTACCCGAGGTGCCACACCCCTGGAGCCTGCTCCGCCAGCTCCGGCCCGGACACCTGGAACGCCTTCCGAGCGTAGTGGCCTCCACAGCAGAGTGTCACCAGGCGGCGCGGCCAGCAGGCCTACGAGATCCGGCGGTCGCGTTCGTAGCGGGGCCGCTCCCGACGGGCGAGCACTCACGGGAGCGGCCCCTTCCCAACGGCACCAAGGGGGAGACCGTGCCCGACGACAAACCCGGGAAGCCCACACCGGAACCGGCAAGCCCACCACTCGGCGACCCGAATGCGCCCTACGAACTGTGGTCGCCCGGGACGATCGTTCCGCCCCCGGGCGCGAGCCGCGCTTTCGCGTACCCCTGGGGGTCGCGGTGATGGGGACGCTGAAGGCCGGCGACGTGATCCTCTTGACGACCGCGGCGAGCGTGCAGTTCCTGCGCCCGATCTTCGTGCGCGTCATCCGCGAGCTGCCCGAGCGGCACACGTACGACGGATGGGTCTGGATTGAGGGTTACCAGCTGAACGCGGCCGGCGACGCGGTCGCGCGGCGCGAGCTGTTCGTGCTGCGTGCGGGCGTGCGGTTGCAGTCCCTGCCCGTCGCACCGACCACGCCCGTTAGACGCCGACGAGCCCCGGTGCGGGTCGGATGATCGCGCGCCCTCGCCCGCACCTGCCGATGCGCCCGGCGTGGCTGTGCCGCAACTGCGCCGCGCCCTGGCCGTGTGGCCCGGCTCAGCTCGCCCTCGCTGCCGAGTTCTACGGTCACTCGATCGCGCTGGCGTTCTACCTCGCCGCGTCGATGCAGGAGGCGATCGACGACGCGTACGGCCTGGGGCTGTGCCCTGACCTGCCTGCGCTGCACGCCCGGTTCCTCGGCTGGCTGTCGCTGGCGCGACGGTCGCACCGGTAGCAGCGAACGCACCGGCCGGGTGGGGCAGCCCACCCGGCCGGTGTCGAGCCAGAACGTCAGTGCTTCTTGAACACCGGCATGGTGTCCAGTGTGGTGGTGATGTTCTGCGTGGTGCCGCCCCGGTACGTCTTCCCGGTGAAGATGTCGGTCCAGCTGTTGCCCGGCGGGAACCACACCGACGTCGTGGCGGTGGTGCCCGGCGTCGTCACCGGTGCCACCAGGTAGTCCGGGCCGTAGAGGTACTGGGAACCGGCGGTGGCGTACGCGGCCTGCTCATTCGGGTACGCCAGGTACATCGAGCGGACGATGGGCGTACCCGTGCGGGTGGCCTCCTTGGCGGCGGCGTACGTGTACGGCAGCAGCTTTTCCCGCAGGTTCAGGAACTTCTTGGCCGACGCGTTCGCCTCCGGGCCGTACTGCCAGGGCAGCCGATCGCTGTGGTTGGAGTGCAGCCGGTCGATCGGCTGGAACGTGCCGAACTGCACCCACCGGGCGTACAGGTCGTCGGGCAGCTTGGTGCTGCCCGGTTCGCTGCCCGGCTCCCGCAGGCCGCCCGTGTGCCCGCCGATGTCGTGGCTGACCGCGGCCAGTCCGGTCGCGGCCGACTCGCCAGGCGTGTAGCCGACCTCCATCTGGAGGGTCGACCAGTCGGACGTGGTGTCGCCGGTGAAGTGCAGGGTGGTGCGCTTGTCGGCCCACGGGCCGGTCGACACCGGCGTCGGGCTGCCGTAGCCGCCGGCCTGCAACGAGCCGTACGCCCGGGAGAAGGCGAAGCCGGTCTTGTCGGCGTACTGCTGATTGATCCAGGCGTCGGCGGTCACCCCGTCGAGCGAGGACTTCGTGTTGTCGCAGCACCAGTCCAGCCACCAGAAGTCCGGGCCCTTGCTGCCCTTCGGGATCATCCCGTCGTGCAGCTCCAGGTACGCCTTGAGCTGGTCCGGGTCACCGAAGTCGAACGCGTAGCAGTCGGCACCACCGTTGCAGCCGACGCGCTGGAGCTTGCCCTTCGCGGTGGCCTGCGCCTGCGCGAACTTCGGGTCCGAGCCGAGGATGCTCGGGTGGATGTTGATGCCGGTGTGCAGGCCCTGCTTCCTGGCCCACTCGAAGAACGCCTTCGGGTCCGGGATCCGGGTGGGGTCGATGCTCCAGCCGTTCCACTTGTCCGGCGCCTTGATGTCGGTGTCGAGGACAAGAACATCCATGGGTACGCCCTCGGCCTTGGCCCGGGCGACCAGGTCCTGGAACTCGGTGGCGGTGCGGTCGTAGTACTCGGAGTACCACACGCCGTACGCCCACTTCGGCAGCAGCTTCGTCGGCCCGGTCAGGGTGGCCAGGTCCTTCAGGGCGCGGGTGAAGTCCTGCCCGTACGCGAAGACGTAGCCGTCCTGCTCGGGAGCCGGCCGGGGCTTGGTGGTGCTCAGGGCCGAGGCCGAGTCGTCGAGCAGGTACCAGCCGTCCTGGTAGAGCAGGCCCGGAGCGGTGAGTGCGGAACCGGTCACGCCGTCCAGGCCACGGCGATAGCCGCCGAGCGGCGCGTGCGGGGCGAGCAGCGGGGAGCCCTTGCTCGTGACGGCGACCGTGTCGACGTTGACGTTGCAACTGGCGTCCGTGGGGCAGCCCAGCGTCACGGTGTTGGTGCCGCGCTCGAGGTGGATCGGGACGGAGACGGTGTTCCAGTAGTCCCACCCGCTGGTCGGCGGAAGGGTCGCCGTGACCGGCGCCGCCGTTCCGGCCGTGACCGACATGGTGCGCGCCTGACTCGGCTGGGCGCCGGCCTGGCCGTTGGCGTAGCGGATCTGCACCTGGTAGTCACCTGCCGACGGAACATCCGTCACGGTGAGCGCGTCGGCGGAGCTGGTGCTCTCCAGGCCGGCCAGGAATCCCGTACCGGAAGCGCCGTTGTGGTCGTTCGCGGGCCTCGCGCCGCCGGTCAGCGCGCCGGTCTCGGCCTCTGCCAGCGTGCCGAACCGCAGGGGCTGCGGCTGGGGCGGGGTCGGCGCCGGGAACGGATCGCCCGGGTTGACCACCGCGAGGCTGTCGACGTTCACGTTGCCGGAGTCGTTGGCACCCCGTACGACGCTGATCTCGTGCCGGCCCGCGGTGAGGTCGACCGGCACGGTGGCCAGGCCCCAGGTGTCCCAGTTCGCGGTGGGCGGCAGCGTCAGCGTGTGGCCGGCGTCGCCGTCGACCTGGACCGTCAGGGTGCGGGCCACGTTCTGGCCGTCGCCGCCGGTGCTGTTGGCGTAGCGGACGGCGAGCTGCTTCGCGCCGCCCTCCGGCGCGTCGAGCACGAACGTGACCGAGTCGCCGGACGAGGCGAAACCGGCCGCGAAGCCGCGCCCGGTGAATCCCTGGTGGTCGGTGGCCACGCCGGGACCGTTGAGCTGGAGCGATTCGGCCTCGCAGAGCGCACCGAACGCGCAGGCCGGGGCGGTGTGGCCGGCCCAGGGTTGGCCCTGCACGATCTGCTTACCGGTCGTGAGCCGCACGGTGAGGTTGTCGGCGGTGAACGCGCCCGAGCCGACCTTGTATCGCAGCGTCATCGCGCCGGTGTCGATGGTGAGCCAGCCGCGCTCGACGCGCTTCGTGAAACGCGTACGGGGGAAGTCGTCGCGCCCGATGGCGTTGAACGTGGCGGCGTCGGTGAACCTGCCGTCCTTCTGGTACTCGGTGCGGATCAGGGTCGGGGACAGCACCTCGAAACGAGCGTCGCCCGACCGTACGGCTTCGTCCTGCGCCTGGTGGTGGCTGGCCTGGGCCGGCGCGGACGGAGCGAGTGCCAGCCCCGTGATGAGAATGCCGGCCGCAGCGGCCGCCGTCGTGCGGCGGCGCGGTGAGTTCCGATAGAGCAAGATGCGCTCCTCGTCTCATATGGAGGAAATGAGTCGATGACAACGCTGTCACTCGACCGAAACACCTGTCAACGGGCGTCGGAGAGTGTCCCTTCTCTCTCCACGCAGAGGTTGACGACCATGACGCAACGGCGCTGAGCGCGGCGAGCTACCAGATGCGTGCGCGTTCGTCGATGAATCGAGGCGGGTCGCCGAGGAAGGTGTCGGCCGGGACCGCCCCGTGCGCCAGGCTCAGGGTGTCCAACCGGTACAGCGTGGCGCCGCCATTCATCCCGCTGAAGCGGTAGTTGATCTGCCAGCGCAGCCAATCGCCCTGGGCCAGTCGCACTGCGGGCGGCCGGCGGTGACGGCGCGGCACACCCCAGGATGCGGCAATCAGTTCCACCTGAAGCTGACCGTCCACCACCCGGAGGCGCGCCTCGCTGCGGTACGGCCCAGGTGCCGCGACGGCCTCGCGAGGCTCGAACCCATCGGCCTCGGCCATGTCGACCTCATGGGTGAGCGGCACCGCCTGTGTCGGCAGTGCGAACGACACCGGTACCGCGTTACGCCGAGTTGCCTCGATGCCGCCACGCGAACGCCTGGTCCACGACGTCCGAACCCACTGCACCACGGCATCCACACGCGGATACTCAGCCTGCTACCTGCCCCGACGCAACTCAGAATCCCGCCGGGTGTCCGCCTGCGTCCGGTGCGAGTGCGCTCAGCGGTGTCGTCGACGAGGCTGGTGGACCGATATCGGCTTGAGATCCTCATCGCCCAGCCGGTGTGCGATGGCCTGGGCCTGAACGTCCGGGTCGGTATCGTCGACCGGGAAGGTCACGACGTATCTACCCGGTAGTTCATAACGCAGTCCGCTCAGGTCGCGGGCGTAGTAGCTGATCTCGACCACCTCCGGGCGATCATGGGGCGCGCGAATCGCTACGTAGCGGCGAATCCAGGCTCCGCCGTCCTGCCCCCACCCTTCACGGCACAGCGTGGCCTGGAGGTTCTCGGCAACCGACCGCGCCGGCCACGTTCGGGCGGCGCGTTCCGCCGCTTGGGCTATCTCGTCCGCGTACGCGTGCGAGTCGAACCGGAAGCTGCCCAGCCCGACCTCCGGCCCCTCCTTGTGCACACGGTCGATGACTCTGAGACGCCAGCGATCCCAGATCACGTCAGAGCCGGCCTGGCTGACGTGGACCGTCAACTGGTCCTCGCTCATGTCGGATCCGCCTACCGCGACCTCTCGGGCTTCCGGTGTGGCAGTGAGCCCGTCCGGTCCCAGTAGCCACGAGGGCGCGAATCCCGCTACCGGCTGTCGGTGGAAGCCGTCCGGCGGGTACGCCGCGGCCACGACGTCGAGGCCATTGATGAGGAGCCGCATGCGGTGGGACGTGAACTCGGCGGGGAACAGCAGCGGCTCAAGCCTCAGGACATCGGCCACCCGGGCAGTCTAGCCAGCGCGGACCGTGGCCAGCCCGCCGCTCATCGTGCTGCCGTGACCAGGGCAGTCAGGGGGCAAGCGGTCAGCAGCCAGGGGCGCCGAGTGGTCCGGCGCCGGCGAGGGCTTCGACTGTCGCCGTTGGTGCGGCCGACTCCGCCGGGGTCGTTGAGGGCGCGACCGTGGGGCTCGGCGTGGCCGAGGGTGAGCTGCTCGGCGTCGGAGAGACGAGGGAGGCGGTGCTGCGCTGGACCTGCTTCGTGACCATCCTGATGGCGGTGGCGGTCGCCTGGTGGCCGTACACGTCGGTGACCCTGATGCTGTACGGCCCGGGGCCGACCCCGTCTTCGACGGTCCAGTAGTTGTCGACCTGGCGGGCCGCCTTGCGGAAGCCGCCGCTCGACCCCTTCGCCTCGACCGAGCGCAGCGGGTTGCCGTGGTTGCCGACCTGCACGGCGAACCAGTACTTCGACGCGCCGCCCTTCATCCGGAAGGTGAGACCGCCGTCGAGCGGCGGGTTCACCACCGCCCGGTACGTCACAGGCGCGATGCCCTGCGCCCGGTCGGCGATCCGGGCGAACGCCTCGTCGGAGAGGTCGATCTTGCTGGTCCCGCACCCGCCGCACTGGTCCATGACCATCACCCGGACCGTGCCCTTCGGGCCACTGACGTCCAGGTAGCTGCCGCAGGCCGCCGCACCGGCGTACTGCGACGAGCCCAGTGCCACGTAGAGTCGGTCCGCGGGAGGGCTCGGGAACGAGCAGGTACCGCCCGAGCGGCCCGCCTCGTAGAAACTCGCCGTTCCCTTGTGGACGGTGGTGCCCGTGGGCGGCGCGGCGCAGGCCGGGGTGGCACCGCCGCGTACGGCGAGGGTGACGCCGAGTACGGCGGCCAGGGCGGCGACCCCGGCGCCGGCCAGCCAGTGCCTGACCCGTCGACTCAACCGGGTCGTGCCGTTGTCGCCGGCCGGGGTGGCGTTTTCCGGATCCGTGCCTGGTGCTGCCGTCACGGCGGCTGATGTTGCCGCACTCCGCTGCGGCAGCGCAAAGCCGTGGAGCGCATGGTCACCCACCGGATCGGCGAGGAAGCGGTCCGTTGCGGCGGCGCGACCGCAGGGACCGCGGGGCCGACGGACACGGTCGCCCGCGCGTTATTCGCCGCAGTTCGGCAAGAAGGTCCCGTTGCAGGTTCCTCCTAGAGTTCCGGCCATGAACCGTCGACGCCCGAGCCGAACCTTCCTGCGGGTGTTCTCGGCGTTCTATCTCGTCTTCGCGATGACGCTCACGGGCCTCGGGATCTGGTCGATCGTGGTGCACCGTCGGGCGGCGGAGGCGTCGGCCGTGGTGCGAGAGGTCGAGCATCGCGGTGCGCGAACGTTCGTCACGGTTAAATTCACGACCAGCCGCGGCGAGACGTGTGACGTGCGGTTTCCCGTGGCGGTCAAGGCGAACCGAGCCGTGACCACCGGCGATCGCATCCGAGTCGCCTATGCCGAGAGCGACCCCTGCTTCGGTGTGCAGGAGATCGGCAACCGATCGAGATGGTTCATCGCCCTCATCGGTGTGGCACTCCTGGCCGTCGCCGCCATCCTGGCGTACGTCGTCTGGCGCCGGCCACGACCTCCGCTCCCGCTGCGGTACGCCGGCATGCCCTGACAAACCGACAGCCCTACGCCGGGACCTGCCCGCGATGCAGTTGATCCACTCGGCTTCCCTGACATCGGGGTGTTCCGGGGCCCGGGATAGGCCGGTTTCACGGAAGGCGAGATCACGGCCTAGGACGCGCTGCGCAGGACGTGGTCCCAGTCCACCGTGCGGGCCCAGTCGGCGTAGCTGTGCCAGGTGACGTCCGGGTAGCGGGCGTGCAGCGCGTCTATGTCGGCGAAGTCGGTGGTGTCCTCGAAGCGTTGGAACATGTCGGCGATCTCGTCGCCGGCCCACTGCCGGACCTGGTCCAGCGGCATCCGCCGGTACGGGATCTCGCGGCCGAGCACGTCGCCGAGGATGAGGGCCGCCTCCTCGCCGGTCACCCGGTCGGAGACGATGTCGATCCGCTCCCCGACGAACCGGTCGGGGTGCTCGATGGCGTGCACGGCGAGGCCGGCGATGTCCCGGACGGTCACCTGGTCCAGCGGCTTGCCCGGGGAGAGCGGGTTGGCCAGGACGCCGTCGGTGAGGCGGCTGAACCCGACGTTCAGGGCGTTCTCCATGAAGTACACCGGCCCGAGGACTGTGGCGGGGACCCGCCGTTCCCGCAGGTACGCCTCGACGAGCTGCTTGCTGTCGGCGTGGTCGATGTCGGTGACGACCATCCGGTCGGCGCCGCGCACGGAGGAGTAGACGAGATGCGCGTCGGCCCGCGCCGCGGTGTCCACCAGGAGGCGACCCTGGGCGACCTCCTCGTCCCTGCCGCCGGCGCCGAACGGCACGGACAGGCCGAAGATCGCGTCGGCGCCGTGTGCGGCGTTGGCGAGCGCCCGCGCATCGGCCAGGTCACCGACGGCGAGGCGTACGCCGGCGGTGGCCAGTGCCACGGCGGACGGTGACTCGGGCGACCGCACGTAGGCGGTGACGTCGTGGCCGTGGTCGAGCAGGAGTTCGGCGACAGCGCCGCCCTGCTTACCGGTGGCGCCGATGACGAGAACGGTGGTCACGGTGCGGCCTCCTCGATAGCGGTTCGGGGACGACGCCGAGTCTGTGCCCTCAACCATGGTTGAGGGCAAGCGTTAGGGTCGGGCCATGCCCAGGGCCCGCACCGCATTCCACGAACTCAGCGTCGGGCAGGTCGCCGACCGCAGTGGCGTGGCCATCTCCGCGCTGCACTTCTACGAGCGCAAGGGCCTCATCCGCAGCACCCGGACGGCAAGCAACCAACGTCGGTACGCTCGCGACACCCTGCGCCGGGTCGCGTTCATCCGGGCGTCGCAGCGCGTCGGCATCTCGCTGACGGCGATCCGGGAAGCCCTGGACCAGCTCCCCAGCGAACGCACCCCGACCCATGACGACTGGACCCGGCTGTCCGCGGCCTGGCGCACCGAACTCGACGCCCGCATCGCACACCTCCAGGCGCTGCGGGACGACCTCACCGAATGCATCGGCTGCGGCTGCCTCTCGCTGCGGTCCTGCCACCTGACCAACCCGCGCGACGTGCTCGGCCGCGAAGGCCCCGGCGCACGCCGCCTGCCGCAGACGGACTGACCACTGCCGTCTGCTCGTATCGCCACGCGCTCGAAGACCGCGTTCTAGGCTCCGAGATATGGCGGCGGCGTGCCCATTCCGAATTGGCGCACAAGCTCGGGCAGTGCCCTCACCCCATGATTCCCCTCGCGAGGCACCAACTCCGACAGAGAGGAAGCACGCATGGCTGTCAAGACGAAGGCACGTCCCGGCACCACGGAGATCCGGCCCTTCACGGTGGATATCCCCCAGGCGGACCTGGACGACATGAAAAGGCGGATCGCGGCCACCCGCTGGCCGGACAAGGAAATCGTCGACGACCAGTCGCAGGGCGTGCCACTCGCGACGATCCAGGCCGTCGCGCGTTATTGGGAAAAGGAGTACGACTGGCGCAAGGTCGAATCACGGCTGAACGCGCTACCGCAGTTCATGACCACGATCGACGGGGTGGACATCCACTTCATCCACGTGCGCTCGAAGCACGAGGACGCGCTGCCGCTCATCGTCACCCACGGGTGGCCCGGTTCGGTGATCGAGCAGTTGAAGATCATCGAGCCGCTCACCGACCCCACCGCTCACGGCGGCAGCGCCTCGGACGCCTTCCACCTGGTGATCCCGTCGCTGCCCGGTCACGGGTTCTCGGGCAAGCCAACGGTGGCGGGCTGGAACCCGCAGAAGATCGCCTCCGCGTGGACCGAGCTGATGAAGCGTCTCGGCTACTCGCGGTTCGTCGCCCAGGGCGGCGACTGGGGCGCTGTCATCGTGGACCAGATGGGCATCCAGGCGCCTCCGGAACTGCTCGGCATCCACACCAACATGCCCGGCGCGATTCCACCCGAGATCGACCTGTTGTTCCAGGGCGACACCACAGGCGCGAACAACGCCATGGGCTCGCTGCCCTCCGGCCTGTCCGCCGACGAGATGCGTGCCGCCGAGGAGGCCAACTACGTCTGGAAGCACGTCGCGTACGCCCTCATGATGGCGACGCGTCCGCAGACGCTCACCGGCCTGGCGGATTCTCCGGCCGGCCTGGCGTCCTTCCTGCTCGACCACGACGCGAAGAGCCTGGCCCTCATCGCGCAGGTCTTCGACGGGGCGCAGGCGGGCCTGACCCGTGACGACATCCTGGACAACATCTCGCTCTACTGGTTGACGAACACCGCGATCTCCGCGTCCCGGCTGTACGCGGAGAACAAGCTGTCGTTCTTCGCCGCCAAGGGCGTGAACGTCCCGGTCGCCGTGAGCGTCTTCCCGGACGAGCTGTACGAGGCCCCGCAGAGTTGGGCCGAGCAGGCGTACCCGAACCTCATCTACTTCAACAAGCTCGACGTGGGCGGGCACTTCGCGGCCTGGGAGCAGCCGAAGATCTTCTCCGAGGAACTGCGGACCGCCTTCCGGTCGCTGCGCTAGATGGCCGTGCACCTGCCTCCGCTGAACGGCGCGGTCGAGTGGCTCAACTCCGAGCCGCTCGGCCCCGCCGAGTTGCGCGGTCGCGTCGTGCTCGTGAACTTCTGGACGCTCACCTGCATCAACTGGCTGCGTCAGGAACCGTACGTCCGCGCCTGGTCGCAGGCCTACCGCGACGACGGCCTCGTCGTCGTCGGGGTGCACACGCCGGAGTTCACCTTCGAGCACGAGGTCGACTGGGTGCGCCGGGCGGTCGCGGCGCGTTCGATCGACTACCCGGTCGCCGTCGACAACGACTACGCGATCTGGAGCGCCTTCGCCAACCAGTACTGGCCGGCGCTGTACTTCGTCGACACCGACGGCGTCATCCGCGACGAGCACTTCGGTGAGGGGCGCTACGAGCAGTCCGAGCGGACCCTTCAGCACCTGCTCGGCATCGAGCGGAACCCCGTACCCGTCAACGGCACCGGCCCGGAGGCGGCGGCCGACTGGGACAGTCTGCGCACGCCCGAGACGTACCTCGGATTCCGTCGCGGCGACCACTTCGCGTCGCCCAACGGCGCGGCGCTCGACGAACGCCGCGCCTACGACCTCCCCGCGAGCCTGGCCCTCAACCAGTGGGCCCTGGCGGGGGAGTGGACGATCGGGTCGGAGCGCGTCGCCCTCGACCGGGCCGGCGGCAGCATCGCCTTCCGGTTCCACGCCCGCGACGCGCATCTCGTGCTGGCCCCCGGGGCGGGGCGGCCGGTCCCGTTCCGCGTGCTCCTCGACGGGGAGGCTCCCGGTCCGTCGCACGGCGTCGACGTCGACCCCGACGGCAACGGCGTCCTGGCCGACGGGCGTCTCTACCAGCTCGTACGCCAGCAGGATGCGGTCCGGGAGCGGACCCTGGAGATCACGTTCGACGAGCCCGGCGCGGCGGCGTACGCCTTCACGTTCGGGTGAGCCTGCGCGCACCGTCCGCGATAGTCTCGTCCACTGTGACAGCGCCCGAGATCACTCTCGCCACGCCAACGAACCGCGATGCCGTGGTCGGCACGCTGGTTGCCGCCTTCGTCAAGGACCCCATCCTGCGGCACCTGTTTCCCGACGACGCGACCTACCCGCGCTACGCCGCCGCCTTCTTCGGGCACCTCTTCGACAAGCGGGTGCACCGGTCGTCGATCTGGACGATCGCCGGGGGCGCGTCGGTCGCCATCTGGGAGCCTCCGGCCGCCGGGCACGAGTCG
Source organism: Micromonospora lupini str. Lupac 08 (assembly GCF_000297395.2). Lineage (GTDB taxonomy): Bacteria > Actinomycetota > Actinomycetes > Mycobacteriales > Micromonosporaceae > Micromonospora > Micromonospora lupini. The sequence continues at coordinate 5,513,680 of NZ_HF570108.1, read as the reverse complement.
CCGGACGCCGACCTCGCCCCCGACTACCCGGCCGACGTGCTGGCCCGGGTGCGGGGCTACGAGGAGGCCCTGCACACCGTCCTGCCGGCGCACCCGTTCTGGTATCTCGGCGTCCTGGGCACGCACCCCGACAGCGCCGGACGCGGTTGGGGTCGTGCCGTCATGCGGGCCGGCCTCGAACGCGCCGCCGCCGACGGTCTGCCGGCGATCCTGGAGACCAGCAAGCCGGGCAACGTGGATCTGTACCGACGCGCCGGCTGGGACGTGGTGGCGTTGCTGCCGGAGCCCGTGCCCACCTGGATCATGCAGCAGCCGCCCCGCTGATCCCACCCGATCGTTGCGGGCACCGGATGTCGGGTGGGCTCCCTGCCCTGCCGCCTAGCGTTGCTGCTCGTAGGGGGAAGGAGGCCCGGGTGCTGGAGCGGCTCAACGAGGCCATGGCGCACATCGAGCGGCACCTCGACGAGCAGATCGAGGTGGCCGACCTGGCGCGGATCGCGCTGACATCGGAGTACCACTTCCGGCGGCTGTTCTCCGCGCTGGCCGGCATGCCGCTGTCGGAGTACATCCGTCGGCGTCGGCTCACCGTCGCCGGGGCGGACGTGCTGGCGGGGGAGCGGACGTTGCTCGACGTCGCCGTGCGGCACGGCTACGGATCGGCCGAGGCGTTCGCCCGGGCGTTCCACGCCGTGCACGGCGTGGGGCCGGGAGAAGCTCGGCGTACGGGGGCAGCGCTGCGCGCCCAGCCCCGGATGTCCTTCCGACTCACCGTGGAAGGGAGTGGCAGCATGGAGTACCGAATCGTCACCAAGGACGCGTTCGCGCTGGTGGGGCGCAGGGCCCGGGTCCCGCTGGTGCACGAGGGGATGAACCCGGCGATCGTCGCGTTCATCCGCGGCATCGACCGGGAGACGACGGCCCGGATCGAGGCGCTCTCCGATCAGGAGCCGGCCGGGATCGTCAACGTCAGCGACAACCTCGCCGACGATCGGGCCGAGGGCAGCGAGTTGGACTACTGGCACGGGGTGGTCACCGGCGGCACCCCACCGGAGGACCTGGACGCGCTTCCGGTGGCGGCCGGAACGTGGGCCGTGTTCACCACCTCCGGCGCGTTCCCGCAGGCCGTGCAGTACCTGTGGCGGGACGTCTTCACCCAGTGGTTCCCGTCCAACCCGTACCGCAGCCGACCCGGACCGGAGATCTCCCGGGTGCGGGTGTCCACGGACGGGACCACGGCGGACGCCGAACTGTGGATCCCCGTCGAGCGGGTCGTGGCCTGACGGGCGCGGCTCAGGTGGGAATGTCCTCCCAGTTCGTGCCGGGCGGCAGGTAGCCGGCCAACGGGTTGTCGCGCAGCGCGTAGGCGATGACCAGCAGGTCGTGTGGGGTCAACTCGGGCAGCCGGTCCAGCGGAAACCACCGCACGGCCACCGACTCGTCGTCGTTGACCCGCGCGGTGCCGGAGACCACCCGGCAGAGGAAGCCCAGGTTGAGAATTTCGCACTGGTCCCCGTTGGGGTAGGTGTGCGGGTGCGAGACGGCACTGGACATCCGGACCGGCGCCACGTCCAGTCCCGTCTCCTCCCGCACCTCCCGCAGCAGCGCGGCGGCCGGCTGCTCGCCCGACTCGACGAAGCCGCTGATGATCGACCACCGTCCGTCGTCGGCGCGTTGGCCGAGCAGCAGCTCACCGGCGTCGTTGCGGATCACCGCGCTGACGCTGGGCAGCCACAGCAGGTCATGACCGATGTGCTTGCGCATCCGCACGATGTAGTCCGGTACCGCCATCCGGCGATCATAGGCCGCACGCACGCGGCCACCGCCGACCCGTCGCCGTCGCGCCGCGCTCAGCCCGACCAGGCGACGGTACGACGGAAGCGCGCGTACTCCCCGGCCAGCTCGGCGTCGATCCGCTCGAGCCGGTCGGGTGTGACCACCACCGTCGGGTCCTGCCAGGGGCGTCCGGCGAGCATCCGGCGACGCAGTCCGATCGGCGGGTGGGCGGCGAAGAGCGAGGCCTCGTCGCGGACCGACAGTTGACGCAGCAGCGGCAGCCGGTCGGTGTTGGCCGCGCGCGCCTCGGCGAACGCCGAACGCCACCGGTCCGGACCGTGCCCCGCCCGCGCGTGGACGCGCACCGCCAACGCCATCGACTCTCCGGCCAGCAGGGCGTCGAGCAGGTTGGTGGCGGCCGTCGTGCCGGCGACCCGCGCGGCCAGGTCGTCGGCGAGGTACTCGGCGCGTTGGCTGTCCCGCAGCGCCACGATCACCAGCGCCAGGTGCGCGCCGAACAGCACCCGGGACACCACCCACTGGAACGCGCGGCCCAACGCGTCACCCACCATCTCCACCAGCCCGCCACCGACAGTCGTCCGTACCGGCCGGAACAGGTCGGCGGCCGACGCGAGCATGGTGAACGCGGGTTGGGTGAGCAGGCCCCGACGCGGGTCGCCGTTGACGAAGTGCCCGAGCTCGTGCCCGAGCAACGCCACCCGTTCGCCGGCGGGAAGCGAGCCCCACAGCGGCAGCCCGAGCCCGAGCACCCTGCGGCGTCGCAAGCCGACCGCGTTCGCGTACGCGTTGATGTCCCCGTCGACGCCGACCACGTCCGGCGCCGGCGCACCGATCGCCGCGGCCACCTCGTCGATCAGCCCGAACAGCTCCGGCGCCCGGTCGCGGGACAGCACCTCCAGATCCGGGTCGACCCGGCCGAAGCGCGGCCGGAGAGCGACAGCCAGGCCGACCATCGCCACACCCAGCAGGATCGCCAGGTTGGGAAAGGGAAACGCCACGATCAGCCATCCGCCGACGACCGCGAGGGCGAGCACGGCCGCGATCAGCAGCAGGGACGCCACCGCGGTCAGCGTCCGTGCCCTGTTCGACCCGCCGTCGCCGAGCGGCCGGCCGACCAACTGCCGGAACTGCTGCCCGGTCGCCCGGAACGCCAACCGGTGGGTCCACCTGTCGACCCAGGTCCAGCCGAACTCACGCTCGCGCCGCCGTGGGTCGTAGGCGTCCAGATTCCACTCGCAGCCGGGGCACCACGGCACCGCGTCCCGAACCGACGTGGTGGTGGTTCCGCATCCCGGGCACGCCCCCGCACCGGTCGTCATGTTGATCACGGGCACGAATCCTGCCCCAGCCCGCCGTACGCCGGAATTGGCCGTTCGGCCACGGCGCCTTTCCCGCGTCCAACGCCCCCACCTGCACTTCTTTCGCCGTTTTCGCCCGCAGCGCGCCGACCGTCTCTACTGTGGAGAGGGTTCGGCGACTTGCGTGATCCGGTGGCGGTCAGCCGGTTCGCGGTGCACAGTGATTGCCATGAGCGACAGCGAACGTAGTGGGCAGTTCTACTGGTGCACGCGGCACCACCGGGTCGAGACGGACGCCGACGTGTGCCCGGCGAAGCACGTCCTCGGCCCGTACAACTCGGCGGCCGACGCGGAGAACGCCCTGCAGCGAGTGCAGGAGCGGAACGAGGCGTGGGAGGCCGAGGACGCCCGTTGGGCCGGGGAGGACAGGTAGACGGCGCGGGACGGCCCGCGTCGCGGTAGTTCGTGCTCCGCGAGGACGCACGCGAGAGCACGTCCCCGAGGAGGAACCACGATGGCCGAAGCACAGCAGGCCACCACCCGTCCGGCTGCCCGACGCACCACCGCGAAGAAGACCGCCGCGGCGGAGCGCAACACGTCGGCGAGCCGGACCACCCCCGTGCGCAAGTCCACCACGGTCGCCGCCAAGGCGCCGGCCCGGAAGGCAGCCGGCGGCGCAGGACGCGCCCCGGCCAGCAAGGCCACCACGGCGGCGAAGAAGGCCCCGGCGAAGAAGACCGCGACCAGGGCCAGCGCGACCAAGACCACCGCGAGCAAGGCCACCCCCACCAGGACGGCCGCCACCAAGACCGCCGCCGCGAAGAGCACGGCGGCGAAGAAGACCACGGCCAGGACCAGCGCGGCGGCCAAGAAGGCTCCGGCCAGGACCTCGACCGCCACCCGTAAGACGACCACCGCCGCGAAGCGGGCCCCGGCGTCCACGGCGCGCAAGAGCACCACCGCCGCGAGCCGGACGACGGGTACGGCGAAGAAGACGACGAGCGCCGCCAAGAAGACGACAGGCGCCGCGAAGAAGACGACGGCGTCGGCGGCGAAGAAGACCACCGCCGCCGCCAAGGCGCCCGCGCGCAAGGTCGCGACCAAGGCGTCCGCGGTGAAGAAGACGGCCGCCAAGAAGGCCCCGGCGAAGAAGACGGCGGCGAAGAAGGCCCCCGCCAAGAAGGCCCCCGCCAAGAAGGCCGCGGCGAAGAAGACCGCTTCCACCCGCCCGAGCGGCGGCGCCCGCAACGCCCCGGCGAAGAAGGCCCCGGCCGCGAAGGCGACGGGCACCTCGGCGATCACCGCCCGCAAGTCGGCGGCGAAGAAGGCCCCGGCGAAGAAGACCACCGCCGCCAAGGCCCCGGCCCGCAAGGTGACCGCCCGCAAGTCACCCGGCCGCCCGGTCGCCGCACGAGCCACCACCCCCCGTGGTACGCGCAGCACCGCCCGGAAGGCGACCGGCTGACCGCAGGCGTCCTCGGCTCGACATCGGCTCGTCTCACGGGCCCGCCGTACCCGACGCGCGGCCCGCCAGGTTGCTCCGAGCTGGCGGGCCCGCACGCGGCTCTGCGCGAGGCGGTTCGACGGCGGGCGACGAAGATCTCGCCCGGTCACCGGAAGCGGATCACCGGCGGCGCTGTCAGGATTGACCCGTGGTCATCCGACGCGTACTCGCGCCCCGCATCGACTTCGGCGCGCTGCGCCGCGAACTCGGCCTGCCCGAGGGTTTCCCGGCGGCCGCCCAACGGGAGGCCGACGCGGCGGCTGCCGCGCCGCCCCGGCCGACCGTCGACCGCACCGACATCCCGTTCGTGACCGTCGACCCGGCCAGCTCACGTGACCTGGACCAGGCGATGCACCTCGCCCGCCGGCCGGGCGGCGGCTACCGGGTGCGGTACGCGATCGCGGACGTCGCCGCGCACGTCACGCCGGGCGGCGCCCTCGAGGAGGAGACCTGGCGGCGGGGGCAGACGGTGTACCTGCCCGACGGCCACGTGCCGCTGCACCCGCTGACGCTCAGCGAGGGCGCGGCCAGTCTGCTGCCCGACGACGACCGGGCCGCCGTGGTGTGGACCATCGACCTGGACGCCGACGGCGCCACCGTGGCCGTCGAGCTGGAGCGTGCTCTGGTGCGCAGCCGGGCGAAACTCGACTACACAGGGGTGCAGGCGGCGGCCGAGGCCGGCCGGCTGCCCGAGCCGATCGCGCTGCTGCCCGAGATCGGCGACCGACTGACCGCCCGAGGACTGCGCCGCGGCGCCATCAACCTGCCGCTGCCCGAGCAGGATGTGGAGCCCGACGGGGACGGCTGGCGACTGGTGCTGCGCGGGCCGGTGCCGATGGAGGAGCACAACGCGCAGATCTCGTTGCTCACCGGGATGGCCGCCGCCGACATCATGCTGGCCGGCGGGGTGGGCCTGCTGCGCACGATGCCGGCACCGAAGCCGGAGGCGGTGCAACGCCTGCGGGCGGCCGCCGCTCCGCTGGGCGTGCACTGGCCGGACGGCGCGGGCCCCGGTGAGGTGATCGCCGGCCTGGACGCCGCGCAGCCACGTTCCGCCGCGTTCATCGACCAGGCGGCCGAGCTGATGCGTGGCGCCGCGTACACCGCCTTCGACGGCGCCCGTCCGGAGCAGCCGGAGCACGGCGGGGTCGCCGCCGCGTACGCCCATGTCACGGCGCCGTTGCGGCGCCTGGCCGACAGGTACGCCACGGAGGTCTGCCTGGCCCTGCACGAGGGCCGGGAGGTGCCCGACTGGTCCCGCGCGGCGCTGCCCCGGCTGCCCGAGGTGATGGCCAGCACCGACCGGACCGCCTCGGCGGCCAGCCGCGGCGCCGTCGAGCTGACCGAGGCGGTGCTGCTGGAGCACCGGGTGGGGGAGACCTTCGACGCGGCGGTACTCGACGTCGACGCCCCGCCCAACGGTAAGTCCCGGCCCCGCCCGCCCGGCGGGACGGTGGCGCTGGACGCCCCACCGGTCCGCGGCCGCTGCCTCGGTGCGCTGCCGCTCGGCGAACGGGTCCGGGTCCGCCTGGTCACCGCCGACCCGGCGGCCCGCACGGTGCTGTTCGAGCTGGCCTGAGCCGGCCGGGCCACAGCGAGGCGCCCACCGTGGACCACTGGTGGCTGCCGTCATGTCAGGTACTGGTGGAACCGTGCCCGTGCGAGCAAGCAATAGATGTCGCCGCCGAGGCAGGCCCCGACTGGCCGGCGGCCACGGGCACCCGGTGCTCGTGGCCGCCGGCAATGTCGGCGTCGACCGGTCAGCGCAGCGCTGCGGCGATCGCTTCGGCAGGCGTCGCGGTCGGCCGTCCGATCAGGTGCCGCAGGTCGCCGGAATCGGTGAACATCTCGTCGCGGCTCATGGCCAGGTCGGCGTCGGCGAGAACATGCGCCAGTTCGGCGGGCACTCCCGCGTCTAGCAGCACCCGGGTGAACGCGTCGGCCGTGAGGTGGGTGTACTCGATGCGTTTGCCGGCGGCGGCGGAGATCGTCGCGGCCAACTCAGCCAGGGTGAAGGACTCGTCGCCGCCCAGTTCGTACGCCTTGCCGGCATGACCGTCGGTGGTCAGCACGACCGCGGCGGCGGCGGCGTAGTCGGCGCGGGTCGCGGCGCTGATCCTTCCCTGCCCGGCGGCCCCGACGACGGCTCCGCCTTGCAACACCTGTGGAAGCTGGGCGGTGTAGTTCTCCAGATACCAGCCGTTGCGCAGCATCACGCTGGGCAGTCGCTCGCGCAGGTACTCCTCGGTGGCGCTGTGAGTCGGGGCAAGGCTCGTGGTGGACGTGTCCGCACGCAGCATGCTCGTGTATGCGACCAGCGAAACGCCCGCCGTAACTGCGGCGTCGATGGCACGCCTGTGGTTGGCGACGCGTTCGCTCGGGGTCGTGGTGGAGATCAGCAGGAGTTTGTCCGCGCCCTCGAAGGCTGCCGGCAGGCTGGCGGGCTCGGCGAAGTCGGCCTGGCGGACCGTGACACCGCGGTCGGCGAGGTCTTTGATCCTGGAGACGTCACGGCTGGTCGCGATGATCCCGGAAGCCGGGACACCGCGGTTCAGAAGAGCTTTGACGGTGAGCCTGCCAAGCTGTCCGGAGGCTGCGGTAACAACGATAGACATGGTGGTCGTTCCATCCTGCCGTGGACCTCCCACGGCGCAAGGACCACGATCACCTGGTCGCTCTCCTTTGGTAAGTACGCACTTGCGGGTAAGGTGATCACCTGGACGTGAGGATCGAGGTAGGCGCGGTGACGACGGCCCAGGAAGTGAACGAGCCCACATCGTCATGGGATCCCTACACCCGTGGCTGTCCGTCGCGTGATCTGCTCGACCAGATCGGCAGTAAGTGGGCGGTCCTCGTACTGGGCGAACTCGGCCGCCACGGGGCGTGCCGGTTCACACGGCTGCGCCAGCAACTCGCGGGGGTCAGCGAGAAGATGCTCACCCAGACGCTGCGCACGCTCGAACGCGACGGCCTGCTGCTGCGAACGGTGTACCCGGAGACTCCGATCCGGGTGGAGTACGAGCTGACGCCGCTCGGCCAGACGCTGCGAGGTCCCCTGAAAGCGCTCACGGCCTGGTCGGTGGAGCACATCGAGGAAGTCCTCGGCGCTCGCGAGGAGTATGACGAGCGCACCGGCAAACGTTAGCGAGGCCGTCGAACAGCCGGTCCACAGCAACAGGGACGCCGTTCGGCGTACCGCCGCACCGTCATCCGGCCATCCATCCGAACCCCTGCATCGACCACTGCGGAGATCGGTTCGCTGCAGCGAACCTAGACAACGATCTCCAAACGGACTCAGCGCTTAGATCAACCCAAACCGTTCGTGACCGCCCTCTCACCGCGGCCGGCGCTGCTGACGCACCGGGCGGTTTGCGAGGATGAGCCCATGGCATACGACGCGAGCACGCTGCCCGACGTGTCCGGGCTGACGGTCGGCATCATCGGCGGCACCGGCGACCAGGGCCGGGGCCTCGCCTACCGGCTCGCCCGGGCCGGGCAGACGGTGCTGATCGGCTCCCGGTCGGCGGAGCGGGCCGCCGAGTCCGCCGCCGAGATCGCGGCCCTGCCCCGGATGCCGGCCGACGTCCGGATCACCGGAGCGGCCAACGACGAGGTGGCCCGCCGCAGCGACGTGGTGATCATCGCGGTGCCGTGGGATGGGCACGCCGCCACCGTCGCCGCCCTCGCCGAGCCGCTGGCCGGAACGATAGTCGTCGACTGCGTCAACCCGCTGGGCTTCGACAAGCAGGGCCCGTACGCCCTCACCGTCGCCGAGGGCAGCGCCGTCCAGCAGGCCGCCGCGCTGCTGCCCGACTCCCGCGTCTGCGCCGCGTTCAACCATGTCAGCGCCCCGCTGCTCGCCGACCCCGAGGTCGACCGGATCGACCTCGACGTGCTGATCTGCACCGAAGACCGGGAACTCGTCGACATCGTCGGAGCGCTCGCCGCCCGGATCCCCGGGATGCGCGGCATCTACGCCGGCCGACTGCGCAACGCCCACCAGATCGAGGCGTTCACGGCGAATCTGATCGCCATCAACAAGCGCTACAAGGCCCACGCCGGCATCCGCGTCACCGACCTCTGACGGCTCCTGACACCACGCGTGTTTGATGCTGATCGTGCCTTCGCCTGATCACCGTCGAGGCATTCCTCCACGTGGGCTGTTGAGGATGAGCGGCACGCTTCCCGGCGCCAGATACGGGTGGCCCTTGACGTACTCCAGGTGAACGTGGCCGCCGTCGTGCATGGTTGCTGTGTCGCGTAGCTGGTCGGCTGCCCGGTCACTCGTGATGTCGACGCCTTCGGCGGCGGAGTAGTAGTCGAGCTTTGTCCCGCAACCGTAGGTGCCGCTCCCGGGGCGGTTGTATCCGATCGTGTCGGAGGCTCGGCGCCCCGGCTTGCTCGATCTGTGCGCGCACTCTGCGGCCCAGGGGTGTGGCAAATTCCGAGGTGTGGTCACGTCCGCCGGTGGTAATGGTTGCGGCGGGGGAGTTGGTCGGGGTCGAGCCAGGCCGGCGGAACGAATTCCGGGTGACCGTCGCCGCCCAGCCGGACGGCCCACTCGCCGCGGTGGACGTGCCGGTGGTGATGCCCGCAGAGCAGCACCGCGTTGCGCAGGCTCGTGTCGCCGCCGTCGGCCCAGTGTCGGATGTGGTGGGCGTCGCACCAGCGCGGCGGGCGGTCACAGCCGGGGAAGGCGCAGCCGCGGTCGCGCAGGACCAGCGCACGACGCAGAGGCCCGGTGATGAGGCGGCGATGCCGGCCCACGTCGAGGGTCTGGCCGGCGCTGCCGAGGACGGCGGGCAGGATGGCGGCGTCGCAGGCGAGCCGCCGCACGGTCTCCGGGGCGAGCTCAAAACCGCTGTCGAGCGTGCCCGCGCCGATCTGCCGGACGAGGCCGTCGAAGCTGGTGGTGACGACGAGCTGCGCCGGCTCGCCGCCGTGCTCGGGCAGCTCACCGGTTCGCAGGCTGAGTCGACAGAGGCCGGCGAGCGCGTCGTGGCGGCGTTGCCCGGGGGAGCGTTGGTCGTCGGGACCGGTGGGCGCGGTCAGTGGGTCGATGGCGGCGCGGAGCAGGCCGGCGGTCTCGCTGTCGAGGGTGCCGGTGAGGCGCAGGCGGCCGTCGGCGAGGGTGGAGAGAGTGACGTGGCGGTCGCGGGCGGCCCGGCGATCCTCGGCGTCGAGGGCGGCCTGGGCGGCTCGGTCGGCGATATCGGGTGCGATGTGGTCGAGGATGCGGGTGCCGAGTCTGCGCAGCAGGGTGGGGTCGAACTGCCCGGCCCACTCGACGAGCACGCCGACGGCCTTGCCCGCGACCGCGCTGCCGGCGGCGCTCTCGACCGTGGTGACGGTGTCGGCGATGACCCGGGCCTGATCGAGGGTGATGTCGGCGTCGGCCAGGGCCTGTCGTATGCCGGGGTTGCCGGCGTCGAGGGCGGTGGCGAGGTCGACGAGGCGGCGGGCTGCGGGGACGGTGAGGTGCAGGCGCTCGCGCAGCCACACCGCCGTGGAGGACGCCCCCTGGACGATGGGTGTGCCCCGACCGTCGAGTTCGCGGATCAGGGCCAGCTTGACGGCGGCGAGACGCTGCTCGACGCGGTGCGCGGCGTCGAGCGCCGCGATGAGGTCATCTGCTCCGAGGGCCCAGACCGCCGTGTCGGCGCAGGCCGCGACCACGGCCTCTGCCTGCGCCAACCCCTCCACCATGACCCGAGACTAGAACACCTGTACGACACTTTCAGCGGCCAGGATCGATTGATCCGTCCCGCGTTTCAGACCGCAAGTGGCGGGGCCGGCCGGTGACGGGAGACACCGTGTCGCCGACCCCGCCGCTCGCGTGCCGCTCCACGTTGTGCGGCTCCACGTTGTGCGGCTCCACGTTGTGCGGCTCCACGTTGTGCGGCTCCACGTTGTGCGGCTCCACGTCGTGCCGCTCGATGCGTGGCCGGCGGATCGGGCAGCGGGCAACCACGCCGGCACTCAGAGCGTGGGCCGTGACGATCACGGCCCGTGGCGCGCGGACCTGGCCTGCGGCCCGTGGCGCGCGGACCTGGCCTGCGGCGCGCGGACTGGACCCAGCCTGCGGACCCAGCCTGCGGACCCGGCCTCGGCCCGCAGCCCACGGCCCGCTCTAGAAGGTGTGCTCGGCTGCCGGGAACTCGCCGCCGCGGACCTCGTCGGCGAAGCGGCGGGTGGCGTCGGTGAGGACGTCGGCCAGGTCGGCGTAGCGCTTCACGAAGCGCGGCGCCTTTCCGGTACGCAGGCCGGCCATGTCCTGCCAGACCAGCACCTGGGCGTCGGTGTCCGGGCCCGCGCCGATGCCGACCGTGGGGATCGACAGTTCGTGGGTGATCCGCTTGGCCACCTCACCCGGCACCATCTCCAGCACCACAGCGAACGCCCCGGCCTCGGCCACCGCCCGCGCGTCGGCCAGCACCTCGTCGGCCGTGTCGCCCCGGCCCTGCACGCGGTAGCCGCCCAGGGTGTGCTCGCTCTGCGGGGTGAAGCCGATGTGCGCCATCACCGGGATGCCGGCCCCGACGATCGCGGCGATCTGCGCGGCGTTGCGGCGGCCACCCTCCAGCTTCACCGCGTGGCAGCCACCCTCCTTCATGAACCGGACGGCGGTGCGCAGCGCCTGGGTCGGGCCCTCCTCGTACGAGCCGAACGGCAGGTCACCGACGACGAGGGCCTGCCGCGTCGAGCGCACGACGGCCCGTACCAGCGGAAGCAGGTCGTCGGTGGTGACCGGAAGGGTGGTCTCGTAGCCGAACACGTTGTTCGCGGCCGAATCGCCGACCAGCAGCACCGGCACGCCGGCCCGGTCGAAGATTCCCGCCGTGTACTGGTCGTACGAGGTGAGCATCGGCCACCGGTCGCCGCGTTCCTTGGCGGCGATCAGGTCGCGGGTGCGGACCCGACGGGTGGCCGGTCCGCCGTACAGCGCGGTCACCTCGTTCGGAGTGGACTCGGTCATGACTGTCTCCTTCCTCGAGGCCGCCTGCGCGGTCCCCGGGTTCCGTCGCGATCGTCGCACCGGAAGACCGGGTGACGGCAGGGCGCAGTGGAAGATGTCACTCACGACCGCCGTACCGGGCCGGGTTCGGTGACCCGGCCCGGGTGTACGGGCCTCAGCCGTTCTCGCGCCACCGGTTGGTGATCGGCAGACGACGGTCGCGGCCGAACGCCTTCATGGAGATCTTCGCGCCGGGCGCCGACTGGCGTCGCTTGTACTCGGCGGTATCCACCAGCCGCAGCACCTTGTCGACGACGGCCGGGTCGTGGCCCGACTCGACAAGCCCGTCGCGGCCCAGGTCGCCGTCGACGTAGCCGATCAGGATCGGGTCCAGCACGTCGTAGTCGGGCAGGGAGTCGCTGTCGAGCTGACCCGGGCTCAGCTCGGCGCTCGGCGGCTTGCCGATCGAGTTCTCCGGGATCGGGGCGGTCTCGCCGCGGCGGGCCGCGTCCGCGTTGCGCCACTTCGCCAGCCGCCACACAAGCGTCTTCCAGACGTCCTTGATGGGGTTGAAGCCGCCCACCGAGTCGCCGTACAGGGTGGAGTAGCCGACCGCCAGTTCGCTCTTGTTGCCTGTGGTGAGCACCAGGTGGCCCTCCTGGTTCGACAGCGCCATCAGGATGACACCGCGTACGCGGGCCTGGAGGTTCTCCACGGCGATCCCGGACAGCGACAGGTTGGCCAGGAAGGCGTCCACCATCGGCTGGATCGGCTCGACGCGGTAGTCCAGCCCCGTGCGCTTGGCCAGGTCGGCGGCGTCCTCCCGGGAGTGCTCGGAGGAGTGCTGGCTGGGCAGCGACACCCCGACCACCCGGTCCGGGCCGAGCGCGTCGACGGCGAGGGCGGCCACCACCGCCGAGTCGATGCCGCCGGACAGGCCGAGCACCACCGACGCGAACCGGTTCTTGTTGACGTAGTCACGCAGGCCGAGCACCAGCGCGTGCCACACCTCGGCCTCGTCGGCCACCGGCTCGATCAGCCCGCCGGCGACGGCCGGGCCGGACGGCGCGGGCGGGATCACGTCAAGCGTGTGGTGCGCCACCCGCATGCCGTCCGCGACGTTGCGGCTGCCCGGGGCCGTGGTCGCGGCCGGCAGTTCGACGTCGTGCACGAGCAGGTGCTCGACGAACTGCGGGGCGCGGGTGAGCAGTTCACCCTCGGAGGTGACGATCATCGAGTCGCCCTCGAAGACCAGCTCGTCCTGCCCGCCGATCATGTTGACGTACGCGATGGCGGCGCCCGCCTCGGCGGCCCGGCGGCGCACCAGCGGCAGCCGGATGTCGTCCTTGTTCAGCTCGTACGGCGAGCCGTTGATGTTGACCACCAGGCCGACGCCCGCCTGCCGGGCGGCGGCGAACGGCCCGCCGGCCTGCCACAGGTCCTCGCAGATGGTCAGCGCGACGTCCACCCCGCCGATCCGCACCACTGTCAGCCGGTCGCCGGAGACGAAGTAGCGGTCCTCGTCGAAGACGCCGTAGTTGGGCAGGTGGTGCTTGAAGTAGCGGGCGACAACGGTGCCCCGGTGCAGCAGCGCGGCGGCGTTGCGGGCGCCCCGGCCCGGCTCGGCGTCCCCGCTCACCTGCGGCGGCCCGTCGGCGTCCAGGTAGCCGACCACGACCGGCAGGTCACCGAGACCGTCCTCGGCGAGGTCGGCGGCGAGCCGCTGGACGGCCGCCTGGGACGCGGCGACGAAGGACCGTCGGAAGACCAGGTCCTCGACCGGGTAGCCGGTCAGCATCATCTCCGGAAAGAGCACGAGCTGGGCGCCGGCGTCGGCGGCCTGGCGGGTCCAGCTGCGGACCAGGTCGGCATTGCCGGCGAGGTCGCCGACGCTCGGGTTGACCTGGGACAGGGCGAGACGCAGGGTGGGCATGCCTTCATCTTGCCCCAGCAGGGCCGGAGCAATCCGTACCGTCGGACGAGATGGCGGCCACGCTCGGACGCCGCGCGGCGGTCCGGCCGGATCGGTACCGCTCGGCGGGCGGGACACGAGGGGACGGGCGGCGGCGGTTCGCGTAACGTCTGCGTAACCAGGCCCGGGAACACTGGGCGGTCAGGTCGGGTACAGCCCGACCAAGGCGGACAAAAGAGTTGTCGCGAGGGGTTGGGGAAGTGGACCGTCAGCAGGAGTTCGTCCTCCGTACGCTGGAAGAGCGGGACATCCGGTTCGTCCGGCTGTGGTTCACGGACGTGCTGGGCACGCTCAAGAGCGTCTCGGTGGCGCCCGCGGAGCTGGAAGCGGCCTTCGAGGAGGGCATCGGCTTCGACGGCTCGGCCATCGAAGGCTTCGCCCGGGTCTTCGAATCGGACATGGTGGCCATGCCCGACCCGACCACCTTCCAGGTCTTCCCGTTCGAGGGCGGGGTCAGCGGCGAGAGCGCCCGGATGTTCTGCGACATCCTGCTGCCCGACGGCGGCCCCTCCTGGGCCGACCCGCGGCACGTGCTGCGCCGCGCGCTGTCCAAGGCGGCCGAGAAGGGCTTCACCTTCTACACGCACCCCGAGATCGAGTTCTTCCTGCTGGAGAACGGCCCGCAGGACGGCTCGGTGCCCACCCCGGTCGACACCGGCGGCTACTTCGAGCACACCACCCACGCGGTGGCCCGCGACTTCCGCCGCCAGGGCGTGCTGGCGCTGGAGCGGATCGGCATCTCCGTGGAGTTCAGCCACCACGAGGTCGCGCCCGGCCAGCAGGAGATCGACCTGCGCTACGCCGACGCGCTGACCACCGCCGACAACATCATGACCTTCCGCCACGTGGTGAAGGAGGTCGCACTCTCCACAGGCGTGCAGGCCAGCTTCATGCCGAAGCCGTTCACCGACCAGCCGGGCAGCGGCATGCACACCCACCTGTCGCTGTTCGAGGGCGAGCGCAACGCCTTCCACGACGGTGGCGACCCGATGAAGCTCTCCAAGGTGGCGAAGTCCTTCATCGCCGGCCTCCTGGTGCACGCCCGGGAGTACACGGCGGTCACCAACCAGTGGGTCAACTCGTACAAGCGGCTCTTCCCGCAGGCCCTGCCGGACCGGATCACCGAGAGCCCCGCGTACGTCTGCTGGGGTCACCTGAACCGGTCCGCGCTGGTCCGCGTCCCGGCGTACGGCAAGCCCAACTCCGCCCGGGTCGAGGTCCGTTCGCTGGACTCGGCGACCAACCCGTACCTCGCCTTCGCCGTGCTGCTCGGCGCCGGCCTGAAGGGCATCGAGGAGGGCTACGAGCTGCCGCCGGGCGCAGAGGACGACGTCTGGTCGCTGAGCAGCGCCGAGCGCCGCGCCATGGGGTACGAGGCGCTGCCGGAGAACCTGGCCGAGGCGATCGACGTGATGGCCGAATCCGAACTGGTCGCCGAGGTGCTCGGCGAGCACGTCTTCGACTTCTTCCTGCGTAACAAGCGGGCCGAGTGGGAGCAGTACCGCCGCGAGGTCACCCCGTACGAGCGGCAGCGTTACCTGGCGCTGTAGTCGCGGGGCTGACGCGGTGGCGCGCTGCCGCTATCGTCTCGATCACCGCGCCGGTACCCCTCCGGGCGGAGAGTCGGGAGGCAGTCGGTGCTGGAGGATCTGCTCAGCGGTGCCTGGCAGAGCGTCGTGTTCGGTGTCGTGGGCGTCGGGCTCATGGCGGCCGGGTTCGGGCTGGTCGACCTGCTGACCCCGGGGCGGTTGCGGGAGCTGATCTGGGTCGAGCGCAACGCCAACGCGGGGTTGCTGCTCGCCGCCAACCAGCTCGGCATCGCCGGGATCGTCTTCACGGCGATCCTGACCAGCTACAGCGACTTCGGTCGAGGGCTCGCCTCCACGGTGGTCTTCGGGCTGGTCGGGCTGGCCATCATGGCGCTGGCCTTCTTCGTGCTCGACCTGCTCACCCCCGGCAAGCTCGGTGAGGTCATCTGCTCGCCCGAGCCGCACCCGGCCGCCCGGGTCAGCGCCGCCACGCACTTCGGCGCGGCACTGATCGTCTGCGCCTGCATCGCCTGAGGCCGGTCGCTCGCCTCGCTGCGCGGGTGCTCGTGCGCGTGGTGCTCCTTGCGCGGGTGCTCGTGGGCGTGGCGCTCGTTGCGCGGGTGTTCGTGGGCGTGGTGCTCGTTGCGCGGGTGTTCGTGGGCGTCGCCTCGGGCGGTCGCTGCGGGGCGTCGTACCTCGGCCGTAGCGTGCCGGGCATGAACCGCACGGACCGGCTCTACGCCCTGGTCGAGGAGCTGCGGGCGGTGTCGCCCCGGCCGCGCAGCGCCCGCTGGCTGGCCACCCACTTCGAGGTGAGCAGCCGGACCATCGAGCGGGACATCGGCGCGCTCCAGGAGGCCGGCGTGCCGATCTGGGCCGAGCCCGGCCGCACCGGCGGCTACGTCCTGGACCGCAGCCGCACGCTGCCACCGGTCAACCTGACCGCGGCCGAGGCGGTGGCGATGGCCGTCGCGCTGCACCGGCTCGCCGGCACCCCGTTCGCCGGGCCGGGCGCCACCGCGCTGCGCAAGCTGGTGGCGGTGCTGCCGGCCGCCGACGCCGCCGAGGCGCACCGCCTCGCCGGCCGGGTGCACCTGATCGGCGACGGGCCGGCCACGCCCGTCCCGGCCACCGTCGCCGACGCGGTCACCGCGCGGCGGGTGCTGCGCATCCGGTACGCCGACCGCGCCGGCATCGACTCGGTGCGCGACGTCGAGCCGCTCGGCTACCTCGGCAACCCCCGACACTGGTATCTGCTCGCCTGGTGCCGGCTGCGCGACGAGCTGCGCTGCTTCCGTACCGACCGGATCGAGGACGTCCGGGCGCTGCCCGAGGTGGTGGTCCGGGAACTGCGCCTGACGGATCTCGACATCCCCCACGAACGCGTCCGCCCGCTGAGCCTCGTCTGAGCTGGGTCAGGCACGCGCCGATCTCCGTCGGGTGATCCGGAAACACCGACAGGACGGTGTCGCGGACGGCCCCGAAACTGCTCTGGACGACGGCGAACCGCCGTCCCGGCAACTCTGGAGGCAGTACGTGTCCACGACGCCCATCACCTGGTTCGAGATCGGCACCGATCGGCCGGAGGAGGCGGAACGCTTCTACGGCGAGCTGTTCGGCTGGACCTTCGAGGAGCAGGGCGGAGGTAGCGGCGGGTCCTACCGGGTGACGGGCGCCGGCGGTGACACCGGGATCGGCGGGGCGATCCGGGCGACCGACGGAACGTCCCCGAACTACGCGATCTTCTACGCCGAGGTCGCCGACGTCGCGGAGACCTGCCGACGAGCCGAGGCAGCCGGCGGCAGGGTGTTGGTGCCGGCGCGGACCGCCCCGAGCGGGCTCACGTTGGTCCACCTGCTCGACCCCTCCGGCAACCACCTGGGCGTGTTCGCACCCCCACCCGAGCAGGGCTGACCCCTCCAGGCTCGGTCCGGTCTGGGTCTGGCCCGGTATGGTCGGTCTGGTCCCGGCCCGGTCTGGCCCGGTCTGGTCCCGGCCCGGCCCGGTCTGGTCCCGGCCCGGCCCGGTCTGGTCCCGGCCCGGCCCGGTCTGGTCCCGGCCCGGTCTGGCCTGGTCCCCGGCCCTTACCCGACCCGGTGCCTGGACCGAGCCCGCCTGGCCGCCACGCCCCGGGCCGATGATCGACTCGGTTTCCATGAAGTCGCGGTGTCCGAGTGCATGGGATACCGCGACTTCATGGAACTCGAGTGGATCAAGTGGGTCGGATACCCCGACTTCACGGAAATCGGGGGATCAAGCCGCGACAGGCCGGGGTCGGCCCCCGGCCCGACAGGGCGGACAGGCCGGCCGGGGCATACCGGGGCCGGCCAGGGCGGAGAAGGCCAGCCGGCGCCTATCAAGGCGGGCCCCGGCTGGCCTGTGCTTGCCCGGCTGGCCTGTGCTGGCCCCGACTGGCCTGTCGGGCCCGACCCCGGCTGGCCTGCCGGCCGGGGTCGGGCCGTCTGGATTACTTGGCGGGTGTGCCTTCGCCGTGGTGGGCGCCGGGCCCGCGGTGGCCGCCCGGGCCGGGGAAGACGCCGGCCTCGACGGCCTTGGTGATGGCGTCGGCCTGCTCCTGGGTGAGCTTGCCGTCCTTGACAGCCTGGTCCAGCCGCTCCTTGAGCGCGGCCTGCCGGTCCTCGGCGGACGGGCGCGCCGGCCGATCTGCGGGCCGATGCTGCTCGCGGACCTTCTCCAGTGCGGCCGTCACCTTGTCGGTGGGGACACCCAACTCCTTGGCGAGCGCCTCGGCGAACTCACCCTGCCGGTCGGCCTTCGCTCCGGGCGCGGAGGCGGTGCTGGCGCTCGGGGCGGGCGTCGGAGTGTCCGCGGCGAACGCGATCGTCGGGGCGGCGATCCCCACGCCGAGGACGCCTGCGGTGGCCAGGCCGACCAGCAGGTGCTTCCTACGGATGGTGCGGGACATGCGGTCCTCCAGAAGGTTGATGATGCGGCAATGTCGTCACCGACAGTGACCGGCGATCCTGGGCGCGACCCGTGGCGACCCTGTCAGCGAGCTGACAATCGGACGGCGGGCCGACAGCCGAGCGGCCGGGCTGACGGCCGGACGCCGGGCGGCGGGCCGCCGGTCGAGCTGGCGGGGCTGACGCTCGGGCGGCGGGGCTGACTGTCTGGCGGTGGGCTGACGGCCGGGACCGGCGCTTGGTGAAATCGGTTGTGTCGTCGTTGGCGGGCGGTCAGGGTTGGTGGTCGCCAACGGAGGGACACGCGAGATGACCGTCGAGATTCGGGAGATTCCGCTCGTCGGGCCGGACACCGGGCCGTACGGCATCACGGTTGGGCCCGACGGCGCGTTGTGGCTGACGCTGGTCCAGGCCGGCGGCATCGCCCGTCTGGGGCCCGACGGTGAGGTCCGGACCTACCCGCTGGAGCCGGCCGGCGGCCGCCCTCTGATCATCACGACGGGGCCGGACGGCGCGCTCTGGTTCACCCGCTCCGGGGACGACCGGATCGGGCGGCTCACCGTCGACGGCGAGCAGCGCACCATCGCACTAACGGCCGGGACCGGGCCGGGCGGCATCGCGGCCGGGCCCGATGGCGCGCTCTGGTACGCCGGGATGACCTCCGACGCGATCGGCCGGGTGGACACCGACGGTACGGTCACCACATTTCCGCTGCCGGTGACCGGCGGGTTCGCCTCGATGATCACCGCTGGCGCGGACGATGCGCTCTGGTTCACCCTCAACCGGGCGAACGCGATCGGCCGGATCGACCTCGACGGCCACGTGAAACTGCATCCCCTGCCCACCGCGGACGCCGGGCCGGTCGGCATTACTCTCGGCGCGGACGGGACCGTGTGGTTCGTGGAGATCGCGGCCGGTCAGCTCGGCCGGATCGATCCGGACGGCGTGCTCGTCGAGGTGCCGCTACCGGACCGTGCCGCCCGTCCCCACGCGATCGTGGCCGACCCGGCGGGTGGCGCCTGGTTCACCGAGTGGGGCGCCAACCGGATCGGCCACATCGATGCCACCGGTCGGATCGAGAGCTACGACCTGCCCACCGCCCACGCGGAACCGCACGGCATAACCAAAACCCCCGACGGAGTCTGGGCAGCACTGGAGATCGGCGCGGTAGCCCACCTGATCCCGAACCCCACCGCCTGACCCGCAGCCCAGGCATCCGAGGCGGGCCCCGTGATCAAGAGGTTCGCGTCACGATCCGGCCCGGAAATGACCCAGACCTCTTGATCACCGGGGCAAAGGGGGGAGGGAGGGGGTCAGCGGACTGCGGGGGTCACCTGCAGGGTGTTCGTGGTGGTGTCCAGGGTTGCGGTCGTGCCTACCGGGACCGTCAGCTGGTCGGGGCCGTGGCCGATGGGGAGGCCGCCGAGGATCGGCACGCCCAGGTCGCCGAGGCGTTCGGTGAGCACGTCGACGATCGTGGTCTCCCAGCCGTCGCCGCAGTCGGTGAACTGCCCGACCGCCACCCCAGCCAGCCCGTCCAACGCGCCGACCCGGCGCAGGTGGGTGAGCATCCGGTCGACCTTGTACGGCGGCTCCTGCACGTCCTCGATCAACAGCACCGCACCGGTCAGGTCGGGCAGGTCCGGCGTGCCGATCGACGCGGCGATCAGGCACAGGTTGCCGCCCAGCAGGGTGCCGGTGGCGCGACCCGGCACGCGTACGCCGAAGGTCTCCTCGGTGGGCACCGCCTCGACGGTCACCGGCTCGGTGGTCATCAGCGCCGCGTGCAGGGACTCGGCGGAGCGCAGGGATGTCCGCTCGTCCCGCCAGGCAGCCCCCGGGCCGTGCACACCGGCCAGTCGGGCGCCCCGCCACAGGGCGAGCTGCAACGCGGTGATGTCCGAGAAGCCGGCCACCACCTTCGGGTCGCGGCGGACGGCGGCCATGTCGATGGCGTCCACGATCCGCTGGGCGCCGTACCCGCCCCGGGTGCAGATCACGCCGCGTACCTGCGGGTCGGCGAACGCCGCGTTCAGGTCGGCGGCCCGCAGGTCGTCGGTGCCGGCGAGGTAGCCGTGGCGGGCGTACGCGTTCGGCGCCGGTACCGGCCGCAGGCCCCACCCGGTGAGCAACTCCATCCCCCGGGCGACCCGCTCCGGCGAGGTCGGCCCGGACGGTGACACCAGCAGCACCGTGTCGCCGGGGCGCAGGACGGGCGGGCGGACGACTGCGGAATCCTCGCTGATCACAAACGCAGAGCCTAACGATCCCCGAACGCCGGCCGTCGACGCCGGCACACGGTCCGGCCGCGAACGCCGACGCGCCCATCGGCCGCGACCGTCGGTGCACGCACCGGCCGCGAACGCCGACGCGCCCGTCGGCCGGGACCGTCGGTGCACGCACCGGCCGCGAACGCCGACGCGCCCATCGGCCGCGACCGTCGGTGCACGCACCGGCCGCGAACGCCGACGCGCCCGTCGGCCGGGACCGTCGGCGAACCCGTCGGTGTCGAACCCTCGGCGTACGGGCGGGAAGCGGCCGAGTGGCGTGGACCGTGGCGGGGCGTGGCGCTGTGGGACGTACCGGCTAGCCTCGACGCGTGGCAACCGCGCTGGTGATCGAGAACGACCCGACCGACGACGCACGCCGGTTGGGTGAGTGGCTGACCGAGGCTGGGCTGGAGCTGTGGGTGGTCCGCCCGCACGCCGGTGACGAACTCCCCGCCGACCTGGAGGGGTACGCGGCGCTTGTGGTGCTCGGCGGCGACCAGCAGGCGTACCCGCTGCCGGACGGCTCGCCCGGCGCACCGTGGTTCCCGGCAGTGGAGGGGCTGCTGCGCAAGGCCGTCCGGTACCGGGTGCCCACCCTTGCCGTCTGCCTGGGCGCGCAGTTGCTCGCCACCGCGCACGCCGGGCTGGTCGAGCGGAGCCCGTCCGGGCCGGAGATCGGGCCGGGCGTGGTCGGTCGGCGCGACGCCGCCGAGGGCGACACGCTGTTCCGGTACGTGCCGCTGATCCCGGACGTGCTCCAGTGGCACTCCGACGAGATCACCGAGCTGCCCCGGGGCGCCACCCTGCTGGCGGCCTCCACCCGGTACCCGCACCAGGCGTTCCGGCTCGGCGACCGGGCCTGGGGGCTGCAGTTCCACATCGAGTGCGACACCGCGATGATCGCCGACTGGGCCACCGACTCGGCGCAGCTCGCCGAGCTGGGCTACGACCCGGAGCTGGTCGTGGCTGCCTGCGACGCGGTGATGGTCGACGTCGAGGAGGTCTGGCAGCCGTTCGCCGCCCGGTTCGCGGCACTGGCCCTCGGCGAGCTGGACGACAGCACGACGAGGCGCGGCCTGCCGCTGCTCGGGCACTGATGAGTCGGCCGACGAGGGCGCCGGGCCGGCTCGCCCGCTACGGCTTCGGCGTCGCCGACGGCGACGGCGGCGCCCGCGCCGCCGACCTGCTCGGCCCGGACGGGCTGGGCCTCTGGCGGCCGGTCGAGCAGGAGCCGGTCGAAGAGACGGCCGCGGAGCTGCTCGCCGCGCTGTCCCGGGCCGCCGACCCGGATCTGGCGCTACGCCAACTGCACCGCGTCGTCGAGGCCGAACGCCGCGCCCGCGCCACCGGCACCGCAGCCAGCACGACCGGCGGCACGAGCGGCGGCGGCACGAGCGCCGCCACGACCGCCGCCACGACAAGCGGCACCGCACCCGGTACGACCGCCGCCACGACAAGCGGCACCGCACCCGGTACGACCGGCGGCAAGACCGCCGGCACCGCACCCGGCACGACCGGCGGCAAGCCCGCCGGCACGACGGCTGGCACGACCGGCGGCTCCCCGCTGATCGCGGAGCTGCATGCCGACCCCGGGCTGCGGCGTCGGCTGATCGCCGTCCTCGGCGCGTCGTCGGCGCTCGGTGATCATCTGGTGGCGAATCCGGAGCACTGCCTGGCGCTGCGCACCGCGTCGGACGGGCTCGCGCCGATCGCCGAGGGTCGACTGGAACCGGCCGGCGACGGCAACCCCGTGGCGGTGCTGCGGACCGCGTACCGGCTGGCGTTGCTGCGGATCGCGGCGGCCGACCTCACCGGCGGCCGTGCCCTGGAGCAGACCATGGCGGCGCTGTCGGCGCTCGCCGACGCGACGCTTGCCGCGGCGTACGAGATCGCCGTCGACGAGCTGGCGGAGGGCACCGAGCGACCCCGGCTGGCCGTGGTGGCGATGGGCAAGTGCGGCGGCGGTGAACTGAACTACGTCTCCGACGTGGACGTGATCTTCGTGGCGGCCGAGGACGGTGACCTGCCCGCCGCGACGCTTGTGGCGGCCCGGCTGATCAACATCTGCGGGCTGGTCGCCTGGCCGGTGGACGCCGCGCTGCGGCCCGAGGGCAACCGGGGCCCGCTGGTGCGTACCCTCGCCAGCCACCTGGCCTACTACCGGCGGTGGGCGCGTACGTGGGAGTTCCAGGCGCTGCTCAAGGCGCGTCCGGCCGCCGGGGACCTGCCGCTGGCCCAGGAGTGGATCGACCAGCTCGCTCCGCTGGTGTGGCGGGCCGCCGAACGACCCGAGGCGGTCGAGGACGTCCGCGCGATGCGCCGCCGGATCATCGACAACGTCCCGCCGAAGGAGCTGGAACGCGAGATCAAGCGTGGTCCCGGCGGACTGCGCGACATCGAGTTCGCCGTCCAGCTCCTGCAACTCGTACACGGCCGCGGCGACGAGACGCTGCGGGCCCCGGGCACGATCCCGGCGCTGCGCGCGCTTGTCGCCGGCGGCTACGTCGGTCGCGCCGACGGTGAGTCGCTGCTGCGCGGTTACCGCTTCCTGCGCGGCGTCGAGCACCGGCTCCAGTTGCAGGCCCTGCGGCGTACGCACACCGTGCCCACCGAGCCGTCCGCGCTGCGCTGGCTGGCCGCCGCGCTGGGTTTCACGGCCACCCCGGGGCGCAGCGCCGTGGAGAGCTTCCGGGCCGAGTGGGTCACCCACGCCACCGAGGTACGCCGGCTGCACGCCAAGCTGCTCTACCGGCCGCTGTTGGAGTCGGTGGCCCGGGTGCCGGCCGACGGGTTGCGGCTCACGCCGGAGGCCGCCCGGCACCGGTTGGAGATCCTCGGGTTCGCCGACCCGGCGGGGGCGCTGCGTCACCTCCAGGCCCTCACCGGCGGGGTGAGCCGCACCGCGGCCATCCAGCGGACCCTGCTGCCGGTGCTGCTGAGCGAGTTCGCCGACGCGCCGGAGCCGGACCGGGGGCTGCTCAACTACCGCAAGGTCTCCGACAAGCTGGGCAGCACCCCCTGGTACCTGCGGTTGCTGCGCGACGGCGGTCCCGTCGCCCGGCGGCTGGCCCGGGTCCTGGCCCTCTCCCGGTACGTCGCCGACCTGCTGGCCCGGGATCCGGAGGCGCTGCGGCTGCTGGCCGAGGAGAACGAGCTGGCGCCGCGCCCCCGCGAGATCCTCCGGGAGGGCTTCCTGGCGGCGGCGGCCCGACACACCGACCCGGTCGAGGCGACCCGCGCGGTGCGGGCGCTGCGCCGCCGGGAACTGGTCCGGGTGGCGTGCGCCGACCTGCTCTGCCGCGCGGGCGCGCTCGCCCCCACCCCGACGCGACCGGACGGCACGACCCGGCCGGCCGTCGGCCTGGCCGACATCACCGAGGTCGGTACGGCGCTCTCCGACGTCACCGACGCCACTCTCGCCGCCGCGCTGCGCGCCGCCCGGGCCAGCCAGCCGGCCCCGGAGGGGCTGCGGTTCGCGGTGATCGGGATGGGCCGGCTGGGCGGGTACGAGTCGAACTACCTCTCCGACGCCGACGTGCTCTTCGTCTACGACCCGCCCGCCGGGGCCAGCGAGAGCGCCGCCAGCGCCGCCGCACACGCGATCGCCGAGGAGCTGCGCCGACTGCTCGGGGTGCCCGCCCCCGACCCGCCGCTCGGCGTCGACGCCGACCTGCGTCCCGAGGGCCGGCAGGGTCCGCTGGTGCGCAGCCTCGCGGCGTACGCGCAGTACTACGCCCGCTGGTCGCGGGTGTGGGAGGCGCAGGCGCTGCTGCGCGCCCGGTTCGTCTGCGGCGACGCCGACCTGGGCGCCGAGTTCGAGGCGATGATCGAGCCGGTGCGCTACCCGGCGGACGGGCTGACCCGCGAGCAGGTCGTGGAGATCCGCCGGATCAAGGCCCGGGTGGAGACCGAGCGGCTGCCGCGCGGCGCCGACCCGGCCACCCACACCAAGCTGGGCCGGGGCGGGTTGGCCGACGTGGAGTGGGCGGTCCAGCTCGTCCAGCTCCGGCACGCGGGCGCGGTCCCGGCGCTGCGCGGCACGCGTACCCTCGATGCCCTCGCGGCGGCAGAGCGGGCCGGCCTGATCGACCCGGCGGACGCCGCCGAGATGGCCGCCGGATGGAGTTTGGCCGCTCAGGTCCGCAACGCGTTGATGCTGGTCCGCGGCCGCGTCGGCGATCAGCTTCCCCGACACGGTGTGGAGCTGGCCGGGGTGGTCCGGCTGCTCGGGCGCGACGACCCGGGGGAGTTCCTCGACGAGTACCTGCGCACCGGCCGGCGCTCCCGCGCCGCCGCCCAGCGGGTCCTGGAGGCGTAGCGCCCGTCAACTGCCGACGGTGTACTCGCCGGCGTGGGGGACGGTGACGCTGGTCCAGTCGCCGTCGGCGGAGACGGTGGCGCCGCCGGACGCGGTCAGCCAGCGGCTGTGCCGGACGCGGACCGCGACCGGGCCGGCGGTCGGTGCCCGGAAGGTGAGTGCCGCGCCGTCGGCGCGGACCAGTTCGGCGGGCGCGGCGATCAGCGGCGTCGGGTCGGCCACCGCCCAGACCCGCCAGTGCGCGCCGGTCCAGGCGGGCGTGAGGTACGGCAGGCCGCCCTCGACCAGCTCCGCCTCGGCCCGCCCCACCCAGGACAGCGGGGCGTCCGGCACCGCCACGTACTGCACGGCGTTCTCCGCCAGCCACGCCCGGTAGCTGGCCGGGGTCAGCGGCACGCCGGTGCCCGCCGCGCCGGGAACCGTGGTGAAGAACAGCGGGTTGCGGTCGATGTCGGCCTGCCGCAGCCAGCCCCGGGCCAGCGGCACCTCGCCGAGGCGGGCCGCCTCCCAGTAGTTGCGCGTCGGCGGCACCTCGACCCGGCCGGTGAGCCGCTGCCCGGCCAGGAACGCGCGCAGCGGCGCGTGGTAGCCGGGCGCGCTTGTCGGGTCGCCGATGCCGCGCAGGTCGGCGGGGACCACCGGCGGCTGCCACCCGCAGACGGCCACCAGCAGCGCGGCCAGGGCCACCGCGCCCAGCAGCCGGGCGCGGCGGGTCGGCGCGCCGCCGGAGCCCGAGCGGCGGGCCAGGCGGGCGGAGAGCCAGGTCGGCGGCCGGGCGGCGGCAGCGAGGACCGGCAGCGCGAACATCGTCGCCAGCCTCGTCGCGTTCAACCCGACGGGGGTGTGCACCGCCGCGGCGGCGAGCACCCCGGCGGCGGCGAGGAGCGCGCCGAACCGCACCGGCCGGTACGCCACCAGCGCCGCCACCACCAGGCTGGTCACCACCGCGCGCAGGGTGTCGGTGCGGCTGATGTTCATCCAGCCGCCGTCGCCGAAGAGCAGCGCGGTCGTGGCGAGGGGCACGGCCGCCGCGACACCGAGCGCCAGACCGTCGGCGTAGCGGCGGGTGAGCAGCAGCGCCACACCCACCAGGCCGACGAACAGGCCCGCCACCGGGCTCGTCGCCGAGGCCAGCAGCGCACAGGCCGCGGCGAGTCCGAGCCGCGGCACCCTGGTCGGGCGGCCGAGCGTGAGCGCGAGCAGCGCGGCCAGCCCGAACGCCACCCCCAGGGCGTACGTCACCCGGCCGGAGACCAGGTTTCCGGCAAGCGTGACCACGCCGACCAGACTGCCCAGCAGTGGTCGGGGCACCGGGCTGCGGACCAGCAGCGCGGCGAGCGCGGCGGCCGACGCCACCAGGGCCAGCGCACCTGTCACCCGCACGCCGAGCAGGGCCATCACCGGCTGGGACACCAGGCTGTAGCCGAACTGCTGCACCCCGCCGTACCAGCGCAGATCGATCGGGGTCGGGCCATGGGCGGCGAAGAAGTCCGAACGGGCTACCTGCGCGGCGAGGTCCGAGCCCATCAGTGGCAGGGCCAGCCAGAGCGCGCCGAGCACGACTGCGGAACCGGTGGCCACCGCCACCACCCGACTGCGCCGCATGCCCACCTCCGTACCGCGACAACCGTACTGGCAGCATGTCCGGCGTGCCTCACCACCTCGCGCGCTGGACCGGACTGGTCGGATCGGCGTTGCTCGCCGTCGCCGCGTTCCTCGGCGGCGCCCTTCCCGGGTCACCCCTGCGAGCCACCCCGGTCAGCATCTGGCAGGGCCCGAACGGGCCACTGGTCCTCGCCGCCTGGCTGGTCGGCACCGCGCTGCTGGCGTACGCCTGGTGGTCGCTGCGCGACAACGTGCCGTCGACCCGCTGGGCGCTTGTCACCGTCGGGCTGTGGCTGCTGCCGGTGCTGATCGCGCCGCCGCTGGCCAGCCGCGACGTCTACGCGTACGCCTGCCAGGGCGCCAGCTACGCCGCCGGGATCAACCCGTACGAGCAGGGCGTATCGGCGCTGCCCTGCCCCTGGCTGGACACCATCTCCTACATCTGGCGCGACACACCGGCACCGTACGGGCCGCTGTTCGTGGTGCTCTCCGGCGCGGTCGTCAAGGCCACCGGCTCCCTGACCGGCGCGATCGTGGCGTTCCGGCTGATCGCCGTGGCGGGGGTGGCGCTGACCGCGGTCAGCCTGCCGGTGCTGGCCCGGCGAGCCGGCGTACCGGCCGGTCGGGCGGTCTGGCTGACGCTCGCCTGCCCGCTGGTCGCCGTGCACCTGGTGGGTGGCGCGCACAACGACGCGCTGATGGTCGGCCTGCTTGTCGCCGGGCTGGCGGTGATCGCCTCCCGGCCCGGCCGCCCCGGTCCGCTGCTCGCCGGTGGCGCGCTGCTCGGCCTGGCCGCCGCGATCAAGGTGACGGCGCTCGTCGTGGTGCCCTTCGCGGCGCTGACCGCGATCGTCGGCGGGTACTCGATCCGCGCGCTGATCCGGCACGGCGGCTGGGTGGTCGGCGGCGCGGTCGCGGTCGTGGTCGGGGTGACCTTCGCCGCCGGACTGGACTTCGGCTGGGTCGCCGGGCTGGCCAGCGGCAGTGACGTGATCGCCTGGACGTCGCCGTCCACGGCTGTCGGCCAGACCGTCGGCTACCTGGCGGTGCCGTTCGGCGCGCACGTCGACGCGCTGCCGGTCACCCGGGGGATCGGCGTGGCGGTGCTGGCGCTGCTGCTGGTCTGGCTCTGGTGGCGGGCTCGCACCCGGGAGCCGCTGTGGCACGGCGCCCTGGCGCTGGCCGCCACTGTCGCCCTCGCGCCGCTGTTCCACCCCTGGTACTGGATCTGGCCCCTCACGGTGCTCGCGGCCACCGCCCGGCGGACCGGCTGGTTCACCGTGGTGGCCCTGGTCGCCTCGTTCCTGGTGCTGCCGGACGGCACCGGGCTGCCCCGGTTCACCAAGTCGGTCGGTGCGCCGCTGATGACGCTGTTGGTGATCGTGCTGGTCATCCGGTTGGTACGGTCGGCTCGGGCGGCACGTCAACCGGTCGCCGCCGACTGAGGGAAGGTGCGCCGGTGACCGCTCCCGGCGCGCCGCCGCCGCCTCCCGGCCCGCCGGCCGCCGCATCATCGGCTGGTTCGTCGGCGTCCGGCCTGTTGCCGGCCGGACCGGTGCGGGCACGGCGCGCCCGGTACGCGGGCCTGGCCGGCGCGGTCCTGCTCACCGTCGCCGGGTATCTCGGTGGGGCGCTGCCCGACGCCCCGCTGGGCAGCGCCCCACCGTCGATCTGGCGAGCGCCGGCCGGCCCGGCGACGCTCACCTGCTGGCTCATCGGCACGGCGCTGCTGGTCGGGGCCTGGTGGTCACTGCGCGCCGGCGCGCCGTCGGGCCGGTGGGCGTACGTCACCGCCGGGCTGTGGCTCCTGCCGCTGCTTGCCGCGCCGCCGCTGGGCAGCCGGGACGTCTACTCGTACGCCTGTCAGGGCTGGACGTACGCGCACGGCGTCGACCCGTACGCGGTTCCGGTGGCGGCGGCCGGCTGCCCCTGGGTGGACGCGGTGGCGCCGATCTGGCGGGACACGCCCGCTCCGTACGGCCCGGTCTTCGTGCTGCTCGCGGCGCTCGCGGTGAGTGTCGGTGGAGGTCTCACCGGCACGATCGTGGCGCTACGGGTCATCGCCGTGGCCGGCCTGCTGCTGGCGGCGTTCTGCCTGCCCGGCCTGGCGCGGGCGGCGGGCGTGCCGACCCGCCGGGCCGCCTGGTTGGCGCTTGCCGCCCCGGTGATCGGCGTGCACCTGGTGGGCGGGGTGCACAACGACGCAGTGATGCTCGGGCTGCTGCTGTGTGGGCTGCTGCTGGTGATCCGGCGGCCGGGTCGACCGGCGGCGCTGTTCGTCGCCGGGGCACTGCTCGGTCTGGCGGTCACGGTGAAGGCCACCGCCGTGGTGGTGGCGCCGTTCGCCGCGCTGGCGGCGGTGCACGGCCGGCACACCGTACGGGCGCTGCTGCGCGACGGCGGTTGGCTGGCCGGCGGGCTGCTGGCTGCGCTGCTTGTCACCTCGGCGCTGTCCGGGCTCGGGTTCGGCTGGGTGGGTGGGCTGACCCGCAGCGGGGACTCCGAGCAGTGGACGTCACCGCCCACCGCCGTCGGCCTGGTGGTGGACTACGCCGGCGCGCTGGTCGGGCGGGACCCGCGGGCGGTGCCCGTGACCCGGGCGGTGGCGCTGCTGCTGCTCGCGGTCGTGTTGGTGGTCCTGTGGTGGAGGGCCTGGCGGGACCTGCGGGCCTCGGGTGATCCGGCCCTGGCCCGCCAGTGGGTCACACTGCACGGCGCCGGCCTGGCGCTGGCCGCCACGGTCGTCCTGTCCCCGGTCTTCCACCCCTGGTACGCGACCTGGCCGCTGGTGCTGCTCGCGCTCACCGCCGCCCGGACGACGTGGTTCCTGCTGCCGGCCGGGGCGGCGACCTTCCTGGCCCTGCCCGACGGCACCAACCTGGCCCGCTTCACCAAGGCCCCCGGCGCGGTGGCGATGACCGCCCTGCTCCTGTTCGTCCTGCTGCATACCCTGCGCAGACACCCCCGACCGCGCTGATCATGAGGTTGGCGGCGCTGATGATCTCCGAGAACGCCGCCAACCTCATGATCACTGCGGGAGGTGGCCGCGTCGGGGTTGGGTCACCCGCGCCCAGTGGGAGCGGGCGGCGAGCGTCAGCGGCAGCAGCGCGGGGCCGACAAGTGCCACCAGGACAGCCGTCGCGGCGAGCGCCGTCCAACTCGGCACGACCTCGACCGGCGCGGTGTCCAACGCTCCCGCCAGCGGTTGCAGGGCCAGCAGGCCGACCGGGGTGAGCAGGATCAGCAGGGCCCAGCCGCCCCGGAGGTCGCCGCGCAGCCCGAGCCCCGCGGCGAGCAGCAGCGCCAGGGCGAGCACCACCACGGCCGCGGTCGGCAGCACCGGGACGACCGTCCAGGTGTAGTAGCTCGCCGAGAACATGTTCCGAGACATCAGGGTCGCCCCCAGGAGGCCGGCGCCGCCGGCAGCGATCAGCGGCACCGCTCGCAGCGACGCCGGCAGTCTGTCGGCTGCGCCGAGCGCGACCAGGCCCAGCCCGATCTGCGGTAGCAGCACGAACAGCGGCGGGCGGGGCAGGCCGGTGAGTGCGCCGGCGGGAACGAGCGCGGCCGTGAGGAGCAGCGCGAGCGCGACGGCGCGCCGGGTCCACCGACCGGGCGCGAGGGCATGCGCCAGTGCGGCGAGCCCCCAGGCGGTCCACGCCACGATGCCGAGCGAGACGAACGGCCCGAGGGTCGGCTCGCCGAAGCCGGCGATCGGTGCGGGGCGCAGTTCCAGCACCACCCAGACCCCGGCGAGCGTGGTGGCGGTGAGCAGGGCCACGGTGGCCGCGAGGCGTACGCCAGGCATCAGGTCGACTGCTCCGGCGGCGCGGACCCGCTGGCGGAGCCCGCCGCGCAGGAGGTCCGCGGCGTCCGCGGGCGAGGGCCAGCGGCGACCGGGCGCGGCCAGGTCCAGGTAGGTGCCGACGATCTCGGCGCCCCGGGCCCGCCGGTAGTCGGCGGGGTACGCGGCGAGCAGTCGCAGGTAACGGCGCTCCAGGTCGGTCATGCCAGCCCTCCGACCACGCGCGGGGAGATCGGCCGGGTGGCGCGGGAGCGTGCGGCCAGCCGGGCGGTGGCGGCCTCGACGTTGCGCCGGAGCCGCTCGGTCTCGGCGCTCAGGGTGGCGTCGCCGGCGGGGGAGAGGCGGTAGTAGCGGCGCAGTCGGCCGTCCACCACCTCCTCCCGGTCGACCTCGACCAGGCGGGCGTCGACAAGCCGGTCGAGCGCGCCGTAGAGGGTTCCCGGGCGGAGCGTCACTCGCCCGTCGGACAGGGCGGTGACCTCGCCGATCAGCCCGTAGCCGTGCAACGGCTCGCCGGCGAGCGCGGTGAGGATGAGGAACGTGGGTTCCCGCAGGGGTGTGTCCATGGTGCTGAATATAACGGACGCGAAGGTATAGCGGGGGGCGTTACATGTGGACTGGGCCGGCTCCGCGAAAGCGGAGCCGGCCCAGCCGGTGATCGGTGACTGCTCAGCAGTCGTAGTACATGGCGAACTCGTGCGGGGTCGGGCGCAGGCGCACCGGGTCGACCTCGTTGGCGCGCTTCCAGTCGACCCAGGTGGAGATCAGGTCGGGGGTGAAGACACCGCCGTCGAGCAGGTAGTCGTGGTCGGCCTCCAGCGAGTCGAGCACGGCCGGCAGTGAGCCCGGCACCTGCTTGACGTCGCCCCACTCCTCCGGCGGGAGGTCGTAGAGGTCCTTGTCGATGGGCGTCGGCGGCTCGATCTTGCTCTTGATGCCGTCCAGGCCGGCCATCATCATGGCCGAGAAGGCCAGGTAGACGTTTGCCGACGGGTCCGGAACGCGGAACTCGACGCGCTTGGCCTTCGCGTTGCTGCCGGTCACCGGGATGCGGGTGCAGGCGGAGCGGTTGCGCTGCGAGTAGACCAGGTTGACCGGGGCCTCGTAGCCGGGCACCAGGCGGCGGTACGAGTTGACCGTCGGGTTGGTGAAGGCCAGCAGCGACGGCGCGTGGTGCAGCAGACCGCCGATGTACCAGCGGGCCATGTCGGACAGGCCGGCGTAGCCGGTCTCGTCGTAGAACAGCGGCTCACCGTTGAGCCAGAGGCTCTGGTGGGTGTGCATGCCGGAACCGTTGTCGCCGAACAGCGGCTTGGGCATGAACGTCGCGGTCTTGCCGTTGGCCCAGGCCTCGTTCTTCACGATGTACTTGAAGAGCTGGAGCTGGTCACCGGCGTGCAGCAGGGTCGAGAACCGGTAGTTGATCTCGGACTGGCCGGCGGTGCCCACCTCGTGGTGCGAGCGCTCCACGTTGAAGCCGGTGTCGACGAGCCGGCGCACGATCGAGTCGCGCAGGTCGGCGTAGTGGTCGACCGGCGGAACCGGGAAGTAGCCGCCCTTGTACGCCGTCTTGTAGCCCAGGTTGCCGCCCGCCTCTTCGCGGCCGGTGTTCCAGGCGCCCTCGACCGAGTCGATGTAGTAGAACGACTGGTGCGCCGAGGTCTCGTGGCGGATCGAGTCGAAGATGTAGAACTCCGCCTCGGCGCCGAAGTAGGCGGTGTCGGCGATGCCGCTCGCCGCCAGGTACGCCTCGGCCTTCTTCGCGACGTTGCGCGGGTCGCGGCTGTAGGCCTCGCGGGTGAACGGGTCGTGGATGAAGAAGTTGAGCGCGAGGGTCTTCTGCGCCCGGAACGGGTCGATGAACGCGGTGGCGACATCCGGGAGCAGGAGCATGTCCGACTCGTGGATCGCCTGGAAACCGCGGATCGACGAACCGTCGAACGCGAGGCCGTCGGTGAAGAGGTCGTCGTTGACGGACTCGACCGGCAGGTTGAAGTGCTGCATCACGCCGGGCAGGTCACAGAAACGAACGTCGACGAACTTCACGTCCTCGTTCTTGAGGTATCGCAGCAGTTCCTCGGGATTGGCGAACACACATCCTCCTGGCACGTCCACGGGGTGGCTAGGCTTCTGGCGACGCTAGGGCCGGGCGGTTGCCCGGCCATGTCTCCGGTGTTTCTGCCGTGTTACGTCCCTCGCGGAGCGTCAGCGACGCTCCTGTCCACGCACTCAGCCTGCGCGAACGCCGCACCGGCTGTGCCAGTGTAATAACACTTGATGCCATTCGCCCGAATCGGCACGCAGTGGTGACGGCACTCCGAGGGTCCGACCGGGTCGCGGATACCCTTGATCGCTGTGACCAGTCCGCACGTCCCGGCAGCGCCGGCCACCGATCCCACTTTCACCCCGCCGAGCCTCGGTCGGCGCTTCGGCGCGCTGATCATCGACTGGGTGCTCTGCCTGCTGGTGGCCAACATCTTCGCCGATCCGGTCCGCGACGGCTGGGCGCCGGTGCTGGTGCTGATCCTGGAGTACGGCATCTTCCTCGGCCTCTTCGCCCAGACGCCGGGCATGTACATCACCAAGGTCCGCTGCGTGAACTGGCACGACGGGGGCCGGATCGGCCTGCCCCGCGCGTTGGCCCGGGGCGTGCTGCTGGCGCTCGTCGTCCCCGCGCTGATCATGGACGAGCACCGCCGTGGCGTGCACGACCGCCTCGTCGACTCGGTAGTCGTCGACGCCCCCCGCGGCTGAGGCCGACCCCAACAACGCCGCTCTGCCCCGCACGACCCACAAGACCACAGCCCGATGAGGGTGTACGCGAAAGGAGCCGGACCCGTGTGGGTCCGGCTCCTTTGCGCGTACACCTGGGGGTCAGCGACCCCGCGACTGGCGGGAGGCGCCCGGCGGCCGCATGTTCTTCGGGATCGCGCCCTTGGGCATCTGCGGACGGGCGGTGAGCGCCTTGAGTCGCTTGTCCAGCGCGTTGACGTCCTTGCCGCTGAGCGCGCGGGGCAGCCGCAGCAGCGTCGTCCGCAGCTTGCGGATCGGCAGCTCGCCGTCCTCCTGACCGATCACGTAGTCGTGCAGCGGTGCGGAGCCGATGACCTTGGCGAGTCGCCGCTTCTCCTGCCCGAGCAGGCCGCGCACCCGCTGCGGGTTGCCCTCGGCAAGCAGGATCACGCCAGGCCTGCCGATCACCAGGTGGACCATGTCCATCTGGGTGGTCGAGCTGACGGCCGGGGTGACCCGCCAGTCGCCGCGCATGTTGTCCATGATCTGCGCCGCCGCGCCGGGCTGCCCCTCGGCGGCGTTCATCATCGCCGCGTTGGACCGCAGGTTCAGCACGATCAGCACCGCGAGCAGGGCGAACAGGATGCCCAGCGGCAGCCAGATCCAGCTCCAGAGGATCACCGCGACCACGGTGAGCGCGAGCGGGATGAGCACCGCTGCGGCGATCAGTGGCGCGAACCACCGATCCTGCTTGGCGGTGAACTGGAACACCATCCCGATCTGCTTCAGCCGCTGGCCGAACGAGACCTTCTCCTGGGGCTTTGCCATGCCGCAGAGTCTAGTGGTCCCCGCCGGCCCGGTTGATCCGCGTCCGGGTGCCGGCCGGCTGAGTACCTTACGTCGCCTCAGGCGCTCCGACCGGGCGGGTAAGGAGGGTGCGGCCGGACAAGATGAGGCGGTGTGCCCATGCCCGGACGGGGCCTTCGCGCGAAGAGTCGTCAGCAGAGGACGACGACGCGACGAAGGAGCCCGACATGTTCGGCAACGACGCAGATTTCCTGCTCTCACTGCACCGTACCCACGCCGCCGAGCTGCGGGCCGAGGCAGCGGCGGACCGACTGGCCCGGTCGGTGCCACGCCGCGCCGGTCGTACCTGGCTGGGCCGCGCCAGCCGGCCCGCCGCACGGGTGACGACCGCCGGTGACCTCGACCGCCGCACCCGCCGCGCCGGGCGAGCCCGGATCCGAGCCGCCGGCCGGCCGGCACGACGAACGGGGGCCCGGGTCCAGGCCGTCAGCCGGCGGACCCGGGTCCGAGCCGCCGGCCGGCCGGCCCGGGCCCGGGGCGGCCGCCCCGTCGTCGCGTCGCCGGCCGATCGGCGGGACCGGTGTTCCGTCCGGTCATGGCATGCTCGGTTCCGTGACCGTACGTGCCGCCAGTTCCGTCCTCGTCGGCCGCCAGCGTGAGATCGCGACGCTGCGGGACGCGCTGGGCCGGGCCGGGAAGGGCGAGCCGGCCACCGTGCTGGTCGGTGGCGAGGCGGGTGTGGGCAAGACCCGGCTGCTGGAGGAGTTCGCCGCCGGCGCCACCGCCGGGGGCGCCCGGGTGCTTGTCGGCCAGTGCCTGGAGCTGGGCGAGGCCGGCCTGCCGTTCGCGCCGTTCGCCGCGGCCCTGCGCGCGGTGCTGCGGGCCGACGGCGCCGAGGTCTTCGCCGGCTACGAGGCGGAGTTCGCCCGCCTGCTGCCGGAGCTGGGCCGGGTGCCGGCGGGACTTGCCGCGCCGAGCGTGCGACCACTTACCGACGCCCCCCGTGGCTACCTGTTCGACCTGGTCGCCGAGCTGTTCCAGCGGCTCGCCGACGCCCGGCCACTGTTGCTGATCATCGAGGACCTGCACTGGGCGGACCGCTCCACCCGGGACCTGATCGGTTTCCTGGTCCGGGCCGCGCGGCCGGGCCGGCTGCTGCTGGTCTGCACCTACCGCACCGACGAGTTGCAGCGTGGCCATCCCCTGCGCCCGTTCCTCGCCGAGCTGGACCGGGCCCGCGATGTCGAGCGGGTCGAGCTGGGTCGGCTGGACCGCGACGGCACCGCCGCGATCCTCGCCGACCTGCTCGGCGGCGAGCCGGCACCCCGTGCCGTCGACGACATCCACGACCGTACGCAGGGCAACCCCTTCTTCATCGAGGAGCTGGCCGTCGCCGGCTCCCCGCTTGGCTGCGCGGCGCTGCCCGAGACGCTGCGCGACCTGCTGCTGGCCCGGGTGGACCGGTTGCCCGAGCCGGCCCAGCGGGTGCTGCGGATCGCCGCGGCCGGCGGCACCCGCTTCGCCCACGGTCTGCTCGCCGAGGTCGCCGGCCTGCCCGAGGCCGAGCTGGAGGACGCGTTGCGCGCCGCCGTCGCCGCCCAACTGGTGGTAGCCGACCACGACGGCGACTACGAGTTCCGGCACGCGCTGGTCCGCGAGGCCGTGCACGACGAGTTGCTGCCCGGCGAGCACGCCCGGCTGCACGCGCGCTTCGCCGCCGCGATCGAGGCCCAGCCGCACCTGGTCGTCGCCGGCCGCGCCCCGGCCGAGATCGCGCACCACTGGCACGCGGCGCACGACCACCCCCGTGCCCTGGTCGCCGCGCGGGTCGCGGCCTGTGCCGCCGCCGACCGGTACGCCTACGCCGAGCAGCGTCGACTGCTGGAGCGGGCGTTGGAGCTGTGGGAGCTGGTGCCCGACGCGGCCGACCTGCTCGGCATGGACCACCTGGCGTTGCTGGAGCAGACCCTGGACGCGGCGGTGACGGCCGGTGACTTCAGTCGGGCCATCACGTTGACCCGCGCCGGACTGGCCGAGGTGGACGCCGACGCCGAGCCGCTGCGCGCCGCGCGCCTGCTGGACCAGCGGGGCCGACTGATGGCCGTACTCGGCAAGAGCGACGGCAGGCGGGAGCTGGACGAGGCGTACCGCCTGGCGGCCGGTGGGCCCTTCGGGGTGGAGCGCGTCCGGCTGCTCGCCGACGTCGCCGCCCACCTGGTCAAGATCGATCTTGAGCAGGCGGCCCGGGTCGCCGCCGAGGCGAGCAGGGACGCCGAGGCGCTCGGCGAGGAGCTGGTCCTGCTGCCGACGCGGATCGCCCTGCTCTGCTATGAGCAGCAGGAGGACCGGCTGGCCGAGCTGGGCAGGGCCGAGGCCGTGGCGCAGGCGGCCGGGGACACGGCGGCTCTCGTGCTGGTCAAGGTGTTCCAGTCGGACGTGCTCTGCGAGCTGGGCCGCTACGCCGAGTCCGCGCAGGCGGCCGAGGCCGGGCTGGCCGAGGCGCGACGGGTGGGGATCGGCCGCTCGACCGGGGCGTACCTGCTGTCCAACCGGGCCGAGGCGCTCATCGCGCTGGGTCGGTGGGACGAGGCCG
The DNA here is from genome assembly GCF_000297395.2 of Micromonospora lupini str. Lupac 08. Lineage (GTDB taxonomy): Bacteria > Actinomycetota > Actinomycetes > Mycobacteriales > Micromonosporaceae > Micromonospora > Micromonospora lupini. The sequence continues at coordinate 5,477,573 of NZ_HF570108.1, read as the reverse complement.
AGAAGGTCTGCGCGGAGGCCGCCCGGATCGACCTGCCCGGCGTCACCGGGCTGCACTGGCTGCAGTTGGGCGCCGGTCTGCGGCTGGCGCGGGCACACCCGGGCGCCGACGAGATGGTCGACCGGGCGTTGGCCTTCCTGGGCCGGCCCTACCTGTGGCCGAACCACCGGCTGCCCCTGCACGAGCTGGGCATCGAGGCGGCGCTGGCCGCCGACGACAAGATCGAGGCGGTCCGCGCGGCGCGCGTCGCGGTGGCCGACGACAGCCTGCCGCACCTGCCCCGCGAGGGCTGGCCGGTGTTGAGCGCCGGGGCGCGTACCGCCGCCCGGGTGGGTGACGGGGAGTTGGCCGCCGCCGTCGCCGCGCTCGCGGTCGACCTGCCGACGCGGCACCCGGCCGCGCGGGCGCACGCCGCCCAGGTCAGCGCCCTGCTGGCGGCCGACGACGAGGCGTTGCCGGCGTGGCGGGAGGCGGTGCGGGCGTGGCGCACCGACGGGCAGCCGTACCCGCTGGGCCGGGCGTTGCTGGCGCTGGCCGAGGCCGCCGCCGCGGCCGGCGAGCGGGACGAGGTGTCGGCGGCGGTCACCGAGGCCGCGGAGATCGCCCGGCTGCTCGGCGCGACGCCGCTGGCCGAGACGGCCGCCACCCTGGCGCGACGGGTCGGCCTGCGCGGGGCGGGCACCGGCGGGGCGGGAGCGGATCTGCTGACGTCCCGGGAACGGGAGGTGCTGCGGCTGGTCGCCGAGGGGCACAGCAACAGCCGGATCGCCGAGCGGCTGTTCATCTCCCCGAAGACGGCAAGCGTGCACGTCTCGCGGATCATCGCCAAGCTGGATGTGACCAACCGGGGGGAGGCCGCCGCGCTGGCCCACCGTCTCGGCCTGCTCGCCGAGCCCGCCGCGCCCCGCTGACGGCGGCGTCCGGCCTCGTCAGCCGCGCGGCAGGTAGATCCGCCAGCCGTCGACGGTGACCAGGTCCAGGTCGCCCGGGCCGGCACCGAGCCGCTCGTCGAGCCGGGCCGCCAGCGGCGACCCGGTCGGCGCGACCCAGGCCGGGGCCGCCGCGCGGTCCACCTCGCGGCGGTACGCGGGGTAGCGGTCGAAGCCGGGGCGCAGGGTGTCGTCGACGACCGCGCAGACCACCTCCTCGCCGCTGGCGAAGGTGAGGCGGTTGCAGGTCCAGTAGCCGGCGCGCACGTGTCGTACGCCCAGGTGGCGCAGCGTGGCCACCAGCGCGGCGTGCCGGGCCTCGGCGGCCCGGTTCGCCGGGGCCGTCCGCGCCGCCTGCCCGGTGGCGTGGGCGGCGGTGACAAGCGTGGCGGCGAGGACGACGAGCGCCACCGGCCGCGCCACTCTCCACCCGGGCCCCGGCCGCGCCGTCGCGGACCCGGCACCGGGCGGCGCGGCCAGCGTCCAGAGCGGCCAGAGCAGCGCCGGTACCGAGATGAGCACTGTGGACAGGTAGCGGGAACTCTCCACCGGGGTCAGGCCGGAGGAACTGCTCAGGGTGTACGCGCCGAGGGTGCCCACCGCCGCCAGCGCGAGAGCCAGCCGCATGGCCGCCGCGACCCGGGGCGCCGAGCCGTCCGCACCGGGTGAGCCAGGCGGGCGGCGGAGGGTCCACCAGGCCGTGCCGACGGCGACGACGAGCAGCACCGGCAGCGCGTACGCCCACCACAGTTGCCAGGTGGCGCAGGACCCGGGACCGCAGAACCCCATGCCCAGCGGCGGCCCGAGCAGCAGCCCGCCGTGCAGCCGGTCCGGCCAGCTCGCGGTGGCGTCCGCCCCGCCGGCGGCGAGCACCGCGTGCAACGGGTTCCGGCCGGTCAGCAGGCTGTGCGCCAGCAGCGGGGCCGCCCCCAGCACGGCGGCCGCCCCGAGCAGGGCTCCGGCCCGCCCGCGCAGCTCCCGGTGGCGGAACCCCACCAGCACCGCCCCGGTCGCCGCGACGTACGGCAGCACCAGCGGGTCGACCCAGAGCAGCAGGCCGGCCAGGAACCCCCAGGTCGCCCAGCGGACGAGTCGCCACCCCGGTCGGCCGGCGGCCAGGTCGACGGCGAGCAGGGCGAGCGCCACCCCGGCCGCGTTCATCTCGGGGTAGCCGCCGCCGGCGATCAACTGGTTCTTGACCACCCGGTCGGCGCCGAGCGCCAGCAGCGCCACCACCAGCAGGCCGAACCAGCGGTCCCCGGTCAGCCGCAGCGTCAACCGCCAGATCAGCAGCAGGAACAGCGCGTACAGCGCCAGCGTGGGCAGCCGCAGACCGAACAGGGACGGGCCGGCCAGGGCGAACACCGGCGCGGCCAGGTACGCCTCCAGCGTGCCCATGTACTGCTGACCGTAGAACCAGACCGGGAAATCCTCGCCCCGGGCGATGTGCAGCGCGGCCAGCCCCATGGTGGCCTCGTCGCTGTTCGTCGGGGGAGTGGCGTGACCCAGCAGCCAGAGCCGGTAGCCGACACCGGCGAGCACTGTCAGCCCGGTGAGCCAGCCGACCAGCCCGAGGCGCGTAGCGGGCCGCGGACGCGGTCGACCCGCGCCGCGCGGCTGTTCGCGTACCCCGGCGGTCATCGCACGATCATGACACCCGGGCGCCGCACGGCCCGTGCGGCGCTGTCGGCGGGTCAGCCGGCGGTGACGACCGGGGTGGCGGCGCGGGCGTCGAGCGCCTGCTTGTAGAGCCGACCGGCCCGGTACGACGAGCGCACCAGCGGCCCGCTCATCACCCCGGCGAAGCCGATCTCCTCGGCCTCCTCGCGCAGCTCCACGAACTCCTCCGGCTTGACCCAGCGGGTCACCGGGTGGTGCCGGGGGGAGGGGCGCAGGTACTGCGTGATGGTGATCAGCTCACAGCCGGCCTCGTGCAGGTCGCGCAGCGCCTGGGAGACCTCGGCCCGCTCCTCGCCCATGCCCAGGATGAGGTTGCTCTTGGTGACCAGGCCGTCGGCGCGGGCCTGCCGGATCACGTCCAGCGAGCGGTCGTAGCGGAACGCCGGCCGGATGCGCTTGAAGATGCGCGGCACGGTCTCCACGTTGTGGGCCAGCACCTCGGGCCGGGAGCCGAAGACCTCGGCCAGCTGCTCGGGCACGGCGTTGAAGTCGGGGATGAGCAGCTCCACGCCGCAACCGGGCTGCAGGGCGTGGATCTGTCGGACGGTCTCGGCGTAGAGCCAGGCGCCGCCGTCGGGCAGGTCGTCACGGGCGACGCCGGTGATGGTGGCGTACCGCAGGCCCATCGCGACCACCGACTCGGCGACCCGGCGCGGTTCGTCGGCGTCGAACTCGGCAGGCTTGCCGGTGTCGATCTGGCAGAAGTCGCAGCGCCGCGTGCACTGGTCGCCGCCGATGAGGAAGGTGGCCTCCCGGTCTTCCCAACACTCGTAGATGTTGGGGCAGCCGGCCTCCTGGCAGACGGTGTGCAGCCCCTCGCGCGAGACGAGCCCGCGCAGCTGGGTGTACTCCGGGCCCATCTTGGCCTTGACCTTGATCCATGGCGGTTTGCGCTCGATCGGCGTCTCGGCGTTGCGCGCCTCGATGCGCAGCAGGCGACGCCCCTCGGGGGCGGCCGTTGCGGTACGCGCTGCCTGGCCGGTCGTCGGCGCGGAGTGCTCGATCGTCACGAAAACGAGCCTACGCCGGATGGCAGGTGTCTATGTGCGTCAGGCGACCGGCGTCACGCCCCGAACGTTGTGACGCCGGACACCGGCAAGCCGAAAATTGGCGTCACAAGCGCGGGGTGCGGGTGCTAGCGTCTCCCCCCAACAGCGACGACGGAGCCGAGTAGCGCCCCGGCCCGCCAGTGCAGAGAGCCGCCGATGTGCTGAGAGGCGGTCTGGCGACGGGTGCGCGAAGACCCTCCCGAGCTGCGGGCAGAACGGCGGCGACGCCTACTAGAGTCCGCCCGGCTGGCCCCGGTCATCAGGCGTCGAACGAGGTCCCCGCTTCGGCGGGGGCGAAGGTGTGGTGGCACCGCGAGGATCCCGCTCGCCCACACCTCCCTGGGGCTGATGCGACGCATCGCTTCCCCAGGGGGCGACGCGTGGCGATCGACCGAGGAGCAGTTCCACCATGCAACGAACCCTGTCCCAGCACCTGCCCGCCCACGTCGGCGAGACAGTGCGCATCGCCGGTTGGGTGCACCGCCGACGGTTGCTCAAGTCGGTGGCGTTCCTGATCGTGCGGGACGCCGCCGGCCTCGCCCAGGTGGTCGTGACCGACCCGGCCGTCCGCGCCGAGCTGGAGAAACTCCCCGAGGAGACGGTCGTCGAGGTGACCGCGACGGTCACCGCGCGGGGCAGCCACGGCGCGTCCAAGGCCGCGCCGGCGACGGCGCCCGGCGGGGTCGAACTGACCGACCCGACGGTACGTCCCCTCGGCCCGCCCGCCGTGCCGCCGCCGTTCGACCTGTACCGGCCGGCCCTCACCGCGAGCCTGCCCACCCAGCTCGACAACGCGCCGACAGCGCTGCGCCACCCCACCCGGTCGGCTGCGCTGCGGATCTCGGCGGCGGCGGTGGCCGGCTTCCGGGCCGCCCTCGACGCCCGGGACTTCGTGGAGATCCACACTCCGAAGGTGGTCAGCTCGTCCACCGAGAGCGGAGCGAACGTCTTCGCGCTGGACTGGTTCGGCCGGCCCGCGTACCTGGCCCAGTCGCCGCAGTTCTACAAGCAGTTGATGGTCGGCGTCTTCGAACGCGTCTACGAGGTGGGGCCGGTCTTCCGGGCCGAGCCACACGACACCGTCCGGCACCTCGCGCAGTACACGTCGCTCGACGTGGAGCTGGGCTTCGTCGCCGACCACCACGACGTGATGCGGGTGCTGCGCGACACGCTGGCCGGGATGCTGGGCACGGTGGGTGAGCGGGCCGCCGACGCGCTGGCGACGCTCGGCGTCACGCCGCCGCAGGTGCCCACGGAGATCCCGGCGGTGCACTTCAGCGAGGCGTTGACGATCGCCGGGGCGCCCGCCGACGAGCCGGACCTCGCGCCCGCCCACGAACGGGCACTCGGCGAGTGGGCCCGCCGCGAACACGGCTCCGACTTCCTCTTCGTCACCGGCTACCCGATGGCGAAGCGGCCGTTCTACACCCATCCCGACCCGGCGCGACCCGCGTACTCGAACGGTTTTGACCTGCTCTTTCGCGGCCTTGAGCTGGTCACCGGCGGGCAGCGGCTGCACCGGCACGACGACTACCTGGCGGCGCTGGCGGCCCGGGGTGAGCCGGTCGAGCCGTACGCGGGATATCTGGACGCGTTCCGGCACGGCATGCCGCCGCACGGTGGCTTCGCCATCGGCCTGGAACGGTTTGTCGCCCGGCTGGTCGGCGCGGCCAACGTCCGGGAGGTCACCGCGTTCCCGCGCGACCTGCACCGCCTGACCCCGTAGGACGACACGGGCCGGCGTCGTCCGACGCCGGCCCGTTGATCGCTGTCAACACTCGGCGAGGCGGTCGCGCAGCCGGGCCGCCTGTGGGCCGTTGAGGTCGAGCGCGAGCGCCGCCCGGTACGCCGTGGCGGCCTCGGCGGCCCGGCCGAGGCGGTGCAGCAACTCGCCCCGGGTGGCGTGGAACCACGGGTAGTCGGCCAACCCGACGAGCGTGTCGACAAGCGCCAGCCCGGCGGCGGGGCCGTCGCGTTCGGCGACAGCCGCCGCTCGGTTCAGCCGGACGACCGCCGTGTCGTGCACGGTGAGCAGCACGTCGTACCAGGAGATCACCGCGTCCCAGGGTGTCCGGTCGTACGACGGGGCGAGGGCGTGGCAGGCCGCGATGGCGGCCTGGACGACGTACCGGTCGGGGTGGTCGGGGGTGCGGCGTAGCCCGCGCCCGACCAGCTCGACCCCCGCGCCGATCGCGGCCCGGTCCCAGCGCGACCGGTCCTGCTCGGCCAGGAGCAGCGGTCGACCGTCGACACCGACCCGGGCCGCCCGCCGGGAGTCCTGCAACAGGACCAGGGCCAGCAGGCCGAGCACCGTCGGCTCGTCCGGCATCAGCTCGACCAGCAGCCGTGCCAGCCGGAGGCCCTCGTCCGCCAGCCCGACCCGGATCAGGTCGTCGCCGGCGCCGGCCGCGTACCCCTCGTTGAAGATCAGGTAGACGGTGGCGGCGACCCCGGCCAGTCGGCCGGGCAGCTCCTCGGCCGCCGGTATCCGGTACGGGATGCCGGCGCGGGTGATCTTCTGCTTCGCCCGGGTGAGCCGCTTGGTCATCGTCGCCTCGGGCACCACCAGGGCGCGGGCCACCTCGCCGGTGGCCAACCCGCCGAGGGTACGCAGCGCCAGGGCCACCTGCGCGTCCAGTGACAGCGCCGGATGGCAGCAGGTGAAGACCAGCCGGAGCAGGTCGTCCCGGACGGCCTCGGGCGAGTCCGGCGCGGGATCCAGCAGCGCCACGGCCTCGGCCTCCTTCCCGACGCGGCGGACTTCCCGGCGGATCACGTCGACGGCCCGCCGCCGTGCCACGACCAACAGCCAGCCGCGCGGGTTGTCCGGTACACCGTCGCGCGGCCAGGTCCGCAGGGCGCGGACGATCGCGTCCTGCGTGGCGTCCTCGGCCAGCTCGACGTCGCCGGTGACGCGGATCAGCGTGGCGAGAATCCGGGACCGTTCGGCCCGGATCACCCGCGCCGCCGCGTCGGCGGCCCGGGCCTGCCGCCGCGCCGCGTCACCGGTGAGCATCGGGGTCACACCGGGATGATCGGGCGGACCTCGACCGCGCCGTTCCAGGCCGCGGGCAGCTGCGCGACAGTCGCCACGGCCTCGTCCAGGTCCGCGCATTCCAGCAGGTAGAAGCCGGTGAGAGCTTCCTTGGTCTCGGCGTACGGACCGTCGGTGGTGAGCACGTCACCGCCCCTGCCGCCGGTGACCCGTACGGTGGTCGCGGTGGCCGTCGGGTAGAGCGCGCTGCCGCCCCGGATCACCGCGCGGGCGGCCGCGCCGAACTCCCGGTACTCCGCCATCTCGTCGGCCTGCTCGGGGCTGCTCCAGTCGACGTCCGCGGTGTAGGTCAGCGCGATGTAGGTGGGCATGTCCGCTCCTCGCGTCCGGGCCGGCGGTGGGTGCCGGCCGTAGGTGTCGAGCCGGCGCTGTTCGCCGACTCCACCATAAGGACGATCGGTCGGACGCCCCACGGGACATCCCGTGGCGGATTTCTTACCCGTGGGACGGCGCCGGCCCGCCTTCCCGCATTGCCGGCGCTGTCACAGCCCCTTGAACAGGTGGGAGGTGGTGATCAGGACGGTCCGGTCGCCGGACGGGATGACGTCGCGTCGCCGGAGGACGTCGTAGGCGGCCAACACGGTGCAACTGCTGATCTCGGCGCCGCGAGCGATTCGGGCAGCCAGGTGAAGCCGGCCACCACGGCCCGGAGGCCGACGGCGGCGGCGAAAGCGGCGGTGGCCAGCCCCGCGTTACCTGACGATCCGACGACGACGCGCTCGTAGCCCGACGCCTTCGCGTGGGTCACCGCCATCGCCGCGAACCGGTCCTTGTGGGATCCGGTCGGATTCGCCGCCTCGTTCTTGACGAGCACCCCGTCGAGCCAGGGCAGCGGGAACAGCGGTGTGCGCCCCTGGCCCAGATCCGGAACCACCGGGTACGGCAGCAGTTGGTCCTGGCGTACCGCCTCGGCGGGGTAACGGCAGAACAGGTTCGAGCCGTGGCCGGCGGCCGCGCAGGAGGGGCACCCGAGCGAGTAGTCGCCGACCGGATGCTGGGCGCCGCATCGAATGCACTCCAGGGCCGTGACTGCGGTACCGGTCGACTGTCGTACCGCGTCCGTCATGTCACGGCACCGATGCGCGGGTGCGGTCGGTGCCGCGATCAGACCTCGACGAGGGTGGACAGCCGGCGCTCGACCACTGGCAGCACGTCGGCCACGGAGATCGGGCGGCCCAACTCGGCGGTGAGCGAGGTGACACCCGCGTCGCGGATGCCGCACGGCACGATCCGGTCGAAGTACGTCAGGTCGCAGTCGCAGTTGATCGAGAAGCCGTGCAGGGTGACGCCCCGGGCCACCCGGATGCCGATGGCGGCCACCTTGCGGGCCGGCCCCCGGTCGTCCTCGGGCACCCAGACTCCGCTGCGCCCCTCGACCCGGCCGGCGGCCAGGCCGAACTCGGCGCACACGTCGATGAGCAGCTCCTCGGTGCGGCGGACGTAGGCGACGACGTCCACCGGGTCGGGCAGCCGCAGGATCGGGTAGCCGACGAGCTGCCCCGGCCCGTGCCAGGTGATCTTGCCGCCCCGGTCCACGTCGACGACAGGGGTGCCGTCCACGGGCCGGTCCCACGGTTCGGTGCGCTTGCCCGCGGTGTAGACGCTCGGGTGCTCCAGCAGCAGCACGGTGTCGCCGCGCTCGCCAGCCACCACCGACTCGTGCAGGCGCCGCTGCTCGTCCCAGGCGGCCTGGTAGTCGAGCAGGCCGGCACGGACGGCCGTCAGGCCGGAGGTCGTCGTCGTCACGGCGTCCAGCCTAGTCCCGTCGAGGGCCCAAATCGGTCGTGAGCCACCTCACCAGAGCTGGAGCGACCCCCTGGTGGCGGAGTCCCGTCCCGCCACCAGCGTGCGGCCTGACGCGCTGGGCGTGCGGGTCTGACGCGCGCCCGGCGTGCGGCGTTCGGCTTCAGCCCGGAGGCGCAGTGGTGGCGGCTGCTGCCCTGCGGCGCCGTCGGCGGTGGAGCAGGGCGGCGGCGAGCAGGGGCGGCACGGCAAGCGTGAGGTAGAGCCAGAGCGGGGCGGCGAACGGCGACGGGCGGCGCTCCGGGCCACCGAATGCGGCCCGGATCAGCAGGTCGCCCGGGGCTGCCAGGCCGGTGGACCCGATCGGCGCGGTCACCAGCACCTCTCGGCCGCCGCCGGTCGACAGCGCGGCGAGGACGGCCTGCCGGTCGGTGCCTTTCCCGGGGCGGCTCACCTGCTGCACGACCGGGTCGTCGCCGCGCCAGCCGACGATCTCGCTGGTCGAGGCGTCGACCGGCAGTGGCCGGCCAACGGCGTGGCCGGTGGCGGCGTCCAGGAACTCGATCCGCATGGCGCGTGCCGCCGCCTGCTCGGCCGTGCACGTCGGCCCGGCGCAGCCGTCGAAGGCGAACAGAGCGATTCGCCGACCGTCCGGATGCCAGGCTGCCGGTCCGGCCAACATCCGCCGGTCGCCCAGGTCGACCTGCCAGCGAGGGGCGCCGCCAGCCGGGTCGACGACGACCAGCCGTTGGCGGGCGGTGACTGACGCCGCCTCGTCGGGGGGACCGGCAACCGCCAGCATGTCGCCCTCGGGCGACCAAGCCGCCGCGTCGTGGGCGGCGAAGGCGCCGGCCGCGACCACCTGCTCGGTGCCGCGGTACGGGTCGACGACGAGCAGGTCGTCGGGCTTCTCCGGATTGTTGAGCTGCTGGTTCTCCGGCCCGTAGGTGATCACCGCGTCGTCGTTGTCGCGGGTGCCCACTACGCGTCGCCCGTCAGCGGACCAGGCGAGCGGGTCGACTCCGAGGCTCATGGTGCGGCGCTGCCGACCGGTGCTGAGGTCCAGCAGCTCGCCGGAGCCCGGTCGTAGGTAGTGCCGTCCGTCCGGGGAGAGCAGTCCGTGCCCCTCGCCGATGTGTAGCGGGATCAGCCGGTAGCCGCCGTCCCGGCCGACAAGCACCCCTGTCGACTCGGAGTAGCGGGTGCGGTCGGTGAAGAAGACCAGTGCGGCCGGACCGGCCGGACGCTGCGCCACGGTCGCCTGCCAGAGCCACGGATCGTGCACCCGGGTCGGCACGGCAGCGGCCGTGCCGCCGGCATCCGTGCGGATCGTGGCAGTGTGGCCCGCGGTCGTGGCGGCCGGCGCGCCGAGGGCCACGAGCACCAGGGCGGAGCTGGCCGCAGCGCCGCGCAGGAGCCGTCCGCCGGTCCCTCTCATCGCCCCATTAGACCCGACGGGAGCCGGTCGGGATGCCCCGGTCGGTCGTGTCGCGCGCCCTCTATCGGTCAGCCGGTGGGATGCGCCAGAGCCAGACGTCGTCGATCCGTTGCGGCTCGCCGAACAGGGCGGTGGCGGTACGCCGCACCGCCGCCTCGTCGACTTCGAACTTCGCGCCGTGCACCTCGTCGGCGAGGACCACCGTCTCGATCCGCCAGTGCCGCAGGTCCGACTGGACCTCCCGGATCGTGCCGTCGGTGACGATCGGCACCAGCCCGGTGCGGCCGGCCTGGTCCATGAGCGCGCTCAGGGTGCGCGGCACCGGGCCGATCCGGCCCCGCCCGTCCGGGCCGCCGGGGCCGAGGAAGAAGCCGCCCGGGATCGCGAACTCGCCCTGCCGGTGCGACAGCGCGTACGCCTGCCAGCGCTGCCCGTCCGGGTAGATGTCCACGGTCAGTGGCACCGGTGTCAGCACCCCGTCCGGCGAGACGTACTCGCGCCAGGTGCCCGACGTGATGAAGTGCGGGATCGGCTCCCGCTCGCGGGTCAGCAGCGGGGTGGGCAGCAGCGGCAGCAGGGCCACCGCGAACCCCAGCGACCAGGCCAGCTCCGTCGAACGGTGCCGGGGCGGCGCGGCGCGCAACTGATCGAGGGTGTACGCCAGCAGAACCCCGATCACCGGCGCCACCACCAGGGCCAGCCGGGCGGGCAGCGCGGCGTTCACCACCGGCAGTTGCCCGAGCACGTCGAACGGCATGGGCAGGTCCGTACGCCGTCCGTCGATCTTCGCCACCGGCCCGAAGGAGAGCACCGTGAAGATCAGCGCGACGACGCCCAGCGCCCAGAGGACGGCCCGCCGGCCGGGGTCGGCGCGTCGCCAGAGCGCGACGAAGCAGACCACGGTGAGCACGAGCAGCGGAATCCCGAAGAACGAGTTCTCCTCGGTGGGGTTCGGCGCCAGCGCGGTGCCCAGCCCGACCTCGCCGGCCAGGGAGCGGCGCGGGAAGGCGGCGAAGGCGGCGATGTCCTCGGAGTGGATCACCGGGTCGAAGCCGGTGCCGTGGAACCGCTGCGGCCCGGCGAAGTGCAGCCACAGCGGGTACGACAGCAGCACACCGGCGACCACCGCGGTCACGCCGAGCCCGCGGACGAAGGTGGGCAGGGCGGCTCGGGCCTCGGCGCGGTGGGCCGGGTGCAGCGCCCAGACGGCGACGAACACGCCGAGCGCGAGGGCGGCGAAGAACAGGCCCTCGGCGGCGATCGAGAAGGCCACCGCCACCAGCACGCCGAGGATCACCCCGTCGCGGAGCCAGTGCCCGGGGCGGCGCAGCGCGAACAGCCGCCAGATCAGCAGCGGCACCAGCCAGCCGGCGGTCCAGTTCAGGTGGGCGTTGGCGTGCGAGACCATGCCGGGGGAGTAGGCGATGAACAGGCCGCCCACCCCGGCGGCGAGGCGGCTGCGGACCACGTGCCGGGAGAGCAGCCAGTACCAGGTCAGCGCCGTGGCGAGCAGGTTCAGGGTGAGGATCACCAGGAACGTCGCCGGTGGCCCGATGAGGTACGTGAGCGGGGCGAAGACCACCGCGTACACAGTGATCGAGGTGTTGACCGCGAGGTTCACGCCGTCCGGGACGTTGATCAGGTACGTGAAGAAGGGGTTCTCCCCGTGGGTGACCGCGTGCCCGCCGAAGGCCAGCAACCACTCGAAGAGCGCCTGGTCGCTGGAGTTGACGGTGATCGTCCGCACGTTCGGGTCCCGCCACAGGCCGCTTGTCACCCAGACGGCGAGCGCGAGTGCCACCAGCACGACGATCAGGTCGGCCCGGCGGTCCCGGAGGGCGCGCGGTGGCGACGCGGGTGCGGGCCCGGTGGCGAGAGACGGGGAGGAGGGCACGCAGCGGACGTTACCAACCGGACCTGGACGAGCCGGTCAGACCGGCGGTTGTTGTCGGCTCCGCTGCTCTCGCGAGGGGCGCGGTTCGTCGTACACAGCGGCTGCCGTGAATGTGTGACTGTGCCCCATGTCATAGCGGCGACACGTCGTCGTAACGTCTCGGCAACTCGACCGTGACCCAGTTCACAGTCCGCCCCTCAGGAGGCCGCCGTGCGCCGCTCCTCATCCACCCTCAACCGGCTGATCGGTGCGGTCGCCGGCCTCGTCCTCGCCGCGGCGGGCGCGATCGCCCTCGCCACACCCGCCCAGGCCGCCACCCTCACCCAGGTCACCGGGTTCGGCTCCAACCCGGGCAACCTCGCCATGTACGCCTACCGGCCGGACAACCTGCCGGCCAACTCCCCGGCCGTGGTCCTGCTGCACGGGTGCACCCAGAACGCCTCCGGCTACTTCGCCGGCTCGGGTTGGCAGAAGTACGCCGACCAGTGGAAGTTCGCCCTGATCGTCGCCCAGCAGCCCTCCGGCAACAACGCCAACTCCTGCTTCAACTTCTTCGAGACCGGCGACACCGCCCGGGGTCAGGGCGAGGCGCTGTCGATCAAGCAGATGGTGGACCACGCCAAGGCGAACTTCGCCGTCGACGGCTCCCGGGTCTTCGTCAGCGGCCTCTCCGCGGGCGGGGCGATGAGCGCCGTCATGTTGGCCACCTACCCGGACGTCTTCGCCGCCGGATCGATCATCGCGGGCATCCCGTACCGCTGCGCCACCAGCATGGTCAACGCGTTCAGCTGCATGAACCCAGGCTCGGACAAGTCCCCGGCGGCCTGGGGCGACCTGGTCCGTGGCGCGTACTCCGGCTACTCCGGCCCACGCCCCCGGGTGGCCATCTGGCACGGCACGTCGGACACCACTGTCACCCCGCTCAACGGCACCGAGTCCCGCGACCAGTGGACAAACATACGGGGGATCTCGCAGACGCCGACCAGCACGTCGTCGCTGCCCGGCAACACCAGCCTGGAGGTGTACGGCAACGACGAGGTGCGCCTCTACCGCGTCTCCGGGATGGGCCACGGCACCCCGGTCGACCCGGGCTCGGCCGCGGACCAGTGCGGCACGGCTGGCGCGTACTTCCTGGACACCATCTGCTCGACGTACCGCGACGCGCTCTTCTTCGGCCTGAACGGCGGCGGCAGCACCCCCACCCCGACGGCCACCCCCACCACCACGCCGACCCCCACGGCCAGCCCGACGCCGACGCCGACCCCGACCGCGCCGGCGACCTGCGTGACGGCCAGCAACTACGCGCACGTCGCGGCCGGCCGCGCCTACCAGTCCGGCGGCTACGCCTACGCGAACGGCTCCAACCAGCGCATGGGCCTCTACAACACCTTCTACACCAGCACCCTCAAGCAGACCGCCGCCAACTACTGGGTGATCGGCTGCTGACCCACCCAGGTCGCCCGGTGATCAAGAGGTTTGCGTCAGAATCCGGCTCCCGGATGACGCAAACCTCTTGATCAACTCAGGTGGTGGTGCGTCTGTCGGCGGGCGGCGCTGGGCACTCCTCGATCAGGGCCCAGGCGTTGAAGAACTTCGGCTGCGGGCCGAACAGCTCCCGCAGGTCCCCAGTCGGAGGGGCGTGGCGGTCGTCCTCAGGCAGCCAGATCGAGTCGCACTCCGGGCACAGCAGGAACACGCGGCCGTCGTCACGAACCCGGTACCAGGTCTGCCAGTCCTGTCCGCACGCCGTGCAGGCGACAGGCGCTTCTTTCTCGCGTACCGCTTCGGATCCGCGATCGGGAACGCGGTGACCACCCTGTCGATGCCCACCGTCACGCGACAGCGGAACCTCTGCCCGATCTGGCGATTCGTGGGAATCCCCCACCATTCCTCTTCTCCTGTCATGTTCGATGGGCGGAGCCGTCTACAACTTCCTCTACAGCGGATCAAGAGCCGGGCACGCGCACGCGCCGCAGCCCCGCGCGACCGCCAGGCAGCCGCGTCCCCACCCGCCCCGGTGATCAAGAGGTTTCGCGTCAGGATCCGGCTCCCGGATGACGCAAACCTCTTGATCAACACGGAGCGGTCAGGAGGTCAGGGCCGCTCGGAGGGCCTCGGGGAGGGTGGGGTGCTGGTAGGGATAGTTGGCCCTTGTCAGGACGGCCGGGTGAACTCTCGTGCTCGTCAGGGCCTCGTGGGCGAAGCCGCCGAGGGCCACCTTCAGGGCCAGGGCGGGGATCGGGATGATCGCCGGCCGGTGCAGTTGCCGGGCCAGCTCCCTGGTGAACTCGGCGTTGGTCACCGGATGCGGACCCACCACGTTGACCGGGCCGGCGATCTCGTCGTGTGCCAGCAGGAAGACCGTCGCGTCCAGCCAGTCGGCCATCGAGATCCACGGCAGCCACTGCCGGCCACTGCCCAGCCGCCCGGCGATGCCCAGTTTGAACGGCAGCAGTTGCGGCTTGAGCAGCCCGCCGTCGCGGTGCAGCGGCAGACCGGTACGCAGTCGCACCACGCGTACGCCGGCGTCCTCAGCCGGGCGGGTCGCGGCCTCCCAGACCCGGCAGACGTCGGCCAGGAAACCCTCGCCGGCGGGGGCGTCCTCCTCGACGACCCGGTCGCCCGTGTTGCCGTACCAGCCGACGGCCGACGAGTTGAGCAGGGCTCGGGGACGGTCGGCAGCCGGCAGCCCGGCGATCGTCGTCGCGAGCGTGCTGCTGCTGTCCACCCGGCTGGTGCGGATGAGCCGCCGGTAGTCGTCGTTCCAGCGCTTGTCGCCGACGCCCGCGCCGGCCAGGTTGATGACGGCGTCCACTCCGGCGACCGCAGCCGGGTCGAGCTGACCGGCCGCGGGATCCCACTGCCGCTCCCGCGGGTCGCGCGCCGGACGGCGCACCAGCCGGGTGACCTCGTGCCCGTCGGCGGCGAGCCGGTCGCCCAGCCAGGTACCGAGAAAGCCGGACGCGCCGGCCAGAAGGATCCGCATGCCCTTATCTTCGCCGAAAACGCCATCCCCGGACGCACCCCGCCTCCACTCCTCGCCGATCTCGCACTTCGGGTCGCCGTTTCTGCGGGGGCCCGCACAGAAAGCGCACGATCGGCGAGGAGTGGTTCGGTCAGAGGGCGGGGGCGGGGCGTAGGTCGGTGAGGAGGCGTTCCACCTCGGCGTACGCCTCGGGGGGTAGCGGGCCCAGGGTCAGGGTTGCCAGGTTCTCGTCGGCCTGGGCCACCGTGCGGAGGCCGGGGATCGGCACCGTACGCGGGCTGCGGGCCAGCAGCCAGCCGAGCGCGCCCTGGGCGAGGGTCCGCCCGTCCGCGGTGAGCGCCGCGCGGACCTGCTCCACCCGGGCCGCCCAGCGGGGCGTGGGGCGGCCGTCGGTGAACCACTGCAACCACTCCGGCGCGCGGCCGCGCACGTCGTCCGCCCCGACGGCCCGGGTCGACCCGGTGAGCAGCCCCATCGCCAGCGGTCCCCGGTTGAGGCTGGCCAGGTCGTGGCGGTCGCAGACGGCGAGGACCGCCGCGTTGTCGCTGAGCACCGACTCGTCGTGCTGGATGGCCGCGCAGTGCGGGCCGGCCGCCGCGAACGCCTCGGCCGAGTCCGGGTTGTCGGTGCTCCAGCCGTACGCCCGGATCTTGCCCTGGTCGACGAGGTCCTCCAGGGTGCCGACCAGGTCGAGCGCGGCGGGCGCCGGCAGCTCGTTGATGTGCAGTTGGTAGAGGTCCACGTGGTCGGTGCCGAGCCGTCGCAGCGAGTCCTCCAGGCTGCGTACGGCGAACGCCGGGCTGGCGTCGGTGCCCAGCGCCCGCCGGATGGTCTCGTCGCTGACGTTGCCGAACTTGGTGGCGATCACCGCGCTGTCCCGCCGGCCGGCCAGGGCCCGGCCGAGGATGCGCTCGCTGTGCCCGGCGCCGTAGTTGCTGGCCGTGTCGAACAGGGTCACCCCGAGGTCGAGTGCCCGGTGGACGGTACGGATCGACTCGTCGTCGTCCACCTGTCCCCAACCGAACGGTTGCCCGTCGTCACCCCAGAGCGGTCCGCCGATCGCCCAGCACCCCATCCCGATCGCGCTCACCTCGATGCCGCTGCGTCCCAGCGTTCGTGTCGTCGTCATGCGGACCAGCCTCCAACCTGGAGTGCGCTCCAGGTCAAGGGGTGGCTACGATGCCGAGACATGACCGGTTACGCCCCCGCCGAGGCCGCCCGGCGCAGCGGCTTCAGCCTGGACACGCTGCGGTACTACGAGAAGATCGGCCTGCTGGCCGACGTGGGCCGCACGGCGGGCGGCCAGCGCGTCTTCACCGACGACGACCTGAGCTGGCTGGTGCTGTTCCGCTGCCTGCGCGACACCGGGATGCCGATCGCCCAGATGTGCCGGTACGCCGAGCTGGCCCGCGAGGGCGAGCACACCGTCGACGAGCGCCGCGAGCTGCTCAAACAGCACGCGGCGCAGGTCGAGGAGCAGATGCTCCTGCTGAGCCGCCAGTACGAGCACCTCCGGGAGAAGATCCGCTTCTACGAGCGGCTGCCCGGGCCGACGCCCGAGACCGAGCAGCCCACCGCCACCCCCTCCGGCCCAGCCGTCAGCCGCTGACCTGACCCGGCGCGGTCAGGCCGAGGAGTTCCTCGGCCGTTCCGGGTCGGCCGCTGAGCGCGTTCAACGCCGAGACCAAACGCTTCTCCTCGTAGCGGAAGTGCGTCTCCAACAGGGCGGCCAACCCGTCCAGCTCGCCGCGCACCCGGGCGAGTGGCACCGCCGAATCGCCGGCGAGCAGCGCCTCGACCCGCTCCAGGATCCCCGCCACCACCTCGTGATCGGTGATCAGGTTGGCGATGACCGGGCGTAGTTCGGGGACCTCCTCGGCCAGCAGCCGGAACGCGCCCGCGTCCTCGCCGGTGTGGTGTCGGCCGAGTGCGGCGCAGAAGGTCAGGCAGTGCCCGCGCAGGTCGCGCGACGGTTGGGCGGCGCCCGCGGCGTCGAGACCTGCCCGGAGACGGGCCAGTTCCGCGCGGAGCCAGAGGTGGATCTCGATCATCTGATTGCCGACGGCGGCGAGCCGGTCGGCCGGTGAACCGGTCGGGTGCACGTTCATCCCATGCTGTCCCCGCGCCTCCATGCCCACGGCGGCCTTCGTGCCGGGTACACCGCGACGCTGCGCCGGAGTCTATCCGAACCCGATCACGGCGCGGTCGGCTCGTCGGACTCCCGGACGTCGTGCCAGCGCGCCCGCCAGGCGGCCTCGTGGGCCTCGTGACTGGTCCGCTCCTGAAAGACCGCGGCCCGCAACGCGTGCCGGGAGTCCGACATCACCATCACCTCCACGGCCACCAGTGCCACGCAGATCACTGTCGCGAGGATGAGCGCGCCGAGCGCCGGTAGGTGCTGGCCGACCGGGAGGGCCGCCGTGAGCACCACGATCACCCCGACGCGGGTCCAACTGACGGTGTGCAGGGTGCGCAGCTGGAACAACATGTTGACGGCGAAGTAGCAGATCAACCCGCCGAAGAGCATCGGCACGGCCGGACCCTCCACCTTCTCGGCGATCCCGCCGGCCGGGTCAGTGATCTTGTGCAGGACCTCCTCGTTGCCGATGGAGAAGAGGATCACCCCGGCGATCATCGGCAGGTAGAGGTACGCGTACGCGTCGCGGGCCATGGCCACCCGGGGGCCACCCTCCGCCGCGTGCAAGGCGATCCGGGCGGCCGGCCCGATGAAGTCGAAGTGCGCCCACCACAGGGCGGCCGTGACCACGATGCCGAGCGCCGCGGCAGCCACCGCCGGCCAGGTCACCGGCTTGCCGAGCAGATTGCCGCCCACCCCGGTGGAGATGATGGACTCGCCCAGCGCGATGATCAGAATGAGGTCGTAGCGCTCCGTCCAGTGCTCGGCGCTTGTCACCCCCCAGCCCCAGGTGCCGACGATGAAGCCGGTGGCGTACTGCACCACCACCACGGTGATCCACAGGCCGTCGCGGACCAGCGCGGCCCGGCCCGGGTCGTCGATCAGTGTCGGGAGCAGCGCAGCGGTCAGCAGCAGCACGATGCTCACCGCCAGCTCCGGGGCGAAGCGCCGCAGTTGCCGCCGCTCCTGTGGGCTGTCCTGCACCACGTGCTGATAGAGGATCCAGTGGATCCCGCGGACCACGACGTAGCTGATGGCCACCAGCATCGGGCCGGCGGCGCCGGCCTTCGGGTCGCTGAACGCCTGCGGCAGGGCCAGCGCGAACGCGAACAGGGCGGCCATCGCGATCACCATGAGCACCGGGACGTAGCCCTCGCCGAGCCGGACCCGGGTGGCGACCAGGCTGTGCACCACCCAGATCCACCAGAGCACGGCGAGCACCAGGGCGGCGTGCAGCAGTTGCCGGCCGGAGATGTTGGCGGCGGTCGCCCGCGTGATGATGAAGAACGAGAAGACGAAGACCAGGTCGAAGAAGACCTCGAACTTGTCCACCCGGGCACCGGGAGCGATCGGGACGGCCGGTCCCAGTTGTCCACCCCGCCGGTAGCCGCCCACGGTCCCACTGTGGCAGCGTCCGGGCTGCTCCGAGGCCCGAACAGCGATGGCGACGGCGTCCGGCGTTACCTCCGGCCCGGCTCGGGAAACACCGGGACCATGGCCTCCGGCAGCGGGCCGGTCGGTTCGACCCACCCTGGACAAGGATGGATCATGACGACGAACAACCCGATCACCACCTCGTTCGCCCATACCTCCACGGCCATGGACGTGATCCGGGGCGTGGACCTCGTCCGGCGGCGGGCGATCGTCACCGGCGGGTCGTCCGGCATCGGCGTGGAAACCGCCCGTGCCCTGGCCAGCGCCGGTGCGGAAGTCACACTGGCCGTCCGCAACCCGGACGCCGGCCAGCAGGCCGCCGACGACATCACCGGCACCACAGGCAACGACCGGGTCATGGTCGCGCCGCTCGACCTCGCCGACCAGGGGTCCATCGCCGACTTCGTCGCCAACTGGGACGGCCCGCTGCACATCCTGGTCAACAACGCCGGCATCATGGCCGCGCCCCTGAGCCGGACCCCGCAGGGCTGGGAGATGCAGTTCGCCACCAACCACCTCGGGCACTTCGCGCTCGCCACCGGGCTGCGCCCGGCGCTCGCCTCCGGCGACGGGGGCCGGATCGTCTCCGTCAGCTCCGCCGCCCACCTGCGCTCGCCGGTGGTCTTCGACGACATCCAGTACGACAAGCGGGAGTACGAGCCGTGGCAGGCGTACGGGCAGTCGAAGACGGCAAACGTGCTGTTCGCCGTGGAGGCGTCCCGGCTCTGGGCCGACGACGGGATCACGGCCAACTCGCTGATGCCCGGCGCGATCCGGACCAACCTGCAGCGCTACGTCAGCGAGGAGGAGTTGGACCGGCTGCGCGCGGGCAACGCGGCGGCCTGGAAGACCGTGGAGCAGGGCGCCGCCACCTCGGTGCTGGTCGCCGCGTCGCCGCTGCTCGACGGCGTGGGCGGGCGCTACTTCGAGGACTGTCAGGAGGCCGCCCCCGCCCAGCCCGGCGGGCGGACGGGCGTGGCCGACTACGCGTTGGACCCGGAGGCCGCCGAGCGGCTCTGGAAGGTCTCGACCGCGCTGCTCAAGAGCTGACGACCGCGAACGACAGGGCGCCCCGGTCGACGACCGGGGCGCCCTGTCGGCGTTGCGAATGGATCAGGCCAGGCCCAGCTCCGACTCGAAGTTGCCGGCCTCCAGCCGCTCCTTGACCGCGGTCAGGAAGCGGGCGGCGTCGGCGCCGTCGATCAGCCGGTGGTCGTAGGACATGGCCAGGTAGACCATCGACCGGACCGCGATGACCTCGCCCAGCTCTGGGTCGTTGACCACGACCGGCCGCTTGACCACGGCACCCGTGCCGAGCATCGCCGACTGCGGCGACGGCACGATCGGGGTGTCGAACAGAGCGCCCCGGCTGCCCGTGTTGGTGAGCGTGAAGGTCGCCCCGGCCATCTCGTCGGGGGTGATCTTGTTGGCCCGGGTGCGCTCGGCCAGGTCGGCGATCCGCTTGGCGATGCCGCCCATGTTGAGGTCACCGGCGTTGTGGATGACCGGCACGAGCAGCCCGCGCTCGGTGTCCACGGCGATGCCGAGGTGCTCGGCGGCCGGGTAGGTGATCGTGCCACCCTCCAGGTCCATGCTGGCCTGGATGATCGGGTGGGTCTGGAGCGCCTCGATGGCGGCGAGGGCGAAGAACGGCAGGAAGGACAGCTTCACGCCGTGCTTGGCCTGGAACGACTCCTTGGCCTGGACCCGCAGCTTGGCGACCTTGGTGACGTCGACCTCGACGACGGTGGTGAGCTGGGCCGTCTCGTGCAGCGACTGCTGCATCCGCTTGGCGATCGTCGCGCGGATCCGCGGCAGCTTCTCGGTGGTGCCCCGCTTGTTGCTCGGCTGCGGCTTCGCGGCCGGCTTCGCCGCGGCGGCCGACGGCGCGGCGGCCGGCTGTGCGGCCGGAGCCGGCGCGGCCTTGGCGGCCTTCGCCTTCTCGGCCGCGTCGAGGACGTCCTGCTTGCGGATCCGGCCACCCACGCCGGTGCCGTTGAGCGAGGACAGGTCGACGCCGTGCTCACTGGCCAGCTTGCGGACCAGCGGGGTCACGTACCCGGCAGCCTCCTCGCCGCCACCCTGCGCGGGGGCGGACGGGCGCTGGGGCGCGGTGGTCGGCCCGGACGGCTGCGCGGCCTGCTCGGTCTTCGCCGGCTGCGCCGAACTCTCGGTCTCCGCGGCCGGCTCGTTGTACGACATGCCCGGGGTGGGCTCCTCGACCTTCGGCTCCGGCTTCGGCTCGGCCTTCGGCGCCGGCGCGGCCTCCGCCTTCGGCTCGGGCTTCGGCTCGGGCTTCGCCTGGGCGGGGGCGCCACCGGCGACACCGATGATCGCCAGGTCGGCGCCGACGTCGGCGGTCTCGTCCTCGGCGACCTTGATCTCCAGAACCGTGCCGGCGACCGGCGACGGGATCTCCGTGTCCACCTTGTCGGTGGAGACCTCCAGCAGCGGCTCGTCCACCTCGATGGTGTCGCCGACCTGCTTGAGCCAGCGGGTGACCGTACCCTCGGTGACGCTCTCGCCCAGGGCCGGCATCTTCACCGCGGTGCCCTCGCCCGACGGCGCGGCGGCCGGAGCCGGCGTCTCGGCCGGCGCCTCGTCCTGCGCCACCTCGTCGGCGGTGCCCTCGGCGGCGGCCGTCGGCTCGGCGGCCGGCTCCACCGACTCTGCCGGGGCCTGCTCCTGCGGAGCGGCCTCGCCGCCACCTGTCGACTCGCCCTCACCGGCGATGACGGCCAGCTCGCTACCGACCTCGGCGGTCTCGTCCTCGCCGACCACGATCCGACTCAGCACGCCCGCCGCGGGCGACGGGATCTCGGTGTCGACCTTGTCGGTCGAGACCTCGAGCAGGGGCTCGTCGACCTCGACCGTGTCGCCCTCCTGCTTGAGCCAGCGCGTGACGGTGCCCTCGGTGACGCTCTCGCCGAGCCGGGGCATGGTGACCGATACCGGCATGTTCTCCAGACTCCTTCATTCCCCTTGGGGGATCTTCGCCCGTCGCCGGACGCCGCGGTTTGGGTGATCAGGCGTGCGAGTGCAGCGGCTTGCCGGCGAGGGCCAGGTGCGCCTCGCCCAGGGCCTCGTTCTGGGTCGGGTGGGCGTGCACGAGCTGGGCGACCTCCGCCGGGTACGCCTCCCAGTTGTAGATGAGCTGCGCCTCACCGATCAGCTCACCCACCCGGGCGCCGACCATGTGCACGCCGACGACGGGGCCGTCCTCGACCCGGACCAGCTTCACGAAGCCGGTGGTCTTGAGGATCTGGCTCTTGCCGTTGCCGCCGAGCGGGTAGTTGATGCTCTTGACCTTGTCGGCGCCGTACTGCTCCTTGGCCTTCGCCTCGGTGAGGCCCACCGACGCCAGCTCCGGGTCGCAGTAGGTGACGCGCGGGATGCCTACCTCGTCGATGACGGCCGGGGTCTGCCCGGCGATCTCCTCGGCGACGAAGATGCCCTGCTGGAAGCCCCGGTGCGCGAGCTGGAGACCGGGCACGATGTCGCCGACGGCGTAGACGTTCGGCACGCTGGTGCGCAGCCGCTCGTCGGTCAGCACGTAACCGCGGTCCATCTTGACGCCCTGCTCCTCGTACCCGAGGTTTGCGGTGTTCGGGCCGCGACCGACGGCGACCAGCAGCAGCTCCGCCTCGACGGTCTCGCCGCCCTGAATGGTCAGCTTGACGCCGTTCTCGGTCTTCTCGACCTTCTCGAACGGCTTGCCGACCTTGAAGTTGATCTTCCGCTTGCGGAAGGCCCGCTCCAGCGCCTTCGACGACTCCTCGTCCTCGGCGGCGACAAGCCGGGGCAGCGCCTCGACGATCGTCACGTCCACACCGAAGGACTTCCACACGCTGGCGAACTCGACGCCGATCACGCCGCCACCGAGCACGATCACCGACGACGGCACCCGGTCCATCGTGAGCGCGTGGTCGCTGGTGATGATCCGCTCGCCGTCGACCTCCAGGCCGGGCAGGCTCTTCGCGTACGAGCCGGAGGCCAGGACGATGTTGCGGCCGGTGTAACGCTTGCCGTCGACCTCGACGACGTTCTTGCCGACCAGGGTGCCGTGGCCCTCGACGATGGTGATCGCCTTGTTGCCCTTGAGCAGGCCCTGCAGACCCTTGTACAGGCGGGAGATGACACCGTCCTTGTACGAGTTGACCCCGGCCATGTCGATGCCGATCAGCTCGGCCTTCACACCGAACTGCTCCGACTCGCGGGCCTGGTCGGCGATCTCCGCCGCGTGCAGCAGCGCCTTGGTCGGGATGCAGCCGTTGTGCAGGCAGGTGCCGCCGAGCTTGCCCTTCTCGATCAGCGCGACGGACAGGTCCAGTTGGGCGGCGCGCAGCGCCGCCGCGTAGCCGCCGCTGCCACCTCCGAGGATGACGATGTCGAAGGTTGCTTCGTTCGGCTCGCTCACGTCCAACTCCCAGGTCGCGTCGCTGCATCGGGGGTCACGGGGTTGTAACACGGACACACCCCACCTCGGTCATCTTGTCACCACTGGGCACAGGGTGCGTACCGAGGTGCCCAACGACACGTCATCGACACGTACCCTTGGCACCGTTGTCGATGACGTGAGGTGGGGGAGAGGTTCGGTGGGGTTGTTCCGGCGCCGGAAGCAGGCGCGTGTGCTGAGCCACGACCGCGCGGCCGATCGCGGCGATCTGGACCATCTTGAGAACTTCATCCGCAGCCGGCGCGGCGTCGAGGCGTTCATCGAGCCCCGGACGACTGTCACCGAGACCACCGTCATCCTGATCGCCGACGACGGGGAGTGGACGCGCCGCCGCATCGACGGCCCGGACGGCGCGCGGCGCTTCGCGTACCGGATGGGCATCCCGGTGTACGACGTCCGGCTGATGGGCTACCCGCAGCGGATGCGCGACTTCAACGAGCGCCGCAAGCGCCGACCCGAGCGCTACTGAGACAAACCGAGGGGCCCCCGGGAAGAGGGCCCCTCGGTCACACGTCCGTCAGCCGTTGACGGCGACGTCCTCGACGAGCTGCACCAGGGTGCGGACCGGCACGCCGGTGCCGCCCTTGGTCCAGTAGCCGGTCGGCTCGCCCGAGTGGTAGCCCGGCCCGGCGATGTCGATGTGCGCCCACGCCACGTCGTCGGCCACGAACTCGCGCAGGAACACGCCGCCCTGCAGCATGTGCCCGGCCCGGTCCATCCCGGCGTTGACCTGCGAGATGTCCGCCACGTCGGAGTCCATGCCCTTGCGCACGTCGTCCGGCAGCGGCATCGGCCAGGCCGGCTCGCCGACCGCGTCGCCGACCGTCCGGACCCGCTCGCACAGCTCGGGGGTGCCCATCACGCCGGCCACCCGCTTGCCCAGCGCGATCACCTGGCCGCCGGTGAGGGTGGAGGTCTCGAACAGGTAGTCGGTGCCGTCGGAGCACGCGCGGGCGATGGCGTCGGCAAGGACCATCCGGCCCTCGGCGTCGGTGTTGAGCACCTCCACCTTCTTGCCGCTGAACATGCTGATCACGTCGCCCGGCCGGTAGCTGGTGCCCGACGGCATGTTCTCGGCCATCGGCAGGTACGCGCTGACCGCCACCGCCGGCTTCAGCGCGGCGATCGCCAGCATGGCCGCGCCCACCGCGGCGGCGCCCGCCATGTCGGACTTCATCTCCCACATGCCCTGCGCCGGCTTGATCGAGATGCCGCCGGTGTCGAAGGTGATCCCCTTGCCGACAAGCGCGACCCGCTTGCCGTTGCCGCCGTCCTGCGGGGTGTAGGTGAGCTTCACCAGTCGCGGCGGGGCCTCCGAGCCCTGCCCGACCGCGATGATGCCGCCGTAGCCGCCCGCGGCCAGCGCCGCCTCGTCCAGCACCTCGACGCCGAGACCCGCGTCACGGGCGGCGGCGGCAACGGCGTCGGCGAACGACGGGGGACGCAGCTCGTTCGGGGCCGTGTTCACCCAGTCCCGGCTGAGCCGGACCGCGCCGGCGACCGCCTGCGCGCGAGTGATCTCGGCCTGGGCGGCCGGGTCGGCGGCGTCCGGAACGGCGATCAGCACCTCGGCCACCGGCTCCCGCCGGGTCGGCTGCGGCCGGGTCTTGTAGCCGGCGAACCGGTACCCGCCGAGCAGCGCGCCCTCGGCGACGGCGCGCAGCGCGGCCGGCGCGTCCGCGTCGTCGGGCAGCGGCATGCTCAGCGCCACCTTCGGTGCGCCCGCCAGGGCCCGGACCGCCGCGCCGGCGGCGCGACGCAGCGTCTCCGGCGCCGGGGCGGCGCCCGTCGGCTCCGAGCCGAGCCCGACAGCGACGACAAGCGGGGCGGTGACGGTGCCCAGCGTGGCCAGCTTGATGACCTCACCCGGCCCACCGGTCGCGCCGAGCAGCGCGAGGGTCTCGGTCAGCTTGCCGTCGAACGCGACGGCGATGCTCTCGGCGCCGCTGGCGAGCAGCAGGGTGCCGGCGAGGCCGCTGGTGGCGCCCTGCTCTCCGGGCTGGCTGTGCACGCCGATCACGATCGCGTCGACGGCGAGCTCGGCCGGGTCGGTGTCGACCAGGCTCAGGTTGGTGGTGCGGGGTGATGTCACTGAAGCTACTCCGGGCGGGCCGGGCCGGTCGCGGCGTCGCGTACCAGCGGTGAAGGTCTCCGGCGGAACCTACCCGCCGGACGTCAGGGCTGTCCCGTCGATCACGCCAACGGGGTCCCGCCGATGCTAACCAGCGGCGTTGCCCCCGGTAAGTTGCCACCCATGACCGACGTGACCTCCGACGCCGCCGCGACCCGGCTGCGTCGTTCCCCGCTGCACGAGCGGCACACCGCCGCCGGCGCCAAGTTCGCCCCCTTCGGGGGCTGGGAGATGCCGCTGGAGTACGCCGGCGGCGGGGTGCTCAAGGAGCACACCGCGGTGCGTACGGCGGTGGGGGTCTTCGACGTGTCGCACCTGGGCAAGGCCCGGGTGACCGGTCCCGGCGCGGCCGAGTTCGTCAACTCCTGCCTCAGCAACGACCTGCGCCGCATCGGGCCCGGCCGCGCGCAGTACACGCTGTGCTGCGACGCCACCGGCGGCGTGGTGGACGACATCATCGCCTACCTGTACGCCGACGACCACGTCTTCCTCATCCCGAACGCCGCGAACACCGCCGAGGTGGTGCGCCGGCTGCGCGCCGCCGCCCCGGAGCGGATCACCGTCACCGACGAGCACGAGGCGTACGCGGTGCTGGCCGTGCAGGGCCCCCGCTCTGGTGAGCTGCTCGCCGCCCTCGGCCTGCCCACCGAGCACGGCTACATGAGCTTCGACGCCGCCAGCCTCACCGCCGACCCCGCTGTCGACCCCGCGGCCGGCTTGGCTGTCGACCCCGCCGCCGGTGCCGCCGCCGGTGCCGCCGCCGGCCTCGCCGTCCGTTCCGCCGCCGTGGAGCTGACCGTCTGCCGGACCGGCTACACCGGTGAGCTGGGCTACGAGCTGGTCGTGCCGGCGGAGCACGCGGTGGCCGTGTGGGACGCGCTCTTCGCCGCGGGCGAGGCGTTCGAGCTGCGCGCCTGCGGGCTGGCCGCCCGGGACACGCTGCGCACCGAAATGGGCTACCCGCTGCACGGGCAGGACCTCTCCCTGGACATCACCCCGGTGCAGGCCCGGTCGGGCTGGGCGGTCGGGTGGGACAAGCCGGCCTTCTGGGGCCGCGACCCGCTGCTCGCCGAGAAGGCCGCCGGCCCCCGGCGTACGCTGCGCGGTCTGGTGGCCGTCGACCGGGCCATCCCGCGCCCCGGCATGACCCTGCACGTGGGCGACAAGCAGGTCGGCACGGTGACCAGCGGCACCTTCTCCCCGACCCGTAAGCAGGGCATCGCCCTGGCCCTGCTGGACACGGACGCCCAGTTGGCCGACGGCGACCAGGTCGAGATCGACATCCGAGGCCGCCGAGCCCCCCTGACCCTCACCAAACCTCCCTTCGTAACCCCCTCAACCCACTAACCCCCACCTCCCCCCGCCCCCTCCGCCCCCGGCTTTTCGGCGTTGATCATGAGGTTGGCGGGGCGCTGGGAGATCAAAGCCCCCGCTAACCCCATGATCAACCGGGGGTGGGGGGGTGGGGCTGGGGGTTGGGGGGGTGGGTGGGGTTTTAGGGGGTTGGGGTTGGGGGTTCGCCGGCGTCCAGGACCGCCTGGGTCCAGCCGCCCTCGATGACGCCTGTGGCGTTCAGGACGGCCCAGTCGACGACGTCGGTCGCCTCCACCACCACGGGGGCGCCGATCCGCACGCTGGGGTCGGTGTTGGCGTCGCTGGCGCTGACGCCGACGATCCGCTCCGGGGTCTCCCACGCGGTGACGCCCGCCCAGACGTACTCCGGGCCGTCGTCGCCCGGCAGGCCGTACTTGACCACCAGCTGCGACTCCACCGGTAGCTGGCCGGCGACGAAACGCGCCCGCGCGTCGTCCAGGGCGGCACGGGCGGTGGCGACCGCACGGCTCATCGCGTCGCCGGAGCGGGCGTAGCGCACGTCCGGCTGGATGCCGGAGAACAGCGTCGCGCAGGCGGCGGCGTAGTAGCGCCCGTCCGGACCGGGGTGCCCGGCCGGCGGACGCAGGCTCAGGAACGAGTCGGCGTCCGGGTCGGTCGCCGGATCCAGCTCCAGGCGCAGCAGCACCGGGGCCGTCGCGCCGTGCTGCTCCGGGTTGCCGTACGCCACCGCGATGTCGTGCCCGGTCACCGTGGCCAGCACCGGCAGCTGCACGAACGCCGGCACCTCCTCGCCGGTGAGCCCGTCGGTCCAGTCCCGCAGCAGCCGCCGCGCCGCCCCGGTCATCACGGCACCCCAGGCGCGGGTCAGATGGTCGGGCACCCCCTGGGTCTGCAACTCCAGCAGACCGAAGCGCCGCAGCCCCTTCGTGGTGAACCACAGCCCCTCGGTGTCCGAGGAGTACGGCACCAGCACCCAGTCGACCAGCCGGATCCGGCCCTGCTCGTCGGGGAGCGAGCGCAGCGCGGTCGCCGGGTCGAGGAACTGGAGGCCGAAGACGTCCACCACGTCGCCGTCGACGGACTCGGCCACCGCCGCCGCCACCGCCCGGGCCGCCCACTCGTGCGCCGGCGGCCAGCCGGGCCGGTACTCCGCCTGCACCACCACCAGGTGTGTCGCCGCGGCCAGCCGGGCCAACTGCGCCTCGGTGGCGCCGAACGCGGTGAGCAGATCCGGCGGCAGCGCGGGGAACTCGGCGATCGGCCGGGTGTCCACGCTCATCAGCGGGCTGTCCAGCATCTGCCGGGCGAGCCCGTGCACCGGCTCGGCCAGCCGGCCGGTCAGCGCCGCCACCGCCGTCTTCGCGCTGACCTTCGGCAGCCCCGCCATCGGCACCAGGTAGGTCGCGCTGAGCGACTCCGGCACCGGTACGGGCAGGAAGTCGTCAGTGATGAGCATGTGGGTTCCCCCGGTGGCCGTGCCGGTGCTGTCGAGCCGAACGCTACCCGGCCCGCCGTGCCGGGTTCAGGCGGACAGCACCACACCCAGGTAGACCAGCGTGGTGACCAGTTCGACTGTCGCGCCGAGCACGTCGCCGGTGATCCCGCCGAGCCGGCGTACCACGTGGGTCAGCAGCGGCACCGCGACGGCGAGCGCGGCGACGACGGCGAGCGGCCCCTGCCACGGGCGGCCCGGCACCGCGGGCACCGCCAGCAGCGCGACGGCGACCGCGCCGACGGTCACGGCCACCGGGCCGACCGTGCCGGCCACCATAGCTCCCAGCCCGTCCGGCCGGGCGGCGGGCACGCCCCGCCGGCACGCCACCGTGACGCCCAGCCGTCCGGCGGCGGTGGCCGCGACCACGGCCGCGAGGGCGGCGGGCCAGGACCGGCCGGCCAGCTCGGCGAGCGCCGCCGCCTGCACCAGGAGTACGACGAACAGGGCGACGACACCGAACGGCCCGACGTCCGGCTTCTTCATGATTTCCAGGGCGGCAGCGCCCCGCCGGTACGACCCGAGCGCGTCCACCGTGTCGGCAAGCCCGTCCAGGTGCAGCCCTCGGGTCAGCAGGGCGGCCGCGCCCACTGTCACGCCGGCGGCGACAAGCGGGGGAGCGAGCGTGCCGGTGAGCAGCAGGACGCCGCCCAGCAGCACGCCGAGCAGCGCGCCGACGGCCGGGGCGAGCGCCATCGCGGTACCCGCCACCGGACGGTCGATCCGCCCGGCGCGTACCGGCAACGTGCTGAAGGTGGTGACGGCCAGCCGGACGCCCGCGACGAACCGCGACTCAGCCGGCACGCCAGCCCGACGCCGGCTGCTCGTCCGTCTCCGTGCGGGTGGGGCCCGGTCCGGCCGGCTCCGGCTCGGCGAAGTCCGGGTCGGTGTAGTCGGGCCCGGTGTAGGCCGGCTCGGCCTCGGCCTCGTC
This sequence comes from Micromonospora lupini str. Lupac 08, assembly GCF_000297395.2. Lineage (GTDB taxonomy): Bacteria > Actinomycetota > Actinomycetes > Mycobacteriales > Micromonosporaceae > Micromonospora > Micromonospora lupini. Next base: position 5,448,883 of record NZ_HF570108.1, on the reverse strand, counting down.
AGGTTCGGCGTACTCCGGGTCGGTCTGCGGCTCGTCGGCCCGGTCGGCGTCGGTGTCGGTGGCCAGCGACGGGTGGACCGGCAGCGCGGCGGCCAGCGCCAGCACCGAGCGCAGCAGCGGCAGCGCGACAAGCGCGTTGGCACCCTCGCCGAGGTCCAGCCGCAGGTCGAGCAGTGGCGTCAGGCCGAGCACGTCGGCCGCCAGCCGTACCGCGGGGTGCCCGCCGTGGTCGGCCAGCAGGCACCAGTGCCGGGCCTGCCCGGCGAGGTCACGGCTGACCATCCCGGCGGCCAGCCCGACCGGCCCGTCCAGCAGCACCGGCACCCGGCGGGCCGTCGCGCCCAGCAGCACGCCGGTGGCCACCGCCACATCGCCGCCGCCCAGCTCGGACAGCACGTCCTTCGCGCCGCGCGGCGAGCGGCGGGTGCGGTGCAGCGCGTCGCGCACCGCCGCGCAGCGAACCATCCAGGCCGCGTCGTCGATCTCACCGGAATCGGTGATCACCCGGCCGAGCACGGCCGGCGGTTCCGCGCCGGCCGTGGCCGCCAGCACCGCCGCCGCTGCCGCCTCGGTGCCGGCACCGCACGCCCCCAGGACCAGCAGTTGTACGCCCGCGTCGGCCGCCTGCTCGGCCAGCCGCCAGCCGTAGCGCAGCGCCGACTCGACCTGGTCGCCGGAGAGCGCCGGCTGGGCCTCCATCGGGGCGGAGACGGGGGTGTCCACCACCTGCAGGCTGGCGCCGCTCTCGGCAGCCAGCCGGGCCAGCGCGCCCCGCCCGGCGCGCGCCTGCGCGGCCCGACGCGCCGACTCGCCCGCGACGGTGCCGGCCGACGCGCCACCGGCGTGGTCGCCGTTGAGCAGCAGCACCCGCACCGAACCCCAGGCGACAGGCGTCGACGTGCCCTGGGTGGCGGCGGCGAAGCCGACCACCCGGTCCAGGACGCCGAGCCCGGCACCCGGTACGTCCAACGTGGCCAGCCGGTCGACAGCCTGCGGGCCGGCGTAGTCGTCGGGCATCGGCAGCTCCATGCCGGGCTGGATGACCAGCCCGGTGGCCACCATCGGCAGCGCCATGGTGGGTGCGGCCCAGGGGTTGCCCGGCTCCTGGTTCGGAGCGACCGGCGGGGTGTGGGTCAGTACGTCGGGGAGCTGCACCTCGGGCGTGGGCTCGGCGTCGACCAGGCTCGTGCCGGCCCTGCCCGCGCCGGCCCGGCTCGTGTCGGTCCGGCTCGCGTCCTGGGCGGCGGCCTGGCTCGCGGTCGGCGGCACGGACCTCGCCGACGCGCTCACGGTCGGGGCGGCGGCGAGGGCGGCGGTCGGCTTCAGCCAGGCCGGCTGACCGGCGACCACCAGCACCACTGCGTCGCAGGCGTCGGCGACCGCGCGGTTGGCCGCGCCGAGCGCGTCGGTGAACGCCCGGCCCAGCGGGGTGGTCGGCACCAGCGACAGCCCCACCTCGGGGCTGACCACCACGACCCGCGCCGAGCAGGTGCGGATCGCCTCGGCCAGCTCGGCGATCGTCGCCACGTCGTCGGCGGGCTGGTGGTCCGGGTCGAGCAGCACCGTCACCCAGCCGCCCAGGTCGTCCACGAGAAGCGTCTCGTTGGGCTCGGCGGATTCGAGCACGTCCGCCAGTCGGCGCGGCTCGTCGGCGGTCTCCTCGGTGGTCCAGCTGCCCGGTCGTCGGGCGCGGTGCGTCGCCAGCCGGGTCGCCCACTCGGTGTCCTCCGGGTCGCCCTCGGGCGCGGTGGCGATGTAACGGACCACCGGCGCGTCGGCGACCAGGGACTCGGCGAACTCGGACTTGCCGGACCGGATACCGCCGAGCACCAGGACCGTGTTCCACCCGTCAACGGACATGTCCGTACCTTAGTTCGCATCCTTCGGGGTTGGGCACGTCGCCCCAGCCCCGACGACGATCGAAAGTCCGATCCGCGTCCATTGCCGGCAAGCGTCCGGATCCCCGCACCGCTCCGGCCGGCATCGCCGGCACGGTCAGTCGCAGTGTTCGAACCCGCTGCCGTAGCTGACCCCGCCGGTGGCGCCGCCCCACTTCACGCACGCGCCGGCGGCGGAGGCCCGCACCGGCCCCGCGTAGTAGTCGAACGACCCGCTGTCGGTGCTGCGGGCCCGTCCCTGCACCTCCAGGTACGCCGACACCGCCGTCCTGACCCCGACCGCGGTGTCCTTGAGGGTGACCACGCAGTTGTTGCCGTTGCCCGCGTGGTAGAGCAGGTAGACGCGGCCCTGACGGCGGCCGCCACCGTCGGTGAGCGTCGCCGAGTCGATCACCTGGTAGCCGCTGCCGCACGCCTGCACCGCCGTGTACGGGTTGGACCGACCCGCCGGGCTGCCACTGGACGTCGGTCTGCCACTGGCCGCCCTGGTCGGCGTCGTCCCCGGTGCCGCGCTGCGGATGGCCGGGCTGCCGCTGGCGGGCGTACCCGATCGGTCGCCGCCGGTCGGTGTGGCGGTCCCGGTCCGGTCGGCGCTCGGCGTGCCACTGGCCCGGGGTCCCGGGGTGGTGTTGTCGGCGGTCGGGGCGCGACGCCGGCGCCCGACGTCGATTCACCCGCCAGCGCCGCCGGACCGGTCGTCCTGCCCGGCCCGGCGTCCGGTCGCAACGCCGCCACGGCCCCGCCGACCAGCGCGATCAGAATGATCGCGCCCACCCCGACCAGCAGCGGCCCACGTCGCCGCCGGGACGACGTCGGCAACGAATCCTCGCGGGTCGGCCCGGTCTCGGTCCGGATCGGGGCCAGCCCGGCCCGGAAGGCCGGTGGCAGGGTCGGGTCCGTGGCCCCGACCGGCTGCGGCGTCGGCGCGCGGGTCGGCACGGACGGTGTGGGGCTCGGAACGGGCGGGACCGGCGGCGCGACGGCCGGGGTGGCGCCCACCACGGGCGGGGCGGGTGCGGCCACCGCCCACGGAGGGCGGGCGGCGGGCGGGATGCTGGCCAGGGTCGCGTCGCGGGCATCAGCGGCGGCAGCGGCCAGCTCAGCGGCGCTGGCGTACCGGTCCGCCGGCCGCTTGGCCATCGCCCGCGCGATCACCGCCACCACTGCCGGCGGCGTATCCGGCGGCAGCGGGGCCGGCTCGTCCTGGGCATGCCGCAACGCCACCGCGAGCGGGTTGTCGCCGTCGAACGGTGGCTGCCCTGCCAGGCAGAAGTACGCCACCGCCCCGAGGGCGTAGACGTCCGTGGCGGCGGCGACCGGCTGGCCGGTGGCCTGCTCGGGAGACATGTACGCGGCGGTGCCGAGCACCATGTTCGCGGCGGTCAGCCCGGCCATGCTGCGGGACCGGGCGATACCGAAGTCGACGAGCACCACCCGACCGTCGGCCTTGACCAGCAGGTTGCCGGGCTTCACGTCCCGGTGCACGATGCCGGCGAGGTGGGCGGTGTGCAGGGCGTCGGCCGCCTGCGCCAGCACCGACATGGTGGTGGCCGCATCCAATCGACCCGCCGTGCGGACGCGGGCCGACAACGGCTCGCCCTCGACGTACTCCATCACCAGGTAGTCGACCCGGCTGCCGTCGGCGAGCGCCGCCTGCCCGACGTCGTGCACCGCGACCACGCCGGGGTGCCGCAACGCCGCGAGCATCCGCGCCTCGGCGCGGAAGCGGGCGGTGAACTCGGCGTCGGCGACAAGCGACGGCAGCAGCACCTTCACCGCCACCTCGCGCTCCAACAGCACGTCGGTGCCGCGCCAGACCGCGCCCATCCCGCCCGTCGCCACCCGATCGCCCAGCCGGTACCGGTCGTCGAGCAGCACTCCCCGAGTCAGCACCGAGCCACCGTACCGGCCCGCACCGACCTGGATTGATCAACCCGTGGGTTGCCGCGGGGGCGAGCGAGCGGCCGTTGCGCGCCGGGCCGACTACGCTGGCGGGGGTTCGTCCCACGGGGACTTCAGCGGCGAGGGGAGACGCGGCATGGCGTGGAGCTGGCGGTACGAGGGCACGGACGGTCAGACGGTCGAGGGCCCGGCGGAGTCGTTCGGCAGCCAGGCCGACGCCGAATCCTGGATCGGTCAGACCTGGCGTGAGCTCGCGGCGTCCGGCGTCACCTCGGTCGCACTCGTCGAGGACGACCGGGTGGATTACCGGATGAGCCTGCTGCCCACGGCCGAGTGATGGCGTACGACCGGCCGGGTGCCGACGGGCTGGTGCTCGGCGTGCCCAAGGCGGCGTTCCGGCCCAGCCCGGTCTTCCTCGGCCTGGTCGCGCTCTTCGCGGTCAGCGGGGTGCTGGCCTGGAACGGCTACGGCAGCGTCCGCTTCGACGTGTTCCTGTTCGTGGTCTCCGGCTGGCTGGTGTCGCTCTGCCTGCACGAGTACGCGCACGCGGTGGTGGCCTACCGGGCCGGTGACCGGAACATCGCCCATCGTGGTTACCTGACGCTCAACCCGTTCAAGTACACCCACCCGCTGTTGTCGATCGTGCTGCCGGTGGTGGTGGTGCTGCTCGGCGGCATCGGCCTGCCCGGCGGCGCGGTGTGGGTGGACCGGCACGCCATTCCGGGGCGGCTGCGGCACACCCTGGTCAGCCTCGCCGGCCCGGCGACAAACGTGCTGTTCACGTTGCTGCTCGTGGCGGCGGTGCGACTCGGCACGTCCTCGGACGGCCCGGTGGAGTTCTGGGCCGGGGTGGCGCTGCTCGCCTTCCTCCAGCTCACCGCCAGCGTGCTCAACCTGCTGCCGGTGCCCGGCCTGGACGGCGGCAACATGATCCAGCCGTGGCTCAATCCGCAGTGGCGCAAAATGTACGACCTGTTCGCCCCGTACGGCTTCCTGCTGCTCTTCGCGCTGCTGTGGAACCCGCGCATCGGCGGCTGGTTCTTCGACGCGGTCTTCGCCGTCGGTGACCTGCTGGGCCTGCCGTCGTGGCTGTACGCCGCAGGCCTGGACCTGATTCGCTTCTGGAAGAGCTGACCGGGCTGAGCTTTCCGGTCCGGTCGACGCGAGAACCCTCGCGCCGACCGGACCGGAGCCGCGTCAGGGACGCTCGGCGGGGGACTCGGTCTTCGCCGGGTCTCGCTCGGTGACCGGCTCGACGATCTCGTCGATGGCCTTGAGCAGCTCGGCGTCGAGCTTCACCCCGGCCGCCTTCACGTTGTCGTGCACCTGCTCGGGGCGGGACGCGCCGATGATCGCCGACGAGACGTTCGGGTTCTGCAGGACCCACGCCACGGCCAGCTGGGCCATGCTCAGCCCGGCCTGCTCGGCGAGCGGCTTGAGCTGCTGCACCCGGGTCAGGACGTCGTCGTTCATGAACCGGGAGATGAAGTTCGCGCCCGACTTCTCGTCGGTGGCGCGGGAACCGGCCGGCGGCGGCTGCCCCGGCAGGTACTTGCCGGAGAGCACGCCCTGGGCCATCGGCGACCAGACGATCTGGCCGATGCCCAGCTCCTCGCTGGCCGGTACGACCTCGGTCTCGATGACCCGCCACAGCATCGAGTACTGGGGTTGGTTGGAGACCAGCGGGACGTGCAGCTCACGGGCGAGCGGGTGGGCGGCCCGCAGCTGCTCGGCGGTCCACTCGGAGACGCCGATGTAGTGCGCCTTGCCGGAGTGCACGACGTCGGCGAACGCCTCCATCGTCTCCTCAAGCGGCGTGCTGTAGTCGTACCGGTGGGCCTGGTAGAGGTCCACGTAGTCGGTGCGCAGCCGGCGCAGAGAGCCGTTGATCGACTCCATGATGTGCTTGCGGGACAGGCCGCGGTCGTTGCGACCCGGCCCGGTGGGCCAGTAGACCTTGGTGAAGATCTCCAGGCCCTCGCGACGCTCGTTCTGCAGCGCCCGGCCGAGTACGTCCTCGGCCCGGGTGCCGGCGTACACGTCGGCGGTGTCGAAGGTGGTGATCCCCGCGTCGAGGGCGGCCCGGACGCAGGCGTTCGCCGCGTCCTCCTCGACCTGTGAACCGTGGGTGATCCAGTTGCCGTACGAGATCTCGCTGACCATCAGGCCGGAACGGCCCAGGTGTCGGAATTCCATGCCCCGACCCTAACTCCGGTGGATCACGATCGCCGAGCGGCGACTCAGAGCACCGGGTTGGCGTCGGTCAGCAGCCGGTCGATCTCCTCCAGCACCGTCGCGCGATCGGGGTGCACCGGGTCGATAAGCGGCTCACCCCGCCGGTCCAGCGCGCCCCACCGGCCGCCGCTGCCCACGAGGAACGCCACCGGGTGGATGACCACCATCGGGTACGACGGCGGCACCAGCACCGCACCGGTCCGGTCCACCACACCGCGCCGTCCGGCCACGTCGACGACCACGAGACCCTCGTCGGTGAAGCCGTCGACCGGCCCTCCCTCGGTCAGCTCGGTGACGAAGCCGTGGTACCGGGTCGGCACCACGATCCGGCCGGTCCGGTCGACCGCCCCCCACCCCTCGCGCTTCACCGCGGCCAGCCCCCGGCGGAACGGCCGCACGTCGGCGAAGTTGGGCGGAACCTGCACCGCGCCGGTCGGGTCGATCGCCGTCCACCCGCCGTCGGTGACCACCCAGGCCAGGCCGTCGCTGAACGGGCGCACCGCCCGGAACGAGGGCGGGATCACCGTCGTACCCAGCAGGTTGATCAGGGACCACCGGTCGGTGTCCGGCCGCCGGACCCAGGCCAGCCCGTCGTGGAAGGGCTGCGCCTCGGCGTACCGGGCGGGAATGACCTGGTCGCCGGCGTGGTCGGTGTAACCCCACAGCGGTCCGTCCCGGTCCGGCTGCGGGGGCCGGTCACGGTCGAGCACCTCGTCCCGACCCCGGGGGTACGCCCCGAAGCCATCCGCCGATGCCCGCGCCGTCACCGCGTCGAGGGCTACCCGGACCCGGTCCAGCAGTTCGGCGTCGCCGGCCCCGCGCAGGTCGAGCGCCCGCTCGAAGTGGTGACAGGCCTCCATCAGCCGGCCCTGGTCATAGCAGCACCGCCCGGCGTGCTCGTGCAGTGCGGCCCGCAGCCGGTCGGGCAGCTCGATCGAGTTGGCCTCGGCGAAGAGCTGGTCGGCCTCGGCGTAGTCGCCCCGCCAGCGCAGGACGTGAGCCAGCCGGGCCTGGGCCAGAGCGGTCCGACGCAGCTCGCCGGTGGCTTCGGCGTAGGTGAGGGCGAGCCGGCCGTCGGCCAACGCGTCGTCGAGGTCGCCGAGGATCCGCGAGGCTACCGCGCGCAGGCTGAGCAGCCGCGCACGGGCCCTGTTGTCCACGGCCGAGCCCAGCTTCTCGGTCAACCGCCGTCGGATGGCCCGCATGGCGTCCGGCTCCGTCAACTCCTCGCGCAGGGTCACCGGGTCCAGCCGCCAGCGGTACGCGGCCAGGACCTGTTCCGGGTCGCCCTGATCGGCAAGCGAGGGACGAGGCGTCTCCGGTGCCACGGCGGGCGGCGCCGACACCGGCGCGTCCTGGTCGGACGATCCGCTGCGGGGCGCGGGAATGCCGGCGAGCGGTACGGCGGAGACAGGCGCGGCGGGTGGCGGGGAGGCCGGTGGTGCGGAGACGGGTGCCTGCGCGGCCGGTGGCGGGGAGGCCGGTGGTGCGGAGACGGGCGCCTGCGCGGCCGGTGGCGTAGCGGCTGGCGGTGCGGAGACGGGTGCCGTCGAGGTGGGCCGCTCCGCCGCCGGCTCGGGCGGCGTGCGCGTCGCCTCGGTCGCCGGGCCGGACCCGGCCGGGTCGACATTCGCGTCCAGCCCGTCGGTTGACGGAAACGCGCTGCTCGTCGCGGGCGGTGCCGACGTCGGTCGGTCCGCCGGCCCAGCGTCGGCGAGGCCGTCGCGCGATGTGTCGGTGAAGGTGTCGGCGGTCGGCGCGCTTGTCGGGCCAGCGGGCTCGTGGACGTCGTCGGGTGCGCGTTCGCCGTGGTGCTCCGGCGTCTCGGCGTACGGCTCGTCGCCAGTTGGACGGTGGATGTCGGCGGGTGTCGGCTCGACGGTTGCCGCTGCGTCGTCAGCAGCATCATCGTCGAGCGGGTCGTTCGACCAGGCCGGTGGAGCACCGGAGACCGGGTGTGCCGGCGGTCCGGAGACCGGCTCCGGTTCGTCGCTCGGGGTCGGCTCGCTGGCGGGCTCCACGTGGGTGACGAGGTCGTCGGCCATGGGGAAACGCTCACCGTCGGCCACCTCCGACGGCGTGGTGGAGGCCGGCGGTGCCGACACGGGCCAGGCCGAGTCGGACGGTGCGGAGACCGGCGGTGCGGAGACGGGCCAGGCCGAATCGGGTGCGGAGACCGGCGGTGCGGAGACGGGCCAGGCCGAGTCGGGCGGTGCGGAGACCGGCGGTGCGGAGACGGGCCAGGCCGAATCGTGCGGCGCGGAGACCGGCGGTGCCGAGACGGGCCGAGCCGAGTCGGGCGGCGCCGAGACTGGTCGTGCCGAGTCGGGCGGGGCGGGCCGTGCGGCGGTCGGGTCGGCTGGCGGTGCGGACACCGGCCGGCTCGATGGCGGGGTGACCGGACCGGCGGGCGGTCCAGAGATCGGTGTCGCAGTGTCCTCGACGGCCACGTCGGGTCGCCGGTCGGTTGCGGCGTCGCCGACCAGCGCTTGGCCGGATGCCGACGACCGGTCGTGCTCGTCCCCGTCGTGTGGTGGCGAGCCGGCCGACCCGTCGCCCGGCTTCCAGTTGTCGGTCGTCTCGGCGACGGTGGGGGTCGCGGTTTCCTCGGTCGGCAGCTGGTCGGCTGGCGTCTCGTCCTGATCGGATTCGACCGGCTGGGCGGCGGGGCTGAACCAGGCTTCCGGCCCCCGGGCCAGCACCTCCGCCGGCTCCGGAGCGCTCGGCGCGGTCGTCTCCGAGGGTGCCGGCGGCACGTAGCGACGCGGCACGCCCGGGGCGATCGGAAGCGCCGGCGCGGCGTCCGTCGCCGGTGCCGAGGACGTCGGCGTCACCTGGGCGGCGGGCTGCTCCGGTCGCTGCCAGGCCGGCGGCGGCGCGACCGGCGGGCGGTCATCCGCGGTCGACGAGGGCCGCTGCGCGGGTGTGGGGTGCGTGGATTGGTCCTGCGGGGCAGGACGCACCGGCGGCGCCGGCTGGCGCTGGTCGGCCGCCGGCTTGTCGTCCCGCCGTCGGTCGGGCGAGCGGCTGCCGGCGTCCGGACCGGGATAGCGCGGTGGCGCGGTGGACCGGGCGTCGGCGGTGGAAGCCGCTTCGGAAGGTGTGCGGTGCTCGGGCCGCTGCGGCGGCTCCGGCCGCTCGTCGGAGGGCGGGGGATCCACCGGGGCGGGCAGGAACTCCAGCCGCAGCCGGGCGGCCGGTGGACCGGAGACGGGGACGTCCGCCGGGGAGACCGGTGCGGCCGACACCGGCCGGTCGCGCTCGGGACGAGCGGACGACGTGGACGGGCGCCACCCCTGGTCTGCCGGGGCGGGAGAAACGGGGGCCGCGGACACCGGCCGGTCGCGGACGGGCCCGGCGGGCGACACCTGTCGCTCCGGGGACACCTGTCGAACCGGTTCTGCCCGGCCGGTGCCCGCTGCGGCTGGGGAGACGGGTGCGGACGGGGCCGGGTTGGCCCGGCCGGTGCCCGGTGCGGCCGGAGAGATGGGTGTGTGAGGGACCTGGGTGGTCCGGCGGGTATCCGGTGCCGCCGGGGACACGGGTGTCGGCGGGACCGGGTTGGTCCGGCCGGTGTCCGGTGCGGCGGGGGAGACGGGTGTCGGTGGGGCCGGGGTTGCCCGGCCGGAGGTGGACGGTGCCGTCGCGGCGGGCCGTTCGTCGTACCGGGGCGGCTCCGCCGGCGGCCGTTCGGGTCGGGCGGCCGGCCGCGACGGGCCCCCCGGCTCGGCGTCGCGGTGCGGCTCGGGCCGGTAGCTCGGCTCGCGGGTGCGGTCCGGGTGCACCGGTCCGGGCGTCGGCCAGGGCAGGCCGCCACCCGACCGGGTGCCGGGCTGCGACCGGGTCTCGCGGTAACTCTCCTCGCGGTACGGCTGCTCCTCGCCGTACCGCTCCGGCCGGGTGTTCTCGCGCGGGCGACGGTCCGGGTACGTCTCGGTGCGGGCCGCCGCCTCGCGGGGTTGGTGGCGGTGCGGCTCGACATCGGGACGGCGGCGCTCGTCGTCGCGGCGGGGCTGCTCCGGCGCCTCCGGTTCGGGGCGTCGCCGCCGTCCGCCCTCGGACGTCGACGGCGGGCCGAAGGCCTCGTCCGGCCGGCGCTGCCGGTCGGTGGGCGCGCCGGGGCCAGCGTCCACCCGGGACCGACCGTCGGCGACGCCCCGCTCCGAGCGGCGGGCGTCGTCCGGTTGCCGTTCCATCCGGCGGGCGTCGTCGGGCAGCCGTTCCGCGCGGCGGGCGTCGTCCGGTTGCCGCTCAGCGCGGCGGGCGTCGTCGGGTAGGCGTTCCGCGCGGCGGGCATCGTCGGGTTGCCGTTCCATCCGGCGGGCGTCGTCGGGGTGGCCGTCGGCCCGGTAGCGGGAGCGACTGTCCACGGGTGCCCACTGGCCGGCCCCCTCGGCGGCCCAGCCGTCGGTCGGGCGGCCGTCGTGGCCCCGGGCCGGTCGGGTGCCGTACCCGTCGCCGGGGTGCCGATCGTGACTCGCGGCCGGCCGCTCCGACGTGCCGCGCCGACGCGGCGCCTCGTCCGGCTCGGGCACCCACCCGGAGTCGCTGCGCGGCGCGGGGGAGTAGGGACCGGGGGAGACGGGTGGCGCTGTCGGGTACGTCCGGTCCCGGTCGCCCGGCTCGTTGCGGGGCGAGCGGCCGTCGTACCGCTCGGAAGTGGGCTGCTCGCGGTGCCAGGCGGCCTCGCGGGCCGGTCCCCGGTCGTCGCCGGGGCGCCGGTCGGACCAGGCGGTCCGCCGGTCGGACTCGGGGGAACGGCGTTCCTCCCGCCGGGGCGGCTCGGGGAGCGGCCGGCGGTACGGCTCATGGTCGTAGTGCGGGGTCTCGGGTCGTCCGTGGTGCGCCGTGTCGACCGGGCGCTCGTCGCTGCGTGACCAGCCGTAGGCCGGTGACTCGCCCGGCTCGTCGTCCGTTCCCCACCGGCCGTTGGGGGCTGGCTCGGCCGGAGGTTCGTCGGCCCAGGAGCGGCCGAGGTAGGTGCCGTCCGGTCGGGTGGGCGCGAGCGGAGGCACCTCGGTACGACCGGCCACGCTCGCTCGTCCGCGCGGCGGCGGTGCGGGCTGGTGGGTGACGCCGATGTCGCCGGCGTAGCGCTGGCCGGGGAACTGGGGGTGCCACTCGGTGGTCGGCTCGACCACCCAGGACGGTTCGTTCGGGTCCCGCCACCGGTCGGTGTAGCGGCCGTTCATCCGTCGAGCCCGTCGCCACACCCGGCCGTGTGGCCGCTCCCCGTCGACGGTGAGGTGTCCGCGGTCGTGCCCCGGTGACCGATGGGCGTCCGGTCGCCGCCTGCCACGCCCCGGTGGCCGGCTCGCGTCCGCTCGCTCACGGCGTTGTCACCTCGTTGCAAATTGTCGCGCTGGGGCCTCGCGTGCCGGTCGGGTCGCCCGTTCCGGCAGGGCGTGGCTGCGGATGGAGGGTAACGGCGCGGGCTCGCTCACCGCCACTGTGGCACCGCCCACGAGCGCAAACGTTATCCGATGGTTCCGGACATTTGGGCCGATAACGCTATCTGACCTTCGACGATACCCCACCCGACGACGGGACGGACCGGAGCATCGGGTCAGGGATGCTCCATGACGAGGACGGCGAAGGTGCCCGGGACCAGTGCCTCGTACCGGTGCGGTGTGTCGCCGGGGAACGTCGCGTAGTCACCGGGACCGAGGTCGACGGTGCCCCCCTCGGGGCCGAGGCGCAGCCGTCCGGCGGCCACCACCACGTGCTCGATGCTGCGGGGGGTGTGCCCGTCCGCCTCCCGGACCGCGCCCGGCTCCAACTCGATCAGGTACACGTCCCGGCGCAGGTGGGCCGTGCCGGCGCTGAGCAGCGTCCCGGTGAAGTCGGCCTGTTCGGAACCAACCCGGGGCCCCTCCCCGGCGCGGATCACCCGGATGTCGACGTCGGCCGGCTCCACGAGGCGGCTGAACGGTACGCCCAGCGCCACACCGAGCGCCCAGAGCGTCTTGACGCTGGGGTTGCCGGTCCCCGATTCCAGGTGCGCGAGCGTCGACTCGGACACTCCCGCCCGATGAGCCAGCTCGGTCAGCGAGACACCGACGCGCTCCCGTTCGCGGCGCAGGGCGGCGGCGATGTTGGCCAACGGGGCAGCCGGCTCTCCAGGCATGCGTGTTCGCTCCATTGGATCAACGTTCGCGGTGACGAACAACGGGCGACCTGTTCACCGTGATGAACTACGCGCACGGTACAACGAACAGCCGCTGCGCGGACGCTTCCCGCTGTGCTTTGCCCCCAACGCGGGTACCAGGGCCGGCACCCGACGCGGGCCCCGAGGCCGGCACCCGACGCGGCCGCAGTCGCCGCTGGGGCGGCGCCGGGTCGCCGAAGCCGGGATCAGACCTTGTCGCCGAGCTTGACCTGGGGGGCCGGAGCGCGCATCCGCCGGAAGGTGATCGACCGCATCACGGCGTAGAGGTAGAGGGAGCCCATCCGCTGGTCGGTCTTCGGGAAGCGCTCGCGGACCAGCTTGCCGATCTTGCGGCAGATGAGCAGCGAGTCGACGACCACGCCCAGGGCCAGCGCGCCCCAGAGCACGTTGGAGATCAGCCGGACCACCGGGGGCATCGCCGCGTTCGAGCCGATCAGCACGATCAACGCGCCGCCGAAGAACCAGGTGCCGACGGTACGCCGGGAGTCGACCACGTTGCGCGCCAGCAGTCGCTCCGGGCCCCGGTCACGGGGGCCACCCTCGCGGCGGAAGTCGGCAGCGGCCTCGGTGCGCAGTTGGCGGCGCCGCTCCCGCTCCTCCTCCTTCGTGAGGGGGCGGGTGGGGCCGGCCGGGCGACGGCCGACGGTGGGTCGCTTCGGCGTCTCCCGACCCTTGGCGGGGGTGTAACCCCGGGGACGGTCAGCGGTCTCCTCGGGGGTCACCGAGGAGACGGCCTCGTCGACGAGGTCGGTGGACTTGCGGCGAAAGAGCGACGGCACGCGGCAAGGGTAGCCAACGGTTCGCGCCCGGTGCACATCGCGGTACAGCGGCCGACGGCTCCAGGTCGCGGTGCGCGATCTGGAGCCGTCGTGGCCGAACGATGGGTGAGACAGGTTACGGGCGCTCGGCGTGCGCGCCGAGGTCGGCGAGCTTCGCCTCGAAGTCCTCGTAGCCCCGGTTGATCAGGTCGACGCCGTACACCCGGGAGGTGCCCTCGGCCGCGAGCGCCGCGATCAGGTGGCTGAAGCCGGCCCGCAGGTCGGGGATGACCAGGTCGGCGGCGTGCAGCTTGCTCGGCCCGGCGATCACCGCCGAGTGCTTGAAGTTGCGCCGGCCGAAGCGGCAGGGGGTGCCGCCGAGGCAGTCGCGGTAGACCTGGATGTTGGCGCCCATCGAGTTCAGCGCCTCGGTGTAGCCCAGCCGCTGCTCGTAGACCGTCTCGTGCACGATCGACAGGCCGCGGGCCTGGGTCAGCGCCACGACCAGCGGCTGCTGCCAGTCGGTCATGAAGCCGGGGTGGACGTCCGTCTCCAGCGCCACCGCGTTCAGCTCACCGCCGGGGTGCCAGAAGCGGATGCCGCCCTCCTGGCCCGGGTCGCCAAGCTTCGGCGGCCGGGTGTCGGTGACCTCGTACTCGCCGCCGACGGACCGGAAGATGTTCAGGAAGGTCATCATGTCGGCCTGCTGCGCGCCGAGCACCTCGACGTGGCCACGGGTGGCCAGCGCGGCCGCGGCCCAGCTGGCGGCCTCGATCCGGTCGGGGATCGGCCGGTGGGTGTACCCGTGCAGCTTCGGCACGCCCTGGATCTCGATCACCCGGTCGGTGTGGACCTTGATGATCGCACCCATCTTCTGCAGGATGCAGATCAGGTCGATGATCTCCGGCTCCACCGCGGCGTTGCGCAGCTCGGTGACGCCCTCGGCCATCACCGCGGTCAGCAGCACCTGCTCGGTGGCGCCGACGCTCGGGTACGGCAGAGCGAACTTGGTGCCGTGCAGCCCGTTCGGCGCGGACAGGTGCAGACCCTCGGGCCGCTTGTCGACAGTGGCGCCGAACTCCCGCAGTGCCTGCAGGTGGAAGTCGATCGGGCGCGGGCCGATGTGGCAGCCGCCCAGATCCGGGATGAACGCGTGCCCGAGCCGGTGCAGCAGCGGCCCGCAGAACAGGATCGGGATCCGGCTCGAACCAGCGTGCACGTTGATCTGGTCGGTGCTGGCGCTCTCCACGTTCGCCGGGTCGAAGACGAGCTCGCCGTCCTCGGCGCCGTCGGTCACCTTGACGCCGTGCAGACCGAGCAGACCCCGGACCACCTCGACGTCGCGGATCTTCGGCACGTCGAACAGCCGGCTCGGGCTGTCGCCCAGCAGTGCGGCGACCATCGCCTTCGAAACCAGGTTCTTCGCGCCGCGCACGCGGATCCGCCCTTCGAGCGGAGTGCCTCCATGCACGACCAGGACGTCGTCGGTCAACGCAACCTCCAGCGCGTCGGTGCTGCTGTGTTGATGGTGGGGAGCGTGAACTATGTGGCTACCCCGGATGCGGCCATATCGAAACGGCCCGCTTGCGTCCTCGCCTCGGCAGCATAGCCCTCGGTGACGAAAAAGGACTCGGTCACACCGGCGTGTGTGGCATTAATCGGTGATCCGGCACTTTTGCGTACCAAGGGCGTCACTGATCGTGATCAGGCAGCCGCCGGTGGCGGAGTGTCCGCCCCCGGCAGGGCGAGCATCTGGTCCAGCGCCACCCGCGCGTGGTGCGCGGTGTCGGCGTCCACCGTGATCTGGTTGACGACCCGGCCCGCGACCAGCTCCTCAAGCGCCCAGACCAGGTGCGGCAGGTCGATCCGGTTCATGGTCGAGCAGTAGCAGACGGCCTTGTCGAGGAACATGATCTGCTTGTCCGGGTGGGCCAGCGCGAGCCGGCGGACCAGGTTCAGCTCGGTGCCCAGCGCCCACGCCGAACCGGCCGGAGCGGCCTCGACGGCCTTGATGATGTATTCGGTGGAGCCCACGTAGTCGGCCGCGGTGACCACCTCGTGCCGGCACTCCGGGTGGACCAGCACGTTCACCCCGGGCACCCGCTCGCGGACGTCGTTGACGCTCTCCAGCGTGAACCGGCCGTGCACCGAGCAGTGCCCCCGCCACAGGATCATCTTGGCGTCGCGGAGCTGCTCCGGCGTGAGGCCGCCACCGGGCTTGTGCGGGTCGTAGAGGACGCAGTCGTCCAGCGACAGGCCCATCTCCAGCACCGCCGTGTTGCGGCCCAGGTGCTGGTCCGGCAGGAAGAGCACCTTCGAGCCCTGCTCGAACGCCCAGTCCAGAGCGCGCTTGGCGTTGGACGAGGTGCAGACCACGCCGCCGTTGCGGCCGACGAAGCCCTTGATGTCGGCCGAGGAGTTCATGTACGTCACCGGCACGGTCTCGCCGGCGATGCCCAGCTCGGCGAGCGTGTCCCAGGCGG
Source organism: Micromonospora lupini str. Lupac 08 (assembly GCF_000297395.2). Classification (GTDB taxonomy): domain Bacteria; phylum Actinomycetota; class Actinomycetes; order Mycobacteriales; family Micromonosporaceae; genus Micromonospora; species Micromonospora lupini. The sequence goes on along the minus strand of NZ_HF570108.1, from coordinate 5,433,438 downwards.
CCTCGACCTGACCGAGGACGGCCATGTCCGCCATCGAGCAGCCGGCCGCCAGGTCGGGGAGGATCACCCGCTGGGCGTCCGTGGTGAGGATGTCGGCGCTCTCGGCCATGAAGTGCACGCCGCAGAAGACGATGTACTCGGCGTCCGGGCGGGCCGCGGCCTCGCGGGCCAGCTTGAACGAGTCACCTGTCACGTCCGCGAACTGGATCACCTCGTCGCGCTGGTAGTGGTGCCCCAGCACGAAGACCTTGCTGCCCAGCTTCGCCTTCGCCGCCGTGGCCCGGGCCACCAGGTCCGGGTCGCTGGGCGCCGGCAGGTCGCCCGGACACTCGACGCCGCGCTCGGTGTCGGGGTCGCTGCCCCGGCCGAGCAGCAGCAGAGCCGTCGCCGTGTTGGAGGGTTCCACCCAGGTCGAAGTCACGTAGCCATGGTCCCACAGCGCGAGCGCGCCGCAGCTCCGCTCGGTGTGGGCTGCCACACTGCTCGGCATGCGCGTGCTGCTCTGCCCGGACAAGTTCGCCGGCACCCTGCCCGCCCCGGAGGTCGCCGCCGCGGTGGCGGACGGATGGCGCAGCGTCGCCGACGGTGACGACCTGCTGATCCGGCCGCTCGCCGACGGCGGGCCGGGATTCGTGGACGTGCTCGCCGACGCGCTCGGCGGCCGGCGGGTGACGGTGCCGACGGTCGACCCGCTGGGCCGGCCGGCGGCCGGTGAGATCCTGCTCACCGTCGACGGCGCGACCGCCTACCTGGAGAGCGCGCAGGCGTGCGGCCTGCACCTGCTCTCCGCCGCCGAGCGTGACCCGAAGGCCACCACCTCGTACGGGCTGGGTCTGCTGGTGACCGCCGCCGTGGAGAGCGGGGCCCGGACGGTGGTGATCGGGCTGGGCGGCTCCGCCACCAACGACGGCGGCGCCGGCATGCTCACCGCGCTTGGCGCCACACCCCTGGACGCCACGGGTGCGGCGCTGCCGTACGGCGGGGCGGCGTTGGCAGTGGTCGACGCCCTCGACGGCGCTCCGCGGCTGCGCGGCGCCCGGCTGGTCGCCGCCACCGACGTGGACAACCCGCTGCTCGGCCTGCACGGCGCGAGCAACGTGTTCGGCCCGCAGAAGGGCGCCGACCGCGCCGACGTGCTGCTGCTCGACGCGGCCCTGGAGCGTTTCGCGGCGGTGCTGGAGCGGGATCTCCCCGGCTGTCCGGCGGGGCTCGGCGCGCTGCCCGGCGGTGGGGCCGCCGGCGGCCTCGGCGCGGCAGTCCTCGCGCTCGGCGGCGCCTGCGAGTCGGGCATCGGCCTGGTCACCCGGGCCACCCGGCTGGAGGCAGCGCTCGACACCGCCGATCTGGTGATCACCGGGGAGGGGTCCTTCGACCACCAGTCGCTGCGCGGCAAGGTCGTCGCCGGGGTGGCCGGGGCCGCCCGCGACCGTGGGGTGCCCTGCGTGGTGGTGGCCGGCCAGGTCAGCACCGGCCGACGGGAGGCCGCGTCGGCGGGGGTCACCGACGCGTACAGCCTTGTCGAGCACTTCGGTGGGGAGCAGGCCGGCGGGCTCGACGCCGCGTTGAGCCGTCCCGCCGACGGGCTGCGCGAGCTGGGCGCCCGACTGGCCCGGCAGTGGAGCCGCTGAGGCTCCCGACCAACGCGTCACCGGGGCCGACCTGCGGCCGCGATCACGCCACGCGGGTGAGCGCGGCCGGGGCGGCGTACGATCGGAACCGGACCACAACCGGGAATCACTGGACGGCGCGCGGCGTTGGCCAGTGCGTCCGGACCCAAAACCGCGCAGGGAGACTTCCACGTGACCACGCCAGCGCAGACCGAGTCGACCGAGGCCCAGGCCCCTACTTCCGTCGTCCTCACCGACGTCGCGGCGCAGAAGGTCAAGGCCCTGATCGAGCAGGAGGGCCGCGACGACCTGCGGCTCCGCGTCGCGGTGCAGCCGGGTGGCTGCTCCGGCCTGCGGTACCAGCTCTTCTTCGACGAGCGTTCGCTCGACGGTGACGTCGTCACCGACTTCGGTGGCGTCGAGGTCGTCGTCGACCGGATGAGCGCCCCCTACCTGTCCGGCGCGACGATCGACTTCGCCGACCGGATCGACGCCCAGGGCTTCACCATCGACAACCCCAACGCGGGCAACTCCTGCGCCTGTGGCGACTCGTTCAACTAAAGTCGCGCACCACGCACCACCGACGACGGGGCCGTCCTCCGGGACGGCCCCGTCGTCGTGTCGGGTGAGGGTGGGAGCGGTCCCGGGACCGCCCGGCCGATCAGTGGCCGGCGGGTTGCCGTTGCCCGACCGACCGGTCACGTCCGGGTTGCCGGGCCGGTAGGCTGACCGCGCCCTGCTCCCGACCCCGAGGGTTGACATGAAGATCGCCGTGACCGGCTCGATCGCCACCGATCACCTGATGAGCTTCCCGGGTCGCTTCGCCGACCAGCTCATCGCCGATCAGCTGCACAAGGTTTCCCTCTCCTTCCTGGTGGACGACCTGGTGCTCCGCCGTGGCGGGGTCGCGGCGAACATCTCCTTCGGCATGGGCCAGCTCGGGCTGCGCCCGGTGCTGCTCGGGGCGGTGGGCGCGGACTTCGCCGACTACCGCTCCTGGCTGGAGCGGCACGGTGTGGACTGTGACTCCGTGCACATCAGTGAGGTGGCGCACACGGCCCGGTTCGTCTGCACCACCGACACCGACATGTGCCAGATCGCGTCGTTCTACGCGGGTGCGATGAGCGAGGCGCGCAACATCGAGCTGGCCCCGGTCGCCGACCGGCTCGGCGGTCTGGACCTGGTGCTGGTCAGCGCCAACGACCCGGAGGCGATGCTGCGACACTCGGCCGAGTGCCGCACCCGTGGGTACGCCTTCGCCGCCGACCCCTCCCAGCAGCTCGCCCGGATGCCGGGTGAGGACGTGGTGGCGCTGATCGAAGGCGCCGAGTACCTGATGACGAACGACTACGAGAAGTCGCTGCTGCAGAGCAAGGCGCAGCTCAGCGACGACCAGTTGCTGGACCTGGTCAAGGTGCGGGTCACCACGCTGGGCAAGGACGGGGTGGAGATCGCCGGCCGGGGCATCGACCCGATCCACGTGCCCATCGCGCGGGAGATCCGGGCCGTCGACCCGACCGGTGTGGGCGACGGCTTCCGGGCCGGCTTCTTCACCGCGCTCTCCTGGGGCCTCGGTCTGGAGCGGGCCGCCCAGGTCGGTTCGCTGCTTGCCACGCTCGTGCTGGAGACGGTCGGCACCCAGGAGTACGACGTCCGCCGCGACCTGTTCGTCAAGCGCCTCGCCGAGTCCTACGGCGACGCCGCCGCCGACGAGGTCCGCCCGCACCTCCTCCCGTAACCCGGGTCAGTGGGTGCGGCGGATGTCGTAGGCGGGGCCGTCCGGGCCGGTGATCGCCGCGAGGAACTCCTGGCCGCGCATCCGGCACCAGGCGGGGAGGTCCACGGCCGCGGCCGGGTCGTCGGCGAGCACCCGGACCACCGTGCCGACCGGCACCTGCGGCATCCGGCGGGCCGCCGCGATCACCGGCAGCGGACAGCGCTGCCCCCGACAGTCGAGCACCTCGTCCGGCATCGTCACAGCCCCACCACCCCGGCGTCGGCGCGCAGCCCGGCGACGATCCCGGGCAGCTCGGCGAGGAACCGCTCGACGTCGGACTCGGTGGTGTCCCGGTGCAGGCTGACCCGGACGTTGCCGTGCGAGAGGACCCCCATCGCCTCCAGCACGTGCGACGGCCGCAGCGTGGACGACGTGCAGGACGAGCCGGACGACACCGCGAACCCCCGCCGGTCCAGCGCGTGCAGCAGCGTCTCGCCGTCGACGTACAGGCAGGAGAAGGTCACCAGGTGGGGCAGTCGCAGCACCGGGTCGCCGACCACCTCCACGTCGGGCACCTCCGCCGCGACCCGCGTCCGGATCCGGTCCACCAGCGGGTCCAGCCGGGTCGCCTCAGCGGCCGCGTCGGCCGCCGCCGCGCGCAGGCTCGCCGCCGCCGCCACCACCGCGGGCAGATTCACCGACCCGGGGGTACGCCCACCCTCCCGCTCGTCGGCCGGCCAGGGCGACTCCCAGCGGGTGCCCTTGCGGACCGCCAGCAGCCCCACCCCGGGCGGCCCGCCCCACTTGTGCGCGCTGGCGCTGAGGATGGACCAGCCGGCCGGCAGGGGCACCCGCCCGACCGACTGCGCCGCGTCGACGTAGAGCGGCACCCCGACGTCCCCGCAGACGGCCGCCGCCTCGGCGACGGGCTGCACGGTGCCCACCTCGTGACTGGCGGTGATCAGCGCGGCCAGCGCGACCCCGGGTGCCCGGACGGCCGCCGACCAGGCTTCCAGATCGAGCCGGCCCACCCGGTCGACCGGCACCGAGTGGGCGACGCCGCCGGCCGCGACGTGCCGTTCGGCGGCGTGCAGGACGGCGGAGTGTTCGATCGCCGAGTGCACGAGCGTCGCCCCGGCCCGGTGCCGTCCCGCCAGGCCGCCGAGCACCGCGCCGTGGGCTGCCGTCGTACCGCTGCTGGTGAAGGACAGCTCGTCGGCGCGGACGCCGAGCGTCTGCGCGGCGGCCTCGCGGGCGGCGTCGAGCAGTTGCCGCGCACGGCGCGCCTGGCTGTAGAGCTTTCCCGGGTCGGCCCAGCCGTCTTCCAAGGCGGCCAGCAGCGCCTGCCGGGCGACCGGATGCAGCGGCGCGGCGGTCGCCGCGTCCAGGTAGACCGAAGAGGCGCTCACGGACCTGCCTCTGTTCGCGGCTGCGGGGCTCGCAACCCCGGCTCACTCCTCGCGCTCACGGACCTGCCTCTGTTCGCGGCTGCGGGGCTCGCAACCCCGGCTCACTCCTCGCGCTCACGGACCTGCCTCTGTTCGCGGCTGCGGGGCTCGCAACCCCGGCTCACTCCTCGCGCTCACGGACCTGCCTCTGTTCGCGGCTGCGGGGCTCGCAACCCGGGCTCACTCCTCGCGCTCACGGATCAGACGCTATCGCGACGTTATGCCCAGGATCCCCCCGATGGGGGCGGACAGTGACCCCACCACGGCCGAGTCCGTCATGGTCGAGTAATCTGCGACCGTCGGTGACGCCTTTGCCGCCGGTGCTGAGGAAAGACGCACCGCGGCGCGCTAGGGAGGCAGGACCAGGTGGTCGCAAGGAGTTCGGAGGTACGGCCGTCGGCCGTACGGCACGGTGCTGCCCCAGGGGTCGGTGGACGCCGGGGACGCGGTGCTGGTCGGTTGGCCGGGCTCGGTCTCGGGGGCGTGGCTCTGCTGGTTCTGCTCACGGGCTGTGACGTCGGCAAGACGTTCGAAGGCTTCGGTTGGCCGCAGGGCGGCATCTCGGCGGAGTCGCACCGGATGTACGACCTGTGGATCGCCTCCTGCGTCGCCGCGCTCGCGGTCGGCGTCTTCGTGTGGGGCCTGATCTTCTGGTGTGTGGTGCGTTACCGCAAGCGCGGCAACGCCCTGCCGGTGCAGACCCGCTACAACCTGCCGATGGAGTTCCTCTACACCATCGCGCCGATCCTGATCGTCTCCGTGCTCTTCTACTACACGGCGATCGTGCAGACCGACGTCGACAAGCTGTCGAAGAACCCGGACGTCACGGTCGAGGTCGTCGCCTTCAAGTGGAACTGGCAGTTCAACTACCGCGACGGTCAGGGCACAGAGGCCCGCACCACCGCGTCGACGCTCGGCACCAGTGAGGTCATCCCGGTGCTCGTGCTGCCGACCAACCGGTCCATCCGGTTCGAGGAGACCAGCCGCGACGTCATCCACTCGTTCTGGGTGCCGGAGCTGCTGTTCAAGCGGGACGTCATGCCGGGCAAGATCCGCAACGTGTTCGAGGTCTCCCGCCTGGACGCCGAGGGCGCGTACGTCGGCCGCTGCGCCGAGCTGTGCGGCAGCTACCACGCGTTCATGAACTTCGAGCTGCGCGTGGTCTCGCCGGAGAAGTACGACCAGTTCCTCGCGGCCAAGCAGAGCGGCAAGTCGACGCAGGACGCGCTGGCCCAGATCGGCGAGGAGCCGTACGCGCAGACCACGCAGCCGTTCGACACCCGACGGACGCAGAGCAACTTCAACCCGGACAGCGCTCCGGCCGGCACGGGAAGCTGAGGCAGCCGCATGAAGACCGAGTGGCGTATCTTCCTGATCATCGCCGGGTTCCTCTTCGGCGCCACCATCCTCTACGGCGCCTGGACCCACGGTGAGTCCGGCAACGTCGAGTGGGTCGGCACCGTAGCCCTGCTGCTGTCGTTCCTGCTCTGCTCGATGTGCGGTGGCTTCTTCTGGTTCGTCTCCCGCCGTATCGACCTGCGCCCGGAGGACCGGGCGGACGCCGAGATCGCCGACGGCGCCGGTGAGGTCGGCTTCTTCAGCCCGGGCAGCTACTGGCCGTTCGGTCTGGCGCTGGCCGCCGCGACCGCCGCGCTGGGCATGGTGTTCTGGCAGTTCTGGCTGATCGGCGCCGGCCTGCTGGCGGTCATCTTCGCCGCCTGCGGCCTGCTGTTCGAGTACTACACCGGCACCCGGCGCACCGCCGAGCACTGATCCACCCGGTCGCCCGCGACCGACAGGCGTGACGAAGGCCCGCACCCCATCGGGGGAGCGGGCCTTCGTCGTGGCGGTGCCGTGGTCGACTCCACGTCGGCGGTGCCGTCGTTGGGGCCAGGTCGGCGGCGCGGTCGGGGTCGACCGAGGGGTCAGGCGGCGTGGCGGTGGGTGGGCTGGCGACGGCGGCGGTCGGCCAGCCGGGTGACGCCGACGGCGTACGTGGCGATCACCACGGCGGCGCCGCAACCGGTGCAGGCCAGCTCGGGGCAGTCGCTGCCGTGGCCGTCGACGCAGGGCGGCGCCTCGAACGCTGCCACGCCCTCGCAGACGTCGCAGTAAAGCTCGTGATGCGACACGGGCGTCTCCTCTCACTCCAGGCGAGCCGCCCCCGAATGCGACAGCGACGCACAACGGAAGCGGAGAATCACTCGCCTGTAGTTTCCCACGCGGGTCCGACAAATCTCCGCGGGTGCCGCCCGCGCACCCCGGCCCGCAGCTCGGGCACCCCGGCCCGCGGCTTGGGCGCCCTGGCCACGGCGTGATCCACTCGACATCAGGGAAGTCGGGGCATCGCGACCGGCTGGACACCGCCGATTCCCGGAACCCGAGTCGATCACGCGGGCCGTCCGGCGCTGCTGCGCCGCATGGGTCATGCGGGCCACCCCGGGCTGCTGCGCCGCGTCGATCACGCGGGCCGTCCGGCGCTGCTGCGCCGCGTGGGTCATGCGGGCCACCCGGGCGGCTGCGCCGCGTCGGTCACGCGGGCCCCGGCGCGGGTCAGGCGGTGGCGGCCTTCTCGGCGGTGGTGGCGGTCTCGATCCAGCGGTCCAGGGTGGCCGCCGCCGCACCCGAGTCGATGGACTCGGCGGCGCGGTCCAGGCCGGCGCGCAGCGCCTCGGTCAGGTCGCCGTCCAACGGACCCTGGGTCGCCAGCGCCGCGGCCGCGTTGACCAGCACCGCGTCGCGGACCGGGCCGGTCTCACCGGCCAGCAGGCGACGGGCCACGCCGGCGTTGTAGGCGGCGTCACCGCCGCGCAGGTCACCGAGGGTGGACCGGGGGACCCCCAGGTCCGTCGCGTCCAGCACAGCCTCTCGTACGGTGCCGCCCTGCGCCGCCCACACCCGGGTCGGTGCGGCGGTGGTGAACTCGTCCAGCCCGTCCTCGCCGCGCATCACCAGCACCGAGTCGCCCCGGGCGGCGAACACGCCGGCCATCACCGACGCCATCCGCGCGTCGAAGCAGCCGACGGCGCCTGCGCGGGGGCGGGCCGGGTTGGTCAGCGGGCCGAGGAAGTTGAACACGGTCGGGACGCCCAGCTCCCGGCGGACCGGGCCGGTGTGCCGCATCCCCGGGTGGAACCGGGCGGCGAAGCAGAAGCCGATGCCGGCCTCGGTGACGCAGCGCACGATGGCGTCCGGGTCGAGGTCGAGCGGGACGCCGAGGAACTCCAGCAGGTCGGCGGTGCCGCACAGGGAGGACGCGGCCCGGTTGCCGTGCTTGACGACCCGGACGCCGGCGCCCGCCACGACCAGCGCGGCCATGGTGGAGATGTTGACCGTGTGGGCGAGGTCACCGCCGGTGCCCACCACGTCCAGGGCTGTCGAGCGCAGCTCGTCGGGGAGGTCGACCGGGACGGCCCGGCTCAACATCGTCTCCACCAGGCCGGCCAGCTCGGCCGAGGTCTCGCCCTTGGCCCGCAGGGCAACGGCGAAGCCGGCGACCTGCGCCGCCCCCGCCGAGCCGGCCATGATCTCGCCCATCGCCCAGGCGGTGTCGGCGGTGGACAGCTCCTCGCCGCGCAGCAGCGAGTTGAGCAGGTGCGGCCAGGTCCGATCGCCCATGGCGGGCCTCCCGAGCGTACGAAGTGCGGGTGGGCTGGAACCGGCGCCGGCTGGTCCGGCGCCGCGTCGGTGCCGGAGAGCGGGGGACGTCAGGCGGGAGCGTGCGTCCGCAGCAGCTCGGCCACCGTGCTGCCGGTGGTCACCGGGTCGAGGGGGTGCACAAGCGTCGCGTCGACCTCGGCGTACGCGGCGAGCCATCGGTCCGCGGCGCGGGCGATCACCAGGCAGGTGGGAGGGGCGTCGTCCCGATCGTCCTTGATCTGGCGGGCGATGCCGATGCCGCCGCCGGGGCTCGCCTCACCGTCGAGCACCAGCAGGTCGATCTCGTAGTCGTCGACAAGCCGGATGGTCTCGGCGTACGTCGACGCGTCGACGAACTCGATCTGCAGCCCGGGCGCGGGCCGGGTGCCGACAGCGAGCCGCATCCGGTCACGGACCTGCGGGTCGTCGCTGTAGAGCAGGACGGTGCACAGACGATCGCTCATGGCTGACAGGCTCCCACCTCGTAGCTGCCCGCCGATCGTACCGGTCGACGTGACGTAGCCGACATCCCGCCCGACGCCCGGCCGCCGGCGTACCGTCTGCGCAGCTCAGGTGGTCGCGGCGTCGGCGGCGCGCTCGCGGGCCTCCTGGCGGTCCAGCTCGCGGTCGACCCGGCGGGCCTCCCGCTCGGACTGCTTCACCCACTGCACGACGAGCACCGCGAGCATGGTCACACTGACGAACTCGCCGCCGGCCCAGAGGATGCCCCCGGCGACCACCTGGTCGGCCTTGGGGTCGGCCCAGCTCAGGTTGAGCGACGGGTACCAGTCGCCGCCGAAGAGGGTGGTGCTCTGCATGATGGTGAGCCCGAGCACGGTGTGGAACGGCACGGAGAGCAGCATCAGCAGGGCCCGCGCCGGGTAGGGCCAGCGGCCCGGGAGCGGGTCGAGGCCGAGCAGCGGCCAGAAGAACACGCAGCCGGTCACGATGAAGTGCGCGTGCACCAGCTCGTGCGCCCAGGCGTGTTCCAACGTGAAGCGGTACAGGTCGCTGAAGTACAACGCGAACGGGTTGACCACGAAGATGGCGAACGCCACAAGCGGGAAGCTGTAGACCCGCGCGACGCGGCTGTGCACGATCGCCAGGAGGCGCTTGCGCGGGCCGACCGGCAGGGTCCGCAGGGCCAGCGTCATCGGTGCGCCCAGCGCCAGGAAGATCGGCGACACCATGGAGAGCACCATGTGCTGGACCATGTGCACCGACAGCAGCGTGGTGTCGTAGGCGTGCAGGCCGCTCACGGTGACCAGGGCGATGCCGCCGAGGCCGGGCCCGAGGAAGAACACCGTACGGGCGATCGGCCAGCGGTCCCCGCGGACGCGCAACCGGTGCACCCCGTAGAGGTAGAGGCCGGCGGCGAGCACCAGGCCGAGGGCCAGCCAGCTGTCCAGCCGGGTCTCGGTCAGCACCGCGCCGACGGTGAACGGTGGCGGGGTCGCCTCGGCCCCGGCGGCAAGCGTGGACGGGCCTGCCACAGTGGCCGCGAACACATCGGCCGGGACGGCCGAGGTGGCGGCGAGGATCGGATCGACGTGCAGCACGCTTTTCAGGCTAGGCCAGGCGAACCGGACCCCGACGGTCGGGCCACGGAAGGCGCAGGTTTGCCACCCCGCTGATCGCCGGCCCCGGTCAGGGGCAATAATGACGGCGTGACTGCGGCCCCAGCCATTGACAAGAGCCGGATCCACTCTCTGACGCGACCCAACATGGTCAGCGTCGGGACGATCGTGTGGCTCTCCAGCGAACTCATGTTCTTCGCGGCGCTCTTCGCGATGTACTTCTCGATCCGTGCGGCAGCGCCGGAGCAGTGGGAGAAGCACACCGAGTCGCTGAACATCCCGTACGCGACCACCTTCACGGTGATCCTCGTGCTGTCCTCGGTGACCTGCCAGCTCGGCGTCTTCGCGGCGGAGAAGGGTGACGTGCACGCGCTGCGACGCTGGTTCACCGTCACCTTCGTGATGGGCCTGATCTTCGTGCTCGGCCAGGTGAACGAGTACCGCCACCTGGTGGAGGACGGCGTCAAGCTCAACGTCGACGGTTACGGCTCGATGTTCTACCTGACGACCGGCTTCCACGGCCTGCACGTGACCGGCGGTCTGATCGCCTTCATCATCTTCATGGTCCGCACGACCATGGGTCGGTTCACCCCGGCGCAGGCGACCTCGGCGATCGTCGTGTCGTACTACTGGCACTTCGTCGACGTCGTGTGGATCGGGCTGTACGCCATGATCTACTGGCTTCAGTGATCTTGGCGCGTCACGAACCGCGCCGCTGCTCCGTCCCCTGAGACAAGGTCCAACCGGTTAAGGACACAGGTCATGACTTCTGACAACGACCGCCGACGCGGCCTGCTCGCGCGGTTGCGCGGGCGGCCCGCCGCGCGCAGCAGGGGCCGCCGCCGGCTGGGCGCCGCGGTCCGGCTGTTCGCCGCGCTGATGCTCGCCGGCGGCGCCTACACCGTCTTCGCCCCCGGTGCGCAGGCGCAGGACAATCCGCCGCTGACCGGCGCCGCAGCCGAGGGCAAGGCGCTGTTCGACGTGAGCTGTGTGACCTGCCACGGACGCAACGCCCAGGGCGTCGAGGGTCGCGGGCCGAGCCTGATCGGCGTCGGCGCGGCCTCGGTCGAGTTCCAGGTCAGCTCGGGCCGTATGCCGCTGGCCCGCCAGGAGGCCCAGGCGCACCGCAAGCCGCCGGTCTTCACCGACGAGCAGGTCCGCCAGCTCGGCCAGTACGTCCAGGAGCTGGGTGGCGGCCCGGTCGTCCCGGGCACCGAGGACAACCTCCACGAGGACGGCAACGTCGCGGCCGGCGGCGAGCTGTTCCGGATCAACTGCTCGCAGTGCCACGCCTTCGGCGGCGGCGGTGGCGCGCTCTCGTCGGGCAAGTTCGCCCCGAGCCTGCACCCGGCGACCGACCGGCAGATCTACGCGGCGATGCTGAGCGGCCCGCAGAACATGCCGGTGTTCGGCGACAACCAGATCACGCCGGAGCAGAAGGCCGACATCATCGCCTACATCCAGGAGACGCTGAAGACCGACCAGGACCCGGGCGGGTTCAACCTCGGTCGGTACGGGCCGTCCACCGAGGGCCTGGCGATCTTCCTGGTTGGCATTGTGGCGCTCGTGTTCGCTAGCCTGTGGATTGCGGGTAAGTCGTGACCGAGCGGATCGTCAGATTCAGTGCCGTGGTGCCGCTCGGCGCCACCCGTAGCGAGGTGACGGCATGAGCACGCACACCGAGCACCAGGCCCCGCAGGGCCGGGAGCCGCTCGACGTGAACGACCCCGGGCTGACCCGGTTCGACATCGTCCGTGAGGGCGCGCGTCGTGACGACATCGAGATCGTGCACTACGAGCCCCAGGTGCTGCCCGGCACGAAGGCCGAGCGTCGGCTGACCCGGGTGGTGGCCGGCTTCTTCCTGATCACCGGCCTGGCGGCGACCGCGTTCCTGGCCATCTACATCTGGTGGCCGTGGCAGTACGCGCCGGGCCGCGGCGGCGACAAGTTCTACACCCCGCTGCTGGGCGCCACCCTCGGCATCGCGCTGCTCGCCGTCGGCTTCGGCATCCTGACCTGGGGCAAGAAGTTGCTGCCCAAGGAGGTCTCGATCCAGGACCGGCACGAGGGCGCGGTGGACGCCGACGGTCGCACCATCACCGGCCAGACCATGCTCTACATGGCCGACGAGCTGGGTGTGAAGCGTCGTCCGCTGCTCGGCATCTCGCTGCTGGCCGGCCTCGCGCCGGTCGCCGCGGTCGCGGCGGCGCCGCTGGTCGGCGGTCTGATCTCGCAGCCGCACAAGAACAACCAGATGTTCACCACCGGGTTCGCCACCGCCGAGGGCGGCCAGCGGATCCGCCTCGTCCGCGAGGACGGCCGTCCGGTGCGCCCGGCGGACATCAGCACCGGCGGCCAGCTGACGGTCTTCCCGGGCATCGAGCACGGTGTGAGCAACAGGCACGCCGACTCGCCGACGCTGCTGATCCACCTGCGTGACTCGGACGCCCAGGAGTCACGCCGGGCCAACGAGCGGATCGGCCACGGCGACTTCATGTGGGGCAACTACGCGGCGTTCTCCAAGATCTGCACGCACGCCGGCTGCCCCGCGAGCCTGTTCGAGCAGCAGACCAACCGGCTGCTCTGCCCGTGCCACCAGTCCCAGTTCCTGATCACCGACAACGCCCGGCCCGTCTTCGGCCCCGCCAGCCGGCGGCTGCCGCAGCTGCCGATCGAGGTGGACTCCGAGGGCTTCTTCGTGGCGAAGTCCGACTACACCGAGACCATCGGGCCTGACTTCTGGGAGCGGCCATGAAGCGTCGAAAGTTTGACCTGGCGGCCACGCCGGGCAAGGCCGCAGTGGGGGTGGACGACCGCTTCCAGGTGGCGACCCCGCTCCGTCGGCTGCTGAACAAGGTCTTCCCGGACCACTGGTCGTTCCTGCTGGGCGAGATCGCGCTGTTCTCGTTCATCGTGCTGCTCCTGACCGGTGTGTTCCTCACCTTCTTCTACGAGCCGGCGATGACCGAGGTGGTCTACGACGGCAGCTACGCGCCGTTGCAGGGCACGCCGATGTCCGCCGCGTACGCCTCCAGCCTGGACCTGTCGTTCGACGTCCGCGGCGGCCTGGTGATGCGGCAGATGCACCACTGGGCGGCGCTGCTGTTCATGGCCGCGATCGTCGTGCACATGCTGCGGGTGTTCTTCACCGGCGCGTTCCGCAAGCCGCGCGAGACCAACTGGATCATCGGCTCGCTGCTGTTCTGGGTCGGCTTCCTGGCCGGCTTCACCGGCTACTCGCTGCCGGACGACGGCCTGTCCGGCACCGGCCTGCGGATCGCCTCGGCGATCATGCTGTCCATCCCGGTGATCGGCTCCTGGCTCACGTCGTCGATCTTCGGTGGCGAGTTCCCCGGCACGATCATCATCAGCCGGTTCTTCATCGCTCACGTCCTGCTGATCCCGGGTCTGCTGCTCGCGCTGATCAGCGCCCACCTGGGCCTGGTCTTCAAGCAGAAGCACACCCAGTGGCCCGGCCCCGGCCGGACCAACGGCAACGTGGTCGGCGAGCGGATGTTCCCCCGCTACGCGCTGAAGCAGGGCGGCTTCTTCATGGTCGTCTTCGGCGTCATCGCGCTGCTGGGCGGTCTGTTCCAGATCAACCCGATCTGGCTGTTCGGCCCGTACGAGGCGTGGGTGGTCTCGGCCGCCAGCCAGCCCGACTGGTACGTCATGTTCCTCGACGGCTCGACCCGACTCATGCCGGCCTGGGAGCTCAACATCCCGATCGGCGACGGGTACGTCATCCCGCCGCTGTTCTGGCCGACTGTCGTGCTGCCCGGCATCCTGGTCGGCCTGTCGACGATGTACCCGTTCCTGGAGGCCCGGCACCTCAAGGACCGCAAGAGCCACAACCTGCTCCAGCGGCCCCGCGACGTTCCGGCCCGTACGGCCGTCGGCGCCATGGCGGTCTCCTTCTACGTGGTGCTGACCCTGTCGGGCGGCAACGACGTGATCGCCGACAAGTTCCAGATCAGCCTGAACGCGATGACCTGGGCGGGCCGCGTCGGCCTGCTCGTGGTCCCGCCGCTGGCGTACTACGTCACCTACCGGCTCTGCCTGGGTCTGCAGCAGCACGACCGGGAGGTGCTCGCGCACGGCGTGGAGACCGGCATCATCCGGCGCCTGCCGGACGGCCGGTTCGTCGAGGTGCACCAGCCGCTCAGCGCGGCGAACGGGCACGCGGACGGCCACGGTGAGTTGGACTACGTCGGCTGGGTGGTGCCGAAGAAGATGAACCGGCTCGGGGCTCTCGGCCCGGCGGTCCGGGGCTTCTTCTACCCGATCGAGAAGCCGGTCGAGGCGCCGGTCTCGCCGGGTCACCCGCCGGTCGAGCCCCGGCCCGAGCGCGCGGAGATCGGCAGCGGCGAGAGCCGCCACTGACCCCGACTGCACCGAACGTGGCGCCCGCCGGACTTCCGGCGGGCGCCACGTCGTTGTCGGCGTGCCGTCGCCCATCCGAGCAGGAGCCGGACGGCCACGGCGGGACCGGTGCACCCCGCGCGCCGGGCGATCGCAGGAATAACCCCCGTGAGCCGGGTATCCGTGCGGTCCAACGTCTCAAGGGGGGGAAGCATGTTGGGTCTCAAACGCCTCGGCCTGTTGGCCGCACTGGTGCTGGTAGGTGTCGCGCCGGCCGTGGCCGCGCAGGCCGCGGCACAGCCGTCGACGCAGGACACCCAGTATCTGCAGGCGGTGCACCAGGTGAACCTGTTCGAGATCACCGCCGGTGACCTGGCTCAGCAGAAGGGCCAGAACCAGGGGGTCAAGGACCTGGGCGCGATGTTCAAGACCGACCACACCCAGCTGGACCAGACGGTGCAGCAGACTGCGTCCCAGCTCAACGTCGAACTGCCCAACGAGCCCACGACCGATCAGCAGGCGGTCATCGACAAGCTGAACAACGTTAGCGGCGCGGAGTTCGACAGGCTCTGGGTGACCAGTGAGCTGGCCGGTCACGTCCAGGCCATCCAGGCCACCCAGACGGAGATCTCGCAGGGCTCCGAGCAGTCGGTGGTCCAGTTGGCCCAGACCGCCCTGCCGACGCTGCAGGCGCACTACGACGAGCTGGTCCAGCTCGCCAACCAGCTGGGCATCCCGGTCCCGCAGACCAGCGCCAGCGGTACGCCCAGCCCGGGTACCTCGTCGCCGGCTCCGGGTGGCGTCACCGAGTCGCCCGCTCCGAGTGGTGGCATCACCGAGTCCCCGGAACCGGGCCTCGGCACCACCGAGCGGCCCGCTCCCAGCGAGAGCTGACCTAGCGGCAGGCAGACGGCCGGTCCACCCGCACGGGTGGGCCGGCCGCGCCGCGTCCGGCACCGGCCGTCCACGCGGCCTGGCGGGTCAGTCGGCGTCGGCGAGGCCGATCGCGAACGTCTCCTCAAGGTCGAGCTGGGAGTACGCCCGGAACGCGATGTGCGACTCCGTGTTCAGCACACCCGGCACCTTGGAGATGCTGCCCGCGATGACCTGGGCGATCTGGTCGAACTCGCGGACCCGGACGATGGCGATGAGGTCGACGTGCCCGGCCACCGAGTAGACCTCGCTGACGCCTGTGACATTGGCCAGGGTCTCCGCCACCTCGGGAATCGCGTCGGTGGCGCAGTCGATCAGCACGATCGCGGTGATCACGGGGCAATTCTCCGTTCGTCGGCGTCGTCGCCCATGCTAGATGTCTCCGGCTGGACCGGGAGAGGGCGTACCCCGTCGGGTCGGGTTCGTCGACCTGACCCCGGTGCGGCGCGTGGCTCTGCGTCGGGCTCAGCCGTGTGCCGCGGCCTGGACCGTGCAGTCGTCGCCGAACCGGATCACGTCGTGCAGCCGTTCGCCGTCGCGCACGAGCGCGCCCGGCCACACCACCGTGCGGCGCACCTCGCCGTCCACCCGTGCGCCCGCGCCGACCACCGACTCCACGCAGCGCCCGGTCACCGTCGCGGACGGGTCGACGAGAGCACCGCCGGCGGCGGCGTGCAGGTTGGCCGCCAGGTAGTCGGCGGGGGTGCCGGTGTCGTAGAAGGTGCCCGGGTAGGGGACCACCTCCAGCGCGCCGGCCGCCTCGGCCGGCCGCCACACGGCGCGTACCAGGTCGGAGAAGACCAGCGGCAGGTCGCGGACCAGCCGCCACGGCAGCAGCGAGAACCCGGTGAAGCAGTGCCCGGCGAAGGTGCCGGGCGCCGTCGGGTCGGCGGCGGGCTGCCCGAGCAGGCGTACCGAGGTGCCGTCCCAGCCGTCCAGCAGCGCGGCCACGTCGGGGCCCGGGGGAGTGGCGGCGTCGGCCAGGTACGCGTCGGCGTTGCCGACCAGCACCGGCCGGCCGTCGATCCAGTCTCGCAGGTTGGCCACCCCACCGGCGGTGCCGAGCGGGTCGCCGGGCTCCACCGACAGGTGGGCGCGATCGTCGACGTGTACGACCACCTGGTCGGCGAGGTAGCAGGCGTTCACCGCGACGCGTGCCGGACCGCTCAGGCCGAGGCCGGTCAGGCGGGCCAGCGCCCGGTCCAGCAGTGCCACGTTGCCGACCGGGCAGAGCGCCTTGGGCACCCGTGCGGTGAGCGGGCGCAGCCTGGTGCCCTCACCCGCGGCGAGCACCACCGCGCACAACTCGTCCGGCACGGAAGCCCGAGCGGTCATGGCAGGTCGTCGGGGATCAGAGGCGGGAACTGCCCGGCCAGCGGCCCGATGTCGTAGTAGGCGAGCAGGCGGGCCGTCGGCCAGGTCAGCTTGGGCAGGTCGTCCAGCGGATGCCAGGCGGCCTCGAAGACCTCCGCGCCGTCGACCGCCAGCTCGGTGCGGGACGCCGGCACCTCCGTCTCGAAGACCATGTCGACCCAGCCCTTGGCGTGCACGATCGCGTTGGGCGCCGCCGGGCGCAGCCGGGACGGCGGTAGCCGGATGCCGGACTCCTCGAACAGCTCGCGGGCCGCGCCCACGACCGGTGGTTCGGCCCGGTTGAGCAGGCCGGCGGGCAGCGACCAGCCCTTGCCGGGTGGCTGGCGCAGCATCAGCAGCCGGCCCGCACCCGTCGCCTCGGTGTCCCGGACCAGCGTGACCGCCCCGACGATGTACTTGGGCACGGCCAGCTTGACCAGGCGACGGCGCACCGGCAGCGGTAGCCGGTAGAACGCCTGGTAGAAGATGGCCCGACCGGTGGCGCGGGAACGGGGGATCATGACCCCAGGTTAGTGGTCACGAATGTCCCTCGGACGCGCTGGGGGCCGGCCGGTCACTGTCGATGGTCGACCAGGTCGATGAGCTGGCGTACCACGGTGTCCGGTTCGATCACCCGGTCGAAGACCGCGACGAGCAGGGTCTCCAGGTCGGGATAGCCCAGTTCCTCGGAGAGCCGCAGCAGCGGCAGGTCGCTGGCGAGGCCGCGGTTGTGCTGGCGCAGGGCGAGCCCGATGGTGGCCCGGCCGAGGCGGACCTTGTCGCTGATCGTGATGCCCGGCTCGGTGTGCTCGGCGAACCACCTGTTGATCTGCATCTGCGCGTGCGGCGACTTGACGAAGCCCAGCCACTCCTTGCGCGGGCCGCGCGGCGCCACACCGGCCTCGAAGCCGTTGTCGCCGTCGTTCTCGGTGAAGATCTCCACCACGTCGCCCTCGTCCAGCTCCGAGCTCAGCGGTGCCAGCCGGCCGTTGATCCGGGCGGCGAGACAGTGGTCGCCCCGCTGGCTGCCCAGCTCGTACGCCAGGTCCACAGGTGTGGCACCGGCCGGCAGCACGACCTGACGCCCGTCGGCGAAGACCTGGATCTGGCCCTCGGCGAGGTCGCAGCGCAGCGACTCGTAGAACTGCGCCGGGTCGGCGGCGTCCGGCTCCCAGTCGAGCACGCGGCGCAGCCAGTCCAACTGCTCCGCCCGGGCCGCCGCGCTGCTGCTGCCCGAGCGCGGGAAGCGGAAGTCGGCCGCGATGCCGTACTCGGCCGAACGGTGCATCTCCTCCGTGCGGATCAGCACCTCCACCGTGCGGTCCTGTGGGCCGCAGATGCTCGTGTGCAGCGAGCGGTAGAGGTTGTTCTTCGGTGAGGCGATGAAGTCCTTGAAACGGCCCGGGACGGGCCGCCACGTGCCGTGGATCGCGCCCAGCGCGGCGTAACAGTCGGTGGCCGGGCCGTCGACCACCACCGAGATGCGGGGCAGGTCGTACGGGGCGGTGTGGCCGCCGGCGATGGTGTCCTTCCAGATCGAGTAGAGGTGCCGGGGACGCGGGCCCACCATGGCGTCGACCCGGCTGCGGCGCAGCGCCACCCGGGCCTGTGCCACCACCGAGTCGAGGTACGAGTCCCAGCCGGGCCGGTCGTGCACGTGCCGGGCCAGCCGGGCGTGCTCGTCGGGCTCCAGGTGCAGCAGCACCACGTCGTCCAGCTCGCGCTTGAGGGTCTGGATGCCCAGCCGGTCGCAGAGCGGGACCAGCACCTCCTGGGTCTTGCGGGCGATCCGTTCCCGCGACGCGGCGGAGCGCACACCGAGGGTGCGCATGTTGTGCAGCCGGTCGGCCAGCTTGATGATCAGCACCCGGACGTCCTTGGCGGCCGCGACGATCATCTTGCGGACCGTCTCCGCCTCGGCGGCCTTGCCGTAGAACGCCTTGTCGAACTTCGTCACCCCGTCGACCAGGTGGGCCACCTCGCCGCCGAAGTCCTCCGACAGCGCCTGGAGCGTGTAGCGGGTGTCCTCGACGGTGTCGTGCAGCAGCGCCGCCACCAGGGTCGTGGTGTCCATGCCCAGCTCGGCGCAGATCTGCGCCACCGCGAGGGGGTGGGTGATGTACGGTTCGCCGCTCTTGCGGAACTGACCGCGGTGCATGTTCTCCGCGATCGTGTACGCCCGGCGCAGCACGGCGGGGTCGGTGCCGGCGTGGATGCCCCGATGGGTGCGGACCAGGTGGGTGACCGGGTCGGAGTCGGTGGTCGGCCAGGAGAGCAACGACCGCAGTCGGCGGGTCAGGGGCAGCTCACCCGACTGGGTCGGCAGGGCGCCCCCCAGGGCGGCGCCGTGTCCGGCGTCGACGTCCACGAGGGACACCTCCTCACCCCGGCTCCGCGACCGCCGGACCGGACGATCGGGAGCAGGCCCACGAAACGGGCAGGACTGCACTTCTCTAACAGCCTAAGGGAGTCGACGTAGTCCGATCGGTCAGTTGGTCATGAGCGTTCGGTCGAGAGTTGGTGCGACGCGCCGCTCTCGGCCTTCGCCAGCAGGTCACGGAAGCGGCCCGCCCCGCCCGCCGGCGAGGACCAACCGGACGACATCTCGACCAGCCGGGTCTCCGGCCGTTCCAACCAGGACAGGATGCGCTCGGATTCCTCCGCCGTGGCCGACGGCACCGGACCGTGCCCGCCCGACACCGTCTCGGCGGTGGCGCGGATGGCGTTCAGGGTGGGTCGCGGGTGGACGCCGGGCGGGGACACCCCGGCACCGGCCAGCCGACCGTGCCGGACCAGGGCCAGCTCCCAGCCGCCCCGGGCGGCCGGTCGGGCGGCGGCCAGCTCCACGATCGACGTGAGCGCCGCCAGCCGCTGCATCCGCACGGTGGCGCGCAGCACCGCGGCCAGCCGGGACCGCACCACGGCGGCCTCCTCGTAGCGCTGGTCGGCCGCGAGCGCGTCGATCCGGGCCAGCAGCGCGTCCACCACGGGCTGCGGGTCGCTGGCGGTGGCGGTGCGGAAGGGCCCGGCCGCTCTGTCGTCGTACTCCTCGGGGGTGATCTTGTGCTCGCAGGGCGCCGGGCAGCGACCCAGCTCGGCAAGCGCGCAGGCCGGCGTGACGGTGCGCAGCGAGAGCCGGTGCGTGCACTGGCGCAGCGGCACCGCGTCGTGGAAGCCGGCGGCGGCGAGCTCGGCGGCCCGCCGCGAGGTGAACGGCCCGAGGTAGGCGGTGTCCGTGGGGGAGAGGTCCCGGACGATCGACAGCCGAGGGTACGGACCGTCGGTCAGCTTGAGCCAGACCATCCGCTCCGGGTATTTCGAGCGCCGGTTGTACGGAGGCGCGTGCGCGGCGATCAGGCGCAGCTCGCGGATCTCCGCCTCCAGCGAGTGGGCGCACTCCACGGCCTCGACCCGCTCGGCGGCGGCCAGCATCTCGGAGATCCGGGCGCGCTTCTCGCCGGCGGTGAAGTAGCTGCGCACCCGGGTGGCGATGTCGACGGAGGTGCCCACGTAGAGCGGCCGTTCGTCCGCGGCTCGGAAGATGTAGACGCCGGGGACCTTGGGCAGCCCCTCGGCCAGGTGCCGCTTGCGGCGCTGCGTGGGGGTGACCGCGCGGGCGAACTCTATGGCGTCGCCGACGGTGTCCACCCGGTGCCCACCGAGCCGGCCGATCAGTCCGTGCAGCACGTCGACGGTGGCCTTCGCGTCGTCGAGCGCCCGGTGGGTGGGCTGCGTGGCGGTGCGGAAGTAGGCCGCGAGGGTGCCCAGCTTGCGGTTGGGCACCTCGTCGCGGGTCAGCACCCGACGGGCCAGCGCCGCCGTGTCCAGCACGCGCGGATTGGGCCAGCGGTGGCCGTGCTTCGCGCAGGCGGCCTTGAGGAACCCCACGTCGTACGGGGCGTTGTGGGCGACCAGCACCGCGTCGGCGATGAACTCCAGGAAGCTGGGCAGCACCTGCTCGATCGGCGGCGCCGGCACCAGCATCGCCTGGGTGATCCCGGTCAGCACGGTGATGAACGGCGGAATCGGCTGCCCCGGGTTGACCAGGGTGGCCAGCTCACCCAGTTGCTCGCCGCCGCGCACCTTGACCGCGCCGATCTCGGTGATGCCGCCGCCGTCGGGCGCCCCGCCGGTGGTCTCCAGGTCGACCACCACGAACGTCGTCGCGTACAGCGGCAGGGCCGGGTCCACCCCGCCCACCGCCGGGTCGAGACCGGCCAGTGACTCCTGGACGTACTCCGCCTGTGCCATCGGCGGCACGCTAGCGCCCCGGTCCGACACTCCCGTCGCAGGCGTCCCAGCAGTCACCATGGGGCTAGGATGAGAGATCGGCTCACTCACCGGGCGGTGGGCCCGGTCGCGGTGGGAGACTTGCCACATGCCCCTCACCGAGCCGCACGACGACCACCTCCCGCAGGAGGATCCGGTCGCGGTCGACGGTGCCGTGGGCGACCTGGACAACAGCGACACACCTGCCGATTCCGGTGGCGATCCGGCGGTCGAGCCGGAGCCGACGCTGCCCGAGCCGGTCCGGCAGCGGATCGTGGCGCTGACCGCCACCGTGCTGCCCACCCTGCCCGCCGACGAGGTGCCCGTGCCGCTGCGCCGGGTGGCCAAGTTCGCCCCCAACCGCCGGGCCCGGCTCGGCGCCCCGGCCATCGCCGCCCAGCTCACCGCCGACCCGCTGTTCCGGCAGCGGGTCACCGCCCGGGTGCTTGCCGACGCCGGCGACCTCGGCGCGGCAGTGGTCGAGGGCACCGCGCCGGCCGCCGCCGACCCCGTCGAGGTGGCCGCACTGGCCTACCTGGCCCGACCCCGCGGCTGGCGGGAGCTGATCGACGCCAGCGGCGCCGCGGTCCGCGCCGAGGCGGACAGCGCTGTCGTCGCCGAGCTGGTCCGCGAGGCCGAGCAGCGGGCCACCCGCGCCGAGCACGACCGGGCGGTGGCCCGGGTCGAGGCCGAGAAGCTCCGCGACGAGCTGGCGCGGGTCCGCGAGGAGTTGGGCCAGCTCCGCGAGGAGTCCCGCCAACTGGCCCGTACCCTGCGCGAGACGCAGACCCGTGAACGCAAAGCCACCGAACTCCTGGCCACC
Organism: Micromonospora lupini str. Lupac 08; assembly: GCF_000297395.2. GTDB lineage: Bacteria > Actinomycetota > Actinomycetes > Mycobacteriales > Micromonosporaceae > Micromonospora > Micromonospora lupini. Next base: position 5,411,710 of record NZ_HF570108.1, on the reverse strand, counting down.
GAACGCGGCCGGGCCGCACGTGCCAGCGCCGACGTGGACGCCGAACTGCGCCGCGCCCGCGCCCGGCTAGCCGAGGCGGAGGCCGCCGCCGGGGTGGCCCGGGCCAGCGCCAAAGAGGCGCGTTCGGTCGACGACGCCCGCCTCTGGCTGCTGCTGGAGACCATCGGCCAGGCCGCCGTCGGGCTGCGCCGGGAGCTGGCGCTCGACCCGGTGGACAAGCTCCCCGCCGACTTCGTCGCCGACGCGTTCGCCGAGCAGCCGGGCACCGCCCCGGCCGGCCCGGCCGCCCGTGCCCGCGACACCGACGACCCGGCCCGGTTGGACCAGCTGCTCGCCCTGCCCCGGGCGCACCTCGTGGTGGACGGCTACAACGTCACCAAGCGCGGCTTCGGCGAGATGTCGCTGGAACAGCAGCGCAAGCGCCTCATCACCGGGCTGGGCGGGATCGCCGCGCAGACCGGTGACGAGGTCACAGTCGTGTTCGACGGCGCCGAACGGATGCACGGGCTGCCCCCGGCGCCCCGCGGCGTCCGGGTGCTCTTCTCCCGCAAGGGCGAGACCGCCGACGAGCTGATCCGCCGTCTGGTCCGCGCCGAGCCGGCGGGCCGGCCGGTCGTCGTGATCTCGTCCGACCGTGAGGTCGCCGACGGCGTACGCCGGCACGGGGCGTACCCGCTGGGCGCCGACTCGCTGCTGCGCCGCCTCGCCCGCTCCTGAGGGCAGGGCCGGGGTCGCCGCACCCGGCGCTATTCCGAGAAGCGGTCGCCGACGCGAATGCGGTCGTAGCGAGGCTTCTGGACGCAGGACTTCCTGCTCCGGCCGCTGCTGGTCACGTAGGTGACCTGGTAGCAGGTTTGCAGGCGGCACATCTGGCCCTTGCGGTTGCAGGCCGACGTGGAGACCAGGTCCTTGCCCGAGACGGTTCCGTCGGTGTCACCGCGCGCCAACGTCGCGATCAGCCCGATCACCACGGCGAGAACGCAGGTGATCACCGCCACCACAATGACGTGTCGTTTCGTCGATCCGGTTCGGCTGCGCGGCGGCACCACGCCGTGCGAATGGTCCGACGGAGGGCCGTCATCCTCGTCAGCCACCTACCTGACCCCCGACTGTCATGCCTACCTCCGATGGTCACGGCCCACGGTAGGAGGACTTCGCAACGGACGGGCCGTAGCCCGTCCTGGCCCGGCGATCGAGACGAGGTCGGCGATGTCGGGGTGTCCGGACAGTCGGAACACCCCGACATCGCCGATCTGGAGTGGATGTCGCTAGACGCAGCGGTAGACGGCGGGGTTCGGGTCGTGGCCCGTGTTCATGTAGTCGCCGGCGAGCATGCCGCTCGCGTTGCCGTAGAAGGCGTTGTACCAGACGGTGTCGCCGTTGACCGACGATCCGGGCGCCCAGCAGTTCAGGTAGACCGACTGGCCCTTCGGGATCGTGAGGATGACCGAGCACTGCGAGTTGTTCAGCCACTGGCAGTAGCGCAGGTTCAGGTCGGTCTTGGTCTGGAAGGTGCCGCCGGCGAACGCGGGGGTGGCGACGAGGCCGACCGCTGCGGTCACGGTGACGGCGCACGCGGCCAGGAGACGTCGTGGATTCATGTCTTCAACCTCCGGTGGGCGGGTCAGTAGGAGCAGTAGGGGGAGTCCATGATGTCGAGGGCGACCGCGTAGCCGTACGGCTCGAGGTAGGCGAGTTCGCCCGGCGCGACGCAGACCCAGTCGCCGTTGGAGTAGAAGATCTTCGCGCCGTCGTCGTTGCGGGTGTTGTAGACCCAGTCGGCGCCCCGGCTGCGGGAGCCGAGGGTCTGGTAGTAGTTGTCCTGGAACGACGCGGTCGGCGGGGCGTCGTCGTACGGGCTCCCGGACACCCAGAAGCAGACGCGGGGGTAGTTGCAGCCGAATGCCGAGGTGGCCTGCGCCGGCGTGGCGACGAGCCCGCTCGCGACCGTCGCGGCGCCCGCGAGGAGCGCGACGGCCGAGAGGCGGGATCGTGTGGTCGAGGATGGTCCGCGCATGTCGAGTCCTCCGTGGGTCGACCTGGGGTTCGGCCGGTTCCGCTCGGCCGTAGCATCACGATCGCAGTGGCCACCATGGACGGAACAGGCGCTTGACCGGCAGTTGACCGGCGATTGGCTCGTCACGGGATTGCCGATGTCGGGGCGTCCGGCCGGTCGGGATACCCCGATTTCGCTGATCTGGAGTCGATCTAGCCCTCAACGGGGCGGTGCGGGCGGTTCTGTCGTACCCGGTGGATAGCGTCGATGTGACCGACGGTGCTCGGGCGACGACGACAGGGCGTCGACCGCGCATCGCGAGCGATCAGGAGGCGCGATGCTCATCGACTGCGACGGGTGCGTGAAGCGGGCCGACGGCTGTTCCGGCTGTCCGCTGACCGCCCTGTTCGACGAGACGTCCCCGGCGGCCGGGCTGGTCGCCGCCGAGGTCGAGGCGATCGAGGTGTTCGCCCGGGCCGGCTTCGACGTCGAGGTGCTGGCCGCGCCCGCGCGGCCCGACGTCGCCGCACGCCGGGTCCGCCGGGTGGCCTGACTTCCCGCACGCCCGGTCTGCCGCCCGGCCCGACGTCGCCGCGCACGCCGGGTCCGCCGGCCCGACGTCGCCGCGCACGCCGGGTCCGCCGGCCCGACGTCCCCGCACACGCCGGTCCGCCGCGCGGCCCGACGTCGCCGCACGCCGGCTGGCCTGAGTTCCCTCGCGGCCGCCGGCCGCGCGGCGGAGCGCGACACCGCGGGCGAAGCGGGCTTTTCGCGGGCCATAGGATGGGCGGTCACGGCGGGAGGAGCGGCGGATGAGCGGGGTACGACGCGAGTACGGCGGGCTCGTCGGTGCTGCGCGGGCCCAGCGCGTGACGCGCGCGGCGGTGCCGCGGTGACTCCGCGCGGTTGGGCGCTGCTGACGCTGGCCGGGCTGACGGTGGCCCTGCTGGTGACCGCCGCGTTGTTCATTCCCTGGCACCGGCCGCCGGCGCCCCGCGCCGACCAGCTCGCCGCGCTACGTGATCTCCCGGCGGAGCAGGTGGCCAAGGGGCGCGAGTTCCGTGCCGCGCTGCGCCCCGGGAGCTACGCCGCGCTCGCCGTCGGGCTGTTGATCGCCGTCGCGCTGGGCCTCACCCCGCTGGGCAGCCGCCTCGTCGAGCTGGTGGGCCGGCCGTTCGGTGGGCACTGGATCGCGCAGGCGGTGCTCGGTGGGCTCGCCGTGGTGCTCGTCGCCGACCTGCTCACCCTCCCGTTCGCCGCCTGGCGGCAGAGCGTGCTGACCCGCTACGGGTTGAGCACCAACGGGTGGAACGGCTGGGCCGTGGACCTGCTCAAGTCGTACGCGGTGAGCGCCGTGATCGGCGCGGTGGCGCTGTTCGGCTTCTACACGGTCATCCGGCTCGCGCCGCGCTGGTGGTGGGCGTTCGGCGCGGCGGGCGCGGCCCTGCTGGTGGTGCTGCTCTCGTTCGTGCTGCCGGTGCTGGTGGAGCCGGTGTTCAACAAGTTCACCCCCATGGAGCAGGGCGCGCTGCGCACCGAGCTGATGAGCATGGCCGCCCGCGACGGGGTGCCGGTGCGCGACGTGCTGGTCGCCGACGCCTCGCGGCGCACCAGGGCGGTCAACGCGTACGTCTCCGGCCTCGGGCCGACCCGCCGGGTGGTCGTCTACGACACGCTGCTGAGCGAGGCCACCCCGGCCGAGGTGACCGCGGTGGTGGCGCACGAGCTGGGCCACGCGAAGGACTCCGACGTGACGGTGGGCACGCTGACCGGGGCGCTGGGTGCCGCCGCCGCCGTGGTGGCGCTCTACCTGCTCGGCTCGTGGGGGCTGCTGCTGCGGTTGGCAGGCGTCGACTCGGTGGCCCATCCACGTGCGTTTCCGCTGCTGATCGCCCTGGTCACGGTGGCGGGCCTGGTCACCACGCCGGTGCAGGCGTTGCTGTCGCGGCGGGTGGAGGCGCGCGCCGACGCGCACGCGCTCGCGCTCACCGGCGACCCGGTGGCCTTCGAGTCGATGCAGCGCCGCCTCGGCTCGGTAAACCTCGGCGACCCTGATCCGCCGCGCTGGGAATACCTCTACTCGGCCTCGCATCCGTCCACCGTGGAGCGGATGGCCGCCGCCCGCGCGTACGCCCGGGAGACCGCCCGATGAACCGCACGCTGCTGATCACCAACGACTTCCCGCCCCGCCCGGGAGGCATCCAGTCCTTCGTGCACAACCTCGCCGTGCGTCAGCCGGCCGGGTCGGTGGTCGTGTACGCGTCGAGCTGGCGGGGCGCCGCGAAGTTCGACGCCGACCAGCCGTTCGAGGTGATCCGTGAGCGCACCCGCGTGCTGCTGCCCACCCCGCTGATCGCCCGCCGGGCGGCCCGCCTGGCCCGCGCGTACGACTGCGACACGGTGTGGTTCGGCGCGGCGGCCCCGCTGGGGTTGCTCGCCGCGGGCCTGCGCCGACGGGCGGGCATCCGCCGGGTGGTGGCGCAGACCCACGGCCACGAGGTCGGCTGGGCGGCGCTGCCGGCCGCCCGGCCGGCGCTGCGGCGCATCGGTCGGGGTGTCGACGTGACCACCTACCTCGGGGAGTACACCCGCGTCCGGCTGGCCCGCGTGCTCGACGGGCTGACCGACCTGCGCCGGCTCGCGCCCGGGGTGGACGTGGACACCTACCACCCGACGGTGGACGGTGAGCCGGTCCGGGCCCGGTTGGGGCTGACCGACCGACCGGTGGTGGTCTGCGTGTCCCGGCTGGTGCCGCGCAAGGGTCAGGACATGCTGATCCGCGCGCTGCCGGAGATCCGCCGCCGGGTGCCCGACGCGGCGCTGCTGATCGTCGGCGGCGGGCCGTACCGGGCGACCCTGGAGAAGCTGGCCCGGCAGGCGGGCGTCGAGCAGGACGTGGTGTTCACCGGTTCGGTGCCGGCGGCCGAGCTGCCGGCGCACTACGCGGCCGGCGACGTCTACGCGATGCCCTGCCGCACCCGCAACCGCGGCCTGGACGTGGAGGGGTTGGGCATCGTCTACCTGGAGGCGTCCGCGACCGGTCTGCCGGTGGTGGCCGGGGACTCCGGCGGCGCCCCGGACGCGGTCCGTGAGGGAGAGACGGGGTACGTGGTCCGCGGCCGGGACGTCGCCCAGCTCGCCGACCGGGTCGCCCGCCTGCTCGCCGACCGGGATCTGGCCCGCCAACTGGGCGCGGCCGGCCGGGCGTGGGTGGAGCGGGAGTGGCGCTGGGAGGCGCAGGCGCAGCGGATGGCGGCTCTGCTCGCCGGCTGACCGCAGCCCGTGCTCAGGTGCGGGCCGGCCGTGGCGGGGCGTGGCGGGGCACGTACTCCTGGTCGGTGAGCCGTTGGATCGCGGCCATCACCTCATCGGTGATCGTCCGGATGTCGCGGGGGCCGGTGATGCGCCCGGCGACGGTGATCGGCGGCCCGAACCGCAGGGTGACCGGGTGTCGGCGGGGCAGCCGCGCGTCGACCGGCAGGACCTCGGCGGTGCCGAGCACACCGACCGGGATGATCGGCACCTCGGCGTCGCGGGCGAGGCGGGTCATGCCGACCCGACCCCGGTAGAGCCGCCCGTCCGGGGAGCGGGTGCCCTCCGGGTAGATGGCGACGAGACCGCCGGCGCGCAGCACCGGCACTGCCGCGTCGAGGGCCGTGAGGGCCGCCCGGCCACCGGCACGCTCGACCCGGATGGCGCCCATGCCGGCGACGATCTGCCGGCTGAGCCAGCCACCCGGGCCCCGGCCGGTGAAGTACTCGGCCTTGGCCCAGAAGGTGACGTGGCGCGGCGTCAGGCAGCCGAGGAACACCTCGTCGGCGACGGACAGGTGGTTGCTGGCGAGGATCGCGCCGCCGTGGCGGGGCACCTGCTCCAGCCCTTCCACGCGGGGCCGCCAGCCCAGCCGCAGTGTGGTGCCGACGGTCAGTTTGCCGATGTCGTACAGCAGGGGCACGTCTTCTCCCGGTTCAGTGCGGCGCGGGGCCGAGGTGCGCGTCGAGCGCGGCCCGCAGCAGGGTGTCGTCGTCGGTGGCGCCGGTGGCCAGCGGAAGGCTGCCCCACGCCCAGAGCTGGGCGATGCCGTGCAGGTTTGCCCAGAGCGCGCCGGCCAGCACCGGGGCGGGCTTGTCGGCCGGCTGGCGTGCCCGGGCGACCAGGTCGACCAGGAGGGTGAACAGCGGCAGGCTCGTCTCCCGCAGCCGCAGACGGCCGCTGGCCAGCAGGTCGTGGCGGAACATCAGCTCGAACATGCCGCGGTGCGCCGCGGCGAAGTCCAGGTACGTCCGGGCCAGCGCGACCAGGCGGGTACGCGGATCCTCGCCGGCCGCGTCCATGGTCTTCTCGACGCGGGCGGTGAGGTCGGCGAAGCCCTCCCGGGCGATGGCGGAGAGCAGGTCGACGTGGGTGGGGAAGTAGCGGCGCGGCGCGCCGTGCGAGACGCCCGCCCGACGGGCGATCTCCCGCAGGGACACCGCCGACTGGCCCTCGCGCAGCACCAGGTCCACCCCGGCGGCCACCAGTCGGGCCCGTACGCCCGTCTCCTCCGGACTCATGGACAGTGTCTACCAGGTGGGCGTAGACGCTGTCTACCGGCGGTGCGGGGGTTCAGCGGATGCGGGCCAGGATGCGGTCGGCGGGGGCCGGCCGGCCGAAGTGCCAGCCCTGGGCCGCGTCGCAACCGATCGCCCGCAGCCGTTCGGCCTGCCCGGCGGTCTCCACGCCCTCGGCCGTCACCGTCAGGTCCAGCGCGTGCGCCAGCGACACCAGCGAGGCGAGGATCCGCTCGTCGGTACGCCCCACCGCAGGCGAGCGCAGGCCGGCCACGAACTCCCCGGCCACCTTCAGCTCGGTGACGGGCAGGTCCCGCAGGTACGCCAGGTTGCTGTAGCCGGTGCCGAAGTCGTCGATGGCGATGCGCACCCCGAGATCGGCAAGCACCCGCAGCGCGCGCACGGGCTCCTTGGCGCTGCTCATCATCGTGCTCTCGGTGATCTCCAGCTGGAGTCGCTCGGGCGGCAGACCGGTCTGGCGCAGCAGCGCGCGAACCTCCTGCACCAGGCCGGGCCGGTGTACCTGCCGGACCGCCAGGTTGACGCTGACGAACGGCGCCTCGACGCCCCCCGCCGACCACGCCTCGGCCTCCCGGCACGCCTCGGCCAGCACCCACCCGCCCAGTTGCACGATCAGGCCGGTCTCCTCGGCCAGCGCGATGAAGCTGTCCGGCCGCAGGACGCCCAGCTCCGGATGGCGCCAGCGGACCAGCGCCTCCACGCCGAGCAGCCGGCCGTCGCGCAGCGAGGTGAGGGGCTGGTAGTCGAGGTAGAACTCGCCCCGCTCCAGCGCGGCCGGGATGGCCGCCGAGAGGGCGTAACGAGCCAGTTCGCGGCGGTTGCGTTCGGCGTCGTAGAGCGCCCAGCGCGCCCCGCCGGCCGACTTCGCCCAGTGCAGGGTGCTGTCGGCGGCCCGCATCAGGTCGCTGGGGCTGGCACCGGCCACCCGCCGCTCGACGATGCCGATGCTCGCCGTGACCTGGAGTTCGTGCCCGTCGACCACCGCCGGTGTGCGGACCGCGGCCAGGGCGCTCTCGGCCACCTCCACCACGGCGTCGGTGCCGGCGGCGTCCTCCACCAGGATGACGAACTCGTCCCCGCCGAGGCGGGCCACCAGGTGCTCACCGAGGGTCTGGCGCAGCCGCTCGGCCACAGTGGTCAGCAGCCGGTCGCCCACCTGGTGCCCCAGGCTGTCGTTGACGACCTTGAAGCGGTCCAGGTCGAGGAAGCACACCCCGACGCGCTGGGCGCCCCGGCCCGGCTCGTTGAGCGCGGCGGTGAGTCGTTCGGTGAACAACGTCCGGTTGGGCAGCCCGGTGAGCGGGTCGTGGGTGGCCTGGTGGCGGAACCGCGCCTCGCTGGCCCGCAGCGCCCGCTCGGCCTGCGTGCGGGCCATCATGGCGGCCCGGCGGATCGACTCCTGCTCGTCGAGCGTCCGGTCGCGCAGGGCGCGGGCGTAGCCGGTCGCCACGGCGGCCAGCAGCCGCGCCATCCGGTCCTCGACGTCCTCGGCCACCAGTCCCAGGTCCCGTACGAGCCGGAGCTGGATGACCTCGACCGTACGACCCAGCCCCTCCGCGGACGCGATGTGCGCCGCGACCAGCTCCGCGCCGACCCGGTGCCCGGTCCGCAGGTCGAACGGCTCGGCGAGCAGCGCGCCGGCGAGCTGCCCGGTGAGCCGGTGCAGCAGGGCCTCGAGCTGGGCCTGGGTCATCGGCAGGTAGCTCGTGCCGGAGACCGCCTTGGCCCACGCGCGGGCGAAGGTGCCCGGGCGGGTGACCGCCTCGGGCGACTCAGTCACCGAGTCGCCCGACGCCGCCCATGAAGGCCGCACGCTCGGCGTCCTCCGCGCTCTCCGGGGTGTCCGGTCGCCACTGTGGCACCCAGACGACGCCGGGGTCGACCAGCTCGAACCCGTCGAAGAGCGCGGTCAGCTCGGCCCGGTTGCGAATCCAGAGCGGGCTGTCGGTGCGCCGGTAGACCCGCTCGGCCTCGGCCCGCTCGTCTCCGCTGCGCCCGTCGTCGCTGACCTGGGACAGCACCAGGTAACTGCCGGGCGCCAACGCGTCACGCAGTGCTCGCAGCAGCTCCGCCGGCCGGTCGTCGTCGGAGACGAAGTGCAGCACGGCCACGATCATCACGGCCACCGGCTGGCTCAGGTCGAGCAGCTTGCGGACGTCGGGATGGGCCAGGATCCGCTCCGGGTGTCGCAGGTCCTCCTGTACGACCACCGCGCGGTCGTTGCCGGCCAGGATCTCCCGGCTGTGCGCCACCGCGACCGGGTCGACGTCCACATAGACCACCCGCGACTCCGGGTCGATCCGCTGGGCGATCTCGTGCACGTTGCCGACGGTGGGAATGCCCGAGCCGATGTCCAGGAACTGTCGGACGCCGGCCTCGGCGAGGTGGTGGACCGCCCGGCGCAGGAACGCCCGGTTGGCCTGCGCCATCAGCGGCGCCTCCGGGACGGCGGCCACCATCGCCTGCGCGGCGGCCCGGTCGGCGGCGAAGTTGTGCGACCCGCCGAGGTAGTAGTCGTACATGCGCGCGACGCTCGGGCGCTCGATGTCGATGGTGTCGGGTGCCCAGTCCGGCCGCTGCATGCGCTCAACCCCTTGAGTCCGCGACGCGGGCGTCGTCGCCCGCGCGGGTATTGTGCCCCCGACGTACCCGCCAGACCATAGCCTGCCGCCGAATTCCCGCCGACGTCGGTCGATACACGAAGGTCCGCGCCGGGGGGAGCCGGCACGGACCTTCGGTCGCGGTGTCCCGCTCGACGAGCGGGCGCGGATCAGAACTTCGGGGCGTCCGGCGCCTCGAGCAGGCCGAGCCGCAGCGCGGTCATCAGCGCCTGTGCCCGGTTGGCGGCGCCGAGCTTCTCGTAGAGCTTCGAGATGTGCGTCTTGGCGGTGGACTCGCTCACGAACAGCTGCTTCGCGATGCCCGCCACGCTCATCCCGTCGGCGAGCAGCCGCAGGACCTGCCCCTCCCGGGGGGAGAGCTGCGGGCCGGACGGGGCGAGCCGACGCTTCATCGCCTCGGCCAGGTCGGCGGCGGTGAACGCGCTGGGCGAGGAGGCGGCGTGCCGCGCGGCGGCCACCACCTCGTCGGCCGGGGCGGTCTTCGGCACGAAGGCGCTCGCGCCGGCCTCCAGGGCACCGAAGAGCTGGTCGTCGCCCGCGTACATGGTCAGCACCACGATGCCCATCGACGCGCTGGACTTGCGCAGCGCGCGGGTGGCCTCCAGGCCGCTGCCGTCGGGCAGCCGCAGATCCATGATCACCACGTCCGGCTGCAGGGCGCCGGCCTGGCGTACCCCCTCTGCCGCGGTCGCGGCCTCGCCGACGACCTCGAACTGGCGGTCGCGCTCGAAGGCGTGCCGCAGGCCCTTGCGAATCAGGTCATGATCGTCGACAAGGAGGACCTTGGTGCGGGTGGCCGGTGTCGGACTTGTGGTCATCCTCGGGTTACTCCCCTTCTGGTGCTGCGCTGTCGCGCACGTTGTCGCGCCGGGACGAGGTGCCGAGAACCACCGCCACGGTCGTGCCGCTGGGTTGCCGCGGCCTGATCTCCAACCGGCCCCGGATACGTTCCGCCCTCTCGGCCATGATCGCAAGACCGTACCGTCCGTCGGGGCGCTGGTCAGCCATCCCCTGACCGTCATCCGACACTTCAATTTGGGCGTACGGGGGGTCCACCTCACACGTGACCCAGAGATTCGAGGCCCCGGCGTGCTTGCGGGCGTTGGTCACCGCCTCCTGCGCGATGCGCAGCAACTCGGCCTCGGTGGCCGCCGGCAGGCGCGCGGTGGACTCGTCAAGCGACAGGTGCACCCGCAGCCCGCCCGAGGCGCCGACCGTCCGGGCGTACTCGGCGATCGCCGCGGCCAGCCCGCCCTGCCGGTCCACCTCACTGCGCAGCTCGAAGAGGCTCAACCGCAGCTCCTGGATCACCCGGGTCACCTCGCCGCGCAGCGTACGCAGGGCCTCGGCGGTCTCGTCGGCGTCGTCGAAGACGGTGGCCATGGCGTTGTCGATGCCGTAGCCGACCATCACCAGCTCCTGCGCCACCCCGTCGTGGATCTCCCGGGCCAGCCGCTGCCGCTCCTCGTTGGTGGCCAGCGAGCGGACCTCGTCGAACAGCAGCGCCGCCTCCAGCCGCAGCGCGGCCGGCCGGGTCAGCCCGGTCACCCGGGACACCACCGGCGGCGGGTACGCCTGCGCGACGTCCGCCTCCAGCACCACCAGCCCGACCGTGCGCACCCCGGCGACCAGCGGGACGATGAGCGCCGACACGTCCCCGCCCCGGTGCGAGCGCGACTGCGAGCGGGCGGCAGTCGTGGCCTGCTGGCTGGCCCAGGCGTCGGCGATCGCCGAGTCCGCGTCCAGCGTCGTCTCCCAGTCCACCCGGTCCACGCCGGCCTGGGCGAGCACCACGAGCCGGCCCCCGCCGCTTGCCGACAGCACCGCGCCACGGTCCGCCTGAGCCACCGTGCGCAGCTCCTCCAGCAGGTGCTCGGAGATGCCGCCCGGGTCCAGGGTCGCCCCGGGCAGTTGCCGGGCCACCGTCCGCAGCTGGGTCAGCAGCCGGGTCGCCTCGGCGTACGGCTGGGGCTTGCCCTCCCCGCGGACGGCCATCACCCGGTGCAGGGTGCCGGCCGCGTAGAGCCCGAGCGCGGCGAGGATCAGCCACTGCGCGCAGACCGCGAGGTAACCCACCTGGCCGAGCTGAGGCCCGCCGTCGACCTCGGTCAACGCGCCGCTGAGGAGCAGCGTGCCGGCGGTCACCGCGAGCAGCGCCGCGCCCTCGCGGAAGCGGCGGCGCAGGGCGGTGACGGTCACCGGCACCGCCAGGTAGGGCAGCACCGCGGAGGCGCCGAGGCCGTCGACAGTGCCCCCGATCGACGCGACCGCGGCGACCTGGCTCGCGGCCAGCCCCAGCACCACCACCTCGGCCACCCGGCTCAGCGGCCCGATCAGCCGGTGCTGCGGGGCGAGCAGGGACGGCGCTCCGGCGACCGCCAGCAGCGCGATCCACCACAGCTGGGTGACGTCACGGGTGGCGAACAGGGTCAGGATCGCGACCAGCGCCAGCATCACCAGGCGGGCGGCCGCGGCGAGGGGATGCGGACGTGGTGTGGCGGATGCGGATGCGGGCACGTGACGGATGGTAGTCAGCCTCGGTAGATGTCGGCGATTTCCGCCGCGTACGTCTTGTGGACGACCTGTCGCTTGACCTTGAGCGACGGGGTCAGCTCACCGGTGGCCTCGGCGAAGTCACGGGGCAGGATCCGGAAGACCTTGATCGCCTCGGCCTTCGACACGGCCTGGTTCGCGGTGTCGATCGCGGACTGGACCTCGGCGCGCAGGCCCTCGTGCTCGCGCAGCTCCTCCATCGGGGTGTCCGAGGGCAGTCCGGCGCTCGCGAGGAAGGTCGGCAACGCCTCCTCGTCGATGGTGACGAGCGCGGCGATGAACGGCTTGGCGTCCCCGACGACGACGCACTGGCTGATCAGCGGGTGGGCGCGGACCTGGTCCTCCAGCACCGCGGGGGCGACGTTCTTGCCGCCCGCGGTCACGATCAGCTCCTTCTTGCGACCGGTGATGCTCAGGTAGCCGTCGGCGTCGAGCTGGCCCAGGTCGCCGGTGCGGAACCAGCCGTCGGCGCTGAGCGCCTCCGCGGTCGCGGCCTCGTTGTGCCAGTAGCCCTGGAAGACCAGGTCACCGGAGATCAGGATCTCGCCGTCGTCCTCGATCCGGACGGTCACGCCGGGCAGCGGCCGGCCGACGGTGCCGATCCGGGTGCCGGTGGGCAGGTTCGCCGCGGCGGCGGGCGAGGTCTCGGTCAGCCCGTACCCCTCCAGGACCGTCACGCCGACGCCACGGAAGAAGTGACCGAGCCGGGCGCCCAGCGGCGCGCCGCCGGAGATGGCGTCGCGGCACCGTCCGCCGAGCGCGGCGCGCAGCTTGCGGTAGACGAGGCGGTCGAAGACCGCGTGCTGGGCGCGCAGCGCCAGGCCGGGCCCGCGCGGGGTCTCCAGAGCCTCGCTGTACGCGATGGCGACCTGCTCGGCGCGGGCGAAGACGCCGCCCTTGCCGTCGGCCTCGGCCTTCTGCTTGGCCGCGTTGTAGACCTTCTCGAACACCCGGGGTACGGAGAGCACGAAGGTGGGGCGGAACTCCTGCAGCTCGCCGACGAGGTTCTTGGTGTCGGGGCAGTGCGCCAGGGTGGCCCGGGCCTGCACCACGCCGATCTGGATGAGCCGGGCGAACGCGTGCGCCAGCGGCAGGAAGAGCAGGGTGGCCGCGCCGGCGTTGAACAGGTTCGGCAGCACCGGCACCGCGTTGGCGATGTCGGCGTACATGTTGCGGTGGGTGAGCACGCAACCCTTGGGGCGGCCGGTGGTGCCGCTGGTGTAGATGATCGTCGCCAGGTCGCCGGCCCGGACGGCCTTGCGGCGCTGCTCGACCTCGGCCAGCTCGACGGCGGCGCCGGCGGTGACCAGCTCGTCGACCCCGTCGCGGTCGATCTGCCACAGGTGGGTCAGCTCGGGTAGGCGGTCGCGGACGCCGGCGACCAGGTCGGCGTGCGCGTCGGTCTCCACCACGGCGGCGACCGCGCCGGAGTCGGCCAGGATCCAGGCGGCCTGCTCGGCGCTGGAGGTCTCGTAGATCGGCACGGTGACCGCGCCGACAGTCCAGATGGCGTAGTCGAGCAGCGTCCACTCGTAGCGGGTCCGGCTCATCAGCGCGACCCGGGCGCCGGGGGAGACGCCGGCGGCGATCAGGCCCCGGGCCACCGCGGTCACCTCGTCGCGGAACTGGAGGCAGGTCACCTCGGCCCAGGCGGTGCCGCCGCCGTCGGGCGAGCGGGTGGCGCGGGCGAACTGGACGGTGTCCGGTGCGGCCTCGGCGTTGTCCCAGACCGGATCGGTGAGGTTGGCCGCGTCGCCAACGGTGACGATCGGCGGAACGGAGAACTCGCGCACCTGCACTCCTTCGTGCTCGCACTGGCCGGGCCGCTGCCCATTCACGGCTGTCGGCTCTGTCGAAACCTACCCGGCGGGGGCGGCGCGGCGTGCGGGCGGTACCCGCCGGGTAGCCTCCCCCCATGGCGGACTCCTCCACCCAGTCGATCATCATCGGCGCGTCACCGGACCGGGTGGCGGCGGTCATCTGTGACTTCCCGAGTTACCCGGAGTGGACCGAGGCGGTGCGCCACGCCGAGGTGATCGAGGAGTACGAGGACGGCTACGCGAGCCAGGTGCGGTTCGTCATCGACGCCGGGGTGATGGCCGACGAGTACGTGCTCGCCTACGAGTACGCCGAGGACCTGTCCCGCGTCGAGTGGCACCTGCTCGGCCCCTCCAAGATGCAGAAGAGCCAGCGCGGCTCGTACGACCTGGTGGCGAACCCGGACGGGAGCACCACCGTGACGTACACGCTTGAGGTCGAACTGTCGGTGGGGATGCTCGGCATGTTTCGGCGCAAGGCCGAGAAGATGATCATGGACACGGCGTTGAAGCAGCTCAAGCGCCGGGTAGAAGCACCCGGTGCGGCGCAGTGACGCGTCCGCCGGCAGGGTAGAGGAGCCGACTGTGGGCGGAACGGATCCGGGTTCGGCCCGGGAAGAGGCGGAGCGTCTGGTCGCCACCCTGCTCGCGGGGGCGCGCCTGGCCTCCGGCGGGTCGGCGGGCGGCCCGTTCGGCCCGCTGGGCGGGATGCTGGCCGGTGTCCTCGGTCACAGTGCCGCTCCGGGCGGCGGCCGCCACGGCGGTGGTGGGTTCGCCACCGGTTCGGCCGAATGTTGTGTCTGCCCGGTCTGTCGCGGCATCGCCGCGTTGCGCGATCCGAGTCCGGAATTCGCCGAACGGCTCGCCACCGGCGCCGGAGACCTCGCGGCCGGCGTGGCCAGCCTGCTCCGCGCGTTCGCGCCGCCGGAGCCACCCACGACGGCCGCACCGCAGCCGTCCACGCCGTCGCGGCCGGCGTCCGCCCCGAGCAGCGACGACGAGGCCCCGTCCTCCGCCCCGGCCGGCCGCTCCGCCGAGACCGACGACGAGCACGTGTGGCGCGATGCCACCCGCACCGGGCATGATTCTCAGCCGGCGCCGGAGCGGGATGTCTGGTCGGTCGCCACCCGGACGGCGGGCCCACCCGCCCCGGCCACCGCAGCACCCGTCGACGACGCCGGGTCGGTGGCCGCACCGGCGCCGACCAGCCGACCCGCGGTGCCCGCGTCGCGGGCGTCCGACGACACCGGCGCGGACGCGCCGGGCGGCGGCGCCTGAGCGCGGGACATCGCGATCCGGACCGGCGCGCCGTCGGCGCGCGGACCGGACAGCACAGCAGAGGGGAGCGGCAGCGGTGACGCTGACCATCGGAGTCGACGTCGGTGGCACGAAGGTGGCCGGCGGTGTCGTGGATGACACCGGCACGGTTCTCGTGCAGAGCCGACGGGACACTCCCGCCGATGACGTCGGCAAGACCCGCGACGTCATCATCGAGCTGGTCGGCGAGCTGGCTGCCGGGCGGACGATCGAGGCCGTCGGAATCGGCGCGGCCGGCTGGATCGACGCCACCCGGTCGACAGTGCTCTTCGCCCCGAACCTGGCCTGGCGTGACGAGCCGCTGCGCGAGTACGTCGGCGCCGCCGTCGGCCTGCCGGTGATCGTGGAGAACGACGCCAACGTGGCCGCGTGGGCCGAGTTCCGCTACGGCGCCGCCCGGGCTGCCGACGACTCCATGATCATGTTCACCATCGGCACCGGCGTCGGCGGCGGCATCGTGCTCGGCGGCGAGCTGATGCGCGGCGCGCACGGCGTCGCCGCGGAGCTGGGCCACATGCTGGCCGTGCCGGACGGGCACCAGTGCGGCTGCGGGCGGCTGGGCTGCATCGAGCAGTACGCCAGCGGCAGCGCCCTGGTCCGCTTCGCCCGCGCCGGCGCCCGCCAGGAACCGCAACGGGCCACCGCCCTGCTGGAGCTGGCCGGCGGCGAGGCCGAGGCGATCACCGGCCACATGGTGACCGCCGCCGCGCAGGGCGGCGACCCGGTCTCCGCCGAGGCGTTCGCGCAGATCGGCCGCTGGCTGGGCACCAGCCTCGCCGACATGGCGCAGATCCTCGACCCGCAGACCCTTGTCGTCGGCGGCGGCGTGATCGACGCCGGCGACCTGCTGCTCGGCCCGACGCGCCGCTCGTATCTCGACGCGCTCGCCCAGCGGGGTCGCCTGCCGGTGGCCGAGGTGCTCCCCGCCGAGCTGGGCAACAGCGCCGGGGTGATCGGCGCGGCCGACCTGGCCCGCCGGATCTGAGGCGGCCGACGATGGGCGAGGCTGCCGGCGTACCGCTGCGCGTGGTGTCGTACAACGTCCACAGCCAGCGCGACGACACCGCCGCGCTGGCGGCGGTGGTCCGGGCCGCGAGGCCGGACGTGGTGATCGTGCAGGAGGGGCCGCGCCGGTTCCGGTGGCGGCAGAAGTCCGCCACCCTGGCCGAGTCCTTCGGTCTGGTGGTGGCCGCCGGGGGCCTGCCCGCCCTGGGCAACCTGTTGCTGACCAGCCTGCGGTGCAGGTGCGCGACACCCGTTGCCAGCGCTTCCCGCTGACCCCGGGTCGACACCTGCGCGGCGCCGCGTACGCCGAGTGCCGGGTCGGCGAGGCCCGGTTCACCCTCGCCGGCTCGCACCTGTCCACCGACCCGACCGAGCGGCCCGCGCAGGCCGCCGAGTTCCGGCGGGGGCTGGACGCGGCGAGCAGCCCGGTGGTGGCCGGGGCCGACCTGAACGAGGGGCCGGACGGGCAGGCGTGGGCCACGGTGGCGCGTGGCCTGACCGACGCGGCGATCGCCGCCGACCAGGCGGACCGGCTCACCTACTCGTGCGCCGACCCGCGCCGGCGCATCGACGCGCTCTTCGTCGATCCCCGGATCAGCGTGGTCGACTACGACGTGGTGGACACCCCGCAGACCCGCCGGGCCAGCGACCACTTCCCGGTCCTCGTCGACCTGCTGCTGCCCACCACCGGCTGACCCCCACCGGCTGACCCCCCACCGGCCGGGACCCGCCGATCGGTCCGCGCCGGGGCTGGACATCCGGCTCCGATGTGGAGAGGATTTCGCGGCGACCGGCACCCGTGCCGCACAAAAGGAGATGTCCCGGTGTCCACCTCCACCGACCACGGCCGGCCCGACCCGGATGCGACCCCGTCCGCGCAGAGCCCCGAGGGCCGTCCGCTCTCCGACCGGGGCGACACGGTCTGCGTCATCGGGGCCGGGGCCAGCGGCCTGACGGCCATCAAGAACCTGCGCGAGCACGGGTTCGGGGTGGACTGCTACGAACGGGAGACCGGCGTCGGCGGCGCCTGGAACTGGCGGCACGACCGCAGCCCGGTGTACGCCAGCACCCACCTGCTGTCGTCGAAGCCGTTCACCCAGTTCCCCGACTTCCCGATGCCGGACTCGTGGCCGGACTACCCGCACCACAGCCAGCTCCTGGCGTACTTCGAGCGGTACGCCGACCACTTCGACCTGCGGTCGCACGTCTGGTTCGGCACCGAGGTGATCCGGGTGGAGCCCGCCGAGGGGGACCGCTGGGACGTGACCACCCGTTCCACCGGCGGGTACGGGCCCGAGCGCACCTCCCGGTACGCCGCCGTGGTCATCGCCAACGGGCACAACTGGTCGCCGAAGTTGCCCCGCTACGAGGGGTTGGAGGAGTTCCGCGGCGAGATCATGCACGCGTCGTCCTACAAGGACCCGGCGCAGTTGCGCGGCAAGCGGGTGCTGGTCGTGGGCGCCGGCAACACCGGCTGTGACATCGCCGTCGAGGCCGCCCAGCAGGCGTCGCGCTGCTGGCACTCCACCCGCCGCGGCTACTGGTACGCCCCGAAGTACGTCCTCGGGCGTCCGGCCGACCAGGTCAACGACGCCCTGCTGGCGCTGCGGGTGCCGCTGCGGGTCCGCCAGTGGCTCTACCACTGGACGTTGCGCCTGACCGTCGGCGACCTGACCCGCTTCGGGCTGCCCAAGCCCGACCACCGGGTGTACGAGACGCACCCGATCGCCAACAGTCAGCTCGTCTACTACGTGGGCCACGGCGGCATCGGCCCGGTGCCCGACCTGGCCCGCTTCCGCCCGTACGCCGTGGAACTGGCCGACGGCCGCGAGATCGACCCCGACCTGGTCATCTTCGCCACCGGGTACCTGCCGCGGTTCGAGTTCCTCGACGCGTCGGTGTTCGGCGACAGCGCCGGCACGGGCCGGCCCACGCTCTGGCTCAACGCCTTCACGCCGGGGCACCCGACACTTGCGGTCGCCGGCCTGGTGCAGCCGGACTCCGGGATGTTCACCCTGGCGCACTGGCAGACGGTGCTCTTCGCCCGGCTGTTGCAGGCCCGTCGGGACCGGCCCGAGCGGGCGGCGGCGTTCGCGCAGCGGGTGCGTGACCGGGCCGGGGAGCGCTACTCGGGGCAGGTCAAGGACAGCAGCCGGCACTGGTTCGAGGTCGGGCACGCCGACTACCTGCGCGCCGTCCAGCGCGCCCTGCACGACCTGGAGGCCAAATGACCGAGCTGCGGATCATGCGGGGCCGGGAGTGGTCCCGGCCGGTCCGGCCGGCGCGACGTGAGGTGCTCAGCGCCGTTCCCGAGGTGGAGGAGGGGCGGCCTCCGCTGCTCTTCGTTCCCGGGTTCGGGCACGGCGCGTGGGCGTTCGCCGAGCACTGGTTGGGGCACGCCGCGTCGCGGGGCTTCCCGGCGTACGCGCTGAGCCTGCGCGGGCACGGCGGCAGCGAGCCGGCGCCGGAGGCGACGCTGCGCGCGTACGCCCATGATGTGGTCCAGGTGGCGGCGGGCCTGCCGCGCCAGGCGGTGCTGGTGGGGCACGGCGCCGGGGCGCTCGTGGTGGCGCATGCGCTGGCGCGTTACCCGGCCCGCGGCGCGGTGCTGGTGGCGCCGGTCTTCGGCGGCTGGGGCATGTTGTCCACGGCGGTGCGCCGCAACCCGGCCGGGACGCTGCCGGCGGTGTTCGGCGGGCCGCTGCGGCTCAGTCGGGCGCAGCTGTTCAGCCGCGAGCTGCCCGACGAGGAGGCCCGGCGGTACGTGGCGCGGCTGGGTCGGGCCGGTCGGCGGGCGCAGTGGGCGCTGCTGGGCGAGCCGGAGGCCGAGCCGGCCGTGGGCGCGCCGCCGGTCCTGGTGCTGGGCAGCCCGGACGACCGTGTGGTGCCGGCGTCGACGTTGACGCGGATCGCCCGCCGGTACGGGTCGGCTCCGCTGCTCTTCCCCGGCATGGGGCACGACCTGATGCTCGACGCGCGCTGGGCCGAGCCGATCGACGCCATCCTGGACTGGTTGGAGAAGGAGCCGGCCGCGCGGTGAGTGGTCGCGCCGGTCAGCCGCCGGTGTGCTGCGTGGCGGACGTGGCCCGGGTCGCGGGACGCGGCACCAGGGCAGCGCCGTCGGCGTTGGCGAGGCTGCCGACCAGGGCGCCGCGCTCGTCCAGGGCGCTCAGGTAGGAGCGCGCCCAGGCATGGATGTCGTGCTGGTGCAGGTGGGCGCGCATGGCCCGCATGCGCTCGGTGACGTCGGCGGGGCTGGCCCGCAGCGCCGTGCGCAGCGCCTGCTTGAGCCCCTCCAGGTCGTGCGGGTTCACCAGGTACGCCTGGGACAGCTCGGCGGCCGTGCCGGCGAACTCGCTGAGCAGCAGCGCGCCGTCGTCGTCCACCCGGGCGGCGACGTACTCCTTGGCGACCAGGTTCATCCCGTCGCGCAGCGGGGTCACCGCCATCACGTCGGCGACCCGGTAGAGCGCGGCCAGCTCGGCCCGGTCGAAGGGCTGAGTGAGGTAGTGGATGGCGGGTTCGCCGACCCGGCCGAACTCGCCGTTGATCCGGCCCACCTCGCGCTCGATCCGTTCGCGCAGGATCTGGTACTGACCGACGCGTTCCCGGCTCGGCATGGCGACCTGCACGAGCACCGTGTCGCGGACCTTGACGTCGCCGCTGGCGAGCAGTTCGCTGTACGCCTTGAGGCGCTGCTCGATGCCCTTGGTGTAGTCCATCCGGTCCACGCTGAGGATGACCTGGCGGGGATCGCCGAGATCCTGGCGGAGGCGGCGGGCCCGCGCGGCCACGTCGGGGCGGGCGGCGAGGGCGGCCATCTCGGCCGTGTCGATGGAGACCGGGAACGCGCCGATGCGCACCACCCGGTCGTCGATGCCGATCCGGCGGTCGGTGGCCGGCAGCTCCAGTACCCGGGTGACCAGTTGGGCGAAGTTGTGCGCCGCCTGGGCGCGCTGGAAGCCGACCAGGTCGGCGCCGAGCATGCCGCGCAGCAGTTCCGCACGGCGGGGCAGCTGCATGAACAGCTCCGGCGGTGGGAACGGCACGTGCAGGAAGAAGCCGATGCGCAGGTCGGGGCGGAGCGCGCGCAGTTGCCCGGGGACCAGTTGCAGGTGGTAGTCCTGCACCCAGACCACGCCGCCGGGCTCGGCGACCTCGGCGGCCGCCTCGGCGAAGCGCTGGTTGACCCGTTGGTACGCCTCCCACCAGCGGCGGTGGTGCTCGGGTTGCTCGACGGCGTCGTGGTAGAGCGGCCAGAGGGTGGCGTTGGAGAAGCCCTCGTAGTGGTCGCGTAGATCCTCGTGGCTGAGGGCGACGGTGTGCATGTGGACGCCGTCCACGTCCGGCAGGGCGGGTGCCGCTCCGGTGCCGCCGGCCCAGCCGACCCAGGTCGCCGGGGTGTGCCGGAGCAGGGGGTGCAGCGCGCTGACCAGCCCACCGGGGCTGCGGCGCCACTCGCATGCGCCGTCGGGCGCCTGGCTGTCGTCGATGGGGAGGCGGTTGGCCACCACCACGAGGGAACTCTGTCGCATCTCGGGCATTCCGATCAGCAGAGGACTGACCGCCACGAGCAAGGGAAAACCGGTCAGTCAGCGGGGGAAGTGACGTACAGCGGTATTCCTACTGACAGTAAGTTACACCATTGTTACGCCCCGAGCGGGGGCGTCGTCGTCCCGCGATGCGGTCCGCGGGCGGGGGCGTCAGACGACGGCGCCGTTGTCCGGGTCGTCGTCGTTCTCGTCGCCGGGGCGCAGGCGCCAGATCAGCGTGACGAAGCCGGCCAGGATGCCGGTGAACCCGAACAGGGTGACCGCCGAGCGGTCCACCGGGATCAGCGACGGGAAGAGGAAGAGCACGAACCCGACGACCACCGCGAGCGCGCCGACCACCGCGTACTTCGAGATCCGGGGCAGCGGCGGCGGGGGTGGCGGGTGGTAACCCTCGTCCTCGTCGTCGTCGGGCAGGTCGGCGCCGAAGGTGTCCAGACCGTCCAGCAGCGAGGGCTCGTCACCGCGGGTGCCCCGGCCGACGGAGATCCCGGAGATGTCGGTGGCCGACGGCAGCCGGCGGACGTCGGTGGCGGTCGGCCCGGCCTCGTCGACGCCGGAGCGGGCGAGTGGACCGGCCGTCGGCTCGTCCCGGGTCTCCCGGTCGTCGCGCTCGTCCACGTCCTCCGCAGCCGGCCACGGGCGCTCGTCGGTCGTCGAGGTGGTGTGGAAGCCGGCAACGATCCGGGCCCACTCGGCGTCGATGTCCGGCTCGTCGCGGGCCGGCGGCTGCTCCGGGGCGCTCTCGTCGGCGAGCTGGGTGAGGTAGTCGCGGGCGGTCGTCAGGTGCGAACGGTCGACGTAGAGCCGGTCGACCGGACGGGCCGGAACCGTGGTGGTGCGGGTGACCGGGTTGAGGTCGGCGGAGGGTTGCAGGTACGCGGCGATCCCGCCGGCGGCCAGCACGTCGAGCAGGTGCTCACCGACGCGCGGATCGACGTCGCCGACGATGGCGTACTCGCTAGCGTCGAGCCCGTTGTCCCGCCGTCCCCGGCGGGCACCACCCGCTGACACCCGGCAATCCTCCTCAACGCGCCCTGCGGCGCGGCCACCCCTGCCCCCTCGGCGCCCGTCCGCACGCCGTGCTCTGAATCGTGACACGTCGGAGGCCCGTTCCGGGAGTGCGTTGTGTCGCGTCTTCCAAAGTCAGGGGCGCTGCCGCAGGTCGCGGCGGTGGCTCTTTGTCCGTTCTTGCGCGACACGTGCGATCTCGGTGATCGTTGGCGACCGGGTGGTTCGACCCTTCCAGGCCGCGCTGCGGACCGCCGACGATCGGAAAGATGAGAGGCATCAACGTCCGTTGTGGTGTGCGCGCGGGCTTCGTAGGCTCGTCCGCGACGGCGGCGCTCCCGGCATGGTGCTGTCGCGGGCGCACCACGGGAAAGGACGCCGGTGCTCTACTGGCTGTTGAAGTACGTTCTCCTCGGTCCGCTGCTCAAGCTGATCTTCCGCCCGCAGGTGGAGGGCCTGCACCACGTGCCGGCGACCGGGCCGGTGATCCTGGCCAGCAACCACCTCTCCTTCTCCGACTCGATCTTCACCCCGTTGATCATCTCGCGGAAGGTCACCTTCGTGGCCAAGGCCGAGTACTTCACCGGCAAGGGGATCAAGGGCTGGTTGACGAAGATGTTCTTCGTCGGCACCGGCACCATCCCGGTGGACCGCTCCGGCGGCCAGGCCGCCCGCGCCGCCCTGGACACCCAACTACGGGTGCTGCGCGCCGGGGGAGTGGCGGGCATCTACCCCGAGGGCACCCGCTCCCCGGACGGGCGGCTCTACCGGGGCAAGACCGGCGTCGCCCGGCTCGCGCTGGAGAGCGGCGCGGTGGTGGTGCCCGTGGCGATGCTCAACGCCGACGAGATCCAGCCGCCCGGCACGCTCATCCCCCGGATCGACCGGGTGCGGATCCGCTTCGGCGCCCCGCTGGACTTCTCCCGCTACGAGGGGCTCGCCGGCGACCGGTTCGTCGAGCGCGCGGTCACCGACGAGATCATGTACGAGCTGATGGAGCTCTCCGGCCGCGAGTACGTCGACATCTACGCCCAGAAGCTCAAGCCGGTGCCCGCCTGAGTCGCCTCAGCAGGCCACGGCCGGCCCGGTCGGGCTGATCGGTCGGCCGGCCAGCGCCAGCAGGCCCGGGGCGTCGTTGCGCAGCGCGAAGGTGCGCACCTCGGCCCGCGGCACCCGGGCGCCCGCCGGATCGCCGGCACAGGCCAGCTCCGCCGCCGCGAGCGCCAGCGCCAACACCCGGTCGCTGACGTCCGGAATCCGCCCGTACGTCTCGGCGGCGGCCAGGTGCAGCTCGGCCGCCCGCCGGTGGTCGCCGTCGGCCGCCGCCACCGCCGCCGTCACCGTGCGCAGCGCCGCCTCCGACCACGGCGTGCGATGTCCGACCCGGTCCAGCATCGCGCGGACCCGCACGGAGGCGTCCCGTCCGGCCAGGGCGGCGGCGTACGCGGCGGCGGCGATCCACTCTCCGCTGGCCAGCGCCGGCACTGCCGACCAGGACCGGTCCAGCTCGTCGATCAGCTCCGCCGCCTCGGCGTCGCGGCCCTGCAGTGCCCGGCACAGCGCCGCCATGCTCAGCATCGTCCAGCGCAGCCGGTGGAAGCCGCTGCGTCGCGCGGTGGCCAGCGCGTCGGTCAGGTCGGTCGGATCCTCGTCGTCGCGGAGCACCAGCAGGCAGCAGCGCAACCCGCGCACCTGCATGTCCCAGCTGCCGGTAGGCGTGTCCACGAACGCCTCCGCCGCGGTGAGCAGCCGGCCGAAGTCACCCTCGAACCACGCCCGCATCGCCTCGGCGGAATAGCTGGTGGTGAGCGTCTGGCCGCTCGCCGTACGCGCCGGCGCGGCCGAGAGCAGGGCGTTCGAACGCAGCCAGTCGCCCTCCTCGCGGATGGCCCAGGCCAGGTTCTGGGTGGCGCGGGGCAGCGCGAGCAGCTGACCGGAGCGCGCGAACTCGACTATCGCGTGCAGCTCGTCCAGGCCGACCCGGTCACCGGCCTGGTAGCGGGCGGTGGCCGCGGTGATCCGCGCGTTGGTGCGCGCCTCGGTCAGGCCCAGCCGCTCCGCGATCTCCGCTGCGGTGTCCGCCGCCGACACGGCCGGGTCGCGCTCGTAGTTGAGCATGTGCAGGCGGCCCAGCTCGGCGTACGCGTCGGCCTTCTGCGGGCTGTCCGGCAACGACTCGAACAACTGGACCGCGCGATCCAGGCAGGCCAGCGCGTCGCCCCGGTCGGCGCGCAGCCAGGCCGCCTGGCCCAGCAGCGTCCACGCCCGCGCGGCGCACGCGTCGTCGCCGTGCGCCGACAGCCGGTCGGCAAGCGCGTGCACCTGCTCCGGCCCACCGCCGGAGAGGAACGCGTTGCCGTCGCGGTAGAACGAGATCTCCGTGCTGAGCAGCTCCAGTTGCAGCCGGCCCACCGGGTCGCTGTCGTCGGCCAGGCCCAGCGCCCGACCCGCGTGGCTCGCCGCCGCGTCCAGCCCGTGCAGGGCGTACGCCCGGCGGGCCGCCCGGTGCAGCGCCTGCCGCGCCGGCCCCGCGTACCTGCGGACCGGCATGCCCAGCGAGCGGGCGATCTCGTGCGCCGCCCAGCGGTGGTGGGCGAGCACCTCCGCCAGATCGGTGTCGCGGCTGTGCGACAACGCGTCGAGCCAGTCCGCGGCCCGTTCGTGCCGCGCCACCCGCTCGGTGCGCGGCAGCCGCTGGTAGCAGACGTCGCGTACCAGCACGTGCCGGAAGCGGAACTCCGCCTGCCCGGCCATCGTCGACGCGGCCTGCTCGTGGACGAAGTCGCGCTGCTCCAGCCGGCGCAGCGCCCGCTCGACCGACTCGACCGGCTGCCCCAACGCGGCGGCCACCGCACCCGGCCAGAACTGCACCCCGACCACCGAGGCCGCCAGCAGCACCGAGC
Organism: Micromonospora lupini str. Lupac 08; assembly: GCF_000297395.2. Classification (GTDB taxonomy): domain Bacteria; phylum Actinomycetota; class Actinomycetes; order Mycobacteriales; family Micromonosporaceae; genus Micromonospora; species Micromonospora lupini. The sequence continues at coordinate 5,387,366 of NZ_HF570108.1, read as the reverse complement.
GGTCCTTGGCGTCCAGCAGGTCCACCCGGTTGGCGATCACCGCGTGCACGCTCTCCGGCATGGTCAGTTCGAGCTGCTTGTCCAGCGACCAGCCCCGCCCGGACTGGCGCAGCGCGCCCTGCTCGATGAGCATCCGGACGTACTCGTGCGCGTAGAGCGGGTTGCCGCCGGCCACCTCGATGAGCGGGGTCAGCATGTCGGCGGAGAACGCCGCCTGGCCGAACAGGTGCGCGTACAGGGCGGCGATGCCGGTGTCGCGCAGCGGCGGCAGGGTGATGGTCACCGAGCCGGTGATGGTCCCCGCCCAGCTCGGATCCCGATCGACCAGCTCCGGACGGGCGGTGCAGAGCAGCAGCAGCGGCGCCTCGCGGGCCGCAGCCCCGAGCAGCTCCACGAAGCGCAGCATCGCGTCGTCGGCCCAGTGCAGGTCCTCGAAGACCAGCACGGTGGGGCGGCGGGCGGCCAACGCCAGCAGGAACCGTCGCCACGCCGACTCGGCCTCCTCCGCCGGCAGCGGCGTGCCGGGCAGCCCGACAAGCGGGCGCAGGGCGTCCACCACCCGGTCCCGTTCGCCCGGGCCGATCAGCTCGGCCACCGCGCCGGCCAGCCGCTGCGCGGCGCTGGCGGCCGGGTCGGTGTCCAGGATGCCGGCCTCGGTCTTGACGATGTCGGCAAGCGCGGCGAACGTGACGTTCTCCCCGAACGGCGGGCAGCGCCCCGTCCGCCAGGTCAGCGGCTCGTCGACCAGCCGGCCCGTGTGCCGGTACAGCTCGCGCAGCAGCCGGCTCTTACCGATGCCGGCCCGGCCGAAGATCGTCACCACCTGCGGCAGCCGGTCGCGCAGTGACCGGTGCAGGGCGTTGACAAGCATGCCCAGCTCGTGTTCCCGGTCGACGAGCGGCGTGGTGTCCGGCTCCCGGTCGGTCGGCAGGCGACGCAGCGGCGACAGCGCGAGCCACACCTCGGTCGGCGACGACCGGCCGCGCAGGGTGACCGGAGGCTGCTCCTCGTAGCGGATCGTGTCCCTGGTCAGCGCGTGCGTGGTGCCGCACACCAGCACCCCGCCCGGCGGCGCGACCGACTGCATCCGGGAGGCCGTGTTCACCACGTCCCCGGCCACGATCGCCTGCCCGCCGTCGCGGGCGGCGGCCACGTCGACGAGGGCCTCGCCGGTGGCGACCCCCACCCGGAACCGCATCTCGGCGCTGCCGGTCGGCGCGAACCGGGTGAGCACCCGTTGCAGCTCCAGCCCGGCCCGGACGCAGCGCAGCGCGTCGGTCTCGGTGGCGATGGGCGCCCCGAACAACGCCATCACCGCGTCACCGATGTACTTCTCCACCACCCCGCCGTACTGGCCGACCACCCGGCGGGCCGCCGAGAAGAAGCCGGTCTGCATGCCGCGGACCTGCTCCGGGTCGGCCCGCTCGACGTACGGGGTGAAGTCGATGAGGTCGACGAAGAGCACACTCACCCGGCGGCGGTCCTCCTGCGTGGCGGCGGCGGTCGCCCGGTCCGTGCCCGGCCGCGGTGACCCGCACGAGGTGCAGAACGTGACGTCCGAGGCGAGCGGGCGCAGGCAGTGGGGGCAGACGGCACCCAGCTCGGCGCCGCAGCCACCGCAGAAGCGGTCGCCGTCGGCGGCCGTACGTCCACAGCGCCCACACTGCGCGGCGATGACAAACCCTCCAAGGCGAACCGGGCCGACGCCCCCCGTCGTCCCGTCACAGGGAGTATCCACGCTCGCGCGTCTGTCAGGTACCGGCCTGTCGGCTTGTGTCAGGTACCGGCCTGTTGGTTTGTGGACAGCCCACGAGGGGTCCGGCGGACTACATTCAGTCCGCCACATCTTCGATCAGCGACCAGAGGGGGACAGGTCAATGGTGTACGTCAAGCTGGAGAGCGACTGGACCGACGGCAACGGGGTCAGCCACTCCGCGGGCGAGTCGGTGGACGTCGACGCCGCCACGCTGGCCACGCTTCAGGCCGAGGGCATCGTCAGCGAGCAGTCCCACGGCCCGGGTGGCGAGGGCAAGGGCCCGGACAAGTGGGCCGGCCCGGGCAGTTCCGGAGCCTGAACCACGCGTCGGTGACGCGACGACCCGGCCGGGCCGCCCACGGGCGACCCGGCCGAGTCATGTCCAGAGTGGTGCCGCAGCGGCGGCGCTGCTCAGCGGTCGTTCATGCCGGCGCGGCGGCGCAGCGCGGCCACGTCGGTGACCACGATCCGGCGGCCCTCGGTCCGCAGCCAGCCGCGGCTGGCGAAGGAGCCGATGGCCTGGTTGACGCTCTGGCGGGAACCGCCGGCCATCTCGGCGAGCTGGCTCTGGTTGAGCTCGATCGTGATCATCGGGGCCTGGCTCTCGCCGGCAAGCCGGACCAGTGTCTTGGCGACCCGGCCGGGCAGGTCGAGGAAGACGTGGTCGGCGTTCTGCTCGGTGAGGCGACGGATCAGGCCGCCCAGCGAGCGCATCACCGCGTCCAGGATGCGCGGGTTGGAATGCACCAGCTCCATGAACGCGCCCCGGGAGAGGGCGAGCGCCGCGCAGTCCTCGATGGCCTCGGCAGACGCGGACCGGGTGGAGGCGTCGAGCAGCGAGACCTCGCCGAGCACGTCCGGCGGACGGATCACCGACAGCACCGCCCGTTCGCCTGTCGGCGCGGTGCGGAAGACGGCGACCGCGCCGCGGCGCAGCACGATAAGCGACTCGCCCGGGTCGTTCTCCACGAAGAGCAACTGCCCCTTGCGGTACGTCCGCGGGACGGCGGCAGCGATGACACGCTGGCGCACCTCGGGCTCCAGCCCGGCGAACATCTCGACACCCGTGAGCGCGTCACCCGGCTCCGGCAGGCGCATCTCCACGGCCCAACCCCTCCCCGGTCATGGACCACACAATCGCTCACCGGGTGAACCTGATGGCCCTGACAAGGTGAACTGACACCGATTCGGCGTCCGGTAGCGGTACACATCAGATCATGACGGTCCGGTCGCTTGCTGTACACCCCTCGAAGCACTTCCGTGACCGTCGCGAGCTGCGACGTACCCCCTGCCCGGGCCCTTGGTCGCAGGTCGGCGGCCGGGTCGCCGCTGGTCCGCCGCGGACCGGCCGTGGGTCGCACCCGGCCCCGCCGGGCGTCGCCGGTCGGCGGTGGGCGAGGATGGCCGGAATGGTGTACCGCTATTTCTACGACTGCGAGTTCATCGAGGACGGCCGGATCGTCGACCTCGTCTCGATAGGTGTCGTCGACGAGTACGGCCGCGAGTTCTACGCGGTCTCCACGGAGTTCGACGACTCCCGTGCCGTGCCCTGGGTCCGGCGCAACGTGCTGGACCGGCTGCCGTCGCCGGCGGACCGGTCCTGGCGTTCCCGGGAGCGCATCCGTGACGACCTGTACGACTTCCTCATGGAGCCGGTCCGGGACCGGCCGGGAGAGCAGTTGGAGCTGTGGGCCTGGTACGCGGCGTACGACCACGTCGTCCTCGCCCAGCTCTGGGGGGCGATGCCGGCGCTGCCCCGGGAGATCCCCCGGTTCACCAAGGACCTGCGGCAACTCTGGGACGACCGGGGCCGGCCGACCCTGCCGGATGCGGACGCGGCCCGGCACGACGCCCTTGTCGACGCCCGGCACAACCTGGCCCGCTGGCGGGCGATGACGACCCGCTGAGCGGTCGTCGTACGTTTGCAGGTTTGACCGGTTCTGTCCCGGGCATCGGTTCGACCAGTCGAGCCGAGGGAGACTGCCATGAGCAACGATCCGACAAGCGTCACCGAGGCCCGGACGCGGGTCACCGAGCTGGTCCGCGCCGCCCGGATCTGCATGCTCACCACGATCGCGCTGGACGGGCGGCAGGTGAGCCGGCCGATGGGGCTGCAGGAGGCCGAGTTCGACGGCGACCTGTGGTTCTTCGCGTACGACGACTCGGCCAAGGTGCGCCAGATCCGGGTGAACCCGGAGGTCAACGTCGCCTTCTCGGACCAGAAGCACAACGCCTGGGTGTCGGTCTCGGGCACCGCCAGCGAGGGCTTCGACGCCGAGCGCGCCGAGCGGCTGTGGAACCCGCTGCTCAAGACCTGGTTCCCGGACGGGCTGGACACGCCCGGCCTGACGCTGATCAAGGTGCACGCCAGCTCCGCCGAGTACTGGGACTCGCCGAGCAGCACCGTGGTCAACCTGCTCGGGTTCGCGAAGGCCGCCGTCACCGGTCACCCGCCGGCCGCCGGCGAGAACCACGAGGTGACCTACTGACCCGTCGCCCCCCGGGGCGCGCTGTCGTCGCGCAGGCAGGCCGACTACAGTGCGCAGTGACGGCCCGCCCCGGGCCGGCAATGGCGCCGATGGTCTGACCTGACACATACCCTGGGGCATATCGGGCTTTACCTGATGCTCCAGGAGGATGAGCGGATCATGCGTATCGGCGTGCTCACCGGCGGCGGCGACTGCCCAGGTCTCAACGCGGTCATCCGGGCGGTGGTCCGCAAGGGCGTCGCCACCTACGGTCACGAGTTCGTGGGCTTCCGGGACGGTTGGAAGGGCCCGCTCGAGGGTCTGTCCCGTCCCCTGGGCATCGCGGACGTCCGCGGCATCCTGCCCCGCGGCGGCACCATCCTCGGCTCGTCCCGCACCAACCCGTTCAAGATCGAGAACGGCGTCGAGCGGATCAAGGACAACCTCGCCGAGCAGGGCGTCGACGCGCTGATCGCCATCGGCGGCGAGGACACCCTGGGCGTGGCCACCAAGCTCTACGAGCTGGGCGTGCACGTGGTCGGCGTGCCGAAGACCATCGACAACGACCTGGGCGCCACCGACTACACCTTCGGCTTCGACACCGCGGTCAACATCGCGATGGAGGCCATCGACCGGCTGCACACCACCGCGGAGAGCCACCACCGCACCCTGGTCGTCGAGGTCATGGGCCGGCACGCCGGCTGGATCGCCCTGCACGCCGGCCTGGCCGGCGGCGCCAACGTGATCCTGCTGCCCGAGCGGCAGTTCGACGTCGACCAGGTGGCCGGCTACGTCGAGAAGCGCTTCCAGCACCAGTACGCCCCGATCGTGGTGGTCGCCGAGGGCGCCCAGCCGCTGGACGGTCAGATGGTGCTCGCCAACCAGGAGCTGGACTCGTTCGGCCACGTCCGCCTCGGCGGCATCGGCCAGTGGCTGGCCGAGCAGCTGGAGGCCAAGACCGGCAAGGAGGCCCGCACCGTGGTGCTGGGCCACATCCAGCGCGGTGGCACCCCGACCGCCTTCGACCGGGTGCTCGCCACCCGCCTGGGCCTGCAGGCCATCGACGCGGTCAACGAGGGTGACTGGGGCAAGATGGTCGCGATGCAGAGCACCGACATCGTCCGGGTCCCGCTGGCCGAGGCCACCCGCGAGCTGAAGACGGTGCCGCTGGAGCGGTACGAAGAGGCCGAGGTCTTCTTCGGCAGCTGATCGACGGTAGCGGCGCGGCGGCCCCTGCGGTCGTCGCGCCGCCGACCGACGTTCGACGGCGCAGCGGGCGTGCGGCCCGCCGCGGCGCGGCACGACGCGAGGGGGTACGGCCGAGATGTCAGCAGGGGTGCACACGGTCGCGGTGATCGGCGCGGGCAAGATCGGCGAGCTGATGCTCTCCGGGCTGCTGCGCTCCGGATGGCCGGTGGAGCGGCTGCTCGCCACCGCCCGCCGACCGGCCCGCGCCGAGGAGTTGACCGCCCGCTACGGCGTCCGGGTGGTCGACAACCTGACCGCCGTCGACGAGGCGGCCGTGCTCGCGGTCTCGGTCAAGCCACAGGACGCCGCCGCCCTGCTGGACGACATCGGCCCCAAGGTGCCCGCCGACAAGCTGGTCATCTCGCTCTGCGCCGGCCTGCCCACCAGCTTCTTCAACCGCCGGCTGCCCGAGGGCACCCCGGTGGTCCGCGTCATGACCAACACCCCGGCGCTTGTCGACCAGGCGATGACGGCCATCTCGGCGGGCGCGTACGCCACAGGCGAACACCTCGCCCTGGCCGAGGAGATGTTCAAGCCCCTCGGTCAGACGATCCGGGTGCCCGAGTCACAGCAGGACGCGGTCACCGCGCTCTCCGGCTCCGGCCCGGCCTACTTCTACCTGCTGGTCGAAGCCATGATCGACGCCGGGATCCTGCTCGGGCTGCCCCGGCAGGTGGCGCACGAGCTGATCGTGCAGACCGCGATCGGCTCCGCCGTGATGCTGCGCGACTCCGGCGAGCACCCGGTCAAGCTGCGCGAGGCGGTCACCTCGCCGGCCGGCACGACCATCTCCGCGATCCGTGAGCTGGAGAAGCACGGCGTACGCGCGGCGCTGCTCGCCGCGCTGGAGGCCGCCCGGGACCGCGCCCGCGAACTGGCCGCCCAGGCCGACTGACGGTCGGCGAGCGGACCGCGCCCGCCGACCGACACGGCACGCGACTCGCGGGGCCGCGAACGGCGCGGCAGTCGCGTGGTGTGCGTGGTGTCGCCTGGCCGAGCTGGCCGCCGACGTCACCGGGCCGCAGCGCGCGGCGCAGCATCTTCATCGGCTGCCCGGCGCGGCAGTCGCGCGACTCGCGGGGACGTGCGCGGCGCGGCAGTCGCGCGACTCGTGGGGACGTGCGCGGCGCGGCACGTGGCGCATACTGGCGGCGTGTTCACACTCGCTCAGGCCCGGCACCTGGTGGCCACCCTGCAGCCTCGTGTCGACGAGCTGATCCGGCTCCGCGCCGACCTCGCCGAACTGCGCGTCGACCTGGCCGACCACGGCGTCAGCGCGCTCGGCGGGCTGGCCGAGGTGAAGGGGCTGGAGGCCCGGCTGCACGGGGTCGTCGAGGAGCTGCACCAGCACGAGATCCAGGTCAAGGGCATCGCGCCGGTGCTGCTCGACTTCCCCGGCGAGCGGGCCGGCCGCGCGGTGCTCTGGTGCTGGCTGGAGGGCGACTCCGACGTGCGCTGGTACCACCGCGCCGAGTGCGGCTTCGCCGGCCGCCGCCCGGTCTGACGCCGGGCCCCGCCCGGTCTGACGCCGCCCCACCAGGCGGTGATCGACTCGGGATCCAGGAATCCGGGGCATCCGACCGAGCCGGACACCCCGAGTTCCAGGAAGGCGAGTTGATCAGCCGTCGGCGACCGCGAACACCACCACGTTGTCCCGGTAGTGCCCGCGCCGCCTGTCGAAATCGCCCCCGCAGGTGACGAGCCGCAGCTCCGGCCCGGGCGTCGGGCCGTAGACCACCGCCGTCGGGAAGCGGTCCTTGCGGGTACGCAGCGATCCGGTCACCCGGAACGACAGCCACCGCCCGCCGCGCCACACCTCGACCCGGTCACCCGGACGCAGCTCGTCGAGCCGGGCGAAGACCGCCGGGCCGCGCCGCGAGTCCAGGTGCCCGGCCAGCACGGCCGGCCCGGTGTCGCCGGGCGCCGGACCGCCCCCGTACCAGCCGGCGGTGTCGAAGTCGGTCGGCGGAACGAGCACGCCCGCACGGTCCAGGCCCAACACCGTGAGCCCCGAGTCGACGCCGATGCGCGGCACGCGTACCCGAGTGGGTGGACCCGCCGGGCGCGGCGGCGCGGCCACGGACGGGCAGCCGTCGGCACAGCCGGGGCGCCAGCTCGCGGCCGGCGGCGGCGGGTCGGTGGTGGCCAACCCGACCCCGGTGCCGGCGGCCAGGCAGACCGCCGCGCCGGCCGCG
>NZ_HF570108.1:5327295-5379599 GCF_000297395.2 Micromonospora lupini str. Lupac 08 | reverse complement strand
GTGCGCCGCCGCCGGCGCCACAGGAGCAGGCTCGCCGCGCCGGCCGCCGCGGCCAACCCGCCGGCCACCAGGGGGTACGCGCCGAACCCGGCATCGGACGTGCCGCCCGCGCCGGTGTCCACCCCACCGGCGGGTACGACGATGCCGCCCTCGGCGTCGCGGCGCAGCTCAGCCGTGAGCCCGCCCTGCTTGCCGTCGAGCACCAGCAACGAGTAGACCGCGCCGCCGGTGAGCCGCACCTCGGCGTCGGTGCTCGGGCCGCCCGCGCCGGTCAGTTTCAGCCGCCAGGCGCCCGGCTCGACCTGCTGGTAGTCGGTGGTGGTGGCGAACTGCACGCCGTCGGCGATGGTCGGGCCGTCGGCGGCGGCCACGTCGAGGACGGGCGTGCGCACCGACGCCTGCACCACGCGCACCTTGGCCCGGCCCTGCGCGGGAGCGCTCAGATCGTCGGTGAGGACCCGCAGCCCCAGGTCGGCGTGCCGGCCCACACCGGCCACCGTGTACGCCCGGCCGCTGACCACCGCGACCTCGGTGGTGAGCACCGGGGGCTCGCTGGCGGGGGTGCCGGCCTCGCGCATCGCCACCGCGTACCGGCCCGGGGGCAACTGAAGGTAGTCGGAGACCACGCCGTAGCCGACGCCCGGGAACACCTTCGGCTTCGCGGCGTCGGGGGCGGCCAGGTAGACATCGACGGCCGGGGTGTCGGGGGAGAGGTGGGCGAGCCGGACGTATCCGACGGTGTCCGCGCTGGCCGGGGCCACAGCCGTGGCGGCGGCGAGGGCGGTGCCGAACAGGAGTGCGCCAGCGCCGGCCAGCAGCCGGCGGGACGCGGTACGAAGCGTGTGCATGTCGCCTCCGGAAGGCACGTTCGGTGAGCGGGCGGCAACCCACGGACAGAGTCCCGTGTGTGGGACTCCAACGCAAGTTGTACGCGCGAAGTTTCTCCGCGCCGTGCTGCCCGCAAGATCCGGGGATTCGTCACCGGGGGCGTTCGGCGAGGAAGCCGAACAGGTCCGGCACCCCTCCCGAGCCCGCCTCGACGAACCGGACCGGTCGGAGGCCGGCGGCCACTGTCGCGTTGAGCAGGTCGGCCAGCGGAAGGTGCCACGCGCCGACCCGAACCCGGACGCCCTCGGTGTTCCAACTGTCGAAGCTGCGTGACCGGTCGGCGTAGCGCTCGTCGACGACGACGCTCGGGTGTCGACCCCAGTCGGAGAACGCGCCCACGAAGCACGGGTGCACGCCCACGTGCACGAACCTCCCGCCCGGTCGCAGCACCCGGCCGACCTCACGCAGCACGGCCGGATAGTCGGGCACGTCGGTGCTGGACAGGACGCACATCGCGGCCGGCGACGACGCGTCGGCGATCGGCAGGGCGCTCGCGTCGCCCCGGGCCACCGGCAGTCGCCCGCGCGCGTGCCGCAACTGCCCGCCGGACAGGTCAACGCCCAGCGGCGTCCAGCCCAGACCGCCAGGCACGGACGCGTGCGTGCCGGTGCCGCAGCAGATGTCGAGGCAGGGGCCCGTACCGGGGCCGAGCAGGTCCGCCACGGTCGCGTGCACCCGTCGGAGATAGTCGCCGCCGCCGGAGATGAAACCCTCGTACCAGTCCGCGTGCGCGTCGTACGCGGGCGTGCTCGTCGCTCCCATCCACCGATGCTACGAACGGACGCCGGACCCGCGGTCCCCATTCTCCCGAGGGCAGACGCGGTCGGACCCTCGTCGCCTGCTACTCGGCTTCGGCGACGAAAACGCCCTGCCCCTGTTGGCCGTAGACCAGGTTCCGTTGGCGGCGGTAGTGCGGTGGCCTGGTTGGCATGATCGGCTCTCCTGGACTTCAGCGGAGGTTTTCGGTCCGTCCACCCTGGAGGGCGCGACGCATGGACTCCGCCCTCCAGGGTGTGCTCCTCGCGACCTCCGGAAAGGTGCGGACGATGGCGATCGACGAGCCGGTGTCCAGGGCGACCGAACTCTTCACCGCGGAGCGGGTCCTGGACGCCCACTGGTCCCGAGCGCTTGATCAACCCTGGCGGACGTCGTGTCCGTGCTGTTCCAGAAGTAGCGCTTGCTCCCGACACTCGGAGCCCTGCACCGGCCGTTGGACTGCGAGTCAACCGTTGACGGGGCGTAGCCGGGGGTCGTACTCCCTTATTGTTGGTCGATGCGGGACCGGCGGGTGGCGCTGGCGTGGGCGGCGTTCGTCGTCGTCGCGTCGGTGTCCTGTGTGCTGGTGCTGACGCGGGACGACCGGCTCTCCGACCTGCACATCTACTACGGCGCGCTGTCCGATCTGCACGCCGGCCGGCCGCTGTACGAGTACCGCGCCCCGAACGGCGGGCCGTTCACCTATCCACCGTTCGCCGCCCTGGTGCTGGGCCCGATCACCGCCGTCAGCGAGGGTGTGCTCCAGGGCGTCTGGCTGGTGGCGACGTGCGCGGCGGTCGTCGTCATCGCGGGCCTGGTCGGCGTCGCGCTGAACATCCGACGATCGCGCCGCCCGTTGGTCGTCGCGGTGGCCGCCATGGTGCTGATGCTCTCGGCGCCGGTGCAGAGCAACCTGCGTTTCGGGCAGGTCAGCATCTTCATCGTGTTGCTGGCACTGCTGGACGGGATGGGCGTCGTCCCGCCCCGGCTGCGCGGGGTGCTGGTCGGGGTGGCCGCGGCGATCAAACTGACCCCGCTGCTGTTCGTCGCGTACTTCCTCGTCACCGGCCGCTACCGCGACGCCGGCCGCGCGGTGGCGACGTTCGTGGCCTGCGCCGGGCTGGCGGCGGTCGTGCTGCCCGGCGAGAGCTGGACCTACTGGACCGAGGCGGTCCGGCAGACCTCCCGGATCGGCAACCTGGCCTCGCTGGGCAACCAGTCGGTGCACGGGATGCTGTTGCGCATCGGGGTCGACGAGGCGACGCTACCGGTGCTCTGGGCCGCTCTGGTGGCGGTGATCTGCGGGGTGGCGCTGCTGCGCGCCCGGCAGTTGGCCGCGCGGGACCGCCCCGGGCACGCCGCGGTGCTCGTCGGTTGCGCCACGGTGGCCGCGTCCCCGGTGTCCTGGACCCATCATCAGGTGTGGCCGGTGCTCGCCGCGATGCTGCTGGTCGGCGCGTCCGGCATCGCCCAGCGGGTGGCCGGCGCGGGGCTGCTCGCCGCCATGGTCGTCTCGCTGGGCGCGGTCCTCGGCCCGGTGTCGACGCGGCCGGGGGTGCAGTTCCTGTTCGAGAACGCCCGTACCGTCGGCGTGTGCCTGCTGTGCCTGGCCGGCTTCGGCGGTGTGGCGGTCGCGACCGCCCGGAGCGACCGGCGACCGGCCGCCGGCCGGGCCTGGCTGCGGGTGGGCGTCACGGGCGCGGTGGCTCTCGCCTTCTTCGCCGTGCAACCGCTGCCCGCCGGAGCGGACCCGACGTTCAAGGCGTACGCCCTCGGCGACGTCGTCAATCCGCGGTATTTCTTCGTCTGCCGGGGCTCGGCCGAGTGCGCCGCCTACGCCACCGACGCGCCGGTCACCTTCGGCACACGGGCGGAGAGGACGAAGGTACGGGTCAACGGTGTGGTCTCCGCGCGGGTGGCCCGGCTGGCGTACTACTCCGCCCCGGGTGGTGCGCCCCGGGAGATTCCCCTGCTGGCGGCCTATCCGGGTACGCGGACGTTCTCGTTCCGCTCGGCGAGCATGGCGCAGGGCCGACTTGTCGCGTACGACGCGGACGGTCAGCCCGTCGCCAGCTACGACGACGAGCTCGCCGCCGCCCTGGAGACGGCCACCCGGTAGGCGGTCGTCCCCGGGACGGCGGCGGTGCTCAGCGGGTGGCGGCGGCCAGCGCGGCGCGCAGCTTCTCGGCGTCGCCCGGTGCGGGGTTCTCCCAGTCGGTCGGCGTGGCGGAGTAGATCGTGCCGTACGCCGGGGTGTCCGGCTGGTAGCGCCACCCCTCGGCCAGCGATCCGGCGTCGACCGCGTCGTAGCCGATCCGGTCCAGGAAGGCGGTCACCTCGGCCTTGGCGGCGGCGTCGTCACCGGCGATCGCGAGAGCGCTGCGGTCGGCCGCCCCGGACGGCCGGGGGAGCGCGGCGAGGCCCTTGAAGTAGATGTTGTTGAAGACCTTGACCACCCGCGAGGTCGGCAGGTGCTGCTGGAGCAGCTCGCTGCTGGTGATCTCGCCGGCGTCCAGCTCCGGGAAGGCGCCGTCGCGCTGCGGGTAGTAGTTGTTGGTGTCGATGACGACCTTGCCGGCAAGCGGCTCCGCGGGCACCGCCCGGTACGCCTTGAGCGGCACGGTGACCACCACCAGGTCGCCTACCTGCGCCGCGTCCTGCGCCGTGCCGGCGCTGGCCCGCTCGCCCAGCTCGTCGACCAGTTCGGTGAGCGTCTCCGGCCCGCGCGAGTTGCTCAGCACCACGTCGTAGCCGGCGGCCACCGCCAGCCGGGCCAGGGTGCCGCCGATGTTGCCGCTGCCGATCAGTCCCACTGTTGTCATGCTTCTTCCCAACCTCGTCCACCCACGACGCATTCCCGACCGGAGCGGTGGGTTATTCCGGTTGCCCGACGCCGAACGCCCGCGCGGACGGCCGGCGCGGACGCTCGCCCGCGCCGCGAGCCGGTCGTGCACAATGTACTGCCCACGGACGCTGCCGACCGGGCCTGCGGGAAGGTTCCACCCCTCCGGTGGGCAGCCGTGCCCGCCTCCCACCTGGTGATCAAGAGGTTGGCGTCAGGTGGAGGCTCGTCCGTGACGCAAACCTCTTGATCACCGGCTGCCTCAGGCGGGGGTGGGGAGGGTTTTTTCGATCGCGGTGCGGAGGTCTTCGGAGTCGGGTTCGACGGTGGGGGCGAAGCGGGCCGCGACCGTGCCGTCCGGGGCCACCAGGAACTTCTCGAAGTTCCAGCGGACGTCCCCGGTGTGCCCGTCGGCGTCCGGAGTGTCCACCAGGGCGGCGTAGAGCGGGTGCCGGTCGGGCCCGTTCACGTCGACCTTCTCGGTCAGCGGGAAGGTCACCCCGTAGTTGACCTGGCAGAAGTCGCTGATCTCGGCGGCGGTGCCCGGCTCCTGCCCGGCGAACTGGTTGCACGGCACGCCCAACACCACCAGGCCACGCTCGCCGTAGGTGTCCGCGAGGGTCTGGAGGCCGGCGTACTGCGGGGTGAGGCCGCAGCGGGAGGCGACGTTGACCACCAGCAGCGCCCGGCCCCGGTACTGGGCGAGGTCGGCGGGCCCGCCGCTGAGGGCGTCGATCGGGATGTCGAAGACGGTCATGGGCCCGAGGCTACGCGCCGCCCCGGGACCCCCGACCGCCCGCCGGCGGCTCGACCAGGAGCGCAGTCCACGCACCAGGAGAAATCGAAACATGGACATCTTGACGAAGTGATGACGGCGTGAGTACCGTCTCACCATCTCTTTTGGAAAGTTTCCTAACAGTTCGGGAGACGCCTTATGAAAAGATCGCTCCGCCGGGCCCTCTGGGCCGGTGCCGTGGTCGCCGTGACCGTCGCGGCGGTGCCGATGACGACCGCGTTCGGCGCCGGCACGGTCACCACCACGTTCACCAAGGCGCAGGACTGGGGGACCGGTCACGAGACGAAGGTGACCGTGACCAACGGCTCCAGCGCCACGGTCGCCACCTGGCGCATCGAGTTCGACCTGCCGTCGGGCACCACCATCAGCAGTGCGTGGGACGCCGACGTCACCAGCAGCGGCAACCACTACGTCGCGGTCAAGAAGAGCTGGGCCGGTGGGCTCGCGCCGGGCGCCTCGTTCAGCTGGGGCTACAACGGCAGCGGCGCCTACAAGGCGCCGCTGAACTGCACCGTCAACGGCGCGCCGTGCGGCGGCGGAAACCCGACCACCCCGCCGACCACGACCGCGCCGCCCACCACGGCGCCGCCGACCACCGCGCCGCCCACCACCGCTCCGCCGACGACGGCGCCCCCGACCACCACGCCGCCGAACACGGGCGGCAAGAAGGTCGTCGGCTACTTCGCCGAGTGGGGCGTCTACGGGCGCAACTACCACGTCAAGAACATCCAGACCAGCGGCTCGGCCGCCAAGCTGACCCACATCCTGTACGCCTTCGGCAACACCACCGGCGGCCGCTGCACCATCGGTGACAGCTACGCCGACTACGACAAGGCGTACACGGCGGCGGAGAGCGTGGACGGCGTCGCCGACACCTGGGACCAGCCGCTGCGGGGCAGCTTCAACCAGCTGCGCAAGCTCAAGCAGCTGAACCCGCACCTCAAGGTGATCTGGTCGTTCGGCGGCTGGACCTGGTCCGGCGGCTTCACCCAGGCCGCGCAGAACCCGGCCGCGTTCGCCGAGAGCTGCTACAACCTGGTCGAGGACCCGCGCTGGGCGGACGTCTTCGACGGCATCGACGTCGACTGGGAGTACCCCAACGCCTGCGGCCTGAGCTGCGACACCAGCGGCCCCAACGCGTTCAAGAACGTGATCGGCGCGCTGCGGTCGCGGTTCGGGTCCAGCGCCCTGGTCACCGCCGCGATCACCGCGGACGGCAGCAACGGCGGCAAGATCGACGCCACCGACTACGCCGGTGCCATCGGCAACCTCAACTGGCTCATGCCGATGACGTACGACTACTTCGGCGCCTTCAACGCCCAGGGCCCGACGGCGCCGCACTCGCCGCTCACCTCGTACACGGGCATCCCGCAGCAGGGCTTCAACTCCGACGCGGCGATCCAGAAGCTCAAGAGCAAGGGCGTCCCGGCCAACAAGCTGCTGCTCGGCATCGGCTTCTACGGTCGGGGCTGGACGGGCGTCACGCAGGCCGCACCGGGCGGCAGCGCCACCGGCGCGGCGCCGGGCACCTACGAGGCGGGCATCGAGGACTACAAGGTCCTCAAGAACAGCTGCCCGGCCACCGGCACGGTCGCCGGCACCGCGTACGCCAAGTGCGGCAGCAACTGGTGGAGCTACGACACCCCGTCGACCATCAACGGCAAGATGACGTACGCGAACAACCAGGGCCTCGGTGGCGCGTTCTTCTGGGAGCTCTCCGGTGACACCAGCAACGGCGAGCTCATCGGCGCCATCAAGGGCGGCCTCGGCTGAGCCGAAGGTCGACGCACCACCCACACGGCGGGGAGGGGCCCGCACCGCCTCTCCCCGCCCGTGCCGTACCGGCCCGGTCGACGCCCAGCGTCGGCCGGGCCGCCGGCCGTGGGTGGGGTCGGCCGGGCCGTGGGTGGGGTCGGCCGGGCCGCCGGCCTTGGGCGGGTCGGGCCCTTTGTGGCAGACTCGCGGCTCGGCACGTCTCGATTCCCCGTCGACGGAGGTGGTCATGCGCCCGATCCACCGCAGGCTGGCGGCGACCGCCGCCGGGCTGGTGCTGCTCCCGGCAGCCCTGGTCGGCTGCGGGATCGGCGGCGATGACGAGGACGAGTCGACAGCCGAGCCTGCGAAGGTCCCCGCCGAGGAGGCCGGCACCCGGTCCCGCGAGCGCGTGCAGGCGTACCTCGACGCGATGACCGCCAAGGACGTCGCCGCCGGCCGCAGTCAGCTCTGCAAGCTGCTGCACGACGGGTTCGACCTCGCCGCCACCGGCCCCAACGGCGACTTCGCCGACCACTTCCAGGTGCCCGCGGCGACCATCACCGACGTCCGGTCCGGCCCGCGCGGCCAGGAGGTCAGCGTCTCGGTGTCGGTCACCGCAGGCAAGAGCAAGGTCACCCGCCCGCTGGTGTTCACCGTCACCCGTGACGGCGGCGACTGGTGCATCGCCGGGGAGGCGCCGGGCAGGACGGCCACTCCGTCGTCGCCGGCAGCCCCACCGCGCCCCAAGGGGTAGCGCTCGCCGCGTCCAGAGCAGAGCCAGGGAGTTTGATCTCCCATCTGCCGGAACCGTCCCCCTCGCCGCCCGGGCACGCCCATGGTCGCCGTACGCTTTCTCTCATGCGCCATGAGTGGCATCAGCTGAGCCATCCCGCGGTGGGCAGCCCGGGCCTGCAGACAAGCCGTCCGACCGTCGACTCCGCCGAGGACGCCGCCCTCGGTCTGGACCGCTGGCGGGAGCTGCCCCGCGAGCAGATCCCACCGTGGTCCGATCCGGCCGCCGTCGCCGCGGTCTGCAAGGTGCTCGACACCGTGCCGTCGGTCGTCGCGCCCTACGAGGTGGACCAGCTCCGGCAGAAGCTGGCCCTCGTCTGCGAGGGCAAGGCGTTCCTGCTGCAGGGCGGTGACTGCGCCGAGACCTTCGTGGACAACACCGAGAGCCACCTGCTGGCCAACGCCCGCACCCTGCTCCAGATGGCGATCGTGCTCACCTACGGCGCGTCGCTGCCGGTGGTCAAGGTCGCCCGGGTCGCGGGCCAGTACACCAAGCCTCGCTCGCTGCCCACCGACGCGCGTGGCCTGCCCGCCTACCGCGGCGACATGATCAACTCGCTGGAGACCGATCCCGCCGCCCGCGTCGCCGACCCGCAGCGCATGATCCGGGCGTACGCCAACTCGGCCGCCGCCATGAACATGCTGCGGGCGTACCTCGCCGGTGGGCTCGCCGACCTGCACGCCGTACACGACTGGAACAAGGGCTTCGTGAAGACCTCCCCGGCGGGGGAGCGCTACGAGGCGATCGCCCGGGAGATCGACCGGGCGTTGGCCTTCATCCGGGCCTGCGGGATGACCGACGACGAGGCGCTGCGGACCGTCACCCTCTACTGCTCCCACGAGGCCCTCGCCCTGGAGTACGACCGGGCGCTCACCCGGGTCTCCGACCGCCGGGCGTACGGGCTGTCCGGGCACTTCCTCTGGGTCGGCGAGCGCACCCGGCAGATCACCGGCGCGCACATCGACTTCATCTCCCGGATCGCCAACCCGATCGGCGTGAAGCTCGGCCCGACCACGTCCCCGGACGAGGCCATCGAGCTGTGCGAGAAGCTCAACCCGGACAACATCCCCGGTCGACTCACCCTGATCAGTCGGATGGGCAACCACCGGGTCCGCGATGCCCTGCCGCCGATCGTCGCCAAGGTCACCGCCTCCGGCGCCAAGGTGGTGTGGCAGTGCGACCCGATGCACGGCAACACCCACGAGTCGTCCAACGGCTACAAGACCCGGCACTTCGACCGGATCGTCGACGAGGTGCTCGGCTACTTCGAGGTGCACCGTGGCCTGGACACCCACCCGGGTGGCATCCACGTCGAGTTGACAGGTGAGGACGTCACCGAGTGCCTCGGCGGCGCCCAGGGCATCGAGGACCTCGACCTGCCCGACCGGTACGAGACCGCCTGCGATCCTCGGCTGAACACCCAGCAGTCGCTGGAGCTGGCCTTCCTCGTGGCGGAGATGCTGCGTGGCTGACGCGAGGAGTGAGCTTGCGAGCCCCGCAGTCGGCAGCCGAAAGGACAACAGTGGCTGACGCGAGGAGTGAGCTTGCGAGCCCCGCAGTCGGCAGCCGAAAGGCCGGCGCGGTGGCTGAGTTGTCCAGCCACGGTCGGTGGACGAAGGGATGATCATGGCTGAGGCGTTCGTGGACCTGCGTTCCGACACGGTGACCCGGCCGACCGCCGGGATGCGGGAGGCGATGGCCGCCGCCGAGGTCGGTGACGACGTCTACGGCGAGGACCCCACCGTCAACGCGCTGGAGGCCGAGGTCGCGGCGCTGTTCGGGCACGAGGCGGCGCTCTTCGCCCCGAGTGGGTCGATGGCCAACCAGATCGCCCTGCAACTGCTGGTGTCGCCCGGCGACGAGCTGCTCTGCGACGCTGACGCGCACGTCGTGACGTACGAGATCGGCGCCGCCGCCGCGTACGGCGGGATCTCCTCGCGGACCTGGCCGGCGGTGGGCGCGGACATCGACCCGGAGCTGGTGGCCCGGATGATCCGTCCGGACGGCTACTTCGCCGTGCCCACCCGCGCGATCGCCGTGGAGCAGACCCACAACCGGGGCGGTGGCGGCGTGATCCCGCTGGCCACCCTGCGGGAGCTGCGCGGTGTCGCCGACGATGCCGGAGTGGCGCTGCACTGCGACGGCGCCCGGATCTGGCACGCGCACGTCGCCGACGGGGTGCCGCTGACCGAGTACGGCCGGCTCTTCGACACGCTGTCCGTCTGCCTGTCCAAGGGGCTCGGCGCGCCGGTCGGCTCGCTGGTGGTGGGCAGCGCGGAGAAGATCGAACGGGCCCGGATGATCCGCAAGCGGATGGGCGGCGGCATGCGTCAGGCCGGCATCCTCGCCGCCGCCGGCCGGTACGCGCTCGCGCACCACGTCGACCGGCTGGCCGAGGACCACGCGAGGGCGGCCCGGCTCGCCGAGGCGGTCGCGCCGTTCGGGGTGCTCGCCAGCACGGTCCGCACCAATCTCGTCCCGCTGGACCTGACCAAGCACGCGCTGGACGCCCGCGCTCTGGCCGCCGCCGCCCGCGCCCAGGGCGTCCTGGTCTCGGTGCTCGGCCCCCGTACCGCCCGCCTGGTCACCCACCTGGGCATCGACGACGCCGCGATCAGCCAGGCGGCCACCACTCTGACCAAGATCCTGGCCGCCTGACCCCGAGCCCTGCGGTTGATCAAGAGGTTTGCGTCATGCGCAGACCAGAATCCGACGCGAACCTCTTGATCAACGAGGAGTGGGCGGGTCAGGGGCGCAGGCGGGTGAGAGTTGCGATGTCGGCCGTGTGGCCGAGCTGCTTCTCGCTTGGGGTTTCCACCACGATCGGGACGCCGGCGGTGGCCGGGTGGGTCATCAGCTCCGCGAAGGCCGGCTCGCCGATGGTGCCCTTGCCGATGTTCTCGTGCCGGTCCCGGGTGGAGCCGCACAGATCCTTCGAGTCGTTGGCGTGCACCAGCCGCAACCGGTCGGACCCCACGGTGGCGACGAGCGTGTCCAGGGTCGCGGTCATGCCGCCCTCGGCGGCCAGGTCGTGCCCGGCTGCCCAGGCGTGGCAGGTGTCGAAGCAGACCCCGAGCATCGGATGCCGGTCCACCGCGTCGAGGTAGGGCCCGAGCTGCTCCACGCGGGAGGCCAGCGAGCGGCCACCACCGGCGCTCGGCTCGACCAGCAGCATCGGCCCACTGGCCTCGGCGGCCCAGTCGAGCAGGGGCAGCAGCTCCCGGCGGACCTGCCGCATCGCCGCCTCGGCGTGCCCCTCGTCGACCGAGCTGCCGGCGTGGAACACCACCGCCCGCGCGCCGATCGCCACACCCCGGCGCAGCGCGTGCGCGAGCGTCTCTGCCGACTTCTCGACCGTGGCCGCCGTGGGTGAGCCCAGGTTGACCAGCAGCGAGGCGTGGATGAACGCCGGGATGCCCCGCTCGACGCAGCCCTCGCGGAACAGCGCGTCCTGCGCCGGATCGCCCGGGGGCAGCGCCCAGCCTCGCGAGTTGGAGACGTACACCTGCACGGCCTCGGCGCCTGTCGCGTCGAGGTACGGCAGGGCCGCCCTGGCCAGCCCGCCGGAGGTCGGAGTGTGCGCGCCCACCGGGCGCGAGGAGACCGCCGGCATCAGAAGCACGTGATGACGACCGGGGTGCCCGGCGGCACCTGCGAATTCTCGCCGGGGGCCTGGATCCGGGCCACCGCGTTCGGGTTGAGCGCGACCGTCACCGGGAAGCCCTGGCTCTCCAGCACCTGCTTGGCCTGCTGACAGGGCAGGTCGATCACGCGGGGCACCACGACCAGCGGCGGACCCTTGCTGACGTCCAGCTTGACCTCGGTGCCCTTCTCCACGCCCGCCCCGTCGGCCGGGCTCTGGCCGAGGATCTCGTCCTTGGGCTTGTCGGAGTCCTTGTAGGTCTCCACCGGCTTCAGGTTGAGCTGGGCGAGGATGGTGCGGGCCTGGGTCAGGCTCTTGCCGACCAGGTTCGGCACCGACACCGGCGCCCGGCCGCGGCTCAGGATGAGGGTGATCTTCGTGCCCGGCTTGACCTCGGCGCCCACCTTCGGGGAGCTGTCCAGGACGACGCCGGCCGGCAGGGTGTCGTCGTAGCGGGAGGTGCCCTTGGCCGCCACCAGTTTCAGGTTGACCAGATCGGCCTCGGCCAGCTCGTACTCCTTGCCGATCACGTCCGGCACCGGGAAGCGCTCCGGACCCAGCGAGAGGGTCAGGGTGATCGTGCCGCCCTTGACGATCTTGCTGGCCGACGCCGGGTCCTGCCCGAGGACGCTGTCCTTCGGCGCCTTCTCGTCGTAGCGCGGCTCCCCGTACGCCAGGATGAGGCCGGCGCGGTCGGCCTGGGCCTGCGCGTCGGCCTTGCTCAGGCTGACCAGCTGCGGGGCGGACGTGTAGCGGCCGACACCGAACCACCAGCCGCCCAGCGCCGCCACCAGGCCCAGCGTCACCACCACGGCGGCGACGGCCAACCGGCCGCGCGGGTTGCCCATCACGGCGCTGCGCAGCGCGGCAAGCCGGGCACCCAGGCCCTCGTCCGGCTCCGGTGCGGCCCGTCGCCGGCCCGTTCCCTGGCTGCCGCCCTCGGGCAGCCGGGCCCAGGTCGGCCGTTCGGCCGGACGGACCGTGGCGACCATCATCGTCGGCTGGGAGACCGGCGGCTCGTCCGTCACCCGGCGCAGCACGGCGGTGCTGGTGCTGTTGACGTCACCCAGGCGGTCCCGGGCGACCTGGACCTCGGCCAGCAGCGCTCCGGCGTCGGCGGGCCGGGCGGCGGGATCACGCCGGGTGGCGCGCTGCACCAGGCCGTCGAGCGCCGGCGGCAGGCCGGGCACCAGCGTCGAGGGCGCCGGCACGTCCCGGTCGACGTGCTGCCAGGCCACGTCCACCGGACGGTCCCCGTCGTACGGCACCCGACCGGTCAGCATCTCGAACAGCACGATGCCGGCGGAGTAGACGTCGGTGCGCGGGTCGGCCCGACCCTCGGTGACCAGCTCCGGGGCGACGTACGCCACGGTGGCCATCAGTTGGTTGCCCTGCTCGTCGTCGGCGCTGGCCTCGACCGCGCGGGCCAACCCGAAGTCGGCCACCTTGACGACGCTGTCCACCAGGTTGGCGACCCCGCCGGTGGGTGCCTCGGCGACCAGGACGTTCTCCGGTTTGACGTCGCGGTGCACGAGGCCGGCCCGGTGCGCGGCGGCGATCGCGGCGAGCATCTGCTCGGCGATGGCCAGCACCTCGTCCGGGTTGAGCCGGCGTCGCTCGGCCAGCACGTCGCGCAGCGTGCGGCCGCGCACGTACTCCATCACCAGGTACGGCAGGCCGGCGTGGGTGCCCTGGTCGTAGACCGCGACCACGTTCGGGTGGGTCAGCCGGGCGATGGTCTTCGCCTCGTCGGTGAACCGGGCCACGAAGTTGGCGATCCGGGCCCGCGCCTCGGGCGCCTGGGTCGGGTGAATGATCTTGACTGCGACGGTGCGCTCGAGGCGTTCGTCGGTGGCGGTGTACACGGTCGCCATGCCGCCACGGGCCACGCGACCGCGAATGCGGTAGCGCCCGTCGATCAGCGAGCCCAGCAACGTGTCGGCGACCTGTGTGTCCATCGGCAGGGAGTCTATGTGTCCAGGAGGTGAGAGTTGAACAGGATGCTACAGCGCGGGGGCGTACCGGTCCGTCCCGTCGTGATCGCCGCCCCACCCGGAGCGGTCGTGCGGGGTGCCGGTGGCCCTCGCCGGTGGCGGCGTGGCAGGGTGATCGGGTGACCGAATCCGTACCCGACCAGGCCGTACCCGGCCCCGAGCTCGCCGGCCCCACCGACCCGGCGGGCTGGCTCGCCCTGCCCGACGTCGCCGAGCGGCTCGACGTGTCGATCAGCAAGGTGCACCAGATGATCCGCGACCGGGAGCTGTTGGCGGTCCGCCGCGACGGCATCCGCCGGATACCCGCGGACCTGGTGGCCAACGACGTCGTTCTCAAGCACCTGCCCGGCGTGCTCAACCTGCTCGCCGACAACGGCTACGACGACGAGGCGGCGCTGCGCTGGCTCTACGAGCCGGACGAGACGCTCCCCGGCAACACCCCCGCCGCCGCCCTCTCCGGCGACCAGGCCCGCGAGGTCAAACGTCGAGCCCAAGCCCTAGGCTTCTGACCCCCTACCCCTCCCGCGTTGATCATGAGGTTGGCGGCGCGACACGCCGAGGCGAACGCCGCTAACCTCATGATCACCCAGGACGGCGGGGGAGGGGAGCCGGGTTAGTCGGCTCGGCGGGTCGCCGCTATGGCCAGGTCCACCAGGGCCTGGCGGGCCTCGGTGTCGAGGTCGACGGCGGCCAGCGCGGCCAGCGCGGTGTCGGTGAGCGTGACGATCCGCTGCTCGGTGCGGGCCAGCGCACCACTCGCGTGGATCAGCTCGCGGAGCCGGGCCACGCCCTGCTCGTCCAGGTTCGGGTCGCCGAGGCGGCTGAGCAGCAGGTCCCGGCCCGCGTCGTCGGTGGCCTCCACGGCCGCCGCCACCAGGTAGGTGCGCTTGCCCTCGCGCAGGTCGTCCCCGGCCGGCTTGCCGGTCTGCGCCGGATCGCCGAAGACCCCCAGCACATCGTCGCGGAGCTGGAACGCCTCGCCCAACGGCAACCCGTACGCCGAGTAGGTCGTCCGGACGACCTCCCCGGCGTCGGCCAGCGCGGCGCCGAGCAGCAGCGGACGCTCGACGGTGTACTTCGCCGACTTGTACCGGGCGACCTTGCTGGCCCGTTCCACCGACGTGTCGCCGGTGACCTGGGTCAGCACGTCGAGGTACTGCCCGACGGTGACCTCGGTGCGCATCTCGTCGAAGACCGGCCGGGCCCGGGCCACCGCCCGCAGGTCCAGGCCGGCGGAGTGCAGCAGCTCGTCGGACCACACCAGGCACAGGTCACCGAGCAGGATCGCGGCGGCGTCGCCGAACCCGTCCGGGTCACCGCCCCAGCCGGCCGCCCGGTGCCGGGTGGCGAACCGCCGGTGCACCGCCGGCTCACCGCGCCGGGTGTCGGAACGATCCATCAGGTCGTCATGGATCAAGGCGCTGGCCTGCACGAACTCCAGCGCCGCGAGGGCCGTGAGGACCTGGTCGCCGTCCACCCCGCCGGCGCCCCGGAACCCCCAGTACGCGAACGCCGGGCGCAGGCGCTTGCCGCCGCCGAGCACGAAGGCTTCGATCGCCTCCGCCACCGGGACGAGGGCTTCGTCCACCCGGGTCAACCGGGCGCGCTGGCCGGCCAGGAACTCGGTGAGGGCCTTGTCGACCCGCTCCCGCAGGCCGGCACGGTCGACGGGGGACACGGGAGCAGCGTGGGTCACGCCCCGACGCTAGCGGGTCGCCCCGGCTCGTGCTCCACCGCCACGCGAAGTCCCGCCGGGTCGCCCGCCGGCGTGACCGGGCCCGACCCGGCCGGCCGGCCGCGTACCCCCCGCCACCCCGCGCCGGCCCGGCCCGCCGGCTGCCGTCGGGCGGGTTCGTCGGGTGTGCACGGCGGCCTCGGCGAGCACCACCAGCGGCACGTCCAGCACGACGGCGAGCCAACCGAGCCAGAACCCGCCGGGCACGCGTCGCTGCCGTTCCCACCGGGACACCTCGTGGCGGCTCAACGTCGGCACGCCCGCGGCGGCGCACAGCTCGGCGGCGGTGCGCCGCTGGCTCCAACCCCGGGCCAGCCGAAGCCGGACCAGGAGCGGCCCGAGCGGGGTGCGGGTCGGCGGTGGGGGTGAGGTCATGGGTCCTCCCGGCGGGGCGTCGGCGCGGTGACACCCCACCCGTCCGAGCAGACGGGACCGGTGCACCTCTCGGCTGCGTGACCCCCGCGCCGGACCCCCGGGCCGCCCCCACCGCCCCTCCCGCGCCCCTCATTCCTACCCCTGGGGTACGACGGCCTTCCCCGCCGGTGGGAAGCGCCTGGGTGTCGATGGCCCCGCCCGCTAGAGTCGGGTCGTGGCGCTCGGTCTTCCCTCGGTACTCCCCAATCCGCAGCCGGCGATCGGGGAGCTCATCCGTGACCGCCAGCCGACCTTCTCGTTCGAGTTCTTCCCGCCCAAGACGGAGGTGGGGGAGCGGCTGCTCTGGCAGGCGATCCGCGAGCTGGAGTCGCTGCGCCCGTCGTTCGTGTCGATCACCTACGGCGCGGGCGGTTCGACGAGGGACACCACGGTGGCGGTGACCGAGCGGATCGCCACCGACACCACACTGCTGCCGATGGCCCACCTGACCGCTGTCAACCACTCCGTGGCCGAGCTGCGGCACGTGATCGGCCGACTCGCCGGTGTCGGGGTGCGCAACGTGCTTGCCGTGCGCGGTGACCCGCCGGGCAACCCGGGCGGCGAGTGGGTCCGGCATCCCGAGGGCGTCGACTACGCCGAGGACCTGGTCCGGCTGGTGCGCGACTCCGGTGACTTCAGCGTCGGTGTGGCGGCCTTCCCGTACAAGCATCCCCGCTCGCCCGACGTGGCGAGCGACACCGCGCAGTTCGTCCGCAAGTGCCGGGCCGGCGCCGAGTTCGCGATCACACAGATGTTCTTCGAGGCCGACGACTACCTGCGCCTGCGCGACCGGGTGGCCGCCGCCGGCTGCGACACCCCCATCCTGGCCGGGGTGATGCCGGTGACCCAGATCGCCACCATCGAGCGGTCCGTGCAGCTGTCCGGGGCGCCCTTCCCGCCGGCGCTGGCGGCGCGCTTCGAGCGGGTGGCCGACGACCCGGAGGCGGTGCGCCGGCTCGGCATCGAACAGGCCAGCGACATGTGCCGTCGACTGCTGGACGAGGGCGTACCGGGAATCCACTTCATCACCCTCAACAGGTCCACCGCCACCCGAGAGGTCTGGCAGAACCTCAAGGCCGGCGCGCGGGTGTGAACGCGGAGTCTGCGACACCTGATGCCCGGCACGACGGTTGATCCTCAGGTGGGCACACAGCTGAACTGGGACCAGTACGCCACGGCGTGGGCGCGGTTGCACGGCGGGTTCGACCCGCGGGTCGCCGCGCCGGTGGTGCGCGCCTGGCTGCGGTTCGCGTACCACGTCGGGTATGTGCTGGGCCGGCTGCGGGTCGGCCCCACCCCGGTCACCGTGGCGGGGGTGCTGCTCTGCTTCTGCGTACCGTTGCTGGCGACCCGGCCCGGCGACGGCCCGTTCCTCGGCGCGTTGTTCGTGCTGCTCGCCGCGGTGGCCGACAGCGTGGACGGCGCGGTGGCGGTCGCCACCGGTCGCACCACCCGACTCGGCTACGTCTACGACTCGCTTGCCGACCGGCTCGGCGAGGTGGCGTGGCTGCTGGCGTTCTGGCTGGTCGGCGCGCCGGGCGCGCTTGTCGTCGCGGGCGGCGCGCTGTCCTGGCTGCACGAGTACGTCCGGGCCCGCGCGGTGTCCGCCGGGATGCGCGACATCGGCGCGGTGACCGTCGGCGAACGACCCACCCGGGTCTCGGTCGCGCTGGCGGGCCTGGTGGTCGCCGGGCTGGCCGGTCTGATCGAACCGGACCTGGCCGCCGGCACCATCACCATGGCGACCGCGGTGTGGGTGCTGCTGGCCGGCTTCGGGCTGGGGCAACTGCTCTCCACCGTCCGCCGCGCCCTGCTCGACGCCGGCTGAGCCCTCCGGTCGGCTGGGCGCTCCGGTCGGCTGAGCGACCCGCCGGCTGAGTGGTCGGGCCTACCAGGCGGGGCCGATCTCGTCGGCGACGATCTGCGCGGAGAGGGTCACCATGGGCAGGCCGCCGCCGGGGTGGCTGGAGCCGCCCACCAGCCACAACCCGTGCGCCGGGCCCCGGTTGGCCGGGCGCAGCAGCCCACCGGCGGTGCCGTAGATCGCGCCGCCCGGCGTCCCGGTCGCCGCGTCCAGGTCGGCCGGGGTGCGCACCTCGCGGAACAGCAGCCGGTCCCGCACGTCGACGCCGCGTTCGGCCAGGACGTCCAGGATCCGGTCGGCGTACGCGTCGGCCAGCCCCGGGCGTCGCCAGTCGACCGCGCCACCGGCGGTGCCCTGCCGGGCGGCGTTGACCAGCACGAACCACGCCTCGTGCCCGGCCGGGCGGACCATCGGGTCGTCGGCCACCGTGACGAACACCGTCGGGTCGGCCGCCGGTCGGGCCCGTACGCCCCGTCCCGGGTCGCCGAAGACCGCGTCGAACTCCGCGTCGTAGTCGCGCGGGAAGAAGACGTTGTGGTGCGCCAGGCCGGTGCTGCCGGAGACGCCGAGCAGCAGCACGAAACCGGCCAGGCTGCGATCGGTCAGGCCGGCCAGCCGGCGCGCGTGCGGCAGCAGGTCGCGGTAGACGGTGAGCGCGTCGACGTTTGCCACCACCACGTCGGCGGGCACCGGCGCGGTGACGCCGGCGAGGCGTACCCCGTGCACCCGCCCGCCCGCCGCGTCGATCCGGGTCACCGCGGTGCCGGTCTGCACGACCACGCCGAGGTCCAGGCAGCGGGTCAGCAGCGCGTCGGCGAGCGTGCCCAGCCCGCCGCGCAGGTACCACCCGCCGTAGGTCAGTTCGGCGTACGGGACCGCGACCAGCGCCGCCGGCGCCCGGCGCGGGTCGGCGCCGGTGTAGGTGGCGTACCGGTCCAGCAGCATCCGCAGCCGCGGGTCGGACAGGTGCCGGCGGCCCAGGCCGCGCAGGGTGCGGCCCGGGGCGATGGCGGCCAGGTCGCCGATGCGCCAGGCCAGCGACGCGAGGTCGCGGGGGGAGTCGACGGTACGGCGCAGGATGTCCCGCTCGGAGGCCCGCCACACCCGTTCGGCGCGGCCCCACAGTCGCTGCCAGTCGGCCGCCGCCCGGTCGCCGAGGGCGGCCCCGATCCGGGCGGCGAACTCCGCCGGGTCGGCGCACGAATCCAGTGCCGGGCCACCGCCGGGAAAGACGTGCCGGACGATCGGGTCCAGCGGCGTCAGGTCCAGGTACTCGTCGAGCTTCGCCCCGGTCGCCTCGAACAGGTCGTGGAAGACCTGCGGCAGGGTGAGCAGGCTCGGCCCGGTGTCGAAGTGGAACGACCCGGCCGGGGTGTCGTGCACGTACCGGCCGAGCTTGCCGCCGACCGTGTCGGCGGCCTCGAAGACGGTCACCTGGTGCCCGGTTGCGGCCAGCCGGGCGGCGGTGGCGAGGCCACCCACCCCGGCGCCGACGACCACGATCCGCGCCATGCCGCGCCCTCCTAGCTGACCGGGCGGCCCCGCCAGGTCAGGCGGCGTCGCTTTCGCAGATGGTACGACCGCAGCGTCAACCAACCGAGGACCACGACCGACACGGGGTGTGCGAGCGCGTCGGGCCACCACCGGCCGCCTGTCGCGCGGGCGGTGAGCACCCGCCCGGCCACCCCGAGCAGGTAGCCCGCCAGGCCCACGGCGGCCACCTGCGTCGAGCCGACCACGAGCCCGACCAGCGCGACCAGCGGCGGAGCGGTGTAGAGCAGGAGCAGCAGTGTCACCACGGTGGCCGCCGCGCCGGGGTGCCCGAACGACGCCCACAGCGACTTCGAGTACCCGTCACGCAGTTGCGGCCAGTCGTCGTACATCCGGCAGGTGGCCAGCCGGGAGCCGTCGGCCAGGGCGATCCGCCCGCCGGCGCGCTTGACCGCCCGGGCCAGCTCGACGTCCTCCAGGATCTTGTCGGCGACGGCGGCGTGCCCGCCGGCGGCGGTGTAGCCGGCCCGGTCCACCACCAGGAACTGCCCGCCTGCCGCGGCCAGCGACGGCCGCCGCGAGCGCTCCATCGCCCGCAGCGGCAGGAAGGTCAGCCACAACCACTGCAACAGCGGCTGCACGAGCCGGTCGGCAGCCGTCGCCACCACGATCCGGGGGTACGGCGACAGCAGCGTCGCGCGGGCGGCGCGCAGTTCGGTGACGGCGGCGGCCACGGCGTGCGGGGCGAGCACCACGTCGGCGTCGACGAAGACCAGCGCGGTGGCCCCCGGGTCGGCCCGGGTGGCCAACTGCCAGCAGGCGTGCGGCTTGCCCAACCAGCCCGGCGGCGGGGCGACCCCGCTGAGCAGGGTGACCCGCGGGTCGTCGCCGACGACCGCGCGGACCACGTCGGCGGTGCCGTCGGTGGATCCGTCGTCGAGGACCACGATGCGCAGCGCCGGCACACCACGCTGGGCGAGCAGGGCGCGGAGACAGGGCGTGACCCGGGTGGCCTCGTCGCGAAGCGGCAGCAGGACGGCCACCGGCTCGTCGACGTCGTCGGGTCGGTCGGTGGGGCGACGCAGCCATCGGGCGGCGTTGACCCAGGTGTGCCCGGTCAGCGCCGCGACGGCGAGCAGCAGTGCGGCCAGGACGATCATCGGGTCGCGTCGACGCCGGGGCGGTGCGGTTGGTGGTCGTCCCGGCGCGCGTGGTGGGGCCGGCGGGCGCGCAGCAGGGTGACCGTCAACGGCACGGCGGTGACCGCCATGCCGGCGGTGCCCCAGAGCGCCGACGCGGGCAGGTCCAGGAAGACCGCGTGGGCCAGGATGCTGGAGAAGTACGTCCACAGGTACAGCGCGAGCATCGGGTGGTCCCGCCGATCGGTGTGCTCGGCGGACGGCCCGGCCAACGGGCGCAGCGCGCTCATCAGCAGCACCGCGAAGAGCAGCCAGCCCAGGTAGTTGCTGACCGGGATGCCGGCCAGGCCGGGCAGCGCCGGGGTGGCGTCCCGCCAGACCCAGTAGCCCTCGGCGACCATCTGCGGGTCGAGGAAGAGGTCCCAGGCGGCCAGCCCCACCGCCGCCAGCGCGATCCTGCCCACCCACCGGCCGGCCGTCGTGCCGCTGCCGACCGTCGTGCCGCTGCCGACCGGCGTGCCGTGGCTGGCCGTCGTGCGGCTGTCGGTCGGCGTGCCGCTGCCGCCGGTCAGGCGGACCGCGGCCAGCCACGCCGG
Source organism: Micromonospora lupini str. Lupac 08 (assembly GCF_000297395.2). Lineage (GTDB taxonomy): Bacteria > Actinomycetota > Actinomycetes > Mycobacteriales > Micromonosporaceae > Micromonospora > Micromonospora lupini. The sequence goes on along the minus strand of NZ_HF570108.1, from coordinate 5,358,893 downwards.
CCAGGCCATCCAGGTCCACGCCAGCGGGATGATCAACGGCACCCCGGCCAGCTTGGGGCCCAGCTCACCCGAGTAGTCGTAGCTGCCGAACGGCACACCGGTGGCCACCCCGATCGCCTCGATCGCGAACCCGCCGCCGGTGGCCACCGCGACAAGCGCCGCCGCGACCCGGGGCCCGCGACTGAGCAGCGCGTGACCGACCGAGAGCAACCAGCCGAGCACGACAGTGGCCACGGTCAGCCCGGCCCGGGTGGCACCGGTGGTCAGCGGGTAGCAGATCTGGGCGAGCACCAGGACGGCCAGCAGCGTCCAGGAGATCCGCCGGGTCATGACGCGGACGGCTCAAGCGGCAGATCTCGACCGAGTACGCCGAAGGGCCGTTCGTCACCGGGGAAGTGGAAGTCGCGCAGCACGTCGACGAAGCCGAACCGCCGGTACAGCCGCCAGGCCCGCGAGGTCTGCTCCGGGGCCTCCGGGGTGGACAGCAGCGTCGTGTCGCCCTCGGCCATCGTGAGCAGCGCCCGCAACTGTCCGGCGCCCAGCCCGTGCCCCTGCGCCGGCGGGCGGACGTGCAGCTCGACCACCTCGAAGCAGTGGGTGAGCCAGCGCTTGCGGGTCGGGCCGTCCAGCGCCCGGTACACCTGGTCGTGCCACCACTGACCCGGACCGCCCAGATAGCCGTACCCGAAGCCGGCGAGGTGACCCTCGCTGGTCAGGCTGGCCACGGCCCGGAACCCGGGCCGGCGGACGTGGGTGGCGATGTAGCCGCGCCGGGCCTCCAGCAGATCGGTGCGGTATCCCATCGCCTCGCCGTAGACGGCCACCACGTCGTCCAGCCGTCGGACGAGATCGTCCGGCGTCCAGCGCACCAACCTCATGCCCGTCCACCCTTCACTGTCGCCTGGTCGTCGTCGGCGACCCACCCGAGGACCGTCCGGTCGCCGACCACGTCGCGTACCTCGAACCGGGCGAACAGCTCCTCGGCGTACCAGCCCGCGGTGGGGGTTCGCATGATCGCCGCCCGATGCTCCGGGTGACGGTACGCGAACGCCACCAGGTCCGTCGGGTCACGCCACACGCTCACCGTGCCCTGCCAACCCAGCGGGGCCTCACCGACGCCGAACCGGGCCAGCAACCCGGGCGCGTCGCGCAGGGCGGCGGCCACCGGCGGGATCGCCCGCCAGAAGGTGGCCGCCCGGCGGGCCCGCAACCGGGCCCGGGTCAGCGCCAGCACCGGGCCGGTGACCCGGCCGCCCGGCGGCTCGCCGAACGGCCGCCGGCCGGACCACTCGCCCCGGCTGCTCAGCGGGCGTAGGTCGACCCGGGCCTGGGCGTGGGCGATCCGTGCCCAGGCGCGTCCGACCGGCGAGTCGTCGAAGCCGGCCGCCGCGGCGGGGGAGTCCCAGACGGTAAGCGCCGCCCACCGGGTCAGGTCGGCGTCGCCCGGCCCGAAGCCGGTGCCGGTCCCCGTGCCCAGCAGCTTGCCGAACCGGACGCCCGGCAGGGCCCGCAGCCGACGCGGGTCCACCGCCATCCGGGTCAGCGCCCGGGGCAGCGCGCCGCGGGGAGTCCGCCACACGTGCAGGGTGACCAGCTCCGGTACGGCGCTCACGCCACCTCGGCCGGGGTGCCGGCGGTGACGCGCAGCAGCTCGGCGTAGGTGGTCGGGAAGACCGCCTGCGGTACGCCGCCCGCGGCCCAGATCTGCGGGTACGCCGCCAGCGCGGTGTCCACCAGGGTGCGCAGCGGCTGCGGGTGCCCGAGCGGGGCGACTCCGCCGATCGGCTGCCCGGTGTGCGTGCGGACGAACTCCGGGGTGGCCCGGCGCAGCCGGGTGACTCCGATGGACGCGGCCAGGCCGGCGGTGTCGACCCGGTGCGCGCCGGAGGTGAGCACGAGCAGCGGCGCGTCGTCCGCGTCGAAGATCAGCGAGTTGGCGATCTGGCCGACCTCGACGCCGAGCGCCTCGGCGGCGGCTGCCGCGGTGTGCACCGCGTCGGGCAGCAGGCGGACCGTGCTGGGCTGGCCGGCGTCGTCGCGCGCACCGGCGCCGTCGAGTGCGTCCTGCACCGCCCGTACGTTCGGGTGTGGCTGCATGGGGACATTCTTCCCGGTCCGCCGGTGCCGGTTCACGCCGGTACGCATCGACGCGAGCCCCGGCGCGTCACACGTTGCATTTTCGTCGGAGGGGAGGTGTACTGTCAGGAGCAGTTAGAACGAGTGTTCGATTGCCTCGAACGCCCGTTCCAACCAGCCGGAGCGCGGTGTTTCGCGGCGCCAGCTCCGGGCGGTGTGGCTTCGCGGGCCGCACCTGGGTTTCCGGGCAGTCGCGAGCCCGGTCCCATCAGGCAGGAGCGTCGCTCGCCGCCCACGACCCCCGGGCGGCGAGCGACGAACCCGCCGGTACGCCGGCCGGGTGTGGTGTGGGGAAGCATCCACACCCGGCCGGCCACCCCCGGTGCGTCTTCCTCCGCACCACCCGACCTCGGCGTCTCGTCGGCGGCACCACCGCCCCGGCCGACGCCCCGGCCATGTGGAGGAGACAGTCCATGCCGACCAACCCGGCTCAGGCACCGACGGTGCCGGCGCACGTGCTGCCGCACCGCACCCCTGCCCAGCTCCTCACCCTGGCCCGCCGTGGGCTGGTCGAGGCCGGCCAGACCCGACCCGACGGCCTGCGCTACGCGGCCGCCCACCTGGCGGCGTTGCGCGCGGCGGCCGCCCTGCTCGCCGCCCGGGCCCGGCCCGCCCCGAGCCGGCGCAACCGGATCACCAGCGTCTGGGTTCTGCTCTGCGCCGTCGCCCCCGAGCTCGACGAGTGGTCCCGGTTCTTCGCCGCCGGGGCCAGCAAGCGAGCCGCCGCCGAAGCCGGCATCCCCCGGGTGGTCAGCGCCCGTGAGGCCGACGATCTGCTCCGCGCCGCCGAACAGTTCGTCACGGTGGTGGAGACCGCGCTCGGCGTGGCACACCAACCGGCCCTGGACGGCCTCGCCGCGTGAGCCCGCCGTGATGCCGACCGCCTGGAAGGGAAGCCGGGCGGCCGGCGTCACGGTGCGTCGGTCCTGATCTGTTCCACAGCAACGACGGGGGGTTGGTCCCATGGCGGGCCGCATGGTGGTCGGTTCCGCCGCACTGGCCGATCTGGTACGCCCGGCGAGCGCACCCGATCCGGTCGGCGGCCACCGGGTGCTGCCGGTGGCGCCCGAGCTGACCGGCCTGCTGCCCAACCGGGGCCTGCGTCGCGGCAGCACGATCGCGGTCGCCGCAGGTCAACCCCGACGCAGTGGCGGCACCTCGCTGGTGCTGGCCCTGCTGGCCGAGGCGTCCCGGGCCGGTTCGTGGTGCGCCGTGGTCGGAGTGCCGACGTTCGGCGCGGGTGCGGCAGCCGAGCTGGGCATCGCCCTGGACCGGCTGGCCCTGGTACCGAATCCCGGCCCCGAGTGGGCCACAGTTGTCGCCGCGCTGATCGACGGGGTGGACGTCGTGGTCACCGCCGTACCCGCTGCGGTCTCCGCCTCGGTCGCCACCCGGCTGGCCGCGCGGGCCCGACAGCGCGGCAGTGTGCTCGTTCCGTACGGCCGGTGGGACGGCGCGGACGTGACGTTGCAGGTGGTCCGTGGCGTCTGGGAGGGGCTCGGCCAGGGCCGGGGGCGGCTGCGTCGCCGGGAGGTCACCGTCTCGGCGCGTGGGCGCGGAGCAGCCGCCCGCCCCAAGGAGATCAAGGTCTGGCTCCCCGGCGCCGAGCTCACCCGGGTCATTCCCGGGGCGGCCCGGTCGACAGTGGGCCGTCCGTCCGTGTCGCTCGCCCTGGTCGGGTCGGGGTGACGGGCTCGCCGATCCGGACCCTGTTGCTGTGGTGCCCGGACTGGCCGGTGCTCGCCGCCGAGATCGTCGACGGGGTGCCGGCCACCGGTCCGGTCGCCGTGCTGCACGCCAACCGGGTGGTCGCCTGCTCCGAGCGGGCCCGCGCCGAGGGCGTGCGCCGAGGGCTGCGCAAGCGGGAGGCGCAGGGCCGTTGTCCGCAGCTCACCGTCGTGGAGTACGACCCCGGCCGGGACGCCCGGGCGTTCGAGCCGGTGGTCGCCGCGCTGGAGGAACTGGTCGCCGGCGTCGAGGTGGTCCGTCCGGGCGCCTGTGCGGTTGCCGCCCGGGGCCCGAGTCGCTACCTCGGTGGCGAGGAGGCGGCCGCCGAGCGGCTCATCGAGCACGTCGCCCAGTCCTGTCTGGTGGAGAGCCAGGTGGGCATCGCCGACGGGGTGTTCGCCGCGGGGTTGGCCGCCCGCGCCGGCCGGGTGGTGGAGCCGGGTGGAACACCGGCGTTCCTGGCCGGGATGCCGGTCGAGGCGCTCGGTCGGTCCGCGCTGGCCGACCTGCTGCGCCGGCTGGGGGTGCGGACCCTCGGCGACTTCGCCGCGCTACCGGCCGGCGACGTGCTGGCCCGGTTCGGGTTCGACGGCGCGCTGGCCCACCGGTTGGCCGCCGGCCGGGATCACCGCCCACTCGCCGTCCGGGAGCCGCCCACCGACCTGACGGTGACCGCCACGTACGACGAGCCGATCGACCGGGTCGACGCGGCGGCGTTCGCCGCCCGAGCGTTGGCCGAGCAGTTGCACGACCGGCTCGCCGGGCACGGGCTGGCCTGCACCCGGCTCGGCATCGAGGCGGTCACCGAGCACGGGCAGGAGCTGCACCGGGTGTGGCGGCACGACGGCCTGCTCACCGCCGCCGCCATCGCCGACCGGGTGCGCTGGCAGCTCGACGGCTGGCTCTCCGGCAGCAACGGCCGCACCGGCGCCCGACCGGCCCGACCGACCGCCGGCATCATCCGGCTGCGGCTGATCCCGGACGGGGTGCTCGCCCAGGCCGGCCTGCAGGCCGGTCTCTGGGGGGAGACGGGCGAGGAGCGGGAGCGGGCGCACCGGGCATTGAGTCGGGTACAGGGCATCCTCGGCCCGGAAGCGGTGGTCACGGCCGTGCTCGGCGGTGGGCGCTCCCCGGCCGACCAGGTGCGCCTGGTGCCGTGGGGCGACGAGCGGCTCCCCGCCCGACCCGGTCCGCCGGCCGTCGCCGGCGCCGATCGGGCCACCGGCGGTGGCCGTGCCGGCGGAACCCGTGCCGGCAGTGACTGGGCCGGCGGTGGTCTTGCCGGCGGTGACCGTGTCGGCGGTAGCCGGGCTGACGGTGGCCGGGCTGACGGTGGCCGGGCTGACGGTGGCCGGGCTGACGGTGGCCGGGCTGACGGTGGCCGGGCTGACGGTGGCCGGGCTGACGGTGGCCGGGCTGACGGTGGCCGGGCCGGCGGTGCCGGTCGGCCCGCTGATCGCGGTGGGGACGTTCCGCCGTGGCCGGGCCGGCTGCCGCCGCCCGCGCCCGCTGTGGTGCTGCCCAGTCCGCTCGCCGCGACCGTGCACGACGCCGCCGGCGAGCCGGTGGTGATCAGTGCGCGGTTGGCGGTGAGCGCTGTTCCCGCCCGACTGGTGGTCGGCACCGGCCGGCCGGCGGAGATCGTGGGCTGGGCCGGTCCGTGGCCGGTGGACGAGCGCTGGTGGGCGCCGGCCGAGGCCCGTCGCCGGGCCCGGTTCCAGGTCAGCCTCGCCGACGGCACCGCTCTGCTGCTCGCCGTGGAGTCCGGTCAGTGGCTGGTGGAGGCGATCTATGACTGAGCCAGGTCGGCCCATGATCGGCATGGGCCGGTTCGGCGTTGGCCGGGTGGCAGATGTCCCGGTGAGCGATATGACTGGGAGTCATATTTATGACTGTGAGTCATATCGCTCACCGAACCCTTCGCCGCCGGCGGGGTCGCGTGCGGCCCGGTGGCTGGCCGGTCGTGGCACCGCCGCCGGGCCGGCCCGACCGGTCCAAGCGGTCGGCGCGGTCCGAGCGGGTGGCGCGGTCCGAGCGGGTGATGCGGTCCGAGCGGGTGGTGCGGGCGGCGCGGTCCGAGTGGCCGGAGTGGCCGGATGAGCTTTCACAACCCGAAGATGCCCTGGTCGGAGCTGGAGCGGGTGCTCTCCGGCCGGGCCGGCGGCACCCGGGCCGGTGGCACCCGGGCTGGCGGTGACGGGGGAAGCAGAGGCGAACGGCACCTGCACGTGGTGGATCCGCTCGCCGTGGACGCCGACGGTGGGGACTCCCCGGCCTGGAGTCGCCGGCGCGAGCAGTACCAGCCGCCGGAGCTGACCCGCCCCGACGGGGTGGTGCCCTACGCGGAGCTGCACGCGCACACCAACTTCAGCTTCCTCGACGGCGCCAGCCACCCGGAGGAGCTGGCCGAGGAGGCGGCCCGGTTGGGGCTCACCGCGCTCGCCGTCACCGACCACGACGGCTTCTACGGGGTGGTCCGCTTCGCCGAGGCGGCTCGTACGCTCGGCCTGCCGACCATCTTCGGCGCGGAGCTGTCCCTCGGGCTGCCCGGCCCGCAGAACGGCGAGCCCGACCCGCACGGCGCGCACCTGCTGGTGCTCGCGCACGGCCACGAGGGGTACGCCCGGCTGGCCACCACCATCGCCCGCGCCCAGCTCCGCGGCGGGGAGAAGGGCCGCCCGGTCTACGGGGAGCTGGAGGAGGTCGCCGCCGAGCTGCGCGACCACGTGCTGGTGCTGACCGGCTGCCGCAAGGGGCACGTGCCGGGGGCGCTGCTCACCGAGGGGGTGGACGCGGCGGCCCGCGAACTGGACCGGCTGACCGCGCTCTTCGGCGCGGAGACGGTGGCGGTGGAGCTGACCGACCACGGGCATCCCGTCGACGCCGACCGCAACGACGCGCTCGCCGAGCTGGCCGCCGCGGCCGGGCTGCCGACGGTGGCCAGCAACAACGTGCACTACGCCAGCCCCGGCCGGCGTCGGTTGGCCACCACCGTCGCCGCGGTGCGGGCCCGACGCAGCCTGGACGAGATCGACGGGTGGCTGCCGGCGGCGGCAACCGCCCACCTGCGCAGCGGCGCGGAGATGGCGGCCCGGTTCGCCGCGTACCCGGGTGCGGTGGCCCGGGCCGCCGAGTTCGGCGCCGAGTTGGCCTTCGACCTGCAACTGGTCGCGCCGCAACTGCCGGCGTACCCGGTGCCGCCGGGGCACACCGAGATGAGCTGGCTGCGCAAGCTGACCGCCGACGGCGCGCACGAGCGCTACGGGCCGCCGCAGGCGCACCCGACGGCGTACGCGCAACTCGACCACGAGCTGAACATGATCGAGGAGCTGGGCTTCCCCGGCTACTTCCTGGTGGTCTACGACATCGTCAGTTTCTGCCGTGAGCAGGACATCTACTGCCAGGGCCGGGGCTCGGCGGCCAACTCGGCGGTCTGCTACGCGCTGCGCATCACCAACGTGGACGCGGTCCGGCACCGGCTGCTCTTCGAGCGGTTCCTCGCCCCGGAACGGGACGGCCCACCGGACATCGACGTGGACATCGAGTCCGACCGTCGGGAGGAGGTGATCCAGCACGTCTACACCCGCTACGGCCGGGAGCACGCCGCGCAGGTCGCCAACGTCATCTCCTACCGGCCCCGGTCGGCGGTACGGGACGTGGCCAAGGCGTTCGGTTTCTCACCCGGTCAGCAGGACGCCTGGAGCAAGCAGATCGACAGGTGGGGCTCGGTCGCCACGGTCGACGTCGAGGGCATCCCGGAGCAGGTGGTGGAGTACGCGAACGAGCTGCAGACGTTCCCCCGGCACCTGGGCATCCACTCCGGCGGCATGGTGATCTGCGACCGGCCGGTGATCGAGGTCTGCCCGGTGGAGTGGGGGCGGATGCCCGGCCGCAGCGTCCTGCAGTGGGACAAGGACGACTGCGCCGCCGTCGGCCTGGTGAAGTTCGACCTGCTCGGCCTCGGCATGCTCTCCGCGCTGCACTACGGCTACGACATGATCGGTGAGAGCCTCGACCTGGGTGACATGACCCTGGACGACCCGGAGGTCTACGACATGCTCTGCCGGGCCGACTCCGTCGGGGTGTTCCAGGTGGAGAGCCGCGCCCAGATGGCCACCCTGCCCCGGCTCAAGCCCCGCGAGTTCTACGACCTGGTGGTCGAGGTGGCGCTGATCCGACCCGGCCCGATCCAGGGCGGCTCGGTGCACCCGTTCATCCGGCGCAAGAACGGCCAGGAGCCGGTGACCTTCGCCCACCCGCTGATGCGCAACGCGCTGGAGAAGACCCTGGGTGTGCCGCTGTTCCAGGAGCAGCTGATGCAGCTCGCCATCGACCTGGCCGGCTTCGACGCGGCCGAGGCCGACCAGTTGCGCCGGGCGATGGGCGCGAAACGCTCGGTCGAGCGGATGACCCGCATCGCCGACCGGCTCTACGCCGGGATGGCCGAGCGGGGCATCACCGGCGAGCTGGCCGACGACGTCTACCGCAAGCTCACCGCGTTCGCCAGCTACGGCTTCCCGGAGAGCCACGCGATGAGCTTCGCCTACCTGGTGTACGCCAGCTCCTGGCTCAAGCGCTACCACCCGGCGCCGTTCCTGGCGGCGCTGCTCAACGCCCAGCCGATGGGGTTCTACTCCCCGCAGACCCTTGTCGACGACGCCCGCCGGCACGGGGTGGAGGTCCGCCGTCCGGACATCAACGCCAGCGGGGCTCTGGCGGTGCTGGAATCCACCCCGGACACCCGGTGGGGCAGCGGGCCGGGGGAGCCGCCGCACGCCTGGGGGCTGGGCGGCCCGGCCGTACGACTGGGGCTGTCCAGCGTGCGTACCCTCGGCGCCGAGGTGGCGGAGCGGATCGAGGCCGAGCGGACGGCCGGTGGGGCGTACCGCGACATGCCTGATCTGGCCCGGCGGGTCGGTCTCACCGCCGCGCAGCTGGAGGCGCTGGCCACCGCGGATGCCTTCGCCTGTTTCGGGCTGACCCGGCGGGAGGCGCTCTGGGCCGCCGGCGCGGCGGCCCAGGACCGACCGGGTCGGCTGCCCGGCACGGTGACCGGCGCGGCGGCGCCCACGCTGCCCGGCATGGAGGCGGTGGATCGGCTGGTCGCCGACGTGTGGGCCACCGGTTTGTCACCGGAGAGCCATCCGGCCCGCTTCATCAGGGGTCAGCTCGACGTGCTCGGGGCGGTGCCGATCGCCCGGCTCGGTCGGGTGGAGCCCGGGCAGCGGATCCGGGTCGGCGGCATCGTCACCCACCGGCAGCGACCGGCGACCGCGGGCGGGGTCACCTTCCTCAACCTGGAGGACGAGACCGGGATGCTCAACGTCACCTGCTCGCCGGGGCTGTGGCAGCGCTACCGGCGGGTGGCCCGCACCAGCGCCGCGCTCGTGGTCCGGGGGCGACTGCAACGGCACGAGGGGGTGACCAACCTGGTCGCCGATCGACTGGACGCGATCGAGCCGCCGGTCCGTCCCGCCTCCCGTGACTTTCGCTGATCGGGGCCTCAGGTTTGAACCTCCCGAGAAGAGGAGAAGTGCAGGTCGCGGGCAAGGTCGCCCGCGACCTGTTCGGGAGGGTCTCATGTCACGGAAAATGCGGGCGACCGCGTTCGCCGGGGTGCTCACCCTGGCGCTCGCCGGCTGCGGGGGAGTCGGCGGCGGTAACGACGAGGGGGGCGGCACCGCCACCAAGGGCGCGCTCAGCACCATGGGTTTCGGCTTCTCCGACGAGATCGCCACCACCCGGGTCGACGCGTTCAAGCGGGATCATCCCGACGTCGACCTGAAGGTCACCGAGGGTGCCTTCGACGAGCAACAGTTCCTCTCCGCGGTCGCCTCGGGCAACCCGCCGGACCTGGTCTACATGGACCGCAAGTTGATCGGCACGTACGCCGAGCGCGGTTCGATCCAGCCCCTGACCGACTGTGTGAAGAAGCAGGACATCAACCTGGAGCAGTACCGGCCGGCCGCCCGCGCCCAGGTCACCCTGGACGGCACCGTCTACGGCATCCCGGAGTTCTCCACCGTCCGGGTGGTCTACCTCAACGAGGGCCTGCTCAAGAAGGCCGGTCTGACCGCCGACCAGGTGAACCTGGCCGACTGGGCGGCGCTGCCCGCGCTCAACGCCCGGCTGGCCACGGTGTCCGGCGGCCGGCTCTCCCGGATCGGCATCGACCCGAAGGTCCCCGAGTTCCTGCCGATGTGGGCCAAGGCCAACGGTGTCGACATGCTCTCCGCCGACGGCCGTACCGCGAAGCTGGACGACCCCAAGGTGATCGAGGCGCTGACCACCGGGGTCAACCTGATCCAGCAGCAGGGCGGCTGGGGCAGGTTCAAGTCCTTCCGGGACACCTTCGACTTCTTCGGCGCGCAGAACCCGCTGTCCAAGAACCAGATCGTGGCCTGGCCGATGGAGGAGTGGTTCCTCAACCAGGCCGCCAAGAACAGCCCGAACGCCGAGCTGGTGGTCAAGCCGTTCACCGACCGGCAGGGCAAGCCGCTGACCCAGTCCGCCGGGCAGGCCTGGGTGATCACCAAGGGCGCGAAGAACCCGGACGCGGCGTGCGCGTTCGTCAAGCAGATGACCGCCACCGACACGTGGGTGGCCGCCGCGAAGGCCCGGGTGGAGGCCCGCAAGGCCGCCGGCCAGCCGTTCACCGGCGTCTACACCGCAAACGCCGAGGCGGACAAGAAGATCTTCGACGAGCTGTACCAGCCGACCGGCAACAAGCGCTTCGACGACGCGGTGGCGACCATCCGCTCGGTGCAGGACGCCGCGTTCGCGATGCCCGCCTCGCCGGCCGGCGCCGAGTTCGACAAGGCGTACTACGACGCGGTCAACCGGGTGCTCGCCGGTCAGGCCCAGCCCGCGCAGGCGTTGCAGCGAGCCCAGCAGGAGGCCACCGCCGCGCTCGACAAGGCCGCGAAGTAGACCACGATGGCCACCGTCACCGCTGCGGCACCGGGCCGGCGACGCCGTACGCCGCTGGCCCGGCGGGAGGCCCGCTGGGCGTACCTCTTCCTGGCGCCCTGGATCGTCGGTTTTCTGATCTTCTACGCCGGGCCGATGGTCGCCAGCCTCTGGTTGAGCTTCACCGAGTACGACGTGATCAACGCGCCGAGGTACACCGGACTGGACAACTATCGGGAGTTGATGAGCGACCCGGCGGTGGCCCGCAGCCTCGGCAACACCGTCTACTACACGGCCCTGCACGTGCCGCTGGTGATGCTCATCTCGCTGGGGCTGGCGCTGCTGCTCAAGCGGGTCGGCCGGTTGCAGGGTTTCTTCCGGACGGTGTTCTACCTGCCGGTGATGACCCCGGCGGTGGCGGTGGGCATCCTCTTCCTGCTGCTGCTCAACACCCAGGACGGCCTGATCAACCGGGTGCTGGGCCTGGTGGGGATCGACGGTCCGAGCTGGACCACCGACCCGCACTGGGTGATGCCCGGCATCATCCTGATGAGCCTGTGGAGCCTCGGTTCCACGGTGATCATCTATCTGGCGGCGTTGCAGAACGTGCCCCGTGACCTGTACGAGGCGGCGGCCATCGACGGCGCCGGCCCGTGGGCGCGGTTCCGTTCGGTCACCCTGCCGATGATCTCCGGGGCGCTGTTCTTCACGCTTATCGTCAACACCATCGCGTCGCTGCAGATGTTCACCGAGGTCTACACGATGTACTTCGGCAACCGGGAGACCCAGAACTCGTTCAACAGCGACGCGGCAAGCTTCTACGTCATCCACCTGTTCCAGGAGGCGTTCCAGTTCCTGCACATGGGCTTCGCCTCGGCGATGGCCTGGCTGCTCTTCGCGATCATCTTGATCATCACGCTGGTACAGGTGAAACTCAGCAACCGGTTCGTGTACTACGAGGGAGAAGACAAGTGACGGGCATGATGGGCCACAACGGCGTGGCCAACGCGCGACGGACCCGACTCACCGCGGGCTGGGTGCCCGAGCAGCACCTTGAGCCGCGCGAGTACCAGGTCACCGACGGGCCGGTGGCCAACGCTCGACGGTCCCGGGCGGAGGACGACCCCGCAGCCGGTGAGCAGTCGTGACCACCGCCGTCGAACGCAGCGCCGCCGCACCGGTGCCCGGCATCGAGCCGGCCCGGGCGGTGGCGCGCCGCCCGCCGGCCGAGGAGGCCGGCCGGCCCCTCTGGCACCGGGTGCTGTTCGTCGCGGCGCTGGTCGGCGCCGCGATCATCTTCATGCTGCCGTTCGTCTGGCTGGTCAGCGCCTCGCTGCGCCCCCGCGAGTACGTCTTCGCCCCCGGCTTCCTGCCCACCCCGTTCTCCCCGGAGAACTACGCCGAGGCGTGGCAGGCCGTGCCCCTGCTGACCTGGTTCGGCAACAGCGTGGTGGTCGGCGTGGCCGCCGCCGCGGCGGTGACGATCTCCAGCGCCTGGGTGGCCTTCGGCTTCGCCTACTTCCGGTTCCCCGGCCGCAACCTGCTCTTCGGGCTGGTGCTGGCGACCATGATGCTGCCGTTCGCGGTCACCATGATCCCGACGTACCTGATCTGGTCGAACCTGGGGCTTACCGACACCCAGGTGCCGCTCTGGGCGGGCAACCTGTTCGGCTCGGCGTTCTACATCTTCCTGCTGCGACAGTTCCTGCTCTCGCTGCCCCGGGAGTACTTCGAGGCGGCCCGTGTGGACGGGGCGAGCTATCCGCAGCTGTTCTGGAAGATGGCCTTCCCCCTGATCCGGCCGGCGCTGCTCGTCGCGTTCGTCTTCGAGTTCAAGGCCAGCTGGACGGACCTGCTCAAGCCCCTCATCTACCTGCGCAACGAGCAGCTCTACACCCTGCCGCGCGGGCTCAAGGTCGTGCTGGACCGGTTCGGCTACGGCGGTGAGCAGCAGTGGGAGATCGTGCTCGCCGGCAGCGTGCTCGCGACCATCCCGATGATCATCCTGTTCTTCCTGGCCCAACGACACTTCGTCGAGGGCATCGCCACCACCGGTCGCAAGGGCTGACTGGACCGGGTGACTAGGCTCGACCGGGTGGAGCAGACCCGACGCCCGTTCGCCGGGCCGCCGCTGACCCCCCGTACCGCCGTGCTCTGGTCGGTGCTGCGCGCCGAGCTGGACCGGCGCGGCGACGCCGAGCTCACGGTGCTGGACGTGGGCGGCGGCACCGGCGGGTTCGCCGTTCCGCTGGCCCGCGCCGGGCACCGGGTCACAGTCGTCGACGCGAGCCCGGACGCCCTCGCGGCGCTCACCCGGCGGGCCGCCGAGGCCGGGGTCGCCGACCGGATCGTGGCCGTGCAGGGCGACGGCGACGCCCTGGCCGGGCTTGTCGAGCCGGCCGGCGTCGACCTGGTCCTCTGCCACGCCGTCCTGGAGGTCGTCGACGACCCCGCGCCGGTGGTCGCCGCGCTGGCCACCGCGCTGCGCCCCGGCGGCGCGGCGAGCGTCCTGGTCGCGGGGCGGGCCGCCGCCGTGCTGGGCCGCGCCATGAACGGTCACCTGGAGGTCGCGGCGGCGCTGGCCGCCGACCCGGCCGGCACCGCCGGGCCGCGCGACACGCTGCGCCGCCGCTACGACGCCCCCGGCGCCGCCGCGCTGCTCACCGCCGCCGGGCTCACGGTCGAGGAGATCCACGGGGTACGCGTACTGGCCGACCTGCTGCCGGCCGCGGTCGCCGACGGGCAGTCCGCCTCGCTGGTCGAGCTGGAACTGGCGCTTGCCGCGCAGTCCCCGTACCGGGACCTGGCCGCCCAGCTGCACCTGTTCGCCCGCCGGCCGGCATGACAGTCGCGCCGGGTGGCGGGCCGCCGCCGCTTGCCGTCCTCGGCCCGGCGGGCAGCGGGGACCGGCTCGCCGACGTGCTGCCCAGCGCGCTCGCCGTGCTGGGCGTGCCCGGGTCGACCGACCCTCTCGGGCTCGTGCCCGCCCTGGCCGGGGTACGCCGGATCGCCGTGCTGCTTGTCGACGGGCTCGGCTGGTACCAGGTGCCGACCGCCGCCCCGTACGCGCCGACGCTCGCCGGGCTGGCGGCGACTGTGGGTCGGCCGCTGATCGCCGGTTTCCCGTCCACCACCCCGACGAGCCTGGTGACGCTGGGCACCGGTGTCACGCCCGGCGCGCACGGGGTGCTCGGCTTCACCGTGCGGGTGCCCGGCACCGACCGGGTGCTCACCCACACCGACTGGGCCGCCGATCCGTCGCCGCTGCGCTGGCAGCCGGTGCCCACGCAGCTCCAACGGGCCCGCGCGGCCGGGGTGGCGGTGAGCGTGGTGAGCCGACCGGAGTTCGGCGGCAGCGGGCTGACACTGGCCGCGAACCGGGGCGGCGACTTCCGGGGCGCGGCCGGCGCCGACGAGGTCGCCGCCACCATGCTGGCCGCGCTGTCCGCCGGCCCGGGGCCGACCCTGGTCTCCGGCTACCACGCCGACCTGGACCGGCACGGACACCTCAGCGGAGTCGACTCGGCGCCCTGGCGGGTCGCCGCCACCGAGGTGGACGGCCTGCTCGCCCGGCTTGTCGACGGGCTGCCGCCGGACGCGGCGCTGCTGGTGACCGCCGACCACGGGCAGCTCGACGTGCCCCTGGCACACCGCTTCGACCTGGACACCGATCCACGGCTGCGCGACGGGGTCCGGGTCGTCGCCGGCGAGGCCCGGGTGCGCTACCTGCACGTCGAGCCGGGCGCGGTCGACGACGTGGTGGCCGCCTGGTCGGGGGTGCTCGGCGACGCGGCCCGAGTGCGTACCCGGGCGGAGACGGTGGCCACCGGCTGGTTCGGGCCGGTGCCCGAGGAGCACCTGGAACGGATCGGCGACGTGGTGGTGACCTGCAACGACACGTACGCCGTCATGGCCAGCCGCACCGAGCGGCCGATGGCGTCGAAGCTGGTGGCGTACCACGGGGCGGACACGGCCGCCGAGCTGACCGTGCCGCTGCTGGTCGTGCGGGGCTGAGCGGCACGCGGTCCGGCCGGTCGGCCGGTGGTGCTGTCGTACCCCCGGGTTAACCTGCCGGGATGGGCCGCAGCCAGTCGTTGCCCCGGGGCGACGATCCGCGCTTCGGGCCGGACGCCGACGATTCCGCCAGCCCGATCCTGCACGTCGACATGGACGCCTTCTTCGCCGCCGTCGAGGTGCGCCGCCGCCCCGAGCTGCGCGGCAAGCCGGTCATCGTCGGCGGCGTGGGGCCGCGCGGCGTGGTCAGCTCGGCCAGCTACGAGGCCCGCCGGTACGGCGTCCGCAGCGCGATGCCGACCAGCCAGGCCCGCGCCCGCTGCCCCCACGCGGTGTACCTGCCTCCGGACTTCACCGTGTACACGCCCGCGTCCCGGGCGGTCATGCAGATCTTCCGGGACGTCACCCCGCTGGTCGAGCCGCTCTCGCTCGACGAGGCGTTCCTCGACGTGACAGGCGCCCGCAGGCTGTTCGGCTCCCCGGCGACCATCGCCCGGCTGATCCGGCGTCGGGTCGCCGACGAGCAGGAGCTGACCTGCTCGGTCGGGGTGGCGCCGAGCAAGTTCGTGGCCAAGCTCGGCTCCACCCGGGCCAAACCCGACGGCCTGCTTGTCGTACCCCCCGGCCAGGTCCTCGACTTCCTGCACCCGCTTCCGGTGGACGCCCTGTGGGGCGTGGGGGAGCGCGCCGCCGAGGCGCTGCGCCGGCTCGGCCTGGCCACCGTCGGCGACCTCGCCGAGGCCCCGGTGGGCATGCTCCGCCGGGCGGTGGGCGCGGCGTCCGCGGCGCACCTGCACGAGCTGGCCTGGGGCCGTGACCCGCGGCGGGTCAGCCCCGAGCACGTCGACAAGTCGATAGGCGCCGAGGTGACCTTCGACGCCGACGTGGCCGACCCGGTGGAGATCCGCCGCGCCCTGCTCACGCTCAGCGCGAAGGTGGGCGTCCGGCTTCGTGGCTCCGGCCAGGTCGGGCGCACGGTCACCCTCAAGGTGCGGCTTGCCGACTTCCGCACCGTCAACCGCTCCCGCACCCTCACAGTGCCCACCGACACGGCCCGCGAGATGTTCGACACGGTCTGGGCGCTTTACACCGCACTCGACCCGGGCGAGCGGATCCGGCTCGTCGGTGTCCGGGTGGAGGGACTCGCCCCGGCGCAGGGCGCACCCCGACAGCTCACCCTCGGCGCGCCCGAGCGTGGTTGGCGGGAGGCGGAAGCTGCCGCGGACGCCGCTGCTGCCCGTTTCGGGCGGTCCGTCATAGGTCCGGCCAGTCTGATGGGCGACCGTGACGCCCATCGAAAGGAAAATCCGCCCCACCCGTAGGTCGTCCCGCTTTCCGACGCGCGACCCCCCTCGTAGACTTGCGGGTAAGCAGCCGGTTGGCTGCCACGGTCTGTCGGCCCGAGTGGGCCCGACCAACGTGACCGGGGAGGAGTGCCGTGCCGCTCTCGGAGCACGAGCAGCGGCTGTTCGAGCAGATCGAGCGGTCGCTTGCCGAGGACCCCAAATTCGCCTCGGCCGTGCGCGCCAGCGATCCGCGCTTCCACGCGCGGCGTCGCCTGCTCGTCGCTGCCGGCGTGATCATCGCTGGCTTGGCTCTACTGGTCTATGGCGCGGTGATCAAGACTCCACCGCTGGCGGTGGCGGGCTTCGTCGTCATGCTGGCGTCGGCCGCGTTCGCGGTGCAGTCGCACCGGCGGGCGCAGTCACCCGACCTGCACGTGGTGGGTGGCACGACGAGTCGTCGCCGTCCCCGCGGCGGCCGGTCCGGTCGCCGCCGGTCGATCCTGGACCGGATGGAAGACAGGTGGCGGCAGCGCCCGGAGGGGCACCGCTGAGCCCGTCCCGCCGCTGAGGCGGGCCGTACACCGCGACGAGCGGGTCGCCGGGAAGCTCCCGGCGACCACTGTCGTATCCGCGCGCCCGCCACTCGTCGTCTGCTCGCTGCCTTGCGGGGTGCTCGGCGCCTTCGTCGCGTCCCGCCGCTCTTGTCGGCTGCTCGCCTTTCGCCGTGACCTGCGCCGCTCGACCAACCGGTGCTCTTCCCCGACCGTCGGGGCGATCGCATGATCACTTGATGGAGAGCAGTCGCAAGGACGTCTCTGAAACTGCTCAGCATCAAGTGATCATGTGGCGCCGCACGCCGAACCGGATCCGAGGGCGGGGTGCCGCCGCGCGCGGCGGCGTGGGGGAGCCACGCGGGTGGGGCTGGGTGTGTGCGGGTCGGGGCGACGGTCGGTGACCGTCGCCCCGAACCTGAGCAGCGTCGCTCAGCGGGCCGCCCGGTCGGCCAGCATCCGCCGCGGGTTCCAGCGCAGCAGCCGGTAGCGGATCCGTCCGGTCAGCGCCACCAGGCGGCCGGAGGCGTCCGCGAGGGCGAGCCGCCAGCGCAGCAGCACCGACGGCGGCAGCACGGTGGCGACAAATCGGGTCCGTCGATCCGCCCGGGTGGCGAGCGCGCCGCGGATCGTGCGTAGCGCCGGCGGCAGCGGTTCGCCGGTCAGCGGGTTCCGCGCGTACCGGGCCCGCTCCTCCGCCCGGCCGAGCAGGCGCGCCGCTCCGACCGCCGCCGTGTCGTCGGCGAGGGCGTCGCGGACCAGCCGATCCGCGGTCGCCCGGGGCGTCTCGGTCTGGTCCACCCGGACCTTGAAGTCGACCATCGTGTCCAGCAGCTCCGCCCAGGCGGCGTGCGCGTCCGCGCGAGCGCGACCGGCGTCCGCCTCGACCACCATCACGTGCCCGCCGTCGGCCGACCGGGCGTCGTCTCCGACGGCGGTGGCCACCGTGGCGTCCGGGCGGCCGGCCCGTCGCCGACGCAGCGCCAGTCGACGAAGCGCCGGCACCGCCAGCAGCGCCAACAGGGCCAGTACGCCCGCCGTCCACCACGGCCACACCGGCGCCTGCTCGGCCGGCTTCTCGCCCCCGAGGGAGAGCCCGGTGTCGGTGTCGCGGTCGGCGTTGTCCGGGCCGGCCGGCCCCGCCGACGAGTCCGGGCCCGTCGGGCTGTCCGTGGCACCCGTCTCCGGGGTGGACGGCTCGGGCGCATCAGTGTCCGGAGCCCAGGCCGACCGGGTGGAGCCGGGTACGCCGTACGCCGGGGTGGCGTCGAACGGCACCCAGCCGACCCCGTCGAAGTAGACCTCGGTCCAGGCGTGCAGGTTGAGGTTGGTGAGCGTGTACGTGTCGCCGTCGCGCTTGCTGCCGTTGGTGAACCCGAACGCGACCCGGGCCGGGATGCCGGCCGAACGGACCAGCCAGGCCATGGCGGCGGCGTACTGCTGGCAGTAGCCGACCTTGTTGATGAGGAAGTTGACGATGTCCTGGCCGCTGCTGCCGCTCGCGGTGCTGAGCCGGTAGCTGAACCCGTTGTCCGCCGAGAAGTGCTGGTAGATCGCGAGCACGCGGTCGTAGTCGGTGCGCTTGCCCTGGGTCAGTCCCTTGACCAGCTCCTCCACCTCGGGCACCGGCCCGGGGGTGGCGGTGAGCTGGCGGCGGACCGGGTGGTCGGCGGGCAGCGGCCGAGCGGCCCGCAGCGCGGCAGGCGTGTACGTCGAGCGAACGTAGTCGAAGGCGTACTTGCGCCCCCGGGAGTTCTCCCGGTTGGAGAAGACGACCTGCTGGCTGGGGTCGTACAGCCAGTTGCTGTTGAGGTCCTCGGTGCGCACCGGCTCGGCGTACACCGGCATGAGGGACATGCTGAGGCTCTTGGTGACCTCGACTGTCGCCCGGTAGCGGACCTGCTGCACCCCCTGGCCGCCCCGCTCGGTCGGGTCCGGCAGATCCCGGTTGGCCGGCCGGCCACTCGGGCTGCGGGCCTGGAAACCACTCGGGCGCAGCTCGTCGGCCACCGCGTAGCGCAGGTAGAACGGGTTCGGCTCGGACGTGGTCACCTTGACCAGGTCGGCCACCTCGGACTGGTTGAGCTGGCCGGCGAGCGACGCGAACAGGTCGATCCGGCCGGACGAGCCGCCCGCGCCCCGGCCGGTGCCGCTGCCGTTGCCCGTGCCGCCGGACAGCCTGTCGAGCAGCCCACCGGTCATGCCCGGCACCGCAAGCGGCAGCGCCACGGCCACCACCACGCCGACCACGGCGAGCCGACGGCCGGCGGAGGCCAGCGGCGACGCCTCCCACACGTCGACGTCACGACCGTCGCCGGTGAACCGCCTGCCGAACCGACGGACCCGGTCGACGTTGTCGGTGACCAGCAGCCACAGGAAACCGGCGGCGCCCACCACGAACGGCAGCGGGGGGACGCTGTCCACGTAGACGGCTACCGGCACCGAGTAGATCGCGAGCATCGGCAGCCCGGCCAGCGCGGGCCGCCGCAGCCCCACCGCCAGCACGTCGACGAGCACGGCCACCCCGCCGACGCCGAGCGCGGTGATGAACAGCAGCGGGTCCGTGTCCGGAACCTCGACGCCGTACGAGCGCATGTCCTGCGCCGAGCCGGTGAGCAGGTCGGCGAAGTGCCCGATCGTGGCCGGCGTGGGCAGGAAGGTCAGCAGCTCGCTGCCACTGGGGAACAGCCAGGTCAGCGCGAGCAACAGGGCGGCCAGCATGCCGAGCACCTGACCCCACAGCGGCGCGCGGACCAGCCGCGTCAGCGCGGCGACCCCGGCCACCACGGCGACCGCTATCACGCACTGGATCAGCCACGTCCAGGTCTGGAAGATGGCCGACAGCGGCGCGGCGGCGAGCAGTGTCGCGGCGGCCGCCACCGCGCCGGTGTTCCGGCTGGCGATCATGAGGGGAACCTTCCGTTCATCGCACGCCGCCGGCCACCGTCTCGGCCAGCGCGGCGCGCAGGGCGAAGCCCTGGGATCCTCGGCCTGCCTGCGGCCACAGCGCCGGCAGCCGGCTGCCGTGGTCGACGCCGACCACCCGCCAGCCGTTGCGCACCATGGCGAGCACCGCCGCGCCGTGCGCGTGCTCCGCCTCGGCGCGGGCCTTCTCGGGCAGGCTCAGCCAGGTGGAGCTGTCCAACAGGAAACCGACGCACGTCGCGCCGTTGCCCCGCAGCCCGGCCAGCAACTCGGCCTCGGCGACGCTCACCGCGCCGAACAGCCCGATGATCAGACCACCGTCGGCGCGCTGCCGGACCCGCTGCACCAGCTCGGCCACGTCGGCCCGCTGGTCCAGCCGCACCTCGGCCAGGTGGTCGAGCAGCACACCGTCACCGCCGCCCTCCGAGGCGTCCACGTCGGCCCCCGAACCGGTGACCAGGCGCAGCTTGTAGCCGGCCTGCCGCAGGTGCACGGCGATGCTGGCGGCGGCGGAGACCGCCCACTCGAAACTCGCCGTCGGGCCGTCGCCCCGGTGGCCGTACGCGCGGGTGTCCAGGACGACAGTGGCCCGGCTCTCCCAGGGCTGCTCCTCCCGGCGCACCATCAGCTCGCCGGTGCGTGCCGTGGACTTCCAGTGCACCCGGCGCAGGTCGTCGCCGCGGCGGTACTCCCGGGTCGCCGCGTCGTCCTCGCCGTGCACCGCCACCGAACGCGCCCGGCTGTCGCCGCTGCCCGCGTACTCCCCGGGGAGCCGGACCGACGGCAGGGGCGTGACCTGCGGGATGACCGTCAGGTGGTCGGTGCTGGGAAACGCCCGGGTGAGCTCGCAGAGACCGAACGGGTCGGTCATCCGGACCACCAGCGGGCCCACGTCGTAGCGGCCCCGGACGTCGGCGCGGACCGTGTACGCCACGGAGCTGGCCTGGTGCGCGCCGAGCCGCTCCAGCACGACCCGGGGCCGGCTGCCCAGCGCGTAGGGCAGCCGGTCCTCCAGCAGCAGGGTGCCGGTGGGCAGCCGGGAGAGGTTCTGCAGGCGCAGCACCACCCGCGAGTTGGCCCCGACCGGAACCCGGTGCGGGTCCAGCGACCGGTTGCAGGCCAGCTTGTAACGGCTGCGGCCCACGTAGGCGGCGGCGAGCAGCGGCAGGACGGCCAGCAGCACGGCCACCCGGAGCAGGTCCTTCTCGCCCAGGATGACGGCCGAGATCGCCGCCGCGATCGCGGCGGCGAGGAACGAGCGCCCGCGGGTGGTCAGCCCGCGCAGCCCGGCACGCACGTCACGGCCTCCGCGGCTCGTAGGGCGCGCGACCGTTGCCGGTGGCGGGCCGGGTGTCGTAGGGGTTGCGTTGCCTGTCGTGCGGCAACGGCAGGCGGTGCACCAGCTCGGAGACGATCGCGTCGGTGGTGCGTCGGGCGAGCTGCGCGTCGGCCGTCGGGATGATCCGGTGCGCGAGCACCGGCACCGCCAGGGCCTGCAGGTCGTCGGGGAGGACGTAGTCGCGGCCCTCCAGCGCGGCGACCGCCCGGGCCGTGCGCAGCAGTTGCAGGGTCGCCCGCGGGGACGCGCCCAACCGCAGGTCGGGGGCCTCGCGGGTGGCGGTGACCAGGTCGATGGCGTACTGCTTGACGGCGTCCGCGACGTGCACCTGCCGGACGGTGGCGATGAGCTGCCGGACGATGTCCGCGTCGGAGACCGCGCGCAGCTCGTTCAGCGGGTCGGTGCCACCGTGCCCGTCGAGCATGGCCAGCTCGGCGTTGGAGTCCGGGTAACCCATCGCGATGCGGGCGGTGAAACGGTCGCGCTGCGCCTCGGGCAGCGGGTACGTCCCCTCCATCTCGATCGGGTTCTGGGTGGCGATGACCATGAACGGGGTCTGGAGCTGGTAGGTCACGCCGTCGACGGTGACCTGCCGTTCCTCCATGCACTCAAGCAGCGCCGACTGGGTCTTCGGCGAGGCCCGGTTGATCTCGTCGCCGACGACCAGGTTGGCGAAGACCGCCCCCGGGCGGAACTCGAAGTCGTGGGTCTCCTGGTTGTAGACGCTGACGCCTGTGACATCGCTGGGCAGCAGGTCGGGGGTGAACTGGATCCGGCGCACCGTGCAGTCGATGGACCGCGCCAGGGCCTTGGCCAGCTTGGTCTTGCCGACGCCGGGAACGTCTTCGATGAGGAGGTGACCCTCGGCGAGCAGGACGGCAAGGGCCAGCCGCACGGTGGCGGTCTTACCCTCGATGACCTGCTCGATGTTGGCCACGATGGCCTCGCTGGCGGCGCGGAACTCGTCGTGCGGCAACAGGCCGCCCACCTCGTCCCAGGTCTGTTGTGTCACGGGCCTCCTCCTCGTCGCCGTCACGGCAGCTCTGTAGAGAGCACCTGGACCCGCCGTTGGGTTCGCGACGTCGAGCCTCGTCTGCCGCAGGATTCTCACTGGCCTCTCAGGCTAACCATGTTTGTCGTTATCGCCGACCCCCGCAGGTAGTCCGCCGCTTACGGGCGGATATTCGCCGAGTTGGGGGATCGACCCACTGTCACCCCACGCCTCCGACGGCCCGCACGGCGACGCGGTACACTGCCGGACATGGCCGGAGTCTTCCTGCTTCTTACCGGGCCGTGCTGATGCGCTGAACGCGCGACAGCACGGCGGCCCCTCCTGCGCGAGGGGCTTTTTTGTGCCCGCCGCCGGTCCGGCCCGGCGGTGCCGAGACGAAGCGAAGCGAAGCGAGGAGAGACGATGAGTGAGGCAGCCGCACCGGCGGGCGACATCCCCCCGTTCCGGTACACCGCGGCCCTGGCCGACGAGATCGAGACCCGTTGGCAGGACACCTGGGCGCGCGAGGGCACCTTCCACGCACCGAACCCGACCGGTCCGCTGGCCGACCCGGGCCACCCCCGGGCCGGGGCGGAGAAGCTGTACGTGCTGGACATGTTCCCGTACCCGTCCGGCGCCGGCCTGCACGTCGGCCACCCGCTGGGCTACATCGGCACCGACTGCTTCGCCCGCTACCAGCGGATGGCCGGGCGCAACGTGCTGCACGCCATGGGGTTCGACGCGTTCGGCCTGCCCGCCGAGCAGTACGCCGTGCAGACCGGCACCCACCCCAGGACCACCACCGTCGCGAACATCGAGCGGTACAAGACGCAGCTGCGCCGCCTGGGGCTGGCGCACGACGAGCGCCGCTCGGTGGCGACGATCGACACCGACTTCTACCGCTGGACGCAGTGGATCTTCCTGCAGATCTTCAACTCCTGGTACGACCGCGACGCCGGCAGGGCCCGGCCGATCGCCGAGCTGATCGCCGAGTTCGAGGGCGGCAACCGGTCCACGCCGGACGGCCGGGCCTGGGCCGAGCTGAGCGTCGCCGAGCGCCGCGGAGTCGTCGACGACCACCGGCTGGCGTACGTCTCGGAGGCCCCGGTCAACTGGTGCCCCGGGCTGGGCACCGTGCTGGCCAACGAGGAGGTCACCGCCGACGGTCGCTCCGACCGGGGCAACTTCCCGGTCTTCAAGCGCAACCTGAAGCAGTGGAAGATGCGGATCACCGCCTACGGTGACCGGCTGCTGGACGACCTGGACGCGCTGGACTGGCCCGAGCCGATCAAGCACATGCAGCGCAACTGGATCGGTCGCTCGCAGGGCGCGCACATCGACTTCCCGACCGAGCGGGAGCCGATCCGGGTGTTCACGACCCGCCCGGACACCATCTTCGGGGCCACCTACATGGTGCTGGCACCGGAGCACGAGCTGGTCGACGCGCTGGTGCCGGCCGTCTGGCCGGAGAGCACGAGGGACGCCTGGACCGGAGGGCAGGCCAGCCCCCGGGCGGCCGTCGAGGCGTACCGCAAGGCCGCCGCCGCGAAGACCGACGTCGAGCGGCAGTCCGACAGCAAGGAGAAGACGGGCGTCTTCATCGGGGCGTACGCCACCAACCCGGTCACCGGTGAGCAGATCCCGATCTTCATCGCGGACTACGTGCTGGCCGGCTACGGCACCGGCGCGATCATGGCGGTGCCGGCGCAGGACGAGCGGGACTGGGCGTTCGCCGAGGTCTTCGAGCTGCCCATCGTGCGCACCGTGCAGCCGGCGGAGGGCTTCGACGGCAAGGCGTACACCGGGGACGGCCCGGCGATCAACAGCGCCGCGCCCGAGCGCGGCCTGGACCTGGACGGCCTGGGGGTCGCCGACGCCAAGGCGGCGATCATCACCTGGCTGGAGGCGAACGGGCACGGCACCGGCGCGGTGACCTACCGGCTGCGCGACTGGCTGTTCTCCCGGCAGCGCTACTGGGGTGAGCCGTTCCCCATCGTCTACGACTCCAGCGGCGCGGCCATCGCCCTGCCGGAGGAGATGCTGCCCGTCGAGCTGCCCGAGGTGGACGACTTCTCCCCGAAGACGTTCGACCCGGACGACGCGGCCTCCGACCCGGAGACCCCGCTGTCGCGGCGGCGGGACTGGGTCGAGGTCGAGCTGGACCTGGGTGACGGGCCGAAGCGCTACACCCGCGAGACGAACGTGATGCCGCAGTGGGCCGGCTCCTGCTGGTACGAGCTGCGCTACCTGGACCCGACAAACAGCGAGCGGTTCGTCGACGCCGAGAACGAGCGGTACTGGATGGGTCCGCGCGGCGAGGGCGACTGCGGGGGCACCGACCTGTACGTCGGCGGCGCCGAGCACGCCGTGCTGCACCTGCTGTACGCGCGGTTCTGGCACAAGGTGCTGTTCGACCTGGGGCACGTCTCGTCGTTCGAGCCGTTCCGCAAGCTGTTCAACCAGGGCATGATCCAGGCGTACGCGTACACCGACTCGCGCGGCAGCTACGTGCAGGCCGAGGAGGTCGTCGAGCGCGACGGCGCGTACTACCTGGGCGACCTGACGGTCAACCGCGAGTACGGCAAGATGGGCAAGTCACTGAAGAACGTGGTGACCCCCGACGACATGTGCGCCGCGTACGGCGCCGACACCTTCCGGGTGTACGAGATGTCGATGGGCCCGCTGGAGGTGTCCCGCCCCTGGGAGACCCGCGCGGTGGTCGGCTCGTACCGGTTCCTGCAGCGGGTCTGGCGGGCGATAGTCGACGAGCAGACCGGCGCGCTGCGGGTCACCGACGACCCGGCCGACGAGGCGACCCGCCGACTGCTGCACAAGGTGATCGACGGGGTCCGTGGCGACATGGACGGCATCCGGTTCAACACCGCGATCGCCAAGCTGATCGAGCTGACCAACGGGCTGACCCGACTGTCGGCCACGCCCCGCGAGGTGGCCGAGCCGCTGGTGCTGATGGTGGCGCCGTTCGCCCCGCACGTGGCCGAGGAGCTGTGGCGCAAGCTGGGCCACGACACCTCGCTGACGTACGCGGACTTTCCGACCGCCGACCCGGCGCTGCTGGTGGCCGAGACGGTGACCTATCCGGTGCAGGTCAACGGCAAGGTCCGGGGCCGCGTCGAGGTCCCCGCCGACGCCTCCGAGGAGACCGTGCGCGCGGCGGCCCTGGACGCGGTGGCGGCCGTGCTGGCGGGCAAGGAACCCCGCAAGGTCATCGTGGTGCCGGGCCGACTGGTCTCGGTCGTCGCCTGACCACGGGCGGCTGCGCTACCGAGCGTGACCGCGCAGGGAGCGGAGACTGCGACGAGCGCTATGACTCAGAGGTATGAATATGCCTCTGAGTCATAGCGCTCACCGGCTGTGTCGCCCCGGCGCGGTGTGCTGTCACGCGGTAAGCGCCACCGTCACGACGTCGTGGTGGGCGCGCAGCCAGTCGTGCCAGCGGCGTACCCCGTCGGCCGCGCCCGCGTCGCGCAGCCGGCGCATGCCCGGCTCGTCGCGGTCGGCGCCGGCCTCGATGCCGCGCCAGGTCTGCTCGATCTGCCCGAGCATCACGTCGACCAGCTCCGCTCGGGGCAGAGCCCCGGGGCCGGCCGCGTCGTAGGCGTCGCAGAGCACACGGCACCGCCGACCCAGCTCGGCCGGGTCGGCGCCCTCGCCCAGTGGGGCCCAGTGCCAGCCGGCGAACGCCACGTCCTCGATCCGCCGGCCCGGCGCGGCCAGGTCCCAGTCGACGAAGACCACCGGGAGCGGCCCGGCCGGCGAGTCGCGGTACACAGTGTTCTTCGGCGACAGGTCGCGGTGACACACCGTCTCGGCGTCGCCGGCCAGGTCGCTGCCCGCACACGCGTCGTGCAGCCGGCGGATCAGCTCGGCCAGCCGCACCAGCGCCGGATCGGCGAAGAACCTCCGATCCTCGGAGTCCCGCCACGGCACCCGCCCCGCGACGTAGCTGAGCACCTGCCTGCCACGGTCGTCGACGCCCAGGTGGCGGGGCGCGAGGTCCGCGCCCACCTCGGCCAGGTGCCGCAGCAGCGCACCGACGAAGTCCAGGTTGACGGGAGGGGTACGTCGTACCGTGTCGCCGATCCGAACCACGTCGGCGACGTACCCGCCGGTGAGCGGCTCCTCGGCGTCGACGCCGTCGGTCGGCAGGGACACGGTCAGACCGGCAGCCGGCGGCGGCGTCGTTCGCCGCGCCACCACTTGTGGACGAGCACGAGGCTGGCGATCAGACCGAGGCTGGACGGGGCGGCGGCGTACCAGTTGATGTGGCCGGGTGAGCTGACGGCCGCGCCGATCGCCGCGTAACCGAACGCGGTCGGCGCGGAGGCGATCACGCTGCCGGCCAGGAACGGCAGCACCCGGGCGCCGGTCGTGCCGTAGCCGTAGCTGACCAGCCCGAACCCGGCGATCGGCAGCAGCCGGACGGTGATCACGCCGAGCACGCTCTGCCGGGCGAACCAGCCGTCGAGGCGGGCCAGCCGGCCGCGCACCCGCTCGGCGACGAACTCCCGGCCGAGCAGCCGCCCGACAGTGAACCCGATCGCGGCGGCGACAAGCGCGGCGCCCAGGGCGTACGCGGCGCCCTCCAGCGGGCCGAAGATCGCGCCCGCCGCCAGCGTGATGAAGGTGCGGGGCACCAGCGCCACCAGCAGCAGCGCGCCGCCGAGGATCGCCGCCACCGGGGCGAGGTCACCCAGCCGGTCGGCGAGCAGCGGTAGCCGCGCCGGATCCGGCCGGGGCACCAGGAGCAGCAGCAGCCCGCAGGCGCCGATCAGCAGGACGAGCAGGGCGAACCGGGCGGCCGACGGCTGCCGGAGCAGCCGCCGGACGGCTCGGATCATGCCCGGGCGGGGGCCACTGCGGAGCGGCGCTCGTTGCGGAGCCGGTCCGACCAGGTGTCGTCCAGTGGGGGGAGCTGGTGCGCCCCGGTGGCCCAGCGCAGCAGCAGGTCGGCCAGGGCGGGGTTGCGGGCCAGCGCCGGGCCGTGCGAATACGTGCCCAGCAGCTTGCCGCGCCACGCGCCCTCGGTGGCGCCGTCGTTGCCGATGCCGGTGGTGACCCGGGCGAGCGGGGCGACCTCCGGACCGAGGTGGGTGCGACCGCCGTGGTTCTCGAAGCCGGTCAGCGGGGGCAGGCCCAGCCGGGGGTCGATCTCACCGGCCAGCTCGCCGACGGCCCGGCTCTCGCCCCGGTCGGAGCGCAGGTCGAGCAGCTCCAGCCCTCGACACTGCACACCCTTGGCGAAGAAGGAGGTACCGAGCAGCTGGTAACCGGCACAGACGCCGAACACCACCGACCCCTGGGCGACCGCCCGGTGCAGGCCGCCGTCGGCGATCAGCCGCTGGGCGCCCAACGCCTGCGGGCCGTCCTCGCCACCGCCGACCAGGTAGATGTCGGCGGTCGCGGGCAGCCGCTGATCGGAGCGGACCTCCAGCACCTCGACCGGCATGCCACGCTGGCGGGCCCGGCGGGCGAGGATCAGCGCGTTGCCCCGGTCGCCGTAGGTGGACAGCAGGTCGGGGTAGATCCAGACGATGCGCAGACTCTCAGATGACACGGTCCAACTCCGCTCGGATGTCCTGGAACGCGGTGTAGTTCGCGATGACCTCCAGCCGCCCGGGCGGGACCGACCGGAGCGCGTCGTCGAACGTGCGGACGTGCTGGAACGGGACGTCGTTGACGTCCAGTCGAACCGCCAGGTCGTATGCCCGGTCGCCGGTGATCAACACCTGCCGGCCACGGAGCGGGGCGAAGTCGACGTCGTAGAGCCATGAGGTGTCCAGACCGTCGGGGTCGCGCGCGTTTATGGAGAGCAGTGTCGGCGCCTCGTCGGCCATGTCGAAGGCCTCCAGCCAGCTGGCCGGGTTCTTGGCCAGCAGCAGCCGGATGTTGCGCCCGTCCTTGTCGACCTGCGCGTACCGGCCGGCCACCGACGTGACGATGCCGAGGCGGGACACCGCGTCGACCGGGCGTACGCCGAACTCGGCGGCCACCGCCAGCGCGGTCGCCGCGTTGCCGAGGTTGACCTTGCCGGGAAGTTGGAGCGACACCTTGTGCCAGGCCCCGGTGGGGTCGAGCACCCCCTCGTCCTCGACGACCCAGTTCGGCTCCGGTCGGCGCAGCGGGCAGCCCGTGCACCACCACTGCTCACCGGAGCGCTGGATGGTGGAGCCGCACTCCGGGCAGACCCAGGAGTCGTCGTGCCAGCGCTGGCCGGCGCTGAACCAGGTCACGTGCGGCGGGTTGATGCCCCGGGCCGGGTCGCCCGGCGGGGTGGCGGCCCACACCACGAGCGGGTCGTCGGCGTTTGCCACCACCCGTACGTTCGTGTGCCGGACCAGGGCCGCGCGCCAGAGCTGCGCCATCATGGCGACCTCCTTGGCCCGGTCCAGCTGGTCGCGGGAGAGGTTCAGCAGCGCGACCACGTGCGGCTCGGTCGACTCGAGCACCTGGGCGAGGTAGTGCTCGTCGACCTCAAGCACCGCGTACGGGGTGCTGCCGGCCTTGGCCAGCGCCGAGGTGTGCCCGCTGGGCATGTTGGCGCCGAAGGAGTTGGTGGCGACCCGGCCGAGCACGCCGACCGCGGCGGAGGTCAACCGGGTGGTGGTCGTCTTGCCGTTGGTGCCGGAGACGAGCGCGATGGCGCGTCCGGCCGACAGGTGCGCCAGCAGGTCCGGATCGATCTTCAGCCCGATCCATCCGCCGATCACCGATCCGTCGCCACGGCCGGCGGCCCGGGAGAGCGCCGCGGCGGTCCGTGACACGGAGCTGGCCACCTTGGCCCGTAGGGGCATTTTCGCGTCCGTCACGCGAGCGAGGTTACCGGACCGCCCGCCTCACCAGATCGCCGCCGACGGTGAACCGTTCGGCCGTGGCATCCGTGCGGGTGGTCGGATCGCGCTCCACCGGACGGAGTCGATCTATGTCGGAAAGCGGACCACGCCGGGCGGGCGCTGACGCCCTCCACTCCGCTCCACCCCGTGTGACGTGCGGTTTTACCCGCGGATCGGACGCGCCACGCGGGCGAATCTGGTTGCAGGTGGAGGGAAGTGGAGTAAGGTGGGGCCCAATGGTGAGGCCGGGAGGGCTCACCGGCCCGGGGGGTCAGCGGCGCCGCGAACGCCGCTCAAGGGCGAGGGGGTAGGGCCGGATGTTCCTCGGCACCCACACTCCGCGCCTGGACGACAAAGGCCGGTTGATCCTTCCGGCCAGGTTCCGGGATGAGCTGGCGGGGGGTGTCGTGGTCACCAAAGGGCAGGATCGTTGCCTCTATGTCTTTCCGACACCCGAGTTCCAGCGGATCGCGGAGCAGTTGCGCGCGCAGCCGATGACGCACAAGGCGGCCCGGGCCTACAGCCGGGTCTTCTTCGCCAGCGCGCACGACGAGGTGCCGGACAAGCAGGGCCGCGTGACGATTCCGGCACATCTTCGCCAGTACGCCGCGCTCGACCGTGACCTGGTGGTCATCGGCGCGAGCACGCGGGTGGAGATCTGGGACAAGGTCGCCTGGGAGACCTACCTCGCCGAGAGCGAAGACGACTTCGCCGACATCGAGGAGGGGGTGCTGCCCGGCGGTCTGTAGGGCGGAACGGCGCCCGACGTACTGCGAGATCTCCAGCCGCTTTCGAGTTCCTGGCACCCCTTCCCCGGTGCCAGGCGCACGATCCAGTCATCGGGCGACGGCCTGGTGTCGGGCGGGAGCGGATGGGGATCTGGCGGTACGACGGCAGCGCCGTCGCCACGGCAGGCGCGCGAGAAGAACGGACGTTTCAACCAGTGGGGGTCGACATGGGGGAGTTGCGCGGCACGCACGTGCCGGTGCTGCTCGAGCGGTGTCTCGAGCTGCTGGCCCCCGCGCTGGGTCGAGGCGGCCGGACGGTGCACGTCGACGCGACGCTCGGCCTGGCCGGGCACGCGGAGGCGGTGCTGGAGGCGCACCCGGAGACGGTCCTGATCGGGCTCGACCGGGACACCGAGGCCCTCGCTCACGCGCGGGTCCGGCTGGCGCGGTTCGCCGACCGGGTGCACCTGGAGCACGCCGTCTACGACGAGCTGCCCGAGGTGCTGGAGCGGCTGGGCTATCCGGGTATCGACGGGATCCTGTTCGACCTGGGTGTCTCGTCGCTGCAACTGGACGCGCCCGACCGCGGGTTCGCGTACGCCCAGGACGCGCCGCTGGACATGCGGATGGACCAGACGCGGGGGGTGACCGCCGAAGAGGTGGTCAACACCTACGGCCATCCGGATCTGGCCCGGGTGCTGCGGGTGTACGGCGAGGAGAAGTTCGCCGGCCGGATCGCCTCGGCGATCATCCGGGAGCGGGAACGCGCCCGGATCACCTCGTCCGCGCGGCTGGCGGAGCTGGTCCGGGACTCCATTCCGGCACCAGCGCGACGAACGGGCGGACACCCGGCAAAGAGAACGTTTCAGGCTTTACGGATCGAGGTAAACAGAGAGCTGGCAGCGCTGGAGACGGCGCTGCCGTCCGCGCTCGACGCACTGACCGTGGGCGGTCGCATGGTGGTCCTGTCCTACCACTCGCTGGAGGACCGGCTCACCAAGGTGGCGCTCGCGGACCGGGTCCGCAGTAAGGGCCCGATCGACCTCCCGGTTGAGCTTCCCGGGTCCGGTCCGACGTTCCGGCTGCTCAGCCGGGGCGCCGAACTGCCCGGGGAGGCGGAGGTCGCCGCGAACCCGCGCGCCGCTTCGGTGCGGTTGCGGGCAGCGGAACGACTCGACCCGAACGCGACAGAGCAGGGGCGGACCGACCGCGAACGGTCCCGCCGCAGGGTGAAGGGGATGCACCAGCCGGGCACCGGGTCAGCCTGATCCGTGGGGGATCAGGGGCGCCGGCCCGGTAGAGGGACGGATGTAGAGGGGGAGGGGACATGAACATTGACAAGCGCGACCGCCGGGACGTCACCGGCGGCGGGCAGCGCGCACCGCGGTCGGGGGGCCGGACCGCGGCGGAGCGAGCCCCGCGCGTGGGGAACGGTACGCCACGCATCGATCGAGTCAACCGGCAGGGGGAGACTCGCGCCCGGGGGGCGCGCGAGTTCCCGACCCAGGGCAGTGCCGCGCTGCGTCCGGCCGAGAAGGCCGGCGTCGCGGCGACCGCCCGCTCGCCCCGGCTGCGGGTGGCGCCGCCGCCGCCCGTGTCGGTGCCGCGTGCGCCGTTCGCGGCGCTGATCGTGGTGCTGGTCGTCGGCGGGGTGCTCGGCATCCTGGCGGTCAACACCAAGATCAATGAGAACGCGTTCCGGCTGGAGAAGCTGCAGCAGCAGCAGGCCCGACTGGACCTGGAGAAGCAGCAGCTCGACAAGCAGATCACCGAGTACGAGGCGCCGGGCAACCTGACCGCCGAGGCGCGTCGGCTGGGCCTGGTGGACGCCGGTGAGCCGGCGTACATCCGGATGCCGGACGGCAAGACGATCGGCGTGCCGAAGCCGGCCACCGGCCAGCCGTCGGTCACCAGCCAGGGCACGGGAGGCTGACCGGTGCCACCGAGGTCGGACGAGCCGCGCCGGGATCCCACGGGGTCCCGGCGCGGTTCTTCGCGTGCGGCAGGCCCGTCCGACGAGGAGTCGCGGGCCGGCGAGCCGGGCATCGGGGGCATCTCCGGCGCTCGCGCGTACACCCCGAGGGGCCGGACCGTCCGCGAGGGCACGCCGGCGCGCGGCGCCGAGCAGCGGCGTACCCCG
>NZ_HF570108.1:4934635-5327195 GCF_000297395.2 Micromonospora lupini str. Lupac 08 | reverse complement strand
GTCGCGCAAGCCGCCGCGCCCGCCGAAGCTCGCCGACCCGCGGCTGCGGCTGCGCCTGGGCACCGTGCTCACCCTGGCGCTCTTCGTCGCCATCGGGGTGCGGTTGATCTTCCTGCAGGCGGTGGACACCCCGGCGTACGCAGGTGGTGGCGTCGCCGACCGGACCCGCACTGTGGAGCTGCCCGCACCGCGCGGCGCGATCTACGACTTCCGGGGCGAGCCGCTGGCCCACAGCGTCGAGGCGCGGTACGTGTTCGCCGACCCGACCCTGATCGAGGACCGGACCAACCCCGGGTGGATCGGCGCCGACGCCACCGCCAAGGCGCTCTCCCCGCTGCTCGGCATTCCGGCGTCGAAGCTCACCGAGCTGATGAAGCCCCGCAAGCTGGAGAACGGCAATCCGTCCCGTTTCGAGTACCTGGCCCGGGGGGTGGAGATCCCGACGGCCAAGCAGGTGCAGGCGCTGGACCTGCCCGGCATCGGGGTGCACCGCGACGAGCGCCGGGAGGTGCCCGGCGACGACCTGGCGGCCAACCTGATCGGCTTCACCAGCCAGGACATGGACGGCCTGGAGGGGTTGGAGGCACGCTACGACGACCTGCTCTCCGGGCAGGACGGCCGGCGGGTGTACGAGGCCGGCCTCGGTGACCTCGCCGCGCCGATCCCGGGCGGCTACAGCAAGACGACCCCGGCCAAGCCGGGCAGCTCGCTGACCCTCACCATCGACCGTGACCTGCAGTTCCGCACCCAGCAGATCCTCAGCGCGGGGATGGCGGGGCAGCGGGGCGCGACAGCCGCCGCCGTGATCATCGACGTCGCCACCGGCGAGGTGCGGGCCCAGGCCAGCGATCCCACCTACAACGCCGCCAAGCCGGTCCCGAGCGACCCGGTCGCCCGGGAGGACGCCGCGACCAGCTTCGTCGTCGACCCCGGCTCGGTGCACAAGGCGATCACCTACGGCGCGGCGCTGCAGGAGGGGGTGATCACCCCGGACACGACGCTTCCCATCGCCAACAGCATCAAGAAGGGTGACACCTGGTTCTCCGACACCCACCCGGCCAACGGCCGGAAGATGAGCGTGCCGGGGATGCTTGCCTTCTCGTCGAACGTCGGCGCGATCACCGTCGCCGACCGGCTCGGCCCGGACCGGCTGATCGACTACCAGAAGCGGTTCGGGCTGGGCAAGCCCACCGGCGAGGGTCTGCCCGGCGAGGCCAGCGGCCGGCTGCTGCCCATCGACGAGTGGAGCGAGTCGTCGCGCGGGTCGGTGCCGATCGGGCACAGCGTCGACGCCACGCCGTTGCAGATGGCCGCCGCGTACGCCGCCATCGCCAACGACGGCACGTACGTGCAGCCGCACCTCGTGAAGGAGACGATCGGCCCGGACGGCAAGCGCACCCCCGCGCCGGCGCCGGTCACCCGCTCGGTGCTCAGCCCGCAGAACGCGGCGGCGCTGCGCACCATGCTGGAGGCGGTCACCACCGTCGAGGGCGCCACCGGCACCCTGGCGGCGGTCCCGGGCTACCGGGTCGCCGGCAAGACCGGCACCGGCTGGCGCCTCGTGGACGGCAAGAAGCAGCCCGGTGAGGTGTCCTCCTTCATCGGCATGGCACCCGCCGAGAAGCCCCGGTACGTGATCGCGGTCTTCGTGTACGCGCCCGGTGGTGGGGGTGCCGCGATAGCCAACCCGGCGTTCCGCGACATGATGCAGTTCACGCTGCGTCACTACCGCGTGCCGCCGTCCCCGAGTGGTTCCGCACCCAAGTTCGTGGTCTATCCGCGCTGACCAGCGAAGGCGCGACATCATCGGTGAGTGCCGACGAACCACCGGGGCGGCTGTGCGGCCGGAACCGGACGACCGGGTAGGGTCTGACGCCGTGCCCGGCAATCCACGTCCACGTACCGTGACCGGCGTCCGGCTCGGTGACCTCGCCGTCCGGCTCGCCGTCGACCTCCCGGCGGACGCCGCCGACGTGGTCGTCACCGGCGCGACCCACGCCAGCCAGGAGGTCCACCCCGGCGACCTGTACGCGGCCCTGCCCGGCGCCCGCCGCCACGGCGCGGAGTTCGCCGTCGGCGCCGCCGAGGCCGGCGCGGTGGCCCTGTTGACCGACCGGGCCGGCGCCGAGCTGGCGGCGGCGAGCGGCCTGCCCGCCCTGGTGGTGCCCGACCCGCGCGCGGTGCTCGGTGAGCTGGCCTCGGCGGTGTACGGCGACCCGACGGCGGCGCTCACCGTGATCGGCGTGACCGGGACCGCCGGCAAGACCTCCACCGCGTACCTGGTCGAGTCGGGGTTGCGCGCCGCCGGGCACACCACCGGGCTGATCGGCACCGTGGAGACCCGACTCGGCGACCTGGTGATCGACAGCGTGCGCACCACCCCCGAGGCGACCGACCTGCACGCGATGCTGGCCACCGCCCGGGAGCGCGGCGTCACCGCCGTGGTCATGGAGGTCTCCAGCCACGCCCTGGCCATGGGTCGGGTCGGCGGGGTGCGCTTCGCCGTCGGCGGGTACACGAACTTCGGCTCCGACCACCTGGACTTCCACGCCGACAGCGCCGACTACTTCGCCGCCAAGGCGCAGCTCTTCGACGGCCGCTGCGCGGTCGAGGTGCTCAACCACGACGACCCGGCGCTGAAGCCGCTCTACAAGCCCGCGACGGTCAGCTACTCGGCGCTCGGCGACCCGACCGCGACATGGTGGGCCGACGGCGTCGACGGCGAGGGGTACGCGCAGCGGTTCACCGCGCACGGCCCGGACGGCGTGGTGGTGACCGGCGGGGTGGCGCTGCCCGGGCGGCACAACGTGGCCAACGCGCTGCTGGCGATCGCCGCCCTGGTGGGCGCCGGCGTGGATCCGGTGACCGCGGCGGCCGGCGTGGCCGCCTGCGGCGGCGTGCCCGGCCGCCTGCAACTGGTCGACGTCGTCGGGCCGGTGCGCGGGGTGGTCGACTACGCGCACAAGGCCGACGCGATCGTGGCCGCGCTGGCCGCGCTGCGGGAGCTGAGCGCCGGCCGGTTGATCTGCGTGATCGGCGCCGGCGGGGACCGGGACCGGGGCAAGCGCCCCGTGATGGGCGCCGCCGCGGCCGAGGGGGCCGACCTGGTGCTGGTGACCGACGACAACCCGCGTACCGAGGACCCCGCCCAGATCCGCGCCGAGGTGCTCGCCGGGGCGTACCGGGCGGGCACGGCCGCCCGGATCATCGAGGTGGCCGGTCGCCGGGACGCGATCGACGAGGCGGTCCGACTGGCCGAGCCGGGCGACGTGATCGCGCTGCTCGGCAAGGGCCATGAGCGGGGCCAGGAGGTGGCGGGCGAGATGTTCCCGTTCGACGACAGCACCGAGCTGGCCGACGCGCTGCGGGCCCGCTTCTCCGACCGGGCGGGTCAGCGGTGATCGCGCTGACCCTGGCCGAGGTGGCCGCTGCGGTCGACGGGCGGCTCGTGCACGCGGACCCGGCCGCCACCGTCACCGGCTCGGTCGAGTTCGACTCGCGCAAGGTCGGGCCCGGTTCGCTCTTCGTGGCCTTCCCGGGGGAGAAGGTCGACGGGCACGACTACGCCGCGACGGCGCTGGCGGCCGGCGCGGTGGCGGTGCTCGGCACCCGCGAGCTGCCCGAGGTGCCGATGGTGCTCGTCGACGACGCCCTGACCGCGATGGGCCGGCTGGCCCGCGCGGCGGTGGCCCGGCTGCCCGAGCTGACCGTGATCGGTGTGACCGGCTCCTCGGGCAAGACCACCACGAAGGACCTGATCGGCCAGCTCACCGCCCGCCTCGGCGCCACGGTGGCCCCGCCCGGGTCGTTCAACAACGAGCTGGGCCACCCGTACACGGCTCTGCTGGCCGGACCGGACACCCGCTACCTGGTGATGGAGAAGGGCGCCCGCGGCATCGGGCACGTGCGCTACCTGTGTGAGCTGGTGCCGCCCCGCATCTCGGTGGTGCTCAACGTCGGCACGTCGCACATCGGCGAGTTCGGGTCGCAGGACAACATCGCCCAGGCCAAGGGCGAACTGGTCGAGGCGTTGCCTGCCGACGGGCTGGCCGTGCTGAACGCCGACGACCCCCGGGTGGATGCCATGGCGGCTCGCACCCGGGCCCGGGTGGTCCGCTACGGCGAGGCGCCGGACGCCGACCTGCGCGCCGAGGACGTCACGCTCGACGAGCGGGGGCACCCGTCGTACACCCTTGTCACCCCGGAGGGGCGGGTGCCGGTGCGGCTCGCGTTGACCGGCCGTCACCAGGTCGGCAACACCCTCGCCGCCGCCGCGGTCGCCCGGGAGCTGGGCATGCCGCTGGCCGACCTGGCCCCGGCGCTCGGCGCGCTGGGGCTGAAGTCCACCAGGCGGATGGACGTCTTCGACCGGCCCGACGGGGTGACGGTCATCGACGACTCGTACAACGCCAACCCGGCCTCGATGGCTGTCGCGCTCCGGGCGCTTGCCAGCCTCGGTCGGGAACGGCGTACCGTCGCGGTGCTCGGTTACATGGCCGAGCTGGGCCCGTTCGAGCCCGACGGCCACGCCGAGGTCGGCCGACTCGCGGCCGAGCTGGGTGTCGACCGGCTGCTCGTGGTGGGCGAGCCGGCCGCGCCGATCCACGAAGGCGCGACAGCGGTAGGGAACTGGGGAGGAGAGTCGGTGCTGCTCACCGATCAGGCGGCGGCCGTCGAGGTGCTGCGGGGCGAGCTACGGCCGGGCGATGTCGTCCTGGTCAAGGGCTCCCGGTACCGGACCTGGGAGGTGGCCGACGCCCTGCGCGCCGACGCCGCCGAGGAGGCCACCCGATGAGGGCGGTCATCGTCGCGATCGGGGTGGCATTCCTCGTCTCGCTGTTCTGCACGCCGATCGCGATCAAGGTGTTCACCCGGCTCAAGGCCGGCCAGCCGATCCGGTCCGACGGTCCCGCCATGCACCAGGGCAAGAAGGGCACGCCCACGATGGGCGGCGTGGTCTTCATCCTGGCCACGGTGATCGCGTACGTGGCCGGGCACCTGGCGCTGACCACGCTTCCGGATCTGCAGATCGCCCAGGTGGAGCCGACCATCACCGCGCTGGTGCTGCTGGGGCTGATGGTCTTCTCCGGCGCGGTGGGCTTCCTCGACGACTTCCTCAAGGTGCGCAAGCGCAACAGCGCCGGCCTGAACAAGCGCGGCAAGCTGCTCGGCCAGATCCTGGTCGGCGCGGTATTCGGCGTGGTGGCGCTGTACTTCCCGAGCACGATGACCGACGCGACGGGCGCGAAGACAAACACCGAGACGGTGGGCAGCACCACGCTGAGCTTCATCCGGGACATCGACGCCCTGGAGGTCAGCAAGATCGGTGCGGTGATCATCTTCATCTTCGTGGTGATGGCCGCGACGAACGGGGTGAACCTCACCGACGGTCTGGACGGCCT
Source organism: Micromonospora lupini str. Lupac 08 (assembly GCF_000297395.2). Lineage (GTDB taxonomy): Bacteria > Actinomycetota > Actinomycetes > Mycobacteriales > Micromonosporaceae > Micromonospora > Micromonospora lupini. Next base: position 5,321,793 of record NZ_HF570108.1, on the reverse strand, counting down.
GGCCACCGGCGCCTCGGTGATGGTGCTCGCGGCGTACGCGCTCATCGCGTTCTGGCAGTACCGGCACTGGTGCGCCGACCCGAGCTACACCCAGTCCTACTGCTACTCCGTCCGGGACCCGCTGGAGATCGCGCTGATAGCCGGGGCCGCGGCCGGGGCCTGTGTGGGCTTCCTGTGGTGGAACACGTCTCCGGCGCGGATCTTCATGGGCGACACCGGTGCGCTGGGGCTGGGCGGCCTGATCGCCGGCATGGCGATGTCCACCCGGACGATCCTGCTGCTGCCGATCATCGGCGGGCTCTTCGTGATCATCACGATGTCCGTGGTGATCCAGATCATCTCCTTCCGGACCACAGGCAAACGCGTGTTCCGGATGTCGCCGTTGCAGCACCACTTCGAGTTGGCCGGCTGGAGCGAGGTCAACATCGTGGTCCGGTTCTGGATCATCGCCGGCATCGGTGTGGCCATCGCCCTGGGCCTGTTCTACAGCGAGTTCCTCGCCAACATGACCTGATCCACCCCGGTTCGGCCACCCTGGTCGGCCACCCTGCACGGCCACCCTGGTCGGCCGGGCGGGCGTTGCGGTCTGTGTGCGGCCGGTCGGGTGGCAGGGTGCTCGAACCGTCCTTTGCTCTGCTTCAACGGACGCACCACTCGCACGGCAGAAGTGTTGCGTCGGTTGAAGCAGAGCAAAGGGGCCGCGGGACCCTCCCCCGGGGAGAGCCCGACACGCCCGGTGCATCGTTGTGGGCCTGTCGGGCGTGCCGAGCGGTGATGATGTCCGGGTGGGGGAGGAACCAGGCACCGAGGACAGGACAGCCGGTCGGCCGCGACGGTCACCGGGCACGGCGCGTACGGCGAAGGCGGTCGGTGCGGCCCGCGAGCCTGAGCGCGCGGCCCGTGAGCCTGAGCGCGCGGGCCGTGAGCCCGACCGCCCGGCCCGTGAGCCTGAGCGCGCGGCCCGCGAGCCCGACGCCGTTGCGCGACCGGCGGACGGCGGGGCGCGTGAGCCGGGCCGGGCAGCGCGTGAGCCGGGCCGGGCAGCGCGTGAGCCGGGCACCGCCCCGGGGCGTGCGGCTGGCTCGACGGGGCGTGAGCCCGACGGGGGTGCCGCCGTCCCGCTGCGCGGGTTGGATCCGGCCGGCGGACTGGCCGCCCTGCGCGGCCTGCTGGACCGGCCGCTGGCGTCCTACTACCTGCTGCTGTCCAGCGCCGGTCTGCTGCTGCTCATCGGGCTGACAATGGTCTTCTCGGCGACAAGCGTGAAGGACTACGCCGAGGACGGCAACGCGTCCGCCTCGGTGACCAAGCAGGCCATCTTCGCGGTGATCGGCATCGTGGCGTTCTGGGCGTGTCAGCGCCTGCCCGCCAGCACCTACCGCTCGCTGGGCCGACCGCTGCTGTTCACGTCGGTGGCGCTGCTGCTGGTGCTCAACCTGCTGGTGGCCTACGGCCGGCTCACCCGTCAGAAGTCGGTCGTCTTCGGGCCGGTCGAGGCGCGGCTGAACTGGCTGTTCGTCGGCGGGATCCAGGTGCAGCCCTCCGAGTTGGCCAAGTTCGCGCTGGTGCTGTGGGGCTCGCACGTCATCGCCCGCAAGGGCGCCGCTCTGGGCTGGTGGCGGGAACTGGCCACCCCGCTCTTTCCGGTCATGGGTCTGCTGTTCGTGCTTGTCGGCTACAACGACACGGGCACGATGCTCTGCCTGCTGGCCCTGGTGGTCGGCCTGTTGTGGGCCGCCGGGGTGCGGATGCGGGTCTTCGGCGCCCTCGCGGCGGCGGGGCTGGTCGGCGTCGGACTGCTCGTCGCGGTGGCCTCGCTGGGCGCCGGCTCCGGCGAGCAGGGCGCGGAGAACTACCGCTTCGCCCGCCTCGCCATGTTCTTCAATCCACCGGACCCGGAGAAGTGCAAGCTCGACGGCTGCCTCCAGTTCTACCAGGGCCGGCTGGCCATCGAGCACGGCGGCTGGTTCGGCGTCGGGCTGGGCAAGGGCAGCCTCAAGTGGGACTGGCTACCCGAGGCGCACAACGACTTCATCTTCGCGATCATCTCGGAGGAGCTGGGGGTGATCGGCTGCGCGGTGGTGCTCAGCCTGTTCGCGGTGCTCGCGTACACCGGTCTGCGCATCGCTCGTCGGGTCGACGACCCGTTCCGGCGGCTCGCGGCCGCCGCGGTCACGACCTGGCTGGTGAGCCAGGCGGTGATCAATGTCGGTGGGGTGGTGGGGTTGCTGCCGATCACCGGTCTGCCGCTGCCGTTCATCTCCGACGGCGGAAGTGCCCTGGTCGTGACGTTGGCGGCGATCGGGATGCTGGCGTCCTTCGCCCGCGCCGAACCCGATGCGGCCAGAGCGCTGCATGCCCGTCCGCCGGCCCGGTGGGTCCGACTACTCTGGGCCCCGTTGCCGCCGCTTCCCGGCCGGCGTCGCCGGCCGGCGACGCCGCCGGCTGGCCGAGGGTCCGTGCCCCGGTCCCGCGAGCGGCGCCAGGACGACCAGGCCGCACCGCGCGGCGTCCGGCAGGGCCGGAGCCGCCAGGGTACGGCGAGCGAGAGGAGACGCTGATGGGTCCGCTGCGTTCGGTGGTGCTCGCGGGAGGTGGCACCGGGGGGCACATCTACCCGCTGCTCGCCTTCGCCGACTGCCTGCGCCGACACGACCCGGGCGTCCGGATCACCTGCCTCGGCACACCCAAGGGCATGGAGAACGAGCTGATCCCGCCACAGGGCTACGACCTGCGGCAGATCCCGGCGTACCAGCTGCCCCGCTCGGTGAACATGAACCTGGTGCGTACCCCGGGCCGGATGTGGACCGCGGCCCGCGCCGCGGGCAAGGTCATCGACGAGGTGCGCGCCGACGCGGTCGTCGGCTTCGGCGGGTACGTCTCGGTGCCTGCCTACCTGGCCGCGTGGCGCCGCGAGCTGCCCATGGTGATCCACGAGGTGAACGTGCCGCCGGGCGTGGCCAACCGCCTCGGCATGAAGTTCACCAAGAACATCGCGGTCGGCTTCCCGCACCAGCCGAGTCAGGCCGAGTCGCTGCGTGACGCGACAGTGGTGGGGGTGCCGCTGCGCCGCAGCATCGCCTCGCTGGACCGGTACGCGCTGCGCAACGCCGCCCGCGCCCGCTTCGGGCTCCGCCCGGACCTGCCGGTGCTCTTCGTCGCGGGCGGCTCTTCCGGCGCCCGCTCGATCAACCTGGCGGTCTCCGGGGCGGCCAAGGAGCTGGCCCGCAACGGTGTGCAGGTGCTGCACGTGATGGGCGCCCGCAACGAGCCGGTGCCGATCCCCACCGACCTGCCGGTGCCGTACGTGACGCTGCCGTACCTGTCCGAGATGGAGCTGGGCTACGCCGCGGCCGACCTCATGCTGGCCCGGGGCGGCGCGATGACCGTCGCCGAGGTGGCCGCGATCGGCCTGCCGACGATCTTCGTGCCGTACCCGCACAGCAACCAGGAGCAGAAGCGCAACGCGCTGCCCGTGGTGGAGGCCGGCGGCGGGCTGCTCGTCGACGACGCGGAGCTGACCCCGGACTGGCTGGAGCGCGCGGTGATCCCGCTGATCCGCGACCCGCAACGGCTCTACGCGATGGGCGCCGCCGCGTCGGCGTACGGGCGGCGCGACGGCGACGAGGCCCTGCGCTCGTTCGTCCTCGAGGCGGTGGTCCGATGACCGCGCAGTTCACCCCGGCCGGCACGCTCACCGCCGAGGACCTGGGCGCCGTCCACCTGATCGGTGTGGGCGGCGTGGGGATGCTCGGCGTGGCCCGACTGCTGCTCACCCGGGGCATCCGGGTTTCCGGCAGCGACCTGCGCGAGTGGCCCTCGCTGGCGGGTCTGCGGGCGCTCGGCGGCACCATCTACCTCAGCCACGAGGCGACCAACCTCGACGGGGTGGACACCGTCGTCTACTCCTCGGCCATCCCGAAGGACCACCTGGAACTGGTCGAGGCCCGTCGACGCGGCCTGCGGGTGCTGCACCGCTCGGAGGCCCTGGCCGCGGCGATGACCGGCCGCCGGGCGATCGCGGTCGCCGGCACGCATGGCAAGACCAGCACCACCTCGATGGTGACCATGGTGCTCCAGCAGGCCGGTGTGGACCCGTCCTTCGTGATCGGCGGGGAGATCTCCGAGGTCGGCTCGGGCGCGCACCACGGCACCGGCGAGTACTTCGTGGTGGAGGCCGACGAGAGCGACCGCTCGTTCCTCATCTACCGCCCGTACGTCTCGATCATCACGAACGTCGAGCCGGACCACCTGAACACCTACGGCGACTACGCGACGCTGGAGGCGGCGTTCGTCGAGTTCGCCCGGCTCACCGACCCGGACGGGTTCATCATCACCTGCGCCGACGACCCGGGCGGTCGGCGGCTGGCGGCGACCCTGCGCGCCGAGGGGCGGCGGGTGCACACGTACGGCGCGGCCGAGGACGCCGACCTGCGGCTGACCGAGATCGTCTCCTCCGCGCGGGGGGTGCGTTACCTGGCCGCGATCGACGGGCGGTCGCTCGGCGAGTTCCGGCTGCCCGTGCCGGGCCGGCACATGGGGCTCAACAGCGCCTCTGCGGTGCTGGCCGCGTACCTGTTGGAACTGCCGCTTCCGGCGGCGGAGGCGGCGCTTGCGGTCTTCCCGGGCGTCCGGCGGCGCTTCGAGCGCAAGGGCGTCGCGGACGGCGTGCTGGTCTACGACGAGTACGCCTACCACCCCACGTCGATGACGCTTGCCGTGCAGACGCTGCGTGAGGTGGCCGGCGACGGGCGGCTGATCGTCGTCTTCCAGCCGTACCGGCTGTACCGCACCCGCGACAACCAGGCGGAGATCGCCGAGGCGCTGGCCCTCGCCGACGAGGTGGTGCTGCTGGAGGTCTTCGGGCCGGGCGAGCTGCGCCAGCCCGGTGAGGGTTCGGCGGCGCTGATCGAGGCGGTGGCGCTGCCGGCCGAGCGGAAGGTGTTCGTCGACTCCTGGGAGGACGCGCCGGTCGAGGTGGTCCGTCGGGCCCGCTCGGGTGACGTGGTGGTGACCATGGGCGCCCCGCCCATCTCGCTGATGGGTGACGAGTTGCTGGCCGCCCTGGGCGCGCGTACCGCCGACTCCGCGCCGACCGCGACCGTCGACCCGGTGGCCACGACCCCGGCGATCGGCCAGCCGGTGCCCGGCGGGTCCACTGCCGGTGGCGACGGGGCGGCGCTCGGTGGCGCTGCCGCACCGGACGGCGCGGCCCCCACGGCCGGATGAGCCCCGGCCCCGCCCGAGGGCGCACCAGCGGCGCCGACGGCGGCGCCCCGCGGCGCGGTCCGGCCCGGCGTTGGCAGTTGGTCCGGGCCGGCAGCGACGCGGTGCCGCCGTCGACCCGCCGCTTCATGGCCCGGGCCCGGCAGCGCAGGATGCGGGCGGCGTTGCCGTGGGCGGTGGCCGCCGGGGTGCTGGCCCTGCTCGGGCTTGTCGCCTGGACGGTCCTCGGGACCGGCCTGCTCGGGGTCCGCGCGGTGACCGTGGAGGGCGCCACGCTTGTCACGGACGTGCAGGTACGCGACGCGGTGGGGGTGGCGGACGGCGTGCCGTTGGCCCGGGTGGACCTGGCGGCCGCCGCGCGTCGGGTCGGCAGGTTGGCGCCTGTGGAGCGGGCCACGGTGTCGCGGGACTGGCCGGGCACGCTTGTGGTCCGGGTGACCGAGCGGACGGCGGTGGCGGTGGTGCCGCAGGCGGACGCGTTCGCGCTCGTCGACCGCACCGGCGTGGCGTTCCAGACGGTGGCCCGCCGCCCCGCCGGTCTGCCGCTGGTGCGGGTGGCCCGGCCCGCCGCCGCCGACCCGGAGACCCGGGCCGCGCTGGAGGTGCTCGGGGCGCTGACCCCGCAACTGCGTGCCGAGCTGGTCGAGCTGAGGGTGGAGGGCCTGGCCCGGATCAGCCTGCGGCTGCGCGGGGACCGCACGGTGGTCTGGGGCGACGCCACGCGGGGTACGGACAAGGCCCGGGTGGCGACCGCGCTGCTCGGTGAGGACAGTGACCGGATCGACGTGAGCGCGCCGGACGTGGTGACCTTCCGCTGACGGGTGAGCGTGCGGGGACGTGACGAGTCGCGCTCCGGCGGCGACACGCCGGTCGGGTCCTTGGCTCCTGGCGTGGTGGCGCTTACGTTGCCCCGAAGAGGTTCAGTGGTTGACATAACTGTAAGCCTCTAGTAGAGGGTGAGGGTTCACCCCTGACTCTCGCTGGTGACAGCTGTCGTCGGCCGCTGGTCTGGCCACGCCGTACCCGGTCGGCCGAAGCCAATCTCGAAGGAAAGGACCGGAGATGACACCTCCGCACAACTACCTGGCGGTCATCAAGGTCGTCGGCATCGGGGGCGGCGGCGTCAACGCCGTCAACCGGATGATCGAGGTTGGGCTCAAGGGCGTCGAGTTCATCGCGATCAACACCGATGCCCAGGCGCTGCTGATGAGCGACGCCGACGTCAAGCTCGACGTCGGCCGGGAGCTGACCCGCGGCCTGGGGGCCGGGGCCAACCCGGACGTCGGCAAGAACGCCGCCGAGGACCACCGCGACGAGATCGAGGAAGTGCTCAAGGGCGCCGACATGGTCTTCGTGACCTGCGGTGAGGGCGGCGGCACCGGCACCGGCGGCGCGCCGGTGGTGGCCAACATCGCCCGCAAGCTCGGCGCGCTGACCATCGGCGTGGTGACCCGCCCGTTCTCCTTCGAGGGCAAGCGCCGCCAGGTGCAGGCCGAGACGGGGATAGACGAGCTGCGTAACCAGTGCGACACGCTCATCGTCATCCCGAACGACCGGCTGCTGGCGCTGGGTGACCGCAACATCAGCATGATGGACGCCTTCCGCACGGCCGACCAGGTGCTGCTCTCCGGCGTGCAGGGCATCACCGACCTGATCACCACCCCGGGTCTGATCAACCTGGACTTTGCCGACGTCAAGAGCGTGATGAGCGGCGCCGGCAGCGCGTTGATGGGCATCGGCAGCGCCCGCGGGGAGAACCGCGCGGTCGAGGCGGCCGAGGCGGCCATCTCCAGCCCGCTGCTGGAGCAGAGCATGGACGGCGCGCGCGGCGTGCTGCTCTCCATCGCCGGTGGCTCCGACCTGGGCCTGTTCGAGATCAACGACGCGGCCCAGCTGGTCACCGACGCGGCCCACCCGGACGCCAACATCATCTTCGGCGCGGTCATCGACGACGCGCTCGGCGACGAGGTGCGGGTGACTGTCATCGCGGCGGGCTTCGACGGTGGCACCCCTGCGTACAAGGCGGCCGAGCCGACCCGCAAGACCAACACCAACCAGCCGGCGCCGCAGAGCACCCCGGTGCCTCCGCCGGCCACCCTGCCGGCGCAGACCCAGTCGCCGCGCCGGGTGCTCTTCGACGACGTGGACGTGCCCGACTTCCTCAAGAACGGCTCCTGAGCGCCGCCGATGACCGACAGCTCAGCCACGGTACGACCGGACCGGCGCGCCGAACTCGCGGCCGGCCTGGCCCGGGTGCGGGCCCGGATCGCCGACGCCTGCGCGGACGCGGGCCGGGACCCCGCCGACGTCACGATGATCGCCGTGACCAAGACGTACCCGGCCGGCGACGCGCTGGCGTTGGCCGGTCTCGGGGTGACCGACCTGGGGGAGAACCGCGACCAGGAGGCCGCCGGCAAGGCCGCCGAGGTGGCAGCGGCCGGGGTGCGTCCACGGTGGCACTTCATCGGGCAGTTGCAGCGCAACAAGGCGCGCTCGGTCGTCCGCTATGCCGACGTCGTGCACTCGGTGGACAGCGTGCGGCTGGCCCGTGCGCTGGGTAACGCGGCGGCCGAGCGGGAACGGCCGCTGGACGCCCTGGTCCAGGTGAGCATCGACGGCGACCCGGCGCGCGGTGGCGCGTTGCCCGACTCGGCCGACGAGGCCACGGGGCTGGAGGCGGTCGCCGCGGCGGTGGCGGACGCGCCCGCGCTGCGGTTGGCCGGTCTGATGGCGGTGGCGCCGCTGGGGTGGCAGCCCGAGCGGGCCTTCGCCCGACTGGCCGAGGTGGCCGAGGCGTTTCGGACTCTCCATCCCGGAGCGACATCGTTGTCGGCGGGAATGAGCGGCGACCTGGAAATCGCGATCCGATACGGCGCGACACATGTCCGCGTCGGTAGCGCGTTGCTCGGAATGCGTCCCACGCTGCGGTAGCCTGACCGCGAGACAGGCAAATTACATCAGTGTTGTTTCAGGGCGGCGGATCCTTGTGGGGGTCGTGACGCGCGACGCGAATCGCGCGCCAGGGGGATTGCCGTTCCGGTCCGATGGGCATGGTTGTCCACTCGCGACGGGCGACATGGCACGGGGGCGAGTGCCGCACGGCGGACGGAAGGGCGCGGGATGGGTGCACTGCGCAAGGCGGGGGTCTGGCTCGGTCTCGTCGAGGAAGACGACGAGCGGGCCTACGACGACGGTGGCTACGACAAGGGTGGCTACCGCGAGTCGCGGTACCGGCAGAGTCGGTACGCCGAGGAGTTCTCCGACGAGGACGACGACGACGCCGAGGAGCCACCGGCTCCCCGGCCGCGCGCCAGCGAGCGGGGCCGGCTCTCCGAGCGGTCCACCGGGCGCGGCGGCGACTCCGACCGCGGTGACGGTGAGCGTCCCGAGCGGGCGGAGCGTGCCGAGCGGGCCAGCGTGCGGTCGATCACGCGGTCCTCGGCCGGCGACACGTCGGGCGCGCTGACGTACCACACGCGCGACAATCTGGCCCTCGCGCCGCAGGCCGCGACGCGGGAGCGGGTGGCCGTGCCTGAGGAGGAGCAGCGCTACCAGATCACCACGCTGCACCCGACCACCTACCGCGAGGCGCGCACCATCGGTGAGCACTTCCGCGACGGGGTGCCAGTGATCATCAATCTCACCGAGATGGATGAGGCCGACGCCCGCCGTCTGGTTGACTTCGCGGCCGGTCTGGCGTTCGGGCTGCGCGGTACGATCGAGCGCGTGACCAATCGGGTGTTCCTGCTCTCACCGGCCAATGTCCAGGTCACCGCTGAGGACAAGGCCAAGATCGCTGAGGGTGGATTTTTCAGCCTGAGTTGACCCCGCCCGACCCGAGGGACGTCGCTTACCGTGTTGTCGATCTTACTGCAAGTGTTGTACCTGGTCCTTTATGTCTTCCTGCTTCTTCTTCTGTCCCGGTTCGTGTTGAGCGCGGTTCTGCAGTACGGCCGCCGGTGGCAGCCGGGGCGGGGCGCGGCGGCAGGATTGGAATCCGTGTGGAGCGTCACTGATCCCCCTCTCAACGCGTTGAGGCGTGTGATCCCTCCGCTGCGAATTGGTACCGTGAGCATCGACCTGGCCTCCCTTGTGCTCCTGGTTATCCTGTTCGTGCTGATGGAGTTCGTGTTAGGGCCGTCGATCACGGCAACCGCCTGATGACCGACGCGCTTTCGCGGCCGCAACTGACCCGAGGAGTTTCGATGCCGCTGACCCCGGCCGACGTCCACAACGTCGCCTTCAAAAAGCCGCCGATCGGCAAGCGGGGGTATGACGAGGAGGAGGTCGACGCCTTCCTGGACGAGGTCGAGCGCGAGCTCGCCCGTCTCATCGAGGAGAACAACGAGCTGCGCGCCCAGGTGGAGCGCGGCGGCCGTGGCGGTGCCCCCGCCGGCCCCGGCGGCGACGCCCGACTGGCGGCGGAGCTCAACGACGTCAAGGCCCAACTGGACCGGGTGCAGCGCGACAAGTCCGCTGCCGAGCAGGCCGCCCGTGCCATGCAGGCCGAGCTGGAGCAGGTCCGGGCGACCGGCGGCCCGGCCGGCGGCGTCACCGGTGACGGTGAGCAGCAGGCCCTGCGCGTGCTGATGATGGCCCAGCGCACCGCCGACGACCACGTGTCCGACGCGCGTCGCGAGGCCGACCAGCTCCTGTCCGAGGCCCGCAGCAAGGCCGAGGAGGTGACCCGCGAGGCTCGCGCGAAGGCCGACGCCCTGGAGCGGGACGCCCGCCAGCGGCACCAGGAGGCCATGGGCGGCCTGGACGCCAAGCGCACGGCCCTGCAGAAGCACATCGAGGAGCTCAAGCAGTTCGAGCGCGAGTACCGCACCCGGCTCAAGGCGTACCTGGAGAGCCAGTTGCGGGACCTCGACGGTCGCGGCCAGGGCCTCGAAGCCGAGATGACCCGCTCCGAGGCAGGTCGGGTCGCCGGCGGCAACGGGCTGGCAGCCGCAGGGCTCGCCGGTTCGTACGGCGGCGGGCGCTCCGGCGCCCTCGAAGCCGGACGCTGAGCACCGGCCGGCGATCGCTGTCCGCAGATGGTGACGGTCGCCGGCCCTGCCTGGACGGTACGACGCGGCGGGGGTGAGCCGTGATAGTTGCGAGTCTTCTGCTCATCCTCGTCGCCGTGGTGCTGCTGGTGTTCGGTCTGGCCGGTGGCTCCAGCATTCTGTTGACCATCTCCATCGCGGCCAGTCTGCTGGCCGCCGTGGCGTTGGTGGCGGGCGCCCGCCAGGCAGCCGCCAACCGCGCGACGGCGGATCCCGGTCGGCCCGGTCCACGGGACCGCGCGACATTCCGCAGGGCCAGCCAGGCCGAGCCGGGGTTCGCGTACGGTCCACCGCTGGCCGAGCCGGACGTGCCGGTCCAGCACGTACCTTCGACGGTCGGTAACGGCGGCACCGGGTGGCGGCAACCACCCGAGCCGCCGTCCGACCCCGACGAGGCGCCGCCGTCGGACGCGTGGCCACCGCACGACGCGGCCTCGCCGTTCGAGCCCGAGGCACCGTTCGTGCCCCCGGCCGACGGCTCACGCTTCTCGCCCGTCAGCCCGGCATCGCCCTTCGTGGCGCGGGGCGACGAGGCATACTCCTCCGACGCGGCGGCTGTCGACGCGCTGGCCGACGAGCCGGCCGAGCAACCGATCACCCCTGCCGAGGCGGCCCGGGTCTCCCGACTGCCCGACCCCGTCGTGGTGGTGGACGGGCGGCCCCGCTACCACCTGGCCGGGTGCCCGCACCTGGCCGGCCGGGTGCCCGAGCCCCTTCCGGTCGCCGAGGCCGTCGAGCTGGGCTTCACGCCGTGCGCGGCGTGTGCGCCGGCCACCGCCCTGCTCACCGATGCCCGGCCGATCTGAGCGCGGTGCCGGTGCCCCCGCAGGACGCGTTCACCGTGGCGGTGCGGGTGAAGCCCGGCGCCCCCCGGAACACCGTCGGTGGCCGCTTCGACGGCCCGCACGGTCCCGCCCTGGTGATCGCGGTCCACGCTCCGGCGGTGGACGGCCGGGCGACCGAGGCCGCCCGCCGTGCCCTCGCCGACGCGTTGGGTGTCCGGGCGGCCACGGTGTCGCTGCGCACCGGCGCGACAAGCCGGGACAAGCTGTTCCTCGTCGACCGGCCGGGCCCCGGGCTGACCGACGTGCTGCACCGACTGCGCGACGGATCCGCAGGGTGAGGACCGCCCGGGCTCGGCAACCGTGACGCCCGGGCTGGATATCGCGCTGCTGGTCGGTGCGGCGGTGCTGCTGGTGGCGGTCGGCGCCGTCCGGCTCTCCAGTCGCCTCGGGGTGCCCAGCCTGCTGGTCTACCTGGCGTTGGGTGTGGCCATCGGCGAGGCCGGGCTGGGTATCCGCTTCGACGACGTCGAGCTGACCCGCACCCTCGGCTTCTGCGCGCTGATCGTGATCATCGCCGAGGGTGGCCTGACCGCCCGGTGGAGCGCGCTGCGCCCGGTTCTCGGGCTGGCGTCCGCGCTCTCCACGGTCGGCGTGGTCGTCAGCATCGTGGTGGTCGGCATCGCCGTACACCTGTTGTTGGGTCTGGACTGGCGGTTGGCGTTGCTCTACGGCGCGGTGCTGTCCTCCACCGACGCGGCGGCCGTGTTCGCCACCCTGCGACGGCTGCGGCTGCCGCCGCGGCTGACGGCCACGCTGGAGGCCGAGTCGGGCATGAACGACGCCCCGGTGGTGCTGCTGGTGGTGCTGCTGTCGCACGCGGGCTGGTCGCATCCGTGGTGGTACGAGGTCGGTCTGGTCTGTTACGAGCTGGGCGTCGGCGCGGCGGTGGGCGTGGGTGCGGGCGTCGCCGGCACGTGGGCGCTGCGCCGGGCGGCGCTGCCGTCCGCCGGGCTGTACCCGATCGCGGCGGTGGGTATCACCGTCCTGGCGTACGCCGCCGGCGCCGTGCTGCACGCCTCGGGCTTCCTCGCCGTCTACGTTGCCGGGGTGCTGCTGGGCAACGCCCGGCTGTCGCACCGGCGGGCGATCCTCGGCTTCGCCGACGGGCTGGCGTGGCTCGCCCAGATCGGGCTGTTCGTGCTGCTCGGGTTGCTGGTCTCGCCGGGCCGGTTGGACGCGGCGGTGCTGCCGGCGGTGGTCGCCGGTCTGGCGCTGGTGCTGCTGGCCCGGCCGCTGTCGGTGGCCGTGTCGGCGCTGCCGTTCCGGGTCGGCCTGCGCGAGCAGGCGTTCCTGTCCTGGGCCGGGCTGCGCGGGGCGGTGCCGATCGTGCTGGCCACCATTCCGCTCTCCGAGCGGGTGCCGGGCGCGGAGCGCCTCTTCGACGCGGTCTTCGTACTGGTGGTGATCTTCACGCTGGTGCAGACCAGCACTCTCGGTCCGTTCGCCCGCCGGCTGGGGACCACCGCGCCGGCCGAGGCCACCGAGCTCCACGTGGAGACCGCGCCGCTGGAGCGGATGCGGGCCGATCTGCTCCAACTTGAGGTGCCTCCGGGCTCGCGGCTGGCCGGCGTGCACGTCGACGAGCTGCGGCTGCCGGTGGGCGCCTCGGTGACCCTGGTGCTGCGCGACGGGGTGGGTTTCGTGCCCGGCCCGGACACCCGGCTGAAAACGGGCGACAGCCTGCTGATCGTCGCCACCGGTGGGGTACGCGACGCCGCCGAACGGCGGTTGCGGGCGGTCAGCCGACGGGGTCGGCTGGCCCGATGGTTTGGCGAGTACGGGGATGAGGCGGTCGGTTGATCTGCTAGCGTTCCCTTTGCCCCAGTTAGGCAGGGCTCGGGGCTGTTGAGCGGTACGACGGTGCGCCACGTTGTCGGACGCCTGTACGTTCCGTATTCTTGCCAACCTCCGGAGTGCGCGGCCATCGTCGCCGTGCGCCCGTTTTCGTACTGTGGGGGCCGCCTTCGTCGGCGCCCCTGACCAGGTGCCGCGACCGCGCGGCTCCGCGGCCGAGGGAGCGACCCATGGCGAAGCCAGCCGACACCAGGACCGCCGGCCGCAAGCCGGTGGCCAAGGCCACCCGCAGCGCGGCGGAGACCGAGAAGATCCGGGCGGCGCTGGCGGCGCGACGGGACGAGCTGCGCGCCGAGTACGATCAGACGCTGAGCGAGATCACCGAGCTGCAGCGCGATCGGTTGACGGACTCGGCCGGGGACGACCAGGCCGACACCGGCACCAAGACGTTCGAGCGGGAGCAGGAGATCTCTCTCGCCAACAGCATTCTGGAACGGATCACGCAGGTCGAGCGCGCCCTGGAGCGCCTCGACGAGGGTGGTTACGGCTGGTGCGAGCGGTGCGGCAACCCGATCCCGGTCGAGCGCCTCGCCGCCTTCCCGTCGGCCACCCTGTGTGTGACGTGCAAGCAGTTGGAGGAGCGGCGCTGAGGCCCGGTCCCCGTCTGCGATGAGACGGTGAGCGATCACCGCCGAGACACCTCGATGGGGAGCGCATGACCGCAGCACCGCCCGCCGACCCCGGCCGTACCGACCCGGGCGGCGGTAAGCCCCGGCCCCGGGCTGTCGCGATCCTCGCCGGGGTGGCACTGGTGGCCCTGGTGGCCGACCTGGTGACCAAGCACCTCGCGCTTGCCGCCCTCACCGACCGGGAGCCGGTCCGGGTCCTGGGTGGGCTGGTCTACTTCAGCCTGACCCGCAACAGCGGCGCCGCGTGGAGCATCGGAGCGGACTACACCTGGGTGTTTCCGCTGATCACCATCGGTGTGGTCGGCTGGATCGTCTGGATGGCGCTGCGGCTGCGGTCCCTGCCGTGGGCGATCTCCCTCGGCCTGGTGCTCGGTGGCGCGCTGGGCAACCTGATGGACCGGATCTTCCGGGCGCCCTCCCCGTTCCACGGCCACGTGGTCGACATGATCAGCGTCTTCGGGCCGTACGGCGAGTACTTCCCGGTGTTCAACCTGGCCGACAGCTCGCTGGTCTGCGGTGTGCTGCTGGCCGTGCTGCTCGAGCTGACCGGTCGTCAGCGGGACGGCCGCCGGGCCGGCCGTGACGGCGCCTCCGCCGACGCGGGCGCCACCGCCGACGCCGAGCAGAGGGAGCGGGCATGACCTCCACATTCGCCTCCGGTGGCGACCACCGTTCGCTGCCCGTGCCCGACGGTCTCGACGGCATGCGCCTGGACCAGGCGGTGTCCCGGCTGTTCGGCCTCTCCCGTACCGCCGCCGCCGCACTTGTCGACGCGGGCGACGCCCTCGTCGACGGCGCTGCCCGACCCAACTCCCACAAGGTCAAGGCCGGCTCCTGGCTGGACGTCACGCTGCCCGCCCCGGTCGCCCCGCCGACCGTGGTGCCGCAGGCGGTTCCCGGCCTGCGCGTCGTGTACGCCGACGACGACATCGTGGTGGTGGACAAGCCGGTGGGCGTGGCCGCGCATCCCAGCCCGGGGTGGACCGGCCCGAGCGTGATCGGCGCCCTCGCCGCGATCGGGCACCGCATCTCCACGAGCGGCGCCGCCGAGCGGCAGGGCGTGGTGCACCGCCTCGACGTGGGCACCACGGGGATCATGGTGGTGGCCAAGAGCGAGCAGGCGTACACGGCGCTGAAGCGGGCCTTCAAGTACCGCGAGGTGGACAAGGGCTACCACGCGGTGGTGCAGGGGCACCTGGACCCGCTGCGGGGCACCGTGGACGCGCCGATCGACAGGCACCCCACCCACGACTACCGCTGGGCGGTGGTGTCCGGCGGCAAGCCGAGCATCACCCACTACGACACGCTTGAGGCGTTCCCGGCGGCAAGCCTGGTCGACGTCCGGCTGGAGACCGGCCGGACGCACCAGATCCGGGTGCACTTCTCCACGCTGCGGCACCCCTGTGTGGGTGACCTCACGTACGGCGCCGACCCCACCCTCTCGGCCCGTCTCGGCCTGGCCCGACAGTGGCTGCACGCCCGCGAACTGAGCTTTGTGCACCCCCGTTCGGGGGACGAGGTCCGGTTCGTCAGCGACTACCCTGACGATCTGGAACGTGCGCTTGAGATCCTGCGTGACTGAGCGGCGACCACCCGACGACGATCCGACGAGGGGATCCCGCCCGTGCGCGCCGGCGACCTGCTGCGGCAGCTGGACCAACGGCTGCTGCCGCCGCTGACCCGGGCGGTGGCCCGTCTCGGTGACCGGTCGGGGCGGTCCGGGGTGCTCACCTGGGCCGCCGTGCTCTCCGCGGCGGCGGTGCTGGGCACCGCCGTGTGGGCCGCGGACGACGCGCCGGTGGGCGACCGGACGGTGGGCGAGGTGACCCGCGTCGGGGTGGCCGACGGCGACTCCGTCCCCGGCTACCTGCGCTCGGCAGCTGCCGACCTGGCCGCGCTGAGCCCGACCGCCCCGGCCACCGGGGACGGGACGTACGCCCTGGTCGTGCTCGACGCGTACCTGCCGCCGCAGCGACTGACCGCGGTGCTCGGCGACGTGTCGGTCTCGACGGTCTTCGGGCGGGTGCCGCTGCCCGGCCGGCAGACCGAGATCGTCCGGATCCCCGCGCTGCGCGTGCCGGACGACGTGGTCGCCGGCATGGCGCAGGTGGCCACCCGCAAGGACGGCGAGGCCGCCGACTACCGGGCCAGGGCCGCCGGGGTGCGCGGCGACGGCGCCGCCGACCGCGAGCTGCGGGAGCGGTACGCCACCGACGCCGACGTGGCGAGCGCCGAGGCGGCGGCGTACCGCACCGGCTGCGCCTGCGTCTACGCGGCGGTGGTGCGCGCGGCGCCGGAGGTGCTGCGGGGCGTCGCCTCCCGCCCGGACGTGCGGGCCGTCGACCCGGCGCCCGAGGTGTACCGACTCGACCGCACGGTCTTCAACCCGCCGCTGCCCGAGCAGCACGACGTGGTCCGCCCGCCGGCCGACACCGGGCCCGGTCCCGAGCCGACGCCGGTGGCGAGCGGATGGTCGACGCCGAGCGCGCCGAGCACGCCGAGCACGCCCAGGCCGCCGGTGCCGATGGGCGAATCGTCGGAACCCGCACCGCTCGTAACAATTCCGTCACCCGAGTCGCCCTCGGTCGAGCCCACCGAGGCGGCCCCGCCGAGTGTCACCACCTCCCCGGACGCGACAGGCGTCGGGTTGCTGCCGCCGTCCCCGTCGTGATCTGCGCCGGGTGGTGTGCGTGCTCAGGTGTGGTCCGAATAGGGTTTGGTTCGTAGCCTGTCAGACAGAGATCGATGGTGCTGGGAGGGCGGGCCGTGGAGGGCAGTGAGACCGGCTGGGGCCGGCCGGCCGAACCAGCGCCGAGGTGGCGGGCATTGCTGGACCGTGCCCGGCTGGGCGGCCGGGCCGCTGAGCAGCCCGAGCCCGAGCGCCGGGCCGACGAGGCGCCGCCGGATCCACTGCCGCGGCGCGCGGCCCCCAACGGCTACGCGGGGCGGGCGTCGGCCATCGGGCATCCGGCCGATCTGTCGTACGGCCAGGAGCCCGCTTACCGGGCCGAGGCGACCTACCGGGTCGACCCCGCCTACCGTGCCGAGCCGGGGTACCGGGCGGAGCCGGACTACCGGGCGGAGCCGGCGTACCGGGCCGAGCCGGACTACCGGGCGGAGCCGGCGTACCGGGCCGAGCCGGACTATCGCGCCGAGCCGGCGTACCGGGCGGAGCCGGACTACCGCGCCGAGCCGGCGTACCGGTCCGAGCCGGACTACCGCGCGGAGCCGGACTACCGCGCGGAGCCCGCGTACCGGGCCGAGCCGGACTATCGCGCCGAGCCGACCTACCGCGCCGACCCGGGCTACCGGGCCGAGCCGACGTACCGCGCCGACCCCGGTTACCAGGCCGAGCCGACCTACCGCGCCGACCCGGGTTACCAGGGCGAGCCCGAGCCGTCGTCGCGCCGGGCCGAGCCGGAGTCGCGCTACGCCCTCCTGGACAACGGCTACCGGCAGGGCAACCCGGCGGGGGAGTCCCGGTACGCGCTGCTGGAGACCGGTTACCAGCCGGAGACCGGCTACCCGACACAGGCGCCGCCGGTGACCCCGCCGGTCCCGGCTGTCGCGCCGCCACCTGTCGCGCCGCCACCTGTCGCGCCGCCACCGGTCACCCCGCCGCCCGCCCCGCCCGTCACGCCGCCACCGGGCTCGGCCATCGCCGAGCGCGGCTACCCCGCCCGGATCGAGTGGCGGCCGCAGGGCGTCGACCAGGAGCTGGAACGCGCCACCGGCGTGCTCCGCCGCGACCTGGGCACGCCACGCGTGTTCGCCTTCGCCAACCCCAAGGGCGGGGTGCACAAGACCACCGCCACGGTGCTGGCCGCCGCCACCGTCGGCAGCGTCCGGGGGCGGGGCGTGCTCGCCTGGGACGACAACGAGCTGCGCGGCACCCTGGGGCTGCGCGCCGGCAGCGCCCGGCACGCGCGCACCATCCGGCACCTGATCAGCGACCTGGCCCAGATCGAGATCCTGGAGGACGCCACCCTGCTGGAGCGGCTGGACGACTACCTGCGGCACGCCTCCGACGGCTCGTACGACGTCCTCGCCGGCGAGGAGAGCCCGCGCTTCGCCCAGCGACTCGACCAGTTCACCGTCAAGCGGGTGCTCGAGCTGTTGCGGCGTACGCACGACGTGGTCTGTGTGGACACCGGCAACAACGTGGAGAGCGCCAACTGGCGCACCGTGATGCAGGCCGCCGACCAGCTTGTCGTGACCACCGTGCCCCGTGAGGACGCGGCGTTCAGCGCCGACTGGATGCTCGACCTGCTGCACGAGGAGGGCATGGGCGAACTGGCCGACAACGCGGTCACCCTCATCTCCTGCCCCACCCCCGGCCGCTCACCACTGCAGGACGACCTGGAGCGGCACTTCGCCACGCGTACCCGCGCGGTGGCCGTGGTGCCGTACGACCCGGCGTTGGAGACCGGCTCGTCGATCGAGTACCACCAGCTCCAGCCGGAGACCCGGCAGGCGTGGCTGCGGGCCGCCGCGGCCATGGCGGAGCCGTTCGCCCGGTGAGCTGGTTCGCCGCCACCGGCACCCCGGCCCGTCGCGGGGCCTGAGAGGATCATCGGGTGAGCCCGGACAACCCCGACCCTGAGCGGCACGTCGACGACGCCGACCGGCCCGCCCCACCCCCATCCTCGGGTGCGGCACCGGCGGAGAGCGCGTCGGCCGTGCCGCCACCAGCCGCGCCGCCGACCGGGTTCGGCCCCGGCGAGTATCCCGCCGCGACGGGGTACCCGGGCGAGGGTCCTGCCGCGACGGCGTACCCCGGCGAATATTCTGCCGCGACGGCGTACCCCGGCGAGGCGGAGCTGGCCCCCGACGAGCCGCGCCGGCCGCTGCGGACGGTGGCGACGGTGCTCGGGGCCGTGCTCGCCCTGGCCGTGCTGGGCGCGCCGCTCGGGCTGCTCTGGGCCGTGCTCGCGCCGGACACCCCGGTGCTCAAGACCGCCGAGGGGGCCATCTACGCCGAGCCCCAGCCGGAGCAGCCGATCGCCGCGGACGGCTGGTTCAGCCTGCTCGGGCTGGCCTTCGGCGTGCTCGCGGCGCTGGCCCTGTGGTTCCTGCTGCGCCGCCGACGCGGCCCGGTCGGGCTGCTCGCCGCGGTGCTCGGCACGCTGGCCGCCGCGCCGGTGGCCTGGCAGGTGGGGCGTCGGGTCGGGCTGGCGACCTTCGACCGGCTGCTGGACAGCGCCCCGGCCGGTCAGGCGTTCACCAAACCCGCCGACCTGCGCGCCGGTGGCGTCGACTGGCTGCTCGGCGTGCTGCCGGTGCCGCACGGCAACCTGCTGCTGCCGGCGTTCGGCGCCGCGGTCACGTACACCCTGCTGGCCGGCTGGTCCCGGTGGCCGGGCCTGCGGCCGGAGCCGGAGCCGGACCCGGCGGCGTTCAGTTGGGTGTCGGCGGGGACGCCAGCTCCGACAGCGGCACCGGAACCGCCCGCACCTGGCGCAGCAGAGCCGCCTCGCGGTTGAGCAGCCGCAGCTCGGCGCGGAGCCGGGCGGCGGTGTCGTCGATCGCCAGCAGCCGCTGCCGGTCGTCCACCGTCAGCGCGGCGGTGGCCGCGACCAGGTGGGACAGCACCGTCGGGTCCTCCGGAAGCTGCTCGGAGATCTCCTCCGGGTCGGAGCGGATCAACCCGAGGTACTGCCGGAACACCGCGATCACGCGAGCGGCCAGCAGGTCGGCAACCTCGTCCGACCCGGCAGCCTCGGGCAGCCACTCGACCTCGGCGGTCAGGTAGGGCTCGGTGCTCTCGTCGACGTCGGCGATCCGGAACCGGCGCCGGCCGACAGTGACGATGTCGAAGCCGCCGTCGGCCAGCTCGGTGACCTGGCGCAGCTCGGCGGTGCAGCCCACCTCGTGCAGGGTGACGTCACCGACGCCGGTGCTCGCGCGCCCGCCGGGCCCGGCGGGCGCGACCTCCCAGCCGGCCTGGATGGCCACCACCCCGAACTCGCGGGACGCGCCCTCGGGCAGGTCGACCAGGTGCCGGACCAGGGCCCGGTAGCGCTCCTCGAAGATGTGCAGCGGCAGCACCAACCCGGGAAAGAGCACCGTTGCGAGCGGGAACACCGGCAGCCGTGCGGTCACATGGTCGAGCCTAACCAATCGCGCCCGCGACGGCGTGGCCCGGCTCACCGTCCCGCCGAGCGGGCGGCTGGGGTGGGCTCCGGGCGGGCCGCCTAGACTCGCAAGGGTGCTGAATCGGATCGACCTGCGCGACGGTCTCGGTGACCCGCGCCGCCTGCTGCCCCGTGCCCAGCTCGACGTGTCGGTGGCCGTCGAGCGGATCAAGCCGCTCGTCGAGGCGGTCCGGGAGCATGGGTACCCGGCGATCCGGGAGGCCAGTGAACGGTTCGACGGCATCTCACCGGAGGTGCTGCGGGTGCCGGTGGAGGCGATCGCCGAGGCCGAGGGTGTGCTCGACCCGGCCGTGCGCGCCGCGCTGCTGGAGTCGATCGCCCGCGCCCGCCGGGTGCACGACGACCAGCGGCGCACCGACCACACGACCCGGGTGGTGCCCGGCGGCACCGTCACCGAGCGGTGGCTGCCCGTCGACCGGGTCGGCCTCTACGTCCCCGGCGGCCTGGCCATGTACCCGTCGACTGTGGTGATGAACGTGGTGCCGGCCCAGGCGGCCGGGGTGCGCTCGCTGGTGGTGGTCAGCCCGCCGCAGAAGGACAACGGCGGCCTGCCCGATCCCCGCGTGCTCGCCGCGTGCGCCCTGCTCGGCGTCGACGAGGTGTACGCCGTGGGCGGCGCCCAGGCGGTGGCGATGCTGGCGTACGGGGCGGCGGTGGACCCGTCGGGCGCGCTGCGGTGCGAGCCCGTCGACCTGGTCACCGGCCCGGGCAACATCTGGGTGACCGCCGCCAAGCGGCTGCTGCGCGGTGTCGTCGGCATCGACGCCGAGGCCGGCCCGACCGAGATCGCGATCCTGGCCGACGACAGCGCCGACCCGGCGCACGTCGCCGCCGACCTGATCAGTCAGGCCGAGCACGACCCGCTCGCGGCGAGCGTGCTTGTCACCCCGTCGACGGCCCTCGTCGAGGCGGTCGAGCGGGAGTTGGCCCGGCAGGTGCCGGCCACCAAGCACGCCGAGCGGGTGACCACGGCGCTGACCGGCGAGCAGAGCGGCGTGGTCCTGGTCGACGACCTCGAGGCGGGGCTGCGGGTGGTCGACGCGTACGCGGCCGAGCACCTGGAGATCCAGACGGTCGACGCCCGGGAGTGGGCGCTGCGGGTGCGCAACGCCGGAGCGATCTTCGTGGGCGCGTGGTCGCCGGTGTCGCTCGGCGACTACTGCGCGGGCTCCAACCACGTGCTGCCCACCGGCGGCTGCGCCCGACACTCGTCCGGGCTGTCGGTGCAGTCGTTCCTGCGCGGCGTGCACCTGATCGAGTACACCGAGGCGGCGCTGCGCGAGGTGGCCCCACACGTGGTCACCCTTGCGAACGTGGAGGACCTGCCGGCGCACGGCCAGGCCGTGCAGGCCCGCTTCCCGGGAGGGCTGGCGTGACCTCGCTCGACGATCTGCCGATCCGCGACGACCTGCGCGGGCTGTCGCCGTACGGGGCGCCGCAGCTCGACGTGGCGGTGCGGCTCAACACCAACGAGAACTCCTACCCGGTGCCGGAGCCGGTCGTCGACGCGATCGGCAAGGCGCTCGCGGCCGAGCTGCGCGACCTGAACCGCTATCCGGACCGGGACGCGGTGGCGCTGCGCGCCGACCTGGCCGAATATCTCGGGCACGGCCTGACCGTCGAGCACGTGTGGGCGGCCAACGGCTCCAACGAGATCCAGCAGCAGCTGCTGCAGGCGTTCGGTGGGCCGGGGCGCACCGCGTTGGGTTTCGTGCCGGCGTACTCGATGCACCCGCTGCTGGCCCTGGGCACCGGCACCCGGTGGGTGCCCGCCCAGCGCGGCGTCGACTTCGGGTTGACCGCCGACGAGGCGGTGGCGCAGGTCCGCGAGCACCGGCCCGACGTGGTCTTCCTCTGCTCGCCGAACAACCCCACCGGCACGGCACTGGACCCGGCGGTGGTCGCCGCGGTGCTCGACGTCGCGCCCGGCATGGTGGTCGTCGACGAGGCGTACGCCGAGTTCGCCCGACCGGGCACGGTGAGCGCCCTCGCGGTGCTCCCCGGCCACCCGCGGCTCGTGGTCACCCGCACGATGAGCAAGGCGTTCGGCTTCGCCGGTGGCCGGCTGGGCTACCTGGCCGCCGACCCGGCGGTGGTGCGGGCGGTGCAGCTGGTCCGTCTGCCGTACCACCTGTCCGCGCTGACCCAGGCCGCCGCCCGCGCGGCGCTCGCCCACCGCGACGCCCTGCTGGGTACGGTGAGCGCGATCATGGCCCAGCGGGACCGGATCGTCGCGACGCTGCGCGGTCGCGGCCTGCGGGTGGCCGACAGCGACGCCAACTTCGTGCTGTTCGAGACCGGCGGCGACCAGGCCACCGCCTGGCGGGCCCTGCTGGCGCAGGGGGTGCTGGTCCGCGACGTCGGCCTGCCCGGCTGGCTGCGGGTGACCGCCGGCACGCCCGCCGAGACCGACGCCTTCCTTTCTGCGATGGAGACACTGTCATGAGCCGGACCGCCCGGGTGGAGCGGATCACCAAGGAGACCAAGGTCCTCGTCGAGATCGACCTCGACGGCACCGGCGCCGCCGAGATCAGCACCGGTGTGGGCTTCTACGACCACATGCTCAACCAGATCGCCCGCCACGGCGGCTACGACCTGACCGTGCGCACCGTGGGTGACCTGGAGATCGACGCGCACCACACGATGGAGGACACGGCGCTCGCGCTGGGCGCCGCGTTCGACGAGGCGCTGGGCGACAAGGCCGGCATCCGACGGTACGGTTCGGCGACCGTCCCGATGGACGAGGTGCTGGTCCGGGCCGCGGTGGACCTGTCCGGCCGGCCGTACGTGGTGCACGACGAGCCGGTGCTGGCGCCGTACATCGGGCCGGTCTATCCGACGAGCATGACCCGGCACATCTGGGAGTCGTTCGGCCAGGCGGCCCGGATCACCCTGCACGTCGACGTGCTGCGGGCGGCCCGCCCGGGTGGACACCCGGACGCGCACCACGTGGTGGAGGCCCAGTTCAAGGCGGTGTCCCGGGCGCTGCGCGAGGCGACCGCGATCGACCCCCGGGCGGCGGGCGCGATCCCGAGCACGAAGGGGGCGCTCTAATGGGTGCCGCGTTGCCGACGTTGCTGCTGATCCTGGCCGGGGTGCTGGTGGGTGGCGCGTGGTCGCTGCACCGGCAGGGCGCGCCGAGGGGCGCCGTGCTGATCACGGCGCTGCTCGCGCTGCTCGCCACGGCCGCCGGGGTGCTCCGGCTGATTCCGGAGTCGGGGTCGTGACCGCCGACGTGGTGGTGCTCGACTACGGCTCGGGCAACCTGCGCTCGGCGGAGCGGGCGCTGGCGGCGGCGGGCGCGACGGTCCGGGTGACCGACGACCTCGCCGCGGCGGCCGCCGCGGACGGTCTGGTGGTGCCGGGCGTGGGCGCGTACGCGGCGTGCATGGCGGGCATCGAGGCGCTCGGCGCCGGCCCGGTGATCGCGGAGCGGGTGGCCGCGGGTCGCCCGGTGCTCGGCATCTGCGTGGGCATGCAGGTGCTCTTCGAGCACGGCGAGGAGCACGGGGTGGTGACGAAGGGCCTCGGCCTGCTGCCCGGCGGGGTGACCCGGTTGGCCGCGCACCGCCTGCCGCACATGGGCTGGAACACGGTCCGCGCGCCCCGGGGGTCGGTGCTGTTCGCCGGGTTGCCGGAGCAGAGCCGGTTCTACTTCGTGCACTCGTACGCGATGGGTGAGCCGGCGGCGTTGGCGGCTGCGGGGGCCGTGGTGACGACTGCCCACCACGACACCGACTTCGTGGCGGCGGTGGAGCGCGGGCCGCTGTCGGCGGCGCAGTTCCATCCCGAGAAGTCCGCCGACACCGGTGCCGCGTTGCTGCGCAACTGGCTCGCCACCCTGCCCGCCGGTGACTGAGCGCCGGCACCGCCCGGTGTCCGGCGGGCGGGCGTCGCGGTGAGCCGGGAGCGGGCCCGTCGGCGGGCGGAACGTGAGGCGGTCCTGGCGCGGGAGCGGGCGGCCCGCCAGCGCCGGGTGGCGCGTCGGCAGCGCCGCCGCGCGGTGGTCCGCCGGTTGACGCCACAGTTGCGGCGGGGCCGCACGGGCCGGCTGGCTCGGCACACGCGGGGTGAGCGGGCGGCTATCGTGCTGCTCACCGGGGCGGCGCTGATCCTGATCTGGACGTTCGTCGACGATCTGGCGCTGCGTGTCGCGCTTATCGTGCTGTTGCTGCTCGTACTGCCGGCGATCGTGGTGATCGCTCTGGACCGTCGTACCTGATCGAGGAGAAGACGTTGAGTCTCACCCTGTTACCCGCCGTGGATGTCGCCGACGGCCGGGCCGTCCGGCTCGTGCAGGGCGCCGTCGGAAGCGAGAGCATCTACGGCGAGCCTCTGGACGCGGCGCTGGCGTGGCAGCGCGACGGCGCCGAGTGGATCCACCTGGTCGACCTGGACGCGGCGTTCGGCCGGGGCACCAACGCGCACCTGCTCGCCGAGGTGGTGCGCCAGTTGGACGTACAGGTGGAGTTGTCCGGTGGCATCCGTGACGACGAGTCGCTGCGCGCGGCACTGGGCACCGGGGCGAGCCGGGTGAACATCGGCACCGCCGCTCTGGAGAACCCGGAGTGGTGCGACCGGGTGGTGGGGGAGTACGGCGACCGGGTCGCCATCGGGTTGGACGTACGCGGTCAGACGCTGTCCGCGCGGGGCTGGACCCGTGACGGCGGTGACCTGTACGAGGTGCTGGAGCGCCTGGACAAGGCGGGCGCCACGCGGTACGTGGTCACCGACATCACCAAGGACGGCACGATGCGCGGGCCGAACCTGGAGCTGCTGCGCGAGGTGTGCGCGCGTACCGACCGGCCGGTGATCGCCTCGGGTGGGGTGTCCACCCTGGACGACCTGCGGGCGTTGGCCACGTTGGAGCCGCTGGGCGTGGAGGGCGTGATCGCCGGCAAGGCGCTGTACGCGGGCGCGTTCACGGTGGCCGAGGCGTTGCGCACGTTGGCCGAGGCGTGACGGTCACCCGGCTGGGCTCGGGGGGTGCGTGGGAGCAGCAGTACGGCTACTCCCGGGTGGTCCGGGCCGGTGACCTGGCCCTGACGGCTGGCTGCACGGCCACTGTGGACGGCCGGGTGGTGCACGTCGGGGACGCCGCCGCGCAGACCGCCCAGGCGTTGCGGATCGGGCTGGCGGCGCTCGCCGAGGTGGGCGTGGAGCCGGGTGACGTCGTCCGGACCCGGATGTACGTGACCGACCGGCTGCACGCCGACGAGGTGGGTCGGGCGCACAACGTGGTCTTCGGTGCGGTCCGGCCGGTGGCGACGCTCGTGGTGGTGGCGGGCCTGCTGGATCCGGAGCATCTGGTCGAGGTGGAGTTGGAGGCGTACGTCGGCGACCGCTGAGCCGGCGGTGGGCCTCGTCACTGTCGCGTTGCGGCCCGATAAGTTGTGCACAACTTAATTGCGGGCTACGGTTCACGGGTGACCGATGACCTGGTGCTGCGCCGACAGGTGTGCTTCGCGCTCTACGCCGCGTCGCGCGCCCTGACCGACGTGTACCGGCCGATCCTCGACGAGTTGGGGCTGACCTACCCGCAGTACCTGGTGCTGCTGGTGCTCTGGGAACGCCCCGACGACGCGCCCACGGTGTCCGAGCTGGGCACCGAGCTGCGGTTGGACTCCGGCACGCTCTCCCCGCTGCTCAAGCGGCTGGAGGGGGCGGGCCTGGTGGTGCGGCGGCGGTCGGCGCGCGACGAGCGGCGGGTCGAGGTGGGCCTCACCGAGCGGGGCCGGGCGCTGCGGGAGCAGGTGTGCGACGTCCCGCTGCGGATCGCGCAGGCCACCGGTCTGGGCATCGGTGAGCTCGTCGCGCTGCGCGACACCCTCACCCGGGTCACCGACACCATCCACCGACAGAAGGAGCAGTGACTCTCATGCAGGCTCTCTACACCGCGTCCGCGACCGCCACCGGCGACGGCCGCGACGGCCACGTCGAGACCTCCGACGGCACCCTCGCGCTCGACCTGGCGGTGCCGAAGGAGATGGGTGGCGCGGGTGGCGCCGCCAACCCCGAGCAGCTCTTCGCCGCCGGCTACGCGGCCTGCTTCCACAGCGCCCTGCGCCTGGTGGCCCGCCGCGCCAAGGCCGACGTGAGCGACTCCGTCGTCGCCGCCGAGGTCGGCATCGGCCCGAACGGCAGCGGCGGCTTCGGTCTCACCGTGCGGCTCGTCGTCGACCTGCCCGCCGTCGCCCGCGACGCCGCCGA
Organism: Micromonospora lupini str. Lupac 08; assembly: GCF_000297395.2. GTDB lineage: Bacteria > Actinomycetota > Actinomycetes > Mycobacteriales > Micromonosporaceae > Micromonospora > Micromonospora lupini. The sequence goes on along the minus strand of NZ_HF570108.1, from coordinate 5,295,823 downwards.
GCAGCTCGTCGAGCAGGCCCACCAGGTCTGCCCGTACTCCAACGCCACCCGCGGCAACATCGACGTCGCGCTGACCGTCCGCGAGACCCTGGCCGCCTGACGCCCGCGGACCTGGACCCCGACCGCGGACGAGAGGACGACCACCCGATGACCAGCAACCGCGAGATCCACCTGGCGAGCCGCCCCGAGGGCTGGCCCACCGAGGACACCTTCCGACTCGTCGAGACCGACGTCCCGACGCCCGGACCGGGCCAGATCGTGGTCCGCAACCAGTTCATGTCCGTCGACCCGTACATGCGGGGACGGATGAACGACGTCAAGTCGTACGTGCCGCCGTTCGCCCTCGACGCCCCGCTCGACGGGGCCGCGATCGGCGAGGTGGTGGCCAGCGAGTCGGCCGACGTCGCGGTCGGCGACACCGTCCTGCACGGGCTGGGCTGGCGGGAGTACGCGCTGCTCGACGCCGGTGCCGCCCGGCAGGTCGACCCGGCCCTCGCCCCGGCCAGCGCGTACCTCAGCGTGCTCGGCATGCCCGGGCTGACCGCGTACGCCGGTCTGCTGGAGGTCGCCGCGATGAAGCCCGGCGAGACGGTCTTCGTCTCCGCCGCGGCCGGCTCGGTCGGCAGCCTGGTGGGCCAGATCGCCAAGCTGAAGGGCGCGGGTCGGGTGATCGGCAGCGCCGGCTCGGCCGCCAAGGTCGAGCGGCTGCGGGCGCTGGGCTTCGACGCCGCGTTCGACTACCACGACGGGCCGGTCCGCGACTCGCTGCGGGCCGCCGCCCCGGACGGCGTCGACGTCTACTTCGACAACGTCGGCGGCGACCACCTGGAGGCGGCGATCTCGGCCATGAACCTGCACGGCCGGGCCGCCATCTGCGGCATGATCGCCCAGTACAACGACACCGAGCCGCCCGCCGCGCCCCGCAACCTGTCCCTGGTCATCGGCAAGCGGCTCACCCTGCGCGGCTTCCTGGTCCGTGACCACAACCACCTGCGGGACGCGTTCGTCCGCGACGTCGCGGGCTGGCTGCGCGAGGGCACGCTCTCCTACGACGAGACGGTCGTCGACGGCATCGAGAACGCCCCGGCGGCGTTCCTCGGCCTGCTGCGCGGCGAGAACCTGGGCAAGATGCTCGTTCGTCTGTGATCGGTGCGTGGTGCGCGGCGGTCGGCCCGGTCGGGTCGGCCGCCGCGCCTCACGTGGAGGATAGGGTGACGGCATGACGGTGGCGGTGCGCGTGATCCCCTGTCTCGACGTGGACGCCGGGCGGGTGGTCAAGGGGGTCAACTTCCTCGACCTGCGGGACGCCGGCGACCCCGTGGAGCTGGCCGCCGCGTACGACCGGGCCGGCGCCGACGAGCTGACCTTCCTCGACGTCACCGCCTCCTCCAGCGACCGGGGCACCATGCTCGACGTGGTGCGCCGCACCGCCGAGTCGGTCTTCATCCCGCTTACCGTCGGCGGTGGGGTCCGGCAGGTCGGCGACGTCGACACGCTGCTGCGCGCGGGCGCCGACAAGGTGGGCGTGAACACCGCCGCCATCGCACGGCCGGAGCTGATCGCCGAGATCGCCGACCGGTTCGGTCGGCAGGTGCTCGTGCTCTCCCTCGACGTACGCCGTGCCCCGGCCGGCGGCACGCCCAGCGGGTTCGAGGTCACCACCCACGGCGGTCGGCGCGGCACCGGCCTCGACGCGGTGCGCTGGGCGCGGCAGGTGGCCGAGCTGGGCGCGGGGGAGATCCTGCTCAACTCGATGGACGCCGACGGCACCAAGGCGGGCTTCGACCTGGAGCTGATCGGCGCGGTGCGGGCCGTGGTGGACGTGCCGGTCGTGGCCAGCGGTGGGGCCGGCGAGGTGGCGCACTTCCCGCCCGCGATCGGGGCCGGCGCCGACGCGGTGCTCGCCGCGAGCGTCTTCCACTTCGGCGAGCTGACGGTGGGCGAGGTCAAGGACGCGCTGCGCCGCAGCGGTCACCCGGTGCGCTAGCCGACTTCTGGTCGACGTCCCTATCGCTCGGTCCAACGCCCCAGCTCGGTCCACCCTCGCCCCCGCGCACGTGGTACCCCCCATGTCGTCGATGTCTCCTGCTTCAACGCAAGTCCCAAGTGACCTACGCTTGACTGGTACCAACGCCACCCACCAACCCGTGGTAGGGAGACCACATGAACCGTGATTTCCTGACCACCGCTATCTGGCGCAAGAGCAGCCGTAGCCTGAACGAGAACGCACAGTGCGTCGAGGTCGCTTTGGCTTTGCACGCAGTCGGTATCCGTGACTCCAAAGACCCGCGCGGCCCCTCGCTGGTCGTGACCGCCCCACAATGGATGGCATTCATCGGCGGGCTCAAGGACGCGGGCCTGCGGCCCTGATCCGTGCGACTCAAACACCGAGGTCCTTGATCGGCCTCAAGCTGCCGTCGTGCTAGGTGTTCTGCCATGGAGGTTGGGGACGCGGCTGGCGGTGAACCGCCGGCTTCGGCACGCGGTGACGGTGGGCCCATTTGGTACGCGTCGTGCGCGATCAGATTCGCGAACGCTTCCGCCCGTTCCCAGCACCGTGCGCGGGTGCCGCAGATCGGGCATCGCCCGTGTCGCTGCTCATGCTCAGCCAGAATCCGCCACCAGCGGGCCAGTAGTTCGGCGGCGGGTGCAGTCACCGGGCTCCACCCATGTTCGCGCGGACCGCCGCGACCGAGACCTGCGCTTCGAAGCACCACCCGCCGGCACAGCCCGGTACGGGGCCAGCACACGTGTGCCCTCGCATCCGAACCATGCCGCCGACCGGCTGCTGGTCTACGACCACCGTCCACACCAGTTCGTCGCGGTTGGTGGGATTGGGGGTGATCTCCCATGCCAGCAAGTGCAGCAGGGTGCCCGCAGGCACATGAAGTCTGTCGGTCATGCTCGGCTCCGAGGCAGGGGGATATGGGCACCAGCCGACCGAGCGACCATTCCCGTTACTCCCGCTGGAAGCTGCTGTGCCAGGTGGGCTGATACGCCGAGAGTGGCCGATATGCTGCCCATACGGCAGGCGTGCGCGGTGTGCACACGTTCCTGCACACGCTGGGAGCCGACGATGGACGCTTTCGGGAAGCTGCTCAGGCAGCATCGGGAGAACGCTGAACTGTCCCTGCGACAGCTCGGTGCGATCATCCATTTCCAGTACAGCCACATCTCTCAGGTGGAACGCGGTGACCGCCGCCCCACCGAGGCGCTGGTCACGGCCTGCGACCGGGCACTGGACGCCGACGGCGCGCTCGTCGAGGCGTACCGGAGCGAGCGGGCCGGTGTCACCGACCTGCACCGGCGCACCATGCTGCGTGCCATGACGGCGTTGGCCGCCGCCCCTGCCGTCGCGCCCCTGGCTGGATTGGAGGCCCTTCGCCACGGCCTCAGCGACGCGGCGACCCCCGGCCATGACGAGTGGGACCAGATTGCGGCCGACTACGGCCACGGCTACTACCGGCAACCCCGTCCCGCGTTGATGGCCCATCTGAGTGCCGACCTGACGGTGCTGCAACACCAGATTGCCGCCGACCCTGGCGCGCGTCGACCTGGTCTCCTGCGGGCTGCTGCGCGCCTGTCCGTCATCGTCGCGTTGAGCCTTGTCGCGTCAGGCCAGGTCGTGATGGGTCGGCGCTGGTGGCAGACCGCCCATCGGATCGCCGACCAGTCCGAGGACACCGAGACCCGGGTGTTGGTGCGGGCTTGGGATGTGGTGAACGGCTGCTACGACGGACGACCACCATCGGCGGTCGTCGCCCTGTCGGACGAGGTGCTGCCCCTGCTGGGTCGGCAGGCCACGTCAGCCGCGTGTGGACTACTCGCTGGCCGGGCCCAGGCCCTCTCGTTGGCCGGGCGGCATGCGGAGGCGGTGGCGACGGTGCGGCAACTCGTCGACCTCGCTCCGCGGTTGCCGTCCTTGATCGTGAGCGACGTGGAGTCGCTGTGGGGGTGGCCGGAGCATCGGGTCCGCCACACCGAATCCTGGGTGTACACCCACGCCGGCCGGCTGGCCGAAGCCGAGGTCGCGCAGGATCTGGCCCTCGGCCTGTATCCCGCCTCGCAGACCCGGCTACGTGCGCAGGTGCAACTGCACCAGGCTGCCCGGCTGATCCGTGGCGGGCACATTCCCGACGGATTGCGGCACGCCGCCGACACCCTTGATGCGCTCCCAGCCCACCTGCACAACCACCTGCTGCGGTCGGTGGCCACGCAGGTCACGACCGCCGTACCCACAACGGAGCGGTCTCGGACCGCGTTCGTTGAACTCGCCGACCGGGTTTACGCCTAAGGTCTCCCGCGATGCCCGTGACGTACACCGCGCACAACCCCGGATCGGCTATCGCTGTGTTTCCGGCGCTGGTCGGCCTGTACGCGGTCGTCTACGCGGAGCCGCCGTACAACGAGGGACCGGAGCAGGTGGTCGGGTTCGCCAACGGCTTGCCCGCCGAAACGCAGCGCCCCGGGTTCACACTCGTCGCCGCCGACGACGCGGGCGGACTGGTTGGTGCGGCCTATGGGTGGACGATGCCCGCCGGCCGGTGGTGGACGCGCGCCGACACCGAGCCGCCCGCCCACGTCCGGAACGCCGACAAGTTCGCGGTGATGGAGTGGGTCGTGCACCCCGATCGGCGGGGTGAGGGCATCGGCGCGGAACTCATGCGCCGGCTCCTCGACGGGCGGTCCGAACCGTGGGCGACCCTCGCGTCCAACCCGGCAGCACCCGCCCGCGCCATCTACCAGCGCGCGGGTTGGCAGCAGGTCGGTGGGTCAGCGATGCCCGACGGAACACCCATGCACCTGCTTCTCCTGCCGCTATCGGCAGCGCCGGTCCAGCGTTGCTGACTGCCGGCCCGCGTCCGCGACGCCGAACGTCTCCAGAAGCCTGCGATCTCCGGGCGCTCAGTGCCCGCCGGAGTGGCCCTCGGAGGACCGGCGGGGAGTGGGGATCGACCGTACCGCGTACTCCTGCACGGCCGCCGCGTGCTCGGCCTCGTCCAGGATCCACTCGGCCCGACCCGGCGCGTGCCGGCGGCTCAACACGCCCTGCACGGTGTCCACCATCGTCGCCACCCCGGCGCGCGGCCGGGTCCGCCAGAGCTGCTCACCCTCCGCGGTGATGCGGAACCAGCCGTCCGCGACGGTGACCAGACCCGCGCCGACCAGTCGCTGGACCGCGACCTCCACCTCGTGCCGCTGCGGAATCGCCCGGTTGAGGTGGTCGGCGGTGGACAGCACGTCGGTCAGGCGTACGCCCTCCGGCCGACGACTGGTCGCGGACCGTCGGTGCCGCCCGGCCCCGCTCGCGATCACCAACGACACGAAGATCCAGGCGTCGCTCCAGCGCCAACCGTTCTCCCCCATGCAGAGATGATGACGGCGAGCGTCGCGGAAGGGAACACCCACCCTCCAACGAGCCCGTTCCACCACCGCGCGGTGCCGAGGCGCGAACGGTAGGTGAGCGCTCAGCCGGCCGGGGCGGGAGCGGCGCCCGGCGGGTCGCCCGCGGTGGCAGCCGGGGCGGGCACCGCGACGAGCGGGATGAAGAACTGGGCCAGCGGGCCGATGGCCAGCGCGTACGCGACGGTGCCCACGCCGACCTTGCCGCCGAGCAGCCAGCCCAGCGCGAGAACGGTGACCTCGATGACCGTGCGCACCAGGCGGATGGACAGCCCGGGTCGACGGGCGACGAAGCCGGTCATCAGCCCGTCGCGTGGGCCGGGACCCAACTGGGCGCCGAGATAGAGGGCGGTGGCGGCGCCGTTGGCGACGATCCCGGTGATCAGCAGAACGATGCGGACGCCGAGGGGGCCACCGGTGGGCAGCAGGGCCAGGGTGGCGTCCACCACCAGGCCGATCACCACCACGTTGCTGACGGTGCCGAGGCCGGGCCGCTGGCGCAGCGGGATCCACAGCAGCAGCACCAGGGCGCCGACGCCGATGGTGACAGTGCCGAAGGAGAGCCCGGTCCGCTCGGACAACCCCTGGTGGAAGACGTCCCACGGGTCGAGGCCCAGGTCGGAGCGGATCATCAGGGCCATGCTGACGCCGTAGAGGAGGAGCCCGGCGTAGAGCTGGGTGAGCCGTCGCACCGGCCGCTGCCGCAGATTGCCAATCAGTGCCATGCATGCCACCCTAGGTGCCAATCCTCCCGGAGGAAGAAGCCAATATCCGAGGAGTGGCCATGACAGGTCAGGTGCGAGGCGTCCAATTGGCCCGGTTGCTGGGGCAGTGGCACGCGCTGCCGGGCCGTCGTCGCAGTCCCGACTACGCCGCCCTGGCCGGCGCGGTGCGTGGCCTGCTCGCCGACGCCCGGCTTCCCCTGGGTGTCCGCCTCCCGGCGGAACGCGAGCTGGCCGAGGCGCTGCGGATCAGCCGCACCACGGTCACCGCCGCCTACCGGGAGCTGCGCGAGACCGGGCACCTGGCCAGTCGCCGGGGCGCCGGCAGCTGGACGATGCTGCCCGGCAACCACCGGGTCGCCAGCACGGGTCTGTGGACCCCGCTGGACGACCGGGAGATGATCGACCTTGGTGTCGCCGCGCTGGCCGCCCCACCGCAGCTACTCGGCGCCGCGCGGGCCGCCGCCGAGGATCTGCCCCGCTACCTGGGCGGGGCCGGCTACCACCCGACCGGGATCGGCGAGCTGCGCGAGGCGGTGGCCGCCGGCTACACCGCCCGCGGGCTGCCCACCTCGGCTGACCAGATCATGGTCACCAGCGGCACCCAGCACGCCCTGGACCTGGTGCTGCGCCTCGCCCTGGCACCCGGCGGGAGCGTTCTGGTGGAGTCCCCGACCTACCCCAACGCGCTCGCCGCGCTGGGCAGCAGACGGGCCCGGATCACAACTCACGGGCTGTCCGCCGACGCCGGTGGCTGGGAGCCCGACCTGCTGCTGGGCAGCCTGCGGCAGACCCGGCCCAAGCTGGCGTACCTGATTCCGGAGTTCCAGAACCCGACCGGGCACCTGATGCCGTCCGCGTTGCGCGAGCGGGTGGTCGCGGCCGCCCACGCCGTCGGCACCGACCTGATCGTCGACGAGTCCTTCGTGGACCTGCCGCTGGACGGCACCGAGCTGCCCCCGCCCACGGCCACGTTCGACAGGCACTCCCGGGTGGTCAGCATCGGCGGGATGAGCAAGCCGTACTGGGGTGGCCTGCGGATCGGCTGGGTACGCGCCTCCGCGCCGCAGGTGCAGCGGCTGGCCGCAGTCCGGGTCGGCATGGACATGTCCAGCCCGGTGCTCGACCAGTTGGTCGCGGTGCACCTGCTCGGCGACGCGGCGGCAATCGTCGCGGACCGTCGGGCCCAGCTCACCGCCCAGCGCGACGCGTTGCTGGAGGCGCTGGCGCACCGACTTCCGGACTGGCGGGTGACAGTGCCGCGCGGCGGCGTGACCCTCTGGGCCGAGCTGGACGGCCCGGTCTCCAGCGCGCTCGCCCGGGCCGCCGAGGAGGTGGGCGTCCGGCTCGCGCCCGGCCCCCGGTTCGGTCTGGACGGCACGCTGGAACGCTTCCTGCGGCTGCCGTTCACCCTGCCGGCCGCCGACCTGGTGGAGGCCGTGGAGCGGATCGCCACGGTCCGCTACGACCTGGATCGGACCGGCCGGCAGCGCTGGCGGGAGCCGTCCGTCATCGCCTGAGCCCCCGACACACACGCCGGTGGCCCCACACCCGGACGGGTGCGGGGCCACCGGCGGCAGGTTTCTACAGCTCGGCGAGGGTGCCGGCGTACAACTTGTCGATCTCGGCGGCGAAGTTGCTCTCCACACCACGCCGCTTGATCTTCAACGATGGGGTGATCTCGCCGTCCTCGATGGTCAGGTCGCGCGGCAGGATCGCCACCTTCTTGATCGTCTCCCAGCGGTTGAGCTTGGCGTTGAGCTGGGCGACGTACTCCTCGACCATCGCCTGCGCCTCCGGCGAGGCGACGATCTCGGTGTAGTCGCGGCCCTCCAGCGGGCCGCCGGCCACCCAGCCCCGGATGGCGTCCGGGTCCAGCGTGACGAGCATCGTGCAGAAGTTGCGGGCCTGACCGACCACGACCGCCTGCGAGGTGTACGGGCAGATGGCCTTGAACATCCCCTCGATGTGCGAGGGTGCGATGTACTTGCCGCCCGAGGTCTTGACCAGGTCCTTCTTGCGGTCGGTGATGCGCAGGTAGCCCTGCTCGTCCAGGCTGCCGATGTCACCGGTGCGGAAGAAGCCGTCCTCGGTGAACGCGGCGGCGGTCTCCTCCGGCAGGTTGTGGTAGCCGCGCATGACCGGCCGGCCACGGACCAGGATCTCGCCGTCGCTGTCGATCCTGCACTCCAGATCGCCCATCGCCTGCCCGACCGTGCCGATCCGCAGTCCGGAGGGCGGGTTGACGAAGTTGCCGGCGCTGGTCTCGGTGAGGCCGTAGCCCTCGGAGATCGGCAGGTTGGCGGCGGCGAAGAAGGTGGCGATCTCCGGGCTGAGCGGAGCCGCACCGGACACCAGCACCCGCATCCGGCCGCCGAGGCGGGCCTGGAGCTTGCTGAACACCAGCTTCTCGGCCAGCCCGTAGCGCAGCTTCAACCCGGCCGGCACCGGCTTGCCGGCCTGCTCCAGGGCGACCTTCTCCTTGCCGACCTGGACACCCCAGGCGAAGATCTTCGCCTTCGCGCCGCCGGCGCCCTGCGCGGTGGTCACCGCCCGGTTGTAGACCTTCTCGAAGACCCGGGGAGCGCCGCACATCAGGGTCGGCCGGATCACCGCGAGCAGGTCGACAAGCTTCTCCACCCGCCCGTCGACGTAGGTGGGCAGGCCGACGTGGATCGCACCGCAGAGCAGCGTCTTGCCGAACGAGTGGGCCAGCGGCAGCCACAGGTACTGCAGGTCGTCGTCGCGCAGCAGCCCGACCTCGGCCTGCGCCACGGCCTCCCAGCACCAGCCGCCGTGCAGCAGCTCGACACCCTTGGGCTGGCCCGTGGTGCCGGAGGTGTAGATCAGCGTGGCCAGGTGGTCCGGGCCGATGCCGGCCACCAGCATGTCGATCAGATCGGGCTCGGCCGCCAGCGCCTGGGCGCCCCGCTCCTCCAGGTCGGCCAGGCTGAGCTGGGGCACCGCGGCGGTCGGGTCCGGGGTGCCGTCGAAGAGCACCACGTGGGTGAGCGCCGGCAGGTCCGCTCCGGCGATCTTGGCGGCCTGCGCCGGGTTCTCCGCGAAGAGCACCCGCGAGGCGGAGTCAGCGATGATGTATGTCGCGTCCGCCGGCTCGGTGGTCGGGTAGACGGTGGTGGTCGCCCCGCCGGCGCACATGATGCCGAGGTCGGCGACCACCCAGTCCAGCCGGGTGTTGGCGAGGATGGCGACGGGATTCTCCTGGCCGACGCCGAGCGCGTGCAGGCCGGCGGCGACGGCCTTGGCGCGCTGGCCGACCTGCTCCCAGGTCAGCCAGTCGGGGCCCGAGTCGTCGGGGGTCGGGGACGCGAACGCGTGCTGGTCGGGGGTGGCCGCCACGCGCTTGAGGAACATGTCCGGGATGGAACGGTACGGTACATCGAGAGCCATCGCTGTAGCCGCCTTCGGGGGTGGTGGCGTGACGGTCGTCACGTCATAGTGGTTACCGAAGAGTATTGCCTGGCACCGGGCATCGGCTAGTGCGGGTGATCGACCGGCGCCCCCGTCCCGCCGGCCGGCGCCCCCGATCAGGCGTAGCGGGCAGCCACGACTGACCAGTCGTAGGTGGCCCGGACCCAGTTGCGTCGCGCGGCCAGCGGCGGGCGCAACGCCTCGACACCGCTGGCCAGCAACCTCTCCTCCGCCGCCAGGTACGCCGCCAACCCCCTGTTGAAACGGTCGGCCGCCGCCCGCAGCGCGTCCGCCTCGGCCAGGCCGTCCTCCTGGGCGATGACCGTCACCAGATTGTGCGCGTCCGGGTCGGTCCGGCTCTCCTTGCCGTACGAGAAGAGGTCGTTGCACCAGCAGATCAGGTCCACGGCCAGCAGGTCCAGGGCGGTGAGCGCCGGATCGGCACGCCGGGTCGGCCCGGGTGGCTGCTCCGACGCCAGGTCGGTCAGGGTGAGGCAGGGGTGTACGCCACCGATGTGCCGACGCAGTTGGACGTACTCCGTCACCCCCGGCACCCGCCGGCGCTCCCGGTTGGCGGCCTCCCAGAGCAGTGCCAGCAGGTACTGGCGCACCTGACTGACGAAGCGCAGCAACAGGGGCGCCCGGCCCTGTGCCCGGGTCCGGCGGCACAGGTCGTGCAACGCGGCACCCAACTGGCCGGCGCCCGGCGGCAGTGCCGCGAGCGGGTCCCCGCACCGGTCCAGCACGTCGAGCAGGGCGGCGACGACGGGCGCCAGCCGGCCCGGGTCCGCACCGAGGCCGTCCTCGTCGCAGGTGTCGTCCATGACGAAGAGCCAGGAGATCAGATCGGTGAGGAGCCGCAGTCCCTGCGTCGGCCCTACCGGGCAGGCTCGGCCGGCCAGACCGGCGGCGTCCGCCCGTTGTAGTCGATGTACCTGATGACCGGAATCGACCAGGCCGAACGCGCGCGCCCACTCGACGCTCTCGCTGGCCACCCGATCCGTGGACTTGTGGCGCCCCGCCGTGAAGGAGGGTTCCCGTAGCGCCGAGATCGCGAAGCTCCGCATCGTGTGCCCCCACATCGTGCCGCCCCGGCGCGGAACGGCGCGCTGAAGCGTACGGGAGGAGGTATCGGCGCGCATCGCTGGGACTGCGGCAAATGCCCGCCTTCGTGTGACCGATTAGGTGCAGTAAGTCACATGCCCAGGCTGGCGTTGCGGAGCTGCCGCGCGGACGTCGGCGAACCGTCCAGTTGAACCCGGGCCACCCGCTGGCGACCGGAGAGGAACAGGGTCAACTCGGCGGGGGCGCCCACCACCCGCAGCCGCTCGCCGCCACGGCCGACGGAGACCTCGCCGTACCCGGGCGCCTGCACGTAGAGGTCCGCCGGGAAGCGGCGCAGGGTCAGCCGGGCCAGCGGGGCGGCCCGTTTCCACAGGGTGGCCTGCAGGCCGCGGGACAGCTCGCGCGGCTGCCATCCCGGGACGGCTCGCCGCACGTCCTCGTGGTGGATGAAGAACTCCACCGTGTTGACCAGCTCGTCGGTAAGCGGATTGCTGATCGGGCTCCACACCGGCGGCCGCCGCACCTGCGCCACCAGCTCGGGGTAGGGCCCGGCGGCCAGCCGGCGGCGGACCCGTTCGGCGTGCCCCCGCAACGGCGCCAGCAGGATCCCGCCGGCCGCGTCCGGTCGACGCTCCCGCAACACCAGGTGCGCGGCGAGGTCACGGGTCGCCCAGCCCTCGTTGATCGTCGGCGCGTCGGGCCCGAGGGCCAGGAGGAGATCGGCCAGCGCCTCGCGCTCGGCTCGGGCGTACCGCGACATGGCCCGATCGTAGGCCCGCGCACCCGCCGCCGCGCGCCGGCGGACGCCGGGTCGCGTCCCCGAAGCGAGGACGTCCGGTACGTGACGGTCGACATATCCCGTCCGGGTCGGCGGCACCGGCCCGCACCGGTAAGGATGAGGGAGATAATTGTGGCTTACGGCGGGGGAGAGCGTGGCGAGCAGGACAAGTCGGGACGTGCTCGGCAGAGGGCTGGGGGTTCTGCGGCAGGCGATCCGGGAGCAGCCGCGGATCTTCGCGGTTGCCGTGGTCGGCAGTGTGCTGTTCGGCTCGATGGTCATCGTCAGCGCGTACGTGGTGGGCGCGGTGGTCGGTGACGTGGTGGTGCCGGCCATCGCGCGGGGCGAGGTGGGCGTCGGCACCCTGGCGCTGGCGGCTGTCGCCCTGTTCGGGATCAGCGTGCTGCGGGTGGTGGGCATCTTCGGCCGGCGGCTCGGCGCCGGTTACATGCAGTACCGGCTCCAGGCCGCCTACCGCCGTCGGGTCACCCGCCGCTATCTGGACCTGCCGCTGTCGTGGCACCACCGCAACGCCACCGGCACACTGCTGTCCAACGCCAACTCGGACGTGGAGGCGGCCTGGTACCCGATCGCCCCGCTGCCCTTCGCGGTGGGCACCCTGGTGATGCTTGTCGGCGCGATCGTCTCGCTGTTCGTCACCGACTGGGCCCTCGCCCTGGTCGGCCTCGCTGTCTTTCCCGCGCTGTTCGCGCTCAACGTGGTCTACTCGCGCCGGATGGCACCCCGGCAGGCCCGGGCGCAGCGGTTGCGCGCCGAGGTCAGTGGCATCGCGCACGAGAGCTTCGACGGCGCGTTGGTGGTCAAGACGATGGGCCGCGAGGCGCAGGAGACGGCCCGGTTCGCCGGTCGCGCCGGCGAGCTTCGCGACGCGTTGATCGCGGTCGGCCGGCTGCGGGGCGTCTTCGACCCGCTGCTGGAGACGCTGCCCAGCCTCGGCACCCTGGCGGTGCTGGTGGTCGGCGCGTTCCGCCTGCGTCAGGGCGCGATAAACGTCACCGAGCTGGTAAGCGTCGCCTTCCTCTTCACCGTGCTGGCCTTTCCGGTGCGGGCCATCGGCTGGGTGCTGGCCGAGCTGCCGCGCAGCGTCGCCGGCTGGGACCGGGTGCGCCGGGTGCTCGACGCCACCGGCGAGATGCCGTACGGGCAGCGTGTGCTCGACCCGGCGCTCTCGGGGCCGGCCACGCTCACGTTCACCGACGTGCACTTCTCCTACCCGCCGGCCGAGGCGCACCAGCCCGGCGCGCAGGTGCTCGGCGAGGTCGGCTTCACCGTGCCGGCCGGGCGCACGGTCGCCCTGGTCGGGCCGACCGGCGCCGGGAAGTCCACCATCGCCTCGCTGGCCGTCCGCCTGGTCGACCCGGACTCCGGGACCGTCGAGCTGGACGGCGTGGACGTGCGTGACCTGACCGCCGCGTCGCTGGCCGGCACGGTCGCCCTGGTGGCGCAGGTGCCGTTCGTCTTCGACGACACGGTGCGGGCCAACGTCGCCCTGGACCGGGCGGGCATCGACGACGAGGACGTCTGGGCCGCGCTGCGCCTGGCCGAGGCGGACGGGTTCGTCGCCGCGCTGCCCGACGGGCTGGACACGATGGTCGGCGAGCGGGGCACCTCGCTCTCCGGCGGCCAGCGGCAGCGGCTCACGCTGGCCCGCGCGCTGGCCGGGCGGCCACGCCTGCTGGTGCTCGACGACGCGACGAGCGCCGTGGACCCCCGCGTGGAGGCGGCCATCCTCGCCGGTCTGCGGGCGTCGGCGGGTGAGCCGGGAGTGCCGGCCGCGTCGATCCTCGTGGTGGCGTACCGCCGGGCGACGATCGCCCTCGCCGACGAGGTCGTCTACGTGGAGCAGGGCCGGGTGGTCGCCCGGGGCACGCACAGCGAGCTGCTGGCCACCGTCGCGGGCTACGTGGACCTGGTCACCGCGTACGAGCAGGCGGAGGTCGACCGTGCGCAGGAGCGCGCGTACGACGACGAGGTGGCGCAGCTGCCGTCGGGCCTGGAGATCGAGGTGGACCATTGAGTACGACGGTGACGAACGACGAGCGGGACGCGCGGGCGGAGACCACCTGGCAGACCCTGCGGCGGGGGTTGGCGCTCTCCCCGGAGCTGCGGACCGGCCTGGCGGCCACCCTGGGCCTGGCCCTGGTCTACATGGTGGGCCGGGTCGCCGTGCCGGTGGCGGTGCAGCAGGGCATCGACCGGGGACTCGTTGGTGGTCTGAACCTCGACGTGGTCTGGTCGGTGGTGGCGGTCACCGCGGCGATCCTGGTGGTCACCACGGCCTGCGGCTACCTGATGATGCGCCGGCTGTTCACGGTCAGCGAGACGGCGCTGGCGAATGTGCGGACGCGGGCGTTCCGGCACGTGCACGACCTGTCGATGTTGCACCAGCAGTCGGAGCGGCGTGGTTCGCTGGTGTCGCGGGTGACGAGCGACGTCGACCAGATCACCCAGTTCCTCCAGTGGGGCGGGGTGATCCTGCTGGTCAATCTGGGCCAGCTCGTGGTGACGACGGCCGTCATGCTGGCGTACTCCTGGCAGTTGACCCTTGTGGTGCTGGCGGCGTTCCTGCCGGCGGTGCTCGTCATCCGCCAGTTGCAGCGTCGTCTCGGCGCGGCGTACGCGACGGTGCGTCAGCGCACCGGCACGTTGCTGGGCGCGATCGGCGAGAGCGTCGTGGGCGCGCCGGTGATCCGGGCGTACGGCATCGCGGGGCGCACCGCGCGGCGGCTGGACGACGCCATCGACAACCAGCGCCTGGCGCAGCAGCGGGCGATCCGGATCAGCATCGTGGGCAGCTCGGTCGGCGAGCTGGCGGCCGGGTTGGCGCTGGCCGGCGTGGTGGTGCTCGGGGTGACGCTGGGGGTGGACGGCACGCTGTCGATCGGTCAGCTGACCGCCTTCCTGTTCCTGGTGACGCTGTTCATCCAGCCGGTGCAGATCGCCACCGAGGTGCTCAACGAGGCGCAGAACGCGATCGCGGGCTGGCGGCGGGTGCTGGACGTGCTCGACGTCGCCCCGGACGTGGCGGACCCGGGCGAGCAGGGGCGGGACCTGCCGGCCGGTCCGTTGGACATCCGGTTCGCCGGGGTGCGGTTCGCCTATCCGGGTGGCCCTGCCGTGCTGCACGACATCGACCTGGAGATCCCGGCGAAGAGCCGGGTGGCGGTGGTGGGTGAGACGGGCAGCGGCAAGACGACCTTCGCGAAGCTGCTCACCCGCCTGATGGACCCGTCGGCGGGAGCGGTGCTGTTGTCCGGGGTGCCGCTGGCGGACGTCCGGTTCGACTCGTTGCGTTCCCGGGTGGTGATGGTGCCGCAGGACGGGTTCCTCTTCGACGCGACGGTGGGGGACAACGTGCGGTTCGCCCGGCCGGAGCTGACCGACGAGCAGCTCGGCGCCGCGTTCACGGAGCTGGGCCTGGCGGACTGGTTGGATGGTCTGCCCGCCGGCCTGGACACGCCGGTCGGGGAGCGTGGCGAGGCGCTGAGCGTCGGGGAGCGGCAGCTCGTCGCGCTGGCCCGGGCGTACGTGGCCGACCCGGACCTGCTGGTGCTGGACGAGGCGACGAGCGCGGTGGACCCGGCGACCGAGGTGCGGCTGCAACGCACCCTGGACGCCGTCACGCGGGGTCGCACGACGCTCGCCATCGCGCACCGGCTCTCCACCGCCCAGGCGGCCGACGAGGTGATCGTGGTGGACCGGGGGCGCATCGTGCAGCGCGGCCCGCACGACGAGTTGGTGCACGACGCCGACTCGGTCTACGGGCTGCTGTACGCCTCCTGGCTGGAGCAGACCCGGTAACGAGGTGCATGGGCTGGTGGACGGCGTGGTCCGGGTGCTCTACGCTCCGGGTTAGGTAAGCCTAACCTCTTAAGGAGGTCGCGCCATGCGGCCCAGCCCCGCCGAGATCGTTCGTACCCTCGTCGCCGGTCGGCTGCCCGGTCTCGTCCACCTGGCCCGCCGGCCGGGCCCGCACCACGCCCGGCACGTGACCGATCCCGACGGCCGGGTGCTGCTGCTGGTGCCGGTGGCCAGTCACCTGGGCGCCGCGCTGCAACCGGTCGCCGGAGGCGCCGACGTCGCCGTGGTCCTGGACGTCCTCGACCTGCCGCCCGCGGCCGGCTCTCCCGGGCTCGGGCGGGCCTGGGTCTCCGGCTGGGCGGCCGAGCTGCACGGCGAGGAGGCGCGCCGCGCCGCTGTCGACTTCGCCGCGGTCGAGCCGACCGGCGACCTGCTCGACGTGGGCGTCCGGTTCCGGCTGTTCCGCTTCGAGGTGGCCGAGGTCCGCTGGGAGCGGGCCGGCGTCGTGCACCGGATCGACCCGGGGGAGTACGCCGAGGCCGAGCCGGACCCGGTGCACCCGTTCGAGGCGCTGCTGCTGGCCGGCCTCGCCGAGCGCGACGCCGACCAGGTGACCCACTACCTGCGCCGGCAGCTCGGGTTGACCGAGCAGACCCCGGACGGGCCACCGCGGGTGGTGCGCATCGACAGGTACGGCCTGGTTGTCGCCCTCGGGCGACCCGGCGCACGGCGGCGCGTCCGGCTGGCGTTCCCGGGTCCGGTCGCCGACCCGGACGAGCTGGGGCGGCTGCTGCCGCCGCTGCGTCGGCCCGCCGACGCCCACCCGCCCCGCTGACCTCTAGGCCGGCAACTCTCCGGTGACGTACCGCTGGATGGTGGGGCCGATGGCGGCGACCAGGGTCTCCGGGTCGGCGGACGCCACCGGCTCCATGCGCACCACGTGCCGGATCATCGCCAGCCCGATCAGCTGGGTGGCGACAAGCGAGCCGCGCAGCGGCAGTTCGGCCGGGGCGACGTCGAGCTGGTCGAGCACCCGGCGCAGCACCTGCGTGGTGATGAACTCCCGCAGCAGGCGCGCGGTCCACTCGTTGCTCACCGCCGAGCGCAGCAGCGCCACCCCGGCGCTGCCGGCCGGGGAGTCCCAGATGCTCAGGAACGTGCGCACCAACCGCTCACCGACGCCGTCCCGGTCACCGGCGAGCACCCTCGGCAGCATCTCGCCCGGGTCGACGGGGAAGTTCATCGCGGCCAGGAAGAGCTGGTCCTTGCTGCCGAAGTAGTGGTGCACGAGCGCCGGGTCCACCCCGGCGGCGGCGGCGATGCCGCGGATCGGGGCGGCGTCGAAGCCGCGCTCGGCGAACGCCGCCCGCGCCGCGTCGAGAATCGACTCCCGGGTGTCCGGGTTGCCGGGTCGCCGGCCGGTCCGCCGCGTCATCGCCGCCCTTCGTTCGTCCGCTCACGCCGCCGGTCGCCCGACGGCTGGCGGCAGCCCGCGGGCGCGGACCGCCGCCGGTCGGTCAGCCGGTGCGCCGGCGCAGGGTCGCCGCCGCGAGCACCAGCGCCAGCACCACCGCGCCGAGCACCACACCCACGTCCCGCCACAGGACGCCGGTCGGCTCGGCGTTGGCGCCGACCTCCTGCAACGCCTCGATGGCGTACGACAGGGGGAAGGCGTCACTGAGCGCCTGGAGCCAGCCGGCCATCTGGTCGCGGGCCACGAACAGCCCACAGAGCAGCAGCTGAGGGACCACCACGACCGGCAGAAACTGTACTGCCTGGAACTCGGTGCGGGCGAAGGCGCTGCACAGCAGCCCGAGGGCGACGCCGAGCACCGCGTCGAGCACCGCGATCCCGATCACCAGGCCACTGCTCCCGACGGTGCTGAGGTCGAATATCCAGTACGCCACCGCGGCGGCGACCGCGGCCTGCACGGCGGCGGCCAGCCCGAACGCGATGCCGTACCCGAAGAGCAGGTCGAGCTTGCCCAACGGGGTGGTGAGCAGCCGTTCCAGGGTGCCGGAGGTGCGCTCCCGCAGCATCGCGATGCTGGTGACGAGGAACATGATCACGAAGGGGAAGATGCCCAGCATCACCAGCGCGATCCGGTCGAACATCGACGGCTGCCCCGGCGGGGTCGGGTGGTCGACGTACATGAAGTAGACAAGGGTGAGCAGGACGGCCGGCACCACCACGAGTAGCGCGATGGTGCGCCGGTCGTGCCGGAGCTGGCGCAGGATGCGGCCGGTGGTGGCCGCCAGGATCCGCGGGTTCATGACTCCTCCCCTGCGCCGGCCCGGATCAGACGCAGGAACGCCTCGTCGAGGTCGTCCACGCCGGCGGCGGCGCGGATCGCGGCCGGGCTGTCGTCGGCGATCAGCCGCCCCTGCCGGATCAGCAGCAGCCGGTCGCAGCGGGCCGCCTCGTCCATCACGTGACTGGACACCAGCAGGGTGGTGCCGGCGGCGGCCATGGCGTGGAACCGGGCCCACAGGTCGGCCCGCAGCACCGGGTCCTGACCGACGGTCGGCTCGTCCAGGATGACCAGCTCCGGGTCGCCGACCAGGGCGCAGGCCAGCGAGGCCCGGCTGCGCTGGCCACCGGAGAGGGTGACGACCAGTTGACCGGCCGCCTCGGCCAGCCCGACGTCACGGACCGCCTGGTCGGCCTCGGCGCGACCACGCCCGTACAGGGCCGCGAAGTAGCGGGCGTTCTCCCGGACGGTCAGGTCGGCGTAGACGCTCGGCGCCTGGGTGAGGTAACCCACCCGGTGCCGCAGCGCCGGAGTGCCCGCCGGCTGGCCCAGCACGCTCACCGACCCCGCGCTGACCACCTGCACCCCGACCACCGCGCGCATGAACGTGGTCTTGCCGCTGCCGCTGGGGCCCAGCAGCCCGGTGACGGCGCCGCGCGGAACGGCACAGCTGATGCCGTCCAGCACCCGCCGCCCGCCCCGGTCGACCACCAGGTCGCGGACGGTTATCGCGTCGTCCATTCCGCACCTCCGAGAAACTCATCGTCTGTTGAACTCAACGCTAGATGAGATAACGCCGCCCGCGCAACGGCCCACCTCCGCGTCGACGCCCACTGTCGCGCCCAGCGGCAGAACGGGCAGTAGGCTCTGGACCGGACAGCAGGTCCGGCAACGGGCATTGCGTACCGATCGGGCGTACGGCACGATGGCGCCGTGGGTCACGCTCCGTTACCGCACAGCGGGTTTCTCGAGGACTGGGCCGCGCGGTTGCGGGACGCCGCCGAACGGCCGGTGGTCGGCATCCTGCTGCGCGGCAGTCACGCCCGACGGGCCGCCACCGCGCACAGCGACGTCGACCTCGACGTGCTGGTCGGCGGCTCCCCGTACGCTGCCCGCCGCGCGTACCTGGCCGAGACCGCCGGCCGGGTCACCCACGTCTCGGTGGCCGCGCGCGACGTCCGCTCCTGGGTGGACCGGCTCGGTGAACCGGCCGACTGGGCGTTCGGGCTGCCGGTCACCGCGCCGGCCCGGCTGCTCTGGGCCGACCCGCACTGGCGGCCCCGGATCGACCTGCCGGTGCTCTGCCAGCCCGCCGAGCCACCCCGGCTGGAGGAGCTGATCGCCATGCTCGGCAAGGCCGCCGCCGCCCGCGCCGCCGCCGACCGCCTCGGAGTCCGGCTCGCCGTGGCGGACCTCGCCCGACTCTGCCCGTCGGTGTTACGTCCGGCGAACCCGTCGGTACGGGTGTCCTCCCGCCGGGCGGCGTTCGCGGCCGCCCTGGAGCTGCCGGTCGCCCCCGTCGGCTACCGGGACGACATGCTGCTCTGCCTCGGGCTGCGTCCGGGCGGCACCGGGCAGCTCTGGGCCGCCGCCGTGCGGCTCGTCACCGGGATCCTGCCGTTGATCCGCCCGTACGCCGGCGAGATCGCCGACGTGGCCGGCGCCGACCTGGCCGACGCCCTCGTCGACGGCCGGCTGGACCGCTACGTGGCCCAGCTCGCCCGGCCCGTGGGCCACCCGCCGAACCCGCCACGGGAGTCGTCGCCGGTGCCCGCGCCGCGTGCAGGACAATGGGCAACTGTGCCCGTACCTGACGCGCCGGTGACCGGCGTCCCCAGCGATCCGAGCGGCCCGGCGGCGTCGACCCCGGCCCGCCCGTCCCGGCTCGACCCGGCCATCGCGGCCCGGCTGCGCCGCACCGCCGACGGCCTGGTCGCCGCCGTGGTGCGCGCCCACGAGTCCGGCGAGGTGCTGATGGTGGCCTGGATGGACGACGAGGCGCTGCACCGCACCCTCACCACCGGCCGGGCCACGTACTGGTCGCGCAGCCGTCGGGAGTACTGGGTCAAGGGGGCGACCTCCGGCCACCACCAGTACGTGCGCTCGGTCGCGCTGGACTGCGACGGCGACGCGCTGCTGGTGAGCGTCGACCAGGTCGGCGCGGCCTGCCACACCGGGCACCGGACCTGCTTCTTCACCGAGCTGCCCGTGACGGGGGCCGGCACATGACCGACGGCGCGGTGAGCCCCGACCTGACCACGTTCACCGACGTGGCCGCCCGCTGGCGCGTCGTGCCTGTCACCCGACGTCTGCTGGCCGACGCCGAGACCCCGGTGGGTGTCTACCGCAAGCTCGCCGGCGGGCCCGGCACGTTCCTGCTCGAATCCGCCGAACAGGGCGTCGGCTCGGCGGGCACGGCCTGGTCGCGGTACTCGTTCATCGGCGTCCGCAGCAGCGCCACCCTCGTCGAGCGGGACGGGGTGGCGACCTGGCTCGGTCAGCCGCCGGCCGGGCTGCCCACCGACGGCGACCCGGTGCGGGTGCTGCGGGACACCGTCGCGGCGCTCGCCGGCCCGCTCGGTGACCCGTCCGACGGTCTGCCCCCGCTGACCGGGGGCATGGTCGGCTACCTCGGCTACGACCTCGTCCGCCGCTTCGAGCGGCTGCCCGAGCTGACCGAGAACGACCTCGGCGTGCCGGAGCTGGGCATGATGCTCGCGACCGACCTGGTGGTGCTCGACCACTACGACGGCTCGGCGATCCTGGTCGCCAACGCGGTGCTGCCGCCGTTGGACGCCCCGGGCCGCGACGCGCAGGTCACCGCCGCGTACCACCACGCGGTGGGCCGCCTCGACGCGATGACCACGGCGCTGTCCCGGCCCATCCCACCGATGATCTCCACGGTCGAGCGTCCACCGGCCGGTGAGGTCCTCTGTCGTACGCCCGAGGGTGGCTACCTGAAGGCGGTGGAGGCCGCCAAGGAGGCGATCCGGGCGGGCGAGTGCTTCCAGATCGTGCTGTCCCAGCGCTTCGAGCGGGCGACGCGCGCCGACCCGCTGGACGTCTACCGGGTGCTGCGCACCAGCAACCCCAGCCCGTACATGTACCTGCTGCGCTTCGACGGGTTCGACATCGTCGGCTCGTCGCCGGAGGCGCACCTGAAGGTCACCGCCGACGTCGACGGGCGGCGCCGGGCGCTGCTGCACCCGATCGCGGGCACCCGGCCCCGCGGCGCCACCGCGACCGCCGACGCCACGCTCGCCGCCGAGCTGCTCGCCGACCCCAAGGAGCGCGCCGAGCACGTGATGCTCGTCGACCTGGGCCGCAACGACCTGGGCCGGGTCTGCGAGCCGGGCAGCGTCCAGGTGCCGGAGTTCGCGACAATCGAGCGGTACAGCCACGTGATGCACATCGTCTCCACGGTGACCGGCACGCTGCGTGACGACCAATCGGCGTTCGACGCGCTCGCCGCGACCTTCCCGGCGGGGACGCTCTCCGGCGCGCCCAAGGTACGGGCCATGGAGATCATCGAGGAGTTGGAGCCGGTTCGGCGTGGCCTCTACGGCGGCACGGTCGGCTACTTCGGGTTCGGCGGCGATCTGGACATGGCGATCGCCATCCGGACCGCGCTGATCCGCGACGGGCGCGCCTACGTGCAGGCCGGCGCGGGTGTGGTCGCCGACTCGGATCCGGCCGCCGAGGAGCAGGAGACCCGCGACAAGGCCGCCGCCGTGCTGGCCGCGATAGCCGCCGCCGAAACGCTGAGGCCGGCCCGGTGAGCGCGAGGAGTGCAGCGCAGCGGAGCCCCGCAGTCGCGAACGAAAGGCAGGCCCGATGAGCGGGGGCGGCCGGGCGGAGACCGGGGCTCGGGGCGTCGAGGGTCGGCGTCAGTTGACGTACGCCATGCTGCTCTGCCTGGCCGGGGCGGGCCTGGCGCTGTGGGCGGCGACCCGGGGCTGGTCGGTCGAGGTGACCGCGCGCCCGGCGCCGTTGCCGCCGGTGCGCGACGCCCGCAGCGGGGCGGCTCTGCTGCCGTGGCTGCCGGCGCTGGCGCTGGTCACGCTGGCCGGCGGTGGCGCGGTGCTTGCCACCCGGGGTCGGGTGCGGCGGCTGCTGGGCGTGCTGCTGGGCGCGCTGGGCCTGGTGGTGGCGGCCGGTGGCGCTTACGGGCTGGTCGCCGATCTCGACGGCGTGGTGAGCCGGCAGTGGCCGGCGCTCTGCCTGCTCGGCGGTCTGCTCGCCGCGGTGGGCGGCGGGTGGACGGCGCTGCGGGGCGGCGGGTGGCCGGCGATGGGCGCCCGGTACGAGCGGCCCACACGGACCGTCACGGAGAGTGCGCCCACCACTGTCGCTCCACCGGGCCGGATGGCCGGGCGGCGGACCACCGAGGCGTGGGACGCGTTGGACCGGGGCGAGGACCCGACAGCCGGCTGATCAGCCGACCGGCTGACGCTCGCGCTGCCGGCGGGCGGAGGCGGCCCGGGCGGCGGTCAGCTCGGCCACCACGCGGTCCAGTTCGGCGCGTCGGTCGGCGCGGGCCCGGTCGGCGCAGACCGCCTCCCAGGCGTTGCCGCGTGCCGTGCGCATCCGGCCCTCGCCGACGACGGCCCGCTCCAGGGTGTGCACCACGCCGACGGCGAGCGACGCCACGGTCCGCGAGATGGTGGTCAGTCCGATGCTCGGGTTCGACTCGGCAGTGCTCATGGGTCACCCCGCACGAGGAGTTGGCGGACGGTCGGGCAGGCGCGTCATCGAGTCTGCCCGAGGACGATGCTGACCGACTGACGTTTCGCCGGGGTGACCGCCCGGTCAACTGTCCCGCCATGCCCGCGACCTGGGACCGGCCGTTCGGCCTTGAGCTTGCTCACAGCATCGATCGGTGTCGTTGTCGTCGGGCGGCGAGGCGGAACCAGTGGCATGATCGATGGGTCGGCCCGGTTCGACCGGGGCCGCCGGGCTCCCGTCGTGTGACGGCGGTCGATACCGGAGGTGGCGCTGCGTGACATCCCGTTCACGGCAAGTCGGCCATTATGCCGCAGCCCTTTTCGTGAGCAGCGCCATACCCCCGGCTCCCGGCGTCGGTCGGCTGCCCCTAGCATCGGCCCATGACACCCGGAGAGGGGAGTCCGTTGGTGACTGCTGAGCATGCGCACGCGGAGGGGGACGAAGCCGGTCAGGCGGCGTCCGTAAGCGTGCTCGACGAGATCCTGGCTGGCGTGCGCGAGGACGTCGCCCGACGCCAGGAACAGGTTCCGTTGGAACGGATCCGCGAGCTGGCCGCGGCGGCGCCGCCGCCGCTGGACGCGTACGCGGCGTTGCGTAAGCCCGGCGTCGCGGTCATCGCCGAGGTCAAGCGCTCCTCGCCGTCCAAGGGCCGGCTGGCCGAGATCGCCGATCCGGCCGATCTCGCCGTCGACTACGCGGCGGGCGGGGCGCGGGCCATCAGCGTGCTGACCGAGGGTCGCTGGTTCGGCGGGTCGCTGGACGACCTGGCCGCCGTGCGGGCCGCGGTCACCGTGCCGGTGCTGCGCAAGGACTTCGTGGTCTCCAGCTACCAGGTGCACGAGGCGCGCGCGCACGGCGCCGACCTGGTCCTGCTGATCGTGGCGGCCCTTGAGCAGAACGTGCTGATGGGCCTGCTGGAGCGGATCGAGTCGCTGGGCATGACCGCGCTGGTCGAGGTCCACGACGAGGAGGAGGCCGACCGGGCCCTGGAGGCCGGCGCGCAGGTGATCGGGGTCAACGCCCGTGACCTGCGTACCCTTCAGGTGGATCGGTCGGTGTTCGAGCGGATCGCGCCGGGCCTGCCGAGCAGCGTCGTCAAGATCGCCGAGTCCGGCGTCCGCGGGCCGCACGACCTGATCCGGTACGCCTCCGCGGGCGCGGACGCGGTTCTCGTCGGCGAGGGCCTGGTCACCCAGAAGAGCCCACGCGAGGCGGTGGCCGAACTGGTCAACGCCGGCAACCACCCGGCGACGCCCCGGCCGGTGCGCTGACCCGCGCCGGTGTGACGCCCCACCGAGAGGATGTTCCGATGAGCGCCGATGCGCTGGCCCCGGTGGCCGGCTCGCAGCCCGACTCCGCCGGCCACTTCGGCCGCTTCGGCGGTCGGTTCGTGCCCGAGGCCCTGGTGGCCGCGCTTGACGAGCTCGACGGGGCGTGGCGTACGGCGATCGCGGACGAGTCCTTCCGGGCCGAGTTCGGGGCGCTGCTGCGCGACTACGCGGGCACGCCGTCGCTGCTCTACGAGGCCCGGCGGTTCTCGGCGAAGCTCGGCGCGCGGGTGCTGCTCAAGCGTGAGGACCTCAACCACACAGGCGCCCACAAGGTGCGCAACGTGCTCGGCCAGGCACTGCTCACCAAGCGGATGGGCAAGACGCGGGTGATCGCCGAGACCGGTGCGGGCCAGCACGGCGTCGCCACCGCTACCGCCGCCGCCCTGTTCGACCTGGAGTGCGTGGTCTACATGGGCGAGGTCGACACCGAGCGGCAGGCGCTCAACGTGGCCCGGATGCGGATGCTCGGCGCCACTGTCGTCCCGGTCACCACCGGCTCGCGGACCCTCAAGGACGCGATGAACGAGGCGATGCGCGACTGGGTGGCGAACGTCGACGAGACCCACTACCTGATCGGCACCGCCGCCGGACCGCACCCGTTCCCGGCGATGGTCCGTGACTTCGTCCGGGGCATCGGTGACGAGGCCCGCCAGCAGTGCCTCGACCTGACCGGCGCGCTGCCGGACGCCGTCACCGCCTGCGTCGGCGGCGGCTCCAACGCGCTGGGCATCTTCCACGCCTTCGTTCCCGACGAGGACGTGCGGCTCTACGGCTTCGAGGCCGGCGGCGAAGGGGTGACCACCAGTCGGCACGCCGCGAGCATCACCGGCGGGTCGGCGGGCGTGCTGCACGGCGCTCGCACGTACGTGCTGCAGGACGCCGACGGGCAGACGCTGGAGTCGCACTCGATCTCCGCGGGCCTGGACTACCCCGGCGTCGGGCCCGAGCACGCCTGGCTGCACGACACCGGCCGGGCCAGCTACCTGCCCGTCACCGACGCCGAGGCGATGGCCGCGTTCGAACTGCTCTGCCGTACCGAGGGCATCATCCCGGCGATCGAGAGCGCGCACGCCCTCGCCGGCACCGTCACGCTGGCGCCGAAGCTGGCCGCCGAGCTGGGCCGGGAGCCCACCATCGTGGTCAACCTGTCCGGGCGGGGCGACAAGGACGTGCACACCGCCGGGGACTACTTCGGCATCCTCGACAAGGAGCACTGAGATGAGCCGCATCGGGGTGGCCTTCGACAAGGCGCGGGCCGACGGGCGGGCCGTGCTGGTGGGCTGCATGCCGGCCGGGTTCCCGACCGTCAAGGGCAGCATCGCGGCCATGACGGCGATGGTCGAGGCCGGCGTCGACGTCATCGAGGTGGAGATCCCGTACTCCGATCCGGTGATGGACGGCCCGGTCATCCAGAAGGCCAGCGACATCGCGCTGGCCGGCGGCGTCCGCACGGCCGACACGCTGCGCATCATCGAAGCGGTCGCGGCGACCGGCACGCCGGTCGTCACGATGACCTACTGGAACCCCATCGAGCGGTACGGCGTGGACGTGTTCGCCCGCGACCTCGCCGCCGCCGGCGGCACCGGCCTGATCACGCCGGACCTCATCCCCGACGAGGCGGCCGAGTGGCTGGCCGCCTCTGACGCGCACGGCCTGGACCGCACCTTCCTGGTGTCGCCGTCGTCCACCGACGCCCGGGTGGCGATGACGGTGGACAACTGCCGGGGCTTCGTCTACGCCACCGCCGTGATGGGGGTGACCGGCGCCCGGGCGCGTACCTCCGACGCCGCCCCCACGCTGGTCTCGCGGGTGCGGGCGGTCACCGACCTGCCCGTCGGTGTCGGCCTGGGCGTGGGCACCGGCGCGCAGGCCAGCACCGTCGCCGGCTACGCCGACGGGGTGATCGTCGGCAGCGCACTCGTCCGTTGCGTGCTCGATGCCCCCTCCGAGGCCGAGGGGCTGGCCGCGCTGCGCACGCTGAGCGCCGAACTCGCCGAGGGCGTCCGCAACCCCGCCCGCTGAGCCATCTCGCTGGGACTTTCGCTGCCGGGCCTGCCCCCGCAGCTGCCCTCTGCGCTGGCACGCCCGGTTCGTGGCGCGGCCCGGCAGAGGTGGACCGACCGGCTCAACGCATGACGTGAGCCGCCGGGCGTGCCGTTTCCTCAAGAGCGGTATACCTGTGAGTCATAGATATGACTCACAGGTATACCGCTCTCCAGCATGTGTGCGGTCTGCCGGGGGGCGCGCTACCACGACTCGTGCTGGCCCATGCGTGGCCGGCACCAGCGGCAATCGGCGCCGGGGACCAACGCGACGCCGGGGACCAACGCGGCGTCGGAGGGCAATACAAAGCTCAGGGCAGGAGGGAGGGGTCCGCGGGCGCTTCGCCGCGCTGCTCCGGCGGTTGCCCAGCCCTCGGCCGCCCATCGTGATCCTCAGCCGGGCGGCCTTCGTCGGTCGGGCGGCCTGCGTCGGTTGGCTGGCCTTCGTCGGCGGTGTCTGGTGAGCGGAGGACGCTCCGCAGGACGCCGGAGCGGCCGGCGAGCGCGTCGGTGACGGCCGCCCGGGTGAGCGGGGTGACGGCCTCGGGTAGCGCGCCGGGGGTGTGCCAGGACAGCCGGCAGCCCGGCGGCGGCTCGGCGTTCGGTCGCCCCTCGGCGGCACGCGCGCGGAACACGTGCACCAGGATGTCCGGCAGCGGCCCGGCCCGCCCGGCCCGCGCGTGCGTCGTCGGGCCGCCGAGGTGGTAGACGCCCACCAGGTCCACCAGGTCGATCTCCCAGCCGATCTCGGCGCGGATGTCCCGCAGCGCCGCCCGCACCGGGCTCTCCGCCGGTCGCAGCCGGCCGCCGGGCAACGCGTACCGGCGCTGGCCCCGGCCCTGGCGGCAGAGCAGCACCCGGCCGGTGTCGTCGGTGACGACCGCGGCGACCGCCCAGGTGAGCGCGCTCATGGACAAAGAGCGTACGGCGGCGCAAACCAGAAGTCATCGGGATCCGCGCGCGGCGGCCCGGGGTGCCGCTGCGGGGGTGCGCAGCGGTAGCGTGTGCACCCGTGACCATCGCCTCGCTGTCCCCCCAGGCGGCCCTGCCCAGTCCCAGCACCGCCGTCTGGCAGCTCGGGCCGTTCCCGCTCCGGGCGTACGCGCTGTGCATCATCGCCGGCATCGTGGTGGCCTGCTGGGTGACCGAGCGCCGCCTGCGTCAGCGCGGCGTCGCTCCGGGCGCGGTGCTCGACATCGCCGTCTGGGCGGTGCCCGCGGGCATCATCGGGGCCCGGATCTACCACGTGATCACCTCCCCGGAGAAGTACTTCGGCGCCGGTGGCGAACCGCTGAAGGCGTTCTACATCTGGGAGGGCGGCCTCGGCATCTGGGGCGCCGTGGCCGGTGGCGCGGTCGGCGCGTTCATCGCGGCCCGGCAGCTCGGCATTCCGTTCGGCGTGGTGGCCGACGCGCTCGCGCCGGGGTTGCCGCTGGCCCAGGCGATCGGGCGGCTCGGCAACTGGTTCAACAACGAGCTGTTCGGCGGCCGTACGACGCTGCCGTGGGGTCTGGAGATCCACCGGATGGATCCGGACAACCCGGGGCACGCGCTGCGGGACGACGCCGGGCAGCCGATCCTCGAACCCGGCCTCTACCACCCGACGTTCCTCTACGAGGCGCTGTGGAACCTCGGCGTCGTCGCACTGGTCCTCGTCCTGGACCGGCGGTTGCGGCTCGGGCGGGGCCGGGCGTTCGCGCTGTACGTGATGGGCTACACCGCCGGCCGGTTCTGGATCGAGCTGATGCGCACCGACGAGGCGAACCAGATCTTCGGCGTACGCCTCAATGTCTGGACCGCCGCCCTGGTCTTCCTCGGCGCGTTGATCTACTTCGTGCGGGTCCGCGGCCCCCGGGAGTACCTGATCCCGATCGGCGTGGCGGCCACCCCCACGCCGCCCACCACGTCCGACCTGTCCCAGGTCGACATCTCCGAAGGCCAGACCAGCGCGCGCGCCGCCGCCCCGGAGGGTTACCGGGTGGTCAGCGAGGAGCAGTACGACACCTGGCGGGACACCGGCGTGGCACCACCGGAGCCGGCCGACGGGGTACGCCCCGAGGGCGCCGAGCCGCTCGACGACGAGCCGGACGACGAGACGTCCGACGACGGGGCAGTCAGCACGCGCGCCGACGGGCCGGCGGACGAGACGCGGGAGGCGCGCGACGCCGACCGGGCCGACGCCGCCGGCGTACGCCCCGCCGACCGGGACAGCTGAGCGGGGGCGGCACCGATGCGAAGCGCGGTGGTGGTCGGCGCCGGGGTCGGAGGCCTCGCGGTCGCCGGCGCGCTGGCCCGTTCGGGTTGGCAGGTCACCCTGCTGGACCGCGCCGAACGGGTCCGCCCCGAGCCGACCGCCGTGGTGCTCTGGCCCAACGGCGTCCGCGCGTTGCAGGCCCTCGGCCTCGGCGCCGGTCTCGCCGCCATCGCCACCCCGCTGCCCGACGGTGGGGTCCGCCGTCCGGACGGGCACTGGCTGGTGCAACCCCGGCCGACGCCGGCCGACCGGATGCCGGTGGTGGTGCACCGGGAGGATCTGCACGACGCGTTGATCGCCGGCCTCGGTGACCGGGTCGAGCTGCGTACCGGGGTGACCGTGCGCCACGTCCGCGTCGAGCCGGGCGAACGCCCCGGGGTCAACGACGGGCGGCACACCATCGAGGCCGACCTGGTGGTCGCGGCGGACGGTACGGACAGCGTCATCCGTCGCCAACTGGCCCCCGAGTCCGGTGTGGTCAGCTCCGGCTGCGCGGCCTGGCGGGCTGTAATCCCCTGGTACCGGGCGCCCCGGCTGCCCGCCGACCAGCCGATCGCCGGCGAGGTGCTCGGCGCGGGCTACCGGTTCGTGGCCGCCTCGCTTGGCGAGCGTGGCTCCTCGGGTGGTTCCAGCCGGGGTGGCATCTACTGGGTGGCCACCGCCGCCGGCGCGCCCCGCCCCGAGCCGCCGGAGACCCAGCTCGCCCTCCTGCGCCGCTGGTACGCCGGCTGGCCGGCGCCGATCGCCGCGCTGCTCGACGCCACCGACCCGAGCGACCTCGTACAGCAGGAGGTCCGCGAGCTGCGCCCGTTGCCCCGCGCCTACGGCTTCGGAGTCGGACCGGGCGGGGTGGTGCTGCTCGGCGACGCGGCGCACGCCATGCCGCCGCACCTCGGCCAGGGCGCCTGCCTCGCCTTCGAGGACGCCGCGACGCTCGCCTCGCTGCTGCGCGAGGCGCGCCTGCCCGACGCCGTGCAGACGTACGACCGGGTGCGCCGTCCCCGCGCGGCGACGGTGGTCCGCCAGACCCGGCGTATGTCGGCGGTGCTCCAGACCCGGGGCCGGTTGGCGCTGCGCGCCCGCGACGCCGCGCTCGGGACGATCAACTCGCGGCTGCTGTCCAGCGCCGCCGCCTCCGCGGCCCAGTGGCGGCCACCGGCCTGACGGCCCGTGCCACTCAGGTCGTCCGCGCGGTTCAGGCCGTCGGGGCGGCTCAGGCCGTCCGCGCCACGCAGGCCATCGGGGCGGCTCAGGTCGTCGAAGCGGCTCAGGGGAGCAGGGCGGTGGGTTCGGCGATGCAGGCGGTGCCGATGCGGCGGAAGCCGACCCGCAGGTAGACCCGGGCGATCTCGTCGCTGCCCGCGGAGAGGAAGACGAGGCCGGTGCCGGCGGCGAGCAGTTCGCGGGCGAGGGTGGCGGTCAGCGCGGCGCCCATGCCGCGACGGCGGGCGGCCGGCAGGGTGGCCACCCCGGCGATCTCCGCGACGTCGTCCACGCGCATCGCCATGCCGCTGGCCAGCGCGCCCTCGGTCGGCGTTCCGGCCAGCGCCGAGATCCGCCGGCCGTCGGCGATCCGGGTCCGCTCCTCGTCCAGCGCGGCGAGTTCCAACTCGGTGACCGCCGCGTCCCGCTCGGCCGGTCCGGCCGGGCCGGGCGCGGTGCCGGCGGCGCCGAACGCCACGGCCGCCACCGCCCGCCGGGCGGCCACGTCGGCGGCGAAGTCGGGCGCGTCGGCCGCCAGCACCCGCACCGGTACGTCGGACAGCGTCGCCGGGTCGGGCAGCGCGGCCGGGTCGAGGACCATCAGCGGGGCCTCCAGCACGTTCAGCCCCGCGGAGCGGGCCACGGCCAGCAGCTCCGGGCTCGTCTCGTGCACCCACTCGAAGGCCTCGGGCAGGCCCAGCTCCCGCTGGCGCTCCCGCACCGAACTCACGTCGGCCAGGGACGGCGCCTCGGTGGCGTCGATGCGGGGCCGGGCGTAGAACGGCCAGCCGGCGCCCTCGCGGACGAACAACACCAGCCCGCCATGCTCCTCGACACCGGCGACGTCGCGAGGCACCGCGTCGTAGAAACGTTCCAACCGGTCGAAGACGTCCTTGTGCACCGAATCCACCGCGCGAGACTACACGTCCCAGACTCTGGACGGTGTGATCAATCTTGAGTGGCCTTGCGCCCCCAGCCCTAACGTAGACTCAATAGACCCACGGGCCGACGTCGTCCCCACCATGATCCAACCTGAGTGACGACAGGAGGCCCGGTGGCTCAGCCGTACGCGGACGTGACACAGCCGCACCCGCACAGCCCGCAGGCGTCCCCTACGCCCGGCCCCCATCCGCCCGCCCAGGGTCTCTACGACCCGGCGCAGGAGCACGACGCCTGCGGTGTGGCCTTCGTGGCGGACATGCACGGCCGACGGTCCCACGCGGTCGTCGCCAACGGGCTCGGTGCGCTCTGCCGCCTGGACCACCGTGGCGCCCGGGGCGCGGAGCCCAACACCGGTGACGGCGCGGGCATCATGATCCAGGTCCCGGACGTGTTCCTGCGGGCGGTCGCCGACGTGACGCTGCCGCCGGCCGGCGAGTACGCCACGGGCCTGGTGTTCCTGCCCGACGACGACGCCGCCGAGGCGCGTGCCCGTCGGGTGGTCGAGAAGTACGCGCTGGTCGAGGGCGCGGATGTGCTCGGCTGGCGGGACGTGCCGATCGAACCGCAGGGGCTCGGCGACACCGCCCTGGCGGCCATGCCCCGGGTGCGGCAGGTCTTCGTGGCCGCCCACCGCCTCACCGACTCGCCCGCCGGGCCGGCGGGTTCCGCGTTGAGCGGCATCGAGCTGGACCGGGTGGCCTTCTGCCTGCGCAAGCAGGCCGAGCGGGAGACCGCCGAGCGGGGCGTGCCGGCGTACTTCCCGTCGCTGTCCAGCCGCACCATGGTCTACAAGGGCATGCTCACGCCCGACCAGTTGCCGGCGTTCTACCCCGACCTGCGTGACGAACGGGTGGACAGCGCGATCGCGCTTGTGCACTCCCGCTTCTCCACCAACACCTTCCCGTCCTGGCCGCTGGCGCACCCGTACCGGTTCATCGCCCACAACGGCGAGATCAACACGATCCGGGGCAACCGCAACTGGATGCAGGCCCGCGAGGCGCTGCTGCGCTCGCCGAACGTGCCGGGCAACATCCGGCGGGTCTTCCCGGTCTGCACGCCTGCCGCCTCCGACTCGGCGAACTTCGACGAGGTCCTGGAGCTGCTGCACCTGGCCGGGCGGAGCCTGCCGCACGCGGTGCTCATGATGATCCCCGAGGCCTGGGAGAACGACCCCGGGATGGATCCGGCGAAGCGTGCCTTCTACCGCTTCCACGCCAGCCTCATGGAGCCGTGGGACGGTCCGGCGTCGGTGGCCTTCACCGACGGCGAGATCGTCGGCGCGGTGCTGGACCGCAACGGGCTGCGCCCGGGGCGCTGGTGGCAGACCGACGACGGCCTCGTGGTGCTCGGCTCCGAGGCGGGCGTGCTGGACCTCGACCCCGCCCACGTGGTCGCGAAGGGGCGGCTCCAGCCGGGCCGGATGTTCCTGGTCGACACCGTGGCCGGGCGGATCGTGCACGACGACGAGATCAAGTCCGAGTTGGCCGCCGCGCAGCCGTACGGCGAGTGGCTGCACGCCGGGCTGATCGAGCTGGACGACCTGCCGCCCCGTGAGCACACCGTCTACACCCACGACTCGGTGCGCCGTCGCCAGCAGGCCTTCGGCTACACCGAGGAGGAGCTGAAGGTCCTGCTCGCGCCGATGGCGCGTACCGGGGCCGAGCCGCTGGGCTCGATGGGCACGGACACCCCGATCTCGCCGCTGTCCACCCGACCGCGGCTGCTCTACGACTACTTCCACCAGCTCTTCGCCCAGGTCACCAACCCGCCGCTGGACGCCATCCGGGAGGAGCTGGTGACCAGCCTGGCGTCGACGATCGGGCCGGAGGGCAACCTGCTCGACCCGAGTGCCGCGAGCTGTCGGCAGATCGTGCTGCCGCACCCGATCCTCGACAACGACGAGCTGGCGAAGATCCTCTCCATCGACGAGGACGGCGACCTGCCCGGCTTCAAGGCGGTGCGGGTCTCCGGGCTGTACCGGATCCGCGAGGGCGCCGCCGGGATCAAGGCGCGGCTGATCGAGATCTGCCGGCACGTCTCCGAGGCCATCGAGGACGGCGTCCGCATCCTGGTGCTCTCCGACCGGGACTCCAACGCCGATCTCGCGCCGATCCCGTCGCTGCTGCTCACCGCCGCCGTGCACCAGCACCTGGTGCGGGAGCAGACCCGTACCCAGGCGGCGCTGATCGTGGAGTCCGGCGACTGCCGCGAGGTGCACCACGCGGCGGTCCTGATCGGGTACGGCGCGGCGGCGGTCAACCCGTACCTGGCGTTCGAGTCGGTGGAGGACATGATCACCACGGGCGCGCTGGCCGGTGTGCAGCCCGCCGCCGCGGTGCGCAACTACGCCAAGGCGCTCGGCAAGGGCGTCCTGAAGATCATGTCCAAGATGGGCATCTCGACTGTCTCGTCGTACTGCGGTGCGCAGGTCTTCGAGGCGGTCGGCCTGGACACCCGGCTGATCGACCGTTACTTCCGGGGCACCCCGAGCCGGATCGGCGGCGTCGGGCTGGCCGGTGTGCACGCCGAGGTGGCCGCCCGGCACGCGCTGGCCTGGCCGCCGGCCGGCGCCGCCACCTCCGACCGACTGGAGGTCGGCGGCGAGTACCAGTGGCGCCGCGAGGGTGAGCTGCACCTGTTCAACCCGGAGACGGTCTTCCTGCTCCAGCACGCCACCCGCAGCCGGCAGTACGACGTCTTCCGCCAGTACACGGCCAAGGTCGACGCGCTCGCCGCGCAGGCCGGCTCGCTGCGCGGGCTGTTCACCCTGCGCACCGGGGTCCGCCCGGCGGTGCCGATCGAGGAGGTCGAGCCGGCCACCGAGATCGTCAAGCGCTTCGCCACCGGCGCCATGTCGTACGGCTCCATCTCGGCCGAGGCGCACGAGACGCTCGCCATCGCGATGAACCGCCTCGGCGGCAAGTCCAACACCGGCGAGGGCGGCGAGGACGTCGAGCGGCTGCACGACCCGCTGCGGCGCTCGTCGGTCAAGCAGATCGCCAGCGGCCGGTTCGGTGTGACGAGCGAATACCTGGTCAACGCCGACGACCTGCAGATCAAGATGGCCCAGGGCGCGAAGCCCGGCGAGGGCGGGCAACTGCCGGGCAACAAGGTCTGGCCGTGGATCGCCCGCACCCGGCACGCCACTCCCGGCGTCGGTCTGATCTCGCCGCCGCCGCACCACGACATCTACTCCATCGAGGACCTGGCCCAGCTCGTCCACGACCTGAAGTGCGTCAACCCGGCCGCCCGGGTGCACGTCAAGCTGGTCAGCGAGGTGGGTGTGGGCACGGTCGCCGCCGGGGTGGCCAAGCTCAAGGCCGACGTCATCCTGATCTCCGGCCACGACGGCGGCACCGGCGCGTCCCCGATGAACTCGCTCAAGCACGCCGGCACCCCGTGGGAGCTGGGACTGGCCGAGGCGCAGCAGACGCTGCTGCTCAACAAGCTGCGCGACCGGGTCACCGTACAGGTCGACGGCCAGCTCAAGACGGGCCGCGACGTCCTGGTCGCGGCGCTGCTCGGCGCGGAGGAGTTCGGCTTCGCGACCGCTCCGCTGATCGTCTCGGGCTGCGTGATGATGCGCGTCTGCCACCTGGACACCTGCCCGGTCGGCATCGCCACCCAGAACCCGGTGCTGCGCGAGCGGTACACGGGCACGCCGGAGTTCGTGGAGAACTTCTTCCTGTTCCTCGCCGAGGAGGTCCGGGGCTATCTGGCCGAGCTGGGCTTCCGGTCCATCGAGGAGGCCATCGGGCAGACCGAACTGCTCGACGTGGCTCCGGCGGTGTCGCACTGGAAGGCCTCCGGGCTCGACCTGGCACCCGTCCTGCACCTGCCGGAGCTGCCCGCCGGCGCTGCCCGGCGCGGGGTGCGCGCCCAGGACCACGGCCTGGAGCACGCCCTGGACAACGAACTGATCGCGCTCGCCCAGCCGGCGCTGTCCGAGGGCGCGCCGGTCCGCGTCGAGGTGGCGGTGCGCAACGAGCACCGCAGCGTCGGCGCGATGCTCGGCGGCGAGGTGACCCGCCGCTTCGGTGGGGGCGGCCTCCCCGACGACACAGTCGAGTTCGTGCTGCACGGCACCGCCGGGCAGTCGTTCGGCGCGTTCCTGCCGCGCGGGGTGACCCTGCGCCTGCACGGCGACGCCAACGACTACGTGGGCAAGGGCCTCTCCGGGGGCCGGCTCGTCGTCCGTCCGGACGCCGCCGCGCCGTTCCTCGACCCCGACGCCGAGCCGGGCCAGCGGGCCGAGGATCAGATCATCGCCGGCAACACCATCCTGTACGGGGCCACCGCGGGCGAGGTCTTCCTCCGCGGTCGGGTGGGGGAGCGGTTCGCGGTCCGCAACTCCGGCGCGGTCGCCGTCGTCGAGGGCGTCGGCGACCACGGCTGCGAGTACATGACCGGCGGCACGGTGGTGGTGCTCGGCACGACCGGCCGCAACTTCGCCGCCGGCATGTCCGGCGGGACCGCGTTCGTGCACCGGTTGGACCGGGCCCGGGTCAACACGGAGCTTGTCGACCTGGCGCCGCTGGGCGAGCAGGAGCAGGCGCTGCTGCACGAGCTGGTGCAGCGGCACGTGGCCGAGACCGGGTCGGGGGTCGCCGAGGAGCTGCTCAAGCGGTGGCCGGAGGCGGTGGCCGAGTTCACCGCGGTGGTACCCCGCGACTACCGCCGGGTGCTGGAGATCATGCGGGCCGCCGAAGCAGCCGGCCGCGACGTCGACGACGCGGTGATGGGCGCGCTCAGCGCGCCCGCCGCGCCGGTGCCGCCCGCCCCGCGGGTGGCTGCCCAGGAGGTGGCACGTGCCTGACCCGAACGGTTTCCTGCGCTACGACCGGCGGCTGCCGGCCCGCCGCCCGGTGCCGGTGCGGATCAGCGACTGGCGGGAGGTGTACCCGCCGGCCGGCGAGGAACTGGTCCGTGAGCAGGCCACGCGCTGCATGGACTGCGGCATCCCGTTCTGCCACGACGGCTGCCCGCTGGGCAACCGCATCCCGGACTGGAACGACCTGGTCCGCACCGGCAACTGGGACGCCGCGGTGGAGTCGCTGCACGCCACGAACAACTTCCCGGAGTTCACCGGCCGGCTCTGCCCGGCGCCCTGCGAGGCGGCCTGCGTGCTGGGTATCGCCGGCGGCCAGCCGGTCACCATCAAGCAGGTCGAGGTGGAGATCGCCGACGCGGCCGCGGCGCGTGGGCTCACCCCGCGTCCCGTGCCGGCGCCGTCGGGCCGGTCGGTCGCCGTGGTCGGCTCCGGGCCCGCGGGCCTGGCCGCCGCCCAGCAACTGGCCCGCGCCGGTCACGCGGTGACGGTGTACGAGCGCGACGACGCGATCGGCGGCCTGCTCCGGTACGGCATCCCCGACTTCAAGTTGGAGAAGCGGCACATCGACGCCCGGTTGGCGCAGCTCACCGCCGAGGGGGTGCGCTTCCGCACCGGCGTGAACGTCGGCGTCGACGTCACCGCCGAGCAGTTGCGCGCCGAGCACGACGCGGTGCTGCTGGCCGCCGGGGCGTTGCAGGGCCGGGACACCCCGGAGACCCCGGGCCGGGCGCTGCGGGGCGTACACCAGGCGATGGCGCACCTGGTCGCGGCGAATCGCGCGGTCGCCACGGCGACCGACGGCGGGCCCGGCGTGGCGGTCACCGGCGAGGGCCGGGCGGCCCGCGCGGTGCTGCCGGACGGCACCCCGATCGACGCGGCGGGCAAGCACGTGGTGATCATCGGTGGCGGGGACACGGCGGCCGACTGCCTGGGCGTCGCCCACCGGCAGGGCGCCGCCGGCGTGCACCAGCTCGACCTGTACCCGCAGCCGCCGCAGGAGCGCGACGAGGCCCGGGACCCGTGGCCGACGTGGCCGTGGGTCCTGCGCAGCTACCCGGCGCACGAGGAGGGCGGCGAGCGGGTCTTCGCCGTGGCGGTGCAGGAGTTCGTGGACGACGGCACCGGTCAGGTGCGCGCGGTGCGGATCGCCGAGGTGACAGTCGAGAAGCGCGACGGCCGGCGGGTGGTCACCGTCGTCCCGGGCTCCGAGCGGGAGCTGCCGGCGGACCTGGTGCTGTTGGCGATCGGTTTCGAGGGCACCGAGCAGCAGCCGCTGCTGGAGCAGTTCGGCGTGACCCGCAATCCGCGGGGGGCGATCGATGCCCGCGACGACTGGCAGACCGCCGCCGACGGCGTGTTCGTCGCCGGTGACATGCACCGGGGCGCTTCGCTGATCGTGTGGGCCATCGCCGAGGGTCGCGCGGCGGCCGCCGCGATCCACGGTTACCTGGGCGGCGCCACCGCACTGCCGGCGCCGGTCGGCCCGGCCGCGCAGCCTCTCGCCGCTCGCTGAGGCGCGGGCGTCCGGGCGGTGCGGCACATCCGCCGCACCGCCCGGACATTCCCGCTGGTGAAGCCGCTCACAAATGTGGGCAAAAAGGTTTAAGCCGGCAAGACTTGCCGGCTGCCGAACCGCGCCGCGATCGGTGTGAATGATCATGCTGCCGATCGCTGGAGGTTCGTCGTGGCCAGAGGTGCCACCTTCGCCGCGTTGCGCCAGCGCAACTACCGGATCTGGGCCCTCGCCGGCTTCATCTCCGTCATCGGCACCTGGATGCAGGTCCTCGGGGTCAACTGGTACGTCCTGAAGGAAACCGGCTCGGCGACGTCCATGGGCTTCGCCGTGCTGCTCCAGGCGGCGCCCACGCTGCTGCTCAGCGTCTGGGGTGGCGTGCTGGCCGACCGGCTACCCGCCCGTCCGTTGCTGATCGCCGCCCAGGGCGCCCACGCGGTGCTCGCCGCCGGACTGGCGGCGGTCGCCCTGACCGGGGTCGGCGGCCTGCCGCTGATCTTCGCGATCTCGCTGGCCACCGGTGCCGTCTCGGCGATCGAAGGCCCGGTGATGGGGCGCTGGGCCGCCAGTCTCGTCGACCGGGAGACGCTGGGCAACGCGCTGGCGCTCGGCTCGCTCACCAACTCCGCCGGCCGCATCCTCGGCATGAGCCTCGGCGCCGTGGTGGTGGCCGCCGTCGGACCCGCTCTGCTGTTCGGCATCAACGCGGCCAGCTTCGCCGCCGTGGTGGTGGCGCTGTTCGCCGTACGCCCGGGAGCCGTGCCCGGCCTCCCGGACCCGAACGCCGGCCGGGCCCGGGACGGTGTCCGCGCCGGGTTCGCCTACCTGCGCGGGCAGCCGGTGCTGCTCCTCGCGCTCGCCCTGTCGTTCGTGCTCGGCAGCCTGGGCCGCAACTACCAAGTGACCATGGCCGCGATGAGCGACGGGCCGCTGGACGCCGGCGCGTCCGGGTACGGCCTGTTGTCGACAGTGTTCGCGGTCGGAACGGTGGTGGGCGCGCTCGTCGCGGCGCGGCGGCGTTCCCTGGGCTACCGGACGCTCGTCGTCGCGGGCCTGTTCGCCAGCGGATTGCAGATCGTCGCCGGCCTCGCACCGAGCACCTGGAGTTTCGCCGCGGTGATCCTGCCGATCGCCGCCGCCGCGGTGGTCATCGACACCACCGTCGGCACCCGCGCCCAGCTCGACACCGACAGCGCGATGCGGGGCCGGGTGCTCGCCGCCCTGGCGGTCACCGGCTCCGTCTCCGCCGCGGTCGGCGCCCCGCTGCTCGGCTGGCTCGCCGAACACGCCGGGCCCCGGCAGACGCTCGTCCTCGCCGGAGCCGCGGCGGCGATCGCCACGACGGCGGCGGGCGTCGCCCTGGACCGCCAGCGTGGCCGAGCGGCGACCCTCGCGCTTGTCGTTCCGCGACCCCGCCACCCGGTACGACGAGCGGCGTTCCGGGCCGCCCGCATCGTCCGGCCCACCGGTGCGGTCTGCGTCATCGCGCCCGCCGAAGCGGGTGCGGTGCGGTCGGGCGGGGTCCGGCCCCGAGAGTTGGCCACCGCCGGGTCTGTGACAAACCGCTGAGACAGCGGTCACCCCCGGCGGCCCGCTTCCGGGACAGGACGACATGAAGATCATCGTTACGCTGCGGTCATGGACATCGAGGAGCGGTTGCGGCGTACGCGTCGGTGGCTGTGGATCGTGCTGATCGGCCTCTTCCTGAGCGGTGCCACCGCGTTCCCGCTGGAGATCGAGGTGCGCTGGCTGCTGCGCGCGCTGGACCCGCTCGCCGGCCAGGTGCCGGCCCTGGTCGACTGGATCGAACGGGTCCACACCGGCCTCGTGACGGCGGGACAGGACTACCCGTTCCTGCTCTACGGCACCGACTGGCTGGCCTTTGCCCACCTGGTGCTGGCGGTGGCGTTCTGGGGGCCGCTGCGTGACCCGGTGCGCAACGTCTGGGTGGTGCAGGTCGGCATGATCGCCTGCGCAGGAATCGTTCCGCTGGCGCTGATCTGCGGCCCGATCCGGGACATCCCGTGGTTCTGGACGCTCATCGACCTGTCCTTCGCGGTGGGGGCGTTCCCGCCGCTCTGGTTCGCGTACCGGCACATCCGCGCGGTCGAGGCGAGCGCGGTCGAGGCGAGCGCGGCCGTGGCGGCAGGGTCCCCGGCGACAGTGGACCGTTAGGTGGCGCCGGCGTCCTGCGCCGCCGATCGACCGGCTCGCCCGCAGCCTCCGCGACCTGGTCGACCCTGAATCCGACCGTTGGAGGCGACTCCGGCCCGTAGGCCAGCCACCTCTGCGCGTCCTTTGCTCTGCTTCACCCCACGCACCACCGCGCGTCCGATAGTCGGACAACCGGTGGTGCGTCCGTTGAAGCAGAGCAAAGGATGCGCGGGGAGGGTCGACGGGGGACGCCGCGGCGGCGGGTGAGTTCGCTCCGGCGGGACCAGCGGGGACGCCGAAAAGGCCCGCCGCCTGGGCGACGGGCCTTCCGGGTGACGACTGCCGCTGGTGCGACAGCAGCCAGTGCGACGGCCACTGAGGCGACCGCAGCCAGTGCGACTGCCGCTAGTGCGACAGCAGGCGGTGCGCCTCGTGCGACTCGCGGATCTTGGCCCACGACTTGGGCTGGGCCGGCGGGGCGGCCTTGCGGGCGGCGCTGGCGACGTCGGGCCGACCCGGAGTGAACAGCCAGGTGGTGAACAGCTCGTCCAGGTCCAGACCGGAGATCCGCTCGGCCAGGGCCTGGAACTCCTCGATGGTGCCGTTGCCGTACCGGTGCTCGGCCGTCCAGGCGGGCAGGATCGCGAAGAACGCGTCGTCGCCGACGGCCAGTCGGAGCTGGTGCAGGGTCATCGCGCCCCGGTCGTAGACCGCGTTGTCGAAGACCCGGTCCGCGCCCGGGTCACCGGGCAGCACCTGCCAGAACTCGTCGTCGGCGGGGTAGCTGGCGTAGGTGAAGTCGAAGACCTCCTGCGCGGTGCCCTCGTCCTGCTCCTCCGACCAGAGCCATTCGGCGTACGAGGCGAAGCCCTCGTTGAGCCAGATGTTGCGCCACTCGGCGACCGAGACCGAGTCACCGAACCACTGGTGGGCGTTCTCGTGCGCCACCACGTACGTGTTGGCGCCGCGACGCCAGAAACCCGGGCCGTACACCGGGCGGGTCTGCGTCTCCAGGGCGAAGCCGATGCCGTCCACCGGCCCGGCCACGCCACCCCGCGCCTCGAACGGGTACGGGCCGAAGATCCCGCTCTCCCAGTCGGTGATCTCACCTGTCCGCTCGATGCTGGCCCGCGCGGCCGGCCCGAGCGCGCCCAGCGAGGTGCTGTACGCGTTGATCACCGGCTGGCCGCCCGGCGTGGTGTCGGTGACGATGTCGTACTGACCGATCGCCATGAAGGCCAGGTAGGTGGCGGTGGGGGAGGTGGTCCGCCAGATCCACCGGGTGCGGTTGCCGGCCTCGGCCGCCGGGGGCCGGGGCTGCACGCCGTTGCTGATCACCTCGACGCCGGTGGGCACCGAGACGGAGATGTCGAAGGTGGCCTTGTCCAGTGGGTGGTCGTTGCTCGGGAACCACCACCACGCCGACTCGGGCTCGTTGACCGCGAGCGCCCCGTCGTCGGTGCGCGTCCAGCCGGTGTAACCGCCGACCAGGGTCTCCGACGGGATGCCGGCGTAGCGCACCACGATGGTGAGCTGCTGGCCCCGGGTGATCGTGCGGGCCGGGGTGACCACCAGCTCGTGCGCGCCCGCCGTGCCGGTGCCGGCCTCCCAACCGTTGACCCGCACCGACTCGACGTCGAGCAGGAAGTCCAGGTTGAACGCCGAGAGGTCCTGCGTCGCGGTGGCGAGGATCGTGGTGGTGCCGCTGAGCCGGTCGGTGGCCGGGTCGTAGCGCAGCCGGACGTCGTAGTGCGAGACGTCGTAGCCGCCGTTGCCGTAGTCGGGGAAGTAGGTGTCGCCAAGGCCCGCAGCGCCGGGTTGCGGCGCGGCCGAGACGACGGGCCGGCCCCAGCCCGTCGGGGCGGCCGGGGCGGGCGCGCCGGTGAGCATGGTGCCGGCGGTGGTGAGGGTCAGGGCGGCGGTGGCCGCCGTGAGGACTCGTCGCACGAGGTGGACTCCCTCCATCGGGTGTACGCACCGCCAACCTAATCGACAACTGTGAACGTCGCTGGCCCGGCGCGCGGCGGGCGTGTCCCCGCGTCGGCCGTCACGAAAGCGCCTGTCGCTACTGTCCCGGTGTCACCGCTGTCCGTTAGGGTTTCGGCGGACCGGACGGCCGTGGCGTGGGAGGCAGAGCGTGGGCAGGCTCGCGTCGGCGTACGGGCAGGCGGTGACCGCCCATCGGGCGGCCCGCGCACACCTGGACGCCGCCCGGGGCGTGCTCGGCGCCGCGCCGGCACCGACGCCGCGGGTGGGCGGGGGCGACGTCGTCGCCCGACTCGCGCGCCTCGGCGGCGCGCTGGCCACCCCACCCCCGGCGCCACCGCGCTCACCGACGCGCCGGCCGCGGTACGCATCGGTGAGGCGTCCACCCCGGACGGTGGCTTCCCCGTCCTGCTGCCGCTCGGCGGCGGCCACCACCTGGCACTGGACACCGACGCCCGGGACGGACGCGTCGCCGCGCTGCTGCGGGCGCTGGTGCTGCGGCTGGTCGCCACCGCGCCACCCGGTCGGGTCCGGGTCACCGGTATCGACACCGCCGCGCTGGGCGCCACCT
This sequence comes from Micromonospora lupini str. Lupac 08, assembly GCF_000297395.2. Classification (GTDB taxonomy): domain Bacteria; phylum Actinomycetota; class Actinomycetes; order Mycobacteriales; family Micromonosporaceae; genus Micromonospora; species Micromonospora lupini. The sequence continues at coordinate 5,254,798 of NZ_HF570108.1, read as the reverse complement.
TCGGCCCGCTGCGCCCGTTGCTCGACGCCGGCGTGCTCGACCCGCCGGCCACCGGCGAGGCCGAGGTGGCGGCCCTGCTGACCGCCGCCGAAAGCCACGCCCGCGCGGCCCAGCACGCCGACCCCGCCACCCGTCAGTTGCTGCTGGTGGTCGCCACCGCCGCCCCACCGCCGCGCGAGCTGGCCCGGCTCGCCGCGCTCACCCACGCCGGCCCGGCCGCCGCCGTCTGCGTGCTCCTCGCCGGCCACCCGTCCCGGCTGCCCGGCGAGACGTCGCCGCCGCTGGGCAGCACCACGGCCCTCCGGCTCAGCGAGGGGTACGCGCACGTCGGCGACCCGCCCGGCGCCCCGTTCAGCGCCGACGGCAGCGGCCTCGCCGCTCCGGTGCTGCTCGACGGCGACCCGCCGCCGGCCTCGGTCCGCGCGCTCGCCGAGCACCTCGGCGCCGCCGCCCGCCGCGCCGACGCGCTGTCCTTCGCCGAGCTGCTGCCCGAGCGGCGCTGGGCCGAGTCCGCGGCCAACGGCCTGCGCACCGTCGTCGGCCGGACCGGCCCCGCGCCGCTGACCGTCGCCTTCGACGACGTAACCCCGCACTGGCTGGTCGGCGGGCGCACCGGCGCCGGCAAGACCGTCTTCCTCCTCGACGTCCTCTACGGCCTGGCCGCGCGCTACTCGCCGGCCGAGTTGCAGCTCTACCTGCTGGACTTCAAGGAGGGCGTCAGCTTCACCGAGTTCGTGCCCACCGGGCGTGACCCGTCGTGGCTGCCGCACGCCCGTGCCGTCGGCATCGAATCCGACCGCGAGTACGGCCTCGCCGTGCTGCGCGAGCTGCGCCGGGAGGCGCAGCGCCGGGCCACCGCGCTGAAGCGGCACGGCGTCACCAAGCTCGCCGACCTGCCGCGCGACAGTCCGCTGCCGCGCATCGTGGCCGTCATCGACGAGTTCCACGTGCTGCTCGCCGGCAACGACGCGCTGGCCCGCGAATCCGTCGACCTGCTGGAGGAGTTGGCCCGCAAGGGCCGCTCCTACGGCATCCACCTGGTGCTGGCCAGTCAGAGCATGACAGGCATCGAGGCCCTCTACGGCCGCGCCGAGGCGATCTTCGGGCAGTTCGCCCTGCGGGTGGCGCTGCCCGGCGGCGGCGGTGTCCTCGACCAGCTCAACGACGCCGCCGCGGCCCTGCCGATCGGCTCCGCCGTGGTCAACACGGCCGCCGGCGCGGTCGGCGCCGACACCGTGCTGCGCTTCCCCGACGCGCACGCCGCCGCGGCCGACCTCGCCGCGCTGCGCCACGAGCTGTGGCAGGCCCGCCCGCCGGGCTCGCGGGCCCCGGCGGTCTTCAAGGGGTACGAGGCGGCGCGCGTCGAGGACGATCCCACCTTCGCCGGACTGCGCCCCGGTGGCCGGCGCCCCATGGCGCTTGTCGGCCGGACGGTCGACGTGCACGGCACCACCGCGCTGTTCCTGATGGACTCCACCCCCGGCCGGCACCTCGCCGTGGTGGGCACCGCACCGGCCGGCGCGGACGTGCTGCGCGCCGCCGCGCTGAGCCTGGCCCGCCAGCACACACCCGGCGACGCCCGGTTCCAGGTGGCCTCCCTGGTCACCGCCGCCGACCCGATCGCGGCCGAGACCGAGGCCGCGTTGCGGGCCGCCGGTCACCCGGTGCATCGCCTCGACGCGGCCGGGCTGCGCGACCGGATCGTCACGTTGGCCGCCGAGCCAACCGGCCGCGAATACCTGGTGGTGTTCGGGATGGACACCGCGGCTCCGGTCCTCGGGGCGGCCGACCCGGTCACCTTCCGCTCCGGCCTGGACGACCTGCGTACGCTGCTGCGCCACGGCCCCGCCCAGGGCGTGCACCTGCTCGGCTGGTGGCGCGGCCTGCGGCGGCTCTCCGACGACCTCGGCGGCACCCAGAACCGCGACGACGTCGCCTGCCTCGTCGCGCTCAACGTGCCCGGCGCCGAGCTGGCCCTGCACCTCGGGGTGCATGACCTGGCCTACACGCCGCGCGGCGACCGGGCGCTGCTTGTCGACCGGCACGACCAGCGCACCAGGCTGATCGTGCCGTTCGCCCGTGACGGGCACGAGTCGGACGGGGAGCGTTGACGGTGTCCTTCGAGGAGTACGCGGCGCTGGCCCGACAGCTCGCCGAGCACCGCCGCGCCGGCGAGCGGGACGCCGCGGCCGAGTCCGAGCGCCGCCGTGACCTGCACGCTGCCGCCGACTACCTGCACCAGCGGCTGACCGCCCAGGGCCACCGCCTCGACCAGCTCGGCCGCGCCATCGGCGTCGACCAGCCGCCGACCGGCCCACCGCCCGCCCCACCGCCCGCCCCGGCCGGTGACCCCGCTGCCTGGCCCAGCCCGCCAGCCGGCCGGTTCGCCTGTCGCACCCGGTTCGCATGCCGCGCCCGGTTCGCCTGTCGCGCCCGGGTCGCCTGTCGCACCCGGTCCGCCTGTCGCACCCGGTTCGCCCGCCGCACCCGGCCCCACCGCCGCGCCCGGACCTCGGGACGGGCGGTCCGCCGGCGCAGCCGGCGTGCCGGGGCGGGCGGGTGTCGGGGCGTATCCCGAGCTGCCGGCGGTGCAGGCGTCGCTGGCGCTGCCGACGGCGGTGAGCCCGGCGGGCGCCGGGGTGCCGGCGCAGCGGGCAGCGGCGGTCGACCCGGTGGTGGAGCTGGAGATGGCCCGGCGGATGGCCGACGAGGCCGACCGGCACGGGCAGCAGGCCGAGCTGCTGGCCCAACGGCCGGCGCTGCTGCCGACGTGGTCGCCGCTGGCGCGAGCGGTCGCCGTCTACGCCGCGTGCGGGGCGGCGGCGGGGGTGCTCATGCTGATCCTGGTGGTCGCCTCCGGGGTCGGCATCGTCGACGGCTTCACCCTCGGCGCGTGGATCTGCGCGGGGCTGCCGGCGCTGGCGTTCTTCGGGGGCTATCTGGTGCTGGGCCGGTGGGGGAGACCCGCCATGGTCGCCGGCACCCCACCCCGCTACCTGCCGCTCGGATTCCTGATCTGCTTCCTGCTGGTGCCCCTGGGCTACTGCGCCTACCTGCTGCTGTTCCGCGCCCTGCGCTGAGGGGTTTACGGCGAGACCCTCATGTGTCAGTGTGGTGAACGACCCGTGGCGGGGTGAGCAGGACACTCACATCCACGTCGGACGACCGCCGCCGGTTCCCTTGTGATACCGGGGGTTCGTGCGCATGTAGGGATGCGAACGGCCCCCGATCCAATCACGAATCTGGCGAAGCGATGTCCCCTGCCCCGGGCAGGAGCGACCGTTTCGTGGCAGACGAGCGGGGAGCCTGCATGTCCTACCCACGTACCAACAAGGTCTTCACGTCCGGGGAACTGCACGACCTGCGCCGGACGGTGGCGATCAGGTCGGCGACGCGTCGCAATCTGGCGGCGGACCCCCTCTACGCCACCGCGTTGCCGCAGGAGGTCAGCATGCAGCTGACCTATCGGTGCAATCTGCGGTGCCACCACTGCTTCCAGTGGAACGAGCAGGGCTTCTTCCACAACTACGACAGCCAGCGCAGGCGCTCCGAACTCGACCTCGACATCGTCCGGGACGTGCTGGAGACGACCGCGCCCGAGCAGTCGAAGGTCTTCCTGTGGGGTGGCGAGCCCCTGATGCACACCCGGTTCGGGGAGATCGCGAAGCTGCTCGGCGCCGTGCCGCGCGTGGTCAACATGTGCACGAACGGCCTGTTGATGGAACGCAACGCGGAACACCTGCTGACCATCGGGCCGCGACTCAACCTGCTGGTCAGCCTCGACGGCTTCGAGCCGGAGCACGAGGCGTTGCGGGGCAAGGGCTCGTTCCGGCGCACCATGCGCAACGTCGAGGCGATGCTCGACCTGCAACGGCGCGGCGAGTACCAGGGCGAGTTGTCCGTCGCGTGCATGGTCAGCGAGGACATGGTCGGCCGCATGTACGAGTTCACCGAGTGGGCCGAGCAGACCGGCTTCAACTCGGTCTACTGGCTGCTGCCCTGGTACATCAGCCCGGACACGGCGTCGGCGATGGACCGGCTCTACGAGGAGTCGTTCTCGTGGCTCAACCCGCCGGAGCCGGGCGACAAGCCGACGTGGCACTCGTACACCTATGCGCTGCCCGAGCAGTACCTGCCGGTGCTGAAGGAGTCGATGGCGCGGCTGGCGAGCCGGGTGTGGGATCTGCGGGTGCGCTACCAGCCGCAGGTCGAAGAGGACGAGATCGACGACTTCATCCGCGGTACCTCCCGTCCCGCCCAGCGGCGCAGCCGCTGCCTGGCCGTGTCCAACCGGATCGAGATCCACGCCGACGGCCGGGTCAGCTCGTGCAAGTTCTTCCCCGAGTTCGTCATCGGCGACCTCGGTGAGCAGTCCATGCAGGACATCTGGCAGAGCGAGCGCTTCACCCGGGTCCGCGGCATCCTGCGTGACAGCGGGCTCATGCCGGTGTGCTCGAAGTGCATCCTTCTCTACCTGAGCGGGGAGTGAACGCATGGCAGAGGTGGTCACCCGCATGGCGGCCCTGCTCGCGCGGGTCCTGGAGGATCCGGCGCTGGCCCAGGAGGTGACGGCGGACACGAATCTGCTGCTCGACCTCGGCATCGACTCGCTGCACATGATCACGTTCCTGCTCGCCGTCGAGGAGGAGTTCGACGTCGAGATCGACTTCGAGTCGCTGGACAGCATCCACCTGGAGTCGGTCAAGGCGTTCTGCCACTTCGCCCTCGACGGCGATGGCCGGTGAGGTGAGCGGGACCGTCCACTTCGGCTCGTTCGACGCGGAGGCGGCGTGGCGGCCGGAGGACCTCGCCGGGCTGCCCGCCGGCCCGACGGCGGGTGGCAGCCGGGGACGTCGCGGCATGGACGAGCTGCTGGCGGTCGGGTGCGCTCCCGGCGATCTGCTGCTCACCGCCGAGCCGATGGAGGAGGCCCTGGTCGAAGCGCTGTCGGTCGCCGGGATCGCGCCACGGGTCGCGGCCGTGCCGGGCCCGGGGGACGACACCGTGGAGGAGCGCCTCGCCTCGGCCGGCGGCACGTCCCTGCCCGGGATGTCTGGATGGGCTGCGGCGTTCTACGCCGTCCGGCCGGACACCTCCGTGGCGGTGCACCGACTCGGCCTCCGTGCCGCGGTCCCCGCCGTCGAGGTCGTCGCCCGCGTCAACTCCAAGGTCTGGTCGAACGACCTGGTCCGGGACGCCGGCCTGCCCGGCGCCGCCGTCCTGGCCACCACGCCGGGCGAGGTGCGGCGGCTGGCGCAGGACACGCCTGGCGACGTCGTGCTCAAGGATCCGTACGGGGTGGCCGGCCGAGGTTCCCTGCGGGTCACCACCCCTCGGATGCTGGACACCGTCGTCCGGCACCTGGAGCGGCAGGTCGCGAGGGGTGCTCGGGTGGAACTGCTGGTGCAGCCCCTCTTCGAGGAGGCGTCCAGCTTCTCCACCCACATCGAGGTCGACCCGAGCGGCGCGATGCGGTGGTGGGGCGTGCAGCACGTCGACAACGCCGAGTTCGCGTACCGCGGTTCGGGTCCGCTCCCCGCGGATCAGCACGCGAGCCTCGACACCTCCGCGCACCGGGAGGTGATCGCGCGGGTCGGGACGGCGCTCGCGGCGGAGGGCTACACCGGTCCCGCATGCGTCGACGGGTTGCGGCTGCGCGACGGCACGCTCGTGCCGGTGCTGGAGGTGAACGCCCGGCGATCCATGGGCCTGCTGAACCTGCACCTCGACGGTCGGGCCCGGGCGGTCGGCCTGCGCTCCTGGCTGCGCTGCCGCACGACGCCGGTGCGACCCGGCGACACGGTGGGCCGGCTGGTGTCGGCGCTCGACGACGCGAAGCTGCTGTTACGAGGCGACGGCCCCGGGGTGCTGCCGCTGGCCTCGGGGACGCTCACCCCGCCGCGTGGCCGGCTCTTCTTCGCCGTGTTCGCCCCGGACGACGCGACCCGGGTCGCCCTCGAAGCGCAGGTGGGCGATGCGCTCGTCGCGACGGCCGGCGCCCCGAGTCTCGTCACCTGACTCCCGACGATCGGAGCAAACGATGTCGACTGTGCTGCTGACGTCGGGCGCGACGCTCGGCACCCACGTACCGGCCCTCATCCTGGCGGGTCGGTTGCGGGCCCTCGGGATCGAGGTGCGCGTGGAGGTGTTCGAGCGGCTGCTGCGACCGGACGAACTCGACAGGCTGAGGGCTGCCAAGCTGGCCTTCCGCGGGAACTTCAAGCTCGCGGTGGCCGCCCAGCGCATGGTGCGTGACCAGATGCCGGCGCTCGACGACGCCGCTGTCGGTGACCTGCTGCACGCGTGGCGGGCCGCGGACGTCGACCAGGTGGTGATCTTCTCCGGCTTCTGGGTGCCCGTCGTCGAACGGTACGAGGCGCTCACGTCCCGGACGCCCCGGGTCGACATCTGCCACCTCGACGCCGCGCCGACCGCCTCCTTCAACCTCTTCCGGGCGCGTACGGAGCGCTTCCGGCACGTGTGGATGTTCGACGCCGAGCGGGGCACCGCCCCGACGAGCATTCGCGTCGGCGACGAGGACCCGGTGCCGTGGGAGGAGCGGGAGCCCCGCCTGTTGGCGCACGGCGGTGGCTGGGGGTTGGGCACCTACCGGGACCGTGCGGCGGATCTCGCCCGTGCGGGGCTGCTTGTCGACGTGGTGACCCACGACCCGGCCGACGTGTCCGGCCTGCCCATCGGCTGCCGGGCTTTCATGATCGACCCGGAGTGGGAGGCGTGGCAGGACGACGGCTTCCCACCGTTCGGGGAGATCCTTCCCGACGGCACGGTGCGCTACCGAAGGGGCCTGGCGCACCACGACTCGTTCGATCTCGCCCGGCACCGCGTCGCCATGCTCTGCAAGACCGGCGGCGGCACCCTGATCGACTCGCTCTGGTCGGCCACGCCGATCGTGCTGCTGGCGCCCTTCGGCGCGCACGAGCAGGTAAACGCCGACCTGTGGCGCCGACTGGGCTACGGCGTCACCGAGCAGGAGTGGCGCGACAGTGGACACTCCCTCGACCTGCTGAAGAGCCTGCACCGCAACCTGCTGGCCGCCCGGGAGGGGACCGCCGACTACGCCGCCGAGCTGGCGGCCGACGCCGCGCGGACCGAGGTGCCGGGGTGACCGCGGTCACCGCCCCGGTGACCGTGGTCGTCGGGTCGGACGGGTTCATCGGCGCGAATCTGTGTCGAGCGCTCGAACGCCACCGCCGGCCTCCGCGACGGCTGACCCGACCGCGCAACGCCGCCGAGGAGCACCGCTACGTCGACACGATCAGGCGGGCGGACCTGGTCTTCTGGGCCGCCGGCACGGTCACTCCGAAGAGGGCCGCGAGCCGGCCCGAGCTCGTCGAGCTGGACCAGCGTGCCCTCGCCGCCGCGCTTGAGGCGTGCAAGCTGGGTGCCCGTCGCCCCACAGTCGTCCTGCTGGGATCCGGTGGGACGGCGTACCGGCCGGATGTGCCGCCGCCGGTGGACGAGACCGGCCCACTCGGCCCGGACAGCGTCTACGGCCGGGCGAAGCTGGCCCAGGAGCAGGCCCTGCGCGAGGCCACCGACCACCTCCGGCCGGTCGTGCTGCGGCCATCCAATGTGTACGGGCCCGGCCAGCGCGCCGAGGGTGGACTCGGTGTGGTGTCCCACTGGCTGGGGGCGGCGGCCGCGCACCGGCCGTTGCAGGTGTTCGGGGACCCGGACACCCGCCGCGACTACGTCTACATCGACGACGTCGTGGCGGCCCTGCTGGCGGTGTGGGACCGGCACCTGGACCGTGACACCCGGGAGACGCTCGACGGCGTCGTGCTCAACGTCGGCGCGGGCCGTCCCACCTCCCTCGCCGAACTGTTGGAGGTGGTGACGGCGACCGTCGAACGGCCGTTGACCATCCGGTACGCGGACCGGCGGGCCTTCGACCGACGGGACATCTGGCTCGACGTCCAGCGTGCGAAGGCGTTGCTGGGCTGGTGTCCCGTCACCGACCTGCGGACCGGGGTGGCGCGGACGTGGGCGGCGCTGACGAACAGCTGACGTCCGCGCCTCGTGGGTCAGGACTGACCGGCCGGCTCGGGCGTGAAGTCCCGCATCCTGCGCAGCGGGGAGAAGTAGACCCACAGCCCGGAGGCCCAGACGCCGAGGGCGGCGATCACCAGGGTCTCGCGGACGCCGAGCCAGGTGCCCAGCACGCCGCCGAGGACCGCGCCGATCGGCAGGGCGCCCCAGACGATCCAGCGGACCCCGGCGGTGAGGCGGCCGAGCAGTTCCGGCGGGCACATCTGCTGCCGGTAGCTGATCTGGGCCGCGTTGTAGATCGCGCAGAGCGCGGCGAAGCCGGTCATCCCGACGGTGTAGAACGCGACCCGCCAGCCGGGCTCGGCCAGCGGCACCAGCAGCATCGTCCAGCCGAGCCCGAGCAGGGAGACCCAGATGATGCGGGCGGTGCCGATCCGTCGAGCCAGCCGGCCCGAGGCGAGCCCGCCGGCGATGCCGCCGGCCGTGCCCAGCGCCAGTTGCACGGCGACCTCGGCCGGCGTCAGCTCGAGGACCCGGACCAGGTAGATGACCGAGAGGGCGTAGATCACCTGACTGAACACGTTGAGGGTGCCGCTGGCCGCGACGATCTTCCGCAGCACCGGATGCCGGAAGGCGAAGGCCAAGCCGGCCGAGATCTCCTCCCGCAGCCGTGGCCGGGGGCCGTCCGGTACGGCGACCTCCGGCTCCGGGCGCCGGATCAGCAGCAGCGAGACGGCGCTGACCGCGAACGAGGCGGCGTCGATGACTACCGTCCGCGCCGCGCCGAAGACCGCGACCAGTCCGCCGCCGAGCCCGATGCCCGCGACCTGGGCCACCGAGTACGTGGTGCTGAGTTTGCCGTTCGCGTCCAGGAGCTGGTCGGAGCGCACCACCGCCGGCAGGTAGCACTGGTAGGCGACCTCGAAGAAGACGGAACAGACGCTGCACAGGGCCGCCACCAGCCACAACTGCGCCATGGTGAGCTCACCGGCGAAGAACGCCAGCGGAATGGTGCCCATCGCGAGGGCCCGCACCAGGTTGCAGAACACCATGAGCCGCCGCTTGCGCATCCGGTCGACGATGACCCCGGCCGGCAGCGCCACGAGCAGGTACGCCGCCATCCCGGCGGCTTGCAGCAGGCTCACCGAGAACGTCGACGCGTTCAGCACGGACACCGCGATGAGCGGGACCGCGAGGGTGGACACCGCGGAACCGGTCTCGCTGAGGGTCTGCCCGGTCCACAGGGTCATGAAGTCCCGGTGACGCCACAGGCTCGGCGTGGCCGGGGCGGTGGTGGGCGGCGCGGTAGTGGTCATTCGGTGGCCTCCGCGTTCGCGCGGACGAGGTCCAGCAGGTCGTCGCGCATGGCGACGAGCAGAGCGTCGAGTTCCTCGCGGCGGTAGCCCTCGCGGATCACCCGGACGGTCAACCGGACCGTCGTGTCGGCGTTGGCCATCAGGTAGAAGCCGGGCCCGGTCGAGCGGATCGGCACGTGCCACTCGATCCGCGATTCCTGGATCGTCTCCGGAGGCTGCACCACCATCGGGGGGAGGAGGAACGTGTAGTGGAATCCCGGGTCGAGCGGGCCGCCCTCCCGTTCGGCGTCCTCGCGGATCCGCGCCACCGAGTCGGGGTCGTACACCCCGTGTTTGAGGGCCCGCATGTTCCGGACGTACAGGGCGCGCGCGGTGTGCGCGAAGGACTCGTCCGGGTCCGGTGCGGCGAGCAGCGGCACCCACTGGTTCATGGACGTGACGAGGGACGTGACCGCCGGGTCGAAGCGGTTGGACGACATCGGGTAGAGCAGAACCGGTGTGCTTGTGGTGCCGGTCCGGATGAGGGCTCGGCAGTACGCGGTGAGCAGCACCCCCGCGACGGTGACGCCGATGCCGCGCGCCGCCTGGCGGAGGATGGGCTCGGGGATGCCGGTGTGCATCGTCGCCCGGAGCACCGGCCCCGGTGCGGGAGGGGTCCGCCGGGGCGCCGCCGACAGCACCTTGCGCCAGTACGACTCGGCGGCGAGCAGTCGGGCGTCCAGGTCGCCGGAGCGTTGCCGCGTCGCGAGTTCGGCCGGCTGCGGTGCCGGTGGCAGGGCCTCTCCGGCCAGCAGAGCGTAGAAGTCCCGCTCCATGGTGTTGATGCCCGCGCCGTCGGCCGCCATGTGGTGGATGACGACCAGGAGGTCGCGGGGTCCGCCGTCGCTCCCGGTCAGCCACACCCGCCACGGCAGGTCGGTGGTGAGCGTGAACGGGCGCTGGATCTCCTCGGTCTCGATCCGGGACATCCCCGTCTCGCCGTCGGGCTGTCGTACCGCCGCGACCACGTCGGCGGGAGAATCCACCGCGACGCGCTGCCGCGGATCGGCCGGATCCTCCACGTCGAACGTCGTGCGCAGCGACGTGTGCCGCATGCCGAGCGCTCCGACGGCACTCCAGACGTCCGCGGCTGTCACATTTTCCGGCAACGACCAGGAAAAGCAGAGGTTGCCCTCCCACCACTTCTCCGGATGCATTCTTTCGATGTCCCGCCAGACCGATAGTTGGCCGAGGGTCATCGGGTAGGTCGTCTCCGGGGCCACACCTGTTCCTTCCCGAGCGGGAACGACTGCGCTGCCGATGAGCGTGTGCCGCGACGCGACACACGCTCATCGGGACGAAAGATAATTGGTGTGTGTCAGCCGGCCGAGTTGTTCTTCATCACGACACCTCCCGAAGAAATGCGGTTGTCGGAAGTGAGGCCGTGGCCCTACGCCGTGCATAGGGGTGCATGACGTGCCACCGTCGGATGACGGTTGGAGTCACTGAGCAGCAACCCGACCAGCGATCGACCGAGCTGGTACGGCAATTGTCTGTGCCTACCTCGGATGCATTCTGCGGCATACCGCGGTGAACACGGACGATGGCCGTCCTATTCGGAGCATTCGGTGTCGGAGAAACTTCCAGTGCTGGCCATGGAGCCGCGCTCAGGCGAATGCAGTAGAAGAACCGATCCCCCCCGATACGTGGCCCCGCCTCGGTTAGCAGGACTCCCACAGCATTCCGGCCGTCTATGCCTGTGTCAACCCTCACATTGATGGATCTTGCTGCCTTGACCACTGTCCCCGCCGTGATTACGGTCGGGGCGGCGGACGTGTCCACAGCGCCCGCCACACGGGGGAGCAAATGGGTACGACAGGTCCTTTCGGGCTGCCGACGACTGGTGGCCCGACATGATCGGTCCCGCGCACGCCGTGGTCGTCGGCGCGGGAATCGCCGGCACGGCCGTCGGTCTCTTCCTGCGCCGGATCGGGTGGCGCGTGACGGTTCTGGAGGCCCGGCCGGCGCGCGAGCGACCACTCGGGTCGCACCTGAGCCTGGCCGACAACGGCCGTACCGTGCTGCGCGACCTGGGTCTCCTCGCCGCTGTCGGCGCCGCCGGCACGCCCACCGACCGCATCTCCTTCCACGACCACCGGGGACGAGAGATCGGCAGCAACAATCAGGTGAGCACGCTGATCCGCCGCGACCGCCTCGGCGAGGTGCTGCGCGAGGCGGCCCGTCGCGCCGGCGTCCGCATCGTCGAGGGCGAGCGGGTCGTCGGGCTGCGCGACGACGGGCACGACCGGGTCGTCGCCACCCTCGCCGACGGATCGAGTCACAGCGGTGACGTGTTGATCGGTGCGGACGGGGTGCACTCGCACACCCGTCGGACCATGTTCCCCGACCATCCGTCGGCGCGGTTCACCGGAGTCATCGACGGCGGCGGCTCGGCCCCGCGGGTCGACGGGATCGCACCGGAGCCGGTGCTGCGCCTGACGTTCGGCGCCAACGCCTTCTTCGGCTATCAGGCACTACCGGACGGCGAGGTGGTCTGGTTCCAGAGCATGCTCAGCGGGGACGGGGACGGGGACGTCGTAGCGGGCCCGCGAGCCGATCCGATGGACCGATGGCGGCAGCGGCTCACCGAGCTGCACGGCGCCGACCACCCACCGATCCCCGCCGTCATCGACGCCAGCACCGGCCCGGTCATCCGCTGGCCGGTCTACGACCTCGACCCTCCGGCCCGGTGGAGCCGAGGTCGGATGTGCCTGGTCGGCGACGCGGCCCACGCGATGCCGCCGCACGACGGGCAGAGCAGCTCCATGGCCCTGGAAGACGCAGTGGTCCTGGCCCGGTGCCTCGCCAGCGCCGACGACCTCGCCGACGCCTTCGCGCGTTTCCAACAGCTCCGTGAGTCGCGGGTGGACACGGTCGCCGGGCTGGCCCGCCGCACCGGCAGCCTGAAGTTCCCGACCGGCCCCCGCGAACGGCGGGCGCGCGACGCCGTGCTGACGATGTTCATGAAGGCCGGCGTGGCCGCCTCCGAGGACGTCAGCCGGTACCGCCTGCAATGGCCGACGGACTCGCACGCCGCAGCTCGGTCAGCTCATGATCCAGCAGGTCGGCCAGCCGCTCGAACCGGTCCGGACGGGTCTCCCGGGTGATTCCGCGGCTGGGCATCTCGACAGTCATCAACAGGTACAGGTGCAGACGGTAGAGACTGAGCCGACGCAGGGTGGCCTCGTCGAAGACCACCGGCTCGGCCGCCGCCGCGCGGTAGCCGCGCAGGAAGGGATGGTCCGCGTCGTCCTCCACCCGCCGGTAGATCAGGGGCGACACGAGGTCCATCAGCGGATCGCCGAACAGGTACCGCTCACCGTCGACGATCCCGCGCAGGCGTAGGGCACCAACGGGTTCGGGGTCGGGTTCGGCGAGCACGTTGCCGTCCCAGCCGTCGAAGTGCAGCAGCGACGGCCTGCGCACCTGGTCCAGAACCCAGGCGTACCGGTCGGGCAGCTCCTGGATCCGCGCCGGCGAGGTGGGCAGCCGCACCCCCCAGTCCGCCGCGTCGGCGAGCAGGTCGCCGAGCATGGCGGAGAAGGCCGCGCGCCACGTCGTGCCGCTCGCCCGGCCACCGTCGTACCCGTAGTGGTCGCCGGTCACCGTGTGCAGCGCGGCGATCGCCGCGCCGAAGTCGTGTCGGGCCGGGCCGTCGTCGAGGGGCTGCCCGGAGCCCGACCACTCCTCCAGCGACCGCCCGGGCAGTAGGCCGCTGAACAGCCACTCGCCGTGCTGCCGGTCATTGCCGTAGTGCAGCAGCGGCGGCACCGGCACCTGCGGCGCGCGCGCGGCCACGAGGCGGAAGTATCGGGCCTCCGCTCCGCCGAGCCCCCGCTCGTAGCGCAGCAGCGGCGCGTCGGGCGGCGGCGGCACCTTCAGCACGACCTCGCGCCCGTCGTCGAGCGTCACCCGCCACACCGTCGCGAAGCCGCCCCCCAGGATCGGGCCGCAGTCCACCACTCGGCGATCCGCGCCGAAGGACGCGTCGACGAAGCCTTGCACCTGATCATGATCCAGCGACCGTTGGGTGCGGCTGAGTGCTTCCACCCGTCGTCCCTTCTCCCCGCCCCTGCCGGTGCCGGGACGTCGATCCGTCACGAGCGGTCGTCGCTACGGTGACGATCGTCAGCGTGCCAGAGCGGTCGGGAAATTGTGGTCCGCGGCATGCCGACGCGTGTTTTCCCCTGGCCATGGTGTGGGAATTCACGATTGGCGTGCACAGGCGCGGGTTTACCGTGCCTCGGTGGCTAACCCTCCGGACGCGGCGCGGATGCGCCTCCGCCTACGTGTTCACCACGTGTCCCGCAGCGCACAGCTGCAGCGGGTGATCATGATGGCGGCTCCGCTTCGCAACACCCACATCACCAACGTGTTGTGGCAACACACCGGCGCGCTCATCAGCTCCCGCGCGGATCTACTGCGTCTCGGGGCGCTGTTCCGGCTGGCGGCGGTCAGCCCACACAGCGCGGTGTTCCTGCCGTTGCGGATCAACGAACCCAGCGATACCGCCGCGTCCTGGCGTGACGGCCAGGGATTGGCCGACCTTCTCATCGTGCGCCGGGATGTGCCGCTACGACCGTCGGCCTGGCCGAGGATCCGTGCGACGCTACGCCGTGGCCCCGGAGTCCCCGCGACAATGTCGGCACCGGCTCCGCGCCCGCCGGCCGTCGAGACATACAACCCGGCGCTGCAGGCATTGTTCGTCGCCGAACATGCCAGCACGCTGGTGATGTCAGGCACCCCCACCGCTTTGCACGAGGCCGGTGACGAGCTGACGTGGTGCGGCAACGAGGTCGCCACCAACGAGGACATTCACCGGTACGGGGGACCCACCGGGCTCAGCCAGTTCAACGGACCGGACCGCCGCTCCGGACGACGGGACGGTAGCTGGGAATGCATGGTCCTCGCCGAGGACCAGATCTTCCACCGGTCTCGCTGGCTGCGAGCCATGTCCGAACCAGCTGACGCCTAATACTGCGATTAGTGCGTATCTCCCTGGTCCACCTGTTGCTGCGCCGCGTTGTCGGCGGCCTGCGCTGCCGCCGCGAGGATGTCGTCCCGTTCCCGGTCGGTGCAGCCCTCGTCCTCCAGGAGCCCGAGCAGCAGCACGGTCCGGGCGACGATCGCCCGCGCGTCGTCGGGCACCGGCGGACGTTCACCGAGCGCCGCCCACACCAACGCCTCGGCCAGTGCCGGCTCCACGTCGCACCCGGTCGCGTCGTAGCGTTCCCGTGCGGACGCCACGAACCGGATCACCGGCGCCCGGTCCTGTCCGGCGACGAACCGCCGCCGCACCGCCACCAGCAGCGCTCCGGCGAGCAGGTCCGCGTACCGTCGCCAGTCCGCCTCGGTGAACCGCCGCAGCCGCCGTTCGTGGCCGCGCAACCGTCCCGCCAGAAGGCCGCGCAGCGCAGCGTGCGGATCGCTCACCACCGTGACTCCCTGAGCTTGTGTCGGCGTCGCCGGGACACCAGGACGTTCGCCGCCTGGCAACCGCGGGCGATCTCCCCGGCGGTGGCCGTGCTCCTGGTCGCATCGGGCATGGGCGACACCGCTTCGCCGGTCAACCCCGCCACCGAGCGGTCGATGCGGCACGCGCCGACCGCGAGTCGCGCAACGACAAGGTCCAACCGGGTGATCGCCGCCGCGAAGCGCCGGGCCGCGACCACGTCCGCCACACTGTGGGTACGCCGAAGCCGGTCCTCGGCCGCCCCCAACCGCCATCGGGTACGGGCGGCCAGCGCGGCGGCACGGTCAGCGTCGACCCGAGCTGCGCCGAGCCCGACGAGCAGTTCACCTGCTGTCGCGGTCGCCGCCGAGGCCCGATCGGCGGCCAGGCCGGCGTAGACCAGACTCAGCGCCCGCCAACACTCGGTGACCGCGTCCTGCCAGGGCAGCCGCCGTCCGGGTGACCCCGATCCGTGCAGGTGCGCGCCGGCCCGGTCGGCGGCGGCGATCGTGGCCAGCCAGGCGTCGCGTAGATCATCCACCGGGTCGCCGTAGTGCGCCATCCGGGCCCGCGCGGCCCGCTGCTCGTCGCACGGGCCGGGCCGTCCGCAGCTCCGGCAGATCCCGGTGTACGCCTCCGTCACATGCTCGGTGATCCTCATCCTCGCCTCGGTGACCTGTTGGTTGGTGTGCGTGTACAGATCGTCCGCGTTCACCGGCGGCCTCGGCGGTTCACTTGTCGGCCTCAGCGGTGGCCTTGACCAGGCGTGCGAAGAGCACGTCAGTGCACGGGTAGTCCATGCCGCAGCCGCACACCCACCTGCGGACCACGCGCGGTGGATGGGCGAAGAGAGTGTCGTCGGCGTCCTCGACGTCCTGCTCGGACACGAGACGCTGGGCTCCTGGGCGT
This sequence comes from Micromonospora lupini str. Lupac 08, assembly GCF_000297395.2. Classification (GTDB taxonomy): domain Bacteria; phylum Actinomycetota; class Actinomycetes; order Mycobacteriales; family Micromonosporaceae; genus Micromonospora; species Micromonospora lupini. The sequence goes on along the minus strand of NZ_HF570108.1, from coordinate 5,239,072 downwards.
CGGGCGGCTGGTTCGCTGGGCTGGTCGTCGGGTCGATCGGGCATCGGGTACTCCCGTCCGGTTGGTCTCCTTGCTGGTCAGGGCGTTGCTGGGGCGACATCTGCCAGCAGCATGTGCGCCGTTCGGCGGCACGCGCCGTTCAGCGGTGGTGCGGTGGGCGGCGTGCGGGCACGCCCCGGCACGCCCGGCCGGACGGGGGGACCGAACGACCGGGCGCTTCCTGCGGGTGGGAAAGAACCAACTCCGGGGTTTGCAGACCTGGGAGCCGGTCATGGGGAAGCGTATATAACAGGTCATGCACGCGCAAGCACTGTCCGCACATTGCTTGCTATACAAAGTTGCTCGTGATCGAATGGCGGGGCAGACCTGGGAGACACCAATGCCCGCCAAAGCCAAGTGGGCGCTGATCGCCGACGGCATCCGCGCTCAGATCCAGTCCGGCGAACTCGCGCCGGGCGACAAGCTGCCCTCAACCTCCGAGTTGTGCCGTCAGCACGACGTCTCGGCCATCGTGGTCCGCCAGGCCATCAACGCGCTCAAGATCGAGGGCTTGGTGGAGGGCGTCGGTGGGGTAGGAGTGTTCGTCGCCGAGCGCTGAGCACGCGCGATCCGAGATGCCGCCAGAGATCTTGGTGCAAAAGCGCCCTTGGAGGGGCGTTTTCGTACCAAGATCTACTCGTTGGGTTCACGACTGGGCGATCGAGTGGTCGCGCTGGGTGCACGGATCTCGTACGCTCCCTTGTGGTCTCCGCCGGTGCGGTGGTGGAGGTGATGGTCGATCAGGGGGAGGGTGCGCGTGAGCGCAGCACAGATCATCGCGAGGTTGGCGGCGGCGTCGCAGAAGCTCGACGAGGCGAAGGCCAAGACCGCAGCCGCAGCACAGGACGCGGCCGAGGCACGATCACTGGTTGCCGGTGCGCTGGAGGGCGTCGCCGCCGGCCCACTGGTCGGCATGATCGACGCGTACCGCCAGGCACTGGCGCAGGCGTCCCAGGGCGGCGAGCCGGCCAAACAGCACGTCCAGGAGACGATCGCGAAGGTCCGCGCACTGGGAAACTGACCACGGGTGGTGGCAGCACAACCCACCAACCACCCGCACCGAAACCCCTTGCACCGAATGCCTCGGCAGCATCCAGGGCGCGACGAAACGCCGACAAGGGCAAGGGTGGGGCCAGGTCACGACGACAGATCGCGAAGAGCCCGGAGGCGCTCGGCTTCGGAGCCGCAGCGGGCTCTGCCGCATGGGCTACCGTCTCGGAAGTCATGCCGATCACTGCGAAGGCGCTCGTCGGGTCGTTTCTGGCGATCGGGGCGGCCATGGCCTCGCTGCGGGCCTTGGCGAACAAGGTGGACGAGGAGATGGGCAAGGATGAAGATCAATAGTCAGGTCGAGCCGTTGGCGCGCAATGCGATCCATGCGGCAGTTCAGCAGGACCTCGCTAAGCTTCGCGCTGCACTCCGGGCGATCCCGAACGACCAGGCCGCCTACGAGTCCGTAGCGCTTGCCCTCGCTGTGACCCAGCTCGTTATGACGAACATCCACGACGGCAAGCCAAGTGAGCAGCAGACTCGCGCGGTAGCAGCCGAGATCGCCCAAGCCGAGGCATGGGCTCAGGTGAGTGAAGAGCAGGTCTCCAACTTCCTTCTGCGCTTGGTCAACGGCGAGCCGCTCGCCCAGGCGATCGCCGAGGAACACATCATTCTGGCGTTCGTTGCGGCGGCCAACCTTCTGTCCTCCTGCCGTCGGGACAGCGAGGAGTGGTGGGACCACCTCGACCGAGCGGAAGCGGCCTTGGAGGCGTGACCGCCTGCTCGTGGGTTCTGATGGAGCGAACGCGGCTCGACAGGACTCAGCGAGTGATGCGGACCTCGTCCTCGAAGTGCGGGTAGTCGCACATGTCCTGGCCGCACAGTTCGAAGCCGCCGCTGATCAGAGCCACACCGGGCTTGAGAACGAGCCCGCCGCCCTCTACCCACGCTCGCCCGGTTACGACCTGCGGCTCGCCGGTGCACAGGTTGAGGGGCGCCCAACCGGAGGCGTACGCGACTCTGTTGCCCGACCGCTGCCTGATGATCAGCTCGGTGGCGCCGGACAGCCCGGGGTCGCAGGTCACGGTGAGGGTGACGTCCACGGCGACACCCCTCGCGACAAGGGTCGCGGACGTGACCTCGACGGTGCTCGCGGCGCTCGCCGGCGACGGCGTCAGCAGCACGAACAGGGACAGCCCGAGCAGTGCGATGGTGGCGGTGCTGCGGCGCACGGCGGTTCTCCTTGTCGGAGTGAGTGCTTACCTGCGGTCACCATAGCCCTCCGCGGCACTCACGCAGATCAATCGATCGTGGCATCTTCCCGGGACACGCGTTCGATGACGACGACCGGAATCTCGCGGTCGGTGTCCTTCTGGTAGCGGGCGTACGTCGGGAAGACCTTCGTCATCACCGGCCACAGCCGGGCCCGTTCCTCAGCACTCGCCGTGCGGGCGCGACAGGTGAACCGCTCCGCGCCGACCTGGATCTCCACGGTCGGGTCGGCGCTCAGGTTCAGGTACCAGGCGGGGTGGTTGGCCGCGCCGCCGTTGGAGGCCACCACCAGGTGGTCGTCACCGTCCCGGCCATAGATCAACGCGGTACGGCGGAGTGTGCCCGAGCGGCGTCCCCGCGTGGTGAGCAGCAGGGCGGGATAGCCGTGGTAGGTGCCGCCGTCGGCGCCGTCGGTCTCCACGTATCGCCGGACGTGCTTGCCCACCCAGCCGACCGGGCTGTTCTCGATCGTGTCGTGCTGTTCCTGTGCGGTCACGCCATCGCCTCCGTCACCGAACCGGCCGATCGCGGACGTCGATCGTGAGTGGACGGTATACCTGGGAGTCATAGTTATGACTCACAGGTATAGACGCTCGGGGGACATTGCCCTCCGGAGCGTCCGCCTGCGCCGTGCCATCCGCTGCGGGCCGATGCCGCACACCCAGGACAGGTCAGTCGCGCGCCCGACCTGCACCAGCAGGCGTCGTTGCGGCGGGACGGCCAGGCCGTCACTCCCACCTCGTCCAGGCGGTCGGCGCTCCGTGCCCCGCGCCGCCCCGCCCGACTGCGCCGCGGTGCGATCGTGACTCATGAGGCAAGCAGGTCGAGTAGGCCACCGATGACGAAGAGCCCGGCCGCCACCCGTCGGAGAAGGTTCAGCGGTCGGGTCTGGTCGAGCATCCCTCCGTAGCCGGACAGCAGAGCGCCCCAGACACGGTAGGCCGCCGCCGAGGTCAGGGGCCGCGTCTCGGGGAAGGCGAAGACGGCGAAGGTGAAGAGGAACACCACCAGGACCCCCACGAACAGCCACGGCCCCACCGACCCGCTCGTGCTCAGAGCACGGGCGCCACCGATGCCACCGAACGTCACGGCGGGAAGGATGAGCAGGGGCCAGATGCTCGTCCGGGATGCTTCCACGTCCAGGATCAGGTCTCTCTCGTCGGCGGGCAGTTGCTCGGCGATGAGGTCGTTGATCTGACGCACGGCGTACTCGAACTGCTGCGCGCAGACGTGGCGGCCATGCGGGCGCTGGCAGTCGTGCTTCGACGGCAGAGCCGCGATCACGGTGCTGTGGAACTCGCGGTACTGGTCGAGGTCGAGCCGTAGCCTCGTGGGGACGGCCGCCGGAGGCCGGGTGACCAGGAAGAGCCCGTGTCGGTGGACCACCTGCACGAAGCCGCCGATGGCGATCTCCTGAATCCCTACGAGCCGAGCGACCTGGCGCTTGCGCCGCGTCTGGCCCAACAGCCTCTGTGTGCGCTCAATGGCCTGCCGGCCTCGCGCTCGCAGCTTGTCGGGGTCGGCCAGGTCCAGGATGACGGTGAGGCCGGCGAGGTAGAGCAGCGACTTGCCGAGGCGTCCCCAGAAGACCATGGTCAGGCCGAAAAGCTCCAGATTCTCCGTGGGCCTGCCCGCGAACCACGCGTCGACAACGTCCAACCCCCACATGCGCGAACTCCGACCCACGCCGACACCGACAGATAGGTCGATGGTCGCAGGCGGTGTACAGCGACGGAGGGATCAGCTTCGCGAGCGCGGCAGGCAGCACTTCTTGTACTTCGCGCCCGAGCCGCACCAGCAGGCGTCGTTGCGCCCGGGCGGCCAGGCCGTCAGGCCCACCTCGTCGAGGCTGTCGGCGTACCCGTCGAGGGTTTCCTCGTCGACGGGCTTGTCGCCGGCGAAGGCCGCCAGGCCCTCGGCGGTGCCGGCGACGACGCCCAGGTCGCCGCCGCCCAGCCCGGACGCCTCGACGAGGGCGCGTTCGATCTGGGTGCGGTGCTCGTCCCACGTCTTCGGGTAGCTGTCGACAAGCGCGGGCCAGCGCAGTAGCAACGCGTCGAACTCGGCCTGCGGCCAGTACAGCAGCGTCGCGGGGCCGTCGTCGAGCGCGTCGAGGGCGTGGTTGCTGGCGGCGCGCAGCCGGTCGGCGAGGTTGTCGTACTCGTCGTGCGGCAGGCCCATCTCCTCGCGCAGGGTGTGCCGCCGCTGGGTCAGCCCGTAGATCATGGCCGCGGCCTCGTCCTGGGCGTCCTCGGACTCGTGCTGCTGGGTCCGGGTCCGTTCCAGGATCGCGTCGAGCGCCCCGGTCAGCCATTCCAGCGCCAGGTCGGTGTGGCCGGCCTCGGCCAGCTCGTCGACCAGGTAGGTGGCGTTGGGGTTGGTCTCCAGCAGCGGACGCAGGGCGGTCAGCTCGGCCATGCCCTCGTCCGAGCGACCGAGGCGCAGCAGCAGGCCGCCGCGCACCGCTCGGGCGTACGCGTCCTCGTCGGGCTGTTCCGCGATCGCCCGGGTGGCCAGCGCGAGCGCGTCGGCCAGGTCGCCCGCCTGCGCCAGGATGTCAGCGGCGACCAGCAGGGCGTACCCGGTGTCGTCGGGGTCGGCGACCCGTCCCTCGTCGACGGCGCCCACCAGTTCCGCGACGAGCGCGGCCGGGTCCGGGCTTGTGGATCCCAGGTTGCCGATCTCTTCGATGCGGTCGGCGGTCAGCAACTCGGACATGGGCGCATCCTGAAGACGACGAGCGGTGGACGGGGGAGCGGCCCAGCGTACTCCCGAAGAGGCCGGAGCCCGGGCGGCGAACCGCCCGGGCTCCGACGCGCCGGCGGACCTCAGCGGGTCGCGGGCATGGTGGCGAACTCGCCGGCTAGCTCGGACTCGACGATCGTCGCGGTGGACGGCCGGCGACCGGCCGACGCCCGCCGGGCGGACGGGACGGCGAGGGCCGCGAGCGCGGCCGCCAGGGCGATCGCCGTGAGGACGAGAAACCCCATCGTGAAGCCGGCCTCCCGGGGCAGGCCGCTGGCCTGCGGGTGGGCGGTGATCACGCCGCTGACCACGGCCGCGCCGATCGCGCCGCCGATGGTACGGATGTTGGCGTTCATGCCGGTGGCCACGCCGGTCTGGCTGGCGGGCACGCTGCCGACGATCAGGTTGGCCATCGACGCGAAGGCCAGGCCGATGCCGAGACCGACCAGCCCACCGGCGATGCCGACCTCCCAGCGCGTGTCGTGCGCGGCGGCCAGCATCGCGGAGGCGGCCACGTTGAACGCGGCGCCGGTGGCGAGCTGTGCCTTGGCGCTGAACACGGCCTGGAGTCGGCCGGCGACGAGGCCGGCGACGAACATCGCGACGAGCATCGGCAGCATGAGCAGACCGGCCTGGCTGATGCTGGCGCCGAAGCCGTAGCCGGCGGCGGTCGGGGTCTGCACGAACTGGGGAAGGAACGCGTACACGGAGAACATCGACGCGCCATAGAGCAGGGCGACCAGGTTGGTGGTCCAGACGCCGGGCAGGCGCATCATCCGCATGTCGATGAGCGGGTTGGTCGAGCGCACCTCGGCGACGAGCCAGCCGACCAGCAGCACCACGGCGAGCGCCAGCAGGCCGAGCACCCGGGTGGAGGTCCAGCCCCAGGCCGCGCCCTGGCTGATCGGCAGGAGCAGCGCGACAAGCCAGCCGGAGAGCAGCAGGGTGGCCCGCCAGTCGATCCGACCGGGGGTCCGCACCGGGGACTCGGGCACGAACAGGTGCGCGGCGACGGCGGTCAGGCCGACCACGACCAGCGGGATCCAGAACAGCCAGCGGTAGTCCAGCGCGGCCACGATCGGGCCGGCGAGCACGACACCGAGGCCACCGCCGGCGGCGACGATCGCCGAGATGGCGGCGACGGCGCCGCCGACCCGCGCGGCGGGGAACTCGTCGCGGATGATGCCGAACGACAGCGGGAAGACCGCGCCGCCGATGCCCTGCACGACCCGGGCGACGATGAGCACGCCGATGTTCGGCGCGATGGCCGCCACCAGGCAGCCGAGGGCGAGGGCGGCGAGCGAGACGACGAGCATCCGCTCCTTGCCGACCATGTCGCCGACCCGTCCGAGGATCGGCGTGAAGATCGACGCGGAGAGCAGGTAGGCGGTCAGGACCCAGGTCACGGTGTTCTGTGAGGTGTGCAGGTCCTGCTGGATGGTCGGCAGCACCGGGGTGATCAACGACTGGAGCATCGCGAAGAACCCGGCGCCGGCCGCGAGCACGGTGAAGGTGAGCCGACGCGAGCTGCGTCGGGAGGTCACTGACACGAGAGAAAACTCCCTATGTGGTACGGAAGGAGATTTGTCGCCCGTCGTCGGAGGCGGGCAGGTCTGTCGGGTCCGGGCGATCGGGTGGCCAGGCGGATCGGGCGGGTCCCGAGGTAAGCTAACCGGAGGCTGTCCTCCGGCATTTGCGGAGGGGTGCCTCCACTAAGCTAGCGGAGGGGTGCCTCCGGATGCAACCAAGGTGAGGTGACGCACGTCATGACCAGTGCGGGGCAGATGCCCGAGGTCTTCGCGCAGCGGCCCAAGCGGGCCGACGCGCGGCGCAACTACGACGCCCTGGTCGTCGCGGCGCGCGACGCGTTCGCCGAGAACGGGGCGGCCGCCTCCCTGGAGGACGTGGCCCGCCGGGCCGGGGTGGGCATCGGCACCCTCTACCGCAACTTCCCGACCCGCCGGCACCTGTTCGAGGCCGTCTACGTCGAGGAGGTCCGCGCGCTGAGCAATTCCGCCGCCGACCTGGCCGAGCTGCCCCCGTGGGACGCGCTTGTCGCGTGGCTGCACCGCTTCGTCGCGTACGTCGCCACGAAGCGGGCGCTCGCCGAGCAGTTGCTGCACGACTCGGAGATCTTCGCCAGCTGCCGGACGGAGATCTACGCCGCAGGCGAGCCGCTGATGCGCCGCGCCCAGGCCGCCGGGGTGGTCCGTGACGACATCGGCTTCGACGACGTGGTGCGCCTGATCAGCGGGCTCACGATGGCCCAGTTCCCCGGGCCGGAGCAACGTGACCGGGTGCTCGGCGTGGCCCTGGACGGGCTGCGCGCAACCGCCCGCTGAGTACGCGCAAACGCGCGACCGCCGGGTGAGGACGCCTCGGGGCGCGACCGCCGGGTGAGGACACCTCGGGGCGCGACCGCCTGATGGGCGCGCCTCGGCGCGCGACTGCCGGGTGAGGACGCGCGGCGGCGGGGCTCTCCTGGTGCGGCTGCGCGCCCTCGGCGACCCCTGCGGCCGTGTGCCGGCAGCGGCGCCGAGCCGTCGGCGGTGTCCGTCGTGGAGCACGGCCGAATTGCCGGTTTGCGCCGTCGGTGGGACAACGGGTTACCGGTGCGTAACAAGTGATTGACGTTTCTAAATTGTTGCGGGCATGATCGTCGCACGGTCGACCGGACACCCCCACCCACCTGCCCGGTTCGCCGGGTGCCTCCCCCCGGAGGTGCAGCCATGCTGCTCCGAAAGACCGTCCTCGTCGTATCCCTCGCCACCGCCGCCCTGCTCGTCTCCGCCGGCGGCGCGACTGCGGCCCCAGCGACCCCTGCTTCCGCAGCCCCGGCCGCCGGAGCCCCGGACGCCGCATCCCCGCTCACCACGGCAGCCGCCGCCACGGCCAACCCGGTCATCGTGGTCGGCGGCCTCAGCGGCGTCGCCGTGGCGTACGAGCCCATCGCCGCCCGGCTGCGCGCCGACGGCTACCGGACCTTCATCTACCAGCTCCCGGGCCTGGGCCTCGGTGACATCCCCGCCTCGGCCCGCGCGTTCGCCAACTACGTCGCCCAGGTACGCGCCAGCACCGGCGCGGCGACAGTCGACCTCGTCGCCCACTCCGAGGGCGGCCTGGTCAGCCGCTACTACCTCAAGCGCCTCGGCGGCACCGCAAGCGTCGGCCGGTACGTCAGCCTGGGCACACCCCAGTACGGCACCTACGTCGCCAACATCGTGGCGTTCCTCGGCCTCGGCAGCTGCGCCGGCATCGTGGCCTGCCAACAGATGACCATCGGCTCCGCCTTCCTCGCCGACCTCAACGCCGGCGACGACACCCCCGGGTCGGTGCGCTACACGACCGTTCGCACGCTGCAGGACGAGCTGGTCCGGCCGACCGGCAACGCGGCAGTCAACGACGGGGCGACGAACGTCCTCATCCAGGCGTACTGCCCGCTGCGGGTGGTCGGCCACCTCGGCCTGGTGCTCGACGGCACCGCGTACACAATCGTGCGCGGCGCCCTGGTCGACGGCCCGGTGCGACCCAACTGCCTCGCGGTCTGAGGGCCGTGCGGGTGGTCCCGGCCGGGACCACCCGCACGGCCTCGCTCAGCTCGCCTTGGCCAGCGACTCGAACTCGTCGTCGGTGAGCCGGACGTCGGCCGCGGCCACGTTCTCCTCCAGGTGCGCCACCGAGGACGTGCCGGGGATCGGCAGCATCACCGGCGAGCGGCGCAGCAGCCAGGCCAGCGCGAGCTGCGCGGGCGTCGCGCCGTGCTCGGTGGAGATCGCGTCCAGCGGGCCGCCCGGGCGGGCCAGCTCGCCGGTGGCGATCGGGAACCACGGGATGAACGCGAGGTCGTTGCGCTCGCAGTACTCCAGGACGTCCTCGGCGCTGCGGTTGGCGAGGTTGTACAGGTTCTGCACCGAGGCGATCGTGGTGATCGCGCGGGCCTGCTCGATCTGCTCGACGCTCACCTCGGACAGCCCGATGTGGCGGATCTTGCCTTCCTGCTGCAACAGGGCCAGCTCACCCAACTGGTCCGCCAGCGGCACCTGCGGGTCGATCCGGTGCAGCTGGTAGAGCGGGATGCTCTCCAGACCCAGGTGACGCAGGCTCAGCTCACACTGCTGACGCAGGTACTCCGGGCGGCCCACCGGGCGCCAGTCGCCCGGGCCGGAGCGGGTCAGCCCGGCCTTGGTCGCGATGACCAGGTCGTCGGCGTACGGGTGCAGAGCCTCGCGGATCAGCAGCTCGGACACGAACGGGCCGTACGAGTCGGCGGTGTCGATGAACGTCACGCCCAGCTCGACCGACCGGCGCAGCACCCGCAGCGCCTCGGCCGGGTCCTTCGGGTCACCCCAGACGCCCGGCCCGGTGATCTGCATCGCCCCGTAACCGAGCCGGTTGACAGTGACGTCGCCCCCGATCCGGTACGTGCCGGACGCCTTCGCGGGCTGCTTGCTGATGTCGGTGGCCATACGCGCATCCCCAATCGTCTTCGTCGCGGCGGGGAAGAGAATCGACCCACCACCTCGTGATCATCCCCCGGAAACCGCCCGTCATGCCGCCGCCCGGTCGATTGTGTGCGCCGACACGGTTGTGCCGGATCACCTGTCGTCTTCCCACTAGCGCCCGTCCTGTCCGGTCTGCTACGCCTGATCCGAGTCGGCGCGGCCGGCCGGGGGAGGCGCGATGTGGCGACGGTTCCGACCCGATCCGGTCGGTCGGCTGCGGGAACGGCTGGACCGCTTCGACGCCACAGGCGATCCCCGGGCGGTCCTCGACTCCGGCGCGATCCGCGACGCCGAGGCGGTCATCGACCTGGTGACCGCCACGCCCACGGACGGGCCGCTGCCCGAGCGGGTCGCCGAGGGCGTGTTCCTCCTGGCCAGCCTGCACTGGTACCGCTACCGCCTGCTGCCCTCGGGCGAGGACGCCGACGACCTCGGCCAGGCGCTCGGGCTCACCGAGTTCCTGCTGAGCTTCGCCCCGGAGCGGGTTCCGCCGGCGATGCGGGCGCTGCTGCACGCGCACCGACGGCCCAGCGGCGGCGCCCCACACGCCGACGCGCCGCCGAACCGGTCCGGCCCGCGCTCGGCCGGCCCGGGCGCCGATGCCGCAGGCGCCTACTACGTCGAGGCGGTCCTGCTGATGGCCGCGGCGGAGACCAGCCGCGACTTCCGGGCGGCCGACCGGGCCGAATCGCTGCTGCGCCAGGCCCTCGACGGTACGCCGCCGGAGGCGCCGGAACGGCCGCACTACCTGTCCGCCCTCGGCAGGGTCCACCGTGACCAGTTCCAGCACCTCGGCCGGCAACGGGCACTCCCGGCGGCCGTCGCGGCGCACCGGGAGAGCATGGAGTCCACAGCGGTCGGCGACCCGGAACGTCCGGTGCGGCTGTTCAACCTCGGCAACGTCCTGGGCGACACGTACGAGGTCGACCGCGACCCGGCCGCGCTTGACGAGTCGATCACGGCGCTGCGCGACGCCGCCCGGGCTGCCGCCACCGGCACGCCGGTGCGCACGATGGCGCGGATGAACCTCGGTCAGCGGCTGCGCGACAGGTGGCGGCTGCACGGCCGGCCGGGCGACCTCGACGAGGCGGTCGACGTCTTCACCGCAGCCCAGGGCAGCGGCGACCCCCGCGTCGCCGCCCTGCACGGCACCGCGCTCGCCGAGCGGTTCCTGCGCGATCGGACGCCGGCCGACCGGGATGCCGCGATCGAGGCGTACCGGTCGGCGCTGGCCGGGTTCGGCGGCCTCGACCCGGAACTGGCCGGCAGCGCCCAGGCCGGGCTCGCCACCCTGCTCGCCGAACGGCACCAGTCCGACGCCGACCCGGTCGACCTCGACGCGGCGATCGACGCCTACCGGGCGACGCTCGGCGCCGGACCGACGCCCGGCGGGACGGACCTCGACGAGCTGCGGCAGGTTCTGGCCGGTCTGCTGGTGACCCGCTACGAGCGGCGGCGACGCCCCGACGACGCCACCGAGGCGGTACGCCTGCTGCGCGACGGCGTGGCCGCCGCCCGGGACACCGAGCGGCGGGCGCACCGGCTCGCCGAGCTCGGCCACGCGTTCGGCGTCGGCCACGCCGACCTGGGCGGTGTGCGCGCGTTGCGCGCCGGTCGGGAGGCGCTGACCGAGGCCGAACGGCTGTTGCCCCGTGCCGATCCGCTGCGCCACCAGGTGCTCAACAATCTCGGCAACATCCTGCGGGAACTCTCCGACCAGGCCGGGGAACCGGCGCTGTTGGAGCCGGCAGCGGTCGCGCTGCGGGCCGCGGTGGCCGCCGCCGCGCCGGACTCCACGCTCCTGCCCCGGTACCGCTCGAACCTCGGCCTGGTGCTGCAGGCGCTGTTCACCCCGACCCAGGACCTGGCGATCCTGACCGAGGCGGTGCAGGTGCTGGCGCAGGTAAGCGACACCACGCCACCCGGGCACCCGGACCGGATGCCGGCGCTGATCAACTACGGCTCGGCCCTGAACCGCCGGGTCGAGCTCTTCCTGGCCGATGCGTTGCCCGTCGGCGGTCAGCCCGCCGAGGAGGTCGCGGCCGGCGTCGCCGCCGACTCCGAGGCCGCGGTGGTCGCGCTGCGCGAGGCCGCCGAGCTGGCCGAACGGGAGGCCGACCCGGCCGAGTACGCCCAGGCGGTCGCCACCCTCGCCCTGGCCCACCTGCTGCGGCATCAACTGCGCGACGACCCGGCGGCACTGGACGAGGCGATCGGTCTGTTGGAACTGTTGAACGACCGGCCGTCGGCAGACATCGACCGGCACCGGATCCGCACGAACCTCGGCAGCGCGCTGCTGCTGCGCTTCCAGGCGGGACACGCCGCGGCCGACGCGGACGCCATGCTGGCCGCGTACCGGGGGGCCGTCGACGTGCTGGCCGACGGGCATCCCGCGCGCACCATGTGCCTGAGCAACCTCGCCACGGCCCTCGAGGCAGTCGCCACCGCCACCGCTACCCCCGCCGCGACCATCGACGCCAGGTCCGCTGCCCTGGCCGAGGCGACGGCGGCGTTGCGTGCCGCCGCCGACGTCGAGTCCGCGCCGTCGCTGCTGCGGGCCGGGGCGGCCACCCGGTACGCGGCGCACGCCGAGGCGGCAGGCGACCTCCGGACCGCGCTCGACGGGTACACCACAGCGATCGAGCTGATCGACCTGGTGGCCTGGCACGGCATGGACCCCGACGACCAAGCCCGCCTGCTCGGGCAGTTCCCCGGGCTGGCCAGCGACGCCGCCGCGGTCGCCATCGCCCTCGACAACCCGGAACGCGCCGTCGAGCTGCTCGAATACGGCCGGGGAGTTCTGCTCACCCGCGCCCACGACGCGGGCGCCGACCTGGCCCTGCTGCGCGCGCGGGCCCCCCGGCTGGCCGCCCGCCTCGCCGAACTCCAGGCCGCCCTCGACGACTTCCGCGCATCGCCGGTCGGTGCGGACAGCGGCGGGTCGTCGGCCGCCGGTGCCGGACCGACCCCGGAGCAGCGGTACGACCTCGCCACCCGCCGTCGCCAACTGCTGACCGAGATCCGCGACCGGCCCGGCTTCGCCGACTTCCTCCGTCCGCCGCCCTTCGACGAGCTGGCCCGGGCCGCCGCCGACGGTCCGGTGGTGCTGGTCAACGTGGCCGCCCGGCGCTGCGACGCGCTTGTCGTCGCGGACAAGCAGGTAAGCGTCGTGCCGCTGCCGGAACTCACCCTGGCCGAGCTGCTCACCCGGACGGCGAGCTTTCTGACCGCGATCGCGGTGCTCACCGGGCCGCCGGCGCCGGACGCCCCGCAGCCGCAGGTGCAGCGCCGTCGATCGGCGGCTCGCGCCGAGGTCGCCGAGACACTGGACTGGCTGTGGCGGGTCATCGCCGCACCCGTCCTCGACAGGCCCGCATCCACCCCGCCGTCGGCGGACGCCGGACCGTCCGCCCGGCCGTCGGGCGGGGCCGGATCGGTGGGGGAGTGGCCTCGGCTGTGGTGGTGTCCCACCGGGGTGCTCACCCTGCTGCCGCTGCACGCGGCAGGTCCGATCGAGGGTGGCGACGGGGTGCTGGACCGGGTGGTCCCGTCGTACACGGCGTCGCTGCGGGCGCTGACGCGTGCGCGCCTGGGCGTCCCGGCTCGACCCGAACCGGTCGACTCGGCGCTGTTCGTCGGCATGTCCCAGACGCCCGGCCTCGCCGACCTGCCCGGCGTCGCCCGGGAGGAGGAGATTGTCCGTCAGTACGTGCCGCGGGTCCGCTCACTGCTCGGCCCGGCGGCCACCCCGGCGGCCGTGCTCGCCGCCCTGCCCGACCAGCAGGTCGCCCATCTGTGCTGTCACGGCACCCAGGACCTGCGCGCCCCGGCCTGGGGTCGTCTGGAGCTGGCCGGCGGCGCGTTGCACGTTCGGGACCTGTGGCGGCCCGCCGGCAACCCGGCGGCGCTGGCGGTGCTCTCCGCCTGCGAGACGGTACGCGGTGGCGCGGCGCTGCCCGACGAGGCGCTCACCCTCGGCACGGCCTTCCAACTGGTCGGCTTCCGGCATGTCATCGGCGCGCTGTGGTCCATTTCGGACACGCTGACCGTGCGGCTCTGCAAAGGGCTGTACGACGGGTTGTCGGTGCCCGGAGGGATCGCGCCGGACCGGGCGGCCGTGGCCCTGCACGCGGCGGTCCGCCATCTCCGCGAGGCCCTGCCCGATAACCCGGACACCTGGGCCGGCTACGCCCACCTCGGCCCCTGACGCCGGCCATCCGTGTGGCGTGCCGGCCCGTCAGGATCAGCTCGCTTCGCCCACCGCGCGGGTTACCGAGCTGACGGCAGGGAGCCGACGGCGGGGGAGCTGACGGCTGCGGTGGCGGGGCGGGCGGGGGCGTACCAGGTCACGCCGACGGCAGCGACCAGCAGCGCGGTGCAGAGCAGCACCAGCCCCACCCCCATGCGCAGGGACCGGACCGCCGCCACCGCCTCCAGATGGTCCCCGAGCGGGACCGGCGGGAGCGCCGCCACCGGGGTCACCGTCAACCGCCCGTGCGCCGCGCGGAGCAGCGCGAGCGCCCCGGCCACGCCCGCGGCCAGGGCGGCGAGCAGCAGGACCCCGACCAACGCGCCCCAGCCCGCCGCGAGCGTGGTCACATCGGTGCGACCCCGGATCAGGCTGAACCCGACGAGCGCCACCAACAGGCCGCCCAGCCCGTTGCGCCAGGCCACCGCCGCCGCCCGGACGCGCTCCAACTCGCCGCGCAGCAGGCCGGCCAGCTGCTGCGCGCGGTGCAGGTCGGCGACTGTCGCGGGCGGGCCCGGACGAAGCCGGATCACGCCTCGACCTCCAACCACAGCGTCCAGTACGCCCCACAGCCACGCAGCCCGGCGGGGCGCCCCGGGTGCTCGGCCTCGCACTCGCACAGCAGCGTCCGGTAGCCGGGATCGGGGGCCGCGACGTCCTTGCGGTACACCTCGTCGACGAGCGTCGTGGTGCTCGGGTGGGCACACCGGGGGCACCGCCCACTGAGCACCACCGCGAACTCGAACTCCTGCGGCTGGAAGCCCGCCGCGGCCTGCGTGGCGTACGCCTCGTCGGTCACCTCGGCGTACGGCAGCGGGCTCGACACCGGATCGTCGTCGCGCATTCCGACCTCCCCACCACCGATGCCCGGACCGTCCACCGTAGTCGGTGCCGGCACCGGGACCGACCGACCTGCCGGCGGAGTTGTCGACCGACCGGGGCCAGTTGCGCGGAGCGACAGGTACCGCAGTCGTCGGCGTGCGACGCTGGGCGCGTGCCGGTGACGCCGGCTCGGGCGGCCGGCCCGGTGCGTGCCGGCGCGACGGCGGAGGGAGCACCATGGCGGGGACGCCGCAGGTCGACTTCGCGCTCGACACGTACGAGTGCATCGTGATCTATCCCGGCGCGGCCGGACGGGCCCTGCCCCCGGAGACCGTGCAGCGGTTGCAGGCCGAGCACACCGAGCACATGCAGGCGTTGCAGCGCAGCGGCATCATCCTGGTGGCCGGCTCGGTGGACGGCCCGGCCCGTGAACCGGAGCCGCCGATCGGCTTCGGGCTGGCCCGCACGGGCAGCGTCGAGGACGTGCGCAGCGTGCTGGAGGCCGATCCGGCGGTGCAGGCCGGCCTCTACCGGGTGGACGTGCTGACCTTCCTCTGCCCGGCCGGCTCGCTGGAGTTTCCGCTGGTCAAAGCGGAGAGCTGACGGTCGGTCAAGCGACGGGTGTCGTGATGGTGACGGCGGTCGGGCGTCCGCCGGTGTTACGGTCGCGCGCACCGAGGACCGCAGTCGGGGCGCACCCGGCGTCATCGGCCGGACCCGGTCGAGGAGACGCCATGAGCTCCGCCACCACCCCCGATGTCGCGTCCGCCGCCGCGCGGCTGCGTGCCCTGCTCGGTGACCGCCTCCACGAGCCGGGCGAACCCGGGTTCGACACCGCCACCCGCCTGTGGAACGCCGCAGTCGACCGTGCGCCCGCCCTGGTCGCCCACTGCCTGGACGCCGAAGAGGTGGCCGCGGCGATCCGCGTCGCCGCGCGGTGCCACCTGCCGGTGTCGGTCCGCTCCGGCGGGCACGACTGGGCCGGCCGGGCACTGCGCGACGGTGGCCTGGTGCTCGACCTGACCGGTCTGCGCACGGTCCGGGTCGACGCGGACCGGGGCACGGTGACGGTGGCCGGCGGTGCCAGCGCCGCCGACCTGCTCGCCGCCGCCGCCCCGTACGACCTGGTGGTGCCCACGGGTGTGGTCCGGGACGTGGGCATGGCCGGGCTGACCCTGGCCGGTGGGTACGGCCCGCTCTGCGGGCGGTTCGGCCTGGCGCTGGACAACCTGCTCGGCGCGGAGGTCGTCCTCGCCGACGGTCGTCGGGTCACCGCCGACCCGCGCCACGACGCCGAGTTGTACTGGGCGCTGCGCGGCGGCGGCGGGAACGTCGGCGTGGTCACCGAGCTGCGGTACCGGGCGCACCGGCTGCCCGCAGTACTCGCCGGCATGATCATGTTCGCGCTGGCCGAGGCGCCGGCCGTGCTGCGCGGCTACGCGGCGCTGCTCGCCGACGCCCCGGACGAGTTGACAGTGATGGCCGGGTTCCTGCCCGGCCCGGCCGGCGAACCGGTGGTCTTCGTCTGCCCCTTCTACAGCGGCCCGGACCTGGACGCCGGCCAGCCGTGGCTGGACCGGCTGCGGGCGCTGGGCACCCCGCTCGTCGACCAGGTCGACCCGCTGCCGTACGCGGACGCGTTGCGGATGTTCGACGGCGGGATGGTCGACGGAAACCACTACCTGCTGCGGACCCGCTGGCTGCCCCGGCTCGCCGACGGCGCGGTGGACGCGCTCGTGGACGCCGCCCGGCAGGTCACCTCGCCGTTCTCCGCGCTGGCCCTGCACCACTTCCACGGCGCGGCCACCCGGGTCCGGCTCGGCGACACGGCGTTCGGCCTGCGCGCCGAGCACCTGCTGACCGAGATCATCGCGGTGTGGCCGCCCGGCGGGGAGGCGGCGCCGCATCGCGCGTGGGCCGATCGCACCTCGGCGGCGCTCGCCCCGTTCGCCCTGCCCGGGGGCTACCCGAACCTGCTCGCCCCGACCGAGACCGAACGGGTCCGGCTGGCGTACGGCGCGAACTGGGCGCGGCTGCGTCGGGCCAAGCGGCACTACGACCCCCGTGACCTGCTCACCGCAGTGCCCACGCTGCCCCCGTCGGGGCACCCGGAGTGAGCGTGGGCCGGGAGCGCCCCGACACCGCCCGCCACGACAGGCGTACGATTCCCGGCGCGCGGTCGCCGTTGCCCGTCGCCACAACGTTCCCGGTGCGGTTCCGCCCGCCGGTCCGACGCGCGCCGCGCGTTGTTGGACACCTGTTCCGCTGCCTGCAAGGGGTCGGCCCCGAGTCCGACCTGAAGGAGAGACTAGCCTGATGGGCGTGACACGCCGCGCGAAGATCGTCTGCACTCTTGGTCCCGCCACCTCGTCCCCGGAGCGCATCCGGGGCCTCGTCGAGGCCGGCATGAACGTGGCGAGGCTCAACTTCAGCCACGGCAGCCACGCCGACCACGAGGCGGTCTACCGACTGGTCCGGGAGGCGTCCGAGGCGGCCGGCAAGCCGGTCGCCATCCTCGCCGACCTGCAGGGCCCCAAGATCCGGCTCGGTCGGTTCGCCGACGGCCCGCACGAGTGGCGCACCGGTGACTCCGTCGTGATCACCGGCGACGACGTCATCGGCACCAAGGAGCGGGTCTCCTGCACCTACACGAAGCTGCCGCACGAGGTGAAGCCCGGTGACCGCCTGCTGATCGACGACGGCCGGGTCGCCGTCGAGGTCACCGACGTCACCGGCAACGACATCCGCTGCCTGGTCACCGAGGGCGGCCCGGTCTCCAACAACAAGGGCGTCTCGCTGCCCAACGTGGCGGTCAGCGTGCCCGCCATGTCGGACAAGGACGCCGAGGACCTGCGCTTCTCCCTGGGGCTCGGCGTCGACCTGGTCGCGCTGTCCTTCGTGCGCTCGGCCGAGGACATCAAGCTCGTCCACAACATCATGGCCGAGGAGGGCGTGTACCGCCCGGTGCTGGCCAAGGTCGAGAAGCCGGAGGCCGTGGAGCACCTGGAGGCCATCGTGCTGGCCTTCGACGGTGTCATGGTCGCTCGGGGCGACCTCGGCGTGGAGATGCCGCTGGACGAGGTCCCGCTGGTGCAGAAGCGGGCCGTGCAGCTGTGCCGGGAGAACGCCAAGCCGGTCATCGTGGCCACCCAGATGCTCGACTCCATGATCGAGAACTCGCGTCCCACCCGGGCGGAGGCCTCCGACGTGGCGAACGCGGTGCTCGACGGCGCCGACGCGGTGATGCTCTCCGGCGAGACAAGCGTCGGCAAGTACCCGGTGCTGACCGTCAGCACCATGGCCAAGATCGTTACGACGACCGAGGCCGGCTCGATCGGCGTGCCCCGGCTGCAGCACGACCCGCGTACCCACGGCGGCGCGCTCACCGTGGCCGCCTCGTCGATCGCCCGGGCCATCAACGCCAAGGCGCTTGTCGCCTTCTCGCAGACCGGCGACACCGTCCGGCGGCTCTCCCGCCTGCACTGCGACCTGCCGCTGCTGGCGTTCACGCCGGTCCCCGAGGTGCGTGACCAGCTCGCCCTGACCTGGGGCGTGGAGACCTTCCTCATGCCGTTCGTGCAGCACACCGACGACATGTTCCGCCAGGTCGACCAGGCGCTGCTCGGCCTCGACCGGGCCAACCCCGGTGACTACGTGGTGATCGTGGCGGGCAGCCCGCCCGGCACCCCCGGCTCGACCAACACGCTGCGCGTACACCAGCTCGGCTCGCTGGTCGACGCGGCGTCGGCGCGGGCGCTGCAGTGAGCGACGGTCGGGTCGCGGTCGGCCAGGCAGCGGTCGACCAGCTGCTGGAAGTGCTGGACCTCGACCCGACCGGGGACATGACCTTCCGGGGGATGAGCCCCCCGGTCGGCCCACAACGGGTGTACGGCGGCCAGGTTGCCGGTCAGGCCCTGGTCGCCGCCGGCCGCACGGTGGATCCGGAGCGGTTCGTGCACTCGCTGCACGGCTACTTCGTCCGCCCCGGCGACCCGGTCGAGCCGATCGAGTACCAGGTGGAGAACATCCGCGACGGCCGGTCCTTCTCGGTGCGCCGGGCGGTCGCCCTCCAGCACGACAAGCCGATCTTCTTCATGTCGGCGTCGTTCCAGCGGACCGAGGACGGGTTGGACCACCAGGCCCCCGCGCCGCTTGACGTGCCCGCCCCGCAGGACGTGCCGACGATGTCCGACCGGCTCGCCCGCTACCCCGAGCGCCTGGGCATCTGGGGGCAGATCCCCCGCCCGATCGACGTGCGCTACGTGGGGGAGCCCGGTTGGGTCCGCCCCGGCGACCGGCCGGCCGACCCGCACCAGCGGGTCTGGATGCGCATCGACGGCAAGCTGCCCGACGACCCGCTGCTGCACGCGTGCGCGCTCACGTACGCCTCGGACCTCACCCTGCTCGACTCGGTGCTCTCCGTGCACGGCGAGGTGTGGGGGCCGGGCGGTGTGGTCGGCGCGAGCCTGGACCACGCGCTGTGGTTCCACAGGCCGTTCCGCGCCGACGAGTGGTTCCTCTACGACTGCTGGAGCCCGTCGGCGTCCGGCGCGCGGGGCCTGGCCACCGGCCGGATGTTCACCACCGACGGCCGGCAGATCGCCAGCGCCGTGCAGGAGGGTCTGCTGCGCCGCGTCGGCGCCTGACCCGCCGCGACGGGCCGTCGGCCGGTCACGCCTCGTGGATCGCCTCGCCGGCGATTTCGATCTGCACGGTCTTCCCGACCAGAACGCCGCCGCTCTCCAGCGCGACATTCCAGAGCAGGCCGTAGTCCTCCCGGTTGATCTCGGCGGTCGCGCTGAATCCGAAGATGTTCTGCCCGTACGGATCACGACGGGCACCGCCGAAATTCACCTGCAGGTCCACCGCGCGGGTGATCCCCTTTACGGTCAACTCGCCGGTGAGCACGAATCGACCGGGCTCGGACTGCGGCGGGGGATTGTGACTTCTGCCTCTTCCGCCGAGTCGGTGGTTTCGCAGCCGTGCCCAGTAGAAAATCGGGTCCTCACTGCTCTGCCAGTTAATGCCCGTGCTTCGATATTCGAGCGTGGGATAACGCTCCACGTCGAGGAAGTCGGCGCTTTTCAGGTGGGTGTCCCGATCGACGCTCCCGGTGGCGATGCTCGCGGCCTGGATGGTGGCGGTCACCCCGGAGCGCAGCGGATCCTCCGCCACGAAGATCTCCGCTGTCGCCTCGGCGAACTCGCCGCGTACGGGGCTCACCATCATGTGGCGGGACAGGAAACCGATCCGCTTGTGCGCCTGATCGAGGCGATAGGTGCCGGCGACCGGGATGGTCATGCCATCCCAGGTGCGTGTGGCGACATCGGTCATCGTGTTGCCTTCCCCCCGGGTGGAACCGGGTGTTTATCAATGTCCTGCCCGAGCCCTCGCATCCGGTCCGGCAGTCATACTGCCCGCCCAGCATAAGGACGCGTGAAATCAGCTTTCCGGGCCCCACCGGGTAGTGGATCACGGCATCCGACCTTATTTGCTATTCGTCGATGCGTGACCGATCGGCCGAGGGTCGCCGACCCGGCCGGATGACCTGCGGGCTAACCTTGCCGGCATGCGTCTCTCCGCCCGGGTCGACTATGCCCTCCGCGCGGCCGCCGAACTCGCCGCGACGGCCAGTGGCCCCGGGCGGGGACGGCCCGTCACCGCCGACCAGATCGCGCGTGCGCAGGAGATCCCGCCGAAGTTCCTGGAGAGCATCCTGCTGCAACTGCGTCGGGGTGGCATCGTGCACGCCCAGCGCGGCCCGGAGGGCGGCTACTGGTTGGCCCGCCCGGCCGAGGAGATCTCCCTCGCCGAGGTGATCCGGGTGATCGACGGACCGCTCGCGCACGTCCGGGGACAGCGTCCCGAACAGCTCGGCTACCACGGCCCGGCCCGTGCCCTGCAGGAGGTCTGGATCGCGCTGCGCGCCAGCGAGCGGGAGATCCTTGAACTGGTGAGCGTCGCCGACGTGGCCGCCGGCACACTGCCGGCGCGGGTCACCGAACTGGCCGCCGACCCGCGCGCCTGGATCTGACCGCGCCCGCGCGCCTGGATCTGACCGCGCCCGCGCGCCTGGACCTGACCGCGCCCCGCGCCTGCGCCGACCCGCTCCCCGTGCCTCGCGCTCTGCGCTGACGCGCTCCCTCGCGCTGACCGCCCCGGTCGCGGCGTCGACCCGTCGGCGTCCCATCCACCGATCAGACACTTGACCCGGGCCCTGCCGTGGCGCATTGTCGACCAAGTCGATAGGAGATACCGAAAAGTCAGGGGGCGCTCGTGCGCAAGCTGCTGGTTCTCGCTCTGGTCGGGCTCGCCGCGCAGCTGGTCGACGGCTCGCTCGGGATGGCGTACGGGCTGACCTCGTCCACTCTGCTGCTGGTCGTCGGGGTCGCGCCGGCCGCCGCCTCGGCCTCGGTGCACCTGGCCGAGATCGGCACCACCTTCGCCGCGGGCGTGGCGCACTGGCGGTTCGGCAACGTCGACTGGCGGGTGGTGTCCCGCATCGCGCTGCCCGGCGCGATCGGAGCGTTCGCCGGCGCCACCCTGCTCAGCTCGATCTCGACCAGGTCGGCCGCGCCGTGGATGGCCGGCATCCTGTTCACGCTCGGCGCGTACCTGCTGGTCCGATTCTCCCGACCGCTGCGCACCGACCGGATCGGCGGGCGGCTGCGCGGTCGCTTCCTCGGCCCGCTCGGCCTGGTCGCCGGCTTCGTCGACGCCACCGGCGGCGGTGGTTGGGGCCCGGTGGCCACTCCGGCGCTGCTGGTCTCCGGCCGCCTGGAGCCGCGCAAGGTGATCGGCTCGGTCGACACCGCCGAGTTCGTGGTGGCGGGAGCGGCAAGCGTCGGCTTCCTGATCGGGCTGGGCACCGAAGGGTTCCTGCTGCCCACCGTCCTCGCCCTGCTGATCGGCGGGCTCATCGCCGCTCCGCTGGCCGCCTGGTTGGTGCGCATCGTCCCGGCCCAACTGCTCGGCGCGGCCGTCGGCGGCGTGATCGTGCTGACGAACGCCCGCACCCTGATCCGCTCGGCCGAGCTGAACGGCCCGGTCCGCCCCGCGCTCTACGCCCTGCTGGCCGCCGGCTGGCTGGCCGCGCTGGTGTTCGCCGTGCGGGCCCTGCGCCGCGCCCGCGTCACCGCCAGCACCACTGAGGCGGCAACCGCAGCCACGACCGTCGCTGAGGCCGCGCCCGTGACCGCGAGCAAGGCCGTGACCGCGAGCAGGGCCGTGACCGAGGCCGTGACCGACACCCCGAGCGGCCATGCGGCCGAGCCGCACGGCGGCAGCGTCCCGGCCGGCCTGGGGGGCACCGGTACGTCGTCCGCCCGCTGAACCCCGCGGCCGGCCACCGGGTGCCGCCCCGAGCCGTTGTCACCGTGCGTGGCGGTCGGTCATCTGCCCAGAAGGGCCGCCGCGTCCTTTGCTCTGCTTACCCCCACGCAACACTCCGCTGAGCTGCCAGCTTTCCCGACGGGACGCTCCTTCGCCGCGCCCCGGCCGGTGACTGTAAGTGGCTGTTGCGTCAGGGTAAGCAGAGCAAAGGACGCGCACCAGGTGTCGGCTGGCGCTCGGGTGAGCGCGCCGGCGCGGTCCGGTCGGCCCTGGGCGGGTGGGCGCACTGACGGTCCGGTCGGCCCTGGGCGGGTGGGCGCACTGACGGTCCCGTCGGCCCTGGGCGGGTGGGCGCACTGACGGTCCCGTCGGCCCTGGGCGGGTGAGCGCGCCGGCGGTCCGGTCGGCCCCGGGCGGGTGAGCGGTCGTCGTGGGGGCCGGGAAAGTCAGGGGGTGACAAGGTCCTTGGCGGCGTCGGTCAGCAGTGTCCAGGCCTCGTCGACGTGCGTCTCGGTGCTCTGTGGTGAGCCCACCGCCAGTCGCAGCACGTACCGGCCGCCGACCCGGGTGTGCGTCAACAACACCCGTCCGGTGCGGTTCACCCGCGCCAGCAGCTCGGCGTTGGTGTCGTCGTCGGCGCGCAGCCGGAAACAGACAAGCGAGAACGGGTGCGCCGCGGCCAGCTCGAACCGGTCGTCCGCGCGGACCCGGTCGGCGAACCGGGCGGCAAGCGCCACCCCGGAGCGGATGTGCGCCCGCAGCCCCTCGGCGCCGTACCAGCGCAGCACGAACCACAGCTTCAGCGCTCGGAAGCGGCGACCCAACGGCACCTGCCAGTCCCGGTAGTCGATCACCGCCCCGGATTCGGAGGCGGCGTTGCGCAGGAACTCCGGGAGCACGGTCAGCGCCTCGATCAGCTCGCCGCGGTCGGCCACCCAGAACGCGTCGCAGTCGAAGCCGGTGAGCAGCCACTTGTGCGGGTCGAAACAGTAGGAGTCGACGTACTCCAGGCCGGCGTGCGACCAGCGCAGCTCGGGGCAGACGGCGGCGGCGCCCGCGTACGCGGCGTCCACGTGCAGCCAGATCCCGTACTCGGCGCAGATCGCCCCGATCTCGGGCACCGGATCGACGGCGGTGGTGGAGGTGGTGCCGATGGTGGCGACCACGATGGTGGGCACGTCCCCGGCGGCCAGATCCGCCTCGATCGCGGCCCGCAGAGCGTCCGGGCGCAGCGCCTGGGTGTCCGGGTCCACGTCGATCGACCGGATCCCGTCGGCGCCCAGCCCGGCAATCCGCACGGCCTTCTCGATGGAGGAGTGCCCGTGCACGGAGGTGTACGCGCGGTAGCGCCGGTCGACGCCGGTGACGCGCCAGCGGCCCGCGCTGGCGCGGTGCAGCGCGGCCAGGGTGGCCACAAGCGTCGCCGAGGAGGCCGAGTCCTGGATGACGCCGCCACCGGCGCCTGTCGACCGGAAGCGTTGCGGCAGGTCGAGCAGCTGGGCCAACCAGTCCATCATGACCGTCTCCAGCTCGGTGCAGGCCGGGCTGGTGGCCCACAGCATGCCCTGCACACCGAGGCCGGAACTGACCAGGTCACCGAGCAGGCTCGGGCCGGAGGTGTTCGCGGGGAAGTAGCCGAAGAAGCCGGGGTGCTGCCAGTGGGTCAGTCCCGGTAGGACGATCGCGTCCAGGTCGGCGAGGAGCGCCTCGACCGACTCGCCGCCGGTGGTGGGCGGCACGCTGGGCAGGGCCTTCGCCACCGTTCCGGGCGGGTCGGCCGGGGCGACCGGCCGCTGGTGCAGTGTCGACCAGTAGTCGGCGATCCAGTCGACGACGGCGTGGCCGGCGCGGCGGAACTCGTCCGGGTCCATGTGCGGGGCGCTCACCCGTACGAGTTGATCAGGCATCGCACCGCGGGGCAAGAGCGCACGGTGTGACGGTCGTCGATATTGCGCAGCGGAAAGCGCTTGCCCTACGATGCGGCTGAGCCGGATCCGTGAGTTCCAGGGCGTTCATCCCGACCAGATCGCCGTTCGTCGCCACCGCGGCGGGCCGTTCACCGTGCTTCCCGGGCAGGGCAGGTGGACCACAGCGGTCATCACCGGATCCTCCGGAGGCAGTTCATGCACCCGTCCAGACAACGGCTGATCCTGCTGGCCGCGTCGACGGCCGCCGCCGTCGTGGCCGGCACCGTCGGCACGGTCGTCGCCTCGGCCGCCGCCGTCGGCTGTCGCGTCGACTACCAGGTCACCAACTCGTGGCAGGGCGGCTTCGGCGCCAACGTCACCATCACCAACCTCGGCGAGGAGGTCAACGGCTGGGCGCTCACCTGGTCGTACGCCGCCGGCCAGCAGGTCGCCCAGGCGTGGAGCGCCACCGTCACCCAGTCCGGTGCCCAGGTGACCGCGCGCAACGTCGACTACAACGGCGTCCTCGCCACCAACGGCACCGCCTCGTTCGGGTTCAACGCCTCGTGGACGAGCAGCAACCCGGCGCCGACCAGCTTCGCGCTCAACGGCGTCACCTGCACCGGGGCGCCGGCCACCGACGGCCCGACCACGCCGCCACCGACCACGCCACCGCCCACGACGCCACCCCCGACCACGCCACCCCCGACCACGCCGCCGCCCACCACGCCTCCGGCCGGGGCGAAACAGATGGAGGACCTGGACCGAGGGTTGATCAGCGTCCGCTCCGGCAGCGGCAACCTGGTGTCCTGGCGGCTGCTCGGCACCGAGACCTCAGGCGTGGCGTTCAACCTCTACCGGGGCTCGACCAGGGTCAACGCCACCCCGATCACCGGCGCGACCTCCTACCTCGACAGCGGCGCGGCGGCCGGGTCGGCGTACACCGTGCGGGCCGTGGTGGGCGGCGCCGAGCAGGCGGCGTCCGCTTCGGCCCTGCAGTTCGCCAACGGCTACCTGGACGTGCCGTTGCAGGTGCCGGCCGGCGGCACCACCCCCAGCGGGGAGAGCTACACCTACAGCGCCAACGACGCCTCAGTCGGCGACCTCAACGGCGACGGCACCTACGAGATCGTGCTCAAGTGGGATCCGTCGAACGCCAAGGACAACTCCCAGTCCGGCTACACCGGCAACGTCTACGTCGACGCGTACACCCTGACCGGCAGCCGGCTGTGGCGGATCGACCTGGGCCGCAACATCCGCGCCGGCGCCCACTACACCCAGTTCCAAGTGTACGACTACGACGGCGACGGCCGCGCCGAGGTGGCCATGAAGACCGCCGACGGCACCCGCTCCGGCACCGGCCAGCTCATCGGTTCGTCGTCGGCGGACTACCGCAACTCCAGCGGCTACGTGCTCTCCGGCCCGGAGTACCTGACCATGTTCAACGGTCAGACCGGCGCGGTGCTCTCCACAGTCAACTACGACCCACCGCGCGGCACCGTGTCGTCCTGGGGCGACTCGTACGGCAACCGGGTCGACCGGTTCCTTGCCGGCACCGCCTACCTGGACGGGCAGCGCCCGTCGCTGATCATGGCTCGGGGCTACTACACCCGCGCGGTGATCGCGGCCTGGGACTTCCGCAACGGCACGCTCACCAAGCGCTGGACGTTCGACTCGAACTCGTCCGGCAACGGCGCCGCCGCCGGCCAGGGCAACCACCAGCTCTCCGTGGCCGACGTCGACGCCGACGGCCGCCAGGAGATCGTGTACGGCGCCGCCACCATCGACGACAACGGTCGGTTGCTCTACTCGACGGGCAACGGGCACGGCGACGCGATGCACGTCGGGGACCTCGACCCGGGCCGCGCCGGCCTGGAGGTGTTCAAGGTCGACGAGGACGGGAGCAAGCCCAGCTCCTGGTTCGCCGACGCCCGTACCGGTCAGATCCTGTGGTCCACGCCGGCCTCCGGCGACAACGGCCGGGGTGTCTCCGCGGACATCTGGGCGGGCAGCCCGGGTGCGGAGTCGTGGTCGGCGGCGGTCTCCGGCCTGGCCAACACCCGCGGGCAGAACGTGGGGCGCAAGCCGTCGTCGATGAACTTCCTCGCCTGGTGGGACGGTGACCCGGTCCGCGAGCTGCTGGACGGCACGAAGATCGACAAGTACGGCACCGGCGGCGAGACCCGGCTGCTCACCGGCAGTGACGTGGCGTCGAACAACGGCACCAAGTCCACGCCGGCGCTCTCCGGCGACATCCTCGGCGACTGGCGCGAGGAGGTGATCTGGCGAACCAGCGACAGTCGGGCGCTGCGCATCTACAGCACACCCACCCCGACCAGCACCCGGATCTACACGCTGATGCACGACCCGCAGTACCGCGTGGCGATCGCGTGGCAGAACACCGCCTACAACCAGCCGCCACACCCGGGGTTCTTCATCGGCGACGGAATGAGCAGCCCACCGACCCCGAACATCTACCTACGCTGATCTAACCCTGGCGGTCCTGATCGGGTTCGCCTAAGGTGGCAGGCACCGGGCCGCAGCCGCGGAATCCGCACAGCTCCGGCCCGGTGCTCCACACCGCGGCATTCCCGACCCGTCCCGACCGGGAATGCCGTACCACCACCGGCACCAACATTAGGCACCGTCCGGGTCGCGGGGGTGACGCTGACGTGAAGATCGTGTTTCACGCGTCCCGGCGCAGACCCCCCGCCACCTGCTCGGCGATCAACTCGTACGACCGCACCCGGTCCTTCACGTCGTAGACCAGGGTGGTGAGCATCAGTTCGTCCGCGCCGGTGCGCTCCTGCAACTCCGTCAGCTGCCGGCGCACCGTCTCCGGCGAGCCCAGCGCCTGACCGTCGCGCCGCTGCAGCACGAACTCCCGCTCGATCTCCGTGTACGGGTACGCCGCCGCCTCGTCGGGCGTCGACAGCGGCTCCGGTCGACCGGAGCGCAGCTTCAGGAACGACAGCGCGCTCGGCCCGGCCAACCACTCGGCCCGCTCGTCGGTCTCGGCGCACACCGCGTTGACCGCCACCATCGCGTACGGCTTGTCCAACCACTGCGACGGCCGGAAGTTCTGCCGGTACAGGGCCAGCGCCGGCAGCGTGTTCGCGGAGCTGAAGTGGTGCGCGAAGGAGAACGGCAGGCCCAGCAGGCCGGCGAGTTGGGCGCTGAAGCCGCTGGAGCCGAGCAGCCACACGGCCGGCTGCTCACCGCGACCCGGGGTGGCGATGATCTGCCCCGGCTTCTCCCCGCTGAAGTAGTTCATCAGGTCCGTCAGCTCACGCGGGAAACCCTCCGCCGACAGGCCCTCCATGGTGCGCCGCAACGCCAGCGCGGTCACCTGGTCGGTGCCCGGGGCCCGCCCGATGCCCAGGTCGATCCGACCGGGGTGCAGCGCCTCCAGGGTGCCGAACTGCTCGGCCACCACCAGCGGCGCGTGGTTGGGCAGCATCACCCCGCCCGAGCCGAGGCGGATCGTCGACGTGTTCGCGGCGAGGTGCGCCAGCAGCACCGCGGGCGCGGAGCTGGCGATCGCCGGCATGTTGTGGTGCTCGGCCACCCAGAACCGGTGGTAGCCCAGCTCCTCGGTGCGCCGGGCCAGCTCGGTGGTGGCCTGCAACGCCGCGCCGGCGGTGGTCCCCTTGGCGACCGGGGCAAGATCAAGAACAGACAACGGTACGGTGATCACACGCAGTGCCAACTCCCCGGCCTGCCCGTTCATTCCACGGGCCTGCGCTCACCCCCGTCCCGTGGGCCTGCGCTCACCCCCGTCCCGGGCCTGCGCTCACCCCCGTCCCGGGCCTGCGCTCAGCCCATCCCGCGGGCCTGCTCGAAGATCAGGCTGGTCTGTGTGTGCTGCACCACCGGGTCGACCGCGAGATGGTCCAGCACGAAGTCCCGTAGCGCGTCACCCGACGCCGCCCGCACGTGCAGCACGTAGTCCTCCGCGCCGGCCACGTGGAACACCGACACCACCCCGGGCAGGCGCACCGACCGGGCCCGGAACGCGTCTACTGCCGCCCGCTCGTGCGCGGTCAGCCGCACCGACACCAACGCCTGCAACGGCAGACCCAGCGCGGCCGGATCCACCTCCGCGTGGAAACCCCGGATCGCCCCGCGCTCGCGCAACGCCCGCGTCCGCGTCAGACACGTCGACGGCGCCACCCCCACCCGCTCGGCGAGCGCGTTGTTCGGCAACCGGCCGTCCGCCGCCAACTCGGCGAGGATCGCGCGGTCCACCTCGTCCAGGGCCGGATACGGCCGCACTTCGTTCGGCTCAGGGGGCATCCGACCATCCTCTACCGAACGTCTCGACGAAGCCAGCGCCCGGACCAGAATTATCCACCAACCCATTGCCCCGTCGGCACCGGATGTTCGACGCTACCGCCATGACGACGGTGGACACCCGGGCCGTACACGCCGGCCGCGACGACCTGCGCACGCTCGGCGTGCACGTGCCACCGATCGACCTCTCCACCACCAACCCACTGCCCTCGGTCGACGACGGCGGCAACGCCTACGAACAACTCGCCACCGGCGGCACCCTCCCCGCCGACGGCAGCGCCGTCTACCAGCGGCTGTGGAACCCCACGGTCGCCCGCTTCGAAACCGCCCTCGCCGAGTTGGAGGGCACCGCCCAGGCCGTCGCCTTCGCCAGCGGCATGGCCGCCCTCACCGCCACCCTCCTCGCCGCCACCCGCGACGGCCAGCGCCACATCGTCGCCGTCCGACCCCTCTACGGCGGTACCGACCACGTCCTCGCCGGCGGCCTGCTCGGCACCACGGTCACCTGGGCCCACCCCGACCAGGTCGTCAACGCTATCCGCCCCGACACCGCGCTGGTCGTCATCGAGACGCCCGCCAACCCCACCCTCGACCTCGTCGACATCGCCGCCCTCGCCACCGCCGCCGGCGACGTACCAGTGCTCGTCGACAACACCGTCGCCACCCCCGTGCTCCAACAGCCCGCCCGGCACGGCGCCACCCTCGTGCTGCACAGCGCCACCAAGAGCATCGGCGGGCACGGCGACGTCCTCGCCGGCGTCGTCGCCTGCGACGCCGACTGGGCCGTCCGACTGCGTCAGGTCCGCGCCGTCACCGGCGCGATCCTGCACCCCCTCGGCGGCTACCTCCTGCACCGCGGCCTGCAGACCCTGCCGCTGCGGGTCCGCGCCCAACAGGCCACCGCCGAGAAACTCGCCGGCTGGCTCGCCGACCACCAGGCCGTACACCGGGTGCACCACCCCTCGGTGTACGACCCGGCGGCGCTTGTCGGCCGGCAGATGGCCGGCCCCGGCAGCCTGCTCGCCTTCGAGGTACGCGGCGGCGCGCCCGCCGCCGCGACCGTCGCCGCCGCCTGCCGGCTGATCACCCACGCCGTGTCCCTCGGCGGCGTGGACACCCTCATCCAGCACCCCGCCTCGCTTACCCACCGGCCCGTCGAGGGCGACGCCAAACCCGACGGCGCGCTGCTACGCCTCTCCGTCGGCCTGGAAGACCCCGACGACCTGCGCGCCGACCTCGCCCAGGCGCTCGACATGATCGCCTGATCAGCGCAGCTCGCGGTTACCCAGCACCCGGGTCGGCGAGCCCTCCCGGGCCACCCGCAGCATCGCCCGACCGATCCCGTCCGTGGTGGTGACCTGGTTGGGGAAGAGCCGGCGCAGCACCGGGACCAGCGGACTGGTCGCCGCGTAGAGCACCCGGTACCACCGCGTCCTCGACACCACCCCGTACGTCGGCTGGATGAAACCCGGTCGCGCCGCGTACCCGTTGGGCAGCAGGTCGATGATCGCGTTCTCGGCGCGCCCCTTGACCCGTGCCCACATCACCCGGCCCCGCTCCGACGAGTCGGTGCCCACGCCCGAGACGTAGATGAACGTCACCTGCCGACTCACCTCGGCCAGCACCCGCGCCGCGGCGAGGGGATAGTCGTAGCTGATCCGCGTGTACGCCGCCTCGTCCAGGCCCAACGACGAGACCCCCAGGCAGTAGAAGCACGCGTCGACGCCTGTCAACTCCGCGCGGACCGCCTCCAGGTCACCCACGTCGGGCACCGTCAGCTCCCGCAGCTTCGGATCCTGCCGACCGGTCGGCCGCCGGCCGACGGTGACCACCTCCCGCACGTCCTCGGCGAGCAGGCACTCCCGCAGCACGCCCTGGCCGACCATCCCGGTCGCACCGAAAATGACCACCCGCATCGGATTCCGCTCCTGTCGTCGACGCCGCCCCCGCCTCCGGGTCAGGCTCGCACGCGCCGCACGGCCGCCGCTGCCCGGGCAGTGCCGCGATCACCGACAGGGCGCGCGAAGGGTCAGGACTTCGGGCCGACGTGCCGGTCCAGCGCGGCGACCGCGTCGCGTCGTGCCACCGAAAGCGAGTTGCGGCGGTTCATCCGCCAGGCGATGCCGAGCAGGTCGAGGGCCCACTGGCAGAGCCCCATGATGTCGCTCGACTCGTTGACGAACATGTAGCGCGGGTAGACGTACTCCTTGCCACGCACCGTTACCCGGTTGGCGATGCGGCAGCCGTCGGAGTGGAACAGCCCGCGCAGGAAGTGGCCCGCATGGCTCTCGACGATCGGTCGTTGCCAGTCGGTCAGGACGATCGGGCGGTCGTGCTTCTTGCCGGGCCCGTGCTGGGGGAGCAGGCAGGGCCAGTGCTTTCCGCTGCTCTCGACCGAGATGCAGCCATGCTTGGGGATCCGTTGCACACGAGCGGCGAGCACCGCGAGCATTGCCGCCTCGCACGCGTCGACGAGATTCGGATAGACCGCCGTGCAGGCGATCCGAAGCACGGGCACCTTCGGTGAGACGGCCAAGTGACCGTCACCTAGGTAGAGACCGAGCAGGTAGGCGTAGGCGGCGGGGTCGGTCGGATTCTCGACATCCGGGAGGCAGCGGAAGCACCGCAGCTCGGTGCCGAGCCGCGCCCGTTCTGGTCGGTCTACACACCAGTGCCAGACCGTGGCGTACGGCAGGGAAAGCGTGCGGGCTACTGCGTGGATGGTGTCTCCGCGAGCGCGGAGAGCGCGGGCTCGCGCCCGCATCTGCGGTGGATGCACGTTCGCATCATCGAACAGGTGTATGACAAGAGTGCCGGGAGCGGGATTCGAACCCGCAAGCCCTTTCGGGCAGAAGTGTTTGAGACTTCCGTGTATGCCGTTCCACCATCCCGGCCGGTGCCGGCCTACTGTACCCGACTACGCTCATGCGGGAGCATGGGTGGTAACCGTGCAGTGTTGACTGGTGGGGGTAGGGCTGGTGGCTGAGATGCCGACGGATGCCGAGCGTAGGCGCGTACTGATCGCCGAGGACGAGGCGTTGATCCGGCTGGACCTCGCCGAGATGCTTGTCGAAGAGGGCTACGAGGTGGTGGGGGAGGCCGGCGACGGCGAGACCGCCGTACGCCTGGCCGAGGAGTTGAAGCCCGACCTCGTCATCCTCGACATCAAGATGCCGATCATGGATGGGCTGGCCGCCGCCGAGCGGATCGCCGGCGCCCGGATCGCCCCGGTGATCATCCTGACCGCGTTCAGCCAGCGGGACCTGGTGGAGCGGGCGCGGGCGGCGGGCGCGATGGCGTACCTGGTGAAGCCCTTCCAGAAGAGTGACCTGGTCCCGGCGGTGGAGATCGCGCTGTCGCGCTACTCGGAGGTCGCGGCCCTGGAGGCGGAGGTCGCGAGCCTGACCGACCGTCTGGAGATCCGTAAGACGGTGGAGCGCGCCAAGGGCGCGCTGATGACGACGTACGGGATGACCGAGCCGCAGGCGTTCAAGTGGATCCAGCGCACGGCGATGGACCACCGGATGACCATGAAGGAGGTCGCCGAGCGGATCCTCACGGAGACCGCCGGCGGCGAGGTGCCGCAGCAGCCCACCGTCTGAACGCGTCTGCCCTGCTCGGGGTCACCGCGCACGCCCGATGGTGGTTAGCATCGAAGCGTGTCCCTCCGACGGGTGATTGCGGTGTTCGGCCTCTTCGCGCTGCTGCTCGCCGGCTGTGACGGGTCGGCCGCGTCGAGCGGCGACCGGGCGTCCGCTGCCGCCGCGCCCGCGCTGCGGCCTGCGTGGCAGGCGTTGACGCTGCCGGCGCCGCCGGGTGGCGCGGGCCGCCTGTTGGTGCGGGACGTGGCGGCGTGCGCGGGCCGGTGGTTCCTGGTCGGTGGTGTCGCGGACGCGGCTGGCGGCACGCGCCCGGCGGCCTGGACCAGCGTGGACGGTACGGCGTGGACGGTGCTGCCGGTGCGGGCGGATTCGTTCTACGGCAAGCAGAACGTGCTCTCGTCGGTGGCGTGCCGCGACGGTCGGGCCGCGGTGATCGGCGCGAAGGTCGGCGGGGCGCACGGCAATCCGCGGGTGAGCACGTGGCGGCAGGCGGCCGACGGCGCGCTGATTGAGGTCCAGGCGTCGTTCGAGACGTACGGCGGGCCGAAGGCGGTGAACGTGTCCCGCCTGGCGGCGGGTCCCTCGGGCTGGTTGATCGTGGGCAACCGTTCGGCGGGTGCGGCCTCGTGGGTGTCGTCACCGGCGGCGGCGGAGTTCGCGCTGGTGGAGGGCGCGCCGGGGCTGGCGAGTGACGCCACCGGGGTGACCTGGGCCTTCGATGCCGCGGCGACGTCGTCGGGTTGGCTGGCGGTGGGTGGTCTGCTGCCCGCCGGCCGGATCGACCGGGACCCCGCGGTGTGGTCGTCGCCGGACGGGCGGTCGTGGCAGCGCACGGTGCTGCCGGGTGGTCCGGAGTACGAGGAGTTGCAGCGGGTGGTGCTCGCCGGTGGTGTGCCGGTGGCGGTCGGGCTGCGGGGGGCGACGTTCGGCGCGTGGCGTCAGGAGGCGGCCGGCTGGGTGACGGCGGGGGCGTTCGGTCGGCGGTCGGGGGCGGGGGTGCCTCAGGTGGCGTCGCTGGTGGCCTCCGGTGATCGGCTGTTCGCCGCGGTGACGGACGGTGCGCGTTACTCGGTGTGGGTGTCGACGGACCGGGGTGGGTCGTGGCGGGAGGCCGCGTTGCCGCTGGACGTGGCGGCGGGTGCCGACCGTGATGTGGCGCTGGTGGCGGTGGGTGACCGGTGGTGGTTGGCGGTGGACGACGGTTCGCGATCCGGGTTGTGGTGGGCGGACGGGGTGGGCGCCTGAGGGTGGGTGCGGTGCCGCAGGGCTACCCATCGTTGTTTCCGCAGGTCAGGTGGCTGTTCGGTGGGATTCGCCGGTCCGGATGGGTGTGGGCGTGCTCCGACCGGCCGCGGGCTTAAGGACCGATCGACGGATTCACCTGTTACGGGCATCGACAGGATTGCCCACGTCTTCGTAACGGTTTCGCAGACCCCGCGTCCAGGCCTTCCGGGACGGTATGCGGTGTCGGTACGCTCCGCCATCACGAGCCGTTACGCAGGGGGCGTCCCTGCGGGGTGGGTGGATCTGCGGTCTGCGTGCTGTCGCCGTCACTACGGGTCAGCCGCCGTCCGCATCTGGAGGAGGTCAGGAAGCCGTGAGGCGAAGCTATGTACGGGCGCTGGGTACCGTTGCGCTCGCCGCGACCCTTGTGGTCGCGGCTGGTTGCCAGGACACCGGTGGCGGTGACGGTGGGACCGCGTCCGGTGACTGCGGTGGCAAGATCGCGATCTTCGGCGCGTTCACCGGTGACAACGCGGGTCTGGTGATCCCGTCGCTCAACGGCGCGAAGCTCGCCGTGAAGCAGTTCAACGAGGCGAACCCGAACTGCAAGGTCACCATGCAGGAGTTCGACACCCAGGGTGACCCGGCCGTGGCGACCCCGTTCGCGAACCAGATCGCTGGTGACAACTCGTTCCTCGGTGTCATCGGTGGTCACTTCTCCGGTGAGTCGGACGCCACGATGCCGATCTACCAGGCCGCTGGCCTGGCCATGGTCAGCCCGTCGGCGACCCGGTCGGACCTGACCCAGAAGGGCAACACGTCCTTCTACCGGGTGGTCGGCAACGACAGCACGCAGGCCGGCGCGGTGGCGAGCTACCTGAAGGCGCAGAACGCGCAGAAGGTCTTCATGGTCGACGACGCCAGCGCGTACGGCGCGGGCATCACGGATGAGCTGGGCAAGCAGCTCGGCCCGCTGGTGGTCAACAAGGACAAGATCCAGGAGCGGCAGGCGCAGTTCGACGCCACCATCTCCAAGATCAAGTCGGCGAAGGCGGACTTCGTCTTCTACGGCGGTTACACCCGCGAGGCCGCGCCCCTGGTGAAGCAGATGCGCGCCGCCGGTGTCCAGGCCAAGTTCGTCGGCCCGGACGGTCTGTACGACCCGGCGTTCCCGAAGGGTGCCTCCGGTGGCGCCGAGGGCGCGATCATCACCTGCCCGTGCCTCCCGCCCGACAAGGCCGGCGGCACCTTCTCCGCCGACTACCAGAAGGAGTACGGCATCGCGCCGGGTTCCTACGGTGCGGAGGGCTTCGACGGCGCCAAGGTCTACCTGGACGCCTTCAAGGACGGCAAGAAGACCCGGGCGGACATCCTGGCGTACGTGAAGGCGTACGACAAGCAGGGCGTGTCGAAGTACATCAAGTTCGACTCCAAGGGCGACGTCGACCCGTCGAAGGTCGTCATCTGGGCCTACCAGATCAAGGGCGAGGCCATCGAGCCGCTGCAGGAGCTCAAGCTCAGCTGACGCCAAGGCGATGGAGTGCGGCCGGGGTGGATCACCCCGGCCGCACTCGATTCAAGGAGACCCCCGGTGCATTTCGATGAACTGATCGGTCATCTCGGCCAGCACACGGTCGATGGCCTTTCCAAGGGCGCCATCTACGCCCTGATCGCCCTTGGCTACACACTCGTCTATGGCGTCCTTCGTCTGATCAACTTCGCGCACTCCGAGGTCTTCATGGTCGGCACCTTCGCGGTGCTGATCCTGTGGAACCAGCTCGGAGTGGAAAATAACCCCCCTGTCGGCCAGGCGATCCTGTTCCTGGTGCTCGGCCTCATCGTCGCGGCGGTCGCCTCGGGCGGTACGGCTCTGGCGCTGGAGCGGGTCGCGTACCGGCCGCTGCGGCGTAAGAACGCGCCGCCGCTGATCTTCCTGATCACCGCGATCGGTCTGTCGCTGGTGTTCGTGGAGCTCTTCGGGCAGGTGCTGCCCAAGCTGTTGGGTGGCGTGCTGCCGGACGTGTTCGGCCGGCCCCGGCAGATCGTCGGTATGCCGACGATCATCGAGCAGAAGACCCTGTTCACGATCGGCAACACGGGGATCACGAACATCCAGCTGATCGTGTTCGTCGCTGCTGTGGCGATGATGGCGCTGCTGGACTGGTTCATCAACCGCACCCGGTACGGCCGGGGCGTGCGCGCGGTGGCGCAGAACCCGGAGACGGCCGCGCTGATGGGCGTCAACCAGGAGCGCGTCATCATGCTGATCTTCGTGCTGGGCGGCATCATGGCCGGCGCCGCGGCTCTGCTGTGGAGCATGCGGTTCGGGTTCACCCAGAACAGCATCGGCTTCGTGCTCGGTCTGAAGGCGTTCACCGCCGCGGTCCTGGGCGGCATCGGTAACCTGCGCGGCGCGCTGCTGGGTGGCCTCTTCCTCGGCATCGTCGAGGTGTACGGCGCCACGCTCTTCGCGTCCAACTGGGAGGACGTCATCGCCTTCGTGGTGCTGATCGTGGTGCTGATGTTCCGGCCGACCGGTCTGTTGGGCGAGTCGCTCGGGAGGGCCCGCGCATGATCAACAAGATTCGCTCCGCCGATCAGCGCCGGGTGACGCTGCTGACCGGCATCGGCGACCGCTGGCGGGCGCTCACGAAATGGCAGCAGGCCCTCGGGCTGGCCGCCTTCGTGGCGATCCTCTACTACCTGCCGCTCCTCGGCATTCCGGGCCTGACCTGGCTGCGGACCGACTCGATCCAGGGCGGCAACAACTGGGCGGGCGTGCTCTTCGTCTGCGCCATCTACGTGCTGGTCGCGATCGGCCTGAACGTGGTGGTCGGTCTCGCCGGCCTGCTCGACCTGGGCTACATCGGCTTCTTCGCCATCGGCGCGTACAGCGTGGCGTTGTTCGGTTCGGTGAACTCCCCGGTGGTGAAGTGGATCCAGCAGGAGTTCAACCTCCCGCCGACGTGGGCGGTGACCTGGGCGATCTGCCTGTTCATCGCGATCGTGCTGACCATGATCTCCGGGGTGCTGCTGGGCTGGCCGACGCTGCGGCTGCGCGGTGACTACCTGGCCATCGTGACGCTGGGCTTCGGTGAGATCATCCGCATCGTGGCCCGCAACGCCACAGGGCTCACCAACGGCCCGGTGGGCATCTCGGCCATCCCCGGCCCGGAGGGCGCGCCGTCGCCGGACAACAAGGTCTTCGGACTGATCGACGCGAAGCCCTGGTACTGGTTGGCGATCACGTTCGTGCTGATCATGGTCTTCCTGGTTCGCCGGCTGGAGCACAGCCGGGTCGGCCGGGCGTGGCTGGCGGTGCGCGAGGACGAGGACGCCGCCGCGGTGATGGGTGTGTACCCGTTCAAGTTCAAGCTCTGGGCGTTCGCCATCGGCGCGGCGCTCGGTGGCCTGTCGGGCTTCCTCTTCGGTAGCCGGAACGCGTTCATCGACCCGACCCAGTTCAACGCGAACCTGTCCATCCTCTTCGTGGCGATGGTGGTGGTCGGTGGCTCCGGCAACATGATCGGCGTCTCGCTCGGCGCGGTGCTGCTGGCGTACCTGCCGGAGCGGTTCCGCGACTTCGCCGACTACCGGTGGCTGGTCTTCGGTCTGGCCATGGTGCTGGTGATGATCCTGCGTCCGCAGGGTCTCGTGCCCAGCCGGCGGCGTGCCCGCGAGTTGTCCGACCGCGCGGCGGAGGCAGAGGAGGTGCCCGCTCGTGTCTGACCAGTCCACCAGCGCCGTGACGCCGAAGATCCCGACTCAGCCGGGGCCTCGGCAGGTGCTTCTCGAAGTCGACGACGTCACGCTCCGCTTCGGCGGCGTGGTCGCCCTCGACAAGATCAATTTCCAGATCTACGAGGGCGAGATCCTCGGCCTCATCGGGCCCAACGGCGCCGGCAAGACCACCAGCTTCAACGTGATGACCGGGGTCTACAAGCCGACGTCGGGCGCGGTCCGGTTCCGGGGTCAGAAGGTGACCGGCCGCAAGCCGCACCAGATCAGCCAGCTGGGCATCTCCCGGACGTTCCAGAACATCCGTCTCTTCCCGGAGATGACGGCGCTGGAGAACGTCATGGTCGGCACCGACTCCCGGCACAAGACAAGCGTGCCGGGCGCGCTGTTCCGGCTCTACCGGGTGCGACCCAAGCCGGAGGAGCTGCCGCAGGTCACCGCCGCGTCCGGGCTCGCCCGGACCTGGCAGCAGGTGCGCCTGTCGGCCGCCAAGATCTTCGGCCTGTCCCGGCACATCCTGGAGGAGCGGGCGGCCGAGTCCAAGGCGCTCGAGTTGCTGCGCTTCGTCGGGATCGCCGACCGGGCCAACGACGAGGCGCGCAACCTGCCGTACGGCTACCAGCGCCGGTTGGAGATCGCCCGCGCGCTGGCCACCGAGCCGAAGCTCATCTGCCTGGACGAGCCGGCCGCCGGCTTCAACCCGGCGGAGAAGGAGGAACTCCTCACCCTGATCCGTCAGATCCGGGACATGGGCCTGACCGTCCTGCTCATCGAGCACGACATGCGTCTGGTCATGGGTGTCACCGACCGGATCGTGGTGCTGGAGTTCGGCCGCAAGATCGCCGAGGGTGCGCCCGCGGAGGTCAGCCGCGATCCGAAGGTGATCGCCGCGTACCTGGGGGAGCCCGCTGATGACGCTGCTTGAGCTCGAGAACGTCGCGGTCGCGTACGGCCGGATCGAGGCGTTGCACGGGATCAGCCTCACCGTCAACGAGGGCGAGGTGGTGGCTCTGATCGGCGCGAACGGCGCCGGCAAGACCACCACGATGCGGGCCATCTCCGGAACCCGGGCGCTCACCAGCGGGAAGATCACCTTCAACGGTGAGGACATCAGCAAGCTCCGGGCCGACCTGCGGGTGGTGCGAGGGCTGTGTCAGTCGCCGGAGGGGCGGCAGATCTTCCCCGGCATGACGGTCATGGAGAACCTGGACATGGGGGCGTACACCCGGCGGGACTCCGCCGGCATCGCCGCCGACCTGGAGCGGGTGCTGACCCTCTTCCCACGGCTGGCCGAGCGACGCAAGCAGGCCGGCGGCACCCTCTCCGGCGGCGAGCAGCAGATGCTCGCGGTCGGCCGGGCGCTGATGAGCCGGCCGAAGTTGCTGTTGCTCGACGAGCCGTCGATGGGTCTGGCCCCGCTGGTGATCCGGCAGATCTTCGACATCATCACGGAGATCAACCAGCAGGGCACCACGATCCTGCTGGTCGAGCAGAACGCCCAGCAGGCGCTCTCCCGGGCACACCGCGGCTACGTGCTGGAGACCGGCCAGATCGTGAAGGAGGGGTCCGGTCAGGACCTCCTGCACGACCCGTCGGTCAAGGAGGCGTACCTCGGCGTGGCCTGAGCCACCGCATCCGGCGGCCGGTCGTCCCCTCGCGGGGGTGGCCGGCCGCCGGCGTTCGGCTCGGCGTCGCGGCACCCCGTGCCGAGGACCAGGGTTGTCGGTGCGACGGACTAGAGTCGCTGCCGTGACAGCTACGACACCGCGCCTGCTCCTCGTCGACGGACATTCCCTGGCATACCGGGCCTTCTTCGCCCTGCCTGTGGAAAACTTCTCCACCACGACGGGTCAGCCGACCAACGCGGTGTACGGCTTCACCTCGATGCTGATCAACGTGCTGCGCGACGAGCAGCCCACCCACATCGTGGTGGCCTTCGACGTCTCCCGCCGATCCTTCCGCACCGAGAAGTACGCGGAGTACAAGGCGGGCCGCAGCGAGACCCCGACCGACTTCAAGGGTCAGGTCAGCCTGGTCAAGGAGGTCCTCGCCGCGCTCCAGATCCCGGTGGTCGAGATGGAGGGCTACGAGGCCGACGACGTCATCGCCACGCTCGCCTGCCAGGCCCGCGACCAGGGCATGTCGGTGCTGATCAGCAGCGGTGACCGCGACGCGTTCCAGCTGGTCGACGACCAGATCACCGTCCTCTACCCCCGTAAGGGCGTCTCCGACCTGGCCCGGATGGATCCGGCGGCGATCGAGGCGAAGTACGGCGTCGGGCCCCAGCAGTACCGGGACCTCGCCGCGCTGGTCGGCGAGACGAGTGACAACCTCCCCGGCATCCCCGGCGTCGGCCCGAAGACCGCCGCCAAATGGATCACCACGTACGGCGGGGTGGAGGGCGTGATCGCCCGCGCCGACGAGATCAAGGGCAAGGCCGGCGACAGTCTGCGGGAGCGGCTCGCCGACGTGATCCGCAACTACGAGATCAACCGACTCGTCTCCGACCTGGAGCTGCCGCTGCGCCCGGAGGACACCCGCTGGGCCGGCTGGGACCGGGAGGCCGTGCACCAGGTCTTCGACACGCTGGAGTTCCGCATCCTGCGTGACCGTCTCTACCAGTACCTGGAGGCCGTCGAGCCGGAGGCCGAGTCGGGCTTCGACCTGACCGGTGAGGTGCTCACCGAGCCGGGTGGGCTCGCCGCCTGGCTGGGCACGCACGCCCCGACCGGCACCCCGGTCGGGCTCGCGGTCAAGCTCGACACCGGCCCCAACCGCCGGCACACCGCCTCGATCACCGGTCTGGCGCTGGCCAGCGCCGGTGGCGCGGCCGCCTGGGTGGACCCCACCGGGCTCGACGCCTCCGACGAGAGCGCCCTCGCGGGCTGGCTGGCCGATGCGCAGCGGCCCAAGGTGCTGCACGACAGCAAGCCTGCGGTGCTCGCCTGCGCCGCACACGGCTGGGAGTTGGCCGGCATCGTCCGCGACACCCAGATCGCCGCGTACCTGGCCCGCCCCGACCAGCGGTCGTACGACCTGACCGACCTGGCGCTGCGCTACCTGCACCGCGAGCTGCGGGTGGACGCCCCCGAGACCGGCCAGCTCACCCTCGACGGGCTGGGCGACGAGGGCGTGGCCGAGCAGAACCTCATGCTCCAGGCCCGCGCCACCCTCGACCTCGCCGACGCGATCGACGCCGAGTTGTCCCGCGACGGTGAGCAGTCCGCGCGGCTCATGGCCGGGGTGGAGCTGCCGCTGATGCGGGTGCTCGCCGGCATGGAGCGCACGGGCATCGCCGCCGACAACGACTACCTCCAGGAGTTGGAGGCGCACTTCGCCGGCGAGGTCAAGACCGCCGCGCAGGGCGCGTACGAGGCGGTGGGCCGGGAGTTCAACCTCGGTTCGCCGAAGCAGTTGCAGGAGATCCTCTTCACGGAGCTGGGCCTGCCGAAGACCAAGAAGATCAAGACGGGCTACACCACCGACGCCGACGCCCTGCAGTGGCTCTACGCGCAGCAGCCGCACCCGGTGCTGGCCCACCTGCTACGCCACCGCGACGTCGCCAAGCTCAAATCGACAGTGGACGGCCTGCTCAAGTCCGTCTCCGACGACGGCCGGATCCACACCACCTTCAACCAGACGGTGGCGGCCACCGGGCGCCTCTCCTCGACCGAGCCCAACCTGCAGAACATCCCGATCCGCACGGAGGAGGGCCGGCGCATCCGCCGGGCCTTCGTGGTGGGTGAGGGGTACGAGTGCCTGCTCACCGCCGACTACAGCCAGATCGAAATGCGGATCATGGCGCACCTCTCCTCGGACGACGCGCTGATCGAGGCGTTCAACTCCGGGGCCGACTTCCACGCCGCCACCGCCTCGTCGGTCTTCGGCGTGCCCGTCGACGAGGTCAGTCCGGACCAGCGGCGCAAGATCAAGGCGATGAACTACGGCCTGGCGTACGGGCTCAGCGCGTTCGGCCTGTCCCAGCAGCTCTCCATCGGCACCGAAGAGGCGCGCGGCCTGATGGAGAACTACTTCGCCGGCTTCGGCGGAGTGCGCGACTATCTGCACCAGGTCGTCGCCAAGGCCCGTCAGGACGGCTACACCTCGACCATCCTGGGGCGCCGTCGCTACCTGCCCGATCTGGTGAGCGACAACCGGCAGCGCCGCGACATCGCCGAGCGGATGGCTCTCAACGCGCCCATCCAGGGATCGGCGGCCGACATCATCAAGGTGGCGATGCTGCACGTCGACACCGCCCTCGGCGACGCCGGCCTGCGCTCCCGGATGCTGCTACAGGTGCACGACGAGCTGGTCTTCGAGGTCGCCCCGGGTGAGCGGGAGGCGTTGGAGGCGCTGGTGCGGCGTGAGATGGGTGGGGCGTACCCGCTGTCCGTGCCGCTGGAGGTGTCGGTCGGTCTGGGCCGGGACTGGAATTCTGCTGATCACTGATTGTGCTGGTTGCTCTTGAGCGGTTCCGGGGCAGCCCGACCCGCTCCGGGCGGTCAGGCTTGATCCCTGCGCGGGTCGGGCTGCCCCGGAACCCCGACCCGTCACCCCTGGTCGCGGCCGTCGCCCTGAGGGCGTGATCTTGCATCGCGCTGGGGTGGCTACTTCAGGGGGTCGTGGCCCCAGTTCATGAGGGACCAGCGCCACTTGGTGTCGCGGACGTCGCCGGACGGGCGCTGGGCCATGTGCCGGCGTACGTAGCCGACCACCTTGCGCATGTGCTTGTAGTCGCCCTCGGACAGGTCGGCGCGCTTGCGGCGCAACAGGTTGATGATCTTCCTGCCGGATTCGTGCCCGACGGACTCGCCGCCGCCGGAGCGGCCACCCTTGTGCCACCCGACCTGCTTCGACTCGTCGGTCTCCAGCCAGGACGACAGCTCGCCGGGCTTCATGTTCACGGCCTCGGTGAACTCCCGGTAGGTGTCCCGGCCCTGCTCGTCACCTCTGCTCATGACGCAGCGCCTCGGGGCGGTGGGCCACGTCGCGGCCCGTACCGTCACTGCGGACCCGGTACTGCGGATCGTCGGGGGCCGCGTTCACGGCCCGCCCGCGGATCCGCGTCCGGTCGGTGATCTCCTCCTGCACCACGCCGTACGCGCGGCTGCCGTGGGCCGACCAGGAGACATGGTCGCCCTTGTGGAACCTCTGCTCGGCCATGGCCCTCGGCTACCCCGCACTGCCGGGGCGAAACGGCTACGGGGTGATCTCGGCGACGGGCAGCTTGATGTCGAACGGCTCGGCCAGCTCGATGACGTCGGCGCCGTCGGCGACCAGCTCGTACTGCCGCTGACCGCCCGGCCCGACCCGGTCGCCGATCCGGTACGCGTACACGTGCACCGGGTCCTGCTCGATCCGCCAGTAGAACGGGATGCCGGCGGCGGCGTACTCCCCGGGCTTCGCGAACCTGTCGATCCGCCGCGTGCTCGGCGAGACGATCTCCACAGCGAGCACGACATCCGACGGCCGCAACGAGGACCGATCGGACGGTACGTCCGCGTGGCACAGCAGAACATCCGGCCGTCGGCTCGTGTCGGGGCCGAGCTCGACTCCGATGGCCTGGGTGGCGCGAAGGCCCGTCGGTCCGTGGGACCGTAGCCACCAACAGAGCAGGCTGGACAATTCCTGATGACCCAGGGTGGGGAAGGGCATCACCTGGAAGACTCCGTCGACGAGTTCGACGCGGGGGGCGTCGTCCGGCATTGCGAGCAGGTCCTCCAGCGTGTAGTCGGCACGCTGCTGCCGCATCGGATCCGGGTGCCAGGGGCCAGGTGGTGTCGCGGTCGGCTCGGTGGTCACGAGCGCTTCAACGCCCACCTCGCCCGCGCCGGTCGCACCTCAGGTGCGACGTGTTCATCCGGCGGGCTTCTCGGTGACGAAGATGGCGGTGCCGGGGAACAGTCGTCCGCGCAGCGGGCTCCACTGCCCCCAGAGCCCCTCGTGTCCCTCCGGCCACTCTGGCTCCACCAGGTCCAGCAGCCGGAACCCGGCGCCGACCAGTTCGCGGATGCGGTCACCGAGGGTCCGGTGCTGCTCGACGTAGGTGGCGACGCCGGCGTCGTCCTGTTCGACGTAGGGGGAGCGGTCGAAGTACGAGTGCACGGCCGTCAGACCGCCCTCGCCGGGATCGTCGAGGAAGATCCAGCGCATCGGGTGGGTCACGGAGAACACCCACCGGCCGCCCGGGCGCAGCACCCGGTGCACCTCGGCGAACAGGGCGGCCGAGTCGTCCACGAAGGGAATCGCGCCGAACGCCGTGCAGGCCACGTCGAACGAACGGTCGGCGAACGGCAGGGCGAGCGCGTCGGCCTGCACCAGCGGTACGCGTACCCCGGTGCGGTCGGCGGCCTGTGCGGCGTGCCGCAACATGCCGGCGGACAGGTCGAAGGCGATCGGCCGCGCGCCCTGGGTGGCGAGCCAGCGGGCGGCGGCGGCCGCGCCGCAACCCACCTCCAGCACCCGTCGCCCCGACACGTCGCCGAGCAGGCGGGCGTCGGCCTCCCGCAGCCCCTCCGGGCACCACACGAAGTCCACGTCGCCGAGGAAACCCCCGTGCTCGGCCTGGTAGTCGTCCGCGTCGGTGTCCCACCAGCCGCGGTTGGCCCGCCGGGCCTCGGCGTCACCCACCCGGCGCCGGGTAACCCGGCTGTCGTCATCCACGCGCCCACGCTAGGCCCCCGTCGTCCGTTACCGGCGTCGGCGCGGGCTGATCGACTCGGTTTCCATGAAGTCGCCGTGTCCGGGCCGTCGGGACACGCCGGTTTCCAGGAGACCGAGTCGATCAACGGTTGCGGCCGGAGGTGGCTGCCGGGGCCTCTGTGACGTACGAGACAGGAGGGGTCGTTTCCGGGCGATTGTTCGGCTTTCGCAGGTCGTCAGGCGGCGACGAGTCGGGAGGGCTTGCACGCTGTGGTAATGCGCACGGTAGGCTAGACGATGCGCTCGCGGATCGTGTGTCTCGGCAGGGAGCAGGTGCGCGGTCGACGGAGCACATCATGATCCCAGTAGGTGATCGTTCGGTGTGCCCGGCGACGGATCCGCTGGCGCGAACAGGTCACTGCGACACCAGCCTGCTGTGACAACCCATCCGACCGGAGCAACCGCCCACATGACGAGCAGCATCGAGGCCCCCTCGAGCGCCACCCGGGTCACCCACGACGATCTCGGTTCCGAGGAGGCATTCCTCGCCGCGATCGACGAGACCATCAAGTACTTCAACGACGGCGACATTGTCGAAGGCACCGTCGTCAAGGTCGATCGGGACGAGGTCCTGCTCGACATCGGCTACAAGACCGAGGGTGTCATCCCCTCTCGGGAGTTGTCGATCAAGCACGACGTGGACCCCGCCGAGGTTGTGACGGTTGGTGACCACATCGAGGCCCTGGTCCTCCAGAAGGAGGACAAGGAGGGTCGTCTGATCCTCTCCAAGAAGCGGGCGCAGTACGAGCGGGCCTGGGGCACGATCGAGAAGATCAAGGACGAGGACGGTGTCGTCCGCGGCTCGGTCATCGAGGTGGTCAAGGGTGGCCTCATCCTCGACATCGGGCTGCGCGGCTTCCTGCCCGCGTCCCTGGTCGAGATGCGGCGCGTGCGCGACCTGCAGCCGTACGTCGGGCGTGAGCTCGAGGCCAAGATCATCGAGCTGGACAAGAACCGCAACAACGTGGTTCTGTCCCGCCGGGCCTGGCTGGAGCAGACGCAGTCCGAGGTGCGCACCGAGTTCCTCAACAAGCTGCAGAAGGGCCAGGTCCGCAAGGGCGTCGTGTCCTCGATCGTCAACTTCGGCGCCTTCGTGGACCTCGGCGGCGTCGACGGTCTGGTGCACGTCTCCGAGCTGTCCTGGAAGCACATCGACCACCCGTCCGAGGTCGTCGAGGTCGGCCAGGAGGT
The DNA here is from genome assembly GCF_000297395.2 of Micromonospora lupini str. Lupac 08. Taxonomy (GTDB): domain Bacteria; phylum Actinomycetota; class Actinomycetes; order Mycobacteriales; family Micromonosporaceae; genus Micromonospora; species Micromonospora lupini. The sequence goes on along the minus strand of NZ_HF570108.1, from coordinate 5,194,464 downwards.
CGAGGTCGAGGTCCTGGACGTCGACCTGGACCGCGAGCGCGTCTCGCTGTCGCTGAAGGCGACGCAGGAGGACCCGTGGCGGCAGTTCGCCCGCACCCACGCGATCCAGCAGATCGTGCCGGGTAAGGTCACCAAGCTGGTGCCGTTCGGTGCGTTCGTCCGGGTCGACGACGGCATCGAGGGCCTGGTCCACATCTCCGAGCTGGCCGAGCGCCACGTGGAGATCCCGGAGCAGGTCGTCCAGGTCGGCTCCGAGGTCATGGTCAAGGTCATCGACATCGACCTCGAGCGCCGCCGGATCTCGCTGTCGCTCAAGCAGGCCAACGAGGGCTTCGTCGAGGGCGAGGAGCACTTCGACCCGACCCTCTACGGCATGGCCGCGACGTACGACGCCGAGGGCAACTACATCTACCCGGAGGGCTTCGACCCGGAGACGGGCGAGTGGCTCGAGGGGTACGACAAGCAGCGCGAGACCTGGGAGAACCAGTACGCCGAGGCCCGTCAGCGTTGGGAGGCCCACACCAAGCAGGTGCAGACCTCTCGCGCCGCCGACGCCGAGGCCGCTGCCAACCCGACTCCGGCCGTTCCGGCCGCGAGTGGCGGCACCACCTCCTCGTCCAGCCCGGCCCCGAGCCGGCAGGCCGAGGAGCCGGCCGGCACCCTGGCCACCGACGAGGCGCTCGCCGCTCTGCGGGAGAAGCTCGCCGGCGGCAAGTGACCCGCTGAACGACGACGGGCCCCGTCCCCGCGATCTTTCCGATCGCCGGGGGCGGGGCCCTCGCCATACCCGCTCCCGCTCCCGCGCCCCGCGCCCCGCGCCCCGCGCCCGCGCCCCGCGCCCCGCGACCGCGCGGGCGGCTCGGGGCCATCCCGGCGTAGGCGTCCGGCGTGGACCGGGGGTGGTTTGGCGGGGAGGCGCGTGATCCGGTTGACTGGTCGGGTGCTGAGGGTGGGTTTGACCGGCGGGATCGGGTCGGGCAAGAGCGCGGTGGCCGCGCGGCTGGTGGAGTTGGGCGCGGTGCTCGTGGATGCGGACCAGGTCGCCCGGGAGGTCGTCGCGCAGGGCACCGAGGGGCTCGCGGAGATCGTCGCCACCTTCTCCGAGAAGGTGCTGGACGCCGACGGCGCGCTGGATCGCGCCGCGTTGGGCGCGGTGGTGTTCTCCGACGAGGCCGCGCGTCGTCGGCTGGAGGCGATCACCCATCCTCGGGTGCGCGCGCGTACGGCCGAGTTGGTCGCCGCGGCGGCACCGGACGCGATAGTGGTCAACGACGTGCCGCTGTTGGTGGAGGTGGGGCTCGCGCCGACGTACCACCTGGTGGTCGTGGTGCAGACGGCCGTGCCGACCCGGCTGGAGCGGCTGACGCGCGACCGGGGGATGGACCGCGCGGAGGCCGAGCGGCGGATCGCCGCGCAGGCCGACGACGCCCGCCGGAGCGCGGCGGCGGACGTGGTGCTTACCAACGACGGAAGTCTGGTGGCGTTGCACGCCGCGGTGGACGCGCTGTGGCGGCAGCGGCTGCAGCCCTACGAGCACAACCTGCGGCAGCGGCGTGTCGTGCCGGCGCTGGGCCGCGGTGACGGGGCGCAGGCCGATCCGAGCTGGCCCGAGCAGTACGCGCGGCTGGCCGCCCGGATCCGTCACGCACTCGCGCCGGCGGACCTGCGGATCGACCACATCGGTGCGACAGCGGTGCCCGGGCTCGCCGCCGACGACGTCATCGACGTGCAGGTGGCCGTGCCCCGTCTCGCCGACGCCGACGGGCCGCTGGCCGACCGGCTGGCGAACGCGGGGTTCCCCCGGGTGCCGGGGCACTGGTGGGACGATCCGCGCCCGGCCGACCGAGGTCGGTGGGAGAAGCGGCTGCACGGCAGCGCCGACCCGGGGCGCCCGGTACGCCTGCACGTGCGGGAGGCCGGGTCGCCCGGCTGGCGGTACGCGCTGCTCATGCGTGACCACCTACGCGCCGATCCGGATCAGCGGGCCGCGTACCTGCTGTTCAAGCGGGATCTGGTCGACGCCGCGCCGCACGTCGGCGATTCCGGCACGGCCCGCGATCCCTGGTTCGACGAGGAGTACCTGCGGGCCGAGCAGTGGGCCGAGCGGACCGGCTGGCGGCCCTGACAGCCCTGCCCACCGGGCGGGGAGGCGTGGTCAGCGCCGGGGCGCGCCGCTCGGTGGGGTGGCGCGCGGTGGCGGGCCGAGGCGGGGCACCACGGCGGGGCTGAGGTCGACCTGCGCCCACGCGCCGGGGCCGGTGTGCAGCTCCACCCGGCGCAGCGACCCGTCCCGGTCGATCCAGTAGCGCAGGCGCGCGTCGCCCGGGCGGAACTCCACGACGTCCACGGTCCGTCCGGCGACGAGGTCCTCGCGTACCCGCACGGCCGCGCCGCGCTGTGCCACCGGCCCGGCGGCGGCCACCGCGGCGTCGACCAGCAGGTCGAGGTCGTCGCGGGGGGCCCGGGTGGGCCGCCACGACCCGGCCGGGACCGGAAACGGGGGCCGACCCGGGGTCTCGGCCGCGCCACCGCCGCCGGCCTCGGCCGGCACGTCCGTCCGGGACAGGCCGGCGGCGTCGCGGTGCAGCAGGGTCCGACGGTCCGGTACGCCCAGGTCGGCGACCGCCACGTACGCCGTGCGGGCGGCCCAGCTCAGCCAACCGGCGCCCCGCAGGTTGGTGTCCGTGCCCACCGGTGCGGTAAGCGTCAGCGTGGCACCGCCCTGGCCGCGCAGCCGGGCGGGCAGCCGGTCCAGCCGGCGCTGCTCCGCGTCCGTGAGGGCGCGCGGCAACCCGGGTCGGCCGCCGAGCGCGTCGACCGGGCGCAGGGTGGGACGGTCGATCCGGTTGAGGAGGACCGTGACCGGGCCGACGCCGGGCAACCGGGTCACCAGTTTGTGCAGTCGGCCGTCCCGGTCGAGCCAGTAGCGGGTCGACCCGTCCGGTCCGGTCGCCGCCGTGCCGGCCGTCGCGGCGCGGGCAGGGGTGGGCGGGGTCACGGCGGGCAGCGGCGCCTGCAGGACGTCGACCGGCCCGGCCGCGACCACGTCCCGGGCGACCCAGCGGGCGTCGCCGCCGTCCATCGCCGGGGACGGGTCCGGACGGTCGGCGGCGAGGCCGAGGAGCAGGTCGAGGACCGGTGCCAGGCCCGCGCCGGGCGTCAGGCGGTGCAGCCGCCAGCGGTCCGCCGGCGGCACCAGGGGCGGCGCGGCCGGCGTGGGCACGGCCGCCGGGTCCGGCCGGGTGACAAGCACCGGGCCGGCGCTCTGCAACAGGCCCCGCTCGGCACCCGCCCCCGGCCCGCCGACGTCCAGGTAGAGCAGGGGCCGCGACCAGTCCACCCAGCCCACCAGGTCGGTACGGGAGGCACCGGCGCCGGCCGTGACGTGGACGCCGGCGCGCAGGTCCCGAAGGTTGGTGACCCGCATGGCGGCCAGCCGCTCGGCCTCGGTGACGGTCAGCGGCCGGGCCGGCGTGGGCGGGTCGGGAGCCCAGCTCAGCAGCCCTGCCACAAGCGCCGTCGCGGACGTCACGGCGGTCAGGGCGAGCAGCAGCAGCACCGTACGCCGACGACGGCTCGCCCGGGAGGGCCCGGCGCTGTCGGTGTCGGTGTCGTCCGTCTCGGGCGTGTGCCCGTCGGTTTCGGAGGTGGGGCCGCCGGTGCGGAGGGCGTTGCCGGCGCGGGTGGCGTCGGGGGAGGGGCCGCGCGCCGGGGCCGGGGAGGTGTCCACGGATGTGAAACGGGCGGGACGGCGCGGGGTGACGAGCCGAGGCGTGGCGAGCTGAGGGCGTGGTGAGCTGAGGGGGTGGCGAGCTGAGGGTGGAGCGGCAGGGGCGCTCGCGGCGGCCGGTCTGCGCCTCGAGCGCGACCACACGGGTGCGCACGCCGGACGAGCCGGGTGCTGCGACCGCTGTGCCGGGGGCGGCCGGCCTGATGATGGCCTGGCCTCCGGCCCGGTCGGCCGCCGCGAGCGGCCTACATGAAGAGGGTAGTCCCGGTGACATGGGCCACACAATGGGAATATTGAAGCCGATCACACACCCTGCGCGACGGCCGAACCTGTCGGACCTGCGGCGTACCGTTGAGGTCATGGCGCTCGACATTCCCCGGCTCGACGGCCGTTTCCAGGTCGTCAGTGACTTCCAGCCGGCCGGCGACCAGCCGGCCGCCATCGACGATCTTGAGCGCCGGGTCCGGCGCGGCGACCGCAACACGGTGCTCCTCGGCGCGACCGGCACCGGCAAGAGCGCCACCACCGCGTGGCTGATCGAGCGGCTGCAGCGCCCCACCCTGGTGCTCGCCCCGAACAAGACGCTCTGCGCGCAGCTGGCCAAGGAGTTCAGCGAGCTGCTGCCGCACAACGCGGTCGAATACTTCGTCTCGTACTACGACTACTACCAGCCCGAGGCGTACATCCCGCAGACCGACACCTACATCGAGAAGGACTCCTCGATCAACGAGGAGGTCGAGCGGCTGCGGCACTCGGCGACGATGTCGCTGCTCACCCGCCGCGACGTGATCGTGGTGGCGACCGTCTCGGCGATCTACGGCCTGGGCACCCCGGAGGAATACCTCAACCGGGCGGTGAAGATGCAGGTCGGGCAGGAGCTCGACCGCGACAAGCTGCTGCGCCGGCTCGTCGACATCCAGTACACCCGGAACGACATGGCCTTCCAGCGGGGCACCTTCCGCGTCCGCGGCGACACGCTGGAGATCATTCCGGCGTACGAGGAGTTGGCGGTCCGCATCGAGCTGTTCGGCGACGAGGTGGAGAAGCTCTACTACCTCAACCCGTTGACAGGTGACGTGGTCCGGGAGGTCGACCAGTTGGTGATCTTCCCGGCGACGCACTACGCGGCCGGTCCGGAGCGGATGGAGCGGGCGATCCGCGACATCGAGGTGGAGCTGGCCGAGCGGCTTGCCGAGCTGGAGCGGCAGGGCAAGCTGCTGGAGGCGCAGCGGCTGCGGATGCGCACCACGTACGACATCGAGATGATGCGGCAGGTGGGTTTTTGCTCCGGCATCGAGAACTACTCGATGCACATGGACGGGCGGCTGCCCGGCAGCCCACCGCACGCCCTGCTCGACTACTTCCCGGACGACTTCCTCACGGTGGTCGACGAGTCGCACGTGACGATCCCGCAGATCGGCGGCATGTACGAGGGTGACGCCTCCCGCAAGCGGATGCTCATCGACCACGGGTTCCGGCTGCCCAGCGCCGCCGACAACCGGCCGCTGCGCTTCGACGAGTTCCTGGAGCGGGTCGGCCAGATGGTCTACCTGTCGGCGACCCCGGGCACGTGGGAGCTGGAGCAGGCCCAGGGGGAGTTCGTCGAGCAGGTCATCCGCCCCACCGGGCTGGTCGACCCGCAGGTCGTGATCAAGCCGACCAAGGGCCAGATCGACGACCTCATGCACGAGATCAAGCTGCGGACCGACCGCGACGAGCGGGTGCTTGTCACCACGCTCACCAAGAAGATGGCCGAGGACCTGTCGGACTACCTCCTGGAGAACGGCGTCCGGGTGCGCTACCTGCACTCCGAGGTCGACACGCTGCGCCGGGTGGAGCTGCTGCGCGAGCTGCGCAAGGGCGAGTACGACGTGCTGGTCGGCATCAACCTGCTCCGCGAGGGTCTGGACCTGCCCGAGGTGTCGCTCGTCGCGATCCTGGACGCCGACAAGGAGGGCTTCCTGCGCAGCGGCCGGTCGCTGATCCAGACGATCGGGCGGGCCGCTCGGAACGTCTCGGGTCAGGTGCACATGTACGCCGACAAGATCACCCCGTCGATGGCGGCGGCGATCGACGAGACCGACAGACGTCGCGCCAAGCAGATCGCGCACAACGAGGCACACGGGATCAGCCCGGAGCCGCTGCGCAAGAAGATCCACGACATCCTGGACGACATCTACCGCGAGGCGGAGGACACCGAAAACTCCCGGGTCGGCGGCGCGGCGCGTCAGCTCTCCCGGGGCAAGGCGCCGGTCAAGGAGACCCGCAGCCGCAGTCGCTCCGCCGCCGTCACCACGTCCCGGGAGGGGATGGCCCGCGCCGACCTCGCCCAGCTCATCCAGGAACTCAACGACCAGATGCTGGCCGCCGCCCGTGAGCTGCAGTTCGAGCTGGCGGCGCGGATCCGCGACGAGGTCGCCGACCTGAAGAAGGAGCTGCGCGGCATGGACGCCGCAGGCGTGAAGTGAGGGCGGCCCGGCCGGCGGGCCGGGCTGCCCGAACGGCAGGCGTGGGACGACCTCGCCCGCCCCGTCGGCCGACCACCCGATTGCGGTGCGCAAGCAAACTATTGCACTGGGTGATCGTCCTGCGTACGCTCCCTCGATGGGGAGGCGGGGATGCCGTTGCCAACAAGTCCTGTCATTCGACGCGCGCGGCTCGGCGCCGAGCTGCGTCAGTTACGTCGGCGCGAGGCGCTGACCCTGGAGCAGGTCTGCGACCGGCTGGGCTGGGCCTCGACGTCGAAGCTGTCCCGCATCGAGCTGGGGCAGAGCCGTCCGGATCTGGCCGACGTGCTGGATCTGCTCGACATCTACCAGGTGCCGGCGGAGGCCCGTGACGCGCTGATCGTGATCGCGCGGGATGCGGCCACCAGCCGCGGCTGGTGGAAGACGCTCGGCGAGATGAGCGAGCGGCAGCGCGTCTACGCCGAGTTGGAGGCGGGCGCCGCCGACATCGTCGAATATCAGCCGGCGGTCGTGCCGGGGCTGCTCCAGACGCCGGCGTACGCGCGGTCGCGGGTCGCCGCCGGCACCCTGCTCGCCCCGGAGGTCGATGTGGAGGCGGAGGTGCGCGCCCGGGCTCTGCGCCAGGAGGTGCTGCGCCGGGCCGAGCCTCCGCGCTACACGGCGGTGCTCGCCGAGGCGGTGTGCGACAGGGGTGACCTGCCGGTCGACGTCTGGCGTGAGCAGTTGCGACACCTGGTGACGGTGACCGGGCTGGCCCACGTGACGGTGCGGCTCGTGCCGCGCGGGGTGGCCGGCAGCGGGCTGCACCCGCTCACTCCGTACTCCTGGTATGCCTTTCCCGACCCGGCGGACCCGCGGACGGTGATGCTGGAGGCGTTGACCACCGACGTCCGGCTGGCGACCGTGCTCGACGTCGACAGGTACGAGAGGATGACCGAGGCGCTGCTGGCGGCCGCCCTGTCACCGGAGGAGACGGTCACCGCGCTGGCCCGCCGCGTCGGCGAGTGAGGGCCGGCGCCGCCCGCGCGGCCCCCGGACCCGGCGCCCCCGAGTCCGTCGGGGCCGGCGGCCGGCGCGTGCGGAAGGCACGCTAACCGCGGGGTACGACAGCCTCGCTCAGGCCGGTACGTCGAGGAAGTGCTCGACCACCGGCGGCCCGGCGAAGTGCGGCCCGATCAGCGCCCGCCACCGGTCGAACCGCTCGGTGTCCCGGAAGTTCTTCTCGTGCGCCTCGACCGAGTCCCACTCGACCAGCAGCACGAACCGGGTCGGGGACTCGATGCCCCGGGTCATCCGCACCGACCGGCAGCCGGGCGTCCCGGCGAGCACCGGGTGACCCTGGGCGTACGCGGCGGCGAACGCGTCCTCGTGTCCGGGCAGTACGTCGATCAGCGCGACCTCAAGAACCATGCCGAAGAGCCTCCCACGGCGGTGGGTCGTGCGGGTGTCGAGGGGTCTGTTCCCGTGTCGGCGCAGACCCTAGGGTGGGTGCCCGGGAGGGGCATTGTGATCATCGACTGGCTCACCGGCACCGCGTTCCGGGTGGCCGGCACCGGCACGACGTGGGCGGAACTGCTGGGGTTCGCCACCGGCGTGCTCAACGTGTGGCTGGTGGCCCGGCAGCGGATCGCCAACTGGCCGATCGGCATCGCCAACGTGCTGCTGCTCATGCTGCTGTTCGGAACCGCCGGTCTGTACGCCGACGCCGGGTTGCAGGTCGTCTACGTCGCGCTCGGCTGCTACGGCTGGTGGCACTGGCTGTTCGGGGGCGAGCGGCGGAGCGGACTCGAGGTGAGTCGGACCGGCCGGGGGGAGTGGCTCACGCTTGCCGTCGTCGGGGTGCTGCTCACCGGCGCGCTCTGGGTCCTGCTGGACCGGGCCACCGACTCGACGGTGCCGTTGCCGGACGCGGTGACCACGGCGCTGTCCCTGCTGGCCACGTACGGTCAGACCCGCAAGCGGGTGGAGAGCTGGTGGCTCTGGATCGCCGCCGACCTGATCTACATCCCGCTGTACGCGTACAAGGGGCTGCACCTGACCGCCGTGCTGTATCTGGTGTTCCTCGCCCTGTGCGTGGTCGGACTGCGGGCCTGGCGGGCCGATCTGCGCCGCCCCGACCGACTGACCCCGACCCCGGTGCCGCCCGGCCCGGCCCCGGCCACGGCGTGAGCGCCGGGACACCCGAGCGCACTTCGACACCGGGCCAGCCGAGACGGGCGTCGGTTCCGGAGTTCGGGCACGGGATGGTGGTGGGGAAGTTCTACCCGCCACACGCCGGGCACCACGCGCTGATCGCGGCCGCCGCGGCCCGCTGCGCCACGGTCACCGTGGTGGTGGCGCCGTCGCGGCGCGAGTCGATCCCCCTCGACCTGCGGCTCGACTGGCTGCGGGAGGTGCACGCGGACACGCCGTGGGTCCGGTTCGTCGGCCGGTACGACGACCACCCGGTGGACTACGCCGACCCGGGGGTCTGGGACGCGCACTGCGCGGTCTTCCGCGAGGCGGTCGGACCGGGGCCGGTGGACGCGGTGTTCTCCTCCGAGGCGTACGGCGCGGAGCTGGCCCGCCGCTTCGACGCCGTACCCGTGGCGGTGGATCCGGATCGGCGGACCGTGCCGGTGTCCGGCACAGCGGTCCGCGCGGACCCGGCGGGGTCCTGGCGGTTTCTGAGCCCGCCGGTGCGGGCCTGGTTCGTGCGGCGGGTGGTGGTGGTCGGCGCCGAGTCGACAGGCACCACCACGATGGCGGCGGCGCTCGCGGCGCACTACGGCACGTCCTGGGTGCCGGAGTACGGCCGGGAGTTGACGGCCCGCAAACTCGCCCGGCTGCGGGAGCGGTCGCCGGAGGCGAGTGTCTTCGACGTCCGCTGGGACTCCGACGACTTCCGCGCGGTGGTCCGCGAGCAGCAGGCGGCCGAGGACGCGGCGGCCCGTTCGTCGGGGCCGCTGTTGATCTGCGACACCGACGCGCGGGCCACAGCGGTCTGGGAGGAGCGCTACCTGGGCAGCGCGTCGCCGCAGGTTCGGGCGGCGGCCCGCCGGCCGGCGCTGTACCTGCTGACCGACGACCGGGGTGTGCCCTTCGACGACGACGGGCTGCGCGACGGCGAGCACCTGCGGAGCTGGATGACCGGGCGGTTCCGGGCCGAGCTGGCGGGCAGCGGCGTGCCGGTGGTGGAGCTGACCGGGCCGCACACCGCGCGGCTGGCGCGGGCCGTGGAGGCCTGTGACGCCCTGCTCGCCGCCGGTTGGTCCCTTGCCGACCCCATCGCCGCGCCCCACACGAACTAGCCTCCTAGGATTCCTGCGGAGTGGGTGGCGCCACCGTCCCCCTGGGTGTGATCACGGCGCGTGGTGGGCAACAATGGTCACCGAGGAGGGGAGTATTCCCCCGTGACGAAGTCGTCAGCACGGACGTTCGCCGGCACCTCGGCGTTCGACCCGGCTTCGTCGGTCGCCGTCCCGTTCGCGGGTCGGGGGCGGAAGAGACCTCCGACAGTCACCAGAGTGAGCGACAGCGGCACGCCAGCCCCCACGGGGGCGTACGGTGTGCCCGACGCCGCGTGTCTGCCGGAGGAATGAACGTTGGACGTGTCCGGACTGGTGTGGGCGGGGACCCTCGTCGCACTTACTGCGGTGCTGCTCGTCGACCTGTTGATCATTGGTCGGCGCCCGCACGAGCCGAGCGTTCGGGAGTCGAGCCTCTGGGTCGCCTTCTACGTGGGCCTCGCCCTGCTCTTCGGCGCGGGGGTCTGGCTCACCGCCGGGGCCAGCTCCGCCGGGCAGTTCTACACCGGCTGGCTCACCGAGTACAGCCTCTCGGTGGACAACCTGTTCGTCTTCGTCATCATCATGGCCCGCTTCGGGGTGCCCCGGCCGTACCAGCAGAAGGTGCTGCTCATCGGCATCGTGCTGGCGCTGGTGATGCGCGGCGGGTTCATCGCCGCCGGCGCGGCGTTGATCTCGCAGTTCTCCTGGGTGTTCTACATCTTCGGCGCGTTCCTCATCTACACGGCGATCAACCTGGCCCGCCAGGGTGAGCCGGACGAGAACGAGTTCTCCGAGAACCTGCTGATCCGCTGGAGCCGCCGGGCGCTGCCGATCTCCAAGGGCTACGACGACGCGAAGCTGACGACCCACGAGAACGGGCGGCGGCTGTTCACCCCGATGCTCATCGTGATGATCGCGATCGGCACCACCGACCTGATCTTCGCTCTGGACTCGATCCCGGCGATCTTCGGCATCACGCAGGAGCCGTACCTGGTCTTCACCGCGAACGTCTTCGCGCTGATGGGTCTGCGCCAGCTCTACTTCCTGCTCGGCGGCCTGCTCGACCGTTTGATCTACCTGAGCTACGGGCTGGCCGTCGTGCTCGGCTTCATCGGCGTCAAGCTGGTGCTGGAGGCGCTGGCCGACAACAACCTGCCGTTCATCAACGGCGGGAAGCACGTCGGGTGGGCGCCGCACATCCCGATCTGGCTGTCCCTGCTTGTCATCATCGGCACGCTGGGCATCGCCACCATCGCCAGCCTGGTCAAGTCCGCCCGCGACAGGCGCCGCGAGCTGGCCGGGGCCCGACGCTGAACCGTCGCCGGCCGGGCCTGGAGACGGGCCCGGCAGCCGGTCAGACCCGGTGGACGCCGACCAGGGTGGCGATCCGGTCGGCCGGCAGTGCTTCCTCCAGCACCCGCCGCCGCCGGTAGCAGGCGTGCAGCATCCGCCGGTCGGCCAGGTCGCCGGCGACGGCGGTGACGATGCCGATGTGGTGGATCTTCCGGCCGGGGCGGGCGAAGAAGTAGAGGTCGCCGGGGCGCTCCGCGCCCAGGGGCACCGGGGTCGTGGCGACTGCCTGGTCGTCGGCGTCGCGGGGCAGCAGCACGCCGAACCGCCGCCAGGCCAGGTGGACGAGCCCGGAGCAGTCGATGCCGTACGCGGAAAGTCCGCCCCAGATGTAGAGCACGTCCCGCAGCCGCTGGGCCACCGCGAGCGCGTCGGCGGCGCTGGGTGGCTCGGTCGGCGCCGGGACGAGTTGCCCGTCGGGCAGCCAGAGCGGCGTGGCGTGAGCGGGGACGTGGACCGGCTGCCAGCCGTCGCGGGCCGGGCCGGCCGGGACGAGGCGGGTGCCGACGACGACGCCGGGCAGCGCCACCGGCCCGCCCGGGGCGGTGCGTAGCTCGGTGCTGGTGGCGTCCACCACCAGCGGGTCGCCGCCGACGTGGGGATCCACGGGGGTGAGCTGGTCGGCGGGCAGCCAGCCCGGATAGCCGCGGGGATCGAGCTTGGCGGCCGGCTGCTCGACGGCGACGACCCGCGCCCAGCCGTCCGGGCGCAGCTCGTCGACGAGCACCCGCTCGCCGAGCAGGAGCTGACTCAGCACGCAGTCGCCGACCTGCTGGTCGGCGTCCATCCCGGAGACCCACGTCGGGATGTCGACGCCGGCGGTGAGCGCGGGACCGTCGACCGGTCGGACCGCCTCGGGGGAGGACCACAGCGTCGCCACCGCGACTCGGACGATGGCCTCGCGGCCCGGTTGGAGCTCCACGTCAACCCCCAGCTCGTGTCGGCTGTCCCGGGGGAACCCTATGAAAGAAACCAACGATCATCAACCACGGCTCTGCATCTTTGCTTCAGCGATGCCGGAGATGCCCAGGCCAGGCGCGTCCGGCAGCACCACGTTCGGCCCCTCGTAGCGGATCCCGCCCTGCACCGGCGACCAGGCCAGCCACCAGGCGGCGTCCAGGTCGGAGACCGCCGTGGTGCCGTACGCGGCGACCAGGCTCGCCGCCGCGCCGATACCGACCTGACTCTCCATCATCGACCCGACCACCGTGCCGAGCCCGTGCGCGGTGGCCAGCTCCAACAGGGTGCGCGCCGGGTGCAGCCCGCCGCACTTGGCCAGCTTCACGTTGACCAGGTCGGCGGCCCGGCGGCGGATCACCTCGACCAGGTCGCGGACCCCGAAGACCGCCTCGTCGGCCAGGATCGGCACGGACACGCGGTCACTGACCCACGCCAGCCCGTCCAGATCCCAGCGGGCGACCGGCTGCTCGACCAACTCCACGTCCAGCCCGGCGTCCTCGATGCCACGGATCACCCGGACCGCCTCGCGCGGCGTCCAGCCCTGGTTGGCGTCGAGCCGGATCCGGGCAGCGGCGCCGACCGCCGCGCGGACCGCCCGCACCCGGTCCAGGTCGCCGGCCGCGTCCGTGCCGACCTTCAGTTTCAGCACGCCGAAGCCGTCGGCCTGCCGCTGACGCGCGGCCGCCGCCAGATCCACCGCGTCGCCCGCCGCCAGTGTGACGTCCGTCGGGACCCGCAGGGTGGTGCCCCCGAGCAACCGCACCAGGGGTACGCCCAGCCGCCGCGCGGCGAGATCGTGCAGGGCCACGTCCACCGCCGCCTTCGCGGCCTCGTTGCCGACCACCGCCCGCTGCACCTCGGTGCAGCGGGTCACCAGGTCGTCCGGGTCACGCCCGGTGAGCAGCGGGCCGAGCAGTTCCCGTACGCACGCCTGCGCGCCGGCGACCGACGCGCCGGTGACCTGCCACACCTGCGGCGCCTCGCCGAAGCCGGACCGACCATCGGCGTCGATCAGCTCGACGACCAGGGTGTCCACGGTGGTGGTGCGGCGCAGCGCGGTGACGAACGGGGTGTGTAAGGGGGCAGAAACCCGGTGGGTGCGTACCGCCGAGATCGTCATGTGGGGCACCCTATACGCAGACACGCGGCGGGAGGGGACACCGGATGGTCGTGCGGGACTGGGAGCTGGTGGGCGCACCGAACGCCCGTGACCTGGGCGGGCTGCTCGGTGCCGACGGCCGCAAGGTGCGCGCCGGACGGCTGATCCGCACCCCGGCGCTGGGTCGGCTCACCGACGACGACCTTCCGGTGCTGGCGAAACTCGGGCCGGCCTGCGTGCTCGACCTGCGCGCCACCGCGGAGATCGACGTCGCCCCGACCGACCGGCTGGCCGGCGAGCCGCGGGTGGTGCACCTGCCGGTGCACGATCCGGACCACCCGGTCTTCACGTACGTCTCGGCGGTGCTGCTCGGCCACGACCTGGACGCGTACGCGGAACTGGCCCGGCAGGGCACGGCGGGGGCGATGGCCGAGATCTACCGGTGGTTCGTCACCGGGGAGTCGGCCCGGGTCAACTTCGGCGCGGCGGTGCGGCTGGCCGCCAGCCCGGAGAACCTGCCGCTGCTCTACCACTGCTCCGCCGGCAAGGACCGCACCGGCTGGCTCACCGTCGTCCTGCTCAGCGCGCTCGGTGTGGACGAGGCCGCGATCCGCGCCGAGTACCTGCGCAACAACGCGCTCACCGACAGCCTCCGCGCGGTGATCATCGAGGCGATGCGACGCCGGCAGCCCAACCTGGACGCCGACGCGGTGCTGCCGGTGCTGGAGGTCCGCGCCGAGTACCTCGACGCCGGCTACCAGGAGGTGCGCCGGGTGCACGGCTCGTTCGACGCGTACCTGCGCGACGGGCTCGGGCTCACCGAGGATGTCCTCACGGCGCTGCGGGCGCACCTGCTGGACTGACCGGCGCCTCGGCGCGGGCGGCCCGGCCGGCGACGATAAGCGCCTGGCCGGCGGCGTAGGTCGCCATCACCAGGACCGGCGCGCCCGGTGGCTCCGCCACGCCGGCCACCCCGGCGGCGATCAGCAGGTCGGAGCCGAGGAACAGGGCAGCGCCGAGGCCGACCCGCCGGCCCTGGGTGACGGCGGTGGTGGCCATCGCGGCCAACGCGAGCGCGTAGCCGGCCACCGGCACGGCCAACCCGGCGTCGGTGAGCCCCGACCACATCCAGCCCAGCGCGACGACGGTGAGCACCGCGTACCCCACCGGGACCGCGACCAGCGGTGGGCGGCGCAGCGCGGTCGCGGCGCCGTCTCGGGTGAAGGCCGCGAGGTAGCAGAGGTGCGTGCCGAGGAAGCAGGCCATGCCGGCGAGGAACCAGCCGGTGCCGGCGACCAGCAGCGCCACGTCGCCGCCGGTCGCGAAGGCCAGCCCGGCGAGCACCAGCCGGTCCGGCCGGGCGCCGCGGTCGGCGGTAACCCGCCAGAGGTACGCGGCGAGCAGCGGCATCAGCAGCGGCTTGGTGAGCGTGAACGCCAGGTCGCTGCCGGTGGCGTTGGCCAGCAGGTTCGCCGCGGTCACGGCGAGGAAGGCGGCCAGGATGGTGGGGCTGCGGGGCATCGGCGGCTCCGGGGTGGGGGTCCGGGCAGCCTAGCCGGATCGGCGGGGGTCGGATCAGAGGCGGTGGCGAGCGGCCCAGACCTGCGCCGAGATGTGCGCGAGCAGGCGGCAGGCGTCGTCCTCGACCCCTTCGTCGCCGCCGGCCAGGTCGGTGGTGGTGCACACGGCGAGCACGTACGGCGGGGCGTCGTCGGGCAGCACCACGCCGACGCTGTGGCGCACGCCGCGTACCCAGCCGTTCTTGAGCGCGATGCGGGTGCCCTCGGGCAGGCCGGCGGCCAGGTCCTCGCGGTGCTCCTGGGCGAGCAGCACGTCCAGCATGGCGGCGCAGCCGGCAGGCGAGGCGAGGCGGCCGGGAGTCGCGGCGCCGCTGGCCAGCGCGCCCAGCAGGGCGGCCAGGTCGGCGGCGGTGACGGTGTTGGTGATGCCGGCCTCGCGGGCGGCGAAGTCCTCGATGCCCCGGCCGGTGACGCTGTTGCGGGCTCCGGCCAGCGACCACACCTCGGCCACCGCGGGCAGCCCGACCTGACCGATGACCAGGTTGGTGGCCAGGTTGCTGGACCGCACGATCATCCGTTCGGCGAGCCAGCGCAGGGGCGCGACGCCGCCGAGCCGGTCCCACACGGCGGCGTCGTTGTCGTAGTGCGGGGCGCAGGAGAACCGGGGCGCGCCGGGCTGGGCCGAGTCGAACTCGTTGACCACCGGGACGTCGGCGTCCAACTCCAGCGTGCCGGCCTCGGCGGCGCGGTGCAGCGCGGTCAGCACCCCCACCTTCATGGTGCTGGCGGCGTAGTGGCCGGCGTCGGCGTGCCGGGTCCAGGTCGGTGGCGCGTCGAGGCGACAGACGTACGCCGAGACGGTGCCCGGCACCCGGTCCAGATGGGCGTCGAGATCATCCCAGGTCATGCGGCTGACCGTAGCCGATCACGGGACGGGCGGGCCCGCGTACCCCCGCCGGAAAACCGGGCGGACGCGTCGGCCGCGAGCGGCCGACGCGCCCGGTGTCGGGTGCTGGTGGGTCAGCCGGCGTGCTTGCGGCGGGCGGTGGCCCGGCCCCGCAGCTGCTGGTCGAGCACCACCTTGCGGATGCGCACCGTGGCCGGGGTGACCTCGACGCACTCGTCCTCGCGGCAGAACTCCAGCGCCTGCTCCAGCGTGAGCTTGCGCGGCGGGACCAGCTTCTCGGTCTCGTCGGAGGTCGACTGCCGCATGTTGGTGAGCTTCTTCTCCTTGGTGATGTTGACGTCCATGTCGTCGGAGCGAGAGTTCTCTCCGACGATCATGCCCTCGTACACCTCGGTGGTGGGCTCGACGAAGAGCTGACCGCGCTCCTGGAGGTTGGTCATCGCGAAGGCGGTGACCGCGCCGGCCCGGTCGGCGACGAGCGAGCCGTTGTTACGGGTGCGCAGCTCGCCGAACCACGGCTCGTAGGACTCGAAGACGTGGTGCAGGATGCCGGTGCCCCGGGTGTCGGTGAGGAACTCGGTGCGGAAGCCGATCAGGCCGCGCGCCGGCACCAGCCACTCCATCCGGATCCAGCCGGTGCCGTGGTTGACCAGCTGCTCCATCCGGCCCTTGCGGGTGGCGAGGAGCTGGGTGATCGCGCCCAGGTATTCCTCCGGGGCGTCGATGGTCAGCCGCTCGACCGGCTCGCAGGTCTTGCCGTCGATTACCCGGGTGACCACCTGCGGCTTGCCGACGGTCAGCTCGTAGCTCTCCCGGCGCATCTGCTCGACCAGGATGGCCAGCGCCAGCTCGCCGCGGCCCTGCACCTCCCAGGCGTCCGGCCGCTCGGTGGGCAGGACCCGCAGGGACACGTTGCCGATCAGCTCCTTGTCGAGCCGGTCCTTGACCATCCGCGCGGTGACCTTGGAGCCCTTGAGCCGGCCGACAAGCGGAGAGGTGTTGGTGCCGATGGTCATCGAGATGGCCGGCTCGTCGACGGTGATCAGCGGCAACGCGACGGGGTTCTCGACGTCGGCGAGGGTCTCGCCGATCATGATCTCGGGGATGCCGGCGACCGCGATGATGTCGCCCGGACCGGCCGTCTCGGCCGGCTTGCGCTCCAGGCCCTCGGTCATCAGCATCTCGGAGATGCGGACCCGCTGGGTGCTGCCGTCGGTGCGGCACCACGCCACCGTCTGGCCCTTGCTGATCGTGCCCTGGCGGACGCGGCAGAGCGCCAGACGGCCGAGGAACGGCGAGGCGTCCAGGTTGGTGACGTGCGCCTGCAGCGGCGCGCCGTCCTCGTACGCGGGGGCCGGGATGGTGTCCAGCAGGGTGCGGAACAGCGGCTCCAGGGAGGTGCTGTCGTCCGGCACCGAACCGTCGGCGGGCTGGGTCAGCGAGGCGATGCCGTCGCGGGCGCAGGCGTACACGATCGGGAAGTCGATCTGCTCCTCGTCGGCGTCCAGGTCGAGGAAGAGCTCGTAGGTGTCGTCCACGACCTCCTTGATCCGGGCGTCGGGGCGGTCCACCTTGTTGATCACCAGGATGATCGGCATCCGGGCCCGCAGCGCCTTGCGCAGCACGAAGCGGGTCTGCGGGAGCGGGCCCTCGCTGGCGTCGACGAGCAGGACCACACCGTCGACCATGGTGAGGCCGCGCTCGACCTCACCGCCGAAGTCGGCGTGGCCGGGGGTGTCGATGATGTTGATGGTGACCGCGTCGGAGCCGTCCGCCGGCAGGTAGTGCACGCCGGTGTTCTTGGCCAGGATCGTGATGCCCTTCTCCCGCTCCAGGTCACCCGAGTCCATCACCCGCTCGGTGTTCTCGCCACGGGCACCGTAGGCGCCGGCCTGCCGCAACATGGCGTCGACCAGGGTGGTCTTGCCGTGGTCGACGTGAGCGATGATGGCGACGTTGCGGAGGTCGGTGCGAAGCTGCATACCCTCTATCCTTCCGCCTGCGCTCGCGCAGGCTGCGTCGGGGTCACCCCCAGGTGCCCCTGATCTATGGTGAAACTGCTGTCCTGGTCGTTGCGCCGGCTGGCATGCTGGCTCCCGTGTCCCGGGGGCCTGAGTGCACGACCTGCTGACCTGGGTGCAGGGTCTGCCCACTCTGTGGATCTACCTGGTCGCCGCGCTGATCGTGGCGGGCGAGACCGCGGTGATCTTCGGCCTGCTGGTGCCGGGTGAGGCTACCCTGCTGCTCGTCGGCTTCCTCACCTACAACGGTACCTTGCGCCTCGGACCGGCGTTGCTCGCGATGATCGTCTCGGCGTTCGCCGGGGACGCGCTGGCGTTTCGCGCCGGGCGGCGCTACGGGTCGAAGCTGCGGGCCGGCCTGGGCCACCGGGTCGGGCCCGAGCGGTGGCGGCGGGCCGACGCGATGCTCGCCCGCCTCGGCGGCAGGGGCGTGTTCGCGGCGCGCTGGGTGGCCTTCGCCCGCACCCTGGTGCCCCGGCTGGCGGGCGCGGCCGGCATGTCGTACCGGCGGTTCGCGCCGTGGAACCTGGCCGGCATCGTCACCTGGGTCGGCGGCTCGGTCCTGCTCGGCCACCTCGCCGGTGAGTCGTACGACACGGTCTCCCGGCTGCTCGGCCGGGCCACCGGCGCGGCGCTGGCGCTGCTCGCCGGGCTGCTGGGGGTGGTGCTCGCCGGGCGGTGGCTCGGCCGCAACCCCGACCCCGTACGCGCGCTGCTGTCCCGGGCCGCCGCGCTGCCGCCGGTGCGCTGGCTCACCGCCCGCTACGGGGTGCTGTTCTTCCTGGTGGCCATGCGGATCGGGCCGGCCTGGACGCTGCTGCTCAACCTGGCCGCCGGGCTGCTGCTGCTCTTCGCCGCCGGGCTGGCCATCGCCGGCCTGCTCGCGGTGGTGGTGCGAAACAGCGGGCTGGCCGCGCTGGACGGAGCGATCGGGGCCTGGTTCGCCGCCCGCCGGACCCCGGACGCCGCCGACGCCACACTGGTCGTGGTGTCGCTGGTACGCGGGTGGGTGTTGATCGTGCTGGTGGCCGTGATGGCGGCGGTGCTGGCGTGGCGCAACCGACCGTGGCGTACGGACCTGCTCAGTGTGGTCGGCACCGTCGGCGCGTTCGTGCCGCTCGTCGTGCTGGCGGTGGTGGCCGAGTTGACCGGCGCTCCCGACGGGGGCGGGCACGAGGCCGTCCCGTTCTCCACCCAGAACGCCGTGGTCGCGGCGAGCCTCTGCACGCTCGCGTGGTTGGTGTCGCGCAGCGCCCACTGGCCGCTGGCGGTGGCGGCGTGGACGGTCGCCGCCGCGGGCGTGCTGGGGGTCGGCGCCGCGCGGCTCTACCTCGGTCTGGACACGGCGAGCGGTACGGCCGCGGCGGTGCTGCTCGGGGTGCTGTGGACTGTGGTGTTCATGGTCGCCTGGGCCACCCGGGACCGCGCGGTGGGCGACCGGGAGCACCAGGTCGACCCGGTCGCGCCGCCGCAGGGGCCCCGCCGCCCGGTCGAACCTTGCTAATCTGCGGCGACTGTCAGACGGGGGAGGACCACCATGCGTGAACGGACCGGTCGGGTGGGCGCACTCGTGCTCGCCGGGCTCCTGCTCGCCGGCGGTGCAGTCGGCTGCGCCGGCAAGGGGGAACGCCCGCAGGACCAGGCCGCTCCCGTCTCGATCACCGAGGGGCCGACGGACGAGGCCCCGGTCGACGAGGCCGCCGACGAGCCGAGCCCGTCGGCGAGCGCGGTGGCGGCCCTGGGCGCTGCCCCGAGCCGCAAGCCGTCGACGTCCCCCACGCCGTCGAAGAAGCCGACCCGTTCCACGGGCGCGGCGCCGAAGCCGCGCGCGGTCGCCAAGCCGCCCACCGAGACGAAGGTCCCCCCGCCGCCACCGAAGCCCGCTCCCTCGTCCTGCAAGCCCACCTACAAGGGCACCCAGGCGAGCCGCGCCGACGTGAAGGCGGCACTGAGCGCCGCCGCCGGCCGCACCTACTGGCCCAGCTCGGCGCCGGAGCTCAAGATCCCGCTGAACCTGGTCAAGGCCACCGCCTGGCAGGAGAGCGGCTGGCAGTCAAACATCTACGCCTGCGACGGCGGCGTCGGGCTGATGCAGGTGATGCCGGGCACCGCGACCTGGATGAACCAGCGGTTCGAGCAGAGCTACGACATCGCCGACTACCAGGACAACGCGTACCTGGGGGCCAACTACCTGGCCTGGCTGACCAAGTACATCGGCGACATGTACTTCGAGGCCGACTACCGGCTCGACGCGGACCTGTGCACCGCCGAACTGGACTCCTGCCTGCTCAACGCCGTCATCTCCGCCTACAACTACGGGCACGGGGCGGTGGCGCAGGAGGGCAAGCCCCTCGCCATCCCCAATCCGTCGTACGTGCGCAACGTGCGGGCGCTGATGACCGAGTGCGTCTGTCTGGGATACTGAGCACACGACAAGGGGCGGGGTCGAGCCCGCCCCTTGTCCGTGCGCGTCAGTCCCGCGCGGTCACCGGCTCGCGCGTCGCCGGGACGTCGCCGCCGGGGTGGGCGTCGACGCGGCCCGGCCACCAGAAACGGTCCCCGAGCACGAACGCCAACGCCGGCACCAGCACCGTACGGACCAGCAGGGTGTCCAGCAGGACGCCGATGCAGACGATGATGCCGATCTGCGTGAGCGTGATGAGCGGCAGCACACCCAGCACGGCGAACACCGCGGCGAGCAGCACACCGGCGCTCGTGATCACACCTCCGGTGACCCGCAACGCGGACAACATCCCGGCGCGGGTGCCCGTGCTGCGCGCGTCCTCCCGAGCACGGGTGACCAGGAAGATGTTGTAGTCCACACCGAGCGCCACCAGGAACACGAAGGCGAGCAGCAGCACGCCGCTGTCGAGCGCCGGGAAACCCAGCACGTGGTCGAAGAGCAGCCACGCCGCGCCGAGGCTGGCGAAGAACGACGCGATCACGGTGAGCACCAGCAGCACCGGCGCCAGCAGCCCCCGCAGCAGCAGCACGAGCACCGCGCCGACGAGCAGCAGGATGATCGGCAGGATCAACCGCAGGTCACGGTCGTTGGCCCGCTCGGAGTCGTAGGTGGCGGCGACGGTGCCGCCGACGATCGCCCCGGTGGGCGCCTCGGCGCCGGCGGCGGCCGGGGGAGCGGAGTCGGGAACGGCGGCGACCGCGTCGCGCAGCGCCTCGATCGTGCGGTCCGAGGCGGCCGTGCCGGGTTCGGCGTCCAGCACCACGTCGACCTGGGCGACGGCCTGGCCGGCGTCGCCGGGTCGCGCCGAGGCGACGCCGGGCACGGCGGCGGCGATGTCGGTGACCGCCCGCGCCGCCGCCGGGGTGGTGAGCACGGCTACCGGCTGGGTGCTGCCGGCGGGGAACGCGCGGGCGAGGGTCTGCGCGCCGGTGACCGCCTCGGGCTCGGCCCGGAACTGCTCGGTCTCGGACAGGCCGGTGCGGATCCCGAGCCCGCCCAGCGCGAGGCCGCCGAGCAGCAGCGTGGCCAGCACCGCGACCACCACCGGTCGGCGCTGCACGGCGGCGCCGAGGCGGCCCCAGAGCCGGCCCTCCCGGACCGGACCGCCGACGCGGGGCACGAACGGCCAGAACAGGCCGCGGCCGAGGAGCACCAGCACGGCGGGCAGCACGAACAGCGCCGAGGCCATGGCGAAGACCACACCTGTGGCGCAGGCCACCGCCAACGCCCGGTTCGTCTCCTGCTCGCTGAGCAGCAGGGTGAGCACGCCGAGCACCACGGTGCCGCCGCTGGCCAGGATGGGCTCGGCGGTACGCCGCAGCGCGGCGCGCATCGCCGCGTACCGGTCCTGGGCGCGCCGCAGTTCCTCCCGGTAGCGGGCGATGAGCAGCAGGGCGTAGTCGGTGGCGGCGCCGAAGACCAGCACGCTGGCGATGCCGGTGACCTGGCCCTGCTGGAGGTTGATCCCGACGGCCGGCACGATCGTGTCCACCGCGCGCAGGGTGAGCTGTTCGGTCGCCGCGACCACGACCAGCGGCACGATCCACAGGAACGGGCTGCGGTACGTGATCAAGAGCAGTAACGCGACCACGGCGGCGGTCACCGCGAGCAGGGTGACGTCGGCGCCCTCGAAGACCGAGGACAGATCCGCGGTGAAGGCGGGCGCGCCGGTGACCTCGGCGGTCAGCCCGTCGGGCAGGGCCGCCAGCGTTTCGCGCAGCTCGGTGACCGTGGCGGTGACCGCCTCCTGACCGCCGGCGGTGTCCAGCGGCACGGCGACGAGCGCGACAGTGCCGTCCGGGGAGAGCTGCGCGGGGCTGACCTGCCCGCCCACCGCGAAGCGGCCCAGGTCACCGGAGCGGGCGGCGAGGTCGGCCCGGTCGGCCTCGCGCAGCGCCCCGCCGTCGCCGCGACTGACGACCACGATGGCCGGCTGGACGTCGTGGGACGGCAGTTGGTCCTGGAGGCGCTGCACCTGGGTCGACTGCCACTGTGCCGACAGGCCGGTGGCGGAGACCGGCGCCGGATTGTCCGGCCGGGGAATCCCGAAGACGGCCGCGCCGACCACGAGCGCGGCGGCCACGGTGAGCCAGGCGGCCAGCCGGCCGCGCGCGACCCTGCTGAAGATGGACATCGCTGACCCCTAGATCCTTCGAGAGTCGAGTATCTTGATAGCCGAGATTATCGGCGGCTGTTCTATGCTGCAACCCGGGAACCGACGACGGGGAGAAGCGGCGCGAGGTGGCGACTCACGGCATGTACCGGCGGCGCGACACGCGCCGCGACCAGCTGGTCGCGGAGATCACCAACAACCTCCGGCGGTACGCGGTTGACGCCCAGCAGGTCGGCCACGCCTTCGCCAACCTGCACGGCCTCAACCCGACCGACCTGAACGCGCTGATCGCGGTCATGGACGCCGAGCTGTTCGGTGACCCGATCACCCCCGGCCGCCTCGGTGCGCAGCTCAACCTGTCGTCCGGCTCGGTCACCGCCCTGATCGACAGGCTGGAACGGGCCGGGCACATCCGCCGGGACCGGGACACCGTCGACAGGCGCAAGGTGCTGCTGCACTACGCCGACCAGGGCGCCGCGTTGGCCATGGAGTTCTTCCGGCCGCTGGGCGCCCGGACCGACACGGTGATGGACCGCTTCGGCGAGGACGAGCTGGAGGTGGTGCACCGGTTCCTGGCGGAGATGAGCGAGTCGCTGCGCGCGCACCGCGACGCGGTCCGCGCCGCCCGGCCCGAGCCGCCCCACCGGGCGACGGACTGAGCATGCCGGGCCGGCTCGTCGCCCGCCTCGCCGCCGCCGCGCTGCGGCTGCCCGCCGTGCGCCCCGGCCCGGTCCGGACCACTCGCGACATCCCGGTCCGGGTGCGGGACGGCGTCGTGCTGCGGACCGACCACTACGCCCCGGGGGACCGACCCGCGCCGACCGTGCTGATCCGCACCCCGTACGGGCGGGGCGGGCCGTTGCGGCTGCTCGGCCGGCTGCTCGCCGCGCGCGGCCGACACGCGGTGATCCAGTCCTGCCGGGGCACCGGCGGCTCGGGCGGCACGTTCGCCCCGCTGGTGCACGAACGCGACGACGGGGTGGACACCCTGGACTGGCTGCGCCGCCAGCCCTGGTGGTCCGGAGCGCTCGGCATGTTCGGGGTCAGCTACCAGGGCTTCGCCCAGTGGGCGCTGGCCGCCGACGCCGGCGACGAGCTGCGCGCGATGGTCGCGGTGGTGACCGCGTCGTCCACCCGGGACTCGACGTACGCGGGGGAGTCGTTCGCCCTGGACACCGTGCTGACCTGGGCCGAGCTGCTGCACGCCCAGACCGTGCCGAGGCTGGCCCGGCAGTGGGAGCTCAAGCGGGGGCAGCCCCGCCTGGCGGCCGCCCTGGACCACCTGCCGCTGGCCGAGGCGGACCGGGTGGCCACCGGCGTCACGATCCCGTTCTTCCAGGAGTGGCTGCGCCACCACGATCCCGATGCCGCGTACTGGCGTAGCCGGGTCTTCGCCGACCGGGTGGCCCGGGTGCGCGCGCCCGTGGTCATGGTCACCGGCTGGCACGACATCTTCCTGCCCGCCCAGCTCGACGACCACGCCACCCTGCGTGCCGCGGGCGCCCGGCCGCGCCTGGTGATCGGCCCGTGGACGCACGGCAGCCCCGGCCTCTTCGTGGCCGCGCTGCGCGAGGGGCTTGCCTGGCTGGACGAACACCTGGACGTCTCCTCGGCCGACGGGCGGCGGCCCTCCGGGTTCTCCCGCGCGGCTCCGGTGCGGCTGCACGTGGGCGGTCCCGGTGGCGGTTGGCGGGACCTGCCGGACTGGCCGCCGGCGGTCACCGACACCCCGTGGCACCTGCACCCGGGCGGCGAGCTGGCGAGCCGCCCGCCGACCCCCTCGGCACCTGACGAGTTCCGGTACGACCCGGCCGATCCGACCCCGTCACTCGGTGGCCCGCTGCTGGTCGCCAAGCGGGCCGGTCCGGTGGACAACCGGCCCGTCGAGGCCCGACCCGACGTGCTGACGTACACCAGCGCTCCGCTCACCGAGCCGGTCGAGGTGATCGGCGGCGTACGCGCGGAGATCCACGTCCGCAGTGACCTCGCGTACCTGGACGTCTACGTCCGGCTGTGCGATGTGGACCGGCGCGGGCGTTCCCGCAACGTGTGCGACGGGCTGGTCCGGGTCGCACCCGGCCGGTTTCCCGACGACGGGTCCGGGGCGCTGCGGGTTCCGGTGCCGCTCTGGCCGACCGCGTACCGGTTCGCGGCCGGGCACCGACTGCGCGTCCAGGTCACCGGCGGCGCCCACCCGCGGTGGGCACGCAACCCGGGCAGCGGCGAACCCCTCGGCACGGCGGTGACGCTGCGTGCCGGCTGGCGGCAGGTCCTGCACGATCCGGAGCATCCCTCGGCGCTGTGGCTGCCGATCGTCCACACTGCCCCACTCAGCACCTGAAACGAATAGACCCCCTCTGAGCTGGGCGTTCACGTTTTATGCGGGCTATGGTTGGGTCAACGCCCGGCGCCGTGCACCAGTAGGCCGGGCTCGCCCGAAAAACCGACACCGCGTACGCGGTGTGATGTCGTGCGCTCGGCCCCCGTCCATTGAAAGGGGGGCCCCATGACCCGGGCTCCGACGAACCTGTTGGCCGTCCGAAGTCTCCTCCTCGCGCACCTCAACGTCGATCCGGACATCGACCGCCCCGCCGACCTGGAACCCGCGGAGGTCGGGATCGTCGGCGATCCGGACCACCGGGGCGGCTACCACTGCGGATCGGACCGGGTGGTGGTCAACGACTACTCGGTGGTGGAGTCGTCGCGGGACCGCAACGGCCTGACCCTCGACGCGGCGGCGCTCGACGTCGGCGGCTTCGAGGTCCGCTCCGGCGGACGGACGCACACCCTGTCCAGCTTCTCGCTCTGGTGTGTGGGTCAGTGCGTCGCGAACGCGGCGGACACCCGGGACCTGCGCGAGATCATCTACAGCCCCGACGGTACGACAGTGAAGCGGTGGGACCGCCTCGGCAAGCGCACCAGCGGCGACAGCTCGCACCTCTGGCACACCCACTTCAGCTTCTTCCGTGACGCCATCAAGGCAGGCCGCGACCAACGGCCGCTGTTCCGCCGCTACCTCAGCTCCATCGGACTCCTGGAGGACGACGACATGACCCCCGAAGAGCACAACTGGCTGGCCACCGTCCACACGAACCTCACCGTGCTCGACGGGCGCAACCCGATCGGGCAGATCTACACCCGCCTGGCCGAGGGCCGGGACGACACCGGTGCGCCAGTGGCCGGCAACTACAACCTGAAGACAATGGCAGCGCAGCTCATCGCCATCCAGGCGGGGTTGAACACGCTTGCCGCGCGCGACTTCACCGACGAGCCGGCGATCATCGCCGGCGTGCTGGCCGGGCTCACGCCGGAGAAGATCGCCGCGGCCATCCCGCCCACCATCGCCAAGCAGGTCGCCGACGAACTGGCCCGCCGGCTCGTCGCCTGAGCGAGGGGTGGCCCGTCCCCACCGGGTCGCCCCTCTTCACCGAACATCCGCAACAACTATTGAGCAATACTCATTGCGCAATAGTTGTTGCGGATGCGAGGGTGGGGACATGGACACGCCCGACGTACGCCAGGTCACCGACTCCCGGGTGCTGGCCGCCATGGCCCACCCGCTGCGCCGTCGACTCATGGACGTGCTCAAGGTGCACGGCCCGTCGACAGTCGGCCTGCTCGCCGAGCGCACCGACCAGGCGCCCGCGAACGTCAGCCACCACCTCAAGGTGCTCGCCGCCGCCGACCTCGTCACCGAGGCCCCCGAGCTGGCCCGGGACCGCCGCGAACGGTGGTGGCGACTGGTCACCCGGGGCGTGCGGTGGTCAAACACCGACTTCGACGCCGACCCCGCCGCCCGGGCGGTCGCCGACGCCGCCACCTCGCTCAACCTGGACCGGCACGTCGCCCTGGCCCGGGCCTGGCACGCCGCCGACGAGTCGGCGCAGGCCGCCTGGGCGGACGCGCCGTTCTCGACGGACAGGTGGCTGCACCTCACGCCCGAGGAACT
Organism: Micromonospora lupini str. Lupac 08; assembly: GCF_000297395.2. Taxonomy (GTDB): domain Bacteria; phylum Actinomycetota; class Actinomycetes; order Mycobacteriales; family Micromonosporaceae; genus Micromonospora; species Micromonospora lupini. The sequence goes on along the minus strand of NZ_HF570108.1, from coordinate 5,168,614 downwards.
GGCCGAGCTGAGCCGAGAGATGATCGACCTGCTGGCTCGCTGGGCCGACCGGCCGCTGCCCGACGACGGGAGCGACCGGCAGCCCGTCTTCGTGTTCGTCCACGGCGTACCGGCCCGGCCGTGACTGCGGCCACCCGCACCGACCGGAGCCCGGTCCGACCCTCGCGCGGGCTGCTGCGGCACCGCGACTTCCGCCTGCTCTGGGCCGGGCAGACGGTCAGCAGCATCGGCAGCAACGTCACCACCGTCGCGCTGCCCCTGGTGGCGGTCGCCGTGCTCGACGCCAGCACCTTCCAGGTGGCGGTCCTCACCGCCGCGGCCTGGCTGCCCTGGCTGGTGATCGGTCTCCCGGCCGGCGCGTGGGTGGACCGGCTGCCGCGCCGACCCCTGATGGTGGTCTGCGACCTGCTCTGCGCGCTGGCCTTCCTCAGCGTGCCGGTGACCGCCGCCCTGGGCCGCCTCACCGTCGAGCAGTTGCTGCTGGTGGCGCTGGGCGCCGGCACCGCACGGGTCTTCTTCGAGACCGCCGACCAGGTCTACCTGCCGGTGCTGCTGCGGCCCGAGCAACTGCCCGAGGGAAACGCGAAACTACAGGCCACGCAGACCGCGAGCTACGTCGTCGGGCCCGGCATCGCCGGTCTCATCGCCCAGCTCACCGGGGCGGTCGCCGCGTTGCTGCTGGACGCGCTGACGTTCCTGCTCTCGGCGGTCCTCCTGCTGCGCATCCGCACCGCCGAACCGCGCCTCACCCGGCCGGACCGGTCCCGGTCGCTGCGTCGCGACATCGCCGAGGGACTGCGCTTCGTCGTCCGCGACCCGTACCTGCGGGTGCTGACGGTCTTCGGCGCCGCCAGCAACATCGGGCTGACCGGCTACCAGGCCGTCCTGGTGGTGTTCCTGGTGCGTGAGCTGCGGCTCGCGCCGGGCCTGGTGGGCGTGCTGGTCGGAGTGATGAGCGTCGGGGGGATCATCGGCGCGCTGGTGGCCACCGCCCTGGCCCGTCGGTGTGGCACCGCGCGCGCCATGCTGATCGGGGCAGCGCTCACCGGCCCGCCCGCCCTGCTCATCCCGCTGGCCGCGCCCGGCGTCGGGCTGGTCTGGCCGGCCCTCGGTGGCGTGCTGATCGGCCTCGGAGTGGCCATCGGCAACGTGGTCAAGGGCGCCTTCCGGCAGACGTACACGCCGCACCACCTGCTCGGCCGCGTGACGGTGAGCATGCACCTGCTCAACTTCGGTGCCATCCCGCTGGCGGCCGTGCTGGCCGGAGCACTGGGCGCGCGCTACGGCGTTGGCACGGCTATCAGCGTGATGACCGCCTGGTTGGCGATCACCCCGCTGATCCTGCTGATTGGACCGCTCCGGCGGCGGCGGGACCTGCCCGCCGCCCCGGCAGCGTCTTGAGTGCACTGCGACGGCGGCCGGGAACCGACCGCCGTCACCGGCACGGAGCTACATCGGGCGGACGTTGTCCGCCTGCGGACCCTTCTGCCCCTGGGTCACCTCGAACTCGACCTTCTGGCCCTCGTTGAGCTCCCGGTAGCCGCTCGAAGCGATGGCGGAGTAGTGGACGAACACGTCCGGCCCCCCACCATCCTGCTCGATGAAACCGAAGCCCTTTTCCGAGTTGAACCACTTAACCGTGCCGGTTGCCATGCATCTCTCCCTGTTCAAAGCGGCGGACCATCGGCCCGTGGCCGATGGTCGCCCGTACCTGTTCGACAGTAACGGGCAAACGCCCGATCTGCCGGCCGAAGTGCCGTAGGTGTTTACTTGAACTCAGATGAACTCTGTGCGCGCCGGCATGCGAAAGCCGCCCCGACCACCCTCCGCTGCGGCATGCTTGCGCCGATGAGGGGTGCCGCAGCCACCGCGCTGACCGAGCTGGAGCGCGAGATCGACGCGCCCGGTTCCGGCCTGGACCGGCTCCACCTGGTGCCCACCCCGTTCGTCCCGGAGGTGCGGCTCTACCTCGCCGAGGACGCGATCGTCTGGTGGGCCCGGATGGAGGCGCTCGCCGGGCACGCCCTGCCGGCGCCGTACTGGGCCTCCGCCTGGGCCGGCGGCCAGGCCCTGGCCCGGCACCTGCTGGACCACCCGGAGCTGGCCGCCGGACGCCGCGTCCTCGACCTCGCCGCCGGTTCGGGACTGGTGGCCATCGCCGCCGCGCTGGCCGGCGCCGCCGACGTCGTCGCCAACGACATCGACCCGTACGCCGTCGCGGCCATCACGGTCAACGCGCGCGCCAACCGGGTCACCGTCGACGTCAGCGGCGAGGATCTGCTCGACAGCGCCCGCGTCGACGCGGACCTGGTGGTCGCCGGAGACGTCTTCTACAGCCGCCCGATGGCCGAGCGGATGCTGCCGTTTCTGCAACGGGCCGTCGCCTCCGGCGCCGAGGTGCTGGTCGGGGACCCCGGCCGGGGGCACCTGCCGGCCGACGGGCTGCGGGTGCTTGCCGACTATCCGGTGCCCACCACCGAGCCGTCGGTGGACTCGTCGCTGCGCCGGGTGCAGGTGCTGCGACCCGCCTGACGCCCGGCCCCTCTCAGGGGCGACCCCGAGGCCGATACCAGGGGAGGCTGGGGGCTGCGACCGGATGTCCGCGCAGGCGCGGCGGCCATAGCGTACGAGGCATGACGCAATGGCTGGCCCAGGTCGGAGAACTGCCCATCCTGGTGCTGATGGGAGTGCTCGGGCTGGTCATGCTCTTCGACGCCGTACCGCTGCTGGGTGTGCTGATCCCCGGTGACGTGGCAATCCTGGCCGCGGTCGGGGTGGGCCGCCCGGCCACCGGGCTGGCCACCTTCGCCGCGGTGCTGGCCGGCTGCCTGGCGGGCTGGTCGCTGAGTTTCCTGGTCGGTCGCCGCTACGCCGAACGCCTGCGCGGCAGCCGGATCGGGGGCTGGATCGGTGAGTCGCGCTGGAGCGCGGCGGAGGGGATCCTCAGTTCCGGCGGTGGCCGGATGATGATGGTCGCGCCGTTCCTGCCGGTGTTCAACGCGCTGCTGCCGCTTGCCGCCGGCGGCCTGCGGATGTCGTACCGCCGGTTCCTCGCCTGCGCGACCCTCGGCGCGGCGGCCTGGGCCGGTCTCTACCTGGCGCTGGGCACCGCCTCGCGGTCGCTGGCCGGTCTGCTGCCGGGGGCGCCCAACCCGCTGCTGGTCACCATGGGGGTGGGGCTGGTGCTGGCGTTCGTCGTGCTGGTGGGGGCGCGGCGGCGGTTCGCTGCTCTTGCTGGTTGAGCTGGTCGCTTGTCGCTGGTCGGCGGTCGTTGGTTGCGGTAGGGGGGCGGGGCCTGCCGTGCCCGGCTCCGGGCGGTCAGGCTTGATCCCTGCGCCGGGCACGGCAGGCCCCCGCCCCCTCGTGGGGACGGTTCGTCCGGTGGTGCGGCGTCCCACCTCGCGGTTGTGGGTCTTTTGTGGTTCTCGGTCAGCCGTGGATGAACCGGATTCGGGGCCGAGAGCTGGGGCTCGGGTTGGGTGGGGTTACCAGCCTCGGGCTTTCCACTGAGGGAGGGCCGGGCGTTCTGCTCCCAGGGTGCTGTCCTTGCCGTGGCCCGGGTAGAACCAGGTGTCGTCCGGCAGCTTGTCGAACAGCTTGTGCTCGACGTCGTCGATCAGCGCGGCGAAGCGCTGCGGGTCCTTGTCGGTGTTGCCCACACCACCGGGGAAGAGACTGTCCCCAGTCCAGAGGTGCGGCGTGCCGTTGGGGTCGCGGTAGAGCAGCGCGATCGAACCCGGCGTGTGGCCCTTGATGTGGATGACCTCCAGCGCGCAGTCACCGACCGCGACGGTGTCGCCGTCGGCCAGCCGCTCCGCCTCGATCGGCAGTCCGGCCGCGTCGTCGGCGTGCACGAGCGCCCGCGCGCCGGTCTTGGCGACCACCTCCTCCAGCGCCACCCAGTGGTCCATGTGCTGGTGGGTGGTCACCACGGCGGCCAGACCACCGTCGCCGATCAGCTCCAGCAGCCGGGGCGCCTCGTTGGCCGCGTCGATCAGCACCTGGTCGCCCGTGCCGGCGCAGCGCAGCAGGTAGGCGTTGTTGTCCATCGGGCCCACCGACAGCTTGCTGATGGTGAGCCCGTCCAACTCCCGTACCGCCGGCGGGCCGCCGTGGGTGACATCTCCGCTGTAGGTCATGTCGTGTCCATATCCGTTCCGGTGGAGTAGGCAGGGGACCGTCGGGTCGACGGCGAACCTGGCCCAGCCGACCCTAGCCGGCCCGCGCCGCGCCGTCGTCGCGGAAATCGCTTTCGGCGCGTCGCCCCGCGCCCTACCGTCGGCCTGACAAGCGGCACCGGGACGTCGGACGGAGGTGGTGTTCATGCCGGACGTGGCACGCGTGTTCCGCCATCACCAGCTCGACACCGATGAGGATGCCATGACTATCGATCTGACCGCCCTCGGCTGGGACGCCGACCGGGCGACGTACGCCGCCCGACGCGGCGAGCACCACCCCGGCCGGGTGGCCCGCGTGGACCGGGGGGTCTGCACGGTGCTCACCGCCGACGGCCCGGTCCGGGCCAGCCTCGGCCCGTCCGTGCTGGCCGCCGCCGCCCAGGACCCCTCCACGCTGCCCTGTGCCGGGGACTGGGTGCTGCTCACCCACTGGCCGGACCGCCGGATCACCGTGGCGGTCGTGCTGCCCCGGCGGGCCGCGCTGGTCCGCCGTACCGCAGGCAAGGACGCCAGCGGCCAGGTGCTGGCCGCCAACCTCGACGCCGCCGCCGTGGTGGAGCCGGTGCACCCGGAGCCGGACGTCGGCCGCATCGAACGGCTGCTCTCCCTGGTGCACGAGTCCGGGGCGCGGCCGCTCGTGGTGCTGACGAAGGCCGACCTCGCGGCCGACCCGGCCGCGCTGGCCCGTCAGCTCGCCGCGATCGCTCCCGGCGTGCCGGTGCTGTCGGTGAGCGCCGAGCGCGGCACCGGTCTGGACCCGTTGCGCGCCGAGGTCGCGCCGGGTCGCACGCTGGGGTTGCTCGGGCCGTCCGGCGCGGGCAAGTCGAGCCTGGTCAACGCGCTCGCCGGCGCGGTGATGATGCCGACCCAGGCGATCCGTCGGGTCGACGGCAAGGGCCGGCACACCACCACGTGGCGGGCCCTGGTGCCGATCCCGGGCGGCGGCGCCGTGATCGACACCCCGGGTGTACGGGCGGTCGGCCTGCTCGACGGCGTGGCCGGCCTCGACCGGGCGTTCGCCGACATCGCCGGGCTGGCCGAGGGCTGTCGGTACGCCGACTGCGGCCACGACGCCGAACCGGCCTGCGCGGTCCGCGACGCGCTGCGGACCGGTGAGCTGTCCACCCGCCGGTGGGAGAGCTGGCGGCGTCTGCAGTCGGAGGTCACCCACGAGAGCCGGCGGCGCGAGGCGCGGCTGGCCGCCGAGCGGCGCGGTGGATGGCGCTCGGCACGGCGCAGGGCGGCCCGGCCACCGTCGCCCGGAGGTTACTGACCGCGGTCGTCCGCAGCGCTCGCGGACGACGCGGCCGACCGGGCTGAGCTGGGGGAATGTGCGGGCGGGGGAAACTGTCATACCTCGGGGCTAGAGTTGCCGAGGCGTGTTTTCCGCGCCCGCACGACCGCTCAAAGTCACCCAGAGCGGGACACATCCTTCGCTTCGTCTTCTCCCGGGAGTACACGCACTGTGGCCGACCGACTGATCATCCGTGGCGCGCGCGAGCACAACCTGCGTGACGTCAGTCTCGACCTGCCCCGGGACGCCCTCATCGTGTTCACCGGGCTGTCCGGGTCGGGCAAGTCGAGCCTGGCCTTCGACACGATCTTCGCCGAGGGCCAGCGGCGCTACGTGGAGTCGCTCTCGTCGTACGCCCGGCAGTTCCTCGGCCAGATGGACAAGCCCGACGTCGACTTCATCGAGGGGCTGAGCCCCGCCGTCTCGATCGACCAGAAGTCCACCTCGCGCAACCCGCGCTCGACCGTCGGCACCATCACCGAGGTCTACGACTACCTGCGTCTGCTCTACGCCCGCATCGGCGAGCCGCACTGCCCGGTCTGCGGCGAGCGGATCTCCCGGCAGAGCCCGCAGCAGATCGTCGACCGGGTCCTCGCGATGGCCGAGGGCACCAAGTTCATGGTGCTCGCGCCGGTGATCCGCGGCCGCAAGGGCGAGTACGTCGACCTCTTCGCCGAGCTGCAGGCCAAGGGCTACGCCCGGGCCCGCGTCGACGGCGTGGTGCACCCGCTGACCGAGCCGCCGAAGCTCAAGAAGCAGGAGAAGCACACCATCGAGGTGGTGATCGACCGACTCACCGTCAAGCCGAGCGCCAAGCAGCGGCTGACCGACTCGGTCGAGGCCGCCCTGGGCCTGTCCAGCGGCCTGGTGCTCCTCGACTTCGTCGACCTCCCCGAGGACGACCCGGACCGGGAGCGCCGCTACTCCGAGCACCTGGCCTGCCCCAACGACCACCCGCTCGCCATCGAGGACCTCGAGCCCCGAGTCTTCTCCTTCAACGCGCCGTACGGCGCCTGCCCGGAGTGCACCGGCCTGGGCACCAAGAAGGAGGTCGACCCGGAGCTGCTGGTCCCCGACCCGGAGCGCAGCCTGCGCGAGGGCGCCATCCAGCCCTGGTCCACCGGGCACAACCTGGAATACTTCCTGCGCCTGCTGGAGGCGCTCGGCGAGGCCCAGCACTTCGACGTCGACACCCCGTGGCGGGCGCTGCCGGCGCGGGCGCAGAAGACGATCCTGCACGGCTCCGACGACCAGGTGCACGTGCGCTACCGCAACAAGTACGGGCGCGAGCGCTCCTACTACACCGGCTTCGAGGGCGTGGTGCAGTGGATCGAGCGCCGGCACTCCGACACCGAGTCCGAGTGGTCCCGCGACAAGTACGAGGGCTACATGCGTGACGTGCCGTGCGCGGCGTGCGGCGGCGCGCGGCTCAAGCCCGAGGTGCTCGCGGTCACCCTGGCCGGCAAGAGCATCGCCGAGGTCTGCAACCTGTCCGTGGGGGAGTGCGCCGACCTGCTCGCCGGCATCGAGCTGACCGACCGGCAGAAGATGATCGCCGAGCGCGTCCTCAAGGAGATCAACGCCCGGCTGCGATTCCTGCTCGACGTCGGCCTGGACTACCTCTCCCTGGACCGGCCGGCGGGCACGCTGTCCGGCGGCGAGGCGCAGCGCATCCGGCTGGCCACCCAGATCGGCTCCGGCCTGGTCGGCGTGCTCTACGTGCTCGACGAGCCGTCGATCGGTCTGCACCAGCGCGACAACCACCGGCTGATCGAGACCCTGATCCGGCTGCGCGGGCTGGGCAACACGCTGATCGTGGTGGAGCACGACGAGGACACCATCCGTGTCGCCGACTGGATCGTCGACATCGGGCCGGGCGCCGGCGAGCACGGCGGCAACATCGTGCACAGCGGCTCGGTGCCGGCGCTGCTGAAGAACAAGGAGTCGATCACCGGGGCGTACCTGTCCGGGAAGCGGTCGATCCCGACACCGGCCGGCCGCCGGCCGCAGGATCCGGCCCGCGAGCTGGTGGTGCACGGCGCGCGCGAGCACAACCTGCGCAACCTGACCGTCTCGTTCCCGCTGGGCCAGCTCATCGCGGTCACCGGGGTCAGCGGCTCGGGCAAGTCGACGCTCGTCAACGACATCCTGTACGCAGTGCTGGCCAACCAGATCAACGGCGCCCGGCTGGTGCCCGGCCGGCACACCCGGGTCTCCGGTCTGGAGCACGTGGACAAGGTCGTCGGCGTGGACCAGTCGCCGATCGGCCGTACGCCGCGCTCCAACCCGGCCACCTACACCGGGGTCTGGGACCACGTTCGCAAGCTCTTCGCCGAGACCACCGAGGCCAAGGTCCGGGGGTACGGGCCGGGCCGGTTCTCGTTCAACGTCAAGGGCGGCCGCTGCGAGGCGTGCTCCGGCGACGGCACCATCAAGATCGAGATGAACTTCCTGCCCGACGTGTACGTCCCCTGCGAGGTCTGCAAGGGCGCCCGGTACAACAGGGAGACCCTTGAGGTGCACTACAAGGGCAAGACCGTCTCGGACGTGCTGGAGATGCCGATCGAGGAGGCCGCCGAGTTCTTCTCCGCCATCCCGGCCATCCACCGGCACCTCAAGACCCTTGTCGACGTCGGCCTGGGCTACGTCCGCCTCGGGCAGCCCGCGCCGACCCTCTCCGGCGGTGAGGCGCAGCGGGTCAAGCTCGCGTCGGAGCTGCAGAAGCGCTCCACCGGGCGAACGGTCTACGTGCTCGACGAGCCGACCACAGGCCTGCACTTCGAGGACATCCGCAAGCTGCTGATGGTGCTGGAGGGCCTGGTCGACAAGGGCAACACGGTGATCACCATCGAGCACAACCTCGACGTGATCAAGACGGCCGACTGGCTGATCGACATGGGTCCGGAGGGTGGCCACCGGGGCGGCATGGTGCTGGCCACCGGCACCCCGGAGGAGGTCGCCGAGGTGGCCGAGAGCCACACCGGCGAGTTCCTGCGTCAGGTGCTCAAGCTCGACGGCAAGGCCAAGGGCGCGGCCGCCGCCACCACCCGCGCCGCCAAGGCCAACGGCGTCACCAAGGCGCGGGCCAGCCGCAAGGTGCCGGCCGGCGCACGCTGAGCTCGATCTCTGCGGGGCGGGGCGCTCGGCGCTCCGCCCCGACCCATTTCCCGGGTCGGACGGATGCCGCGATGAACCATCCGGCACAGTTGCCCGTGTGGAAAAGTGTGCCGGCTGTTGACCGGCGCAGCGGGCGAGAGAGAGGCGAGGCATGAGTGACGATCAGGCGCTGACCGGTCCGGGTACGCAGACACGTCGTACCCTGCTCACCGGCGTCGGGGCAGTCGGCGCGGCTGTCGTCCTGGCTGCCTGCGGCAGTGACGACGACGGCGGCAGTGGCGGTCCCACGAGTGGTGGCCCCGCCGTGCCCAGCACCGGCGACGCCGGCGGCGGCGACCGGCAGAACGCCCAGTCGCTGGCCACCACCGCCGACATCCCGGTCGGCGGCGGCAAGGTCCTCGCCGCCGAGGGCGTGGTCATCACCCAGCCCGCGGCCGGCCAGTTCAAGGGCTTCAGCCCCATCTGTACGCACCAGAACTGCCCGGTCACGAACGTCGACGGCGGCACCATCAACTGCACCTGCCACGGCAGCAAGTTCTCGATCGAGGACGGCTCGGTGAAGGCGGGGCCGGCCACCAAGCCGCTGCCGCCCAAGGAGATCAAGGTGACCGGAGACCAGATCTCCCTCGCCTGACGCTGACGGCGCGACGGCGCGACCGGTTCGACGGCTTGACCGGTTCGACGGCTTGATCGACTCGTGTTCCGGGAAGTCGGGGTGTCCGCGGCCCGCCGACGCCCCGCCTTCCCGGAAGCCGAGTGGATCAAGCGCTCGCGGTGGGGTGTCGGGGGTGCGGACTAGGCTTGTCGACGTGGCTGACCCCTCGACCTACCGACCCGCACCCGGCACCATCCCGGAGTCACCGGGGGTCTACCGCTTCCGTGACGGCACCGGCCGGGTGATCTACGTCGGCAAGGCGAAGAACCTGCGCAGCCGGCTCAACTCCTACTTCGGCGACGTCTGGAACCTGCACGAGCGCACCCGGCAGATGGTCACCACCGCCGAGTCGGTGGACTGGATCACCGTCGGCACCGAGGTCGAGGCGCTCCAGCAGGAGTTCACCTGGATCAAGCAGTACGACCCCCGGTTCAACGTCCGCTACCGTGACGACAAGTCGTACCCCTATCTCGCCGTCACCCTCGACGAGGAGTATCCGCGGTTGCAGGTGATGCGCGGGGCGAAGCGCAAGGGTGTGCGCTACTTCGGTCCGTACTCGCACGCCTGGGCCATCCGGGAGACCCTCGACCTGCTGCTGCGGGTGTTCCCCGCGCGCACCTGCTCGGCAGGCGTGTTCAAGCGCGCCGGCCAGGTCGGCCGGCCGTGCCTGCTGGGCTACATCGGCAAGTGCTCGGCGCCGTGCGTCGGCACCGTCTCCGCCGACGAGCACCGTGCCATAGTCGACGGCTTCTGCGACTTCATGGCCGGACGCACCGACACGATGGTCCGCAAGATCGAGCGCGAGATGACCGAGGCGAGCGAGCAACTGGAGTTCGAACGCGCCGCCCGGCTGCGTGACGACGTGGCCGCCCTGCGCCGGGCCATGGAGAAGCAGACAGTGGTGCTCGGCGACGGCACCGACGCCGACGTGGTCGCGTTCGCCGACGACCCGCTCGAGGCGGCCGTGCAGGTCTTCCACGTCCGCGACGGCCGGGTCCGCGGCCAGCGCGGCTGGGTGGTGGAGAAGACCGAGGACCTGAGCACCGGCGACCTCGTGCACCACTTCTGCACCCAGGTGTACGGCGGCGAGCACGGCGAGGCCGACGTGCCCCGCGAGTTGCTGGTGCCCGAGTTGCCCGCCGACGCCGACGCGCTTGCCGAGTGGCTCAGCAACCACCGGGGCAGCCGGGTGTCGCTCCGCGTGCCGCAGCGCGGCGACAAGCGCTCGCTGATGGAGACGGTGGAGCGCAACGCCAAGGACGCGCTGGCCCGACACAAGCTCAAACGGTCCGGCGACCTGACCACCCGGGGCAAGGCGCTGGACGAGATCAGTGAGGCGCTCGACATGCGCACCTCACCCCTGCGCATCGAGTGCTTCGACATCTCCCAGATCCAGGGCACCGACGTGGTCGCCAGCATGGTGGTCTTCGAGGACGGGCTGCCCCGCAAGAGCGAGTACCGGCGGTTCATCGTCCGGGGCGCCACCGACGACCTGTCCGCCATGTCCGAGGTGCTGCGCCGCCGCTTCGCCCGCTACCTCGACGCGCGGGCCGAGACGGGCGAGGTGGGCGTGGAGTCGGCCGACGACCCGACCGCACCCGGAGGCGCCACCGACCCGCAGGTCGGCATCCTGGTCGACCCGACCACCGGCCGGCCGCGCAAATTCGCGTACCCGCCACAACTGGTGGTCGTCGACGGCGGCGCCCCGCAGGTCGCGGCGGCCGCCCAGGCCCTCGCCGACCTGGGCATCGACGACGTCGCGCTGTGCGGCCTCGCCAAGCGGCTGGAGGAGGTGTGGCTCCCCGACGACGAGTTCCCGGTCATCCTGCCACGCACCTCGGAGGGTCTCTACCTGCTGCAACGCGTCCGCGACGAGGCGCACCGCTTCGCCATCACGTTCCACCGCCAGCGTCGCTCGAAGCGGATGACCGAGTCCGCGCTGGACGACGTCCCCGGCCTCGGCGAGGTCCGCCGCAAGGCGCTGCTACGACACTTCGGCTCGCTGAAGCGACTCTCCACGGCGACCGTCGAAGAGATCACCGAGGTGCCCGGGGTGGGTCGACGCACCGCCGAGGCGATCCTGGCCGCCCTCGACAAGGGCCCCAAAGCCAACGACAGCGCCGAGGCGGCCCCCAGCACCTGAGCGCCTGCCGTCGCCTGGGCTGGAGGGCGGCCGGTCGGGTCATCCCGCCACGGTCGGCGAGAGCCTGCCGCCTTCTCGCCCCGGCTGGGGCGGCCGGTCGGGTCACCCCGCCACGGTCGGCGAGCGCCTGCCGTGTTCTCGTCCGGCTGGGGCGGCCGGTCAGGTCACACTGAATGCGCCGCCCGCCCGACTGATCCCGGGCGCGGCTTGATCAACACGACATCACCGATGTCGCGGTATCCCGGCGTCCCGGATACCCCGATATCGCCGATCCCGTGTTGATCACTACGGGACGGTCGTCCCGGAGGGTGGCCGCTGGACGAGTCTGGGCGTAATGTCCGGTCTGGGATGTCGGCAGGGTGTGACCGGCTGTGATCGTGGTCCGGAATCGCGGCGCTCCGGCGCCCCGGCGTCGTTGCGCACCCTCGACCCGGGTGATCGACTCGGGTTGCATGGAGTCGGGGTGTCCGACCCGCCCGGACACCCCGACTTCAAGGAACCCGAGTCGATCACCCGGGTCGGGGGCGGATGCCCGTTCCCGGTTGGGCGGTTTGGGCAGTTTCGGGTGTCGCCGTCCCGTGGCCGGCGGCACTCCGGGGGCGGAATCGTGGGTCCGGCGGGGTCGTTATACCTGGCATGCCGCCGCGACCCCCGGGCTGCGGCGCACGGCAGCCGGGAACACCACGCCGGCCGCGACGGTTACCCCCCAGCATCGCCGGGCAGCACCACCGGCCGGCCCGTGCGGCAGCCGCCGGGAACACCCGACCGGCCGCCACGGTTACAACCCCCGCACGGCCGGGCATCACGAGCGGCCCGCCTGTGCGGCGGTCGCCGGGAACACCCGACCGGCCGCCACGGTTACATCCCCCGCACAGCCGGGCACCACGAGCGGCCCGCCTGTGCGGCGGTCGCCGGGAACACCCCGCCGGTCGCCACGGTTACACCCCCCGCACGGCCGAGCACCACCGGCCGGGCATCGTCCGGAAGCCCTCGGCGGAATGACTCGCCACCCGGACCTGTTACACCCCCGGACACCCGAGCAGGCCCCCCGAGCCGCCGGGCAGATCCCCCGAAGACTTCCCGCCCGGCACACACCCCCGCGAACGTCGTGTGCCGACGCGTATCCCCCCATGCAGAGGAGCACGCCACCATGCGTACCGATCTGATCCGTAAGACCGCTCTGACCGCTGCGGGCCTGGCCTTCACCGGCGGCGCCATCGCCGGCCCCGTCACCGCCGCCTACGCGGCCTCGGACGCCAAGCCTGTGTCGCAGACCCAGACCGACCGCAAGAACCACGGCGAGCGGGAACTGGGCGTGCGCTACGAAGCCCAACCCAACTTCTACTACTGCGGCCCCGCCGCCACCCGCAACGCCCTCAGCGTCCAGGGCAAGAACATCAACGTCGACGACATGGCCAAGGAAATGGGCACCACCGAGGCCGGCACCAACAGCATCAACGACATCACCCCGGTGCTGAACAAGGAGACCGGCAAGGCCGACGCCTACCACTCCGTCGAGATCAGCAAGCCCGACGCCGACGCCAAGCAGACCGACCAACTGCGCGCCGACATCGTCAAGACCGTCGACAACGGCCGCGCCGTCGTCGCCAACATCGCCGGCACCAGCACCGACACCGACGGCAACACCCACTCCTACGAGGGCGGGCACTACATCAGCGTCGTCGGCTACCACGACAACGGCAACACCGTCACCATCGCCGACTCCGCCGACCCCAACACCGCCGCCTACCAGATCACCGTCGAACACCTCGCCGACTGGATCGCCACCCGCGGCTACGCCACCAGCTGACCCGAACACCCAGCACACCACCGAAAGGGCCGGACCCCACCAGGGGCCCGGCCCTTCCGGCATGACCTCAGTCGGTGGCGAGGACGGCCAGGATCTGCTCGCCGTACTTGGCGAGCTTGTTCTCGCCGACCCCGTTGACCCGCGACAGCTCGGCCAGGGAGGTGGGCGCGTCGCCCGCGATCTGCCGGAGGGTGGCGTCGTGGAAGATGACGTACGCCGGGACGCCCTGCTCCTTGGCGGTGGCCGCGCGCCAGGCCCGCAGCCGCTCGAAGACCGACGCGGCCGCCGGGGTCAGCTCGGCGACGACGGTGGCCGCCCCGCGCGGCTTCGACGACCGGCTCGACGCCTGCCGCTCCGGCTCGCGGCGCATCGTGACCGTGCGGCGGCGGCCCAGCACGTCGGCGCTCGCCTCGGTCAGCGCGAGGGTGCCGTAGTCGCCCTCCACGGCCAGCAGTCCCTCGGCGAGGAGTTGCCGGACCACGCCCCGCCACTCGGCCTCGCTCAACTCGGTGCCGATTCCGAACACGGTGAGCGAGTCGTGACCGTGCTGGCTGATCTTGTCGTTCTGCTTGCCGAGCAGGATGTCGATGCAGTGCCCGGCGCCGAACCGCTGGTTGCGCTCGCGGTCGAGGCGGAAGACGGCGGAGAGCAGCTTCTGGGCGGCGACGGTGCCGTCCCAGGACTCCGGTGGGTTGAGGCAGGTGTCGCAGTTGCCGCAGGCCGTCGGTGTCGTCTCGCCGAAGTATTCGAGCAGTTGCACCCGTCGGCAGCGCACCGTCTCGCAGAGCGCGAGCATCGCGTCCAGGTGTGCGGCGAGGTTGCGCCGGTGCGCGAGGTCGCCGTCCGACGTCTCGATCATCTTGCGCTGCTGGACCACGTCCTGCAGGCCGTACGCCAGCCAGGCCGTGGACGGCAGCCCGTCGCGGCCGGCACGACCGGTCTCCTGGTAGTAGCCCTCGACGGACTTGGGCAGGTCGAGGTGGGCGACGAAGCGTACGTCCGGCTTGTCGATGCCCATCCCGAAGGCGATGGTGGCCACCATGACCAGGCCGTCCTCGCGGAGGAACCGTTGCTGGTTGGCGGCGCGGGTGGCCGCGTCCAGGCCGGCGTGGTACGGCAGGGCGGCCACGCCGTTGGCGACGAGGAACTCGGCGGTCTTGTCCACCGAGGCGCGGGACAGGCAGTAGACGATGCCGGCGTCGCCGGGGTGCTCGTCGCGCAGCAGGGCCAGCAGTTGCTTGCGCGGCTCCCGCTTGGGCACGATCCGGTACTGGATGTTGGGCCGGTCGAAGCTGGCCACGAAGTGCCGCGCGTCGTCAAGCCCCAGCCGGCTGGCGATCTCGGTGCGGGTGGCGCTCGTCGCGGTCGCGGTCAGCGCGATCCGGGGGACCTGCGGCCAGCGCTCGTGCAGCATCGACAGCGCCAGGTAGTCGGGCCGGAAGTCGTGCCCCCACTGGGACACGCAGTGCGCCTCATCGATCGCGAACAGGGAGATGCGCCCCCGGTCCAGCAGGGCGAGGGTGGACCGGACGCCGAGCGCCTCCGGCGCCAGGTAGAGCAGGTCCAACTCGCCGGCGACGAACGCGGCCTCCACCCGCCGTCGGGCGTCCAGGGTCTGGGTGGAGTTGAGGAACCCGGCGCGGACGCCGACCGCGGTGAGGGCGTCCACCTGGTCCTGCATGAGCGCGATGAGCGGGGAGACGACGACCGCCACACCGTCGCGGACCAGGGCCGGGATCTGGTAGCACAGCGACTTGCCGCCACCTGTGGGCATCAGCACCAGCGCGTCACCACCGGCGACGACATGGTCGATGACCTGCTGCTGGAAGCCGCGGAAGGCGTCGTAGCCGAACACCCGGCGCAGCACCGGCAGCGCGTCCTCGGTACGCAGGTCGGTGGGGGAAGCCATTCGCGGAGTCTACGAGCCCACCCCGACACCGACGCCCCCACACCTGCCCGGCGCGCCCGTCGATCCGCGGCTGCCGTCACCGCCCCGCCTCGTCCGGACGTCCATGATCAACTCGCCTTTCTGGAAACCGCGGTGTCCTCCTGCTCTGACACCCCGGTTTGCATGAACCCGAGTCGATCACATGGCCCACCGGCGCGCCCGGGGGCCGGGCGCGCCCGGGGCCGAGCGCCCGGTCAGCCCGGTTGGCTGGACCGGTTGGCCAGACCGCGCGGCGGGGCCTTCATCCCGACCACGATGTCGACGATCTCGATGTAGCGGGCCTTGGCCCCCATCCGGAACGCGGTGGCCGCGGCGTTGATCTCCTCCAGGGTGTCGGCCTCGACCATGGTGACCTGGTCGTACTTTCCGTTCACCCCGGTGCACACGACGTGGGTGAGCTGCTTGGCGAAGCGGCCCAGATCCCGGGCGTGCTCGGCGGAGACCTCGTGGATGCCCTCCCGGCCGAGGGCGAAGTATTCCGGACTGATCCGCATGAAGAGGAAACCGACGTACTTGTTCTTGTCCGCCAGATCGTGCATCGCACCCTCCCAGATGTCGGCCTTGACCTGCGGTGATCACGAAGAGCGTTTAGATGATTACTGACCGCCATCAAGGGGGTGGGGCTGTCGGGAGGGCGACCCGCGCTCACCGGGCGCCGACGCGCCCGATCCGACGCCGGGCGGCGGGATAGAGTCGCTGATTGACCAATCGCGGCCGATGGCGGCCGCGGCGCCACGGCTTGGGGGTACGGGTGAGCGAGGCGCGCACACACGGGGACCGGACCGATCCTCCGGTGGCCACGGACGGGCAGCCGACGGCCGAGTCGGAGACCACCCTCGTGGTGGTCACCGGGCTGTCCGGTGGCGGTCGCAGCACCGTCGCCCGGGCGCTGGAGAACGTCGGCTACTACGTCGTGGACAACCTGCCGCAGGCGCTCATGCTCGACATGGCCGAGCTGGCGTTCAAGGCCGGCGGCGCGGCCCGGCGTACCGCGATGGTCCTGGACGTGCGCTCGCGGGCCTTCTCCACCGACCTGGCCGGGGCGATCCGCGAGCTGAAGGAGCGGGGCTTCTCACCCCGGGTGGTGTTCGTCGACGCCGACGACGAGGTGCTGATCCGCCGGTTCGAGAGCGTCCGGCGCTCGCACCCGTTGCAGGGCGACGGGCGGCTCGCCGACGGCATCGCCGTGGAGCGCGGGCTGTTGGAGGAGGCCCGCGACCAGGCCGACGTGATCATCGACACCAGCCACCTGAACGTCAACCAGCTCCGCCGACGCATCGAGGAGTTGTTCGGCGGCGAGGACGCCCGCCGGCTGCGGGTCACCGTGCTGTCGTTCGGCTTCAAGTACGGCCTGCCGCCGGACGCCGACTTCGTGCTGGACGCCCGGTTCCTGCCCAACCCGTACTGGGTGCCGGAGCTTCGCGAGCACACCGGGCGGGAGGAGGCGGTCAGCGCGTACGTGCTGGGTCAGGAGGGCGCGGACGCCTTCGTCACCTCGTACGCCGACCTGGTCAACGCCACCACCGCCGGGTTCGAGCGGGAGGGCAAGCGGTACCTGACCGTCGCCGTGGGCTGCACCGGAGGCAAGCACCGCAGCGTGGCCATCGCCGAGGAGCTGGCCGGTCGGCTGCGCCAGTCGGGGCTGGCCGCCAACGCGCAGCACCGCGACCTGGGGCGGGAATGACGGCGCGTCGGGTGGTGGCCTTCGGCGGAGGGCACGGACTGTCCGCGTCGCTGCGTGCGTTGCGCCACTGTGCCCCCGAGCTCGACCTGGACATCACGGCGGTGGTCACGGTCGGCGACGACGGCGGTTCCAGCGGCCGGCTGCGCGCGGAACGGGGCGGCCTGCCCCCGGGTGACCTGCGGCAGGCCCTGGTCGCGCTGGCCGGCGACCACCCGGCCACCCGACGTAGCGCCGGGCTCTTCCAGCACCGCTTCGCCGCCGCGCCGACTGCCGGCGTACCCGAGGAAAGCGACCCGCAGCGGGCCGCAGCCCGCACCGACGGGCTGGCCGGGCACGCGGTGGGCAACCTGGTGCTCTGCGGCCTCATGGAGCTGCTCGGCGACCCGGTGGCCGCGTTGGAGCACGCCGGGGCGATGCTCGGCACGGTCGGGCGGGTCCTGCCGATGTCGCGCCAGCCGGTCGGCATCGAGGCGCGGGTACGCGGCGCCGACCCGGCCGCCCCGGAGGAGGTGCGCACCGTACGCGGTCAGCACCAGGTGGCGGTCACCACCGGGCGGGTCGAGTCGCTGCGCCTCACCCCGGCAGCCCCGGCGGCCTGTACCGAAGCCCTGGCGGCGATCGGCGCGGCGGACTGGTTGATCTTCGGCCCGGGCAGTTGGTACACGAGCGTGCTGCCGCACCTGCTGGTGCCACAGCTGGCCGACGCGATCGTGTCCAGCTCGGCGCGGCGGCTGGTCACGCTGAACCTGGCCGCGGAGAAGGAGACCCTCGGCCTCTCGGTCGCCGATCATCTGGCGGCGCTGCGCTGGTACCTGCCCGAGCTCAAGGTCGACTTCGTGCTCGCGGACGCCAAGGCGGTGGGTGACCCTGAACCGGTCGAACGTGCGGCAGAATCGCTTGGTGCCCGCCTGGTCCTCGCCCCCGTCGCCGTCACCGACGGCACTCCCCGCCATGATCCGGCTGCCCTGGGCGCCGCGCTGGTGCCTGTCCTGGGCGCCGATCGTTAGACACGTACGTAATCTCCGGCGACACGCCGGAACAGGTCCGTGAGGGGACGCACAATGGCGATGACGGCTTCGGTCAAGGACGAGCTGAGTCGGGTCGACGTGCCCAAGCCCTGCTGTCGGCGGGCGGAGATGGCCGCGCTGCTGCGCTTCGCTGGCGGCCTGCACATCGTCTCCGGCCGCGTCGTGGTGGAGGCTGAGCTGGACACCGGGGCGGTCGCGCGTCGGTTGCGCCGGGAGATCGCGGAGGTCTACGGCTACCCCAGCGAGATCCACGTGCTGGCGTCCGGTGGGCTGCGCAAGGGCAGCCACTTCATCGTCCGCGTGGTCAAGGACGGTGAGGCGCTCGCACGGCAGACCGGCCTGCTGGACGTGCGCGGCCGGCCGGTGCGCGGGCTGCCCCCGCACGTGGTGGCGGCGAACGTCTGCTGCGCGGTCTCGGCGTGGCGGGGCGCGTTCATGGCGCACGGGTCGCTCACCGAGCCGGGCCGCTCCAGTGCGCTGGAGATCACCTGCCCCGGGCCGGAGTCGGCGCTGGCGCTCGTCGGGGCGGCCCGACGGATCGGCATCACCGCGAAGAACCGCGAGGTGCGCGGGGTGGACCGGGTGGTGGTCAAGGACGGCGACGCCATCGCCGCGCTGCTCACCCGCATCGGCGCGCACTCCAGCGTGCTGGCCTGGGAGGAGCGCCGGGTCCGCCGCGAGGTGCGGGCCACCGCCAACCGGCTCGCCAACTTCGACGACGCCAACCTGCGCCGCTCGGCGCGCGCGGCCGTCGCCGCCGCCGCCCGGGTGACCCGGGCGCTGGAGATCCTGTCCGACGAGGCGCCCAACCACCTCACCGACGCAGGGAGACTGCGCCTGGAGCACCGGCAGGCGTCGCTGGAGGAGCTGGGCGCGCTGGCCGAGCCTCCGCTGACCAAGGACGCCATCGCCGGACGAATCCGGCGTCTGCTGGCGTTGGCCGACAAGCGGGCCCGGGACCTCGGCATCCCGGATACCGAAGCGGCCGTCACGCCCGACATGCTCGTGGTCTGATAGGACGGTGGGGTCGTACGGTGCGGCGGGAGCACGCCCCGGCGCAGCGTGGTCTCACGCGCTCGGATAGGGTCGCTGCGTACGGCAAGGGGGCCGACACCGGCACTCCTCGCCGTGCCCACCGCCTCGGGCGGTCAGGTCCTCAGACCGCGCGGCGGGGTGGCCGAGATGAACCGTCAGCGGCCGGCTCCAACGGTCGGCGCACACCATTCCCGCCGGCGCGTTGTCTGCAGCCGGCGGACCAGAACGCGAGGAGATGGGACCTGTGACCATCCGGGTTGGCATCAACGGCTTCGGCCGAATCGGCCGTAACTTCTTCCGGGCAGTGCTGGCGTCCGACGCCGACATCGAGGTCGTGGCGGTGAACGACCTGACCGACAACGCCACGCTCGCCCACCTGCTCAAGTACGACAGCATCCTCGGCCGCCTGCCGTACGAGGTGAAGGCCACCGCCGACGAGATCACCGTCGGTGGCAAGACCATCAAGGCGTACGCCGAGAAGGACCCGTCGGCGCTGCCGTGGGGCGAGGTCGGCGCGGACGTCGTCATCGAGTCCACCGGCTTCTTCACCGACGCCACAAAGGCCAAGGCGCACGTCGACGGCGGGGCCAAGAAGGTCATCATCTCCGCCCCGGCGAAGAACGAGGACGTCACCGTCGTCATGGGTGTCAACCACGACACCTACGACCCGGCGAAGCACACCATCATCTCCAACGCCTCGTGCACCACCAACTGCCTCGCCCCGATGGCGAAGGTTCTGCACGACACGTTCGGCATCCAGCACGGTCTGATGACGACGATCCACGCGTACACCCAGGACCAGAACCTGCAGGACGCTCCGCACAAGGACCTCCGCCGGGCCCGGGCCGCCGCGCTGAACATCGTCCCGACCTCGACCGGTGCCGCCAAGGCCATCGGTCTGGTGCTGCCGGACCTGAAGGGCAAGCTGGACGGGTACGCGCTGCGCGTGCCGATCCCGACCGGCTCGGTCACCGACCTCACCGTCAACGTGGGTCGCGAGACCACCGTGGACGAGGTCAACGCCGCGCTGAAGGCCGCCGCGGACGGCCCGCTCAAGGGCATCCTGGTCTACAACGAGGACCCGATCGTCTCCACCGACATCGTCACCGACCCGGCGTCGTGCATCTTCGACGCGCCGCTGACCAAGGTCGTCGGCAACCAGGTGAAGGTCGTCGGCTGGTACGACAACGAGTGGGGCTACTCCAACCGGCTCGTCGACCTCGTCAAGCTGGTGGGTTCCTCGCTGTGAGCATCCGGACCCTCGACGACCTGCTCGCCGAGGGGGTGTCGGGTCGGCGCGTGCTGGTGCGCGCCGACCTGAACGTCCCGCTCGACAAGCAGACCGGTGACATCACCGACGACGGCCGGATCCGCGCGGTGCTGCCGACCCTCGGCGCGCTGGTCGAGGCCGGCGCGAAGGTGGTCGTCTGCTCGCACCTGGGCCGCCCGAAGGGCACGCCGGACCCGCAGTTCAGCCTGAGCCCGGTCGCCGCGCGGCTCGGTGAGCTGCTCGGCGCTCCGGTGCACTTCGCCACCGACACGGTCGGCGACTCGGCCCGTTCCACGGTCGCCGACCTGGCCGACGGCCAGGTAGCCCTGCTGGAGAACCTGCGCTTCAACGCCGGTGAGACCAGCAAGGACGAGGCCGAGCGGGGCGCGTTCGCCGACCAGCTCGCCGCGTTCGGCGACGCGTACGTCGACGACGCGTTCGGCGCCGTGCACCGCAAGCACGCAAGCGTGTACGACGTGCCGGCGCGACTGCCGCACGTGGCCGGCCGGCTGGTGCTGCGCGAGGTCGAGGTGCTCTCCAAGCTGACCAGCGAGCCCGAGCGGCCGTACGTGGTGGTGCTCGGCGGGTCCAAGGTCTCCGACAAGCTCGCGGTGATCGAGGCCCTGCTGCCCACTGTCGACCGGCTGCTCATCGGTGGCGGGATGTGCTTCACCTTCCTCAAGGCCCAGGGCCTGGAGGTGGGCACCTCGCTGCTGGAGAAGGACATGGTCGAGACCTGCCGCAACCTGCTGGAGCGGTCCGAGGGCAAGATCATGCTCCCGGTCGACGTGGTGGTCGCGGACGCGTTCGCCCCGGACGCCGCGCACGACACGGTCCGCGTCGACGGCATCCCGAGCCACCGGCTCGGCCTGGACGTCGGCCCGGAGACGGTCGCCGGCTTCGCCGCAGCCCTGTCCCAGGCCAAGACGATCTTCTGGAACGGCCCGATGGGCGTGTTCGAGATGGCGGCGTTCGCGGCCGGCACCCGGGGGATCGCCGAGGCCATCACCAAGGCCGACGCGTTCAGCGTCGTCGGTGGCGGCGACTCCGCCGCGGCGGTGCGGGCGTTGGGGCTGGACGAGTCGAGCTTCGGTCACATCTCCACCGGCGGCGGCGCCTCCCTGGAGTACCTGGAGGGCAAGACCCTCCCCGGCATCGCGGCCCTGGAGAACTGAGCATGGCGAGCACGACCCGCCGGCCGTTGATGGCCGGCAACTGGAAGATGAACCTCAACCACCTCGAGGCCAACCTGCTCGTGCAGAAGCTGGCCGCGAGCCTCACCGAGAAGCAGCTCACCGAGGTCGAGACGGTCGTGCTGCCGCCGTTCACCGACCTGCGCACCGTGCAGACGGCGGTGGACGGCGACAAGCTGCTGATCGGCTACGGCGGGCAGGACCTCTCCCCGCACGCCGCCGGCGCGTACACCGGGGACATCTCCGGCGCGATGCTCGCCAAGCTCGGCTGCACGTACGTGGTGGTCGGCCACTCCGAGCGGCGGGCCTACCACCACGAGGACGACGGGGTGGTCAACGCGAAGGTGAAGGCCGCGCTCACGCACGGCCTGACCCCGATCCTCTGCGTGGGGGAGGGGCTGGACATCCGCGAGCAGGGCACCCACGTGGCGCACTGCTCCGACCAGCTCGACGGGGGCCTCGCCGGGCTCACCCCCGAGCAGGTGCGCCAGGTCGTCATCGCGTACGAGCCGGTCTGGGCGATCGGCACCGGCAAGACCGCGACACCGGAGGACGCCCAGGAGGTCTGCGGGGCGGTTCGCCAGCGGTTGGCGAAGCGCCTCGACCAGGAGACCGCCGACGCCGTCCGGGTCCTTTACGGCGGCTCGGTCAAGGCGTCGAACGTCGCCTCGATCATGGCCCAGCCGGACGTGGACGGGGGCCTGGTGGGCGGCGCCAGCCTGGACGCGGAAGAATTCGCGCAGATCTGCCGGTTCCCCGAGCACATCGCTCGCTGATCGCTCGCTATCCTGGACACCGCCCGTCCACCGGCCGGTGCCGCCGTGCCCGACCTGTCCGGGCGAGGATCGCTACGAGAGGACTGCCCCCAGCCATGCCGATCTGGTTCGCATACACGTTGATCGTGTTGCTGGTCATCACGAGCATCCTGCTCACCATGCTCATCCTGCTGCACCGCGGCAAGGGCGGCGGGTTGTCGAGCATGTTCGGCGGTGGCGTCAGCTCCAGCCTCGCCGGCTCCTCGGTGGCCGAGAAGAACCTGGACCGTTACACCGTTCTGGTAGGTGTCGTCTGGTTCGCGGCGATCGTCGGGCTGGGGCTCTGGCTCCGCCTCCAGATGAACAGCGGCACCTGAGCAGGCCCGCGAAGTCGTACAATCTGCGCGCGGTCCGTCACTCGACGGGCCGCGCGCAGTCCTTTTCCCGCTGCACCGCGTCGCCCGCCGCCCATCCCCGACGGCGGCGGGTCCCCTCCGACGACAGGAGCGAGCAGCCGTGCCCAGTGGCAACGTCATCCGCGGCGCCCGCGTCGGGTCCGCACCCATGCGCCCGGACGAGCGGCACCAACCCGCACCCCGACAGGACGTCACCTACTGGTGTCGCAACGACCACCGGACCGACATCCGGATCGCTGCCGACGCCACGGCGCCGCCGCTGTGGGACTGCCCCCGCTGTGGGCTGCCCGCCGGTCCGGACGCGCAGAACCCGCCCGGGCGGGTCCGCGCCGAGCCCTACAAGAGCCACCTGGCGTACGTGAAGGAGCGGCGTACCGCCGAGGAGGGCGAGGCGCTGCTGGCGGAGGCGCTCGCCGCGCTGCGCCGCCGCCGGGGCGAGAGTTAGGGAGGGGCCCCGGGCAGGGGCCCCTCCCGTCGCTCAGCGCAGGCTACGCAGCCGGGCGGGCACGTCGGCGGCCGCCGCGCGGTCCAGCAGCCAGCGGGTGCGGTCCACGCCGTGCACCCCGGCGGCCGGCAGCTGCACCGGTCCGGCACCGGCCAGCGCCATGCCCACCGCACGCGCCTTGTCCGCGCCGCCGGCCACCAGCCAGACCTCCTCGGCGGTGTTGATCGTCGGCAGGGTGAGGGTGGTTCGCACGGCCGGCGGCTTCGGGCTGCCCCGCACCGCGCTGCACGGGCGGGTGTCGTAGTGCACCGGGTGCTCGGGGAAGATCGACGCCACGTGCCCGTCCTCGCCGACGCCCAGCATCAGCACGTCGAAGTGCGGCAACGTGGCGTGCCCGGGTCGGGCGGCGCGAGCCAACTCGTCGGCGTACGCGGCCGCGGCGGCCTCGGGGTCGTTGCCGGCCGGGCCGTCGGAGGCCGGCATGGGATGCACCCGGGCCGGGTCCAGCGGCACCACGTCCAGCAGGGCGGCACGGGCCTGGGTCTCGTTGCGCTCCGGGTCGCCGGCGGGCAGGAACCGCTCGTCACCCCACCACACGTCGACGCGGGACCAGTCCACCGCGTCGCGGGCCGGCAACTGCGCCACCGCCCGGTAGACGGCCGCGGCGATCCGCCCACCGGTGAGCACCATCGCGGCCTCGCCCCGATCGGCCTGGGCGTCGAGCAACTTCACCAGCAACCGGACCGCCACTGCCTGCGCCAGCAGGTCGGCGTCGGCGTGGACGGCGACACTCGCCTCACTCATGGGTTGTGCCTTCCCGACCGCTGGGCGGTCGCTGTCGCGTCGTGCCCGGACGCCACGTCCGGGGCGGCGGTGAGGGCCGGGACGTGGCGTCCCGGCCCTCGGGTGTGGTGCTGCTCAGCTCTCGCCGCTCGTGCCGGTGTGCGCGGTGACCCCGGCCTCGGCGCGTTGGGCCGTGGCCGGATCCTTCCAGACGTGCACCCGCTGCGGGGGGCGCTGCTCCAGGCCCCGCAGCCCGGCGGTCGCGCCGAGCGCCTCCGCGTACACCTGGTCGGCGTCCAGTCGACGCAGCTCTTCGGCCAGCTCGTCGCCGAGCGGCCGACGGACCAGCGGCAGGGCCCGGTCGTCCTGGCCGGTACGTCGGAACACCGCCATGCTGTCCTCGCGGGTCAGCGTCAGTTGGTCGCCGTTGGCGCAGCTGAGCCGCACCTCCCGCATCCGGGGGAACTCGTCGGTGTCCACCCGGTGCGGGGTGATGCCGAGCCGGCTGGACAGCCAACCGACCATCAGCGCCGCCGTCGGGTCGCTGGGCGGCGCGACGACTGTCGCCTCGACGACCTGCTCGCTGGCGGTGTCGAACGCCCCCGCGACCAGGGTGCGCCACGGGGTGATCCGGGTCCACGCCAGGTCCGTGTCGCCCGGGGCGTAGTCGCGGGCACGCTGCCGCAGCGCCTCCACCGGGTCGGCGGCCTGCGCCGAGTCGGTGATCCTGCGGTCGGCGACCACCCCGAGGAAGTCGGTGGCGATCTCCGCCGGCGGCTCGCCGTGCCACCAGGTGACCACCGGCACGTCCGGCACCAGCAGCGGCATCACCACCGACTCGGCGTGCAGGGCGAGCCGCCCGTACATCCGGGTGACGACCGCCTCGCAGGGGCCGAGCCGGCCTCCGACCACGATCTCCGCGTCCAACCGGTTGCGGTCCCGCTCGATCTCGGAGCGGACCACCACCACCAGCCGGCACGGGTG
Source organism: Micromonospora lupini str. Lupac 08 (assembly GCF_000297395.2). Classification (GTDB taxonomy): domain Bacteria; phylum Actinomycetota; class Actinomycetes; order Mycobacteriales; family Micromonosporaceae; genus Micromonospora; species Micromonospora lupini. The sequence continues at coordinate 5,143,876 of NZ_HF570108.1, read as the reverse complement.
GGCGGCGGCGGCGATGGTCGCCGCCGCCTCCGCCTCCCGGACCCGCTTCTCGTCCACCACCACGATGAGGGTGAGCGCCATGCCGCTGGCCACACCACCGGCGCTGCGCCGCTCGGCGGCGAGCGCCTTGACCACCTCGTTGCCGGTGGTGTCCCACAGCCCGATCATGCTCTTCTCCAAGCGCGGCCCTCGCGGGCCAGCATCTCGTCGGCCGCCCGTGGCCCCCACTCGCCGGCGCGGTACGGCTCCGGCGTGGTGCCCTCCCAGGCGTGCTCCAGCGGGTCGATCACCTGCCAGCTCTGCTCGACCTCGGCCGCGTCGGGGAACAGGGTGCGGTCCCCGATCAGCACGTCCAGCACCAGCCGCTCGTACGCCTCCGGGCTGGACTCCGTGAACGCCTCGCCGTACTGGAAGTCCATCGCGATGTCGCGGACCTCCATGGTGGTGCCCGGCACCTTCGAGCCGAACTTGAGCACCACGCCCTCGTCCGGCTGCACCCGGATGACGAGCTGGTTGTTGCCCAGCGACTCCATGTCGGCGTCGTTGAACGGCAGGTGCGGCGCCTTCTTGAACATGATGGCGACCTCGGTGACCCGCCGGGGCAGCCGCTTGCCGGCCCGGATGTAGAACGGCACCTCGGCCCAGCGCCGGTTCTGGATGCCCAGCCGCACCGCCACGTACGTCTCCGTGGTGGAGTCGGCGGGGACGTCCCGCTCCTCGCGGTAGCCGACCGCGCGCTCGCCGCCCACCCAGCCGGGCAGGTACTGGCCGCGGACGGTGTCGCGGGCCACGTCCTTCGGCAGGGTGATCGCCTTGAGCACCTTCAGCTTCTCGGCGCGGATCTCGTCGGCGTCGAAGCTTGTCGGCTCCTCCATCGCCACCAGGGCCAGGAGCTGGAGCAGGTGGTTCTGGAGCACGTCGCGGGCGGTGCCGACGGTGTCGTAGAAGCCGGCGCGACTGCCGATGCCGACGTCCTCGGCCATGGTGATCTGCACCGAGTCGACGTACTTCGAGTTCCACAGCGGTTCGAACAGGTTGTTGGCGAACCGCAGCGCCAGGATGTTCTGGACGGTCTCCTTGCCCAGGTAGTGGTCGATCCGGAAGACGTCCTCGCGGGTGAACACGTCGTCGACGAGGTCGTTGAGCGCCTTCGCCGACGGCAGGTCGTTTCCGAACGGCTTCTCCACCACCACCCGGCGCCAGCCGCCGGACTTCTCGTTGTCGGCCATCCCCGTGCGGGCCAGTTGCTTGAGCACGACGGGGAACGCGGCCGGGGGGATGGAGAAGTAGAACGCCGCGTTGCCGGCGATGCCGTGGGTCTGCCGCAGATCGTCGAGCGTCGAGGCGAGCTGGTCGAACGCCGCGTCGTCGTCGAACGACCCGCCGACGAACTTGATGTTGCCGGCCAACCGTGCCCAGACCTCGTCCCGCCACGGGGTGCGGGCGTGCTTGCGGGCCGCCTCGCACGCGAGGGTCTCGAAGTCGCCGTCACCCCAGTCGCGGCGGGCGAAGCCGAGCACCACGAAACCGGGCGGCAGCAGCCCCCGGTTCGCCAGGTCGTAGACCGCGGGGAGCAGCTTCTTGCGGGCCAGGTCGCCGGTCACCCCGAAGATCACCAGAGCGCACGGCTCGGGAATCCGGGGCAACCGGCGGTCCTGCGGGTCGCGCAGCGGGTTCACCGAACCGCCTCCTCGCTCCGCTTCTGTCACAGCGTCCATCCTCACGCCCGCAGCTCACCGGCCGCGTCGAGTAGTTGGGCGACGCCGGCTGCCCGGTCGGTCAGGTGCAACCGCAGCAGCGGTCGCTCCCGACCCGCGAGGGCCTGCCGGTCGCCGGCGGCCTGTGCCGCCTGCAGCTCACCGAAGGTGTACGGCTTGCCCGGCACCGCCAGGTCCTCGGTGACCGCGCCGGTCACCTGCAGGTAGCTGCCCACCTGTGGGCCGCCCTTGTGGTACTGGCCGGTGGAGTGCAGGAACCGTGGCCCCCAGCCGAAGGTGACCGGGCGACCGGACGCACCGGCCAGCAGCGGCCGCAGCCGGGCCGCGTCGGCGTCGGAGAAGCGGTCCAGGTACGCCATCACCGCGAGGTAACCGTCGTCGCCGAGGCCGTCGAGCAGCCAGCGCAGCACGCCCGCCAGGTTACCGGGTGCGCCCTGCGGCGCGTACACCTCGATCGCGCCCTCGGTGAACGACGGCGTCTCCGCCGGCAGGCCCGAGGCCAGGATCTTGTTGGTGTTCTCCTTGGACTCGGTGACGTTCGGCTGGTTGAACGGGTCGATGCCGAGCACCACGCCGGCCACCGCCGTCGCGTACTCCCAGGCCAGGAACTGCGCGCCGAGCGGGCCGTTGACTGCCACGTCCGGGTCGGCGCCGCCGCCCGGAACGTCACCGGCGGCGAGCGCGCCGCCGTAGCTGACGGTCAACACGTCCGGTCCGGTGGCGCCGGGGCTCTGCGGAGACTCGACCACGACGGGCAGGATGCCCACCCCGGCCTTGCCTGTCGACTCGGCGATCAACTGCTCGGCCCAGTCGCCCAGGCCGTCGATGCCGGTGCCGTCGGACACCAGGGCGACCTTGTCGCGGGCCAGCGTGGCCGCGGCGCCCAGCGCGGCGCCCAGCGCCAGCGCCGGGTTGTCGCTGTCTCCGGCGAGCGACTCGGCCAGCGCGTCGGCCTGGTCGAGCAGCTCGGCGACCTCGACGCCGGCCAGCGCCGAGGGCACCAGCCCGAACGCGGTGAGCGCCGAGTACCGGCCGCCCACGTTCGGGTCGGCGAGCACGGTGAACGCGCCCATCTCGGTCGCGGTCGTCTCCAGTGGCGAACCCGGGTCGGTGACGATGACGAAGTGCCGGCCGGCCTCCGCCTCGGTCATCCCGGCGTCCAGGAACGCCTGCCAGTAGGCGCGACGGTGGCTGTCGGTCTCCACCGTCGAGCCGGACTTGCTGGCGACCACCACCACGGTGCGCTCCAGCCGGTCACCGAGGGCCGCCCGGACCTGGCCCGGGTCGGTGGTGTCCAGCACGGTCAGCGGCCGGCCCAGGGTCCGCGTGATCACCTCGGGGGCGAGCGACGAGCCGCCCATGCCGGCGAGCACCACGTGGTCCAGGTCGGCCAGCTCGGCCTTCAGCTCGGCCAACTGCGCCAGCAGTTCCCGGCTGCGCCGGTGGGTGTCCACCCAACCGAGCCGGATCTTCGCCTCGGCCTCGGCGTCCGGACCCCACAGGCCGGCGTCCTTGGCGGCCAGCTTGCCGGGGACGCCGGCCTTGACCAGCGCCTCCCGGGTCGAGGCGGGCGCGGACTTGTCGACCGCGTCCGCGCCGTACACGGCGAGGCCGGCGGCGGCCTCCACCGGCCCTGCAAGAAGGTCGCTCATGCCGTCACTCCGCTTCGCTGCGTGCCGCCATGAGGCACCTTCGCGCTGAGCCTGCTGATTCGCTCGCTCTGCTCGCTCATGCCCCACCGGCCTTCTCGGCGCCCTTGGCGTTGCCCTTGGCGGCCTTGTTCGGCGCGCCCTTACCGCTGGCAGCGGCCTCCAGCGACTTGCGGACGCCGTCGAGCAGCTCCTGCCAGCTCGCCTCGAACTTCTCCACGCCCTCGCGCTCCAGGGTGGCGATCACGTCGTCCATGTCGACCCCGACCGACTCCAGGTCCGCGAAGACCGTGCGGGCCGCGTCGTAGGCGCCGGTGATGGTGTCGCCGCGGGTCTCGCCATGATCGGCGTACGCGTGGATGACCGCCTCCGGCATGGTGTTGACCGTGCCGGGCGCGATCAGCTCCTCGACGTAGATCACGTCCCGGTAGTCCGGGTTCTTGGTCGAGGTGGAGGCCCACAGCGGCCGCTGCGGGTGCGCGCCGGCGGCGGCGAGCGCCTTCCAGCGGTCGGAGGAGAACACCTCGGTGTAGCGCTCGTACGCCAGCTGGGCGTTGGCGACGGCGGCCTTGCCCTTCAGGGCCTTGGCCTGCTCGGAGCCGATCTTCTCGAGGCGCTTGTCGACCTCGGAGTCGACGCGGGAGACGAAGAAGGACGCCACCGAGCCGATCTTCGACAGGTCGTGACCGTTGGCCTTGGCCTGCTCGAGGCCGGCGAGGAACGCCTCCATGACCGCCGAGTAGCGGTCCAGGCCGAAGATCAGCGTCACGTTGACGCTGATCCCCTCCGCGAGGGTGTCGGTGATCGCCGACAGGCCCTCCTCGGTGGCCGGGATCTTGATGTAGAGGTTGGGCCGGTCGACAAGCCACCACAGGGCCTTGGCCTCGGCCACGGTCTTGTCCGCGTCGTGTGCGCTGCGCGGGTCCACCTCGATGGAGACCCGGCCGTCGACGCCCTCGCTGCCGTCGTACGACGGGCGCATCACGTCACAGGCCCACCGCACGTCGTACGTGGTGAGCATCCGGACGGCCTCTTCCACGTCCACGCCACGGGTGGCGAGGTCGTGCAGCTGCCAGTTGTACTCGTCGGCGTCGCTCAACGCCTTGGCGAAGATCGTCGGGTTGGTGGTGACGCCGGCGACGTGCTTCTCACGGCGGAGCTGGTCCAGCCCGCCGGAGCTCAAACGTACCCGGGAAAGATCATCGAGCCATACCGCCACACCCGCGGCGGTGAGCTCATTCAGCTTGTCCGTCATGCCGTCCACGCTCCCTCAGTTGCCGGTCGTGAAACCGGTGATGTCGCCCACCCGGGCCAGCGAGGCGTGTGCCGCCGCCACGATCCGGTCGGGGGTGAACCCGAACTGCTCGAAGAGCACGGTGTGCGGGGCGCTCGCCCCGTAGTGCTCCAGGCTGACGCTCTCGCCGAGGTCACCGACGATGCCGCGCCAGGACATGGCGATCCCGGCCTCCACGCTCACCCGTGCCTTTACCCCGCGCGGGAGCACCGACTCCCGGTAAGCCTCATCCTGCTCGTAGAACCACTCCTGGCAGGGCATCGAGACGACGCGGGTCGGGGTGCCGTCGGCCTCCAGCCGCTCCCGGGCGGTCAGGCAGAGCTGCACCTCGGAGCCGGTCCCGATGATGATCACCTGGGGCTTGCCGTTTGACGCCTCGGCCAGCACGTAGCCGCCGTTGGCCACCCCGTCCGCGCCACCCAGGACGTCCCGGTCCAGGGTCGGCAGCGGCTGGCGGCTCAGCGCCAGCGCGGTCGGCCGGTCGGTGTGCACAAGCGCCTGCCGCCAGGCCCACGCCGTCTCGTTGGCGTCCGCCGGGCGGACCACGTCCAGGCCCGGGATGGCGCGCAGCGCGGTCAGGTGCTCCACCGGCTGGTGGGTCGGGCCGTCCTCGCCCAGGCCGATCGAGTCGTGCGTCCAGACGTACGTCACCGGAAGCTTCATCAACGCGGCCAGCCGCACCGACGGGCGCATGTAGTCGCTGAAGACCAGGAACGTGCCGCCGTACGGGCGGGTGCCCCCGTGCAGCGCGATGCCGTTGAGGACCGCGCCCATCGCGTGCTCACGGATGCCGAAGTGCAGGGTGCGGCCGTACTCGTGGCCGGGGAAGTCCTTGGTGGCGTGCGAGGCCGGGATGAACGACGGCTCGCCCTTCATCGTGGTGTTGTTGCTCTCGGCCAGGTCGGCCGAGCCGCCCCACAGCTCCGGCAGCACCGGCGCGAGCGCCTCCAGCACCTTGCCGGACGCGGCGCGGGTGGCCACACCCTTGGCGTCGGCGGGGAAGACCGGCAGCGCGTCGGTCCAGCCGTCCGGCAGCACCCGGCCGGCCATCCGCTCGTAGAGGGCGGTGCGCTCCGGGTTGGCCTTCTTCCAGGCGTCGAACGCGCTCGTCCACTGCTGCTCGGCGTCGGAGCCGCGGCCCATCACGTTGCGGGCGTGCGCGAGCACCTCCTCGTCGACCTGGAAGGTCTGCTCCGGGTCGAAGTCGAGGATCCGCTTGGTGGCCTTCACCTCGTCGGCGCCGAGCGCCGAGCCGTGGATCTTGCCGGTGTTCTGCTTGTTAGGCGCGGGCCAGCCGATGATGGTGCGCAGCGCGATGAAGGAGGGACGGGCGGTCTCCGCCTTGGCGGCGACCAGCGCGCGGTACAGCGCCTCGGCGTCCTCGTGGTAGTCACCCTGGTCGGCGTCACCGAGACGCCAGTCGACGGTCTGCACGTGCCAGCCGTACGCCTCGTAGCGGGCTGCGACGTCCTCGCTCTTGGCGATGCGGGTGTCGTCCTCGATGGAGATCTCGTTGTCGTCGTAGACCACCGTGAGGTTGCCCAGCTGCTGGTGCCCGGCGAGGGCGCTGGCCTCGTGGCTGATGCCCTCCTCGATGTCGCCGTCGGAGACGATGCACCAGATGTTGTGGTCGAAGACCGACGCGCCCGGCTCGGCCTCCGGGTCGAACAGGCCGCGCTCGCGACGGGCCGCCATCGCCATGCCGACCGCGTTGCCCAGACCCTGCCCGAGCGGGCCGGTGGTGGTCTCCACGCCGGGCGTGTGGCCGTGCTCGGGGTGACCCGGGGTCATCGAGCCCCACTGCCGCAGCGACTTCAGGTCGTCCAGGCTCAGCGGGTAGCCGGACAGGAAGAGCTGGATGTAGAGGGTCAGGCTGGAGTGCCCGGCGGAGAGCACGAACCGGTCCCGACCGGGCCAGTTCGGGTCGGCCGGGTTGTGCCGCATGACCCGGTTGAAGAGAAGGTAGGCCGCGGGCGCCAGGCTCATCGCGGTGCCCGGGTGGCCGTTGCCGGATTTCTCGACGGCATCCATGGCCAGGACGCGGACGGTGTCGACAGCCCGGCGATCGAGGTCGGACCAGTTGAGTTCGGAGTGCTCGGGTCGGTTGGCAGCCACGATGGTTGTGCTCCTCGGCAGATGGGCGGAACCCTCACTGATGACCCTATCGAGCGCGACTAAACGTCCGCCCGGGGATCTCCGCATGGTGTGCGGTACGTGACTCTGCGCCCAGTCGTTCAACCCGGTGGTGTGACGGCCCGCACCGTTGTCGGGTCGGCCGGGCAGCCAAAACGACAACGCGTAGTGTGTGGGTCGGTGTGCGGTCCCCGAGCGGGCCCCGCCGACTCGATCTCCCCGTGCCGATGCCGGAAGGTGGCAATCCGTGAGCATGATCACCGAGCGCCCCGCGAGCAACCCCGCCGGGCAGCCCTCGGCGCGGGCTGCCGAGGGTCCGGTGGCGCGGCGGGACGTGCGCGCGATCATTTCGGCGTACGTGGCGTTGACCAAGCCGCGCATCGTCGAGCTGCTGCTGGTCACCACCGTCCCGGCGATGATGCTCGCCGACGGGGGACTGCCGTCGCTGTGGCTGATGGCCGTGGTGCTCGTCGGTGGCTCGCTCGCCGCGGGAGCGGCGAGCGTGCTCAACTGCTACATCGACCGGGACATCGACCAGTTGATGCGGCGGACCAAGCGTCGTCCGCTGCCGGCGCACACGGTGTCGCCGCGCAGCGCGCTCGTCTTCGGGCTGGTGCTCGCGGCGATCTCGATCGTCCTGATGGCGGCGTTCACCAACCTGCTCGCCGCCGGGCTGACCCTGGCCGCGATCGTCTACTACGACGTCGTCTACACGCTGTGGCTCAAGCGCTCCACCCCGACGAACACGTTCTGGGGTGGCGCCTGCGGGGCCGCTCCGGTGCTGATCGGGTGGGCGGCGGTGACCGGCGGGCTGGCCCCGGCGGCCTGGGGGCTGTTCGCGGTGGTCTTCTTCTGGCAGATGCCGCACTTCTACCCCCTCGCGATGAAGTACAAGGACGACTACGCCCGCGCCGGCATCCCGATGCTGCCCGTGGTGGCCTCCACCCGCCGGGTGAACGCCGAGATCCTGATCTTCGCGTGGCTCACCGTGCTCACCTCCCTCGCGGTCTGGCCGCTGGGCCTCAGCGCGATCTACGGGGTGCCGACCCTGGTGGTGGGCGCCATCTTCATCGTCGAGGCGCACCGGCTCTGCCGGCGGGCGACGCGCGGCGAGGCGGTCAAGCCGATGCGGCTGTTCCACTGGTCGACGACGTACCTGACGATCGTCTTCGTCGCCGTCGCGCTCGACGCGCTGATCTGACGCGCGTCGCGGGATTCCCGCGCATCTCCGGTGTAAATCGGCCGGCTAATCACGCTCATGGATGAGTTGTCCGGGTTTAACGTCACATCAGAGTAACTTTCGGCATGAGTCGGATCGACTCAAGTCGCGGAGACTGAACCGGATTTGACCGAGTAGTTAGTACGGGAAAGTCCAGATATAACCGGGCAGGAAGGCCATGGTCTTCCTTAAACCTGTAGGTAATTGGCATCACAAAAGGTTCATGGTTCTCGCCCGCGCGAGTGCAACTCTGCTTAGGCTTCGCGTCATGGCAGATGGTTCCGATACGACGCTGACGGCCGAGCAGACCGCCGGCGAGCAGGCCCCGCACGGCCTGGTCGCGGGCCTCAAGTCGTTCGCCGCCGAGCACGGCGGCGCGAAGGCCGTCATCGAGTACGTCGGTAAGCGAGGCGCACGGATCGTCCTGGTGGGCACCGACGGTGAGTGGGGCGACCAGTTCGCCGAGGACACCGTCACCGCTCGGGAGGCGTGCGCCAAGGCGGGAGTCACCGTCGAGAACGCCTGGGAGCGTGAACTGATGGACCAGATGCGACCGAGCAACGACCTCTGGCGGTCGATGGCCCGGCGCACGATGGCCCGTTGAGATAGACAGCTGAATTGACCGACCACCACCAGTCGACCCGGGGGGAACCCCGGGTCGCTCTCGTCACCTGCACCGAGCTGGTCGAGCTCGACCCCGACGACCGCCTCGTCCTCCACCCGCTCACCGCCCGGGGGATCGCCGTCGAGGCGGCCGTCTGGGACGACCCGGACGTCGACTGGTCCTCGTACGACCTCGTCGTGCTCCGCTCACCGTGGGACTACGCCCTGCGCCGCGACGAGTTCGTCGCCTGGGCGGCAACCGTCCCAACTCTGGTCAACCCGGCCGACGTGGTGCGGTGGAACACCGACAAGCGCTACCTGGCCGAGCTGAGCGCCGCAGGGGTGCCGACGGTGCCGACGTCCTGGGTCGAGCCGGGCGAGACCTGGTCGCCCCCCGCCGAGACGGGCGAGTACGTGCTCAAGCCCTCGGTCAGCGCCGGCAGTCAGGACACCGGCCGGTACGACCTGGCCGACCCGGAGCACCGCGACCTGGCCGCCGCGCACGTACGCCGGCTCTCCGAGGCCGGCCGGACGACAATGGTCCAGCCGTACCTGAGCGCCGTCGACAACGAGGGGGAGACCGCACTGCTCTTCCTGGCCGGCCCGGACGGGCTCGCGTACAGCCACGCCATCCGCAAGGGCCCGATGCTTACCGGCCCGGATCTCGGCCCGGACGGCCTCTACAAGGCCGAGGAGATCACCTCCCGTACCGCCCGACCCGAACAGCTCGCGGTGGCGGAGAAGACCCTCGCCGCGGTGCCCGGCGGCACGCGTCAACTGCTCTACGCCCGGGTCGACCTGATCCCCGGCCCGGACGGCGACCCGGTCCTGGTCGAACTGGAGCTGACCGAGCCGTCGCTCTTCATCGGGTACGCCGACGGCGCCCCCGACCGCCTGGCCACCGCGATCGCCACCCACCTGGCCCGCCTCGTGTGAGTCCGGCCGGTGTGATCGACTCGGCGTCCTTGAAGGCGCGGTGTCCGGGCCCGTCCGTCCGACCGGCTTCCAGGAAGCCGAGTCGATCACGCCACCAGGTGGCCCGCGCGGGGCGTCAGGCGGTGACCGGGACGGCTTCGGTCTCGACCCGGGTGGCCGGGGCGGTCGGTGCGGTGACCGGGCGGCGTTCGCGTGTCGACCACTGCACCGACAGCGCGGCGAGCAGCACCAGGCAGGAGCCGAGCATGTGCGCGCCGACCAGGATCGCCGGTACGTGGGTGAAGTACTGCACGAAGCCGATGAGCCCCTGACCCAGCTCCACCGCGAGCAGGACGACGGCGGCCCGGGTGGCCCGGGCCGCGCCGACCGCGCGGAACGCGAAGATCAACGCCACCGACAGGCCGATGAGCAGGAAGACGACGTCCGCGTGCACCTGGGAGATCGACTCCGGGTCGAGCCCGTTGCGGGCCGCGCCGTGGTCCCCGGCGTGCGGGCCGCTGCCGGTGACCCAGGTGCCGACGACCAGCACCGCCACGGCGACGCCGGTGGTGACCCGGGCCAGCGCGCGCAGGGGACTGGGCACCACGGCGACCGTCGGAGCGTCCGGCTCGCCGGCCCGCCGCCAGAGGGCGTACGCGGCGGCGATCACCGCCATCGAGGCGAGGAAGTGCAACCCGACCACCCACGGGTTGAGGTTGGTGAGCACCGTGATGCCACCGATCACCGCCTGGGCGGGAATGCCCAGGAAGTCGGCGACGGCGAGGGTCAGCAGCCCGCGGCGGCGTGGCCGGTGTGCCAGCACGGCCAGCACGGTGGCCAGCGCGATCAGGCCCACCGCGAAGGTCAGCAGCCGGTTGCTGAACTCGATCACCCCGTACACGCCCATCTCGGGGGTGGTGACGTACGAGTCGTCGGTGCACCGGGGCCAGGTGGGGCAGCCGAGGCCCGACGCGGTCAACCGGACCGCCCCGCCGGTGACGACGATGCCGACGTTCGCGATGATCGAGGCGAGCGCGAGGCGGCGCAGCAGGGTGCCGGAGACCGGGCGGACGATGCGGTTCACGGCACAAATCCTACGCACCGTAGTGATCGAGGTTCGTCCGACTCCGTCGGGTCGGTGGTTCGGATCACCGGGGCCCGGGTTTGCGGCCGTTGAGGTAATTACGTAACGTTGGCGTTGTGAAAAACGCGGCGGCGCTCTCCGGGCACCAGCCGACGGCTGTCCCGGCCGTCGGCGCGTCCGCGTCCGCCCTCGTCGGGGCCCCGTCGCCGACCCTCGGCGGCGCCGCCACCGAAACCTCGACCCGGGACCGCGTCACCCAGCTGCTGCTGGAGCGGGGCGCGACCACCGCCGCGCAGCTCGGCCTGGCGCTCGGCCTGAGCCCGGCGGCGATCCGCCGGCACCTGGACGCGATGCTCGCCGACGGTGACGTCGTCGCCCGCGAGCAGACGGTGCAGGGCAGCCGCGGTCGGGGACGTCCGGCCAAGGTCTTCGTGCTGACCGAGGCGGCCCGCGTCCGCTGTGGCACACACCACTACGACAACATGGCCACCGCCGCGCTGCGCTGGATCGCCCGCAGCGGTGGTCCGGACGCGGTCGAGGCGTTCGCCGCCGAGCAGGTGTCCGCGCTGGAGTCGCGCTGCCGCGCCGCCATGGAGGACGCCGGCGACGAGCCGCTCGCGCGGGCCGAGGCACTCGCCGGAGCGCTCACCGCCGAGGGTTACGCTGCCAACGCGACCACGATCGCCTCCGGCGGCCAGCTCTGCCAGCACCACTGCCCGGTGGCGCACGTGGCCGCCGAGTTTCCCCAGCTGTGCGAGGCCGAGACCGCGGTGATCTCCCGTCTGGTCGGCACCCACGTACAGCGCCTGGCCACCATCGCGCACGGCGACGGGGTGTGCACCACGCACATCCCGACCCAGCCGGGCCGCGCCCAATCCGGTAATCCCGTCACCACTGTGAGGACAGATAGATGACCGAGCAGATCGTCCAGCCCCTGACCCAGGAAGAGCAGCTCGCCGCCCTGGGTCGCTACGAGTACGGCTGGTCCGACCCGGACGCCGCCGGGGCGGTCGCCCAGCGCGGCATCAACGAGGCGGTGGTGCGGGACATCTCGGCCAAGAAGAACGAGCCGGCCTGGATGCTCGACCTGCGCCTGAAGGGCCTGCGGCTGTTCGGCCGCAAGCCGATGCCGGCCTGGGGCGCGGACCTCACCGGCATCGACTTCGACAACATCAAGTACTTCGTGCGGTCCACCGAGAAGCAGGCCACCAGCTGGGAGGACCTGCCCGAGGACATCAAGAACACCTACGACCGGCTGGGCATCCCGGAGGCGGAGAAGCAGCGTCTGGTCGCCGGTGTCGCGGCGCAGTACGAGTCCGAGGTCGTCTACCACAAGATCCGTGAGGACCTTGAGGAGCAGGGCGTTCTCTTCCTGGACACCGACACCGCGCTGCGCGAGCACGAGGACGTCTTCAAGGAGTACTTCGGCACGGTGATCCCGGTCGGCGACAACAAGTTCGCCGCCCTGAACACCTCCGTGTGGTCCGGCGGCTCGTTCATCTACGTGCCGAAGGGCGTGCACGTGGAGATCCCGCTGCAGGCCTACTTCCGGATCAACACGGAGAACATGGGCCAGTTCGAGCGGACGCTGATCATCGTCGACGAGGGCGCGTACGTGCACTACGTCGAGGGCTGCACCGCGCCTCTGTACTCCTCCGACTCGCTGCACAGCGCGGTCGTGGAGATCATCGTCAAGAAGAACGCGCGCTGCCGGTACACGACCATCCAGAACTGGTCGAACAACGTCTACAACCTGGTCACCAAGCGCGCCGTCTGCCACGAGGGCGCGACCATGGAGTGGGTCGACGGCAACATCGGCTCCAAGGTGACGATGAAGTACCCGGCGGTCTACATGACCGGCGAGCACGCCAAGGGCGAGGTGCTCTCGGTGGCGATGGCCGGCGAGGGCCAGCACCAGGACGCGGGCGCCAAGATGGTGCACGCCGCGCCGCACACCTCCTCGACCATCATCTCCAAGTCGATCGCCCGGGGCGGCGGCCGCACCTCGTACCGGGGTCTGGTGCAGGTGCTGGAGGGTTCGCACCACAGCCGGAGCACTGTCAAGTGCGACGCGCTGCTTGTCGACACGATCTCCCGCTCGGACACCTACCCGTACGTCGACATCCGCGAGGACGACGTGTCGATGGGGCACGAGGCGACCGTCTCCAAGATCAGCGACGACCAGCTCTTCTACCTGATGAGCCGGGGCCTGAGCGAGGACGAGGCGATGGCCATGATCGTGCGTGGCTTCATCGAGCCGATCGCCAAGGAGCTCCCGATGGAGTACGCCCTGGAGCTGAACCGCCTGATCGAGCTTCAGATGGAGGGCGCGGTCGGCTGACGCCGCCGCTCCCGCGGGGCGGGCCGGAACCTCGGCCCGCCCGCACCCCGCCCCACCCTCGTCGCCACGGAACAGACAGACCAAGGAAGACATGACTACCCAGGCTTCCGCGCCGCCCAGCACCAAGTCGCAGGCGCTGCGCTCGTACGACGTCGCCGACTTCCCGGCCCTCACCGGCCTGGAGGAGGAGTGGCGTTTCACCCCGCTCAAGCGGCTGCGCGGCCTCGCCGGCGAGCCCCAGGCCGGCGCCGGCACGGTCCGGCACGAGTACGGCGAGCTGCCCGAGGGCGTGGCCATCGAGCGCATCGGCACCGACGACCCGCGGGTGGGCAGCGTGCTCACCCCGGTCGACCGGGTCAGCGCGCTCGCGTACGGCGGCGCCGGGCAGGCGCTGCTGCTCTCGGTGGCGAGCGATGTCGTGGTGGGCGCGCCGGTGAGCGTGCGGGTGGTCGGCGACGGCGGCGAGGGTCTGGCCTTCGGGCACACCTTCGTCGACGTGGGCCGATTCGCGGAGCTGACGCTGGTGCTGGAGCACGTCGGCTCGGCGACCCTTGCCGACAACGTCGAGGTGTCGGTGGGCGACGGGGCCAAGCTGACCCTGGTCACCGTCGCCGACTGGGCGTCGGACGCGGTGCAGGCGCAGCACCTCAAGATCAAGCTCGGTCGGGACGCCCGGGTGACGCACGTGCAGGTGAGCCTGGGCGGTGACCTGGTGCGCCAGTTCACAAGCGTGGAGTACACGGGCCGGGGCGGCGAGGCCGAGCTGTACGGCGTCTACTTCGCCGACGGCGGCCAGCACCTGGAGCACCGCCAGCTGGTCGACCACTCCGTGCCGGACTGCCGCAGCTACGTCGGCTACCGGGGCGCGCTGCAGGGCGCTGACGCGCACACCGTCTGGGTGGGCGACGTGCTCATCCGCGCCGAGGCGACAGGCACCGACACGTACGAGATCAACCGGAACCTGCTGCTCACCGACGGCGCGCGGGCGGACTCCGTACCCAATCTGGAGATCGAGACCGGCGAGATCGCCGGCGCCGGCCACGCCAGCGCGACCGGCCGCTTCGACGACGAGCAGCTGTTCTACCTGATGGCCCGGGGCATCCCGGAGGGTGAGGCCCGCCGTCTGGTGGTCCGCGGCTTCTTCGCCGAGGTGATCAACAAGATCCCGGTCGAGGAGCTGCGCGAGCGCCTCGGCGACGCCATCGAGGCGCGCCTGGCGAGGAGCGGCGCCTGATGATCCGGATCTGCTCCACCGAGGACGTGCCGAAGGGCACCGCGATCAGCGCGGACGTCGACGGCACCCCGATCGCCCTGGTGCACGGCGAGGACGGCGAGTTCTACGCCGCCTACGACGAGTGCTCGCACGCCGCGGTCGCCCTCTCCGAGGGTGAGGTCGACGGCTGCACCCTCGAGTGCTGGCTGCACGGCTCGCGCTTCGACCTGCGCACCGGCGCGCCGAGCGGCCTGCCCGCCACCGAACCCGTACCCGTCTACCCCGTCGAAGTCCGCGACGGCGACATCTACCTCAGCCTGACGCCGAGTAATGGAGTGACCCGATAATGAGCACCCTGGAGATCCGCGACCTGAAGGTGTCGGTCAAGCTGCCCGAGGGTGAGCTCAAGCCGATCCTGGCCGGCGTCGACCTGACCGTGAAGTCGGGTGAGACCCACGCGATCATGGGCCCGAACGGGTCCGGCAAGTCCACCCTGGCGTACTCGATCGCCGGCCACCCCAAGTACGAGATCACCGGCGGCACGGTGACCCTCGACGGCGAGGACGTGCTGGCCATGACCGTCGACGAGCGCGCCCGCGCCGGCCTCTTCCTCGCCATGCAGTACCCGGTCGAGGTGCCCGGCGTCTCGGTGGCGAACTTCCTGCGCACCGCGAAGACCGCCATCGACGGCGAGGCGCCGAAGCTGCGCACCTGGGGCGGCGAGCTGCGGGGCGCCATGGAGCGCCTGCAGATGGACCCGGCGTTCGCCCAGCGCAACGTCAACGAGGGCTTCTCCGGCGGTGAGAAGAAGCGGCACGAGATCGTCCAGTTGGAGCTGCTCAAGCCGAAGATCGCGATCCTCGACGAGACCGACTCCGGCCTCGACGTCGACGCGCTGCGCGTGGTCAGCGAGGGCGTCAACCGGGTCCGCGACACCGGCGACACCGGCGTGCTGCTGATCACCCACTACACGCGGATCCTGCGCTACATCAAGCCGGACTTCGTGCACGTCTTCGTGGCCGGCCGGATCGTCGAGCAGGGCGGCCCGGAGCTGGCCGACAAGCTCGAGGCCGAGGGCTACGAGCGGTACGCCGCCGGGGCCGGCACGGCCAAGGCCTGAGCGGGAGAGGCGCTGCCGAGATGACCAGCATCGCGATCCCGTCAGGGATGCCGCAGTACGACGACGTGCCGCGTTTCGACGTGGCCCGGGTGCGCGCCGACTTCCCGATCCTCGATCGGGAGATCAACGGGCACCCGCTGGTCTACCTCGACAGCGCCAACACCTCGCACAAGCCGCGTCAGGTGCTCGACGTGCTCGACGAGCACTACACGCGGCACAACGCCAACGTGTCGCGCTCGGTGCACACGTTGGGCACCGAGGCCACCGAGGCGTACGAGGGGGCGCGGGCGAAGATCGCCGCGTTCATCAACGCGCCGAGCGTCGACGAGGTGGTGTTCACCAAGAACTCCACCGAGGCGATCAACATCGTGGCGTACGCCTTCTCGAACGCCTCGCTGCGCGCGGACGGTGACCCGCGGTTCCGGCTGGGGCCGGGCGACGAGGTGGTGATCTCCGAGATGGAGCACCACTCCAACATCGTTCCGTGGCAGCTGCTCTGCGAGCGCACCGGCGCGACCCTGCGCTGGTTCGGAGTCACCGAGCAGGGCCGGCTGGACGAGTCCGGCCTGGAGGACCTGATCACCGAACGGACGAAGATCGTCTCGTTGGTGCACATGTCCAACATCCTCGGCACCGTCAACGCGACCTCCCGCATCACCGCCCGGGTCCGCGAGGTGGGCGCGCTGCTGCTGCTGGACTGCTCGCAGTCGGTGCCGCACCTGCCCATCGACGTGGTCGACCTGGACGCGGACTACATCGTCTTCACCGGGCACAAGATGTGCGGCCCGACCGGCATCGGCGTGCTCTGGGGCCGGGGCGAGCTGCTGGCGGCCATGCCGCCGGTGTTCGGCGGCGGTTCGATGATCGAGACGGTCACCATGGCCCGCTCGACGTTCGCCGCGCCGCCGGCCCGCTTCGAGGCGGGCACCCCGCCGATCGCCGAGGCGGTCGCGCTCGGCGCGGCGGTGGACTACCTCACCGGCATCGGAATGCCTGCCATCCAGTGGCACGAGAAGGAGCTGACGGCGTACGCGCTGGACGCCCTCGGCACGGTGCCGGACCTGCGGATCTTCGGCCCGACCGTACCGATCGGCCGGGGCGGCACCATCTCGTTCGCGCTGGGTGACGTGCACCCGCACGACGTGGGCCAGGTGCTCGACTCGCTCGGTGTGCAGGTGCGCGTGGGCCACCACTGCGCCAAGCCGGTGTGCAGCCGGTTCGGCGTCCCGGCGATGACCCGGGCCTCGTTCTACCTCTACACCACCACCGAGGAGATCGACGCTCTGGTGGGCGGTCTGGAGCAGGTGCGGAAGGTGTTCGACTGATGGTGCAACTCGACCAGCTCTACCAGGAGATCATCCTGGACCACTACAAGCATCCGCACGGCCGTGGCCTGCGCGACGCCGACGACGCGACCGACCGGGTCGCGGAGGCGCACCACGTCAACCCGACCTGCGGCGACGAGGTCACCGTCCGGGTGGCCACCGACGGCGACGTGCTGCACGACATCTCGTACGACGGCATGGGCTGCTCGATCAGCCAGGCGTCGGCGAGCGTCCTGCACGAACTGCTGCGCGGTCGGGACGCCGGGGAAGCATTCGAGGTGCACGAGGCGTTCGTCGAGTTGATGTCCGGCCGTGGCCAGGTCACGCCGGACGAGGACGTACTCGGTGACGGGGTGGCCTTCGCGGGCGTCGCCCGCTACCCCGCCCGGGTCAAGTGCGCGCTGCTGCCGTGGATGGCGTTCAAGGACGCCGCGGCACGCGCCGGCGTGGGCGCGAGCCCGGAGGTGAAGGCGTGAGCGAGCGACAGCGAGCGAGTTCCAGCAGCACTGTGGTGCCCGGTGGCATCACGAAGCGAACCGGAGGGACGGCATGAGCGAGAACACCGCTACCGCGGCGACGCCGGAGGCCGGTGACGCCACCGCGGCGCCGCAGACCGACGCCGTGACGACCGACGGAGCCCAGACGACCAACGCCGCCGCGACGACCAACGCCGCCGCGACGCCGGCTGCCGGCGACGGCG
This sequence comes from Micromonospora lupini str. Lupac 08, assembly GCF_000297395.2. GTDB lineage: Bacteria > Actinomycetota > Actinomycetes > Mycobacteriales > Micromonosporaceae > Micromonospora > Micromonospora lupini. The sequence goes on along the minus strand of NZ_HF570108.1, from coordinate 5,126,562 downwards.
CTGCTACCGACGGCGCTGCGGCGCCGGGCGCAGGCGACGCTGCCGCGGCCGACGGCGCTGCGACTCCGGGTGCCGGCGATGCCGTCACCTCGGCGGGCGGCGTCAGCAAGGCCATGATCGCCGACATCGAGGAGGCGATGAAGGACGTCGTCGACCCCGAGCTGGGCATCAACGTGGTCGACCTGGGCCTGGTGTACGGGGTGCACGTCGACGACGAGAACGTCGCCACCCTGGACATGACGCTCACGTCCGCCGCCTGCCCGCTGACCGACGTGATCGAGGACCAGACCCGGCAGGCCCTGACCACCGGCCCCGGCGGCGGCCTGGTCAACGACATCCGGATCAACTGGGTGTGGCTCCCGCCGTGGGGCCCGGACAAGATCACTGACGAGGGTCGGGACCAGCTCCGTTCCCTCGGCTTCAACGTCTGACCCGACCCCGGTCGGCTCCACCCGTCGAGCGCGACGCCCCACCAGGGGCGCCGCGCTCGACCCGTTTCACGTCGAAGCAGGCGCGCCGCAGGGCAAGATCACGCAGTTTCCTGGATGTAGTGGTGTCGGCGCTTCGGTGGTAAGGCCACCAGAACCAGGATCGAGCACGATCTCGGCCCCGACCGAGCCGAAGATCCGCACAACATCGGCGAGAGTGCTGCCTCCCCAGTCCCAGAGACAGCAACATCCCCGACGTTGCGCGTTCCCGGCGGTGACGCGGGGCGTGGCGTGGGGTGGGGTGGGGTGGGGGTGTCGGGGTGGGAAAAATCGGTGGCGGGGGCGTGGCTTCGGCGCGCAGGATGCGCTGGTGATTGAGGCGTACCCGATGCAGGTTTCTGTCCGTGCGGCCACTGCCGCGCGTCGACAGCGCACCGCACCGGCCGTCGCTTCGATCCGCCGCCCGCCGTCGTGAGCGGGGCGTTCCTCGCCGGTCTGGTGGCCGGCTACGGCGTCGCCATCCCCGTTGGCGCGATCGCGATTCTCATCCTGGGGCTCAGTGCCCGTACCTCGTTCCGGGTCGGGGCGGCCGCGGCGCTCGCGGTGGCGACGGCCGACGGGCTCTACGCGGCGGTCGCCGCGCTCGGCGGCGCGGGTCTGGCCGGGATCATCGCGCCGGCCGCCGGTCCGTTGCGGGTGGTGGCCGCCGTGGTCCTGCTGGGTCTCGCCGCGCACGGCCTCTGGCGGACCTGGGCCGCCCACCGCTCGCGCCGACCGCCGGCGGCACGCGCCGGGCAGGGCCTGAGCACTCCGGGGCGGGCCTACGCGGCGCTGCTCGGGCTGACCCTGCTGAACCCGACGACGGTGCTCTACTTCGCCGCGCTGGTGCTGGGCCGCCGGGCCACCGTCGACGCGGACGGGCTGACCGCCGCGTTCTTCGTGGCGGGCGTCTTCCTGGCGTCGGCGAGCTGGCAGCTGCTCATCGCCGGCGGCGGCACGATTGTCGGTCGGGCCCTGACCGGGCCGCGCGGCCGGCTGGTCACCGGCCTGGTCTCCAGCGCGCTCATCGCCGCGCTCGCCGTGGCGGCGCTGCTGCCGGGCTGAGCCGCACCCGCCCGACGGCCCGATCGGGGCGGCGGTGGCGTACGGTCGGGGCCGTGACCAGTCGACCCGCAGCCGGGGGCGGCCGGTGGGTCGAGGTCGACCCGGCCCGCGTCGGCCGCTGGGTCGAAGGCTTCGCCGACCGGCACGGCCCGCCCACCACCACCGCACGGGAGTACGGGCTGCTGCTCACCGCCCCCGACGGGAGCACCGCCGAGCTGTACGCCCCACCGGGCGCTCCGGTCGGCGCGGACGTGGACGCCTTCGTGGCCGCCGCCGGCACGCCGCACCGGATCGGCCTGCTACTGGCCCGCAAGGGCGCGGTGGCGGTCGGTGTGGCGCAGGGCCCCGACCTCGTGGTCTCCAAGGTGGACACCAGGTACGTGCAGGGGCGCACCGCCGCCGGAGGTTGGTCGCAGCACCGGTTCGCCCGTCGGCGCGACAATCAGGCCAAGGCGGCGCTGGGTGACGCGGCGGACCTGGCCGTACGCCTGCTGTTGCCGGAGGCGGCACGGCTGACGGCGCTCGTCTGCGGCGGTGACCGGCGGGCCGTGGACACGGTGCTGGCCGACCGACGGTTGGCCCCGCTCGTGCCGCTGCGCGCCGAGCGGCTGCTCGACGTGCCGGAGCCACGGCACGCGGTGCTGGTCGCGGCGGTGGTCGCGGCCCGGGCGGTGCGGATCCGGCTGCGCGACCCGGCACCCGACCTCGCCGGGTGACGACGGCGGCACGCGTCCCGGATGTGCGGGCCGCCCCGCCCTCTTCCGGCCAGCGTGTCGCCGGGATGTGCGGACCGCCCGGCGCTCTCCGGCACCGCGTTCGGCAGGACGTGTGGGGCGGAGCCCGGCCCTTTCCGGCGGTGGCGAACGGCGGCCCGCGGGGAGACGACCGCCACCAAGAAGCGGGTTCCCGTCGTACTCCCGGGCCGGCGGTCGGAGGATGGGCCCGTGGAGTTTCTGGTGGACATGGTGACGACAGTTCCCGACGGCACGTCCGAGGACGGGGTCGCCGACATGCGCACGCGCGAGGCGGCACGTTCGGCCGAGCTGACGGCGCAGGGCAGCCTCCTGCGGCTGTGGCGGCCGCCGCTGGCGCCGGGGGAGTGGCGTACGTGGGGGCTCTTCGAGGCCGCCGACGCCGACGAGTTGGAGAGGGTCCTCGCGTCGATGCCGTTGCGCGCCTGGCGGCGTGAGACGGTCACCCCGTTGACGCCGCACCCGAACGACCCGGGTCAGCCGATCCGGCAGCCGAGGGCTTGACCATGGTCAGCAGCGAGGCGCAGATCCTGCGGGACGTCCTCGACCGGTGGAAGTCGGCGGTCGACGCGCACGAGCCAGATGATGTCGCGTCCTGCTTCACCGAGGACGCGATCTTCCAGGGTCTGCATCCGTACACGGTCGGCCGGGACGGGGTCGCCGCGTACTACGCCGCGCAGCCGCTCGGCCTGACCGCCGCGTACGAGATCCGGGAGACCCGGCGTCTCGCCGACGACGTGGTCCTGGGCTATCTGGAGGTCGAGTTCGGCTTCACCGACCGGCCGGCCCTCACCGTCCACCTCGGCGTGGTCGTCCGACGGATCGACGACGACTGGCTCATCGGGCACTACCAGGTCTCCCGACTCGACTGAGGCGCGAACGGGGTCGTGGCAGGCCCCGGAGGACCTGCCACGACGTACAGCGGAATGGGTTGTCAGAGCTGGTCGGTGCCGAAGGTGTCGCAGTTCTTCGGGTCGCCGCCGGTGTAGCCCTGGGTGAACCAGCGCTTGCGCTGCTCGGACGTGCCGTGGGTGAACTGGTCCGGGTTGACCTTTCCGCCGGAGCGTTCCTGGATGCTGTCGTCACCGATCGCCTCGGCGGTGTCGATGGCCTGGCTGACGTCGGCCTCGGTGATCGACTTGAACAGCGGCTGCTGGCCGGTCTTGTCCTTGCTCTCGGTGGCGTGCTTCGCCCAGGCGCCGGCGTAGCAGTCGGCCTGCAACTCCAGCCGTACGGACGCGGATTTGGGGCCGCTCTGGTCGCCCTGGCCGGCCTTGGCGTTGGTGCCGAGCAGGTCCTGGACGTGGTGGCCGTACTCGTGCGCGAGCACGTACGGCTGGGCGAACTCGCCCTTCGCCCCGAACCGGGTGGCCAGCTCGTCGTAGAAGCTCAGGTCGATGTACACCAACTTGTCGGCGGGGCAGTAGAACGGGCCGACGCCCGAGTCGGCCTGACCGCAGCCGGTGTTCACGGCCTGCTGGAAGAAGTTCGTGGTGGTGGGCTCGTACTTTCCGTTGCCAAGCTCCGGGTATTCCTTCTGCCAGTAGCCCTGGATGCTGTTGACGTAGAGCAGGTTGCGGCAGCGCGCGTCCTGGAGACGGTCCGGGTTGGCGGTGCCGCACGCCTGGTCTATGTCGCCGCCGCCAGCCTGGCCGCCGTCGTCGCCGTTGGTCATGGCGTTCAGGCCGAAGCCGCCGCCGAGCAGGGCGATGAGCACGGCGACCACGATGCCGATGATGCCGCCCCGACCGCCGCCGCCCGGGATGGGGATGCCCATGCCGCCGCCCCCACCGCCGGATCCACGCCCCAGATCGTTGGCCTGGGAGGTGTCGAGCTCGGCCCGCTCGTTGAGTTCCATGGTGACCCCGATCGCCGTATGCCGGTGAATGTCGTGTGTATGTCGTTGTGTCGCTTCAGTGCCGGACGGGGTCCGGACAGGCGTTCCGGTACCCGATGATCTTGATTGGTAATCCGGGCGGGCCGCCCGGGAGCGCCCGGTACACTTGTCGGGTGCTGCGCTGCGAAGGCTGAACCGCCCCGCGCCGCCGGGCCCCTTGAGCCCGTCGGCGCTTTCGCGTGCCCTGAGTCAGCCTTCCAGACCCCGAGAGCGAGTCCCACGAGATGATCACTGCCACCGGCCTGGAGTTGCGTGCCGGCTCCCGGATCCTGCTGTCCGACACCACCCTGCGCGTGCAGCCCGGTGACCGGATCGGCCTGGTCGGCCGCAACGGCGCCGGCAAGACGACCACCCTGAAGGTGCTCGCCGGCGAGGGACAGCCGTACGGCGGGCAGATCGACCAGCGCAGCGCCATCGGCTACCTCCCGCAGGACCCGCGCACGGGTGACCTGGAGGTGACCGGCCGCGACCGGGTGCTCTCCGCCCGTGGCCTGGACGTGCTGATGTCCCAGATGAAGGAGATCGAGGCCCAGCTCGTCGAGGATTCCAGCGACAAGCTGGTCCGTCGCTACGGCGCTCTGGAGGACCAGTTCGCCGCCCTCGGCGGGTACGCGGCCGAGGCCGAGGCCGCCCGTATCTGCGCCAACCTGGGGCTTCCGGACCGCGCGCTCGCCCAGACCATCGGCACCCTCTCCGGCGGTCAGCGCCGGCGCATCGAGCTGGCGCGGATCCTGTTCCGCGACGCCGGTGAGAACGGCGGCGGCATCCTGCTGCTCGACGAGCCGACGAACCACCTCGACGCCGACTCGATCACCTGGCTGCGTGGCTTCCTCGCCAACCACAAGGGCGGCCTCATCGTGATCTCCCACGACGGCGCGCTGCTGGAGTCGGTGGTCAACAAGGTCTGGTTCCTCGACGCCACCCGGTCCGTGATCGACGTCTACAACCTGGGCTGGAAGGCGTACCTGGAGGCACGCGAGACCGACGAGCGCCGCCGCCGCCGGGAGCGGGCCAACGCGGAGAAGAAGGCCGGCGCGCTGATGGCGCAGGCCGACAAGATGCGGGCCAAGGCCACCAAGACCGTCGCCGCGCAGAACATGGCCCGCCGTGCCGAGAAGCTGATCTCCGGTCTGGAGGAGGTACGCGTCGCCGACCGGGTGGCCAAGGTCCGCTTCCCCAGCCCCGCCCCGTGCGGCAAGACGCCGCTCACCGCGACCGGCCTGTCCAAGTCGTACGGCTCGTTGGAGATCTTCACCGACGTCAACGTCGCGGTGGACCGGGGTTCCCGGGTGGCCATCCTGGGGCTCAACGGCGCCGGCAAGACGACGCTGCTGCGGATGCTCGGCGGCCTGCTCAACCCGGACACCGGCGAGGTGCACGCGGGGCACGGGCTGCGCCTGGGCTACTACGCCCAGGAGCACGAGACGCTCGACGTGGAGCGGACGGTGCTGGAGAACATGCGCGCCGCAGCCGTCGAGCAGTCCGACACCGACCTGCGCAAGATCCTCGGCGCGTTCCTGTTCTCCGGCGACGACGTCAACAAGCCGGCCGGGGTGCTCTCCGGCGGCGAGAAGACCCGGCTGGCGCTGTCCACACTTGTCTGCTCCGGCGCCAACGTGCTGCTGCTCGACGAGCCGACGAACAACCTCGACCCGGTCAGCCGCGAGCAGGTGCTCGACGCGATCGCCAACTACCCGGGCGCCATCGTGCTCGTCACGCACGACCCGGGCGCGGTGCTCGCGCTCAAGCCCGACCGCGCGATCCTGCTGCCCGACGGCGACGAGGACGCCTGGAGCGACGACCTCCTCGAACTGGTCGAGCTGGCCTGACCGGCCCGGCCGGTCAGGCTCGGGCCGCTCGGGTGGTCCGGCTCGGGTGGTCCGGCTCGGGTGGTCCGGCTCGGCCCGGCGGGCTCTGGGCCGTCGGGCTCCGGGCCGGCGGGCCGGCCCGTTCTCAGCCGAGCAGGTCCAGCAGGCGGCCGACCACGCCCGAGCTGACCAGGATGACCACACCGATGGCGACGAAGATCGCCGGCACCAGCCAGTGGCCGGCGCGCTCCACCAGCCGGACCACCCGGCGGTGTCCACCCAGCCAGGCCGCGGCGGCGCACCAGAGGCCGACGAGCACCACGAAGACCAGCAGGAAGACCGCGCTGTCGCCGGGGCCGAGGGCCCGGAACACGGGTACGTAGACGGCCACGTTGTCGGCGCCGTTGGCGATGGTCACCCCGGCGACGCCGAGTGTCCCGGTGACGACCGTGGCCGGCTTGTCGTCGTCGGAGCCGCGCAGCGCGCGGACGCCCAACGCGATCGGCAGCAGGCCGAGCAGCCCGGTCCACGGGTCCGGCACGACAAGCAGCCCGGCGGCGACCACCGCGCTGGCCAGCGCGAGCGCGCCGATGCCGAGGTACTGGCCGGCGACGATCTGCGAGGTGCGGGGCCGGCCGGTGGTGCGGGCCGCCACGAAGAACAGCGTGAGGATGACGATGTCGTCGATGTCGGTGGCGGCGAAGACCACTGCCGCTCCCGCCGCGGTGCCCAGCAGGTCGATCACGCCCGGGAGCGTACGGGCCGAGGTGTCGCCCGGCGGCGGTGGCCCTTCCGGACGGCGCGCCCGGACCGATCGCGAGGATCACTCTATCGGGAAGCTGACATTGCATAGCGTGTCGGTTGGCGAAGAGTTGATATCTGGCGCATGATCGTCCGAGGCGGTCTAATAGGTGGGACCGTATCCGAACCGCACAGTCTGGGACGTGAGGACACAGCATGGCAGCCACTGGCACAGCCACCAGCACTGAGAAGGGTCGCCGGATCGTCGGAGCCGAGCGTCAGACGCTCGCCAAGGACCTGGTAAAGCGGTACACGTCGGGGGAGAGCATCCGCGCGCTGGCGGCCTCGACCGGCCGTTCCTACGGGTTCATCCACCGAGTGCTCACCGAGTCCGGGGTTCAGCTGCGTCAGCGCGGCGGTGCCCGGCGCCGCAAGAAGGCGTGACCCGCCCCTCAGCGTCGTCCACCAGCGCCGCGCCCCGGGCCGCCCGGTGACCGCCGAGGCGACCGGGGTCCGGCTGACCTGCGACGGGCCGGTTGCCACGGTGACGTTGTGCCGGCCCGACGTGCTCAACGCCCAGACGCCCGCCATGTGGCGCGCGATGAGCGACTTCTCCCGCGACCTGCCCGGCGACGTCCGTGTGGTGGTGGTGCGGGGCGAGGGGCGTGCGTTCTCCGCCGGCCTCGACCTCGCGGTGGCCGGTGCCTCCGGCCCAGGGTCGTTCGCCGAGCTGGCCACGCTGCCCGAGCAGGAGAGCGCCGACCAGATCGCGGCGTTCCAGGCCGGCTTCACCTGGCTGCACCGTCCGGACGTCATCTCCGTGGCCGCCGTGCAGGGGCACGCGATCGGCGCCGGTTTCCAACTCGCGCTGGCCTGTGACCTGCGCGTCCTGGCCGCCGACGCGAAACTGTCGATGGCCGAGGTGACCCTCGGGCTGGTGCCCGACCTGGCCGGCACGAAGCGCCTCGTCGAGCTGGTCGGCTATTCCCGGGCGCTGGAGATCTGCGCGACCGGCCGCCGACTGGACGCCGCCGAGGCGGACCGGATCGGGCTGGCCACTCTCGTCGTACCGCCGGCCGACCTGGACGACGCGGTCCGTGACCTGACCGCGGGCCTGCTGGCCGGGGCCCGCGACGCGGTGGTGGAGATCAAGGCCCTGCTCGCCGGCGCGGCCGGCCGGTCGCACGCCGACCAGCAGCGCGCCGAGCGGGAGGCGCAGACCCGCCGCCTACGGGACCTGGCCGGCCGGGGAGAATAGTCGTAAGGACCGTACGGGAAGATCCGGGTTACGACCGAGGTTGTCAGAGTCGTCGGGAGAATTGACCTGACGTGTGAGGTCCACCCGACGACCCGGAGGTGAGCGGTGTCCAACCCGATGTCCGGCGGTGGCATGGCCGGGTGGAGCATGCTCCGGTCGATGCGCAACCGCGACGAGGTCTCCACCCACCGGCTCAAGCACGGCGTGGCCCGCCGCATCGTGGCCTTCGCCCAGCCCTACCGACGCGACATCATCGTCTTCCTGGCCACCGTGGTGCTGGCCGCCATCATCGGCGTGGCCACACCTGTGCTCGCCGGTGACGTCATCAACGCGATCAACCGGGGTGGCAGCGAGGCCGGCCGGCTCGTGGTCCGGCTGGCCCTGTTCATCGCCGGGCTGGCCGTCGCCGACGCGCTGCTGTCGCTGGCCCAGCGGTGGTATTCGGCCCGCATCGGCGAGGGCATCATCCTCAACCTGCGCACCCGGGTCTACGACCACGTGCAGCGGATGCCGTTGCAGTTCTTCACCCGCACCCAGACCGGCGCCCTGGTCAGCCGGCTCAACAACGACGTGCTCGGCGCCCAGCGCGCGTTCACCTCCACCCTGTCCGGTGTGGTCAGCAACGTCATCCAGCTGGTCCTCACCGCCGCGGTGATGTTCACCCTCTCCTGGCAGATCACCGCGCTCTCGCTGGTGCTGCTGCCCATCTTCATCATTCCGGCGCGACGGGTCGGGCGGCGGCTCGCCGACATCACCCGCGAGGCGTACAACCTCGACGCCAAGATGAGCGCGACCATGACCGAGCGGTTCGGGGTGGCCGGCGCGCTGCTGGTGAAGCTGTTCGGCCAGCCCGAGATCGAGGCCCGCCGGTTCGCCGACCGGGCCGAGCGGGTGCGTGACATCGGCATCCAGTCCGCCATGTACTCCCGGACGTTCTTCGTGGCGATGCTGCTCGTCGCCTCGCTGGCGCAGGCGCTCACCTACGGCCTCGGTGGTTGGCTCGCCGTCACCGGCGGCGTCAGCGCGGGCACCGTGGTGACCCTCGCGCTGCTGCTCACCCGGCTGTACGGGCCGCTCACCGCGCTCTCCAACGTCCGGGTGGACGTGATGAGCGCGCTGGTGTCCTTCGACCGCGTCTTCGAGGTGCTCGACCTCGAACCCGGCATCGTGGAGAAGCCCGACGCGGTGCCGGTGCCCCGCGGCACCGGCCGGGTCGACTTCCGCGACGTGCGCTTCCGCTACCCGAGCGCCGCCGAGATCTCCCTCGCGTCGCTGGAGGAGGTCGCCACGCTCGACCGGACCGTCAACGAGCCGGTGCTCAAGGGCGTCTCGTTCAGCGTCGAGCCGGGGCAGATGGTCGCCCTCGTCGGCCCGTCCGGCGCCGGCAAGTCGACGCTGTCCATGCTCATCTCCCGGATCTACGACGTCACCGACGGGCAGGTGCTGGTCGGCGGCGTCGACGTGCGCGACGCGACCCTCGCCTCCCTGCGCGACGAGATCGGCGTCGTCACCCAGGATTCACACCTGTTCCACGAGACGATCGCCGAGAACCTGCGTTACGCCAAGCCCGACGCCACCGACGACGAGATCTGGGCGGCGCTGGCCGGGGCGCAGGTGGCCGATCTCGTCCGGGCGCTGCCCGACGGGCTGGACACCACTGTGGGGGAGCGCGGCTACCGCTTCTCCGGCGGCGAGAAGCAGCGCATCGCCATCGCCCGACTGCTGCTCAAGGCCCCGTCGATCGTGATCCTCGACGAGGCGACCGCACACCTGGACTCGGAGAGCGAGGCAGCGGTGCAGCGGGCGCTGTCGGTGGCGCTGGCCGGTCGTACCGCCCTGGTGATCGCGCACCGGCTCTCCACCGTCCGCGACGCCGACCAGATCCTCGTGCTCGACGGCGGGCGGATCGTCGAGCGGGGACGCCACGACGAGCTGGTCGCGGTCGGCGGGCTCTACGCCGAGCTGTACCGCACGCAGTTCGCCGTCGTGGACTCGCCGAAGCCGTACGTGGACGCGACAGGCCCCGAGCCGGTGGTCATGCCCCTCGGCACGTACGTCGCCGACGAGGCCATGCCGCCCGCCGCCGCCAACTGATCAACCGTCCGCCAGCTCGGTTGCCGCGCGCAGCTCGGCGAACGCGGCGCCCAGCGTGACGGGCGTGAAGTGCGCGTTCAGGCCGCTCGGGTTGGGCAGCACCCACAGCCGCGCCCCGGCCAACGACTCCGGCTGCGGCCCGAAGGTGGCCTTGGGCCGCTGAAAACCGATCCGGTACGCCGTCACCCCCACCACCGCCACCCAGCGCGGCCGGTACCGGGTCACCTTGTCGGTCAGGATCGCCGCGCCGTCGAGGAGTTCCGCGGCGGTCAGCTCGTCCGCGCGGGCGCTGGCCCGGGCGGCCATGTTGGTGATGCCGAGACCCAGGGCGGGCAGCTCGTCCTGCTCGCTCGGATGCAGCAGTCGAGGGGTGAACCCGCCGGCGTGCAGCGCCGGCCAGAACCGGTTGCCGGGTCGGGCGAAGTGCCAGCCCGTGGCGGCCGACCAGAGGCCCGGGTTGATGCCGACGAACAGCACCGCCAACCCCGGCGCGAGCACGTCGGGGATGGTCCGGTCCGCAGCCGCCGCCAGCTCCGCCCGCGTCGGCCGGGACGTGCCGGGCGGCAGCGTCTTGATCGACTCGGGTTCCTGGAAGCCGGGGTGTCCTGGTCGCGTCGACAGCCCGACTTCCGTGAAGCCGAGTCGATCATGGGTCGGGTGGTCCGGGTCGGGCGTCACAGCCCGCGTAGCGCGCCGCCGTCGACAGGCACGGTGAGCCCGGTCAGGTAGCTGGCGGCGGGGGAGAGCACGAACGCGGCCACCCGACCGAACTCGGCCGGGTCGGCGATGCGCCGTAGCGGGATGCTGGCCTCCGCCTCGGCGCGGGCCCGCTCGGGGTCGCCGGTGGCGGCGAACAGCTCCCGGTTGCGGTCGGTCATGATCCGGCCGGGCAGCAGGCCGACCACCCGTACGCCGCGAGGGCCGTACTCGTCGGAGATGTCCTTGGCGACGCCGACCAGTCCGGGCCGCAGGCCGTTGGAGATGCCGAGGCCGGGCACCGGGCCACGGGCGGAGGTGGAGAGCACCAGCCCGATCGCGCCCCCGTCGGGCAGGGCGGCGGCGACCGTGCGCGCCGCGCGGACGGTGCCCAGGAACACGGTCTCGAAGGAGTGCCGCCACTGCTCGTCGGTGATCGACGCGGCGTTGCCGGCGGGTGGGCCGCCGACCGAGATGAGCGCGCCGTCGATCCGACCGAAGTGCTTCCGGGCCGCCGCGACGAGCCGATCCGGGGTCTGCGGGTCGGTCAGGTCGGCGGTGACGCCGACCGCCCGGTCCGGGCCACCCAGCCCTTCCGCGGCTGCGGCGACCGCGTCGGCGTCACGGGCCGAGAGCACCACCCGCGCGCCGTCGGCCACCAGGCACCGCGCCGTCGCGTAACCGAGGCCGCGCGAGGCGCCGGTGAGCACGTACACCCGGTCGGTCAGTCCGAGATCCATGCCGCCAATCCTGCCGCATCCGGCCACGGCCCGCGTCACAGCCCCTGGCCGGCCTGCGGCGGGCCCAGGCGGCCGGATCGCCGCCCGGACTCCGCCTCGGCGCGACCGCCCTTATGACGCAGCCCTAGCTGTAGCGCCCGCCGACGTGGGCGGGTGGACGCGCGGCGGGGCGCACCAGGCGTACCCGACCGGCGATCTGCACCGCGACGGCGCCGCCGGCGCGGGCCACGGCCGGCAGCCGGCGCGGGCGCGGCGCCCGACGCCCGTCGTAGCGCAGGCCCGCCTCCCGGACGGCCAGCTCCTCGGCGCCGCCCGGCGGCAGCGCGTCGCGCTCCCGCAGCGCCCGGGCCAGGTCCCAGCCGTCGCGCAGCGATCCGGCCGTGGGGCGCTCGGCGGCCCAGTCGGCGAAGGTCGACGGCCAGGCCGCGCCGAGGCCGACGGCGAGCAGCGGCCAGTGCCGGGCCACCTCACCGGCCCGCTTGCGTCTCAGCGCCGCCCGGGCGGCGGCCAGCGGGCCGGCCGCGAAACCGGCGGGTGCCGGGCCCCCGGCGACGAGCGCCGCGACCAGCTCGGCCTGCCGCTCGGCGAGCGTGCCCGTCACGTCACGGCCGGGAAGCCCCCGGCGGCCGCGAGGGCGTCCAGCTCGGCGCGCAGCTCCGCGGCCGGGGGATAGCCACCGTCGCGTTCCAGCAGCAACGCCGGTGGCCGCTGCCGGGCGCAGAGCGCGCCGACCAGCTCCAGCACCTCCGGCGGTACGGGATCGGTGTGCGTGTCGTGGTAGAACCCGCCGTGCTCGGCCCCGCCGGCGACGTGCACGTAGCCGATCCGGTCCAGCGGCAGCCGGTCGAGCAGCGCGAGCGGGTCGGTGCCCCGGTTGCGGGCGTTGGCGTGCACGTTGGCGATGTCAAGCAGCAGCAGCGCGCCGGTGCGGTCGAGGATCTCGGTGAGGAAGTCCCCCTCGTCCAACTCGTCGTCGGGCCAGTCGAAGAGGGCCGCGATCGGTTCCAGCGCGATCGGCACAGGCAGCTCGGCCTGCGCCCGGGCCACGTTGGCGCAGACCGCGTCGACCGCCTCCCGGCTGCGTGGCAGCGGCAACAGGTGCCCGGCCTCCAGCCCGCCGGCCCGGACGAAGGCGATGTGCTCACTGACCAGCGGCGCGTCGACCCGCTGCGCCACCGCGGCCAGGTGGGCGACGCGGGTCGGGTCGACCGGCTCGGCGCCGCCGAGGGAGAGCCGCACCCCGTGCGGTACGACTGTCACGCCGCGCTCCCGCAGTTGCGCCAGCCCGGGCGGGAGCGGCCCGGTCGGCGGCACCGACTCGGCCACCACCTCGACGAAGCGCAACCCGGGCAGCTCGGCCACGAAACCGGCGATCTCGGGACGCCAGCCGATGCCGACGCCGGACGGGCCGGTCATCCGCCGCACCCACCGCCGCCGCCGCACCCACCGCCGCCACCGCCGCCGTCGCCACCACCGCAGGAGCTTCCGCCGCCACACGAGCTGCCCGACGTTCCGCTGCCGGAGCCCGAGGACCAGCCACCGCCGGCGATGGCCTGGCGCTGGATCTCGGCCTGCTCGGCGAAGCCCGGGTCGAGCGCCCAGAGCGAGGCGGTGCCGTACAGGGCCACGCCCATCGCCGCGCCTGCCGCGCCGTAGGTGGCGTACGCGGGGGACGAGTCGGGGGTCAGGTGGGTGTGCTGTTTGCGCAGGTCACGCAAAGCGGCGCGACCGGCCCGGGTGGTCCGCGGTATCCGCCAGAGCAGCAGCGTCGCCACCAGCACCCCGACCAGGGTGAGCGCCAGGTAACCCACGGGCCGCCCGTTGGCCAGGCCGGCGAACAGCCGCACCACGCCGAGCACCAGCAGCCCGGTGAGGAGCAGCGCCCACCGTCCCGCGGTGGCCCGTCGCGTCGGGCTCACGAGCAGCCCACGCTCTTCGAGACCGATGCGGAGCTGGTGGAGCGCGGCGACCACCCGCTCGTTCTGGCTCAGGTCCCGCACGCGGGAGTGCTGGTGGGCGGCCCAGTGGATGGCGGTGTCCAACGGGGTGAGCCCCGTCGGCGCGGGCCCGCCAGTGGTCAGCCGGCGGTCCGGCCGTACGCCGATCGCCCCGCTGCCGCGCAGCCCGCCGAGCGAGGCGTGCACGGCGAGGCCGGCCCCACCGTTGAGATACGCGACCTGTTGCGGGCCGAGCGGGTCGGTGAGGGCGTGCCCCTCGGCGGTGGCGGGACGGACCCGGTGCAGCACCGCGAACGCGACCACCACGGCGGCCGCCACGAGGTAGAACCGGAGGAAGGTCGGGCCCGGGACACCCCAGGTGTCGCCCGACGCGGCGTGGACGATCATCGGCTGCTCCTGTCGCCGGAGGGATCGGCGGCCCCATTGTGGAGCACCACCGCCACGGGTCCCACGCCGGCGTACGGCGGCGGCGCTCAGCGGCGGCGGACGGCCTCCTCGACCAGGTCGAGGACCGGGCCCAGGTCGCCGGCCGGCCGGCCCATCGCCAGGTGCAGCACCAGGCCGTCGTAGGCCAGCTCCAGGAACTGGGCCAGCACGTCGATCGGTACGTCCTCCCGCAGCACCCCGGCGTCGCGTTGGCGGGCCAACCGGTCGCGGGTCGCCTCGGCGATCGCGGCGGACCGTTCGGCCCAGCGCCGGGCGAACGCCGGATCGGTGCGCAGCCGGCGCGAGACCTCCAGTTGACTGCCCAGCCAGCCGGTGGTGTCGGGAGACATCGCGCGGGCCAGCAGATCGCGCATCACCTGCACCAGACCGTTGCGGGCCACCGTCTCGACCATGACGGCGGCGTCGTCCTCGGCGACGGCGAGGAAGAGCGAGTCCTTGTCCCGGAAGTGGTGGAAGATGGCGCCCCGGGACAGCCCGGTGGCCTCCTCGAGGCGGCGAACGGTGGCTCCTTCGTAGCCGAGCCGCGCGAAACACGCCCGCGCGGCGGCGAGGATCTCCTGCCGGCGCGCGTCGAGCTGGTCCTGGCTTACTCTGGGCACACGGCGATCGTCGCAGGTCACCCCGGGCCATGCAAACCGTACGTACGGCTTGGTATGTCGCCGTCTACCATCGGCCGGTGACCCCGCCGCACCCCGTGCCGTCCGCCCCGCTGACCGTGGCCACCGTGCAGGCCACACCGACGCCCGGTGACGTGGCCGGCAACGCGCTCGCCGCCGCCGAGCTGGTCCGTCGGGCCGCCGGGCAGGGCGCCCGGGTGGCAGTCCTCCCCGAGCTGTACCTGTGCGCGTACCACCCGCCCACCCTCGCCGCCGACCCGGTCGGCACCGACGTCGCGGTCGACCCGGCCGGGGTGGTCGCCGACGGTCGGCTCGACCCGCTGCGCGCCGCCGCGCGGACGGCCGGGATCACCGTGGTGGTCGGTGCGGCGGCACGGCACCCGGACGGCCGGCGCACCATCGCCGCCCTGGTGGTCGACCGCGCCGGCACGGTCCGGGTCGGGTACGACAAACAGCAGCTCTGGGGCGACGAACGCGAGCTGTTCAGCCCCGGCGGTCGGGGCGCCACGCTGCTCGTCGACGACTGGCGGCTCGGGTTGGGCGTCTGCTACGACGGCTGCTTCCCCGAGCACGGCCGCGCCGCCGCGCTCGACGGCGCGCACGCCTACCTGTGCCCCAGCGGTTACCTGGCCGGCTCCGAGCACCGCCGCGATCTGTACTACGCCGCCCGGGCCCTGGACAACACGATGTTCGTGGTCTTCGCCAACGCGGTCGGCGGCGGCGACCCGTGGCGGTTCAACGGCGGCGCGGCGATCTACGACCCGCAGGGACGTCCGCTCGCCCGGGGCGCCGACGAGGGCACGGCGGTGCTGGTGGCGAGCCTCGACCCGGCAGTGCTCGCGGACACCCGGGCAGCCCATTCGATGCTCGCCGATCTGCTGCCCAGCCAGGGCGGCCCACGGGTGTCGTTGACCGGTTGAGCCCACCGTCAGGTCGACACCCCGGGGACCTGTTGGCGGACACGTCGGTCCCGTAGGGTGCCCGAGTGCCACTGCTCCTGCTGGACCTGGACAACACCCTGCTGGATCGGGCCGGGCCGTTCCGCCGCTGGGGTGAGCGCTTCCTGGACAGCATCGGCGCGCCCCCCACCGACATCGACTGGCTGCTTTCGATCGACGCGGACGGGTTGACCGATCGCTGGGACCTGGCCGACGCGATCCGGGACCGCTACGAGCTGCGTATCCCCTCGATCGACCTGGTGGAGGAGTTGCACGACGGGGTGGTGGCGCAGACCCGCCTCGACCCGCTGACCGCCTGCGCGCTGCGGATCGCCGACGACGCGGGCTGGGTGCCGGTGGTGGTCTGCAACGGCACCGTACGCGTGGAGGACGCCAAGATCCGCCGTACCGGCCTGGACCGGTACGTGGCCGACTGGGTGATCTCCGAGGAGGCCGGGGTCAGCAAGCCCAACCCGCGCATCTTCGCGCTCGCCGCGCAGCGGGTCCGGATGCCGCTGCGGGGCGCCTGGGTGGTCGGTGACAGCCCGGAGGCGGACATCGGCGGCGCCGCCGCGGTCGGGCTGCCCAGCGTCTGGCTGCACCGGGGGCGGACCTGGTCGGACGTCCGGTTCGCGCCGAGTCGCACGGTGGACGGGTTGATCGCCGCGGTCGCCACGGTGCTCGCGAGCTGACGCGGTCCGCCGCGGCGGAACACGGCGTCCGAGCGGTCGAGGCGGCACCGGGCGCGGCGTCCGAGCGGTCGAGGCGCCGCCGGACGCGGCTTCGCGGCGGTCGGGGCGGCGGTGCCGGCGGTAATTCGATTGACCGGCCGTCGGGGCGGCGGCAGGATCAGCGGCGCATCGTGCACCCGGGCGTACGCCCGGTCGAGGAGAGGGGGTCGGTCATGGCCGTCTTCGCGGGTCGCTTCCAGCCGCCTATCTCAGCCTCGACCAAGGGAACCTCACCACAGTGCGCGATCATGACCTGCCGGCGCTGGAGCGCCGCAGCCGCGGCAAGAGCCGCTTCGACGACGACGAACCGCAGTTTCTGAAGCGCGGGCGGCCCAGTGCGCCGCTCGCCGACCCCGACAGCGACCCCGACCCGACGACCGGCGAGCGCTGGTCGTCCTGGGACGACGCCGTCCACGGCCCTGCGCCGCACCCGCAGTGGCTGGTCACCGAGTTGGCCGCGAAGGACACCGAGCTGGGTGTGCTGAAGACCGGCAAGGAGGCGGACGTCCACCTGGTCCGCCGTGCGGTACCGGACACGGGCCGGTCCTGCCTGCTGGCCGTCAAGCGATACCGGGACGCCGAGCACCGGCTGTTCCACCGCGACGCCGGCTATCTGGAGGGCCGCCGGGTGCGGCGGTCCCGGGAGAACCGGGCGATGGCCGGCCGGACGGCCTTCGGCCGGGAGATGATCGCCGGGCAGTGGGCGGCGGCCGAGTTCGCCGCGCTGGCCCGGCTCTGGGAGATCGGCGCCGGGCACGACCGGATCGCCGTTCCGTACCCGGTGCAGTTGCGGGGCACCGAGCTGATGTTGGAGTTCGTCGGCGACGCCGAGTCGGGGCAGGCCGCGCCCCGGCTGGCCCAGCTGCGGCCCGGCCCGGCCGAGCTGCTCGACCTGTGGGACCAGCTGGTGGAGGCGCTGCGCGTCCTGGCCCGGGCCGGCTACGCCCACGGCGACCTGTCGCCGTACAACCTGCTCGTGCACGCCGGGCGTCTGGTCGTGATCGATCTGCCGCAGGTGGTCGACGTGGTGGCCAACCCGCAGGGGCCCGAGTTCCTGGCCCGCGACGTGCGGGTGGTCAGCGCCTGGTTCGTGGCCCGGGGGCTGACCACCGAGCAGGTCGACCCCGGCGCGCTGACCGGGGAGCTGCTGCGCGAGGCGGGCCTGCGCTGACCGGAGCGGGTCGGGCGGTACGGGCGGATCGGGCGGCCCCAGCGGCTGCCCGACCCGCCCGTAGGGGTCACTGCAGGTAGCGCTCCACCTCGGGCTTGGGGCGTTCGCCCTGGGAGTCCGGGTCGCCGTGGCTGGCCCGGGCGGCCCGGCGGCGGCGCAGCAGGTCCCAGCACTGGTCGAGGGACTCCTCCAGGGCGCGCAGCCGCTCGCTTGCCTCGCCCTCGGTGCCCGACTCGTGGGCCTGGGCATCGGAGCGCAGCTTGTGTTCCTCGTCGACCAGCTCGGAGATCCGGTTCAGGATGGTCTTGTCGTCCATGCCACAGAGCCTGGCACAGGGTGCCCGGCATCGCCCGGATTCGGGGGTACCGGTGGGTCCTGGCTCACTCGCACCCGCCCGGCTGGCAGCCGCCCGGGCACCCGGGGGGCGGCCCGGCCTCCGGGGGCCGGCGGGCCGTCCGCGCGGCCCTCGCGCCCGTCTCGCCCCTGGGTGTACGGGCACGACCTGCGCCGGTGTCTCGACCCGATCATCCACTCAGGACAACAGTTGCCCCATGACATCGACACCGGTCAGGATCGGGCGGGGAATCTCACCTGTCGCAGGTATGGAGGTGCCTGGGATTTGGTGAGATGCTTCCGTCGCCCAGAAGGTGAAATTTCCACAGTCCCGACCGGCCACAGTAGACAACGCAGGCCGGCGGAACGACGAGGAGACGTTGCATGACCCAGGTGTCCGATGCCGGCCCCGCCCCCGTCAGCACCGAACCCCGGATGATCCCCCTGCGACGCGCCCTGCCCGCGCTGGTCCGCGACCCGCTCGGCGCGCTCGTCGGCTTCGCGGACGACGCCGGTGGCGAGGTCGTTCGGCTCAACCTCGGATCGTTCCGCCCCTACCTCGTCAGCCACCCGGAGCACCTGCAACGCGTGCTGAGGGACAACGTTGCCAACTACACCCGGGACGGGGACGGCCTGTTGTGGCGGCCGGTACGCCGCATCGTCGGCGACGCCATCCTCGTCGCCGAGGGCGAGATCTGGGAGTCCAGCCGGGGCGCGCTGCAACCGCTGTTCACCGCCAAACGGGCCGAGACGCTCGTCGACCGGATGGCCGAGGCGATCAACGAGGCCGTCGACGAGTGGCTGGAGCCCGCCCGGGACGGCCGGCCGATCGACGGCGGCGCCGAGCTGACCCGGATCGTCCTGCGCACCACCATGCGGGTGCTCTTCGCCGACCGGATCTCGGTGCCGGACGCGCTGCGGATCAGCGCCGCGCTGGACACCCTCACGACCGCGATGCTCCCGCGCCTGCTGGTGCCCTTCGTGCCGTACGCGGTGCCGATGCCCCGCGACCGCGCCTTCAACGAGGCCGTGCGGACCATCGACGAGGTGGTGCTGCCGATCATCCGGCAGGCCCGGGCCAACCCCAGCGACGGCGACGACATCATCTCCACCCTCTGCCGGCCGCGCGCCGACGGCAGCGAACCCGACGAGTACGCGATCCGCGGCGACGTCGTGGCCATGTTCTCCACCGCCACCGAGACCACCATCGCCCTGCTCTCCTGGCTCTGGCCGGTGCTGTCCAACCGACCCGACGTGGCCGAGCGGATGACCGACGAGATCGAGCGGGTGGTCGGCGCCGACCGGGTCGGCCGTGAGCACCTGCCCCAGCTGCGCTACGGCCGGATGGTGCTCGACGAGATGCTGCGGCTCTACCCGGCCGGGTGGATGATCCCGCGGACCGCTGTCGGCGACGACGTACTGGGCGGGATGCGGATCAAGGCCGGTGGCACCG
This sequence comes from Micromonospora lupini str. Lupac 08, assembly GCF_000297395.2. Classification (GTDB taxonomy): domain Bacteria; phylum Actinomycetota; class Actinomycetes; order Mycobacteriales; family Micromonosporaceae; genus Micromonospora; species Micromonospora lupini. The sequence continues at coordinate 5,107,396 of NZ_HF570108.1, read as the reverse complement.
TGCTGGTCAGCCCGTACGTCACCCAGCGGATGTCGACGTTCTGGGACGACCCCACGCTGTTCGACCCGGAGCGCTTCGCGCCGGAACGGCCCCGCCGGCGCTACCGCTACTCGTACTTCCCCTTCGGCGGTGGCCCGCACCAGTGCCTGGGGCAGTACCTTTTCCTGCTGGAGGCGCAGCTCATCGTCAGCACCGTGCTGAGCCGCTACCGGTTCCGACTGCGCGAACCCGTCGGCCTCACACCCCGGCTCGGCGCCTCGCTGCAACCCAAGCAGCGGGCCGAGCTGATCGTCACCCCCGTCGAGCGCCCGGTCGCCTCATGACGGGCACGCCGTGGCCGGTGCAGGCCGGCCCGGACGCGGTCGCCGAGCAGGGCCGGGTGTGCGCGCTCGCCGTGCGCGGCGTCCGGGACCTCCAGGACGTCACCGCCGCCCACCCGGAGCTGTTCGACGCCGCGCCGTTCGACCCGGCGCTGCTCAGCTCGGTGGCCACCGTGGTCGCCTTCATCGCACCCTGGCACACCGCCGCCGAACTGCGGATCACCACCCGTACCGTGCTCTGGGTCTTCGCCGCCGACTGGCAGGTCGACTACCTGGCCCGGTCCGCCGACGACGTCCGGCAGGTGGTGACCGACTGCCTGGCGGTGGCCGACGGCGCCGCTCCGCCACCGGGGCGTCACCTCGCGCGGCTGCTGGCCGATCTGCGCGACGAGCTGGAGACGGTGCCGGCGTTCGCCCGGCTGCGCCCGATCTGGCGAGACGAGTTGGCCCGGATGCTCGCCGCTGCGGCCCGGGAGTGGGACTGGAAGAACCTGCCGACCGACCCGACCACCGGGCGGCGTCTGCCGGACCTGGACCGCTACCTGGAGAACGCCGACAACTCCGGCAGCTCCTTCGTCAACGTCACCCACTGGATCGCGACCGGCGACGAGCGGACGCTCGCGCTGCTGACCGACCTGCTGGACGCCGGCCGGGGAGTGCAGCGAGTGCTGCGGCTGGTCAACGACCTCGCCACCCAGGACCGGGACGCCGAGTGGGGCGACCTGAACGCGTTGCAGCTGGTCGACGATCCGGCGCGGGTGCACTCCCGGCTTGCCGAACTGACCGCCCGGTCCCGGGGGGACCTGGCCGTCCTCGCCGAGCGCTGCCCCCGTCAGGCGGAATACCTGCACCGGCAGATCTCCTTCACCGGTGGCTTCTACGAGCTGTCGGACTTCTGGGGAGATCGCGGTGAGTGAAAGCTCCCCCCGGGTCCTGGCCGAGCCGGCCACCGACGCCGCCGCGCGCGAGCTGATCGCGGGTCTCGCGCTGCGGCCGTGGGGGCAGGTCGCCGCCTCGGTGTACGAGAGTGCCCGGCTGGTCGCCGACGCGTCCTGGCTGCCGGGGCACCACCAGCGCATCGGGTTCCTGCTGCGGGAGCAGCGCCCGGACGGCGCGTGGGGCCCACCCGAGGGGTACGCCCTGGTGCCCACGCTCAGCGCCACCGACGCGCTGCTCGCCGTGCTGGCCGACGGCCTGTGGTCCGGGGCGGACCTGATCGCCCCGGTGGCGCGCGGGCTGGACGCGCTCAGCGGCCGTCTGCTCACCACGCACGCGCGGGCACTGCCGGACACCCCGGCGCTGGACCTCATCGTCCCGGCGCTTGTCGAGTCGCTCAACGACCGGCTGGTCCGGCTGGACCGGGTGGTCGCCGACCGGCTGCCCCGCCCGCCGCTGACACTCCCCGCGGGGCTCGGCCCCGACCGGCTGCGCGCGGTACGGGCCGCGGTGGCCGCCGGGGCGGCGCTGCCGGCGAAGCTGGCCCACTTCTACGAGGTGCTGGACGCGACACCGTCCGACGCCGGGCCGACCCTCACCGCCGTCGGCGCGTCGCCCGCCGCGACCGCCGGCTGGCTGACCGCCGCCGGCCCGGACGTCGGCCCCGCCGCGCACGCCTTCCTGCGGGAGCTGATCCGCGACGGCGACGGGCCGGTGCCCTGCCCCACCCCGATCACCGTCTTCGAGCGGGCCTGGGTGCTCAGCGGGCTGCGTCGCGCAGGCGTCGCGGTCGACCCGCCCGCCACCGTGCTGCGCACCCTCGCCGCCGCCACCGGCGCCGAGGGCGTCGCCACCGGTGAGGGCCTGCCGACCGACGCCGACACCACCTCGGTCACGCTTGACGCGCTGGCCCGGCTCGGCCGCCCCGCCGACCCGGCGAGCCTCTGGGCGTACGAGACGGCGGACGGCTTCTGCACCTGGCCGGGGAGCGAGGACGGCTTCTCGGTCACCACAAACGCCCACGTGCTGGACGCGTTCGGCCAGTACGTGAACGTGCGGCCCGGCGCGGACGCGCGGTACCACCGGGCGGTCGAGCGGCTCAGCGTCGTGCTGCCCGCCCACCAGCTCCCCGAGGGCCCCTGGCAGGACCGGTGGCACGCCTCGCCGTACTACGCGACGTCCTGCTGCGTGCTGGCCCTGGCGGAGTTCGGTCGCGGCGGCGCGGCGGCCGAGGCGGTGGACCGGGCGGCCCGCTGGGTGCTGGAGAACCAACGTGCCGATGGTTCGTGGGGGCGCTGGGGCGGGACGGCCGAGGAGACCGCGTACGCCCTGCAGGTGCTGCTGGCCGCGCCGACGGGAGCGCCGCGGGTCGACGACGCGGTGGCTCGCGGCCACGCCTACCTGCACCAACCGTCCGGCCGGCCGCACCCTCCACTGTGGTACGGCAAGGAGTTGTACTGTCCTACCGCGATCGTTCGCGCGACGGTGCTGGCCGCCTGCCGGTTGGCCTCCGTGCACCTGGCGGACGCCGACCGTTCGGTGGTGGATTGTGGTTACCAGGCAACAAAAACAACAACTTGAGGGGTTGTGTGGACACTGCTAGCGTACGCAGAGCCTCAGCCCCGTATGCCCGCTGTGGCGGGACGTCGTCTTCCATGATCACCCGTTGATGAGCTGAGTCAACGCCCGGCCTGGGACGGTTCAATGCGTTCTCGCGGTACGAGTATCCGCACCAAGGTTGTCGCCCTGCTGCTCTCCCTGGTCGCTCTCTGGATGTTCGCGGCGTGGGTGACCCTGCGCGACGGCTTCAACCTGCTCGGCGTCCAGGCGATCAACAGCAAGGTCTACACGCCCACCGACCCGCTGCTCCAGGAGCTCCAGCTGGAACGACGGCTGACCCAGGCGTATCTGAGCAATCCCGACGCCGCGCAGCGCGCGGCGCTGGAGACCGAACAGCGCAAGGCCGCGCAGTTGGCCGGGGACTTTGCCAACTCGGTGCGCAACTGGCAGGTCGACGTGGCCGGCAGCGCGGCGCTCGACGCCCAGTTGGACCGCACGATCGCACAGGTCGACGGGCTGAAGCAGACGCGCGCCGACGTGCTCGCCCGCAAGGTCGACCGGATCTCCGCCGCCGACGCCTACACGGACGCGATCGAATCGATCTTCCGGGTCTACGACGTCACCGGCAGCCTGGACGACAAGGAGATCGCCGCCGACGCGGCGGCCCTGATCCAGCTCAACCGGATGAAGGAGCTGATCTCGCAGGAGGACGCGCTGCTCAGCGGCCTCTTCGGCAACGGCCGGATGAGTGGGCCGGAGTACGCCCGCTATGTCAGCCTGGTCTCCGCCGAGCGGTTCCTCGGCGAGGAGGCCCGGGCCCGGCTCGCCGACGCCGACCAGCGCCGCTACCAGCAGCTCGTCGAGGGCGAGGCGTTCACCCGGCTGCGCGCCGTGCAGGACGGCATCATCCACGACGGTCGGCCGACCACCCAGCTGCCGGTGAGCGCCGAGCAGTGGCGCGGCACCGTCGAGCCGGCGCTGGCCGAGGTGAACGACGCCGTCGCCGACGGCGGCGAGGGCATCGTCGGCCGGGCCACCGGCGTGGCCGTGATGGTCGTCGTCCGGCTGGTGCTCGCCACCGGCCTGGGTCTGCTCGCCGTCATCGCCTCGGTCGTCGTCTCGATCACCACGGCCCGGACCCTCCTGCGCCAGCTGGAACGGTTGCGGCAGGCCGCCTGGCAGCTCGCCGACGAGCGGCTGCCCCGGGTGGTCGAGAGGCTGGGCCGCGGCGAGGAGGTCGACGTCGCCACCGAGGCGCCCCCGCTGGAGTTCGGCGTCGACGAGATCGGCCAGGTCGGCAAGGCGTTCAACGCCGTCCAGGAGACCGCCCTGCGCACCGCCGTCGAGCAGGCCGAGCTGCGCCGCAACGTCCGCGAGGTCTTCCTCAGCCTGGCCCGGCGTACGCAGGCGCTTGTGCACCGCCAGCTCACCCTGCTCGACGCGATGGAGCGGCGGGAACACGACGCGGAGGAGCTGGAGGACCTGTTCCGGGTCGACCACCTGGCCACCCGGATGCGACGTAACGCGGAGAACCTGATCGTGCTCTCCGGCTCCACCCCCGGCCGGGCCTGGCGGCGCAACGTCCCGATGGTGGACGTGGTGCGCGGCGCGGTCGCCGAGGTGGAGGACTACACCCGGGTCAACGTGCTGCCGCTCGGGCCCGTCTCGCTCGCCGGTCGGGCGGTCGGCGACATCATCCACCTGCTCGCCGAGCTGATCGAGAACGGCCTGTCGTTCTCACCGCCGCACACCACGGTGGAGGTCCGGGGCCAGCTCGTCGCCAACGGGTTCGCGATCGAGATCGAGGACCGTGGCCTCGGCATGAGCGAGGAGGACCTGGCCGCGGCGAACCACCGCATCGTCGACCAGTCCGAGCTGAACCTCGCCAACGCCGCCCGGCTCGGCCTGTACGTGGTGAGCCGGCTGACCGAGCGGCACGGCGTGCGGGTCCGGCTGAAGGAGTCGGCGTACGGCGGCACCACCGCCGTCGTGCTCATCCCGCAGGCCCTGGTCAGCGCCAACGGGACCGACCCGGAGGACTCCGGCGCGTTGCCGGCCGGGCCGACGGCCATCGCGCTGCCCTCGGGCCCGACGACCACCGGCCCCACCGGCGGTGGCCGATCCGCAAGCCTGTCGTCGGTCGCGGTGGCCGCCGCGGCGACGGACACGAACCGACCGGCCGCGGCGCAGCCGGTGACCCCCCTCGCCCCGGTGCCGGCCGAGAGCAGCACCCCGACCGAGCAGCAGGTGGACGGAACCGACACCGACGTCGTACTCCCCACCCGACAGCGGACGACAGTGAGTGCCACGGCGGCGGAGCTGCCCACCCGGGCCCGGCGGAGCCCGGGCCAGCCGGCCCTGGAGGGTCCGACGGTGCCCACCGGCCTGCCCGCGGTGGACCGGGCCGCGCCGAGCGGCGGCGGCAGCGAGCCGGGCGCCGACGGCGGGCCGGTTCCGGCGCGGGCCGAGACGGACCGGACCGGCTCCGGCCTGCCGGTCCGCGTTCGCCAGGCGAACATCGTTCCCGAGCTGCGCGACGACCCGGCGGCAACGGAGTCCGACGAGGAGGACGTGGTGCGGCCGCCGGAGCAGGTACGCCGGATGATGAGCTCGTATCAGACCGGCACCCGGCGCGGTCGGACCGACGCGGCGCGACTGCTCGGTGGCGCGTCCGACGCCTCGTCGAGCCCGACGCCCGAGCCGACCGACGAGGAACCGCAAGCCACCTGACCGAGCGCCGGTGCTGCGGGTTCCCGCGCGGTGTGACGGTCAAGCCCAAGACGAATACGGCGCAACTGCCGGGCGAGAAGAGGACGACGAAGTGGCCCAGAAGACGGCTTCGAGTGCCGACCTGACGTGGTTGCTGGATGATCTGGTGGGCCGGGTGAAGCAGGCCGAGCATGCGGTCGCGCTCTCCACCGACGGGCTGTTGATGGCTTCCTCGCAGGGGTTGAGCCGCGACGACGGCGAGCACCTCGCGGCGATGGCGGCCGGCATCCAGAGCCTGGCGCGGGGCGCCGGCAAGCGCTTCGGCGGCGGCCAGGTGCAGCAGACCATCATCGAGATGCAGTCGTCGTTCCTGTTCGTCACGGCCGCCGGCCGCAACGCCTGCCTGGCGGTCCTCGCCAGCGAGGACGCCGACGTCGGCCTCATCGCGTACGAGATGGCGATGCTCGTCACCCGGGTCGGCAAGTACGTGGCCTCCCCGTCGCGGGGCACCGAACAGTCGGCTGGCGAGAGGTAACGGCCATGACGGTGCAGGGGGAGTCCGCAGAACACCAGTGGGTGGATGACCATGCGGGCCCGGTGGTGCGCCCGTACGCGGTGACACGGGGGCGTGCCCGTCCGGTCACCGGCACGTTCGACCTGATCTCCCTGGTCACCGCGACCCGAGCCGACGTGACGCCGGAGGTGGGTCTCGGTCCCGAGCACCTGGCGATCGTCGGCCTGTGCCAGCGAATACAGTCCGTCGCCGAGATCGCCGCCCACCTCGACCTGCCGGTGGGGACCATCCGGGTGCTCCTCGGCGACCTGGCGGCCCGCAACCTCGTGCAGGTACGCGAACCGCAGACCACGGCCGGTCTTCCCGACAACAGCATCTTCGAGGCGGTAATCAATGGACTACGGGCACTCTGAGCGGCCGGCGGGAGCGACGCCGCTGCCCACCGCGATCAAGATCCTGGTCGCCGGCGGCTTCGGCGTGGGCAAGACCACCATGGTCGGCGCGGTGAGCGAGACCCGGCCGTTGCGCACCGAGGAGGTGCTGACCGAGACCGGCGTCGGCATCGACGACCTGTCCGGGGTGGAGGGTAAGACCACCACCACCGTGGCGATGGACTTCGGCCGGATCACCATCAGCGACGACCTGGTGCTCTACCTGTTCGGCACACCCGGGCAGGACCGGTTCTGGTTCGTCTGGGACGAGCTGGCGCTGGGCGCGATCGGCGCGGTGGTGCTCGCCGACACGCGCCGGCTGGCCGACTGCTTCCCGTCGATCGACTACTTCGAGGGCCGGGGCACCCCGTTCGTGGTGGCGGTGAACTGCTTCGAGGGCGCCCGCCAGTACCGGCTCGACGAGGTGCAGACCGCGCTGAACCTGGACCCGGGCGTGCCGGTGCTGCTCTGCGACGCCCGTCAGCGCGAGTCCAGCAAGGAGGTGCTCGTGACCCTCATGGAGCACGCCATGAAGACCCGCGAGGCGCGTCGCCGGGCGGCCGGCACGGACTGACAAAGTTTTTTCGGGGAGGCTGTCCGGAACGGCCCCGGCCGTTCGTCATGCTGGCAAACACCCGGACACCCGAGGGAGCGCCAGATGAAGTTCATGATGTTCGTCTGCACCGACACCGCACCGGACACCGACCCGACCGAGCTGCCCGACATCCACAAGTGGGTGGCGGAGAACGACTCCCGTGGCCGCCGCCTCACCGGCAACGTGCTGGCGCCGACAAGCGCGGCCACCATGGTCCGGGTCCGCGACGGGGAACTGCTCGTCTCCGAGGGGCCGTTCGCCGAGACCACGGAGGTCATCGTGGGCTTCGACCTGATCGACTGCGCCGACCTCGACGAGGCGATCGAGGTGGCGCGCACCCACCCGATGGCGCGGGAGGGGCGACTGGAACTGCGCCCGTTCGCGGACCTGTCCGCCTGATCGGATGACCCGCACCGACACGACGACCGGTGCGCCCGTCGGCGCGGCCGCGGCGGCTCAGGCCGTCGCGGCCGCCGGCGTGGACGCGTACCCCCGGATCGTCGCGACCCTGATCCGGCTGACCGGGGACTGGGCGTTGGCCGAGGACTGCGCGCAGGAGGCCCTCGCCGTCGCGCTGGAACGCTGGCCCGACGACGGCGTGCCGGCGAACCCGGGCGGCTGGCTGCTGACCGTCGCCCGTAACCGCGCGATCGACGTGCTGCGGCGGGCCGCCGTCGAGCGCCGCAAGCTGCACGAACTGGCGGTGCTCGCGCCGGACGACGCGTGGCCCGAGACCCCGGCGGGGGAGGACGTGGTGGACGACCGGCTGCGGCTCATCTTCACCTGCTGCCATCCGGCGCTCGCGATCGAGGCCCGGGTGGCGTTGACGCTGCGTACCGTCTGCGGGGTGCCGACCGCCGACATCGCCCGGCTCCTGCTGGTCAGCGAGTCGACGATGACCCGCCGGCTGACCCGCGCCCGGACCCGCATCACGCAGGCGGGCATCCCGTACCGGGTGCCGAGCGGGCCGGCGCTTGCCGAACGGCTGCCCGGTGTGCTCGCCGTGCTGTACCTGCTCTTCACCCGGGGATACTCCGTCGACGGCGAGCCGGCCTTCGCCGACGAGGCGGTCCGGCTGGCCCGCCTGCTCGACCGGCTGATGCCCGAGCAGTCCGAGGTCGCCGCGCTGCTGGCGCTCGTCCTGTTCCAGCACTCCCGGCGCGACGCCCGCCGCGACGCCGACGGCAACCTGCTCTCCCTGGAACGGCAGGACCGCCGCCGCTGGGACCGGGCCGCCGTCGCCGACGGGCTCTCCGCGCTGGCCCGGGTCCGGCACCACGGCCCGTACGCGTGGCAGGCCCGCATCGCCGCCTGCCACGCCACCGCGGAGTCCGTCGAGGCCACCGACTGGCCGGCGATCGCCCGCGCCTACGACGCCCTGCTCGGCCTCCGGTCGTCGCCGGTGGTGGCGCTCAACCGCGCGGTCGCGCACGGCTACGCGTACGGGCCGGAAGCCGGACTGGTCCTGCTCGACGCCGCGCGCGCCGGGGGAGGGCTGGACGGTCACCCGGTGGCCGTGGCGGTTCAGGCCGATCTGGTGGCCCGGCAGGGTGACCGGCCGCGTGCCGCCGCGCTGTTCCGGGCGGCGGCGGCTGCGGTGGATTCGGCCGCCGAGCGCCGCGCCCTGCTCGACCGCGCTGCCGACCTCGCCCGGTAGGCCGGACTCGCCCGATCGGGGTGGGCGTCAGCCGCGCTTGGCCATCGCCAGGAATCGGGTCCAGGCCGCCGGGTCGAAGGCGAGCGTCGGACCGGCCGGGTCCTTGGAGTCGCGTACGCCGACGACGCCCGCGAGGTTGTCGACCACCTCGACGCAGTCGCCGCCATTGTTGCCACTCTTGCTGCTCTTGCGCCACCGAGCGCCGGTCAGGTCCATGATGCGGCCGCTTCTCTGATGGGATGGAGGGACTGGGCACGCGACAGGGCTCCGTCGCGAATACGTTCCCACCGTCGTCGAGCGTAGCAACGTCGGCCGCCTTGTCCGATGAGCTGCGCTTGCGCGCTACTCCGCGACGAAGGTTCCTGAGCCCGGTACGCCAACCACCAGTCCGCGCGACTTGAGAGCCTCCACGGCACGGGCGACGGTCCGTCGGGCTGACCCGTACTCCTCTGCCAGCGCGTCATACGTAGGTAGGCGCGAGCCCGGCCGGAACTCCCCGGCGGCGATGCGTCGAGTTAGGTCGTCCTCGATCTCTCGGGCCGTGTACGGGATGGGCACGGACGTCATGGTCCTTCCTACCCAGTTGGACCCTGCTTGCACCTATGGCACTACTTGACCTTCTGGCACTGCTGGCACTAATTTGAGCGGAGTGAGGCGCGGCCCCTGGTGGACATCGAGTCGGCACGGGTCGCAGCCGAATAGGAAGGGCGTCCCGCCTCGTGACAGGAGGCGGGCGTCTCGCCCGTCATGTGGAGGTGGTGCCGATGCTGTCCGAGGAGAAGCCGATGCAGGTGCCCGTCAACGTCGATGCATGGCGCCCCCACCAGTCAGGCAAGCGGCCGGCTGGCCGCTCTCGCCCCCGTTCGATGACAGCCGACCCGACCGGACCACCGCATCCCCCGTACCGTGGCCCGGGTCGCGCGCCGAACGTCGTACCCGAAGCACGCTGGCGCTCCCGGGGTGGCCCGCCGGTCGCGCACACCGCCGACGGCCCCCTGTGGACGTGCGACGCCTGCGGGCGGGACTGGCCCTGCCCGACGATGCGGGCGACCCCGACCGACGCCGCCCGCCGCGCGACCCTGATCCCCGAGTTCTCGCGGATCACCCGCCGGGCGATCCGCGACCTGCGCGGCCGGCCGGGCGGACCCGATCCGGTGGCCATCGTCCGCCGTTTCCTCTGGTTCCTGCCTCTCACCGACGAGGAGGCCCGCGCGGTCGCGCTGCGGCTGCGCTGACCAAGAGCCCCGTCGGGCTCCTGAGCTGGCAGCACCACCTGTGGGCCCTTTGCTCTGCTTCACTCGACGCACCACTGGCAGCCCTTTTTCGGTGCGCCGGTTGAAGCAGAGCAAAGGGCCCGAACAGCAACCTGGGGTACCGGAACGACCCGCCCGGTCTGCCGGCCTGACCGCGAGCGTCCGTCGGCAGAGACGGAGAAGGGCCGCTCCCGCCAGCGCGGGAAGCGGCCCTTCTCAGGTGTACGGTGTCAGTTGGCGATCATGCGGCGCAGCACGTACTGCAGGATGCCGCCGTGCCGGTAGTAGTCCGCCTCGCCCGGGGTGTCGATCCGCACGACGGCCTCGAACTCCACGCCGGTGTCGGTGGTGACCGTCACCGTGCGCGGGGTGTCGCCGTCGTTGAGCGCGGTCACCCCGGTGATGGTGAACATCTCCGTGCCGGTCAGGCCGAGCGACTCGGCGGTGACGTCCACCGGGAACTGCAGCGGCAGCACGCCCATGCCGATCAGGTTCGAGCGGTGGATCCGCTCGTACGACTCGGCGATGACCGCCCGGACGCCCAGCAGCATGGTGCCCTTGGCCGCCCAGTCCCGCGACGAGCCCGACCCGTACTCCTTGCCGGCCAGGATGACCAGCGGGATGCCGGCCTCCTGGTAGGCCATCGAGGCGTCGTAGATCGAGGTCTGCTCGCCGGTGAGGTGGTTGACGGTGAAACCGCCCTCCACCCCGGGCACCAGCTGGTTGCGCAGCCGGATGTTGGCGAAGGTGCCCCGGATCATCACCTCGTGGTTGCCCCGGCGGGAGCCGTACGAGTTGAACTCGTGGCGCGGCACGCCATGCTCGGCGAGGTACGCGCCGGCCGGCGAGTCGGCCTTGATCGAGCCGGCCGGTGAGATGTGGTCGGTGGTCACCGAGTCACCCAGCTTGGCCAGCACCCGAGCGCCGGAGATGTCGACGACCGGGCTCGGCTCCGGCTGCATGCCCTCGAAGTACGGGGGCTTGCGCACGTAGGTCGAGTCGTCGGCCCAGGCGAACGTGTCGCCGGTCGGGGTGGGCAGCGACTGCCACCGCTCGTCGCCGGCGAAGACGTCGGCGTACGCGGCGCTGAACCCGGTCGCGCCGATCGCCTGGGCGATGACGTCCTGGATCTCGGCGCTGTTCGGCCAGATCTCGCGCAGGAAGACCGGGTTACCCTCGCTGTCCTCACCGATCGGCTCGTTGGCCAGGTCGATGTCCATCGTGCCGGCGAGGGCGTACGCGACCACCAGCGGCGGGGACGCCAGGTAGTTCATCTTGACGTCCGGGTTGATCCGGCCCTCGAAGTTCCGGTTGCCGGAGAGCACCGAGACGACCGACAGGTCGTGCTCGTTGACCGCCGCCGACACCTCCTCGGGCAGCGGGCCCGAGTTGCCGATGCAGGTGGTGCAGCCGTACCCGACGAGGTTGAAGCCCAGCTTGTCGAGGTAGGGCGTGAGGCCGGCCCGCTCGTAGTAGTCCATGACGACCTTGGAACCCGGCGCCAGGGTGGTCTTCACCCACGGCTTGCGGGTCAGGCCCTTCTCCACGGCGTTGCGGGCCAGCAGGGCGGCACCGATCATCACCTGCGGGTTGGACGTGTTGGTGCAGGAGGTGATCGCCGCGATCACGACCGCGCCGTGGTCCAGCTCGTACTCGACGCCGTCGGCGCCGGTGACCCGGACCGGGTTGCTGGCCCGGCCGCCCGCGCCGACCGCAGCGGTCTCCAGGTCGCGCGGCTCGTCGGCCGGGTCGCTGAACTGGTTGGCGGGCGGGTCGCTGGCCGGGAAGGACTCGGCGCTGGCCTCGTCGGCCGGCCCGTTCGCGCCCACCGGCAACTGCTCGCGCGCCACACCCGGCTTCAGGTCACGCTCACCGACGGAGTCGTCGGCGACGTAGTCGGTGAGCGCCGAGCGGAACAGCGTCTTCGCGGCGCCCAGCGGCACCCGGTCCTGCGGGCGCTTCGGGCCGGCGAGCGACGGCTCGATGGTGCCCAGATCCAGCTCCAGGCGCTCCGAGTAGGCCGGCTCCGCCTCCGGGTCGTGCCAGAGGCCCTGCTCCTTGGCGTACGCCTCGACGAGCGCGACCTGCGCGGCGTCGCGGCCGGTCAGCTCCAGGTAGCGGATCGTCTCGGCGTCGATCGGGAAGATCGCGACGGTGGAGCCGTACTCCGGGGACATGTTGCCGATGGTGGCCCGGTTGGCAAGCGGCACGGCGCTCACGCCGGGGCCGTAGAACTCGACGAACTTGCCGACCACACCGTGCTTGCGCAGCATCTCGGTGATGGTCAGCACCAGGTCGGTGGCGGTGGTGCCGGCAGGCATCTCGCCGGACAGCTTGAAGCCGACCACGCGCGGGATCAGCATGCTGACCGGCTGGCCGAGCATGGCGGCCTCGGCCTCGATGCCGCCGACGCCCCAGCCCAGCACGCCCAGGCCGTTGACCATCGTGGTGTGCGAGTCGGTGCCGACAACCGTGTCCGGGTACGCCTGGCCGCCACGCTCCATGATGGTGCGGGCCAGGTACTCGATGTTGACCTGGTGCACGATGCCGGTGCCCGGGGGGACGACCTTGAACTCGTTGAACGCGGTCTGGCCCCAGCGCAGGAACTGGTAGCGCTCCTTGTTGCGCTCGTACTCCAGCTCGACGTTGCGGGCGAACGCGTCCTCGCGGCCGAACAGGTCGGCGATCACCGAGTGGTCGATGACCAGCTCGGCGGGGGCGAGGGGGTTGACCTTGGTGGCGTCGCCGCCCAGCTCGCGTACGGCCTCGCGCATGGTGGCCAGGTCGACCACGCAGGGCACGCCAGTGAAGTCCTGCATGAGCACCCGCGCCGGGGTGAACTGGATCTCCACGCTCGGGTCGGCGGTGGGGTCCCACCCGCCGAGCTGCTCGATGTGGTCGGCGGTGATGTTCGCGCCGTCCTCGGTCCGCAGCAGGTTCTCCAGGAGGATCTTCAGGCTGTACGGCAGCCGCTCGTGGCCGTCCACCTTGTCGATCTTGAAAATCTCGTAGCTCGCGTCTCCGACGCGTAGCTGGGTCTTCGCACCGAAGGTGTCGAGGCTCGCCACGTCGTACTCCTTCACACCAGCGACCGTGAGTAGTCCTGAGCAGTGTGTCGCACCGGCCGGGGTGCCGCCGAGGTTAGGTGACACTTACCGCCGAATCCGCTCTCAAACAAAACCGTACGTCCGTCTTGCTAGTTACGCAACCCGACCGCGCGTCCCGCCGACCGCCTCACCCCTAGCCTCCTAGGACGGGCAGGGGGTGTGCGCGGAGCCGCTGGGCCTGGCTCCCATCGGCGGGCGCCCTGCTCTCACTGGCGGGCCCGGCTCTCGGTGGGAGGGCCGGTCGAGCGCACCGGCGCGGGTAGGGTTCGAGGCCCGGTCGGAGGAGGGTCAACCGTGTTCGACGTCCAGCACTGGCTCGTGTCGCTGCCGCCGATCGCGGTCTACCTGCTCGTCGCCGGGGTGATCGGCGTGGAGAGCATGGGCGTCCCCCTGCCCGGTGAGATCGTCCTGGTCAGCTCCGCCCTGCTCGCGGCCACCGGAGTGGTGGAGCCGGAGTGGGTGGCCACGGCCGCCGCGGCCGGAGCGATCGTGGGTGACTCCATCGGGTACGCGGTGGGTCGCCGAGGTGGCCGCCCGCTGCTGGCCCGGTTGGGCCGACGCTTCCCCCGCCATCTCGGCCCCGCCCAGCTCGCCCGCGCCGAGCAGAGCTTCGCCCGGCACGGCGTCTGGGCGGTGTTCTTCGGCCGGTTCGTGGCGCTGCTGCGGATCCTGGCCGGCCCGCTCGCCGGGGCACTGCACGTGCCGTACCGGCGGTTCCTGGTAGCGAACGCCGCCGGTGGGCTGGTGTGGGCCTTCGGCACCACGTACCTGCTGTTCACCGTCGGCCGCGCCGCCGAGCACTGGCTCAAGGACATCTCCTGGGCCGGCCTGGTCCTGGCGGTGCTCGCCGGGCTGGCCAGCACGTGGTGGCTACGCCGACGTGCCCACCGCCTGGAGGCGGCCGAGCCGGCGCAGTCTACGGAGCCGGCGGGGTCCGCCGAGCCGGAGCCGGCGCAGTCCACGGAACCGGCGGAGTCCGCCGAGCGGGCAAAGTCCGCAGAGCCTGTGCAGTCCGCCGAGCCGGCGGAGTCCGCCACGCCGACGCCGGCGCCGGACGGAGACCCGCCGCTGAGCGTGGGGCCGGCGCTGGACGTGGAGCCGGCCCCGGTGCCGGGCGCCGCACCGGCCCGTACCGGCAGGAATCGCTGACCCGGTCATGCCGAAAGGGCCGGGCCCCTGGTGGGGTCCGGCCCTTCCGGTTGTTGCTCTCGCGGGTCAGCTGGTGGCGTAGCCGCGGGTGGCGATCCAGTCGGCGAGGTGCTCGACGGTGACCTCGTAGGAGGCCGTGTTCGGGTCGGCCGAGTCGGCGATCCGCACGACCGCACCGTTGTCGCGGTAGCCGACAACGCTGATGTAGTGCCCACCCTCGAACGAGTGGATACCGCCGTCGGTGTCGGTGGTGGTGCCGGCGATGTTGGCGACCACGGCCCGACCGTTGTCCACGGTCTTCACGACATCGGCGCGCAGCTGGTCGGTCTGCTTGGCGTCGGCGTCGGGCTTGCTGATCTCCACGGAGTGGTAGGCGTCGGCCTTACCGGTCTCCTTGTTCAGCACCGGGGTGATGTCGTTGATGCTGTTGGTGCCGGCCTCGGTGGTGCCCATCTCCTTGGCCATGGCGTCCACGCTGATGTCCTTGCCCTGCACGGACAGGGCGTTGCGGGCGGCGGCAGGACCGCAGTAGTAGAAGTTCGGCTGCGCCTCGTAGCGCACCCCGAGCTGACGCTCACCCGAGGGCTTACGGTCACCCTGGCTCGCGGCGGCGGGCTTGTCGGTGCTCGGCGCGGCGAACGCGGTCGTCACGGGGCCGGCGATGGCGCCGCCGGTGAAGGCCAGGCCCGCAGCGGTCAGAGCGGTCTTACGGATCAGATCGGTACGCATGGTGGCGTGCTCCTCTGCATGGGGGGATACGCGTCGGCACACGAAACGGGGGGTGTGTGCCGGGCGGGAAGTCTTCGGGGGATCTGCCCGGCGGCTCGGGGGGCCTGCTCGGGTGTCCGGGGGTGTAACCGGTCCGGGTGGCGAGTCATTCCGCCGAGGGCTTCCGGACGCCGGCCGGTGGTGCTCGGCCGTGCGGGGGATGTAACCGTGCCGGCCGGTCGGGTGTTCCCGGCGACCGCCGCACAGGCGGGCCGCTCGTGGTGCCCGGTCGTGCGGGGGATGTAACCGTGGCGGCCGGTCGGGTGTTCCCGGCGGCTGCCGTGCGCCGTGGCCCGGGGGTCGCGGCGGCATGCCAGGTATAACGACCCCGCCGGACCGACGATTCCGCCACCCGAGTGCCGCCGGCCACGGGACGGCGACCCCCGAAACCACCCAAACCACCCAGCCGGGAACGGGCATCCGCCGCCGGCCGGGGATGATCGACTCGGGTTCCTTGAAGTCGGGGTGTCCGGGCGCGTCGGATACCGCGACTTCAGGGAACCCGAGTCGATCATGACGATCGTCCCGCCTGTGGTGGCTGTCTGACGACTGGCCACAGGGGAGGCGGGACCGGCCGGAATGGTCAGGCCGGGTCGGCGGGTTTCGGGGCCTCGCTGGCCTGGGCGTGTCGTTCCAGCAGCCGTTGCCGGATCTCCTCCGGCGTGTACGCGCGTCGGCGCCGCTCGGCTCGCGCTATGACCACGCCGGACGCCGCGACCCCGGCGAGGCCGGCGAGCCCGAGGACCTTCCACCACCGCATTCCTTGCCGCATCGGCCTAGGCTAGTCCCTCATGAGCATCAGCCTGGATGAGGCCGTCGAGTTGACCCGCACCGGTGACGTGTGGGTGTTCCGGGGTCGCAGCGTGCCGGACCGGGCGATCCAGTTCACCACGAACAGCCCGGTCAACCATGTCGGGATGGCAGTGGTGCTTGACGACATGCCGCCGCTGATGTGGCACGCGGAGCTGGGCAGGTCGCTGCCGGACCTGTGGTCGGGCACGCACCAGCGCGGTGTGCAGTTGCACGACCTGCGGGACGCGGTCTGCGTGTGGGCCAACCGGTACGGGCAGCGGGCCTGGCTGCGGCAGCTCGACCCGCCGGCCGCCGGGGAGATGGAGCGTGCGGTGCTGCGGACCGTCGCGCGGTTGGACGGCACACCGTTCCCGTCGACCGCGCAGTTGGCGTGGCGGTGGGTGCGCGGTCGGGTGCCGTCGCTGCCCGGCCCCGGCCGGGCCGCACTCCGAGCCGTGTCGCGGGCCGCCCAGGCAGCCTGGGCCAACCCTGCCGCGTCGGGAGACCCGACGACCGGTGCCGACCCGACCGCGTCGGGAGCCCCGACCACCGGGGCCGACCCGTCCGCGCCGGTCGCCTCGGGAAGCCCGACCACCGGGGCAGGCCCGGCCTCGTCGGGAGCCCCGACCACCGGGGCAGGCTCGGCCTCGTCGGGAGCCCCGACCACCGGGGCAGGCCCGACCGGGCCTGGGTCCCGGACGGGTCGGGTCAACTCGGCGGCCTCGGGCAACCCGGCCGGTCCCGGAGCTCCGGCCGCTCCGGTAAGCGCGGCTGCGCGGGAGAGGGCGTTGGAGACGGCGTACTGCGCCGAGGTGGTGGCGGTGACCTACGAGGCGATGGGCCTGCTGCCGGCCGGTAAGCGTCCAAACTGGTACGACCCGGGGCGGTTCTGGAGTGGTGACGATCTGGGGTTGACCGGTGGCGCCCGGTTGGGTGCGGAGATCGAGGTGCGGGTTCCGCCCCGTTGAGGTTTGGCCCGCCCGGTGAGCGGCAATTGCTGTCGCGTGAACGCCTCCACGGATCTCGACACGCTTACCGGCTTCTTCGACCGGTACGGCGCCGCGATGACCTGCGGCGACCTGCCGTCCCTCGCTGGTTGTTACGCCCTGCCGGGGTTGGTGGTGGCCGACACGTACAGCTTCTCGTTCACCTCGCTGGCGGCGGTCGCGCTGTCCTTCGTGGGCGCGGCACCCGACTACCAGGACCGGGAGTTGATCGCCGCGCACGCTCGGATCGAGGACGTGCAACCGGTGTCGGCGTTGCTGACCATGGTGTCGGTGGAGTGGGAGTTCCTGGACAGCCGGGGGCATTCGGTGCCCGGGGAGCGGTACCGCTACCTGCTGCGTACGTCGGGTGAGGGTCCGCTCATCTGCACCGTCATCCGGACGGCCTGACCGCCGGCGGACCGTCCACGCGGGCGAGCCGTTTTCCGCATCACGTGGGCCGGTCGGTCCGATCCGTACCCGCCAGGTTTTCGGTCTGGCCGCCGCTGGCTACGCTGTCGCGTCGGTGGGACGAGGGGAGACCTGATGGCGGTGGGGCCGGAGGGCGCGGGCGGTCCGCGGACGGCGCGGGTGCTGGTGTCGGTGCCGTGGATCGTGGTGCTGCTCGGCATCGGCGCGCTTGTGGTGCTGTTGGTGGTCGCGCTGTTGTCGTTCCGTACCCGGGAGCGGGAGAGCGCGCCGCAGGCCGCGCCGCCGGTGTTCCTGCCGACCGTGCCGGCCACGGCGTCGTCGGCGCCGACGACGGGTGGGCTGGAGCGGCGCACGGCATCGCCACGGCCGTCGCGTAGCAGCCGGACGCCGTCGCCGCGCGCCACCACGGGTTCGCCGTCGCCGGCCCGGACGAGCGCCCCGGCGGTCGCGGCGGCGAACGGGGCGGTGACCGCCCGGTACCAGGTCGGTACGGACGGCTGGAACGCGACCGAGGCGGTGCTGTCGTTGACGAACGAGTCGGCCCGGTCGACGGACTGGCGGGTGGAGTTGGCGTTCGAGGACGACATGCGGGGCCTGCGGGTCAGCGGTGAGGCGGGGATCTCGGTGTCGGCGCAGGGCGACGGTGAGTTCGTGCTGAGCGGCGGCGCGGCGCTGGATCCGGGTGACACGCAGACGGTGCGGTTGCGGCTGGCCTGGGACGGGTCGGGGCAGCGGCCGGTGCGGTGCACTGTCAACGGGGTCGACTGCCGCTTCGGCTGAACGGGCGCCGGTGGCGGCCGTCGGCGCTTCCGGGCCGCGCCGTCGGTCGCTACGCTGCCCGGACGGCCCGCTGAGGGAGGTACATGTCCGGCATGCGTCGCGCGTCGCGACCGTCGCGTGGTCCGGCCGCCATCGCGTCGTCGCCGTGGATCGTGGCGTGCGCCGGCCTCGTCGTGATGCTGGTTCTGCTCTTCGTGGCTCTGGGCGCGTACCGGGGGCGTAGTCCGGCTTCCGACGACGGGCCGCCGCCGGCGGGGTTGCCGTTGCCGCAGGTGCCTGTCGTGCCGTCCGACACGTCGGCGACGCCGCTGCCGGAGCGGTCGCCGGTGCTGCCGGGGCTGTCGCCGCGGGCGAGCGGGCTGCCGCCGAGTACGCCGGCCATGTCGCGGCCACCGGCGGTCGGCCCGACGGTGGCGCCGACCTCGGCGCGGCCGTCGACCCGGGCGCCGCAGCGGCCGCCCGCGGTGAGCGGCCGGTACCGGGTCGTGCAGAGCTTCGACGGGGGTTTCATCGGCGAGGTGCTGATCGTCAACGCGTCGGGTGCGGACCATGGCTGGACGGTGCGGTTCGACTTCACCGGTGGGCGGCTGGTGACCGCCTGGGTGGAGGGGGTGCCACAGGGGACGTTGCGACAGTCCGACGGGAGCTTCACGTACGTCAGTGGGGTGGACGTGCCGGCGGGCGGGTCGGTGCCGTTGCGGTTCCACCTGGAGCGGGCGTCGACCACGCCGCGGGGCTGCACAGTCGACGGAGTGCGCTGCGGCGGGTTCTGAGCTGCCCTTCCGCAAGGACCTTGCTCTGTTACGACTTTGTTTGCAAGGTATTGCAGATTGTTTCGGCAAGGGTTAGCGTGCGGCCAATCACGACCAGAGGAAGGCCGTCGATGAAACCCCCGCCGATCCTGCGCACCGCCGTGCTCGCGCTCGTCTGCCTGTTCACCTTCACCCTCGTCGGTACGCCGGACTCCACGCGTCCCCTCGGCGCCGACGCCGACTCCCGACCGTCCGGTGTCGACCCCCTCGCCGCGGCCGGCGCCCCACAGTGGCGCGACGAGCCCACCGCCGAGGCGTTGCTGGCCGCCGGGGCCGACACCGCGCGTGCCGAGCAGTTCTACTTCGTCCTGCCGGACCGGTTCGCCAACGGCGACCGGCGCAACGATTCCGGCGGCCTGACCGGCGGCCGGCTGCGCACCGGGCTCGACCCGACCGACAAGGGCTTCTACCACGGCGGCGACCTCAAGGGCGTCATCGACAAGCTGGCCTACATCCAGGGTCTGGGCACGACAGCCATCTGGCTCGCCCCGATCTTCAAGAACCGTCCGGTCCAGAGCAGGGGCGATGACGTCTCGGCCGGCTACCACGGCTACTGGATCACCGACTTCACCCAGGTCGACCCGCACTTCGGCACCAACGCGCAGCTCAAGGAGCTGGTCTCGCTCGCGCATCGGCGGGGGATCAAGGTCTACCTCGACGTCGTGGTCAACCACACCGCCGACGTCATCAAGTACGCCGAGGACTCCTACGCCTACGTGGACAAGGCGACCTCGCCGTACACCGACGCGCAGGGGCGGGCCTTCGAGGACCGCAACTACGCCGACGGCAGCCGTGACTTCCCGACTGTCGACAGGAACTCCGGCCCGTACACGCCGGTCCTTCCCGAGCCCGGCGACGCCACAGTCAAGGTGCCGGCCTGGCTCAACGACGCGACCATGTACCACAACCGGGGCGACTCGACCTTCTCCGGCGAGAACAGCGAGTACGGCGACTTCAGCGGCCTCGACGACCTGTGGACCGAGCGTCCCGAGGTGGTGCGGGGAATGACGAAGGCGTACGGCGACTGGATCGGCGCGACAGGCGTCGACGGGTTCCGGCTGGACACCGTCAAGCACGTCAACATGGACTTCTGGCCGCAGTTCACCCGGGGTGTCGAGCGGGCCGCCGAGAAGGCCGGCAAGAAGGACTTCTTCCTGTTCGGCGAGGTGTACAGCGCCAACCCGGAGATCACGTCGACGTACGTGCGGCGGGGCGGCCTGCCCGCCACCATCGACTTCGCGTTCCAGGAGGCCGCGCGGGGCTACACGGCGGGCGCCGGATCGGCGAAGGCCCTCGCCGACGTGTACGCCCGCGACGACCTCTACGCCGCCCGGGACACCGACGCGGGCCGGCTGACCACCTTCCTCGGCAACCACGACATGGGCCGGATCGGGTCGTTCATCGCCGGCGGCGGCACCGACCCGGCCAGCCACCTGCGTCGCGACCAGCTCGCCCACCAGCTGATGTTCCTGACCCGTGGCCAGCCGGTGGTCTACTCCGGCGACGAGCAGGGCTTCACCGGCCCCGGCGGGGACAGGGACGCCCGGCAGGACATGTTCGCGTCCAAGGTCGACGACTATCTCGACGACGACCTGCTCGGCACCGACCGCACCCACGCCAGCGACCAGTTCGACACCGGTCACCCGCTGTACCGGACGATCGCGGAGCTGGGCCGCCTGCGCCAGGCGCACCCGGCGCTGCGCGACGGCATCCAGGTCACCAGGTACGCCGCCGACGGCCCCGGCGTGTTCGCCGCCTCCCGGATCGCGCCCGCCGACCGGACCGAGTACGTGGTGGCGGTGAACAACGCCGCGACCGCGCAGACTGTCACGGTGGACACCTGGTCGGCCGGCGCCACCTTCACCGGCATCTACGGCGGATCGAACACCGCGACGGCGGGCGGCGACGGCAGGCTGACGCTGACCGTGCCGCCGCTGTCGGCGGCCGTGTACCGGGCGGGCACCGCCATCGCCCGGCCGACCGGCAACCCGGCGATCGCCATCACCACTCCCGCACCGGGCGCGTCGGTGGCCACCCCCGCGGCGGTCACCGCGACGGTGACAGGCGACCCGCTGGCCACC
Organism: Micromonospora lupini str. Lupac 08; assembly: GCF_000297395.2. Lineage (GTDB taxonomy): Bacteria > Actinomycetota > Actinomycetes > Mycobacteriales > Micromonosporaceae > Micromonospora > Micromonospora lupini. Next base: position 5,086,517 of record NZ_HF570108.1, on the reverse strand, counting down.
GTCACCGTGGCGGCCCGGGTGGCCGGCGGCAGGTGGACGTTGCTGGGCAGCGCCGACCACGCGCCGTACACCGTGCACCACGACCTGGACGGGCTGGCCGGCGGCACCCGGATCGAGTACCGCGCCGTCGTCCGCGACGGTCGGGGCCGCACCGCGACCGCGCGGTCCGACGCCGTCGTCGGCACACCCGAGCAGGGCGGGTCGCGGGAGTGGGCGGTGGTGCACTACAAGCGTCCGGCCGGGGGGTACGACGACTGGGGGCTGTACGCGTGGGGTGACATCGACCCGGCGTACGTCACCGAGTGGCCGAAGGGACAGCCGTTCGCCGGTGAGGACTCCTACGGCCGGTTCGCCTGGGTGAAGCTCAAGCCGGGCGCGACGTCGGTGGGCTTCGTGGTGGTCGACTCCGACGGCACGAAGGACGTCGCCCAGGACCGCAGCATCGACGTCACGCAGACCGGTGAGGTCTGGCTCAAGCAGGGCGACCCGACGGTCTACCCGAGTAGGCAGGCGGCCACCGGTCAACCGGACCCGCCGGTCGAGGAGGGCACCGCAGTCATCCACTACCGGCGGGCCGACGGCAACTACGACGGGTGGGGTCTGCACCTGTGGGACGGGGCGGCCAACCCGACCGACTGGGCCACCCCGCTCACGCCGACCTCCACCGACGCGTTCGGCGCGGTGTTCCGGGTGCCGCTGGCGGCCGGGGCCACCGGGCTGAACTACATCATCCACCAGGGCGACACCAAGGATCTGCCCGACGACCAGCGGCTCGACTTCGCCAGCGTCGGCCGGGAGGTGTGGTTGCTCGCCGCCACCCCGGGGCGGCTGCTGCCGTCGACCGCGACAAGCGCAGGCGGGGACACCGACATCGGCAAGCAGAACGCGCACTGGATCGACAGGTCCACAGTGGCCTGGCGGACACCACCTACCGACGGCCGGGTGTACGCCCTGGTGGCCGCCCCGACCGGCGGAGTGAGCGTCGTCGACGGCGAGCTGTCCGGGACGTACACCAGTCTGCCGTTGCGGGCGCAGCGCAACGGGCTCGCCGAGGCCCAGCGCGCGGCGTTCCCGCACCTGTGGTCCTACCGGGCCTTCACGCTGGACCGGGGTGACCTGGCGAAGGTGCCGTCGGCGCTGCGCGGGCAGCTGCTGGTCACCGAGCGCGACGCTTCGGGCGCCCTGCTCGCCGCGACCGGCGTGCAGATCCCCGGCGTGCTCGACGACGTGTACTCCCGGGCCACCCAGGTCACGCTCGGCCCGACCTTCGCCGGTCGTACCCCGAGCCTCGCGCTCTGGGCGCCGACCGCCCGGACGGTGGCGCTGCAACTGTTCGACGCACCGACGGCGACGCCGAGGACGGTGCCGATGCGCCGCGACGACCGCACCGGCGTCTGGTCGGTGCGCGGCAGCCACGCCTGGACGGGGAAGTACTACCGCTACCAGGTGCAGGCGTGGCAGCCGGCCGCGCAGCGGATGGTCACCGCGTCGGTGACCGACCCGTACTCGGTGGCCCTCGCCGCGGACTCCACGCACAGTCAGCTGGTCGACCTGAACGACCCGGCGCTGGCCCCACCGGGCTGGCGGACCCTGCGTAAACCGGCCGCCGTGCCGGCGTCGAAGGCGCAGATCTCCGAGCTGTCGGTACGCGACTTCTCCATCGCCGACGACACCGTGCCGGCCGAGCGCCGGGGCACCTTCCTGGCCTTCACCGACCCGAAAACCGCCGGGATGACCCACCTGCGGGCGTTGGGCGACGCCGGTGTCACCCACCTGCACCTGCTGCCGGTGTTCGACTTCGCCACGATCCCCGAGAAGCGGGCCGACCAGCGCCAGCCGGCCTGCGACCTGGCGGCGCTCCCGCCGGACTCCGAGCAGCAGCAGAAGTGCGTGGCGGCGGTGGCCGAGACCGACGGCTACAACTGGGGCTACGACCCGCTGCACTACACCGTCCCCGAGGGCGGGTACGCGGTCGACCCGGTCGGTGCGGCGCGGACCACCGAGTTCCGGCGGATGGTCGCCGGGGTGAACGAGGCCGGCCTGCGGGTGGTCATGGACGTGGTCTACAACCACACGTCGGCGGCCGGCGTCGACGAGAAGTCGGTGCTCGACCAGATCGTGCCCGGCTACTACCACCGGCTGCTGGAGGACGGCACGGTCGCCAACTCCACGTGCTGCGCCAACACCGCCCCGGAACACGCGATGATGGGCAAGCTGGTCGTCGACTCGCTCGTCACCTGGGCGAAGCAGTACCGGGTGGACGGCTTCCGGTTCGACCTCATGGGGCACCACCCGAAGGCGAACATCCTGGCCGTGCGCGCCGCGCTGGACCGGCTGACCGTCGCCCGCGACGGGGTGGACGGCAAGGCGATCCTGCTCTACGGCGAGGGCTGGAACTTCGGCGAGGTCGCCAATGACGCCCGGTTCGTGCAGGCCACCCAGGCCAACATGGCCGGCACCGGCGTCGGCACGTTCAACGACCGGATGCGCGACGCCGTGCGCGGCGGCGGGCCGTTCGACACCAACCCCCGCGCGCAGGGCTTCGCGTCCGGGCTCTACACCGACCCCAACGGCGACCCGGTGAACGGGTCGGCGGCCGCGCAGAAGGCCCGCCTGCTGCACGCCCACGACCTGATCAAGGTGGGTCTCACCGGCAACCTGCGGGAATACCGGTTCACCGACACCTCGGGGCGCACGGTCACCGGCGCGCAGGTCGACTACAACGGCTCCCCGGCCGGCTACACCGCGGCGCCCGGGGAGGCCGTCACCTACGTCGACGCGCACGACAACGAGATCCTGTACGACGCGCTGGCGTACAAGCTGCCGCAGGCCACCTCGGCGGCGGACCGGTCCCGGATGCAGGTGCTGGCGCTGAGCACCGTGGTGCTGGGGCAGGGCACCGGGTTCGTCACCGCCGGCAGCGAACGGCTGCGGTCGAAGTCGTTGGACCGCAACTCGTTCAACTCCGGTGACTGGTTCAACCAGATCCGCTGGGACTGCGCGCGGGGCAACGGGTTCGGCGCCGGCCTGCCGCCGGCGCCGGACAACCAGGACAAGTGGCCGTACGCCAAGCCTCTGCTCGCCGACCCTGCCCTGGTGCCCGACTGCACGGCGATCACCACCACCGACGCCCGGTACGCCGAGCTGCTGCGCATCCGGGCGTCCTCGCCGGTGTTCGGGTTGAGCACCGCCGAGCAGGTGCAGCGGCGGGTCGCGTTCCCGCTGTCCGGGGAGCAGGAGACCCCTGGTGTGCTGACCATGACTCTCGACGCCCGTGGCCTGGGCGGGCCGTGGACGTCGCTGACAGTGGTCTTCAACAGCACGCCGGAGACGGCGACGCAGACCGTTACCGGTCTGCGGGGGGCGGACGTGGCGCTGCACCCGGTGCTGGTGGACTCGGCCGACCCGGCGCTGCGGACGGCGTCGTTCGACCGGGCCGCCGGCACGTTCACGGTGCCGGCGCGCAGCGTGGCGGTGTTCGTCAGGAAGTAGGGACGTGGACCGGCCCCCTTCCGCGTCGTGCGGAAGGGGGCCGGCCCGTCGTGCTGGCGCTACGCCCTGATCAGGCGAAGCAGTTCTCGATGGTGCCGCCCGGGATGGCCAGGCAGTTCGTCGGACGGTTCGCGGTGATCGCGGACTTGTCGTCCACGTTCACCTCGCCGAAGAAGCTGAAGACCCCGCCCGGCTCGAAGGTGGAGAAGTTGTGGGCGACCTTCGCCTTCGACAGGTTGACCTCGCCGAAGATGTTGAAGATGCCGCCACCGACCCCGATAGGACCGATCGCCCGGTTGCCCACGACCTCGGTCTCCCGAAGCGTGGTGATGCTGCCGGCGTTGAAGAGCCCGCCGCCGAAGAACCCGGCGGTGTTGTCCTTGATGGCGCCCTTCTCGAACGTGACAGCGCTGTCGAACGCGATGGCCACGCCGCCGCCGACACCGGCGGTGCTGTTCTTCTCGACAGTGCTGCCGTACAGGTTCAGCTGGCTGTCCGCCGCGGCCAGACCGCCACCGGCGAGGACCGCGGTGTTCGAGGCGAACTTCGTCTCGTACGCCGTGGTGTTGCCCTCGATGTCGAGGTAGCCGCCGCCGAAGCCCAGCGTCTCGTTGTCGGTGATCTCAGCCTTCTTCAACTCGACGGTCCCGCCGTCGACGTCGTCGGTGAAGATCCGCGCGGCGCCGTTGGAGATACCGCCACCACCGATGACTGCGGTGTTGTCGGTGATCTTCGACTCCTCGACCTTGAGCAGGCCGGCGTTGAAGACACCCCCACCGAAGAAGAAGGCGGTGTTGCGGGTGACGGTGCTGTGCCAGATCTTCGTGGTGCCGAAGTTGGCCACGCCACCGCCGTTGCCGCCCGACTGGTTGAGAACGACCTCGGACTCCAGGATCTCGGCGGTGCCACCCGGCTGGACCAGGATGCCGGCACCGTCGTTCTCGTCCGGCTCCTCGACCAGCGGCGTGACGACGCCCGGCGCCGCCTTCGTCGCGGCCTTCGGCGTCACCTTCGGCGCGGCCTTCAGGCCGGCCTTCGGGTTGGCCTGCCGCGTCGCGAGCGCCTGGTTCAGCGGAACGCCCGCCTTCACCTGCGCCGCGATCGCCTCGGAGTCCGAGTAGGACGCCCAGACGGCCGCCGGCTCGACGGAGTCGAACAGTTCGAGGGTCTGGCCACCCTTGATGGTCAGGCCCTTGATGGTGAGGTGACCACCGCTGCCGACGTTCAGGATCCGGAAGTAGTCGGCCGTGGCCTCCCGGACGATGGTGGTGTGCTCGCCCTTGAGGGTGATGTTCTCGGTGATGATCGGAAGGCCGTTGCCCTCGTAGTCGTTGCGGCTCAGGTTGTAGGTGCAGCCCTTGGCCAGCTCCAGCACACCGCCGTGCTTGTTGTTGGCGAACACGATCGCCTGAATCAGCTTGTCGGTGTCGCAGGGCACCTCCTTCCCGCGCTCGTGGTCCTTGTCGCGGTCCTTGCCCTTGTCCTGGTCCTTGTCCTTGTCCCAGTCGCGGCCTTCGTCACCGTGCTGGTCGCCGTCCTTGCTGACCTGCGCGGTGTTCCAGTTCAGGCCAACCGCTCCGGCGCTGCCCGCGACGCCCACCGCCGCGAGGCTGATCACGCCCGTCAGACCGGCCACGCCGCTGGCGAGCCAGAGCTTGCGGCGGCTCTTGGCCGTCGCCCGCCCGGAGGCTTCGTTGTTCGTTAGGTAGTTGGACATCGGAGCTCTCTGCCCTCTCCTCGTACCAGACAGGGTCGCCGCCCTCAGGCGGTCGTCCCCTGCTACAAATCGGTTGTAGCTCCCAAAAACACCGTATGAGAATGTTCCTCGCCTCGCGGGCGTATCCGAAACAACCCCACATTAGGTTCACGTTGCGCGTTCGGCGGCCGGGAGGGCCCGGCCGGGCACGCCGCCCCCAAGCCGGGCCGTCGGGCCTCTGAGCAGCCCAAATGGGTACGCCCCTCCGTGCCGTGACCGGCTCGGAGGGGCGCGCCCTCTATGTGGTTCAGCCCCACCCGATCAGGCGAAGCAGTCCCGAACGTTGAAGCAGTTCGTCGGGCGGTTGGCAGTGACCGCGGACTCGTCGTCCAGCAGGACCGTGCCGCCCAGGCTGTTGAAGATGCCCCCCGGCTCGAGGGTGGAGAAGTTGTACGCCACAGTCGTCCGGTAGAGCCTGACCTCGCTCCCCTCGGCGTTGACGATGCCGCCGCCGCGGCCGAACGGACCGACGGCCCGGTTGCCCACCACTTCGCTGTCGCGCAGCGTGGTGACGCCGTCGTCGTTGTAGAGGCCGGCGCCGGACAAGCCCGAGGTGTTGTCCTTGATCCTGCTGTTCTCGATCGTCGCAACGCTGTCGGAGCTCACGAACAGGCCGCCACCCTCGCGGGCGGCGCTGTTCTTGACCACCGTGGCGTCCTTGAGGGTGAGCTGGCTGTCCGCCACCGCGACGCCACCACCCTCGAGCACCGCGGTGTTGTCACCGACAGTCGTCTGGTGCAGCGTCGTGGTGCCCTCGACATCCAGCACGCCGCCGCCGAAGCCGAGCGTCTCGTTGTCGGTGACCTCGCTCTTGTAGACCCAGACCGAACCGCCCACAACGCCCTCGCTGCGAATCGCCGGCGCGCCGTTGGAGATGCCACCGCCACCGATGATTCCGGTGTTGTCCTTGATCTTCGACTCGTCGACCTGGAGTACGCCGGCGTTGAAGATGCCGCCGCCGACGAAGAAGGCGGTGTTGTGCGCGACCGTCGTCTTGCTGAGCCTGGTGCTGCCGAAGTTGGCCAGCCCGCCGCCGTTGCCGCCGGACTGGTTGTAGAGCAGCTCACTGTCCAGGATCTCCGCCCGGCCCCCGGGCTGCACGAGCACCCCGGCACCGTCGTTGAATCCGGGCTCCTCCACCAGCGGCACGACCGCCGCCGTGCTCGCCGCGGCCGGCGGGGCCTTGGCGATTGTCGCTGCCTGCTGGGCCGCTGTGGTCCCTGGCTCGGCCGCAGCCTGCTTGGCCGCTGCCTGCTTGTCTACCGCTGCCTTCGCTGCCGCGGCCGTCTTTGCCGTTGCCTGCTTGGCTGCTGCCGACTCCGCCGTCGCCTTGGCTGCTGCCGACTCCGCCGTCGCCTTGGCTGCTGTCGCCTTGGCTGCTGCCGCCTTGGCTGCCGTCGCCTTGGCTGCCGCTACCTGCTCGGCTGCTGCCGCGTCCGTGGCCGCCTTGGCTGCTGCCGCGTCCGTGGCCGCCTTGGCTGTTCCCGTCGGCGCTGCCGCCTTGGTCACGGGCTTGGTCGCCGCCGTCGGCTCCGCCACCTTGGCTGCTCCCGGTGCGGTCGCCGCCGCCGTTGTCGCTGCCTGCTTGGCCGCCGTCGGATTGGCCGCCGTCGTTCCCGCCTTGGCTGCCGCCGTCGTTGCCGGGTCGGTTGTCGCCGCCGGCTTCGTCGCCGTCGTTGTCGCCCCCGCCGGCTTGGCCGCGGCGCCGGATGCGGTGGCGACCGTCGATCCGGCCGTCGCCGCGGTGGCCCGGACCGAGGGCGAGTACGGCCCCCAGACCGTCGCCGGATCCACGGTTATCGCCTGCTGGATGGTCTGCCCACCCTTGATGCTCAGGCCCTTGAGGGTGAGTTGCCCGCCCGGACCGACGTTCAGGATGCGGAAGTAGTCGGCGGTGGCCTCACGACCAATGGTGGTGTGCTCGCCCTTGAGCGTGATGGGCTCGGTGATCACCGGGAGGCCGTTGCCGTCCTGATTGCGGGTCAGGGTGTACGTGCAACCCTTGGCCAGGTCCAGCACTCCGCCGTCGCCGTTGTTGGCGAAGGTGATCGCCTGGATCAGCTTGTCCGAGTCGCAGGGCACCTGCTTGGTGCGGTCCTTCTCGTCCCGCTTGTCGTCCTTGCCGGCGCGGTCGTCGAAGCCACTCCAGTCGTCGCCGCTCCACTCGTCGTCGCCGCCGCTCTCCTTGGCGCCACTCTCCCTGCCACCGTCGGTGTTCCCGCCGGCGTCGCTGACGTTCTGCCTGTTGGTCGACGGCTGGGCGTCGGACACCCGGCCGGAGGTGGGCTTGTCGTCCCGGGCGGCCACACCACCGAGGGCGGCCAGCCCGACCACCCCGGTCAGGCCGGCGACGCCGGCAACCCACAGCGCCCGTCGTCGTCGTGTCGGCGGAGCCGTCGAGGCCCCGCCGTCGGTACTCGTTACGTCGTTGGACATCAGAGCCTTCCGCCCTTCCTACTACCAGACGGGGTCGCACCGCCCGCAGCGCCACGACCAGCCACAAATCGGTTGCAGCCTCCGATGCCCACCGTATGAGAACTATCTTCGCGAGGCGGACGTATCCGAGAAAACCCCGCATATGCCTCAGGTTGGGGCAGGGATCCGGTAACCGTCCGGGGTGACAGGAAGAGGCGTGAGCAGCCCAAACGCTGCCGCCGCGCGTGATCCACTCGCGTTCCTGGAAAGCGCGCTCTCCAAGCGGGTCGGAAGCCCCGACATCCAGGAACCCGAGTGGATCTTGACTAATGCGGGGCGTGATCCACTCCGTTGCGCCGATATCGCGGTATCCCGGCGCCCGGACACCGCAACGTCGGCGACCTGGAGTGGATCGATGGCGCCGGGCCGTGGTCGGGTGGTCCCGGGCCCGCCAGGCAGGACGTGACCATTCTCGGGGTGATCGACTCGGGTTCCTGGAAAGCGCGCTGTCCGAGTGGGTCGGAGGCCCCGGATTCAAGGAAGTCGAGTGGATCTTGTTCGGCGCGCGGGGCGTGGTCCACTCCGTCGCGCCGACAGCGCGTGTTCCGGCGGCCCGGTGCCGCTCGGTCGGCGCGACGGGGTGGGGGAACGCCGCGCCCCTCCCGCCGGCACCCGGGAGTCGGGGCGAGGGGAGGGGCGGGGCCTGCGGTCAGACGGTCGGAGGGTCAGACGGGCAGGCGGGGGCCTGCTTCGCGCTGCTCGGCCAGCCAGGTCTCCACCTCGTCGGCGGTGCGCGGCAGGCCGGCGGACAGGTTCACGGCGCCGGTCGCGGTGACCAGTACGTCGTCCTCGATGCGGATGCCGATGCCGCGCAGTTCGGCGGGGACCAGCTCGTCCTCCGGCTGGAAGTACAGGCCCGGCTCGACGGTGAGCACGTAGCCCTCGCCCAGGGCGCCGTCGCGGTAGGTCTCCTTGCGGGCGTTCGAGCAGTCGTGCACGTCGATGCCGAGCATGTGACCGAAACCGTGCAGCGTCCACCGGCGGTAGACCGAGGACTTCTCGTCCATGGCCTCGTCCACGCTCACCGGCAGCAGGCCCAGGTCGGCCAGGCCCTCGGCGAGCACCCGCATGCAGGTGAGGTGGACGTCCTTGAACTTGACGCCGGGGCGGATCGCGTCGATGCCGGCCTGCTGTGAGGCGTACACGATGTCGTAGACCTGGCGTTGCAGGGCGGTGAACCGGCCGCTGACGGGCAGCACCCGCGTCACGTCGGCGGTGTAGAGGTTGCGCCCCTCGACGCCCATGTCCATCAGCAGCAGGTCACCCGGACGGGTGGCGCCGTGGTTGTGCACCCAGTGCAGGATCGTGGCGTGCTCGCCGGCGCCGACGATCGAGCCGTACCCGACGTCGTTGCCGTCGTGGCGGGCACGCAGCGCGAAGATCCCCTCCAGCAGTCGCTCCGAGACGGCGCGGTCGGCGGGGAGGATCCGGGCCACGTCCTCGAAGCCGCGCACCGTGGCGTCGATGGCGTCCTGGAGCTGGCCGATCTCCCACTCGTCCTTGACCAGCTTCTGCTCCGAGATGGCGATCGCCAGCTCCCGGTCACGGGGCGGCTGCCCCTCGGCGCGGACCCCGTCGTACGGGCGGACGGCCGCGTCGACCTGGGGGTCGAAGCCGCGCAGCACCCGGGTGCGGCCGGGCGCCAGGTCGGCGAGCGTCGCCTCCAGGCCGGTCAGGTCGGCGGTGGGCAGACCCAGCTCGGTGGACTTCTCGCCGAGGGTGTGCCGCCGGCCGACCCACAGCTCGCCGTGGCGGCTGCGGAAGAACTCGTCGGTCTCGCGGGACGAGCGGGGCCGCATGTACAGCGTCGCGTCGTGCCCCGAACCGTTCGGGCGCAGCACGAGCACGCTGTCCGGGTCGTGGTCACCGGTCAGGTAGGCGAAGTCGCTGCCCGGCCGGAACGGGTAGGCGGTGTCGTTGGCGCGGACCTTCTCGCCGCCGGTCGGGATGACGAGTGTCTCGCCGGGGAAGGCCGCCGAGAGCGCGGCGCGGCGCTTGGCGTAGTTGGGCGCCTCGGGGCGGGGCGTGACCGGGAGTTCGGTGTCGCGCCAGCCCTGCCGCATGAAGGACAGGAACGCCTCCGGGAAGTCCGGATCGTGCGATTCCGTGCCGTCTGTCGGCGTACCGTCGGTGCGTTCCTCGGTCATTGCGCCGCTCCCTCCGCGTCGTTGCTGGTCCCGACGGTACCGCGTGCCCGGTTCGTGTTGGTGGCGCCGGGGAGCGCTCCGGATCGTCGGACGGCTGCGACGGGCCGACGGACCGCGTGGAAAGATGACCACCATGTGCGGACTCCTGGCCTTCTTCAGCGCGAACGGCAACGCCGCGGCGCACCGCGACCACATCGCCGGAGCATTGGAATGCCTGCACCACCGCGGCCCCGACGAGACAGGGGTCGAGGTGGTCGGTGACGCCTCCGGCCGGTACGCGGACGGCGTGTTCGCCCACAAGCGGCTCGCCATCATCGACGTCGCGTCGAGTCACGAGCCGCTGCCCTACGCGAACGGCCGTTATCTGCTCACCTTCAACGGTGAGATCTACAACTACATCGAGCTGCGCGACGAGCTCGTCCGGAACTTCGGCGCGCAGTTCGCCACCGCCGGTGACGGCGAGGTGATCGTCGCCGGCTACCACTTCTGGGGCGAGCAGGTGCTCACCCGCCTGCGCGGCATGTTCGCCTTCGTCATCTGGGACCGGCAGGAACGGCGCGCGTTCGGCGCCCGCGACTACTTCGGCATCAAGCCGCTGCACTACCTGGAGACCGCCGACGGGCTGTACCTGGCGTCGGAGAAGAAGGCGCTGCTGCCGTTCGCGCACAGCAACTACCAGGGCGACGCGGGTGTGGACGCGGCCAACCTGAGCCACTACCTGACGCTGCAGTACGTTCCCGAGCCCGGCACCCTGCACAAGGGCATCAGCCGCATCGGCTCGGGGGAGTACCTGAGCTGGTCCCCGGGTGGGCGCATCGACGTCCGCCGGTGGTACCGGCCGGTGTTCCGGCCCGCGCCGGTCGACGACGAGCAGAAGCTCTACCACGAGATTCGCGAGACGCTGCGCGAGAGCGTCCGCATGCACATGCGCTCCGACGTGCCGGTCGGCTCGTTCCTCTCCAGCGGCATCGACTCCACCGCGGTCGTCGCGCTGGCGCGCGAGTTCAACCCGAACATCCTCACCTTCACCGTCGGCTACGACGTGCCGGGATATTCGGAGATCGACGTCGCGCAGGAGTCGGCCCGGCACCTGGACGTCACCACCATCCCCACCAAGATCGGTCCGCAGGACATGATCGACGCGCTGCCGAAGATCGTCTGGCACCTCGACGACCCGGTGGCGGACCCGGCGCTGGTGCCGCTGTACTTCGTGGCCAAGAAGGCCGCCGAGCACGTCACCGTGGTGCTCTCCGGTGAGGGCGCCGACGAGTTCTTCGGCGGCTACACGATCTACCGGGAGCCGCTGTCGCTCGGCACCGTCAACGGGCTGCCCGGCGGGGTGCAGAAGGGGCTGCGCGCCGTCTCCAAGGCGATCCCGCAGGGGGTCAAGGGCAAGAGCTTCCTGGAGCGCGGCACCACCCCGATCGAGGAGCGCTACTACGGCAACGCCCGGATGTTCACCGAGGAGGAGAAGCAGCACCTGATGCGCCGCTACGACCCCTCGGTGCGCTACACCGACGTCACCGCCCCGATCTACGCCGAGTGCACCGAGCTGGACGACGTCACCAAGATGCAGTACGTCGACCTCTACACCTGGCTGCGCGGCGACATCCTGGTCAAGGCCGACCGGATCTCGATGTCGCACTCGCTTGAGGTGCGGGTGCCGTTCCTCGACCGCGAGGTCTTCGACGTCGCGGCCAAGATCCCGGTGGACCTGAAGCTGCCGCCGCGCTCGGACGCCACCAAGTACGCGATGCGGCAGGCGTTGCAGGGTGTCGTGCCGCCGGCGATCGTCAACCGCAAGAAGCTGGGCTTCCCGACGCCCACCCGGGTCTGGCTGCGCGGCGAGATGTACGAGTGGGCCCGGCACGTGCTGAGCACCTCGGGCGCGGGTGACCTGCTCGACCTGTCGTACGCGCTGCGACTGCTCGACGAGCACAAGCGGGAGGAGGCCGACCACTCCCGCAAGGTGTGGACGGTGCTGATCTTCTGCATCTGGCACGCCATCTTCGTGGCCAAGACGCTCGACCCGGGCATCCAGCGCAACCAGTCGGCGCTGCTGACGAAGCCGGTGGTCGGTTCCATGGTCCGCTGACCGGTTCCACTCTGTCGATCAAGAGGTTTGCGTCACCCGGAATCGCTCGGGTGACGCAAACCTCTTGATCATTTCAGGGAAACCTCAGCGGCGGGCGCAGGTGACCGTCGGGAGGCCGTTCGTTCCTGTGCTGCTGGCCAGGAAGCCGAACGTGGTGGTGCCCTCCGGTGCGATCGTGCCGTTGTAACCGACGTTCGTCGCCGTCACCGACGCCCCGGAGGTCGTCTGGGTGGCGCTCCAGATCTGATTGATCACCTGCCCGTTGGGCCAGGTCCACTTCGCGGTCCAGCCGGCGAACGGCGTGCTGCCGTGGTTCATGATCGTGACTTCGCCCTGGAAGCCGCCCTGCCAGGTGCTCGCCACCTTGTAGACGGCCATGCAGTCGCTGCCACCCGGCGGCGGGGTGGTCGGCGGTGCGGTGGTCGGCGGCGCGGTGGTGGGGGGCGCGGTGGTCGGCGGCGCGGTGGTCGGCGGCGCGGTCGTCGGCGGCGCGGTGGTGGGCGGTGCGGTGGTGGGCGGGTTCGAGCCACCAGGACCCACACCTGTCACCTGACCGTTGCCGCCGTCGAAGGTCACGTCGGAGCAGCCGAAGAAGTTCTCCTGCGAGTCCGAGCGCACCCAGCGGGAGTAGATGATGTGCCGGCCACTCTTGCCCGACGGCAGGTTGCCGCTGAAGTAGTAGTGCCCGTCGTTGGTGCCGACGCTGCCGCGCTGCGGCGGGTTGGTCACCGTCAGGAACGGCTCCTCCAGGTCACTCCAGGCCAGCGCCCGGGTCGGGCTCCAGCTGTCCTTGGTGACGTAGAAGTAGAACGTGCCCGGGTGGTGCGCCCAGTTGCTGTACCGGAAGTCCAGCCGCGAGCCGGAGGTCAGGTGGGTCAGCGGCCAGTCGGTGCGGGGCAGGTCGTAGCCCTTGTAACCGGGGTTGCCGCCACTGCACAGCTGCCCGTCCGGAATGAAGCCGGTGGTCCGACCGCCGGCGTCCGAGCGCAGAACGCTGAACCAGTTGTAGAGCGAGTTCGCCCCGCTCTGCGCCACCGCGGCGGAGCAGGCCGGGTTGTTCGGCCTGACCTCGCCGGTCTGGCTCAGGCCGTCCTGCCAGCAGAGGTAGGTGCGGCTGCCCGGCGTCATCGCCGCGCCGTGCGCGGCTGCCGGTTGCGGACTGGACGCCAGGGCGACGGCGCCCAGAGCGAAGGTTAGGGCCGCGGTGAGCACTGCGGCCGTACGGGAACGGTTCACGGGTTCTCCTGACTCGCGAGGCGTGCCGCCCAGGCCGCCCCGCCGCAATCGGGTGGGGTGTGGTGTCGTCGCAGCGCCGCGGGGGCGGATGCGGCGATCACGGTGACGTGCCCCGGCAGAAGACCAGCCAGCGGACACACGCCATCAACGGTCCTGTCCTGGACCGGTGCCCTCGCGTTTAACCAACCCGGCAACCGGCGGCGCGGCAGCCCTCGCACCGCCCGGTACGCGTCATCCCATCACGCCGTCCGCCGTCGGCGCAATAGTCGAACCTCGATGTGCGAAACACGGCTGGCGTGGCCCGCCGGCTCGCCCGTCTCCCGATCGGATCGACGGGTTCTCTCCTATAGTGATGGTCTGCATCCCCACGGCGACGACTGCCGTCCGGGCAGATCTCCCGCGTCGGCGCGGCGCACGTCGCCCGCTCGGTCGTACGGCGGAACCGGACGGCGACGAGACGAAGGAGGCGGCAGCGCGTGCCCGACGTGTTCGACGACCTGCACCGCCGCTGCCGCGCCGGCGAGACGGTGGCCCTGGCCACAGTCGTCGCCACCTGGCGGTCCGCGCCGCAGCCGCCCGGCGCCGCCATGCTCGTGGCCGCCGACGGCACGGTCACCGGCAGCGTCTCCGGCGGCTGCGTCGAGGCCGACCTCTACGAGCGCGCCCGCCACGTGCTCGACACCGGCGTACCGGAGTTGGTCCACTACGGCGTCAGCGACGACGAGGCGTACGCCGTGGGCCTGACCTGCGGCGGGATGCTCGACGTGTTCGTGGAGCGGATCGACGACGGCGCCCTCGCGCAGTTGGACGCGGTCGCCGCCGCGCGGCGGGCCGGCGAACCGGCCGCGGTCGTCACCTGCGTGGCGGCCGACGCCGGCGACCTCCCGGGCGCGACGCCTACCGACCCGGCGGGGCGACTGGGTCGACGGCTGGCGCTCACCGGGGGGCAGGTGACCGGCTCGCTCGGCGACGACCGGCTGGACGACGCGGCGGCCGACGACGCGCTCGGGCTGCTCGCCGCCGGGCACAGCGGTGTGCTCCGGTACGGCTACCACGGGCAGCGTCGGGGCACCGGCCTCAGCCTCTTCGTGGCCGCGTACGCCACCGCCCCCCGGATGATCGTCTTCGGGGCGATCGACTTCGCGGCCGCGGTGGCCCGGATCGGCGCGTTCCTCGGCTACCGGGTGACCGTCTGTGACGCCCGGGCGGTCTTCGCCACCGGCCGGCGGTTCCCCGACGCGCACGAGGTGGTGGTGCAGTGGCCGCACCGCTACCTGCGGGCCGAGGTCGACGCCGGCCGGGTCGACGCGCGCACAGTCGTCTGCGTGCTCACCCACGACCCGAAGTTCGACGTGCCGCTGCTGGCGCTGGCCCTACGCCAACAGGTGGCGTACGTCGGCGCGATGGGGTCACGGCGCACCCACGACGAACGGCACAAGCTGCTGCGCGAGGCCGGGCTCAGCCCGGAGCAGCTCGCCCGGCTCGCCTCACCGATCGGGCTGGACCTTGGCGGGCGTACACCCGAGGAGACCGCGGTGAGCGTCGCCGCGCAGATCGTCGCCGCCCGGTGGGGCGGCAGCGGCCGGCCCCTGTCCGCGCTCGACGGGCCGATCCACCACCCGGGCTGACGTCGCACCGGTACCGCGTCTTCGCCGCCCAGCAGGGCGTCGGTTGTGCCAGCCTGGTGCCAGCCGACCAGGTCCGGCCCGACTGTCGCCGGCGGGCCAGCGGAGGCCGGCGGGCCGGGGCGCTGCCGGCTGACGACGACGGAGGGACTTCGATGGGGTACGCGGTGGTGTTCGGCGAGGCGCTCGTCGACCTGCTCGACACCGAGCGCGACGGGGAACGGGTCTACCGGCAGGCGATCGGCGGTGGGCCCCTCAACGTCGCCGTCGGGGTGACCCGCCTCGGCGGTGCGGCGCAGTTCGTCGGCTCGCTCGGCGACGACGTGCTGGGCGGGCGGATCCGCGGGTTTCTGACCGACGTCGGCGTGGGTCTCGCCGGTGCGCTCACAGCGCCGGCGTCGACCACGCTCGCGGTGGTCACCTACTCCGGGCCGGAACCCGACTTCCGCTTCTACGGAGAGCCGCCCTCCTACGCCCTGTTCGGCCCCGACGATCTGGACCTGGCGCTGCTGGAGGGCGCGGACGTGCTCTACTGCGGCTCGGTCGTGCTGCTGCAACAGCGCACCCTGGCCGCCGCGCGCCGGGCCTGGTCGCTCGCCGCCGGGCTGCGCGTCCTCGACCCGAACGTACGCCCCCGCCTGCTCGACGGGCCGGCCGCCCTGGACGGGCTGCGCGAGGTGGTGGCCGAGTTCGCCGCGGGCGCGCACCTGGTCAAGCTGAGCACCGCCGACGCCGAGCTGCTCTACCCGGGCGAGCCGGTCGAGGGGGTGGCCGCGTACCTGCGGGAGCTGGGCGCGGCGACGGTGGTGGTGACGCTCGGCGCTGCCGGCGCGGTGCTGGCCGCCGCCGGCGCCGATCCGGTGCGAGTGCCGGCCCCCAAGGTCGACGCGATCGACGCCACCGGCGCCGGTGACTCGGTCATGGCCGCGCTGATCGCCGACCTGCTCCTCGACGGCGAGCCGGCCGACCCGGCGGGCTGGGTCGAGCGGGTGGCCTTCGCGCTGCGGGTGGCGGGCCTCGTCTGCGAATCCCCGGGCGGCGCCACCGCCATGCCCACCCGCGCCGACGTCACCCGCCGCTTCGGGCGTTAGGGCGTGCCGTTGAGTTCGGTGTAGCCGCGGCGGGCCGCGATCAGGGCGGCACGGGCGCCGAAGGGCGCCTCGGCGGCCACCCGCTCCGGTGGCGCGTCGCCGGTGTGCGCGGCCCGGATCAGCCAGGCCAGTCGCACCAGCTCGGCGTGCTGGGCGCGGACGAACCCGACGTCCACCGGGTCGCCGTGGCCCGGCACGACCACCGTGCGCGCGGTCGTCAGCCGCAGCAGGTCCGCTACCGCGTCCGGCCACTGCAGGGGGTACGAGTCCTCGAAGGCGGGCGGGCCGCTCTGCTCCACCAGATCGCCGGCGACGAGCACGTCCGCGTCGGGCACGTGCACCACCAGGTCGGCGTCGGTGTGCCCACGCCCCGGATGCCGCAGCACCACCCGCCGGCCGCCCAGGTCGAGCGCCGTCTCGGTGTGCACCGGGTGCGTCGGAGCGAGCAGCGGGGTGCCGGCCAGCTCGGCCGCCAGCTCCGGGTGCTCCGTACGCACCTCCTCGTACGCCTCCCGGCGCAGCCGCTCCGGCTCCTCGCGCAGGGCCGCGGCGGCCCGCTCGTGCGCGTACACCGGGCGGGGTGGGTCGCCGGCCAGGACGGCGTTGCCGAAGCAGTGGTCGTAGTGGTGGTGGGTGTTGACGAGCGTCAGCGGACGGTCGGTGACCCGCCCGACGGCGGCGGCCAGCTCCGTGGCCTGCCGGGCCGAGGAGAGCGTGTCCACAAGCAGCGCCTCGTCGTCGCCCACGACAAGTGTGACGTTCACCCGCAGCAGGGGCTCACGCAGCACGTACACCCGGTCGGCGACCTCGGCGAACCCGGGGCTCACGACGGCCGCCCGGCCCGGTCGACGAAGCGTTGCCGATCCACCAGGATCCGGTCGACCCGGCCCCGGGCCACCGTCTGGTCGCCGTCGGCGACGGTGACCTCGAACGACAACCGGCGACCGTCGACAGTCGCCAGCAGGGCCTGGGCTCGCACCGTGCGCCCGACCACCGTCGGCGCGAGGTGCTCCAACTCGACCCGGGTGCCGACCGTGGTCGACCCGGGCGGCAGCGTGGCCGCCGTGGCCGCGACGGTGGCCGCCTCGGCCAGCGCGAGCACCCGGGGTGTGCCCAGCACCGGTACGTCCCCCGAACCGACCGCCTGGGCGGTGTCCGTGTCGGTGACGGTCAGTTCGACCTGGGCGGTCAGACCCGGCGCGAGGGCCGGCTCGGGCTGCTCCTGCATGGTCGTCAGCCTAGGTGCTCGCCGGAGGCGTCGGGCACGCGCCCGGCGATCCGGGGGCAGCCGTCCGCAGCGGTCGCGGGTGGTCCCCGTCGGTCGATGCCGTACCCGTCGTTAACCTTGACCGCGATGGCCGTCGTGACTGACCCCCAGCCCCCCGCCCGGACCGACCCGCCCGCGTCCCCGGACGGGGGCCGTCGGCGCATCGTCGCCATGACGGTCTGGGCGGTCGCCTTCGTCGCCGCCTGGCTCGCGATCGGGCTGCCCACCGACCCCGCGTACGCCTTCGTGTGGATCTGGCTCGGGACCATCGCCTGGAACAGCGACCGCCCGTGGCGCAGCCACCTGCGCTTCGCCCGGGACTGGGTGCCGGTGGTGCTGCTGCTTGCCGCGTACAACCTGTCGCGCGGGTTCGCCGACAACGGCGCCACCCCGCACGCCATGGAGCTGATCGTCGCCGACCGGTTCATGTTCGGCTGGGCCACCGGCGGGGAGGTGCCCACCGTCTGGTTGCAGGAGCACCTCTACCGCCCGCAGGTGCACTGGTGGGACATCGCGGCGAGCTGGGTGTACTTCTCGCACTTCGTGGTGGCGCTGGCCGCCGCCGCGGTGCTGTGGTTGCGCGACCGGCACCGCTGGGCCGCGTACATGCGGCGCTGGGGTTTCCTGTGCGCCGCCGGCCTGGCCACGTACTTCATCTACCCGGCCGCCCCGCCCTGGTGGGCCGCGCAGAACGGCCTGCTCACCGAGGTCGCCCGGATCTCCACCCGGGGCTGGAAGGCGTTCGGTATGCACGGCGCCGGCAACGTGCTCAACGCCGGTCAGATCGCCTCGAACCCGGTCGCCGCGATGCCGTCGCTGCACACGGCGTGGGCGCTGTTCGTGGTGCTGTTCTTCCTGGGCACCACCCGCCGCCGCTGGTGGCCGCTGCTGCTCGCGTACCCGCTGGCGATGACCTTCACCCTGGTCTACTCCGGTGAGCACTACGTGATCGACGTGCTGGTGGGCTGGACGTATGTCGGGCTCACCTACCTGGTCGTCGGCCTTGCCGAACGCGCCTGGGCGGCGTGGCGCACGCGCCCGCCAAAAACCCAAGACCCCGTCGATCATGAAGTTGTTGCCGTCCCGACCGGCGTGTCGAGGCAATAACTTCATGATCGACGCGAGCTAGGGCGTGTGGCGGGCGGTCTGTGCGCGGGCGGTCAGGTCGGCTGCCAGGGCCCACGCCTCGGACACGTCGCGGTCCTGGGCGGTCGCGCCTGAACCGCCCGCCGTGTCCGCGTGCACGGTCGCCAGGCCCAGTCGGCGCTGCACCGGCCCCTGCACCACCCGCACGCTCTGGATCCGGGCGTACGGCACGATCGCCAACTGCCGGGTGAGCAGACCGGACCGGGTGACGAAGACCCGCTCGAACAGACCCGCTCCGAGCGCGCCGCGCCCGAGCGGGTGCAGCCAGCGCGTCCGGGGCGGTGGTGGGCTCAGCGCCAGCGCGTCCAGGCGTACGCCCGGCAGCACCTCGGCGACGATCATCGTGGCGGTCGGCAGGTCGCCTACCGGCAGCAGCCGGTCCGGCCGGTTGCGGTCGTCGGCCTCCGCAACGGAGTAGCCGGCCACCTCCAACCGCAGTCGCAGCCAGTCGTTGACCCGCCACAGCAGCGGCCAGGTGGCCCGCACGGTCTGGACCCGGTCCAGTGGCACGGTCTGCGCGCGCGTCTCCAGCAGGCCGTTGTGCACCCGCAGGATGCCGCCGTCGCGGGCCAGTCGGAAGTTCCAGTCGTCGAGGACCCGGCGGATCGGTTGCAGCAGCACCCCGGCCATCGCGGTCAACGTGCTCGCCACCGCGACGAACGACCACGACCCGGCCGTGACGAACTGCACCACGACGAAGGCCAGGCCGAACGGGAGCAGGAACGCCTGCGGGGTGAGCAACTGACTGACCAGCAGGTTCTTGTTGCGTACCGCGTGCAGCGGCCGGCCCGACGCGGCCGTCGACGTTCCGGGTTCCGTCGGGGGCACGGCGACGCCGGGCGGGGGCGGCGGCGTCGTCCGCCCGGCGAGGGCCAGCAGCCGCTCGCGCAGGCGGGCCGCGTCGGCCACCCCGAGGTACGCCAGCGGCGCCTCGGTCTTGCCGCCGCCGACCACCTCCAGGCGCAGCTCGGCCAGGCCGGTGAGCTGGGCGAGCAGGGGCCGGACCACCTCCACGGCCTGCAACCGCTCCAGCGGGATGGCCCGCGTACGCCGCCAGAGCAGCCCCTCGTGCACACGAAGTTCGCGGCCCACCACGTGGTAGCCGGTGTTGTACCAGCTGATCAGGGACAGCACTGTCGCGCCGAGCGCCAGCACCGCCACCATCGCGGCGAACCAGCCGAAGCCGACCCGCGACAGCGTCGACCAGGACAGGCCCGCGATCACCACGACCAGCGACTTGGCGCCGTGCAGCAGCGGGCTGAGCGGGTGCAGCCGCTGCCGCGGCTCACCGTCACCGCCGCCCGGCGACGCAGGCCAGGGGTGTACCGCCCCGGGCGGTCCGGCGGGGTGTGCCGGGCCGGGCGGTCCCACCGGGTACGGCGGACCAGCCGGGCCGGCTGCGTGCGCCGGACCAGGCGGGCCGGCGGGCGGCGGCGGACCGCCGGGCGGTCCGGCGGGGTGTGGTGCGCCGGTGGGGGGCGCGCTGCCGGTGGGAGGCGCGACATCGGCCGGTAGCGGCGGCCGGGTGCCCGGCTCGGCGGGGCCGTCGCTCATCGGGCCGGCTCTCGGCGGCGTCGACGGTCGGCCGCGCGGGCGGTCACAGGCCCTCCGCCCGGTCCTCGCCGAGCGCGGTGAGCCGGTCGCGCAGCCGGGACGCCTCCGCCGGACGCAGGCCCGGCACCCGCGCGTCACTGGCGGCCGCCGCCGTGTGCAACTGCACCGTGGCCAGGTCGAAGGCACGCTCCAGCGGGCCGGCGCTCACGTCGACGAACTGCATGCGGGAGTACGGGACGATGGACAACCGCCGGACCAGCAGCCCGTGCCGCACCAACAGGTCGTCGTCGCGTTCGGCGTAACCCCAGGCGCGGACGGCGCGGACGACGGCCGTGGCCCGCCACGCGCCGAGCACCACCACGAGGGCGAGTGCGAGCCCGAACAGCCAGTGGCCGCTCAGCGCCCAGCCGATCGCGGTCACCGCCAGGCCGATGGCCACCACGACCGCGAGCCGGATCAGCTCCACCCAGATCAGGTCGGTGGAGATCGGCTGCCACCGGACGCTGTCCGGCCAGGGCTCCAGCGGCCCCCGCCCCGACGACTGAGGGCCGGAGTGGGCCAACGGGCCGGGGCCGGGCGGCAGGAGACCAGGGAACGGCAGGTCGGGCGGGGGTGAACCGGCGTCGTACCCGCCGGGCGGGGGCAGGGCGCTCGGCGGCAGCGGGGCCGGCCAGGACACGTCCGGTGGGGACGGGTCCGGGCCGAGTGTGCCGGGTGCCGGGAACGCGCCGGGCGGCGGCGCGACGCCGGGCGGCGGCCCGGCCGGGGCGGGTGGCCCGGAGGGGGAGGTGGGGTCGGGGAAGGTCGGGCGGTCGACGCGGTCCTCCGCGCTCACCGGCGGGCGCCGTTCCGCACGCCGCGACGCCGCACGGTCCGTGTGCCGTGTGCCGCCGCCTCGCCCTGCCCGTCGGCGGCGCGGAGCGCCACGCTGCCGTGCCTCATCGGTCGCTCGCTGCGCTCGCTCACGTGTCGAGGGTAGGCGATGCGGGCACCGGAGTGACGGCACGAAGGAAGCCGCGAAGCTCCAGGAATTCGCCGAGGCTGCCGCGGTGCTCGGCGCAGGCCAGCCAGGTCTTGCGCCGATCGGCGGTGTGCAGGCGCGGATTGTTCCACTCCAGCGCCCAGACGGCGGGGGCGCGGCAGCCCCGGGCCGAGCAGACCAGGGGCTCGTCGGCAGGGGAGGGGAGGCTCATCCGGGCCAGTCTAGGGCGGCGGGACGGAGAGCTTGAGCGCCGGGCGGCCACGGGGGGAGCCGCCCGGCGACGGGGTGAATCGTACACACGGCGGGCCGGTTCCTGTCCACCCGTGATGCGCGATTCGGACATTGGAAGCCGCGGCGAAAATCGGCTTCTCCCCACCTCGACACTCAGGAAGGCATGCGAGTCTTGATACCGCACCAGCCGCGACGACCGACAAACGCTGTGGAGGACCGGTGGCCCAGCCGACCATGCCCGACGCCCCGACGCCGAACGGGGTGGCTCCGGAGAAACCCGCGCCGGTGACCACACCCGCGCAGGACGCCACCCTGCTGGAGAAGGCGCTCTTCGAGATCAAACGGGTGATCGTCGGGCAGGACCGGATGGTCGAGCGGATGTTCGTCGCGCTGCTCGCCCGCGGCCACTGCCTGCTCGAAGGCGTGCCCGGCGTGGCCAAGACCCTGGCCGTGGAGACCCTCGCCAAGGTCGTCGGGGGGTCCTTCGCCCGGGTGCAGTTCACTCCGGACCTGGTGCCGGCCGACATCATGGGCACCCGGATCTACCGGCAGTCGAGCGAGAAGTTCGACGTCGAGCTGGGCCCGGTCTTCGTCAACTTCCTGCTCGCCGACGAGATCAACCGCGCCCCGGCCAAGGTGCAGTCGGCGCTGCTGGAGGTCATGAGCGAGCGCCAGGTGTCCATCGGCGGGGAGAGCCACCGGGTGCCCGACCCGTTCCTGGTGATGGCCACCCAGAACCCGATCGAGCAGGAGGGCGTCTACCCGCTGCCGGAGGCGCAGCGGGACCGGTTCCTCATGAAGATCGTCGTGGGCTACCCGACGGACGCCGAGGAGCGGGAGATCGTCTACCGGATGGGCGTGACCGCCCCGGAGCCGACGGCGGTCTTCGACACCCCCGAGCTGATCGCCCTGCAACGCAAGGCCGACCAGGTATTCGTGCACAACGCGCTCGTCGACTACGCGGTGCGCCTGGTGCTGGCCACCCGCGCGCCCGCCGAGCACGGCATGCCGGACGTCGCCCAGCTCATCCAGTACGGGGCCAGCCCGCGCGCCTCGCTCGGTCTGGTCCGGGCCACCCGCGCGCTGGCGCTGCTGCGCGGGCGCGACTACGCCCTGCCGCAGGACGTGCAGGACATCGCCCCGGACATCCTGCGCCACCGGCTGGTGCTCAGCTACGACGCGCTTGCCGACGACGTGCCGGCCGACCACATCGTGCACCGGGTGATGTCGACCATCCCGCTCCCGGCGGTCGCGCCCCGACAGCAGGCCACCCCGCCGTCGAGCACCCCGCCGCCGGGCGCCGGCTGGCCCGGGCAGCGGCCGTGACCTCACCCACCCCTCGTCCCGCCCCCGACCGCAGCGAGGCCGTGCTGTCCCGACTCCAGTTGCTTGTCACCCGCAAGCTCGACGGTCTGCTCCAGGGTGACTACGCCGGCCTGCTCCCGGGGCCGGGCAGCGAGGCGGGGGAGTCGCGGGAGTACCGCCCCGGCGACGACGTACGCCGGATGGACTGGCCGGTGACCGCGCGGACCACGACCCCGCACGTGCGGCGGACGGTCGCGGACCGGGAGTTGGAGACGTGGCTGGCGCTTGACCTCTCGGCCAGCCTGGACTTCGGCACCGGGCAGTGGCTCAAGCGGGAGGTGGTGGTGGCCGCCGCCGCCGCCATCACCCACCTGACCGTGCGCGGCGGCAACCGGATCGGCGCGGTGATCGGCACCGGCGGGGGCGCGTCCGCACCGGCGCGCCGGTGGCGGGGTGGCCCGCCGCCGGCCGGGCCGGGGGTGCTCACCCGTCTGCCGGCCCGCTCCGGCCGCAAGGAGGCGCAGGGCCTGCTGCGAGCCGTCGCCGGCACCGCGATCCAGCCCGGCCGGGGCGACCTGGGCGCGCTTGTCGAGATGCTCAACCGCCCGCCCCGGCGGCGCGGGGTGGCAGTGGTGGTGTCGGACTTCCTGGCGCCGACCGAGCAGTGGGCCCGACCGCTGCGCAAGCTGCGGGTCCGGCACGACGTGCTGGCGATCGAGGTGGTCGACCCGCGTGAGCTGGAGCTGCCCGACGTGGGGGTGCTGCCGGTGGTCGACCCGGAGAGCGGTGAGCTGCACGAGGTGCAGACCGCCGACCCGCGGCTGCGGCAGCGCTACGCCGAGGCCGCCGCCGCCCAACGGGCCGCGATCGCCGCCGCGCTGCGCGGCGCCGGTGCGGCCCACCTGCGTCTGCGTACCGACCGAGACTGGCTGCTGGACATGGTGCGTTTCGTGGCCGCGCAGCGGCACGCCCGCACCCGGGGGACGACACGATGATCCGTTTTCTGCAACCGTGGTGGCTGCTGGCCGTGCTGCCGGTGTTCGCCCTCGCCGCGTTCTACGTCTGGCGGCAGCTGCACCGCCGGGCGTACGCGATGCGGTTCACCAACGTGGACCTGTTGCGGACCGTCGCGCCGAAGGGTCTGGGCTGGCGACGGCACGTGCCGGCGACCGCGTTCCTGCTCTGCCTGCTGGTGCTCGCCACGGCGCTGGCCCGTCCGGCGGTTGACACGAAGGAGCCGTTGGAGCGGGCGACGGTGATGCTCGCCATCGACGTGTCGCTGTCCATGCAGGCCGACGACGTGGCGCCGAACCGGCTGGAGGCCGCGCAGGAGGCGGCCAAGCAGTTCGTCGGTGAGCTGCCGGAGAGCTACAACCTGGGCCTCGTCTCGTTCGCCAAGGCGGCGAACGTGCTGGTGCCGCCGGGCAAGGACCGGGACGCGGTGACCACCGCCATCGACGGGCTGGTGCTGGCCGAGGCGACCGCGACGGGCGAGGCGGTGTTCACCTGCCTGGAGGCGATCCGGTCGGTGCCGGCCGACGGCGCGGCGGGCATCCCACCGGCGCGGATCGTGCTGCTGTCCGACGGGTTCCGCACCTCCGGCCGGTCGGTGGAGGAGGCGGCGGCCGCCGCGCAGGCCGCCAACGTGCCGGTCTCCACCATCGCGTTCGGCACCGACACCGGTCAGGTCGACATCGGCGGGCAGTTGCAGCGGGTGCCGGTGGACCGGTTGGCCCTCGCGGAGCTGGCCGAGACCACCGAGGGCTACTTCTACGAGGCGGCCTCGGTGAGCGAGCTGAAGCAGGTCTACCAGGACATGGGCAGCTCGATCGGGTTCCGCACCGAGCCGCGCGAGGTGACCCAGTGGTACGCGGGGTTGGCGCTGCTGCTGGCGTTGTGCGCCGGCGCGCTCAGTCTGCTCTGGTCGTCGCGGATCGTCTGATCGCCGGCCACGGCAGCGACCAGGGAAGAGAACGGCCGGCGGTGGTCAGTGACCGCCGCCGGCCAGGACGAAGACGACTGCCACCCAGACGGCGGCGAGGGTGAAGCCCAGCGGGGCGACGTAGCGGCTCATGGACGGCTCCGGGTGGCGGCTGGACGGTCCGCGTGCGGGGGCGGACCGCAGGGGGCGGGGACGCGCACACGAAGTCGTGACCGGGCGGCTCCCGGCGGCCGTCCGGTGATCGGACGGCGCGGCACACGCGCCCCGGCGTCAGCCGAGGCGGTGGGGGAGCGGAGCGGGGTCAGCTCGCCAGACTGAGTCGTGGCTCAGCGGGGCTGACCATCGGCCCGGCCACGACTGGGAGGATCGCTATCTCGCACAGCGATCACCTCCTGCAAGTCGGCCCGGCCGGAACGTCGATGATCGTACACCTGAGCCGACGCCGGGACGCACTCGGCCGACCGGTCGGCGAGCGCTCCACCGCCCGGCCGACGCTGTCTGTCGGTGCGGTCCACCGACCCGCTCCGGCGGCCCGTGCGCACGACAGTCACCAGCACCACGGCGAGCAGGGGAAGCCAGCAGAAGCGGGCCAGCACCCAGCCCGGGCCGTCCGGCGGGGTGTGCAGTCCGGGCAGGGCCAGGCCACCCCGGGCGGTGAGCGCCGTCACCGCGACCAGCACCGGCTGGTGCCACAGGTAGATCCGCACCGCGTTGTGGTTCACCGCGGTCACCGCCCGGCCCGGCAGCGGTCG
This sequence comes from Micromonospora lupini str. Lupac 08, assembly GCF_000297395.2. Lineage (GTDB taxonomy): Bacteria > Actinomycetota > Actinomycetes > Mycobacteriales > Micromonosporaceae > Micromonospora > Micromonospora lupini. Next base: position 5,061,421 of record NZ_HF570108.1, on the reverse strand, counting down.
GGCCAGCAGCCGTTCCCAGCCGGGCCGGGCCAGCAGACCCAGCCCGACCTGGGTGACCGCCAACGCCACCGCCAGCAGCGACGGCGGGTTCAGGTTGGACACCCCGTCCCCGGGCACCCCGACCGCGCTGACCGGGTAGCCCACCGCCAGCAGCACGGCCAGCGCCGCCGCCCCACCGGCCGCCAGCAGGCCGGCCGCCCGCCGCCCGGCCAGACGTCCGTCGGCGTACGCCAGGCCGAGCAGGTACGGCACCGCCCAGGCCGCCACCACGCTGACCGGCACCACAGCCACCCCGTCCGGCAGCAGGCGCACCGCCACGTCGCTCACCGCCACCACGGCCACCGCCGGGACGACGCAGCGGAACACTCCCCACCGGCGTACGGCGGCGCGCAGTGGGCCGCTCACCGCCACCAGGAGCAGCAGCGGCGCCAGGAACCAGAGCGGGCTGACCGCCAGGTGCAGTCCGACCGTGAGCGTGTCGTCGGGCGCGCCCGCCACGGTGGCGATCAGCAGTACGGCCGCGCCGGCGCCCAGCAACGCCACCGTGGGCAGCAGCAGCCGACGCGACCGACGAGCCAGCCACCGACCCGTCCCGCCCCGGTGCCGGGCCAGCGAGCGGGCCGAGCCGAAGCCGGCGGCGAAGAAGAACAGGCCGAGCGTCTGCAACACCCAGGTCATCGGGGCCAGGTCGGGCATCGCGGTCAGCGGGCTGGCCTGGTGCAGCCCGCCGCCGGCGGCCAGCACCAGACCGGTGACCAGCCAGTGCCCGAGCACCACCCCACCGATCGCGTACGCCCGCAGCGCGTCGACCGCGCGGTCGCGGCTCACCTGACGTCCTCGACCGGGCCGGTGCCCAGCACGACCGCCGTGACCGCGACCAGGGTGGCGCTGCCGGTCGCCAGGTAGCCGTCGTGCCCGGACACCCCGTCCACCGGCAGCGGCCGGGCGCCGAACGCCGGATCGCCGGGGCGACGCCCGTAGCCGAGGCCGGGCAGCCGCACCGGTGGCACCCGGCGGATCCAGTCCGACGGGGCCTCGGCCGCCCAGAACCGCAGTCCGTCGCGCAGGTCGGCGGCGCGCTGCACCCCGGCGCCGACGCCACCGAGGCTTACCACGTCGGCGACCTGCGCCGGGGCGTGCGTCGCCGCCAGCGCCGCCACCAACGCCCCGTAGCTGTGCCCGATCACCGTGATCGTCGCGGTGGGACGACGCGCGGCCAGCTCCCGCAGCAGTCCGACCAGCCCGGTCGCCCCGCGCCGGGCGCTGGCGTCGCTGACGGCGGTCAGCACCCCGTCGGGCGGGTCGTAGCCGAGCCAGGCCAGCACCGCTACCCGCGCCGTCGGGTCGGTCGCCCGCACCTGCGCGTAGAGCTGCGTGGCCTGCACCGCCGGCGCCCGCCGCGCCACCCCGCCCAACCCGCTGTCGAAGTCCGCGAGGGTGCTGCCCACCCCGGGCACCAGCACCGCGATCCGGTCCGCGCCGGCCAGGTCGCCGAGCACCTCCACGGCCCGGCCGTCACCGCGCGGGTCGAAGACCAGGAACCGGCGTCCGTCGGCCGCCCAGTCCGCGTACGGGGGGCCGGCCGCGCGCATCGCCGCCGCGCTGACCGGGTACGCCTCGACGAACCCCGCCGCGGCGACCGGCTCGGGTCGGGTGGGCAGGACCAGGTTCACGCCGAGCAGTGCGCTCAGTGCGAAGCGGGCGGCACCTCGTCGTCGCATCAGTTCTCCCTCCGGGTATGTCGTCCGGAGGGAGAGTGCGGGGGCGTACGGGTCGCGGGCGTCGCACCGGGGAGCCGTTTTCCGGCTGGCTCCGGGGGACTACTCGCCGGCGGCGACCAGACCCGTCTCGTACGCCAGCACCACGGCCTGGGCCCGGTCGCGCAGGCCCAGCTTGCCGAGGATCCGCCCCACGTGCGTCTTCACGGTCTGCTCCGCCACCACCAGGTCACCGGCGATCTCCGCGTTGTTGCGACCCCGGGCGATCAACCGCAGCACCTCGGTCTCGCGAGGCGTGAGCCCGGCCAGGTCGGTGGGGCGGGGTCGGCGGCGGTCCGGGCGGGCCGCGAACTCGGCGATCAGCCGACGGGTCACCGCCGGCGCGAGCAGCGCGTCGCCGGCCGCCACCACCCGCACCGCCTGCACCAGGTCGGCCGCCGGAGCGTCCTTGAGCAGGAAGCCGCTGGCGCCGGCCCGCAGCGCCTCGTACACGTAGTCGTCCAGGTCGAACGTCGTGAGGATGAGAACCCGGGGGCGCTGCGCCGACCTGTCGCCCAGCAGTTTGCGGGTGGCCTCCAGCCCGTCCATGACCGGCATCCGCACGTCCATCAGCACCACGTCCGGGTCGAGTCGGCGGGTGGCGGCGACGGCCTGCGCGCCGTCGGCGGCGTCGCCCACCACGAGAAGGTCCGGTTGGGCGGCCAGCAGCGCGCCGAACCCCTGCCGGACCATCGCCTGGTCGTCGGCGATCAGCACCTTGATCATGCGTCCCCGCTCTCCGCCTGGTACGGCAGTTCGGCCGCCACCGCGTAACCGCCGTCGGGCAGCGGCCCGGCGGTGAACGTACCGCCAAGCGAGGTGGCCCGTTCCCGCATGCCGGTCAGCCCGTGCCCCGGGCCGCCGTCGGCGGTCGGTCGGGCGTCGGCCGGGGAGTTCTCGACGCGTACTCCCAGACCGGACCGGTGGGCGCGGACGGTGACGCGCACCGCGGCGCCGGCCGCGTGCCGGGCCGCGTTCGCCAGGCCCTCCTGCACGATGCGGTACGCGGCCAGCCCGACCGGCGCGGGCACCCGCCCGTCCACCGGCGGGTCGACGTCGAGCGTCACCGGCAGTCCGGCGCGGCGGGCGGTGTCCACCATCGCGCCCAGGTCGCCCAGGTCGGGTTGGGGCGCGGTAGGCGGGCCGGTGGCCTCGCTGCGCAGCACCCCCAGCAGCCGCCGCATGTCGGTGAGCGCGTCGCGGGCCGAGCCGGCGATGGCGGCGAACTCGGCGGCTGCCGGCGCCGGCACGTCGGTCAGCCGGTACGGCGCGGTCTCGGCCTGCACGGCGATCAGCGACATGTGGTGGGCCACCACGTCGTGCAGCTCGCGGGCGATCCGGGTGCGCTCCTCAAGCACCGCGCGGCGCTCCTGCTCCCGCTCGCTCAGTTCGGTCTGCGCGGCCAGCGCCCGCCGGGACAGCCGGTTGCGCCGGATCAGGTCACCGACGATCGCCAGCGCCCCGAGCAGCGCCAGGACGGCGGCCCGGTTCTCGGCGTGCACCAGGGTGAGCACCGGCACCGTGGTGATCGCCACCACCCAGGCCAGGACCGGCCGGTCGACCCGCGCGAGGACCACCGCGACCACCGCGACCGACCCGAGCGCCAGCGGCGGCGTCCACGGTCCGGGCAGCCCGGCCGGGGCGTTGAACGTGCAGATCAACAGGGCCAGCACCGTGAGCCGCCAGGCCAGCAGCGGACGCCGGGGCAGCGCCAGCAGCGGCGCCACGGTCATCGCCGCGAACAGCACCGCGATCGGGGGCGGCAGACCCCAGTCGCTCTCCACGGTGAGCGTGATCCAGAAGACGCCGAGCACGGCGAGCAGCCCGACCGGGGCGGCGGGTCGGGCCAGCCGGGGCCAGCGGGCCAGCAGCGGCCGACCGGGCGGGCCGTCCGGCCCCCACAGGGTCTGTCGCAGCGCCCGCAGGGCCGTGGCGATCGGATGCCGGTTCACCATCGGGAGGCTACGGGCCGACCCCGTCGCAGGGCGTGCCACCAGGGGTTGATCCCCGTGTCGTACCACGGTGTGACGCGGCTCCCGTTAGCGCTTACCTACCGGTAACGCCTAGGCTCGCCTGCGACTGAGATCAGCTGAGCAAGGGGGAACTGTGGCCCGTACCGTGCTGGTTACCGGGGGTAACCGGGGGATCGGCCTGGCCATCGCGCAGGCGTTCGCCAAGCAGGGCGATCGGGTGGCGGTCACCCACCGCAGCGGCGACGCCCCCGACGGGTTGTTCGGCGTACGCGCCGACGTCACCGACGCGGCCTCGATCGACGCCGCGTTCACCGCCGTCGAGGCCGAGCTGGGGCCGGTCGAGGTGCTTGTCGCCAACGCCGGCATGACTGACGACACGCTGCTGCTGCGGATGTCCGAGGAGCAGTTCACCGGTGTGGTGGACACCAACCTCACCGGCGCGTTCCGGGTCGCGAAGCGGGCCTCCGGCAAGATGCTGCGGGCCAAGTGGGGCCGCATGATCTTCATCTCCTCGGTGGTGGGCCTCTCCGGCGGCGCCGGTCAGGTCAACTACGCCGCCAGCAAGGCCGGCCTGGTCGGCGTGGCCCGCTCGATCACCCGTGAGCTGGGCAGCCGCAACATCACCGCGAACGTGGTGGCGCCCGGCTTCATCGACACCGACATGACCGCCAGCCTCAGCGACGACCGCAAGGCGGAGATCCGCAAGTCCATCCCGGCCGGCCGGATGGCCAGCCCGGACGAGGTGGCCGCAGTGGTCGCCTGGCTGGCCTCGGACAGCGCCGGGTACGTCTCCGGCGCCGTGATCCCGGTCGACGGTGGCCTCGGCATGGGCCACTGACCTTTTTGACTACGGAGGAAATCTGCGATGTCCGGACTGCTCGCCGGTAAGCGGCTGCTCGTCACCGGTGTGATCACCGAGGCTTCGATCGCCTTCTCGGTGGCGAAACTCGCCCAGGAGAACGGTGCGCAGGTCGTGCTGACCGGCTTCGGACGGCTCTCCCTGGTCGAGCGGATCGCCAAGCGGCTGCCCGAGCCCGCGCCGGTGATCGAGGTCGACGTGACAAACACCGAGCACCTGGCCAGCCTCGCCGACCGGGTCCGCGAGCACGTCGACGGCCTCGACGGCGTGGTGCACTCGATCGGCTTCGCCCCGCAGAGCTGCCTGGGCGGCGGTTTCCTCGACGCCCCCTGGGAGGACGTGGCGACCGCCCTGCACGTCTCCACCTACTCGTACAAGTCGCTGGCCATGGCGGCGCTGCCGCTGATGTCGTCCGGCGGCGCGGTGGTCGGCCTGACCTTCGACGCGACGAAGGCGTGGCCGGTCTACGACTGGATGGGCGTGGCCAAGGCCGGCCTGGAGTCCGCGTCCCGCTACCTCGCCATGCACCTGGGTAAGCAGGGCATCCGCAGCAACCTGGTCGCCGCCGGGCCGCTGCGGACCATCGCCGCGAAGTCGATCCCCGGCTTCGACCAGTTCGAGGAGGCCTGGGCCGAGCGGGCGCCGCTGGGCTGGAGCCTCACCGACCAGGAGCCGGCCGCCCGTGCCTGCCTGGCGCTGCTCTCCGACTGGTTCCCGGCCACCACCGGCGAGATCGTGCACGTCGACGGCGGCTACCACGCCGTCGGTTCCTGACGCCGTTCCGCGACGCTCCCTGGTCGCCGTCCGCGTGATCCACGCGTCCGGACCAGGGGGCGTCGCCGGGCCGTCGCGGCCGAGGGGCGAGAATGACCCCATGGCGTACGACGCGGTGGTGCTGGTGTCCTTCGGCGGGCCCGAACGGCCCGAGGACGTGATGCCGTTCCTGCAGAACGTGACCCGCGGCCGAGGCGTGCCGCCCGAGCGGCTGGCCGAGGTCGCCGAGCACTACCAGCACTTCGGCGGGGTGTCCCCGATCAACCAGCAGAACCGCGAACTGCTGGCCGCCCTCCGCGCCGACTTCGCCGCGCACGGTCTCGACCTGCCCATCTACTGGGGCAACCGCAACTGGGACCCGATGCTCGCCGACACCGTGACGCAGATGCGCGACGACGGGGTGACCCGGGCGCTCGCCTTCGTCACCAGCGCGTACGGCGGCTACTCGTCCTGTCGGCAGTACCAGGAGGACATCGCCGCCGCCCGCGCCGCCGTCGGTCCGGACGCCCCGGTGATCGAGAAGATCCGCCAGTTCTGGGACCACCCCGGCTTCATCGAGCCGCACGTCGACGCCGTCCGCGCCGCGCTGGGCCAGCTCGACCCGGCCCGGCGGGACACCACCCGGCTGGTGTTCACCGCCCACTCCATCCCCACCTCGATGGCGGCCAACGCCGGCCCGCACGGCGGCCGGTACGAGGCGCAACTGCGCGAGGCCGCCGCGCTGGTGGCCGCTGCCGCCGCCCCCGACCTGGCGTACGACCTGGTCTGGCAGAGCCGTTCGGGCCCCCCGCACGTGCCGTGGCTTGAGCCGGACGTCAACGACCACCTGGCCGCCCTCGCCGAGGCCGGCACCACGGGCGTGGTGGTCAGCCCGATCGGGTTCGTCTCCGACCACCTGGAAGTCGTGTGGGACCTCGACACCGAGGCGCTGGAGACGGCCAAGCAGCTCGGCCTGGACTTCGTCCGGGCCGGCACCCCGGGCACCGACAGTCGCTTCGTCACCATGGTCCGAGAGTTGGTCACCGAGCGGACCGACCCGGACGGCGCGCAGCTGCGCCGCCGCCTCGGCGAGCTGCCGATGTGGGACACCTGCCCCACCGTGTGCTGCGTGCCGACCCGCCGTCCGACACCCGCTGGGAGCACCGATGCATGACCGCAAGCCCGTGCAGAGCTGGCTCACCGACATGGACGGCGTGCTGGTGCACGAGGGTCAGCCGGTGCCCGGCGCACCCGAGTTCATCAACCGGATGCGCGCCTCCGGCAAGCCGTTCCTGGTCCTGACCAACAACTCGATCTACACGCCGCGGGACCTGACGGCCCGGTTGAGCCGGATGGGCCTGGACGTGCCGGAGGAGTCGATCTGGTCGTCCGCCCTGGCCACCGGCCAGTTCCTCGCCGACCAGCGGCCGGGCGGCACGGCGTACGTCATCGGGGAGGCCGGCCTGACCACGGCGCTGCACGCGGTCGGCTACGTGCTCACCGACTTCGCCCCGGACTACGTGGTGCTCGGTGAGACCCGCACCTACAGCTTCGAGGCGATCACCAAGGCGGTGCGGCTGATCAACGACGGGGCCCGGTTCATCTGCACCAACCCCGACGTCACCGGCCCGTCCGTGGAGGGCGCGCTGCCCGCCGCCGGCTCGGTCGCCGCCATGATCTCCAAGGCGACCGGGGTGGAGCCGTACTTCGTCGGCAAGCCCAACCCGATGATGATGCGCTCCGCGCTGAACACCATCAACGCGCACTCGGAGACCACCGCGATGATCGGCGACCGGATGGACACCGACATCCTCTGCGGCCTGGAGGCCGGGCTGGAGACCATCCTGGTGCTCACCGGCATCAGCAGCCGCACCGAGGCGGAGCGCTATCCGTACCGCCCGTCCCGGATCATCAACTCGGTCGCCGACCTGCTCGACGAGATCTGACGGCGCACGCGCCACGCTGGGGCGGCGATGATCGCGCGGTAACCGGGATGCAGTGGTCATTTCCGCGCCGGAGGCCACCACATCCGGGTTCGAGCGCGATCATGTCGGCGGTCGGCGGTCGGCGGGTCAGGGGCGTAGCGGTGCGTTGCAGGCGGCGACCAGCGCCTGCCGGCAGGCAGTGGTGAGCGGGCGCAGGGCGGCGTCGCGCTGTTGGGCCTCGTAGTTGTTGATCGCGCCACCGGGGGCGGCATGCCCGGCCAGCGCGAGCACCCGGTCCAGCACGGCGGCCCGGGCGAAGAGCCGGCGCGCCCGCGGGTCGAAGCCGGGCGGCAGGTCGGTGGCGCCGTCCGGGCGGCGCAGCGCGGCAAGCGCTCCGGCCAACTCGGGCCGCCACTGGGCCACGTCGAGGCGGGTCAGCGCGGCAGTCGTCTCGGCCAGCGCGGCGGCCAGCTCCGCCTCGGCCTCGGCGGCGCCGGGCAGCGACAGCGAGGCCGCCGGGGCGTTGGCCGGCAGCGGGTACACCCGCCACAGCACCGTCTCGAAACAGTCCCCCGAGCCGGACGTGTGGCTGCGGACCTGCGGAATCAGGCCCAGCCCACCGGCCACCACCGCCTCGCCCGCCACCAGCGCCGCCCCGGCGAAGTCCCCGGGACCGGGCAGACCCCGTGGGTCGCCCGGCGCGGGCAGCACCAGACGGATCTCGTCGGGGGAGAGCTTGGCCAGGGTGGGCAGCGCGGCGCCCAGCGGGACGTCGGTCCAGGTGCCGGGGGCGTCCGCGACGAGATGCTCCTCGTCACCGGCGATGGCGTCGGCGACCTCGTCGTACGGCACCAGCCCGGCGCGCCACGCGCGCACCCAGGCAACGAACCGGCTCGACCGGCGCGGCGCAAGCGTGGCCGCGCCCGTTGCGGGGGTGGACATGCCGAAAGGGTACGTGGTCATCGGTGGCCCTGTCTCGACTGCCGCTCCGGCCGCCCTGCCTGCCCCGAACTGCCCCCTTCGCCCCACCCGCTCCCGCGCTGCCCCGCCTCCCGCCGCCCGTGGCACGCGTGCCGGTGTGTCGGGGTGAACGGGTCGGAGGGGCGGGGTTAGCGTGATCGACATGGCGGGGCGATACGGCGAGGACGTGCTGGCGGGGGACTGGCGGCGGCGGAAGGTCACCCCCGAGGTGGACGCCGAACCGGAACTCGTGGTGGAGGACGCCGACTCCGGGTTCTGCGGCGCGGTGGTGGGCTTCGAGGCGGGCGCCGTGGTGTTGGAGGACCGACACGGTAAACGGCGCAACTTCCCGCTGCTGCCCGCGGCGTTCCTGCTCGACGGCCGTCCGGTGACACTGCGCCGCCCGAGCCGCGCGCCGGTGCCGGCGGCCCGTCGACGTACCGCGTCCGGCTCGGTGGCGGTGGACAACGTTCGCGCCCAGGTGGCCAAGGCCAGCCGGATCTGGGTGGAGGGCATCCACGACGCCGCGCTCGTCGAGCGCATCTGGGGCGACGACCTGCGGATCGAGGGCGTGGTCGTGGAGCCGCTGGACGGCATCGACGACCTCGACGCCGCGGTGCGCGATTTCGGCCCCGCGCCCACCCGGCGGCTGGGTGTGCTTGTCGACCATCTCGTGCCGGGCAGCAAGGAGAGCCGGATCGTGGCCCGGGTGAACTCGTCGTACGTGCTGGTGACCGGCCACCCGTACGTCGACGTGTGGCAGGCGGTCAAGCCGGCGGCGCTGGGCATCGCGGCGTGGCCGGTGGTGCCACCAGGGCGCCCGTGGAAGGAGGGGGTGTGCGCGGCTCTCGGGGTGGCCGAGCCGGCCGACATGTGGCGACACATCCTGTCCCGGGTCAACACTTTCGCCGATGTCGAGACCCCCTTGATCAACGCCATGGAACGCCTCATCGACTTCGTCACCGAGCCAGCCTGACCCGCTTGCCCGCCCGCGCCGCCCGCCGGCGACGACGCTGCGGGCGGGCGGCGCGGGTGACGCGGCGCGGGGTGGCGGGTGGGTGCTCAGGGCTCCTGGTCGGGGCTGCGGGTGTAGACGAAGGTGGCGATGTCCAGCGCGACCGCCCGGCCGTGCGCGTCGCGGCACACCGTGAGGATCTCGCCGTCCTGTCCGCCGGTCCGGCCCCGCCACCGGTCCGTGCCCTCGGCGACGAAGCGGAGGTTCGGCGCGCCGACCGGTCCGGCGTGCAGGTCGCCGGCGGCGTCCGCGTACACCTCGATGGCGGTGCCCATCCACCACCAGCGGCCGGCCAGCTCGGCGAGTTCGGCGGGCGGTGGGGCGGCGGCCGGTCGCCACGGGGTGACCGGTGCGGGTTCGGCGTCCAGCACCAGGGTGAGCAGTTGTCGGCTCAGCGCGCCGAGGTAACCGGTGCGGAAACCGTACGAGTTGGCGAAGCCCACGACCGCGGTGCGGCTGGGCCGGTGCACGGCAAGCGAGGCGACGTAGCCGGGCATGGAGCCGCCGTGTCCGACGTACACCCGGTCGCCCTCCCGGAACAGCTCCAGCCCGAGGCCGTGGCCGTGTCTCCAGGACTCGTGGTCGCTGATCACCACGGGGGAGCACATCTCGGTAAGCGTCTCGGCGGCCAGCACCGACGGGTCGGGGTCGGCCAGGAACGCGGCCCAGCGGCCCAGATCCTCGATCGTCGACCAGAGCTGCCCGGCCGGGGCCATCGCCCCGGTGTCGGTGCGCGGCTCCTCGCGCAGGGTGTCGTGCCAGGGGTGCACGACGTAGCCGCGGGCGAACGGCTCGGTGGCCGCGTACGTGGTGCGGCGCAGGCCCAGCGGAGTGAGGATCCGCTCGGCGAGCAGGTCGGCCCAGGGCGTCCCGGTGAGTCGTTCGAGGACGCCGCCGAGCAGCCCGTACGCCAGGTTGCAGTAGTGGTAGATGGTGTATGGCGGATAGGCGATCTTGTCGGGAGTGATCCCGGCGAGCAGGGTGGTGAGGTCGACGCCGGCGGCCCGTTCCCACCAGTCGCCCTCGGGTTCACGCTGCATGCCGCTGGCGTGCGCGAGCAGTTGGCGCAGGGTGAGGGCGCCGACGCCGGTGCCCGGCAGGTGCCGCTCCAGCGGGTCGTCCACGGCGAGCCGGCCGGCGTCGCGCAACTGCATGATCAGGGTCGCGGTCATGGTCTTGCTGATCGAGCCCAGCCGGTACTGGAGATCGACGTCCGGGCGGGGGTGCTCGCCGGCGGTGGCCAGGTGCGCCAGCGCGCCGTCGCGCACCACGCCCAGCACCAGCGAGGGGACGTGGCCGTCGGCCTGGGCCTGCGCGACCAGGGCGTCGATCTGCCGGGCGGTCTCGGGCAGCAGGGTCAAGGGGACCTCCTCGGGTTGGGCCACCGATTCGTGGTGTTTCGGCGGGCCGGAAAGGGCCTGGCCGAGCCTACTGATCTTTGCGGGGAGGCCGTGCGTGCATTTGCGTGTCACGATCAGGGGGTGGACGCGGTGGTGTGGATCGTTTTGGGTGTGGTGCTGGCGGTCGCCGAGATCTTCACGACGACGCTCTTTCTCATCATGTTCGGGCTCGGTGCGTTCGCCGCCGCCGGTGCCGCCGCCCTGGGCGCGCCGGTGGCCGTGCAGGCTCTGGTCTTCGCGGTGGTGTCCGCGTTGAGTCTGGTGGTGGCCCGTCCGGTCATCCGGCGGCATCGCCGTTCGGCGCTGGAGAGCGGCGAGCAGCCGTTCGGCGTGGAGGCGATCGAGGGCTCCAGCGCCCTCGTGCTGGAGCGGGTGGACGCCGACCACGGCCTCGTCAAGATCGACGGGGAGCTGTGGACCGCCCGGCCGTACGACACGATGCAGACCTTCGAAGCCGGTCAGCGGGTTCGGGTGATAAAAGTCCGGGGCGCGACCGCCCTGGTCTGGCAGGACGATGTTTCTTCCGCCGGCGAGTTGCCGGAAGCGAGAGGGTGAACGGGATGACGATACTCGGCGTGCTGGTGATCGCGGTGGCGTTGATCGCCGTGATAACGCTGGCCAAGGCGGTGCGGATCGTGCCGCAGCAGCGCCAGGACGTGGTGGAACGGCTCGGTAAGTACAAGCGCACCCTCAACCCCGGCCTCAACCTGCTGGTGCCGTTCATCGACGCCGTACGCACCAAGGTCGACATGCGGGAGCAGGTCGTCAGCTTCCCGCCGCAGCCGGTGATCACCTCGGACAACCTGGTGGTCTCGATCGACACGGTCCTCTACTTCAAGGTGGTCGACTCGGTCCGGGCGACCTACGAGATCTCCAGCTTCCTCCAGGCCATCGAGCAGCTCACCGTCACCACGCTGCGGAACGTGATCGGCTCCCTCGACCTGGAGCGGGCGCTGACCAGCCGGGACGAGATCAACAGGCACCTGTCCGGCGTGCTGGACGAGACCACCGGCCGGTGGGGCATCAAGGTGACCCGGGTCGAGATCAAGGCGATCGAGCCGCCGGCCAGCATCCGTGACTCGATGGAGAAGCAGATGCGCGCCGAGCGGGACCGTCGCGCGGCGATCCTGACCGCCGAGGGGCACAAGCAGTCGGTGATCCTCACCGCCGAGGGTGACAAGCAGTCGGCGGTGCTGCGGGCCGACGGTGACCGGCAGGCCCGGATCCTGCAGGCCGAGGGTCAGGCGAAGGCGATCCGGACGGTCTTCGACGCGATCCACCAGGCCAACCCGAGCCAGAAGGTGCTCGCCTACCAGTACCTGCAGGCTCTGCCGCAGATCGCCCAGGGCAGCGCCAACAAGGTCTGGATCATCCCGGCCGAGCTGACCAAGGCCCTGGAGGGCATGGGTGGCGCGCTCGGGGGGCTCAGCCAGATGGTGGGGGACCTGCCCTCGCCGGAGGCTGCCGACCACGCGAGCCAGGTGGAGCGCGAGGCCGCGGAGGCGGCGCAGGCCGCGGCGGACGCCGCCCAGCAGATCCACGACGAGGTACGCGTCGCCGAGGCGCAGGCCACCGGTGGCAACAAGCCGCAGGGGCTGCCCGCGCCGGAGCCGGTCACCCCGGCCAGCCTGACCGAGGACCCGGCCGACCAGCGCGAGCGCGGCTGATCCAGTCCGCCGCCGCTCGGCGGGGTAAATGCGAGAAAGACTCATGGGGCGCTCCGATGCCTGCCACGATCGGTCCTAGGACGGGTGGTGACCAGGCAATCGGGGCGCCCCGGCGCGTCTCGCACCGCTCGCGGACGAGCGAGGTGACGCATGAAGGATCCGGCGAATCGGATGTGGTCCTCGGCCCCGGTGCCCGGCGCGCACGACCCGGCCGCCCCACTGGGCTCCCGGAGCACCGGCGGTGGATTCGGCGTACTGCCCTTCGTGGGCGAGCCGACCCCGGCCGGACCGGCCACGAACGCCAGCTGGGCCTGGTCGGTACGCCGGTTCGCGCGGGCCGCGGTGTGGCTGCTGCCCGCGTACGCCATCCTCTACGGCGCGGTGGCGATGGCCAGCGACGGCGGGGTGGGGAACGACCCCTATCCGGCCGACGGCCGTGCCGTGTACCTGATCGGCTGGGTGGCCGCGGTCTGGCTCGGCCTGCTCGCGCTGCTGGCCCTCACCGGCCTGCTGGCCGCCACGCGCAGCCGCCGGGTGGCCGCCGCCGGGCTGCTGGTCAGCATCGCCGGCACTGTGCTGATGTTGCCCTTCGCCGGGCTGGAGGAGCAGACGCCCGTCTTCGGGACCACCGCGCGGTCGCTGGTCCTGCTCGGCGCGACCTTCTACAGCGTGGGCTGGTTCCTCACTGGGTGGGCGGTGGCCCGCTCGGGCACCTTCAGCCTCGGTGACGGCGTCATGCTGATCATCGCCGCGCCGCTGCTCGGCCTGGGCGGTGCCCTGATCGGCTCACTCCAGACGTTCGGCGCGATCTTCGTGCTGATCGCCGGCATCGGCATCGGCTACCGCTCCGGCCGCCTGATGCCCCGCGAAACCGCAAGAGACGCCGCCGCAGCCAGCCTAAATACCCCAACCCCCTAAAACCCACCCGGCCCTGCGCCCGGCCCCGCGCGCCGGCCGTCCCACCCCGGTGATCATGAGGTTGACGGGCGGTTCTCTGATCAAACTCCCCGCTAACCCCATGATCACCGGGGTGGTTGGGGGTTGGGGGAGGGGTTGGGGGTTGGGGTGGGGGGATGGGCGTGAAGTTGGTGACAATCGCGGGGTGGGGGTGGTCGGTTGGCGGTTTTTGTGGCAATCCTGGGGAGCATGGCCGCCTCTCGCTCGCCGCTGTCGCGGCTGTTCACCGTGCTGCTCGCCGGCGTGTTGGCCGGGCTTGCCCTGGCTGTCGCCGCGCTGCCCGGCAACCTGCTGGTCGGGTTCGCCGCGCGCGCCGCGATCGGGTCGTACGCCGCGTTGCCGGCCTCGCTGAAGACGCCGGCCACCCCGCAGCGCTCGTATCTCTACGCCAATGACGGCAAGACGCTGCTCACCACGTTCTACGACGTGAACCGCACCGACGTCGCGCTGGCGGACATCGCCCCGGTGATGCGGCAGGCGATCGTGGCCGCCGAGGACCGGCGGTTCTACGACCACGGCGGCGCGGACCTGCGCGGCCTGGCCCGGGCGCTGGTCGCCAACGTCAAGGGCGGCGGCACCGAGCAGGGCGGCTCCACGCTGACCATGCAGTACGTCCGCAACGTCCTCAAGACCGACCCCACCCGCACGCCGGAGGAGCGCGCCGCCGCCACCGACCCCACCGTCGGGCGCAAGCTCCAGGAGATCCGGTACGCGGGCGCGCTGGACAAGAGCCTCGGTAAGGACGAGATCCTCAACCGGTACCTGAACATCGCCTACTTCGGCGCGGGGGCGTACGGGATCGCGGCGGCCAGCCAGCGCTACTTCGGCAAGCCGCCGGCGAAGCTGACCCTGGCCGAGTCGGCGTTGCTCGCCGGCCTGGTGCAGTCCCCGGACGCGTACAGCCCGATCGGTGGCGACAAGGACGAGGCGCTGACCCGTCGGTCGTACGTGCTGGACTCGATGGTCGCCACCGGCGCGATCACCGCCGTCCAGGCCGCGCAGGCGAAGGCCGAGCCGCTGACCCTGCACCCGACCGCGCAGCCCAACGGCTGCACCGCCGTCGCCCAGGGCCACGACGACTGGGGCTACTTCTGTGACTATCTGCGCCAGTGGTGGCTGACCCAGCCGGCCTTCGGCGCCACCACCGCCGAGCGCGAGCAGGCCCTGCGCTCGGGCGGCTACACGGTCGTCACCTCGCTGGACCCGCAGGTCCAGGCCACCGCCCAGCAGCAGGCCACCAAGGTGTACGGCTACGACAACAAGCGCGCCCTGCCGATCGCGGCTGTGCAGCCGGGCACCGGGCAGGTGCTGGCGATGGCGGTCAACAGGCACTACAGCCTGGCCGACAACCCCGCCGGGCAGGCGAACTACCCGAACACCGTCAACCCGTTGATCTCCGGCGGGGCCAGTGTCGACGGGTACCAGGCGGGTTCGACGTTCAAGCTGTTCACCATGCTCGCCGCGCTCGAGTCGGGCCGTACCCTCTCCACCGGGTTCGACGCCCCCGCCAAGCTGCCCACCCGGTACGCGGCCGAGGGGCCGGGCAGTTGCGACGGGCACTGGTGCCCGGCGAACGCCAACCCGGACTGGATGGACGGGTACCGGATGATGTGGGACGGCTTCGGCCGTTCGGTGAACACCTACTTCGTCTGGCTGGCCGAGCAGGTCGGCCAGGACAAGGTGGTCGAGATGGCGCAGCGGCTCGGCATCACCTTCCGCGCCGACTCGGACGCCTCCTTCGCCAAGGACAACGCCGCGAACTGGGGGTCGTTCACCCTGGGCGTCGCCGCCACCACGCCGCTGGACCTGGCCAACGCGTACGCCACGGTGGCCGCCGAGGGCACGTACTGCACGCCGGTGCCGGTGGTCTCGGTGACCGACGCGAAGGGCGCGAAGGTGCCGGTCGGTCAGCCGTCCTGCAAGAGGGTCCTCGACGCCGACGTGGCGCGCGCCGCGACGGACGCGGCCCGCTGCCCGGTGGGCCAGCAGTCGCCGTACGGGCAGTGCAACGGCGGCACCGCCACCGGCGTGAACGACATCCTCGGCGGGCGGCCGGTGGCCGGTAAGACGGGCAGCTCGGAGGAGAACGCCACGGAGACGTTCGTCGGCTTCACCCCGCAGGTCGCGGTGGCCGGCATCGCCGCCAACCCGGACGACCCGGCCGACTCGGTGGGCTCGGCGGTGCAGAGCAAGGTGATCGACGCGGTCGCCCGGGTCATCGCCACGGCGGTGAAGGGGCAGCCGGAGAAGGCGTTCGCCGCGCCCAGCAAGGAGCTGGCCGGCGAGCCCCGCCGCCCGGTCGAGCGCCCCGCCGTCCCGGACCGCGGGCAGCAGCCCACCCAGGACCCGCGTTCGGCTCTCCAACGCTGGCTCGACCGCCGGGGCTGACCCCGGATTCAGTGACGGCGGCCTGGCCCACCTCGGGCCGGGCCGCCGTGCTCTTCCCGCAGGACCGTTGGCTGGCGTCGGTCGCTCCGAGGTCACCGCCGTGGCCGGCGGGACCTCGGAGTGCGACTCGACCGGGCCCAGACTCAGCCGTTGGTGGAGGCTGCCGAGATGGCGGCGCGCACCTGCCGGGCGAAACCGGCGACGGTGAAGTCCGGTGCCAGGCTGTCGACCAGGATGATGTCCGAGACCGCGTTGTTCGTCCGCAGCGGCAGGATCGCCCGGTACTCGGGCGAGTTGTACCAGTTCTCGGCGTCGGCGCGGGTGGGGAACTCCATCAGGACGACGGAGCCGGGCCAGGTGCCCTCGACCACGTCCACGTCGCCCTGGGCGAGCCACTTGCCGCCGTACGGGTGCACGGTCGCCTCGACCTGCTCCAGGTACGACAGCCCCGCCTCGTTCGGGATGCCGCCGGGGATGCGCAGGTGATTGATCAGGTAGGTGCTCATGGGGATCTCCAGTGCTCGTGCTTTAGATGACGCTCATAATCTAACCGAGCCTCGCCGTTGCGACAAGTTTTGGATTAGGGTCGTCCTCTATAATCGAGGGGTCGAGCGGTGAGCACGTGAGGGAGGAAGAGCGATGGGCAGAACGTCACGTGCCGAAGCGGCGAGGCACCGCGAGGAGGTGGTGGCCGTCACCTCACGGCTGCTGCGTGAACGCGGCACGGCGGGCATGAGCGTGCAGGACCTCATGGGTGCCGCCGGACTGACCCACGGAGGCTTCTACAAGCATTTCAGCTCCAAGGACGAGTTGCTGGGCATTGCCGCCACGACGGCGTTCGGCGAACTCCTGGCCCTGCTGGACCAGTTCTCCGACGACCTACCCGACCGGTCGGAAGCGCGAAGCGCGCTGCTGCGGCACTACCTGTCACCCGAGCATCGCGACACACCCGGCACCGGATGTGCCAACACCGCGCTGGCCGCCGACGCCGCCCGGGCATCCGCCGACAGCCCGCTCCGTACGTCGTACGCGGTGGGTCTTCAGGAGACCGTGAAGCGCATGACGGACCTCGCGGAGGCGCCCGGCCGAGACGGAACCGAGGCCCGGCGGCGCGCGCTCGTCGACCTCGCGACGATGGTCGGTGCGCTCACGCTGGCCCGCGCGACGGGTCAGACGCCCCTGTCGGAGGAGATCCTCCAGACCGCGCAGGAAGCCCTGTCGAGCCCGGCCAGCGACCGGCGGGACTGACCCGCTACGCGACGGCGCCTCCCCACCGCAGAGTGGGGAGGCGCCGGCCGAACAGCAGTGCGTCGTCTACTTCTTGTTCTTCAACTGGTCGAAGTCGACCACCTGGCCCTCCGGCGGCGCCTTCACGTCGTCGAAGGTCGCGCCGAACTCGCTGAACGTGATCTGACCGGGTGAGTCCTGGTTGCCTTCCATCCGCATCGGGTACGGCTCGCCGGTGGTGGCGATGTAGAGCGTGCCGCTCTTGTCGCCGTCGACGAGGCCGATGGTCTTGACGCCGTCGATCTCCTTGCCCTCGCCCTTGGTCATGGTGCCGTCCGGCTTGAGCAGTTCGTCGATGTTGGCGACGTCGAACAGCTGCGAGAAGTCGTCCTTGGCGGACACCTTGGCCCACTTGTCGCCCATCAGCTTCACGATCTCGTCCGACGCCTGGGCGCCGGCGTTCTTGGCCCAGAACTTCTCGTCCGGCCGGATGTACTGCTGCCCGCCGACGGAGAGCAACTCCACGCTGCCCTCGCCGGTGGACACCCGACCACCCAGGTCGCTGCCGGTCACCTTGAAGTCCAGGCTCATCTTCTGGCCGTCGTTGTCGACGTCGCCCACCAGGTGGTACGACTTGGCGTTCTGCACGGCCGTCGTGGCGCGCTGCAGGGCCTCGTTCGGCGCGAGCGCGGCGACGCCGTTGTCGGCGGGTGCCGTCGACTTCGGCTGCCCGTCGTCACCGCCACCCCCGCAGCCGCTCAGCAGGGCCGCCACCACAATGGCGAGCACACTTCCTCGGACTGTCGTCGATCTCATCGTCAGCTCCCTTGTGCCACCCCCCGTGGGTGAGCGGACAGGGCAGGTACCCGCGATTGATCTCGGGCAATCCTTCGATCTGTCCGTCGTCCCGGCACGGCGTTCAGGTGATCCGGCGCTGATGGCGCGGGGCCGCCTCCAGGATCTGCTTGAGCGTGCCGAGGTTGTCGCGCATCCCACCGCTGAAAAGCTTCTCGGCGAACGGTCCGAGGAGTGCCGCCGGGCCGGTGAGCCCGGAGGCGCTGATCGTGCCTTCGAGGACGAGTGCCGTCATGTCGCCCGACGGTCGGACGAGGTAGCGGTAGGTGAACGGAGTCGGCCCACTCACCGAGGTGAAGGTGACCTCGTCACCCGCTGTGTACGTGGTGATCGAGACGTCGTTGCGGGCCGGCCCGCCGGGGAGGTTCCGGTACACGTGGTAGCGGGTGCCGAGGCCGTGGGTGCCCTCGACACGCTCCACGCGTCGCACCGCGGAATACCACCTCGGCATGGTGGTGAAGTCGGCGACGAAGTCGAACACCTGCGCTGCGGGGGCCTTGATGTCGAGGGTCAGCTGGAAGCTCATGCGATTCCCTTGGGGCGTGTCGCACTCGGCGACGGGTCAGTCGGGTTGCTTCTTCTCGGCGGCGAGGCGGTTCGCGAGGGCGGTTCCGGCGGGTGACTGTCGGGTGAACCCGTCCAGGAACGCGATGAGGGCGCCCACGTCCGTGCCCGCCGTGGCGTCGTCGAGCAGGTCGTACAGCTGGTTCTCGATCTCTGCGACGCGGAGGGCCTTGTCCTGGCCCGTCGGCGTGAGCGTGAGCTTGACCTGCCGCCGGTCGTGTTCACTGCTGGTTCTCTCCACGAGGCCGGCGGCGACGAGTCGGTCGACGATGCGGCTGGGGTTGGTGCCGGTGTCGCAGACGAGCATGTCGCCGAGTTCCCGGAGTGCCAGCGGTCCGTGGTCCGCGATGATGCGCAGTGCTTCCGACTGCGCCGGCGTGAGGCCGATCGCGGACAGCAGCACGGTGAGCTGGCGGTTGCCCTCTCGTTGTGCCGCGAGGATGAGGTAGCGGAGCTGTTCGGCTGTTCTCACACCGGTATGGTGCCGTGTTCGGCCAGCGCCCTGGCCAGAAGCCCGGCCGCCGCGGGATCGTGTGCGGCGAGAATCGGCATGCTCGGGTAGCGGGCGGCCAGCGCGTTGACCCGCCCGGTGACCTCGTGCAGCCCGGCGGCGTCGCCGACTCCGGGGACGCGGTCGGCAGCGAGCCGCCGCACGTCGTAGGTGACGTCGCCGACGAACAACATGGGCGGCATCCCCGCACCGCGTAGCAGCAGCGACATCGATCCGGGCGTGTGCCCGGGGGTGGGCAGCAGCAACAGGGACCCGTCACCCATGACGTCGTGGGCGTGGGTGAACGGCACGATCGCCGGGTCGTCGACCCGCTGCGGGGTGACGGCCGTGAAGCTGACGCCCGGCACGTGGATGTGCTCCCGCAGCAGACCGGCGAAGACCGCGAACCTCTTGTCGACCTCGGCCAGTTCGGCGGCGTGGACGAGGATCCGCGTCGATCGGGGCAGCTCCCGTAGCCCGCCGATGTGGTCCTGGTGCAGGTGCGAGAGGACTGCCACGCGCACGTCGGCGATGTCGTAGCCCTGCTCGCGGAGGCGGTCGGTCAGGGTCGCGCCGGCGGGCACGTCGAAGGTGGCGAGTCGGCGGTAGACGTGTCCGGCCAGGCCGCCGGGAAAGTATCCCGGGTCGGTGACCGAGCGCCGGTCCTGGCCGGTGTCGAACAGCACCAGCCCTCTGTCGTGCTCGATCACGTACACGTTGATCGGGAGGGGGTCGGTCCACCGGCGTGACGTGTTGAGCCACCACAGCAGTGGGGTGCCGTTCGTCTCGACGTGCTCGGGACGGATCCGGACGGTGCCCGTGCTGACGACGGTCACCCGCTTGATCGGGTTCATTGGGTCGCTCCTTTTCATGTCACGACATGTATGTCGTGACATGAAGTAGACGACTGTGGAGTCCCGGTGTCAAGCGGCGTCGCGCCGTCAGCGTTCGCGGCGGCGGAGGCGGTAGCTGGCGATCGTCGCGGGGAGACCGCGGCGGATGATGCCGGCCCAGTCGGTGTCGCCGCGGAGCACCGCTGCCGCGGTCTTGCGGGCCTGCTCGGCGGTGAAGTGCGGCGGCAGCATCAGCTCGGCCGGGTCGACCAGGGCGTTGATGACGACCGGCCGGTCGGCGGCCAGCGCGCGCTCCCAGACGCCGGGCACCTGCTCCGGCGCGTCGACCAGCTCTCCGTGCAGCCCGAGCACCTGGGCCCACTGGTGGTAGGCGATGTCCGGCAACTGCTGGCTGTCCGGGAACATCGGCGTCCCCTCGCTGGAGCGCTGTTCCCAGCTGACGAACGCCAGGTCCCGGTTGTTGAGCACCAGCACCACGAACCGCGGGTCGGCCCAGCCGCGCCAGTACTTCGCCACGGTGATCAGCTCATTGACGCCGTTCATCTGCATCGCCCCGTCGCCGATCAGCGCGACAAGCGGCCGGTCCGGGTGGGCGAACTTGGCGCTCAGCGCGTACGGCATGGCACCGCCCATCGACAGCAGCGTCCCGGAGAGGCTGGCCAGCATCCCGGGCCGGACCTGCACGTGCCGGGCGTACCAGGCGGTGGCGGTGCCGCAGTCCACCGCGAGCATCGCGTCGTCGGGGAGTCGGTCGCTGAGCGTGGTGAACAGCAGTTGCGGGTTGACCGGGTCGGCGGTCTGCGCGGCCAGGTCGCGCTGGACGCGTCGCCACGCCGAGGTGGCCTCGGCGATCTCCCCCCGCCAGGCGGTCGGGCCGGGGCCGGGGCCCAGCTCGTCCAGCAGCGCCCGCAGCGTGGGGCGGGCGTCGCCGGTCAGGTTCACCTCGGTCGGGTAGCGCAGCCCGAGCTGGGTGCCGTCCAGGTCGATCTGCACCGCGCGGGCCTGCCCGGGTGGCGGGTAGAACTCCGAGTACGGCATGTTGCTGCCCACGATCAGCAGCCGGTCGCAGCCGCTCATGAGCTGCCAGCTCGGCCGGGTGCCGAGCAGCCCGATCGCGCCTGTCACCCACGGCTCGCGATGGTCGACCACTGTGAAGCCGAGCAGCGCGGTGGCCACCCCGGCGCCGAGCCGGTGGGCGATCTCGCGGACCTCGTCCTCGGCGCCGAGCGCGCCCTGCCCGACCAGCATGGCCACCCGCTCGCCGCCGCGCAGGACCTCGGCGGCGCGGCGCAGGTCGGCCTGCGGCGGCACGGTAGGCGTGCTGCTCGGCACGTTGCTGGTGTGGTAGTAGCCGTGCGCGTGCGGCGGGTCGGGGATGGCCGCCTCGTCCTGCAGGTCCGACGGGAGCACCAGGGCGGTGACGGTACGCCGGGACAGCGCCGTGCGGCACGCCCGGTCGACGAGGTGGCGGACCTGCGCCGGGTGGTCGAGCTGGGCCAGGAACGCCGCCGCGACGTCCTTGTAGAGGGCGAGGAGGTCGACCTCCTGGTAGTAGCCGCCGCCCTCGGCGGTGACCGCGGTGTGCCCGACCAGGGCGACCACCGGCTGGTGGTCGAGTTTGGCGTCGTACAGGCCGTTGAGCAGGTGGATGGCGCCGGGTCCACTGGTCACGAGCGCGCAGCCCAGCGGCCCGCCGCCGTACTTGACGTGCGCGGAGGCGGCGAAGCCGGCGGTCTCCTCGTGCCGTACCTGGATGAACTGGGCGCGCTCGTTGGTGCGTTGCAGAGCCGAGGTGATGCCGTTGATGCCGTCGCCGGGATAGCCGAAGTAGCGGCGCACGCCCCAGCTCGCCAGGCGGGACACGATGTGGTCCGCGACTGTCGGACGCCGGGGCAGGGTGCCCCCTTCGCCCGGTGCCGTGTGGTCTGCGCTCACCTGGCTGGTCCTTCCCGTCGAGTCCGCTCGTGTGCCGGTCGTTCCCCTTCCTGACCGGACAAAACACCACGTCGGGCGGGCGTCCGGGGTGGCGGTCGGCCGTCGGGGCAGAATCGTCGGGTGCCCGTCCACCAGATCACCGACCCCGACGACGACCGGATCGCCGACTACCGCGCGCTCACCGACGTCGAGCTGCGCACCCGCTGGGAACCTCCGCACGGCCTGTTCATCGCCGAGGGCGAGCTCGTGCTGCGCCGTGCGCTGCGCGCGGGCTACCCGGCCCGGTCGTACCTGGTCGACGCCAAGCGCGTCGACCAGCTCGCCGACCTCGACACCGGCGACGCGCCCGTCTACGCCGCCACCCAGGACGTGCTGCAACGGGCCACCGGCTTCCACGTACACCGGGGGGTGCTGGCGTCGTTCCACCGCCGTTCGTTGCCGACGGCGGCCGAGGTGCTCGCCGCCGCGCGCCGGGTGGTGATCCTGGAGGACGTCAACAACCACACGAACCTCGGCGCGATCTTCCGGGGTGCCGCCGCGCTGGGCGTCGACGCCGTGCTGCTGTCGCCGTCCTGCGCCGATCCGCTCTACCGGCGCAGCGTCCGGGTCAGCATGGGCGAGGTCTTCGCGATGCCGTACGCCAAGCTGGAGCGCTGGCCCGCCGGCCTCGACGAGGTGCGGGAGGCGGGCTTCACAGTGCTCGCCATGACGCCGGCGCCGGACGCCGTACCCATTCAGCGGTTGACCCCGGCGCAGCGCGGGAGGGCGGCGTTGCTGCTCGGGGCCGAGGGGCCTGGCCTCACCGCCGCGGCGCAGTCGGCAAGCGACGTGCGGGTGGTCGTCCCGATGCGGCGTGGCGTGGACTCGTTGAACGTCGCCGCAGCCGCTGCGGTGGCGTTCTGGGAACTGGGTCGCGACGATCCGCTTGCATGACCATGCGTCTTGTTGAATAATCTTCCCCGTGTCCAAGGTTCTCACCTCCCTGCCCATCGGCGAACGTGTCGGCATCGCCTTCTCCGGCGGCCTCGACACCTCTGTCGCGGTCGCGTGGATGCGCGACAAGGGCGCCGTCCCCTGCGCCTACACCGCCGACATCGGCCAGTACGACGAGCCCGACATCGGCTCGGTGCCCGGCCGTGCGCTCAGCTACGGCGCCGAGGTCGCCCGACTGGTCGACTGCCGCGCCGCCCTGGTCGAGGAGGGGCTGGCGGCACTGACCTGCGGCGCCTTCCACATCCGCTCGGGCGGGCGGGCGTACTTCAACACGACCCCGCTGGGCCGGGCCGTGACCGGGACCCTGCTGGTGCGGGCGATGATCTCCGACGACGTCCAGATCTGGGGCGACGGCTCGACGTTCAAGGGCAACGACATCGAGCGGTTCTACCGCTACGGCCTGCTTGCCAACCCGCAGCTGCGCATCTACAAGCCGTGGCTCGACACCGACTTCGTCACCGAACTGGGTGGCCGTAAGGAGATGTCGGAGTGGCTGCTGGAGCGTGGCCTGCCGTACCGGGACAGCACCGAGAAGGCATACTCCACCGACGCCAACATCTGGGGCGCGACGCACGAGGCGAAGACCCTTGAGCACCTCGACACCGGCATCGAGACGGTCAGCCCGATCATGGGCGTCCGGTTCTGGGACCCGTCGGTGGAGATCCCGACCGAGGACGTCACGATCGGGTTCGACCAGGGTCGTCCGGTGACGATCAACGGCAAGGAGTTCGGCAGCCCCGTCGACCTGGTGCTTGAGGCCAACGCCATCGGCGGTCGGCACGGCCTGGGCATGTCCGACCAGATCGAGAACCGGATCATCGAGGCCAAGAGCCGGGGCATCTACGAGGCGCCCGGCATGGCGCTGCTGCACGCCGCGTACGAGCGGCTGGTCAACGCCATCCACAACGAGGACACCCTGGCCAACTACCACAGCGAGGGCCGCCGCCTCGGCCGGCTGATGTACGAGGGCCGCTGGCTCGACCCGCAGGCCCTGATGCTGCGCGAGTCGTTGCAGCGCTGGGTCGGCACCGCGGTCACCGGCGAGGTGACGCTGCGGCTGCGCCGGGGCGAGGACTACTCGATCCTGGACACGACAGGCCCCGCGTTCAGCTACCACCCGGACAAGCTGTCGATGGAGCGCACCGAGGACTCGGCGTTCGGCCCGTCCGACCGGATCGGCCAGCTCACCATGCGCAACCTGGACATCGCCGACTCGCGGGCGAAGCTCGAGCAGTACGCCTCCCTCGGCATGGTCGGCGGCGCGGCGCGCCAGCCGATGATCGGCGCCGCGCAGGCAGCCTCCACCGGGTTGATCGGTGCGATGCCCGAGGGCGGCGCGGAGGCCATCGCCTCCCGGGGCGTCGCCTCCGCCGCCGACGAGGCGCTCGACCGCGCCGCCATGGAGTTCGGCGTCGACTGACCGGCCCGGCAGGTCGAGTTCCAGGGTCGGGGGTCACGGACGGTAGCGTGTCGGCCGTGTTCCCTACCGTCCGTGAGGTCCTCGCCCTGGACCCCGTACGCCACGGCGCTCCCCGCGTGGTGGCCGGGGACGCCGGGCTGGACCGGCCGGTCCGCTGGGTGCACGTCGCCGAGGTGCCCGACATCGCCACCCTGCTCGGCGGCGGCGAGCTGGTGCTCACCACAGGCATCGGGCTGCCCGCCGACGACGCGGGGCTGCGCGCGTTCATCGGCGACCTCGCCGACGTCGGCGTCTCCGGGCTCGTCGTCGAGCTGGGCCGCCGGTACGTCAGCGGCGCGCCCCGGGTGATGGCCGCCGCCGCCGAGCGGCGCGGCCTGCCCCTGGTCGAGCTGCGCCGGGCCACCCCGTTCGTACGCATCACCGAGGCGGTGCACGCGCTGATCGTCGACGCGCAGCTCACCGAGCTGCGGGCCGCCGAGGAGATCCACCAGCGGTTCACCGAGCTCTCCGTCGAGGGCGCCGACGCGGCCGAGGTGATCCGGCAGGCCGCCGAGCTGTCCGGGTGCCCCGTTGTGCTGGAGAACCTGTCCCGGCAGGTCCTCGGGTACGACCCGGCGGGGGAGAGCGCCGAACTGCTGCTGGACGGCTGGGAGCAGCACTCCCGGCGGATCCGGCCGGCCGGGCGTACCGCGTACGAGCCGGACAGCGGCTGGCTGGTGACCGTCGTCGGTGCCCGGGGGCAGGACTGGGGGCGGCTGCTGCTGCGCTGGCCGGCCGGCGGGGACGCGCCCAGCGCCCGAGCCGGCGAGCCGACCGTCGCCCCGCCCACCCGGCTCACCATCCTCGTCGAGCGGGCCGCGTCCACCCTCGCGCTGGGCCGGCTGATCCGCCGCGACGCCGAAGGGCTGGAACGGCAGCTCCACGGCACCCTGCTCACGGCGTTGCTCGACCACTCCCGACCTGTCGACGAGGTGGCGCTGCGGGCCAAGGCGCTCGGCGTGGCGCTGGACCGGCGGCACCTCGTCGGCGTGATGGTTCGCCAGCGGGCCGACGACCCCGCCGGAGAGGGCGGCCCCGAGGCCGGCCCGGCCCGGCTGCGGGACCTGTCCGAGGCCGTCGGCCAGGCGCTGCGGGAAGCGAAGCTGACCGCGCTGACCAGTGCCGTCGACGACAACTCGGTGGGCGCGCTGCTGGCGCTGCCCGACCCGGCCGCTGAGGACCGCGCACTGTCCGCGTTCGCCGGCGCGCTTCGTCGCGTACGCCTCGACGCCGGATCTGGCCGGACACCATCCGGCGCCGATCCGTCCCGGGGTGGTGGTCCCGGCGCGGTGATCGTGGCGGCCGGGTCCGGGGTGAGCAGTCTGCGGGAGGCGCGACGGTCGCTCGTCGAGGCGCGGCAGATCGCCGAGGCGGCCCGGCGGGACCGGCGGGACCTACCGATCTTCCGACTGCCGCACGTGGGCCTCGCGGGGCTGCTGCACCTGCTGCGCGAGGAGCCCCGGCTCCAGACGTTCGTGGAACGCGAACTCGGCCCGCTGCTGGAGTACGACGCCAAGCACCCCCGGGAGCGGCTGCTCGACACGCTGCGCGCCTACCTGGAGCAGGGGCGCAACAAGTCCGCCGGCGCGGCCGCCGCCCACCTGTCCCGACCGGCCTTCTACGAACGCCTGGCCCGCATCGCCCGCATCCTCGACGTGGACCTCGACTCGGTGGAGGCAAGCCTCTCCCTCCACGTGGCCCTGCTGGCCCTGGAAGCGGTCCGAGCCCCCTGACGCCGGGCGGGGATCGGCCCGGGCAGGGGGCTGGGCATGCGGGTCCGGCACGCTGTCGAGGTGATGCCGTGAACGAATCACTCGCCCCGCCCCGGCTCGTCCGGGCCCGGCTCGCTCGGCTCGGCCCGCCCCGGCTCGCCCCGCCCGGCCGGGGGCATGCCCTGATTCGTCTACGACATCAGCTCCAAAGGAGCAGCGACACCCGTCCCGGGGGCACTGCGTCGGTGGGGTGCTGTCGGTGGGGCGCTGCGGCGGTTACGCGGCGTCACAGGGGCGGAGCGCCGGCACTTTGCGAGTTAGGCGAGGGCGGCCAGGGCTTTTGCGTACGTGGGGGGGATGTGGTTGGGGCCGCCGGGGGTGAAGACGTCCGACGTCGCCACCGCGGACCAGGCCGTTTCCGGTACGGCTTCGACCAGTGCCCTGATCACCGGGGCGTCGCGCCACTGGTCCTGTTCGGCGAGCAGGCCGAGAGCCACCACCGACTCCTCGACCTCGCCCACGCACTCGAACGGCTTGTGCCCGTCCACGCCCAGCAGCTCCCGGTAGCCGGGGATCTGCTCCGGGTCGGCCAGCAGGTCGCCGCCGAAGATGTGGGTGACCCGCTCGCGGGGCATGAACGGCGCCATCGCGAGGAAGACGAACCGGCACTTCGGGCAGTCCCGGCACCAGCGCTCGGACGCGTCGCGCAGCTTGAACGCCTGGTTGCAGCTCGTCACCACGTCGTCGTACCTGGTGAACTCGGCGAACAGCCGGGCGATGTGCAGCTCGGACAGCGACCGCAGCAGCGAGAAGTACGGTTCGGTCAGGCCGGCGTGTTCGGCCAGCGCCCCCCGCAGCAGCCCTTCGGCCTCGACGCCCTTGGACCACTGGTGGTTGATCTCGTGGCCGTTCCAGACCAGGTTCGGGTCGGACGCGGAGCGCTCGTTGGACATGACCACCGGGCCGAGCCCGTGCAGCACCGCCGTCGCCACCGCGATCAGCGAGTTGATGGCGGTGACGGGGATGTGCCCGTTCAGCGCGCCCGCCGCGTTCAGGTCGAACAGCACCGGGTCGATGCGTCGCCGGGCCGCGAGGGGGGTGAGCCCGGACGCCTCGTTGACCGAGACGATGACGTGGTTCGGGTTGACCGAGAACGGCACCGGGTCCAGCTCGGCGCGGCGCAGCGCCTCCAGGCTGACGATCGAGTCCTTGCCGCCGCCGACGGCCGAGAGCGGGCGGCGGTCGGAGTCGTCGTACACGCGCGGCGGCTCCGGTGAGCCGGCCGGCAACTCCGGGCGCAACTCCAGCACGTGCGGCAACTGGTTGCGGTACGCGTACTCCGCGAGGCCCTTGGTGTAGACGGCCGTGACGTAGTCGACGGTGGCCGCGCCCAGCGGCGCCGGCAGCACCAGTCGGGGCGGCGCGGCGACCTTGTAGTAGCTGACCCCGGCGACGAGGTGCAGCACCTCCAGCACCCGGCCGAGGGTCGCCACCGTTTCGTCCGAGGGCGGCTGCGCCGGCAACGGAAGGGTGATCACCTCGGTGAACCGTTGCTCACCTGCCGGACCGGTGAGCGCGTAGTCGAACAACACCTCGCCGGTGGCGAAGTCGATCGAGTAGGACGGGAAGGTGAAGGCGTCCATCCGCCGGAGCTGCTCGTTGGGCACACGCCATACTAGGCCCTGGTTCGTCCGGCCGTGTCCGGACCGGGCCCCCGCCCTGCCGCCGCCGCGACCCCGAGGAGAGCCCAGTGCGCCTGTCTGACCTGCGCGGACGTACCGTCGCCGTCTGGGGGACCGGCCGGGAGGGCCGGGCCGCTGTGACGGCGATCGCCGCGCACGGCCCCGCCGAGCTGGTCGCCGTCGACGACAGCGCCAACTTCCTGTCCCTGCCCTGGGACGGCCCGCTGGCCGAGGCGGCCCCGCTGGTCACCGGCGAGGCGGGCTTCGCCCGGCTGGCCGCCGCGGACGTGGTGGTCCGCTCGCCCGGCGTGCCGCAGACCCACCCCTGGCTGGTCGAGCTGCGCCGACGCGGCGTGCCCGTCACCCAGGGCACCGCGCTGTGGATGGCGGACCACGCCGCGCGCACCGTCGGCGTCACCGGCAGCAAGGGCAAGAGCACCACGTCCAGCCTGATCAGCCACCTGCTCACCGCGATGGGCCGCCCGAACGTCTTCGGCGGCAACATCGGCGTGCCGACCCTCGACCTGCCCGAGGCGGAGCTGTACGTGCTGGAGCTGTCCAGCTACCAGTGCAGCGACCTCACCGACTCGCCCCGGGTGGCGGTGGTCACCGCCCTCTTCCCCGAACATCTGGACGCGCACGGCGGCGAGCGCGAGTACTACCGGGACAAGCTCAACCTGCTCGCCCACGATCCGCAGACGACAGTGGTAAACGGCGCCGACCCGCGGCTCGCCGCCGAGCTGGGGGAGCTGCCGGCCGTCCGCGCGGGCCGCCCCGACACCACCCACGTCGCCACCGGCGCGGACGGCACGCAGTGGTTCCACCTCGGTGACCAGCCGCTCTTCCCCCGTGCCGTGCTGCCGCTCGTCGGCCGGCACAACGAGGGCAACCTGTGCGTGGCCCTGGCCGTGCTCGACGCGCTCGGCGTCGACGTGGTGGCCGCCAGGGACCACCTCGCCGTCGCTGTCGCCGAGTTCCAGGGGCTGGCCCACCGGCTCACCGAGATCACCGACCCGTCCGGGTTGACCTTCGTCGACGACACCCTGGCCACCAGCCCGTACGCGGCCATGCACGCCATCGACGCGTACGACGGGAGGCCGTTGACGGTGATCGTCGGCGGGAACGACCGAGGGCTGGACTACACGCCGCTGGCCGAGCATCTCGCCGAGCGGGAGCTGACCGTGATCGGCATCCCGGACAGCGGCGCCCGCATCGTGGCGGCGCTCGACGGCCTGCCCAAGGTGCGTACGGAGCTGGTCGACGACCTGGTGGACGCGGTCCGGCTGTCCCGGGAGGTGACCCCGGCGGGTGGGGTGGTGCTGCTGTCCCCGGCCGCTCCGAGCTACGGCCGGTTCCGCAACTTCGAGCACCGTTCCGAGGTCTTCGCCCAGGCCGTCGCCGACACCGCTCGGGCCTGACCGGGGCGTCACCGCCGGCGGGACCACCGTCCTCGGACGGAACGGCCGTCCCCGTCGACGCACGTCGGGAGACCGCAGGGCTCGAAGAGGCTCCGGTCGTGGAAGGAGACGATCCGGGAGACGCCCGTCCGGGTGGGGGTGAGCACCTGGAGGCTGTGGGGGCGGTAGAGCCCGTCGGCGCCGCGGGTGTAGGTGGCGAGCGCCGGCTGGCCGTTGGCCGTCGCCGGAATGGCGCGGATCGCGCCGGCGCGGCCGAACACGGTGGTGGTGAGGAAGCGAAGGACGGCGTCGCGTCCGGCGAACCAGGTCAGGTGTGGCGGCATCTCCATCGTGACGTCCTCGCGCAGCACCTGTAGCAGCGCATCCGTGTCCGCGTTCTGGAAGGCCCGGGCGTACCGGTCGAGCAGCATCCGGTCGGCCGGATCGGCCGGTTCGGCGAACATGTCCTCGGTGAGGCCGGTGCGAGCCAGGTGCGCGCGGGCCCGGGCGAGCGCGCTGTTGACCGCGTCGGTGGTGGTGTCGAGCAGGTCGGCGACCTCCGAGGCGTGCCAGGCGAGCACGTCGCGCAGGATCAGCACGGCCCGCTGTCGGGCCGGAAGGTGTTGCAGGGCTGCCACGAGGGCGAGTCGGACGCTGCTCCGGGTGCTGACGATCGTGGCCGGATCCGTGCCGGGCAGTTCCGCGTCCGGCAGCGGCTGGACCCAGGCGACGTCCGGGCCGGCGACCGTCAGCGGCTGGTCCGGGTCGCCGGAGGGGCCCAGTCCGGAGGGCAGGACCCGTCGGCTGCGGTGCGTGAGTGTGGTGAGGCAGGCGCTGGTGGCGATGCGGTACAGCCAGACCCGCAGCGACGATCGGCCCTCGAAACCGGAGAAGCCGCGCCAGGCCCGCAGGTAGGTCTCCTGGACGACGTCCTGGGCGTCGTGCGTCGAGCCCAGCATGCGGTAGCAGTGCGCCAGGAGTTCGCGGCGGTACGGCTCGGTGAGCCGGGAGAACTCCTCGTCGGCCGTCCCCGCGTACGTCCCCTGCACCGGAGCCTGCGCTGCCTGGGTCATGTCGTCACTCCACCCGTCTGCGGCCTGACCTGTCCTGGTACAGACCTGCGGTCCGCCGGAAAGTGATCGGTCCGGGCTCCGGTGTGGCGAAGCCCACGTCCCCGTCGGTGGCCGACCAGTCCGATCCGTCCGCCGAGTCTGCACTCGTGACCGGCGAGCTGCCTCCTCGCCTGGTCCCCGGCCAGCCAGGGCACCTCCCCGATCGAGAAGAGGACGACCATGAGTTCCACGAGCCAGGACACCGCCGAGCAGGCGGTGCGAGCGCTGATCGACAGCGTCTCGGCCGCATGGGGGGACAACGACGTGGACGCGTTCGTCGCCCACTACGCCGACGACGCGACCGCGGTACTGCCCGGGGTCGCCCTCCTGAGCAGGGCGGTGATCCGTACCGCGATGGCGGCGGCGTTCGCCGACCAGCTCAAGGGCACCCGGCGCGTCCACCGCGTGCAGGGCGTGCGGTTCCTCGACGACGTCACCGCGATCGTGATCAGCCGCAGCGTGACCGTCGACGCCGGCGAGAACGAGCCGGGCGCCGATCGCTGGTCGATCGCCACGTGGGTCCTGTCCGGCCGCTCCGGGCGCTGGCTCGTCGAGGCGTACCACGACTGCCCCGCCGCCTGACCGTTCCGCCTCGTCCACCCCTGGAGAAGAACGTGCACAAGACAGGAACAACAACGCCGGCACAGCGGTGGGTTCTGGCCCTCAGCTCCCTGGCATCGTTCATCGTGGTGCTGGACATGCTTGTGGTGGCGACCGCGCTGCCCGCTGTCCAACGGGACCTCGGCGCGTCGCTCGAAGACCTCGAGTGGACGGTCAACGCCTACACGCTCAGCTTCGCGGTCCTGCTGATGACCGGAGCGGCGCTTGGCGATCGCTACGGACGGCGTCGCCTGTTCGCGATCGGGCTGGGCCTGTTCGGCGTGGCCTCGGCCGCCTGCGCGCTGTCCACCCAGGTCGGCCCGCTGATCGCGGCGCGGGTCGCGCAGGGCGCCGGCGCGGCGATGATCATGCCGGTCGCGCTGGGCGTGCTCAACGGCGCGTTCCCGCCCGAGAGGCGTGGCTGGGCGACGGGCATCTACGGCAGCGTGACCGGGCTCGCCGCGGTCGCCGGGCCGGTTCTGGGTGGCGTCGTCACCCAGAACCTCACCTGGCAGTGGATCTTCTGGCTGAACGTGCCGATCACGCTCATCGCGATTCCGCTGGTGCTCGGCCGGATCGCCGAGACCCGCGGGCCCGGCGGCACGCTCGACCTTCCGGGCCTGGCCCTGGCCGCCGGGTCGGCGCTGGGCGTCACCTGGGCTCTGGTGCGCGGCAACGCGGCCGGGTGGAGCAGCGCCGAGACACTGTCGACGCTTGTCGGCGGGATCCTGCTCGGCGGCCTGTTCATCGTCCGGGAGCTGAGGACCCCCGCCCCGATGCTGCCGATGCGCCTGTTCCGCTCACCGGCCTTCTCCGCCGGCAACGCCGCGGTGTTCTTCATCAACGCGTCGCTGACCAGCGCGATCTTCTTCACCGCCCAGTTCCAGCAGGTCGCGCTCGGCCACGGTGCGGTACAAGCCGGCTTGCGGCTGCTGCCGTGGGGCATCGCACCGTTCCTCATCGCGCCACGGGCGGGCGCGCTCACCGATCGGATCGGCGAACGGGCGCTGGTCCTCGTCGGTACGCTCCTGCTCGGCGTCGGCATGGGATGGATCGCGCTGATCTCCGAGCCCGGCATCGGCTACGCCACGACCGCCGTGGCGATGACGGTCGGTGGCCTCGGGTTCTCGCTGGCCCTTCCCGCAGTCACCAGATCGGTCGTCAGCCGCGTCGCGCCGCAGGACATCGGCCGGGCGTCGGGCACCTTCAGCACCCTCCGGCAGTTCGGGGGCGCGTTCGGGATCGCCCTCACCGGCGCCGTGTTCGCCACGGCCGGCGGCTACGCCACCGCTGGACTGTTCAGCGACGGCTACGTCCCAGCGATGAGTGTCTCCGCCGCGCTCGCCTTCGCGGCCAGCGCCGCCGGCCTCGTGCTACCGCGACACCGCCACGTCGCGCCGGCCACGACCACCGGGCGTGTCGCACCTGCCGAATCCACGACGGGCTGACAGACGCCGTGGCGCGACCTGGTCGTCCGGTTCACTGCCGGGCGACCTCGTCGTGCAGGGCGCGCATCGAGCGGATGGCCGAGCGGATCTCCTGGAGGTAGCGCCCCGGCGTGAGCGTCTGCTCGGGCAGCACCGCGAGGTCGGCGAGCGTCGGGTCCACCCCGACGGTCTCGATGGCGCACCCGGACGGCACGGCCAGGGTGCGCAGCGCGTCGCAGTGCTGGAACGGCACGTAGATCGGCGCGGTCGCCATCAGCACCTCGTCGCCCGGCGCGA
Organism: Micromonospora lupini str. Lupac 08; assembly: GCF_000297395.2. Lineage (GTDB taxonomy): Bacteria > Actinomycetota > Actinomycetes > Mycobacteriales > Micromonosporaceae > Micromonospora > Micromonospora lupini. The sequence continues at coordinate 5,029,163 of NZ_HF570108.1, read as the reverse complement.
GCCGGACGTGCTCGGCCCAGAACCGTTGCGTGTCGGCCGTGTGCGCGCGCCGCCGGTGCGGGTCGCTGGACGGCGCGGCCAGCACGCGTACCGCCGGCAGGCCGCTCGGCCGGTAGGTCCGCGACGACCAGGAGTGGTGGGGGTGGCCGGCGTCGACACCGGCCCGCTCGGTCGGGGCGGTCACCCCGAACACCTGGCGGACCGCAGTGTCCAGCACGTCCACCTCGGTCTCGTCCGGTGGCAGGCCCGCGTCGGCGAGGGTGGCGCGTTCCCACTCGGACAGCGGTCGGAAGCTGCCCAGCACCGCGACCTCGCCGGTCACCCGCAGGCCGGTACGCAGCAGGTGCGCGGCGTACGCGACGCGACGCACGCAGGCGTGCGCCAGGCCGCCCAGCACGACCAGATGGGCGTACGTCGGGCGGGCCGGCGGTGTCGCACGCACCATGCCCAGCGTGGCGGCCGCGTCGAGGACCAGCCTGGACGTGGACGCGTCGAAGGTCGGCTCCCGCGCGTCCGGGCGTTCCCGCCCCTGCCGGAAGTCCCAGTGCCGCTCGGAGAAGTCGTCGAGGAACCGCAGCACGTCGCCGAGGTCGCCAGCCGGCCAGTGACCGCCGAAGTGCCGGACCAGGCCGCGGAGCGGGGTGGAGTCGACCCAGGCCCGGACGTCCGCCGTGATCTGGTCGGCGACCGTCCCGGTCGACGGGGCCGCGTCCGCGCTCTGCACCTGCCGGATGCTACCGCCCCGGCTCGGCGGGGCCGGCGATTGTGGCCGGCGTCTACCCTGGCGGCACCGGCGGATGGGAGACGTTCGATGGCCCGTGACCTGGCCCCTGACATGCCCCGGGACGTGCCCCGTCGGCGGCTGCGGGGGCGCGGCGGCGCGTCCGACGGCTTCGCCCGTCTGGTGGCGCACACCGACCCGGTGGCGTTGGTAGGCATCACGCTGTCGATCAGCCTCAGCGTCATCCTCGACCTCACCAACGCCGCCTCCGGGGTGGAGTCGCTGCTGGCCGGCCTGATGGGCATCACCATCTCCCTGCTGGTGGACTCGCTGGCCCGCGCGGAACGCCGGTTCCACCTGCGGACGTTGCTGGACGGCCCGCCGTGGCTCGTCCACACCACCACGGAGCTGGCCGGGGCCATGCGGGAGGCGGCCGAGCAGCACGCGGGCACGCGGGTCGCGACGGAGGCGCAGCGGCGCTACGAGCAGTTCCGGCTGGAGGCCGAGCAGCTCGCGCAGGGGCGGATCATCCGACGCGGCGACGAGGACGAGGACCTGGTCGGCGCGACCCGCGGCTGCGTGCACCGGCTGGACGCGTTGACAAACGTGATGCCCCGGGTGAGCGGGGAGCTGAGCTGGTGGCGCAGCGAGATCGGCCGGCGCTACTGGGAGGCGAACCTCGCGGCCCTGCAACGGGGTGTCCGGATCACGCGGGTCTTCGTCTACGCCACGCTCACCGACGAGCTGTCCGACCTGGTGCAGCGGCAGCGCGCGGCCGGGGCGCGAGTGGGGCTGCTGCCCTTCGGTGTGGTCAGTCCGCAGCTCCTCGTCAACCTGACAGTCTGGGACGGGTCGAGCTGCTGGGAGGCCCGGATGACCGCGCACGGCGAGATCGGCGAGAACCAGTTCTCGGTCAACCGGACGGACGTCGAGCGGCTCACCCGCGTGTTCGACGTCTGCGTGAACGCCGCTACCTTCTCGGACTGACGGCGGAGACGGGGAAGCCATGACGTGGGGTGCGGTCCTGCTGGTGACGGCCGTGGTCTGGGCGGTCAGCGTGATCCGCTCGATCCGGCTCCGGGCGCTTGTCTACAGCCTGCCGTTGCCGATGACGCTCGCCCTGGTCAGCACCCCCTACGGGGTGGACGGCGCGCAGGTGCTCGGCGTGCTCGGGCTCAACCTGTTCTTCGTCACCGTGGCGGTCACCCACCAGGGGCTGCGCTGGCCGATCCTGCTCGCCGACGCCGCGGGGATCGGTGTGTACGTGGCGCTGAGCGCCGGCCTGCTGGCCGTCGACGTCCCGTTCGAGGCGGCCCTCGCCGGCACGCTTGTGCTCTGGCTGGCGGCCATGCTGCTGCTACGCCGTCGCGCCCGCCGCGACGCCGGCCCGCGCACCGCACCCGCCGATGATCCGGTCGACGGCGCCAGGACGCGTACGGACGGGCTGCCCGTCCTGCTCAAGCTGGTGGTGATCTTCGTCGGGGCGATCCTCACCGCGTTGCTCGGCGCGGTGTTGCGCGGCATGGTGGTGACGTTCCCGTACTCCGGGGTGCTTGTCGCCGTCGAGGCCCGCCGGCAGTTGTTCGAGTTCAGCGGGCACTTCGCCCGCAACAGCCTCGCGCTCGTCGGTTTCCTCTCCGCGTACCACTACGTTCAGGACGTCTCGTCGGCCGTCGCGCTGGGCGCCGGCTGGGTGGCCTTCGCGGTGGTCGCCGCCGCCCTGCACCTGCCGCTGCGTCGTCGCGGAGTCGCCCGGGCCGGCCCGCCGAGACGCGCGTCGAGACCTCTGCGGCCGGCGGCCGAACCGCCCAGCCCTACCGGCCTGCCCTGACGAGGTCGGCGATCTCGGTGAGCGGTTCGCTGTACGAGGGCCAGTCCAGGCCGTCGACGCTGAGGGTGGAGCGGCGGCGCACCCCGTCCACCGCGCCCGCCGCGACGATCGCGGCCAACAGGTCGGACGACCACGCGGGCTCCAGCAGCGTCCGAAGCGCCGGCACCTCGGGGCGCAGCAGCGACAGCGCGCCGACGAGGGCCGCGGCGGCCCAGTTGGAGGTGCCGCCGACGAGCAGTGCGTCCGCGCCCACCACGCACCGGATCCGCTCACCCGAGGCGACCACCCGGCCGATCAGCTCCGCCGGCAGACGGCCCATGCCGAGTTCGTTGCCGCCGTCGCCGATGCCGATCCGGTACGCCGATCCGGCGGTGTAGAGCCGGTCCAGGGGCGCCGTGTGCGCGCCGATGTCCTCGCCGCGCATGTTGTGGGGTCGACCGTCCACCCCGGGTCCGACCCGTTCGCAGGCGATCAGGTGCGTCAGGCGGCCGTAGCGGGGCAGGAGGGTGGCGGCCCATTCCTCGTACCCCCGCAGTGGCGCGACGTCGACCGGCAGGCCCGGCGCGGCGGCGGCGACGGCCGCCTCGACCACAGGTGCGCAGGGCTGGTCGGTGACGAGCCGGCACCGGCCACCGAGCAGGCGCAGGGCGACGGCGATCTGGACCGCGCCGAGCGGACCGTCGGTCTCCGCGGCCGGTGGCTCCGCGCCCGGGATGAAGAATCCGGTGAACACCGCGGCGTCCGGCGCGCCAGCGGCGACGAGCGAGCTGGCGGCGGCCAGCAGTCCGCCGGCGGCCGGCGCGGCCAGCGCCTCGCTGCCCCGGCCCACCTCGCGCGCGGCGACGCGTTCCAGCGCGGCGATGGTCTCGTCGATACGCACCGCGTGCCTCCTCGGCGACAGTGGACGGACCCAGGGTAGGAGGCCCCGGCCAGCTCCCTGGGCGCGTTCTTCTGGAGCCTGCCGACCTCGGCGGCGCAGGCGGTCGTGGCCGACGGCTGCGTTCGCGTCCGGCTTCCCCTTCGGGTGATGCTGGCGATGTCGCGTCCGGAAGTGATCGGTGTACGTCTTCGGCTTCCCTCATCCGCCGGACCAGTCCCTGCCTCCGCAGGTGCTGACACAGGGACAACGAGTCGACGTGGGTGCCAGCCCGGAGGGCTGTTCGCTGTCGGTGGGTCAGGGGCTACGGTCGGCCTGTCGCCAGTTGGGCATCGCGACGTCGGGCTGGTGATCCACGTGGTTCTCCAACAGTGGGTCCAGGCGGCGGGCGTCGCCGGCCAACTCGCCAGGACCGCCCCCGCCCTCTGCCTTCCCGCCCGCTGGGCCGCCGCGACCGACCCGACGATGCGGCGTGGCAGGGGCGACCACCGCCTCGACGCTGCGTCGACGAACTCCGGCTCCGCACACCCGGCCCGACGTCGCGCAACCGAACCTGACCAATACCGATCATCACGACGCAGCGCAGACCTACCCGCCCGAGGGCCCGCTCCCGCCCGCTACGCGACCAAGATCCCCGCAACTTCAGTGAAACTGCTGCCTCCCGGCGCGCTGAGGCCGCAACTTCAGTGAAGTTGCGCGGATCTTGGCGCGCGGGGCGCGGGCGCGGGGGGCACGGCCCGGGGCGGGGCGCCTGGCGCGCGGGGCGGGGCGCGGGGGTGCGCGGGTCAGGGGGTGGGGAAGAGGCGGGCGTGCAGCGCGGCTGGGTCGGTCACCTCGGGCAGGCCGCGGGCGGCGAGCCAGGCTGCGGCGGCGGCCCCGTCTCCGGCCGTGCGCAGTGTCGCGTCCGGCCAGTCTCGCGCGATCTCGGCCCGGACGGCTGCGGCGAGCGGGGTGTCCGCGGTGAGTAGACCGCCGCCGAGCACGACGGGCGTCGTCGCCCCGCCGGGGCGGATCCGGCCGACGCTGCCGGCGAGGTGGGCGGCGGCCTCGGCGATCAGCGCGGTGGCCACCGGTTCGCCGTCGGTCGCGGCGGTGACGACAAGTGGCGCCAGCCGGGCCAGCTCGATCGGCGGCCGGCGGGTGACTGCCTGGATCGTGGCGTCGACGGTGTCGCGGGGGCGGGGAGCGACGTCGGCGCTGCCCACCAGTTCGGTGAGCACAGCGGTGCCCAGCGTGCCCGGCGCCTGGCCGGCGTCCAGGTCGGCGAGGAGTCGGCGCACCGCCTCGCGGCCGAGCCAGAAGCCCGACCCGGCGTCACCGAGCAGCCAGCCGTGGCCGTCGGCGATCCGGTCGAGCCGCAGGTCGGTGACCTGTGCGGTGATCGCCCCGGTGCCGGCGATGAGGATGGTTCCGTCCGGGGCGGCGGTGCCCGAGGCGTACGCGACCAGGGCGTCGCCGTGCACCTCGTACGGGCAGCGCAGACCGGCGTCGTGCCAGGCCTGGTCGAAGGCGGCCCGCCCGGCCGGGTCGGCGAGCAGCCGGCCGGCTCCGGCGAGCCCGATGGTGCCGGCGGCCACCCGGGTCGGTTCGAGGTCGGTGAGCGCTTCGCGGAGCGCGGTCAACAGCTCGGCGGCGGCGCGTTCGGCACCGTGGCTGGTGGGGTTGCCCCCGCCGGCGCGGCCGGTGCCGAGGCGGTCGCCGGCGAGGGTCAGGGCGGTCGCCCGGGTGGACGTACCCCCGACGTCGAGACCGACCACGACGGTGTCGGACATCGGCACGGGCCTCCTTGCGCTGCGCGGTGCTGGGCCTGTTCATGCTGGTCGGCGCGGTCGCGCGGGGCAACCTGGGGCGAGCGCGGAGGGCTGTGCGCCAGGTAACAGTTTGAAAACTTCGCCCACAGTCTTGACACAGAGGGCCCTTCAGTAAGAACTTTTACCACTAACAGTTAACAGTCTTTTCGGAAAGGTGAGGCGTCCCATGGTTGATCACGAGGTGGACACCGCCGCGGGGACCGCGGTGGTCGACGCCCACGTGACCGACCGGAGGCACTCGCCCTCCGACGGGGTACTGGCCCGGGTGCGCAACGAGCTGGGCGAGCTGACCGGCGCGCTGCGCCGCGTCGCCGACCACGTCCTCAGCGACCCCGAGGCCGCCGCGCGCTCCACAATCGTGGAGCTGGCCGAGCGCAGCGGCACCTCGCCGGCCACCATCACCCGCTTCTGCCGGGCGATGGGCTTCGAGGGGTACGCCGACCTGCGGCTGGGCATCGCCGCCGAGACCGGCCGGGCCCGCTCGGCCGGCTGGACCGTCGACATCGGCCGCGAGATCCAACCGACCGACCCCCTCGCGCGGGTCCTCGACCAGATCATGGCTGCCGACACCCGGGCGATGCACGACACCGCCACGCTGCTCGACCTGGGCGAGGTGGAACGCGCCGCGGTGGCGATCGCGGGGGCCAACCGGGTGAACATCTTCGGCGCCAGTGGCAGCGCCCTGGTCGGCGAGGAGATGCAGTTCAGCCTGCACCGCATCGGGGTGGCCGCCTGGGCCTGGAGCGATGTGCACGAGGGGCTGGCCAGCGCCGCGTTGCTCGGCGTCGGCGACGTCGCGCTCGGCATCTCGCACACCGGCCAGACCCGGGAGACCATCGAGATGCTCGCGGAGGCGGGCAGCCGAGGCGCCACGACCCTCGCCCTCACCGGTTTTCCCCGCTCACCGCTGGCCGAGCTGGCCGACATCGTGCTGCTCACCGCCAGCCAGGCCACCACCTTCCGGCCGGACGCGCTCTCCGCCCGGCACCCGCAACTGGTGGTGCTCGACCTGCTCTACATCGCCGTCGCCCAACGCACCCACGACCGCGCCCACGCGGCCTTCCGGCGTACCGCGCAGGCCGTCGACGGGCACAAGGCCGCGAAAGGGGTCGTCTCATGATCAGCGCCCAGGGGTACGCGGACGCCGTCCGCCCGGTGCTCGACCGCCTCCTCGACTCGGAGGCCGACGGGATCACCCGGGCCGCCGACCTGATCGCCGACAGCCTGCGCGCCGGCGGCGTGCTCCAGGCGTTCGGCGCCGGGCACTCCGAGGCGTTCGCCGCCGAGCTTGTCGCCCGCGCCGGTGGGCTGGTCCCCACCAACCGGCTCTCGGTACGGGACCTGGTGGTGCACGGCGACGCCCCACGCGACGTGCTCGCCGACCCCAAGCTGGAACGCGATCCCTCCATCGCCCACCAGATCTACGCGCTCGCCGCGCCCCAGCCGCGCGACGTGTTCGTGGTGGCGTCCCAGTCCGGCATCAACGGCTCGGTGGTCGAGCTGGCGGCGCTGGTCACCGAGCGCGGTCACCCGTTGATCGCGGTCACCTCGGTCGAGCACACCGCACGGGTGGCGCCACGGCACCCGTCCGGTCAACGGCTCGCCGACCTCGCCGACGTCGTGCTGGACAACGGCGCGCCGTACGGTGACGCACTGCTGCCGCTCGAGGGCGGCGGCGCGGTCTGTGCGGTCTCCTCGGTCACCACGGCGCTGCTGGCGCAGTTGCTGACCGCTGAGGTCGTACGACGGTTCCACCAGGCCGGGGAGGTACCCCCTATCTACCTCTCCGCCAACGTCCCCGGCGGGGACGAGCACAACATCGCCCTCGAGTCGCGGTACGCCGGGCGTCTCCGGCGCACCGCCTGACCCGAAATTCCACAAGGAGAGACGACGATGTCGATTACCCCCGAGCACCCGGCCGCACTCGACCGGCGCACGGTGCTGCGTCGCGCCGCCGCCGTGGGCATGCTCGCCACCCCGGCCATCGGCCTGCTCAGCGCCTGCGCCACGAGCAGCGGCGGTGACAAGGAGAACGAGAAGGCCGCCGAAGGCACCAAGAGCGCGACCAACCCGCTGGGCGTCAAGGAGGACGCACCCATCGAGGTGATCATCTTCAACGGCGGCTACGGCGAGAAGTACGCCACCGACGTGCACGAGCCGCTGTACAAGAAGGCGTTCCCCAAGGCGGAGATCAAGCACCAGTCCACGCAGGCCGTCTCCACCGTCCTGCAGCCGCGGTTCGCGTCCGGCAACCCGCCGGAGTTCGTGAACAACTCGGGCGAGAAGCTGATGGACTTCGGCGCGCTTGTCGCCGACGGTCAGCTCCAGGACCTCACCGAGCTGTGGGACGCCCCGTCGGTCGACGACCCGGCCAAGAAGGTCCGCGACACCGTGGTGCCGGGCACCGTCGAGGCGGGCTCGTTCAACGGCAAGCCGTACGTGCTGTACTACGTCTCCACGGTCTTCGGCATCTGGTACTCGGCCAAGCTGTTCAAGGACAACGGCTGGGCGCCGGCGAAGACGTGGGACGACTTCATCGCCCTGCTCACCAAGATCAAGGCCAAGGGCATCACCCCGTACGGCTACGCCGGGGCGAACGCGGCCTACTACCAGTGGAACGTGATCCTCACCCAGGCCGCCAAGATCGGTGGCGTGGAGGTGCTGAAGAACATCGACAACCTGGAGGACGGCGCCTGGAAGCAGGACGCGGTCAAGCAGGCGGCCACGGCGTGGGCCGAGGTCGGCGCGAAGTTCAGCGACAAGAGCTTCGAAGGGCTCAAGCACACCGACGTGCAGCTGCGGCAGAACCAGTACAAGGTGGCCCTGTACCCCAGCGGTGACTGGCTGGAGGGCGAGCAGAAGCAGGACACCCCGGCCGGCTTCGACTACCAGCTCATGCCGGTGCCGAGCCTCACCGCGTCGGACAAGCTGCCGGCCACCGCGCTGCGGGCCACCGCGGGCGAGGGCTACTTCGTCTCGGCGAAGAGCAAGAACCCCAAGGGCGGCCTGGAGTACATGCGCCAGATGCTGTCCACGGCGGGCGCGAAGGGCTTCACCGAGGTGGTCAAGGCCCCGACCGTGGTCACCGCCGGTTCGGAGGGCTTCGCCTTCCCGCCCGGTGTGGCCAGCTCGCAGGCCGCGCTCAAGGCGGCCGGCCAGGACGTGTTCAACCTGTACTTCGACGGCTGGTACAAGGAGCTCGACACGGAGGCGCGCAGCGCCACCAACGAGCTGATGTTCGGCCGGATCAACGCGGACGCCTTCGTGGAGCGGATCCAGAAGCGCGCCGACGCGATCAAGAAGGACAGCTCGGTCGCCAAGTTCAAGCGCTGATCGATCGGAGCTAGGGTCATGCGGCACGGCAAGTATCCATTCGTGATCGGGTTCCTGTTCGCCCCGGTCGCGCTGTACGTGACATTCGTGATCTGGCCGTACGCGCAGGCGTTCCAGATCTCGATGACCAACTGGCGAGGGCTCTCCGCCCCGCAGTGGGTGGGCTTCGACAACTACCGGAGGCTGCTCGACGACGGCGCCTTCTGGAAGGCGGTCCAGCACCACGGCGTACTGCTGCTTGCCCTGCCGCTGATCACCATCGCCATCGCGTTGTTCTTCGCCTTCCTGCTCAACGTGGGTGGCAAGAGCAGTGGCGGTCAACGCCAGGGGGTCTGGGGGGCGAAGTTCTACCGGGTGGTGTTCTTCTTCCCCCAGGTCCTGGCGGTGGCGATCATCGCGGTGCTGTTCCAGATGGTCTACCGGCCGAACGAGTCGGGTCTGATCAACGGCGTGCTGATGAAGATCGGCCTGGAGCCGATCCTCTTCCTGGTCAAGCCGAACCTGGCCCTCTGGTCGATCCTCGCGGTGCTGGTCTGGCAGGCCGTCGGCTTCTACGTGGTGCTCTTCTCGGCCGGGATGGCCTCCATCCCGGGTGAGATCTACGAGGCCGCGGAGATGGACGGGGCGAGCAGGGTGACGCTGTTCTTCCGGGTCACCCTGCCGCTGCTCTGGGACACCCTCCAGGTCGCGTGGGTGTATCTGGGCATCGCGGCGTTCGACGCGTTCGCCATCGTGGCGGTGCTCTCGGTGGACGGTGGCGGCCCGGACGGTGCCACGACCGTGCTGGCCATGGAGATCTACCGCAACGCGTTCGTCTACTCGAAGTACGGCTACGCCTCGGCGATGGGCGTCGCGTTGTTCTTCCTCACCCTCACGTTCGCGGCGCTGACGCTGCGGCTCACCAAGCGGGAAAGCGTGGAGTACTGATGAACCCCCAGTCGACGCTGCCGCCGACGCCGGCGGCCCTACCGCCGAAGACCGGCGACCCGTCCGCAGCCGGCGGTCGGCGCGACAAGGACCCCCGTTCCGAGGTACGGCTCTTCGCCGGCCTGGGGCACGTCGCGCTCGCCGTGTGGGCGGTGATCGTGATCGTGCCGATCCTCTGGACCTTCCTCGCCGCGTTCAAGAACACCAGCGAGATCTTCAGCAGCCCGTGGACGCTCCCGGCGGAGCTGCGGTGGGAGAACTTCGGCCGGGCGTGGACCAAGGCGCACGTCGGCAGGTACTTCCTCAACAGCGTCCTCGTGGTCGGGTGCAGCACCTTCGGCACCATGCTGCTCGGCTCGATGGCGGCGTACGTGCTGGCCCGCTACCGGTTCTGGGGCAACCGGGCGATCTACTACCTCTTCGTCTCCGGACTGGCGTTCCCGGTGTTCCTGGCCCTGGTGCCGCTCTTCTTCGTGGTGAAGCAGCTGGGCATGCTGGACACCTACCAGGGCGTGATCCTGGTCTACATCGCCTACTCGCTGCCGTTCACGATCTTCTTCCTGGCGGCGTTCTTCAAGACGCTGCCGACCTCGGTCGCCGAGGCCGGGATGATCGACGGGTGCGGGCACAGCCGGCTGTTCTTCCAGGTCATGATGCCGATGGCGAAGCCGGGCCTGATCAGCGTGGCGATCTTCAACATCATCGGGCAGTGGGCGCAGTACCAACTCCCGCTGGTGCTGCTCTCCAACGCCAAGGACAAGTGGGTGCTCACCCAGGGCATCGCCGACATCTCGGTGAACGCCGGCTACGAGGCGGACTGGTCCGGGTTGTTCGCGGCGCTGACCATCGCCATTCTCCCGATGATCATCGTGTACGCGGTCTTCCAGCGTCAGATCCAGGCCGGTCTCACCTCCGGCGCCGTGAAGTAGGCGCTCACCTCTGGCGCTCGTCGGCGTGTGCGTGCCACGAGCGCCAGAGCGCCGCGTACGCCCCGCCGGCCGCGACGAGGTCGTCGTGGCTGCCGATCTCGGTGATCCGGCCGTCGGCCAGGACGGCCACCCGGTCGGCGTCGTGCGCGGTGTTGAGCCGGTGCGCGATGGCGATGACGGTCCGCCCGACGAGCACGGCGGCCAGGGCCCGCTCGGTCCGTCGGGCGGTGCTCGGGTCGAGCGCCGCGGTCGCCTCGTCCAGGATCAGCGTGTGCGGGTCGGCGAGCACCAACCGGGCCAGCGCCAGTTGCTGGGCCTCGGCCGCGCCGAGCTGCCGGGCGCCGTCGCCGAGCGCCGTGTCCAGACCCTCGGCCAGCTCGTCGTACCAGTCGGCGCCCACGGTGGCCAGCGCGGCGCGCATCTGCTCGTCCGAGGCGTCCGGCGCGGCGAACGCGAGGTTGTCGCGTACCGAGCCGATGAACACGTGGTGCTCCTGGGTGACCAGGGCGATCCGCCGCCGGCGTTCGGCCGGGTCCAGGTCGGTGACCGGGCAACCGCCGATGCTGACGACCCCCTGCCGGGGCGCGTCGATGCCGGCCAGCAGCCGGGCCAGGGTCGACTTGCCGGCGCCCGACGGGCCGACGACGGCCAGCCGTTCGCCGGGCTGCACCTCCAGGTCGATGCCGTGCAGCACGTCGTGACCGTCGGCGTACGAGAACCGCGCCGTGCGGACGACGAGCCGCTCGCCCCGCGAGGTGGTCGTGGCGCCGGGCGGCTCCGGGGGCACCAGGCCGACGCCGAGCACCCGGGCGTACGACGCGAACCCGCGCTGCGCCTGCTCCGTCCACTGCAACAGCCGGTCCATCGGGTCGACGGCCTGCTGGAGGTAGAGCGCGGCGGCGACCACCGCGCCGAGCGAGACCCGGTCGGCGGCGAGCAGGTAACCGCCGACGAGCAGGACCATGGCGATGGGCAGCGGGTAGCTGGCCTCCACGGCCGAGAAGAACACGGTACGCAGCGCGAGGGTCGCCCGCCGGGCCTGCCACACACCTGTGACGCGGGCGGTGCCGTGCCGGATCCGGTCGTCGGCCAGCCGCAGCGCCTCGACCGTGCGGGCGCCCTCGGCGGTGGTGGTCAGGGTCTCGGTCAGCTCGGCCGCCGCGGCGCCCTCGGTGAGGTACGCGGAGCTGGCCCGACGCAGGTACCACCGTGTCACCGCCACGATCGACGGCAGCCCGGCCAGCGCCGCGAGCCCGAGCAGTGGATGCAGCAGGAACACCGCTCCGAACAGCAATGTCAACTGCACCGAGGCGATGACGATGACGGGCACCACGTCCCGCACCGTGGTTCCGACGGTCGCCACGTCGATCGAGCTGCGGGTCGCGAGGTCGCCGGAGCCGGCGCGCTCGACGACCGAGACGGGCAGCCCGAGCGTGCGGCTGACGAACTGCTCGCGCAGCTCGGCGACGGCCCGTTCGGCGAAGCGGTGACCGGCGTACTGGGCGTAGCGGGAGAGCAGCGCGCTGACCAGGACGCAGCCGGCGATCGCCAGTGCCAGCCGGTCCACGGTGGCCACTACGGTGCCGGCGGTGACCCGGTCGACGATGGTGCCCAGCAGCCAGGGCGGGGCGAGCCCGGCGAGCGCGGCGGCGCTGTGCAACGCCAGCACAATGCCTACCGCCCGGCGATGCCGGCTGATCAGGTCGCGCAGGGCACGGCGTACGGTGCGGCGGTCCGCGACCGGCAGCCGGGTCACCGGTACGCCTCCTCGGCGTCGGCGGGCCGCTCGGCCACCGGGTCGTCGTCGCCGCGGGCCACCAGGTGCCGGTACCCCGGAACGTATTCGAGCAGGCCCTCGTGGGTGCCGGTGGCGGTGATCCGGCCCCCGCTCAGGAGCGCCACCACGTCGGCGCGGCCGAGCAGCAGCGGCGACGTGGCGAGCACCACGGTGGTCCGCCCGGCCCGGGCGGTCCGCAGCCGATCGGCGATCCGCGCCTCGGTGTGCGCGTCCACGGCCGAGGTCGGGTCCACGAGGATCAGCACCTCCGGCTCGGCGAGCAGCGACCGGGCCAGGCGTACCCGTTGGCGTTGACCGCCGGAGAGCGTCCGGGCCCGGGCGTCCAGCGGAGTGTCCAGCCCGGCCGGGAGGGCGTCGACGATGTCGTCGGCCGAGGCGGTCCGCAGGGCGGTGCGCAGCCGTTCGTCGTCGCTGCCGGGGCGCAGGACGTCGCGCAGCGCTCCGGCGAAGAGGTACGAGTCGTGATCGGCGACCAGGATCCGGGCGCGGACCTCGTCCAGGGCGACCCCGGTCAGCGGTACGCCGCCCCAGGTGGTGTCGCTGACGACGTACCGGCCCAGCCGGTCGGCAAGCGCCACGGCCGCCGCCGGGTCGTCGGCGGCCACCGCGGTCAGCCGGCCGGCGTGCACGGTCAGCCCGGTCACCGGGTCGTGCAGGTCGGCGGGGCCGCTCGGCGCGGCCACCGCGTCCGGGTGTCGCGCGTCGGGAACGGCGGACGGCCACCGGCGACCCGGGCCGCCGACATCGTCGGGGGTGAGCCGGAGCAGGTCGGCGATGCGCTGGGCGGCGACCCGACCCCGGATCAGCTGGTGGCTGCCCTCCATGAGGAACCAGACCGGCACGATCAGGCTCGCGACGTAGCCGTAGACGGCGACGAGTTCACCGACACTGACGGCGCCGGTGACCGCCATCCGGGCCGTCAACCACACCACCACCGCCAGGAACAGGCCGGGGATGGCGACGGTCGCCGCGTCGATCCAGCTGACGACCGCGCCGACGCGGTAACCCTCGGCGCGAAGGTCCTGGGATCGGGCCGCGTACCGTCGGGCGAAGAGGTCCCGGCCGCCCACCCCGGCGAGCACGCGCAGCCCGGCCACGATGTCGCCGGATCGGGCGGTGAGCGCGCCCTGCTGCTTCCGGTAGATCGACTCCGCCCGTTCCAGTCGGCGCAGCAGCGGCCCGACGACAAGCGCGACCGCCGGCACCCCGGCCAGCACGCAGAGCGCGAGCAGCGGCGAGATCGACCAGAGCACCACGGCGATGACCCCGCACGCGACGATCGCGCCGACCCCCGGCCCGGTCAGGGTCAGCACCTGCGCCGTCCAGTCGATGTCGGAACCGCCCACGGTGGCCACCTCACCGGCGGCGGATCGGCGCGGCAGCGCCGCGCCGATCCGGGAGAGCTGACGCAGCAGCACCTCCGCCGAGCGGGCCTTGGCATCTTCGCGGATGAAGGTCATCGTGCGGTGTCGCATGATGCCCAGGTACGACAACGCCATCCCCGCCACGACGACCGCCGCGACCCACAGGGTCAGGGCACGGGTGTCACGGGCGCGCAGGCCGTCGTCGACGGCGTGGGCGATCAGGTAGGGCTGGGCCGAGAGCCCGGTCATCCAGGCCATGCTGAACAGGCTGCCGCGCAGCACCCGCCAGGGCTGGCACCGGACCAGCCACCACAGGTACCGCATCGGACCGCGGGTGTCGGGGGTGCCGGGGTCGGCGTGCGGGATCTGGGGAGGCACCTCGCCACGCTACCGAGCGCCGGGCCGACCCACCGACCTGTTTTCCTGTCGGAGGGGGAAGGCAGAATCACATTCGTGCTGGTGGCGGTGGTGGCGGGCGAGCGTGGTGGGGGAGAGCTGCGTCCGCTCGACGCCGCCGGCCGACCCGTCGGCCCGACCGAGACCGTCAGCGACCTCGCGGCAGCGATGGCCGCACGGGAGGCGACCGAGCACCCGCGGTGGGTCTGGGCCACCGCGGGCGCGATCTACCCGACCCTGCTGCGGGCCGGGGTGCGCGTCGAGCGTTGCCACGACGTCGAGCTGACCGAGGCGCTGCTGCTCGGGCACGCCGGCCGCTGGGGCGAGCCCCGCTCGCTGGCCGCCGCCTGGGGTCGCCTGACCGGCGGGCCGGTGCCGGCCGACCCGCCACCGCGCGCCGCCGCGCCACCCGGGCACGGCCAGGGCGCCCTCTTCGACACGCTGCCCGGCCCGCCGGGCCCGGGCATCGAGGCACTGACCCAGGTGTACGCAGACCAGCTCGCCCGGGTCGCCACCACCGCGCACCCGGGCCGGTTCCGGCTGCTGGTGGCCGCCGAGTCGGCCGGCGCGTTGATCGCGGTGGAGATGGGCGCCGCCGGGCTGCCCTGGCGGGCCGAGGTGCACGACGAGATCCTCGCCGAGCTGCTGGGGGAGCCGTCCCCGGTCGGCGGGCCGCCGCGCCGGCTGGCCGAGTTGGCGTCCCGGATCGCCGACGCGTTCGGCGTGCGCCACCTGCACGCCGACTCCCCGGCCGAGCTGTTGAAGGCGTTCGCCCGGGCCGGGGTGGAGCTGCCCAGCACCCGGGCCTGGGTGTTGCGTGGGGTGGACCATCCGGCGGTGCCCCTGCTGCTGGAATACAAGGAGCTGTATCGGATCTGGACGGCGCACGGCTGGTCCTGGCGTGAGCAGTGGGTGCGCGACGGGCGGTTCCAGTCGGAGTACGTGCCGGGCGGAGTGGTCTCCGGGCGCTGGGCGACCCGGGGCGGTGGCGCGTTGCAGATCCCCAAGGTGATCCGCCGGGCGGTGGTGGCCGATCCGGGCTGGCGGCTGGTGGTCGCCGACGCCGGCCAGTTGGAGCCCCGCGTCCTGGCGGCGGTCTCCGGTGACGCGCGGCTGGCGGCGGCGGGCGGCGCGGGCGACCTGTACGCCGCGCTCGCCCGGGACTCGTTCGGTGGTGACCGTCCCCGGGCCAAGGTGGCCCTGCTCGGCGCCATGTACGGGCAGACCGGCGGTGCGGCGGTGCCGGCCCTGGCGGTGCTGAAACGCAGCTACCCGACGGCGTTCGGCTACGTCGAGGCGGCGGCGCGCACCGGCGAGGCGGGTGGGCTGGTCCGCTCGTGGCTGGGGCGGACCTGCCCACCCGGCTCGGTCGGGCTCGGTGACCCCGACGAGGGGCCGGCCGATCCGGACGCCGCGGCCGATCGGCAGAGCCCTCGGGCGCGGGCCGCCCGGTCCCGGGGGCGGTTCACCCGCAACTTCGTCATCCAGGCCACCGCCGCGGAGTGGGCCTCCACACTGCTGGCCACCCTGCGCACCGAGCTGGCCGGGACCGACGCGGAGCTGGTCTTCTTCCAGCACGACGAGGTGGTGGCGCACTGTCCGGCGGAGCAGGCCGAGGCCGTCGCGGCGGCGGTGCGCCGGGCGGGTGAGCGGGCCACCGCCCTGCTGTTCGGTGACACCCCGGTGCGCTTCCCCCTGGATCTGTCCATCGTCGACTGCTACGCCGACGCGGCCTGACTGGCGGCCACCGCCCTGCCGTTGTCCATTGACGAGACGTCGGTCGCCTCCGCCGCGTCAAGGGCCTGAGTCCTGGCGACAACCCTCTGAAGACCACCCTTGACGTCGGGTGCCCGCACCGGGTGTCGGACGAGGGGGGCACCTCCGCACCGCCCCCTTTGCTCTGCTTAACCCGACGCAACACTTTCGGGCCCTTGGTGTTGCGTCGGTTGAAGCAGAGCAAAGGACGACCCGAACACCTCCGCTACCCCCGGGAGAGCGTTCAATGATCAATTGATCCACCGACGCAGCTGGCTAGTGTGTAACGGTTGCGCTATTTCTCCTTTTTGCCCCGCCACTCGTGCGCGGCCCTCCTCGTTGCAGTGTCCGTAGGAGGGGGCCGGCCGTCACGGTCGATCCCGTGCTTGAGGGGGCGCAGCTGAACCGGATCGCAGGAATGATCATCGCCGCGGGCGGGGGACGCCGCATCGGCGGTCCCGAAGCGCTGCTGCACCAGGGTGAGAAGCCCCTGGTGAACCAGATGATCGACACGATGACCGAGGCGGGCTGCGAGCAGATCGTGGTCGTGCTGGGGGCCGCTGCGGAACAGGTCCGGGAGACCGCCGACCTGGGCAAGGCGACCGTTGTGATCAACAAGGCGTGGGGCACCGGGGTCGGCTCGTCCATCCGCGCCGGTCTGGCCGCCATGGACGACGCGGGGATCGAGGCCGTGGTGGTGGTGCCCGTCGACATGCCGGGCCTGACCGCCGCGGCGGTCCGCCGGGTGGCCGCACTGCCGTACCCGGACGTGCTGGTCTGCGCCACCTACGACGGGCTGCGCGGCTACCCGATGCTGTTCGGCCGCCGGCACTGGCCCGGCATCGCGACCCTGGCCAGCGCCGACGTGGGCGCCCGGCCGTACCTGCTGGCGCACAAGGACCAGATCGTCGACATCGCCTGCGACACGGTGGCCGACGGCAGTCGCGTCGACACCCCGGAGCTGATGGCGCTCTACGGGCTCACGGTCCCGCCCCAGCGGGTCGGAGTCTGAGCGCAGGAGTTTCTCGATCGGTGGCAGCTGAGCAATTCGACACGCCGAGCATCGCGCTGCTGAACTGCCACCGATCGCCGGTCGTAGCCGTTAATCCTGCGGCTGGTCCAGCTCGCCGGTGGCGGCGAGCCGCCGGTACCAGTGCGCGCTGTCCTTCCAGGTGCGCTCCTGGG
The DNA here is from genome assembly GCF_000297395.2 of Micromonospora lupini str. Lupac 08. Lineage (GTDB taxonomy): Bacteria > Actinomycetota > Actinomycetes > Mycobacteriales > Micromonosporaceae > Micromonospora > Micromonospora lupini. The sequence continues at coordinate 5,012,236 of NZ_HF570108.1, read as the reverse complement.
TGTCGTAGTCGACGCGGATGATCCCGAACCGGCGGTCGTAGCCGTAGCCCCACTCGAAGTTGTCGAGCAGCGACCAGACGAAGTAGCCCCGCACGTCGACGCCCTGCTCGCGGGCGTCCGCCACGGCGGAGATGTGCCGACGCAGGTAGTCGATCCGCAGGTCGTCGTGGATCCGGCCGTCGGCCGACACGACGTCGTCGAAGGCCGCGCCGTTCTCGGTGATCATCAGCGGCTGCCCGGGGTGTTCCCGACCCAGCCGCAGCAGCAGCTCCGTCAGGGCCGGCGGGTCGATGTTCCAACCCATCGCCGTGTACGGGCCGGGCTGCGGCAGGAAGTCGACGTCGTCGGCGCCGACCCACGGCGAGTGCGCCGACGCGCCGTGCCCGTCGGCGTCCGAGCGGGCCGAGTGCCCGTCCCAGGCGCGCACCAGGGTGCTCGAGTAGTAGTTGACGCCCAGCACGTCAAGCGGCACGGCGGCGACCTTCTCGTCGCCCTGGCGGACGAACGACCAGTCGGTGACGCCCGCCGTGTCGGCCAGCAGGTCGGCCGGGTACGCCCCGTTGAGCATGGGGCCGAGGAACGCCCGGTTGGCAAGCGCGTCGATGCGGCGGGCCGCGTCGACGTCCGCCGCCGAGTCCGACGCCGGGCGGATCACGTGCAGGTTCAGCGTCACCGACAGCTCGGCGGTCGGGGCCAGCTCCCGGACCACCCGGCCGGCCAGGCCGTGCGCCAGGTTCAGGTGGTGCACCGCCGCCAGCGCGGCCGCCGGCTCGGTCCGTCCCGGCGCGTGCACGCCGGAGCCGTAGCCCAGGTACGCCGAGCACCACGGCTCGTTCAGCGTCGTCCAGGTGTGCACCCGGTCACCGAGCGCGGCGACGATCCCCGACGCGTACTCCTCGAAGCGCAGCGCCGTGTCGCGCACCGGCCACCCGCCGGCGTCCTCCAGCTCCTGCGGCAGGTCCCAGTGGTACATGGTGGCGACCGGGCGGATGCCGCGCTCCAGCAGACCGTCGACGAGCCGGGAGTAGAAGTCCAGGCCGGCCTGGTTGAACCGGCCGGACCCGCCCGGCTGCACCCGCGGCCAGGAGATCGAGAAGCGGTACGCGCCCAGGCCCAGCTCAGCGATGTGGTCGAGGTCCTGCGGCCAGCGGTGGTAATGGTCGGCGGCCACGTCACCGGTGTCGCCGTTCAGCGTCCGCCCGGGAGTGTGGCTGTAGGTGTCCCAGATGGACGGCCCCCGGCCGTCCTCGGCGGCCGCGCCCTCGATCTGGTACGCCGCCGTGGCCGAACCCCAGAGGAAGCTCTCCGGAAAGGTGCGTGCCGTCATCGTCCTGCTACCTCCGTCCCGGCGACCACACAGTGGTACGCCGACGATTCACCCGCCACCAGCTCCGCGGTGGCCACGCCGTCGCGGAAGCTCACCTCGAACTCCGCGCCCGGCCCCTCGCCGGGCGACGGAATCCGCACCCGTTGCCGCTGCCCCTCCGCCGGGGCGTAGAGGCGCAGGCGCACGCCGTCGGCCCACTCGTAGTCGGGCCGGTCGGAGCGCGCCCCGAACGGAATGACCGCGCCCGGCCGGACGAGCACCGGAAGGCTGTCGAACTCGTGCTTCTCGGTGACCCAGGCCGGGCCGGTGAGCTGCGCGCCGGTCACCAGGTGCGTCCACGTGCCGGCGGGCACATAGTAGGTGACCTGGCCGTCGGCGCTGAGGACGGGTGCGACGAGCACGTCGGAGCCGAGCATGTACTGCCGGTCCAGGTGCGCCGCGGCCGGGTCGTCCGGGAACTCCACGATCATCGGACGCATCATCGGGATGCCGTCGCGGTGCGCCTCCTCGGCCGTCGCCGCCAGGTACGGCATCAGGCTGAGCTTGAGCCGGGTGAAGTGCCGCAGCACGTCGACGGCCTCCTCGTCGTACGCCCACGGCACCCGGTACGAGCCGGAGCCGTGCAGCCGGGAGTGCGAGGAGAGCAGGCCGAACGCGATCCACCGCTTGAAGACGGCCGGGTCGGGGGTGCCCTCGAAGCCGCCGATGTCGTGGCTCCAGTAGCCGAAACCGGACGACGCCAGGGACAGCCCGCCGCGCAGCGACTCCGCCATCGCGACGAACGTCGACTCGCAGTCGCCGCCCCAGTGCACCGGGAACTGCTGCCCGCCGGTGGTGGCCGAGCGGGCGAACACCACCGCCTCGCCCTCGCCCCGCTCGGTCTCGAGCAGCTCGAAGACGGCCTTGTTGTAGAGGTACGAGTAGTAGTTGTGCATCCGCTGCGGATCCGAGCCGTCGTGCCACACCACGTCGGTCGGGATGCGCTCACCGAAGTCGGTCTTGAAGCAGTCGACGCCCATGTCCAGCAGGACCTTGAGCTTGCCGGTGAACCAGCGAACCGCGTCCGGGTTGGTGAAGTCGACAAGCGCCATGCCGGCCTGCCACTTGTCCCACTGCCAGACCGACCCGTCCGGGTTGCGGACCAGGTAGCCGGCCTGGCGGCCCTCCTCGAAGAGGTACGAGCGCTGCGCGATGTACGGGTTGATCCAGACGCACACCTTCAGGTCACGCTCGTGCAGCCGGCGCAGCATCCCCTCCGGGTCGGGGAACGTCGCCGGGTCCCAGACGAAGTCGACCCAGTGGAACTGGCGCATCCAGAAGCAGTCGAAGTGGAACACCGACAGCGGCAGGTCCCGCTCGGCCATCCCGTCGACGAACTCGGTCACCGTCTTCTCGTCGTACGAGGTGGTGAACGACGTGGACAGCCACAGCCCGTACGACCAGGCGGGCACCCGGGCCGGCCGGCCGGTCAGCGCCGTGTACCGGCGCAGCACGTCCTTCGGGGTGGGCCCGTCGATGACGTGGTAGGTCAGGGACTGGCCCTCGACGCTGAACTGGTTCTGCGCCACGACCTCCGAGCCGACCTCGAACGACACGTGCTCGGGGTGGTCCACGAAGACCCCGTAGCCGGCGCTGCTCAGATAGAACGGCACGTTCTTGTACGCCTGCTCGCTGGCGGTGCCGCCGTCGGCGTTCCAGATGTCGACGGTCTGGCCGTTCTTCACGAACGGGCCGAAGCGCTCGCCCAGCCCGTACACCGTCTCGCCGACGCCGAGGGCGAGCCGCTCGTGCACGTGCCGGCGGCCCTCGCCGTCGGTGACGATGCCGACGCTGCGCGCGGTGGACGCGGTGATCAACCGGTCGCCGTGCAGGAACTCCACCCGCCAGCCGTCGATGAGCGCGACCCGGGCGGTCAGCTCGCCGGTGGTCAGCGACGCGGTGATGCCGGTGATGTCGACGGTGACCTGGTGCTCCCCGTCGGTGCTCAGCCCGAAGTGCGGCTCGCGGGGCAGCCCACCGCTGTGGTGACCGATGGTCACCCCGACGACGCCGGGGGCGGGGGAGAAGAACCGGACGGTGACGACGGGCCGGTTGAGGGTGTCGCCCCGCCCGGTGATCTGACCGGCCGGCGCGAAGACGGTGAAGCCGCGCTCGTCCGGCTCGACCGATTCCACCGTGCCGGGGCGCAGCACGCTGACCCCCGGGCGCAGTTGCCAGTACCCGTCGGTGAACTTCACTTCTCGGCTCCTGCCGTGATGCCGCGCGCCAGGGTGCGCTGGAAGATGAGGAAGAAGAGGATGGCCGGCACCAGGCTGATCAACGCGCCGGCGTTTGTCGTCGGGGCGTCCATCAGCCGGTCGCCCTGCAACGACGCCAGCGCGACCGGGATGGTCTGCGTCTGGTTGTCGATGAGCATGACCAGCGGGATGAGGAACTCGTTCCAGGTCCAGATGAAGAAGAAGATGAGCAGCACGGCGAGGGTGGGCCGCAGGTTGGGGAAGACCACCCGCCACAGCACCGTCCACTTGCCGGCGCCGTCGAGCGCGGCGGCCTCCAGCAGCGAGCGCGGGAACGTCCCCAGCACCGAGGCCAGCAGGTACGTGCCGAACGCGCTCTGGATCACCGTGAAGATGATGATCACCGCGAGTCGGGTGTTGTAGAGCCCGACCTCCTTGGCCACGTAGTAGAGCGGGTAGATCAGCGCCTCCTGCGGCAGCATGTTGGCCAGCAGGAACAACCCGACGATCCACAGCCGGCCGCGGACCCGGCCGATGCCCAGGGCGTACGCGTTGAGCAGCGACACGACGACGCCGAGCACCGCCACGGAGCCGGCGATGAGCGCCGAGTTCCACAGCTTGAGGGGGAAGTTCACCTCGGTCCAGTACGTCCGCAGACCCTTGGTGTAGAACTCCGTCGGCCAGCTCAGCGGCCCGCCCGACGAGTAGTCGCCGGGCGACTTGAACGCGTTGAGCAGCATGAACGCGAACGGCACAAGCATGACGAGCGCGCCGACGGTGACCAGGACGAGCACGACCCAGCGGCTGACGCCGCGGTGGTGCCTGTCGCGTACCGGCCGGTGCACCGGCACCGGTGCCGGCGTGAGCGTGACTGCCATGTCAGAACCCCCGGTTCCGGCGCTCGCTGCGCGCCTGCATCCAGATGAAGACCACGGCCACCACGACGATGATCAGCGTGAGCACTGTGGAGATCGCGGAGCCGTAGCCGACCTGGAGCTTCTTGAAGAACGTGTAGTACGCGAAGTACGACGGCACGTTCGTGGCGTTCTCCGGGCCACCCCTGGTGAGCGCGAAGATCGGCCCGAACACCTTCAGCGCGGCGATGGTGCAGGTCAGGGCCACCACGAAGGTCTCCGGCCGGATCTGCGGGAGGGTGATCGCCCGGAACCGGTGCAACCAGTTCGCGCCGTCGACCTCGGCCGCCTCGTACAGCTCCGGGTCGACCCGCTGCAACGCCGCCATGAACACGACCACCGGGTAGCCGATCTGCACCCAGATCATCACCGCCATGACGGCCGGCAGGGCCGTCCCCGGGTCGCCGAGCCAGTCGTGGCGCAGCGCGCCGAGGCCCACCGCGTCGAGGAGGCTGTTGAACGCGCCGTCGGGGCGCAGGATCCAGCCCCAGACGATGCCGGCCACCACCACGGGCAGCACCTGCGGCAGGTAGAACGCGGCCCGCAGCGCGGCGGCGGTGCGCGGCTTGAACCGACGCCCGATGACGTCGAAGAGGACCGAGGCGAGCAGCAGCCCGAGCACTGTGGGCACCACCACCATCGCGACGATCATCGCCACGGTGTTGCGGAACGACGCCCAGAACACGTCGTCGTGCAGCAGCCGCTGGTAGTTGTCGAACCCCACGAAGGTGGGGTCGCCGATCCCGGACCACTTGGTCAGCGACAGATAGACGGTGCCGACCAGCGGAGCGCCGATGACCAGGACGAACAGCACCGCTCCGGGGAGCAGGTAGAGCCAGTACGCCGCGTTGCGGCCGCGAGGTGCGCGGCGGGGCTTGCGCGGGGTGGGTGTCGTCGCCGTCGGGGATGTGGCGGCGACGGTCTCGGAGACTGCCATGGAAGATCCTTCCCGGTGGAGCGGGCGGGCACGCCGGTCGTGCCGGTCGTGCCCGCCGCTCGCCGTGTCACTTGCCGGTGATCTCCTTGACGCCGTCGGCGTACGGCTTGGCGATCGTGTCGAGCACCTGGTCGGGGGACTTCGACCCGTTGATCAGGCCCTGGAAGCCGCCGACCAGCACGTCGTAGTAGCCGGGCACCGGCCAGTCCGGGTAGAAGGCCAGGCCGTCCTGCTTGCTTACCGTGTTGAAGTCCTCGATCAGCTTGCGGTCCTTCGGGTCGCTGATCTTCGACGCGTCGGCGGCGACCGGTACGCCACCGTTGTTGCCGATCAGGTCCTGGATCTCCGGACGCAGGGTGATGTCGATGAAGTCGTACGCCAGGCTCTTGGCCTTGCTGTTCTCCGGGACCACCCAGATGTTGCCCGACGAGCCGGCGTTGAGGGTGTTGCCGGGGAAGAGGAAGGTGTCCCAGTTGGCCTTCATCTCGGTCTTGAACCGGCCGTACCACCAGCTGCCCGAGACGATCATCGGGGTCTTGCCGGCGATGAACGCGGTGCCCATGTCCTCGGCCTTGAGGCTCGCCGAGTTCTTGGCCACGTAGCCCTTGCGCACCCACTCGGCGAAGGTGTCCGCGCCGTACTTCAGCGGGTCCGCCTTGAAGTCGACCGGGTTCTTGTAGAGCTGGTAATTGTCGACGAACTGCCGGTCGGCCTTGGCGAGCGCCAACTGGTAGAAGAGCTGCCCGGCCGGGTACTCGGCGCCGGCCATGCCCAGCGGCGTGACGCCCTTGCCGACGAAGGTGTCCATCGCGGCGGTCATCTCGGCAAGCGTGGTCGGCACCTTGACGCCGTTGCGCTCGAACAGGTCCTTGTTGTAGTAGACCGTGACGTACTCGCCGTAGTTCGGCACGCCGAACCACTTGCCCGACCCCATCACGCCCTTGTCGCTGTACCGGGCGGTGGTCTGCAGGCTGGGGCTGAGCTTGCCGGCCCAGCCGCGCTTGTCGGCCTCGGCGCTCAGGTCGGTGAGCAGACCCTGCGACGACAGCAGGCCGGCCGTCGCGTTGCCCTTGTTGTACTCCATGATGTCCGGGCCCTCGGACGAGTTGATGATCATGCCGGCGTTCTGCTGGATCTGCTCGAACGCCTTGCGCTCGAAGCGCACCTCGACGCCCGGGTGCTCGGCCTTGAAGATCTCGATCGCCCGGTTCCAGCCGACCCCCATCGCGCTGTTCTCGCTCTCGTAGTGCCAGAGCTTGAGGGTCTTGGCCCCGCTGTCGTCCTCGCTCTCGCCGCCGCCGCACGCGGCCACGGTGGTCGTCGCGGTCGCCGCCAGGGCGATCGCCGCGACGATCCGGCGGAATCGCTGCATTGCTATCCTCCTCGTTGAGTATCGAGCCCGGTACTTCACTGGGTCCGTCGTCGCGTTGCCGCGCGGCGGCGGGCCGTTTTGGCTGGTCAGCCCCCGCTCGTCGGAGACGGTTCGGCGCTGGCCGGGGCCGGCCGTCGTGGCTCGGCGGTCGATCCCCGGATTTCCAGCGCGCATGGCAGCAGTTGTTGGTGGCGCTCGTTGCCGCGCCCGTCCAGGTGGCGCACCAGCGCCTCGATCGCGATCCGGCCCAGGGTCGACCCGGGCGACGTCATCGCGGTCAGCGCCGGGGTGGCCAGCTCGGCGACCTGTGGCGAGGTGACCATCGAGACGACCGAGACGTCGTCGGGCACCGACAGCCCTCGTCCGGTCAACTCGCCGAGGATGCCGAAGATCGCGGTCTCGTTCATCGCCACCACTGCGGTCAGCCCCGGCGTCCGCGCGAACGCGGCGGCCAGGGCGGCACGCCCGCCGGCGGCGCTGTCCTCGGCCGGGATCATGACCGGCTCCAGGCCGTGCCCGCTCATCGCCGAGACGAACGCGTCCCGGGTCCGCAACGCGGGACCGTAGCCGCTGGCCAGCGTGGCGGCCGAGTGGTTGACGTAGACGATCCGACGGTGCCCCAGGCCGACCAGGTGCGCGACGGCCTCCCGCACGGTCTGCTCGAAGTCGATGTCGACGTAGGAGAGCCCGGTGGTGTCCCCGGTGCGCCCGATCAGCACCAGCGGCACGCCCGCCTCCTGGAGCACGGTGACCCGCTCGTCGGCGAGCTGCACCTCCATCAGCACGACGCCGTCGAGCATCCGCTGGCTGGCCAGCCGCCGCAGGTCGTCGAGGTTGCCGCCGCCGACCGGCGAGAGCACCAGGTGGTAGCCGACGGCGCTGGCCGCCGCGGCGGCGCCGGTGACGAACGCGGTCTCGGTCGCGCCCAGGCCGCGCTCGTCCATCGGCATCAGCAGGCCCAGGATCCGGCTGCGCCGGCTGGCCAACCCACGGGCCATGGCGTTGGGCTGGTAGTCGAGCTGGGCCATCGCGGCGAGGACCTTGTCCCGGGTGGCCTGGGAGATCGGCCGGGTGCCGGTGAGCACGTACGACACGGTGCTGGGGGAGACCCCCGCGAGGCGGGCGACGTCGTGCATGGTGGCCACCGCGCACCTCCTCCGGCCCGGCGTGGGATCGCTCCCGAATGATCGTCGAAGCGTTTCGACGAAGCGGTTCGACAGACGCTAGGCCACCTGTTACGACGACGTCAATAGCCGATGTCGAAAACAAGTCCGACCCCTCGACCGCACCGCCGCGCGCCCCGAAGCCCTCTCGACGAGCCGCCGAAACGCGCTCCCGCGGGTGGGAGTTCAGGGCAGGTCGAACAGGGTGGCGGCGTTGTTCCAGCACACCGCGCGGAGCCAGTCGTCGCCCAGGTCCAGCCGGGCCAGCCCGGTCAGCTGGTCGGCGTACGGGTAGGGGATGTTGGGGAAGTCGCTGCCGAGCAGCACCTTGCCGGCGAGGCCCAGGTCGCGCAGTCGGGGCAACTCGTCGGCGGGAAAGGGCACGAACCGGTCGAAGAACGGCGTGAACGCCATGGTGGTGTCCAGCCGGACCCGCTCGTACGCCTCGGCGAGGTCGAGGAACGCCCGGTAGTCCGGGGCGCCGAGGTGCGCCACCACGGCGACCAGGCGGGGATGGCGGGCGAGCAGGTCGGCGAACGGGGTGGGCCCGGTGTGCGTCGTCCCCACCGGAGCGTGTCCGGCGTGCACGACCACCGGCACGCCCGCGTCGGCGAGCGTCCCCCACACCTCGTCCAACGCCGGATCGGTGGGGGAGAAGCCGCCGACCTGCACGTGCACCTTGAACAGCCGCGCCCCGTCGGTCAGCGCGTCATCGACGTACGCGGCGACACCGGGCTCGGGGAAGAAGGTGGCCGAGGGCAGGCAGCCCGGGGTGTCCCGGGCGAACCGCAGCGTCCAGCGGTTCAGGTCGGCCGCCATGCCGGGTCGGTGGGCGTACGCCAGCGCGCTGAACGCCCGTACCCCGAGGTGGCGCAGGTGGGCGACGCGGTAGGCGTCGCTCCACCGGTAGCGGATCGGCCACTCGGTGCCCACCAGCGGCCCGGCGGCGTCGAAGTACTCCCACACCCGGCGTAGCAGCCTCGGCGGCAGGAAGTGCACGTGCACGTCCGCCAGGCCGGGCAGCCCGAGCGCGCCCCAGAACTCCGGCACCCGCGCGTCCTCGGCCGGAGGTGACGGTGGCGCGGGATCGGTCATATGTCGATGTTGAACCGCTGCAGCACCGATGGGGCGATCAGGCCGGCGGTGGCGAGCACCGACACGACGGTCAGGACGGCACGCAGGACGACCACCTCGGTCTTGCTGCCGGTCCGCAGCGCGATGCTGTTGGGCAGGCCGATCATCGTCCACATGCGACGGCGGATCGGGATCGGCCAGAGGATCGGCACCCCGGCTCTGGTGATCATGTCGCCGAGGATGTGCACGAAGCAGCCCACCCCGACGGCCGTGCCGATCAGTGGATAGCCCCGGCCACCCGGCAGGTTGGCGAAGGTGAACCAGGCCGCCCCGGCCGAGGCGAGCGTCACGATCACCCAGCCGGCCCGCTCGGCCCACTCGTCGAAGAGGCCGCGCAGGGCGAGGCCGAACATGAAGAACAGGATCGTGATCACCGCCCACTTGCCGTACGCGGCGCAGAGCGCGGTGGTGCCCCAGCCGACAAGCAGCGTGAACGGAAGCGTGTGGGTGAGCGTCCGGTGCCCGTTGTTGCGGCGTGGATCCTTGCTGAGTTTCGTCGCGTAGTAGACCCCGAGCGAGATCTTCTCCATCACCTCGGCGACGAAGAGCGAGAACACCCCGAACGTACGGGCGACGGTGGCGCCACCCTGGTTGCGGGTCACCTTGCCGGACAGGTCGAGGTCGGGAAAGAGCGCCCCACCCGCGCACACCGCCGTACCCACCGCCAGCGCCAGGGGCGACTGGTGGTAGTCGGCGAACTGGTCCAGCGCCCAGGACCCGGCCAGCCATACCGCCGCGCCGGACAGCGCGTGCGACGGTCCCATCATCTCGGCTCACCCTCCCCAGGGATCTTGAGCGCCAAAACTACGCCACTGTAGCCAGCGCCGGTGTCGCAGGGGCGTCAGTCGGAGCGTCCACATCGGACAGTGTCAGAGGGTGGGCGTGAAGCTCTGCCGGATCATCACGAAGTATGCCGCGTTGACCTGCCAGTCGAACTCTTTTGTCAACCACGAGACGGTGTAGGCGCGCCCGGCCGAGGTGTTGGCGAGCAGCCGGATGCTGTGCACCCGCTCACCGGCGGCGTTCTCCCAACTGCACTCCCAGAGGGCCCCGCCGTCGAAGACGTCGAGCGCCGAGATGTCCAGCTTGCGGTAGCCCGGCAGGGCGTCGCCGCCGACGAGCCGCTTCTCCTCGGCCTTCCAGTGCGCCACCGGATCGGCCCGCGGCGCCCCCGCCTCGACGCTGAGCACCCGAGCCCCGCTGGGCTCCCGGAAGCAGGTCACCGCCCCTTCGGTCCAGCGTGCCCAGCCCACCGGCGCCGCGATGCGGAAGCCGCTCGGGTCGAGGTGCCAGGTCCAACCGTCCCGCAGCCCGTACCGCGCGTCGACGGGCGGCGACACCGACGGCACCGGGGTGGCCGTCGGCGGCGGAGCCGCCGCGCAGGCGAACGCGGCCGGTCGGGTGGCGGTCGCGCCTCCTCCGGCGCCGGACGGCGGCGTCAGATCGTCATGGCGAGTGAGCAGCACCGCCGTGACACCCCCGGCGACGAGCAGGACGGCGGCCGTCGCCGCGCCACCCAGCGCGATCAGCCGGCCGCGTCGGCCGGCCGGGCGTGTCACCGGTGGGCGGGCCGGCGGCGCGTCGTCCGGTGGGCGGGTGGCCGGGCGTGTCACCGGTGGGCGGGTCGGCGGCGCGTCGTCCGGCGGACCGGCCTGGCCGCCCCGAACGGACACCGCGGAACGGCCCGCGCTGCGGACCGCCGCCACCGCGGAGGAAGCGGCCGGCCCGGCCGGCTCGGCCGGCCGGTCGTGGTCGGCGGCCGCGGCGCGCAGCAGCGGCTCGGTCTCCAGGGCTGTCAACCGCCGCCAGGGATCGCGCTGCAACAGGCCGGTGATCACCGGACGCAACGGGCCGGCCCGACGCATCGGATCCGGCGGTTCGGTGGCCAGCGCGCTCAACGTCGCCATCGCGCTGGACCGGGCGTACGGGGACTGCCCCTCGACAGTGGCGTAGAGCGTCGCGCCCAGCGACCACAGGTCGGTACGTGGATCCGACACGCCTTCGCGGGCCCGCTCCGGTGCGACGAACTGCGGCGAGCCGAGCACCAGGCCGGGACCTGTCATCGCCCCGTCGCCGCCGTCGAAGGTCGCCAGTCCGAAGTCGGTGAGCACCACCCGCCCGTCGTCGGCGACCAGCACGTTGTGCGGCTTCACGTCGCGGTGCAACACACCTGCGGTGTGCGCCGCCCGTAACGCCGCGAGCACGGCCAGCCCGATCCGGGCGGTACGTTGTGGACTCAGTGGGCCCTCGGCGTTGATGATCTGCTGCACCGACCGGGACGCCACGTACTCCATCACGATCCACGGGTTCTCCCCGTGGTGCACCACGTCGTAGAGACGCACGACGTTGGGGTGGTTGAGCCGCGCGGCGGTGCGCGCCTCGCGCAGCGTCCGCAGTCGTAGTTCCGCGCGTTCGGACTCGGCCAGCCAGGCCGGCGGCACGACCTCCTTCACCGCCACGTCCCGGTGCAGCATCTCGTCACGGGCCAGCCACACCCGGCCCATCCCGCCGGTGCCGACCAGGTCGAGCAGCCGGTACCGACCCGCGATCAGCAACTGCTGCACCGCCGCTCCCCCTCGGTCACCCCGAGTTACACGATAGCCACCAACGCTGTTTTTCTCATCCGCTGAGCGGCCTCGATCCACGCCGGACGGAGGGCCGATCAGGGCCATACGGCGCAGGTCAGCGGGGTGGTCGGAAACTGTCTCGCACTGCCGTCCAGTCCGCGCCGGCAGCCGTCCAGTCCCTGTCGTCGGTGATCCACCCCAGTGTCCAGCGCTTGTCCGCGAGGACCTGTTGCCGGGCGTGCAGCACCGGACCGTACGGGGCCGTCCACCGGCACTCCCACTCCGCGCCGCCGCCGCCCGCGGCGAGCCGGATCTCGTCGTAGCCCGGCAGCGCGCCGTGGCCGGCCGCGTCGTCGCGGGCCGACCGCAGTCTGGTCAGCGGGTCGGCCGTGCCATCCTGCGCGACACTCAACGCCCGGCCGGTGGCCGGGTCCTGGAAGCAGGTCACCGCGCCTTCGCGCGAGTAGTGCCAGCTCGCCGGCACGGACACCCGGAAGCCGGTGCTGTCGGCGTGCCAGACCCACCCCGGGGGCGGCCGGAACCGCTCACCCGGACCGGGTGCTCCGGCCGAGACCGGCGGACCCGCGACGTCCGGATGGACGCAGGGGAACGGCGGCGGGGGCACGTCGCGGCCGTTCGGCGGCGGGCCGGGCCGGCCGGGGCCACCGCCGCCGTACGGGCCGCCGGGCCCGCCACCGCCGTACGGGCCGCCCCGGTCATCGCCGTGGCCCCCGTCCGGGCTGCCGCCGTCGTTCGGACTATTCGCGTGTGACGCGGTGGACCGCGCTGCGGTGTCGGTCGGGGCGTCACCGGCGACGGCCAGCGCGGTGCCCACGCCAGCGGCGGCGGCCACGAGCAGCGCGACGACGGCCAGCGCCGCCCGCCGCGCCGTGGGCCGCCCGCCCAGTCTCCCGCTCAGTCGCCCGACCGGTCGCTCGCCCGGTTGCTCGGACGCTGCCGGGGTGGGGGCTGTCGCCTCCGCCGAGGCCCCGACGCCCGGTTCGGCGCTCGGGCGGGCGCCGGTCGACGCGTTCCCAGGTGGAACTGCCCCGCTGCCGTCGGTGCCGGCGGTCGGGTCGGGCTCGGGAAGCGAGACGGTGACGTCCTGGCCGGCCGGTTCCCCGGAGGCGGACACCCTCTCGACGGAGGAGCCGGTCGGGCCTGCGAAGCCTGTCGGGCCTGCGAAGCCTGTGGAGCGTGCCGAGACCGCGGGGCCCGTCGCGCCCGCGAACGAGGTCGGGGCGTCGGCTGCGGCTTCCGGCGAGTGCGCCGGTGGGCTGGGCTGCCCGGTCGCGGCGGCGGTGAGCAGCCGGCGGGCTTCGTCGTGGTCGAGGCGGTCGCTCGGGTCGCGGCGCAGCAGCCCGGCGAGCACGGGCGCGAGCGCTCCGGCGTGCGGGGCCGGGTCCGGTGGGCCCGCGGCCAGGGCGCTGAGCGTGGCCATCGCGTTGCTACGGGCGTACGGGGAGCGGCCCTCCACGGCGGCGTGCAGGGTGGCCCCGAGTGACCACAGGTCGGCGGCCACCGTGGACACCCCCTCGGCGGCCCGCTCCGGGGCGACGTACTGCGGAGAGCCCAGCACCATCCCGGGGCGGGTCATCGCGCCGTCCCCGCCGTCGAAGGTGGCCAGCCCGAAGTCGGCGAGCATCACCCGGCCGTCGTGGGCGACGAGCACGTTCTGGGGTTTGACGTCGCGGTGCAGCACTCCGGCCGTGTGCGCCGCCTCCAGCGCGCCGAGCAGGGCCAGGCCGATCCGGGCGGCGCGGGCCGGCGCCAGCGGCCCCTCGGCGTCGATGACGTCCTGCAGGGTGCGCGACGGGACGTACTCCATCACGATCCACGGGCTGCCCTCGACCGGAACGACGTCGTAGAGCCGGACCACGGCGGGGTGGTTGAGCCGGGCCGCGGCGCGCGCCTCGCGCAGCGTGCGCGAGCGCAGCTCGGCCCGCTCGTGGTCGGCCAACCAACTCGGCGGTACGACTTCCTTGACCGCGACCTCGCGGTGCAGCATCTCGTCGCGCGCTCGCCACACCCGACCCATGCCTCCGCGACCCACCAGGTCGAGCAGCTGGTACCGACCGGCGATCAGCACCTGCGCACGCTCCTCCTCAGCCGCTGTCCGGGGTACACCCTAACCAGCGGATCGGAAGTCACCTATCGGTCGTCCGACTTTGCTCAGCAGGCGGCGTGGTCGGCGGCAGCCAGCAGATTGCCCTCGGGGATGGCGATCCGGTCACGCCCGCCGGCCAGTCGGGCGGCGGCCCGGCGGGCCTGGAGCGGGCCGTGTTCGCGACGGGCGGTGGCGTAGGTGGCGGCGGTGCGGGCCGCGATTGTGGCCCAGCCGTACCGCTCGCCGACCATGGTGCGGGCCCGTCGGGCCACCCGCCTGGCGAAGACCTCGTCGCCGAGCAGTTGGTCGACCGCGCCCGCGAGGGCCGCCGGGTCGCTGTGCGGGAACGTCACGCCTGTCACGCCGGGTTCGACGATCTCGGCGAGGCCGCCGGTACGGGCCACGGCGAGGGGCGCCCCGGCGGCCGCCGCTTCCAGGGCCACCATGCCGAACGGCTCGTAGAGGCTGGGCACCACCGTCGCGTCGGTGGCACCGAGCACCGCCGGCAGTTGGGTGGCGTCGAGGAAGCCGGTGAAGCGGACTGTCGAGCCGAGCGCCAGGCGACGGGCCTGAGCTTCCAACTCGGGGCGGTACGGGCCGTCGCCGGCGATCACCACGCGCAGCCCGGGGTGCCGCTCGCGCAGTCGGGGCACCGCGTGCACGAGGTGCTGCACGCCCTTCTCGTAGACCAGGCGTCCCGCGTACCCGACGAGGGGGCCGTCCGCGGCGAACCGTGCGCGGGCCGAGGCGACCGCGCGCGGGCGGGCCCGCCAGGCCCGGTCGTCGACCCCGTTGGGGACCACGTCGACCAGTCCGGCCGGTACGTCGAACAGCGCGGTGACCTGGTCGCGCATGTAACCCGAACAGGTGATCACCCGGGTGGAGGAGCCGCTGAGCCAGTGCTCGACGCCGTGGATGGTGCGGTTCATCTCCTCGGGCAGCCAGCCCTGGTGCCGGCCCGCCTCGGTCGCGTGGATGGTCGTGACCAGCGGCAGGTCGAGGTGTTCGGCGACTGTGGTCGCGGTGTGGGCGACGAGCCAGTCGTGGGCGTGGATGACGTCGTAGCTGCCGGCCTGGGTGGCGCGTAGGGCGGTGCGGGTGAGGGTGTGGTTGAAGGCCATCGTCCAGGCGAGCAGGGAGCCGGTGGCGAGGGGGAAGGTGACGGGGTCTTCGGGTGCGCGCAGGATGCGCACGCCGTCGGCGTACTCCTCCAGGGGTGCGCCCTCGGCGTGGCGGGTGACGACCGTGACGTCGTGGCCGGCGGCGGCGAGGGCGACGGAGAGCGCGTGCACGTGGCGGCCCAGGCCGCCGACGAGCACCGGCGGATATTCCCAGGACAGCATCAGCACCCGCAGCTGACGGGCGGGGTGGATGTCGATCACGTGGGCGTCGGGTGACATGCGGCCCCCTTTGAGTTGTCCCCGGGCGCGCGCCGACCGACACCGGAGTCGATGTCGCCGTCGCGTCTGGATCGGGGCCAATCCTGCCGGGGCCGAGATAACCAGCGGAGACACCGCCGTTGCGGTCGTGTAAAGCGCTACTGGCCCTTTCGGCGTACCCGCAGCAGCTCGGCCACCGACCACGCCTGGAACGGGCAGCCGGTCGCGGAGTGCGGCGCGACGCCGTCGGCCGTCTCACTTACCGATCCTAGCCCATATTCGGTCAGATGGGACTCTATGCCGATCAATGCGTCATCGACCGACATCTTGCCCCGACGGGCGGCATCCACGTACGGCCCGAGCAGCCACGGCCACACCGTGCCCTGGTGGTAGCCGCCGTCCCGCTCGGCCGGGCCACCCCGGTGTCGGGCCACGAACTCGGGGGAATCCGGGGCGAGACTGCGCGGCCCGAGCGGGGTGAGCAGCCCGGTCGCGATGCGGCGCAGCGTCGGCTCGTCCGGCTCCAGCGGCGCGAACGGCAACGACCAGGCCAGCAACTGGTTGGGGCGCAGGGCGTCGTCGTCGTGCAGGGCCGCCCCACCCAGCGGGTACGCCGGAGCCGGCGCGTCCAGCACGTCGTGCAGCCAGCCGGTCGGGGCCGGGTAGCGGTCCCGGAACGACGCGGTCGCCTGCGCGTGCCGCCGCCACAGCTCGGCCGCATCCTGCCCGGCCAGCTCGGTCAGCTCGGCGAGACCGGCCAGCCCGTTGATCCACAACGCGTTGACCTCGACCGGCTTGCCCGTGCGGGGGGTGACCGGCACCCCGTACACGCGGGCGTCCATCCAGGTCAGGGCGGCGCCCGGGGCGCCCTGGGTGAGCAGCCCGTCCGCCGGATCGACGGCGATGCCGTACCGGGTGCCGGCCACGTGCGCGTCGACGACAGTGCGCAGCGCCGGCAGCAGCTCGTCACCGAGATCGGTGTCGCCGGTGACCGTCACGTGCCGGCTCACCGCGTGCAGGAACCACAGCGTGCCGTCGACGGTGTTGTACTCCACCCGGCCGGTGTCGGCCGTGTTGGCGAGCATCCCCTCGGACAGCGTCGCCGCGTACGCCCGCAGCAGCTCGCGCCCCTCGGCGGCCCGACGGGTGCAGAGGAACAACCCCTCGTACGAGATCATCGTGTCCCGCGACCAGGCGCCGAACCACGGATAACCGGCCACCACGTCGACCGCCGCGCCGCCGGGACGTACCACGAACGCGTCGGCGGCCAGCGCGAGCGTCGCGTCCACCTCGTCGGCCGGCTTCGCCGCGGCCACCACCTGCCGGTTGCGTCGCCGGGCCGTCGCCACGATCTCGGCGGCCGGCGGCGGCTCCTCGTCCAGCCGACCCGCCCAGGCCCGCACCGACACCGTGTCACCGGGGCGTTCCAGCTCGCCGGCGAAGCGGCCCGCGTACCAGACGTCCTCGTCCGGGTGCAGACCCCGGACGGCCTCCTCGCGGTGGTGCACGCCCAGCCACCACTGCCCCTCCGGCGCCCAGCCGGGCCCGGCGAGCCGGTACGCGCCCTCGACCACCGCGCCGTCGGCGACGGCCTCGACCTGCGGCGTCGGGCCGTCGGCCCGCCGCTCGCCGTGCGCGTCGCGCCAGGTGCACGCCGCCGACAGCTCCAGCCGGACCGGACCGCCGGCGACCAGCCGGTGCACGACCGCCACGCAGGAGCGGCCGGGCAGCATGGCCAGCTCCCGCTCGATCACCACCCCGCCGATCCGCCACCGCCAGCGGGGGAGCCCGTCGACCAGGTCGAAGCGCTCCAGCAGCTCGAAGCCGCGCGGGTCGACGTCGCCCGAGGACCACTCGTGGGCGCCGAGCCGGACCCGCGCGCCGGACGGCAGGGTGACAGTCGGGTCGAGGCTGACGAGTCCCACCTGGCGGGACGCGGGAGTTTCGCCGGGCACGACCAGCAGACCGTGGTAGCGGCGGGTCCGCAGCCCGCCGACGGTGCCCATCGCGTACCCGCCGAGGCCGTCGGGCACCAGCCACTCCCGGCTGGACGCGCTGGTCAGATCGCCGCAGACCTGCGGACCGAAGTGAATGTCGATCAACTTTCCTCCACCGCCGCCGAGGTGTAACACGCCACGACGAGAATGGCCGCTGTGGTCAAGCACCGCGGCGGCGTCAAAGATGTGCACGTGATCAATGACCGCTCGTCCTCCGACGCCTCGCCACCCGACGCTGAGCGGCTCCGGCTCGCCCAGGCCGACTCGGGGGAGCAGGACTGGCGCGCATGGGG
This sequence comes from Micromonospora lupini str. Lupac 08, assembly GCF_000297395.2. Lineage (GTDB taxonomy): Bacteria > Actinomycetota > Actinomycetes > Mycobacteriales > Micromonosporaceae > Micromonospora > Micromonospora lupini. Next base: position 4,994,809 of record NZ_HF570108.1, on the reverse strand, counting down.
TCCCTATCTGTCCGAACGGGCGTGGGGGACGGTACGGGAGGACTACAGCGAGCACGGTACGGCGTGGGACTACTTCCCGCACGACCATGCGCGGTCCAGAGCCTACCGCTGGAACGAAGACGGGATGGCAGGCGTCTGCGACGACCGACAGACCTTCGCCTTCGCCCTGGCGCTGTGGAACGGCAGGGACCCGATCCTCAAGGAGCGGATGTTCGGCCTCGGCGGCGACAGTGGCAACCACGGGGAGGACGCCAAGGAGTACTGGTGGTACGAGGACTCCACGCCCACCCACTCCTGGATGCGCTGGCGCTACCACTACCCGCAGGCCGCCTTCCCGTACGACGAACTCGTCGCGGTGAACGCGCTGCGCGGCCGGGACGACACCGAGTACGAGCTGGTGGACACCGGGATCTTCGACGACGACAGGTACTGGGCGGTGACCGTCGACTACGCCAAGGCGTCACCGACCGACCTGTGCATCGTGGTGACAGTGGCCAACCGGGGTGACCGGGCGGCGACCCTGCACGTGCTGCCCACCCTGTGGTTCCGCAACACGTGGGCCTGGGGCCTGCCCGGCGGCGACCGGATCCCCCGGTTGACCGGGGAGGGCACCCGGCTGGTCGGTGAGCACCGGGTGCTCGGCCAACTGCTGTTGGAGGGCGACGGCGGCCCGGTGCCGCTGCTCTGCGACAACGACACCAACGCCGAACGGCTGTGGGGGCTGCCCGGCCGCTCCCCGTACCCGAAGGACGGCATCAACGACCACGTGGTCAACGGCGCCCCGACTGTCAACCCGGCCCGCGAGGGCACCAAGGGCGCGCTGCACTACGTGCTCGACGTGCCGGCCGGTGGGCAGCGCCAGATCCGGCTGCGGCTGACCCGTACCGCCTCCCCGCCGGCCGCCGCCCCGCCGCCCCCGGCCGACCTCCGCGACGGCTTCGAGGCCGTGGTGTGGGCCCGGCGGGCCGAGGCGAACCGCTTCTTCGCCGGCGTGATCCCGGAGGCCGCGACGGCGGACGAGGCGCTGGTGGCGCGGCAGGCCATCGCCGGGCTGATGTGGGGCAAGCAGTTCTACCACTTCGACGTCAAACGCTGGCTGGACGGCGACCCGGGCTCGTCGCCCCCGCCGGCCGGGCGTCGGCACGGGCGCAACAGCGCCTGGTGGCACATGACCAGCTTCGACGTCATCTCCATGCCCGACCCCTGGGAGTACCCCTGGTACGCGGCCTGGGACCTGGCCTTCCACTGCGTGAGCATCGCCCGGGTCGACCCGGGCTTCGCCAAGGAGCAGATCCTGCTCCTGCTGCGCGAGTGGTACCTGCACCCCAACGGGCAGATCCCGGCGTACGAGTGGGCGTTCGGCGACGTGAACCCGCCGGTGCACGCCTGGGCGGCGCTCAAGGTGTTCGAGATCGACGGCGGCCGGGACTTCGAGTTCCTGGGCCGGGTGATGCACAAGCTGCTGCTCAACTTCACCTGGTGGGTCAACCGCAAGGACACCGGCGGCAACAACGTCTTCGAGGGTGGCTTCCTCGGGCTGGACAACGTGGGGCCGTTCGACCGCTCGGCGGCGCTGCCGGTGGCCGGGGTGCTGGAGCAGTCCGACGGCACCGGCTGGATGGCCATGTACGCCCTCAACCTGCTCGACATGGCCATCGTGCTGGCCGAGCACGACCGGACGTGGGTCGACACCGCCACGAAGTTCTTCGAGCACTTCCTCTACATCGCCGCCGCCGCGTACGAGCAGGGGCTGTGGGACGACGAGGACGCCTTCTTCTACGACGTGCTGCGCCTCGCCGACGGCACGAAGGTGCCGCTGAAGGTCCGCTCGGTGGTCGGGCTGCTGCCGCTGGCCGCCACCACCCGCCTCACCGCCAAGACCCTGCACCGGCTGCCGGAGCTGGGCGCCCGGCTGCGCTGGTTCCTCACCAACCGACCGGAGTACGCCCAGGTGATCGGCACCCGCCGACTCGGCCCGGACGGCCGCCAGCAACGGCTGCTGTCCATGGTCGGCCAGGAGCAGGTGGTCCGGCTGCTCGCGCGGATGCTCGACCCCGACGAGTTCCTCTCCGACTTCGGCCTGCGGACGCTGTCCCGCGCGCACCTGGACAAGCCCTTCTCGGTCACGCTCGGCGGGCAGGAGTTCTCCGTCGGCTACGAACCGGCCGAGTCGACAAGCGGCCTGTTCGGCGGCAACTCGAACTGGCGCGGGCCGATCTGGATGCCGACGAACTTCCTGCTGATCAGCGCGCTGCGCGACTACGCGGCGTTCTTCGGCGACGACCTGCAGGTGGAGTATCCGACCCGCTCCGGGGTGAAACGCTCGCTGGACGAGATCGCCGACGACCTGTCGGCCCGGTTGATCTCGCTGTTCACCCAGGACGACTGGGGCCGCCGACCTATCTACGGGGCTGCGCAGTTGTTCCAGACCCACCCGGACTGGCGCGACCTGATCTCGTTCCCGGAGTACTTCCACGGCGACAACGGCGCCGGTCTGGGCGCCTGGCACCAGACCGGCTGGACGGCCCTGATCGCCGACCTGATCCTCACGCTGCGCCGCTGACCGTCGTACCCGGATCTGCGGGACGCGGACGGTCAGGCGGTGATCAGGCCGAGCTTGATCAGGCTGTCGGCGGTGTCGGTGATGGTCGTCTCCACCGGACGAGGCCGCCAGCCGAGGACGTCGCGCGCCTTGTCGTTGCTGATCACCGGCACCTGGCCCCGCAGGGCGGCCGCGTCGCGTAGCGCCGGCTCGGTCTTCGCGGCCTCGCGGACCTCCTCGTCGGTGAGTTCCCGGGCCGGCACCCTGTCGGCCAGGCTGGGCAGGTGCCGGGCCAGCATTTTCGCCAGGTCGAGGAAGCTGATCGACGGGCCGCCGACGCCGATGAACCGTTCGCCGGCGGCGGCCGGGTGCAGCATCGCGCGTAGGTGCAGGTCCACGACGTCGCGGACGTCGACAACCCCGAAGTACATCCGGGGTACGACAGGCATCGAGCCCCGGAGGAACGCCTGCACCAGCCCGGTCGACGCGGACATCCGTGCGCCCAGCAGCGGTCCGAAGATGCCTGTCGGGTTGACCACGCTCAGCTCGACCCCGCCGTTGTCCCGGACGTAGTCCCAGGCGGCCCGCTCGGCGAGCGTCTTCGACCGGTGGTACGCCGGGATGTCGTCGTCCACGTTCGTCCAGTCCGCCTCGCTGTACCGGCCGTCGGCCTTCACCGTGTAGCCCACCGCGGCGTACGACGAGGTCAGCACGACCCGCCGTACCCCGGCCTCGCGGGCGGCCCGCAGGACCCGCAGCGCTCCGTCGCGGGCTGGGCGGATCACCTCGTCGTCGTTCGCGGGCGGGGTGAACGGGAAGGGCGACGCGTGGTGCAGCACGTACCGCGCGCCCTCGGCCGCCTCGGCCCAGCCCTCGTCGGCGGAGAGGGCCGCGGTCCGGAACTCGACCCGGCCGTCCGGGTTGGTGCCGGTCCGCCGGACCCGGTCCAGCACCTCGTCCTGCTGGCCCGGCGCGCGGACGGTCACCCGTACCCGGTAGCCCTCGTCGAGCAGTCTGGCCACGGAGTACCCGCCGACGTGCCCGGTGGCGCCGGTCACCAGCACGAGCGCGTCGTCGGTGGCGGGGAGCTGAACGTCGTTCGACATTGTTCGTGTCCTCGTTTCTCAGAAATCCTGAAGAGCGCGCTCGACCTGCTCGATCGCGCGGGTCTCGGCGGCGGCGTCACCTCGGTGTCGGGCGTCCCACATGTCCGCCTTGCCACGCATGTACGCCTGGCGTACCCGTAGGCGCTCGATCTCGGCGGACAGCCGTTCGGCGTGCCGGGCGAACAGGTCGCGCTGCGCGGCGGCAGCCTCGCGGTCGCCCTCGGCGAGCAACGTCAGGTACCGGCGCATGTCCGCCACGCTCATCCCGGACGAGCGCAGGCAGGCCAGGGCGTCGACGCGCTCGGCGAGTCGGGTGTCGTAGCGGCGGTGGCCGCTGCTGTCGTCGCGTGGCACCACGCCGAGCAGGCCGACCTTCTCGTAGTACCGCAGCGTCGGTTCGCTGAAGCCCGACCGCTGGGCCATCTCCTGAATGGTCAGGGGAAATTCGGTTCGTCCCGCTGCCGTCGCTGCCATGGGTGAAGCGTCCCCAACTTCAAGCGCTTCACGTCAAACGATGTGACGCGACGTACGCGTCAGCGACCCGCAGCTCGGGGACGAGAATGTGGAACTCATTCACTATCGTGAACGGCTGTGGGGGAGTCGGTGCAGCCGGTGGGTGAGGTCCACGTCCTCGGCGAGTCCCGGGCCTGGCCCGCGATCGCGATACCCGTCGCGGTCCTGGTCGTGGTGATCGTCGTCGGGGTGGTCTTCGACCTGTTCGGCTGGAACATCCTGGCGGCTGCCGCCGCTTCGATCATCGTGGCCGTCGTCGTGCGGCGAAACGCAGTGCTCGCCGACGATGTGGGGCTGCTGATCCGTGGTCGCGGTGGCCTGCGGCGCTCGTACGCCTGGGCCGAGATCGTCCGCCTGGGCTGGGTGGATGCCGGGCTGTGGGGGAGCACCCTGACGGTCTACCCCCAGGGCGGTCCCTACGACGTGCCGGGACCGAACTCGCCGACCACGGTGGGACGCATCTGGCGGCGCCTCGCGGACCCGCTGCCCGCGCTGCTCGAGAAACACGACATCAAGACGCTTACCGACCTCTGAGTGCCCGGAGTCGGGCTCTCACTCGTAGCCGACGTGCACGATCAGCCTGCCGTCGGCGACGCGGGCCCCGACGTAGACGGACCCGGGGTCGAACAACGTCGGAGGCAGTTTCCGCTCCTCGGTGAGGCCCATCTCGCGTGCCAGGTCCTCCGGGGTCTGCCCCGCCGCGGGTGCCACGGTGAGCTGCCGCCAGCATCCACCGGAGGCGCATTCCGTACTCTCGTCGACGACGCTCGCCCCGGCCGGCACCTCGGGTAGTCGCGACTTCGGCGGTAGGGCTCCCTCATCGCCGAACACGCGCAACGACAGGAACCACAGGACCCACAGGCACGACAGCAGGCCCACCGTGACGGCGACGGCCACGAGGACGCGCTTCGTACGGCGTCTCCTCGGCGCGGTCTCCGACGTCATGCCGGCAGGGTAGCGAGTCAAGATCGATCGTAGGAGGAGGGGGAGTGATCAGTTAGTGAAGGGCTCGGGTCCGAGTCACCCAGCCCCGCCTTGAGTTAGGACGTACTCGTCTAGAACGGGGGCCGGGGTGTCTCCGCAAGCCGGCGGCGGGAGCGTCGCGCGTCCCCGACGGCGACGGCGGCCAGCACGACGGCGGCGGCGGCGCCGGCGGTGAGTGGCTCGAGGCGGATCGTCACCGGGACCAGCAGGCCGAGGGCCAGCAGGCCCGCCAGCCGGGAGCGGGAGACCCGGGCGAAGACCTGGTATTCGAGGGCCGACCGTCCGGCGAGGAAGAGCACGGGGCCGCCGAGGATGGCGATGAGCCAGGCCGCCGGGAGGTGCCCGCGTGGCTCGGTGATGAACAGTTCGAAGCCGACGCCGGTCAGCACGATCCCCGCGATCATGATCAGGTGAGCGAACGCCATCTCGGTGGCGAGCCGGGGAGCGTTGCGGGAGTGGTTGACGGCGGCGTCCTGCACCCTGCCCGCGACGTGGAAGTAGATCCGCCAGAGCAGCACGGTGGTCGCCAGCGCCAGGACGTAGCCGCCCGTCTGGTCGGCGTGGAACCCGCTGCCGCTGAACGCCAGCCCGAGCACGAAGATCGCCTCCCCGATCGCGATGAGGAGGAACTGCTGGTACCGCTCGGCCAGGTGCTCGGCCGCGATCATCCGGCCGCCGATCCGTTGTGCGCCGATGCGGGGGGTCGGCCATCCGAGGTACAGCCCGACGTAGTCGACCAGGACGGCGACCGTCCACAGAGGCCCCCGGACCGTGCCGTCGTCGACCAACCCACCGATGATCCAGAGCGGCGCGCTCACACCGAACCAGAGCAGGACCCGGAGGGTCTGGCGCGGATCCGGTCGGCCGTGCCCGGCGACGTGGAAGTAGACCACGCGGCCGATCTGGAGACTCACGTAGGTGATGGCGAAGAGGGCGGCCCGCGCGCCGAAGGCGTCGGGCACCGCGACGGCCATCGTCATGGCGCCGATCATCGTCAGAACGATCACGGTCTGGACTATCGGCGCCTCCGGGTCCAGCCAACTGGTCGACCAGACGGTCAGCGACCAGACCGCCCACAGGGCCAGGAACAGCAGGAGGGCCTGCCCGAGACCGGCGAGCACCCCGCGCTGGCCGTCGGTGAAGTCGGCGATCACCCGTGCCGAGATCCGGGTGAGGGCGAAGACGAAGACCAGGTCGAGGAAGAGTTCCAGGAAGGTGGCCCGCTGGAGGCTGGCCTCGCCGCGCACCAGCGGCACGCCCGAATTTCCGCTCATCGGCCTGCCACGGGCCGGTGCCGCCCAACGGCCACGTGCCCTCCCGTCCTGGTGATCCCCTCGCCTAACGAGGGAGGGATCGGCCGTGGCACGCGGAGGCGGGGACCGGCGCACGCCTCGGCGGCGACGTCCGTCAGGAGAGCGGCGTCAGGCGCTTGCCCATGCTGATGTCGTCGACGTAGGCGCCGTCGATCAGGAACTCGTCGACGTGTCGGCCCTCGACGGCGTAACCGTGCCGTTCGTAGAGGCGTACCGCGCCGGTGTTGGTCGCCAGGACGCGCAGGCCGATCTTCTTCGCGCCCTGCGCGCGGGCACGGTGTTCGGCGGCCGAGAGCAGGGCCGAGGCGATGTTCCTGCGGCGGGCCTGCTGGGCCACCACCAGGTTCCACAGGCCGAAGACGTGCGCCCCTTCCGGGAAGGGGGTCGTCCGGTGGGTGCTCACCGCGCCGACGATCTGGTCGCCGAGAGCGGCGACGAGGTGGGTCTCGGGCCTGCGCCGTTCGGAGAAGTACGCCGTTCGCTCCTCGCCCTCGGCGGAGGCGAGACCCGACCCGGCGGTCCACGCCGCACTGTCGAGGGCGAGGAGAGCGGCGTCGTCGCCGCTCGTGGCGGGTCGCACCAGGGGCCGCCAGTCGACGGTGCGCTCGTCCCCGGTCCCGAATCGCAGCAGCTCGCGGGTGATGGTGTCCTCCACCGCCGCGACGGCGTCCGACTCGCCGGCTTTGACGATCATGTCGAAGTGGGTCGTCGCCGCCACGAGCAGGCAGGTGCCGCCACCGAACGTGATGGACAAGCTTTCGTCGAGTTCGGTGGGCGCCGGGTGCCCGAGCTGGGAGACGAGTCGGGTGATGTGGCGGTGAGGGCTGTCGGCGTTGACGCGTGCGGTCGAGTAGAGCATCTGGTGCCTTTCCGGCAGTCGTGACGTCGGAGCGGGTGGGTGCGTCGATCAGGCAGGGACCAGTACGTCGGTGCGGCTGTCCTCCGCCGGACCCTCCCGGTCGGAAGAAGCACGGAGCGCCGCCTCGACCCGGCGGTTGCTGGTCATGGTCGCCGTCACGGCGGTCATGGCGAGGAGGAGGCCCGCGGCGGCGTAGAGCGGGGCGCGTACGTCGTAGGCGGTGGCCAGCCAGCCGCCGAGGAAGGCGCCGAGCGGGGCGGCGCACATGGCGAGCATCCGGGACGTGGAGGCGACCCGGCCCATCAGGTGGGCGGGGACGATCGTCTGCCGGAGGGAGGGGCCGAGCACCATCGTGGCGCCCATGCCCGCGCCGCAGACGGCGAGCGCGAGACCGGCTACGTACGGGTTCGGGGCGGCCGCCAGACCGAGGATGGCGAGCCCTTCGAGGGCGGCTGTGCAGGTGAGTGCGGTGCCGGTGCCGAGTCGTCGGCCGAGCTGCGAGGCGATGCCCGCCCCGAGCAGACCGCCGGTGGCCTCTGCGGTGAGGAGCAGGCCGAAGCCGTAGGTGTCGATGCCGAGGCGGTCGTGCGCGAACAGGGCGAGGACGGTCTCCACGGCGAGGAAGGCGATGTTCCCGACCGCCGGACGCAGCGCGAGGCCGAGCAGCAGCCGATCCCGGAAGACGTACGAGGCGCCGGCGCGCGCCTGCCGCAGCAGCGACTCACGGACCTGCGGCACGGGTCGGGGCACGGCGGGCAGCGACCGTACGAGCAGTGCGGAGACCGCGAACGACACCGCGTCGGCGAGCAGCGGAACCGCCCGTCCGAGCGCGAGCAGGGCACTGCCCGCGGGTGGCCCCGCGAAGCCGGACATGGCGGTCTGGGCGCCGCGCAGGCGGGAGTTGGCGCGCTCCAGGAGCGCGGGGTGACGGCCGAGCAGGTCCGGCAGGTAGGCCGTGGCCGCCGTGTCGAAGAAGAGCCCGCCGAGGCCGAGCAGGAAGGCGACTGTCGCGAGCAGCGGAATGCTCAGCACGTCGAGCATGGCGGCCGCCGCGGGTATCCCGAGCAGCACCGCACGTGCGGCGTCCGTGATCCACATCGTCTGCCGGCGGTCCCAGCGGTCCACCAGGGCGCCGCCGAGCACTCCGAAGAGCAGCCACGGCAGCGTCCCCGCGGCCGCGACGACGGCGAGCGCCATCGGATCCCGCGTCAACGTCAACGCGAGCAGCGGCAGCGCGGCACGCGACACCCCGTCACCGAGCGAGGAGACCGTCTGCGCGGTCCACAGTCGTCCGAATCCGGTCGGCAACTTCTGTGCGTCCGAGGTCACTTGGCACCCCCTTCGGCCTGCTGGCGCCGGGCCGGGTGGAACAGGGCGAAGACGAGTGACGCGTCCGGCAGCGACGGATCCGACAACTCCCGGTACTCGTCCGCCAGTGCCTGCAGGCGCGCCCCCAGCTCCGCGAACTGCTCGTCGGTGAGCCGCAGGTGCGCCATCCGTACGTGCCGCTCGCTCTGCGCCGGCGCCGCCTCCAGGTCGGCCACCGCATGCCGCATCAGCATGTCCGGCCCTCCCTCGCCCGGATCCGGCAGCACGATCGACCGCGCGGCCATGGCGTAGTACCGCTCGGTGACGCCCCGGACCTTGCGCGTCCGCACCACGGTGATGAGGCCAGCCCGCTCCAGCAGGCGTACGTGGTAGCTGGAACTCCCCTTCGCCAGGCCCACCCGCTCGGCGATCTGCGTGATCGTCGCGGGCTCGAAGCGGAGCATGGCCATGATCCGGTGACGCGTGAGATTGGAGACGGCACGTAGCTGCTCGTCGGTGGTGACGTGAAACGTCTCGGGAAGATCGTCGGTAGGCATGGGAGCAATGGTCAACGTTTCTTGACCATTGCGCAAGGGGTTCGCGGTGGTGGATGTGAAAGGTGTGTGCGGGGCCTGCCCGGCCAGTCACCAATCCGTCAGCCGACGACCACGGCACGTGTTCGCCTCTACGCTCGGGGGCGTGCCCGGACCCGCTGAGCAGGCCACTGAACAGGACCGGCGCGACCTCATCGTCTCGGTCGCGCGAGAGCTGGCCGAGGCGGAGGGCTGGGCGGGGATGACCACCCGACGGTTGGCCGAGCGCGCCGAGGTCGACGTCGGCGACCTCTACCGGCACTTCGCGGATCTGGAGGCGTTGCTCGCCGCCGTCGCCGTGTGCGCCTTCGCCGACCTGGCAGCCGCTCTCGCGCAGGCGCACAGTCAGGCCGTCGGCAGTCCCGAGGGCGTCTGGCCGGCGGTCGCGACCGCGTACCTCGACTTCGCGTACACGAATCCCGAGGTCTATGACGCGATGCTCGCGCTGACCCCCGACCTGGCCCTCGGCGTCGATGGCGTGCCGGCCGCGCCGCGGGCCGTCTTCGCCGAGCTGCGGGCGGCGCTGACCCCACTGGCGGCGGGCCGGGACCCGGACACCCTCGCCGAGGTGGGCTGGAGCCTGCTGCACGGCGTGGTGATGCTCACCCGGGGTGGTCGGCTGCGACCCGAGGGGCAGGAGGACCGGGAGGCGTTGATCGCACGACGGCTACTGCGGTGGCCGTGACCACCGACGCGGCGTCGGCGGCGCGCGGCACTCTGCTCAGTCGAGGGGCTCGCGGTTGGCCGGGCCCTTGTCGACGAACCGGAACGTGGTCAGCGGGGCAGCGCCCAACTCCTTGAGAATCAGGCCGTTGCCCGCCTTGTGCTGGAGGAACCGGGTCTCGCTGCCGATCGCGTACGTCCCCTTGCCCTTGGTGGTGATCGTGAACCGCTGGATCGGGTTGTCCTCGTCGCAGACGGCGGCCTCCACCGTCAGCTCCGGCTCGATGTCCAGGCCGTTGACCTGCCAGCAGGACGGATCGTCGTTTGCGGGATGCCCGTCCTTCGTGCCGAACGCCCTGATGACGTACTGGTCGTTGCCGATCGGCGTCGGAACGAACAGGACGCGGCCACCGGTGTCGCCGCCCTCCTCGAGTCGGCCGCTGAGTTCCAGCTTGCTCCCGGACCCCTGCACCCGCGTGATCGTGACCTCACGCCTGCCGGACAACAGCGGGTCGGTCGCCGGTGCCGCGGCGGTCGGCGTCACCACCGCGGCCGTGGTGCTCGCCGCGGCGTCCGACGGCGACGCCGTGCCGGCTGCGGCGCCCGGCGCCTTGTCGGGACCGCTGCCGCACGCCACCAGCGCGCCGGCGCACGCCAGCAGCACCGCGCCGGCAACTCGATTCACCGTGAACATCGCGTACTCCTCGAATCGGTCCCGGACTCTCGCGCGCCTATTCTGGTCCCTCGGCCTTCGGGGGCCGTTGGTGCGGGGGAGGGACAGATGACGGTCGGCGGAACGGCGCGGCGGCAGGCGAAGGTGCTGATCTTCGACGCGGACGACACGTTGTGGGAGAACAACGTCGTCTTCGAGCGGGTGATCGACGACTTCCTGGCCTGGCTCGACCACCCCACCCTGGACCGGGCCGAGACCCGGGCGATCCTCGACGACATCGAGCGGGCCAACGCGGTGGCGCACGGGTACGGCAGCAAGGTCTTCCTCCGCAGCCTCGCCGAGTGCCTGGAGCGGCTGCGCGAACGGCCGGTCACCGACGCCGAGCGCCGGGAGATCGACCGGCTGGCCCTGGCGCTCGTGGAGCACCGGGTGGAGCTGATGCCCGGTGTCGCCGAGGCGCTCGACGAGTTGGCCGGCCGGCACGAACTGCTGCTGCTGACCAAGGGTGAGCGGGAGGAGCAGCAGCGCAAGCTGGACGCGTGCGGGTTGCTGCACCACTTCCGGGCCGCGCACATCGTCGCCGAGAAGAACGTGGACACCTACCGGTGGCTCATCCGCGAGCACGGGTTCGAGCCGGCCAGCGCGTGGATGATCGGCAACTCCCCGAAGTCCGACATCCTCCCGGCGCGGGCGGCCGGGCTGAACGCGGTGTTCATTCCGAACGAGAACACGTGGGTGCTTGAGGACGACGAGTTGGACCCGACCGACAACGGCGTACTGCGCCTGGCCGCCTTCCGGGACCTGCTCCGACACTTCTGACCGTCGAAACCCAACAGCGTCGCCGATCATGGTCTCGTTACGCGCACATGCCGCTTTTCGCCCTTGAGATGAGTCACGCCGCGGACGGCCCGGCAACGCTTGTCCGGCCCGTCGCGGTCCGCCTAACCTGGGCCGGCGTTCGCGGCCTTTCGGGGTGTGCCGGGGGCGCACCGGCGTCCGGCAGGTGGGCACCGTGGAGCTGAGTGCAGGGCGGCCGGGCCTCCCCACCGAGCCGCGTGGCGTCGTGCCGCGCCCACGCGCGGTGGGGTGCTCGACCTGTCCGCTCCCCGTCGGACCGCCGGGGGTCAGGGCCGGGTAGTTGCGGACCCGGCCCTGACCCGGCCACTGCTATCGGTGCCGTGCGCTACGCGCGGTGCCGGCCGTCGCCGGTGTGGCGGGCGTCCGACTCCTCGGACCCGCCGCGGACGATCGAGATCGCCACCCGGCAGAACTCGTCCATGTCCGGGTTGAACCCGGCCGCGATGTCGGGATGCAACCCGGAGCGGGTCTCGTCCAACAGCCGCTGGCACACCGACTCGACCGGCTCACCGGCGTAGCCGGCCCGAATCCGGTCGGTGGCTGCCTGGAGAGCCGAGGTCAGCTGGTCCTCCAGCGGCCCGCGCAGCTTCTGCTGCACGGGATCGAGCCCGCGTGGGTCGAGCGTGACATGTGGCTCCGACATCGGTGCTCCCTTCGTCGGCGTCCGCGATACCCCACCGCGGCCGTCGGTCAAACGCCTGTCGGCACGGCGGCGACCCGCACCTGGTACGAGAATTCCTCCGCCGGCTCCTCGTGGTACGACAAGCGGCGGATCTGCCGGTCGTCGTCGTAGAGGGCGACGTCCACCAGGACGCCGAGGTGCGCCAGGCCGATTGTGGAGACCCGCTTCTTGTCCTGCAGCACCGCGCAGACGCCGCCGAGCAGCGTGCTGGCGTCGGACGTACGGTGCCCGGGCGGGCAGCGCAGAACCAGGTCCACCTCGATCGGCCCGGGCAACGGCGTCCAGCCGGTGCGCTGGGCCGCGACCAGGGCGGCCTGGAGCAGGGTGCGGACCCTCGTCGCCTGCCGGTGCCCGGCGGCGAAGATGGACAACGCTTCGGTCTTGACCGGTGGCAGGCCGCTCACCTCGAACGTCAGGGCGAGAGCGCGGGTGTCCTGCACGACGGCACCTCCCTCATTGGGACGATCCTGCCGAACCGGTGCAGCGGCGGTGGGACGTTCCCGCGATAACCAACCGATCGGGCAGGCTGGGCCGGCCGGAGGCGTGTCGACGTCGGCGGCGAACGCGCCGGCTGCGGCGCTACGGAAACGCTAGCCGACACCACCCGCGCTGGGTAGTCGGCCGTTCACCCGGTGGGGCGCGGCGCGAAGGCGCAGAACTCGTTGCCCTCCGGGTCGGCCAGCACCCACCAGTGCGCCTCGTCGCTCGGCTCGCGTACCAGCGTCGCGCCCGCGTCGAGCAACGCGGTCGGCTCCGGGGTGACCATTTCGACGTCCCAGTGCATCCGGTTCTTGACCGTCCTGGGCTCGGGCACCCCGACGAACACCCAGTACTCCCACGGGAACCCGGCCGCGCCGACCACCGACGCCGTGGACGACCCGTGCTCGACCACGCCACCGACCACACCGGCCCACCAGGTCGCCTGCGCGAGCGGGTCGACCGAGTCCACGACCACCTCGAACGGGCCCGGCCGCGTACCCTCGCGAGCGCCGAACGCACAGAACTCGTTGCCCTCCGGATCGGCAAGCACCCACCAGGTGACGTCACCGTCCGGTTCGCGAACCAGCCGGGCGCCGGCTGCGAGCAGCGGCGCCGGGTCCGCGCCGGCCAACCGCAGATCCAGGTGTACGCGAGTCTTGCCGACCCGCGGCTCGGGCACTCGGTTCACCCAGATCGACTCGGCGTCGGAACGCGCGGAGCGGGGGTCGACGCGGGTGTCGTCGCCGCCGGCGTCGGCCACCTCCCCGTCGAGGATCCGGGCCCAGAAGGCACCCAGCAGGCGCGCGTCCGAGGCGTCCAGGCAGAGGTCCTTGAAGCGCGCGATCACGCCCTCAGGATGCCCGATCAGTGCCGCCCACGCGGTCTTCGGTGTCGCGCACTGATTGATCCACTCCGCTTCCTGGAAGCTGGGGCATCCCGGCGCGGAGACCGCCCGACTTCCGTGAACCCGAGTCGATCACTCGCGTGGCGTCCGCGCGGGGCGGAGCGAGGCAGGTTGTCGGCGGCCTCGACGCAGCGTGCAGGCCGCCGTTCGGCGGGCGTCGTTCACCCTGGAAAGTGGATCAGCGGGATCCCGTCGGAGTAGCCGGGCCCCTCGCCGGTGAGCACCGCGGCATCGTGGGTCAGGCCCGCCACGGCGGCCGCGGCCAGGTCGAAGCGGCGCGTCCTGCGCTGCCAGAACGTCAACTCCGGCAGGTCCTGCGCCCGTTCGGGCAGCAGTGCGCAGGAGGGCAGGGCCAGCAGCCTGTGCAGCAGGGCCAGGTCCTTGCCGGTCGCCAGGTTCAGGGCTTCGGCGGCAGCCACCACCGGCACTCCGAACCGCACCCCGTCCTCGATCACCTCGTGGACGGGCTCGCCCACGTGCACCGTCCGCAGCACGGCATAGCCGAGCAGAGCGGACCGGTCCAGGATCAGCCGGACCGGCGGTTGTGGCTCGGCCGTCATGCGGCGTCAGCGTGAGGAGCGGTGTCGTCGTCGCCGTTCATCTCGGCCTCCATGGCGGCGCGGATCTTGGCGCGCTCGGCCGCGAAGCGCTCCGAGGGCCAATCTGCCTCCGTGCCCAGGCGTCGGGCCCGAGCCTCGGCGACGCCCTGCTCGGTCACGTGGATGCCGGCGGCGAGCAGCAACTCCTTGTGCTGCTCCACCCGTCGGCGACGGCGTACCGACTCGGTGACGTAGGCGCTGGCCATGCGGTTGCCCTGGCTCTCCAGAGTCTGCGCCACGTCCGGGGGGACGGAGATCGTGAAGCGGCGCTGTGGTTCTGTCATACGCGCAGCTTATCCCTGTCATACGGAGTCGTGCGGCAACTCTCTGTTGATGTCCGAGCGTGTCCCGCTGTGACGGGCAGGTTTCGTGACGTGGCAGGTGGGGCAGTGTAGCCGCCAGGAGCATCCGGGCCGGGCATTTCCGCAGCTCATCGGCCCGGAATCGTCTCGCCGTGCACCGGGGCACGGATGCCCCTCCCCGGTTTCTCGCCGAAGAGAGGGGGAGGGCGATGACGGACCCCGAAACGGCTCGACACCGGCGTCGGCCGGCTGCCCGGCTCGGCGCCGCGGCCGCCGCGCTGGCGCTTGTCGCGCCGCTGGCCGCGTGTGGCGCCGACGACGGTGGCGGCGGTACGCCGACGATCAACCTGTACTACCCGCCGGAGCAGAACCTGCAGAAGGTGGTCGACGACTGCAACGCGCAGGCCCAGGGACGATACAAGATCGTCTACCGGGTGCTGCCCCGACAGGCCGACGACCAGCGGGTGCAGATGGTGCGCCGGCTGGCCGCCGAGGACAGCGGGATGGACGTCCTCGGCCTGGACGTCACCTGGACCCAGGAGTTCGCCAGCGCCGACTGGATCCGCGAGTGGACCGGTCAGGACCGCTCCGACGTCGAGCAGGGCACCCTCGCCGGGCCGCTGGACACCGCCCGCTACGAGGACAAGCTCTACGCCGCGCCGAAGAACACGAACGTCCAGCTGCTCTGGTACCGCAAGGACCTCGTGCCGCAGCCGCCGACCACCTGGGACCAGATGATCACGGCCGCTCAGCAGCTCAAGGACCAGGGCAAGCCGTACCAGGTGCTCACCATGGGCGCCCAGTACGAGGGCCTGGTCGTCCTCTACAACACGCTTGCCGAGAGCGCCGGCGGAAAGGTCCTCTCCGACGACGGCAAGAAGGCCGTGATGGACGACGGCACGGTCCGGGCGCTTGAGCAACTGAAGACGTTCGCCACGTCGGGCGTGACGTCGCCGTCGTTCAGCAACGCCACCGAGGATCCGGTCCGGCTGGAGTTCCAGTCCGGCTCGGGCGCCTTCCAGGTGAACTGGCCGTTCGTCTACCCGGCGTTGCAGGAGGCGAACCCGGAGCTGGCCAAGCAGGTCGGCTGGGCGCGGGTGCCCGGCATCGACGAGAACACCCCCAGCAAGGTCACCATCGGCGGCGTGAACCTGGCGGTCAGCGCCTACTCCCGGCACCCCGAGCAGTCGTTCGAGGCGGCCCGGTGTCTGCGCAGCCCCGAGCACCAGAAGTTCTCCGCCATCAACGACGGCGTGCCACCGACCATCGAGGCGGTGTTCGACGAGCCGGAGATGACCGAGGCGTACCCCATGAAGGACACCATCCTCGAAGAGCTGAAGGATCCGGCGACCCGTCCGCTGACCCCGGCCTACCAGAGCATCTCGACAGTCATGTCGGCGATCCTGTCGCCGCCGTCGGCGATCCGTCCGCAGCAGACGGCCGACGAGCTGCGCGGCGCCATCGCCGACGCCCTCCAGTCCAAGGGGGTCCTGCCGTGAGCATCAGCGCCACGCCGACCGGCGCCAACACCGCAGTCGAGGAGACCAGACGACAGACCACCGTGCCCACCCAGCGGGGCGGCCGCCGCAAGCCGCCGCTGAGTGAGAACAAGAAGGCCGAACGCCGACTCGGCTGGTTGCTCTGCGCGCCCGCCGCGCTGGTGATGGTCGCGGTGACCGCGTACCCGATCATCTACTCGGTCTGGCTGTCGTTGCAGCGCTACGACCTGCGCTTCCCCGACCAGCGCGAGTTCATCGGGCTGGAGAACTACGTCACCGTGCTCACCAACGAGTTCTGGTGGACGGCGTTCGGGGTGACCGCGCTGATCACGGTGGTCACCGTGGCCGTCGAGCTGGTGCTCGGCATGGGGCTGGCGCTGATCATGCACCGTACGCTCGTCGGGCGCGGGCTCGTCCGCACCTCGGCGCTCATCCCGTACGGGATCGTCACGGTGGTCGCCGCGTTCTCCTGGCGGTACGCCTGGACGCCCGGCACCGGCTACCTGGCCGACCTGTTCAGCGACGGTGCGCCGCTCACCGAACGGGCCAGCTCGCTGGCGATCATCATGCTCGCGGAGATCTGGAAGACCACCCCGTTCATGGCGCTGCTGCTGATGGCCGGGCTGGCGCTGGTCCCGGAGGACCTGCTCAAGGCCGCCTCCACCGACGGGGCGACCGCCTGGCAGAAGTTCACCAAGGTGATGCTGCCGGTGATGAAGCCGGCGATCCTGGTCGCGCTGCTGTTCCGCACCCTGGACGCGTTCCGGGTCTTCGACAACATCTTCGTGTTGACGGCCGGCGGCAACGAGACCTCGTCGGTGTCGATGCTCGCCTACAACAACCTGATCCGGGGTCTGAACCTCGGCATCGGCTCCACGATGTCGGTGCTCATCTTCATCACCGTGGCGATCATCGCCTTCGTCTTCGTGAAGCTGTTCGGCACCGCTGCCCCCGGCAGCGACGACGGGGAGAGGCGCTGACATGGCTGTCGAAACCACCACCCGGGCGAAGCTGCGCTGGGGTCTGCTCGACGTCCTCGTGATCGTCTTCGCGATGGTCCCGGTGCTGTGGATCGCCTCGCTGTCGTTCAAGACGCCGGCCACGCTCACCGACGGGAAGTTCTTTCCGCGGGAGTGGACGCTTGACAACTACAAGACGATCTTCGACACCGACCAGTTCGTCCGCGCGCTGATCAACTCCATCGGCATCGCCCTGGTCGCCACGCTCGTCGCGGTGGTGCTCGGCGCGATGGCCGCGTACGCGATCAGCCGGCTGGACTTTCCCGGCAAGGGGCTGCTGGTCGGGGTGTCCCTGCTGATCGCGATGTTCCCGCAGGTGTCACTCGTGTCGCCGCTGTTCGAGATCGAGCGTCAGCTCAAGATCTTCGACACCTGGCCGGGGCTGATCCTGCCGTACATCACGTTCGCGCTGCCGCTGGCGATCTACACGTTGTCGGCGTTCTTCAAGCAGATCCCGTGGGATCTGGAGAAGGCGGCGAAGATGGACGGCGCCACCCAGGCGCAGGCGTTCCGGCGGGTGATCGCGCCACTTGCCGCGCCCGGCCTGTTCACCACGGCGATCCTGGTCTTCATCTTCTGCTGGAACGACTTCCTGTTCGCCATCTCGCTGACCTCCACCGAGCGCTCCCGCACGGTGCCGGCCGCGCTGTCGTTCTTCACCGGCGCGTCGCAGTTCGAGGACCCCACCGGGGCGATCTGCGCCGCCGCCGTGGTGATCACCGTACCGATCATCCTGTTCGTCCTCTTCTTCCAGCGCCGCATCGTGTCCGGCCTGACCTCCGGCGCAGTCAAGGGATAGGTGAGTAGTCATGGCTGACATCGTGCTCGACAAGGTGAGCAAGAGTTTCCCGGACGGGACCGTCGCCGTGCAGGACGTCGACCTGGAGATCGCCGACGGCGAGTTCGTCATCCTGGTCGGCCCGTCGGGCTGCGGGAAGTCCACCACCCTCAACATGATCGCGGGCCTGGAGGACATCACCTCCGGCGAGCTGCGCATCGCCGGCCAGCGGGTCAACGACAAGGCTCCCCGGGACCGGGACATCGCGATGGTGTTCCAGTCGTACGCGCTGTATCCGAACATGACCGTGCGGGAGAACATGGCGTTTCCGCTGCGGCTGGCGAAGCTCGACAAGGAGACCATCAACGCCAAGGTCGACGAGGCGGCCAAGGTGTTGGAGCTGGTGCCACTGCTGGACCGCAAACCCGCCAACCTCTCCGGCGGCCAGCGTCAGCGGGTGGCGATGGGCCGGGCGATCGTCCGCCAGCCCAAGGCGTTCCTCATGGACGAGCCGCTGTCCAACCTGGACGCGAAGCTGCGGGTGCAGATGCGCACCGTGGTGTCCCGCCTGCAGAAGCAGCTCGGCACCACCACCGTCTACGTCACCCACGACCAGACCGAGGCGATGACCCTCGGCGACCGGGTGGTCATCATGCGCGGTGGCGCGGTCCAGCAGGTCGGGCCTCCGCAGGAGCTGTACGACCACCCGCGCAACCTCTTCGTGGCCGGCTTCATCGGCTCCCCGTCGATGAACTTCCTGCACGCCGCCGTGCAGGACGGCAGCCTGCACACCGCGCTGGGCGAGGTGCCTCTCGGCGACCGGGTCCGCCGTGAGCTGGAGGCCGCCGACGCGCCCCGCGAGCTGATCCTCGGCGTACGCCCCGAGCACTTCGAGGACGCCGAGCTGGTCGACGAGGACACCCGTCGCCGGGGCCTGGAGTTCGAGGCCCCGGTGGAGATCGTCGAGTCGATGGGCTCGGACAAGTACGTCTACTTCACCGTGGAGGGGGAGCGGGCCAGCGCCGCCGAGCTGGAGGAGCTGGCCGCCGACGCGGGGGCGGGCGACTTCGCCGGCGGCGGCGGCAACCTGGTCACCCGGCTGTCGGCCGAGTCGCCGGTCGTGGAGGGGCAGTCCCGCCGGGTCTGGTTCAACCTGGAGAAGATCCACCTGTTCGACCCGACCAACGGCCGCAACCTCACGCTGCACGAGGGCCGCGCAGCCGGCGCGCTGGCCGACTGACGCCCGACCCCGACCCGCCGATCTTGCACTTTCGGTGTCGCGACAGAAAATGCAAGATCGGCGCGGGTGCGGTGGGGCGGGTACGGCTCGCTCCGCGCTGCGGGGGGCGGGTGGGCGTGGCAAGGTGGTCGTGGGTCGCATCGTGAGGTGGGGGGCGGGATGGACCGACGACTGACCGCGCTGGCCAAGGCGCATGGCGTGTCCACCTGGTACGAGGACTGGCGACGCCGTCGCGTCGAGGTCGCTCCGGAGACCGTCGTGGGCGTGCTCGGCCTGCTCGGCGTGGACGCCACCAGCCCGGCCGCCGTGGCCGACGCGCTGGCCGCCACCCGCGCGGTCGACCGGGCAGCGTTACCGGCGACTGTGGTGCTCACCCACGGCACGACGCGGGCGCTGCCCGGCCCCGGTGTGGTGACCCTGGAGGACGGCAGCCGCCGCGACGTCGACGGCGAACTGCCGGGGGACCTGCCGCTGGGCTGGCACCGGTTGGGCTGCGCCGGCCGCGAGGTGACCCTCGTGGTGGTGCCCCGTCGGCTGCCCGTGCCGCCGCGCACCTGGGGTTGGATGCTCCAGCTCTACGCGCTCAACTCGGAACGCTCCTGGGGCATGGGCGATCTCGGGGACCTCGCCGAGTTCACCGGCTGGGCCGGCACCACCGGCGCGGGGCTGGTGCTGCTCAACCCGCTGCACGCGGTGGGGCCCGCGCATCCGGTGGCCGCCTCACCGTATTCCCCGGCCAGTCGGCGCTTCGTCAACCCGCTCTACCTGCGCGTCAGCGACACCGCCGCCTACGCCGCGGCGGACCCGGCGACCCGGGCGGTGGTGGACGCGCTGCGCCCCGACCGAGGCGACCTGATCGACTACGACGAGGTGTGGACCGCCAAGCGGCACGCCCTGGAGCTGCTGCACCCGTACGCCCAGCCGGTCGACCTGGCCGCGGACCCGGCGCTGGCCAGCTTCGCCACCTGGTGCGCGCTTGCGGAGCGGCACGGCAACGACTGGCGTGCCTGGCCGGCGGAGCTGCACCACCCGGACGCCCCGGCGGTCGCCGAGCAGCGTCGGCAGCTCGCCGACCGGGTGGCCTTCCACGCCTGGCTGCAACACCTGTGCGACGAGCAGCTCGACGCCGTCACGGCGGCGGCCCGGGCGGCCGGGATGCCGGTCGGCGTGGTGCACGACCTTGCCGTCGGCATCGACCCGGGCGGCGCGGACGGCTGGCAGCTCGCCGACGTCCTGGCCCAGGGCGTGCGGGTCGGCGCCCCACCGGACGACTTCAACCAGCTCGGCCAGGACTGGGGCCTCGCCGCGTGGCGGCCGGACCGGCTCGCCGAGACCGGGTACGCGGCGTACCGGGACATGCTGCGGCGGACCCTGCGGCACGCGGGCGGCCTCCGGGTCGACCACGTCGCGGGGCTGTGGCGGCTGTGGTGGGTGCCGCCGGGCGCGGGCGCCGCCGAGGGCACCTACGTCCGGTACGACGCCGAGGCGATGCTCGGCATCCTCGCGCTGGAGGCCCACCGGGCCGGCGCGCTGGTGGTCGGCGAGGATCTCGGCACCGTCCAACCCGCCGTGACCCGGGGCCTGCGGGGGCGCAACATGCTCGGCTCGACGGTGCTGTGGTTCGCCCGGGACGACGACGGCGACTTCGTCCCGCCGGCCCGCTGGCCGCGTAACGCGCTGGCCAGCATCTCCACCCACGACCTGCCCACCGCGCCGGGCTTCCTGGCCGGCGAGCACGTCCGCGTCCGCGACGAGTTGAAGTTGCTCGGCACCGACGTGGCTGTCGAACGCGCCCGGGCCACCGCCGACCGCGAGCGGCTGCTGACGATGCTGCGCGACGAGGCGCTGCTGCCCGAACCGGCCGACCCCGGACCGGTGGTCGCCGGCGAGTCGGCGCCACCCGACGACGTGGTGGTGGCGATGCACGCCGCCCTCGCGGCCAGCCCCACCCGGCTGCTCGGCGTCTCCCTCTACGACGTGCTGGGTGAGGTGCGCCAACCCAACATGCCGGGCACCGTCGACGAGTATCCGAACTGGCGGCTGCCGCTGCCGGCCACGGTGGCGCAGATCCGCGCCGATGAACGGGTGACCCGGATCGTCGACCTGCTCACCGCCGCGCGCCCCCGACCGGCCACGCCCCCCTCGGATGGCGCGCGTCGGCCGGCGGCGGGCGACGGTCAGGCCGACCAGTCGTAGCGGGCCGGCAGCCCGACGAAGTCGGCGTACCGCCCCAGGGCCTGCTCCACCCGGGCCCGAGCGCCCGCGTCAAGCGTTGCCAGCGGCCGGATCGTCACGGTGACGGCGGTCCGGCCGAGCGTGCGCTTCCAGACGCCCACCACCCGGCCGCCACGGACCACCGTCGCCTGGAAGATGCCGTTGTTGCCCGGCACGACTGCCGCCTGGTGCGCGGGGTCGAGCATCAGCGTGCGATCCCGGTAGCCGAGCAGGTACTCGTCGAAGCCGGGCAGCGCCAGCACGTCGTCGACCGGAGTGCGCGGCGTACCGGCCAGCGCCGCGTCGACGTGCATCGGCTCGCCGTCGACACGTACCGTGCTCAGCAGGTCGCCGGCGGCGGCCAGGCCGCGCCGCGCGTCGGTCAGGGTGAGGCCGCTCCAGCCCGCGAACTCGCGGGCGGTGACCGGCCCGTGCCCCCGGACGTAGCGGTGGGCGAGCAGGGCCAACGCCTCGTCCCGCTCCAGCCGACGTTGCTCCGGCGCCCACTCGTCGAGCAGCGCGAAGGTCTGGTCGCTGCCGACGTTCGGCGCCACGCAGGTCACCCCGCGCACACTCGCGTACCAGAGCAGGTGATAGCCACGCTGGTCGTCAGTCGACAGGCCCGCCGCGCGAAGGGCCGCCAGGCACTGCGCCCGGGTGAGCCGCCCCCCGCCGGTCAGCGCGGCGCCGAGCACGTCCAGCGCGCGGTCCGCGTCGGCCTCGGTGAGCCCGAGCTGCGCGCGACGGGTCGCCGCGCCGGCCAGCGACCGGACGCCGGTCAGCTCCAGCATCCAGCGGGTGTCGGCGGGGGGTACGAGGTGCACGGTGCCCCGCATCGGCCACGTCCGCAGAGCCTCGCGGCGCTCCAGCGCCGCCTGCACGTCGGACCTGGTCCACCTCGGCAGTCGGGCGCCCAGCGACCACAGACCGCTCGCCAGATCCTGCGCCTGCATCGCGCCGAACCACTCGACCACCTCGGCCACGTCACCGGGCCGGATGGTCGGATGCGGGCGCAGCAGCAGGCTCGTCATCCGCAGGTCGAGCGCCTCGGATGCGGTGAACTCCCCGGTCATCGGGCCAGGGTAGGACACCCGACCGACAGGATCGCCTGTGCATAACGACCGGAGCAGCGGGAAGGCGGCCGACCGGAAGTACGCGAGCCGCGCGTACGAAAGGGGAGTCACATGACTGCCGCAAGCGAGCCGGCCCGGGGTGCCGGCGTACCGGCCGGGTCCCGGACACACCGGGGGCCCACCGACGCCAAGACCAGCGCGGCCGCCACCTTCGCACTGGTCTTCGGGGTGGCCGGCCTGTTCAGTGTGTTGACCGCGATCCTCGCCTGGCTGGGGCTGGTGCTGGGCATCATCGGGATCATCCTCGGCATCGTCGGGCTCAAGATGGCACGCCGACCCGGGGTGACCGGCCGCGGTGTGTCGATCGGCGGTCTGGTGCTCAGCATCCTGGCGGTACTGATCGGCCTGGGCCTCGCCGCGGGCATCAGCACCTTCGTCAACAACGAGAACGCCGTGAACCGCCTGCAGACCCAGGTCGACAAGCTGCGCGACAAGCTCGACTGACCCGCGCGTGCCGGGTCGTGCAGGGCCGGCGGCCTGCTCAGGCCAGTCGTCGCGCCGACGGTTTACGCTCGGTGACATCGGCGGGTGGCCCCGCCGTGCCCTGCGAGTCCTTTGCTCTGCTTCAACCCACGCAACAGTTACCCAGAGCGCTGCATGCCGAGCGCGGCGGGCTCCGCCGCCGCTACGTCGGCGCTGCTCAGTGCTGGTGGTGCGTCGGTTGAAGCAGAGCAAAGGCGACAGCCGGCGTAGCGCCTTCGGCGGGGGCGTCACCGAGTGTCACGCGCGTTCGGTGCGACGGGCTTCGGCAGGTGGTGGTGACGGAGCGTGCGACCGACTCGGTGCGGCCGGTGCCGGTCGCGGCCGGAGCCCAGTAGGGTGGGCGACGTGCTCCGCCAGGTCACCGCGATCCGTTACGTCACGCCGCTGCGCGAGGGCGGCTCGCTGCCCGGTGTCGTGGAGGCCGACGACCTCGGCACGTACGTGGCGAAGTTCCGAGGCGCCGGGCAGGGGCCCAAGGCACTGATCGCCGAGGTGATCTGCGGTGAGCTGGCCCGCCGGCTGGAGCTGCGGGTGCCGCCGCTGGTGGTCCTCGACATCGACCCGGTGATCGGTCGGGCCGAGCCCGACCAGGAGGTGCAGGAACTGCTGCGCAACAGCGGCGGCGCCAACCTGGGGATGGACTTCCTCCCGGGAGCGCTCGGCTTCGACCCGGTCGCGCACCCCGTCGACGAGGCGCTGGCCTCCCGGGTGCTCTGGTTCGACGCGTACGTGGAGAACGTCGACCGGAGCTGGCGCAACCCGAACCTGCTGGTCTGGCACCGGGAGCTGTGGCTCATCGACCACGGCGCAGCGCTGTACTTCCACCACAACTGGCCGCGCGCCGACGCCGCCGTGCACCGCGCCTACCGCGCGGACGATCACGTGCTGGAGCCGTACGCGTCGCGGGTTGCCGAGGCCGACGCCGAGCTGGCGCCGCGGGTCACCCCGGACCTCCTGCGGGAGGTGCTGGCGCTGGTGCCGGCCCAGTGGCTGACCGCCGCCGACTTCGACTCGGCCGACGCCGCGCGGGAGGCGTACGTGGCGCACCTGTCGCGGCGGGTCGCCAGCCGGGCGGACTGGCTACCGGCGGGGAGCGTGGCGTGAGGCAACCGTTCGAGTACGCCCTCATCCGGCTGGTGCCCCGCATCGAGCGCGGCGAGCA
This sequence comes from Micromonospora lupini str. Lupac 08, assembly GCF_000297395.2. Taxonomy (GTDB): domain Bacteria; phylum Actinomycetota; class Actinomycetes; order Mycobacteriales; family Micromonosporaceae; genus Micromonospora; species Micromonospora lupini. The sequence goes on along the minus strand of NZ_HF570108.1, from coordinate 4,970,902 downwards.
GATCAACGTCGGGGTGCTGCTCTACTGCCAGCAGCGCGACTTCCTGGCCGCGCGGACGCACCTGGACGCCGACCGGGTCCGGGCGCTGGCACCCGATGTCGATCTGCCGGCGGTGGCCGCGGTGCTCGACTCCCTGGACCGGACCTGCTCCGGCGACGGGCCGGCGACCCGGATGCGGCTCGGCGAGCGGTTCCACTGGCTGGTCGCGCCCCGCAGCACGATGATCCAGGCCGGCCCGGTGCACACCGGCCTCACCGCTGACCCGGCGGCCGAGCTGGACCGGCTGATGGCGGCGCTGGTCCGCTGAGCGGACCGGCGGGAGCCCTCGGGGGAGGTGACCCCTGATCGCGCTACGCCAGCGTCGTTGCCGGCGGAGCGCGATCCCCCGTTCAGGCGCCCGGTGCCCGGGGGGCGTAGGAGCGCGCCGACACCGGATGGCATCAGGATCGCCGCCCGCGCGGGCGGCCGGGCCGGAACGACCGGGAACTTGCGGAAAACTTGAGCCCGGACTACCGGAAGCCCGCCGTCCGTCGTTTGTCACAGTGCCTCAGGGGTAGTCGCGGGAGCTGACCCGAGACGAGAAGGGGACACATCTGATGGCTGCCCAGACCAAGGTAGCGGTGATCTACTACAGCGCCACCGGCGTCACGTACCAGATGGCGCAGGCCGTGTGCGAGGCCGCCGGGGAAGCCGGCGCCGAGGTGCGCCTGCGCAAGGTGCGGGAGTTGGCGCCGGACGAGGCGATCCGCTCCAACTCCGGTTGGCAGGCACACCACCTGGAGACCCAGGACGTGCCCGAGGCGATGATCGACGACCTGGCGTGGGCCGACGTGGGCATCTTCGGATCGCCTACCCGGTACGGCATGATCGCCGCTCAGCTGAAGCAGTTCATCGACACCACCGGTCCGCTGTGGGCGCAGGGCGCGCTGGCCAACAAGGTCTACGCGGGCTTCACCTCGACGGCGACCTCGCACGGCGGGCAGGAGACGACCCTGACCTCGCTCTTCAACGTCTTCTACCACTGGGGTGGTGTCGTGGTGCCCCCGGGCTACACCGACTCCAGCCAGTTCATCGCCGGCAACCCGTACGGCGCCTCGCACACCAGCAACAACGGGGAGATCGCCCCGGACGCGGTGGCGCTTGGCGCGTGCGCCCTCACCGCCCGCCGGGCGGTGCTGATCGGCGCCGCGCTCAAGCAGGGCATGGGCGGCTGACCGACGCGGGCGACCGGTGGCGCGGGCGGGGGCTCTCGGCCCGCCCGCACCACCGGTCGCACCAGCCGTACCCCACAACGGCGGGGACCATGCCGTGCGGGCCCGGCCGGCGTGCCACGCCTGCCGGGCCGGTCGCGGCTACGCCGGCCAGGCCGGTCGCGGCTACACCTGCCGGGCCGGACGCGGCGCCGGCAGCAGATCGGCCAGCAACTCGCTCAGCACTGTCACCCCGTCCGGGCTGAGCACCGACTCCGGGTGAAACTGCACCCCCGCGAAGCCCTGCCCGCGCAGGGCGTGCACGGACCCGTCGCGCTCGTCGCGGGCCAGCTCCACCGTCCCGTACGCGGTGTCCAGCCGGTCCGTCTCGGCCCGCGCGGTGAACGAGGAGTAGAAGCCGACCCGGCGGGCTCGGCCGAACAGGTCGACCTCCCGTTGCAACCCCTGATAGGGAGCGTCCCGGCGGTGCAGGGGCAGCCCCAGCAGCCCGGCCAGCACCTGGTGCCCCAGGCAGACCGCGAGGGTGGGCCGGCCGGTCGCCAGCAGCCCGTCCAGCAGCTCCCGCAACGCGGCCATCTTCGCGTCGTCCGGGCTCCCCGGGTCGCCCGGTCCGGGCCCGGCCACCACCAGGTCGTACTCGTCGACCGAGCCGCCGGCGTGCCAGGGCCGCAGCGTGACCGCGAGACCCAACGCGCCCAGTTGGTGCGCCAACATGCCGGTGAAGGTGTCCTCGGCGTCCACGATCAGTGCCCGCAGACCGGCCAACCCGGGCAGCCCCGGCGCGTCCGGTGCCCGCTGGTCCAGCCAGAACCGGGCCAGCGGCGTGTTCCGCGCGGCGAGCGCGTCGCGTACCGCCGGGTCGTCGGCCAGCCGCACGACCGGCCCGCGGTCGCCGGCGGGCGCCGCCGGGCCGAGACCGAGCGCGGCCAGCACCCCGGCGGCCTTGGCGTGCGTCTCGGCCACCTCACCGGCCGCCGTCGAGTGCCGGACCAGGGTGGCGCCGACCGGCACCCGCAGCCGGCCGGTGGGAGAGATCTCGGCGGTACGGATCAGGATCGGCGCGTCAAGCGTCTGGCGGCCGGCGTCGTCGTGACCGAGCAGGGCCAGCACACCTGCGTAGTAGCCGCGGCCCCGGCGCTCGTGCCTGGCGATCACCCGGCAGGCGTTCTCCATCGGGCTGCCCGTCACGGTGGGCGCGAACATCGTCTCCCGCAGCACCTCCCGAACGTCGCGGGTGCCCCGACCGGCCAGCAGGTACTCGGTGTGCGACAGGTGCGACATCTCCTTGAGGTACGGCCCGATGACCTGGCCGCCGTGCTCGGCGACTGTAGCCATCATCTTCAGCTCCTCGTCGAGCACCATGTACAGCTCCTCGACCTCCTTCGGGTCGGCGAGGAACCGCAGCAGCGCCTCCCGGTTCGGGGTGTCGCCGCCGGGCCGGAAGGTGCCGCTGATCGGGTTCATCATCACGAGCCCGTCGTCGACGCTCACGTGTCGTTCCGGGCTGGCGCCGACCAGGGTCCGGGTGTCGGTGTGCACCACGAACGTCCAGTAGGCGCCGCGCTCGGCGACCAGCAGCCGGCGCAGCGCGGCCAGCGCGGCCACCAGCGGGGCGCCCTGCACGGTGGCGTGCAGGGTGCGGTGGATGACGAAGTTCGCGCCCTCGCCGCGGCCGATCTCCTCGGTGAGCACCTGCTGCACGATCCGCGCGTACTCCTCGTCGCTGACGTCGAACGCGGCGTCGCGGGTGCGGACCGGCTGGTCGGGCAGCGCGGCCAGGGCTTCGGCCAGGGGGATCCGCCGGTGCTCACCGACCTGGAGACACTCCAGCGGGGCGTCGTCGTCGACGCAGGCGAAGCCGCGTTCGGCGATCTGCCGGAACGGCACCAGGGCCAGCGTCCGTGCGCCGGGCGCACCCGGCGACAGCGGGATGTCCGCCAGCCGGTCGACTGTGGTGACGACGCCGGTGAACAGTTCCAGCTCGTCGGCGCCCTCGCGGCGCAGCAGCGCGAACGGGCCGGGGTCGTCGCCACGGGAGATGGCGGCGAGCAGGTCGGTCAGGTGGGTCAGGCTGGTCATCGTGGTCTCCGTGGGGCCGGGCGCCGCCAGCGGTGGCGGCCATCCGGGCCGGGAGATCCGGCGGCCGCCTCGGTGGCGGCCGCGTGGATGAAGCTACGCGCGGGGGGTGGCCGCCGGGTCGGCGGGCCACCAGGAGGTTGGGTGCGCGAGCATGCGGTCCACCTTACGCGGTCGCGGCCCGGCTCGGGACCCCTTCGGGCGTACCGGCGTGCCCGGCCGGACCACCGTTCCCGCGCGGCCGGCACCGGGTAACTTGACCGGCGATGAACATTCTCGCGCTCGACCTGGGCACCTCCTCCGTACGCGGGTTGGTGCTGGACGGGGAGACCCAGCCGCTGCCCGGCGCCCTGGCCCGGCGGAAGGTCAACCTCGCCATCGGTGACGACGGCACCGGCACGCTCTCCGGCCCCGACTACCTCGCCTGCCTCATCGAGTGTCTGGACGAGCTGGCCGAGGCGGGGCACCTGCACGACGTCGACCTGGTGGCGACCTCCGCGCAGTGGCACTCGGTGCTTCCGCTGGACCGCGACGGCAGCCCGCTGGGCCCGGTCGTCACCTGGTTGGACACCCGGCCCAGGCCGGTCGGCGACACGCCCGGCCCCGCCGACCCGGACGGCTTCCACCAGCGCACCGGCTGCTGGTGGCACCGCTCCTACTGGTCGATGCGCCTGCCCTGGTTGCGGGAACAGTCCGGCACCCCGATCGCCCGGTTCGTCGGCCTGCCGGAGTACGTGCTGGGCGAGCTGCTGCAGGCGGCGCCCATGTCGGTCTCCCAGGCATCCGGCACCGGCCTGCTGGACCTGAGCAGCCTGCGCTGGGACGAGGAGGCGCTGACGCTCGCCGGTGCGCGACCGCGCGACCTGCCGTCCCTGGGCGAGCTGGACTGGCACGGCCGGCTCCGACCCGACCGCGCCCGCCGCTGGCCGCAGCTGGCCGAGGCCCGGTGGGCGCCGCCGGTGGGTGACGGCGGGGCGTCGAACGTCGGCTCGGGCTGCGCCGACCCGAGCCGGGCCGCGGTCACGGTGGGCACCTCCGCGGCCGTACGCCTGATGCAGCGGATCCCGGCCGGAGAGCCGCTGCCGCGGCTGCCCGAACGACTCTGGCGGTACCGGGTCGACCACGACCACGTGGTGACCGGCGCGGCGTACTCCAGCGGTGGCAACCTGTTCGCCTGGGCCAACCGGGAGTTGCGACTGCCCAGCGGGGACGAGCTGGACGCGGCGCTGGCGTTGGTGCCGACGGGCGGCGGCCGGCCGACCGACCCCCGTTTCGGGGGTGACCGCCCTCCGGGGTTGGTGCCGGCGGGCTCGGGCGAGCTGCGCGGTCTGAGCTTCAGCACCACGGCGGTGGACATCCTGGCCGGGCTGATGCAGGGGCTGTGCGAGCTGGTCGCCGACGATCTCGCGGTGCTGGAGTCCACGGTCGACAAACCGGTCGGGGTGGTGCTGGGTGGCGGCGCGGTGGCCGCCTCGGTGTGGTGGCGGCAGGCGTTCGCGGCCGCGCTCGCGCCGCGACCGGTGTCGCACCAACGCAACCCGGAGATCGGCGCCACCGGCGCGGCGCTCGTGGCGCTGGGCCGCTTTGGCGAGGCGGCCGAGCTCGCCGACATCGGCCGGACGGATGAGCTGGTATTACCGACCACGACAGGACGTTCCCACCCGCAGTATCCTTCCTGAACTTTCGCCCTGCCCGGGCCGTTGACAGCGCTACCGAGCCTGGTTGGATGGACTGCGCTCCCCGGGTCGCGGTGGACGCGGCAGGAGGAGGAGGCAGGGTGGCGGCAGGTCCCGACCCGGCGACCGGCGGGGTGTCGAACCACCGCCGGCGACGCTTCGACGTCCGCGTCGTTCCGCACCGCCGCCGCTCACCGTTCCGGCTGCGGGACTGGCGGATGAGCACCAAGCTGGCCACCGTGCTGGTGGTGCCGTCGTTGGCGTTCCTGGTGCTCGCGGGTGTGCAGACCAGCGCCCTGGTCGGACGGACGACAGCGCTCAACGACTTCTCCCGGCAGGTCGACATCGGCCGGCAGATCACCGCAGTGGTGGACCAGCTCCAGCAGGAGCGGGATCGCTCGGCGGGTGAGCTGGGCGAGCTGCGCCGCGGTGGCGACCGCCAGGCCGCCGCCAGCGCGTTGCGGCCGTTGCAGGTGGCCTCCGACCGGGCGATGGCCGACCTGAGTCGGGCGGCCCGACCGCTGGCCGACGCCGACGCGTCCTGGCGGGTGGCCTTCTCCGAGGCGCAGGAGGCGTACGACCAGGTGATCGACATCCGTCCGGCGATCCCGCCGGCGGTGCTCAGCAACGACACCATCCTGAGCAACTACCACCGGGCCGTGGGCGCGTTGCTGGATCTGCTCGCCGAGCCGACGCCAGGTCAGGACCGGGCGGCGCTGAGCGACTCGGTGCTGCGCTACGTGCAGCTGGCCCGGGTCAAGGAGCTCTCCTCCCGGGTCCGCGCCCAGCTCTACGCCGCCGCCCGCGCGGGTCGGTACGGCACCGAGGACCGGGTGATCCTCAGTGATCTGCGCGCCCAGCAGTTGACCGCCCTCGGCGCGTTCCGCGTGGCCGCCACCACGGATCAGATCCGCCGGTACGACGAGATGTCGGTGAACCCGCTGTTCCTGGTCGCCACTCAGCTGGAGGAGCGCAGCCTGCCGGCCGGGAGCGCCGCGCCCGAGGTGCTGCCGTCGGAGCAGTGGTGGTCGGCCAGCCAGCAGCGCCAGGAGTTGCTGCGCCAGGTCGAGGCGGGGGTCCTGGACGACGCGGTGCGTCAGGCCGACGACGCCAGCAGCGGCCAGTTGCGCACCACCCTGCTGGTGGTCGGCGGTGTCGTCGCCGTGCTGCTGGTCGCCCTGCTGATCTCACTGCTGGTGGGGCGGTCGGTCGCCCGGTCGATGCGGCTGCTGCGCAGCCAGGCGCTGCGCATCGCGCAGATCGAGCTGCCGGACGCGTTGGATCGGCTGCGGACCGTCACCGGCGGGGTGCCGGGCATCGAGGTCGCGCCGGCGGTGGTCCGTTCGCTCGACGAGATCGGTGAGCTGGCGGAGGCGTTCGTCGCCGTGCACCGCAGCGCCGTGACCGTCGCCGTCGAGCAGGCGTTGATGCGTCGCAACGTCAACGCGATGTTCGTCAACCTGGCCCGCCGCAGCCAGGTGCTCGTGGAGCGCCAACTGGAACTGCTCGACGACCTGGAGCGTGAGGAGAGCGACCCGGACCAGCTCGACAACCTGTTCAAACTCGACCACCTGGCCGCCCGGATGCGCCGTAACGACGAGAGCCTCCTGGTCCTCGCCGGCACCGACTCCACCCGTCGGTGGAACCGTCCGGTGGGTCTCGGCACCGTGCTGCTGGCCGCCGCCGCCGAGATCGAGCAGTACCAGCGGGTCCGGCTGGATTCGGTGGGCGAGGTCAACGTGGTGGGGCACGCGGTCGGGGAACTGGTGCACATGCTGGCCGAGCTGCTGGAGAACGCGACCGCGTTCTCCCGTCCGGACACGGTGGTGCTGGTGACCGCCCGGGCCGAGGCTTCGGGCGCGTTGATCGAGGTCGTGGACGACGGCCTGGGCATGAGTCCGACCGCGCTGGCCGAGGCGAACGCCGTGCTGGCCAGCCCGCCGGCCGCGGACGTCGCGGCGGTCGAGCGGATGGGCCTGTTCGTGGTCAGCCACCTGGCGAGCCGGCTGGGCGTGCGGGTGCAGCTCGACGCGGGCCAGAGCGGCCTGGTCGCGCGGCTGGTGCTGCCGGCCGCCCTGCTGGCGCCGGCCGGTGCGGTGGAGCTGGATCCGCCGGCGCCGGCCCGGATGCTTGCGGCAAGTGCGGCGCGGGGTGCCGCGGCGCAGCGGATGTCGGGGACGCCCGCGTCGGCCGGTGGCCGTGGACCGGTCGCCGCGCCGTTGGACCTGCCGGTGGCCGGTCGCCCGCCCGCCGCCGTGCCCCGCCAGACCCGACCCGTCCCGGTACGCGCCGAGGACGTGTTGGCCCCGGCCGCCGCCGGCTCCGACGACGGCGGCGGCTGGTGGTCCCGGCAGGGGCCGACCCCCGGGGCGGCGGCCGCCGGCCCGGCCGTTCCGCCCGCCACTCCGGTGACGGCCGGCACGAACGAACGGGGCCTGCCGGTACGCGTGCCGATGGCCCAACTCTCCGCGGTCACCCGTCCGGCCCAGCCGGAGTCGGCGCCGACGCGCGCCGAGCTGGACCCGGAGGCGGTCGGCGGCATGCTGTCCCGGCTCTACAGCGGGGTGCGGCGTGCCGAGGCCGAGGACACCACCGAGATACCGGTGCCACCCTCGTGGGGGCACGACGAAGGAGGACGACGACAGTGACGACGTTGAGCCAGGAGGCACGTGACCTGAGCTGGCTGGTGAGCGCGTTCGCCGAGCGGGTGCCGGGTGTGGCGCACGCGGTGGTGGTCTCCTCCGACGGGCTGCTGGTGGCGATCTCCGACCATCTGCCCCGCGACAACGCGGACAAGCTCGCCGCGGTGACGTCCGGGCTGATGAGCATCACTGCGGGCGCGGCGCAGATGTTCGACGGCGACATCGTCAAGCAGACGGTGGTCGAGATGGGCCGGGGCTACTTCCTGGTGATGCAGGTGCGTGACGGGTCGATCCTGGCCACGCTCGCGGCCGGCGACGCGGACATCGGCGTGGTGGGCTACGAGATGGCCCGGTTGGCGAAGCAGGCGGGGGAGATGCTCACCCCCGCGCTGCGAGCGGAGTTGCAGCAGGCGCTGCCCCGCTGAGCGTTCCCGACCGCGACCCGGACGGTCACCGGCTCACCCGGAGCCGAGCCGTCCGGGCCCGGCCGTCCGGGCGGCCCGTTCAGAAACCGCCCTCGGCGATGACGGAGCGGTACCAGTGGGCGCTGCGCTTGAGCACCCGGCGCTGGGTGGCGTAGTCCACGTAGACCAGGCCCCAGCGTTGGTCGTACCCCTCGTCCCACTCGAAGTTGTCGAGCATCGACCACACGTGGAAGCTCTCCAGCGGCACTCCGGCGCTGATGGCGCGGTGCGCGGCGGTCAGGTGGTCGCGCAGGAAGGTGATCCGGCCACTGTCGTCGACGGTGTCGTCCCCGGTCAGGGTGTCGGGGGTGGGCAGGCCGTTCTCGGTGACGGTGAGCGGGATCGGCCCGTAGTCACGGGTGACCCGGGTCAGGATGTCGTACATCCCGTCGGGGTAGATCTGCTGCCAGCCGGCCTCGGAGGTCGGCCAGCGGTGTTCGGTGCTGCCGTCGGCGGTGACGTAGATGGGCGTGTAGTACTGCACGGCCAGCAGGTCGACCGGGGACGAGATCACCGCCAGGTCGTCGTCGCGGATGCCGCGAACCATCCGGCTCTGCGGGCCCAGGTCGGCCAGCACGTCCTGCGGGTAGCTGCCCTTGAGCAGCGAGTCGAGGTAGAGGCGGTTCTCGTAGCCGTCGTAGAGCCGAGCGGCGGCGGTGGCCTCGGGGGAGTCGTCGGTGGGGTAGCAGGGGTGCAGGTTGAGGGCGGGGCCGATCCGGCCGGTGCCGTTGCCGGCGCGCAGCGCGCGCACCGCGAGGCCGTGGGCCAGCTGCAGGTGGTGGGCGACGAGGTAGGCGGCGTCCGGGTCCTGCCGGCCGGGCGCGTGATGGCCCATGAGGTAGCCGTTCTGCACGACGGTCTTGGGCTCGTTGATGGTGAGCCAGACCGGTACCCGGTCACCGAGGGCGGTGAAGACCGCGTCGGCGTAGTCGGCGAAGCGGTGGGCGGTGTCGCGGGACTCCCAGCCGCCGGCGTCCTGCAACGCCTGCGGCAGGTCCCAGTGGAACAGGGTGGCCATCGGGGCGATGCCGCGCTCGTGCAGGCCGTCCAGGAGCCGGCGGTAGAAGTCCAGCCCGCGCTGGTTGGGTGCGCCGGTGCCGTCGGGCTGGACGCGGGGCCAGGAGATGGAGAAGCGGTAGCTGCGCAGACCCAGGTCGCGCATCAGGTCGAGGTCTTCGGCGTACCGGTGGTAGTGGTCGGCGGCCACGTCGCCGGTGTCGCCGTTGCGGGTGCGTCCGGGGACACGGCTGAAGGTGTCCCAGACCGACTCGCCGCGGCCGTCCTCCTTGGCGGCGCCCTCGATCTGGTAGGCGGAGGTGGCCGCGCCCCAGCCGAAGTCGCGGGGAAAGCGCAGCGGGCCGGCGGGCCCGGTAGGTATCGACATGGATTCTCCTCGTGGATACGGGGCCGCCGCCGAGATTCGGGAGCGCTCCCAGGATAGGCCAGGAGCGGCCGGCCCCGTGAGCCGGCCGTCACGGCGGCCGGACATGGCGGGTCGAGGCGGGTGAGGGCCCCGGACAGCGAACGAGGCCGACCGGGCGGCGCTTCGCGCCTGTCCCGTCGGCCTCTTTTCCCATTGTGTACGGGGGTTTAGTGTGGGGACGGGGGAGGGCAACCCCCGTCCCCACCGTAACTGCACACACACGGGCGGAATTGGGTCCTGCCGTGCGTGTCGCGCGGGAGCCGGGCCACGCGAGTGGCTCTGGTTCCACCTCCCTCCCTGTGGCGGGATGATGGCTGACGGCGGCGTCCGGGCTGGCCCGCCGTCGGCCTTCGGGTTGGTTCCCCGGGCCCGCCACGAGGACGGTCCCGGTGATCTTCCAGTTGGAACCTTTGTCGATGGAAGCGCTCCCATCGACCGATGTTGCGACTGTAACCCCCGTCACGCCTTTGTGAAAGACCCAAAACGAGATCGAAACAACTGGGTGATCCTGTCCCCTGTGCGCTTGTTGTGGGAGCGCTTCCATGGCACACTGTCGATTCAACGCGACAGGAGCCAGATCGCGTGGGCGCGGGTCCGCCGAGGGCAGCCGGCAGCACGACTTCCGGTCACGGCACCCGACCGCAGCCGGCGGGACCCCCTCCCGCCGGGCCGCACCGCCGCACCCCGGCCGGGCCCGGGGCGACCACCTTCCCGGCGCCCGAATCCCCCGCGTACCACCACACCCCGCGGGCAGGCGCCACGCCGGGGACCACCCCGGCCTGGTCCGAGGAGACACCGCGCACATGAGACAACTGGCACGACGCCGCCGAGTGGCGATCATCGCCGCCGCCGCGCTCGTCATCGGCGGGGTGACCCTGCCCGCCGGCGCCGCGCAGGCCGCACCCGCCTGCGACGTGGTCTACGCGACCAATGACTGGAACAACGGCTTCACCGCCAACGTCACCATCAAGAACCTGGGCGACGCGGTCAACAACTGGACGCTCAAGTGGACCTTCCCGAACAGCAGCCAGCGGGTCACCCAGGGCTGGTCGGCCAGGTTCAGCCAGACCGGCAGTGAGGTCACCGCGACCAACGAGTCGTACAACGGCAACCTCGGCACCGGGGCCTCCACCACCATCGGCTTCAACGGCTCCTACTCGGGCAGCAACCCGAAGCCCACCTCGTTCACCCTGAACGGCACCTCCTGCAACGGCACGCCGGCCAACCAGCCGCCGACGGTCTCCCTCAGCCTGCCGACCGGGCCGTTCACCGCGCCCGCCGACGTGCCGCTGACCGCCACGGCCAGCGACCCGGACGGGACGATCAGCAAGGTCGAGTTCTACCGCAACGGCCTGCTGATCAACACCGACACCAGCGCGCCGTACGCGTACACGCAGGAGGACCTGCCGGCCGGCAACTACACCGTGCAGGCCAAGGCGTACGACAACGCCAACGGCATCGGTGTCGCCGAGAAGGCGTTCACCGTCGGCGCCGCCAGCGGCCCGACGCTTGTCGCCACGCCGTCCGCGGTGAGCGTCAACGAGGGTGGCACGACCACCTTCAACCTGAAGCTCAGCGCCGCGCCGAGCGCCAGCGTGCCGGTCACCCTCACCCCCAGCGGGGACACCGACGTCACGGTCTCGCCGACCAGCGCCACGCTGACGCCCACCAACTGGAACACCGGGGTCACCGTCACGGTCGCCGCGGCGGAGGACACCGACACCGTCGGCGGCGCCGCCACCATCACCGCGTCCGCCACCGGTCTCGCGTCCCTGGCGGTCAGCGCCACCGAGATCGACAACGACACCCCCGGCGGCGACAACGCCTACATCAAGAAGTTCCTCGCCCAGTACGGCAAGATCAAGAACTCGGGCTACTTCAGCCCCGAGGGAGTGCCGTACCACTCGGTCGAGACGCTCATCGTCGAGGCGCCCGACCACGGCCACGAGACCACCTCGGAGGCGTTCAGCTTCTGGATCTGGCTGGAGGCCCAGTACGGCCGCGTCACCCAGAACTGGGCGCCGTTCAACAACGCCTGGACGGTGATGGAGAAGTACATCATCCCGTCGCACGCCGACCAGCCCACCGCGGGCTCCGCCGGCACGCCGCAGTACGCGGCGGAGTACAACCTGCCCAGCCAGTACCCGTCGGCGCTGAACCCGAACATCTCCGTCGGACAGGACCCGCTCCGCTCGGAGCTCCAGTCCACCTACGGCACCGGCGACATCTACGGCATGCACTGGCTGATGGACGTCGACAACACCTACGGCTTCGGCCACTGCGGTGACGGCACCACCAAGCCGGCGTACATCAACACCTTCCAGCGGGGCACCCAGGAGTCGGTGTGGGAGACCATCCCGCAGCCGTCCTGCGACACCTTCAAGCACGGCGGTCAGTACGGCTACCTCGACCTGTTCGTCAAGGACACCGGCGCCCCCGCCAAGCAGTGGAAGTACACGAACGCCCCGGACGCCGACGCCCGCGCCGTGCAGGCCGCGTACTGGGCGCTGACCTGGGCCAAGGCGCAGGGCAAGCAGGCCGACGTCGCCGCCACCGTGGCCAAGGCCGCCAAGATGGGCGACTACCTGCGGTACGCGATGTTCGACAAGTACTTCAAGAAGATCGGCAACTGCGTCGGGGCCAGCACCTGCCCCGCCGGCAGCGGCAAGGACTCGGCGCACTACCTGCTGTCCTGGTACTACGCCTGGGGCGGCGCGTACGACGCCAGCCAGAACTGGTCCTGGCGGATCGGCTCCAGCCACAACCACTTCGGCTACCAGAACCCGTTCGCGGCCTGGGCGCTCACCAACACCCCGGAGCTCAAGCCGCAGTCGTCGACCGCGGTCGCCGACTGGACGAAGAGCTTCGACCGGCAGCTGGAGTTCTACACCTGGCTGCAGTCCTCCGAGGGCGGCATCGCCGGCGGCGCGACCAACAGCTGGGACGGCAGCTACGCCCAGCCGCCGTCGGGCACCAGCACCTTCTACGGCATGTTCTACGACGTCGACCCGGTCTACAACGACCCGCCGTCGAACCAGTGGTTCGGCATGCAGGCGTGGTCGATGCAGCGCATCGCCGAGCTGTACCTGCAGACCGGCAACGCGAAGGCCAAGGCGCTGCTGGACAAGTGGGTGCCGTGGGCGATCGCCAACACGACCGTCGGCACCAACTGGTCGATCCCGTCGGACATGAAGTGGACCGGCCAGCCGACCACCTGGAACCCGTCCAGCCCGCAGCCCAACACCAACCTGCACGTCGAGGTGATCAGCAAGGGCCAGGACGTCGGCGTCGCCGCCTCCTACGCCCGGATCCTGATCGCGTACGCGGCCAAGTCGGGCAACGCGGCGGCGAAGACCACCGCCAAGGGGCTCCTCGACGCGCTCGACGCCGCCAGTGACGCGAAGGGCGTCTCCACCACCGAGACGCGTGGCGACTACAAGCGCTTCGACGACACCTACGACGCGTCCACCGGGCAGGGCCTCTACGTCCCGCCGGGCTGGACCGGGAAGATGCCGAACGGCGACGCCATCGCCGCCGGCAAGAGCTTCCTCGACATCCGGTCGTTCTACAAGAACGACCCGGACTGGCCCAAGGTGCAGGCGTACCTGAACGGTGGCCCGGAGCCCACGTTCAACTACCACCGCTTCTGGGCCCAGGCCGACGTGGCCATGGCCTACGCCGACTACGGGAGCCTGTTCCCGAACGGCTGAGAGCGACCCGGGGTGGGTGGAGTGCCCCACCCACCCCGGGGTTCGGCCGGGTCCGGGGGAACGACGGGACCCGGCCGGCGGACGGCCTGACACCCACGGTCAGGCCGGGGTGGGCCGGTCATCTGGCCAACGCAGCGGGTCGACCGGCCCACCCCACCGCCCGGACTGAAGACTGCCGCGAAAAAGCCCAGAAATTCGGGCTGGCACGGGATCACACCAATGAGCATGACGGAGTAACGTACGTCACCGGAGAGGCCGCTCCCCCCGTGGCGGCCTCTCCACTTTTATGCCCCTCGGGGCCCCTTCCCGGCAGGTTCGTCGGGCCGGGTGTCCGGGCCGCCGACGACCGGGTGACGCAGCCCCGGGTGCCCGGCCGGCAACGACCGGCGCACCACCACCCAGCTCACGGCCAGCGCCGCCGCGACCAGCGGCCAGGTCAACGCGACCCGGGCGACCACGAGCGCGAGCACCTGCCCACTCAGGTAGAGCGGGACGAACACCGCCAGCCGCAGCAGGTAGGTGGCCGTCCACACCCAACTGCCCCGGCCGTACGCCCGCAGTAGCGCCGGGTCCCGTCGCCACCGGGCGCGCTGGCCCAGCGCCGCACCGACCAGCACGCCGAGCAGCGGCCAGCGCACCACGATGCTGACGGCCCAGGCCAGCGCGCTGGCGGCGTTCGACAGCAACTGGATCAGAAAGAAGTTCTCGGCCCGGCCGGTCCGGACCGCGATCAGCGCCGCGACGCAGACGGCGAGCAGCCCGATCAGCACCGAGCGCGGCCGGTCACCCCGCCGCAGTCGTACGCCGGCCACCACGACGCCCACGGCGAGCGCCGCGCCCACCCCGGCCCACAGCGACTCGTCGCCGAGCAGCCAGCCCAGCGCGAAAGCCACCGGCGGCAGGGTGGCGTCCACCGCGCCACTCCGCCCGCCCAGCAGGTCCGCCAGGGACTCGGCCCGGGCCGCCCCGCCGGCGTCCGGGCCGGCCGTCGTCGACCCGTTCGGGCCGGGCGTCGTCGACCCGTTCGGGCCGGGCGTCGTCGACCCGTCCGGGCCGGGCGTCGTCGGCCCGTCCGGGCCGCGTTCGACCTGGCCGGACTCCCGCTCCGGTGTGCCGCCCACCGCCACCTCCTCGCCTCCGCCTCAACCTAACCGCCGGGAGCCGGTGGGCCACCGGCCGACCGGCCGGCACCGGCCGCTACGGTGTGCGGATGCGCGCGACGGCACGGGGTTGGACCGCGGTCTGGTTGGTCGTACTGGCCCTCGTCCAGGCGGCCGCCTTCCTCGCCGTCTGGCGGGTGGCCGTGCACACCGAGATCGGCCAGTGGGTCGACACGGTCGCCCTGACGGGCAACCAGATCGGCCACGATCGCATCGACGGGCCGGTGGACCGGATCCTCAACGCGATGTCGATCGTCTCCCTGCTCGCCGCCACGGCGATGATCGGCTTCATCGCGCTCATCCGGGGGCGGATCGCCCTGGCCGTCACCGCGACCCTGCTCATCGCCGGGGCGAACGTCTCCACCCAACTGCTCAAGTACGGCCTGAGCCGGCCCGACCTCGGTCTCGACCCCGACCGCGCCGCGGTGGGCAACAGCCTCCCCAGCGGGCACACCGCCGTCGCCGCGTCGGTGGCGGTCGCGTTGATGCTCGTCCTGCCGCCCAAGGTGCGGGCCGTCGGCGCCTTCGTCGGCGCGAGTTACGCCGCCATCGCCGGGGTGGCGACCCTCTCCGCCGGCTGGCACCGACCCAGCGACGCGGTCGCCGCCTACCTGGTGGTGGGCGTCTGGGCGGCACTGGCCGGCCTGGTCCTGCTGATCACGCAGCGCGAGCAGGCCCAGATCGCGCCCGGCGACGCGCACCGCATCGCCGCGATCGTGCTCGGCGTGGCCGGCGTCCTCGCCCTGATCGCCTCCGGACTGGCGCTCACCTGGCTGGTGGACCTGCGCGGGACCGGCCCGGAGGAGTTGAGCCGCCGCCCGCTCTTCGTCGGGTACGCCGGCAGCGCCGCCGGCATCGCCGGCACCATGGCGCTGGTGATGGCCCAGGTGCTGACCGTCGTGCACCGGCTGGTGCCCCGGGTCAAGGGCTGAGTCGACAGGTGGACCTGGTTCGCGCGGCGTTCCGTGCCGAGTGCGTACGGCTCACCGACATCCTGTCCGAGGTGGACGACGCCGATCTCGACCGGCCGACCCCCTGCCCGCCGTGGACCGTGCGGGAGCTGATCGCCCACGTCCGTACCGGCGCCGGGCGGCTTGCCGACATGCTCGCCGCCTCCGCCCCGCCGCGCGCCGAGGTGGACGCCGCCGGCTACTTCGGCGCGGCCAAGTTCACCCCGCAGGTCGACGCCGCCCGGATCGACGCCGCCCGGTCCGACGCCGCACGGTCCGAAGCCGCACGGTCCGAGGCCGCGTGGTCCGAGGCCGCCCGGTCTGCCGCCGCCCGGTCCGAGGCTGCCCGGTCCGAGGCTGCCCGGTCCGAGGCCGCCCGGTCCGAGGCCGCGTGGTCCGAGGCCGCCGGGATCGACGCCGCCCGGGCTGAGGCCGCGCGGTCCGATGCCGCGCGGATCGGTGGCGACGGGCGGGTTGCGGGACGGGCGGCAGTGGCGGTCGAGTTCGAACAGGCCTGGCAGGCCGCCGACGCGGCGGTCGCTGACGCCCCACCCGATCGGGTGATCCGCACCCGGCACGGTGACGCGATGAGCCTCACCGAGTTCCTGCGGACACGGGTGGTCGAGGTGGGAGTGCACGGCCTGGACCTGGCCGCCGCGCTGGGCCGACCGCCGTGGCTCACCCCGCAGGCGGAGGCGGTGATCGCCGACCTGCTCACCGGTGGGCGACCGGCCCCGGCCGGGTTGCGGTGGGATCGGTTGACAGTGATCCGCAAGACCACCGGTCGGGAGACGCTGACGGTCCCGGAACAGGCCACGATCGATGCCGCAGGCTTCCGCTGGCTGGTCTTCGGTCGCTGACCACCCGCCCGAGCCGGTCGTCACCACCGCGCGCGCGAGGCGGCCCAAGATTCACGCAACTTCGGGGAAGCTGCCGCCTCGCCGGCCGAGGATGCGGCAGTTTCCCCGAAACTGCGCGGATCTTGACCGGCGCGCCCCGGGCCGGCCAACCAGCCTGGTTGGTCAGCTCGCCGGGCGCGGCGCGGGCACGTGCGGGGCGACGCCCCGCAGGTGCGTGAGCACCACCGGGTCGATCCGCCCCGGCACCAGCCGCTCCTCCAGGTTCTCCAGCCCCGCCCAGGAGACCAGCGCGGCCTCCGTCCCGGCGCGGCCCACCTGGTGGCCCAGCGCGGTGAGCAACGTCGCCACCTCGTCGGCGACCGCGCCGCTCAGGTCGAGCAGGGTCGCCGGGTCGGGTCGGCTGAACAGCATGGTGTGCACGGCCAGCAGTCGACCCAGTTCGGTGACCGGGTCGGGATGGTCGTCCACCCGCAGGTCGACAAGCACGTCGCTGGTGCCGCCGTACCCTCCGCCGCGCTCGACCACCAGCAGACCGGCGCTCTGCCGGCCGCGCCGGTCCCCGCCGGCCTCGTCCCCGGCGCGCAGCGCGGCGACCAGCCGCTCGGCGAACGGCAGCGCCGCGCAGGCCAGCCACGTCTCGCCAAGCGCGTCGACGACCTCCGGGCCGGTGAGCACGTTGCCCTGCGCGGCCCAGCCGTCGCCGGTCCGCCCGCCCGCCCACGGGTGGCAGGCCGGGCCGGTCCAGCTCGCGCCCGGGCCGGTGGTACCCACCACGCCGAGCTGCCGGTGCTCCCGCTCGCCGTCGGCGGCGACGAGGCCGGCCACCACGTCGGCGGCGGCCACCCCGGTGCGCAGCAGCGTCAGCCCCTGCGGGCGGTAGGCGAGGTTGACGTGCGCCTGGGTGGCCAGGGCGCCGACCTCGGCCTGCGCCGCCGGCACCAACGCCCCGGCGGCGAGGAACTTGCTGGCCACGACGACGCCGTGGCGGCGGCCGTCGGCGGAGCGGGCGACGAGGGAGAAGGTCACCCGCCGAGACTAACCGGCGTCGGGGCGTACGCCGACGGGTCAGAACGGCGTCGCGGCGGCCTCCGGCGGCGCGCCCTGCGCCCGGCGGGCGTCGGCGACCGCGACGCCGCCCAGCACGAGCACGCCGGCGGCCGACGCGAACAACCCCGGCAGGAACAGCAGCGGTACGGCGGCGGCCGCCAGCACCAGGACGGCGATCCACCGCGACGGCGAGACCCGCCCGAACACCTCGTACTCGAAACGGGCCCGACCGGCCAGGAACAACGCGGGTCCACCGAGCACCATGACCAGCCACGAGCCCGGGGGGTGACCCAGCGGATGCTCGATGATCAGCTCGTAGCCGACCGCCGTGGCGGCCAGGCCGACCACCATGACCAGGTGCGTGTCGGCCGCCGAGCGGCCGATGTTGGCCGGGTGCCGGGCCTCCATGACGGCCTCGCCCAGGATCTGACCGGCGCGCTGGACGTAGATCCGCCACAACATGATCGACGTGGCCACCGCCAGCGTGATCGCCCACACCTGCCCCGGCTCGTCCGTCCCCCTGGTGTACGCGAAGCCGGCCACCAGGATCGTCTCACCCAGCGCGACGAGGAAGAACTGCTGGTACCGCTCGGCCAGGTGCTCTCCGGCGATCTCCCACTTCGAGACCGTCGACCGGCCCAGCCCCGGCACCGGCCAGCCCCACCGGGCGTCCAGGTACTCGACGAGCAGGGCCGCCGCCCAGAGGATCACCTGCGCGTTCGTGGGCAGCAGCGCGCCGACGATCCACAGCACCCCGGTGGCGGCGTACACCACCGCCATGCGCACCTTCAACCGGCGGTACGGGTGCGGGCCCAGCGCGACCGCCAGGATCAGCGGCCGGGACACCTGCGCGACCACGTACGCCACCGCGAACATCAACCCGGTCTGGCTGAACGCCCGGGGGATCGCCACCCCCATCACCATGCTGCACACCAGCGCGATCAACACCACGGCCTGCAGGCTCAACCGGAACGGGTCGTACCGGCTGGTCGTCCACGCGGTGCCTTGCCACACCGCCCAGAGCGCCAGCAGCAACAGCAGGGTCTTTCCGCTGCCGGTGACCGCCGCCCAGCCCTGATCCCGGGCCGGGCTCTCGGTCAGGTCCTCGAACGCCCGCGTGGAGATCCGGGTGAGCGCGAAGACGTAGACCAGGTCGAAGAAGAGTTCCAGGAACGTGGCCCGGCCGGGCGCGGCCGCCGAGGCGACGGGCTCCAGGCGCCCAGATTCCCTGAAACCCATGGTCAGCGGCCTGCGCCGGTGCTCCGGTTCACCCCGAAGTCGTAGCACCCCGGCCGGCGCGCACGGCCGGAAACCGGCGATTCTGCCCACTTCGGGGATCTTGCTCACCTGCCCCGTCAACGGGCACGATCGACCGGTGACGAATCGATGGGGCATGACGGTGCCGTTGGGCGGGATCCCGCTGGCCGATCACGAGGCGGTCTACGCGACCCTCGATCGCGCCGGGTTCACCGACGTCTGGTCGTCCGAGGTCGCCGGGACGGACGCCTTCACCCCGCTGGCGCTGGCGGCGGCGTGGCAGCCACGGCTGCGGCTGGGCACCGCGATCACCCCGGTCTTCACCCGTGGCCCCGGGCTGCTCGCCATGAGCGCGGCGGCGCTCGCCGAGGCGGCCCCGGGCCGGTTCGCGCTCGGCATCGGCGCGTCCTCGCCGGTGCTCGTGCGGGACTGGAACGCGGTGCGGTTCGACGAGCCGTTCCGACGCACCCGCGACGTCCTGCGGTTCCTGCGCGCGGCGCTGCGGGGCGAGACGGTGGACGAGGTCTACGACACCTTCACCGTGCGCCGGTTCACCCTCGAACGGCCACCTGCGGTGCCGCCGCCGATCCTGCTCGCCGCGCTGCGCCCGGGCATGCTCCGGCTCGCCGGCGCGGAGGCCGACGGGGTCATCCTCAACTGGCTGAGTGCCGACGACGTGCCGCGGACCCTCGCCGAGCTGGGCGAGCGCCGGGCCGGCTTCGAGGTCGCCGCGCGGATCTTCGTCTGCCCCACCGAGGACGCCGCGTACGCCCGCAAACTCGGCCGCCGGCTGATCACCAGCTACCTCACCGTGCCGGCGTACGCCGAGTTCCACCGCTGGCTCGGTCGCGACGAGGTCCTCGCGCCGATGTGGGAGGCGTGGGCCGCCGGTGACCGGCGCGGCGCCGGCGCGGCCGTCCCCGACGAGGTGGTCGACGCCCTGGTGCTGCACGGCTCACCGGAGCGGTGCCGAGCCCAGGTCCGCCGCTACGCCGACGCCGGCGTCCAGGTGCCGGTCCTCGCGTTGCTGCCCACCCCGGAGGTGAGCGCCGGCAGCGCCGCCGCGCTGATGACCCTCATCGCACAGTTGGGCACCGAGCCCGTGGGAGCGTCCGCGTGAACCTGACCGATCGGATCGCGGTCGTCACCGGCGGCGCCGGTGGCATCGGGGCGGCACTGTCGCGGCGCTTCGCCGCCGAGGGCGCCGCGGCGGTGGTCGTCGCCGACCTGGACGCCGAGGCGGCCCACGCGGTGGCCGAGGGCATCGGCCCGGTGGCGCACGCCGCCGCCCTCGACGTCACCGACGAGGCCCAGGTACGCGCGCTCGTCGACGACACCGAACGACGCTTCGGCCGCATCGACCTGTTCTGCGCCAACGCGGGGGTGACCACCGGCGGGGGAGTGGAGGTCGACGACGCGGCGTGGGACCGCGCGTGGCGGGTCAACGTGCTCGCCCACGTCTACTCGGCCCGGGCGGTGCTGCCCGGCATGCTCGCGCGCGGCGGCGGCCACCTGCTGCACACCTGCTCGGCGGCGGGGGTGCTGACCGCGGTGGGCGACGCCGCCTACACCGCGACGAAGCACGCCTCGGTGGGCTTCGCCGAGTGGCTCGCCATCACCTACCGCGACCGGGGCATCCGGGTCAGCGCCCTCTGCCCGCAGGGAGTGGACACCCCGATGCTCGCCGACGGCATCGCGGAGGGCCACCTGGGCGCCCGGGTGATCGCCGCCTCCGGGGCGGTGCTCACCCCGGACCAGGTCGCCGAGGCGACAATCGCCGGGCTGGCCGAGGAGCGGTTCCTGATCCTGCCGCACCCGGAGGTCGCCGACTACGCGCGCCGCCGCGCCGAGGACCCGGACGGCTGGCAGGCCGGCCTCCGCAAGCTGGTCCGCCGCCTGACCGCCTGACCGCCGCTACCGCGCGGGCACGCGCCCGATGGCGAGGAGGTGCGCGCTCGACGCGACGAGCGCGGACTCGCTGGAGTACACCCGGGCGAGGTCCAGCGCGCCACCGAAGACCGTCTCCTCCGCCGGGCCGCCGATCGCTGCCTCCGCTGCCGTCCACGCCGGCCCTTCGACCCCGTGCACGACCACCTCGGTCAACCCCGCGGCCTGGCACTCGTCAATGATTTCCTCGACCCGGTGGAAGTAGGCGTGGGTGAAACCGATCCGCGGGTCGTTGGTGCCGTCGCTGAGCAACGCCCGTGCCTCCGCGAGGGTCCGCTCGTCCAGTCGGCCGGTGGCCGCGAAGTCCAGCGCACCCGCGAACCGTGAGATGACCGCCGCCACGACCCGGCCACCGGGGCGGGTGACGCGGACGGCCTCCCGCAGGGCCCGTAGCCGATCCGCGCGTCGCACCAGGTGGTAGAGCGGGCCCAGCAGCAGCGCGGCGTCGAACGCGCCGTCGGCGTACGGGAGGGCACGCGCGTCGGCGACCTGCGCTTCGATGGACGGCTGGCCGGCACGGGCGTGCGCGACGTGACCCGGCACCAGGTCCACGAGGCGCACCTCGTGACCGGCGGAGACGAGCGCGCGAGCGTACGCGCCGGTGCCACCGCCGACATCCAGGACGCGGGCGCCGGGTTCCGGCAGGAGGTCCCGCAGGAGTTCCAACGTCCGGATCCACTCCAGACGGGCCTGGGGTCGGCCGGTGAGACGCTGGTCCTCGCGGTAGCGCCGCGTGTAGTAGTCGACGATGTCGCTCGAATGCTGATCCACACGCTGATGGTCATCGCCGTGCCGCCCGCGCGCCAACGCATTTCACCAGTCGACGGACCCGTCGGCACGAGCCGGCCGGGTGACGGTGGGTAACGGGGCATCCCCCGGCGACGGGAGCGGCTTCCCCTGCGCCGGGGAGGACCGGTCCGTCCATCGGCGCAGATCATCGGTGCATGACTGTCGCCGCCCGTCCACACCCATCCGAAACGTCCGGCCCGACCAGACGGTGGGCGGTGGCGTGCGTCGTCTTCGTCGTCGGTGAGGTGGCTCTCCGTCTGTACTGGATCGCGGGGGGCCGGTGGGCGTACACCGCCTGCGACCGCACCGATCTGGTCGACCCCGGGGGTGGGTGCGGCGCGGACCGCGTCGAGTCGCTGCCCTTCTGGGCGGGATGGGGCGCGGTGGGAGGCGGCATCGTCCTCGCGGCGGTGGCTCTCCACACGGTCCGGTCCTCCGGCCGCCTCGCGTCCGCCGCTAGCTGGGCCGCGGCGGCCCTGCTGACGGTCCTCGCCTTCCCGCTGCACCTGATCTTCGAGCTGCCAGCCGCGGTGTCCGGGCGTCCCTCGGACTGGCGTGACCTGGGCGCCCGGCTCGCGCTGACGGCCGGCGGCGTCCTGTTCGCCGGGCTGGCGAACGCCTCCGGTCCGCGGCGTGCGCCGGTGGCCGCCGGCTATCGTCCGGTGCCACGGTGGGCCAGCCGTTGGGCGTACGTGGCCGTCGCGCTACCGGTGGTGGGCTGGGCCGTACCGCACGGGCTCTGGGTGCTCGGCGTTCCGTTCGGCATTCCCGAGCGGCAGTTGACCGAGATCCAGCGGGGCCTCTCGACGGGGACGGGCGTGGCGATCACGCTGATCCCGCCGCTCGCCGGCCTGCTCGTTCTCGGGCTGGTGCAGCGGTGGGGGCAGCAGTTCCCGCGCTGGGTGCCGGGGCTGCGCGGTCGACCGGTTCCCCGGCTGCTGGCGCTGATCCCGGCCGGGGCGGTGGCGCTCACGCTCGTCACCTACGGCGTGTTGAGCGGCGGGATCGTGGTCGGTCGACTGGTGACGGGTGAACTGCCCTGGTCCGACGTGGTGCAGGAGTGGGCGGTGGCCGCCACGCTGCTGGTCTTCCTCGGCTGGGGAGTCGCGCTGGGCGTCACGACCACCGGCTACGCCCGCGCCACACGCGCGCGCCAGGAGCAGACAGCCGCCACCAGCGCGTCGTCGTGAGGCTTCCGATCCGTCCACAATCGCCGGTGCCTTCGCGGCTCCGGCCCGCACCGACAGGAGCAACCGTGACCCTCGCTGACGTCGACCGTACCTGGGCGGCCGCCCCGAAACCCTGGGCCGTCTGGGCCGCCTACGCCGTCCCCCTCTGCGTCCTGCCGTCCGCGCTGTGGCGACTGTCGCTCGTGTTCACCGACAGCGCCGTCACGACCTGGTACATGATCTTCCTGTCCGTCCTGTCGATGGGCCTGGCGCTGCTGACACTCGGGCTGGTGCAGCGCTGGGGACAACGGGTGCCGGGCTGGTTGCCGGTGCTCGGCGGTCGTCGGATCCCGGCGCGCGCAGTGGTGCTCGTCGCGCTGATCGGCGGATCGTTACTCGTCGCCATCTACGCGTACTTCCTCCTGAACCACAGGTTCCATTTCGTGCAGCGCACGTGGGTCGGAGTCGGAGAAGACGAACCGGTGCATCCGCCTCCCGGCTGGGAGGTGCTCCGGTACTACGCCCCGATGCTTGCCTGGGGGCCGCTCGTCATTGCCGTGGCCGTCGACTACGGTCGTCGGGCCGCCCTGGCTCGATCACCGGCCCGATGACGTCCCTCGACGCGAGAGGACCCCTGCCGCACCGATGGTGACGGCAGGCGTCCTGATCACTGCGGGGCGCGGCGGGCTCGGCGCAGGGGAGCGGGGTGCAGCGACCAGAGCAGGCGGCGCCACCGGGGGCGCGCGGAGCGCAGGGTGGCCACGTAGGCGGTGGCCACCTCTGCGGCCCGGGCCGCCTGATCCGGCGTTGCGGCACCCGGGGCGAAGCCCACCTGATTGAGCAGGGCCGCCAACTCGTCGACGGCCGGCCCGTCGCCGACTGTGCCCTCGCCGATCGTGCCGTCGCCGCTCCTGCCCGAGCGGGCCTCGGCCAGAGCCTGCCGGGCCTGTCCGGCCACCTCGGTCGCCGCCAGGTCGTCGCCGACCGGGCGGCCGGCCAGTCGCAGCGCGTCGGTGACCTCCCGCCAGGCGCCGGCGATGCGCTGGCCGGGGTCACCCCGCACCAGCCGGTTGCGGGAGAGGGAGCGGCGCATCGCCAACAGGGTCAGCAGCAGCGCCCCCACCACCAGCAGCAGCCCACCGCTGCCGCCCGCGACCAGCACCGGCGTGGACACACCACCTCGTGCGGGCGGCCCGTCCGGGGCGGCCACCGGCTCCGGCGACGCCGTCGGCTCCGCGGTGGGCGCCGGAACCTCCGACGGCGGCGGGTCCTCAGGGGCCGGACGAAAGTCCTCCTCCACCGGCCTCGGCTCGTTCTCCGGGCGGGGCAGCGGGTCGAACGCCACCCATCCCAACCCGTCGAAGAGCACCTCCGGCCAGGCGTACGCGTCGCCGGCCCGCACCGGCCCCTGCCCACCCGAGGAGAAGCCGACCACCACCCGCGTCGGCAGCCCGGAGAGCCGACCCAGCACCGCGAACGCCGCCGCGAACTGCTCCGACGTGCCCCGCTGCCCGCCCCCGTTGCGGGGGCCGAAGAGGAAGAAGGCCAGATTCGGGTACGCGTGCCCGCTCGGGGCGTCGGCCACCACCCGGTAGTGCTCGGCCAGGAACTGCTCGATCGCCTCCGCCCGCGCGTACGGGGCGCCGTTCTCCTCGGCGAGCTGTGCCGCCAGCCGGCGCAGCGGGTCGGGTACCCCGTCGGCGACCCGCAGCACCCGGGCCACCTCCTCGCCGGCCGGCACGTTCGCGGTGGCCAGCAGGTTGTTGTCCGGGCGCTCCCGGGCCGACGTCACCGTGTACCGCAACCCCGGCGTCAGCCCCTCCGGCCGGATCAGCGTCCCCGTCGCCGGGTCGTACGCCACCCGCGCGCCGCTGACCTCACGCGGCGTCGCCACGGCCGGGAGCAGGCGACCGCTCAGCTCCGCCACGGTGATCTCCTGCCGAACGGTCTCTACGGTGCTGTCCCGGGCCGCGGCGGTGGCCGGCAGGATCCGCCCCGCGTTGCGGTAGGTCGCACCGACCCGCCAGGTGATCCCGTCGTAGTCGCTGAGCACCGCCAACCGGATCCGTACGGGTGGGGCCGACGTCGGATCGTCCGCAGCGCCGGTCGCCGTCGGGTCGTCCGCGCCGCCGGCCGGTGGGGCGACGCCCACCGTGCGCACGTCGAGGAGCTTCTGCTCCGGGTGCAGTGCCCACCCGGAGATCCGGATCAACGGGTTCTCGTCGAGCGTCTGCACCTGCGGTGGCTCCACGTACCGGCGCGGGTCCACCGGCCGCCCGTCGACCTGACCGGCGACCACCGGACCGAGCAGCGCGACCAGACCGATCACCAGGGCCACGCCGAGCGTCGCCGACGTCGCCAGCCGAAGTCGCACCGCCGCGCGCATCCCCGGGGCGAGACCGGCCGTCGGGTCACCGCCGGCCGGCGACGCACCCGACGGCGCGGCCAGCCCGACCGCCGCGACCGCGACGAAGGCCACAGTCGTCCCGATCGCCGGTGCGGCGTTCGGGCCGACCACGTAGAGGGCCGCGGCGTAGAGCCCCGCCGCCGGCAGGTAGCCGAGCAGCACCCGGCCGGTGCGCAGCGCCACCTCCGCCCCGGCCAGACCGGCCAGCCACGCCGCCACCACCGGGACCAGCACCGTGTCCGGTGTGGGCTCCACCGGGATCATCGCGGTGAGCAGCCGCGGAATGCCGTTGCGCGCCGCGTCCGCGCTCACCTCCAACAGGCTGCCCGGCAGGTCGGCGCGGTCGGCGGCCAGCCGCAACGACCACAGCGTCCACCCGGCCAACGCCGCCATCGACACCGGTGCGACAAGCCAGGACGGCAGCCGTCGGGCGGCCACGCTCACCAGCACCGAGCCCACCGCCGCGCCGATGACCAGCCGGGTCAGCAGGTCGCCCGCGTACACCCGGCCGAGCACCACCCCGGCGAGCGCGGTGAGCGCGATCAGCGCCAGCGGCACCACGGCCGCCCGCAGCGCGCGTACCACCCGCCCGGTCGCGCCGCCGGCCCGCGACGTCGTCCGCCGCGGGTCCGTCGCCGCCACGTCCGGCGCACGCTGCGGCTCGACGCCCGTCACCACCGGCGTACCCCGTCCCACTCGGCGGCGAACTGCGCGCCGTCCACCGCGTCCACCACCACCAGGCCGGCCGTGCCCGCCGGCGTCGGCTCGGCCGCCCCGAACACCCCGACCAGCACCGAAGGGTACGCGCCGCGCAGCGCGCCGACGTGCCCCAACCCGTCCCGCCCGCCGGGGCCGGTCAGGAAGATCAGCGTGTCGCCGAGCCGGTCCTGACGCAGCCGGGTGGTGACCCCTTGCAGCGCGTCGTCCTCGCCGGACAGTTCGGCGGCGGCGAGCCGGTCCAGCGGCGGCATCCCGGCGTCCCCCGCCGACCCGCCCTCGACCAGCTCCGGGCCGACCAGCAGCATCAGCACCGGCAGGTCCGCGCGGTGCGCGGCGGTGACGACAGACGCCGCCGCCTCGCACGCGGACTCGAACGACTCGGCCACCCCGTCCACCCGCTGCGGGTGTGCGGCGGCGCGGTTGTCCAGGAGGACGACCAGGCGGGGCAGGCTGGTGTCCACGTTCTCGCGCACCATCAGCTCACCGACCCGGGCGCTCGTGCGCCAGTGCACCCGACGCAGGTCGTCACCCACCACGTACTCCCGCAGCGAATTGAACGTGATCGACCCGTGCGGCACCCCGTCCACCCGGCCGTCGAGGCTGCGCCCCGCGCCGGTGGGCACCGCCGTCAGCGGATGGATCCGAGGGTGCACCCAGACCGGCGCCGTCTCCCCGTACGGGCGGGCCACCGCCACCAGACCCAACGGGTCGCGCCGGGTCACCCGCAGCGGACCCACCGGCACGACCCCCCGACGGACGGTCGGCACGTCGTAGCGGACCTCGCTGTCCCGACCGGGCCGCAGGCGCAGCAGCGGCACCGGCACCGCGCGGCTGCCGCACCGGTCCTCTGCCAGCAGGTTCGCCGACCGCAGCCGGCCGGCGTTGCGGACGGTGAGCGTCATGCTCGCCGGCTCCCCGCGCGCCACCCGGTCCGGGTCCGCCCGGCGGCTGACCAGCAGGCGGGGCCGCCAGGCCGCGGTCAGCGCCGCGTAGCCGACCGCCGCGCCGGCCGCCGCGCCGAGCAACGTCAACTCGGGGTACGCGAAGCGGAACCCCAGGCCGAGCAGGACGACAGCGGCGACGAGCAGCCCGACCCCGCGGGCGGTGATCCCCATGGCGCTGCTGCCGGTCAGCCCTGCACCGGGGCCGGCTGCCCCGACGGCAACGGCACCGGCACCGAGGCGATCGCCTGGCGCAGCACCTCCGCCGGGGTCACCCCGCGCACCTGCGCGTCCGGGGTGAGCAGCAGCCGGTGCGCGAACACCGGTTCGGCGAGCGCCTTCAGATCCTCCGGCATGATCCAGCCCCGACCGTCGATAAGCGCGTACGAGCACGCCGCCCGGGTCAACGCGATCACGCCCCGGGGACTGACCCCGACGCGTACCTGCGGATGGGTGCGGGTGGCGGCGGCCAGCCGGACCGCGTACGCGTAGAGCGGCTCGGCGATGTGCACCCGGCGGGCCATCCGGACCATCTCCCCGACGGTCGCGGTGTCGGTGACCGGGGCGAGCGCCTCGGGTGAGCGGACCGTCGCGCCGCGCAGCACCTCCACCTCGACCGCCTCGTCCGGGTAGCCGACGGACAGCTTCACCAGGAACCGGTCGAGCTGCGCCTCGGGCAGTCGGTAGGTGCCGTCCATCTCCACCGGGTTCTGCGTGGCGACCACCAGGAACGGCGCCGGCACCGGGTGCCGCACCCCGTCCACGGTGACCGTGTGCTCCTCCATCACCTCCAGCAGCGCCGACTGGGTCTTCGGCGACGCCCGGTTGATCTCGTCGGCGATCACGATGTTGGCGAACACCGGCCCCGGATGGAACTCGAAGTCCCTGCTCGCCTGGTTGAAGATGGTCACACCGGACACGTCCGAGGGCAGCAGGTCGGGCGTGAACTGGATGCGCCGCCACTGACCCTTCACCGTCGCGGCGATGGCCCGCGCCAGGGTCGTCTTACCGACCCCCGGCACGTCCTCCAGCAGCACGTGACCCTGGGCGAAGAGCGCGGTCAGCGCCAGCCGGACCACCTGCGGCTTGCCGAGCACCACCGCGTTGACGTTCTCGGCCAGCCGGGCGGCCAGGGCGGCGAAGCCCTGCACCTCCGGCTGGGTGAGCGGCTCGTGGATGTTCACGGTCGGCGGTGCTCCTCGGCTGGTGGTTCAGCAGGTCGGCAGGACGTTGATGTTGTCGCCGCCCTCCAGGTTGAGCCAGGCCCAGGGGATGTAGTTCTTCCCGCTGTACTCGACCTGCACCCACCAGGTGCTGCGCTTGTCGTTGTTGTAGATGTAGGCGTAGACCTCTTCGCCGGACTTCTTGCAGTACGCCTTCAGCCGCGTGCCCGGCTTCGCCCAGCCCACCTGCTTGTCGTTGTCCTGCCGGGTGACCGAGAAGATCTCGTTGCCGTTGCGGCCGCTCACGTCCCGGTCGCAGTAGGTCGACTCGGGCCCCGAGGCGCCGTTGCGGCAGGTCGCGACGCCGTACAGGGCGTCGGTCGGCTGAGCCTTCGTCGCGGTGCCCTTGCCGGCCGCGTTGCTCGCCGTCACCGTGAACGAGTACGACGTGCCCGGCGTCAGCCCCGTCATCGTGATGCTGGAGCACGCCCCGGCCTTCGCCGGCTCACCCGACGTGCTCAGCGAGCAGGTGGCCCTCCCGCCGCCCGCGTCCACGGTGAACGTGACAGTCGCCGACGTGGCGGTCGCCGACGAGCCGGTCACCGTGACCTGCGGCGCCGCGACCGTACGGGCCGTGGCGGTGGCCTCCGGGCCCGGCCCGGCCTCGTTCACCGCCTTCACCTTCACCGTGACGTTCTGGCCGTTGCCCAGCCCGGTGACGGTGGTGCGGGTCTCGGTCACCTCGCTGGTCCTGCCACCGACGTCCACCTGGTACTTCGTCACCGGCCGACCGTTCGCCTCGGCCGGCGACCACTGCACCGTGACCGCGCCCGGCTGGTCGGCGACCGTACCGGCCTGCAGGTCGAGCGGCCGACCGGGCGCCGCGAACGGCACCACCGTGTTGCTGACCGGCGACGCCGCCGAACCGGCCCCCTTGTCGTTGACCGCCACCACTGTGAACGCGTACTGGGTGCCGAACTCCAACTCGCCGGCCGGCACCACCAGCTCCGTCTTCGTCGACTCGCCGGCCGGCGCGTTCGTCCCCGCCGACGTGGCCGTCACCGCGTACTTGGCGATCTTGTTGCCCTGCCCGTTCGCGGCCGGCCACTTCACCACCACCGTGCCGTCCGGCCGTTCCTGCGCCGTGACGCTGGCCGGCGGGTCGGGCACCGCGGCGGTCGGGGTCACCGGGTTGCTGCTCCGTGCCGGGCCGTCACCCTTGGCGTTGACGGCGTGCACCGCGAAACGGTACGTCTCGCCGTTGGTAAGCCCCTTGACCTCCACCGAACGCTGGTTGGCGCCCACCTCCAGGCGCTGGTCGGCTCCCTGCACGACGTACTTGGTGATCTCGGCGCCGTTCGCGGCGGCCGGCCGCCAGCTCACCCGGGCCTGGGCGTTACCGGCGGCGGCGGTGACGCTGCGCGGCGCGCTCGGCTTGCCCACCCGGGGCTTCTTCGGCGGGGGCGGCGGCGGGGGAGCAGGCGGCGGGTCACCGCCCAGCACGTCGTTGGCGTACTTGTCGACCTCGCGCACCTGGTGCTTGTCGTCCACCACCCGGGCCGTCGCCGAGTCGGGCGAGTTGATGAAGAGGTGGTTCTCCCGAACCTCCATCTCCAGTGGCCCGTTCGCCCGGCCCTTGATGGTGTCGACCAACTGGCCGCCCGCGTCGAAGGAGTAGATGGTGCCGGTCGCCTCGTCGGCGCAGTAGAACCGGTCGGCCCAGGCCACCGCCGGGCTCAGCCGGTCGCCGCTGCCCGGCACCGTGAACGCCCGCTCCTCGCCGGTGTCACCCACCACCAACACCCGCCGCTCGGCCGGCACCGTCACCGGCACCCGCGGTCCGGAGGTGCGGGTCGGCATCGCCGCACGGCCGGGAAGCGTCAACGGCGTCGGACGGACCTCACCGCGCTGCACCCGCACCAGCCGGGCGGCCGTGCGGTCGAGCACCGCCACCCCGTCGTCCAGCGTGGAGATCACCAGCTCGTGGCTGGCGTCGGCCACGTCGTACGTCTCGACCCGCTCCGGGCTGAGCCCGCCCCCGGCCGGCGCGGCGGCTGAGGCCGGTGCGGACGGCAGCTTCGCGGCGGTGACCGCCGAGACGGTGCCCTCGCTGGGCACCGCGATCCAGAGGCGGCCCTCACCGTCGAAGGTGCCGCCGGTGATGCCCGGGGGATAGCGCACCGGCTCGCCGACCGGGCTCAACGACCGCGGGTCGAGCTGCCGCACGATGCCCTGCACGGCGTCGACGACGAACGCCGCGTCCTCGTGCAGGGCGACGCTCACACCCAGACCGGGGGTGGTCGGCGTGGTCGCGGTGAGCTGCAGGGTGGCCAGGTCCAGTGAGCTGATCTGCCCGGTCTGCAGATCGCGCAGGATCAGCAGCCGATCGGTCTGGGCGACCTGCATCGGGTGGCGGCGGGCGCCGGGAACCTCGGTGCGGGTGTCCACCCGGGCGGTGACCCCGTTGACCCGGGCCAGCTCGCTGCGCACCGCGCTCCACAGCCAGGAACTCGCGTCGTAGTTGGCGACCGCGTTGTCCGCCGCCCCCAGCCCCAGGACGGTCAGCCCCATGGCGGCCAGCAGCGCGGTGACCGTGCCGACCGTCACCAGCCCGCCGCGCAGTCGGGACCGGGAACGGGGGGCGTCGGTCCGCTCGGCGTCGTCGATGCTGGCCACAGCCGGCTGCCTTCCCTGAGTCGTGGCAGGTGGCGTACGCCTCGCGGCGACCCCTCCCCTGAGCCGGGTGCCATCATATGGCCCGGCCGGGAACGGGGGAACCCGCACGGTCACCCCTGTGGATACCGAGCGTGCGCAGTGGACGCCCAGCTCACCTCGACGATCGCGAACCCGACTGTGTCAGCTCGGCGGCGTGGACCGTTCCCGGTTCGTGCAGACCTGGCCGGAGGTCGCGAAGCTGTCCGTGGAGTAGACCGCCAGCACGGTGAAGCAGTAGTCCACCCGGGAGCTGAGCCCGTTGACCGTGTGGCTGGTGCGCCCCGGTTCGACAGTGGCCATCACCCCGAGCGCGAGACCGGCCCGTCCGCCCGCGACCATGAACGGCACCGCGCCCCCGGACGGGTCCGTCCAGGTCAGAGTGATCGTCACGAGGTCGTCGCGGAGCTTCAGGTCCCCGGGAGGGGGGCCGCTCGCCGACGGTGTCGCCGCCACGGTGGCGCCGGGTGGCGGCGGCGCGTCGTCGCGGTTCAGCACCACCGCGCCCAGGCCGGCGACCGCGACCAGGGCAACCCCGGCCGCCACCGCCGTACCGATCAGGGTCGCCCGGCTGCGGCCTGCCGAACCACCCTCATCGGCGTACGCGGCGGAGTAGGTGTCCTGCTGGTAGCGCTGCCCCGGGTACACCTCGTGGCTCTGCTGATAGGGCTGTCCCGGGTACTGCTGACTGGCCGCGTACTGCGCGGCGGGCGGGTGCGTGGGGGTGGCCGGCGGCAGGTAGGTCACGGGCGCGGCGGGCCCCGCCGTCGTGTCCTGCGGTGGGGCCGGCGCCGGCCCGACGGCCGGGAACACCTCCGTCGACGCGGACGCGAACCCCGACGGCTCGCCCTGCCCGGTGGACATCGTCGAGCTGACGATCGGCATGCTCTCGCCACCCGCGGTGGAGGGGTCGACCACGATGGCCGCGCTGATCGGCGTGGCCGAGCCGTCCGGTGTGGTCTCCCCGTCCGGTGTGGTCTCCCCGATGTCCGCCCTGGTCGGATCGGTGGTGTCGCCGCCGGCCGTGGGCAGCGGATGCGGGGGCGCGCTGCTGCTCCAGGGCGGGGCGGTCAGTCCCCAGGGCGGCGCGCTCACCGGCGGCGCGGAGACGGGCTGGCTGTAGCCGGGTGGTCCGGACACGGGGTAGTGGTGGGCGGGTGGTCCGGACACGGGGTAGTGGTGGGCGGGTGGCCCGGACACCGGGAACGTCGGCGCTGGTGGTCCGGAGACAGGGTAGGAGTGTCCGGGTGGTCCGGAGACCGGCTGGCCGTCCGCTGGTGGTCCGGAGACGGGGTGGGGGTGTCCGGGCGGTCCGGAGACGGGCGGGCCGTAACCGGGTGGCCCGGACACGGGGTAGTGGTGGGTAGGTGGCCCCGACACCGGGAACGTCGGTGCTGGTGGTCCCGACACGGGAAACGTGTGGACGGGTGGCGCGGAGACGGGCGGGCCGTAGCCGGGTGGTCCGGACACCGGCTGGGTGTAGGCCGCCGGGGGCCCGGAGGCAGCGTGGGACCGGTCCGGCGGTCGGGAGACGGGTTGGCCGTGCTCGGGCGGGGCCGACACCGGACGGGAAGGACCCCCGGCCGGTGCGGTGACTGGGCCGGCTTGCACGGGCGGTGCGGAGACCGGCTGCGGCGCGGCGGGCGTCGCGCCGACCGCGTGGTGCAGGGGCGGCCCGCTCGCCGCGCGGGAGGGGGCTGCGCCCGGAGTCGTCGGGAGTGCCCCGGAGTGCCCCGGCCCGTCCGTCGTGCCGGTGGGCCCGCTCGACCCGGTCGCGGCGATCCGGGCGGCCTCCTCGGCCAGCAGGGGCTCGATCTGCCGTACCTGAATGGTCGGGTCGGCCCACCGCGGAGCCGGAACCGGCGGTGGGGGTGCCGCCGGCGCGGCGGAGGGCCGTGCGGCGGCCGGCGGGTGGGCCGGGTACGCGGCCGTCGGCGCCGAAGGCGGCGTCTCGGGGACCGGCTGGATCGGTTGATCACCCGTGCGCTGACGCGGCGGTGCGGGTGGTGGCTGCTCCCGGACGGGCGACGTCGGCCGGCCGGCCGCTCGGGGCGCTGGCGCGACCGGTGGCCGAGGCGACGCCGCCGGCTGCTGCTCGGCCCGCTGGCGCGGCGGCACCGGACGATCGAGGGTGGCCGACGCCGGTGACGTGGCGGGCGCGGACGGTGCCGGACGGACGGGGGTGGCCGGTGCCGGCGACACGGCGGGCGTGGGCGGCACCGGCTGGGCGGGAGTCGAGGGAGGCGACGGGGCCCAGGGCGACGCGGGCGCCGGAGGGTCGCCCGCCACCGGCCGCATCGCGGCAATGGTCGCCAGGGACAGCGTCGGGCCGGTCAACGCCCCCGAGCTCTCCGTCAACGTTCCGGAGGTGGACGTCGACGACCCGACGTCCGGCCGGTTCGGGCCGGGGCTGGCCTCGCCGAGGTAGTCACGGGCCCTGCGTACCACCGGGTGGTGCTCACCGAGCACGGCGGGC
Organism: Micromonospora lupini str. Lupac 08; assembly: GCF_000297395.2. Lineage (GTDB taxonomy): Bacteria > Actinomycetota > Actinomycetes > Mycobacteriales > Micromonosporaceae > Micromonospora > Micromonospora lupini. The sequence goes on along the minus strand of NZ_HF570108.1, from coordinate 4,938,102 downwards.
CCGGCGCTGGCCACGCGCGTGTAGTTGCGGCGGGCCTCGTGCCTGTTGCCCAACTCCTCGGCGACCTCGGCCAGTTCGAAGGCGAGCGCGAGCATCGTCGACTCGGAGTGGTCCCAGCGCCGCTCGCCCGCCGCGAAGGCCTCCTCCAGCACCCGGCGGGCGGCAAGCGGGTCGTCCGCCTCGCGGTGCAGGCGGGCCAGCAGGTGCGCGGTGTGCAGCATCTCGGGATGGTCCTCGCCGTACGGCGGACGGGCGGACCCGACGGCGTCCGCGAGCAGCTGCCGGGCAGTGTTGAGGTCGCCCGCGGTGCGTAGTGCGAGGGCCTGTTGCTGGACGGCGGCCAGAGGAGAGGGATGGGACACAGGGCAATGCTGCCGTCACCGGGCCGCCGACGCTACCCGGGCCTACACCCGATCCCGCTTCGGTGACCTTCGGTGACGGGTGTGAGCAGCGGCGGGAGGGCGAGCCGGCGGGGCACGGTAGGCGATGTGCATGATCCACGACTGCCGTGTACAGTAACTCCCCGTGCGGCTCGCCGTGCCGACCTCGGATGGAAAGATCATCTGGGCGGCAAGGTAGGCTGAACGAGCAGGTCCGGGTGGCGGAATGGCAGACGCGCTAGCTTGAGGTGCTAGTGCCCGTATAGGGCGTGGGGGTTCAAGTCCCCCCTCGGACACCAAATTTCGTGGAAAATCACGATAAATAGGACAGATTGAGTGTCCTATTGTGCCTATCTAGGCTCAAATGTCATGAGTCTGGTTTGCCTGGTGGATGGGCCCAATTTGGTCTGTCCGCAGCGCGTTGACCGTCGGAGAGTGGCAGTGCCGGGGCCTGCGCGTCACTGTCGGTATGGGTCGATGATTTCCTTTGGGTGTAGCGCGGGGGCGGCGAGGTCGCGCAGTGTCGGCGAGGTGAGGTAGAACCTGCCGCGGGTCTCGCCGTGTTGTTCGAGCATGTCTCCCGGGACGAGGGCGCGTAGGTCGCGGGTTGCTTGGTCGTCGGTGAGGTTCTCGTCGCGTTGATAAAGGGTGCGGCGCACTCGGCCGCCGGTCGCGGCGAGGTGTAGGGCGCTGACCACCCGCTCCGGCAGGCCGTGACGTCGGACCCAGGTGTCGAGCAGTTCCCAGAGATGCGCTGCTTGGTCGAGGCGTTGCCGGACCAGTTGGGCTTGTTGGTGGTGGGCGCTGAAGCAGAATCGGATCCACCTGCTGGTGTCGTTGTCCGGCTGCCAGTTTGTGCCGCCTACCTCGCCGGGCGCGTCGTAGTAGGCGTAGGTGTTTCGGCCGACGCCGAGCCACTCCTCGATCGAGGAGAACTCCGGGGCGAGGACGCCGTCGCGGGCGAGTACGAGGGTGTGCAGGCAGCGCGACATTCGGCCGTTTCCGTCCCGCCACGGGTGGATTTTGACCAGGTTCAGGTGGGCCATGGAGGCCCGGACGAGCAGCGGGGTCTCCGGTTCGCCGTCGGCCAGCCAATCGATCAGCTCGGAGATCAGCGACGGAACATCGTCGGCGTCCGGCCCGGTGTAGACGCGTCGGCCGGTGTGCGCCTCGTCGATGTGGATGTCTCCTGGACGGTAGCGGCCCGGCCATTTGCTGAGGTCATGGCGGAGCATCATGAAGTGCAGTGTGTTGAGCAGCATGTGCTGCCAGGTGAACTCGCGTGAGCGGGCGAGTTGTTGCACGTAGGTCAGGGCATCCCGGTAGCCGGTGATGACCTCCCAGATCTGCGGGTTCGTCTCCACCAGCTCGTCACCGGCGACAGCCGCGGCAGCGTCGTCCACGGATACCTGGTAGCCCTCAATCGAATTCGATCCCTGGATGGCGTGAGCGATCACGCCTGGTGCCAGGCCAATGACGTTGAGTTGGTGTTCCTGACGACTTGCAGCTCCTGGCTGAACTGGATCGAAGCCGAGTTCGCCGCCCTGCGCTACTTCGCCCTCAACGGCACCGACCATCGCACCCACGCTGAGTAGGACGGGGCCATCAGCGACTATGTCCGCTGGCACAACCAGCGCGCCCAACCGAAGAACCGGATACGCCACCAACTCCAAGATCCGCCATCCGGATTACCCGTTCAAGGCCGCATGGCGGGGCACTAGGCAGTGTCTTCAAAGGATCTTGGTATCGGATGATGTAGCGCGTGGGTCGTCGCTACGAGTTGTCTGACGTCGAGTGGGAAGCCCTGTCCAGGTATCTGCCGTCGGCGGTGACGGGTGGTCGGCCGCGGGTCGATGACCGGCGGGTGCTCAACGGGATCGTGTGGAAGGTCCGGGCCGGGGCAGCGTGGCGGGACGTGCCCGCCCGTTACGGGTCCTGGCAGTCGATCTACACCCGTTTCCGCAGGTGGGCCCTGGACGGGACGTTCGAGCGGATGCTGGCCGGAGTGCAGGCCGACGCGGACGCGGCCGGTGACATCGACTGGCTGGTGTCGGTCGACTCGACCATCGTGCGAGCCCACCAGCACGCTGCAGGCGCTAAAGGGGGCGCCGAGAAACGGACGAACCACAAGATCACGCCCTCGGCCGATCTCGAGGTGGACTGACCACCAAGATTCACCTCGCCTGCGACGGCCTGGGTCGGCCCCTGGCCTTCGTGCTCTCCGGCGGCAACGTCAACGACTGCACCCGCTTCACCCAGGTCCTCACCCGCATCCGTGTCGAGCGTTCAGGCCCCGGCCGGCCCCGCGTCCGCCCGGAGCACGTCATCGCCGACAAGGGCTACAGCTCCAAGGCCATCCGCGCCGGCCTACGCCGACGAGGCATCCCACACACGATCCCCGAACGCGCTGATCAGCAGGCCAACCGCCGCCGGCGAGGCAGCCGCGGCGGCCGGCCACCAGCGTTCGACAAGCAGCCCTACAAGCGGCGCAACGTCGTCGAACGGTGCTTCAACCGGCTCAAGCAGTGCCGCAGCTTGGCCACCCGATACGACAAGACAGCAACGTCATACCGGGCCACCGTCACCATCGCCGCGCTACTCCAATGGTTATGAACCTTTGAAGACACGGCCTAGTACTGCAACGGCAGTAGGCGAATCGAGTTCGACTCGTGTTCGTTGGTCCGACTGTGACGGATGTTGATGTCGATCGTTGGCATGGAGAGTTGGACCGGCTGCATGCCCGGATCGGGCCCAGGTTTCGGCGGTCGGAGCCGCGGCTGCGGGTCCGTCAGTACCTGTGTGGGCTGGTCTCTGGTCTGGGTCGTAAGAACGGCTGGACCTTGGCTGAGCAGGCCGGGGATGCGTCGCCGGACGGGATGCAAAGGTTGTTGCGGTGGGCGGACTGGGACGTCGACGCGGTCCGCGACGATGTGCGGGACTACGTGGTCGAGCACCTCGGCGACCCGGCCGGAGTGCTGATCGTCGACGACACCGGGTTCCTGAAGAAGGGCACCCGGTCGCCGGAGTGCAGCGTCAGTACTTCCGGCACCGGCCGGGCGGACGGAGACTGCCAGGTCGGTGCGTTCC
>NZ_HF570108.1:4759779-4934535 GCF_000297395.2 Micromonospora lupini str. Lupac 08 | reverse complement strand
CGCCCGGCGGTGCCGGAATACTGACGCTGCACTCCGGCCGACCGGGTGCCCTTCTTCAGGAACCCGGTGTCGTCGACGATCAGCACTCCGGCCGGGTCGCCGAGGTGCTCGACCACGTAGTCCCGCACATCGTCGCGGACCGCGTCGACGTCCCAGTCCGCCCACCGCAACAACCTTTGCATCCCGTCCGGCGACGCATCCCCGGCCTGCTCAGCCAAGGTCCAGCCGTTCTTACGACCCAGACCAGAGACCAGCCCACACAGGTACTGACGGACCCGCAGCCGCGGCTCCGACCGCCGAAACCTGGGCCCGATCCGGGCATGCAGCCGGTCCAACTCTCCATGCCAACGATCGACATCAACATCCGTCACAGTCGGACCAACGAACACGAGTCGAACTCGATTCGCCTACTGCCGTTGCAGTACTAGGACCCGCCGGCCAGCTGCGCGACGTCCACGCTGCGCGGCGTCGGAGGGCTTTCATCCGGCCTCGCCAGTCGCGTCATGGCACCCCGTCGCCGGTCACAGCCCAGCAGTCGAGTCCGCCGCTACCCGTCGGACACCACGGAAGCGGAATAGCAGGTCATCGCGCGGTGGAGCACCCGGTTGGGGCCTGGAAATCTTCCGGTTTTGCGCTCTTCATTCGTCGCAAGCCATGGACAAGCTTCGCTTGACACTACGAATCGACCCTGCTTATCGTGCTGTCGAATCGGTTCGCGAACAGGATTGCTCACCGATCAAGGTCCTGCTTCGCAGGCATGACGCCGGCGAATGAGTCCATGTCGGACATCTCCGCTTTGGCGGGCCCGGCGGATAGTGACGAGGGGTCCGGTGATCGGCGTATTCCCGTAGACGCGACACCGCGAAAACGCCGCCACCACACTTCCACGCACTCACGGGAGACGCTCATGACCGACCCGCAGGACCAAGGACGATCTATCCGCCGGCGTACCGTTCTCGGCGGGGGGCTCGCCGCTCTGGGGGCCGTGGCCCTGCCGGGCGGGATCGCGTCGGGCGCGCCCGGCGCGGCACCCGAAGTCGCGGCCGCGTGGGTGGACCCGCCCAATGGTTACCCGGAGTGGAACAACAACATCGGGATCTTCGAGGTCAACTCGGAGCCACCGCACTCGACCTCCATGCCGTACGCCGACCTCCAGCAGGCGCTGGACGCTGACCGCACCACGTCGCCGTACCGGCTCGACCTCACCGGGACGTGGCGGTTCAAGCACGTCGCCAAGCCAGCCGACCGTGACCTGAACTTCTACCGCACCGACGTCAACGACACCGCCTGGCAGACCATCCCGGTGCCCGCCAACTGGCAGCAGCACGGCTACGACTTCCCGATCTACACCAACTACACCTACCCCTGGTGGGGCGCCAACGGGCAGAACGAGAACGCCCAGCCGCCGTTCGCGCCGACGCGGTTCAATCCGGTCGGCCAGTACCGCCGGCAGTTCGACCTCCCGGCCGCCTGGCAGGGGCGGCGGGTCCACCTGCACTTCGAGGGCGTCAAGTCCGGGTTCTACCTGTGGGTCAACGGAACGAAGGTCGGGTACCGCGAGGGCTCGTATACGCCGGCCGAGTTCGACGTCACCGACTACGTCCGGGCCGGCTCCAACCTGGTCGCGGTCGAGGTCTACCGGTTCCCGGACGGGGACTGGATGGAGGACCAGGACATGATCCGGCTGTCCGGGATCTTCCGGCCGGTCTTCCTGTACTCGGCGCCCGCGGTGCACCTGCGCGACTTCACGCTCACCACCCCGTTGCGGAACAACTACACCAACGCCGACCTGGCGGTGAAGGTCGCGGTGCGCAACCGCGGCGCGCAGCAGTCGGGGACGTACTCGGTGGAGGTCCAGCTCTACGACGCCAACCGGCAGGCCGTCTGGCCATCGCCCCTGCGGGTACCGGTGAACGTGGGCGCGGTGCCGGTCGGGCAGGACGCGACGGCGCAGGGTTCCCAGGCCGTCCAGGGCCCGAAGCTCTGGTCGGCCGAGCACCCGAACCTCTACACCGCCGTGCTGCAACTGCGCGACCCGTCCGGCGCGGTCACCCAGACCGCGTCGGCACGGGTCGGCTTCCGCGAGTTCACGATCTCGGGCGGCCTGATGCGGATCAACGGTCAGCCCGTGTCGTTGCGCGGCACCAACCGGCACGAGACGAACCCCGACCGCGGGCAGGCGTTGACCCGCGAGGACATGGTCACCGACATCAAGCTGATGAAGCGGCTCAACATCAACGCCGTCCGGACCTCGCACTACCCCAACAACGCGGTGTGGTACGACCTCGCCGACGAGTACGGCCTCTACGTCATGGACGAGGCCAACCTGGAGACCCACGGCGTGTCGGGCAGCTACCCCGGCTCCAACTCGGCATGGACCGCGGCCGTCGTGGACCGGGCCGTCCAGATGGTGCACCGCGACAAGAACCACCCGTCGGTCGTCATCTGGTCGCTCGGCAACGAGGCGGGCGGCGGCAGCAACTTCGTGGCGATGCGCAACGCGATCCGCTCGGCCGACCCGACCCGGATCATCCAGTACGAGGGCGACAACCGGCGCGAGGTCAGCGACATCCGGTCCCGGATGTACGAGAGCCCGTCGACGGTCGAGAGCCGCGGCAGGGACACCTCCGACACCCGCCCGTACGTGATGATCGAGTACGCGCACTCGATGGGCAACTCCACCGGCAACTTCAAGGAGTACTGGGACATCGTCCGGCGCTATCCGGTCCTGCAAGGCGGGTACATCTGGGACTTCGTCGACCAGGGCCTGCGCCGGCCGATCCCGTCGGGCAGCAGCGGGACCTACCTCGCGTACGGCGGCGACTGGGGTGACAACCCCAACGACGGCAACTTCTGTGCCAACGGCATCGTCACCGCGGACCGGCGGCCGTCCGGCAAGGCGGCCGAGGTCAAGCGGATCTACCAGGCGATCAACGTCTCGGCGGGCGCGGACGTCACCAGCGGGGTCATCAAGATCACCAACGAGTACCTGTTCACCAACGTCAACGAGTTCACCGGCCGGTGGGCGCTGGTCGCCGACGGCACGGTCGTCCAAAGTGGAGCCCTCACCGCCGCGCAGCTCGACATCGCCCCGTTGACGAGCAAGACCGTGCAGCTGCCCGTGCAGCGGCCGACCGCCCCGGCGCCGGGGGAGGAGTACTTCCTCGAACTGTCGTTCACACTTACGACCACCACGGCCTGGGCCGACGCGGGGTACGAGGTGGCGCGGCAACAGCTCCCGGTGAACTTCTCCAGCCCGCCCCTCGTGCCGACGCCGATGGCGGACGTGCCGGCGTTGACGGTCACCGAGGCCAGTGACCGCGTCACCGTCGCGGGCACGGACTTCACCGTCGTCTTCGCCAAGGCGACCGGCACGATCAGCTCGTTCGACGCGATGGGCGTGCGGCTGGTCAACTCCGGCCCGGTGCCGAACTTCTGGCGCGCGCCCACCGACAACGACCGGGGCAACGGCCAGCCCAGCCGCAACGGCACCTGGCGGCGTGCCGGCCTGGACCGGAAAGTGACCGGGTTCTCCGTCAGCAAGCCGTCGGACCGCGCCGTCCGGATCGCGGTCACCGGCACCCTGCCGACCAGCACCACGTCGACGTACACCACGACGTACACGGTGTACGGCAACGGGGAGATCAAGGTGGACAACACCCTGCACCCCGGGGCGACCAGCCTGCCGTACATCCCAGAGGTGGGCACGATCCTGTTCCTGCCCGCGGACCTGGAGCAGGTGCGCTACTACGGCCGTGGGCCGGAGGAGAACCACTGGGACCGCAACAGCGGGTCCGACGTCGGTGTGTACTCCTCGACCGTCTCGGGGCAGTGGACCGGTTACATCCGGCCGCAGGAGAACGGCAACAAGACCGACGTGCGGTGGGTAGCGCTGGTCAACGGCAGCGGCCGTGGCCTGCTCGCGTTCGGCGAACCGCTGCTGGAGGTGAACGCGTCGCACTACACCCCGGAGGACCTGTCGACCGGTGCCCGGCACGACTACCAGTTGACGCGGCGGTCGGAGGTCGTGCTGCGGCTCAACCACCGCCAGATGGGTGTCGGCGGCAACGACAGCTGGGGCGCGCAGACTCTGGACCAGTACAAGCTGTTCGCCAACCGGGACTACTCCTACACCTACCGGCTGCGGCCCCTGCCGGATGTCGGCCAAGCCCTGGCGCTGTCCCGGCGACCGGTGGAGACGGCGGGCGGCGGCAGCGGTCCGCAGACCGGCGTGTACTACCGGCTGGTGGCCCAGCACAGCGGCAAGGCTGCGGACATCAACGGCGCGTCCACCGCGGCCGGCGCGCTGCTGATCCAGTGGTCGGTGTCCAGCGGGCTCAACCAGCAGTTCGACTTCGTCGACTCGGGTAGCGGTTACTACCGGATTCGGGCGCGGCACAGCGGCCTGGTGTTGCAGGTCGCGAGTTCGAGCACCAGCGCCGACATCAGCCAGCAACCCGATTCCAACGCCGCGAGCCAGCAGTGGCGCGTGGTGGACCAGGGCGGCGGCACGGTGAGCCTGGTCAACCGCCAGAGCGGCCTGGCGATGGACGTGTTCAACGCGTCGACCGCCGACGGCGCCCGCATCTCGCAGTGGACCCCGGGCGGCGGTGCCAACCAGCGCTTCACCCTCCAGCGCGTGTGAGCCGGTAGTCCGGGTGCGGACCAACCTGGCGCAGGTACCGAGGTACCTGCGCCAGGTCGGTCCCCGTTGACCCACCACCCTATTCCGAACAATCGCTCAACCCGCGTCGTCAGGTGAGGGTTTGAAGCCCTTGACGATCAGCCGCACATCCAGTGAGAGCCCCCGAACGATGCTCAAGCATCTCGGCCTTACCGCCGCCGACCTCACCGGCAGTAACCGGCCTGCCGTGCCGACTGTCGCCGAGTACCTTCCTGTTGTGGTCGCCGCGGCCTGACTCCGCCAGGGTCCGCCGTTCGACGGGCCCTGGCGCACAACAGAGAAGGTCAGCGCAGGGTGTCGATGTCGATGACGAACCGGTAGCGCACGTCCGAGGCGAGGACCCGCTCGTACGCGTCGTTGACGGCCTCGGCGCCGATGACTTCGACCTCGGGAGCGATGCCGCGCTCGGCGCAGAAGTCCAGCATCTCCTGCGTCTCGGCGATGCTGCCGATGCTGGAGCCGGCAAACGAGCGTCGATTGCCGAACAACGCGAACACCGGCACCGGCAGCGGCTCCGGCGGGGCGCCCACGCTGACAAGCGTGCCGTCCAGACGCAGCAGACCGAGGTAGCTGGCCATGTCGATGGGTGCGCTGACCGTGTTGATGATCAGGTCGAAGCTGTTCTTGAGCGCCTCGAACGTCGCCGGGTCCTTGGTGGCGTAGTAGTGCTCGGCGCCGAAGCGCAGGCCGTCGTCCTTCTTGCCCAGCGTCTGCGACAGCACGGTCACCTCAGCGCCCATCGCCGCGGCGATCTTGACAGCCATGTGGCCCAGACCACCGAGGCCCACCACGGCGACCTTCTTGCCGGGGCCAGCGTTCCAGTGCGCCAACGGAGAATAGGTGGTGATGCCCGCGCACAGCATCGGCGCGGCCGCCTCGTACGGGATGCTTTCCGGCACCCGCAGCACGAAGTCCTCGTCCACGACGACGTGGGTCGAGTACCCGCCCTGGGTCACGGTGCCGTCCCGGTCGACGCCCGCGTACGTCTGGGTGTTGCCCTTGAGGCAGTACTGCTCGTTTCCGGTGCGGCAGTTCTCGCACTCGCGACACGAGTTGACCATGCAGCCCACACCAGCGCGGTCGCCGACGGCGTGGCGGGTGACGTCGGCGCCGACCTCGGTGATCCGGCCGACGATTTCGTGGCCAACGGTGAGCGGGTAGGGAACGCTGCCCCAGTCGCCGCGCACGGTGTGGATGTCGGAGTGGCAGATGCCGGCGTAGCGGATTTCGATGAGAACATCGCGCGGGCCCAGGTCCCGCCGCTCGATAGTGGTACGCACGAGCGGTTCGGTGGCAGAAGGCGCGGCGATGGCGTTGACGGTGAAGATGATGTCCTCCGGTGACGTGATGCTGACCTACCTGCACCTCACCACAGGTGCGGCGGCGCTGCGAGTCTCTGCCAATGGGTGTACTGCCAGTACCCCTTACACAAGCGGGGGCGCTGCTCCAGCCGATCAGGCCGGCAAGGAAGGGTCCGGTACGGCCCTGGAGTTCAGGGCGCGCTGTGGTGCAGGACACCGTTACCTGCTGTTGCGGCGCCCGCCGCCGCCGTCTTTTCCGGGCGGGCCAGCACGAGCAGGCCGATCATCGAGAGCGCCGCGCCGGCGACCATGAGCAGTGCCATCGGCACAGCGGTGTGCTCGCCGCCGAGCCCGGCGATCGGGGCGATGATCCCGGCGGCGACCCACTGGACGAACCCGAGAATCGCCGAACCGGTCCCGGGATGCTCGGGCACCTCCGCAGAGGCGAGCGCGCCGCCGTTGGGGCCGATGAGGCCTTGGGCGCTCATCAGCACGAAGAAGCAGACCACCGCGAGCAGCATCGGTGTGCCGAGCCACAGCGCGCCGACGAGCATCGCCACACCCGCGGCGAGGGCCGCGGCCTGCCCGACGAGAATGACCTTGCGGGTGGCGACCCGCCCGGCCAGCCGTGCGGCGATCAGAGCCGCCACCGTCATGCCGCCGGCATTGACGGCGAAGTCGACCGAGTACGCGATGGGCGACATTCCATTCATCGACTGCAACACGAACGCGGAGGTGGCGACATACGCAAACAGCGCACCCATCGCTGAACCGCTGACCAGCAGGTACCCGACGTAACGGCGCTGAGCGAGGACCTGCCGCCCGGCAACGGCGAACGCCCGCAGGCCACCACCGTGGCGGCGATCGAACGGCAGCGACTCCGGCACGGCGAGCAGCACCGCCAGCGTCATCACCACACCCAGGGCCGCGACGACCCAGAACGACACCCGCCAGTGCGACATCTGCAGGATGACCGCGCCCAGCAGCGGACCGGCGATCGGGGCGACGCCGCCGACACCGGCGATCACGTTCAGCAGGCGAACCAGCCGCGCGCCGGCCGCCAGGTCGACGATCACCGCCCGGCCGATCACCATCGCCCAGCCGCCACTGAAGCCCTGCACCAGCCGGGCGACCATCATCACGCCGATGGACGGGGCGAGAGCACAGACGACCGAGGCAACGCTCATCATCACGATCGCGGCGATCAGCGGCCGGCGCCGGCCGCGCTGGTCGGAGACCGGCCCGCCGATCAACTGGCCCAACGCCATCCCGACGAAGAACGTGGTCAGGGTGAGCTGCACCTGCGTCGCGGACGCCGACAGGTCCCCGGCGACGCGGGGGAACGCTGGCACGTACATGTCGGTCGCCAGCGGGGCGATCGCGGTCAGGAGGATCACGGTCGCGACCAGGGCGGAGGTGATCCGGGCCTGACGGCGTACCGGGTCGGGAACGACACTGGCTTCGGTGGCGGACGTGAGCGGGGACGTCTCGTCCATCCGGGTGGTTGATACCGCGGTCATGCATCAAGCAGATCTCGCACGCCGCACCCGGAAAAGGCCCTGACGATGGGTGTACCAGCAGTACATCGCACCTCTCCGCGGCCCGTCGTATCGTCGAAGTCGTGGACAACCGAGTCGAAGCACGCGAGTTCCTCACCACCCGCCGCGCCAAGATCACCCCGGAGCAGGCCGGGATCCCGACCTCCGGGCAGCGACGGGTGCCAGGGCTACGGCGCAGTGAGGTTGCCGCGCTGGCCGGGATGAGCGTCGAGTACTACGCGAAACTCGAACGCGGTCAGCTGGCCGGTGTCTCCGCCAGCGTGCTGGACGCCATCGCCCGGGCACTGCAGCTCGACGACGCCGAACGGACCCACCTGCTCCGCCTCGCACAGGAGGCGAACGGCAGCAACGCGCTGCTGCGGCCGAGCCGCCGACCGAAGCAGTGGACCGCCCGGCCCAGCCTGCAATGGTCGCTCGACGCCATCACCACCCCGGCGATCCTGGTCAACAACCGGCAGGACCTGCTCGCCGCCAACCACCTCGGCCGAGCCATGTACAGCGACCTCTACATCGACCCGGCGAACGTGCCCAACTTCGGCCGGTTCACCTTCCTCGACAGCGCCGCCCGCCGCTTCTACCCCGACTGGAACCTTGCCGCCGACATGACCGTCGCGAACCTGCGCACCGCAGCCGGCAAGGACCCACACGACAAGGGCCTACACGACCTGGTCGGCGAGTTGTCCACCCGCAGCGACGACTTCCGCCGCCGCTGGGGCGCCCACAACGTGCGCACCCACGGCACCGGCACCAAGAAGTTCCACCACCACGTCGTCGGCGAGCTCACCCTGGCGTACGAGAGCATGGACCTGCGCGCCGAGCCGGACCTCACCCTGACCATCTACGCCGCCGAGCCGGCCTCACCGACCGCCCAGGCGCTGGCTCTTCTCGCCTCCTGGGCCGCCACCGCCGTCGACAGCGACGAGTCGGTGCATCCGCTGTAACGGCCATCACATCGCGGGTGACCTTCTGCGGGGCGTGTAGGCCTCGAGGTCGACATCGCCTTCGGCTGTCGCGGTGACCCTGTAGTCGACGGGTTACCAGGCGCGGAGCGGCCATTGCTGGACGCGCTTGTGGTCACTTGCGGTGGTGCCGTGGTCCGGCATCGAAGCTGTCGTGCTGCGGACGCAACATGCCGGCCGACCACAGTCCCGGACGTCGGCCTGCAGCGACGGCCGGGTCCGCCGCCGCTGCCAGGCGCAAGGGCGCATGCTGCCCTCAGGCCGCGCCGCGAAGAAGCCGCGAAGACGGACGGGCGATCAGTTCCAGGGGTCGGCGTTCGGATTCTCGCCGAGCAGCCGCGCACTCTCCAGGCACAGGTCTTCGCCGAACAGTTGGTTGCCGTGGGAGTCGGTGCCCCACGCGTCGTCGGCGCAGGCAGCGATGGCCCGCCATGTATAGCCTTCAGCCCGCCATTGCCTCACTTGGCGCGTGTCGTGCGAGCAGTGTCTGCGCCTGTTCGAAGGTGGTCTCTTCGATGATCGGTGGGTGGGTGGTCCCTTTGGAGATGACCCACTTGTCCCGCGGGTTCCAGCGCATGACACCGGTGTGACCGAGCGCGACGTCGTCGACGTCGAGAAGGACCTCGTCGGGCGTTGCTTGTTCTGGGACTTGGCCGCCCACTTCGTTGCGTTCTTTGACGCGAAGTCGTCCAGGACCTGGCGGTCAGTCGCGGTCCAGGTGGGAAGCTGCGCTATCCACTCTTCTGCCTGCTCGGCGCTGTGGCCGCTGCCGATCAGCCATGGGCAGGCTGTCCTTGTCCTGCCGGCGGCAGGACTGCCGTGCGTGCCTTGACAGGAAGGCGGAGCAGCAGGACAGTCGACATATTCATAGACGTTTAACTATCTTCGGCGAGGTGTGCCATGCGGAAGTCGCTGACTGCTGTGGCCGCCATCGCTGTTGCCATGGTCGCGATGACGGCCGCGATCTCACACGCCAGTGCGGCGAACGCGGCGGCCGGGTGTCGGGTGAACTACGTCGTCACCAGCCAGTGGACCGGTGGCTTCCACGCTGACATCGCGGTCACCAACTTGGGTGACCTGGTCAACGGGTGGACGCTGCGGTTCGCGTTCCCTGCAGTCGACCAGCGGCTCACGCAAACCTGGAGCGCCACCTGGGCCCAGGCGGGCCAGCAGGTCAGCGCGACCAATCTGGGCTGGAACGCGACCCTGGGCACCGATGGCTCCGCGAACATCGGTTTCGTTGGCGCCTGGTCGGGCAGCAACCCCATACCGGCGTCGTTCACGCTCAACGGCGTCACGTGCACCGGCGGCGTCCTGCCCAGCGTGACGCCGACCCGGACGACCACACCGCCGGTCGCTGACTACCCGGCGATCGTCACCTGGCTCAGCCCGACCGCCGGCGCGGTGTACACCACGCCGGGAACCGTCCTGCTGGCGGCGACCGCGACCGTGGGAGGCGGACACGGCATCACCTCGGTGTCGTTCCAGGTGGACGGCGTCACGGCGGCCCGGGGGGTGAGGACGACCGGTGACCGGTACGAGGCGCTGTGGACACCACCCATCGGGGAGCCCGGCACCAGCACCACCTTCGTGCTGTACGTCTCGGCCGGCACCGACCAGTCGCTGTCTGGCGCTGCGCCGCCGTTGCTGGTCACGGTGGTGACGCCGGCGTCCACCGGCACCAACCACCCGCCGGCGGTGGCGTTGAGCACCCCCGGCGGGCAGACCTACTTCCTCGAGCCGACGACCGTCACGCTGGTCGCCGACGTCGCCGACACCGATCCCGGGGACCTCGTCAGCCGGGTGGAGCTTTACCTCGGCGCAACCCGGCTGGCCGTGACGCCGACCAACAGCGGACAGCGCTACCAGTTCCAGACGGCCCTGTCGGCCGGCACGTCGTCCACCTTCACCGTGCGGGTCCACGATTCCCACGGCGGCCTCGGCATCTCGAACCCGCTGACCTTCACCATCCGTTAACGCCTCGGCCCTCCGTCAAGGGCTGACCAAGGTCCTTCCACTAGCCGTCGATACGTTTGCGAATCGGCACGGCGCTCTGGGTCAATTCGGCCAGGCCATCGGGGTTGGCGGTGACCGTCGTGGTGGGTGAACCTGCGGCGGTCGCCTCAAAAAGCTTGCGTGACCGCTCCAACGAGCTGCGGCGGACGCACAAGCGACTGCGGGGGTACACCGCCGCCGGCACCTGGTCGATGTCGGTCGAGGCCGCCCGCCGACGCTCCCGTGCCGCCGTCGACATGCTGTCGGCCGCAGCATTCCTCGCTCCCCAGGACATATCCCTCGACCTACTGTCCCTCGCCGCGAGCCGCCGTCTGACCCTCTCGTCGCGCGGCGGATCGGCGTCCGACAAAGCAGACGACGCTGTTACGACGTTGCGGGCGTACTCGCTGGTGAACCGCTCCGACAGCAGCGTCTCCGTGCATCGGCTTGTGCAGGCGATGACCCGATCCGAGATGTCGCCGAGGACTTACCGCAAAGTTGCTGGGCGCGTCGCGAGTTCGCTCGCCCAGGTGTTCCCGAATAACGTGGAGTCCGACGCGTGCTGGGCGGAGTGCGAGCGGTATCTGCCACACGTCCTCGCGCTCGTCGAGCACTCCGACGACCGCTCGACCTCCGACGCGTTGCTTGAGGTCATGAACCGGGCGGGACACTTCCTGGCAGCGCGTCGAAGGTTCCGGGCTGTCGAGCAGCTGATGACCATGGCGATGGAACGGGCGTCGAGCCGAACACGGTGGCGGCGTCGACTCGCGGACGCGATGGACCTCCGCGGGCACGCCCTGGCTGCGAGGACCTGAAGGTTTCCCACGCGTACGACGGCATCGGCCATGCGCTGCGCGGGCTCGGCCACTTCGACGAAGCACTGAAGGCGTACACCGAGGCAAAGAGGATCCGCACCCTTGTCCTCGGTACGTCCAGCCCACCGGTGGCGGCGACCCGGAACGCCGAGGGTCACGCGCTAAGCGGCCTCGGTCGGTATGCCGACGCGGAGGCAGCTCATCGCGAGGTGCTTGACATCCACAACCTCTACGCCGACCCGCATGACCCCCGCGTCGCTTAGGCGTACGACGGACTGGGCGAGGCGCTCCAGGGACAGGGCCGACATGAGGAAGCGCTCGCCTGCCACCGTCGCGCGTTGGAAACCTACGAGGTCCTGTACGGGGAGCACCATCCCCGCTACGCGTACAGCATGTCCTGGATCGGCATTGCGCTCGCCCAAACCGCCGACGCCGTGGAGGCAATGCAGGCCTGCCGCAAAGCGCTCGATGTGTACGTGGCGTCGGTCGGACCGAGTCACCTGTGGGCCGCCACCTGCCACGAAGGGCTGGCCCTGTCGTACGCTCGGCAGGGTGACACCAGGCGCGTCGAGCAGCACCAGGCCGAAGCAGCCGTGATCCTGCAGGGGGTGCAGGGCGTCCGTGCGACGGGCCAGATCGAGCGACTGTCCCAGGCACTGGCACGAGTTCGTTCGGACCCCAGCGGGCACTGACCGCTGGGCACGCTGTCCGGCGGCGCTAGTACTCCAGCCGTACTTGCCTGATCTAGAGGTGAGCCCCGGCAGGCCGCGCTCTCGCCGGCCCGACGAGCAGCTCGCCGAGGCTCTCGTACTCACCCCACGGCCGGTCGCGTCGCCGGAGCCGGCACCGCTGCCGACATTGTCCGCGCCCTCCGCCCGCACGAGTGATGGCGTGCTGTTCGACGTGGGCCGACCCGACGCCGCCGGCCGCGTCACCGCTCGTGCGCTGCTGCGGGCCTTGGGCTGGACACCGGGCCTCACGCTGCACGTCGACGTCGTGACCGGCGCGACCTTCCGGAGTGGGTCACCGGATGCGTGCTCAGCGGGACGCGGCAACGTCGGACAAGATCTTCGTCAGCTCCTCCGGTGTGTCACCCATGAGGTTGTGTCCGCCGGCAAGAGCATGGGTGGTCCAGCCGGGCTCCGCGCTGAGCTTCTGGTAGATCGTGGTGAACGGGGACTGGTCGGCCCACCCGGCGGCGTAGACGTAGTCCCGGCGGCGGACCTGTCCTGGGTCGCCGGTGAGTCGGAGTGGCTGGAGCACCGAGGCGAGCGGGTGCGGCGTCGCCCGGGCGTCGAAGAACGGCAGTGTTCGGGACGCGGAGCCGGTCTCATCCACCTCCAGATACCACCTCCGCTCCTGGTCGGACACCAGTGACCAGCAGGAGTCGCCGTCGGTGGGTACCACGGCGTCGAGGTAGACCAGCGAGTCGATCCGGTCCGGTGCCCGGTCGGCGGCGCCGGTGATGACCATCCCGGCGTAGCTGTGCCCGACCAGCACCGTGTCGTGCAGGTTCTCGCCTTCGAGGAGGGCGACCACGTCCTGGATGTGCGTGTCGAGGTTGACCGTGCCGTGCAGCAGGTGGCTGCGTTCACTCACGCCGGTCAACGTCAGCGGGTGGACGGTGTGTCCCAGGTCGCGCAGCCGCCGGGTGACGTGCTCGAAGCACCATCCACCGTGGCACATCCCTGGGACGAGTAGAAAGTTCGACATCGGGCTTGCTCCTTCGGTTGGTTCTGAGGGTGGTGTCCAGGGTGGCGAGTCGTCCGAGGAGGGCGCTCAATGCTGCGGCGGCGCACAGGACAGCGGTCCACCCGAGTGTGGCCGCGGTGGAGGTGTGGTCGGCGACCAGACCGGCGAGCCACGGACCGGCGGTCTGGCCGGCGGCGAACACTGCGGTGAAGACGGCGAGCGTGGCGGTCCAGTCAGCGCTCGGAGTGTGAGCCCTGATGAGGGCGGTGATCGCGGCCGGCACGCCCATGAAGGTCCCCCCGTAAATGAGGGCGGAGGCCAGGACGACAGGTGTCGCGGATGACGTCAGCGCCAGTGCCGCTCCGCCGCTCAGGACGGCGAGCAGGATGGCCAGGGCGCGGGTGCCGGGCCACCTGGCGATCGGGCGGGTCCAGACGGCGGGCGCTGCCGCCACCGCCGTTCCGAGCACCGTCCAGGTGAGCATCACCTGCAACACGGAGCTGTGCCGTTCGACCAGGTAGGCGGAGAGGAAGGTGATGTATGTGATGTAGCCGGCGGCGAACAGCAGGTAAGCCAGGGCCGCGGGCAGGAGTGGCCGGAGTCGGGCGCGGCCGACCTCGGGTTGCCGGGCACCGGCGGAGCTGGCCGCGGTCCAGCTCACCCCGGTCGCTACGGCGGCGGCAGCACCCAGGGCCACCCAGGCGAGCCGCCAGTGCACGCCGAGCAGGGGTACGGCCAAGCCGCTGACCACGATGCCCAGCCCAGCGCCGGCGAAGTAGACGGTGAGGGGAGTAGCCGAGGCGGCGTCTGCGGCGAGGCGGGACGCGATCACGCTGCCCGCGACGAACACCACCGCTCCGGCCGCGCCGGACAGCGTTCGGAGAGCCAGCAGCACAAGGTAATCGCCGCTGACCGCGGTCGCCACCAGCGACGCGGCGGTCAGCACCATGGCAGCGCGGAACGCGGTGGCGGCACCGACTCGGCGTACCAACCGGTTCGTCAGCAGCGCGCCCAGCAGGTAGCCGAGCCCGTTCGCTGTCCCCATTCCGCCGGCAGCGGCCAGCGTCCAGTTCAGGTCGTCGCGCATGGCCGGCAGCAGCATCCCGTAGGCGAAGCGTGCCAGGCCGAGCGCGGCGGCGGTGCCCAGGGCCAGCCGTGCGGCGCGCCACACACTCGCGGGCGCGGTCGCCGTCATGAGCCCTCCACATCATCGAACTGATCGGTACGAACTGAGCGATGGTAGCAGCAGAAAGAACCGTACGGTACTATCTCTGCCATGCCAGTTCCCAAGGGTTCGACGATCGACCCGGAGCGCACCCGCGCCGGCATCATCGACGCCGCCGCCCCACTGCTGTACGAGCGGGGCCTCGACGGCATCGGCGTCGCCGAACTGTGCGCCCGCGTCGGCGTGTCGAAGGAAACCGTTTACCGATACTTCGGCACCAAGGACGGTCTCATCCAGGCGGTGCTGGAGGCCCGCAGCGAGCGGGTGACGGCCTGGATCGCCGGGGCCGCGGCCGCAGCCGGGGACGATCCCCGCGAGCAGCTCGCCGCCGTCTTCGACGAACTCCAACGGTGGTACGAGGAACCCACCTTCCGTGGCTGCGCGATGCAGAACGCCGCCGCTCAACACCAGGTCGAGGCGGTACAGGCCGTCACCGCTCGCCATCTGGACCGCCGCCTCGGCCTGCTGACCGCGATCGCTGAGCGCGCCGGCGCAGCCGACCCCGACGCTCTCGGGCGACAACTGCTCCTGCTGGTCGAGGGCGCAACCCTGGTCGCCGCCCACCACGACCGGGCCGGTGCTGGCCACCACGCCAAGCAGGCCGCCCTCGCACTGCTGCCCGCCAACCGGCCGAGCGGACGTCGCTGACGTTGCGCCTCGCTGGTCAGCGGCAACCTCGGGGCCAGTCGCGCCTAGGCCGTGTTTCGTAAGTGGGCGTGGGCCGGGTGAGGTCACGGCGTGGCGGTGATCGATAACTGAAGAGGTCTCCGGTAAGTGGGTTAGCGACCAAGCAAACCTGAATACCGGAGACCTCGTGGCCAGCCTAGCGGCGGCGGCGCGGCATGACCTGAGCGACATCCAGTGGCAGCACCTGCACCCGTTGCTGCCTGCGGAATCGTCGCGGGGAAGACCGTGCAAGTGGACCAGACGACAGATCATCGACGGCATACGGTGGCGGGTACGCACCGGTGCGCCATGGCGTGACGTGCCCGCGAACTACGCCCCATGGCAAACGCTGTACCGATGGTTCCGCCGCTGGCAACGTGACGGCACCTGGGCCCGCATCCTGGCCGGGCTCCAAGCCGCCGCCGACACTGCCGGGCGCATCGACTGGACCGTCAGCGTCGACTCCACGATCAGCCGCGCCCATCAACACGCAGCCGGCGCCCGCCGTGACGGCGACCAGCAAAAAGAACCACCCGGCGGGATCCATGCCGAGCCTGCCGATCACGCGCTGGGCCGCTCGCGAGGCGGATGGACCACCAAAACTCACCTCGCCTGCGAACAGGGCCGCAAGGTCCTGGCCACCGTCGTCACGGCCGGACACCGCGGCGACAGCCCGCAATTCAGCACGGTCCTCGACCGTATCCGCGTCACCCGGTCCGGGCCCGGTAGGCCCCGGACCCGCCCGCAGCAGATCTTGGCGGACCGGGCCTACACGTCCAAGGCCAACCGCGCATACCTGCGCCGACGCGGAATCAAGGCCTGCATCCCGAGCAAGAGCGACCAAGACGCCCACCGCCTCGCGAAAGGCTCCCGCGGCGGCCGGCCACCCGCCTTCAACCCCTGAGACCTACCGCCGGCGCCACGCAGTCGAGTGCGGCATCAACCAGCTCAAGCAACACCGCGCCATGGCCACCCGCTACGACAAACTGGCCGTCCGCTACGAAGCCACCCTGACCATCGCCGCCATCAACCAGTACCTCCGCGCTTTATGAAACACGGGCTAGTCGTGATAACCGACCCGCCGAACGGCCGGCGAGATCGTCAGGCGTTCCTAACGCCAGGGATCGAGGGCGAGCTTGCCCCGGGTCTGGCCCGCTTCGAGTTGCTGCAGCACCGATGCTCCCTCGGCGAGGGGATGCAGGTGGGGGGTACCGGGCGGGTACACGCCGTGAGCGATGAGCGACTCGATCTCGACAAGCACCGACTGGTAGAGGGACGGGGCTGCGGTCGCCAGCGCACCGATGTGCAGACCTTTGAGTTGGACCTGGTGGGTGAAGACCAGATCGTGTGTGGTCAGGGTGGCGTCGCCGGAAGCGGCACCGAATACGACAACTCGTCCGGTGAAGGGTTTGGTGACCGAGAGGCTGACCTTGAATGTGGCCTGTCCGACCGATTCCAGGACCAGATCGACCCCGCCCGTCAGGCGGGTGATCTCCTCGGCCAGATCCGGGCGTCGGCTGTCCAGGACATCGTCGGCGCCGAGGGCCTTGACGGTGTCGTGTTTCGCGGGTGACGCCGCGGCGAGCACGCGCGCACCGTAGTGGCGGGCGAGGCGAACGGCGGCCTGGCCCACGCCTCCGGCCGCGGCATGTACGAGCACCACCTCGCCCATCTTTATCTCCCCCAACGGCTTCAGTGCCGCCAAGGCGGTGGCCCAGTTCAGCACCAGGCCGAGGGCTTCGGCGTCGCTCCAGCCGGACGGCACCGGAACCACACCCCCGGCCGGCATCGTCATGTACTGCGCGAAGGCCCCCGGACCGGCTCCGACGACGTGTGTGCCGAGTTGAAGCGGACTCTCAACGTCCGGGCCGACACCCACAATCTCGCCGGCGGCCTCAAAGCCCGCCACATAGGGTGCCTGCGGGCCTCCGCCATAGGTTCCATGCGTCTGCATGACGTCAGCGAAGTTGACCCCGGCGGCACCGACGCGGACCAGGTACTCGCCGGGCCCAGGGGTGGGGCGGGGATGATCGGTCGTGAGGGTCAGATCCTTCGGCCCCCGGTGCGACCGCTGGACCAGCGCTCGTACCGTCTGCTCCGCCGTGTGCCGCTGCTCGTTGATGTCCATGCACCGAAGATAGGAGTCTGACACTTACGTCAAGGTCAAGTGCCGGTCAGAGATCAATACGCCGGGCCTCTCGCAGGTAGGCGTCGAGTGCCGCCTGCTGACCGCTCAGAATGGCGATGCGAGCAGCGAGCCGATCGCGATAGCTCTGAACCTCGTGCAGAAACTCCGCGCACGCCGCCTCGGCGCCAGCATCGGAGCCGTCAGTGAGGCGGGGCAGGACTTCCCTGATCAACCGCACGGGCAGCCCGGACTCCAGCAGCGAGCGGATGACGAGCACCCGATCAATCGTTGACTGACAATAATCGCGAAACCCATTGCTGAAACGGCCAGAGACGATCAAGCCCTCATCCTCGTAGTGCCGCAACGATCGGGCACTCACACCGCTAGCTCTGGAAGCCTCGCTGATCTTCATACCTGCGGCCAACGCCTAGGCCGTGTTTCGTAAGTGGGCGTGGGCCGGGTGAGGTCACGGCGTGGCGGTGATCGATAACTGAAGAGGTCTCCGGTAAGTGGGTTAGCGACCAAGCAAACCTGAATACCGGAGACCTCGTGGCCAGCCTAGCGGCGGCGGCGCGGCATGACCTGAGCGACATCCAGTGGCAGCACCTGCACCCGTTGCTGCCTGCGGAATCGTCGCGGGGAAGACCGTGCAAGTGGACCAGACGACAGATCATCGACGGCATACGGTGGCGGGTACGCACCGGTGCACCCTGGCGCGACGTGCCCGCGAACTACGCCCCATGGCAAACGCTGTATCGATGGTTCCGCCGCTGGCAACGTGACGGCACCTGGGCCCGCATCCTGGCCGGGCTCCAAGCCGCCGCCGACGCGGCCGGGCGCATCGACTGGAGCGTCAGCGTCGACTCCACGATCAGCCGCGCCCATCAACACGCCGCCGGTGCCCGTCGTGACGGCGATCGGCAGAAAGAACCACCCGGCGGGATCCATGCCGAGCCTGCCGATCACGCGCTGGGCCGGTCGCGGGGCGGGTGGACCACCAAGACTCATCTTGCCTGTGAACAGGGCCGCAAGGTCCTGGCCACCGTCGTCACGGCCGGACATCGCGGTGACAGCCCGCAATTCACCACGGTCCTCGACCGTATCCGCGTCACCCGGTCCGGGCCCGGTAGGCCCCGGACCCGCCCGCAGCAGATCTTGGCGGACCGGGCCTACACGTCCAAGGCCAACCGCGCATACCTGCGCCGACGCGGAATCAAGGCCTGCATCCCGAGCAAGAGCGACCAAGACGCCCACCGCCTCGCGAAAGGCTCCCGCGGCGGCCGGCCACCCGCCTTCAGTCCTGAAACCTACCGCCGACGCCACGCAGTCGAGTGCGGCATCAACCAGCTCAAGCAACACCGCGCCATGGCCACCCGCTACGACAAGCTGGCCGTCCGCTACGAAGCCACCCTGACCATCGCCGCCATCAACCAGTACCTCCGAGCTTTATGAAACACGGGCTAGGGCCTGTTTCATAAGGACTGGCCGGCCTGCGGCGGGCCCGGACGACGACCGGCGGCGTTGCGGTTTCGTCCGGATACAACACCGGTATCCGAACGAAACCGCGCCTTGCCGGATCGCCGCCCGGACTCCGCCTCGGCTCGACCGCCCTTATGAAACAGGCCCTAGAAGCGCCACGATCTTCCAGCATTCGCTACGACGGAGCGAAGAGATGTCGTGTTGGCTGCGGTCGCCGGCGATGAGGCGCGCTGCAAGGAGTTGGTGGCCTCCGCGCTGGACGGCACCGAAGGCGGCCGGCCGGGCGTGGGCCCGGTGGACGCTGGGTCTGCTCGACCTCGGCCAAGGCGGAGCCGAGCCGCCGTGGCCTCGGTCGCGGTGGCTACCAGGGGCACCCGTACGCCTATCCGGAGCGTGCCGAACCTGGTCGAGAAGGCCGTCCGGGACGGCGTAGCCGGCGCGCCGTGCCGTTGCCGCGCTTCCGGGCGGGTCAGGGGTCGCGGCGCAGCAGGATGGTGACGGTCACCCAGACGACGACCAGGGCGAGACCGAGCCGCAGATGTCCTAGTAGGGCGAGCATCGCACCGCCGAGCACGAACCAGCCGGCTTGGACCGCGCGCTTGGCCGGTGGGAGCAGCGGCACCCGGGCCCTCGGTGAGCCGAGGGCACCCCAGAGCCCGGCGAGCAGCAGCGGCACCGCGATGGCAGCGAGCAGCCGAACGGCGGTGGGCGTATCCAGCATCCAGCCCCAGCGCGCACCGATCGTCAGCACGGCGAGTTCGAGCAGGAAGATCAGCAGCAGCCCGAGTCCCCGGAGCACGGTCACCACCCCCGACCCTTGTGGTACGTACCCAGCCGAATGTCGGGCCAGGAACGGAAGGCGGCGCGGTCCTTGTCACCCACGAGCACCAGCACCGGTTGCGTGACCGCGCCGGCCCGGTCGGTCCCATGTGGCGTCATCGACGTGAACACGCCGCGTACTGCGGCCATCCGGCCGGGTTCGCGCAGGTTGGTCACCAGCGATCGACGGTACGCCCGCCCCGGCGAGAAGCACTGGTGAGCACCGCAGCCACCCTGGCGGCTACGGCTCGTCCGACGTGGCCTGCACGCCCGGACCGCTTCCGCCGTCCGGGCCGCTACCGGCATCAGCGGACCACCGTTGCCACGGTGAGGTTGACCGCCACGAGCAGTGCCAACAATGCGGCGACGGTGAGGTTCCGTACCTTGGCCAAGGCCAGCGCAGCCGTCAGGAAGAACGCCGCCTTGACTGCTAGCACGGCAGGGAGCGGCAGTTGCAGTACAGCTTTGGGCGCGGCGAGCATTCCCCACAGCACTGCACCCGCCAGCGGTGCACCGAGGCCCAGGGCGAGCCGTACGACGACATGCGCGCCCCGGGTGAAACCCCACCAGGCGAACACCGCCAAAGCGGCAAGCTCAAGCAGAAACGCCAGTACCTCGTTGGCGTCGTAGAATCCACGACCCGTCATCGTCGTGCCCCTCCCTGGCGGCCGGCCACGCCACGGCCGGGGGGCGCCTGCGCCCAGGCCGGCGGGGCGGTCCGTGATCAGCCGATCGACGGCGATCCGGTCAGCTCCCGGACGAAGTCGCCCTTGGCGTCGTTGTCGATGTTGTAGATAGCCGTGCCGTCGGCTGTCCGACCGCCCGAGCCGCTGGCGAAGCTGCCCCTGCCGCAGAGTGATCCTCGGCATCGGCGAACTTCCGTTCATGTCTCGGTGGGGCCTGCCGCTCGGTCTCGGCGGTCAGGCCGTCGTCTCAGTAGGCGTGCACGACGGCGGTAACCGCGGCCTGACTACCTGGCCGAGCTGTTCCCGCTCGACGAGATCCTCGCTCGGCTGCTCGCGCCGCACCGGGGTCGTCGGACCCGTGCCGGCGGAGTTCCGCGCGGATGACCTGCTGCTCGACCCGGCTCGACGGCGGGTGTTCCGCAACAGTCGGCAGATCGAGCTGTCGGCGCGGGAGTCCGACGTCCTCGCGTCGACGCCGGCGGGGTCGCCCCGGCGGAGGAGTGCCGGAGAGGGCTTGCGTCATCGGGACGACCACCAGGTCGAGGTCGCCGTGACCCGGAAGCCGAGGGACTCGTACAGGGGCCTGCCCAGCCGGGACGCGGTCAGGGTGACCGGCAGGCCGGTGATCGACACCAGGGAGCCGAGCATGATCGCGCGCCCCACGCCCCGGGAGCGGTACGCCGGCGCCGTTCCCACCCAGTAGTGGCTGCCGTACCCGCCTTCCACCGTCGTGACGCACGCCCCGGCGACCTCGCCGTCCAGTCTGGCGAGGAACACGTCGACACCTGGCTGGTGGATCAGGGCCGCGGGAAACATCTCACCGGCCCGGTAGGGCTCGAACCTGGACAGTGTGAAGGCCGCGATCACGGCCTGTTCGGCCGCGCGCAGGTCCTCCTCGGTCCGTACCGGGATCACCTGCATCGTCGCCTCGGCGACCGCACCGGGCGCACGCAGCATGATCGGCATCTGCCGACCGTGCATGTCGAGGTTGCTCAGGTCCGTGGCGCTGAACGGATCCTCCGCGTCGATCGGGCCGGATGCCCGGCCGGCCAGGTCGATCAGCTCCGCGAGTTCCTCGCGACCAAGGTCGGGCTCCTGGACCAGGATGCGCAGGCCCGCGCGCTCATCTCCGGCGACCGCGAGGAAGCCGCGGCGCCGGATCACGGTGTGACCACGGGCGTGGCCGACGGCCGTCCAGAAGGCGGCGGAGTTGCGGGCCTGGCGCAGGGAGGTGTCGGAGGCGGTCGCCGACCGGTCGCGGGTGTTCAGGTCGAACGTCATGGCGGCAGGTGTTCCTTCTCTTCGGTAGGACCGGTGCGGCGACATAGCGCGGTGGTGCGTGCCGTCGGTCACGGACGTGGGCGGGCGTCGCTGGCCCGCCGGTCGGGCGCTGCAGCGAGCAGCGTCGCGGCTCTGCTGGTGAGGGCATCCAGCGTCCACCGCCTGGGGGTACGGACCGTAGGAGACCCGGGCGACACCAAGTGCTTGCAACTCGGCGGGCGCGGGCAGGGCGGGCATTCCCAGCAGGCTGAGACGGCCCGGGCCGAAGGCGGCGACGAGTTTCCGGATGTCGCGCGGGTCGCTGCAGCCGGGCACGAAGACGCAGTCGGCGCCGGCCGCGAGGTAGGCGGTGCCGCGTTCGACGGAGGCGGCGAGGGCGGTCTCGGGCGGGCCGGTGAGGTAGGCGTCCGTGCGGGCGTTGAGCAGGAAGGGCACGCCCTCGTCGCGGCCCGCGGCCACCGCCGCGCGTACCGCCCGCACTGCCTGGTCGACGGGCCGCATGGCGTCCTCGATGTTGCCGCCGACGGCGCCGGCGCGGATCGCGGCGCGAACCGTCGCCGCCACGTCGCCGTAGCCGCCCTCCAGATCGGCGGTCACCGGAAGATCCACGGCGGCGGCGATGCGGGCGATGGCCGCGAGCGCGAGCTCGACCGGGATCTGTTCGCCGTCCTCGTAGCCGTGGGCCGCCGCGATGGAGTGGCTCGCCGTCGCGATCGCGTGGCACCCCGGCACGGCTGCCACGGCACGGGCCGAGGCAGCGTCCCACGCGTTGACAAGCACGAGGATCCTCGACTCGTCGTGCAGCGTACGCAGCCGCCGGGCCTTCTCCTGAAGGGTCGGTGTCGAAGTGGTCATGTGGCTCCCGGGTCGAGTCTCTGAAAGGGCCGGCGGTGCGCGGCCCAGGTGACAGCGAGGGTCGTGGTGAGCCCGGTGGCCAGGAAGACGAGCCCGAGAACGAGCCACCCCGGACCGGACCAGACCATCACCAGGGTGGTCAGGGCGGCCGGCCCGACGGCCCGAGCGAGCGGGACGCCGCTGGAATACACGCCCTGCCACTGCCCCGGGCGGGTGGGATCAGCCAACGCGAATCCGACGCACCACGACCCGGCGGCCAGTCGCAGCTCGCCGGCCACCTGCACGGCCACTGCGGCGAGGAGGAGACCCGTGGTGACGGCAGGGTCGGTGGTGGCGGTCGCCGTCCAGAAGAGCACGCAGGCTGCGCAAAGGGCGAGGCCGGCGAGGCGGATGGCCCGGGTCGCCTCGGCCAGGGTGATCACCCGTCGGGCCGTCCGGCGCTGCCAGCCGAGGACGCCGAGGGTATTGACGACGAAGACCGCCGCCACGATCCAGCGCGGCGCCGCCGTGCGGCTGGTCAGGTAGAGGGGTAGCAGCACGCTGAGCATCGGCATGTACAGGTACAGCACCGCGTTGAGCGCTGCCACCACCACGTAGCGGGTGTCCCGCGGGGCGTCCCATCCGCGGCCCGTCCGTACCGGGGCCCGCGCGGCGGGCGGCAGCCGGGTGAGCATGATCGCGCTCACGACGAAGAGCGCCGCGTCACCGACCAGGGCGGCGCGGTAGACGGTCGGCGTACCGGAGAGGAGCGCCAGCCCTCCGAAGGCGGCGCCGAGCCCGATGCCGGCGTTGACGGCGGTCTGGATACCTGCTCGCACCGTGACCAGTTGAGTGGACGGCACCAGGGAGACCAGCAGGGCCTGCCGGGTCGCGCCGGCCCCGCTCTGGGCGATCGCGTACGCGACGCAGGCGGACGAGACCAACCAGGGTTTCGGTGCCGACGCCAATGTCAGCAGGGCGGCCGCGGTGGCCACGGACAGCAGGATGGTCACCCGCCGCAGTCCGATCCGGTCGCCCAGGGCTCCGAGCGGATGGGTGAGGAGGAAGCCGGCCCCCCACGCGACGGTCAGCAGGCCGCCGACCTGCGCCGGTCTCAGGTCGCCGACCTGCACCAGGTAGACGACGAAGGTCACGTAGAAGCAGCCGTCGCCCACGGCGGTGACAAGCTGTGCCCGGAGCAGGGTGGTGGCCGGCCGCCGGCGAGGGACCGCGGTGAGCGCGGCCGGGCTAGGCGAAGCTGAGGCCATCGGAGCGGGCCCGCTTGAGTTCGGAGAAGGCCCGGCAGCCAGCGAGCAGGCGGGCGCCGTCGAAGACCCGCAGGGCCTCCTCGCCGCGGGGGATGGAGGTCAGCACCGGGCCGAAGAAGGCGACGCCGTCGACCACGACGGTCGGGGTACCGAGGTCCTCGCCGACGAGTTGCCGAGCCTTGGCGGTGCCGGCGCGCATCTGCGGGTCGAGGTCGCTGCGGTGGGAGGCATCGGCGAGGTCGGCGGGCAGGCCTGCCTCGACCAGGGCCGCCGGGACGACGGTGGCGAAGTCCTTGTCGCCCTCGTCGTGAATGCGGCGGCCGAGCGCCGGGTAGAGGCGGGCAAGGGCCGCCGGGCCGTGGTGCACTGCGGCTGCCACACACACCCGCGCCGGCCCCCACGCGCGGTCGTTGAAGGCGCGGTACCAGGGCTCCAGCTCGCGGTCTTCGTTGAGGACCGAAAGGCTCATCACCTCGAACCGCAGGTCGATCGGACGCAGCCGCCCCACTTCCATGAGCCAGCGGGAGGTGATCCAGGCGAACGGGCAGGACGGATCCACGTAGGCCGTGACCACCGGGACCGACGCGCGGTCGAAGTTATCTTCCATGGAAGGAAAGTTACCTTCCATGGAAGGTAAGATGCAAGCATGAATGAGGACCGCATCGGCGACATCGTCGCCCAGTGGCGTCGTGAACGTCCCGAGCTCGACCCCGACCCGTTGCTGATCATCGGGCGGATCCAGTGGCTGGCCGAGGTGCTCGACACGGCCCTGCGGCCGCCGTTCGCCGAGGTGGATCTGGGAAACGGCGAGTTCGACGTGCTGGCGGCACTGCGCCGGGAAGGCGCGCCGTACACGCTCACGGCCGGGCAGTTGAGCCAACGGATGCTCGTGACCACCGGGGCGGTGACAAAGCGAGTCGACCGGCTCGTCACCCGGGGCCTCGTGTCGCGTTCGGTCTCCGACATCGACGCTCGGGGCAGAGTGGTGGGGCTGACCCCGGCCGGCGTGGCGTTGACCGACCGCCTCATCGAGCAGCACCTGGCCAACGAGGCGGCCATTCTCCGTGAGCTGTCCGACGCCGACCGCAGGGAGCTCGAGCGCCTGCTGGCGGCGTTGACCCGGATCGTTCGTTCCTGAGTTTTCGGCGGACGCCGCCCGCCGGCCCGGCGAAGAAGTCCCGTCATGCAACGCGCCGTGGCCACGGGGATGCACCGGAGCGAGAGACAGCCCGACAATGGTTGTGACGGCCCGTCAGTGCACAACAGCGCCTCGGTCAGCTCGAACAACGCATCCGCCCGTCGGCTCAGGCACCGGTAGAACCGCTCCCGGAACCCCGCCAACACTTCGATCGCTTCCGCTTCCACCAGGCCCCTGGGGTGGCTGACCGCCGGCTGATCACGGCGTGGCGGTGACCACAGCGCGGGACCGGTCCGCGGCGATCCGCACCGCCATCGCGCCGAGCACGGTGCCCATCACGTAGCGCTGGGCCTTCAGCCAGCCCGGCCGGTCGCCGATCGCCAGCCCGCTCGGTGTGCTCGGCCCCCGACCTGCCGAGGCCGGAACCTACCGGGAACCATCAGAGCCGTGAGGACCTTCCGCCTGCTGCGGCAGACGAATCGCCCCTCCCGATTCGCTGAGGTCACCGTCCAAGTCGCAGTGTCGAGCCGCTCCGCCGTAGAGGTGAGCGCCGTCGCAGTCGACGAACACCGGCGGGAGGCTGAGCTGGGCGCTCGGTGGGCGCTGCGTGGACTTTCTGCGGCGGCGAGGGTAACCGTCACCAGTCTTTTCGTCAGTGAGGTCGACACCAGTGTGGGCGACGTCTACGAGGCCACTGCCCGCGCCGTATGGCAGGCCATGCGCGTCGAAGACCCGGCGTCGTACGTGGGTTTCAGCCACCCCGCGATGGTCGCGTCGTGGCTTGAAAGCATGGTGGGTCGACGGCTCGATGCCGTGATGGAGGCCCGGTACTGGTGTGAGGGACGGCGTGATCCGGACGCCGAGAGCCTGCTGCACGCTTGGCTACTCGTAGAAAACGCGATACCGGTCGGTCTGCACGGTCGCGGCGACGAACTCCTGCTCGCGAAGGAGAGTCCCTATCGTTCCTACGAGATGGACAGGTGCGGAGAGGCCAGGGGCGGCCCGGCGCGGCGTCCGGATGTGTTGTCCGGGTTCATTGGGCCCGGCTCACGGGCGGTGCCGTGATCGTCGGCCAGGACGTTGACGAGGTCTGTGCTGGTCTCCTGCTGCGATTCGAGAGCGGCGACCTCGTCATCGGCGCGCTCGGCGACGAGTGGGTTCTGGTCGTCGACTCTCTGGCGTAGCCGATGACAGCACGCACGTGGCTGATGGGTGCCGATAGGGTCCTCGGCGTGGACGCGAACGAGATCACGCCGCAGCTGGTTCCCAATCGCTTTGCGGATGCGGTCGGACCCGATGCGGGCGGTCCGGCCCGCGACCACTGCCGCTGCGTCGGCCACTCGGTCGCGACCCGGCCGAACAACGTCGTCTTCCATGCGGACCGTCAGGACACCGAGGCGGCGGGTTGGCGGCATCTGCTGGCGCTGATCGACGAGGCCGCAGCGGATGGGCGGACGGTGTTCACGCCGTTCGTGGAGCTGACTGCGCCTGAACGGCGGCAGATCGTCACGCTACCGGCGACGATCGCGAAGCTGACCGCCGTCAAACGTCTGGTGCTCTATGGCACGAATCTGGTTCGCATCCCGCCCGAGATTGGTTCCATGACCAGCCTTGAGGTCTTCGAGCCGTACACCTCGCACCGGCTGCATTGGTATCCGTATGAGCTGACCAGATGCACGAAATTAGCCGACAGCACGGTGAGCACGCGCGTCCTCTATGGCAACTTCAAGTTCCGTCCGCCTTTTCCACGGCTGCAGCCAGCGACCCGTGCAGTTGAGGCGGACTTCGCCGCGCTCGACCCAGACGTCTGGGGCTGCGACGCGGTGCGAACCTGCAGCGTCTGCGATGGGCCGGTTGACGGTGAGCTTCGCCAAGTCTGGATCTCCGGCCTGGTCGCCACCGACGTGTTGCCGTTGCTGGTAAACGCGTGCTCCGCGGCCTGCGTGGCGGCACTGCCGCAGCCCTACCCTGGCTACCTCCCGACGCCGCACACCGGCGGCCCGGACATCGTTCAGCCGGCCGCCTGGCGATGAGGCTGCTACCACGAGACCACCTGTGACTGTCGATTGCCGTGCACTCGAGCAACGCGCGGGCCACCGGAGCCGGGTCCGGCTGGGGCGTTCTGGTGATCAGTCTGCGCGGTCCAGCGTGACGGCGCTGTGCACGGGGGTGCTCACCCAAAGTGCTTGCAATGTCGGGTGGTGCTTGACCTGCGACTCCGCTTCAGCAGTAGCATGGTTTCGCTGCGGACCGGAGGGACTGAAGTCGAACCCGGTGTCCTGGACGTTGAGCCGGTCTAGGTCGGCGAGCGCGGGTGCGTCTGGGAAGACCAAGTCCAGGCTCACCTGCCAGATCTCTGGTTGGTACCAGTCGTTCTCGGTCCAGGTTCCTCGCACGTCAACGGCGAACTGTCGGGTGAAGCTCAGGCTGGGAAGCCGGCCGTGCCAGCTGTACCGGCCCCACTGAACAATGAAGCCATCGGCGTCGCTGTCCGGCCCTGGCTCCAAGCCGTCGACCCGCTGGGCAAGGAACTCGCGGAACGCCTGCCACGCCGTCTCGACGTTGTCCACCCGGTGCGGAGTCAGGCCGTGTTGGCGTAGTAGCCCGACCAGCTCTTTCGGCGACTCGCGCCACGC
Source organism: Micromonospora lupini str. Lupac 08 (assembly GCF_000297395.2). Classification (GTDB taxonomy): domain Bacteria; phylum Actinomycetota; class Actinomycetes; order Mycobacteriales; family Micromonosporaceae; genus Micromonospora; species Micromonospora lupini. The sequence goes on along the minus strand of NZ_HF570108.1, from coordinate 4,907,370 downwards.
GATACCCACGGTCCAGCCCTTCCCACCCGGAACTCATCCACCCGCCCGATCAGCTGGACATTCACCCGCGCGTCCAGGCTGCCCGAATCTGTGCTGGCTGCGGCGATCACAGAATCCGCGAGGCTCACGTCGGACACGATAACTGCGGGGTATGGCCGTTGCGGATGGGGAGCAGCGGCTCGCGTGGCGTTTGCCTCCTCCTCGAGGCCGCATCGGCGTTCAGGGTGCGCCCGAGCGGAGCGTTCCGATTTCTGTCCCGCGGTCCGCCTTTGGGGCGAAGATCCCACAGGTACTTGCGAGTGTCCTTCCCAGGGCCCGAGCTTTGCCGCTGCACAGCTCGTCGTGTCCGTCGCCGTCGGCGCTGCGACTCTCGAGCCGCCGATGGTGTGAGCGTCGTCGGTTGTCCGCCTGAAGGTGACGCGGTTGGGCATGTCCGCTGCTGCGGGGGAGCCATCGTCCTTCCTGTCGACGGTTGGCCTGCGGATCGCATGTTGAGGGGACTGGATGGAACGGCGCGGGTTTGTTGGCTTGTGGTGGGACTGGCTGTGGTTGGCCAGGCGTGTGGTGGCGCGGGCTTCGGCGCATGGTGCTCAGGGTCGGGCCTTCGGGCAGGTTGATGGTCGGTCCCCGAACGGTGTGGGCCCGGATGGTTGCGGTCCAGTCCGGTGAGTTTGTTCTCGGCTCACCAACGCCATCGCCGAACTCGCCGAACCCGACGTCCTGGTCTACAACGCCGCCGTCCTGGCACCGGACAGACCGACCCTGCCCACGCCCCGGGTGGGCCGCCCGGATCAGCGTCAACAGCACCGGCGCGACGACTGCAACCGACACCGTGCTGCCGCGCCTGCGCGGCGGGCGCGGATCAGGCGCAGACTCTCGGCCGGGGCGTCGCACGCCACCCGCTGACCGCACCCGAAACGAGGCACCCCCGGGTCGCGGGTCGATTCCCTACGGGGGCGGTCCTTCACGGATTCCGTCGTGGTCGATCCGGCCCGGACCGTGTCATGCTGCACGGACCCGAACGGAGGATGACGATGGCTGCTGGCGATGCCGTACAGGTGAGGCCGGCGCGAGGGTCGCTGCGACCGCTGGTGTCCGGGGCGACGCTGGTCGCGCTCCTGGCGTTGCTGTTCGGGCTGCCCTGGTGGACGTTGACGGTGGCGGCCCGGTGGCCGGCGCCGGTCGTGGCCGCCGGCACGAGCGTGTTCGTCGTGGCGCTGGTCGCGTTCCCCGTTCTGATGTATCTCGGGCACGGCCGCCGCCGGCTGGACGCGGCGGCCCGGGCGGGGGACACACTCCTTGGCCTGGTCTGGATCCTGTTCGTCTGGGCGCTGATCGGCAACGCGGCCCGGCTCCCGCTGGCAGCCGCGGGGGTCGCCGATCCGGCGCGGTCCCGGGCTGTGGCGGTCGGTGCGGCGGTCGTCTCGGTCGTCCTGGCCGTCTGGGGGTACGCCGAGGCGATGCGAGTGCCTCGGGTCCGGCGGGTGGACGTCACCGTGGATCGGCTGGGTGCCGGTCTTGACGGCGTCCGGGTGGTGCTGCTGACGGACACCCACTACGGACCGATCAACCGGGCCCGCTGGTCCGCCCGGACCACCGAGGTGGTCAACGGGTTGGCTGCCGACATCGTCTGCCACACCGGCGACATCGCCGACGGTACGGTCGACCAGCGCCGGGCGCAGGCCGCGCCGCTGGGAGCCGTCCAGGCGCGGCTGGCCCGGGTGTACGTGACGGGCAACCACGAGTACTACGGCGAGGCGGAGGGCTGGGTCGAGCACATGCGGACCCTCGGCTGGGAGCCGCTGCACAACCGGCACCTTGTGGTGGAGCGGGGCGGCGCCCGGCTCGTCGTCGCCGGGGTGGACGACCTGACCGCCGCCTCGTCCGGCGTCGCCGGTCACCGCGCCGACCACGCCGGGGCGCTCGCCGGCGCCGACCCGCGGCTGCCCGTGCTGCTGCTGGCGCACCAGCCCAAGCAGATCGACGACGCGGTCGCGGCCGGCGTGGATCTGCAACTGTCCGGGCACACCCACGGCGGCCAGATGTGGCCGTTCCACTACCTGGTCCGGCTCGACCAGCCGGTCGTGCAGGGCCTCAGCCGGCATGGCCAGACCCAGCTCTACACGAGCCGAGGGACCGGTTTCTGGGGTCCGCCATTCCGGATCTTCGCGCCGAGCGAGATCACCCTGCTCACCCTCCGAGTGAGGTAGCCCCGACCGGGCCAACACCTACCGCCTCACCTAAACGTGATCCGGATCCCCGGTCAACCCCGCTACCGAGGCACATGACCTCCAGGGTGAGTGCGATCGTGAGGATGACGCGCTGGCTCTTCCCGAGGGTGACGCCCACTCCGACGAGCAGGCCGTCGACGAGCGTCTCCACCGTGGGGCGCTGGTCGCGAGGGTGAACCCGACCTGTTCCGCCGGTTGGGTGCCGACCCGGGACGTGAACTGCGAAACGACGTCAATTGAAGGGTGTCAGGGCAGGTCGTCAGCGGCCGGCGTTGCTAGCCGACGCCGGATCGCGGCGTGGTGGACGGGAAGCGCGACGGCGGCCACGTCGTGGACGACGGCGTCCAGCAGGCGTTGGACGCGGGGCTGCTGCCGCGAGACGAGTCGAATGTCGTCGATGATCATCGCCAGGATGGCGTCGTACGAGATGCTCCTCATCCGGGCGCGGACAGTGCCGTCGTCGTCGCGGACGATGTGGCCTGGACGTGAAGCTGCCCGGCAATCCGCTGGACGGTCTGCTGCACCCGTAGCGTGCCCTCGCTCAGGTCGAGATCCGACCAGCGAAGGCCGACCAGCCTGCCTCGCCGCAGACCTCATCGTCGCCGCTACGACGTAGAGCGCGTGGAGCCGATGACCGGCTGCGGCGGTCAGGATCCTTCGCACCTGGCGGACGGACAGCCCTTTGCCGACCTTCCAGCGAGGCGACGGAGGACCCGGTGCCGCCATGCCGAACAGCACCGCATCGACGTCTGCCAGCTCCACGATCACGGTCCCCCCGTACGCTCCGTGGCGAGGATAGGGCGTCACCTCAACCATCCGCCGGACCGGAGGCGTTTCTCCTGAGCGAGGGGGTGGGCATGGTCGAGTCGTTCCACGAGTTCGTGGTGCATCGTTCGGCGGCTCTGTCCCGGACCGCCTATCTGCTCACGGGTGACCACCAGCTCGCCGAGGACCTGGTGCAGACGGCCCTGGCCCGGACCTACCGGCACTGGCGACGCGTCCGGGACGGCAACCCGGAGGCCTACGTGCGACGGGTCATGTACCACCAGCAGGTCTCCTGGTGGCGCCGTCGCCGGCTGGTGGAGCGACTGGAGGCGGAGCCCACCGAACGCGTTGATGCCGATCACAGTGACGCCACGACGCTCCGGTTGACGCTGACCGCGGCGCTGCGCCAGCTCACCCCCCGTCAGCGTGCGGTGATCGTGTTGCGCTACTACGAGGATCTGACCGAGGCGCAGGTCGCTGAGGTGCTGGGCTGCTCGGTCGGCACCGTGAAGCGACACGGTCACGACGGGCTGCGACGGCTGCGATCGGTCGCCCCCGAGCTGGTGGAAGTCGCCGCACAGAGGAGCATCCAATGACCGCCCGACTCCGCGACGCTCTCCGTTCCACCGCCGAGGGCGTGCCGGCGTACCCGGTGTACGAACGGGCCCTCGCCACCGCCCGCCGCGACCGTCGACGTCGGCTGGCCGCCGCCGCCGCAGTCGTGACGCTGCTCGCGTTGGCCGGCGTGGCACTGCCGCTGGCCCGTACCCCTGCCCTCGACCCGGCCGCGGCCGGGGACGCCGCGCTGCCCGACCGGATCGCGCTGCCACCGATCGGCACGCTGCACGTCACCGACCGACCCCGGCTCGGTCCGGCGTCGGTCATCTTCGACGGCCGGGCACCGCGTCTGCACGGCTGGAACGACGTGAACGTCGTCGGCGTGGTCGACGCGGACTCCGACCGCTACCGGATCATGCGGATGGGCGGGGAGTCGCTGGCGGGCGAGTTGGTGCACCTCTCGCCGGACGGCCGGTACCTGGCCCGGCCGCGGAGACCAGGACGACCCGGGCGTCGACGTCATCGACCTGGTCACCGGCCGCACCCGGCGGCTGGCGTCGACCGTCGGCCGCAGTGTGTGGAGCACGCCGGCCGGCTGGTCCGCCGACGGCGACTCGCTGGTGGTCCGCGACGACGTGCCGGTCGCGTTCGACGGCGCCACCTACACCACCGTGCTGAGCGCGGTGACCGTTGACGGACAGCGATGGACCAGACTGGCCGCCAGCGCCCAGGAGGCGCACGTCGGGTCGGTCGTCGCCGCCGCGCCGGGCCGGCTCGCCTACCAGTACGGCCGCACCGTCGCGGTGACCGACCTGGACGGCCGGGAGCAGTCCTCGTTCACCCTGCCCGACGAGACCTCGCTGGCCGGCAAGGGCGCATGGAGTCCCGACGGCACTGCGCTGACCCTGACCACCCACCGTCCCGACACCGACGAGTGGACGCTTCGCCACGTCGATCCCGCCACCGGACGTGACGTCGGGCCACTGCGCCTGCCCGCGGTGCCCGGGGTCGTCTCCATCCGGCTGCTCGGCTGGACGCCGGACGGGTCAGCGCTGGTGGCGGCCTACCAGCCGGACCCCCTCGCCCCCGACCCACCACTGCAGGAGCAGACCGGCCAGCCGTCCGGCACCGACCAGACAGTGCGAACCGTGCGGGTGCTGGCACTGACGCCCGGCGCCACCGCGCCACGAACCGTACTCACCGCACCGGACCAGGTGGTCGCCGTCGACATCGCCGACCAGGTGATCCGCAGCGGACGCATCCGCGACGCACAACCACCCGGCGGGGTGGGTGGCCGGTTCTGGATCTGGACCGGTCTCCTCACGGTGCTGGTGACCATAGGCGTGCTGTACGCGGGCCGCCAGCGGATCGCGCTGTGGCGCGACGATCGGAGGGTCCTGCGGGCGCGCCGAACCGGTGAGTGAGGAGCACGACGATCCGACCGCTCGTCGCGTCAGCCGTCCCGCCCCAGCACCTGACGCACCGAGTCGACGAACGCAACGCCGCGATCCCTCGTACCTCGATGGCCGCGAGCCAGCGCTCCCGATGCCTGTCGCGCAACGGCACCGCCGCGTCGGTAGGGGAGCAGGTTTGGGAGCAGAGGGTGCCTTGAACGGCCTTGAACTGCGTCCAACGGCATCGAACGGAGCTCAACTGCACACACCCCTGCCTGCGGCTCCACGTTCCCACAGGTCAGAGTGGTCGCGGTTCTGCGCAGCATTCGACGGCTCTTTCTGTCGCCCGGCAGGGGAGTGTGCGAGGTCAAGGCGCCAAGGAGCCGTTGGTTGGCCCGGACGTCGACGACCAGGTGCGGGCTCAGCGGACGAGCTGCCCCAGTCCGAGCCGGCCTGGCTGGACAACATCGGCATAGGTCCCGAAGCAGGCCGCACGCCCTAGCTCGGCCACCGGGATGCGATAGTGCCTGGCCAGGGCGCTCAGCACTGCGAGGTCGGCCGGTAGCTCGGCCTGGGAGAGCCCGGGAATGACGCACCGCGGAGTGGGCAGGACCACCCGGAGCACGACATCGCCCAGACGTAGTTCCTGCCCCGGTTCGGGGTCACGCGGTGCGTCGATGACCAGGTTCGGGCGAAACCGCTGCGCGGCCACACTGCCACCTCCCATGCGTTCACCCAGCAAGGACAGCGCACCAGTGGTCACGATATGAACGGCGCCGAAGTCGACGAACCGGCCGACCCGCCCCGCGCCCGCGATCGCCGTGATCGTTTCCTGACCGGGCCGGGCGCCGCCCATCCAATCCGGCACCATGCCGACCTCGTCAGGCAACGTCCGGTGCAGCCTCGCGTCGGGCGGCAGCTCCCGGCTCAGCCGCACCGGCCGGCCCAGGTGCTTGCTGAGGGCGGCATCTGCCGCGGCGCTTCCGGCTCGCAGCGACGTGCCGTTGACATGCAGCGTCAACATCGTCTCCGGGCCGTCGTCCCGCATTGTCGTACCGACATCGAGCAGGCGACCCCATCGTCGGGGGTGTTTGGCACTGCCGACCGTCCCGTCCAGGGAGTCGATACAGGCCCATGTCCGATCGCCGCGCAGGCCGGTCGGCTCGACATCGGCCGCTTTGAGAACCTCACCCCTGGCGCTCTTGAGCGGGTAACGCCGGAGCGCGACAACCGTCTGCATGACGATGATGCTGCCTTAACGGCGTAAGCACCCGGAGATGGGTGCACCAGGAACATCCGCTCACCCCGCCGGCTGTACGCGCCACCTTCCGAGCCGAGCGCGACACCAGCCCGACCGCCGATGGCGGTGTCGACGGCACTCAGGACGTCGGGGCGCCGCCCACCGGATGCGCACACGCCGCCGGCTACCGCGAGCCCGGTTCGGGGGAGCCGGTTGGGATGCTAACGCGGCTGGGCAGGGGTGGCTTCCCGCGCTACTGGCTGTGCGGTCGGATGTTGTGGTTGAGGTGGAACACGTTGTGCGGGTCCCAGATCGTCTTGAGTGCGGTGAGCCTGGCGAGTTTGGCGGCCGGGTATGCGCGGCGTACCCCGCGTTGCCCCTCGTCCGCGGCGAGCGAGTTGACGTAGACGCCGTCGGCGTACGGGTCGAGCGCGGCTCCGGCACTGCGAGCGGCTGCCATCCGGACGTCGTCTTCGGACGGCTCGGTCCAGCGGGAGCCGGCGCCGAACTCGAACATGGTGCCGCGGTGGCTGAAGGCCGCGTCGGCATCCGCGACGTCGGCGATGGCCCCGCCGTGCGCTTGCAGGCCGACGCCGGCCAGGTCGGTGCCGTTGTGCAGGTCCGACGCGCCGCGCAGCAGGAACGCCTCGATCGCCGCGGTGGGGAACTGCCGTAGGTAGTGCGCACTGGAGTACCGGCGGTAGGCGTGGCTGCCGACGGCGTCGTCGCGTTGCTGTAGATCCAGGTAGGACGGGGTGGTGATCCGCTCGGCGACCGGGCGCCCGAGCGCGCGCATCGCCGGCAGCAAACGGTGACCCTGTGCCGGGTCGCCGACCCAAACGAAGCCGACCGTGGCGACAGGGCCCCTGGCCGTGCTGTGGACGTCGGCGGTGAAGGTCGCCTGGCGCGGCGCGACGGCGTTGAGGTCCCGCCAGCCTTGGAGAACCGGTACGGCGTCCTCGGCGCGGAAGTCGAACTCGGCGACGAGGCTCTGCGTTCCGGTTCGGTGCAGTTGGAATTCGAAGTCGGTGACGATGCCGAAGTTGCCGCCGCCACCGCGCAGGCCCCAGTAGAGGTCGGGGTTCTCGGTTCGGCTCGCGGTCACCACCTCCCCGTCTGCGGTGACCATCGTGTAGGAGACGACGTTGTCGCAGGCCAAGCCGTGTTGGCGGGCGAGCCAGCCCATGCCGCCGCCGAGGGTCAGGCCGCCGACCCCGGTGTGCGAGACGTTACCTGCGGTCGTGGCGAGACCATATGGCTGCGATGCCTGGTCGAGTGCGCCGAGCAGCGCGCCGCCCTGGACCCGGGCGCGTCGCCGGATCGGGTCGACCCGAACGCCGTTCAACGAGGTCAGGTCGATCATCAGGCCGTCCGCGGGGACGGCGAGGCCCGCCACGTTGTGCCCGCCGCAGCGAACCCCGATCTCCAGGTCCAGTTCGCGGGCCAGGCGCACCGTGGCCACCACGTCGGTGACGCTCGCGGCCCGCACGATCATCCGCGGACGCCGGTCAATCATGGCGTTCCAGACGGTGCGGGCCGCGTCGTAACCCGGACTACCCGGCGTGAGGACGCGGCCGTCGAAGCAGGGACTTGTCGTTGTCGTCATACGACTGAGCCTGACGGAAATCGGTCCAACCGATAAGGTCCGATTGCATGGGCCGAATCAGGACCAATTCGAGCACTGCGGAGGACCTGCTCATCCATGTCGACAGGTCCGCGGCCGAACCGCTGCACCGGCAGATTGCCGCCTCGATCCGAGACAGCATCCGTTCCGGCCGGGTTCGTCTCGGCACGTCCCTACCGCCCACCCGCACCATCGCAGCCGATCTGGGAGTGTCGCGCGGCGTCGTGGTCGAGGCGTACCAGCAACTCGTCGCCGAGGGCTACCTCACCAGCCGGGCGGGCGGCTACACCCAGGTCGCGGTCGAGTCGGCTCCGACGCCGGCCGGTCGGCACAGCGGCGATCGGCCGGCGGCCCGCACCGACTTCGGGTACGGCCGTACCGACGTGTCGTCGTTCCCCCGGGCGGCCTGGCTGCGTTCGGTGCGAACCGTCCTCACCACCACGCCGAACGAACGCTTCGCCTACCTCGACGGGCGTGGCGTACCCGAACTGCACGCAGCCCTGACCGACTACCTCAACCGGGTCCGCGGCACAGCGGCCCGCCCGGAGAACGTCGTGATCTGCAGTGGCTACGGCCAGGGCGTCGCGCTGATACTCCAGGTACTTGCGGCGCGCGGCGCCCGCAGGCTGGCCGTCGAGGACCCATCCGCGGACGACGACGCCCGCCTCGTCGCGGCCGCCGCCGGCCTGGACGTGATCGGCGTCCCGGTCGGGCCAGACGGCATTCTCGTCGAGAAGCTCGAACAGACCGACGCGGACGCCGTCGTGCTGACGCCCTCGCACCAGTGGCCCACCGGCGGGGTCCTGTCGGCCCCCGCGCGGGCCCGGCTGATCGGCTGGGCGCAGCGTCGCGGCGCCGTGGTGATCGAGGACGACTACGACGCGGAGTACCGCTACGACCGCTCGCCCATCGGCGCCATGCAGGGGCTGGCACCCGACACCGTCGTGTACTGCGGCACAGCGAGCAAGACCCTGGCACCAGGACTGCGCCTCGGGTGGCTGCTTGCGCCGTCGCACCTGGTCGACGACATTACGGCGGCCAAGGTACGAGCCGACCGCGGCTCTCCCGTCATCGACCAACTAACCTTCGCCGACTTCCTCACCCGCGGCGAATTCGACAGGCACCTACGGCGCATGCGCCCGGTCTACCGCCGCCGCCGCGACGCACTCCTGGCCGCGCTGCGCGCACGGCTGCCCGAACTGGAACCGGTCGGTGTCGCGGCGGGCCAACACGTCGTCACCTGGCTCCCGCACGACCTGGACGAAGCCCGGGTCGTGGCCGCCGCCGCCCGACGCGGACTGATCGTGCAAGGCGTCTCCCGGTACCGACTGAGCCCCACCCGACCCGGCGGGCTGATCTTCGGCTACGCCACCCTCACCGAACGCGCCATCATCGACGGAGTGGCAGCCCTTGCCGACGCGGTCGCAGAGGCCCGTGCGCCGACCTGCTGCTGAGGGTGCGGCGGCGGTCACACGCGAACCGATGAAGAGACAAGGCACGCTGAGTGCGGTTACCGGGGCCGTGATTTCTGCTCGGCTTAGCCGGCGCGGGGTGGTGCCCGCGATTGTGCGTAGATGTGCTTCCGCGCGGGCGCATTCGGCCTGGATCTGCGCGATCATTGGCGGAAACCTCGGCGACCGCGTTGCTGGTCCGACCACGCCCGCGCTGGGCCTGTGGCGTCTACCCCGGGCTCGGACGCGCCACTCTACGACGGTGGGTTGGCGCCGGTGAGGTGTACCGGCTCCCCAGTCTCGTCGACCCGGAGTCACTGCCGTCCGGCCTGGAGCCGGCGCGGCATCTCCGAGCGGTCGGGCACTTCGTGCCCACTGGTCCTTCTGCAGCGATCCGATGAGCCCACGCTGATGCGGGAGGTTGCGCGGGACCTCTGGCTGCGCGGTCCTGATTGGGACGACGTCGCGGGAGACCTGACGCGCCGAATCTCTGGAAGTAGGCAGACCTGGAGGCCGACCTGAACAAGGTCAGGTGCCTGGATCTGCCGATGTGCGGATGCCTATGCGGCTGGGGGCGTCGTTGGAATCAACAGGATGCGGCCGGTGTGAGAGCGGGCCTCGATGAGCTCGTGGGCGGTCGCGGCCTCGGTGAGTGGGAGGCTCGCATGCACTGTGGTGCGCAGTTGACCGGCCGCGAACAGGTCGGCGAGTTCCCCCATCTCCTGGCGTGCCTGGTCCGGGTTCGCATGGCGCCAGGCGGTGAGGTTGAAGCCGGTGACGGAGCGCAGCGCGAAAAGCTTGACGACGGGGACCCGTTCCAGTTCTCCGGTCGCGGCGCCGTAGACCACGGTGCGGCCGAAGGGCGCAAGCAGGTCGAGGCTGGATTGCAGGACCGATCCACCGACCGCGTCGAGTACGACATCGACACCGCCCGGAGCGGCGGCGCGAACCTGGTCGGGCCAGTCCGGTAGCGCGTAGTCGATGGCGACGTCAGCGCCGACGTTCCGCACGAAGTCGAGTTTGCGTGAGGACCGGGCAGTGCCGATGACGGTGCCGGCGCCGAGGACCTTGGCGAGTTGCACCGCGAGGTGTCCGATACCTCCAGCGGCGGCGTGGATCAGGACGGTGTCGCCGGGGTTCAGCCGCGCGGCGCGAAGGATCCGCAGGGCGACGGGGGCGCTCATGGCGAGCATGCTGGCGTCACCGGAATCGAGATGGTCAGGGACGGTGGCGAGCCAGGACGCTTCAGCGACGACGTAGTCCGCGTACGCGTCCTCGGCGAGCGCGGCGACCCGCCGGCCCACAAGCCGCCGGTCGACGTCGGGGCCTACCTGAGTGACCGTGCCGACGACGTCACCGGTCGGTCGGCCAGGCAGCGGACGCTGGAAGATGCTGCCGCTGTCGGATCCCCGGCGGAACTTGGTGTCGACGAAGTTGACGCCGATCGCCTCGGCTCGCAGCAGCACCTGTCCCGCCTGCGGAGCCGGCGGGTCCGCATCTTCGACGGTCAGCACCTCCGGTCCGCCGTACTCGTAGTACCGGACGCGTTGCACGGCTACCCCTCACCTAAAATGGACCGACAGTCAATTTCGGTTCAGGACGTTACTGGACCGACGGTCCATTTGTCGAGGTGGGTGTCATGACCGAACCCGAACGACTCCGCGCCGACGCGATGCGCAACCGCACGGCCATCCTGCGCGCCACTGAGGAACTGCTGACCCGGTATCACCCGCAGCAGATCTCGATGGAGAAGGTGGCCGCTGCGGCCGGCGTCGGCAAGGGCACCGTCTTCCACCGCTTCGGCAGCCGGCACGGGCTCATGCGCGCGCTCATGCAGGAACGCGCGCAAGACCTGGAGATCGCGATCACCACCGGCCCGCCGCCGCTTGGCCAGGGCGCCCCGCCGCGCGCACGACTCCTGGCGTTCCTCACTGCTGTGGTCGAGATGGTCGCCCGCAACAAGGGCCTGCTCGCCGCCCTTGGCCCTGCGGCGCCCGTCACTGCCGTGCCGGAACAGGAACCGCGCGAGGCGCATCCGGTCTACCGGTCCTGGCACGGCCACATCAGCCACCTGATTCACCAGCAACGGCAGGACCTCGACGCCGACATGCTCGCCCACGTCCTCCTCGCCACCCTGCACAGCGAGCCCATCCTCAACGCACTGGAGCGTGGCGATGGAGACCGCCTCATCCACACCTTGCACGACCTGGTGGCCGGCCTGATGCCGGATCCCTAGCCATCGCCTCATGCCGCCAGCCGGGCGCGTCACCCTCAGCCAGAGCCGTCACGTTCCGTGACCCTTTGCCGGTGTCGGCTGCTCGGTGCCAGCCCCCTCACCGCGCATCGTCACCTGGTCGCCTGCGCCGGACTCACGCTGGTGTAAGTGCCGATCCTGCACTCCCCGATGCGCCGGCAGACCCTCGACGGATCATGACCCCTTCTCCAACAATCCATGCCCGAAAAGAGGAGCAGGTTGGGAGCAGCGGGGTGCCCTGAACGGCCTTGAACTGCGCCCAACGGCATCAAACGGCACTCAACTGCACGCCCCCTGGCGGCAGCTCCACGTTTCCGCAGGTCAGAGTTGGTACGGCGTCCTGTTGGATACCGAAGTGGTCAGCACTTGTCGCTCCCCGCACGCGGCGACGCGGCACGCGGTTGTTCGGCGTTGTGCGAGATTGATTGATTGGCGCCACCACCAGCGGCGATCAACTTCGCTGATCCGTAGAAGTGGACGGCGGGACGACTCTCAACCAACCCCGTCCCTGAGGAGTGGAAGTCATGATGCTGCGCAAGGCGTTCGGAGCGCTGCTGGCGATGCTGACCTTCTGCACGGTGCTGGTCGTCACGGCGGCTCCGTCGCAGGCGGCGGTGGCGTGCTCGGGCACGATCACCTACAGCTACGCGTACCCGCCGAGCAAGCCCGTTGCCGAGCTGGTCATCTACTACAACAGCAGCAACGGCGGCACGAACAGCGCCTGCATGTACCACCGTGGCGCGGCGTACGGCTCCTCGGCGCGGACCTCCGTGCAGATCGCCCGGTGCGCGGAGACCTCCGGCACCGGCTCGTGCACCGCCACTGCGGTCTCCACCAAGGACAACGCCGACTACCTGTACTACGCCGGGCCGCGCGGAGTGACCGGCACGGCGAACAACTGCGTCGACGCGTACGGCGAGATGGACTGGGCCGGCACCACCTACTGGATCCACTCCGGTCGCCAGGGCTGTTGAGTTCGGTGCACCTGACCGGTGGCCCGGTGGGATCCGTCCCGCCGGGCCACCGGTGGTTGCCGTCCGCCGTCCGCGGACGCCCCCATCAGGGGTAGAGGCAGGCGGTACGGCGGGCCGCGAGCCGCTGGTCGGCGGCGAGCGGCAGGGCCTCGGCGGTGCTGGAGCCGTCGGGGCGGGCCGCCCGCACGTCGAGTACGTCGGTCGGCGCGCCACCGCCGAGACAGGCGACCGCGGCCACCGGGATCTCGGCAGTAGGTCCGTGTTGCACGGACAGGCGGTCGAGCTTCCAGACGAGGTCGAACGGCGGGGCGGCCGTGCCGGTCATTCCGATCTGGTGCCAGCGGCGCTCCGCCGGCAGCGCGGGGTCGTCCGCGTAGTAGGCGGCAAAGCCGACGATCTCCACGTGCGTGCCTGTCGCGCTCAGCCGCCACCCACCCGGGCCGGTCACATCGGGGGCGATCGCGAGGGCGATCGCGGCCGGCCCGGGTCGGTCGCCCGGGCAGCGGGACGGTTCCAGGCCCGTGGGCGGGTTGCCGTGCACCACCCCGGAGGCGATCAGCCCACCGTCGGCGAGGATGAACCAGCGGATGTCGGGGGTCTGGGAGGTGGAGTCGGTGATCCGCTCACCCAGGCAGTAGCCGGTGAGCCCGACCACGCAGCCGGGCGGAATGGTGTAGAGGATGCCCTGGTCGCGGCGGGGCTCGCTCCGGACGTGCACGCCACCGTCGTAGGTGACGGCGGTGAAGGCGGCGTCCGTGGTGGTCGCCGGGCAGGCCGTGGTTGTCGTCGTGCCAGCGGCCGACGTCGCCCCCTTGGCCGCCGACCTCGGCTGGGTCATCGGCACCACGGCCGCCGTACCGGCGAGACCGGCGACCACCACCGCCGCCAGCGCCAGTCGCCGTCGGAGTTTCCGGTGCCGCGGGGGGCTCGCGCGCCGGTCGTGGGTCGGTCCGGCTGCTCCGCTGGTGCCGGTTGGCTCACCCGTAGCCGGGGCGGATGGATCCCTCGCCGCCACAGTGGACGGTGACTCGGCAAGGGGCGTGGCGATCGGTTCGGCCGGCGTCGGGTCGGGTGTTTCTGCCCTCGCCGGGTCGGCTGGTGCGCTGGCCGAACTGGCGGGCCCCAGTCCCTCGTTCAGTTCGAACCAACGCTGCCTCCACTGGGCGGTGTCCCCGCCGCAGGCCCCGACGTACGCGAGCAGCACGTCGAGGCTGGGTTGCCGGATTCCGCTGGCAGCGGCGGACAGCGTCGAGGCGCTGTAGCCGGCGACTTCGGCCAATCGCCGGTAGGTGGGGTTTCCCGCTTCGACACGTAACTTTCGTAGCTCATGGGCGAAGGACGACAACGGCCCAGCCGTTGGATCTACGGGCCGCTCGTGCCGAGCCATGCCGCTCCCTTGTCCCGGTAGCGCCCTGGAGCGGGGGTGCCGCAGCACAGGGCCCATGTTCCTTGGTAAGTCCTCCAAAGTCGGGGAATTATATTGAATTCCCCGACCGGCAGACGACGGCTACCAGTGTCTGGGGGGCGGGGGACAGGCAGTGCGCGCTCAGCGGTTGAACGTCGCCGGGTGCGGCCCGACACGCAGGTCCCGCTCCAGCGAGCTGATCGCGTCGACCTACGCGGCGCTCAGTTGTGGTCGGTCTTGCCGAACCCGAACACCAATCGCGCCGGCTCATTGATCGCCACGAAATTCCAATACCGATCCCTGACGTACGCCGGACGCGGCGCCCACGCGTCGAGCAGTTTGATGAGACGTGCCGACGGCGGCCGCCGCTCGCCGGTCGGCGCCGCCGGAGTGAGACCCGCCAACCGGAAGAGGTGAGCCGCCTCGGCGGTATCCAGCCGCAGCGTCCACCCGACCGCGCCCAGCACCGACTCGGACACCTTGCTGTCCCGGCCATGATCCAGCCACGTGTACCAGGACACCCCAACCCCGGCCAGCATGGCCAGCTCCTCCCGCCGCAACCCCGGCGTACGCCGGCGACAAGCATCCGGCAGCCCGACCTCACCCGGGGTGAGCCCTGCGCGCCGGCTGCGCAGGAACTCCCGAAGCTCTGCCCGCCGTCGCTCCTCGCCCGAGATTCACACTCATGCCGGCACCATAGGTCGGCCGTGACCTCAAGCTATTGGCCGGCCTGGCCTTGTAACTGGGAGCAGATTGGGTGCAGGTTGGCGAAGTGGTCACGCGCCGAAGTGCTCGCCGACGCCGGACGGCGACGAGGGCGTTGACCTGTGGTCTTGCATTCGCGCGGTGCGGCGTGACCTCCCAGTAGAGGTCGAAGTGGTCAGGCGTAGTTGTTCCCGGCATCGCTGGCGTCGGTCGGCGTCCCGGTTCGCCTAAGGTCGCGTCGGTGGACGTGCTGCAGATCGATGTGGAGCGTTACCGGTGAGCTTGCTGGGGTCCGCCGCTGTTCCGTCATTCGAGACACCGATCCCGCATGCGGCGCTCTGACCTGGCCCTTCAGGCTTGAGACCTCTTCGGCGACAGTGAAACGCTCATCATGTGCTGATCAACGCGGAGCTCGGCTCGACAGGGCTGGTCCCCACGAAGCTGGCCTCAGCACGCCACCCTGAAGCCGGCAGAGAGACGTCTCATAACCTGCCCCGTCTCCGTTGTGGACGGTCGCGGGCAATGGTGACCTGATTGAGGGGCGATCCGCCGCGGACGATCCCGGGTGACCGTCGCGGCGACGAGCGGGCCCGGAGCAACGCTGCTGCCGCCCAACGGGTCAGTCCTCGTCGCCCTTCTTCTTGTCGCGGTCCAGGGCCAGGTCGAGCGCGAGGACGCTGCCGATGATGAGCAGTGGGTCGACACCGGCGGTGACCTGCACGGCATAGGTGTCGCGGATCGTCAGCCACCGCTTGGAGACCGCGGCCACCTCGGTGCCGTCGCGTTCGATCACGTACTCGTGGTCGAGCAGGTCGCCCTTCATTTCCAGGTCGTTGGGCCCCGGCACGTCGATGGTGAACTTGTCGCGGAACGGCGTGAGCAGCTTCTTGCGGACTTCTGCGGCCTTCTCGCCGCCGATCCGGATCTCGTAGGTGGGACGCAGCGCCACCAGGTGCCGGTGCAGCGTGGCGACCTCATGGCCGGAGGCGTCCTCGATGACGACCTTGTTGCGGACGCTGAGCACCTTGCCGTCGACGTGGAAGACCTTGGTGCCGTGCTCGTCTAGTACGTCGAAGTCGTCGCCGATCGAAAAGAACCGCTCCCTGATGACAAACATTCTTCGATTCTCCCTCACGGTGGGCGCAAGGGCTGGCCGGCGGACCGGTCCTTCCGAAGAGTCGGGCGGGTAGTCGTGGTGCGCCGAGGGCACGATTGGTGGCGATGGCGCCACCGAGGCCGAGGGCCGGGCCATGGGTGAGGCATGCCCTCTCGACATACGTCGGCATAAACCCCTTGGGTGGCATCCTTGACGAGTACGAATACGCTGCGTGACCTGGGCGGACGGGGTTCAGGATCAGGCGGGCCGGGCGCGGGCGTAGACGTCGCCCGAGTTGGCCTCGTGGGGCAGCGCCCGGAGGTACGCCGCCACCTCGCCCGCCGGCCGCCAGCCATTGAGTGCGAACGCCATCTCGTCGCCGAGCGCCACGGTGAACCTGGTGAAGCCCAAGCCGGTGAGCTGGTCCAAGCAGTGCGCGGCCAGGTCCCGTTCGATGGTGGTGAACTCGAAGGACAGCGCCGGCAGGGGGCGGCTCAGCCCGGCCAGCACGGCGTCCTCGAATCCCTCCACGTCGATCTTTACGAAGGCCGGCACGCCGTGCGCCGCGACCAGGGTGTCGAGTGTGGTTCCCGCCACCTCGATCTCGACGTCCCAGATCTCGTCCTTCCAGCCGCTGGCCCCCTCGGCGGCCTGCAGGAAGTCGGCCGACGCCGTGGAGATCGTCGGGTTCGCCGAGTTGACGTGCAGCCGCACCGGCCCGGTACGCGCCCCGCACGCCGCCTCCACCACGGTCACCCGGTCGTCGTCCGCGTAGAGGGCGCGCAGGGCCTGGGTGCAGAGCGGTTGCGGCTCGACGGCCACCACGCGGGCGCCCAGCCGCCGGAAGCTGCCGAGCCGATCGCCCACGTGCGCGCCGACGTCGAAGACCAGGTCCCCTGGGCGAACCAGGGGCGCGTAGAACGCGTCCATCGCCGCCTCGCGGGCCGGGTCGCCGTAGTACGCCTCCAGGGAGCGGCGCAACCCGGACAGGGTCGGGTCCGCCTTGAGTGCCTCCACCGCTCTGGGGTCGTCGACCACTGGACTGACCGTAGTCGCGTCCGGAGCAACGCGAGGGCGATTCGCGCCCATTTCCCGGGCGCCCCTGGATACCCAGCCTCCTGGCCGGCTGCGTCCGCACGACGTCGGCCTGGAGCCGGGCGGCCTGCGCAAGGTCACCGGGCTACGGCGCGAGGAGCTGGCACTGCTGGCCGGGCAGCAGCGCCGACGCGGACCGGCTGCAGCTCCTGGCCTCGTTGCACGCGACCCGCTCAGCGCTCACCGACAAGCACCCCTCCCGCACGGTCTGGACCGCAGCCCGCCCCACCCCCAGCGGGACTTCATGATCGGGTGCACGCTCATGCGACTGACGGGGCCCCACGCTCCGTGACGATGCGCGGCCGGTTGAACGCGGGGCGAGCCACGCGAGTCTGGCGTGATCCACACACACCCGGAACCGTGGCCCGACTGGCGTAACAGGGACCGCGACCAGCTGCGCCGTCTGCTGGACTTCGACCCGGTCGGCAAGCAGCTCTCCCCGCGGATCCGCGACCTCGGGAAGATCACCCGCTACCGCGCCGGCGGCAAGGCCGACTTCGAGGACCGGTACCCACTGGCCGGGCGCTCCAACAGGCCACGCCGCCGGCGACCGTTCGACTCTGCGGCCACGACGAGTACCTGATCCTCGATGTGTCCGACAGCGACCCGGCCGGCGTTCCGCACCTCACCGATTCCACCGTCACGGGATTCCGGGGGCGTGGGCTCATGATCAGCAAGCCCCTGTCGTCACGCCTCGGCTGGTACACCACCACGACGGCGAAGCACATCGACCTCACGATGATCACGCTCGTCGCTTCCGAGGCCCGACACATTCCTCGGCGGGTTCGCCCGGCTGCCCGCGCCACCACCCGACGATCGCCCAGCTGAGCTGGCGCTTGGTCCCCGAGGTGGGGGTGGTGAAGGATAGGTGAATGGGTGTGTGGGACCGCAACAACGTGACGCTGACCGGTCGGAAGGGGGGCCCTACCGTTGTGCTCGCGCACGGCTTCGGCTGTGATCAGCACATGTGGCGTCACGTCGCCAGCGAAATCGGACAGTGGGCCCAGGTGGTGTTATTCGATCACGTCGGGTCCGGCAAGGCTGACCCGGCGGCCTGGGACGCTGACCGGTACGCCCGCCTGGATGGCTACGCCGACGACGTGCTCACCATCTGCCGGGACCTGAACCTCCGGCAGCCGATCTTCGTCGGGCATTCGGTCAGTTCGAGTATCGGGATCCTCGCGGCGAATCGCGAACCGGACCGCTTCTCCGCGCTTGTCCTGGTCACCCCGTCACCGTGCTACATCGATGAAGGAGACTACCGGGGCGGTTTCACCCGCGAGGACATCGACGACCTGCTGGAGTCACTCGACAGCAACTACCTGGGCTGGTCATCGAGCATGGCACCCCTGATCATGGGCAACGCGGAGCGGCCCGAGCTGGGCGAGGAGCTGACGGCCAGTTTCTGCCGGACGGACCCGGCGATGGCGCAGGTGTTCGCCCGTGCCACGTTCCTGTCCGACAACCGTGCGGACCTCGCCGCGGTGAGCGTTCCGACCCTGATCCTGCAATGTGCTCAGGACGCCATCGCACCGCCCGAAGTCGGCGCGTTCGTGCACGCGCAGATCGCCGGCAGTCAGCTCGTCACACTGGATGCGACCGGGCACTGCCCGCAGCTGAGCGCGCCGCACGCCACGACCGCGGCGATCACGTCGTTTGTCAGGGCCGCCTACCGATGACCGCCACTGGGGGGCGTGATCCGCGCGGCCCAGGTCCCAGCGACGACGGAAGCGCACGACCGAGCGAGGCGGGGTTTCCCGCGTTGCTTGAAGACGACCTCGAAGACCTGTACGAGAATGCGCCGTGCGGGAACCTGTCCACCCTCCTGGACGGCACCATCGCGAAGATCAACGGCACGCTGCTGGCCTGGCTCGGCTACAGCCGTGAGGAACTCGTCGGTCGGCGCCGTTTCAGCGACCTGCTCACCGGTGGGGGTCGGATCTACCACGAAACGCACTTCGCGCCAATGTTGGCCATGCAGGGCGAGATCGGCGGCGTCGCCCTCGACCTCCGCACGAAGGACGGCGTTCGCATGCCGGTCCTCGTCACTTCCACGGTCAAGGTTGGCAGCGACGGGCAACCTCAGCTGATCCGAACGGCCATCTTCGACGCCACGATGCGCCGCTCCTACGAGCGGGAGCTCCTCAATGCCCGTAGAGCCGCGGAACGCGAGGACGAACGGCTACGACAACTCGTCAGCAAACTGCAGCGCAGTCTCCTCCCGGCCGTGCTGCAAACCCCGCCGGGACTGGAAAGCGCCGCGTACTACCGGGCGGCGTCCACAGACGAAGTCGGCGGCGACTTCTACGACCTGTTTCCCCTTGAGGACCGCCGCTGGGGTTTCTTCCTTGGCGACGTCAGCGGCAAAGGCGTCGAAGCGGCAGCCGTCACCGCCCTGGCCCGCTACACGTTGCGGGCTGCGACCGTCTACAACCCGGATCCTGCCGCCGCGCTGGCCAACCTGAACACCGTGCTCTGGCAGGAGTACCGCCAGGACGCCCGCTACTGCACAGTTGTGTCCGGCATCCTCACACCCACGCCGGCCGTCGGCGGGTTCACCGCGGTCGTCGCCAGCGGCGGGCACCCCGAGCCACTGGTATTGAAGGCCGACGGCTCCGTCCATTACCACCGTACGAAGGGCCGCATCGTCGGGGCCTTTCCGAACACCCGGTACACCAACACCACCATCGCGGCGAACCCCGGCGACACATTGCTTCTCTACAGCGACGGACTCACTGAGGCCCGCCCCGCCAGCAGCGAGACCGCCGATGGCCGTTACGGAACCGTGGCCCTCGCTCGGTTCGCTCACTCCCTCGCACCCACCAACGCCGCCTCCGCCGTCGCCGCAGTCACCGAGTTGCTCGGCACCTTCGGCGCCGGGCTGACCGACGACACCGCCGTCCTGGCCATCAGCGCCCCACCTGCCTGCGCAAGATTCTGAGTCAGCACCCGTTGGCGTCACCGCTTGCGGTGGGGAGTCCAGCGCTGCGCCGGGGTGCAGCAGTTGTCGCCGCCCCGCGCTTCGCGGCCTTCCTCGACCGCGACCGCGGCGATGACCAACGCGGCGGCGGGGTCGGCCCACCACCAGCCGAACAGCGAGTTGACCGCCAACCCGACCAACAGCACCGCCGAGAGGTACCTACACAGCAGGGTCTGCTTGGAATCCGCGACGGCCGAGGCCGACCCGAGTTCGCGACCGGCGCGGCGTTGCGCTGCCGACAGGACCGGCATCACCGCCAGGGACACCGCAGCCAGGACCAGACCGCCGACACCATGGGAAAGTCAGCCACAGGCGAGGAGCGTATCGCCACATCGTGCCCTCGGCTCTCCGAGGACCCTGCCGTTCTGGTGCCCGGCGTTACCGAGGGCCGATGCGGCGATCGCGCACTCGTCGCGCTCAAGCCGCCTCGACGCGGGGCCGGGAGCGAGCGGCCGGCATGGTCGCGCTGGGCGGGGGTAGGTGACAGGCACCCGAGACGAGGTGAGGTGGGATCATGGCGGGATCGTGGTTGCTGGGGCCCGACGCCGGCGCCCAGGGCGAGCGCCCGACGGCGGTGCTGATGGCGGTGCGCGGCGACGACGGCGCGGCCGACAGCGGAACAGGCTCGCTCACCTCGCTGACCGAGCTGCGCCGGCTCGCCGACACCGACGGTCTGACCGTCGCCGACGAGGTGGTGCAGAGCCGGTCGCACCCCGACCCGGCGACCTACGTCGGCTCCGGCAAGGTCGACGAACTGGCCGCGCTTGCCGAACGGGCACACGCCGACCTGGTGATCGCCGACGGCGAACTGACCCCCGGTCAGGTGCGCAACCTGGAGGAGCGGATCGGCGTACGGGTGGTCGACCGCACCGCGTTGATCCTCGACATCTTCGCCGAGCATGCTCGCACCAGCGAGGGCCGGGTGCAGGTGGAGCTGGCGCAGATCGCGTACCAGTTGCCCCGTTTGCGGGGCGGTGGCCGGACGATGTCGCGTGTTGGCGGTGGTCGGACGGCCGGCGGCGCGGGCATGGGTGTCCGGGGTCCCGGTGAGATGCGGCTGGAGACCCAGCGCCGCACGCTGCGGCAGCGGGCGACCCGGTTGCGCCGCAACGCCTCCGAACTCGCCCGGCGTCGTGAGCGGACCCGCAGCCGGCGGGCCCGTAACCAGGTGCCCTCGGTGTCGATCACCGGATACACCAACGCCGGCAAATCCGCCCTGCTCAACCGGCTGACCGGTGCCGACGCTCAGGTCGAGGACGTGCTGTTCGCCACCCTGGACCCGACCGTCCGCCGGATCAGCACCGGCGAGTTGACCTATACCCTCACCGACACCGTGGGTTTCGTACGACACCTGCCCCACCAACTCGTCGACGCTTTCCGCTCGACGCTGGAGGAGGTCACCCGCAGCGACCTCGCGCTGCACGTGGTTGATGCCTCTGCTCCCGACGCGCTGGACCAGATCACCACCGTGCATGGAGTGCTGCACGAGATCGGCGCGCGCGACGTTCCCGAGCTCCTGGTCCTCAACAAGATCGACGTAGCGCCGTCGGAGTGGGTCGACGCGCTCTGCCGGGTCCACCCGGACGCCGTCGCGGTCTCCGCGCGCACCGGGGCCGGCATCGATCACCTTCGGGCTGAGCTCGCCCGGCGGGTACGTCATCAGTGACCCGCTCGCCCCCGGCTCCGGATCGACCAGGGCGGCGGGACCGGGTCGGCCACTCCGACAGCCGGCTCTGACGCCGGTGCGCCGCGAGGTCGCGCTTCGGGCTGTGCGCGAAACGGTGAACCGGGGACCGAGGCCGGGTCGTTTGTCGCAGCCGCGGCAGGGAAGTCGCGCTAACCCACGACGACCCGCCGGCAGGAGAGGACGCCGACGATGAGCGACCGTCCGGCCGCCGCGCTGTCGGCGCGTGCCGTGGACACGGCAGCGCGCCTGACCCTCGGGGTGGAGGAGGAGTTCCTGTTGTTGGACCCGGCGACGGGGGAGAGCTTGCCGGTCGCCGACCGGGTGCTGGCGGCCCTGCACGGTGCGACCCGGGAGCAGAGTCGGCAGGAGTTCCGGCACAGCATGGTATAGATGGTCACTCCGGTCTGCACGGACCTGGCCGAGCTGCGGGCGCACCTGGTGGCGCTGCGGCGCGCCGCAGCCGACGCGGCGCAGAATGCGGGTGCGCGTTTGGTTGCGGTCGGTGCCACTCCCGTGCGCGAGTCTCACCGGACGGTGCCGGACGAACCGCGCTATCACGCCATGTCGCGGCGGTTCGGCCCGGTCGCGCACGATCCTGCGGTCTGTGGCTGCCACGTGCATGTGGGACTGCCCGACCGGGAGCTGGCGGTGCAGGTCTGCAACCACCTTCGGCCGTGGCTGCCGATCGTTCAGGCGCTCACCGCCAATTCGCCGCTGCACGACGGCGCCGACACCGGCCACGCGAGCTGGCGTTCCCTGCAACTGCAGCGCTGGCCGTGCCGATGTTCCGGCGCCGCGGTTGCGTACCTGCCTGCTAGCGGCGGCCCACTGGCGAGCCGCGCACGAGGGGCTGGACGGCCAGCTGATCGACCTGCGCTTCGGCGGATCGCGACCGGCCTGGGAACTCGTGGAGGAACTGCTCACCAGGGTCGGACCGGCGCTGGTGTCCGACTCCGGATGATGCGTTACACGTTGGCCTCACTTCATGGGTGACACTCCGCCGAGTGTTGGTGGAGTTGAGCGTGACGGAGCAGCGTTACCGTGCAGTGCTGGAAGTCGAAGCTGGCCTGTCCGTGACGGAGGTCGCCGAACGCTTCGGCGTCTCACGTCAGGCCGTGCACCGCTGGTTGGGCTGGTATCGGGATCACGGCTTGGACGGCCTGGCCGACCGGTCGCACCGACCGCATGCGCATCCCGCCCAGACCCCAGCTGAGGTAGAGGCGGTGATCTGCGAACTACGGCGCAACCATCCCCGATGGGGGCAACGGCGGTTGCACTATGAACTGGGCCGTCGTGGTTGCACTGGGCCTGTCCCGTCGCTGAGCACCATCTACCGGGTGCTGGTCCGTCACGGACTCATTGATCCGGTTCCCCGCCGTCGTCGTCGGGAGGACTATCGCCGTTGGCAGCGTGAGCGGCCGATGGAGCTGTGGCAGATGGACATCGTCGGCGGCATCCAGCTCGCTGACGGTGGTGAGGCGAAGGTCGTCACCGGCGTCGACGACCACTCCCGATTCTGCGTCATCGCCGCTGTCGTCCGGCGGGCCACCGGCCGGGCCGTCTGTCTCGCCTTCGCCGAAGCCCTGCAGCGGTTCGGGGTGCCCGAGGAGGTGTTGACGGACAACGGCAAGCAATTCACCGCCCGGTTCGGCCGCGGCGGTGGAGAGGTGATGTTCGACCGGATTTGCCGGGAGAACGGCATCACCCACCGGCTGACCAAGCCCCGCTCACCCACCACCACCGGCAAGGTCGAGCGATTCCACCAGACCCTGCAACGCGAACTACTCGACGACGTCGAAGTCTGGTCTGATCCGGACGAGGCCCAAGCAGCGATCGACGCCTTCCGGCACGAATACAACACGCAGCGGCCTCACCAGTCCCTCGGGATGGCATTCCCGGCTGACCGATTCGCCGCCCAGCCGGCCCAGGAACAGCTGCCGCTGCGGCTTCCGCCAACGCTGGTCACCACCATTCCCGCACCCCGCCGGCCGGTGCCGACACCAGTGCCGCCGCCTCCGTCATCCACCGGGCAACCCGTCGTCCCACCAGTGCCAATGGCGACCGGCGATGACGTCGGCCTGGCCGTGGAGGTCACCCGCCTCGTTCCCGCCTCGGGCAACCTCACCGTCTGCGGACAGCAGTTCTGGCTCAGTCCCACCCGGGCCGGACTCCCGGTCACCCTCTGGGCCGACACCACCGTTGTCCACCTGCTCATCGACGGCGTCCGACTCAAGACCGTCCCGTCCCGCCTCACCCCAAACCACCTGGGCCAACTCCTCGCCGACGACGGCAAACCTGCCGGGCCACCACCGATCACCACCGGCCCCGCCCGGGCCGGCGCCCCGATCGAGGTCGAACGGCTCGTCAACGCCACCGGCCTGATCGGCCTCGCCGGCCGGCAACACCCCGTCGGTTACCACTTCGCCGGACAACGCGTGACCGTCCGCCTCGACCGCGGCCTCATACCGATCACCACCGACGGCGTCCTGCTGCGCAGCCTGCCCAACCCCCTCACCACCGCCGAGATCGCCCGCATCCGCGACGCCCGCCCCGCCGGACCCCCACCGCAGCCCGCAGCCCGCAGCCCAGCCGCTGCGGGTCGAACGCCGCGTCAGCTGCCGAGGGGCCCTGGTCATCGCGGGCCAGCGCATCCACGTCGGGATCGCCAGGGCCGGAGCAACCCTGACCGTCGAAGCCGCCGACACCACCTTCCGCGTTTACGACGCTGACCAGCTGGTCACCGAAGTGCCCCGCACCACCGCCAAGCCCGTCGCCCGGTTCAAGGCACGCAAGCCAGAGTCATCCCGGCGGCACACCAGCCATCCCGGCCATATGCCAGCCTGACGACATGTATACGGAGAAACGCATCCCGCTGCTCTGCAGCTACGACAGCGACGCCGACACGGCATACATCTACCTCGACCACCCCATCCCACCGGCCGCCGCACAGCGAGTCATACCGTTCGATCCCGATCAAGGCATGTTCAACCTCGACCTCAACCCCGAGGGCCACGTCGTCGGCCTGGAAATCCTCGGTGCCCGCAGCCGGCTACCGCCCGCTCTCCTGCAAGCGATACTGAAGAACCAAGATCAGACAGAGAACAAGCCATGATCGTCTAGCCGGACGTGTCACCCAACATCTGACACCGATGCGTCACGCATCAACTGGAGCTCGACAGTCGGACCGGCGCTGGTTCGGCACGGCGACCTGCCGTACGTCCGGGAACAGGTGGCCCGGCTGCGCCGCGAGGGCACCGGTGCGGCCCGACAGCGGCGGATCATCGCCCGCACCGATGGCGACGGACGTGCGGTCCTGGATCATTTGGCCGCCGAGACCACCGCCGGCTGAGCATCGAGGCCGGGCGCCGCCGGCGAGCCCGCATGGTGCGGATGCTCACGCTGGCCATCGCCACCGCCTCGTGAATGCCTCCACTGAAGTCTCTACCTCAGGTGAGGTCGGCCGGCCACGGCTCGCCGGGCCAGTTGCTGGAGAACGGTCCGCAGGTCCGCCGTACGGTGGGGCCGGGAAACCACCGGCCGCCCACGCCGCCATCGGGCGGGGCGGCCGGATGGTCAACGCGATCGAGAGGGACGTCCGGGCCGAATGACTCAAACCTTCCGCCCGTGATTGCCGCTCCACGTCGTTCCCTCTCCGGGTTGTCCTGTGGGCTGGCTCGGATCAGCTGTCGGCCGGCTTGCGCACCGCGTCGCGTACCCGGTCGATGACGGCCAGCACCGGCCCGGCGGCGAGATTGCCCTTCGCTGACTGGGCGCTGGGGTGCGGCCGCGTAGGCGCGGACGCCTCCGCCGCCCGGACGGCCGTGGCGAGGCTACGAAGCCGGTCGACCGGGACGTGCTGGCGAAGCTGGGGGAACTCGTAGCGCTCCTCGTACCGGGCGTGGGTGAGCACGGCGTCGCGCAGCAGGACGATGCCGGTGTCGAAGCCGTCGGCGTCCACGCCACCCTTGATCAAGGTTTGCAGGGTCTCCTTCGCCTGCCGCTCCTCGTCGAGCCGGTCGTCGACCATGGCGTCCCCACCCCCACCGGGCAGTGTCCGAGCGAGTGGGTGAACGACCTCCTCCTCAGCGGTCTCGTGCGCGGCGAGGAGCTTGACCAGGTCGTCGAAGGCGTCGCGCCGGGTGTCCCCGGTGCCCCCGACGACCAGCAGGAAGAGCTGCTCGATCTGGGCGTGCTGGGCGAGCAACAGGTCGACCACATCCTCCTCGGGACCTGGGGTG
Source organism: Micromonospora lupini str. Lupac 08 (assembly GCF_000297395.2). Lineage (GTDB taxonomy): Bacteria > Actinomycetota > Actinomycetes > Mycobacteriales > Micromonosporaceae > Micromonospora > Micromonospora lupini. The sequence continues at coordinate 4,881,673 of NZ_HF570108.1, read as the reverse complement.
ACCGGGGTGTCGGTGTCAGGCATGGCTGCCTCCCTGGGCGCGTAGCGTCTCGACCGGGTGCGGGCCCTCGGTCTCGATGCGGTACTCGTCGCCGAAGCGTTCCCGGTGCATGTCGATGACCTGCTCGCTCGGCGGCTTCTGGCCGTCGTGCAGTTGATCCTGCATCCACTCGAAACGCTCGTGGGCCTCACGGACGTAACCCTCGCCGAGCTTGGTGAGGTCCATCTGGGTGGCCAGCAGGTGGCGCAGGTAGTCCTTGTTGGGCTCGAAGGTCAGCGGCTCGGGCAACCCGGCGCTGCCGACGATTTCCTCCGGCTCCCGACCGTCGTGCCGACGCAGCAGGTCGGCGGCCTGCTGGAGGTGGGCCAGCTCCATCTGCAGGTGCAGCTCCCAGACCGCCTTGATCCGGGGGTCGCTCTCCTGTTGGAGGAAGGAGTAGTAGAGCCAGCACTCGTTGTACTCGTGGGTGAGCAGCCGCTCCCACCAGTTTTCGCCCGGGTCCAGCAGTGACTCGTAGTGGGTGACGTGCTCCTGCTCGATGAGGCTGATCTCCTGGTAGAGCTGGCGTGCGATCGGTTCCATGTACTGCGGGCCGACGTTCATGTAGTAGAACATCACCTGCTGCTCGGCCGAGAGGATCGTCAGCGCGTGCAGCTTCGAGCGGGGGTCCACCGAGTTGCGGTCGTACGGGGTGCGCACCTCGTCGAAGGGGTGCCGGTGCTCCTGAATCGTCGGCCGGCCGGGCATGACCTCGGTGAGACCGTCGACGATCTTCTCCGCCTTGCGTCGCTCGACCATCTCGTACAGGTTGGCGTAGCGGTACAGGTGGTCGAAGTCCTCCAGCACGCCGAACTCGTACGCCTGCTTCAGATACGGGTCGGGTTCGTGGCGGGCCACCCAGGCGGTCAGGTCGACGGCCACCTGCTCGTAGCCGAGCGTCGTTTCGAGCACGCTGGCGACGCCGGGAAGCAGCCAGTTCACCACCCGCTGCTGCTGGCTCTCCACGTACCGGACGTAGGCGAGCTGCCGGCGCACCTCCTGGTCCGGGCAGTTGCGGGCGAACTGATGCTGGAAGTTGATCGCCTCGATCTCGATGCCGTTCATGGTGATGATCCGGCACCTGGTGTACGGGTCGACCGCCTCCGGGTCAATGGGCTCGACGTTCAGCTCCCGCCAGTTACGGATCTGGCCTTCCAGGGGAATGCCTTTGTGATCTAACGGATTGAACACACCTTCTCCAACCATCGGGGGTGAACGGACTTGCCCCGGCTTCTGGGGGAAGCGCCTCTGTCCGGGGCACCACAACGGCGCTGGCCCGTCACGGCCGCGAGCGCCGCAGGAGGAGAACGTGCTGAAGACATGGCGCCTCCCCTGGTAAGGGCTGGCACCCGCCTCGACAGCGTCGAAACGGGTGACCACGGAGGGCGCATGTCTTGACCCGACCGTCCCCCTACCCTCGGCCGGGCGGTTAACACCAGATCGATGTGGTTGACCTCGCCGGCGGAGCGAACGTCTACCCGTTCACTGCGGTGGCTGCTCGACGAGTGGCAGAACCGTGCCAGCCGATCTAGGCTCTCCTCTGGGTCAAGCCACGTGCCCACCACGATCCCGAGTCTCGGGGTCCGCACGTGACGGACGACCCCAGCAACCGCAGCGGCCGTGAAGGCGCACCTGATGTCCCCTAATACAGGTTCGTGCGGACGCCTGCCGGCCCGCCCCGATCTGGACACGATGCGGCCTCCCCACCCGGAGGTCGCGACGATGCCCACATCGGACAGCGGAGGATACCTATGACCACCGTCTCGACGGGTCGGCCCGCGCCGACGAACAGCGTGGCTGACCGCAGCACCGCGCCCGACTCGCCGGCCAGCCACCTCCTCGCCGTGCTGGTCGCGCTGCCGGCTGACCATCCGTCCAGGCCCGCCGCCCGGACCCGGGCCATCGAGGCCTGGCTTCCCCTGGCCCATCACCTCGCCCGACGCTACAGCGGCCGCGGCGAGCCGAACGACGACCTGACCCAGACGGCGGCACTGGGCCTGATCAAAGCGATCGACAGGTTCGATCCGACGCGAGGGATCGAATTCGCCAGCTACGCGATCCCCACGATCGTGGGAGAGATCAAGCGCCACTTCCGTGACCGCACCTGGGACGTCAGGGTTCCCCGGCGGTTGCAGGAGCGGCGCTTGGTCATCGCCGAGGCCAACAACAGCCTTACCCAGCTGTTGGGCCGCTCGCCGACCGTCGCCGACGTCGCCCGACATCTCGACCTCACCGAGGAGGAAGTCCTCGAAGGGCTGGAAGGCGCCCGCGCCTACAACGCGGTCTCACTGTCCATCCCGGTCGGCGATGGCACCAGGTCCTTGGAGTTGGGCGACACCCTCGGCGGTGACGACAACGAACTCGCTCTCGCCGAGCTGAGGGTGGCTCTCACCTCGGCCCTCGCGCGCCTTGACGACCGGGAGCGGAAGGTCGTCGCGCTGCGCTTTCACGGCAACCTGACCCAGCAGGAGATCGCCTGGCAGGTCGGGGTGTCACAGATGCACGTCTCCCGACTGCTGACTCGCGCGCTGGCCAAGCTGAGGGTGCAGCTCACTGCCACCCCTTGAGGAGCTGGTGCCCTGCGGCGGTCGGTGGATCGGCCGTCGCAGGGCCATCGGCGCGCTCGCCGTACCGGCACTGTCCGCCCGGTCCGCTCTCCTCACCGCGGAGACCGGACCGGCCTGTACGAGCTGTCAGTCGAGGGCGTCCTTCACCTTCTTGACCACGTTACTCATTCCTTGGGCGTGTGCTCCGGCAGCGTCGCCGGTTTTGCCGGGGCCACGTGAGCCGTCGTAGGTGGCGTACAGCTTGGGGTCGGGCGGCGGGGGCAGGGCCGTGTCATCGGTGAGCGGTACCGGCTGCGGAAGGTAAGTGAGGTCGGGTCCGCCAATGAGGCTCGGCCCTTGTGCCCAGCGGCCCTCGCCGGCCTGGCTGTCGGTGCCGAAGCTCCAGAACGTGTGGTTGTGGTCCTTGTTCTCCTCGTCGAAGTTGGAGTTCTCGATGCCGTGGTCGGCGTAGCCGTCGGCGATGAGTTGCTCGATGCCGAGCAGCCACTGCTGCTGGTGGTAGGTGTCGCGGGCGAGGTTGAAGCGCAACATCTCCTTCACGCCCGGGTCGTCGGTCATGTTCATCACGCGGCTGGTCTGCAGCCGGCTCTGCGCTTCGGCGGCGACGTTGGAGCGGAAGTCCGCCAGGAGGTTGCCGCTGGCGACGATGTAACCGGCGTTCCACGGGACGCCCTGGCTGTCGCGAGGCAACGGACCGCCCCCGCCGACGATGGCGTGCTGGGGATTCATGCCGCCGATCACGGCCGCGAGCACCGGATTGGCGGCGACGGCCTTCTCGGTGGTCTCGGCGGGGGCGCCTTCGAGCAGCCGGGCCAGCATCGTGGTGAGCATCTCGACGTGGCCGATCTCCTCGGTCCCGATGTCCATGATCATGTCTTTGTACTTGCCAGGGACTCGGCACGTCCAGCCCTGCCAGAGGTACTGCATCATCACGGTCATCTCGCCGAACTGGCCGCCCAGGATTTCCTGTAGCTTCGCGGCGAACAGGGCGTCCGGCTTCTCGGGTTTGGCTTGGAATTGCAGATATCGGTCGTGGCGGAACATGGCGGCCTCCTATCGGCGAACGAGCACGCCGCCCGTCGGCGACGTGCTCGCCGCATCCCCATCCAGTCGGCCCGTCGGTGCCATACCGCGGCCTCTGGGGGCCATGACGTCGTAACCAGGACGCTCAGACCTCGCCGCCTGGCTCCTGCACCGGGAGCATGGTCAGGTCCGTCTCGGCCAGCCGGGACCAGAACCGGGCCAGAGTGGCCGCGCCGGCCAGCAGGACGTCCACGGAGACGCTCTCGTCGCTGTCGTGCCAGCGGTCCTCGGGCAGGCCGGTGCCGAAGAACAGCACCGGTGCGTCGAGCTTGCGGGCGAGCAGTTCGGCGGGTCCGCCGCCGGCGTTGGCCATCCGGCCGACGGGCCGGCCGAAGCCGTCGCTCATCGCCGCGGCGAGTACCGCGACCGCAGGATGGTCGGCCGGGGTGCGGTACGGCTCCTGAGCGGTCTCCTCGGAGATGGTCAGCTGGTATTCGACGCAGTCGCTGATGGTGTCGGCGACCCACCGGCGCAGCCGTTCGGCGACATCGGCGATGCGCTGGTCGGGGACGGTGCGGATGCTGAGGCTGGCCGTGGCCACCGCTGGCACCGCCGCGCGGGAGGCGCCAGTGATGTCACCGGCGGCGACGGTGAGCACCTCGGCCGCGGGTCGGGTCCAGAGCCGTTCGAGGACGCTGTAGCCGTCCTCGCCGCCGATGCTGCGGGTCTCCGAGCGGGCCAGCCAGTCCTCGTCGCGGTAGGGCAGCGCGGCGAGCTCCTCGCGGAAGTGCTGCGGCGGCTCGTCGACGTCGTCGTAGAAGCCGGGCAGGGTGATGCGGCCCTTGTCGTCGTGCAGTGCGGCGAGCAGTTTGCTCAGCTCTACCGCCGGGTTCGGTGCCGGCCCGGAGACCGCGCCGCTGTGCACATCGCGCAACGGTCCGTACACCTCGATCTCGGCACTGATCATGCCGCGCAGGCCCATGCAGACGGCCGGATGCTCCTGGTGCCACAGCAGCGTGTCGGAGAACAGCACGAGGTCGGCGGTGGGTCGGTACTCGTCGAGCAGGTCCGACAGCTGTGTCGAGCCGGTCTCCTCCTCGCCCTCGATGAGCAGCTTGATGTTGATCGTGGGTGCGGTGCGCCCGCTGGCCGCCAGATGGGCCCGCAGACCCCACAGGTGCGCGAGGACCTGGCCCTTGGCGTCGGAGGTGCCCCGGCCGTAGATGCGCCCGCCGCGTTCCGCCGGTTCGAACGGCGGGGTCTCCTCCCACTGCTCGTCCTTGGCCGCCCGGACGTCATGATGGCTGTAGACCAGCACGGTGGGCGCGCCCGGGGCGGCGCACCACTCGGCGTACACGGCGGGTGCTCCGTCCCGGTTCCACACCTGCACCACCGGGAGTCCGAGGTCGCGCAGGGTGCCGGCCAGCCAGTTCGCCGACCGCAGCACCTCGATCTCGCGCTCCGGCAGCCCGGCGACCGATCGGATCCGCACCCACCCGATGAGTTCCTCGACCAGGTCCTGGCGGTGCGCGTCGAGGTAGGCGTGGATGTCAGACGTCACGGATGCCTCCAATGGGGCGGAACGGTCATGGGTGCCGCCACGGATTCAGGTGTCCGTCGGCCCGGCTGAACCGGAAGCTCCCCAGGGCGCCGGTCGTGGCGAGGACGTAGAAGACGCACGGCGCGGGGTCACGCAGGAGGACGGCGGCCCTGGCATCGGCGGCGATCCCCTGGGCCTGAAGCAGTGCGCTTACGCCGTATGCGCCGAAGAACCTCACTGCGGACAGGTCCACCGCGATCACCGGTGCAGGCCGGCGGCACACGAACTCCACCAGTTCGGTGAGCAGGTGGGCGTTACTCATGTCGATCTCACCCGAGACGGTGATCAGTTTGACCGATCCGTCGTCGGTCAGGGCCAGTGACATGATCGGCTCACGGAGCCTGTCGCGTTCCGATGGGGTGGCAGGTCGGGGCCTTCGGCCGGTACGAGGTATGCCGTCGGTCAACATGGCGCCTCCGCTTTCAGTGGGGCTGCCCGCCGTAGGGTGCGAATCTGCCCGAAGGCGGGCGGTGGAGGGCGCATGTCTTGACCCGGGATGGTCCCTACCCTCGCGAACCGGCGGTACACGTCCCAGCTACCGCACGTTGCGATGTCCAAGCGCACGACCGGGGGTCTCGCCGGGAGGAGTGCTGACTGTCGCCATTACTGTGGTCAACCCGTCGTTGATCATCGGGCATGAGCGCGAGTCGGGTTGCAAGCCGTGGTCGCCGCGGACTACGGCGCGTGCTGGCGGCCCGGACAGGGGTACGTGCAGCGGGTTTGCGGTGGCCTGCCACCCATCCAGGCCCACGACGAAACCCAGGTCGCGCTGCCCGGTATGGACGGCCCTGCCGCACGGCGTGCTGGGCGGTCATCGGGGGTGGTCTCACCGGGTCGGGCCGGGTCGTCGGCAGACCGGTGGCCTCGACGAGCGGGTCCGGTCGTACCCCGACGCACGACACCAGGGTCCGCGACGGTAGGAACCGGCCGTCGGAGAGGTGTACGCCGTCGGCGGTGGCCTGGGCGACCGAGCTGCCCAGGCACACCTTGATTCCGCGCTCGCGCAGCACCCGCTCGGCCACCCGGGACATCTTCGCCCGCACGTGGGTGCTACCGCCGCTCGTCAGCGACGGCCGGTGCGGGTCTCGGAGACGTGCCGTCGTAGGTGGACAGATCGACGCTGATCAGGGCTGGGTGGATGGGACTTCGCTGCCGGCGGGCCGACCGTGCGGGCCACCGTGGGCATGGGGGATCGCTCGGCGGCCACATCCCGGGATCGGCCGGGGCGGTGGTGGCGCCGTCGAGGCGCGGATGACGAGCTCGACCGGTTGGTCGGCCGCCGGTGGAAGCTCGACGTCCGGCTTCTCGATGACCTGTACCAGCAGTGCGAGGCCCTGCCGCGCGGCCTCGTCGAACGGCTGCCGCAGGGTGGTGAGCGGGGGAGTGACGTAGGCGGCGACCGGGATGTCGTCGAACCCGACGACGCTGATGTCCTCGGGCACCCGGCGCCCGGCCTCGAGCTGCGCGCGGATGAGACCGATCGCCATGTCGTCGTTCGCGGCGAACACCGCGGTCACGGTGCCGTCGCCGGCCAGTTCCCGGCCCGCCGCGTAGCCGGAGGCCGCCGACCAGTCGCCCTCGACGACCGGCGGCTCGTCCGCGCCGTGGGCTCGCAGTGCCTCGCGCCAGCCGGCGAGACGGTCCCGTGCCGAATACCACCGCTGCGGGCCGGCCAGGTGATGGACGGTCGCGTGCCCCAACTCCAGCAGGTGCTCGGTCGCGGCCCGCGCGAGCCGGCCCGCGCCGACCCTGGCGGTCACCACCTGCGGCGCGGTGAAGGTGGGCGGCGCGCCGAGGACCAGGACCGGCACGTCCACGCTGATGAGGCCGACGCCCTCGTCGATCGGCTCGGAGATGACGACGCCGTCCACGCCCTGGTCCAGCAGCGACGCCAGGGCGCTCGCGATGCCGCCCGGGTCGCCTTCGATCGTGGTGGCCACCCGCAGCGTGTAGCCCGCCTTCCGAACCGCCCGCTCGATGCCTGTGAGCCACGACGCCGGCCCGTACAAGGCGCTGCCGAGCGTCACCACACCGATCGACCGGGTTCGCCCGGAGGCCAGCGCCCGGGCCGCCTCGTTGCGCCGGTAGCCGAGCTCCGCGGCGGCGTCCAGGACCCGCCGGCGCACGTCGGCCGAGACATACGGCTCGTCGTTGAGGACCCTGGACACCGTCTTCTGGGAGACGCCGGCCAGCCGCGCGACGTCCACGCTGCGCGGCGTCGGAGGGCTTCCACCCGGCCTCGCCAGTCGCGTCACGGCACCTCCCATCGCCAGCCATAGTCCTGTATGATTGCGCAGTCATGTCTACGCCATCAGACACTCACCACCATCAAGATCTTGTAACCCGCCCCTGACGCAGGCGAAGCACGTTCCTTGCCGCCACCCTAACCCCAGTTTCGAACCGAACGAGGCAGGCCGGCCGCCCGCCGACTTCACCAAGACCCACAGTGCTGTCCACGCCTGCAGCGTGTCACGCGGCCGGGCGCCGCAGAGGCGAATCGGTTCGCCATTTGATCGGCGTCGCGTCGTTGGGTCGGCGACACGGAATGCCTGAGCGTGATGCCCTAGTGCTCCGGAAGGCCGTACTCATGGGCGGCCACTCGGAGCTTGCGATGCGTCAGGGGCAGGAAGTAACCGCCTTGAAACCTTGACTTCACGCTCGGTGTCCCCATTAATGCATACCTATGTATTCGGCCGCAGCCACCCCGTCCCGGGTGGACGGCGACGCCGGCAGACTTGTCGAATCGATTCGAGTATCGGCCTTGAGGCTGTGCCCTGAACCGGTGTTGCGGAGCTGCCGGGTGAGTCACAGGAGGTAACCGTGCATCGTACGAACGTCCACTGGGGTGGCCGATTGTCGGCGTCGGCCAGAGGGCTTGCCGCGACCGTGGCGCTCGGCCTGACCCTGACGCTGGGCAGCCTGCCCCTGGCGAACCCCCGGTCGGCCCTGGCCGCGCCGGGCGCGACGCAGAGTGTCGCTGCCGCCGGTGTCGACGGTGTGGCGGCCGGGAATGCCGCGGTCGCCTCGGTCGACCTGGCCGGGACGTGGACCTTCACGCCCGCGGGCCGGGCGGCGACCACGATCGCGGTACCCGGTGGCGGCTGGTACAAGCAGGGCTTCACCACCGTGAACGAGGCGGTGTACTCGCGCAGCATCACGGTGCCGGACTCGGGGCAGCCGCAGTCGACCTGGATCGAGTTCGGCGCCGTGAACCACCAGGCGACGCTCTCCGTCGACGGCCGGGTGGTGGCGACCCAGACCACCGGGTTCACCCCGTCGAACTTCGACATCAGCGCATACGCGGCGCCCGGTACCACCCACACGATCACCGTGAACGTGAAGGGCCGCGGCGCGTTGAAGGCATCCAACGGCCGGTACCTGGTGCCCGACGCCGCCACGTGGTCCGAGGCGGTACCGCAGGGGATCTTCGGGTCCGCGTTCCTGCGGGTGTACCCGGCGGTGTACGTCAGCGACACATTCGTGCGTCCGTCGGTGGCGAACAAGACGCTGACCTACGACGTGACGGTGCGGAACACGTCGGGCAGTTCCCGGTCGGTGACGTTGACCGGGTCGCTGTCGTCCAAGAACGGAACGGCTTTCAGCTACCCGGATCTGCCCAGCCGTACGGTCACCGTGGCGGCGCGCTCGACCGTGACCGTGACCGTCGGGCCGATCGCGTGGAACCTCGACAGCACCTCGTACTGGTGGCCCAACGTGCCGTACCGGTCGGGGTACCGGGCGCAGCTGCACGGTCTGGCGGTGCATGCCGTCACCGACGACGGCCGGACGAGCGACGCCGAGTACCGGTTCGGGTTCCGGGAGGCCACCCAGAACGGTGACTACTACTACCTCAACGGCGTGCGCGTGAACTTCCGCGGCGACAACCTCCAGGGTGCCGACTACGACCGGATCAACAACGGCGGCAAGGGCGACGCGTACCACACCCTGCCCGGCTTCCTGCCCCCGTCGTCCGGCAACGGCGGCTGGCCGCAGGCGGTGGACAACTACCAGCGGCTGAACTACAACGTGGTGCGCATCCACCAGGAGCCCGGAAGCCCGTACATGTTGGATGTCGCCGACGAGATGGGCCTGATGATCATCGACGAGGTCGCGATTCGTGGCTCCCAATCCTCGCAGGAGTGGAAGGAGTCCGTCGGGCACGACAACATGGTCAACCACGCCCGTGCGCTGGTCCTGCGCGACCGCAACCACCCCGCGATCATCCGCTGGAGTCAGAACAACGAGCCGAACCAGAGCGGCCAGGATTCCGAACAGTTCGAGAAGGAGCTGTACGCGGCGATGAACGGCGCCGACGGCACCCGGCCGATCATCGCCGAGGTGGGCGTCGGCAACAATGTCAGCCTGTATCCCGGGATGACGTACGCCAACTTCGCGGTGATCCCGCACTACGTCGACGGCTTCGGCAGGTACGGGGAGGGCCTGGTCAGCGTGAACGGGCGGCCCGACGGCGAGGGCGAGTTCATCTGGCCGGCATGCAACAACAAGCAGGGCTTCGAGTGGTTCGCCACGGCAACCATGGCCAAGCGCGGCAAGGGCGCCACCGACCTGCGCCCGTACACGCTGCTGTCCGCCTGGGCCAGCGTCGTGCCCGGCGTGCGGTCCACCGACTTCACCCCGGAGGAGGGCGGTCACCCCATCTACGGCGCCGACAATCTGCCCGACCCGTGGGGCAACCCGCAGATCCAGCGGGTGCAGGCGGCGTTCAACCCGGTGGCCGCGGTCGACCTCCCGTACTGGTCCGCCTCCGGCAATTCGGACTCCAACGGCACCTTCCCGCTGCCGCAGGCGGTACCCAGCTACGCCCGCAACGCCACGGTGACCCGCACCATCACCGTGTTCAACGACGACTTCACCAACACCTCGGTGGGCTTCACCTGGACCGCCCGGCTCGACAGCCCCACCGGCGCGGTCGTCGCCTCCGGCAGCAGCACCCTGACCGTCCCGCTCGGTTCACGGGTCACCCAACCGGTGTCCTTCACCGCCCCCGCCACCGGCAGCCGCGTGTACCTGCAGCTGTCGACAACGAAGTCCGGCAGCACCGTCTTCAGCGACTCGGTCGAGTACCTCAACCTCGCTGGAGGCGGCGGAACCGGGCCGACGCCGGGCACGTACCGCATCGTCAACCGCAACAGCGGTAAGCCCCTCGCCATCGCCGGTAACTCCACCGCCGACGGCGCCAAGGCGGTCCAGCAGAGCGGCACCCCCACCTGGACGGTCAGCGCCAGCGGGGACGCCTACACCCTGCGCTACACCGCCTCCGGGAAGGCCCTCGACGTCAACGCCGGCAGCACCACGGCAGGCCTGCAACTGCAGCAGTGGACGGCCAACGGCGGCGCCAACCAGTCGTGGTACCTGCGGCCCACCGGTGACGGCTACTACACCATCGTCGCCCGCAGCAGCGGACTGGCGGCCGACGTCTCCGGTGCCTCGACAAGCGACGGCGCGCAGGTCGTGCAGTGGACCGCCAACGGCGGGACCAACCAACAGTGGCAGTTCGTAGCCTCCTGACCAGTGGCAGAGGTGAGTGTGAAGTTCGGCCAGTAACGGGCTGGTGATTGTCGCGCCGACTCGGGGGCACGGTTTGTGCCCCCGAGTCGGCCGCGATGCAATCACGGTGGGACACGAGCGACCGATCCGGCCAGACGCGGGTCCGGTCCGCTCGCGGACGCAACTGAGCCACCAACATGGTCGGGTCTAGGGCCTCGACAACCGCTGCGACGAGCGACTGGTACACCGGTTGTACCGGGGTCGCGGCGGCCATGTCCCGTGTCTCGGACGAACACCTTGCGAGCCGCCACTGTCCCTGGTCGAAGTGCTGGACCGGGCGTTGGCCTACGTTGACGGGCAGGCCGGCGCGAACGGCCAGCCGCCGCTATCGGTACCGGTGTGGAGTGAGGCGCAGCGCGATCCTGCACTCGCCGATCAGAGGCCGCTCATCTCACGGAGTCCCTGCTGCGACTGCTCGCCAACTACCTCGACTGTCCGGTGGGCGCGCAGGCCGGGCTGGTGGAGGACGCGCCGCAGGCGGCGCTGACGTCGGGGTGGTGCGCGGCGCCACCGCGGGCGAACGGTGGGCACGGTCATTCCGGCCAGGACGGGGCCCGGATGCCTCGAGGAGTTCGTCCGTGTCGTGGCACCAGGCGCTACAACCAGTACGGCTGCTCACTCTGGGAGTTCGGGGTTTCCTGACGAGCAATGTGCGCCCCGGAGAGGGCGGCGGAAGGCGGACCGTCGCGGGCGAGCACCCGCCCGTCTCAGGCCCGGACGGCCGGGGGGTCAGCTTGTTGTAGGCAGGCCAGTGGCATCGGCGGTCGTGCCAGGTGCGGTGTCTCGGTGGTGCGGGCGGGCTCGGCGTGCTGCCGAGCCCGCCCGTTCGCAGTCCGATCTGTCTCAGGTGCGGTGAATCTTGCCCTGCGGCTTGTCGGTCGGCGCGTCCTCGATCAGGTTGTGTGCGACGTTGGCCGTGGTCATCACGCTAGGGACACGAGCCGGAATTGTTGATTGGGTTGTCCGTGGCAGTCGTAGAGCTGGATCTGGGCGCCGTTCGAGGTGCTCCAGACGTCGAGACAACGTCCGGACTGGACGCTGCTGATGGTGCCGTTGGAGTTGACGTTCCATTGTTGGTTCGTCTGTCCGTGGCAGTTGTAGATCTGAACAGCGGCACCGTTGCCGGTGCCTGCGGCGTCGAGGCACATGGTGCCGTACACCTGTAGTTGTTTGTTCGCGGTGTAGGTCCAGGTCTGGTTGATCTGCCTGTTGCAGTCGTAGAGCGTCACCCGGGTCCCGTTGGTGCGTGAGGCGTTGGGCACGTCGACGCATCGGCCGGACTGGGTGCCGACGATCTGACTGGCAGACGTGGGTGGGACGGTCGGCGAAGCGGTGGGAGTCGGCGTGTTGGTGGGGGTCGCCGTCGGAGTGGTCGGCGTCGAGGGCAGCAGGGGGCAGGTGCTGCGGTAGGTGACCACGCCGCTGGAGTCCAGCAGCGGGCAGAGGAACTGGCTGTACCGGGCGTCGTTGTCGACGAACATCTTGACGAACGGCAGCATGGTCCGGACCAGCACCGGGTTCGACCGTCCGACCATGAACCCGTGGTCCGCGCCGGCGACCTCCAGGTACGCGCTCTCCGTCGTGGCCGGGAGGCTGTTGTACAGACCGGTGGCGTAGGACGGTGTGACCACCGTGTCCGCCTGCCCGGCGAAGACCATGGTGGGTACCCGGTCGTTGGCCAGGTTAGACGACGGCGAGTACGGCGCGATGCCGACCGCTGCCTTCAACGACGAGCGTCGGGTGGCCGCGCTCAACGCGCCACCGCCGCCCATGGAGTGACCGGCGACCGCCAACCGGGTGGGGTCGACCCGGTCGCGTACCGGGCTCTGCTGCGTCAGGTAGTCAAGCGCGGCGAGCAACTGGGTGCCTCGCGCCGTGTCGAAGTCGTTGCGGCTGTTGGTCTCGATGCCGATCACGACGAAGCCGTGGGAGGCCAGCCACGGGCCCATCCAGGCCAGTTCGGCGGAGAACAACGCGGTGTAACCCGGCGAGATCGCGATGGCCCCGAAGGTGCCCTGGCTGGTGTCGGTCGGGTAGTAGATCCTGCCACCGTTGAAGCCGTACCCGGTCGGGACGCTTACCGAGGTGTTGGCGAAGGGGCCGTTCACGGCGGTCACGCTGGTCCGGGTGGGATCCGGGCCCCGCTGGTACGGGTTGTCGGCGGCCGACGCCGACCCGGTCGCCACCGTCATGGTGAACATCCCGACCGCGGCGGCGATCCCGGCCGCGGCGAGCTTGAACAGCCGTCCCCGAAAACGAGGGGACATTCGGTCGGCACGAGTGTTCTCCGAGGGCGGGGGATGGTTGGCGTGTCCTCGCACTGTCGGTACCTCCTGGTGGTGGTTGGGTGGGTGCGGGCGGGCTTGCTCGTGTGCCGAACCTGCCCGCCCCGACGTTGTCCGATCGTCAGCGTTGCAGCGTCAGGAGACCCGACCGGTACGGCCGCTGTTGGCCTTGCCGGGGGAACGGGTTGCTCTCCGACGTGGCCTGTGGCGTCGACAGGGTCGTCGTGTAGGCGCTGTCGCCGAGCCTGTTCGCGGCGACGGCGGCGCCGACGTACCGCCCGGACTGGGCGGCGGCACCGAGGGTCGTCTCGGCGGCCTGGGCGAGATTGGGCAGCAGGGCTACGACCAGGACCGCAACTATCGCAGGCGTTCCGGAAATCGCGAGCGTTCGGAGTCTGGTGCGCCCGGCAGTGAGCCTGACGGTGGCGTGCGGCGCCTCCAGCTGGGAAGGATCTTGTTAACGTTCACACTGATCGATGGGTCTCAGGCTGGCAGAAAATTCCAGGATTTTCAACCGGTAGTTTCGGGCCTGTTACGGCTCGGAGCGGCCGGGCCGAGTCCGTCGTGGACGGCAGGTCAGATCCGCCGGCCTCGGGCCGAGCGGCCGGCGCCGGCGGCTGTCACCCGATCACGGCGCTGAGGCTTCTCGGGCTGGACTCAAGGGCAGCTCGTTACTCGATCGGGGGCCGGGTGGCCGGCGGCAGTGGTGCTGCTGGGCAGCCCATTGCCCGGTCGCACTGCCCGTGGCCGGGGGGCCGGCCCTCCCAAGACGGCCGGCCCCCCGCGTCACGCCGCCGCTCGGCTCATCGCCGCACTGGCCAGCCCGTTCAACGTGGTCAGGTCGGCCGCCCCCAGGTACGAGTCCGACATCATGACCACCACCACGTAGTGGCCGACCGCGGCGGCGACATAGCCGACGTAGCGGTCGCCCTCGTCGTAGGTGCCGAGGAACAGCACCGTGTCCGGCCCGAGGTGGTCCTCGGCGACCGGGTCGAAGCCCTCCTCGTCGCCGCCCGCCCCGCACCGGGCGAGCTGCGCCTTCAGCTCGGTGATGTACGCCTGTGCCCCATCGCGGCGGTACCAGGCGACGTTCTCGTAGATCCGAAATCGGGTACCGAGGTCGGCCGCCTCAGTGCGGCTCACGACCGGCCGCGGCACGGGCGTGTCCGCGCACGGCTGGGGTAGCAGCGACCAGACCAGCCCGTCCTCCACCGGCCCCGGCACGGCCCCGCCGAGATCGTCCGGCTGCAACATGACCCGGTCAGGGATCCCCCGTGGCCGCTGCTGCGCCGCCGCCGGCCCGTTCGCCGACACCAGCCCCAGGATCACGGCCGTCACCACAATCAGTGTCCTTCGCATGCGAACCATCCTTCAGCTCGCCGGCAACCTATGGATGGGCATGCGTACTCAGCTGTTCCTCAGTAGAGCAGCCGAGGCCGCCGCGATCCAGCCGCGCTATGGCGCCTGCAACCACTCCTCGACCACGACGAGGTCGGCGTCCGTGAGACCGGAGTCGGAGGCGACACGGTGGAGCAGCGCTCGCCCAGGGTGGTGCGCGGCGACCCAGGATCGATCAACCTCGGTGATCTCGTCGTCGACCCAGACGAACGGGCGTCCCGCTGCGGCCTCGACGAGGGCCCGCGTCTTCCAGTGCAACTTGGCAGTCCAGTCGTCCTCGGAGAAAACCGGATCGTCGATCTCCGGCAGCTCACCCATGTCCACCACCGGCAACGTGGGCAGGCCGAGCAGTGGCGCTATGACCTCGTTCGCATCCTCCATCCACGCCGTCGCCCACATCAGATCGCAGGACAGCGCCAACAGACGCGGTCCGTGTGCAAGCGTCAGTCTCGCCAGGTGCTCTCCCACCAGCGTGCCGCTCTTCGCGGTAGCTCGCTGGGCGTTCGCGCAGCCTCCGTGTGGGTTGCTCGGAGGCCGCCGGCCCAGGTGCCGCCGGCCGCACGGACATACGAATCGGCGGTGACCGTCCCGGGAGACGGTCACCGCCGATCGCGTGGTCGAACCGGTCAGGCGGCCGAGCAGGCCGCGTTCAACTCCTTGATGGCGGCTTCCAGGGCCTTCTTGCTGGGCTTGGCGTCGGCGGACTCGTTGTACGCGTCGCTCAGGCCCATCATCTCGTTCTGGATCTTGTCGGCGGCGGCGGTGACTGCCTCGTTGGCGCCTATCGAGTGCGCTATGACCGCGGCCGAGCCGGCGGCCCACTGGGCACTGACCGCGATGTGTCCGGCCGGCGGACCGATCTTCTCGGCCTTGGTGATCTTGGCTGCGTTGTCCTTGACGTCCTTCTTGATGTCGGCGCAGGCCTTCACTGTGGCCGCGTCGTTTGCCGCCGCGCTGGTCGCGGTGGTGGCCGCACCGCCGGTCGGGGCGGCGCTCGAGGCCGCCGCGGACGGCGAGGTTGCGGTGCTCTCGGATTCGGGCTGCGGATCGCAGCCGGACATCGCGATCGCCGCCGCAACGGCCAGGCCAGTCAGGACGAGTCGAGTTCGGTTCATCGATGTTTCCCCCGTGATCTTCATGTTCGGCGCACGCTACCAGCCTCGGCCGAACGGGTGGGATCAGTTATCGGGGCCGACGAGCACTGCGCAGGGCGCTGCGCGCACGCCGTCGACTATCGACGCCTTGAACATCATGTCGGTACGCTGCACGCCAACGATGCCGGTGAATTCGAGGAGGCACGATGTCGCGCCGGACAGGCAAGCCTTCCTACCTGTCGACACGTCCCGACAGCCGCGGGCGCCGGGTTACTCGTCTGGCCGTGGCGGGCGCGGGGCTCGTCGTGGCGGCGAGCCTGCTCGGCGGCGGCATCGGCTACGGCATCGGGCGGCCGGATGCCACCGAGGCGAGCATTGCCGACCTGCGTCGAGCGGAGACCAAGCGGGACCTGCAGCAGATCGCCGAGCTCACCGCGCTGGCCCGTAGGACCAGTGATCAGATCTCGCCCATCCTCGCCGCCCTCGGGGCTGGCGGTACGACCGGGCCGGTGCCTGACCCGGGTCAGGCCCGACAGTGGCAACAGGCCGTGCGCGCCGCCGCCGAACCCTTCGCCAACCCGCCGTCAGGCACCACCGCCACGAACGTGGCGCGGGGTGGCCTGCGCAGCGCCGTGGATCAGGCTGCCGTGGCGGTGGACACGTATGCCCTGGCCGCGAACTCGCCGGCGGTCAACCGCAAGGCGCTGACGGACCTCGCGGCGCGGCAGGCGACCCTCGCGGCCACCACATGGTCGGTGGCCGCGACCCAGCTCGACCAGGTCAACGTCGACGCCGGGCACGGTCACCAACATGTCTACCTCGACACCGGCAAGGACGGCGGCGCGTTCACGCCCGACCAGGCAGCGGAGGGCACCGGAGGCTGATTCGACCGTGTCCGAAGACACCAGGCAGGGCCCCACCGCGGAGCCGGCACGGCGGCGGTTCGTTGTCTGTGGGGACGGCGCGGTGGCTCGCCGTCTGGTCATCGAACTGGCAGACCGCTACGGTGTCGCGGTCACCATGGTCCTACCGTCGTCGAGCGATCACGACGTACCCGACGTTGCTGACCTCGCTTCGGAACTCGGCGTGGCGGAGGGGCAACCGGAGATCATCATGGCCCGCCGCCTGACCGGAGAGGTGCTCGATCAGGCTGGGGTCCGGAAGGCTGCGGCCGTGGCGTTCGTCGGTGTCGACGACGTGACAAATGTGGACGCCGCCATGATCACCAGAGAACTGGCTCCCGACGTTCGGCTCGTGGTCAGACTGTTCAACCCGGTGCTCGGCGAGGGCGTCGCCACGATGCTCGGGGACTGCGCCGTACTCTCGGGATCCGAGATTGCCGCGCCGGCGTTCGTTGCCGCCACTCTCGGCGACGCGACGCCGACGTACCTGCGGCTGCCCGATGGTGAGCTTCTGCGCAGCGCGATGCGCAGCGCCGTTGACCCGGCCGGCGCGGATGTGGTGTGCGGCCTGGCCGACACGACCGGCTCGGAGCCGGTCGTCCTTCCGGCGGACCAGGATTCGGCAGACCTGGTACTTGTCCGCGCGTACGGGCGGCCCCGAATGGACCCACCGCGTCGAAGGCCGCGCCTGCTTCGTGCTCTCGGCTTGGTGTTCAGCCGCAATCTGCGACTGGCGCTGATCGGCACGGCCGCACTACTCGCCGTGGCCAGCGTCCTGCTGGCGTACACCCGCGGCGTGAACCTCGCGGAGGCCGCCTATCTGACGCTGCTGACAGCGATGGGAGCCGCCGAGGCCGACACCGCCGCACCGCTCACCGAAAAGGTGACCGCGGTGGTGCTGGTGACCACCGGGGTGGCGCTTCTCCCCACAGTCACGGCTCTGGTGGTGGACTCGCTGGTGCGTGCCCGGTTGGCGGTCGCCGCCGGCGGCATGATCGAGCCGATCGCCAGCCATGTCGTGTTGGTGGGACTCGGCAACATCGGCACCAGGGTCCTGGAGGAACTGCATTCCGTCGGCATCTCCGTGGTCGCCGTCGACCGCACGGAGTCGGCACGAGGTATCGGCGTCGCCCGTGAGCTGGGTCTGCCGGTGATTGTCGGCGACGCGACCCGTCCCGAGACACTGCGAGCCGCGTCCGTACACACCTGTCGGGCGCTTGTGGTGTTGACCGACGACGATGTCACCAACCTGGAGACCGCCCTGTCCGGGCGGTCCTCGCACGAGGCGGACCGAGCACGGTCGGCAGCGGACAGGCCGTCATTGCGGGTGGTGTTGCGGCTGTTCGACGACGGCTTCGCGGAGCGTACGCAGCGCATCCTGAGCATCGACGAGTCCCGGAGCGTTTCATCCTTGGCGGCGCCGGCGTTCGCAGCCGCAATGATGGGCCAGCAGGTCATCGACACCATCTCGGTCGGCCGTCGGGTGTTGCTGGTGGCCGAGTTTCCCGTTGGCGCCGGGTCCGAACTCGAGGGACGGTACTGCCACGACGTCAACCAGCCGGGCGCGGTGTGGGTGATCGCGGTGCGGACCGGTCGGACGGGACAGACCATCTGGTCGTTGCCGGAACGTCGGCCGCTGGTCCGCACCGACCGGCTGATCGTGCTGGCCACACGCGCCGGTCTCGCCGCGCTGCTGCCCCGCACCGTACCCAGCCCCGACGCTGAACCACTGGCCGAGGTCGCGCCCCTGCGGCTGCTCGCGTCGGCCCCGCGTGATGGTGAGTGAACCTGCACTGTTCGCCTGACCGACGACTCGGTGTGACGTCTCAGCCAGGTCCATCATCATCTATGTATCCATGACTGGACATCACCCACACCACTGCCAGCACGACCATGGATCCGACGACGAGGTGCCGTACGGCCAGGTCGAGGTCCCCGCAGGCTTCGGCCGGCGGGCGCTGCTGGCCGGCGCCGGCGGGACGCTGATGCTGGCCGCGCTGCCGACCGCGGCCCGGGCGGCCAACACGACGATGGCCGGCGCCCCGACCGCGGCGGTCGGCGCCGGCCGGACATCCAGGATCACCCAGGGCACGACGTTGGTCCATGCGGACATGCACAACCACACGGTCATGTCGGATGGCGACGGCAGCGCCGAGGCCGCGTTCGCCTCGATGCGCGAGGCCGGTCTGGACGTCGCAGCGCTTACCGATCACGCGACGCTCTTCGCCATCGACGGGCTCAGCTCGTCCGAGTGGCGGACCACCGGTGACCTGGCCAACGCGGCCAACGACCCGGGTCAGTTCACCGCGATCCGTGGGTTCGAGTGGTCGCATCCGCTGCAGGGGCACATCAACGTCTGGAACACCTCCGACTTCGCCGACCTGCTGCGGGCCGGCAGCCCCGGCAGCCTGTACAACTGGCTCACCGGCCGGCCCGGGGGCCTGGCGAGCTTCAATCACCCCGGTCGGGAGGCGGGCCGGTTCAACAACTTCTCCTTCAACCCCGCGGCCCGCGACCAGCTCGTGGGCCTGGAGATGTTCAACCGGACCGACGACTTCCTCTTCGAGGGCTGGTCATCGGGTGTGACGTCACCGCTTGTGGCGTGCCTGAACGCCGGTTGGCGGCCGGCTCTGACCGGCGTCACCGACGAGCACGGCACCACCTGGGGCTTCCACGAGGGCAAGGGCCGCAGCGGGCTGTGGGTCGCCGAGAACACCCGCGCCGCGGTGTTCGAGGCGATGGCCGCCCGCCGTTCCTTCGCCACGCGCGTCTCGGGGCTGCGGGTGGACGCCACGGCCAATGGCGTACGCATGGGTGGGGTGCTGAACGTGACCTCGGGCGACGTCCGGTTCCTGCTGGATCTGGACCGCGGCTCGGCCTGGGACGGCAAGCCCCTGCGGATCCAGGTCCTTCGTCCCGGCACCTCGGCGCCGACCGTCGTCGACGTCGTGGACACCGTCAACGGGCAGGTCACCGACTTCACGGTGCCGCTCAACGTCGCCGACGGCGACTGGGTGGTGCTCCGGATCTCCGACCCGTCCCTGGCCAACGGCACCCCCGGCCCAGCCGGTCACCCGTGCAACGACTTCGCCGTGGCCTACACCAGCCCGTGGTGGCTCCGGCCCTGACCCGCGAGGTGCCGGTCCCGGCGCGGTGGCCAGCCGCAGGTGGCTGCGCGGTCGCCCGGGACCGGCACCCGGTGTCCGGAGGCGGTCGCGTCCGGCGTGGTCAGCGAGGTGGTGGAGGCAGCGCCGGGCTGTCGAGCCAGGCGGCGAACAGGTCGTCGAGGGGCTCGCGGGCGAAGCGCTGGGCGTGCAGCCGGAACTGCTCGGTCGTCACCGTCGCGTGTTGGTGCTCAGCGGCCCAGGATCGCAGCAGTGCGAAGAACGACTCGTCGCCGACCCTCTTGCGCAGGGCGTGCACCGCGAGCGCGCCACGCTTGTAGACGAGCGGGTCGAACATCCGGTCGACGCCGGGATCCGCGACGACGACGTTGCGCGGGCGAGCCGCGACCCAGGCGTACCACCGCGCGGCCAGGGCGTCCGTCGGCAGGTCCCCGCAGACGCCGGACCACAGCCACTCGGCGTACGTGGCGAAGCCCTCGTTGAGCCAGATGTGCCGCCAGTCCGCCACCGTGAGGCTGTTGCCGAACCACTGGTGGGCCAGCTCGTGCACCACGAGCCGCTCGTGCGTGCGCCGCCCGTCGACGTGGTTTCGCCCGAAGACCGCCATGCCCTGCGCTTCGACCGGATCGTCAAGGTCGTCGTCGGCGACCACGACGACATACTCCCGGAAGGGGTACGGCCCGAAGAGCCGCTGCAGCGCCGACATGATCTGACCGTGCCGGCCGAAGTCGTGGGCGGCGTTGCGGCGCAGCGCGGGCGGGATCGCGGCGCGCTGCACCGGATCGCCGACCGCCAGGTCCACCAGCTCGTACCGTCCGATCTGGACGCTCATCAGGTACGGCGAGGTGGGCTCGCGGCGCTCGTACACCCACGTCGTGCTGCCCGCGCCCCGGCGTTGGAGCACGGGATCACCGGTCACCAGAACGGTGTACGGGAAGGGGGTCGTGACCGACACCCGGAAGGTGGCCTTGGCGCCGGGCTGGTCATCGCACGGAAACCACGACGGTGACCCGTTCGGCTGGCTGGCCACGAGCACGCCGTCGGTGAGTTCCTCCCACCCGAGCTCGCCCCACCGGCCCGAGATGGGCACCGGCTTTCCCGCGTACCGGATCTCCACCCGGAACGTGTCGCCGGCGCCGATCGGCCGCTCGGGTTTGATCTGCAGCTTGTCCGGCCGGTGCAGGTACTTCGCCGGGCGCCCGTCCACTCGGACGTCCTGAACGCGGAGACGGCCGAGATCGAGAGTGAACCGCGACAACGACTGCAGAGCCACCGCGGTGATGTCCGCCCGGCCAGCGAGCCGGTTCGACACGACCCGGTAGTCGAGGTCCAGGTCGTAGTGCCGCACCCGGTAGCCGCCGTTGCCGTGCTCGGGCAGGTAGGAGTCGCCGGAGTGGGCGGCGCCGGGCGTCGCGCCGCTCGACGCCGACGCCACCTTCGGATTCATGCCGACCGTGCCGCTGGCGCCGACCAGGTGGTGATCGGATTGCCCAACCACCGGCTGTCGCAGGGCACGGCGTCCCCACGGGTCACCAGTGAACCGGGCCCGACGGTGGTCCGCGCCCCGATGCTCGCGCCCGGCAGGACGATGCCGTGCGGGCCCAGCGCGGCTCCCGCGTCCAGTGTCACCTCGTCCATGCTCATCACACGATCATGGAACAGATGGGTCTGCACCACACAACCGCGGTTCACCGTGGCGCCGTCGCCGAGGCGCACCAGGTCGTACTCCGGCAGCCAGTAGGTCTCCAGCCAGACGCCCCGGCCGATCTTCGCGCCGAGCGTCCGCAGCCACGCCGTGAGCAGTGGCGTGCCGGTCGCGAAGCGGATCAGCCACGGCGCGGCGAGGACCTCGACGAATGTGTCGGCGAGTTCGTTGCGCCAGACGAAGGAGGTCCACAGCGCGCGCTCGGTGACCCGGAAGCGCCCGACCAGCAGCCATTTCGCGGCCGTCGCGATGGCCGCGGCGACGATCGCCGCGCCGAGCAGAACCGGCCCGGCGGTGAGCGTGGCCGCCCACCACCCGGCGGTCCGCCAGACGAACGCGAGCACGGCCAGGACGCCGACCGCCAGGGCGCCGGCGCACATCACCGGGACGATCCGGCACAGCTCGATCGCGGCCCGGGCCAGCTTCAGTCGGAAGGGCGGGTCGAAGGTGCGGCTGGTGTCGGTCGCTTCCACGGTCCGGCGCAGCGGCATCGGCGGCGCGCCGAGCCACGACGAGCCCTTCTTCGCCTTGAACGGCGCCGACGACAACACGCCGACAAGCCCGCGCTTGGGCACCGAACGCCCGGGGGCCGCCATCCCTGAATTGCCGAGGAACGCCTGCTTACCGATGCGGGCCGGGGCGACGCGCAGCCACCCGTGGCTCAGCTCGTAGGTCGCGACCATGGTGTCGTCGGCCAGGAAGGCCCCGTCGGCGACAGTGGTCATCGCCGGCAGTGCGAGCACCGTGGAAGCCTCCACCCCGCGCCCCACCCTGGCGCCCAGCAGCCGCAACCACACAGGCGTGAAGAGGCTGGCGTAGAGCGGGAACAGCCCGACCCGCGCCATCCCCATCAGCCGCTCGGTCGTCCACACCTGCCACGCCACCCGCCCCTGCACCTGGTGGTATCCGGCGCGCAGGCCGATACTGAGCGCCCGGACGGCCCCGAGTACCAGCAGCGCATAGCCCACCACGTAGGCGACGGTCGCCACCGCGACGGCGGTCAGCACCGCGCCGACCGTCGGTCGGACGGCGAGCGTCCAACCCAGCAGGGCGACTGCCGGCAGGGCGGCCACGACCGGCACCAGCCCCAGCAGTTGGGCGGTCAGCGCGTACACGATCGGCCAGCCGCGAGATCGAAGCTGCGTTCGCGGGGGCCGCTGACCGGGCCAATCGGCGGGATCCTTGGCAGCGGGTGCGGCAGGTGAGCCGGCCCAGCGCTGATTCGCCGGTACGGCGCCGGTCACGGTCGAGCCGGCCGCGATGCGCGCGCCCTTACCGATGCGGGCGCCAGGCATCAGGGTGCTGCGGGAACCCACCCGGGCGCCCGCGCCGACGCGGACCCTGCCGACATGGACGACATCGCCGTCGACCCAGTGGCCGGCCAGATCGACCTCCGGCTCGATCGCCGCGCCACGGCCCAGTTTCAGCAGGCCGGTGACCGGCGGCGCGGAGTGCAGGTCGACGTCGGGAGCGATGGACGCGCCGAGCGCCCTGGCATAAGTGATCATCCAGGATGCACCGGCGACGTTTGTGGCACCGGTCAGCTCGGCGAGGCGTTCGGCGGCCCACAGCCGCAGGTGCACACCACCACCGCGCGGGTAGCTGCCGGGGCGTACCCCGCGCAGCAGCAGTCGCGCTCCTGCCGCGGCCACGGCGATCCGGCCGGGCGGGCTGAACAGCAGGAGCCAACCCACTGCCAACCACCACCAGGACACGACAGGTGCCCATGGTGCCGGAGCGAACAGGGCGAGAACGTCGCCGAGCGCGGCCAGGACGACCAGCCAGCGCAGTCCGACCAGCGCCAGCATCGGCACCATCAGCGCGGCCTGGATCAACCCGGCACGCCTCGGCGTCGGCCGGACCTCCCGGCGCGTCGCCGCCGTGGTGTCGAGCGCGTCGAGCACGGCCGCGAGCCGCGACAGTTTCGGGTGGAGGTAGATGTCCGCCACCGAGACGCGCGGGTGCCGGCGGCGGATCCACGCCACCAGTTGCGCCGCGTTCAGGCTCCCACCGCCGTGGGTGAAGAAGTCCGCGTCCGCCTCCGTGGGACGTACGCCCAGAATCTCCGCCCAACCACCGGCGAGCCATTCCTCCGTCGCGGTCAGCTCGCCCGCGGTGTCCTGCCCGGTGGCCAGCGGCCACGGCAGCGCGGCCCGATCCACCTTGCCGGACGTCCGGGTCGGCAGCGCATCCACCACCGCCAGCAGCGGCACGAGCGCGGCCGGCAGCTGCTCACGGATCCGCAGCGCCGCCGTGGCGGCGTCGAACGTGACGCCGTCGTGCGGAACCACGTACCCCACCAGCAGCTGGTTGCCTGCCGCGGTGCGCTGCACCGCCGCGGCGGCACCGGCGACGTCGGGCAGCGCCTGCAGCGCGGCGTCGATCTCACCCAGCTCGATCCGGCGTCCGCCGAGTTTCACCTGTTCGTCACCGCGGCCGACGAACAGGAGCCCCTCGGGCTCCGCCCGGACGATGTCCCCGCTGCGGTACGCCCGCTGCCAGTCGAGGGCGGGCAGCGCCGCGAACTTCTCGGCGTCCTTGCCCGGATCCAGATAGCGGGCGAGCCCCACCCCGCCGATCACCAGCTCCCCGGTTTCACCCATCGCCACCGGAGCGCCGGAGCCATCCACCACGGCGAGTTCCCAGCCGGCCAGCGGCAGCCCGATCCGTACCGGCCCCTCGCCGGTCATCCGGGCGGCACAGGCGACCACTGTCGCCTCGGTCGGCCCGTAGGTGTTCCAGACCTCGCGGCCCTCGACGGCCAGGCGCTGCGCCAGCTCCGGTGGGCAGGCCTCCCCACCGAAGATCAGCAGCCGGACCTCCTCGAGCGCCTCGACCGGCCACAGCGCAGCGAGCGTCGGCACCGTCGACACCACCGAGATGCGCTGCTTGGCCAACCACGGACCGAGGTCGACGCCGCTGCGGACCAGCGACCGCGCGGCCGGCACCAGACAGGCGCCGTGCCGCCACGCCAGCCACATCTCCTCGCAGGACGCGTCGAACGCCACCGACAGCCCGGCCAGGACCCGATCCTGCGGGCCGATCGCCTCGCTGGCCTCGTCGGTGAGGAACAACCGCGCCTCGGCGTCCACGAAGGCCGCCGCCGCGCCGTGGCTGACCGCCACCCCCTTCGGGGTGCCCGTCGAGCCGGAGGTGAAGATGATCCAGGCGTCGTCGTCCGGGCCGGGCCTGCCGATCCGACCCACGGGGGTACGACGTACCGACACCGTCAGCCCGTCACCGAGGACCGCGACGACCCCCGCCTCGGCGAAGACGAGCTCGGCGCGTTCCTCGGGATCGTCCGCGTCGACCGGCACGTAGGCCGCGCCGGCCGCGAGAACGCCGAGGATCGCCAGGTACAGCTCGGCCGTACCCGAGGAGATGCGGATGCCCACGCGGTCGCCGACACCGATGCCGTGCCCGGCCAGCGACCTCCGGACGGCCTCGACCTCATCGGCGAGGTGGCGGTACGTCAAGGTGGTGGCAGCGCTGTCGAGCGCAGCTGCGTCGGCGTGCGCGCGCACGGAGTCGTCGAGAATGTCGACAAGCGTGCGGCGGGCCGGGGCCGAGGCGGATCGGAACACCGCGGGGATCGTCGGTGCGGCAACTGACGGCGGTAGCACCACCATCTGGGGTTCACTCGTCACGGGCACCCGGCGTTCACTATTTTCGTCGTGCGGATCGGTGTCAACCAGGCGCGCGGCATGCGGACCGCCCTGGGCAGCCCTCAACGCTACGTCGCACCCGGCCGCAGGCGACTGTCAAACAACGGCTTCGTGTCCACCACCACAGCGAACCGGTTGCGGGAAGCTCAGGCCGTGTCGTCGCTACGGATGTGAACGGTCCCACCGCCGCTGTGCAGTTCCTCAGTCACCTGCTTCTCGGTCAGGGCGACCAGGTGCGAGTCGATGCTCGCCCCGTCCTTGAGGCGCTTGTGCGTTTCGTGCACGAGGGCGGAGATCTCGCTCTCGTCAGCATCCGGAAATCGTTGTTTCAGCGTCTCGACCTGGCGTTGCAGGGCGATCTCCGGGTCAGCGAGACCGCCACTGGCTGCGGGTTCGGTCATCACGCACCTCGCACGTCGTCTTGAGTGTCTGTACAGGTGGTGCCCCGGACATCCACTCGACATTCGTTCGTTTGCGCAAAGTTCACCTTCGGGGACAGGCATTCCCACTCCGTCGGTGGGACGGTCAGGAAGGCGAGTTCCTCTGACGTTTGGTCAGCCCGTGATCATTATCGTGGTCCTCACGCTGACGCTGTTCGGCGCGACGACGTGGACGGCGCTGCAGCAACCGCTCGCCCACAGCCCGGCCTTCCATCACCGCCTCACCGGAGCGCTGGTGGCTCTGAGCCTGGCGGTGGCCGCCGCGCTGATCACGACCGTGCTCGTGGCCTATCCGTAACCCGCCAAGGATGAACCGTCCCGGTACGGGGTGGGCCGCGGACCGGGCCACCCACGCCCGAGGGGCCGCGAGTGGACTGCTCGGTTCGTTACCTTCGAGGCGTGACCGAATACGCCACTCTGCTGCACGCCTACGGCCTCGCCGTGGACACCCCTGGCCACCTGGCGGCGCTTGCCGGCGACGACCCGGCGGCCCGCGCGAGGGCGCTCGAGCATCTGTGGTCAGCGATCATCCACCAGGGGACGCCGTGGACCGCGACCCCGCCCGCAGCCCTTGAGGTGGCCGCGCTGCTCTCCGACCCGCGGGTGACCGACCCCGGCCTGCGTGCCGAATTGCTCAACTTCCTGGCCGCGGTGGCCGAGGCGGGTCGCGTGACGGGCGAGGACCTGTCCGAGCCCGACTTCGACGTGGATGCCGTTCTGGCAGAGGTGCTCCGCGACGGGGACGAGGAGGGGATCTGGGAGGATGAACGGCTGCCGGACGCCCTCTACCTCCGGGCCGTGCTCGGTTGCCAACAGATCCTGCCGACATTGCTGGCCACGGCCACCGCGGCGTTGTCCGATCCGTCCCCACAGGTCCGGGCCGCGGCCGCGTACACGATCGGCGCCTGCGGAGGGGGCGACGCCTCTCGTTTGGAGCAGTTGGCCGAGGCGGCCGGGCCGGACGAGCGAGCCGCCCTGGTCCTGGCCATCGGCGACCTGGGCATTGCGCCTCGCCGTCATCTTCAAGATCCTCACCCGGGGGTACGCGCCTGCGCAGCCCTCGCCCCCGCCCTGGCCGACGACCCCGCCGCGACGGCCGAACTCCTCGCGGCCCTGGACGACCCGACCGCCGCCGACGACTGGTTCACCAATCGGCCGCCCCAGTTCTCCACGCGGATCCGGTTCATCCTGCTGGCGGCCGCGATCGACCGGCTCTCCACGCCCGACCCGCTGCTCCCAGCCGCCGTGCGGCTCGCCGGGGTCGCCACCGCGCACACCTGCGACCAGGACTGGGGCCTGCTGCTGCGGACCTTCTTCGCCAGGTACGCGGGCGGGCCTCTCACCGCGGTCCAGCACGCATACCTGAGCGCGCTCACCGCCAATCCGGACCTGTGGGACCCCACCCACGGCAACGCCGCCCTGGCCTTCCGCGACGCCGGCCTGCCCTACGACCGCGAGGCATGCCGCGCCCTGGCCTAGCCGTCCCGTTGTGCCGCCGCCCGCAGCGGCCTGATCGTGCTGGTGCTCGTCGCCGCTCTGCCGGCGCTCCTCGCGAGCACATAGGCCACGACGGCCCGGCTGGCGGCTGTCAGACGCCCTCAAGTCTCCCGGGTGACGGGCGCAGGTACACGAACCAGGTGATGACGAAGCAGAGCGCGTAGAAGGCGATGAAGGCGATGTAGGCCGCGTCCGCGGTCCTGTAGGCCAGGAACGACTGCCGGAAGGCAAGGTTGACGAGGACTCCGCCGAACGCGCCGATGGCGCCGGCGACGCCGATGAGCGCGCCGGAGAGACGCCGGGCCTCGTGCTCCGCCGTCCGGTCGTGCGGGTCGGCCGCGCCGCCGGCGGTCAGGTGCACACCGCACCTGGCCCGGAAGATCGCCGGGATCATCTTGTACGTCGAGCCGTTGCCGATGCCGCTGAACACGAACAGCGCGATGAAGCCGACCAGGTACAACGGCAGCGAACGGTGCTGGGAGGCGAGCAGGACGACCGACGCGCCGGCCGCCATCGCCACGAAGTTCACGAAGGTGACCCGGGCGCCGCCGAGCCGGTCGGCCAGAACACCGCCCACGGGACGGATGAGCGAGCCGAGCAGCGGTCCGAGGAACGTCAGGTACGCGGCCTTCACCGGGGTGTCGAAGGTGTCGGCGAACTGCACCTGGAGCACCTGACCGAAGGCGAACCCGAAGCCGATGAACGATCCGAACGTGCCGATGTAGAGCAGGGACATGATCCAGGTGTGCGGTTCGCGGGTGACGTCGCGCATGGCCCGTTTCTCGTTGCGGGCATGGCTGAGGTTATCCATGTACAGCGCGGAACCGAGTGCGGCAAGCACGATCGCCGGCAGGTAGATGCCGGCGACGATACCGGGGCTGGCCGTCCCCAGGACCGCCAGCACGAACAGGCCGACGAGCTGGACCGCGGCGACGCCGAGGTTGCCGCCGCCGGCGTTGATGCCGAGCGCCCAGCCCTTGAGCCGGTCGGGGTAGTACGCGTTGATGTTCGCCATCGAGGAGGCGAAGTTCCCGCCGCCGACTCCGGCCAGCGCGGCGATGAGCACAAGCGTCGGGTACGAGACGCCGGGCCGGATCAGGAAGGCGCCGAGCAGGCTCGGGATCAGCAGCAGCGACGCGCTGATGATCGTCCAGTTGCGGCCGCCGAACCGGGCCACGGCAAGGGTGTACGGGATCCGCAGCACCGACCCGACCAGTGCGGGCACGGCGGTGAGCAGGAATTTCCCTGCCGGATCGATGCCGTACTGCGGCCCGAGGAACAGCACCAGCACCGACCACATCGTCCAGATGGAGAAGCCGATGTGTTCGGAGTAGATGGAGAAGATCAGGTTGCGCCGGGCGATGCGGGATCCCCGGCGTTCCCAGAAGATGGGGTCCTCGGGCCGCCAGTCGTCGATCCAGCGGCCGCGAAGGGTCAGGCTGCGCCGGTCCTGCTCGATGCTGCCGGGCACGGCCGTCGTCATGGTTCCTCCCAGATGAGTCCTCGGTCCGCTCGACACCGTGCTCGGTTCGCTCCTCACGCCGACGGCAGACCGACCACCAGGCTTCCGTCGGCGTCGGCACGGACCGGATACACGGTGAGTGGGGACTGCCCGGTGGTCGAACATCCGGTCGCCAACTCGAAGGTGTTCTGGTGCAGGGGACAGACGACGACAGTCATGTCCACCAGGCCGTCCGCGAGAGGCCCGCCGGCGTGCGGGCAGACCGCCGACACCGCGCGCAGGCTGCCGTCACGCAGCCGGAAGATCGCGATCATGTCGTCACCCACGGCGTAGGCACGCCCCTCCCCGAGGGGAATCTCGTCGACCGACCCGAGCCGGTGCTCCACGGCGATGAGCCTGGCCATCACGCCCCCCTCGCGGATGCCGGACCGGCGCCGTTGCCGTTGTCGCCGCGCCCCCTGTGGCCGTTGCCCCCGTGCCCGATGCCGGTCGAGCCGCCTCCCGGCACGGCGGAGCCGATCGACGGCACCACCGGCCCCGGGACAGCGACCGGTACGGCTTCGCGGACCGGCACCTGCGGCAGGACCGCCAGTGGCAGGGAGGTGCGGAACTGCCCCGGGGTGACCGGGTCGCGCCGTTCCAGCCACGGGTCCCGGTACGCGGCCACGGAGGCAGCCATGGCCGCGTCGAGGCGCGCCGCGATGCCGTCGCTGTCGTCGACGACCACCGCCCGGATGTGGTCGATGCCGAGCCGGGGCACCCACGCGTACGTGCGTTCCAACCAGTTCGCGCTCTCCCGGTAGTACTGCAGGAACCGGCCGGTAAGCGTGATGACCTCGTCGGGGGAGTCGACGACGGCGAGGAGGTCCCCCTTGCGTACGTGGGCGCCGGCCGCCCCACCGACGTAGATCTCCCACCTGCCGCCGTCGATGGCGACCACTCCGAGATCCTTCACGTACGCCTCGGCGCAGTTGCGGGGGCAGCCGGTGACGGCGAGCTTCATCTTGCCGGGGCCCTCGATGGCCTTGAACCGGTCCTCGATCGCGATGCCGAGAGCGGTGGAGTCCCCGACGCCGAAGCGGCAGAAGTCGGAGCCGACGCAGGTCTTGACCGTCCGGAAGCTCTTGCCGTACGCGTACCCGGACGGCATGTCGAGGTCCGCCCACACCCTCGGCAGGTCTTCCTTGCGGATGCCGAGCAGGTCGATGCGCTGGCCGCCGGTGATCTTCACCAGTGGTACCGAGTACTTCTCGGCGACCTCGGCGATCCGCTTGAGCTGCGCCGGTGTGGTCACGCCGCCCTTGATCTGGGGAACGACCGAGAAGGTGCCGTCTCGCTGGATGTTGGCGTGCACCCGGTCGTTGATGAAGCGGGCGTCGCGTTCGTCGACGTACTCGTCGCCCCACATCATCCGCAGCAGCGAGGCCAGGCCCATCTTGCTCTTCGCGTCCTCCTCGCCGCCGGGCACGAGGGTGGCGAAGACCGCGGAGACGGATTTCAGGCCGTGTTCGCGGATCACCGCCATCAGCTCCGCCTTGGGCATCGGCACACCGGGGACGTACCAGCTCGCGGCCGGGTCGTCCTCGACCTTGCCGTCAGCGGCCCACTCGACGATCTGGGCGACCAGGCCCTTGCACGACCCGCAGCCCTTGCCGGCACGGGTGGCGTCCATGACGCCGGTGAGCGTCTTCACGCCGCCGTGCACGGTGCCGACCAGCGCCCGCTTGGTGACGCCGTTGCAGTTGCACACCTGCACGTCGTCGCCGAGTTCCGCGGCACTCACCTCGGCCGACGGCGCGCCGAGGTCGAACAACATCTCGACCCGCTCCTTGGGCAGGGCCAGCCCACGGTCGAAGGCCTGCATGAGGAACGCGACCTTCCGCACGTCGCCGAGGAGAGTCGCGCCGACGAGCCGGTCGTCACGGATGATGATGCTCTTGTAGACGCCCTTGCGCGGCTCGGCGAAGACGACCGTCTCGTCGTCGTCGCGTTCGGGCTCCTTCAGGCCCATCGAGGCGACGTCCACGCCCGCCACCTTGAGCTTCGTGGCCAGCCGGGAGCCGTGGTACGCAGCGAACGGGTTCGTCCCGGTGATGTGGTCGGCGAGCACTCGCGCCTGCTCCCACAGCGGAGCCACCAGGCCGTACGTCTGACCGCGGTGCTGGGCGCACTCGCCGACCGAGTAGATGTCGGCCTCGTCCTGCACGCGCATCTGGTCGTCGACGACGATGCCCCGCTCCACCGGCAGTCCGCTGGTCGCGGCCATCTCGGCGTTCGCCCGGATGCCGGCGGCCACGACGACGACGTCGCAGGCCACGGTCCGACCGTCCTTGAGCTTGACCTCCGTCACGGCGTGTTTGCCGAGCACCTCGGTGGTGTGCGCGCCGAGGACGACCTCGATGCCGAGGCGCTCGATGCTGCGCCGCAGGATCGCGCCCGCCTGGGCGTCCAGCTGTGCGTTCATCAGATGGCCGGCGGCGTGTACCAGGGTCACGTGGGCCAGGTGGTTCTGCAGGCCGCGGGCGGCCTCCAGGCCGAGCAGGCCGCCGCCGATCACCACCGCGCGTTCGTGCTCGCGGGCGTACCTGATCATGTTGCGGGTGTCGTCGATGGTGCGGAACGCGAACACTCCCTGGTGGTAGCCGCGCCCAGGGCGGTGGATGCCGGGAATCGGCGGGACGAACGCCCGGCTGCCGGTGGCGATGATCAGCTTGTCGTAGGGCGTCTCGGTGCCGTCGTCCGCGTAGATCCGCCGCGCGAAGCGGTCGATGCGGGTGACCCGGGTGCCGGCGTGCAGGGTGATGCCGTTCTCCGCGTACCACGACACGTCGTTGAGGAAGATGCCCGCCTCGTCGTCGACCCCGGAGAGGACGTTGGAGAGCAGGATGCGGTTGTAGTTGCCGTACGGCTCCTCGCCGAACATCGTGATGGCGAACTGGTCGCCCCCGCCGCGTTCGAGGATCTCCTCGACCGTGCGGGCGCCGGCCATGCCGTTACCCACCACGACGAGGCGCCGGCGCTTGTCGACGGCGTCCATCAGACCTCGACCAGCCCCAGGTCGACGATCACGGTGCCGGACACCCCGGCGGGCGCCGCCACGTGCACCTCGAGACCGGTGCCGGAGTCGAGGTCCTCGACCACCCGCAGCGGAACGTGGACGTCGGACTTGGCGCCGATCGGGAAGTACCGCATCGGCTGGCCGTCGCGCATGAGCAGGACACAGATCAGCTCGTCACTGGCGTTGCCGCCCCGGAAGTAGACCGGCTGGGCGACGACGCCGCCCGGCACCACGTAGCTGAGCGTGCCGTCGACGAGGCCGGGCCGGTCGAGGCCTTTGCCCTCGAAGCTGTAGACGCCTTGCAAGAAACGGGGAGTGGTGTGCACAGCGACGCTCCCTTGCTCAATGAGATGCTGGATTGGGCGGTGGGTTGGTCAACAGGTCGGTGTCGTCCGGGCCGCCCGCGCGCGCGATCGACACCGCGCAGGACTTGAAGGCCGGCATCCGCGAATGGCGGTCCAGCGTCGGGTCGGTAAGCGCGTTCACGGCGGAGCTGCCGGCCCAGTGGAACGGTGCGAAGATGGTGTCGCGGCGGATGCCGTCGGTGAGGCGCGCACGGAAGAGCGCCCGCCCGCGTCGGCTGCGCAGTTCCACCACGTCGTTGTCGGCGATGCCGTGCCGGCGGGCGAGGTCCGGGTGCAGCTCCGCCCGGGCGTCCGGCAGCGCCATGGTCAGGGCGCCGACCCGGCGGGTCTGGTTGCCGCTCTGGTACTGCTGCATGTTGCGGCCGGTGGTCAGCACGTACGGATAGTCGGCGTCGGGCATTTCCGCCGGATCGCGGTGCTCCACCCGGAAGAACCTCGCCCGCCCGTCGGCGGTCGGGAACCGGTCCGTGAACAGCCGGGGCGTACCGGGATGGTCCTCGCTCGGGCACGGCCAGAAGACCCCCTGCTCCGCCTCGATGCGCTCGTACGTGATTCCGGCGTAGTCGGCGGTCCCGCCGGCGCTGGCCCGGCGCAACTCGTCGAAGACGCGGCGCGGATCGTCGTCGAAGTAGCGGCCGCGCCCGAGCCGGCCGGCGAGGTCGGCGAGCATCCGCAGGTCGGTGCGGACCTGCGGCGGCGGCGACAGGGCCCGCTTACGGCGGATGACGCGCCCCTCCAGATTCGTCATCGTGCCGTCCTCCTCCGCCCACTGAGCCGTGGGCAGCACCACGTCGGCCACGGCCGCGGTCTCGGAGAGGAAGATGTCGGAGACGACAAGCAGGTCCAGTGCCCGCAGCCGGTCCATCACCCGGTTGGTGTGCGGGGCCGACACGGCGATGTTGCTGGCGAGCACGAGCAGCACGCGTACTCCGTCGTCGGTCCCGAGCCGGTCGAGCATCTCCCAGGCCGACCGGCCCGGCCGGGGCAGCTCGTCCGGGTCGATGCCCCAGACGGCCGCGACGTGTGCGCGCGCCGCGGGGTCGTCCAGGCGCCGGTAGCCGGGCAGTTGGTCGGCCTTCTGCCCGTGCTCGCGGCCGCCCTGCCCGTTGCCCTGCCCGGTGATCGTGCCGTAGCCGGAGAAGGGCCGTCCGGGAAGGCCCAGGGCGAGGGCCAGATTGAGGTACGCCTGCGCGGTGTCCGTGCCGTTGCTGTGCTGCTCGGCGCCGCGAGCGGTGAGCACCATCGCCGACGTCGCGGTCGCCAGCAGCCGGACCGTCTCCCGCAGGTCCCGTTCCGGTACGCCGGTCATCCGCTCCACCCGGTCCGGCCAGTACGACGCGACGGTGGCCCGGACCGCGTCGAAGCCGCTCGTCCGGTCGCGCACGTACGTCTCGTCGACCAGGCCCTCGCGGATCGCCACGTGCAGCAGCCCGTTCGCCAGTGCGAGGTCCGTGCCGGGCAGTGGCTGCAGGTGGAGATGAGCGCCCCCGGCGGTGGTCGTACGGCGGGGGTCGACGACGACGTGTCGCGCACCGGCGGCCCGTCCGGCGTCGAAGTACTGCATCGACGGCGGCAGCGCATCAGCCGGATTCGCGCCGACCAGCAGCACGGCCTGGGCCTGGGCGATGTCGGCCAGGGGGAACGGCAGGCCACGGTCGATCCCGAGGGAGCGGTTCGAGGCGGTCGCCGCGGACGACATGCAGAACCGGCCGTTGTAGTCGATCGACGCCGACCGCAGGGCCACCCGGACGAACTTGCCCAGCGCGTACGCCTTCTCGTTCGTCAGCCCGCCGCCACCGAAGGCCCCGACGCTGTCGGGGCCGTACCGGCGTTGGCTGGTACGGATGGCGTCGACGACACGGTCGAGGGCCTCGTCCCAGCCTGCCGGTCGCAACGGGCTGGTGCGGTCGGCGGGATCCTTACGGACGAGCGGGCTCAGCAGCCGGTCACCGTGGTCGAGAAGGTCGGCAGCCGTCCATCCCTTGGCGCACAGACCGCCCCTGTTGACCGGGAATTCAGTGGGCGCCAGCCGAGGCGGCCCGTCGCCGGTCGTCAGGGAGATCCCACACTGCAGGGCGCAGTAGGGGCAGTGCGTATCGATCATGGGCGATGCGCTCACCCGTCCGATGCTCGCCGGGCACTGTTTCCGATCCATACCGAGGCCGTAACGCTCTGCGACCCTCGGCTGCGTCGCGTCGTCTGAGCCTTCCGCGCACGATTGGGCTGTGGAACGACACGAGTTCCGCGAGGATCACACCAGCAGCCCCGCCTCCGGGAGACGCGCCGTCACCGGACGATCCCACCAACCGACCGCACACACCCAGGAGATGATCACGATGATTCCCGACGACGACCCCACTCGCTCGCTGACCGTGGCGAACCCCGACGATCCCGACACGACCTACATCTCCCTCGTGGGCAACACCTACGGCATGTTGATCACGGGCGAGCAGACCAACGGCGCGTACTGCCTGATCGACATGCGCGTCCCCGACGGCGGCGGCCCGCCACCGCACCGGCACGACTTCGAGGAGATGTTCACGATCCTCGAGGGCGAGATCGAGTTCACCTTCCGCGGCGAGAAGCACGTCGTGCGGGCCGGCTCCACGATCAACATCCCGGCCAACGCGCCGCACAACTTCCGCAACACCTCCGGTGCGCCGGCCCACATGCTCTGTATGTGCACCCCGGCCGGCCAGGACGAGTACTTCGCCCGCATCGGCGACGTCGTCGCGGGCAAGGACGCGCCGCCGCCGCAGCTCTCACCTGACGAACTCGCCGAACGCCGCCGCCGCGGTGCCGAGCTGGCCTCGACGTACCGCAGCGAGTTCCTGTGACCGGCCAATTGCCCGTGAGTTGCGGACCCGCCCCGGGTAGGAGCTGGCTCGGCTGAAGGGACGTCTCCGTCAGGGGTTGATCAGTCTCCAGTCGCCTTCGGAGATGACCTCGACGGTGCCATCGACCACCTTGATGGCGGTGTTGTCGTCGATGGCGTACGTCGGGACGGGGATTCCGGACGCCCACTTCTGGATGTGGGACAGCTCGGTGTCCTCCATGTCCGGATGATTGAGGTGGGGGTACAGGGTGAAATCCACCAACCCCAGCGCACGGTCGGCGTCCTGCGCCATGTCGCTGCCGTCAGGGACGAACTGACTGTCGAATTCGGCGTCGCAGTTGTACGGGGTGACCGCGATGCTCCCGGCGCTGACCCCCACATAAACCGTGTCGGTAAGCGACGGCAGGAGGTCGGCCAGGCCCGACTGGCGCATCCAGTAGGTCAGGTACAGCACATCGCCGCCCCAGACCAGGAGGGCATCGGCCCCCTGGACCGCCGGGAGCCAGTTCTCTTCGCGAATGGTCGGCAGCGCGGTGAGCTCCAACAGCCCCAGGGACTTCCAACCGAGCTGGGTCAGCGGGATCTCCGCTTGGCCGTGGATCGCCTTCCACGCCCTCTCGGCTCCACCGGGGAAGGGGTAGACACCGGTGGGGACGAACAGGGCCGTGGACTCGGCGATCGGCTTGCCCAACAGGTCGACGAGCGCGTCGGAGATGCTCGGGTTACCGATGCCCCCCGACGTGAGAAGGAACTTCATGAAATCCGCTCTCCCGAAGCCGCCGCCTAACGGTGATCACGTTGCCCTAGCGACACGTCGCTGGATCATCCGCTGCGGCCGTCCCACGGTCAACTGCCTCCGCCGGCGCGGCGACACAGGTCCGATCGAGGCGGGTCAGGCGGATTGCCGGTGGCGGCCGAGTGACAGGAGCAGGCCGACTGCGGCCAGGGCGACCCCGACGGCGGCGGTGTACGCAGGGAGTTGGGCGGGGATGCCGAGGTAGACGGTGATGCCGAGGATGCGGGACAGGCCCCAGGGCAGCAGCGCGAGCTGGTCGTTCCACACCGTCAACGCGCGTTCCAGGCCCACCACCGAGACCAGGGCGGACAGCACGCCGAGGGGCACGCCCGCGGCGGTGAGGGTCAGCCCGACGGCGCTTCGGCGGCGCAGGCCGTACCGGTCCCGCAGGACCACGGCGACGGCCACGAACAGCCAGCAGAACGCCGCGAACGCGACGGTGACGTACGCCGCGCGCACACTCGGCGCGGTCCAGAAGGCGAACCAGTAACCGCCCGGCCCGCGCCCGGCGAGCGCCGTCAGCAGCAGCACGCTGCGCAGCAGCGCGACGCCGCCGACCACGGCCCACAGGTGGAAGGGATCCCGGCGGCCGCCGGCGAGGCGTACGACGAGGGCGAACAGCGCCCACCCACCGAGGGTGACCAGCAGGTGCGCCGGCGCGGCGAACCAGGTCAAGACGAGCCGGCTCGCCACCAGCACCACGGCCGGGACCAGCCACACCAACACCCGGTCCACCCGCGTCGTGGGCGTCGGCAGCGCGGCGACCCGCCACGGTCGGAGCGCGCCGAGCAGCAACGCGCGCGCGGCGGCCGCGCCGGACCCGCGCCCGTACCGGCCGAGCACCACCAGCAGCAGGATCGACCCGAGCATCACCCGGGCCGCCCAGGCCATCGCGGGGTCCCGATCGGCGCGCCGCGCGCCGAGGTCGGCGGCGGTGAAGTTGTACGCGGGCAGGTCCAGGTCGGCGCCGTAGCGCTGCCGGTGCGCGTCGCGCGCGTCGTGGTACGCCGCCGTGGCTAGCCGCCAGTCGTGGCGGGCGGCCGGGTCACCCGTGTCCAGCCACTGCGCGTGTCGCAGCACCATGGTCCGGTACGCGCCAAGCGTCTCGAACAGGTCGACCTGGTAGTCGAGAGTCGCGGTGAAGCGCCCGCGCAGTTCGGCGTCCCGCCAGGTCGTCGGTTCGGTCGCGGCGATCAGGTCACGCATGCGCCGGGCCAGCACGACGGCCTGCCTGCCCTCCTCGATCGCCTCGTCGACGCGGCCGCCGGTCACCGCGTAGATGCTGTCAAGCGCCGCGGTGTCGCCGGTGGGGATGTCCCACTCGAAGATCCACATCATGGGCGGCGGTTCCAGCCCGAGTGCGCGCACCGACCGGTCGGCGTACGGGCCGATGTAGAGACCCTTGGTGACCGCCTGCCGGGACAGCGCCATGGCCTGCCCGATCGCGGCGACGGTGGCCGGGTCGCCGGAGAACGTGCGGTACGCCCAGTCCGCCGTGACCTGCGCCGGGTCGACGTCCGGGTCCCAGGCCAGGCGACCGACGGCGTACGTGTTGAGGTCGTAGAGCTGCCAGAACCCGGCGCGCAGGTACAGCGACATGGGCCCGGCGCGCAACGGCCCGCCGTCCTGGGTCCAGTTCCACACACCCTCGACGTTCGGGTTGGCGGCGAGGAACGCGCGCAGCGCCTCGCGGTGCAGCGGGCCGAGGTCGTTGGGCAGCGAGCCGAACGCCTCGAACTCGCGCCGGGCCTGGAACTCCACGATGCGGCGGTGCTCGCCGCCCAGCAGTGTGGTGTTCAGCGGGAGGTGGCTGTAGAAGTCGCCCAGGGTGTACTTGGTGGACACGATCAGGTGCGGATCGTCGAGCCCGCCGAGGACCTTCGCGTACGACTCCGGGTTGGTGTGCAGGTCGCCGACGGCGCCGACGCCCACCGTCCACGTCCGGAAGATGATCTCCTTGCCGGCCGGGCCCGCGGTGTCCAGCAGCGCCCGCAGCATCGCGCGCACGGATGCTTCCGTGGTGACCGCGAGCCGTGACGAGTAGTCCCAGCCGGTTCCGGCGTACACCTCGCCGCCCTCACCGACGCGGACCATCAGGCCGTCGACGAACGGCATGCTCTCGAACAGCTCGGCCAGGCCGGCCTGGTAAACCGCCCACAGCCGGGGGTCGGCCGCGTCGAGGCCGCCGACGGTTCGCGTCAGGTACGCCTCCAGCGGGGGCGACACCGCGAGCATGTCGGTCAGCAGGTAGACCCGCACGCCCATGTCCTCGGCGTACCGGAAGACCGGGCCGAACGCCGCGACCATCGCCCGTGCGCGGTCGACGTGCGGGTCGCCGGGCGGGTAGACCGCGTGCCCGTCGCCGACCTTCGCGAACGTGACGTACTCCAGGAAGCCGGGCACGACGATCCCATTGAATCCCTGCGCCACCGAGTGGTCGACGAACTGCCGAAACTGCGCGTCGATGCGGGCCACCGCGCCGGCGTCCACCCACGGGGCGCGAGGCAGCACCGCCGACCCGACCACGTCGGTGTTCAGGCCGTAGTCGTCGCCGGCGGCGAAGACGGCCGGGTCGGGCTCGCGCCCCACCGAACCCGCGTCGGTCAGCCGCAGGCCGAGCCGGGGGAGGACCACCCGTCCCGCGTCCGCCGCGGGGAGCGCCTCGACACCGGAGCGGATCCGGTCGGCCAGCCGGTACATCCCGGCCGCCACGCCCGCGACGTCACCGCCCTGGACGACCAGCTCGGTGCCGCGCACATCGAGCCGGTACGACTCGGGCGTTGCGCCGAGGGCTGCCAGCACGCCCGCCCGCAGCGTGCTCACCGCCGACAGGTCCGGTGCCCCGCCGCGCGTCGTGCCGGTGCCCGCATTGGCCGTCGCGGCCGTTGCCGGGCTCGGCGTGGCCGTTGCGGAGCTGGCCGGGCTGGGCGTAGCCGTCGCGGAGCTGGCCGGGCTCGACGCTGCCGGGGCGAGCACCGGCCGGGGCAGGCCGCGGAGGGCGACCGCGTCGGCGACGGCGGCTGCGGCCTTTTTGAGGCGCGGATCGTCGGGTACGACGAGGGACGCCAACGGCGGAACCGGCGCGGGCGTCCGTGCCGGCGCGGCGACAGTGTCCTCCTGCGGAACAGCGGCGGGGGAGTGACTCAGCCCCAGCGTGTCGCCGACCCCCCAGGCCGTGGCGGCGCCGAGCGCCAACAGGACCGCCGCGACGACGAGCAGCGGGTACGGCCGGCGGACCTGGGGAACGTGAGCCACATTCGCATGGTAGTGGCCGTACCGTTCTCCGTTCTCGACGTGC
This sequence comes from Micromonospora lupini str. Lupac 08, assembly GCF_000297395.2. Lineage (GTDB taxonomy): Bacteria > Actinomycetota > Actinomycetes > Mycobacteriales > Micromonosporaceae > Micromonospora > Micromonospora lupini. Next base: position 4,842,950 of record NZ_HF570108.1, on the reverse strand, counting down.
GGTGGCAGGCGGTGAGCGTCATCGGCTACCGGGAACTTCTCCTGAACGTGCTTCGTGGGAAGTAGGTATTGCGCCGTTGACACCGCAGGGCACTCTCAGTCCATGAACAGATTCACCGCGGTGAGTCGAAGCTTCGTCGCAGTGGGACGGGCGTCCATTGCGGTCCTGCTCGGCGTTTTACTGCTGTTGTCGGCATGCACTTTCGGCGGTGACCGGGAGCCGGACAACGAGGCCACGACCCCGCCGCCGTCGCCCGAGGAAGGTGCCGCGGTCGCGCTTACCAGCGCGCTTGACCGGCTCGAAGCCTCGCCTGGCCTGCACTACAAGGGAGCATTCGACAATCCGGCCGGAACCGCGAACGTCGATCTGCGCGTCTCCGGCAGCGGCGTGACGTACGGCTCGATGAGTGACTCCGGTGCGACGCTGCGGATCCTCACCCTGCAGGACCGAACACTCATTCGCGCAGGCGAGGCGTTCTGGAAGTCCGCCGCATCCGCGCAGCCCGCGGGCGACCCGAAGATCAAGGCCGAGCTGACCAAACGCTTCGCCAAGAGTTGGGTCGCCATCGACGCCCGGGTGATGGGCGATCCCGGCCTCACGCTGCGCCCCGCCAACGTCGCCGGGCAGTTCCGCGAGCAGCTACGACAGACGGGCGTCACCGCGGTGGGGCGCGGTACCGTCGGCGAGCAGCAGAGCACGGTCGTCACGGTCGGCTCCACGATCTATCACGTCACGTCGAACAGTCCGTACCGGTTGCTGAAGGTCGAGCACCCGCGCATCAGAGCCGCTAATCGTGCGACGCGAGGGGCGGTGCGCGGTGCGGCGTTCCGCGTCGCGCAGCGGGACCCGTCCGACGACAGCCTTGATTTCGGCGAGATGGACCCCTCGGCGCTCGACGGCTTCTACGACGATGTCGAGAACGAGGCGAAACGCGAGCTCGGCAAGGCAGTCGACTCGCGGGTGAAGTTCAATGCCACGCTCACTGGCGGCATCAGTTGTCCGTTCGGCAGCGGCGCCTGCACCGTGCGCGCCACCGTCGCCAACACCCTGACTGCCGCCCAGGGTGCCGGTGCGACCGGCACGGTGCGAGCCGACATGACGGCATTCGTGACCGGCCCGTCGAACGCGAAGACCTGCACCGACTCGAAGACCATGGCGGTCAATTCCTCGACGTCCATGTCGTGCGTCGTGCGCCTGGTCCTGCCGCGGTGTAACAAGCGCGGCGTCTGTACCTGGCCGGTGAACGCGAACATCATGGTGATCGCGCGGGCGGACGTCAACGTCACCGCGGTCACCAAGCAGTTGCGCCGCGATCGTTCCGTCGATGGACGACTGGCCAGGTGTCGGGCCGGTCAGGGCTGCGGCTATCCGGTGAAGGGCTCCAAGGCCGGTGCGGAAGCGGCGCGAGCAGACGCCGAACGGCTCGCGGGGAAGCGGCGACAGCGACAGTGCCAGAACGGGACCGTCGCCGTGGCGAAGGTGGCCCAGAAGAACGGCGACGGCACGAAGAAGATCGTCGCGACCGAAGCCCCGACCAGGCCGGACGAATGGACCGACGTCGACCTGGGGGGCATGGAGTACGCCGAGTACACGGGGCACGCCGAGGCGTCGATCATTCAGTGGCTGAAGCACAACGCCAACTGGTACATAGTCGAAGGCGCTGCACAGCGCAACGTATGTCAACCCGGTGAGGCGCCCAACTGCGACGTATCGTGCATGGAGCAGTTGGAGAACGTCGAGGGACTCACGATCGGCCCGGCTGAGTTCCGCAGCGGTACGCGATACAAGTCCCGGATCAGAACCTTCTGGACCGAGTGATCACGAGAGGGCCTGAGGTGACCGGCTACACCGAGCTGACCCACGGCCTAGCGGCGCTTCCCCGAGCGGCGAGGGCGGTACACGGAGCGTGCTGCGCCCTGCGCTACGTGCCGGTGCTGACGGCGATCGCCCCTGACCTGGAAACGGTCGCTGTCGAGTACATCGACCTCATCACCGATCACCTCGGGGCGGTCGACGACGGCCGGCTGACGACGGCCTACGAGCGTGTCGACGCGCTGGTGCCCAAGGTTGGTGACGGTCAGGACCCGGACTACTGGGTCGCCGACGCGCTGTCTCTGGTCGCTTACACCCTCGAATGCGCGCGTTCTGACGGCTCGCCCGACGCAGCCAACTGGGTATGTTCAGGCGCACTCGGCATTGCCGCCGCGATCGACGTGTACGTGAGGGGCGAGGGCTTGACGGCCCGGCTAAAGCAACTCGACATCGCTGCACAGGAGTCCAGCATCCGCCAGCTCCAAGGAGACTTCGACGGTTCAACGGTCGCTCGGCTGAGGTCGGAATCGGCGGTTGTCGCCGCCGAGGTGGAGACGATGCTGCCAGTGTTTCTCCGCGCCCTTCGTCCCTGAACCATCCGGACGAGGCCGGCGCCGAGGGCTGCCCGCTTGCCTGCACCTAGTACTGCAACGGCAGTTGGTCAGGGGTAGCCGTGTCGTCGGTAGTGGCAGGTTCGGGCTTGGTGTTGGCGTCGTCGGCGCCATCGCGACCAGGCCCAGACGTGCTCGGGTGGGTGGGTTGATCGCACTATGAGTGCGGTGAGCAGTCTTCGGATCTCCGGTACCGTGTAGCCGATCATCATGTCGTCGCCGGGACTGGATCCCCTTTTGCGGTAAGGGATCGGGCCACGGACAGCCAGGCGTGAGCGGCCATGGACAGGGTGATGTGGGCGTACCAGGCTCGCCAGTCGCGGACCTGGTATTCGTCGAGGCCGGCTTCGTTCTTGGCCTGCTGGAAACACTCCTCGATCGCCCAACGGGCTCCCGCGATGCGGGCCAGGTCGAGCAGTCGGGTGCGGCGGGGTCCGTAGCAGACGTAGTAGGCGATCTCCCCGGTGGTCATGCTGCGCCGGGCCAGGAGCCAGTGGCCCCGGCCGGGTTGCCAGCAGATCCGCACCGGCACCCGCGCCCACCAGTACTCGCGCGGGCCGTGGGCGCCCGCGCCGGCGGACAGGCCGGCACCACGCCCGGGCCGGCAGAGCGGCGATCAGCTTGTCTGCTCGGCAGGTGCCCATCGTGGTGGTGATCATGTCGTCGTTGCGGCGGGTCGCGACCACATAACCCACATCCCGGTGTTCCAACCAGACCCGCAACGATTCCGACTGCCCGTAGGCCTCGTCCATCGTCACCCACCCGACCGGCACCCCGGCATCCAACGCGCGGGCCAGCATCTCCCGGGCCATCTGCACCTTCGTGGCGAACTGCACCGCGTCCGGGATCCCCGCGGCCCGGCACCGGTCCCGGTCATCGGTCCACGACGCCGGAAGGTAGAGCTGCCGATCGATCAGCGCGTGGCCCTTCGCTGAGCGGTAGGCCAGGAACGCACCGACCTGGCAGTTCTCCGTCCGCCCGGCGGTGCCGGAATACTGACGCTGCACTCCGGCCGACCGGGTGCCCTTCTTCAGGAACCCGGTGTCGTCGACGATCAGCACTCCGGCCGGGTCGCCGAGGTGCTCGACCACGTAGTCCCGCACATCGTCGCGGACCGCGTCGACGTCCCAGTCCGCCCACCGCAACAACCTTTGCATCCCGTCCGGCGACGCATCCCCGGCCTGCTCAGCCAAGGTCCAGCCGTTCTTACGACCCAGACCAGAGACCAGCCCACACAGGTACTGACGGACCCGCAGCCGCGGCTCCGACCGCCGAAACCTGGGCCCGATCCGGGCATGCAGCCGGTCCAACTCTCCATGCCAACGATCGACATCAACATCCGTCACAGTCGGACCAACGAACACGAGTCGAACTCGATTCGCCTACTGCCGTTGCAGTACTAGGCCGTGTCTTCAAAGGTTCATAACCATTGGAGTAGCGCGGCGATGGTGACGGTGGCCCGGTATGACGTTGCTGTCTTGTCGTATCGGGTCGCCAAGCTGCGGCATTGCTTGAGCCGGTTGAAGCACCGTTCGACGACGTTGCGCCGCTTGTAGAGCTGCTTGTCGAACGCTGGTGGCCGGCCGCCGCGGCTGCCTCGCCGGCGGCGGTTGGCCTGCTGATCAGCGCGTTCGGGGATCGTGTGTGGGATGCCTCGTCGGCGTAGGCCGGCGCGGATGGCCTTGGAGCTGTAGCCCTTGTCGGCGATGACGTGCTCCGGGCGACGCGGGGCCGGCCGGGGCCTGAACGCTCGACACGGATGCGGGTGAGGACCTGGGTGAAGCGGGTGCAGTCGTTGACGTTGCCGCCGGAGAGCACGAAGGCCAGGGGCCGACCCAGGCCGTCGCAGGCGAGGTGAATCTTGGTGGTCAGTCCACCTCGAGATCGGCCGAGGGCGTGATCTTGTGGTTCGTCCGTTTCTCGGCGCCCCCTTTAGCGCCTGCAGCGTGCTGGTGGGCTCGCACGATGGTCGAGTCGACCGACACCAGCCAGTCGATGTCACCGGCCGCGTCCGCGTCGGCCTGCACTCCGGCCAGCATCCGCTCGAACGTCCCGTCCAGGGCCCACCTGCGGAAACGGGTGTAGATCGACTGCCAGGACCCGTAACGGGTGGGCACGTCCCGCCACGCTGCCCCGGCCCGGACCTTCCACACGATCCCGTTGAGCACCCGCCGGTCATCGACCCGCGGCCGACCACCCGTCACCGCCGACGGCAGATACCTGGACAGGGCTTCCCACTCGACGTCAGACAACTCGTAGCGACGACCCACGCGCTACATCATCCGATACCAAGATCCTTTGAAGACACTGCCTAGGGCTGCTCAAGGAGCTTCAGTCCACACCGGTCGCCCGCTCGTCCGCCCACCGACGGCCGGAGTCCTCCGGGTCGTCCGGTTGCAGGGTGCCATCCACCAGACCGGCGAAGAGCGACTCGAACAACCGATCCGGGTCCACCGCTGCTCGCCCTGCCCGATCCCCACTGGCCTCGTCGTAGGCCGTCTGAACCTCGACAACCTGGCGCGCCAACGCCATCACGTCCACGCGCGGGCGGTACAGCGACGCCCACAGCTCTTCCTCAAGCGCTATCGCGGCCCCCTCCCACGGCTGCGCCGGCTCCGGCGAGTCCCCGTCCTCTTCCTCGGCCCGCCGGTACACCGCCCACGATCGGGCTCTGCTTGCCAGGCCGCCCATGAGTTCCGTGATCAGGGTGAACGGCCGACGGCTTATCGGGAACGCCCACGGCGTCGTCCGGCCGATCCGGGCGACCCCCAACCCCTGCACCAGGTCGAACAGCAGATCATCCGCCGGCTTCCACGCCGCGTTGTGGTCATGGTCGAGCACCGCCCGCAGCACCGAGGCATCCGCCCGCAAGCCAGCCGAGGTGGACCAGCCGGTCAGCTCCGCCACCACATCGTCAACGCTGCGGCCGATCGGCTCCGGCATACCGTCCGGCTGATGCCGGTACACCCCGCACGGCCCGCTGGTATCCCACAGGTGGGTCAACGACCCCACGACGCCCGGCACCGCCGTGCACATCACCGCGCAGTCGCCGTCACTGACATACGCGGCGAAGACCGGATGCCCTGTCGACGCCGCCACCGCCCCACACGGCCCGACCAGGTCCGGCGGATCGTTCCACCCCCTGGTCTCCACCAGCTGCCACCCATCGCCCAGATCGCGCAACCAACGATGCTGGTAACCGAACCCGCTCATGCCGTCCTGGTCGACAAGCAACCCCTGTGGTCGCGCCACAACGACCGTCCCCCAATAACCCACGCGCAGGAGCTTAGGCCGGGCCGCCGTGAATCACCCCGACACAGGCACCCTGCCCCACCATCCTCGCCAAGCATGCGCGTACGGGGGTCTGCGATCATGCGGCTCGTGAGCGACTGGCAGCAGTTCCGTGATGAGGTGTCGTGGTTCCTCGGGCCGGGAGAAGGCGCTGAGGTGGGCATGGCGCGACCCTGGGCCCGTGAGCCGATCGCTGGCTTGCCTGAACTGTCCGCGTTGCTCGCCTCGGCCACGGTCACGCCGGTGTCAGTCGGAGACACCGCCTTCGAGCTGCTGGCATGGGGATCGTCCGGCCGTCGGCGGGGATGGCTCTGCCACCTACCGCGCGATGCGGACAGCGACCGCATCGTCCAGACGCACAAGAGCTTCTGGAAGGTCTGCGGTGGGATCGTCGAACGGTTCGGCGAGCCGTCTAGCTGGTGGATCAACCAGAACGAGGTGCTCACGGCGGCGGCGACGCAGGTGCGGGTCGCGGATGTGCTCAACGACTATGCGTGGATCTGGGAAGACGATGGTCTGCAGATTGCCATCAACCCAGATGACTACTACGCGGTGGCGGTGGAGGCCAATGGAAACCTGACCCTGGCGCATCGCGAAGACGGCCGACTACTGCTCTTTGCGCCGGACCACTCCTTTGCCGGTGTCACCCCCGTGGCGGGCTCCCCGCCGTACTCACTGCTCACGATCGATGAGGTGCCCGACCTCAAGACCTGGATCGAAGCGTGCGCCTCGGCCTGGCGACATCAGTAGATCGACGGGCGTCGCATCTGGCGTCGAGTCGGCACGGCGGCCTGCCCGACATCGATGACGTCACGCATTTCGCCGTGTCGGACCAGTAGCCGGTCCCGATGCTGAGATGCCGATTCCACAAGCGGCGCCGCGACCAGCGCATCCCCTGCGGTTGCCGAATCGGCGAACCCGAACGTGTCAACACGGTGGGAGTGGTGGCGTCGTAGGGTCCGAGGCATGCACAGCAGTCTGACGGAGCACGCTCGGTGCCTCTACGGCGACGAGTATCGACCCGCTGCGCAGCGGTGCGGCCCTGATCACGCCGAGCACTACGGCCCTGATTGGGATGACATCGCGGCAGACCTGACACGCCGTGCCGAAGCTCTGGAAGCAAGCCGACCTGGAAGTCCGACCTGAACAAGAGCAGGTACGCCGATCTGCCACTGATGGTGCTCACCCGATCCCCACCCATGTGTCGACAGGTAAGGGCGTTACAACCACTGCTCATCGATGTTGCCGGCGTACAGGTAGGCGGTGCGGTGGGTCGACAGCGCGGACGGCTCCGGCTCACCCGAGTACACGGCAGCGAGCAGGCCCGGCCGGTACCACCAGCCGTTCGTGATGCCACCAACCTGTGCTACCGGTTGCATCGCGGTCAGGTCGAGCTGGTCGACGGCCGAACCGGTCAGCCTGGTGACCGTGTCCGCGACGTCCATCGCCGCGTACGCCAGAGCCAGGGCCTCAACCCAGCCGTCGATGCTGCGATGCAACGCGACCCACTGCCCATCATCGCCACCGGCGATACCGAACGTTCCGTCCGGGCCGATCAGGAACGCATACGGCACAGCGGTGCGTTGCGGCCCGGCCTCGAAGAACCACCCCTGGGGAGCAAACGTGTCTTCCCATTCTGGCGTGTCCACGCGGAGCATTCGCGGGCCTGCGGCACCCTCGGGCATGCCCGGCGCGGACGGCAGGACAAGGCCACCCCACTGGGCCTGAAACGCCTCGGCGCGGTCGATGACCTCGTCGGGAATCTGCGCCTCCTGCCACGCGCCTCGAAACTCACTCACCGGCGGCACGTCGAGCCAAACTCCGTGATTGCTGACGTACGAACGGGCCCGTCTGCTCAAACCCGTCGGCGGCCGACGAAACCCCAACACATCCGCATGGTATCCAGCTACTGGATGCGCGTTCAGGCCGCCGACAAGGCGCGCGACCGTGGGCCCGCCTCGCGATCGACCGCTGCACGGTTCGACGAAACTGCGGCGGACCGGTGGCAGGGCTGCACATTTCAGAGGCGGAAGATCCGGACTATCAGCCCGGTGTCGTGCATCGTGTGTGGCGCCAAGGCGTGGTACGCCCACGCGTGCACCCAGGCGTTGCCGGTCCGTACGGTGAGCCAGGTCTTGAATGCGCCGGGCAGCGTGTAGATGAGAAGCACGAACAGGATCGTCAGCGTGGCCTCGCGCGGCGACCCGAACCTGCCCCAGCCCTCGAACACGTGCAGTGCCGCGTACGTCAGGCCGCCGAGAACGACTGTCGCTGTGGTGGAGCCGGTCAGACGGGCGTAGCGGGGGACGAGGATGCTCTGCACGAAGATGACCGTGGGCAGCACCGTGCCAGCCAGGTACAGCAGGAAGGTCAGTGGCACTCCGACGGCGAGCTGACCCGGGGCCAGGCCGGCGAAGGCGTGGCCGAGCACCACCCATTGCGCGAGCGATTCGACGACCAGCACGGCGAGGATGAGGATGGTATCGCCGCGCCGATCCGCCGAGCGCAGACACATCTGGTGGGCGGTGTAGCGCCGCCGGAACCACAGGAGTGGCACCAGCGCGTAGACGACGACGTTATACGTGGCCCAGCCGAGCGCCTCGGCGGGCCCGACCGGATCGGTGGCGCCGACGAGCGTACCGGCCAGATGGAAGCCGATCGGGTTCCAGCCGAGCCCTCGGCCGATGAGCAGGCCACCGAGTTGGGCGAGGACGCCGTACGCCAGGACGAGTCCTGTTTCCCGGCGAGCGCTCGGGAGCGTCGGTGCGCGCTCGGCGATCAGCGGTGCGGGTCGACCACGGGTGAGCGCGTATCCGATGGCGGCGAGCAGTACCAGCTCGACGAGGGTGGCCTGAGCGGCGATCACCTGGCCGGGCCCGGATGGCGGTTCGTGCTGCGCCGGCCAGTCGAAGGGAGCGTCGCCGGGTGCGAGGAGCAGTACCGCGCCGTTGAGTGCGATCCAGCCGACCACCGCTGCCGTGAGCCAGGCGTTTTCTCGACGTGACATGGACGCTCCCGCTTATCTAGCACAGTTGTGTTAGCAACAAGAAAGTAGCACGGGTGTGTTATAAAGGGGAGTGCCGAAGTTGGTGGATGCGCATGCCCGACGGACCGAGCTCGCCGAAGCGGTCTGGCGGATCGTGGTGCGGGACGGGCTTGAGCAGGCATCGGTGCGAAACGTGGCGCGCGAGGCCGGCCTGTCCATGGGGTCGTTGCGCCATTACTTCACCACCCAGTCCGAACTGCTCGGATTCGCTCTACGGTTGGTGGGAGAACGGATCGAGGAGCGGATCCGAGCCGTGGACACCACTGGCGATCAGCGTGCGGTGGTCCGGTCGATGATCGACGAGATGCTGCCGCTGGACCGGCCACGGCGCGGCGAGTGCGAAGTGTGGCTCGCGTTCACGGCACGCGCCGTCGTGGAACCGACCATGGCCGGCCTGCGCAAGGAAATCGACGAACGCCTCACCGACGCCTTCGCCGCCATGATCCGGCGACTGGCCGACGCCGGTGCGCTCCGGCCCGGGCTCGATCAGAAGGTCGAGGCGGAGCGTCTCTACGCCCTCGTCGACGGCGTGATCCTGCATGCCCTCCTGCGCCCCGGCCGGACCTCGAACGCAACCGCCAAGGCCACCGTTGGCGCACACCTCGACCAGATCGCGCCAGCCGCCGCCGACGAACGCTGATCAGCGGTACGGCGGCAGCGGATCACCCGGACCACGAAGCCAATGCGCGAACCTACTCCCGGTTCGTCCGCTCGGGCACCGCACATTGTGGGCTGCCGGGTCAACGGGCGGTGGGGTGAGTCAGTCGGTCCAGTTCGGTGGCGGCGAGTCGGCGCAGGGCCTGATCGTGATCGCGGGTATACCGGCGGAGGATGTCCGGGGCAGCGTCGGGCGCGACATGTCGTGCCACGACCGCGACCCGCTGACGGACCATCGGGTCCGGGTCGTCCACCAATTGGAGCAGGAGATACCGCAGGTTCGCTGGCCCGCCCCCGGCGCTGGCGAGTCCGCTGAGGGTGGCCGCTCGTACTGCGGCCTCGCCGTCACGCGCCAGCATCGTCAGTTGCGGCGCCACGCGGGGATCCGAGTCGGCCGCCTTCGCGAGCGCCTTGGCGGCCTGGACTCGCAGCCGTGAGTCCTGGTCGGCAGCCAGCACCAGCAGCGCATCTACTGCGGCCGGCCCTCCGACCGAGCCGAGGGCTTCCGCAGCGTTCTCGCGGACGTGCCGATCGGGGTCGTCAAGGAGCCGTTGCAGGGCCGAGGCCGCCTCGTGACTGCCGAGTCGCCCGAGCGCGTAGGCGACCATGGACCGTACCCGCGGTGTCGGGTCGGCCGCGAGGGCGACGAGCGGTCCGACCGCGTCAACTCGGCCGGTGTAGCCAAGCCTGCTCGCTGCCGATATCCGCACCTGCTCATCGAGGTCCCGCAGTGCCAGAACGAGCGCGCGGAATGCACAGTCGTCGCCGACTGGGTCAGGAATGGAGCCGACCGCCATGGACCTGACCTTCGGGTCGGCGTCGGTCACGGCCGCGGTCAGCAGCTCGACATCCTGTGCTTCGACGACGAACCCGAGCGCCCAGAGCCCGACACGGCGCAGCTCCGGCGAATCACCCGTGACGAAATCACGCACCACACGTCGGCTGGCCGCCCGGTCTGCGTGCAGCAGATCGATGATCTCGGCCTGGAGACCGTCCTGGTCGTCCCCGATATCGCGCGCCGACGCGCGGAGCAGCACCGGCAGCGCCGCCACACCCTCGATGCCAGCCAGGACACCGGCGATCAGGTCCCGGCCGTAGAAGTTTCCCTCGTCGAGGAACCGGGCCAGTACCTCCTGCAGCCGGGGTACCAGGGTGGTGTCCCCGGATGCGGTCAGGGCCGTGACGGTCGGCGCGACGTCGTCGTAGTCGTCCTCAAGCTCCACGGCATGCCGGACCACAGCCTCCAACGCCCCACGGCTGTCGATCATCAGGTCACCCTGCCACGCCATCACCGGCGGTGGAACACCGTACCCAAATCGGCTTTGGGCTCCGCTGGGGTCATTTCCGGTTTCCGGGCCCGTACGTCTTCGCGGCGGAACTCGTCGACGAGCCACCGGTGCCGGTCCACGACCTGAGACGTACGCTGACGGACCTGTCACACGTGAACGAAGGACGCCCATGGCCCGCCCCTACAGTCCAGGCCCGAAGCAGTTCGTCTTCGCTGTCGGTGCTGGCAACGACCAACAAGTCTCCGTGGGCGACCCTCAGGAGGCCTACGTGGCGTTCTCCGCGTTCTTCCGGGGTCGAGAGTCCGGCACCTACATCATCAAGGATGAACCGGCGAGGCAGCGTTTGGTACTCATGCCCCGGCTGGGTGTGATCTCCCGGTTCGAGGACGCGGACCAACCTCGGTCGGAGCACCTCCAGGTCGACAGGCCCAACCGCTACCTTCCCAGCGCGATGCTGTTCTTCGAGAACGGATATGCCGGCCTCGACTACTTCGGCCAGTGGTTCTCCGACCTCTCCGACCTCGACGCGTCACCGGAGACCCGCGGAGCCGCACGCGCCGCCGCGATCACGACGGAAGCAGCGGCAATCGGAGAAGTCGCTCGGATCTGGGCAGATTCCGGCAGCGTCGACCCGAGCGATCAGTACTACGTCTTCTTCGACTCGCACGATGTCGACGATGACCGAGCCGAACGAGCCGAACTGCTCCAGTTGATCGAATTCCTCGGTCTCGAACGAGCCGACGCCCCGACCGGGGCCGCCGGGGGCGAAGTCTGGGTGGTCACCGACCCACGCCTCGACGCGGAATGTGCACGGTGGTCGTGAACAGATGGCGCAGGGCGGGCTGCGACATCGCGGGTGATACTCGCCGTGGACTCCAAATGCCACACCCTGGACCGGGCGTAAGCATCCACATCGTCGGCAAACGAGGCGTCCGCGCGGGTGATGGTCAAGCCGGGCATGTCGCTGGAGCGCGAAACGGTGCAGCCGGACACCGGCCGGCAGGTCCGGGTTTACGCGATGCACTTGTAGAACGGCAGCCAGTCAAGAACGATCGTCCCCAATCTTGGTGGGCCGAGCCGTTGTCGCAGGCCAGGCCCCACCGCCGGGCATCAGCCGCTGGTGCGTACGGCGGCGGTGGTCCTGGTCACTGACCTGCGCGCCGGTCTGTGGCACCGTGCAGAGCGACCGCCGCCGTACCGAGAGAAGGCCATGCTCCCCAGGACCGCCGCGCCACACCCGCCGTCTCCAGTCGTCGAGCTGCGCGACGTGACGTTCCGGCGCGACGGCAAGCAGATCCTGCACGGCATCGACCTCACGGTGCGCGAAGGTGAGCACTGGGCGCTCCTCGGCCCGAACGGCGCGGGCAAGAGCACACTGCTGGGATTCTGCGGCGCGCTGACCCATCCGACCTCGGGAACCGTGCGGATCCTCGGTCAGCAACTCGGCCGCGTCGACCTGCAACAGCTGCGCAGGGCGATCGGTCACGTGAACCCCCGCCATCCGCTGCGGTCGCCCCTGACCATCCGTGAGGTCGTGCTGACCGGGCTCGTCGGGTCGGTCGACCTGCCGCCACGCTGGCAGCCGACCCGGGGCGACCGTGACCGGGCGGACTCCCTGCTGGGCATGTTCGGGCTGGTCGACAGGGCCGACGAACGCTGGCCCACCCTCTCGCAGGGCGAGCGGGGTCGCGCCCTGATCGCCCGGGCGCTCATCAGTCAACCGCGACTGCTGCTGCTGGACGAGCCCTCGACCGGTCTCGACGTCGCGGCCCGGGAACAGCTGCTCGAGACCATCGACCTCCTCCGCGAGAACCACCCCCGCCTCGCTTCGATCATGGTCACCCACCACCTCGAGGAACTTCCGGCGACGACCACCCACGCGATGCTGATCAGCGGCGGCAGCGCGGTCGCCGCCGGCCCGGCCGATGAGACGGTCACGACCGCCCAGGTGTCGGCGGCCTTCGCACACCCCATCGAGGTGCGTCACGAGGACGGGCGCTGGGCGGCCCGCGCCGGGTCCGTCCGCCGGTCGGCGGTCGCCACCGGCTGACACCTTTCCGGTACGCCTGTGACAGACCGCTGCCCGGCGCCCACGCTGTGCGGGTGCCGGGCAGCGGCGGTGCTCAGAGGGAGATCCGGTCGAACTTCTCCCAGCTGCTGATCGACGTCCGGTTGGCGATGAGGGGCTTGGTGCCCTTGCTCTCCGCCACCACGTATCTGCCGTTGGCCGCGGCGCGCAGGCTGATCGTGCCGTCCGAGTTGTTGATGATGGTGAACTTCTCCCAGGTGCTGACCTTGGCTCGGTTGGCGATCAGCGGCTTGGCGCCCTTGCTCTCCGCCGTCACGTAGCGACCGTTGGCGCGCGAGCGGAGCGCGACGTAGCCGCCGCCCGCACTGATCACGTCGAACTGCTCCCACCGGGCAACGGTGGTGCGGCTGGCGATCAGCGGTTTGGCGCCGGCGCTCTCCGCCACCACGTAGCGCTTGTTGGACCGGGAGCGGAGGGCGACCGGAGGCGCGGCCACCGGTACGCCGGTCAACTGGGTGAGGGCCGCGTAGGTGCCCTTGAAGACGTTCTGGCTGTAGTTCCCGGGCTGGCTCGGGTTGCCGGCGGCGTACTGCCAGATGGTCTCCGCGGTCCAACCCGCCGGCAGCGGTGGACGAGCCGCGGTGTAGCCGGCGATGTCCAACGGGTTGGCGCCGAACGACGCGTTCTTGCCGGTGCACGGGTTCCAGTAGTTGGTGTTCGTGTAGATCATCACGGGTCGGCCGATGCGTGCCTTGACCTGGTCGGTGAAGGACCGGATCCAGGTGGACATCTCGGTCGGGGTCAGCCCGTAACAGGTGGGCGCGCCGCTCCAGTAGGGCCACTCGATGTCGACCATCGGCACGAGGGTCTGGCCGTCCCTGGTGAACTTCGCGCTGTCGACGAAGAAGTTGGCCTCGTTGATCGGGTCGCGCTTGTCCGGGCGGGCGAAATGGTAGGCCCCGACGAGCAGACCGGCGTCCTTGGCAGCGGCATAGTCCTCGGCGAAGTACGGGTTGAGGTACGTCCGGCCTTCCGTCGCCTTGACGTAGGCGAACTTGACGCCGCTGGCCGCGACCGCGGGCCAGCTGATCGGGCCGAGGTTGTGGTCGTGGCTGGAGACGTCGATGCCCCGGACCGTGTAACCCGCCGGGATGGCGGCGGTCTTGGCCATCGCGCCGCTGCGCGCGCCCGGGGCGACGCCGGCGTTCGCTCGGCCGCCACCGTCGACGGTGGGGTCCGCGGCCTGCGCGGGCTGCGTCACGCCGAGCGCCGTACCGACCGCGAGGCCGGCGGACATCAGCACGCAGAGCAATCTTCTAGGCATGGTGAGGTGGGTTTCTCCTTGCTCGCGGGGCCGAGGGGACCGTCGGCGCGGCGGGCGGAACCCGCCACGCCAGTGCGCCGTGCCGAGGGGGCGCGGCTGGCTGACTCCATCGACGTGGGTCCGCAGAGTATTTCCTGTCGATGGAGGGTCGCGCTGTCCGGTGGGGCGAAATCAGATCATCGGCAGGACGCGTCGAGCCGTACGGGGGAGATCGGGAGCCGGGGCCGGCGGGCGGTCAGAGGCGTGACACCAGGCCGGATTCCCATGCCCATGCGGCTATCCGGACACGTGTGACGTTACCGAGCTTCATGGAGATGTGGCTGACGTGGGTCTTGATGGTGCCCGGAGCGATGTGGAGTGTCGCGCCGATCTCGTCGTTGCTCAGCCCACGTGCCACGAGCTTGGCGACGTCCCGCTCGCGTGGGGTCAACGGCGGGTCGGGCTGGAGTGTCTCCCGGCCGGCTCTGAGCCTTTCCAGTAGGCGGACGGTGACTTCCGGGCTGATCAGGGCGCTGCCGACGAGCGCCGCTCGGACGGCCTCGACGAGCAGCCCGGGCGCCGAGGTTTTCAGGAGGAAGCCACTCGCGCCGTCGCGCAACGCCCGGGTGACGTACTCATCCTCGTTGAAGGTGGTCACGACGATCACCTTGGTCGCCAGATCGGATGTGGCGGCTATGCGGCGGACGAGCTCGAGGCCGTCGATTCCGGGCATCCTGATGTCCGCCAGCAGTACCGCCGGGTGTAGGCGGCGGACCAGGTCCCAGGCGGCGTTGCCGTTGCTGGCCTCACCCACGACCGTGAGGTCGGGTTGCGTCGACAACACCATGCGGAAACCGTGGCGGACCATGTCGTGGTCGTCGGCGATCACTACGGTGGTCATCAAGTCGCCTGCCGGCCAACCAGCCGTAGGTGTGTGAGCGGCGACATCGACTCAGTCTATGGGCAGCGTGACATGCACCTGCCACGATCCGTTCTCGGCGCCGACGCGCAT
The DNA here is from genome assembly GCF_000297395.2 of Micromonospora lupini str. Lupac 08. GTDB lineage: Bacteria > Actinomycetota > Actinomycetes > Mycobacteriales > Micromonosporaceae > Micromonospora > Micromonospora lupini. The sequence continues at coordinate 4,827,900 of NZ_HF570108.1, read as the reverse complement.
GGTGCCGTCGAGCGCCTCCACGCGGGCCCGAAGAGTGGCCAGACCAGCGCCGGGGCCCGTGGCACGCGCCGGCGTCGCGCGGATCGACAGCTCGTTGGCGACGACGATGTCGAGCCGTCCGTCCCGCTGGGCCGCCGACACCCGCACCGGGACGGTGGGGTGCGCGTGTCGAGCCACGTTCGTGAGCGCCTCGGACACCACGCGGTACGCGGTGGCCTGGATCGCCGCGGAAATGTCGTCGCGTCCCGGCAACGCCAGGCTCAGTTCGGTGGGGAGTGGGTGGGCATCGACGAGATCCGGTACGTCCGCGAGGCCGTACTGCGGCGCTGTCCGCTCATCATCGTCCCGCATGAGTTGGATGCTGCGGTCAAGGCGTCGTAGGGCTCGGGTCGCGGCCTGTTCGACCTGCTCGATGAGCGCTCCCGGGTCGCTCCCGCCGACGATCCGCGCCGACTGGGCCGCGACCGCGATGCCGGCGATGTCATGCGCGACGTAGTCGTGGAGATCCGCGGCGACTCTACGGCGTTGCTCCGATCGGGCCTGCTCCACGGCGGCCACCCGGAACTCGTCGAGTCCGCGAAGGTAGTGACCGAGCAGCGTTCCGGCCAGCACCGTGACGGCACCCAGAGCGCTCAGGAACAGCTGTTCTCCGATGGCGGCGTCGGGCAGCAGCCGGAGACCGACCGCGGCGCCGGGCACCGGCAGGAGCCATCCGAGCAGCCGAGCGGACCCGCCGGCGTTGCGGGTCAGAGCGACACCGAGAGCGGTCAGCGCGCCGACTTCGATAGTGGTCCACAGCAGCAGCTTGCTGGAGTCGTTGCCGTCGTCGACGAAGTTGTAGCCAAGCGACTGCCAGGCCCAGAGGCTCCCGCACACCGACACGATGGCCGCCGTGGCGCCGAGCGGCGCACGGGCCGGTCGGGGTGCCGAGATCGCCACGGTGGCGGCGAGCACCGCGACCCAGGCGGTCAGCCGCAGCGCGGCCGGCTGGCCGTACCAGGGCGCCAGGGCGGTCACCATTCCTGCGGCCACCCAGGCGAGCCGTCCCATGCGGGTCAGCATCTCACGGTGAGACCACGTCGACTGTCACACCCGGTTCCGCGGCGAACGTGCCGGCGGGCACACCGCTCAGGTGGTGGTCGAAGAAGCTGACGAGCGCGTGGCGGACGGTGCGGTATGCCAACGGCTGCACCGTGCCGATGTCCTGCCGTACGACCGGTTGGGTGCGTGGGTAGCGCTGGGCGATCTGCGCCAGGACCACACCGTCGTCGGTGAGCGACCGTGGGAACGCGCCCGGAATGGTCACGGTGGCCCGCCAGCCGCGGCGGTGGAGGCCGGCGTGATCGTCGACGGGGGAGCCGCCGACGATCAACAGTGGTACCGCACCGATGTCGGTGGCCCCGACGGTGCCGGTCGTGTCCGCGATGCCGGACACCCCCGGCAGGCGGGCGAGACGTGCTCGTTGGGAGACGTCCGATCCCGTCCAGCCGAAAAGGCCAAGCCGTCGTAGGTCCAGCACACCGCTCAACTGCGGGTCCAGACCGGAGAGTTCCTTCGTGACGTAGGCGATGTCGGCGACCCTTGTCGCGTCGGCCTCGAGGCGCTTGACGGTCGCGACGGCGTCGGTCGGCTCGATCACCCGTCGGGTGGGATAGAGATCGACGACCGGAGCGTCGAACGGGTGGTCAATGCTGATGACCACGTACCCATGGCTCGCCAACTCCTCGGCGACACCTGTGTACGCCGTGCGCATCACCCCCGGCGGAGGCGAGCCGACCAGGACCGGGAACGAGCCGATGGCGGGTGGCGCCCACTCGTGGGAATGGGTGCGGAACATCCAGTTGACGTCGTCCGCCACCAGTCCCAGGCGCTGCTCTTCCCCGGGTGCCCAGGCGAGGGAGCCGAATTCGGTGGTGGCGGGTGCAACGGCGTAGTGCGCCAACGACCTGGGCCCGGCGTCGGCCGGGTAGTGCACGTCGACCATCAACGTCCGGTCGCTGTCCGGGCGCCAAGGGTCACGGCGGTCGTGGTCCACCAGCCGGATCCGTCGTACACCCACGTCATGTGATCCGCTCGGCGGGGGAAGGGCAGGACTGAACGTGTCCTGCCAGCCGTCGGTGTTGCCGTGCCGAGGTAGCACCACCATGGCGACTCCGGCGAGGAGGATCGCCACAAGCGCGGATGTCAGCTGTCGCCTTCGCATGACTCGATCCTGCACGGACACCAGATGGCTGCGCCTCTCCCGCCAGGCAGAGACGGACCCGCTTGACGCCCCGGTCCACCCCGCCAGGCAGACGTCGAGCCCGGCGCCGGTGTCTGACACTCACCACCATGACAGCTTCGACAGCATCGGTGACGACGCACGGCAGGTGGCGGTCCTGGCGGCGGTGGGCACCGGCCGCAGCGAGCGGATGGTCCTGGTTCCTGATCGTGATGGGCATCTTCTGGTCTCTCGGCGGCGCCGGCTACCCGTTCGGGCGCAACGACCGCACCGGCCCGGACTACTCGTCGCTGCTGGCCGGCATGGAGCGCGACGTGGGTGGCCCGATCATCACCATGTTCGGTGTGGTGGCGCTTGCCGTGGCCTGGCAGCTCGAACGACGTGCTCGCCACCCACGCCGGCGTAAACCCCTGATCGTCGGCGGAGTCGGTGTCGCGGCGGTGATCGTGGGCGTCGTGCTGGACGGACGGATGATCGTGCTGTTGCCGCCACTGGGCATTCTCCCGATCGGTTGGCTGAGGGCGGACTGGCCGACACTGTTCCAGGTCGCCGTGGCGGCCGGCGCCGCCCTGTTTCTCCTGGCGAGCATCGACTACGCCGACGGCACCAGGGGACCCGACCCACAGGACCTGCGACGCCGCCGAGCCTCCGCCTGGATCCGTACGGGCAGGATCGCCACCTACGTCGCGATGGCGTGCCCGCTGCCCTACGCGCTGATCCGGCTGGCATGGTCACGAGGTTGGGCCGTCGGGGCACCCGAGCCGTTCGTCGTGTCCCTGCTCCGCAACCAGCCGGAGAACGTGTACATCGAGCCGACCCTCGCGTCATTCGCGGCAGGTGGCGCCATCCTGACCTCGGGACTGCTGTCTCGGTGGGGGAGGTGGTTCCCGACGTGGATTCCCGGGCTGCGTGGCAGGGTCGTACCGATGTGGTTCCCCCTGCTGCTGGGCGGGTCGGCAGTCGTCGGCATCTTCGTGTTCGGCCGCGGACTGCTGCTGGGACAACTGGGCGTGCAGCTGCCTGGCCAACTCGACACGTTCCAGTTGTGGGGAGAACCGGTCTACGACCGGGCGTACTGGGGCGCGGGCGGGCTGGGTTGGTGCCTGTTTCCACTGTGGTCGATATCGTTGGCGGTCGCGCTGACCGGCTACTACTACCGCTACGCCGCGTCGGATCAGGAGCTGGCGCGGCAATAGTCGATCATGCCGGGACGTGTCGGGTCCGGTCCCCGGTCCACGCCGCTTCGAGGATCGCGGTCAGGCTGGCGGTGTCGGTCGGGCCGGGGTGGTTCTGGATCAGACGGGTGACGCCACCGGCCATCTCCGCGAAGCGCGGCAGGTCGGCGCGGGCCACCCCGATGTCCGCCAGTGTGGCAGGGATGCCGATGTCGGCGAGGAGCCCGTCGAGCCAGGTGAGGAAGGTGTCTGCGGCCTCGGCCTCGGAGGCGTCGGTCACGTCGAGCCCGCACACCCTGGCGAGGACGGCCAACCGGTCGCCGATGGCATCCCTGGCCGCGTCCAGCGCGTAGGGCAGTAGCAGCCCGACTCCGACGCCGTGCGGCGTGTGCGTGGCGGCGCCGATGGGGTACTGGAGAGCGTGCGGGGCCGCGTTGCCCGCGTGGGAGAACGCGAGGCCGGCGAGCATGGAGCCGTAGGACATGTCCGCGCGCGCGTCCGTGTCGCCTCCGTCCCGGACAGCACGACGCAGGCTACGGGCGATCCGCTCCGCGGCCAGGAGCGCGTAGTGGTCGGTGATCGGGTTGCGGCCGAGGAAGACCTGCTCCACCGGGTCGCGCGGTCCGTGGGGTCGGGGGCGCGCGGTGTAGCTCTCCACCGCGTGACAGAAGGCGTCGATGCCGGAGTGGGCGGTGACGGTCGCAGGGCAGGTGTACGTCAGTTCGGGGTCGACGATGGCGAAGTCGGGCACGATGTGGACGCTGGAAACCCCCACCTTCAGCGCACGGTCCGGGTCGGTCAACACCGAGACGGGTGTGAGCTCGGAGCCGGTGCCTGACGTCGTCGGGACCGCGACGAGAGGCATCGTCGGCCCCGGCACCTTCGACTCGCCGTAGAAGTCGCGCGGTGTCCCACCGTGGCGCCGGATCACGCCGACGATTTTGGCGAGGTCGATCACCGTGCCACCCCCGATCGCGAGGATCACGTCGGCGTCCACCTCGGCGGCGGCCGAGACGGCCAGTGCGACGTCGGAGAGTGGCACGTCGGGAGTCGCGTCGGAGAACACCTCGACGGCCTCGACCTTCTTCCGCACGGCGGCCACGATCTCGGCCACGCCCGGCTGCCCCAGAAGAACCTGGTCGGTCACGATGAGGACGCGCGAGCCACTCTCGGCCACCACTCGCGGGATGTTCTGCGCGACCCCTTCGCCCACTATCAACTGGCGTGGTCCGCGGACGGTCTCAAGCATGTCGGTGCCTCTCCGGAACGTCGGCGGCGATGGGCTGGGCGTACGTCCAGGTCACCTGCAAGACCGGGACGGCGTCGGCAGGGCTGGCCGCCGGGGTGGCGCAGGCGCGCGCGCCGGGCGCCCCGACCAGCAGGCCGGTCACGGTAGGTCGATCGCCGCGTAGGTGAGGTCGAGGTACTCACGGATGCCCTCGTGCGATCCCTCCTTGCCGATCCCGGACTGCTTCACGCCTCCGAACGGAGCCGACGGGTCCGAGATCAGACCACGGTTGATACCGAGCATCCCGGTATCCAGCCCCTCGGCGAACCGGAGGGCTCGCTGGAGGTCACGGGTGAAGATGTAGCCGACCAGGCCGTACTCGGTGTCGTTGGCCTTCGCCAGCACCTCGTCGTCGGACGTGAACGAGATGATGGGCGCCACCGGGCCGAAGATCTCCTCCTCCAGCATCCGTGCATCGTCGGGCACGTCGACGAGGACCGTGGGCGGGTAGAAGTGGCCCGGCCCATCCGGCCGCTCGCCGCCCACCAGGACCCGGGCGCCGCGATCGACCGCGTCGGCGACGAGCCCGTCGATCTTGGTGACCGAGGCCTCGTCGATCAAGGCACCGACGTCCACGCCGTCGTCGAGACCATGGCCCACCGACAGCGCGCCCATCCGCTCGGCGAAGCGCGCCGTGAACTCCTCGCGCACCGGCTCCTCGACGTAGATCCGGTTGGCCGCGATGCAGGACTCCCCGATGTTGCGCATCTTGGCCACCATGGCGCCGTCGACCGCGACGTCCAGGTCGGCGTCCGCACACACGATCAAGGCCGCGTTGCCGCCCAGTTCCATGGAGGTACGCAGCACGTTGTCCGCGGCCTGTCGCAGCAGCACGCGCCCGACCTCGGTCGACCCGGTGAACGACAGCTTGCGGGTCCGACTGTCGGCCAGCAGCGCCGAGACCACCGTGCCGGAACGCTTGGTGGTCACCACGTTGACGACGCCCGGGGGGACGCCTACCTCCTCCATGATGCGGGCCAGGAGCAGCATGGTGAGTGGCGTCTGGCCTGCCGGCTTGGTGATCGTCGTACAACCCGCGGCCAGCGCCGGAGCGATCTTGCGGGCGCCCATGGCCAACGGAAAGTTCCAGGGCGTCACGAAGACGCACGGTCCGACCGGCTTCGGCACGGTGAGGATGCGATATCCGCCCGCGGGAGCGGCGCTGTAGCGCCCCTCGACGCGTACCGCCTCCTCGGCGAACCAACGGAAGAACTCGGCGCCGTAGGCCACCTCGCCCCGAGCCTCGGCGAGCGGCTTGCCCATCTCGAGCGTTATCAGCCGGGCGACCTCCTCGGATCGCTCGGTAAGTGCCCGGTACGTCGCGGTCAACAACTCGGACCGTTTCCGTGGTGGGGTCGCCGCCCACTCCGCCATCGCCTTGCTCGCCGCGTCCAGAGCGGCGAGCCCGTCGACGACGTCGGCGTCCGCCACCTCGGCGATGGTCTTGCCGGTGGCCGGGTCCTCGACGGCAAAGGTGGCGCCGCTTGCGGCGTCGCGCCAGGCGTCGCCGATCCGGAGCCGCCGGTGCTCGGGGGCCAGGACGTTCATCGGGTCACTCATCGCGTCGCCTCCTGTGTTCTTCTTGCTGCTGTCCGGCGTGCCTCAGCGGTCGCGCTCGCCGGTGACGATCCGTCGACGCTCGATTGCCAGGTCCGGGCGCATGGTGCCGTCGCCGCCCTGCGCGGTCAGCGCCCAGCCTCGGACAGCGACAGCCCGGTGCCCGCGTCGAACAGGTGCGCACGGTCCAGATCGACCGTGACCAGCAGCCGCTCGCCCGGCGCGCCGGTGACGGTGGGTCGTGCCTTGACCTTGAGGATCTCCGTCCCCACGAGGACGTCGACCACCGTTCGGTCACCGAGCGGCTCAAGTCCGTAGAGCTCCCCCGACAACGACGCGTCCCCACGCTGTTCGACGGACAGGTCCTCCGCGCGCAGGCCCAGCATCAGCGCGCGGCCGTCCTCCGCGGTGGTCCAGCGGGGCCGCGGCAGCGTCCAGCCTCCCGCACCCACCAGGCAATCTCCCTCGGCGCGGCAGGCGAGCAGGCTGATCGGCGGGCTCCCGACGAATCCTGCGACCCACTGGTTGGCGGGACGCTCGTACACCTCGGTGGGCGTGCCGACCTGTTGCACCTTCCCCTCCTTGAGAACCGCGACCTGGTCGGCCATGGACAGGGCCTCGACCTGGTCGTTCGTCACGTAGACGAAGGTTGCCCCGAGGCTGCGGTGGATGCGGGTCAGTTCGGTGCGCATCTCGACGCGGAGCTTGAGGTCGAGGTTCGTCAGCGGCTCGTCCATGAGAAACGCGCGCGGGCTACGGACCAGCGCCCGGGCCAGGGCGACACGCTGCATCTCACCGCCCGACAACTGCGCGGGACGACGCTGCAGCAGACGTTCGATGTGCAGCAGGCTCGACATCTGCTCGATGGCAGCGGCGATCTCACTCGACGAACGGCGCCGTGCCCGCAGTGGCGAAGCGATGTTCTCGTACACCGTGTGTCGCGGGTAGAGGGCGTAGCTCTGGAAGACCATGGCCAGGTCACGTGCGGCCGGGGCGTCGCCGGTCGCGTCCCTACCGTCCAGATGCACCGACCCGGAGTCGAGCTTCTCCAGGCCCGCGATCGCTCGTAGCGTCGTCGTCTTGCCTGCCCCGGACGGCCCGAGCACGACGAAGAACGAGCCGTCCGGCACGTCCAGCGTCACTCCGTCCAGGGCCTGGACCTTCCCGAAGGACTTGCACAGCCCCTGCGCTGCCACGGTTCCCATCAGGCCACCAGCTCTTCCGTGCTCACGTCGTAGACCGCCGGGGTCGCGCCGGTGTGCCGTAGCCCGACCCGTGCGTCAGTGGCGAAACGGACAGTCGGTGGCATCCGGACCCGTACGTCGTGCTGGCCGCCGTAATCAACCACGTAGATGATTTCGTCGCCCAGCCACTCCGCCGAGACCACGCGGGCCGGGACCGAACGTTCCGCCCCTGGTTCGGTGACTTCCAGCGCCTCCGGTCGGACGCCCGCGACCAGGGAACGGTCGCGCGGCAGGCCTGGCGGTGGCGTGAGGACCAGTCCGCCCTTACTGCGCAGCGTCCCGTCGGCCACCTCCACCTCAATGAGGTTCATCGGCGGGGAGCCGATGAACGCGGCGCAGAAGAGACTCGCCGGACGGTCGTAGACCTCCAGCGGCGTGCCGATCTGCTCGACGCGGCCCTTGTTGAGGATGGCGATCCGGTGACCGAGCGACATCGCCTCGACCTGGTCGTGGGTGACGTAGACCATCGTGGCCCCCAGCTCGCCCTGCAGGTGTTTGATCTCCGTGCGCATGTCCGCCCTCAGTTCGGCGTCCAGATTGGTGAGCGGTTCGTCCATGAGGAATGCGCGCGGTCGTCGTACCAGGGCGCGGGCGAGCGCGACGCGCTGCTGCTCCCCGCCGGACAGCTGGCGTGGGCGCCGGTCCAGGAGCGGGCCGAGCTGCATCAGTCGGGCGGCCTCGTTGACCCGCTTGTGCACCTCGGCCTTGGGCAGTCCCTCGGCCCGCAGGGGGAACGCCAGGTTGTCGCGGGTTTTCAGATGCGGGTAGAGAGCGTAGAACTGGAACACCATGGCGATGTCGCGATCGGCGGGTGGCAGGTCGTTGACAAGCGTGTTGCCGATGTGGATGTCGCCAGTCGTCTGCCTCTCCAGGCCGGCGATGGCCCGCAGCGTGGTCGTCTTGCCGCAACCCGAAGGGCCGAGCATCACGAACAGCTCGCCGTCGCCGATGGACAGGTCCACGTGATCGACCGCGACCGTCCCGTCCGGGTAGCGCTTGTGCAGCGCCGTCACCTCGATGCCCGCCATCAGCGTCGCACCGCCCCGAGCGTCACGCCGGCGACGAGGTGCTTGCGCACCAGGTAGGCGAAGACGAGCACCGGTAGGGCGAACACCACGGAGGCGGCGGCCACGAGACCCCAGTCCGTGGTGGTGCCACCGATGAGGCCGGCGATGGCGGGTGGCGCCGTCCGCACGTCGTCGCTGGAGGTGAGGAAGATCGCGAACACGAACTCGTTCCACGAGAAGATGAGTGCGAAGACCGCCGTCGCGGCGATGCCGGGCACGAGCAGGGGAAGGGTGTATCGCCAGAACGCCTGCAATCGGGTGTAACCGTCGAGCATGGCGGCATCCTCGTACTCCGCGGGCACCTCGTCGACGAACCCCTTCATCATCCAGATCGTGAACGGGACGTTGAACGCGGCGTAGATGAGGATCAGGCCGATCTTGGAGTCGATGAGTCCGACCTGGCGGTACATGAGGAAGATCGGGACCACGACCACCACGGGCGGCATGAAGCGGGTGGACAGGATGAAGAACAGTTGGTCCTTCTTGGCCCGCACGGAGAAGCGTGAGTAGGCCCAGGCCGCCGGGACGCCCAGCACGGTGGCCAGGAGCGTGGAGACTCCGGCGACCACGACGGAGTTGAGGAACGCGACCGACAGTGCCGAGCGCCCGCCGCCGGGCGCGACGAACACGTCCCTGAAGTGGTCCATGGTGACGTTGAAGCCGAAGAACTTGGCCGGGATGGCGTAGACGTCGCGGTTGTCCTTGATGGACGTCTCGATCATCCACAGCACCGGAAAGAGCATCACGACGGCCAGCACGATCAGCAGCGCGACCTCCAGCCCGGAGCGGCCCCGGCCGCCGAGGCGACGCGCGGCGGGCGTGTGATCCGGGGCAGGACCCGTGGACACGGCCTCGTCGACGGAGACGGCCATCAGCCCTCCTTGAGCTTGTTCAGGTAGCGCAGGTAGAGCTGCGTGAGGACGATGACGACGAGGACCATGAGAATCCCGTACGCCGAGGCGGTTCCGGTGTTGAAGCCCAGGAACGCGACCTTGTAGACGTGGAACGACAACGTCTCGGTGGAGACACCCGGACCACCGCTGGTGAGGATGTAGACGAGGTCGAACAGCCGGAAGGCCTCGATGCCCCGGAACATCACGGCGATGAGCAGCAGCGGCCACACCAGCGGAAGAGTGATGGTGCGGAACCGGAACCACTCGGACGCCCGGTCGATCGAGGCCGCCTCGTACAGGTACTTGGGAACCGCGGTGAGGCCCGCGAGCGCGATGAGCATGATGAACGGCGTCCACTGCCAGGTGTCGACCACGATCAGGGAGAGCAACGCCGTTCGTTGCCGGGTGAGCCACTCCACCTGCCCCAGGCCGAGCGAGCCGAGCATGCTGTTGACCACGCCGAACTGCGCGTCGAGCATGAAGCGCCAGAACAGCCCGACAACGACCGGCGACAGCATCATCGGAACCAGGAACAGAGTGGTGAGCGCTCCTCGCCCGCGCGTACGCCGTGAGATCAGGTAGGCGATGCCGAAACCGAGCACGGTCTGCAGGACGACCGCGCCGACCACGTAGATCAACGTCGTCAGGGCCCTCTGGTGGACCTGCGCCGACGCCAGGATGGCGGTGTAGTTCCCGAACCCGACGAAATTCGCGGGCCCGCCGCGGGTGGCCGAGTAGTCGGTGAAGGACAGGTACAACGCCCACAGCAGCGGGAACACCGACATGGCGAGCAGCAGCAGCAGTGCGGGGGAGATGAAGGCAACGGCGAGCCCACGGTCGCTCAGCCGGCGGGACCGACCCGGTGCAGGTGGCGTCGCGGACGCCACCTGCCCGGGGTGGTCGGTCGTCAGAGGGACGGCGTCACTCACAGTCCGCCGCCGCCTTTGCGGCCGCTGGAGTCGAGGACGCCCTGCTGCTCCTTGGCGATGTCGTCGAGCGCATCCTTCGGCTTCTTCGCGCCGTTGAGAGCCGCGTTCACGTTGGTGTTCTCGATGTTGACGAGGCGCGCGTACTCGGGCACGTTCCACATGTCCCGCATCCGCGGAACCGAGTCGGTGTACACCTGGTTGAACGGCCCGGCATTGAGGAACTCGGGCGACTGCAGGGCGTCCGTACGCGATGGCACGCCACCGGCCGCGGCCCACTTCTTCTGGATGTCAGCCCGCTCGAACCACTTCATGAAGTTCAGGGCCTCGGCCTGGTTCGCCTTCGCGGAGTAGGCCGACACGTGCATCCCCATACCGCCCAGAGGGACCAGGTTCGTCTTCTGGGTCGGCAGCGTGGCGAAGCCCAGCTTGTCGAGAATCTGCTTCCGCGTGGTGCCGAGCGTCGACTGTTTCGGGTCGAGCAGGCCGCCGCTCGCGGCGATCCAGTTGAACGCGATGCATGCCTTGCCCTGGGCGACCGCCGCGTTCGTCTCGTCGATGAACCAGTTGCCGGAGCCCTTGGCGGTCAGCGGCTTCATCTTGTTGACCAGGACGTCCATCGCCTCCTGGCCCGCGGCGTCGTTGATGACGCCGTCGATCTTGCGCGTCTTGGAGTCCCAGAGGTTGCCGCCGTAGATGCCGTTGACCGTGTTGTAGGTGACGGCTGCGGCGTCGGAGCCGTTGGCCTGGTGGAAGGCCAGCCCGCTGACGCCCGGGTTCTCCCTCTGGCACTTCTCGGCGACGGAGATCATCTGGTCCCAGGTCTGCGGCGGCTTGTCGCCGATCAGGTCCTTGCGGTAGATCATCGTCCAGGTGTCGCCGAGCAACGGCAGTCCGTACAGGCTGGCGTTCTCGTCGCGCTTGCCGGTCTCCGCCTGGGGGAACTGGCCGTAGGCCGCCAGGAGGTACGGGTTGTAGGCCGCGACGTCGATGTTCTGCTTGACGAAGTCGGTGATGTCGAGGATGTTGCCGTTCGTCACCGCCTCGCCGATGTGTTGCGAGTCGAGGATCGCGATGTCGAAGTCGGTCTTGTGCGCGGCGAACTGGGTGAACATCGCGTCGTGCCAATTCGCGTTCGGCACGGTGTTGACCTTGATGGTCGTGTTCGGCCGTTCCTTCTTGTACTCCGCGTTCGCGAAGTCCTCCAGCGCGTGGGCGGGGGGCCAGTCGAACCAGATGAAGCTGAGGGTCAGCGGGTCCTTGGTGAGCTCCGGGATGGTCGCCGGCGCCTTGGGGGCGCTCGCCTTCGCGTCGTCGTCCTTGCTGTCACCGCAGGCCGTCATGGTCGCGGCCACCAGCAGCATGGCCGCGGTCGCCAACCGCACCTTCCGACCGGGTGCGGATGTTCGTCCTGTTCGCTTCGGATGCCGCATATTCCTGCCTGCTTTCTGGTGGTGGGGACTTCTAGAGCCTCGCTATGTGCTTCGTCGAGCAGTTGCTGGGTTGTTCAGGCGTGTTGCCGGGCTGTCGCGGGGTCGACCCGCGGGCTGGCGTCACGTGATCGAAGTAGAGCGATGGCGGTGGTTCCGCGATGGCGGAGGATGAAGATCATCCGCCGCTTTTCCTATAGGATCCGGTGGGGGCGTCAGCATCCCGCAGCGTTGTGACTGATGTCAACAGGTTCCCGAAGGCGCAAGAAAGGTCCTCACGCCACGATGGACGACGAAGCGATGATCGCGCGGGGCCGTAGGGCCGGGACGGGCGGAACGGCGCCGGGAAGATCTGGCGGCCGGCTTGCCGACGAGGTGTACGACACGCTGCTCGGGCAGCTGATGTCGCTACGGATCGAGCCTGGCTCCCGCGTCACGATCGACGTCCTGGCGCGCGAGCTGGGAGTCTCGCAGACGCCGATCCGAGACGCCCTGAACCGCATGGAGGCCGAGGGCCTGGTCGTGCGCGTGCCCCATGCCGGCTACCGCATCCCGCCCCAGATCACCCGTCACCGATTCGAGGACATGCTCGAGGTCCGCCTGCTCCTCGAGCCGGCGGCGGCGCGCAGATCCGCCGAACGCGCGTCCTTGGAGCAGGTGGCCGGCCTGCGACGAATGCTTGAGGAGATGGCCGAGTTGGAGGAGGGCAGCGGGCCGTCGGCCTATGGCGCCTTCGGGCTGCGCGACGCGGCTTTTCACGATCTCGTGGCCCTGAGCGCGGAGAACCAGGTCATCCGCGAGGCGCTCGCCCGCCTGCACAGCCACGTGCACCTCTTCCGGCTGCACCACGACACCCAGGTCACGCACCTGGCGATGGCCGAGCACGAGGACGTGGTGGCCGCGATCGCCGGGCGTGACCCCGACGCCGCCGCCTACGCGATGCGTCGGCACATCCTGCGGTCCGGCGAGCGTTTCCGTCGATTGTTCGACGAGGTCAAGGACGCGGACGGAGTGGCGGTAGAGGCTTGACGGGCGGGCTGGGCCGAGGAATGCTAACTCAATCGATCGGATCGGATCGGATTGGATCCACCACCCGTCCCCCCATGCGAGGAGAAGCAGGTGCCCAGAGCGCTGCTCCTGACCGGCGACGCCGCCGAGGAACTCGACACCATGTATCCCTACTATCGAGTGCAGGAGGGCGGCTGGGAGGTCGACGTCTCGTCGCGGACGACCCGTGACGTGCAACTGGTCATCCACGAGTTCGACCCCAACTCCGATGCCTACGTGGAGAAGAACGGTCGGAAGCTGCCGGTCGACGTGCCCTGGGCCGAGGTCGACGTCGAGCGCTACGACGCCCTCATCATTCCGGGGGGACGTGCCCCCGAGTGGATCCGGGTCGACGCCGACGTCAGGCGCATCACGGAGCACTTCTTCGCGCGTAACCTCCCCATCGCTCTGGTGTGCCACGGCGCGCAGGTGCCAGCGGTGTACGGGCTGCTGAAGGGTCGAAAGACGGCGTGCTTCCCGCCCATCACCGGTGACATGGAGAACGCGGGCGCGACGGTCATCGACGCTCCCGACGTGGTGGACGGCAACCTCGTCTCCTGCCGGGGATGGCCCGACATGCCGCAGTTCGGCAGGGCGATGATGGAGCTCTTCTCGAAGTCGGTCGACTCCGCATCGGCATGAGCACACCTGGCCTGCCCCGGTGACGGCACTTCGGACCGTCCCAGTCGACGGCTCACCCGTCCACGTCCTGGAGAGCGGCACCGGGCCCGCGGTGCTGATGCTGCACGGCTCCGGACCCGGCACGACCGGGTCCGGAGCCTGGGCAGCGACCGTGCAGGCGCTGGGCACGTCCTGGCATCTGGTGGCGCCGGACCAGGCGGGGTTCGGCCGTACGCCTCTCCCGGCGGGCTCCAGGGGTGGGCTCCGGCTGTGGACCGAGCAGGCCGCAGGCCTGATGGATGCTCTCGATATTGAGCACTACGCCGTGGTGGGTCACTCCATGGGCGGCGCCGTGGCGCTGTCGTTGGCGGCCGCGCGCCCCCGGCAGGTCACCCGCGTCGTGGCGGTCTCGACGATGGGCGCCCCCGGGGCGCCGCTGTCAGCGGATCTCGACGCGGTCTGGGCCGCCCCCGCCGGTCCGCTCGGTGCACGGGACATGCTGAGCCGCCTCGTCCTCGACCAGGCGCTCGTGACCGATGCGGCAGTCGACGCCCGTGCGACTGCGATGCGAGCGGGGGCGGCCGCGTTCGCGTTGTTGTTCCCTCCACCCAGGGCGCGATGGGTCGACGACCTCACCCTGTCGGCGCAGACGCTGGCAACGGTGCGTGCGCCGGTGCTGCTCGTGCACGGCGCCGAGGACCGGGTCACCCCGCTCGGGACGGCAGCCCAGCCCCTGCTCGAACACCTGGCCGATGTCCGTCTGCACGTGTTCGGCCGCTGCGGGCACGTGCCGGCGATCGAGCACCCGGACGAGTTCCGGCAACTACTGTCGTGCTTCCTCGACCGGGGCCGAGGCCACTGACCGCTGTGGCCGGTCCGCGGACCGTGCTCACGAAGATCAGCAGGTGGCGGACGTGATCCGACGCCCTTGCCGAGGAACCGCAGCGGGGTCACCGCGTCCATCGAGCAGCTCGCCGTAGCCGGGACATTCTCGACCGCCTCATCCGGGCCGCCCCGGAGGCGAGGGCCGGGCCTGGACGACGTTCGGCCCCGACCACGGCGCCGGGCACGGAAGACGGCTCTCCGCGACGATCCGTGCCCGGCGTCGCGGTCATTCCTACCCAACCTACCGACTCCGTAGGAATTCCAGGCCCTCGCCCTTTCCTGGTTCTCGACCGATCGTCGCAGGTCAATGGCGTTGCGGGCGACTGGTCGGTAAGGAACTCGAAAGCGTTCACCGGCATAGTTCTGGTCGTTGGCGTTACCGAGCGACGAAGGGAAATCATGCGGTTCACGGTGCTGGGTCCGCTGGGAATGGAGCCGGGGCAACTGCCCAGCGCTCCGAAGCAGCGGCAACTGTTGGCCCTGCTGCTCCTGCACGCCGACACCGTCGTCACCGTCGACGACTGTGTGGACGAGTTGTGGGGTGAGCAGCCGCCCATGAGTGCACACTCGACATTACAGACGTACGTCATGAACCTCCGGAAAGTCCTGCGTACCGCCAAGGGTGGCGACCGGATCAGCACCCGGGAGCGCGGGTACGCCCTGCGCGTGCAGCCCGGTGAGCTCGATCTGGACGACTTCCACCGGATCGCGGCCACCGGCAGCGAGGCCTTTGCCGCCGGCCGGTACCCGGAAGCGGCTCGGCTGTTGCGGGCGGCGCTGGACATGTGGCACGGCCCGGCCCTGGTCGACGTCCAGGTGGGCTCGATCGTACGGGCACGGATGGAAGGGCTGCACGAAGTCCGTCTCGCCGTACACGAGGAGCGCGTGGAGGCCGATCTGCGAGTCGGTCGGCACCGGGAACTGCTCAGTGAGCTGCGCGTCCTGGTGCGCCGGTATCCGACCCACGAGAACCTCCGCGCACAGCTCGCGCTCGCGTTGTACCGCAGCGGCCGGATCACCGAGGCGCTGGCTGCCCTGCGGCAGTTCCGCAGCACGCTCGCCGAGCGGTTCGGGCTGGAGCCGTCCCGCCGGCTGCAGGGTCTGGAGCAGGCCATCCTCCGCGCCGAGCCGGCCCTGGACCTGCCCGTCGACCGTGGCGCGAGCCACCTGCTCGTCAGCTGACCACCCCACCGATCGAAGGAGAGCGCCATGACGACGACTCAGCCGACCGGCAGCACCGCGCACGCCGTCGACGCGGGAACGTACGCCGAGATCCTGCAGTTCTACGCCCGCCATTTCCAGCTGTTGGACGAGGGCCAGGCCGAACAGTGGTCCCAGCAGTTCACCGAGGACGGCGAGTTCGGGCAGAACGTCAAACCCGAGCCGCGTCGGGGCCGTACCGCGATCGCCGCGTCGATGCGGCGCGGCATCGACCGCCTGGCCGAGTCGGGGCTCACCCGGCGGCACTGGTACGGCAACGTGATCGCCGAGCCGGACGGCGACGACGCGGTGCGGACCCGCTACTACGCAACGGTCTTCGAGACACCGCCCGGCGGTGGTGCGGCCCGGGTCTACCTGAGCACCACGGCCGAGGACCTGCTGCACCGACAGGACGGCGAATGGTTCGTCCACCGCCGGCACATCGTGCATGACGGGACCTAGGGCGTGCGCCGAAGCCCCCGGCGGGCCGGACGACGACCGGCCGCGTGGGATGTTCGCCCGGATACCGGTGGTGGTATCGGTATCCGGGCGAACACCGGCCGGGCCGGATCGACGCCCGGCCTCCGCCTCGGCTCGGCCGACGACGTCGACCCCAGGCCCTAGAAGTTCAGGCCGCCGTCGACGTTCAGGACGTGACCGTTGACGTAGGAGCTGTCCGGCGAGGCCAGGAAGAGGATCGCCCGGGCGACTTCGGCACCGGTACCGGGCCGGTCGGTGGCGAGCGAGCCGCGTAGCCGGTTCCACAGCCGGTCGTTGCCGAGGATCGCTCGTCCCATGCCTTCGTCGACCACTCCGGGGGCGACAGCGTTGACGGTGATGCCGTCGACGGCCAGCTCCGCGGCGAGCACACGGGTCAGCGTCTCCAGGGCGGCCTTGGAGACGCCGTAGGCCCCGCCACCGGCGATCGGCCGACGCCCCAGCAGCGAGGACACCGTGACGATCCGGGCGTCGCCGGCGGCCCGCAGCAGCGGGACGGCGGCCCGCACGCAGTTCAGCACGCCTGTGAGATTGGTGGCCAGCACCTCGTCCCACTGCTCCGGCGGCAACGTCGCCAGGGGCCCCGGGTGGTTGATGCCCGCGTTCGCGACCAGGATGTCCAGCCCGCCGTGACGCTCCTGCACGGCGGAGAAGAGCGCGTCGACCGAGGCCCGGTCGGTGACGTCGACCGGGAACTGGCCGACGGTGTCCGACGCGCCACGTGCCGCCGACACCACTGTGGCGCCGGCGTCGGCGAGCACTCGGGCGACGACCTGCCCCAGACCGGCGGTGCCGCCGGTCACGACCGCGACCTTGCCTTTGAGGACCATGAGAACTCCTTCGTTGTCGGCGTCCGGACCAGGAGTCCGGCCGTACTGGAGCCGGCCTTGAGCGCCGGCCGGGACGCTTCCCGCGTGCCGTCAAACCGATGTGCTGAGCGGGCCGCCGTGGAGCAGGACCATCTCGTCGGTGACCGGCCGGGACGGCAGATACGCGCCGGCCGGCTCGCCGCGTTCCTCGGCGTACGCCCGATGCAGGTTGGCCACCAGCCGTTCCGGTTCCGGCAGGCTCCGGAAGGGGTTGTCGGCCGCCCGGCGAGCGGCCTCCAGCGGGGGGATCCCCGCCCCGACACCGCGGGCCGCCTCCCGGCGCAGCCACCGCAGGTACGCCTCGGTGGCGTCGAGCACCTCCGGCCCCGCGACCTCGCCGTGCCCGGACACCACCACCTGCGGGCGCAGGGCCCGCAGCGACGCCAGCGCGCGCAGCGATCCGGTGACCGAACCCATCAGCACGAACGGCGTACGCCCGGAGAACGCCACGTCACCGGCGAACAGCACGCGTGGCTGCGGCAGCCAGACCACCACGTCGTTTGTCGTGTGGGCCGGCCCGACGTGCAACAGCTCGACACGTGTGCCGCCGGGGTCCAGAGTCAGCCGGTCCCGCAGCGTGCGCGTCGGCAGCCTCAGGTCGATGCCGGAGAAGTCGGCCTGCGGCCACAGGTCGCGCATCGCCAGCCCCGTCCGGGCCATCTCGGAACGGGCGGTCTCGTGAGCCACGATCTCGGCCTCGGGGGGAAAGACGCAGTTGCCGAAGACGTGGTCGCCGTGGTGATGGGTGTTCACCACGATGTGCGGGCGACCCGGCGCCAGCCGGTGCACGCACGCCAGCAGCGCCTGCGCTCGGGCCCGGGTGGCGGCGGTGTCCACCACCACGACCCGCTCGGTGCCGACGATGATGCCGGCGTTGCCGACGCACCAGCCGCCCGGCGGCTGGATGTAGGCGAACACCGCGGGGGCCAACGGCAGGAGCCGGCCGAACGGTGTGGTGGTCATGTCTCCTCCGGTGCTACGGCGTGGGTCCGGACCCCAGTGGGCCCGAACGCGCTCGGCTCCGGCTGGAGGCGGCGTCTCGATCGGAAGGTGTGCTGATGTACCTCGACGTGCTCGGTGGACTGCGAATCGGCCCGGCCGGTGGTGACGCGGGCCCGACCGCGCCCAAGCAGCGGCAACTACTCGGTCTGCTCGCGTTGCGGGCGAACGCGACAGTGCCGGTGACGACATGCGTGCGGGAGTTGTGGGACGACCACCCGCCACGCAGCGCCGCCACCACACTGCAGACGTACGTCATGCATCTGCGCCGGGTGCTGACCCGGGCGGAGGCGCCGGCGCGGCTGCTGACCGGTGAGCGTGGCTATCTGCTGCGGATCGACCCGGAGCAGACCGATCTGGGGGTGGTCCGCGAGTGGGCTCGCCGGGGCGACCAACGCGCCGCGGCCGGGCGACCGGCGCACGCCGCACGGGACTGGCAGCGGGCGTTGACGCTGTGGCGGGGCCCGGTCCTCGCCGACGTACGCATCGGTCCGGTCGCCCAGGAGATCATCGGGCACCTCGACCAGTGGCGACTCCTGCTGATCGACCGCTACCTGGAAGCGGAGCTGCGGTGTGGCCGGCACCGGCAGGTGGTGGCAGCGGCGACGACGCTCGCCGGGCGGCATCCGCTGCGCGAGCCGATTCACGCCAGCCTGATGGCCGCGCTGTACCGCAGTGGTCGGCAGGCGGATGCCGTCCTGGTCTACCAGCGGCTGTGCGCCGCGCTGAGTCGTGAACTCGGGGTCGAGCCCTCGGCGGCGGTGCAGCGGTTGCACCGTGCCGTGCGAACCAATGCGGCCTGGCTCGAACCGCCCGCCGGCCCACCCGCGGAGCAGCCGGTCCCCACGATCCGCCGCCCCACTCTCGTCCCCGCGCCGTCGTCCGGCGCGTCCTGATCGGAGGCCCCCGTGCCCGTACCCGTCCAACGCGACCCCGACCTGACCCGGGCCCGGCTGGCCGGCTGGCTCCGCGGCCGGCGTGGCTTCCGTGACGTCGCAGTGGGGCCGTTGACCGTCCCGAGGACCGCCGGATTCTCCGCCGAGATCCTGCTCTGCGACGCCAGGTGGGTGGAGGACGGACGACAACGGGTCGCGCCGCTCGCCGTCCGGGTCGCGCCGGTCGGGCACCGGATCTTCCCCGATCTGCGCTGGCCGGAACAGGTCGGCGTGCAGATGGCGCTGGCCCGGACCGACGTCCCGGTCGCGCCGGTGCTCGGGTTCGAGTCCGATCCGGGCATACTCGGTGCGCCGTTCGTCGTGATGAGCCGGGTCGCCGGTGAGGTGCCCGCCGATCTGCCGTCGTACCACCGGGAGGGCTGGCTGGCCGCGGCCTCGCCGCAGCGGCGACGGGCGGCGTGGTTCGCCGCCCTGTCCGCGATGGGCCGGTTGCACCGGCTCGACCCGGCGGACCTGGGGGCGACAGCCGCGCCCTCCGGCGACCTGGCGTTCTACGCCGGGCATCTGGAGTACTTCGGCGCCGCGGCCAACGACGCCGCCCGGAGCGCGCTGGCCTGGCTGCAGGCCCACCAGCCACCGGCGCCGCAGACACCCAGCCCGCTGTGGGGAGATGCCCGGCTCGGCAACATCGTGTTCGCCGGCGACCGCCCGGCCGCCCTGCTGGACTGGGAGATGACCGACGTCGGTCGCCCGGAGAGCGACCTTGCCTGGTTCCTGCACATGGACCGGTTCCTCAGCGACGGCATCGGCGCTCCCCGGCTGCCCGGCCTGCCGACCCGCGCCGAGACCGAGGAGTTCTACGCCCGGCTCCTCGGCCGGCCCCTGGCCCATCTGGCCTACTACGAGGTCGACGCCGCCTTCCGCTTCTGTGTCATCACCGCCCGGGTCGTACGGCTGCTGGAGGAGACCGGCGTCCTGCCGCCGGGATCGGACTTTCCGCTGCACCGCAACGCGACAGGGCTGTTGCGCCGCCGGCTCGCCGAGAGCGGTGTCGATCTCTCCAGTACGGGTGTAGCGGGCCTCTAGGGAACCCCGCCATGGTCGGCACCGTACGGGGCCAGCAGCGGTCCGCCCGAATCCGAGGGAGCTGGAATGAAGTTCGGCATCAACCTCTTCCCGACCGTCGGTCCGCAGGACAAGCCCGCCGCCCAGTACTTCGAGGAGAGCCTGCGCCTGGCGGAACTGGCCGACGAGTTGGGCTTCCACCACGTCAAGACGGTCGAGCACTACTTCTCCCCGTACGGTGGGTACAGCCCCGACCCGGTCACGTTCCTGGCGGCCGCGGCAGCCAGGACCAGGCGGATTCGTCTGGTCACCGGCGCGGTGCTGCCCGCGTTCACCCATCCGGTGAAACTCGCCGGGAAGCTCGCGATGCTCGACGGCATCTCCGGTGGCCGGCTCGACGTCGGGTTCGGGCGGGCGTTCCTGCCGGACGAGTTCCAGGCCTTCGGCGTACCGCTTGATGAGAGCCGGGCCCGTTTCGACGAGGGCGTGGAAGCGTGCAAGCTGCTCTGGTCCACCGAGCAGGCGGTGTGGAACGGCCGGTTCCACCAGTTCGGTCCGGTCACCCTGTTGCCGCGGCCGGTCCAGCACCCGCATCCGCGGATCCTGGTGGCCACGGCCAAGTCGCCGGAATCGGCGGAGGCGGCGGGCCGCAACGGGTACGGCGTCATGCTCGTTCCCTCGATCAACTCCCGGGAGCAGGTGCAGGACGTCCTCGCCCTGTACCGCAAGGCCGCGGCGGCCGGCGGCTTCACGCCGACCGACGAGGACGTGCACATGAGCTACAACGCGTTCCTGGCCGACGACGCCGACGAGGCACAGCGGCTCGGCCGCCAGTACGCCGACCAGTCCCACGGTGCGCTCGCCGCCGCCGTGTCGTCCTGGGCGCACACCCGAAGCAGCGACTATCCCGGCTACGAGAAGATCGTCGAACGGGTCGGCAAGGGCAACTTCGACAGGCAGGTGGCTGACCGCAAGGCCCTGGTCGGCTCGCCCGAGCAGGTCGTCGCCGCGGTGGAGACCATCCGCGACTGGTTCGGTGAGGTGACCCTGAGCCTGCAGGTGGTCTCCGGCAACGTCCCGTACGAGCGGGCAGCCAGATCGCTGCGCCTGTTCGCCGAGCACGTGCTGCCCAGGTTCTGACGGAAACGCGCCGTGTCCACCCCGACGGCCCTCAGGGTCGACAGTTACGCCGACGCCCGGCCCGCGCGACGTCCCCTGCGCTGGGTCGCGGGCGTGGCCGGGCTGGTGGTGCTCCTGCTCACGCTGGTGAGCATGGCGGGCAACCCGGCCTTCGAGTGGGATGTCGTAGGGCAGTACCTCACCGCCGACGTCGTCCTCGACGGCCTGCGGGTCACTCTGTTGCTGACCGCCATCGCCCTGATCGGGGGGTTCGCCCTCGGAACGGTGCTGGCTGTCATGCGGCTGTCCGGCAGCCGCCTGCTGCAGGCGATCAGCTGGGGTTACACGTGGCTGTTCCGGTCCGTGCCGATCCTGGTCCAGCTGCTGTTCTGGTACAACATCTCGCTTGTCTATCCACGGCTGACGGTCGGGGTGCCCTTCGGCCCGACGATCCTGGACCTGCCCACCCGCGGTCTGATCAACGGGTTCGCGGCGGCGGTCATCGGCCTGACCCTGCACGAGGCCGCACACGCCGCCGAGATCGTCCGGGCCGGGCTGCTGTCGGTCGAGAGGTCGCAGACCGAAGCGGCGCAGGCCCTCGGCCTCTCCCGCCCGCGCACCCTGTGGCGCATCGTGCTGCCACAGGCGATGCGGGCCATCGTTCCGCCGGCCGCCAACCAGGCCGCGGCCTTGCTGAAGGGAACCTCGGTGGTCAGCGTCATCGCCGGACAGGACCTGCTCTTCTCCGTCCAGCTCATCTACAACCGCAACTACCTCGTGATTCCGCTGCTGCTCGTGGCGACCCTCTGGTACCTGTTCTTCACCACCCTCCTCAGCGTGGTCCAGTACCTCCTGGAGCGGTTCTTCGGGCGGGGCAGCGGCCGGGCCGGGTCGGCGGGACCACGCCTGTCGCTTCTCGCCGGGGAGGACCGGTGAGCACCGCCGCCGACGAACTGGCCGTGGCGACCGGCGAACCGCGCACCATGGTCCGGCTCATCCAGATCAGCAAGGCGTTCGGCGACGTGGCCGTCCTCGACCGCGTGGACCTGACCGTTCCGGCCGGAACTGTCACCTGTGTGGTCGGACCGTCCGGCTCCGGCAAGAGCACCCTGCTGCGCTGCGTCAACCGCCTCGAACGGCCCGACTCCGGAGCCGTCCTGATCGACGGGCAGCCGGTCGGGCTGATCCGGCGCGGCAACCGGGTGATCGAGGCCCCACCGCGTCTGCTCGCCCGGCACCGGACAGCCGTGGGGATGGTGTTCCAGGCGCTGAACCTCTTTCCGCACCTGACGGTCCTGGAGAACATCGTCGAAGCTCCGGTCGCGGTGCAGAGGGCGAGCCGCGCCGATGCCCGCGCCCGGGCCCGGGAACTCCTGCAACGGGTCGGTCTGGCCCACAAGGAGCGGTCCTATCCCCGGGAGTTGTCCGGCGGCGAACAACAGCGCGTCGCGATCGCCAGGGCGCTCGCTCTGCGTCCGAAGGTGATGCTCTTCGACGAGCCGACGAGCGCGCTCGACCCGGAACTGGTCGGCGAGGTGCTGTCGGTCGTGCGCGACCTCGCCGCCGGCGGCATGACGATGCTCATCGTCACGCACGAGCTGCGCTTCGCCGCCGAGGTCGCCGACGAGATCGTCTTCATCGACCGTGGCCGGATCGTCGAACAGGGACCGCCCGCCACGATGCTCGGCAGTCCGCGGGAGGAGCGGACCGCCCGATTCTTCGCCACCATCCAGCAACGTTGAAGGAGACACCGTGCCCCATCGCCGTATTCGCCTGGCGGCCGTCGGCGCCGTCGGGCTGCTTCTGCTGTCGGGCTGCCTGCACGCGGCACCGGCCAGCAGCATCCAGGAAGCACCGAAGGACCTCGGCGCCCAGGACGTCGTCTCCGCCGTCCAGGCCGACCCGGCGCTGAAGGAGCTGCTCCCGGCGGAGATCCGACAGTCCGGGGTGCTGACCGTGGGCTCGGCCGTCGGCACCCCGCCGATCGCCTTCCACCCGCAGGACGGCGGGCCGCCGCGCGGCGTCGACATCGACGTCGCCGACGCGGTCGCCAGGAAACTCGGCCTGACCGTCAAACGTGACCAGGTCAGTGGCGCATCGCTGCTGACCGGGCTCACCGCCGGCCGCTTCGCCGTCGGCACGGCCAACTTCTCCGTCACCGAGGAGCGCAAGAAGGTCCTCGACTTCACCACGTACCTGACCGACGGGACGGGCATCCTGGTCCGCGACGACAGCTCCCTCACCGAGGTCACCGACCTCGCGCAGCTCTGTGGATCCTCGATCGGCACCGGTGTGGGCAGCACCTTCGAGAACGACCTGCGCCGGCAGCAGGACAAGTGTGTCCAGGCCGGTAAGCAGCCCTACCGGGTGAGCACCTACAGCGACGCGGCAGCGCACTTCCTGGCACTGCGCGAGGGCCACGTCGACGTGCTGGTCAGCTCCGCGAGCGTGCTGCGGTACGCGGCCGCCCAACAGCCGGGCCTGCGCCTCGCCGGACAACTCGACCGCCGCGACGTCGGACTCGCCACGAACAAGGGCGCCGGCCTGGCGGAACCGTTGCGCGCCGCGATCGACGCCCTCGTCGCCGAGGGCGCCTACCAGAAGATCCTGGCCAAGTGGCACCTGGAGGAGGCCGGGATCCAGCGCTCGGCGGTCAACCCGTCGGCGGCCTGACGAACCTCACACCGCCCAGTCCGGGACCTCGTCGATCCGCAGCACCGCGCAGGTCCACGAGTACCCTGCCCCCACCCCGGCGAGCAGCACGTGTTCGCCGGGGTGGACCTGCCGGGACTCCACCAGGTGCGCCAGCCCGCTGAACTGGTCACCCGCACCGAGGTGGCCCACGGTCCGGGCCCAGGACCAGGTGGTCTTCTCCGGTGTCAGGCCCCAGGGCCGCAGGTACGACGAGGTCAACCTGCGCAACCCGAAGTGCGGCAACACGAAGCGGTCCACGTCCGCGAACTCCAGCCCCGCCTGCGCGAGGGCCCGGCCCAGCGCCTCCGCCTGCCCGGCCACCACACGACTGATGCTGTACGACACTCCGGTCCGCGCGACGAACGCCTTCTTGACCACGTCCAGGTCCACCGGCTGTCGCTGGGCCAGCGGCACGGCGCCGAACGGATCGTCGCCGCGGTGCAGCCCCTCCAGCTCCGGCTCGGAGACAGTGGCCAGGCTCAACAGCCGGGCGAAGCCGCCGTGCCGGGACAGCAGCAGGGCGGTGCCCGCGTCGCCGTAGACCGTGCCGGGGTCACTGTTCCAGCGGTCGAAACCGGGCGCGCCGAACCGGTCTCCGGTGGTGAGCAGCGCCGCGGTCCGGTCCGGCGCCGCGCTCAGATACGCCACCGCCAGGTCGAGCGCGCCGAGCCCGCCGTTCGACAGTTGCCGCACCTCCAGCGCCGGGCAGCGGTTACCGACGGCCATCCGCTGTACGTACGACGCCGGTGCCCAGATGTCGTGTCCCTGGTGGTAGACGCAGGCGTGCAGCAGCAACGCCACCTCGTGCGCGGTGTGCCCGGAGCGCTTCAACGCCAGCTCGGCGGCCCGGACCGCCAGGTCCGGAGCGGACTCGTCGGCCGACACGGCGACCGAGTCCACCCCGGTCTGCGCGGCCAGTCGCCCCGCGCAACTGCCGGCGCTCACCGCGTCGGCCGTCAGTACCCGGCCCGGGATGTGCGCGGCCACACCGGCCACGTGGATTCCACCGATGCGCATCTGCTCGCCGCCCTCATCCTCACGTGCCGTGGAGCCGCCGGCCCGATGCTCGTGACACCGGACCGGCGGCGGTCGCCCGCCCGGGGCGGGGCAGGCTTCGAAACGGCGCTCCCGCGGGTTGGCCGCGAGGTCGCGTCGTGGTGTCGCCACCGTCGCGTGTCGCGCTCGGCGCGGGGTCGAGAAACCGTCGAGCGGCGTACGCCTGGAGCCGGCCTCAAGCGGTCGGTGCGACGTTGCCGGGCATGTCGAAGCTGAGAAGAGCCGTACGGGTGGCGCTCCTTTTTCCCGGTCAGGGCGCGCAGCGACCTGGCATGGCCACCGGTCTGTACCGCGGCGACAGCGATTTCCGCCGCCACGTCGACGAGGTGTTCGCCCTGTGGGGGCCCGAGGGCGCCGCCATCCGGGCGGATTGGCTCGCCGACGATCCGGTCGTACCGCTGGACGACCTCCGCCGCTCCCAGCCGTTGCTGTTCGCGGTCGGCTGGGGGCTCGGCCGGAGCGTGCTCGACCGTGGCGTGGTGCCGACGGCTCTGCTCGGGCACAGCGTCGGCGAGGTGGTGGCCGCGACCCTCGCCGGTGTGCTGAGCCTGCCGGACGCCGTCCGCGTACTCGCCGACCGGCTCACCCATCTCGCCGAGGCGCCGCCCGGTGGCATGCTCGCGGTGGCCGCGACCCCGGAGCAGGTGCAGCCCTACCTCGATGGAGCAGTGGTGCTCGCCGCGGCCAACGGTCCACGGCAGGTGCTGCTCGCCGGCCCCGACGAACCTCTCGCGCGAGCCGCGCAGCGCCTGCGGGAAGCAGGCGTCACCTGCCAGTCGGCCCGTTCCACTGTGGCGTTCCACAGTCCTGCCGTCGCCGCGGAGGCCGCCCGCGCCGAACCGCTGCTGCGCACGATGCCGTTGCGGCCTCCGCAACTGCCCGTGTACTCCTGTTACACAGGCGCCCGGATGACGCCGGCGGTGGCTACCGACCCGGACTACTGGGCCCGACAGCCGGTCGCGCCGGTCTGGTTCGCCGCCGCGCTCGACGCGGTCTGCGCCACCGAGCCGGCCGTGCTTCTCGAGGCCGGCGCACCGCACGGGCTCACCGCGCTCGCCCGACGTCATCCAGCGGTACGACGAGGCGGATCCACTGCCCTGGCCGCGCTGCCCGTTCGGGCCGGGAGCCGCGAGGACGACCTCGCCGCCTTCGCCGCGGCCCTGTCCGCCGTTGCCGCACCCGCTTCCAGGACGCCTCGACCGGCACTTGAGCCCCGGGTGTGACGGTCGCACCATGAGTCGTCGTGTGGTCGTCACCGGGCTCGGAGCCGTCGCTCCGGGTGGTACCAACCTCAAGCAGTACTGGGACCTGCTCAGCTCGGGCCGCACCGCGACCCGACCCATCACCGCATTCGACCCGTCGCCGTACCGGTCGAGGATCGCCGCCGAGTGCGACTTCGATCCGGTCGAGGCCGGGCTCAGCCCGCAGGAGGCGCGGCGGATG
Source organism: Micromonospora lupini str. Lupac 08 (assembly GCF_000297395.2). GTDB lineage: Bacteria > Actinomycetota > Actinomycetes > Mycobacteriales > Micromonosporaceae > Micromonospora > Micromonospora lupini. The sequence continues at coordinate 4,801,707 of NZ_HF570108.1, read as the reverse complement.
GATCGGGCCACCCAGTTCGCGGTCGCCGCGGCCCGCGAAGCCATCGCGGGCAGTGGCCTCGACCTGCCCGGCACGGACGGTGAACGGCTGGCCGTGTCGCTGGGCTGTGCGGTCGGCTGCACCACGAGCATGGAACGGGAGTACGTCGTGCTGAGCGACGGCGGCCGGTCCTGGCTGGTCGACCCGGAGTACGCGGTTCCGCACCTGTACGACTGGTTCGTGCCCAGCTCGGCGGCGGCCGAGGTGGCCCACACCGTTGGTGCGCAGGGGCCGGTGGCGCTGATCTCCGACGGCTGCACCTCCGGACTGGACGCCGTCGGGCACGGCGCCGAACTGATCCGCGAGGGCAGCGCCGACGTGGTCGTCGCCGGCGGCACCGACGCCCCGATCTCACCGATCACGCTCGCCTGCTTCGACGCCATCAAGGCGACCAGCCCACGCAACGACGACGCGGCCCACGCGTCGCGCCCCTTCGACGCCACCCGCAACGGGCTGGTCCTCGGCGAAGGCGGGGCCGTGCTCGTCCTGGAGGAGCTGGAACACGCGCGGCGCCGGGGCGCGCACGTGTACGCGGAGGTCGCCGGGTTCGGTAGTCGCAGCAACGCGTACCACATGACCGGGCTACGGCCCGACGGTGTGGAGATGGCCGAGGCGGTCCGGGTGGCCCTGGACGAGGCACGGATCGCACCGGAGGGCGTCGACTACGTCAACGCACACGGATCGAGCACCAAACAGAACGACCGCCACGAGACGGCGGCGTTCAAACGCAGCCTCGGCGACCACGCCTACCGGGTACCGGTGAGCTCGATCAAATCCATGATCGGGCATTCACTCGGTGCGATCGGCGCGCTGGAGCTGGTCGCGTGCGCGCTGGCCATGGAGTACGGCGTGGTCCCGCCGACCGCGAACCTGCATGTCGCCGACCCCGAGTGCGATCTGGACTACGTTCCGCTGACCGCCCGGGAACAGCGGGTCGACACCGTGTTGAGCGTCGGCAGCGGCTTCGGTGGCTTCCAGAGCGCCGTCGTGCTGGCCCGTCCGGATCGGAGGACGGCATGAGCGCCGCCGTCGTGACCGGCCTGGGCGTGGCCGCGGCCAACGGGCTGGGAACCGAGGCGTACTGGCGGGCGACCCTGGACGGACGGGCCGGCATCCGGGAGATCACCCGCTTCGACCCGAGCGGATACCCGGTGCGCCTGGCCGGTGAGGTGTCCGGCTTCGTCGCCGAGGAGCACCTGCCGGGGCGGCTGCTGCCGCAGACCGACCGGATGACCCGGCTCAGTCTCTACGCGGCCGAGCAGGCCCTCGCCGACGCGGGGGTGCCGGCCGCCGGCGGACTTCGCTACGACATCGGCGTCGCCACCGCCTCCTCGATGGGTGGCTTCGAGTTCGGCCAGCGGGAGCTGGAGAACCTCTGGAGCAAGGGTGGCAGCCACGTCAGCGCCTACCAGTCGTTCGCCTGGTTCTACGCTGTCAATTCGGGGCAGATCTCGATCCGTCACAACCTGCGGGGACCCGGTGCGGCACTCGTCACCGACCACGCGGGCGGGCTCGACGCGGTGGGGCACGCGCGCCGGCAGATCCGACGCGGCACCCCGGCGATCCTCACCGGCGGCGTGGACGGCGCCCTCTGCCCGCTCGGGATCGCCGGGTTGGTGAGTACGGGCGGGTACACCAGCCGCACCGACCCCGACGGGGCGTACCGGCCGTTCGCCGCCGACGCGGACGGCGCCGTGCCGGGGGAGGGCGGCGCCCACCTGCTGCTGGAGGACCGGGACGCGGCGCGCGCCAGGGGCGCGAAGGTGTACGGCGAACTGGCCGGCTACGCCGCGACGTTCGACCCCGCCGGTGCCCCGGAGACCGGTCTGCGGCGGGCGATCACCGGTGCCCTGCGTGATGCGCAGGTGGTCCCGGCCGACGTCGGTCTCGTCTTCGCCGACGGCACGGCCGACCGGGCCGCCGACCGGGCCGAGGCGGCCGCGCTGGCCGCGGTCTTCGGGCCCCGGGCGGTGCCCGTCACCGTGCCCAAGACCATGGTCGGACGGCTGCAGGCGGGCGCTGCCGCGCTGGATCTGGCCACCGCCCTGCTGGCCCTGCGCGATGGTGTCGCCCCGCACACCGCAGGCGTGGACGCGCCCGCCCCGGACTGCCCGATCGACCTGGTGACCGGCTCGCCCCGGTCGCTGCCGCTGAACTGCGTGCTGGTGCTGGCCCGGGGCAGGGGCGGTTTCAACGCCGCCGCGGTGCTCCGCCGGTCGCAGCAGTGACGTCCGAGCGACCCGACAACCGAAGGGACCACCTGCCATGACCACTCGCGAACTGCTCAGCCTCGACGACCTGCGGCGCATCCTGCGGGAGGCGGCCGGCGACGACGACACCGTCGACATCGACGGCGACATCCTCGACACCCCGTTCGTCGAACTCGGCTTCGACTCACTCGCCATCCTGGAGACCGTCTCGCGGGTGTCCCGCGAGTTCTCGGTGGCACTGCCGGACGAGGTGGTCGAGCGCTGCGACACGCCCCGGGCGTTCCTGGAGGACGTCAACCGTACGTTGACCGGGGTGTGATCGTACGGCGATGCGCGGCAGACCGTCCGGTCGCCGCGCATCGCCGTGTCCGCCGCCGGTCAGTCGCTTACCGGTTGCAGGTGCAGGCGGGCCTGCTCCAGGGTGCGGATGCTGTTGGTACTGAGGTTGTGCTGGACCAGCTCGCGGGCGCCGGCGAGGGTGGCTCCCGGTCCGAGCAGTTCCTCGATGCGCTCGGGGCGCAGCACCACCGTGTGGTGCGAGGTGACGGTGACCCCGTCGCCCTCGGGGCGCAGCGTCCAGACGCCGGTGTGCGCCGCCAGCAGCGGCGGCAGGGTGGTCTGCTTGTAGACGAGCCGCTCGGCGGGGAACCCGACCCGGATCGACCTGGTCGTGTGCACCGCACCGTCCGGGGCCAGGGTGTCCATCTCCAGGGTCTGGACGTTCGGCTCGTCCTCGGTGAGGTCGACGCGGGCGACGTGCGGCAGCCGTTCGACCCACCGGTCGGCGCGGTACAGGAAGTCGTACACGTCGGACGCCGGGGCCGGGACACTCACCGAATCCTCGAACGAGAGCCGGGTGCCGGCATTGGCGGAACGCGCCGCGGCGCGCAGCGCGGCCAGTTCCGCAGTGCTGTTGGCGTCGACGGCGCGCTCCACCCAGGCGGCCGCGTCGGGCTCGTCGTCGACGACAGTGAAGTCGTGCAGGAGCAGCACCCGGGTGCGGCCGCCGTCGAGCGCTTCGAGTTGCCACTCGCCGCCCATCGACGCGACCGGAGCCGCCGACACCTCCTGCCGGAAGACGACACGGCCGGCGGCCGGGATCAGGGTGCGCCGCGAGGTCCACGACCGCACGAGGCCGTTCGCGACGGCCCACAACCGGAGCCGCTCGGTCTGCTGCGGTCCGCCGGCGTGACGTTCGAGGAGGTCGACGTGGACCGTCGGCCCGAACGTGTACGGCCACCTGGTGACGTCCGCGATGATCGGGTACACGGCGTCGACGGGTGCGTCGACGTCGATGCTGTGCCGGGTGATGTGGACTTCGGGTTCGGGCACGGCGGTCCTCCTACCGGTCGGATGGGGTACGCCCCGAGCGTCCCGGGCGCCGATCGGCGTCCGGTGGAGCGCCGTTGGAGAGCTACCGCACCCGGAGCCCGGCGCGAAACACCGCGGCGACGTGCCGCAGCGCCCCCGGGTCGATGGCCGGATCGCCGTGGACCGCGAGCAGGTCGCCCTGGTACCCGGGGGCTATCCGGCCGACCTGATCGGCGATCCCGCAGACCTGGGCGGCACCCGAGGTGACGGCTCGTAGTGCTTCCGTCGGCGAGAACCCGAGATCAGCCATCGCCAGGACCGCGTAGGCGAGTGATCCGTGCGGTTTACCGGGCCCGCAGCCGGCGTCGCTGGCGCAGGCGACGGGTACCCCCGAGGTGGCGACGCGCCACAGCGCGTCGTGCACGGCCTTCCGGCGGGGGTCGACCCCGTCCGGGCCGGTGTGGTCCCCGGGCTGCGGAACCGAGCCCAGGGTGAGGGTGACCCGGGTGCCCGCGGCAGCCATCCGGCTCAGCAGCGCCGGATCCACGTTGGTGCCGTCGGCGGTGACGAACGTGCAGTGCTCGACGCCGTCGAATCCGGCCGCGACCGCGTCGGCGATACCGTCCGCGGCGTGACAGTGCCCGGTGACCGGCAGAGCGTGCCGCTTCGCCTCCTGCACCACGGCGGACAGCTCGGCCGGCCCGAACTGCACCTCGTGCGGATGGGACCCCGCGGTGAGCCGGCCGCCGGTGACGACCACCTTCACCACGTCGACGCCCCGCGCCGCCCGCTCCCGGACCGCCGCGCGGATCGCCTCGACTCCCTCGACCTCACCGCCGAGAAACCAGCAGTGGCCGCCGACCGAGGTGATCGGCGGCCCGGCCACCAGCAGTCGCGGGCCGAGACGGACGTCGGCGGCGGTCTCGGCGCGTACCCGCACGCCCAGGTAGCCGCGGTCGCCGAGGTCGCGGGCGGTGGTGACGCCGGCGTCGAGCGTGGCGGCCGAGGCCGAGCGCATCCGGTCCAGCACCACGTCGTCGTCGGCGGTGACGAGGCCGGCCACGGTGTCCGCCGTGGCGTCGAACGCGAGATGGACGTGGGCGTCGATGAGGCCCGGCATCAGCGTGGCGGAACCCAGGTCGACCACCTCGTGCCCGGACGGCGGTGGCCCGTCGAACACCGACCGGATCACACCGCCGTCGACGAGCACGGTCGGCCGTTCGGCCCGGATCATTCGCTCGCCGTCGAAGAGCCGCCGTGCTCGGATCGCTACCATCGTTCACCCTTCGGCTGCCCGTCCGCGTCGCCGGGCAGCGTCTCAGCGCCTGCTCGGAGCCGGCTGGAGTGTGGCGAGCAACTCCCGGACCTGGGACAGCAGTCGAGGTGACCCGGCGGCCCGGGCGGCGACGGCCGCCTGCCGGGCCATCACCGGGATCTGCTGGTCGCGACCGTGCCCGTGGGCCAGCAGCGCGAGGCCGGTCAGCGCCTCGCACCGGGCGCCCGGATGACCGATCCGCTCGGCCTCGCCCAGCGCGCGCCGGTACTCCAGCTCCGCGGGCCCGGTCAGGCCCTCGTCCCGATACAGGCCGGCGAGCAGATTGCGGGCGTTGACCAGCACGGCGAGATAACCGCCGGTTTCGGCGAAGGCGATGGCGCGGGCCACGTGTGCGTGGGCGCGGTCCGCTCGGCCCTGGGCGCGGCTTATCCGGGCCAGTCCGTAGGAGGCGAGCGCGACCGAGTGCGCCGAGCGGGCCCACCGGCCGAGCCGCAGGGCCGCCCGTAACCGCCGAACCGCCTCGCGGTGCGCGCCGAGCTCACCGCAGACACCGCCGAGGCGGGCCAGGATCTCCGCCTGGGCGGAGTAGTCCCCGGCGCGCTCGCCGATCCGCGCCGCGGCGCTGAATTGACGGTACGCAAGGCGCAGTTCGCCGCGCGCGTGGTGGGCCATCCCGAGGTACAGCAGGCAGCGTGCCTGGGCGTGCCGCAGCCCCAGCTGTCGACACTGTCGCAGGCCACGGTGGAGCAGGCCGATGGCGTCGTCGAACCGCTTGGTCGGCTGTTGCAGGCGGTGCATGGCCAGAGCGGTCACGGCGACGACCTCCAACTCGGCCGGACCCCGTCGGCGCAGCTGGTCGCAGGCCTGCCGCAGATGGATCTCGGCGGCCCCCAGGTCGTTGAGCCCCTGCAACGCCAGTCCCAGGTTGAGCCGGGCGACGGCGGCGTACGTGGGCTCGCGGAGCGGATCGGTGGCCGCGACAGCGGCCTCGGCGGCGATCCGCCAGTCGGTGTGGTGCCGGTCGGCACCGCAGGGCCCGCGCAGCGCGTCGGTCAGACCCACGGCGAGCGGGGTCAGCCCGGCGGAGGCGGCGTACACCGCGACCGCGACGAGGTTGCGGCGCTCCCGTTGCAGCCAGGTCCGGGCCGCCCGGTGGCTGCCGAAGGTCCCCTGCCCGGTGCCGGCACCGACCCGCACCACATCCGGATGACACAGCCGCACCGCCTCGTCGGCGACGTTCAGCAACGACGTTCCCAGCCGGACCAGCGCGGCCCGCCGATCCGCCGCGGGATCCTCGTCGAGACCGCGCTCGGCGGCGAACCGGGCCACCAGGCTGTGCAGGCGGATGACCCCGTCGGGCGCGAGTTCGGCGAGCCGGGCGCGGACCAGGTCCGCCACTGTCGCGGCTGCGCTGGACGGTGACATCCCGGTCACCTCGGCGATCGTCTCGACACGGTGCGCGAACCCGGGTACGAGTTCGAGGAACCGGAAGAGCCGCCGGACGGCCGTGGGCAGTGCGGAGTAGGCGAGTTCGAAGGCCGTCCGGACCGCTGCCCGTCGGCTGCCGGGCAGGCTGAGCGTGCCGAGCGGGTCCGCGCCGAGCAGTTCGGCGAACTCGCCGATGTCGCGGGCCGGATGGGTGACCAGATGGGCGCCGGCGATCCGGAGTGCCAGTGGCAGCCGGTCACAGCGTTCGACAAGCGCCTCCAGCGCGGCGGGCGTACGGCTGACCCGGGCCTGGCCGACCATGTCGGTCACCAGTGCCGCGGCTTCCGTGGGGGAGAGGACGTCCAGGGTGACCACGTGGGCGACGTCGCAGTCCAGGGCCGGTGGATCGCCGCGCCGTACGGCCAGGACGGCACATCCGGCGGGAAGGGGAAGGAGCCCGTGTGGTGGGTCGCCTTCCGGGGCGTCGTCGATCGTCACCAGCAGTCGCCGTCCGGTGAGGCGCCGGCGGAGCAGGGACACTGCCGCAGTGGTGCCGGTCGGCGGTTGTTCCACTCCGGAGGTGGTCAGCATCTCCGCGAGGATGTCGGGCCAGGTCCGTCCGTCGCCGGCGCACACGTACCACTGGCCGTCGGGGAACCGGGCCCGGAGGCGGTGGGCGACCCGCACGGCGAGCGCGGACTTCCCGACCCCCGGCACCCCGGTCAGGCAGACCACAGGCGTGTCGCCCGACCCGAGGGTCGTGCACAGTTCGCGGGAGACGTCCGCCCGCCCCACGAAATCGGCGATGTCCGGTGGCAGCTGGCACTGTGCCCGCCATCCGCCGAGGCCCGTCGTCGGGATCACCGCGTTGCCGCGACTCTGGCCTGTTTCGGCGATCAGCCGGCGGTAGCGGCGCCGCAGCTCCGTGTCGGGTGTGGCGTCCAGTTCGTCGCGCAGCCTCCTGTGTGCCTGGTGGTACGCGGCGATCGCGGCGGCCCGGTCGCCGGTCTCGGCGAGGGCGTCCATGAGGTGGCCCCACAGACGTCCACGCTCGGGATGAGCGAGGGTCGCGGCGCGTAGCTCGTCGATGACCTGCGCGTGCCGGCCCGTGGCCAACGCCAACTCGAACCGGCGCTCCATCCAGCGCAGCCGGTCATCCACCAGGGCGGTGACCACCTCCCGCTGGATGCGGGCCGACGGCACCAACGCGAGCGGGTCGCCGCGCCACTGGGCCAGGGCTTGCTGCAACCAGGCCAGCTCGACATCGGCGGACCCGGCGCGTCGGGCGGAGCGGGCCTGCGCGATCGCGTCCCGGTAGCGGTCCAGGTCCAGCGATCCGGGCGGCACCACGATCCGGTACGCGCCGGGGCGGGTCTCGATCAGATCGGGTCTCTCCGGGTGGATCGTGGCGAACCGGGCGCGCAAGCGGGTGAGGTGCACCTGAAGGGCGCTGCGAGGGTCCTTCGGTGCTCGGTCGTCCCACAGGGCGTTCGCGAGTTCCGTGGCGGTGACCCAGCTGCCGGCCCGCAGCAGCAGGCTTGCCAGGATGATGCGCTGCTTCGGTGCGGTCACCGGCGCGGAGCGGCCGGCGACAACCACCGTCAGCGGCCCGAGGACGCGGTACTCCTCTGTCGGGGTGGCTGGCACGCTCACACGGTCCTCCCTCGCGAATAGCCCCTTCCATCATTGTTCGTCGATGTTGCGAGCGGGGATCGCGAAGGTTGACAGGTGTCATGCGCGTTGCAGGGCCGGGGTCGTGCGCGGTCGTAGGCCCAGAGCGTCGGCCAGCAGCGCGTACGAGCGCACGCGGTCGCTGTGTCCGTGGATGGTGGACAGCACCACGAACTCGTCCACGCCCACCGCGGTGGCCATCGCGGTGAGCTGTGCGGCGACGTCGGTGGGGGAGCCGACCGCATATCGCGGCCACTCCTCCGGGCCGCGGGTCGCTGCCGCGGGTCGGGAGTGGAGTTCCGCGAGCGCGGTCTCCGGGGCGGGCACCGGCCGCAGGTCGCCCTGCGTCATGCGTTGCCGGAACAGCCGCTGGCTGGCGAAGACGTGCTCGGCTTCGGCGCGGGTCGGCGCGCAGTACACCCCGATGCCCACCATCACCCGCGGGCTGCCACCGCCGCGTGCGTCGAAACTGGCCCGGTACGCGCGTACCGCTTCGGTGACGACCTCGGGACGGCCGAAGTGCGCGAACGAGTAGGGCAGGCCGAGCCGCCCGGCGAGCACGGCACTCGACGTGCTCGCGCCCAGCAGCCAGACCTGCGGCACGCCGTCCACGGTCGGCATGATGCCGCCCCGGTCGCCCGGCCCGCCGAGGAACGCCCGGACGGCGCTCACCTGCTCGGCGAAGGACTGGTCGGAGTGATCGCCGAGGGAGGGGTTGAGCAGCCGGGCGTCCCGGGACGAGGCTCCGGCGCCCCGGCCGATGCCCAGATCGATCCGGCCCGGGGCCAACGCCTGCAGCACCCGGAACGTCTCGGCCACCTTGAACGGGCTGTAGTACGGAAGCAGCACGCCGCCGCTGCCGATCCGCAGGCCGGTGGTCTCCGCGGTGAGCCGCGCGATCATGACCTCGGGGGCCGGGCTCGCGAACGACGCCGTGGCGTGGTGTTCGGCGAGCCAGTAGCGGTGGTAGCCGAGCGCGTCGGCCGTCCGGGCCAGATCGAGCGTGTTGGTAAGCGCCTGAGTCGGTGTGGACCCCTCCGGGATCATCGACTGGTCCAGGATCGACAACTGCACGGGGTGACTCCCTCGGTCGGGTCTCAGGTGTCGGCGGGCGCGACGACCGGGCGGGTCAGCCGTGCCACCACGGATGCCAGCCGGTCGTCGAAGGCGGCTGCGTCCAGTGCCGCACCGAGTTCGGCGCGGCTGACCCGGGTGGCCGCGGCGTGCCGCTCGGTGCCCAGGTCGGTGATCTGGCAGTAGACGCCGCGGCGGTCGTGGTCGCAGCTGACCCGGGCGGCGAGTTGCTTGGCGGTGAGGCGACTGACCAGGCGGCTCATCGAGGACTGGTCGAGGGCCACCGCGTCGCTGAGGTCCTGGATGCGCATGCCGCGCGGGTTGCCGCGGGTCAGCTCGTCGAGCACCAGCAGCTCGGTGAGGGTGAGGTCGAACTCCCGCACGAGGCGCTTGTCGAGCGTCTGGCCCAGGCGGCCGGTGAGGACCGTCAGTTGCCGCCAGAGGTCGAGCACATCCGGCTGCCCGCCGCGTCGTTCCGCCATCCCGCCCGCCCTCCGAGTCGTCGCCGTACACCTTACACGTCCATGCGTACTCAATGTACACGCATTCATTTTCCGTCAGGTCAGAGCGTAATTTGTGGTCGACTAGGGCTTGAGGCGCTCAGAAATGTCTGCACCTACATGTATTCTGTGCGCGTCAATCCGGACCGTACTGCCGCTCGGAGGTAACGACCATGGCCAGCGACACCAGCGCGCCCCAGCGCGCTCCCGGCGACAAGCCCGCTGTCCCGGAGACCGACCGCCTCGATCCCGCATTCCTCAAGATGGCCGGAGTGCTGCTGCTGGCACTGCTCATGGCCCTGCTGGACGAGACCATCGTCAACGTCGGGGTGGACCGCCTCGTCACCGTCTTCGGGACCTCGCTGTCGACCATCCAGTGGGTCACCGCCGGATACCTGCTCGCCGTCGCCGTCGCGACCCCGATCTCCGGCTGGGGCGTGGACCGGTTCGGTGTCCGCCAGATCTGGGTGTTCGCGGTCGTCCTGTTCACCGTCGGTTCGCTGCTGTCCGGCCTGGCCTGGTCGGCCGGCAGCCTGATCGCGTTCCGCCTGCTCCAGGGGCTCGGTGGCGGAATGATCTTCCCGGTCGTCCAGGCCGCGATCGCCCGCGCCGCGGGCCCGGCCAGGGTCACCAAGGCGATGGGCCTGATCTCGATCCCGCTGACCGTCGGGCCGGTGCTGGGGCCGATTCTCGGCGGCTTCTTCGTCGACGACATCAGCTGGCGCTGGATGTTCCTCATCAACCTGCCGGTCGGTGTCATCGCACTGCTGCTCGCCCTCCGGACGCTGCCGGCCGACGCGCCGGACTCCGCAGCTCCGCGGCCACGCCTCGACGTCATCGGTCTGGCCCTGCTCTCACCCGGCTTCGCGGTGCTCATCTACGGGCTCACCACCGCGGCCCACCGGGGCGACTTCGGCGATCCGGCGGCGGTCACGGCCTTCGCCGTCGGCGCGGCGCTGCTGCTGGCGTACGTGCTGCACGCCCGCCGCACTGCCGAGCCCCTGATCGACGTGCGGCTGTTCACCCAGCGCGGTTTCACGATGTCGGTCGTCACCATGCTGCTCGTCGGGGCTGTCGCCAACACGTTGCTGTTCCTGACTCCGCTGTACTACCAGCAGGCACGCGGATTCGGCGCGCTGCACGCGGGCCTGCTCATGGTGCCCTCGGGCATCCTCGGCGCCGCCGGGGCGATCTCCGTCGGCAAGGCCGGCGCCCGGCTCACCGCCCGCGTGACCGCTCCGATCGGGATGCTGCTCGCCACGATCGCCGCGCTGGTGCTGTCGAGCGTCGGTGACCACACCTCGACGGCCCTGACCGCTGTCGCGTTCGGCGTCGGCGGCTTCGGCATCGGCTTCACAGTGCCCGGCCTGATGGCGTTCATGTACCTCGCGGTCGGCCCCGACGACGCTCCCCGGGCCACCAGCGCCCTGTTCATCCTCAACCAGATCGGCGGGTCGTTGGGTATCGCGGTGGTCGCGGTCGCGTTGCAACAGCGGCTCAGTGGCACCTCGGGCTTCCCCTCGGAAGCGTACGGCCGGACGTACTGGTTGGTGGCGGGCTTCGCCGTGGTGGCGGGGCTCGCCGCGGCCCTGGTGCCCGGCCCGTGGCGGACCCCGGAGCAACAACGCGCTTAGGGCCTCCCTCGACCGTGCCGCGAGCGCAGCCGGCTACAACCGGCAGCGGTGGTGTTTCGCCGCCGCGGCAACGGAAGGGATACCCGCATGCGTGTCATCCGTTACTACGAGCACGGTGGTCCGCAGGTGCTGACCGTCGACAAGGCACCGGACCCGGTGCCCGGCGACGGTCAGCTCCTGGTCCAGGTCGAGGCCGTCGGGGTCAACTTCATCGAGACCCAGCTGCGCTCCGGTACGGCGCCCTTCCCGTCCCCGGTGCCCCGGGCGCCGCACGGTGACGTGGTCGGCCGGGTCGTCGCAGTCGGGCCCGGCGCCCACCGCTTCGCCGTCGGTGACCGGCTGGCCGCGTGGGGCGTGACCGACGCGTACGCCGATCTGGTGCTGATCGGTGACGCCCAGGCGGTGCCGGTGCCGGACGATGTTCCGGCACCGGTCGCCACCGCTCTCGCCTCGACGGCCCAGGTCGCCGCGAGCGTCCTGAGCGTCGGCCGGCTCGCCCGCGGCGAGACGGTGCTGGTGCACGCCGCCGCCGGGGCGATCGGCCACCTCGTCACCCAACTGGCCCGGCTGCGCGGGGCGGGGCTGGTGATCGGCGGCGTCGGCTCGCCGGCCAAGGCGGATTTCGTCCGTGCCCACGGCGCCGACGCCGTCGTGGACTACTCCCGGCCGGACTGGCCCGACCGGGTGCGTGAGGTGACCGGCGGCACCGGCGTCGACCTGGTCCTCGACAGCGTGGAAGGCGCGGTCCTGTCGCCGAGCATCGCCCTGCTCAACCCGTTCGGCCGGCTCGTCTACTACGGCTTCGCGGGTGCCTCGGGCGAGGCCGGTCGGGTCACTCTGACCGATCTGCTCGGCCTGCGGACCGTCGTCGGTACGGCCCTCGACGCCTGGCTCGCCGCCGCTCCGGACGAAGCGGCCCACCACCAACGGGAGCTGACCGAGCTGGTTCGTGACGGTCGGTTGCGGGTCGCCGTCCACGCGGTGCTTCCCCTGGAGGAGGCGGCCCAGGCCCACCGGCTCATCGAGGACCGCCGTCAGCTCGGCCGCGTGGTGCTCGTCCCGTGACCGCCGTCGAGCATCGGCCCCTCCTGGTGGTCGGAGCCGGACCGGCCGGCCTGAGCACGGCGATCTTCGCGGGCCTGCACGGCGTCAGCGCGCTTGTCGTGGAGCGCCGCCCCGGCACCTCCACCGCGGTCAAGGCGACGGGCCAGTACCCGCACACCATGGAGGCGTTGCGCATCGCCGGCGTTGCCGACCGGATCCATGAGCTGAGCCGCCCGGACCGCAGCGAGTTCAGCATGGTCCTCGCGCCCCGGCTGGCCGGACCCGTCGTCCGTACGCTCGTCAGCGGCAGGGAACTCACGATGCGACACGTGTCCCCGGAGGAGTGGTGCACCGCGAGCCAGTCCGGTGCGGAGCGGGCACTGGCCGAGCGTGCCCACGAACTCGGCGCCGAGCTGCGCTTCGGCACCAGGCTGATCGGTCTCGCCCAGGACGCCGACGGTGTCACCGCGCACGTCGAGGAGGCGGACACCGGCCGGCGGTACCGGATCCGGGCGCAGTACGTGGTGGCCACCGACGGCTGGCGCAGCCCGGTCCGCGAGGCGCTGGGCATCCCGCTGCAGGGCAGGGGCGTGGTCGGCCAGGTCCTGCGGGTGCTGTTCAAAGCGGACCTCAGCGAACCCCTCGCGCACACTCCGGGAGCTGCCGACAGTTCCCGCTTCGCGGCGTTCCACATCGGCCGTGCGGTGCTGTTCAACACCGAAATTCCCGGACTGTACGGCTACTTCCGCCACCTGGCGCCCGAGCTTCCCGAGGGTTGGCACCGCTCCGCGGACGGGGTCGTCCGGCAGATCGCCGCGGATCTCGGGCTCGGCGAGGACCTGCCCCTGGACATCGTCGAGTCCGGTGAGACGTCGATCGCCTGCGGAGTCGCGGAACGGTTCCAGGTGGACCGGATACTCCTGGCCGGTGACGCCGCACACGTGATGCCGCCGACCGGCGGGCTGGGCGGCAACACCGCGATCCTGGACGGGCTCTACCTGGGCTGGCGGCTCGCCGCCGTGCTACAGGGCTGGGCCGGCCCCGACCTCCTGCGCACCTTCGAAACCGAACGTCGACCGTACGCCCGGCTCTTGGTGGAGCAGCAGTTCGCCAACCTCGTCGAACGGGTGGCGCCGGAACTGCGCGACGACGACGTACCCGAACCGCTGCCGCCCACGGTGCTGGCCTTCGGCTACCGCTACCCCTCGGGAGCGGTGCTCACCGACCCGGACGAGGACGGTGCGCTGGTGGAGGACCCGGCCTCGGCGACGGGCCGGCCCGGGTCGCGGGCTCCCTATCTGACGCTTGTCACCCCGGAGGGCGTCACGTCGTCGACGACGGCGCTGTTCGGTGCCGGCTTCGTGCTGCTGACCGGCCCGGCCGGCGAAGCATGGGCGGCACCTACGATCCGCGTCGCCGAGCGTCTCGGCGTTCCACTCACGGTGCACACCATCACGGCGGAGGACTTCCCGGCCCGTTACGGAGTCGGACTCACCGGCGCCTCGCTGGTGCGGCCCGACCGCTTCGTGGCGTGGCGGTCGCCTGACCTGGTGGATGATCCCGGTGCTCGGCTGGAGGAGGTTCTGCGGGCTGTCCTGCGACGGTGAGGAGGGACATCCGCCGCTGGCGGCGGCGCTGGTACGGCCCGGGTCCGACGCTGCCGTCCGGGTCGATCGACCGGGCGCCGTGCAGCGCCACCAGTTCGGGGCGTACGTCGTCGCCGACGGTGACCACGGCACACCGGGACGTGCCCGGTAGCAGGTCGCGTACCTGCTCGGCGTCCCGGGCGTCGTCGAGCAGGAGCAGCACGCGCCGGTCGGTGAGCCGGGCCCGATAGGCGTTCACCAGTTGCCGCCCGCCCGCCGGGACGGCGTCGGGGGTCGCACCGGACAACCGCAGCAGTCGGGCCAGCAACCGGCCCGGGTCGTGGGGCCGCCCGTCGGGCCCGGTGAGCCGCACGTACCACTGACCGTCCGGAAACTCCTCGCGCAGATGCCGGGCCAGCGCGACGAGATCCGCGGTCCGCTCCTCGCCGGCCGGCCCGGCCAGGCAGACCAGGGGCAGCGCGGTGCCGTCGTGCCTGCTGGTCAGGGCATCGATGACCGCTGCCCACCCCTCGCCGCGCAGCGTCCGGTGAGTGGCCGGTGTCGGCACGTCGGTCCGCGCGTGCCAGCGGTCGCCGGTGATCCGCCGGTATTCGGCCGTGAGCTCCGGCCCCGGCGCCAGGCCCAGCCGGGTCCGGAGCGTCGCGGTGGCCTCGTCGTACGCGACCATCGCGGCCTCCCGGTCGCCGGCGCGACGCAGCGCGGACACGAGCAGGGCCCAGGGTCGCTCGCGCGTCGGGTGCAGGGCGACCAGAGCGCGCAGGCGCGGCACGAGCTCGCCCGGCGGATATCCCTCAAGCTCGAAGCGCCGCTCGATCAGCCGCAACCGTTCCTCGAGCAGTGCCGGACCGGCTTCGGCGGCGAGGGAGGGAACGACGGCGAGCGAGGCGAGCGCCGTCCCCGCGGGCGGGTCGTCGCGCCACTCTCCCAGGGCTGCCCGTACGTGTCTGAGTTCGCTTGTCGTATCGCCGGACTGCCGGGCCCGCAGGGCTCCTGGGCGGCGTTGCGGAACCGGAACAGATCCACGGTCTCGGGCGGAGTCTGCAGCAGGTATCCGCCGCCGAGCGAGCGCACCCGGGGCCGCCCCTCTCGCCCGGCCGTCCCGCTACGGTCGCCGAGCACCGCCCGCAACCGCGCGACGTGGACGTGCAGCGCCGCCGCTGGCGCTGCCGGTGGCCGCTGATCCCACAGGCGCCAGTAGAGCTCGTCCATCGGCACCTCGTCGTTGGCTCGCAACAGCAGGGTCACCAGGAGAGCGCGCTGTTTCGGGGCGCGTACGGGCACCCGAACCCCGTCGACCGTGACGTCCAGTGCGCCGAGAAGGCGAAAATCGGTCACCGAGTCTCCCCATTGGACAACCGGTTGCGCAAAGTTGCCCTGCCGTCGCCCTTTGTGTTCCCGGCTCATCCTGCCCGCGCCGATCCGAGCCTGGCAACGCGGTCCGCCGTGATGCCGGTCTCACGGGCCGTTCTCCACCCGGCCTCCAGAACCCGCCGGTACGAAGGGACCGAGAGGGAGGACCTTGTGAAGGCATTCGTCACGTCCGCGGACGTGTCCCACGGAATTCGTCTGGAATCTCTGCCCGACCCGCGCCCGGCTCCCGGCGAAGCGCTGGTCGAGGTGCGGGCCGTCGCCGTCAACCGGGCCGACCTGCTGCTCGCCGCCCGACGCCCACCGGGATCCCAGCTCGGCCTGGACGTCGCCGGCACGGTCGTCGAGGCGGCCGAGGACGGCACCGGCCCACCGGCCGGCACGCCCGTCGCCGGACTGGCGGCCTCGACGAGCTGGGCTCAGCTCGCCGCCGTACGTACCGACCGCCTCGCGGCACTGCCCGACGGTGTCGAGCCCGCCATCGCGGCGGCGGTACCGGTGGCCGGCCTCACCGCGCTGTACGCCCTGCAGCGGGCCGGGTGGCTGCTCGGCCGCTCGGTGCTGGTCACCGGCGCCAGTGGTGGAGTCGGCGGATTCGTGGCCGACCTGGCCGCCGCGGCCGGCGCGACGGCGCTGGGGTGGACCGGCACCCCGGAACGCGGTCGGCACCTGACCGAGCGTGGCCACCGGATCCACGCGGGTTACGCGGCACCGCCCGACGAGGCGGTCGACGTGGTGATCGACAGCGTCGGCGGGACCGTCTTCCGCGACGCGTTCGTCAGGCTGCGTGCGGGCGGTGTGGCGGTGGTCTTCGGCAACACCGTCCGGGCCGACCTGGTCCTGCCACCGGACTGGGGGCATGCCCGCGCCGGCGTACGCCTGGAGCACCTGTTCCTGCTCGACGAGATCGAGCGCCGCCCGGCCGCTCGGGACCTGGCAACGCTGTTCGGCCTTGTCGCCGACGACCGTCTACGACCGCACGTCGGGCTGCGGGCTGACTGGGCGGACGCCGACTCCGCCATCGAGGCACTACTGGAACGCCGGGTCACCGGCCGGGTCGTACTCGGCCTGTGAACCCACCACCGGAAGAGAGGACACCACGATGACGGAATCGACGCGCCGCGGCGCGGCCCTGGTCACCGGCGGCACGAGCGGCATCGGCCTGGCCGTGGTCGAGACGCTGGCCGAGAGCGGCCTCGCGACCTTCTTCTGCGCCCGCGACGCCGAGCAGGTCGCCACGATCACCGACAAGCTCCGCGGCCGGGGCCTGGACGTCGACGGCACCGTGGCCGACGTCCGATCCACCGACGACGTCACCCGGCTCGTCGCCGCCGCGGTGGACCGTTTCGGACCGATCGGGGTGCTTGTCAACAACGCCGGCCGATCCGGCGGCGGAGTCACGGCCGAGCTGGAGGACGCGCTCTGGGACGACATCCTCGCCACCAACCTCACCGCCACCTTCCGGGTGACCCGCGAAGTGCTCCGAGCCGGTGGCATCCGGGAGCAGGGCTGGGGACGCATCATCAACATCGCCTCCACCGCCGGCAAGCAGGGCGTGGCGCTCGCCGCTCCGTACACCGCCGCCAAGCACGGGGTGGTCGGGTTCACCAAGGCGCTCGGATTCGAGCTGGCCGGTAGCGGGATCACCGTCAACGCGGTGTGCCCGGGTTATGTGGAGACGCCGATGGCGGTCCGGGTCCGCCAGGGGTACGCCGCGCACTGGGGTGTCACCGAGGACGCGGTGCTGGAGCGGTTCCAGGCGAAGATCCCGCTCGGGCGTTACTCGACGCCGGAGGAGGTCGCCGGGCTGGTCGGCTACCTGGTCACCGACACGGCGGCCTCGATGACGGCCCAGGCCGTCAACGTCTGCGGTGGCCTGGGCAACTACTGATCATCGACCGCACACGCGGCGGCCGCCCGGGGCGAGAACCCCGGGCGGCCGCCGCGCGTGCGGTCAGTTGGTCGCGTCGTAGCGGAGGACGGGTTCGGTCAGGTGCGGTTCACCCTTGATGATGCCGGTCAGCCGGTCCAGCCGGCTGCGGAACTCCGGCTCCTGCAGCGCCCTGCGGAAGGACTCCTCGTCCGTCCACTCGGCGATGTTGTAGTAGGTCGACGGGTCCTTCTGGGAGCGGCTGAGGACGTAACTCACCAGCCCGGGGCGGGTCTGCATGTACTCGGCGACCTTGGCGTAGCGGCTCTCCAGGTCCTCCGCGGCACCGATCAACGTGAGCTTGTTGACGAAAACGACCATGGCGTGGCCTTTCCTTCCGTGATGTCGGCGGTCGGGTAGTCGAGGTAGCCCTGCCGGCCGCCCTGATAGAAGGTCGCCGGGTCCGGCCGGTTCAGCCCGGTGCCGTCGGCCAGGCGGCGCGGCAGGTCGGGGTTCGCGAGGAACTGCTTGCCGAAGGAGACCGCGTCGAACCCGGCGGTCAGCGCGTCCGCCACGACGCTCGCGGTGGCGTCCGGATCGAGGTCACCGGTGCCCGGGTTCACGATGATCGGTCCGGCCCACGCCGCCCGGACCGCCCGGACCAGGGCGGGATCGGAGCCATGGACCAGGTGCAGATAGGCCGGGTCGACAGGCCGCAGCGCGTCGAGCAGGGCCGGGTAGACGACCTCGGCGTCGGGTTCGCTCATGTCGTTGAGGCCGAACCCGGGGGACAGTCGCAGGCCGACCCGGTCCGCGCCGACCGCGGCGGCGACCGCCTCCAGCAGCTCCACCGCGAACCGTACGCGGCGGTGCGGGGGACCGCCGTAACCGTCGGAGCGACGGTTGACAGTGGCGGACAGGAACTGGTGGAGCAGGTACCCGTTGGCGCCGTGCAGCTCGACGCCCTCGAAGCCGGCCGCGATCGCCGCGCGGGCGCACCTGACGACGTCCTCGATCGCGTCCGCGATGTCGGCCGGCGACATCTCCAACGGTTCGGGGTACGGGAGCGGGCCGTCGTACGTCCGGGCCATGCCGGCCGCGGCCACCGGGGAGGGCGCCAGCGGCCGGTGACCGTAGAGGCCGGGATGACCGATCCGGCCGGCGTGCATGATCTGCAGCACCATGCGTCCGCCGGCCGCCTGTACGGCCGCGGACACCGCGGTCCAGGCCTCGGTGTCCGCGGCGGAGTGCCACTGCACCCCGTACGCGTGACCGGCCGCGCGCGGAGCCGGACTGGTGGCCTCGCTGACGATGAGGCCGGCCGCAGCCCGCTGGGCGTAGTACTCGGCCACGTAGGGCAGCGGCGTCCCCCGCTGGTCGGCTCGCCCCCGGCCCATCGGCGCCATCACGATCCGGCTGGGTAACCGCAGGCGACCCAGCTGAACCGGCTCGAAAAGTGTCGGCATGCGCCGATGGTCACCACCTCCGGTAGAGAACCTGTGGAGGCCTGCTGGACAGGGTGCGTCAGCGCAGATCACCGGCCGGCAGGAAGCCGAGGTGACCGCCCGGCGGTGCCCCCGATCCGGTGGAGATCACGCCGTGGAGGAGGGGCGGCCCTGTTCGGGAATCACGGCTGCGGTACCCACCGCGATGCGAGCACGACGCAGCTCGACGTCGGCTGTCGCGGCTCCCGCGTCCGGCCTCACGACTCTCCGTGTCGTCGGACAACCGACCGGCTCCGACGACATCGCCGACACCGAGGGCCATCTTGCCGGCGCCTACGACGCCGCCGACCACACCCTTGTGCTGATCCGGCCCGACGGCTATATCGCGCTGATTTCCGATGCCGGCGACGTCTCGGCGGTATCGCACTATCTCGGCGCGATCGCGTAAGCGCGTTTTCCAGGTACCGCTGACAGGAATGCGAGCCGCTCGGGATACTAAATGCTGCGCCACTTGCACGCCCCGGATTGCGGGTCGATAGGCGCCGCCAACGAAACGCCCCGGCGAAAATTCTCCTCGCCCGGTCTGCGTCACCCCGTCCCGACGGATCGCGGGGCCTCTCGAAAGGAATGCCAGATGAGTGCTGCTTCTGACATGTCTGCCCAGGAGGCAGGAATGCCCACCATCGTGCTCGTCCATGTGCGTTCGCCGACTCGTCGAGTTGGAATGGGGTGATCGCTCACCTCAAGCGTCGGGGTTACCCGGTCATGGCCGTCGCGAACCCGCTGCGCGGTGTGCAGAAGGATGCGGCGTACGTTCGGTCCGTGGTGGACACCGTGTCCGGCCCGGTCGTGATGGTCGCCCATTCCTACGGCGGATCGGTGATGACCGAGGCCGCGGACGGCGCCTCCAATGTCAAGGCTCTGGTGTACGTCGCCAGCGTGAGCCCGGACGTCGGCGAGAGCGTGGCCGGGCTGACCACGAAGTTCCCGGGAAGCGCGCTGCTCACTTCGATCAAGACGGTGCCGTACGCCCTCGACGGAGGTGGCACGGCCATGGAGCAGTACATCTATCAGGAGAAGTTCCCGGAGGTGTTCGCCGCCGACGTCGACCGCGACACCGCTGAGCTGATGGCGGTAACGCAGCGGCCGCCCACCGAGGCCGCCCAGACGGAGAACGTGACCAGGGCGGCCTGGAAGACGATCCCGTCCTGGACCATGATCACCACGCAGGACAGGGGGATCCCGCCGGACCTGCAGCGCTTCCTGGCCAAGCGGGCCGGGTCCACGACTGTCGAGATCGACGCGTCCCACGCCGTGGCGGTCTCCCAGCCGGGCCCGGTCGCAGACCTCATCGACACCGCCGCACGCGCCACAGTCCGCGAGACGGTCGCCGGGGGTCGAGTGGGGCGGTAGGCGAAGCGGTGGGGGTCGGGGACCCGGCGTGGACGGCCGCGCGTACGCGGCCGTCCACGGTGGTGTCACGGATGCGGAGGGATCACCCCGAGGTTCAGCGGTTCGTCACCCCGCTCGTGGGGGTCGGCTGGACCCGCTCGAACCGTACTCGGCTCAGCCAACCCGGGAGGTCACTGAGCACGTACAGCTCGCCGCGCGCGTCGGCGCCGATGGCGGTCGGCTGGGTGGGGAAGTTGCCGATCGTGGCGGACTCGTAGCCACCCGTGGACTTGGGGCGGACGGCGAACGCGAGGGTCGAGCAGTAGTCGCTCGCGATGTACGTCCCCCACGCCTCCGGGGTGGCGGACCCTCGGTACACCACGCCGCCGATCACGGAGCAGTTCTCCGTCAGGTAGTGCTCGTACTCGAAGACCGGGTCGGTGAGCCGCACGCCCGGCCGGCACTGCGTCTGGTCGAAGACCGGCGTGCCCTCTCGGCAGGACCAGCCGAGGTTCGCTCCACGCTGCGACGGGCGGATGTGGTTGATCTCCTCGACCAGCCCCTGGCCGACATCACCGATCCAGAGGGAGCCGTCGACCGGGTCGATGGAGAACTTCCACGGGTTGCGCAGCCCGTAGACCCAGATCTCCGGCCGTGCGCCGGCGGTGCGGACGAACGGGTTGTCGAAGGGTATGCAGTAGGGCTTGCCACCGCAGCTACGGTTGACGTCGATCCGCACGATCTTGCCGAGCAGGGTGCCGAGGTTCTGGCCGCTCTTGAACGGGTCGTTCGCGTTGCCGCCGTCGCCGGTGGACCAGTAGAGGTAGCCGTCGCGGCCGAAGGCCACCTGGCCGCCGTTGTGGTTGCCGAACTCGGCGTGCTCCTGGGTGAGCAGCACCTGGAGGCGATCGGGAGCGCCGATGGGCACTCGCGCCAGGGTCAGCGTGCCGGCCGGCAGGCTCGTGTAGGCCACGTAGAGCATCCCGGTCCGCGTGAAGTTCGGCGCGGGCGTGATGCCGAGAAGGCCGCGCTCGTTGTCCGACGTGTCGATCCGGGCGGTCAGGTCGAGCACCGGCTCTGCCGCCAGCCCGGTGTCGGGGTGGTACGCGCGAACGGTGCCGTTCTTTTCCGCGATCAGCATCCGCCCGTCCGGAAGTCCGGTGAGCGCGATCGGACGCTGCAGACCGAACGCCACCCGCTCGGACACCACGGTCAGCTCGGCGAGTGGCACCGCACGGGCGTGGGACGGGCCGGCTGCCGCACTGCTGGCCACCGGCGCCGGTGGCACCAGAAGCGCGGACAGGGTCAGGATGAGCAGCCCCGCCAGCATGGTGGCCGGGCGATAACGCCGTCTCTGCATGTTCAGCTCCTCGATCAGGTGGGTGGAGGGCGAGCAGTCCGGCCCAGGGCGCCAACGCGCCCTGGGCCGGAGCGGTGCCGTACCGGCCGGACCTGCCGATCAGGCGATGGTGATGTCGCTGCACCACATGTAGGTCTGGTCCAGGTGCGACGCCTTCCAGAGAACGAACAGGATCTGGTTCCCGCTACGCGCAGGGAGCGAGACGTTGAACGAGATGTTCTGCGCCGGCGCGTACCGCCCGGTCGTCGCGATCAGGTCGAGATTGCCCCACCCGAGCCGCTGGGTGGCCGGGTTGAACCCCTGCTTGGTGACGTAGACCTGGAAGTAGTCAGCGCCGTGGCTGGCCTGGTCGTACATCTGGACCGTGAGGTTGCGGCTGACGGCGGTCGTCTTCCACGCCCCGGGCTGGTTCACCGCGTCGTTCCGGGCGAGGGCGTTGCTGCACAGTTGCCCATCCGGGGTGCGGGCCTGGTACTGGCCGGCGAGGCCGTCCCGCAGTTGGCTCATCCAGTTCCACATGGTGTCGGGATTGGCCTGGAACGCCTGCCAGCACATCGGGTCCTGCTGCTGCATTGCCGGGTTCGTGTGCTGGTTGCCCCAGGTCTTCCAGCACTGGTACGCACGGGTCGCCGGACCGATGACCGTGCCGTGTGCCTGAGCTGCGCCGGTCCAGGGCAGCGTACCGACCACCATGGCGAACATCAGAACGAGCGCCTGGAGGGACCGACGGACGGTCGACCGGGGTCGTCCGCCGGATTGATCGGGCTGGTGTGAACGCACTGTTCATCCTCCGTTCCTCGGTACGGGAGATCAGTATGGGAACGCTCCCAAAGCCACTGTTACATCTATCAACTCAAATATCAATGTTGATCTATCTATAGGTGGATGTGGAGCGAGCTGTCCGAGATCGCCGGATCGATGACGGATCCACGTGCCCTGTTTCGGCCGCCCGGCATGGTCAGAGCCCGGCTGCGGCGTCGTACCGGCGGCGCTGATCGGCCATCTCCGCAGGGGTCAGCGCCTCCTCTTGCGCCACCGTCGCGTACTTGGCCGGGAACATCTCCCGTAGCCGGTCGACGAACCTGACGTCGGCGGTCGCCTCGACGACCTGGATGCCCGGCGGGTTGGTGGACATGTCCATGATCAAGGGGCCGGCCAGCTTGACCGCCACGTCCCAGGGGCGCTTCTGCTCGGCGACTCCGCAGAGGTGGAAGCCGTAGACCTTCTGAACGTCGGCGAGAGCGGTGGCGTCCGCCGGCTCGTAGCCGTAGACGCGGATCCCGCAGATCACCGGCGGCTTCTCCGTGGTGGCCCCCGGCTGGGCGCTGTGTCCGGCGTGGTTGTGCTGCCCCGGGTCCGCCTGCTCGAGCGTGGTGCGCATTCGGGCCACAATCTGCGCCTGCAGATCCGCCGGCTCCGTCTCCGGGTCGGCCCGATTGAGCAGTACGACCGTGCCGGCCGACACCGCCAGCAGGATCACCGCCACCCAGAGCAGACGGTGGCGGTACCACCCCGCAAAATTCTCTCGGGAAATCATCTCGCTTCTCACCTCGTCGCCGGTTCTGGTGCGCTGGCAGACCGAATCGGATGCCCCCGGGCAGGTCGGACGTCGGGCGCGTCGGCCGTCGGGGACGCGTACCGGGGGACACGTGTGGCGGGCGAGGAGGTCTGCTCGGCACAATGCCCGCCCTCATGGCGGTGGCCCGGCGAACGGCATGCGAGCGTCTGTCACAGTGACGCGCTGCCGGCCCGGCGAGGCTCCCGTGCTGGCCGTTCTCAGCACGGTTGCCCCCGCGCTGCGGCGATATGAGCCATTCCAGCACATCTGAGTGCACAGTGGCAACATTGATGCGCGTCAGTGCTGATTCGATATAGCATCGCGGGCAGGGCAGTGTCACTCCGCACGGGCGTACGGCGCGGAGTGCTCACCATCCACCGGGCGGGCCGGGCAGCCTGCGGTGGTCACCGATTCGGGCGCGGCGGGGTTGACGCCGGCTCGGCGTCACCTGCGGCGTGCTGGTCCAGCGGCGAGCGCGGTGCTCCGTTCGCCGGCCGTGCGGCAATCGTCGGTTCCGTGCCTCGCGTCGGCATCGGACCAAACAGAACACCGAGGAGAAAGCACAGATGAACGACGTACCCGCTCGACCGAAACGCCGAACCAGGGGTGCCGCGAGGCTGCTTCTGGGCGGTGCCTGCGCCCTGGCGATCACCGTGTCCTCGATGGCCCTGACGACCTTCGCCCGCGCTGATCTCAGCGGACCGCCCGGGACCACCCTGAAAGCTGCCGCCGAACGTAGCGGCCGGTACTTCGGCGCCGCCATGGGGTCGGACCGTCTCACCGACTCGGGCTTCCTGACCATCGCGAGCCGTGAGTTCGACATGATGACGGCCGTCAACGAGATGAAGCCCGACGCGACCGAGCCCAACGCTGGCCAGTTCGACTTCCGTCGCGGTGACGCGATCTACAACTGGGCCAACGAGCGCGGCATGCGGTTCCGTGGTCACACCCTCGCCTGGCACGGCCAGCAGCCCAGGTTCTGGGGAAGTCTCAGCGGCAGCGCCCTGCGGGCCGCGATGATCAGCCACATCAACGGCGTCATGGCCCACTACAAGGGCAAATTCGCCTACTGGGACGTGGTGAACGAGGCCTACGCCGAGAACGGCAGCCGGCGATCGTCGAACCTGCAGGCCACCGGCAACGACTGGATCGAGGTGGCGTTCCGGACTGCGCGCGCCGCCGACCCGAGCGTGAAGCTGTGCTACAACGACTACAACATCGAGAACTGGACGTACGCGAAGACGCAGGGCGTCTACAACCTGATCAAGGACTTCAAGGCTCGGGGCGTCCCGGTCGACTGCGTCGGCCTCCAGACCCACTTCACCGGTGGCAGTTCGCTGCCGGGCAACTTCCAGCAGACGCTGTCCAGCTTCGCCGCCCTCGGGGTCGACGTGGCGTTGACCGAGGCGGACGTCACCAACGCCTCGACCAGTCAGTACCAGGGCCTGACCCAGGCCTGCATGAACGTCCCCCGCTGCGTCGGCATCACGACGTGGGGCATCCGGGACAGCGACTCCTGGCGCGGCAGCGAGAACCCTCTGCTCTTCGACCGCAACAGCAACCCCAAGGCGGCGTACACCGCTGTCCTCAACGCTCTCAACGCCGCCTCCACCACCGTGCCGGGTACGCCGCCGACCACTGCGCCGCCGACGACCGCTCCACCCACCACCGCGCCGCCGACGACCGCTCCGCCGACCACGGCTCCGCCGACCACTGCTCCGCCGACGACCGCTCCGCCGACCACTGCTCCGCCGGGTGCCTGCAGCGGGACGTACCGCATGGTCAACAGCTGGAACGGTGGCTTCCAGGGCGAAGTTACGGTGGCCAACAACGGCTCCGCCACCCTCAGCGGCTGGACCGTGCGACTGACGCTGGCCGGTGGGCAGACCATCGCCAACGTCTGGAGCGGCATCAACACCGGCACCAGCGGGACGGTAAGTGTCCGTAACGCCGACTACAACGGGTCTCTCGGCGCGAACGCCTCGACCACCTTCGGCTTCCTGGTCAACGGCAGCAGCACTACGGCGCCCAGCGGC
Organism: Micromonospora lupini str. Lupac 08; assembly: GCF_000297395.2. GTDB lineage: Bacteria > Actinomycetota > Actinomycetes > Mycobacteriales > Micromonosporaceae > Micromonospora > Micromonospora lupini. Next base: position 4,776,884 of record NZ_HF570108.1, on the reverse strand, counting down.
CTCTCCTGCACCAGCCCCTGACCGCCGACACGTACCGGACCTCCGCGTCAGGACGCTGACCGGGCCCGGAGCCACCGGCTCCGGGCCCGGGTGCCGTCGTGGCCGGTCGAACCCGTCTGCCGGCCGGTCACCTGTCGACGCCCTTTCAGCAATCACCATCACGAGAACCGGAGCTGATGCTGTGGTGCCGGAACAGCTCGGATCGCCGCAGCGCGAAGACAACCGCGCCGCAGCGGCGTGAGCGGGAGCGCCGCAGCGTCAGATGGCCGGAAGGGTTCCTGCTGGCCCGGCCCCTGAGGTGGCGGACCAGCCCTCATGGAGGATGACCATGCGCAAATTCCTCGCGGTGTTCGGCACCGCCCTGATCCTCAGCACCGCGGTCGGCAGCGTTCCGGCCGGCGCGTCCGGTGCCTCCCGACCCTCGTGCCCCCGTGGCCTGCTCTTCTGCGAGGACTTCGAGAGGCTGCCCGCCGGAGGGCCCAGCACGGTGAACTGGGGCGTCGACACCCGCCACGGCACACTCACCGTCGAACGTGCCCGCCGGGGCAACCAGGTGCTGCACATCCACACGGTTGACAACGGACGCGCGTTCCTGCGCGTCGACGACTTCGCCGCGCCGGGCAACCGCTTCTACGGCCGGATGCGTCTGCGCGTCGACGCCTTCCCCACGGCCCCGGACTGGGCGCACTTCACGCTTGTGGAAGCGACCGGCACCGGCAGCGCGGAGGTCGTCCGTCCGGTGGGTGGCCAGTACGCGCCCACCGTCCCCGGAACCTTCTGGGGGGTCGGCGCCGACGGCGGCCCGACCGGCGACTGGACCAACTGGCGGGAGTCCGCCCCGGTCGCCGAGGACACCTGGCAGTGCTTCGAGTGGAAGATGGACGCGGCGGACAATGGCGTCGCCGTGTGGATCGACGGCGTGGCGAACCCGGAGCTGACCGCCTCGACGAGCGACCACGGTGGCAACGACGTTCCCTTCGTCCTGCCGACTGTCGACACGGTGAAGATCGGCTGGCAGCTCTACCAGGGCGGCACGACACCTGACGAGTTCGACCTCTGGATCGACGACATCGCCCTGTCGAGCAAGCGCCTCGGCTGCTGACCTCCAGCCCCGGGTGGCTCGGAGGGACGTCAGTCCCGATCGGCGTTCCTGCCGGGGTGCGGCTCTGCCACCGCACTCCGGCACCGGCGTCGCCAGGCTGGTCAGGCCGACGACGACGCCTTTGGAGCGCACGCGGGACAGTGCTGGGCGCGGTAGCGGTACGTCTGAAGGGCGCTCGCGGAGCGGCCAGCAGGTCACCGTCCCGCGTACGCTGCCCGGGTGCAGATCGACTTGGTTGCCCTGATTGTCGAGGAGTACGACCCCGCGATCGCGTTCTTCACCGGTGTACTCGGCTTCGACCTCGTCGAGGACTCTCCATCGCTCACCAATGACGGCCGGCCCAAGCGGTGGGTGGTCGTTCGGCCGCCGCGCGCCCAGACCGGGATCCTGCTCGCACGAGCCGACGGAGAACACCAACGCGCGGCAGCCGGCAACCAGGTAGCCGGCCGGGTCGGATTCTTCCTCCGCGTCGACGACTTCGACGCGGCCTACCGGCGGATGGTCGAGGCAGACGTCACCTTCGTCCGGGAGCCGCGGACCGAGCCCTACGGCCGGGTCGCGGTCTTCCTCGACATCGCCGGCAACCGGTGGGACCTGCTCGGGGCTGACTGACGTCGCAGGCGACCCCTTCGCGGACTGGTGGCCCGGCTCGCAGTTGTCCCACCGTCACGGACCGGGTGGGCCGTCCGCCGGCACGGCGTCCTGCGCGAACGACGCGCCGAGCACCGGTCCGGCCGGTGCCGCCCGCTCGGCGATCGGGAATGGCGGATCACCGACGACGGCGGGCCATCCACTGCCAGATGTGGGTGCCGTTGTGGCTCGGATCGTTGCGGGCCACGTAGATCCAGGACCAGTGGCCGGGGAACTGGTAGCCGTTCCAGACGACGTGGTCGTACAGGGTGACCAGTGCCCCACCGATGAGGTCGTGGGCGTGGATCGTGTTGGTCTCGGGCGGCACGGTGTCGTCGTCGCGTGAGGTGACAAGCCAGGTCGGGGTGTTGATCGTCGCCAGTTCCGCGTCGGTGATCAGCGGCGGGCCCTGCCCGTCGAGCGGCTCGACGACACCGCAGATCGGCACCGACGCGGCGAACAGGTCGGGATAGGTGACGGTCATCTCCAGGGTCATGTAGCCGCCGTTGCTGCAACCGACCACGTAGATCCGGTCGGGGTCGACGCGCCTGCGGCGGACCAGGTCCTGGACGATCTCGCGGATCAGCGGGGCGAACCGGGGACCGTCCTCCATCCAGTAGGAGGTGCTCTGCGGAGCGACGACGTACGCGCCGGAGAAGATCCGTTGCGCCTCCGGGGTGGCGAAGCCGAGTGCGCCGCGGTTGGCGCGCAGGGTGGTCTCGTTGTCGTAGTAGTCGTCGGGCAGCGACGCGCCCTCGCCGGCGCCATGCAGCCAGACGATCAGCGGCCGCCGACCGTGCCGGGGCGAGTGGTCGGGGGAGTAGAGCCGGTACTTGAGGCCCGAACCCGAGACGTGGTGGCTGAAGGCGTCCACCTCGGGGTTCGACAGCCGCCCCTGCACGAAGCGCGTGATGGTCACCGGTGAGCCGTGGCGCCGGGCGATCGGGGCGTTCTGCGTGATGGTGTAGACGAGGTCCAGCCGGACGTTGCGGCCCCTGCTCAGGATGTAGCCGAGGGTGCCACCGCCGGGTTGACCTTCGGCGTGGCTCAGCTCCAGCACGATGTTGCCGTGCCGGTCGAGGCGGGCCGCCCTAACCGTGCGGTCCAGGTCGTACTCGCTGAAGATCTGGTCGCCGGGAGCGATCGGGATCGGGCTGGTGGCCTTGGCGTGCACGCTGAACGTGCCGGGGTTCAGCCCGGCCGGGTCGATCGGCCCGAGCCGGCCGGTGTCGAGGGTGACCGAGGTGACCTGCTCGCCGCCGTCGAGTGTCGTCGCGTCGAGGGTGAAGCTCACGCTTGTGGGGTGGTGTCCACCGGCGTCGGCGGAGGCGGGCAGCGCCAGGCCGATGGCGGCGCCGGCGCCACCGGCGAGGACGCTGCGGCGAGTGACAGACGTGGACATGCGACGCCCCCGTACCTTGCGATGTAGATGTTCGTCTATGAATCTTCAACCTAGCGCCGCAGAGATCCGCTGGCAACCGGAGCCGGCTCGGGGTGTCGGCCGGCGGACCCGGTGCGTGCGAGCTTCCTTCCCTTGACGTGGGGGCCGCCATCTGTTGCAATTTATCCATGCAGATAACGCCGCAGGTAGATCGGAAGACACGGATCCTGGAGGCGGTCGTCGAGTTGCTGGCCGAGCACGGCTACGCGGGGGCGACGTTCGCGCGGATCGTCGAGACGGCACGGCTCAGCAGCACGCGGCTCATCACGTACCACTACGACACCAAGCAGGATCTGGTCGCCGCGGCGTTGCGCCACATCGGTGAGCGGGCGCAGCAGTTCATGGTCCCGGCGATCGAGGCCGAGACGTCGGCGCGCGGCAAGCTCGCCGCGTACCTGCGCTCGAACTTCCGCTTTCTCGGCGAACGACCGGCGTACGCGCGTGCCGCGGTCGAGATCGCCCGCAACCTGCCCCGGGAGACAGCGGACGCGGATCTTCGCGAGGACGTGCCGGTGGTGCTGCTGGCGCAGCTGTTCGTCTCTGGTCAGGAGTCCGGGGAGCTGCGCCGGTTCGACCCGGTGGTGATGGCGGTGACGGTCCGCGCCGCTGTCGATGCCGCCGTGGAGCGGTTCGCCACCGGAGACGGGATGGACCTGGCCGCCTACGCGGAGGAGTTGTGCGCACTCTTCGATCGCGCGATCACCATGGACCCGGCCTCCGGGGACCTCGGGGAGGTGCGCTCGTGAGGTTGGTCAACGACGACCCGAAGGACGCGACAGGCGCCGCCGAGGTGCGGGTGCGACGGGGTGCGCGCCGCGCTCTGGTCGGACGAGTCGTCGTCGACGCGGTCCTGCCGCTCGTCGTCTACTACGCGCTCCGCGCCATGGGCGCCGACGTGCTGGCCGCCACCCTCGCCGCGGGCGCGGTTCCCGCCGCGTACGCCGCCCTGGTCGCCGCGCGCAGCCGAAGGGTCGACGTCGCCGGCCTCGTCGTCGTCAGCCTGTTCGTCGCGGGAGGCGCGTTGAGCGTGGTCACCGGGGACGCGCGCCTGCTGTACGTCAAGGACGGGTGGCTCACCGGTCTGCTCGGCGCCTGGGTGCTGCTGTCGCTGACCATGAAGCGGCCGTTCATGCTCCACCTCGGCACGGCCATCGCCACGGCCAAGGTCGGCGATGCCGGCGCCGCGGCGTGGCAGCAGCGCTGGATCGACGATCCCGTCTTCCGGCGCCGGCTGCGCCTGGTGAGCGTGGTGGTCGGCGTCGTGCTGATGCTGGACGCGGTGGTCCGCGTCGCGATCGCCTCGGTGATCGACCTCGACGCGGTCGCGACGGTCACCAACGTGCAGTACGTCGTCATGCTCGCCGGGCTGCTGTCCTGGTTCTTCTGGTACACCGCACGACACGGGCTGCGCGCATGAGCACGACGACAAGAGCGCACGTCGCCGTCCTCGCCGTCGGGGCCACCGGCCACCTGCTTCCCGTACTCGACGTGATCACGGAATTGCGGGAGCGTGGGCATCGGGTCACCTGTTTCGCCCCGGACGTCGCGGCGCCCGCCGCGAGACGTGCCGGCGCGGACGTCGTCACGTACGAGTCGACGCTCGTCACACGCCCGTCGTCGTCGGTGCCGCCGAGCGACTTCGCGGTGTGGCTGCCGTTCGTGCTGCTGGCGGAGGCAGCCGCCGTCGTACCCCAGGTCATCCCCGTCCTGGGCGGCGACGTCCCCGACGTCCTGCTGTACGACCGGGCCGCCCACCCGGCCGGCCGCGCGCTGGCGCAGCTGCTCGACCGGCCAGCAGTGGCGTTGTTCCCGTCCTTCGCCCAGGGGCCGGCGTGGTCGCTGGCCGCGGCGACCGGTCAGACGAGCGTGCTCGACCCCGCGCATCCGGCCTTCACACCCTTGCAGGATCAGCTCGACCAGTTCTCCGCGCGCTGGGGAGTCGAGCGCAGCACCGTCCGCGACCTGGCCGAGGCGCGCGAGCGGCGATCGATCGCGTTCCTCCCGCGGTGGTTCCAGTGGAACGGGGACGAGTTCGGCACGGACCACCACTTCGTCGGACCGTGTCTGGGCTCGCGGCTCGGCACCGGCCCCGCGGGGCACGAACGGCTCGTGTACGTCAGCGCGGGCACCGCGGCCGCCGAGCCGGAATCGGTACGGTCACTGGTCCGCTCCGCGGCCGCCGCGGCACCGGAGCACCGGGTGCTCGTGTCCACCGGCGGGTTCCCGGTCGCCGCCCTCGGGAGGATGCCCGACCGGGTCGAGGCGCACGAGCACGTCGACCAGCTCGCGGCGTTGGCACAGGCCGACCTCTTCGTCACGCACGCGGGGATGGGCAGCGTCATGGAGGCCCTCTGGTTCGCCGTCCCGATGGTGTGCGCACCGCGTACGAGCGAGCAGCACCTCGTCGCGGCGCGGGTCGAGGCCCTCGGTCTCGGCGTGACCCTCCCGGACGGCGGTGGCCCGAGCGGTGACGAGGGCGTTGCCCGGAAGCGCGACCTCGCGGACGATCCGACGGTGCGCGAGCGGTTGCGCACCGCCTCGGCGAAGGTGCGGGCGGCCGGTGGGCGTCGAGCGGCGGCGGACGCGGTGGAGGCGGCCCTCGCACCCGATCGGTATGAGGTAGGCGCTTGACCGCGACCCCCGAAGATTCTGGGAGAATCTCTCTGGTTGGCGGCAACCTGCGGGCGGCGGATCGCATGTACCCCGGTGTGAGCGATGCTCGCCACGATCCACAAGGGTCCGACCGGCGTGCAGCTTCCGGATGCTGGCGGCGCATACGCTGCCCAGGAGAGGATCTTCGACAATGGCATTGAAGCGTTACCGGGCGGGTTCGGCGCTGGCCGGGCTCCTGCTGATGAGCACCAGCGGCTCGCCGGCCTCGGCGGCCTCCCCGACGGTGAACACGCCGGCCACGACCACGCTGACCACCCAGGGCCGCACCGCGGAGAGCTACACCGGCCTGATGAACGGCGAGTCGTTCCAGCAGGACGGCATCGTCTCGCACAAACGATGGCAGTACGCGGCGTTCTGGGACGACCAGGGCTACGTCAACGTCTCCCGACGTCCGACGAACGGCACGTGGCAGACCATCCGCCTGACGGACTACCGCACCACCACCACCGATTCACACAATGTGATCAGCATCGGGCTCTCGCACGTGGACGGAAGCATCCACCTGTCGTTCGACATGCATTCCCAGCGTTTCCGCTACCGCAGCTCGGTGGCCGGCATCGCCACCTCGCCGGACACCGCCACCTGGTCGCCGAGCATCTTCGGCGCCGTGCAGAACAACCTTGCCGGACGCGACATGGCCGTCATGACCTACCCGCAGTTCACCACCATGCCCGACGGCAATCTGCAACTGACGATCCGTACGGGGGAGAGCGGGAACGGCAACCAGGTCCTGTTCGAATATCGGGCTGGCGCGTGGAGCTTCGTCGGCAAGATCATGAATGGCACCACCCTCGGCAACAACGCCTACCTGTTCGGTTTCCAGTACGACGGGCAGGGCGTGCTGCACATGACCTGGACCGTCCGGGAGACCTTCGACGCGAGCAGCAACCACGATCTCTACTACGCGTACAGCACGGACCGGGGCCGAACGTGGCGCAGTGGTTCGGGTGCGCTGATCGGCACCGCCGACTCCAGCCCGATCTCGACGACAAACGCCGCGGCGCGGTTCTGGGCCATCGGACAGAACCGCGGCCTGATGAACCAGGAATCGCAGACCGTCGACTCGGCGGGAAACGTGCACGTCCTGGCCTCCCACCTACCGCCCTCGGCGCCCAGTGACGCCGTCTTCACCAATGCCCGCACCAGCGCCGTGCTCGTCCACTACTGGCGCGAGGCTGCTACCGGCCAGTGGCGCCAGCGGATCCTCGGCTACCAGGCGGGCGTCAGCCGCGGCGACATCGGCGTCGATTCCCGGGACAACCTGTTCGTGGTCAGCGCCGCCTCGGACACGGGCGTGTTGCAGGTCGCGACGGCGTCGCGCGCTTCGGGTTGGTCGGACTGGGCCGTGCGCTACCGGTCCGCGGGGACCTTCACCTCCGATCCGCTGCTCGACCACCGACTGCTGAAGTCCAACAACATCGCCAGCGTCTTCGCGCCCCATCAGGGCGGTAGCCGGATCGACGTCCTGAACTTCACAAGCGCCGGGAACTGACGAACCCGTCAGGGGGGCCACGAGCGGGAGCAGCCCTCGGCTCCCGCTCGTGGCGCGGTCATCGCGACCGTACCCCCGGCTCGGTCAACGGGACGTAGCCGAGTCGACGCGGAGCAACCGCGCGACGGCGTCCGGGCGGTCCAGTGGCACGAGGTGGCCGCTGCGGGCGATCAGCTCACCGGAGAGGTCCTCGGCAATGGGGGTGAGCTGCCGGTTGAGCAGGTCGCCGACGGTGTTGCCGCCGACGGCAAGGGTGGGCATGGTCAGCCGGCCGGCGGCGGCGATCGCTGCCGCGTTCTGCTCGGCGGCGCGGTAGTAGCCGAAGCCGCAGCGCAGCGCCTCACGACCGGTGTACGCACTGACGAATGCGTCTCGGACTTCCGAGGGCACCCCCCGGCGCTCAAAGGTGCCGGCCGTCAGGAACCAGTCCAGGTACTCGGCCTCGTGGCCTTCGAGCACCGTCTCGGCCAGCCCCGGTGCCGAGTGGAAGCCGAACCACCACGGCGGCGCCGGGAAGCCGCCGGGCAGGCCGGGCAGCGTCGCCTCCATCAGCACCAGGCGGCGTACCCGGGCCGGATGCAGGGCGCCGAGCAGGAAAGCAGCGGGTACGCCCGCGTCCAGGGCCACTATCTCGGTCTGCTCGACCCCCAGCGCGTCGAGCAGGCCGAGCATGTCATCGGCGCCGGTCGCCGCGTCGAAGCCGTCCGCCGCGCGGGCGCTGTCGCCGAGCCCTCGTAGGTCTGGTGCGATGACGCGGCGCCGTCCGCCCAGCAACGGCAGCACCTCGCGCCAGACCTGCCAGGTGTGCGGCCAGCCGTGCATCAGCAGCACCGGTGGGCCCGTGCCGTCCAGGGCGACGTTCAGCTCGGTGCCGTTTGTCCGGATCCTGCGCAATTCCATGACTGATCCCTTGCTGGTTACCATTGGTTACCTGCTCAACATGGGAGATTCCTGATGGCCTGGCAAGAGAGCACTTTCGCGCCACCTGGTGAGCCCGGGGTAACCGGGGACCTCTTCAGCCCGGACTGCCCGACCCGGCAGCTGCTCGACCGGATCGGCGACAAGTGGACGTCGATGCTGATCAAGGTGCTGGCGGAGAGCCATCCGGAAGAGCTCGGATTCGCGGAGCTACGCCGCCGCGCCCCCGGGGTGTCGAACAAGATGTTGTCGCAGACGCTGCAGAGCCTGTGCCGCGACGGTCTGGTCACCCGCCGGGTCGAGGCGAGCGTGCCGCCACGGGTGCACTACGCGCTGACCAGCCTGGGTCTCTCCCTGGACGCCCCACTGGCAGCGGTCCGAGCGTGGGCCGAGCAGCACATCTCAACAATCGAAGCGAGCCGTCGGAGCCAGGGCGGCCAGCCAGGCGTGACCGGGATGCACCTGCCTCAGTAGTGTGGACAGTGTCTCGCGTTGGCCGTGCGCCAGCAGCGGGAGAACGCTGTCGAAGTCCGTCTGGTCCTTCGGGCGTACGTGCTTGGCCTTGAAGAGAAGGACGAGCTCAGGGATCAGGTAGGGGATCCGGTCCGAGGTGTGCCTGATGATCTCGGCATAGGGGAGCCTGATCGTCGCGTCCCTCCGGCAGATCCACTCGTCCCCGTCGTGCGGCTCCCGGAAGACATCGAGCAGGTAGCGTCCCGTCTCCGGCTCGCGCAGCCACGTCTGCCACGTGGCGCCCAGCACCTGTGGCGTCGCCGACTCCCAGATGCGACCAGAGTCGACCGCGTCGAACGTGAACTCGGAGAGCCGCTCGCGGATCTCCGGGAACCGTCCGGCCGGTACGGCGATCTCGATGTCGTGGTGGTCGCGGGTCTGCTCACCGCGGTACAGGTCCAATGCCCAGCCTGCCGCGACATACCAGGGCGCGGAGATCCCGGCCAAGCGGCGTGCGACATCGCGCGGCTTCCAACAGTGCGCCCAGCGGGCTTCGAGTGCCTCGGTGTCGTCAGGCGAGACCTCGATACCGCCGCCGGGTGATCCGGCGTCCATCCGCTGACGATATCCGGGGACGTTCATGTCACGGCGGTGGTGGCCGGCCACGCGTAGTTGTACACGATGTAGCCCCGGTAGACGGCGAGCTTGTCGTACAGGGCGCGGGCGTCGGCGTCGATCTCGGTGTTCCAGTAGAGGCGTGGGGCGCCATGCTCGTCGCCATCCCTGGCCACCCACTCGATCATCGCCGTCGCGATGCCTCGCCGTCGTACGTCCGGATCCACGAACAAATCCGCCAGGTAGCAGCGCCCGGCACCCCAGACGCTGGCGTGGAACAGGTAGTGCGCGATGCCGACCATCGTGCCGTCGAGCCGCGCACAGATGCCACGGATCTGCTCTCCGTCGACCAGGCGTTGCCAAGTCCGTTCGTAGCCGTCGTCGTCGACCTCGGTCGCGGGCCGACCCGGCCGCCCGGCCCAGTGCGCGTGGAAGCGTCGGGTCAACCCTTCCCACTCGTCGCGATCGGGTTCGGTCAACGGGCCAATGGTCAGCACGCTGCCATCCTCACATCGCCCCCGGCGCCCGGCGTACCCGGAGCGAACTCATGCCCCCCGGCAGCGGGATGCACCTGGCAGGATGCGCGCGTGCGTTTTCGGCTCTTCCTCCTGTCCGCTGCGGCCTCCTGCGCCGCCTTCCATGTGGCGGGCGTCCTGACGGCCCGTCCGATCTGGCGTTACGCCGAGGTGTTGAGCATCGGTCTGCTCCTCGCCTGCGCCCTGGTCAGCCGATCGCCCAGTTCCCGATGGGCGCTGGGGACAGCCCTCGCGGTCGTGCTCGTGGACGCGGTCCGCACGACGCCTGTTCCTCCGGACAGGAGTGACTACGGCTGGATGGCGTTCGGACCCGGCCCGCAGCCCGAGGCGCCGTCCGCGTTGGAGTTTGCGCTCTCCCTCTGTTGGCCGTCGCTGACCGCGGTACTGGTGCTGCTCGTCGCGTGGCGCCGCGGTGGCTGGCAGCGACGGACGGTGGCGCCGGGTGTCGTGGGGGCAGCGCTGATCATCGGGTACGCGACCGTCCGTATCGTCAGTATTCGGCATGCCGTTGTCGCTGAACCTCCGCGAGGGGCCGGCACCGATGTGGCCGAGCTGACGACGGCCGTGAGCATGGCGGTCCTGCCGCCCCTGGCCCTCGGGATCGCCGCGCTGGCACTCGCCTCGGCGCTGGCCGGCCATGGTCGGTGGCTCGCCTCGAGCGGCGCGACGTTGCTGGCCCTCCTGGCGCTGCCACTGATGGACACCTGCATCGGCATGGTCCCGATGCCCCTGTCCGCGGGCAGCGACACCGCCGTCTTCGCCTGGTACGCCATCACGCCCACGCTGTCCATGCCGCAGCCGGTGCCGGCGCTCACCGCGGTGGTCGAACTGACCGGGTACCTGCTGCTCGTCGCGGGCCTCACCACGTCGTCCCGTCGGGAGGGCGCGTTACCGGCGAGTGCCTGAGAGGGCCTGCTGACGCTTGCCCCCTCTGGCCCGGAAGGCGGCGAAACGTCGGCATTGGCGCGTGGTGAACGACGGGTATCCCGAACGGGGTTCCTGCGTCGATCATTGCCCGGAGATAGACATGAGTCGCTCTCACCTCCTGGCGGATCGCCCGGGCGCGGAGGACGAGACATCGGCACCGGAAGCCGGGCGTGACCGAACGGCCCGACTCCGCGTCCCCGGAGGATCGCCATGCCCCGTCCCGCTGTCCGTAACCGGCTCGCGGCGTTCACCGCCGCCGTCCTGACCGCGAGCGCCCTGACGGTGACCCCGTCGTCACCGGCGCTGGCCGCCAGCACCTTCGCCGCCAACGACTACTGCCTCGGCCAGTGCGCCGACATCCTGCCCCCCGGGCAGAACGGCAACGCCACGCTTGTCGCCATCCTGGCGCACCAGGCGCTCGGCACCCGCCCGGCGCACTCCAGCGACCAGCTCGACGAGTACGCGAACCTGGTCTACAACTACGCCGGGCTGACCGACGAGCAGATCGCCCAGTTCTACAACGACTCCTCGTTCGGCGTGCCGGCCGCGCAGGTGGAGAGCACCGTCTCGCCGCGCGCCGACGTCACCATCGTGCGGGACAGGGCCACCGGTGTCCCGCACGTCACCGGCACCACCCGCGCCGGCACGATGTTCGGCGCCGGCTACGCCGGGGCCCAGGACCGGCTCTGGGTGATGGACCTGCTGCGGCACGTCGGTCGCGGCAACGTCACCTCGTTCGCCGGCGGCGCCCCCGGCAACCGGGAGCTGGAGCAGAGCGTCTGGGCCAACTCGCCCTACACAGAGGCGGACCTCCAGGCCCAGGTGGACGCGCTGCGCACCAAGGGCGCCCGGGGCCAGCAGCTCTACACCGACGTGGTCGACTACATCGCCGGCATCAACGCCTACATCGACAGGTCGATCGCCGACGACAACTACCCGGGCGAGTACGTGCTCGCCGGCGCCGGTAAGCCGAAGCACTTCACCATGACCGACCTGATCGCCACCGCAGGCGTGATCGGCGGGCTGTTCGGTGGCGGCGGCGGCAGCGAGATCCAGTCCGCGCTGGTCCGGGTGGCCGCCCGGGCCAAGTACGGCGCAGCCGAGGGTGACCGGGTCTGGGCGGCGTTCCGCTCGCAGAACGACCCGGAGACCGTGCTCACGCTGCACGACGGGCAGAGCTTCCCGTACGGGGCGACGCCACCGGGCGCGACAAGCGCGGTGCTCCCCGACGCCGGCTCGGTGGTCGCCGAGCCCCTCGCGTACGACGCCAGCGGCGGGGCCGCCGCTCGGACCGGCACCAGCACCGCTACCAAGGAGCTGCTGGGCGGCCTGTCCAACCTGCGTGCGCACGGCATGTCCAACGCGGTGGTGGTCTCCGGGCGGCACACCACCACCGGTAACCCGGTCGCCGTGTTCGGGCCGCAGACCGGCTACTTCGCGCCGCAACTGCTGATGCTCCAGGAGTTGCAGGGGCCCGGCATCAGCGCCCGCGGCGCCGCGTTCGCCGGGCTCAACCTCTACGTGCTGCTCGGGCGGGGCCAGGACTACGCGTGGAGCGCCACCTCCGCCTCCCAGGACCTGACCGACACGTACGCGGTGCCGCTGTGCACCACCGACGGCAGCGCGCCGACGCTGCGCACCAACCGCTACCTCTACCACGGGCAGTGCCTCGCCATGGAGGCGCTGGAGCAGCGCAACTCGTGGTCCCCGACGCTCGCCGACTCCACCCCGGCCGGCTCGTACACGCTGCGCGCGTTGCGCACGAAGTACGGGCTGGTGGCCTACCGGGGCCTGGTGAACGGGCAGCCGACCGCGTTCACCAAGCTGCGCTCGACCTACCGGCACGAGGCCGACTCGGCGATCGGCTTCCAGGCCTTCAACGACCCGTCGGCGATGGGCGACGCGGCAGCGTTCCAGGCGTCCGCGGCGAGCGTCGGGTACGCGTTCAACTGGTTCTACGTCAACTCGACCGAGGCGGCGTACTACAACTCCGGCTCGAACCCGGTCCGTCCGTCCACTGCCGACCCGAACCTGCCCACGAAGGCCGAGCCGGCGTACGAGTGGGCCGGCTGGAACCCGGACACCAACGACGCCACGTACGCCCCCGCGTCGGCGCATCCGCAGTCGGTGAACCAGGACTACTACGTCAGCTGGAACAACAAGCAGGCGAAGGACTTCGGGGCGGCGGACGGCAACTTCAGCTTCGGCTCCGTACACCGGGCTCAGTTGCTCGACGGCCCGGTGCGTGCCGCGATCGCCCAGCGCAAGCTCGGCCGCGCCGACGTCGTCAAGATCATGGCGGATGCGGCGGTGACCGACCTGCGCGGCCAGCAGGTCCTCGGCGACCTGCTGCGGGTGTTGGACAGCGCGGCGATCACGGATCCGGCGCTTGTCGACGCGGTGGGCAAGCTGCGCGCCTGGCAGCAGGCCGGCACCCGTCGGGTGGAGACGTCCCCCGGCTCCAAGGTCTACCAGCACGCCGACGCCATCCGGATCTTCGACGCCTGGTGGCCGCTGCTGGCCTCGGCGGAGTTCCGCTCCGGCCTCGGCCCGGACCTCTACGCCGCGCTCGTCGACGCCATCGAGGTGAACGAGGCGCCGTCGGGCGGCCAGAACGGGGGCCGCGACGGCGCGGCGAGCTGGGCGTCGCAGGGGCAGGCGCACAAGGGCTCGTCGTTCCAGCACGGCTGGTGGGGCTACGTCGACAAGGACCTGCGGACCGTGCTCGGCGATCCGGTGGCCGGTGGGCTGGGCCGCGCGTACTGCGGCGGCGGCAACCTCGGCACCTGCCGGCAGTCGCTGCTCGACGCGCTCGGCCAGGCCGCCGCGCTGCCGGCCACCACCGTGTACCCCCCGGGCGACAAGTCCTGCGGGGCCGGCGACCAGTGGTGCGCCGACTCGATCGCCCAGTCCGGCCTCGGCGGCATCACCCACCCGCTGATCGCCTGGCAGAATCGCCCCACCTACCAGCAGGTCGTCTCGTTCCCGGCGCACCGGGGCGACGACGTCACCAACCTGGCCCAGGGCCGCCCGGCCACCGCGTCGAGCACACAGTTCCTGACCAGCTACACCCCGGGCAAGGCGGTCGACGGCAGCCTCGACAGCCGGTGGGCCAGCAGCTACAACGACAACCAGTGGCTCCGGGTCGACCTCGGCGCGGCCCGCACGGTCAGTCGGGCGGTGCTGCGCTGGGAGTCCGCGTACGGCACCTCGTACCGGATCGAGGTCTCCGGCGACGGCAGCTCCTGGACGCCGGTGTTCACCACCACCACCGGCAACGGCGGCGTCGACAACGCCACCTTCGCCCCGGTCACCGCCCGCTACGTGCGGGTGTACGGGGTAAAGCGGGCCACCTCGTACGGGTTCTCGCTCTACGAATTCGAGCTGTACGGGAAGTGACAGTGCCCGGAGGGGTCGGCGGGAATCGCTCGCCGGCTCCTCCGGTGCGCAGCGGGCCCGATTAACGGGACGGCTGCACGAGGAACGATTTGACGTGTTCCAGAGCCATGTCCAGTGCGACTTCCATGGGTGCGACGTCGTGCGCGGCGTTCGCCAACAGGTAGCCGCCTTGCAGAGCGGCCATCAATCCCGTGGCCAACTTTTCCGGGTCGGCATCCCGGCGCAGTAGACCGCTGTCGCGCATCCGGTGCAGACCATCACTGATCAGCCTTTCCCATGCCGCGAACGTCTCCGACAGCGAGGATCGAGCCTGCTCGTCCTGATCGGACAGCTCGAGCGCCATTGACCCGAGGCCGCACCCGTACCTGCCGTTGTTCAGCGAGTTTGCCTGGACCAGCGCGTTACGCCACCGGACCAGGCCCGAGAACGATCTCAGTCGTTCGAGCCCTGCCCGTTCACGCTGAAGCACGAGCGCGCCCCGATAGGTGACCAGGGCGCGCACGAGTTCCTGCTTGTCGGCGAAGTGGTGGTAGAGCTGAGACTTGCTCGTCTGGCTTGCCTCGCGGATGTCGTCGAGGGTCGTCGCGTTCACTCCGCGCACGAGCATCAGCCGGTTCGCCGCCTCGAGGATCCGCTCTCGCGTCGCGATGCCCCGTTGACTGATCCTCCGCCTGTTCGTCGGCGCAGCCACCTGCTCATCGCTCATCTGTCAAGTCTATCCAGCGGGCCAGATGATCTAGGATGATCGGGACCTCGGAGTCCATCCGCCGTCAGGTCGAATTCACGTGACAGTAAAGCCGGGATCATCGTCGGCGCGTGCCTAGCTGGACCGTTTCGTCCTGAACCCACAAGTTTCTGCTGTTGCGGGGCCGCGCGTCGTGAGCGGCCCACCGGCGTCCACCTCTGCCCGGACCGGCGCGCGGACCCGGGGTCCGCGCGCCGGAGGTGTCAGGCCGTCGCCCGCTTCGGAAGCTTCCACCCGGGGCGGGGGAAGTGGCAGGTGTATCCGTCGGGGTAGGTCTGCAGGTAGTTCTGGTGCTCAGGCTCGGCCTCCCAGAAGTCACCTGCCGGGGTGACCTCGGTGACGACCTTGCCGGGCCACAGACCCGAGGCGTCGACGTCGGCGATGGTGTCCTCGGCGACCCGCTTCTGCTCGTCGCTGGTGTAGAAGATCGCCGAGCGGTAGCTGACGCCGATGTCGTTACCCTGGCGGTTCTTCGTCGAAGGATCGTGGATCTGGAAGAAGAACTCGAGCAGCGCGCGGAAGTCGGTCCGGTCGGTGTCGTAGACGACCTCGATGGACTCGGCGTGGGTGCCGTGGTTGCGGTAGGTGGCGTTCGGGACGTCGCCACCGCTGTAGCCGACGCGTGTGGACACGACGCCGGGCTGGCGGCGGAACAACTCCTCCATGCCCCAGAAGCAGCCGCCGGCGAGGATTGCCTTTTCGGTGTTCACGTCGTCTCCTTGCCTGTCGTCGTGCTGGGTCACCTGGGTACTCAGAACTGCGGAGTCAGGTGGAGCGCACCGGACCCGCTAGTACTGCAACGGCAGTTGGTCAGGGGTAGCCGTGTCGTCGGTAGTGGCAGGTTCGGGCTTGGTGTTGGCGTCGTCGGCGCCATCGCGACCAGGCCCAGACGTGCTCGGGTGGGTGGGTTGATCGCACTATGAGTGCGGTGAGCAGTCTTCGGATCTCCGGTACCGTGTAGCCGATCATCATGTCGTCGCCGGGACTGGATCCCCTTTTGCGGTAAGGGATCGGGCCACGGACAGCCAGGCGTGAGCGGCCATGGACAGGGTGATGTGGGCGTACCAGGCTCGCCAGTCGCGGACCTGGTATTCGTCGAGGCCGGCTTCGTTCTTGGCCTGCTGGAAACACTCCTCGATCGCCCAACGGGCTCCCGCGATGCGGGCCAGGTCGAGCAGTCGGGTGCGGCGGGGTCCGTAGCAGACGTAGTAGGCGATCTCCCCGGTGGTCATGCTGCGCCGGGCCAGGAGCCAGTGGCCCCGGCCGGGTTGCCAGCAGATCCGCACCGGCACCCGCGCCCACCAGTACTCGCGCGGGCCGTGGGCGCCCGCGCCGGCGGACAGCCGGCACCACGCCCGGGCCGGCAGAGCGGCGATCAGCTTGTCTGCTCGGCAGGTGCCCATCGTGGTGGTGATCATGTCGTCGTTGCGGCGGGTCGCGACCACATAACCCACACTCCCGGTGTTCCAACCACGACCCGCAACGATTTCGACTGCCCGTAGGCCTCGTCCATCGTCACCCACCCGACCGGCACCCCGGCATCCAACGCGCGGGCCAGCATCTCCCGGGCCATCTGCACCTTCGTGGCGAACTGCACCGCGTCCGGGATCCCCGCGGCCCGGCACCGGTCCCGGTCATCGGTCCACGACGCCGGAAGGTAGAGCTGCCGATCGATCAGCGCGTGGCCCTTCGCTGAGCGGTAGGCCAGGAACGCACCGACCTGGCAGTTCTCCGTCCGCCCGGCGGTGCCGGAATACTGACGCTGCACTCCGGCCGACCGGGTGCCCTTCTTCAGGAACCCGGTGTCGTCGACGATCAGCACTCCGGCCGGGTCGCCGAGGTGCTCGACCACGTAGTCCCGCACATCGTCGCGGACCGCGTCGACGTCCCAGTCCGCCCACCGCAACAACCTTTGCATCCCGTCGGCGACGCATCCCCGGCCTGCTCAGCCAAGGTCCAGCCGTTCTTACGACCCAGACCAGAGACCAGCCCACACAGGTACTGACGGACCCGCAGCCGCGGCTCCGACCGCCGAAACCTGGGCCCGATCCGGGCATGCAGCCGGTCCAACTCTCCATGCCAACGATCGACATCAACATCCGTCACAGTCGGACCAACGAACACGAGTCGAACTCGATTCGCCTACTGCCGTTGCAGTACTAGGCCCCGTCGGC
>NZ_HF570108.1:4367909-4759679 GCF_000297395.2 Micromonospora lupini str. Lupac 08 | reverse complement strand
GAGGTGAATCTTGGTGGTCAGTCCACCTCGAGATCGGCCGAGGGCGTGATCTTGTGGTTCGTCCGTTTCTCGGCGCCCCCTTTAGCGCCTGCAGCGTGCTGGTGGGCTCGCACGATGGTCGAGTCGACCGACACCAGCCAGTCGATGTCACCGGCCGCGTCCGCGTCGGCCTGCACTCCGGCCAGCATCCGCTCGAACGTCCCGTCCAGGGCCCACCTGCGGAAACGGGTGTAGATCGACTGCCAGGACCCGTAACGGGCGGGCACGTCCCGCCACGCTGCCCCGGCCCGGACCTTCCACACGATCCCGTTGAGCACCCGCCGGTCATCGACCCGCGGCCGACCACCCGTCACCGCCGACGGCAGATACCTCGACAGGGCTTCCCACTCGACGTCAGACAACTCGTAGCGACGACCCACGCGCTACATCATCCGATACCAAGATCCTTTGAAGACACTGCCTAGTGCAGACACTCTCCCGGTCGGCCATATTCCCGCAGTCTCTCCCTTCGCTGGACTCTGTGGTCCAGTAATCATGTCTCATCGAGGTTTGCCGTGCCGCCCTGTCGACGAGTCTTGAACTGGTACTTCCCGCGCCCGACGATAGTAGTCACGTGACCCACAACTGGACTTGACAGACCAGTTTTACCGTCGCTAGCTTCGGGACGTCCAGCGGGGCGCCCTCCGGTAGCGACGAGGTGCCCGACTTGCCCGTCGGCATGAGGTTCGGCAGACGTCGCCACCCACGTCGGGCGACATCCCTCGCGCCCCAACCGCCACCGGGTGGGGGTGGGTGGGCACGGCGCCGAGGCTTGTCGCCGCCATTGCTGGGAAACGGACATGTGCTCCTCGGGCCGGTGCAGACGAGGGCGGGATACGGGAGGTATCTGATGAAGGCGATCGTGGTAACGGACCAGGCTGCCGGAACGGCCGGAATGACGCTTGTGGAGCGGCCTGAGCCGGAACCGGCCCTCAACGACGTCATCGTCCGGATTCATGCGTCCGGGTTCGTCCCGACCGAGATGGCGTGGCCCTCGACCTGGACCGATCGCCTCGGCCGTGACCGGACGCCGTCGATCCCCGGGCACGAACTGGCCGGAGTGGTCACCGCGCTCGGGTATGGCACGACGGGACTGTCGGTGAGTCAGCGGGTGTTCGGCCTCACGGACTGGACCCGCGACGGCACCCTTGCGGAGTATGCGGCCGTGGAGGCGCGCAACCTCGCGCCGCTGCCCGGCGACGTCGACTTCACGGTGGGCGCGAGCCTGCCGATCTCCGGCCTGACCGCCTGGCAGGGACTGTTCGAGCACGGCCGCCTCCGAACGGGGCAGAGCGTCCTCGTGCACGGCGCTGCCGGCGCAGTCGGTTCGATGGTGACGCAGCTCGCGCGTGAGTTCGGCGCCTACGTCATCGGCACCGGACGCGCTGCCGACCGTGCGAAGGCGCTCGACTTCGGCGTCCAGGAGTTCGTCGACCTCGAGAACGACGCCCTCGAAGCCGTCGGTGGAGTCGATCTGGTCTTCGACGTCATCGGTGGCGACATCGGGAAGCGGTCGGCGGGCCTGATTCGAGCCGGAGGAACCCTGGTGTCCGTCGTCGGGCCGCCCGCGGCGCGACCCGCCGACGGCCTGGCGATCGATTTCGTCGTGACGCCTGATCGCGCCCAACTGGGGGAGATCGTCGGGCGGGTACGGGACGGGCGACTGCGGACGAACATCGGCAACGTCGCGGACCTCGACGACGCCGTCAACGCTCTCAACCCCACCGAGCGGATCACCGGAAAGACGATCATCCGCACTCACTCGTGAGGATTCGGGGACTCGACACTCGTGGTCAGAGCCTCCCCGGAAATTCTTCCGAGGAGGCTCTGACCACTGCTGGTGAATCGGTTGGTCAGCTCAGAGGCGCGGGTCCTGCTGAACCTTCAGGGCATTGAGGATCGGGTCGCTCTCGCCCTTGTCGCGGCGAAGCTCGATCTTCAGGTCGCCACCGGCGTGCTCGACGGTGACCGTGTTCGTGTCCGCGGTCAGCGCACCGACAGTCGCCTGCACGTCGTGGTCGTAGAGCACGACCTTGCCGTCGGCGAGCACATCGAAGGTGCGCTTGCCGGCCTTGACCTTGTCGATCTCCGCGAAGTCGAGGCCGATCCGGTACGTGCCGGCGGGAGCGTTCTTGAACACGTAGGTGAACGTCTCGCCGGTCCGCTGGGTGCGGAACAGCGCGTCGTCCTCGGTGCCGGCGATGTCGGCCCTTGTGGTGTCCACCTTTCCGCCGACGTGGCCCCAGGCCCGCGAACCGAGCGCCTGGTCGGGCGCCCAGAAGAAGCCGTCGGAGTCGACGTACCCCGACCCGCCCGCGTCGACGCCCTTCCAGTAGGCGGACGTCGCCAGGCGGACCGGCTTGAACTGGGCCTCGCCCTTACCGGCGTTCGACGACACGAGCAGGTCCCCGACGAGCACGCCGGGCGTGATGCCGGCGTTGTCGGCCGTCACCGTGACCGTGGTGGACGTGCCGGCCGCGAGCGTGACCGTGCCTGTCGCGGCCGCGCCCGTGAGGGTCAGCCAGGCAAGGTCGGCGGCCTCGTGTCCGCCGTCGCTGGTGCGCTTCTGCTCGCTGACCCGCACGTCGAGCGGGGCGGAGCCGGTGTTGGTGACTGTCACGTCGGCCGTCGCCTTCTGGCCCTTGTCGAGGAGCCAGTCGAGGTCGGCTCCGGTGACGGTGGCGATGCCCGTGGTCAACGCCGTGTCGACGACCTCGGCCTGGTCCTTCTTCGTGATGGTCACGGGGTGGCTGGCGGTGACGTAGTTCGGCGCCTCGATCTGCACCGTGTTCTCACCGACCAGCGCCTGGGTCTTCCAGCGGCCCTTCTCGTCGACCGGG
Organism: Micromonospora lupini str. Lupac 08; assembly: GCF_000297395.2. GTDB lineage: Bacteria > Actinomycetota > Actinomycetes > Mycobacteriales > Micromonosporaceae > Micromonospora > Micromonospora lupini. The sequence continues at coordinate 4,756,800 of NZ_HF570108.1, read as the reverse complement.
ATGACCCGCTCACCACTCGGCCCCGTGAGCCTGACGATCGCGTCGGCGATCGGCTTGCCGTCGTTCTTGTCGGTGACCGTTCCCTCGATCGTGCCCGCGGACGGGAGGGTGTACTCCAGACCCAGGCCGGCCTTCAGGACGGGCTGGCCGAAGGAGTACTGGCCGGCGGGGTTGCGCGTCAGGCTCTCCACGCCGACAGTCGCCGACGAGCCCTTGGTGAGGGGGTTGTCGCCGCCGACGCCGTCGGCGTACCCGATCTGGATCCGTCCGTCGGCGATCAGGGTGACCGAGAAGCTCACGCGAGCCGTCTGGTCACCGTAGAAGGCGACGTTGCGCCACTCGATCACCTGCGCCGCCAGACCGTCCACGGTCGTCGTGCCGTAGTAGATGCCCGCCTCGTCGTCGACGATGAGGTCGTCCCACAGCGGATAGATCGCGTCGATCGGGTACGGCGACGGGAGTGCCGCGTTGCTGCCCAACGTGCTGGCGCGGTCGAAGGCCAGCGTGCCGTTCGTCGTCACGCACACGCCGTCCCAGGCCGTGTCGTAGAACGGGAACACGAAGCTGGAGTCGAACCACAGCACGCCGCAGAGGTCGTCGCCGTGCCACCCGGACTCCTGGGTGCCCTGGCGGTAGAGCCCGTCGGTCACCTTCATCGAGTACGAGCGGCCGGCGGGCGCCACCGGTACCGGACCCGGATCCGGCTGCTCGGGCTCGGGGTCCGGCTCCACCGCGTCCGCGCGCGGGTCGAGCGTCACCCGCAGCGCGGCGATGCTCGGGGCCTTCAGGCCCTTCGAGCCCCGCAGCTCCACGGTCAGCGGACCGCCCGCGTGCTGCACGACAGCCCTACGCCAGTCGGCGGCGTTCGGCCCCACGGCCGCGGCCGCGTCGTACGCGTAGTCCGTCAGCGCCCCGTCCACGACGACGTCGAACACCCGCTTGCCCTTGGCCACCTTGTCGATCTCGGCGAACCCGAGGTCGATCGCGTAGGTGCCCTTGGGCGCGTCGGGGAACGTGTAGAACAGTTGCTTGTCCGCAGTGGTGCGCTGTGACTGGAACAGGGCGTCGTCAGTCGTGCCGGCGATCCCGGCGTTCGTGGCGGCGACAGTCGTCTTGCCCTGGTAGCCCCACGCCTTCTTGCTGCCGGGCTGGTCGGCCGACCAGGTGTAGCCGGAGCCGTCGCTGAACTTCGCGCCGCCGGCGTTGACACCGACCTGGTACTTCGTGGTCGTGAGCGTCACCGGGACGTAGGTCTTGGACTGACGTCCGGAGTCGGACCGCACCACGATGTTCGCCCCGAGGACTCCGGGCTTGGCGCCCTTCGAGGAGATCGAGACCTTGACCGTCGTCGACTCGCCCGGGGCGAGGCTGCCGCCGGTCGAGGAGAGCGACAGCCACGGCAGGTCGGTGAGCAGGTCGTCCTCGACGTCGACGAGCACGACGTCGTCGGCGACCTGGTCCACTGCCCACAGCGCACCTGTCGAGTCGGTCTCGAGGCCGCCGCCCTGGCCCGCCTTCTGCCCGGGGAACCACCACGCGTTCACCAGCGAGCAGTCGTCGGGGTCGACCTGGAGCAGGCGGGTGGGCCGGTTCGAGGTGAGGTCGGTGTACCAGATGGTGTCGGACGCCTGGTTGTAGGCCAGGCCCATCACCTCGGGCAGCGGCGGGGAGCAGAAGGACAGCAGCGCACCCGGGTTGTCGTGCGACGTGCCGGCGACGGTGCCGATCATGCCGTTCTGCCGGCCGCCGACGTAGAACACGTCCTGCGTCGGGTTGTAGGCGAGTCCGGTCAGCTGAAGCGTGGACCAGTCACCCTTGATCTGCCTCGTCTCCTTGCCGGTGTCGGTGTCGAAGCAGTGGATGAAGCTGGCCGGGCTGTCCTCCATCTGGCACATGTCACCGGTCCTGGTGTCCAGCGCCATGTCGAACGCCCGGTACGCGGGGTTCCACGCCGCGTCGAAAACCTTCCCGGTCGGCTTGCCCGTCACCGTGTAGGCGGTGTTGGTCCGCGCGTTGTAGTCGTGGACCCAGACGTCGCCGTCGTACCCGACGCCGGAGGGCTCCTTCTCCGCGATCGTGCCGGGGATGGCGATCCGGGTGATGACGTCACCGCCGGAGGTCGTACCGACCTTGGCGGCCGCCTGTGCTTCCGCGGCGCTGGCCGTCGCGGCCCTGCCGTCGACGTTCGACGGCTTCATACCGCTCGCGCCGGCCTTCCACGCGGCCAGGTCGATCGTGCTGGCCGCGCCCTTCCCGGTGCGCCCGGTGGCGCCGGCGGCGTCGAGCTCGGGGTGGCGCGCGGCCTCACCCAGGTCGTACGTGAGGGGGGCGGAGCCGTTGTTGGTGAGCGTCAGCGAGCCCACGCCGTTCTGGTCGGTGCCCAACACGGCGTCGAGGCCGTCGGCCTTCAGCCCGGCCACACCCGTGGTCAGGCGCGCGTCGATAGTCGCCTTCGCGTAGAGCTTGTCGAGGGAGAACGGGTACGCCGCGGTCGTGTAGTTCGGCGCGTCGACGGTCATGGTGTAGTCGCCGACCGGAAGCTGGCGATGCACGACGCCGGTCCCGTTGGTCGTGACCGTCTCGACGAGCCCGTCCTTGTTGCTGAAGGAGACCTTGGCGCCGGCCACCGGCTGTCCGTCGTTCTTGTCGACGACCGTCGCGTCGAGATACCCGAAGTCAGGCATGTCGTAGGTGACGACCATCCCGTCGCGCAGCACCGGGGCCTTGTCGGAGAACCGGATGCCGTCGACGCCGGCCCAGCCCTGGATGCCGGTGACAGCGTGCGCGCCGGCGGTCACCGGGTCGTCGGACCCGATGCCGTCACCGTACCCGAAGATCACGGTGCCGGAGCGGGTGAGCGTGGCCGAGAAGCTGACCGGCTCGGTGTATTCCGTCCGGTCCGGATAGGCCCAGAGCTTGGCGTTGCGGTACTCGACGACGAACGCGTCCTCGCCGTTGACCTTGGTGGCTGCCGTGAAGACGCCCCCGCCGGGGGCGAACTCGACGGGGGTCTCGACGTAGAACGGGAAGATGCCCGCACCGCCGTAGCCGGGTCCGGTGGCGCCGTCCGGGGCGATCACGCCGCGCAGGCCGACGCCGAGGCTGTCGTGGCTGCCGTTGTAGAGCGCGATCGGGAACGGCAGCTGCACCGTCGCCCACACGCCACTGCCGAACGCGACCGGGTCGGTGCCGCGCAGGTATTCGCCCTCGGAGACGGCGCAGCTGTAGCCGCCCTTGTCGACGACGAGCCCGACCGGGATCTCGGCCGACGGATTCTGCGCGCCGACGGTCAGCGGGACCGTGCTGGGCGAGAAGCAGGCGTTGGGCTTGACGGCCAGCTTGTACGCGCCCTCGGGCACAGCCGTGATCGTGAACGCGCCGTTGGCATCCGTGCGTACCGGCTTCAGCGGCGTGTCCGTGACGGCCACGTCGGCGTTCGGGACGGGGCGTTTCTTGTCGTCGACGACCCTGCCGCTGATGTCGTGCCGCACGGCGGCCGTGAGCGGCAGCTTGACCGAGGTGTCCTGGCCGAGGGTGACCGTGACCTTGGCGGTCGCGGTCAGGTAGCCGAAGACCTTGGTGCTGAGCTGGTAGTCGCCGACCGGGAGGTTCGTCGTGAACCGGCCGTCCTTGTCGGTGCCGATCGACCGGCTGAACGGCCCGCTGATCGTCACCTCGGCAGCGGGGACCGGGGCGCCGTCTGCGGTGACGACACCGGTGAGGGTGCCGCCCTTGCGGGGCGCGAGCTCCAGCAGGCGGACGAGGTCGAGCCGGCCCTCGCCGTACTTGTTGTTGATCTCGGCGGTGCCGCCGCACTCGGTGTCGTCGACGTCGACGGCCGATTCGCCGAGCAGGCGACGGGTCTCCTCGACCTGCCCGATGAGCGTCGGGTCGTAGCTCCACAGCGCCGCGACGGCCCCGGCGACGTGCGGCGCCGCCATCGAGGTGCCGGACATCTCGACGTAGCTGTCGTTCGGATAGGACGATCGGACACCGTCCCCCGGAGCGGAGATCTCGGGCTTGATCCGGCCGCCCTCACCCTCGCCCTTGCGGGAGAACGCCGCGAGCGTGCCGTCCGACGAGTAGGCGCCGACGGAGTAGGCGCTCGTGGCGGAGCCGGGGGAGGAGACGGTGTCGCAGTCCGCGTACGGCGTGGTGTTGCCCGACGACCAGACGCTGAACATGCCTGCGGCGCTCCAGGCCTCGTCGATGGCCTGGAAGAAGTCGTCGAAGTTGTGCTCGACGGTCTGGCCCCACGAGTTGTTGATGACGTGGGGGCGCTTGGACGGGTCGGGGTTGTTGCCCTGGAGGTCGGTCGGGGCGAGCAGCCACCAGCCGGACCGCAGCAGCGACTCGACGCCTGTGCTGTCGCAGCAGCCGTTCGTCGCGATCCACTGCGCGTCCGGCGCGACGCCGACGTGGTTGGCGCCGTCGTCACCGACCATGGTGCCCATGGTGTGCGTGCCGTGTCCGTTGTCGTCGCACGGCGCTCCCGTGCACGTGCCCCGGGTGGCCATCCAGTTGTAGTTGTGGTCGACGGTGCCGTCGGGCTTCGTGCCGCGGTACTGGCTCGTCAGGGCGGGGTGGTCGAACTGGACGCCCGAGTCGAGGTTGGACACGGTGATGCCCGCGCCGGTGGCGCCCATGGCCCACGCCTCGGGGGCGTGGATGGCGTCCAGACCCCAGGTGACGGCCCCTGCCTCGGCGGCCTTCTTTCCGGCGGCGGGGCGGGCAGCCTGGTCAGTGGGGACCTTCTCGTCCACGGGCTCGACAAGCGCGACCTGCGGCGTCGCGTGGATCTCGGCGACCTGCACCTTCGAGGCCACGTTGAGGGCGAGCTTCTCGGTACCCCCCTTGACGAGCACCGCGTTGGCGATCGGGTAGGAGGTGTACTTGACGCCCGCCCGGTCGAGGTCGCTGGAGACGGCGGCCAGGGATTTCGTCGCCGCAGCGGTCAGCGCGTCGTAGACGAACTGACCACGAGCGGTCCAGTCGGTGAGCTTCTTCGCCGGCCCGAGGTCGGCTCCGGTCTCGAACGTGATCCAGAAGTCGGACTGTGGCTGCGCGCGGAAGCGGTCCTTCAGGTTCGAGGCGATCTTGTTGGCGGGGCCTGGATCCGGCTCGGCGGCGGACGCCGGCGGTGCCTGGATCATGCTCAGGCCGACCGCTACGGCAAGCGAAGCCGCGAGGGCTTTGAGTCTCATGAGAGTCCTTCGACCTACAGGGGTTGGTAGGGGTCGTGGTTCATGTGGTCGTCGCCACCGTCGGCGTCATGGGCGTCGGGAGCGTTGACGAGCGGCTCGCGGGGCGGCTCAGGTGGCGGCTGCTGCTCGATGGCGGCGTCGTCACGCGCGACGTGTCGCTCAGGCATGCATCGCCCAGGGGCTATGAATCATGGAGTCATGCTCGGCGGGACGCGTGACCTTCGCTATCCAGCGGATACGTCAATATTCACGACGCGTCGTCGAGCGAGTCCTCTTCTGCGAACACTCCGGCCTCCACGGCCTTGACCGCGAGAGCCGTCCGGGAGCTCACCTTCAACTTGCGCATCGCCGCACGCAGTTGCTGATCCACTGTGGCCGGGGACTTGGCCAGGATCCGGCTGATCTCGCGGTTCGTCTTGCCGGCGACAACCAGTTGGACCACGTCGAGCTCGCGAGGCGAGAGTTCGTCGCCGTACCCGCGTCGGCCGCCGCGCCACAGGCGCGGGACCTCGGCGCCGTGCTCGCGAAGCCGCTGCGCGACACGGTCCGCATCGCCGCGCGCTCCGAGCCGGAACAGCTGCTCGTACTGCGTCGCCAGCAGCTCTCGGCCCTGGTCGAACTGGCCGTGCGCGACGAGTGCCTCGGCCTGACGCTCGCGGGCCAGCATGGCGTCGTAGGGGCGGGGCAACGCGCTCCAGGCGCGCGCCGCCCGGTCCCACGCCGTCGCCGCGCGGCCGTGGTCTCCGGCCGCGGCGAGCAGCAGGGCACGGCACACCGTGAGCGCGGCGCGAGGCGCGGGCGCCGTACGGCCGCGCAGTCCCCTGGCGAACTGGTCGCCCAGGCGTGTGGCGGCCTTCCGGTCGCCCGCGGCGAGGTGCGCTTCGATCCGGGCGGGAACGAGATCCGTCGCCCAGATCCAGATGCCCTTGCGCCGGACGGTGTCCATCGGCTCGTTCGTGATCTGCAGTGCCCGGCCGCTGTTTCCGTCCGTCAGCCACAGTCTGGCCAACGCGGCGGCGGCCTCCATCGTGTCGTCGGCCGCGCCGAGACGGGCGGACTCCTCGAGGACCAGTCGGAACTGCTCCTCCGCGGCGCGCCGCCGTCCGGCCGCGGCCGCCAGCCGGGCAGCGAGGCGAATGCTGCCGAGATAGTGCGCCGGTCGGTCGCGGTCGGCGTCGGCGAGTGCCGCGCTCCGCTCCGCGAGGCCCTCCCAGCGACCGGTGAGCCACGCCAGGTTGGCCTGTTCGAGTCGGACGTTGTGGTGCAACCGGAACGCCTGCTCGGCGTCGGCGAGGCGCAGGGCCACGGCGAGGTGTTCCTCCGCGTCGGCGTACCGACCCCAGATCAGCGCGCCGGTCCCGATGTTCGCGTGGATGCGGGCCACGTCGAGACGCTCCGCCGCGGTCGCGCCGTCGACGGGCAGGTCGGCGACGACGTCCCAGGCCTCCTCCTCGCCGAGCATGAGCAGCGCCGCGGCGCGGTTGCCGGCCAGGTTGAGCCGCTCCGCGGGAGAGTCGAACTCGGCGGTGAGCTCAGCGGCGCGATCCAGCCAACGTCGATGCGTCGACGCCGGCCACGGTCCCGCGTAGGCCCAGCCGAGGTAGGTCATCGCCCGAGCCGCCTCGACCGGGTCATGGTCGAGGTTGGCCACCGCCTGCTCCAGCTCGCTGAGCGCGGCCTGCGCCTCGCCCCCGGTGATGAGGAGCCGGCCCAGGGGGTTGCGGATCTCGGCCTGCTGCCGGGCGGAGAGGCCGGGGGTCTCCAACACCGAGCGCAGAGTACGGATCACGCGGTGGTAGACCCCGTCGACCGGTTCACGGCGGCCCAGTGCGGCGACTCCGGCGATGCGCGCGACCCGTGCCCGATCCACCGGCGGCAGCACGGCCCGCGACATCAGATCGACAAGCAGGTCGACCGCCTTGGTGTGGTCACCCGAGGCCATGGCAAGCTCGGCGCCCTGCTCGGCGTACCGCGCCCAGGAACGGGTTTCGCCCGCCTCGCGGAAGTGGTGGGCAAGGCGTGCCACCGCCGGCGGATGAACGTGCTCCAGGGCCCGGCCGGCCAGCAAATGGAAGTGTCTGCGGTCGGTCAACGGGATCGCCTCGTAGACGGCCGTCGCGGCCAGCACGTGCCGGAACCGCCACCGGCCGCGGTCGTCGCCGTCGAGGACACCGGCACTGGCCGCCTCCGCGACAGCTCCTGAGCACGCGGCTGGTGACAGGCCGGCGGTCATCGCGATCGTGGCCACCGAGGACCGCTCGGCCAACGTGGCCGCGGCCCGCAACACCTGCTGCGCCGTCGGCGACAGACGGCTCACCCGTTCCCGGGTGGAGTCGCGCACCGTCGGCGGCACCTGTAGCTCGCGCAGCTTCAGCCGTACCCACTGTCCGTCGCGAAAGACGAGGTCGGCGCGGTCGCACATCAGGCGGACCGACTCCTCAAGCGCCAGCGGAACACCGCCGGTCCGCTCGTGCATGAACGTCGTGAACTCCTGCGATATCGGGTTGCCGTCCAGCATCGAGGACACCAGCGCCGCCGTGTCGTCGGCTCGCATGGGTGCCAGGGCGATCCTCAGCTGGGTCACGCCAGCAGGCAACCGGGACGTCAGCCGCAACAACAGCGATCCGTCGTCCACCTCCTCCGGCCGATAGGAGATCACGAGGCTTGGCCCGTGCGACTGCTGTCGGGAGGTGACGAACAGCAGGAACTCCAGGGTCACCTCGTCGGCCCAGTGCGCGTCCTCGAGCACGAGCACGTCGACACGCAGGGCCCGCAGCAGCTCGTCCAGGGCGCGGAACAGGCGATGCCGTGCCGCCTTCGCGTCGTCCAGGGGCGGCAGTGCCGGTGGCAGGTCCGCGGACCATTCCGGGAACAGGGGCTGCAACGCACCCGCGAGCTCGGTCAGCCGCAGGCGCGACACCGGGCGGTCGATGCCCCGGAACGCGTCGACGATCGGCCCCAACGTCAGCGACTCGCGAAGCGGTGGGCACACCGACACCAGGGCGGTGCGCCTCTCCGGCGCGGCCAGCCACTCTCGCAGCAGTCGGCTCTTCCCGATCCCCGCCTCGCCCTCCACCAGCACGATCGCGGGTGGGCGGGCCAGGGCGCCGCGAAGCGCCGCCATCTCCCGATCACGGCCCACGAACTGCGGCGTGGAGACGGTCGGTGCAGTCCCGTCGTCCTCGGGGGAGGGGTCGAGCATGCGTGATGATCTCGCTTTTCCCTGCTCGGGCACAAGTGCCAGGGCGGCGACGCGCGTTGTGGGATCCCCAGCGGTATCGCGGCTGCGCCAGTGCGCCCGAGAAGTCGCGCACCAACCCGCTTGCCCGTCGGGGCGGGACTGCCTAGCTTGCTCATCATGGTGAACGACTGTCGTCACGCGGACGGGTCCGCCGGGTGAGCGGTCGCCTTCGCGAGATTGCCCGGCAGACGGTCGCCATCGCTGATTCGGGTCGCTATCGCAACGCCGCCGGCGACGAGGTCGGCATCGGCGAGATGGTACGTGCCGCGGTCGCCGGCACTCGTCTCCACCTGCCGGGCGAGGTGCTCGCGGCGGGAAACGCCGAGCCCGGCGCAGGCCGGGTGGAGGTGACGAACGAGTCGACGTTGCAGGCGGCCCGTCGGCTGGCGCCCGGAGCGGCCTGCCTGGTGTTCGCCTCGGCCAAGAACCCGGGTGGTGGGTTCCTGGGCGGAGCGAAGGCGCAGGAGGAGAGCATCGCCCGCTCCTCGGCACTGTACCCGTGTCTCCTCGCCGCCCCGGAGTTCCACGCGTTCCACCGCGAACAGCGGGACCTGCGGTACAGCGACCGTGTCATCTTCTCCCCGGACGTGCTGGTCTTCCGGGACGACAGGGGCGATCTGCTCGACCAGCCGTACACGACGTCGTTCCTGACCGCCGCGGCGCCGAACCTGGGCGCGATCCTCTCCAACCAGCCCGACCACGGTGCGGACGTACCGGCGGTGCTGGCCCGACGTGCACGCCGAGTGCTGGAGGTCGCGGCCGCGCACGGACAGCGGACGTTGGTGTTGGGCGCGTGGGGATGCGGCGTGTTCCGCAACGATCCCGCCACGGTCGCCGACGCCTTCGCCGGCGCGCTGCGGGAGGTCGATCGCTTCGATCACGTCGTGTTCGCCATCCTCGACAGCGCGCCGGGAACACCCGTGTACCGCACGTTCGCGGAACGCTTTCCGCCCGCCGCCGCGAAACCGGCGGTGGGCGGCGAGCGCGGGTGAGCGGCGCGGATCGTCGAATGACGGGGCGCGTGCCACCACCGCACTGACGGTCGGTGGCCAGGGCATCGACGGTGACCTGGCCACCGGCGACTGGCTCGGGGAGTCGTGCCGGCACGGACGGGCTGCCTCGCCATGCGGTGCCTACCCCTGGTGGGGAGTGGTTGGCGTGGGCAGGGCTGGTGATACTTCGAGTCATGAACGCGAGAGGACAGCTCGGTGACTTCCTCCAGGCCCGGCGCTCCCAGCTGCGGCCGGAGGACACCGGCGTGGCGACCTACGGGGAGCGGCGCCGGGTTCGAGGGCTGCGCCGGGAGGAGTTGGCGCTGCTGGCCGGGGTGAGCGTGTCGTACTACTCGCGGTTGGAGCAGGGTCAGGCCGTGAACGCCTCACCGGAGGTGCTCGACGCGCTCGCCCGGGCGCTGCGGCTCGACGACGCGGAACGTCGCCACCTGATCGAGTTGGCGGCCGGGACCCGCCGCCGGCCTGCCGTGCGTCGCCCGGCTCCGGAGCGGGTGAGCCCGGCGGTACGTCAGCTCGTCGCTACGCTCGGCGACGTACCTGTGGTGGTGCTCGGTCGCCGCGCCGACGTGCTGGCCTGGAACACCGCAGGTCATGCCCTGTTCGCCGGCCACCTGGCACCGGAGATCCTCCAGCGGCCGAGCCAGTACCCGAACATGGCACGGCTGGTGTTCCTGGACACGCACACCCGCGACCTGTACGCGGACTGGCCCAGCAAGGCCCGCGCGGTGGTGGCGACGCTCCGGATGGCCTCCGGGCAGCATCCGGACGACCCGCTGATGGCCGCGCTGGTCGGCGAGTTGACGGTGCGGAGCCCGGAGTTCGCCACGATGTGGGCCGACCACCGGGTGAAGGCCGGCGGCGACGCGGTCTACCAGATGCGTCACCCGCTGGTCGGCGCCATGGACGTGACGCAGCAGACCCTGCGTACCGAGGACGGTCAGAGCGTCGTCGTCGCCACCACCGAACCCGGCTCGGCATCGCACGCCGCGATGACGTTGCTCGTGCACGGCGCCGTCACCACCCGTGCCGGCGCTCCACAGCCGCTCGCCAGGCGCGAATAGCGCCGTCCCCATCGGCTCGACGTGAGGTGCTCCGCACGGAGCGCCCGGCCCGTCGCGCCCTTTTCCCGCCCATCAACAACACCGTGAGTAGGGACAGAAATGCGTAAGAGAACGATGACCCTCGCCATCGCCGTCGCAGCAGCGGGGATCGGCGTCGTGACGGTCGTACCGTCGAGCGCCGTGCCGGCCGCTACCGCGGCGGCCCGAGCGTCGGCCGCGCCCGCGCGGATCGCGAACCACTTCGACCTGACCGAGGGACAGATGCCGGAGAACGTCGCCGTCGGCCCGGATGGTACGGCCTACGTCACCTTCGCGGCCTCCCGACAGGTCGCCGCGGTCACCCCGTCCGGCGGGACGCGGATCCTGGCTACCCTGCCCGCCCCCGCCGATGGCGGCGTCAATACGCCGGTGCTCGCATTCGCGCTGACCACGGGCATCGTCCGCATGACCGACGGCACCCTCTATTTCCTGTACGCCAGCGGCGACGCCGCCTCCACAGGTCTGTACCGGCTACGCCCCGGCCGGGCCCCGCACCGCATCGCCGCCCTGCCTGCCGACGGGCTCCCCAACGGCCTGGCGTTCGACGCGGAGGCGAAGAGGTTCTACCTGACCGACTCGGTACTCGGCACGATCTCGACGGTCCCCCTGGACGGCGGCCGTGTCGAGGTCTGGTCCTCGGCGCCCGAGCTGGCCGCGGCGGGTTTCCTCGGTGCCAACGGCATCAAGGTACGCGCCGACGCGATCTGGGCCACCAACCTGGACCACGGCACGCTGCTGCGCATTCCGGTGCGGCACGGCCGTCCCGGACCTGTCCGCGTGGCGGCGACAGGCCTGGTCGGCATCGACGACTTCACGTTCGTCGGCGCCGGTGACCAGCAGGTGATCGCCACACTCAACGGCCCGAACACGGTGGTGAGCATCGACGCGGCCGGCCGTGCGCGAACGCTGCTGACCGCCGCCGAGGGGTTGCAGAACCCGACCTCGGTGGCCGTGCGCGGTCGCACCCTCTACGTGCTCAGCGCCGCGTACACCACGGGGGTCGATCCCAACCTGGCACTGGCCACCCTGCCGGGCCGCTGACCCGTACCTGCTTGTTCCATGTATGGGATCAGGCTCGGCGGCGTGAGCGTCACCCGCGTCTAGGAACCGCGCAGCCCCGCACCGGAGGGCTCCGGTCTGTCGATACTGGAGACTCGGATCGCCCGCCGCCGTCGGACGACGGGGACGGGCGATCCGGCGCGCCCGCTGCGTGGTTGTGCCGAGTACGGGGTGGCGAGGTGGAGCCATGGTCGTCTCCGTCATCGGGCGGGGTTGGTGGTCGCGGGACGCCACGCCAACCAGCCGCGGCAGAGCACGTAGGCCGCCGCGACGACGGCGACGAGCCCGAAGTCGACGATTGCCGACAGGCGTGCCTCGGGGACGTCTCCGATCAGCGCCCCGAACACGACGAGAGCGGCCTTGCCGGCGAGCAGGATCTCCCAGACGCCTGCCGTTTGACGTGGCCGGAGCGCGAGCAGGGCGAAGAGCGCGGCGAAGATGCCGAAGCTGGAGACCCGCCAGCCCTCGATGAACAGGCGATCGTCGCTGGCGTTGATGGTCAGCAGCACTCCGTTGACGAACGCGACGGCGGTGGCGAGGGATGCGAAGGCCGCCAGCCCGCGGCCGACGAGGTCTCTGCGGTGGGCGGGGGCGGCGGTGTCGATTCGGGTAGTGGTCGCGGCGGTCATGGGGAACTCCATCCCTAAGAAACGAGCGTCAACTTACAGCCGTTAACTTACGCGTTCGCCTAACAGGTGTAAAGTCAAGGGGTGACCACACCGAGAATGCGGGCCCGCAACAAGCGCGGCCAGGGTGCCCAGCTCCGCGACGAGATCGTCGACGCCGCGCTGGAACTCCTGGAGGACGGCACGCCGCAGAACGTGACCCTGCGGGGGATAGCCCGGCAGGCAGGCATCTCCGCGCCCTCGATCTATCCCCACTTCCCGGACCTGGACTCGATCCTGCTCGCGGTCGCGCAACGTGCATTCACCATCCTGGAGCAGGAGCTGGGCGCACCGGAAGACGCGGATCCGGTCGAGCGGCTGCGCGCGGTCTGCGCGGCCTACCTGGCCTTCGCCGAACGCCGGCCCCAGCAGTACCGGGTGATGTTCGGCGCGGTCTGGGACGCCGGGCAGGCCCTGGAGCGGGCCCCGGGCCTTGCGGAAGAGCTGGCCGTGCTCGGCATGGGAGCCTTCGAGATCTTCCGGCGTACGCTCGCCGACTGTGTCGCGGAGGGACGGTCGGCCAGCGCGGACCCGTTCGGCGACGCGACGGCGCTCTGGGTCGGGCTGCACGGCTTGGCTCAGCTCCGGGTGGCGGCGCCGTTGTTCCCGTGGCCACCGGAGCTGCGCGACTCCGTCATCGAACGGATGGCGCTGCTGCGCTGACGGTGTGGTGTCCGCGACGCTCAGCGACCAGCGCCGGTTCGGCCCGCCTGGTCGGGTGCGCGCGGGTCAGACCGCGCCTCGGTCGACCAGGCTGAACGTGGTGTCGACCGGGGCGTCACCGAGAAACTCGATGTAGATCTCCCTCTTGGTCGGGCTCCACTGCACCACGCCGTACTCGTCGTTGAGAATGGCGTAGGAGGTGCGCCCCTTGTCGTCCCTGCCCTCGCGGGACAGCGCGAACACGGTCGCGTCGCTCGGCCGACACTCGGCGCCCACCAGATCCTTGTTCCCCTCCCCGTCGCGCTTGACCCCGAGGCAGGGTCGGTGGGCGATCTCGGGGTTCACCGATTTGATCATGTAGTCGATGCCAACCGGTTCGAGCACGAAGAGCGCGTCCTTGCCGGTGCCGTTGCCTACCTCGAGCTCGCCGTGCGACGGCAGCGACAGGTCACGGTCGATCTCCACCACGTGCAGCAGGATTCGCCGCTTACCGGCCAGCATGGCGTCGGTCGGGTCGACGCTTGCCGACGGTGAGGCGGCCGGCGTTCGCGATGCGAGCACCGACGCGGTGGTCGCCGGCCCGCTCGGTGCCGGGCTGCCGGTCACCGTGGAGCCGGCCCGCTCGGGTGTGGACCGCCCGCCCAGCAGTTTCGGGCCGAACAGGGAAGCGGGCACCACCACCGCGATCACCGCGGCGGTCACCCCCAGCATGGTGGGCCAGCCACGCCGGCGCGAGCCCGTGCGACCGGCAGTGGCCGGACCCGGCGGCATCGTCGGCCGGCCCTGGCCGGTGCCGCCGGCCGCGGGCAACACGACCGCCGTCGGCGTCGCGCCCAGGCGTGCGGCCGGCCCGCCGGCACCCCCCGGGTCCGCCGCGGTCAACAACCCGTCGAGCAACTCCCGGGCGGTGGGCCGGGCAGCGGAATCCTTCTCCAACGCACGGGCGACCAACTCCCGCAACGGCCCACCGAGCCCGGCCAGGTCCGGCGGCTGGGTGAGGATCCGCATCGCGGTGGCGGTAGGGGAGTCGCCCGCGAACGGGTTGCGGCCGGTCGCGGCGTGGGCGACCACGGCACCCCAGGCGAAGATGTCCGCGGCCGGGCCCACCGGACGGCCCAACGTCGCGTCGAACCGCTCCGGAGCCATGTACGAGACGGTCCCGACGACCTGGTTGGTCCGGGTGTGCTGGCTCGTCGCCTCGAACGCCCGGGCGATGCCGAAGTCGATGACCTTGATCCCACCCGGCGCGATGAGGACGTTCGCCGGCTTCAGGTCCCGGTGGATCACCCCGGCACCGTGGATGGCGGTGAGCGCGGTGGCGACCCCGACCGCGATGCTGTGCACCTGCGCGGCCCCCAGCGGCCCCCGTTCCCGGATCACCTGGGCCAGACTGGGGCCCTCGACGTACTCCACCACGAGGTACGGCGGGTTGTGGTCCGGGTCGGCGTCCACGACCTCGGCGGTGCAGAAGGGTGGAACCTGACGGGCGCGGTTCACCTCACTACGGAACCGACCGCGGAACTCCTCGTCGTGCGCGAATTCCGAGCGGACGACCTTGACCGCCACCCGTCGTCCATCCGGCGAGCGGGCCAGGAAGACGCTGCCCATGCCTCCGTCACCGAGCCGGGCGACCACCTCGTACGCGCCGAGGCGGGCCGGGTCACCGGGACGCAACCCGTCGCTCACGCCGGATGCCCGCAGACAGCGACCACCGCGCGAACCGCTCCGCCTATCACCCGTTCCCCTTAGGTCAGTCGGACGCCGCCCGCAGCCTATCGTCCGACCACCCAGCGTCGTCGATGCCGTCCACACCTCGGGTGAACCGGCCGTGTCGTCGGCGCGACCATCGCAGCGGGCCTGGCGGCGCCGGAGGATCCGGGATCTCGGTGCCCACCCGCGGGCCGCGCACGTGGCCCTCGCGCGGGACCTCGGCCGGCGGATCTTCGCTCCCGACCTCCGATCTCGTCGAGCGGATCGGCGGCGAGCGCAACCGGGATCGGATATGGTGCGGGACGCCCTATCTGCCGGTTTTGAGGGGGAAACCGTGAGTCGTCTGCCGTACGTGAACCCCGCCGACGCCCCAGCGCCGGTCCGCGAGGCGCTGCAGGCCGCGGCACCCCTGAACTTCTTCCGCATCATGGCCCACGCCGAGACGGCCTTTCCGGACTGGATGCGATGGGGAGGCGCGCTGCTCAAGGACCTGGCCCTCGACCCGCTGCTCCGGGAGATCGCGATCCTGCGAGTCGCCGGGCTGAGCGACGTCAGGTACGAGTGGGTTCAGCACGAGCCGATCGCCCGCTCCGCCGGCGCCACCGACGAGATGGTCCGCGCGCTCGGGCGCGACGAGATCGAGGCCGGCTCTTTCTCGCCGGACCAGCGGGCCGTCCTGCGTTTCACGACCGAGGTCGTCCGCGACGTCCGTCCCTCCGACGACACCGTCACCGCGCTGACCGGGCTGCTCTCCTCCCGCGAGGTCGTCGAACTCCTGATGGTGATCGGGCAGTACATGATGATCGCCCGGGTTGCCGCGGCGACGGACCTGGACGTCGACAAGCCGATGGGCGCCGCCGTCTACCGTGCGGCCGGTTGACCTCCTGGTGGTCGGGGTCGGCAGGGCGGGGCCGCGTCGGGCCGCGTTGGGGACGACCGGTGCCCGACGACGACAACCACGCCTGGGCAGTCGGACGGATCGGGTGAGGTGATCCTGGTCAGTGGCCTCGCGTACGCCAACGCGGAAATCACCGCGCCTGACCACGTCCGAGGGCACCCCCTGGCGGTCGACCGGAACGACGGGCGTTGACGCCCGGGCCGCGCGCGGTCAGGTCGTGGACCTGCCGTCACCGTCCGAGTTCGCGGCGGGCCGCGGGTAACCGAGTTCGTACGAGATCTGGCTGGCGGTCTCCAGCAGGAGCGGAAGGTTGCTCTTCAGTTGGTCGAGGCTCGCGATGACCTCGATCGCCGTGATGGAGGCGGCAGCGATGACCTGACCGCGCGAATCCCGGATCGGCGCGGCCACGCACAGCACGTACGCGTCGTGTTCGCCGTTGTCCACGGCCCAGCCGCGTTCGCGGATGTGGGCGAGTTCGGCGTCGAGGGCGTCGTGGTCGGTGAAGGTGGTGTCGGTGAACCTCTCGAAGACGACGTGCGAGAGGAGACGGTCGCGATCCTCGCGAGGTAGGTGGGCCAGGATCGTCTTGCCCACCGCACTCGCGTAGATGGACACCGCGCGCCCGATACGCGAGGGCAGCTTGACGGCGTCGAACGCCGGACTGTCCACCTTGTCGATGTAGATGATCTCGTCGCCGGTCAGTTGTGCCAGGTGCACGGTGTGGCCGGTTTCGCGTTGCAGCGCACGGAGGTGCGCGGCGGCGGGCTGGCGCAGGTCCATCGAGCCCAGCGCCAGTTCGGACAGCTCGATCAGCCCGCTGCCGAGCACGTAGGTGCCCGCCCCCGTCCGGCGGACGAAACGCGCCGATTCCAGTGTCTGCAGGATCCGCAGGGCCGTGGACTTGTGGACGCCGAGCACGTCCGCGGCCTCCGTCAGGGACAGCGGGTGCTCGGCCGATCGACGGATGAGGTCGATCGCGCGGCGTATCGATTGTGCCAAGGCTGTCTCCCCTCGCACGACGGGCAGCACGGTCGCTGTCATTGCATCATGTGCAATCGACGTGATGCAATGCGCAATCGCCACTTGACACCGTTGCACATGTCGCTACGATCGTTGCAATTTAATTCGTTGACGCCAACTCTTTGGAGAGCGGCTCATGACGGTGCCACAGTCCCGAGGGTCGGGCGCCGACGTGGACTGGGTCGGAACGGCCGCGGAGGCGTTGCCGGCCGATGCGGACGCTGTCCTCATCGGCCGGATCTGGGACCCCACCGTCGAGGGCCCCACGCCCGTGGCCGTCCGGAACGGCGAGGTCATCGACCTCAGCCACCGCTTCCCGACGGTCCGGGACATCTGCGAGCTGCCCGACCCCGCCGCGACGGTGGCCGGGCTCGACGGGGCGCGGCTGGGCGACTTCGGGGAGATCCTGGCCAACACCGGAGCCGCGACGCGCGACCGTGGCCGGCCCTGGCTGCTCGCCCCGGTCGACCTCCAGGCGCTCAAGGCCGCAGGCGTGACCTTTCCCGTCTCGATGATCGAACGCGTCATCGAGGAGCGGGCACGGGGGGACCTGGCGCTCGCGGCGGACATCAGGCAACGGATGTTCGCCGACCTCGGTGTCGACCTGCACAACCTGAAACCGGGCTCGGCCGAGGCGGCCCGGCTCAAGAGTCTGCTGGTCGCCGAGGGCATGTGGAGCCAGTACCTGGAGGTGGGGATCGGCCCGGACGCCGAGATCTTCACCAAGGGGCAGATTCTCTCCGCCGTCGGCACCGCCGTCGAGGTCGGCGTCCTCGCCGCGTCGACCTGGAACAACCCGGAGCCCGAGGTCACGCTCATCGTCGCGTCCAGCGGCCGGATCGTCGGCGCCACCCTCGGCAACGACGTGAACCTGCGCGACATCGAGGGCCGCTCGGCGCTCCTGCTTCCCCTGGCGAAGGACAACAACGCCTCCTGCGCCCTCGGCCCCCTGATCCGGCTCTTCGACGACCGGTTCGGAATGGATCGGGTACGCGAGCTGGAGGTGCGACTGGAGGTCCGCGGTGTGGACGGCTTCCTGCTGGAGGCGGTCTCGGAGATGACCCGGATGTCGCGCGACCCGGAGGACCTGGTGCGCCAGTTGATCGGCCCGCACCACCACTATCCGGATGGCGCCGCCCTGATGCTCGGCACCATGTTCGCGCCGATCCAGGACCGGGACCGCCCCGGTGAGGGCTTCACCCACAAGGCCGACGACGTGGTACGGATCAGCTGCCCGGCGCTCGGCACCCTGGTCAACCGGGTGCGGCAGGCGGAGGAGTGCGAGCCCTGGCACTTCGGCGTCCGCGATCTGATGGGCAATCTGGTGAGGAGAGGACTGCTGTGAACGTGGTCACGACTGTCGATCCGCGCGACGGCCGACGTAGCGCGACGGATCTCACCGAGACCGACGAGGCGCGGCTGGAGACGATCGTCGGCCAGGCGTCCCGGGCGACGCGGTGGTTGTCCGGCCTCGGAAGGCTCGGGCGGGCGGACCTGCTGGACGCGATCGCCGCGTCGCTGGAGGCCCGTCGGGTGGACCTGGTCGCCGCCGCCGAGGCGGAGACCGGGCTGGCCCACGCGCGGCTCGACCAGGAACTCACCCGGGCCGCGGTCCAGTTCCGGATGTTCGGGGACGTGCTGCGCGACGGGGCGTACGTCGAGGCGGCCATCGACCACGCCGCCGACACACCGCTCGGACGCGGCCCGGACGTGCGGCGGATGCTCGTACCCCTCGGGCCGGTCGCCGTCTTCGGAGCCAGCAACTTCCCGTTCGCCTTCTCGGTCGCCGGCGGTGACACGGCCGCCGCGCTCGCCGCCGGCTGTCCGGCGGTCCTGAAGGCCCACCCGTCCCACCCGTTGACCTCGCACGCCTCCGCCGCCGCGATCTCCTCGGCCGTCCGCGACCTGGGCGGGCCCGAGGGTGTCGTCGCGGCCGTGTACGGGGAGCAGGCCGGCCGTTCGCTCGTACGTCACTCCGCGATCCGCGCGGCCGCCCTGACCGGCTCGGTCAACGCCGCCCGCGCCATCCAGGCGGCCATCGACGAACGACCCGACCCCATTCCCCTGTACGCCGAACTGAGCAGCGTGAACCCGATCGTCGTCCTGCCCGACGCGGCCGCCGACCGGGGTGACCAGATCGCCGAGGGTCTGTTCGCCTCGTTCACCGCCTCGGGCGGTCAGCTCTGCACCAAGCCCGGCCTGGCGTTCATCCCGACGGATCGGGGCGGTGACCGGCTGGTCGACTCGCTGCGGGAGAAGGTCGCCACGTCGGGCGGCACGGTCCTGCTCAACGAGCGCATCCGGGACGCGTACGAGACCCGGGCGACGGAGTTCGAGCGGGCCGGCGCCCGGGTCTCGGCGCGGCCCCAGGTCGACCCCGGTGCGGGCTTCACCGCCGCACCGAGGCTCCTGGAGGTCGACCTGCCGGGCCTGAACGCCGAGCTCGCCGACGAGTGTTTCGGCCCGCTCATGGTCGTGGTCCGGTATCACGACGCTGCCGAACTCGACGCCGCGCTGAACGCCGTCCCGCCGTCGCTGACCGGCTCCGTCCATCGCGGCCCGGGTGACGACGCCGACGTCGTACGTCGGTTGGTCGACGTGCTCTCCGCCCGCGCGGGCCGCATCGTCTTCGACGGCTACCCCACAGGTGTACGGGTGTCGTGGGCCCAGCACCACGGTGGACCCTGGCCGTCGACGAACGCCGTGCACACGTCGGTGGGCGCCACGTCGATCCGACGATTCCTCCGCCCGTTGGCGTGGCAGGACGCCCCGGCCTGGGTGCTTCCCGAGGAGTTGCGCGACGACTATTCGGCCATTCCCCGACGCGTCGACGGGAGGTTGACGCCAGCGGTCGAATAATCGCGTCCGCCGCTCTCTCGCGGTACTCCGCGACCGGCGTCGCCGAAGCACGCCCGAATGGTTGTCGGCGTGATTTCCAGATCCCATTCTGCCGACCCGGTGTGGCCGTCGTCGCAATTCGCGGATCTGCTGACGTACTCCCTTTGGTGGGAAAGTCCCGGCCGCGCACCCCCGGGTGAAAACAAGGGGGAGCGCGGCCGGGGTGGCTTACGGGGTCACGTCGGTGGCGCGGAGCCGCAGCATGGTCCACGACGCCTGCGGAAGCGTCAGCTGGACGCTGGCGCCGCTGCCCCGGGCCGTGTCGTTGGTGCGCGGCTCGGCGTGGTCCGGACCGTCGGCGGTGTTCCTGGCGTCGAGGTCGGCGCCGCCGACGGTGACGCACTCGATGATCCCGCCCACCTGGGCGCCCGCCACGTCGACTGTCACCTCGGCCGGAGTGTCGAGGACCCGGTTGACGAGGAACACGGTCATCTCACCGGTGCTGTCGTCCCAGGTGGAGACCGCGTCGACCGCGTCGACGACACCGTAGCGGTCGGTGGTCGTCGTGCTGCTGTCGCGGAGCACGTCGAGCACGGCGCCCCGGGCGTGCCGGGCCGTGCGGGCGAAGGGGTGGAAGATGGTCTGCCGCCAGGCCGAGCCGCCCGGTTCGGTCATGATCGGGGCGATGACGTTCACCAGTTGGGCCTGGCACGCCGCGGTCACCCGGTCGCTGTGCCGGAGCAGGCTGATGAGCAGGCCACCGACGACGACGGCGTCGGCCACGCTGTAGTGGTCCTCCAGCAGGGGCGGCGCGACCGGCCAGTCCTCCCCACTCGGCGGGGTGGACGGAGCTGCGGACTGGTACCAGACGTTCCACTCGTCGAACGCGATCATGATCTTCCTGGTCGACCGGCGGATCGCTCCGACCGAGTCGGCGATGGCGGTGACGGCGTCGATGTAGGTGTCCATGTCCTCGGCCGAGGCGAGGAAGCTGGGCAGGTCGTCGTCGACCGGCTGGTAGTAGGCGTGCAGTGAGATCAGGTCGACGTCGTCGTACGCCTCGGTCAGCACGTCGCGCTCCCAGCTGCCGAAGGTCGGCATGCCGAGGTACGACGAGCCGCAGGCGACGAGTTCGAGGTCCGAGTCGAAACGGCGCATGGCCTTCGCGGTCTGTGCCGCGAGCCGCCCGTACTCGGTCGCGCTCCGCTGACCCACCTGCCACGGGCCGTCCATCTCGTTGCCCAGGCACCACAGCCTGATCCCGTACGGGTCGACGGCACCGTTGTCGCGACGCTTGTCGGCGAGGTGACTCCCACCGCGGTGGTTGGCGTACTCCAGCAGGTCGACGGCCTCGGCGGTGCCACGGGTGCCGAGGTTGACCGCCATGATCGGGTCGACGCCGGCCTTGCCGACCCAGCGCATGAACTCGTCCAGCCCGAACGCGTTCGTCTCCAGACTGTGCCAGGCGAGGTCGAGTCGGGCCGGTCGTTTGTCGACCGGGCCGACGCCGTCCTCCCAGCGGTAGGAGGAGACGAAGTTGCCGCCCGGGTAGCGGACCGTGGTGATGCCCAGCTCGCGGACGAGCGCGAGGACGTCGCCCCGAAAGCCGTCCGCGTCGGCGGTCGGGTGGTCCGGCTCGTAGATTCCGCCGTAGACACAGCGGCCCAGGTGCTCGACGAACGAGCCGAAGAGCCGGCGGGGCACCGGCGCGACGCGTCGGCGTGGGTCCAGGAGCAGGCGCGCGGTGTTCACGACAGCCCTCCCTGCTGGTGGTGACGGGGTCGGACCGGCAGCGCGGCGAGGTGGGGGTGGGTGTTCAGGGCGGGCTCCTTCGCTTGGGGTTCCCGACGTCGGGATCTGGATCGCGGTGCCGGGACCGAGGGGTGGTGGGTCGGTGCGAGCTCTGGACATCGCCATGATCGTCGATTACGTTGTCGATCTATGTAAACGTTACCGATCACGTTTGCGGCAGGGAACACGGTGGCCGTGACCAATGTTCGCGTCGGGCGGCTGCGCACCGACGCGGGGGTCGCCTGCCCCGCGCTCGTTCCGGCGTCGTGATCGGTCATCGGCGGCCGGGAATGGTTCCCGACGTCGTCATCGGGTGGAGCCAAGGCGAATTGGCGATCCACTCAGGCCGCCGGGAGTGGCAACCGTTCGCCTTCTGCGCATCGGTTACCGAGTCGGGAAGTCCACCCTGCGAACGTCCCGTTAGGACCTTCCGATCGGCCTTCGCGTGCGGGTGAAGGAGTCTTGTGTTCGTAATCGTCGTCCGTTACGTTGGCAACATCCTGGAAACGTAACCGATAACGATTGCAGTCCAGAGAGAGCGGCATGATAGAAGCCAATGCGCCGGTGACGATGAGTGATGTCGCCCGGGTCGCCGGCGTTTCCACCGCCACCGTCTCGCGCGTCGTCAACGGGCACTACGGCGTCAGCGCCGGCACGATCGCCCAGGTGCGGACCGCGATCGAGCAGCTCGGCTACGAGTCGAGCCTGGTGGCGTCGAGCCTCCGGCGCAGCCGCACCAATGTTCTGGGCCTCGTGGCGCACAGCTTCCAGTCGTACACGGCGGAGGTGCTCAAGGGGGTCATGAAGGCTCTGAGTCGCTCGGGCTTCGACCTCATCATCTACGCCAACAGCGACCTCTACGGGTCGTACTCGGAGGGCTGGGAGCAGCGGCATCTGACCCGGCTGTCGGGCACGCTCACCGATGGATGCATCGTCGTCACGCCCTGGGGCGAGGTGCGCAGCCGGACACCCGTCGTGGCCATCGACCCGGTGCGAGGTTCGACGGCGCCCTCGGTCACGGCCGACAACCTCGTGGGCGCCACCACCGCTGTCGAGCACCTGCTCGGCCTGGGTCATCGGCGCATCGGGTTCATCGCGGGCCGCGACAGCCTGGCCTCGGCGTGGTCGCGTGAGGAGGGCTACCGGGCCGCGCTGACCACGGCCGGCGTCCCGGTCGACCCGACGTTGATCGGCAGGGGGGATTTCAACCCCGAGTCGGCAGCTCCGTTGGCGCGTGCCCTGCTGCAACGCGCGGACCCGCCGTCGGCGATCTTCGCGGCGAGCGACGGGATGGCCCTCAAGGTCCTGGAGGTCGCCAGGGAGATGGGGCTCTCCGTCCCCGGGGACCTGTCCGTCGTCGGGTTCGACAACATCCCGGAGGCGGCGCTGACCGAGCCGGGTCTGACCACAGTGGACCAGTCGATGTACCAGCTCGGGTACGAAGCCGCGCGGATGCTCAAGTCACTGGTGACCGGCGAGTGGGACGACCCCCACCAGATAGTGCTTCCGACCAGCCTCGTGGTCCGCGGTTCGACCGCAGCACCGACGAGCGCGGCACGACCGTGAGAACTTTCGCACCCGTGGCAGGAGCGGGAAGGAGGTGCACGCACCACGCACGGCGAGATCCACCGATGAGTTGAGCCGGCCAGCGGGTCGCATCCGCTGCCGGCACATGAAAGGAGTGGAGCGTGACAACCGAACATTATCACGGGCGCTTACGCCGTCCGGGCGTACGCCGGCGGGTCTCGGCGGCGTTCACGGCCGTAGTCATCGCCCTCGCGGCGGCCCTGCTCGCCCCGCAACCCGCGGCGGCCGACACGCCGTGGCTGGACGTCTCCCAGGACCGCTACGCCTCGTTCACCGTTCCGGCGGCGTACGTCCAGGAGAAGCTGGGCACCGTCTCGCAGGTAGTCGTCGAGGGCAACTTCGGTCCGTCCGCCACCTGGGCGGAATTCGGTCTGACCCGTCGCGGCGACGTGTGGTCAGGTGTGCTCGGCGCGCTCGCGCCGGGGCTTTACCACTACCAGCTCACCGCCGACGACACCAAGACCATCAAGGACCCGACGAACAGCACGAGCGTCGCGTCCCACCCGCTCCTGAGCACCTTCCTGGTCGCGGGTGACTCGGCGCGCTGGCTGGTCGACGCGCCCGCCGGCACCGGCGGTGCGATCGGGACGCTCACCTACCGGACCGGCGGCGCTCAGCAGTCCGCCCTGGTCTGGACGCCGCCGGGATACGCGGCCAAGGGACCGAAGGGATACCCCGCCCTCTTCCTCCAGTCGGGCGCCGGTGCTGCCGCCACCGACTGGCTCGACCTCGGTCGGTCCAAGCAGATCCTCGACAACCTCTCGGCCGCCGGCGCCATGCGCCCGATGGTGGTCGTGCTCAGCGATGCCGACGACAGGCAGTTGACGGACCTCCGGAAGGCGGTCGCCGACACCTACCGGGTCCTCCGCGATCCGGCACACCAGGCGATCGCGGGAGTGGCCGACGGTGGCACGCAGGCGCTGCGGGCCGCGCTCGCCAAGCCTGGTCAGTTCGGTTACGTCGGATCGTTCTCGGGCACGTCGGCGCCGGCGATCGACCGGAAGCACGCCACGGCGACCAACCGCGGCGTCAAGCTGCTGCGCCTCTACACGGGCAACGTCACCGATCCCGCGTACAACCCCACCTACCGGCTGATGAAGGCGCTGGACCGAGCCGATGTCCGGTTCGAGTTCGACGGGGTCAACCCCGACGGCGGCGCGAACTGGACCACCTGGCAGGAGAACCTGGCCGACTTCCTGCCGCGGCTGTTCCAGCACGTGTCCGACCACCGGCCCAGCCCCGGTCACCAGCCGTTGCGGCGGGAGTTCACCCCGCCGCCGGCCGGCACCACGCCGACGCCGTTCGTCAGCGAGGGCGGGTTCGTCACCTTCGAGACCACCACCGAGTTCACGAATGCCCAGCACGTCACGGTGTGGGCCAACATCGCGCCGGGCGGCAGTTGGCTGCGCGTGCCGCTGACGCGGGACGGCGACCGGTGGCGGGCGACAATCGGCCCGCTGAAGCCCTGGTTCTACTACTACCGGCTGATCGTGGACCGGGTCGCGGTCAAGGACACCTCGAACCCGACCACTGTGACCTCCGAACCGATGTGGAGCACCTTCCTCCTCCCGGGACCGGGCGCCCGACTGCTGTCGGACGTGCCCGCCGGTCGGGGCGGAACCGTCGAGAGCATGACCTACCCGAGCACCGTGGCCGGTCAGGACCGCACCGCGCTGGTGTGGACCCCACCCGGGTACGACCCGAATCGGGCACAGCCGTACCCCGTCCTCTATCTCCAGCACGGCAGCGGCCAGAGCTACACCGACTGGGTCGAGATGGGCCGTGCCAAGCAGATCCTCGACAACCAGTTCCTCGACGGCGACCTCACGCCCATGGTCGTCGTGATGGGCAACGGCAACTCGTCGAACTTCAACCGGGAGCTGTTGGAGAACATCGTGCCGATGGCCCGTGCCCGCTACCACATCTCCAGCGATCCGTCCCAGCAGGCCCTCGCCGGCCTGTCGATGGGCGGCGGGCAGGCGCTTGGCGTCCTGCGGGCCTACCCGGGGGAGTTCGCGTACGTCGCGGCCCTCTCGGCCGGATTCGGCAGCGGCACCGGCGTCGACGTGGCCGCGATCAACAACGGGACGAAGATGCTGCGCCTGTACGTGGGCGACCGGACCGACTTCGTCTACCCGAGCTTCCTGGCGTCGCTGACCACGTTGGACACCCTCGGTATCCGCTACGAGTTCGACGGCGTCACACCCGGGCCGCACGGCTGGGACGTGTGGCAGAAGAACCTCATCGACCTGGCTCCGCGTCTGTTCAAGCGCTAGGAGCCCCTACCCCGCGACGCCACCGGGAGCAGGGGTCTCCTGCCCCGGTGGCGCCCGCCGGCGCATGGATGCCTCTGCACCGCCACCTCCGAAGGGAACCAATCTCAATGAAGAGAAGACGCTTACTCGCCACGGTGGCCATGCTCGCGGCCGGGAGCGGCCTGGTCGCCTGCTCCTCCGACGAGGGCGGCAGCGACGCGAGCAACTGCACGAACACCATCACGAAGCAGAACGTGCCGGTCGTGACGATGTGGGGCTGGTACCCCAACACCCAGCTCGTCGTGGACAACTTCAACAAGCAGCACGACGACGTGCAGGTCTGCTGGACCAACGTCGGGCAGGGCGGCGACGAGTACGACAAGTTCCAGACGGCCATCTCGGCGGGCACCGGGGCGCCCGACGTGATCATGGTCGAGGCGGACCGGATCCCGACGTTCCAGATCCAGGGCGCGCTCGTCGACATCAAGCAGTACGGCTACGACGCGGTGAAGGCCAACTACGGCGAGGGCGCCTGGAAGGACGTGTCGGTAGGCGACGCGGTCTACGGCGTACCTGTCGACGGTGGTCCGATGGGCATGATCTACCGCAAGGACATCTTCGACAAGTACAAGATCACCCCGCCGAAGACCTGGGCCGAGTACGAGCAGGCCGCACAGAAGGTGAAGGACGCCGGCGGCCCGCTCTTCGGCGACCTCGGCGCGAACGTCCCGGCGGTCCTGATGGCGCTGCAGATCCAGAAGGGCGCTTCGCCCTTCACCTTCGATCCGGCGCAGCCGAAGTCGATAGGCGTGAAGCTCAACGACCAGGCGTCCAAGGACGTGCTGGACTACTGGGGCGGCCTCGCCAAGAAGGGCCTGGTCGGCACGCAGGACCAGTTCACCCCGGAGTACATCTCCGGCGTGATCAACGGCAAGTACGCGACGTACATCTCGGCGGCCTGGGCGCCCGGCTACCTCACCGGCGCGGGTGTCGGTAAGGGCCAGGACACCGGCAAGTTCGCGGTGGCGCCGCTGCCGCAGTGGGATCCGGCCAACCCGGTGCAGGTCAACTGGGGTGGGTCGGCCTTCTCCGTGACCAAGCAGGCGAAGAAGCCGGAGCTGGCGGCGAAGGTCGCCTACGGGCTCTACGCCGACAAGGAGTCACTCACCGACGGCTGGACCAACCAGATCATCTTCCCGCTGAACCTCACGGCGCTCAAGGATCCGGCGTTCGCCGACCTGAAGGTGGCGTTCTTCGACGGCCAGCAGGCGAACAAGGAGGTCTACCTTCCCGCCGCCGAGGCCTACAAGGGTGTCGCCTACGCGCCCTTCGGCCAGTACTACCTCGACGCCATGACGAAGCAGGTCAGCGAGGTCATCAAGGGCTCGGTCACCGGTTCCCAGGCTGCCGACAAGCTCCAGGAGGACGTGGCGAAGTACGCCAAGGAACAGGGCTTCACCGTTCAGTGACCGGAGGGGTGGGCCGCGCCGGCGCCGGCGCGGCCCACCCACGACCCCCTCAGCGTCCACGTCCCGGAGACCAAAGATGACACTCCTGACCGAGAAGCGCGCACGGCGTCGTCAGCACGAGACGCCCAAGATCCGTGGCAAGGTGCACCTCCGCGAGCACCTGATGGGGTGGCTCTTCGTCGGGCCGTTCGCGGTCGTCTTCCTGGCGTTCCTCATCGCGCCGCTGGCGTACGCGTTGTACCTCAGTCTCTTTCAGAAGAAGCTGATCGGCGGCACCAGCTTCGTCCTCTTCGACAACTACGTGAAGGCGTTCACCGACCCGAGCTTCCTGTCCGGGGCGTGGTTCGTTCTCCGCTTCTCGCTCGTCTCCATCCCGCTGCAGATCGGCATCGCGCTCGTGCTGGCCCTCATCCTGGACGCGGTGACGACGCTGTTCGCGCGCTTCTCCCGTCTCATGATCTTTCTGCCGTACGCGATCCCGACGGTCATCGGGGCCGTGATGTGGGGGTTCCTCTACAGCAAGGGCTTCGGCCCGCTCACCGACATCTTCGGGCTGTTCGGCGCCACCGCACCCGACTTCCTGGGCAGCGACCTGATCTTCTACGGCCTGCTCAACGTCGTCACCTGGCAGTGGGCCGGCTACTACATGATCATCCTGTACGCGGCGTTGCAGGGAGTCGACCCGACGCTCTACGAGGCCGCGCGGATGGACGGCGCCGGACGATGGCAGATCGCGACGCGCATCAAGATCCCGCTGATCGCCCCCGCGCTGATCCTGATCCTGGTCTTCTCGCTCATCGGCACCCTGCAGTTCTTCAACGAACCGCAGATCCTGCGCTACCTCGCCGCGGGCACGATCGGGACCGACTTCACGCCCAACATGTACGCGTACCAGCAGGCGTTCTCGCTCGCCAACTTCAACTACGGGTCGGCGATCTCGTTCGCCCTCGGCGGCATCGTGTTCATCTGCGTGTACGCCTTCCTGTTCTTCACCCGCAAGCGGAGGAGCTTCCTCTAGATGGCCGACCAAACCAGCGTCCGCGCAGGCGCCCGCCGCCCGCAGCACTACCTTCCTCTGCAGATCCTCCTCGGCTTCCTGGTGATCTATTTCCTCGTGCCGTTCTGGTGGGTCATCGTCAACAGCTCCAAGGACGCGCCGGGCCTGTTCGGTGGCGGCAACACCCTCTGGTTCACCGACCGGATCGACTACCTCGGCAACCTCAGGCAGCTCTTCACCTACGACGGTGGCATCTACCTGCGGTGGATCCTCAACTCCACGCTGTACGCCATCGCCGGCGGGATCGGCGCCACGGTCCTGGCGGTCATGGCCGGCTACGGGTTCGCCAAGTACCGGTTCGCCGCGCGGCGCTTCAGCTTCGCCGTCGTGCTCGGCGCGCTGATGGTGCCCGCCACCGCCCTGGTCATCCCCACCTTCATCATGTTCTCCCGGCTCGGCCTGACGAACACGGTGTGGGCGGTGATCCTCCCGTCGCTGCTCAACCCGTTCGGCGTCTACCTGATGCACGTGTACGCCCGCGACGCGGTGCCCGACGAGCTTCTCGACGCGGCGCGGGTCGACGGCGCGGGAGAGGTGCGGACGTTCCTCCAGATCGCCCTTCCGCTGATGCGCCCCGCGGTGGTGACCGTGCTGCTCCTTTCGGCAGTCGCGTCGTGGAACAACTACTTCCTGCCCCTGGCCATGCTCTCCGACAACCGGCTCTTCCCGGTGACTGTCGGCCTCGGCCTCTGGCAGGGGATCGCCTCCGCGAACAACTCGGGAGGCACCTCGCTGTGGAGCCTCATCATCCTGGGCTCGCTCGTGTCAGTGATCCCACTTGTCATCGCGTTCTTCAGCCTGCAACGACACTGGCGCGGCGGACTGTCCGTCGGGGGCCTCCGGTAGGGCCCCCCTCCACCAGCTACGCGTTCGGACGAACAGAGAGGTGTGCTGATGTCGACGACGGATCGGTCGCTGCGCAGCGGGCAGTGGTTCGGTGCGGAGGGCCGCAACGGGTTCATCCATCGGTCCTGGATGCGCAACCAGGGTTTCGCGGACGACGTCTTCGACGGTCGCCCGGTGATCGGCATCGCCACCACCTGGTCGGAGCTGACGCCCTGCAACGCCCACCTGCGCGACCTGGCCGAATCGGTGAAGCGGGGCGTGTGGGAGAGCGGCGGCCTGCCGCTGGAGTTCCCGGCGATGAGCCTCGGCGAGCCGCTCATGCGACCCACCACCATGCTCTACCGCAACCTGCTCGCGATGGAGTTGGAGGAGTCGGTCCGCGCCAATCCCCTCGACGGGGTGGTCCTGCTCTCCGGCTGCGACAAGACCACTCCCGGCCTGCTGATGGGGGCCGCGAGCGTCGACCTGCCGACGCTGATGTTGACCGGCGGCCCGATGCTCAACGGCAAGTTCCGCGGCCAGGACATCGGCTCCGGCACTGTCGTCTGGCGCTTCACGGAGGAGATGCGGGCCGGCCGGATGACCGCCGCCGACTGCGCCGAGGCAGAGGTCGGCATGTCCCGCAGCCGGGGCCACTGCATGACCATGGGTACGGCGTCCACCATGGCCTGCGTGACCGAGGCGCTGGGCGTGCAACTGCCCGGAGCGGCCGCCGTGCCCGCGGTCGACTCCCGGCGGTACGCGCTCGCGCACGCCGCCGGACGCCGGATCGTCGCGATGGTCGGCGAGGACCAGCGGCTGTCCTCGGTGCTCACCCGGGAGGCGTTCGAGAACGCCGTTCGGGTAAACGCCGCGATCGGCGGCTCCACCAACGCGGTCGTGCACCTGCTCGCGATCGCCGGACGCCTCGGCGTACCCCTGTCGCTGGAGGACTTCGACACCCTCACCGCCGACGTGCCGATGCTTGTCAACCTCATGCCGTCCGGGACGTACCTGATGGAGGACTTCGCCTACGCCGGCGGTCTTCCGGTGGTGATGAGGGAACTCGCCCCGCTGCTGCACATGGACCACGTCACCGTCAGCGGCAGGAGCGTCGCCGAGAACGTCGACGGCGCCCAGTGCTGGAACCGGGACGTCATCGCCACCCTGGAGGAGCCGTTCCAGCCCGCCGGCTCGGGCACCGTAGTTCTGCGCGGGTCGCTCGCGCCGTCCGGGGCGGTGCTGAAGGTCTCCGCAGCCACCCCGCACCTGCTCACGCACACCGGCCCGGCGCTCGTGTTCGACCGGATCGAGGAGTACGTCGTCGCCGCCGACGACCCGGACCTCGACGTCACAGCCGACACGGTGATCGTCGTTCGCAACGCCGGACCACGCGGCTACCCCGGCTTCCCGGAGGTGGGCAACGTGCCCATGCCCCGCCGGTTGCTCGCCGACGGCATCACGGACATGGTGCGGATCTCGGACGCCCGCATGAGCGGCACCGGCTACGGCACCTGCGTCCTGCACGTGGCGCCGGAGGCGTCCGTGGGCGGCCCCCTCGCGCTGGTGCGCACCGGCGACCTGATCAGCGTCGACGTCACCACACGCCGCCTGGACCTTCTGGTCGACGACGCCGAACTCGCCGAACGCCGTTCCGCCTGGACACCACCACAGCCGGTGGCCGACCGGGGGTGGGTACGGCTGTACAGCGAGCATGTCCTCCAGGCCGACAGCGGCGCGGACCTCGACTTCCTCGTCGGTGGCAGCGGCAGCGCGGTGCCCCGTCACTCACACTGACGGTCGCGGACCAGACGAGGAACCGACTCATGGAAGAACGGACGGCCGGCCAGTGCGAGTTCACGCGGACAAAGTGGTGACGGCCGCCCATCGGCCACCGGTCATGGCTGACGTCGCCCGCCTGGCGGGCGTGTCCCACCAGACGGTGTCCCGGGTCATCAACGGAGCGCCCGCCATCAGGCGCGAGACGCGGGAACGGGTTCTCGAGGCCATCCGACGGCTCGACTACCGGCCCAACACCGCCGCCCGCGCGCTGGTCCGCGGACGCTCCGGGATGATCGGCATCATCGGCACGGCCCGGACGCTGTTCGGTCCGACGAGCATCCACCGCAGCGTCGAGGACGCCGCCCGCGCGGCCGGCTACTTCGCCACCTCGGTGAGCCTCTCCGAGGTGACGGTACGGGCGCTCAGCGACGCCACCGAACACCTCATGCGCGTCGGCGTGGAGGGCGTCGTGATGATCGCCGGCAACGACGAGGCGCTGGAGGTGGTGCGGATGACCCGGTCCAGCGTCCCCTTCGTCGTGGTGGAGGGCGACCTGTCCAGGGCCAGCGTCACCGTCGGCGTCGACCAGGTGCTCGGCGCCCGGATGGCGACCGACCACCTGCTCGACCTCGGCCACCGGGAGATCGTGCACGTGTCCGGCCCACTCAACTGGGCGGAGGCCCGTGCCCGTCGCGACGGTTGGCGCGCGGCGATGACCGCTGCGGGCCTACGCCCACCCGAGCCGGTCCAGGGCGACTGGAGGGCCCCCAGCGGCTACGTCGCCGGGCTGCGGATCTGCGAGATGCCCGGGACCACAGCGGTCTTCGCCGCCAACGACCAGATGGCCATCGGTGTGCTGCGTGCGCTGCACGAACATGGGCGGCGGGTGCCACAGGACATCTCCGTCGTCGGATTCGACGACGTCCCCGAGGCGGCGTATCTGATTCCGCCCTTGACCACGATCCAGCAGGACTTCGACGCGGTCGGTCAACGGGCCATCACGGCCGTCACCCAGGCCATCGACGACACGGTGCCGCAGCCCCTGCCGTTGGTCGTTCCCAAGCTGGTGGTGCGTCAGAGCACAGCGCCTTTGGCCGGGACCGGCACGTGAGCGACGGTCGCCGGCGTCGCACGCTGCCGGCCCGGCCACCGGCCGTCCTCCGCTGAACGGGCGGCCGGGCGGCAGTTGCCGTGTCAGGTGCCGGCGGGTGCCGGGGAGGTGGGCGCCGCGGCAGGTCGTCGGCGTCGGGTCACCGCGCCGGCGATGACGTCGACGACGAGGAAGGCGAGCAGGGTGATCCCGAACAGGGGCAGCGCCCAACCGATCGCCACGATCACCGGGACGCCGATCAGCAGTGCCCAGAGCGGCAGGCCGCGTACGCCGCCGCGGGCCGGCGGGGTGCCGGCGAGGGCGGGCCGGTCGGTGCGGGTCGGTCGGCGTTGCCACCACATGCGGTAGCCCCAGACGATGACGCAGAGCAGGCCGAGGGCGAGCGCGGCGAGCATGATCTGGTTGACCAGGCCGAAGAGCAGACCCATGTGGGCCTGGATGCCGAGGCCGCTCAGTTGGGCCAGCAGGGGCCAGTCGGCGAAGTCGCTGCGGGCGGTGACCGTGCTGGTCGCCGGGTCGACGGCGATGCGGTCCTTGTGGACCGGCCAGGTGTTGTCGGTCTGCGTGACGGTCCAGGCGGTGCCCGGCGCCGGCGCGGGGGTGATCTCGACCGGCCCGGCGAGGCCCGCGTCGCGGGCGACTGTCAGGACCCGATCGAAGGCCGCCGACTCGACCGTCCCGCCCGCCCCGGCGTCACCGTGGTGGTGACCGCCGGCAGGCTCGACGGGGACGGCGGCGAGGCTGGTGGAGATCTCCGGCGTACGGGCGCTGAGCGCGTCGAGTCCGGCGGTGAAGTTCGCGCCGGCGTAGCGGGACCAGGTCAGGCCGGTGGCCGAGAGGAAGAGCAGGCCGACGGTCAGCCAGATGCCTGTGGTCGCGTGCCAGCCCCGGGTACGGCGGACACCCCTGCCCGCGGACAGGTCAGGTACGAGCAGGTGCCGAGCGGCGGCTCGGGCGGCGCCGCGTCGACGCCACCAGAGGATGACCCCGCCGAGCGCCATCACCCACAGCCAGCTCGCCGCCAGCTCGGAGTAGGTCTCGCCCACCGTGCCCAGGTGCAGGTGGCGGTGCAGGTCGTCCAGCCAGGTGGCGGCCGGCGTGGAGCCGAACCAGGTGGTGAGCTGCCCCTGGGGCTCGGCGGTGTACGGGTTGATGTAGACGGTGTGCTGCTTCTCGCCGAGCTCGGGCAGGGAGAACACCACCCGGGTGGTCCGGTCGCCGTCGCCGGGTTGCACGGTGGTGATGCTGCCGTCGGGGTGTGCGTTGCGCGCTGCCCCGATCTGCTCGGCCAGGGGGAGCGGACGGTCACTCACCTGGGCGACGGTCAGCTGGTCGCCGTAGAGGATCGTGTCGAGTTGTGGGGTCGTGGTGTAGGCCAGGCCGGTCAGTGCGGCGACCACCAGGAACGGGGCGACGAGGATGCCGGCGTAAAAGTGCAGCCGCAGCAGCAGCGCGCCGAACGGTGACGTGCGCCGGACCGGCCGGCCCGGCTTCTCGGCAGTGGTGGAGGGCCCCGACGTCGGTGCGCCGGACAACTCGGTGAGAGACATGGTGATCCGATCGGATTAGTGGAGAAGCATCCGTTGGTGTTTCCCGTACTGGTCTGGTCGCCCGGTGGTGTGTCGTCGGCCCTGAGTGGTAGTCGGACGGGAGACGCCTGTGGTTCCCGGGAGAGTGGACGATCGGGTCTCCGAGGTCAGGGCCTGTCAGGCCCATCGGCGCGGCCCGGGTCGCCGTCGGTGCGTCCGGCCGCGGCGAGAAAAGCGTTGTAGCGGGCGAGGTCGTCCTCCGCGCCGGTGGCGTCGGCCCGGTCGGCGGCCCGGTCGAGGCGGCCCTGTTCACGGTGGTCGGCGCGAATCCACTGACGAATCAGGATGACCATGACGAGGACGGCGGGCAGCTCGCCGAACGCCCAGGCGATGCCGGCGCCGAGTTTCTGGTCGGCCAGCAGCGACGACGCCCAGGTGGGGTGGACCGCCGTGTACCAGCCGGGGGCGATGACAGTGGTCGTCTGCATGAGGACCAGGCCGAAGAAGCCGTGCGCCATCATCGACGCCAGATGGATGATCACCAGCAGGGGATGGGGGAGGCGTCGGCGGCCCGGGTCGACGCCGATGAGCACCCAGAACAGCAGACAGCCCGCCACCACGAAGTGGGTGAGCATCGCGAGGTGCCCGAGGTGCGAGCGCATCAGCACGCCGAGCAGGTCGCTCAGGTACAGGCCGAACAGGCTCGCGGTGTAGATGCCCAGCGCGACGAGCGGATGTGTGAGGAGCCTGGTGGCACGGCTGTGCAGCGCGATCAGCAGCCATTCCCGGGCGCCGCGTACCTGCGGGTCGGTCGGTCGGCGCAGAGCGCGCAGGGCCAGCGTGACCGGTGCGCCTCCGACCAGCAGGATCGGCACCAGCATCGACAACACCATGTGCTGTGCCATGTGCGCGCTGAACAGCACGTACGCGTAGCGCGCGACACCGAGGTCGGTGGCCGCCACCAACAGGAGCATCCCGCCCAGCCAACTCGCCGTTCGGGCGACCGGCCAGCGGTGCCCTGCCACGTGCATCCGACGCACGCCGGCCAGGTACCCGCCGACACCGAGAGCGCCGAGGGTCAGGAAGAACATGTCCGGCAGCGGCTGGCCGAGCAGGTTGCCCGCGGTGGGTGCGGCGGGCATCGGAAAGCCGAGTAGCTCGGTGATCGGGTCGGCGTCGATGCCGGCGTCGGGAATGGGTGTGGGGCTGCGCGACAGCGCCACGGCCAGCCCCACGGTGGCGGCGAAGACGATCAGCTCCCCGGCGGCCAGTCGGCCGAACGCCCGGGACCTCCCGGCCCGCAACGCCGGCACGGTACGGGAGCGGTGTACCGCACCGAGCACGCCGAGGAGCAGCAGGGCGGCGAGCTTGCCGAGGACCAGCCAGCCGTACCGGGACTGCCAGAGCTGGTCGACGGCGCCGAGGCGGACGGCGGCGTTGGCGAGCCCGCTGACCGTAACGGCGACGAAGCAGCCCAGGGCGAGCCGACCGTACCGGGTGGCGGCCTCGGCCAGCAGTCGGCTGCGCCGCACCATCACCAGGGCGACGAGCCCACCGATCCACACCGCGGCCGCCAGGACGTGCAGGGCCAGGCTGGTGACGGCGATCTGGTGGTTGCCGGCCCCGGCGGAGTGACCGGTGAAGGCCGGAGGCAGCACCGCCACCAGGGCCAGGATCGTGACTGTCGCTGCCAGCCCCCGGGACACCCCGGCGCGGGCCAGCAGAGCCACGGTCAGGGCCAGCCCGGCCTGCAGCATGAGCGACTGCCCCTGCGAGATCGTGGTGGCGAAACTGACGACGGTCGCGGGGCTGAGCGTCGCCAGCGGTTGGCCGAGCAGGTCCGAGACCGTCAGCACCGTCAGCGACAGCGCCGTGATCGCCCACCCCAGCGCGCCGAGGCTCGCTCGCCGGAGCAGCAGGTAGCCGTGCGGCGACACGGTCCGTTCGTCGCCGGGCAGCAGGAAGGTCGAGGTCACCAGCATGCCGACGGTGACGGTGGCGAGGCCGTCGGAGAGCAGGCGGACCACCGGCAGCGCCCAGGTCGTGGCCGGTCCCGCGTCCGGCAGGCCCGGAATCGCTGCGGTGAGGGCACCTCCGACCCGCAGGCCGAGCAGCAGCAGAGCGACGCCCGAGGCGCAGGCGGCGACGACCGTCAACCAGTCGTACGCCGCCGATCTGGCGCGTGGGGCAGCGGACCGGGACCGACCGGCGGGCAGGGCGAGGAGCGGTCCGGTCATCGACGGTTCGTCCGTCGCCGCAGCAGCCCGGCGCCCACCACGACGAGGATGGCAAGCGCGGCGCCGGCGACCAGGACACCGGCACCCGGACCACCGCTCTTCGCCGACGCGGCGGCGGACGGCGCCTCGGTCGTCGTGCTGACGATCGGCGCGGCGCTGGACGCGGGGTCGGCCACCGTGAACGGGTACGACCCCTGGACCGGGTGACCGTCGATCGAGACGACCCGGTAGGCGACCGTGTAACTGCCGTTCGGCAGTGCCCCGGTGACCTGGACCGACCCCTTCGCCCCGTCGACCACCGGGTCATCCGTGGGTATCTTCCGCTTGGCGGCGTCGGTGAGCACGACAGTGGTGAACGGCGGGTCGAGCCGCTCGTCGAATTCGAGCACGATCTCGGTGGGCGCGCGGGACACTGTCGACTCCTGGACGGGCGCCGCCGACCGAAGTCTGTTGTGCGCCCAGGCCGGGCTGGCCGGGATGAGCAGCGCCACGACGACGGCGAGCAGCGCCGCGCCGAATCGGACGGCGGCAGAGCGGGACGACGGTGCGGTCATGCGAGCACCTGCTCGCCCACCCATCCTCCCGGCCGGCAGCCGGGAGGGATGGCGAAGACGGCGGACCCGATCGGCGTGGTCCACTCGTTGAGCAGGTCCCGGTCGGCCAGCCGGCGTTGGATGGGCAGGTACTGCCGGGCGATGTCGGCCTGGTAGGACGTGAAGATGAGGCCGCTGTCCGCGTGACCCTGCGCCGTCGGCGCCCCGTCGTAGTTGTACGGCCGCCGCAGGATCTTCAACCGGTCGTCGGTGACGTGGGCGCGGGTCAGATGCGAGAAGTCGGGGATGACGGTGAGGCCGTCCGGGCCGGTGGCGGCGAAGTCGGGTTCGTCGTGCTCGGCGGTGCCGGTGAGCGGGGCGCCGCTGTCGAGGCGCCGGCCGATGGCGAGTTCACGATCGGTCCGGCCGAGCAGGTCCCAGGTCTCCATGTTCATGCTGATCCGCCGAATCACGACTGTGGTGCTGTCGCGAAGCCACGGCGGGCCGTCCGGCACCCAGAGGGCAGTGTCCAGACCGATGCCGGGCCGCGGGTTGGCGGTGCCGTCGAGCTGCCCGAACAGGTTGCGTTGGGTGTGGCCGCCCGGCTCGACGCCGGGGCCGCGCCGGAAGCCCTGCTGGACCCACCGGACGGTGGCGAAGGGTCGACTGTCCTTGATCAGGACTCGTTGGGCGTGGGCGACGGTGATCGCGTCGTCCGCGCAGATCTGCACCAGCAGGTCACCGCCGGACCAGGCCGGCTGGAGGCGGTCGACGCGGAACGACGGCAGGTCGGCGACCGATGCCGGTCGTCGATCGTCGACCCCGGCGGCCCGGTACAGGCCGGGCCCGAAGCCGAAGGTCACGGTCAGCCGTGCCGGCAGCAGCCCGAGTTCGGCCTCGGTGTCGGCCAGCGCGGGTTTGCCCTGGGTGAGACGGACCGCGTCGTCGGTGAGCAGTCGCAGCATCCGGGCCAGCGCGGTCCGGTCGACGCCGGCCCGCAGGGTGAGCGCCACGAACGACGCGTGCGCCTGCGGTTCGGTGGCCACTCCGGCCTGTCGCGCGCCGTGGAAGGGCTCGACCAAACCGCCGACGTTCGCCACCGGCGTCGCGTCGGCGCCGACCGTGTCCGGTCGCTCGGCCCCGTCGGTACGTGTCGTGGCGATCGCGGCACCGCCGGCCAGGGCTCCTCCCGCAGCAAGCGCCCCGCCGGTGAGCAGGCCACGCCTGCTCACGGGCCGGGCAGTCGGCGTGTCGGTCACGATGCCGGGCTCGTGCTCATCTCCGGCGTGGCGCTCATGCCGGTCATCGGCTCGCCGTGGCCGGGAGCGTAGCTCTCCTGTGCGCCGGTGAACGGCTTGGCCACCGCGCTGAACTGCTGGGTCCTGCCGTCGGCGAAGGTGAGCGTGAACGTCAACTCGTCGCCCGCCTGGAC
This sequence comes from Micromonospora lupini str. Lupac 08, assembly GCF_000297395.2. Lineage (GTDB taxonomy): Bacteria > Actinomycetota > Actinomycetes > Mycobacteriales > Micromonosporaceae > Micromonospora > Micromonospora lupini. Next base: position 4,719,781 of record NZ_HF570108.1, on the reverse strand, counting down.
GGGCCTGGTGAGGCTCATCAGCATGAGGTGGTCACCGCCCGGCTCCAACGCGTGGGTGCTCCTGGCCTTGATCACGATGCCGCCCTGCTTCTGCCGCATGACCATCGTGCCGTCCTTCATGGCCATCTCGTGCAGCTCCATCGACGACACGTCGGTCGTGGCACCGGTCACCGTGACATCGGTGTCGCCGTCGTTGACGAGGGTCCCGAAGGCCGCCGTCATCCCCTCGTCGGCAGCCTTCACCCACGGGTCGCGAATGGTGACCACGCCGGCGACGGCGCTCGCCGACGCCGATGGGCCTGACTGGGCGGAAGACGGCGAGTCGGACGAGCTGCAGCCGGCGGCACCGACCGCCACGAGCGCGGCGGCGGTGGCGAGGGCAACGGCCGAGCGTCGGCGCGATCCGAACGGGCTGGTGGCGGTGCGCATGGGTTCTTCCTCCGATGGTTGCTGCTGCATCGTTTGTCGAACGCCGTAGCGCGAAAGTTCCGGGCCGGCGGGCATTGCCGTCCCGCGAGCGCGGCGGGGACGACGAATTTCTGGCGCCGGCGCCGACGGCGACGTTCCGGCGGCGGCCAGTCGGTCCCAGCCTGGCCGCCACGTCGACGGCGCAGGACGTCAGGCGCTCCGCTGAGCCGGCGCAAGCTGCCCGGTGCGGGCCAGGGGGAGCGTCAGAAGCTGCTGACCAGCTTCACGAATGCCTCATCGATCTTGGCCGGATCGGTGGCGTCGTAGGCCTTGCCCGACGATGCCTTCGCGATCTGGTCCAGGGTGGCGAAGTCCGACTCCCGGTCGAAGGCGATGCAGAACACCTTCACCGGATGCTGCGGGTCCAGGGCGACCTCGGCGAGCAACCGGGCCAGGTCGTTGTCCTTGCTGTACTCGTTCTTGCCGTCGGTGAGCACGACAATCGCGTTGATCCGCTGCGGGTCGTACCTGTCGACAAGCTCGCGGTGCGCGGCCCGGACCGTGGCGTAGAGCGCGGTGCCACCGTTGACGGCCATGCCGGCGATCTTGCTGTTGACCCTCTTCTCGTCGAACTCGCCGAGCGGCACCTCTTCCCGGTAGGGGCTGTTCGGCCGCTGCTTGGTCTCCGAGGAGAACGACCAGAGCCCGACCCGGTCCTCGGTGTTCAGCAGCGCGAGGCCCTTGCCCGCCGCCGCCGAGGCGACCTGGAAACGGGTACGGGTGCCGACCTTCGCCAGCATGGACCCCGAGGTGTCCAGGGCGATCAGGATGTTTGCCTTCTTGCGGAGCGTCCGCCAGCCGTCAAGCATCGCGCTCACCACCTCCGGGTCCGGCGGCGTGAAGTAGTTCAGCCCGCCGGTCGGCTCGGCGCCGACGCTGGCGAGCAGCTCCGCCGAGGCGCGACCCTCGTGGTCCCGGAAGCCGAGACGGGCGAAGCTCTCCTGCTGGTCACCCTCGGTCAGGAATTTCTGGAAGTCGGCCGCTGCCGCGCGCTGCCGATCATCGGCGGAGGGCAGCACCACGAACGGGTGGTCCAGGTTGAACGTGCCCTCCTTCGGGTGGACGGCGACCAACGGCACATTCGGCCGGCGACCCCGCTCCTGCCCGTCCTGCCGAGGACTCAGCGCGCCCGTGTTGTAGAGGTCCACCAGCTCCTCCTGGAGGACGATGGCGCTCATGTCGTCGGTGCTGCCCGCCCCGCCGGCCAGGTCCGCCTCGGCGAGGCTGCGCAGCAGGTCCACCGAGTCGTCACTGTAGTGCGACACGTTGGCCTCGATCCGGCGGACGAACTGGGTGACCGCGGGGTCGGCCAGGTCGTCCCGGGTCAGGTCGCTCGACCGTTGCACCGCCGCGTAGTAGGTGGCGATTGTCGCCGCCAGCCCGGAGGTGGACAGGTTCGGGTTGTCCTTGCCGAAGGTGAAGCGCCCCCACTCCGGCTTGCCGAAGCCCGCCCACCCGTCCCGCCCGGAGAGGCCCAGGATCTCCCCCCAGCCCAGCGGCCCGCGCTTGCGGAGCAGCTCGGCCTTCGGCTGCGGCATGGCGATCACCAACGGGCTGTTGGCGATCGACGGGTAGTGGTCCGGAGTCTGCAGCTTCCGTCCGGCGGCCTCGTCGAGCAGCCGGAGCTGGCCGGTCCACAGGCTCGACGTCGGCAGCCAGACCTGTGGTTGCGGCAGACCGGTGTGGGTCCAGCCGGTGGCCAGCGCCTCGGTGGCCTTGCCCGAGTTCAGCGCGCTCACGTGCACCTGGGCGCAGCCGCCGCCGTCGATCGACCGGTCGCTGCGGTTGTACCGCTCGGCCAGGTCGACAAGCAGAGCCGCCTTCTCCGTGGAGGAGTTCACCTGGAGGACGGTGGCGCAGTTGTTGCCCGCTTCGCGCTGCCGGACGAACACGAACGCCCCGGCGATGACCACCAGCCCGGCGGTGACGGCAGCGGTGTACGGCAACCACTGCCGCGTGCGCGTAGCGGATGGGGCCATCGGGATGTCCTCCTCGGCGGGCGGCTGGTGGCAGTCAACCTATCGATCCGGTGCCAGCCGGCGACCCTGACCCCGGCGCGCCGGTCACCCGTGGTCGGGTCGCCCCCCGACCGCCGTCGCGACCAGCAGCCGAACCAGGTAGACCACGACGAAGGTGACCGCCCCGGCCGCGGCGGCGGGGCCGACCGCGCTCGACGCGACGTAGCCGGCGGCGGAGCCGGCCGAACCGAGGAAGAGCGCGGTCGAGATGCCCCAGGCGTCGAGGGCCTCACCACGCAGGCGCCGCCATGCCCCGCCGCCACCTCCGGCACCGACGCCGGGCACCGTCACCGGCTGGTGTGCAGGCTGCGTCGTCACCGGTTGGGTCGGCCGGGCCTGGGTCGGCACCGTCGGCCGCGTCGGCGTCCGTGGCGGTGCCGGCGCCTGCGGCTGGGTCGGACGTGGCTGCGACGCCGTCGGTGTGACCTGCGGCAGCGGGTCGTTCGGCGTCGGTGCGCCAGCGGTCTCGTTGCCGACCTCCAGCAGGTTCTCCCGACGTAGCGGCTCGCTGACCGTGCCGTCCTGCCGGAGCAGCCGCACCAGCACGCGCTCGGCGGCCGGCCGGTCGGCCGGGTCCTTGGCCAGGCACTCCCGGATCAGCTCGTCCAGGACGGGAGGCAACGCCGGTAGCTCGGGCGGATCGTGCAGCACCCGGTGCATCACGGCGAAGAGCGAGTCATTGCCGAACGGCGGCCGACCACCGGCGGCGAAGGCGATCGTGGCCGCCCAGGCGAAGACGTCGCAGGGGGGACCGATCGCGTCGTTGCGGAAGCGCTCCGGCGCCATGTACGCGGTGGTCCCCATGACCCGGCTGGACGCGGTCTCGGTGACACCCAACGCGCGGGCGATGCCGAAGTCGATCACCCGGGGACCGTCCTCGCCCAGCACCACGTTGTCCGGCTTCAGGTCGCAGTGCACCACCCCGGCGCTGTGGATCGCGGCGAGCGCCGTGACCGTGCCGACCGCGAGCCGGTGCAGGGCGTTTCCGGTCACCGGGCCGCGCTCGCGGACGTGCCGGTGCAGGGTCAGGCCCTCGATGAACTCACTGACCACATAGGGCCGTTCGCCGTCCACCTCGGCGAAGAGCACCTGCGCGGTGCAGAACGGAGCGACCCGTCGTGCGGCGGCGATCTCCTTCACGAACTGCGACCGCGCCCGAGGATCACTGAGATCGACGTTTACCATCTTGACCGCGACCCGGTCACCGGCGTCGTCCTCACCGAGGTAGACGACCCCCTGCCCACCCGCGCCCAGCCGACCGACCAGCCGGTACGGGCCGGCGGTGACCGGATCGTGCGTCCACAGTTTCGCCAACCCTGGCACCGGCGTGCCGGCCAGTTCTGACATTCCGACTCCATCAGCGTCGTGCCCGGCCACCGGCGGCGCAGGACACGGCCATCGTGCCATGTCCGCCGCCGGGGGCCGAGGACTGGAAGACCGCCTACGCGGGCGGCGGCGCGGTCGACCCCCGCACCCGCAGCGATGGGCTGATGACGACCCGGTGGGTGGGGCGGTCGGGGTCGGCGAGTCGGTCGGCGACGAGACGCACGGCGGCCCGTCCGATCGAGCGTCGCGGCGGTCGGACCGCGGTCAGCGGCGGGCTGAAGAGCCCGGCGACCTCGTCGTCGTACGCCACGATGGAGAGGTCGCCGGGGACGGAGAGGTGCCGCTCCTCGCAGCGCTGCACGAGCGCGATCGCCTCGGCGTCGGCGTGCACCAGCAGCGCCGTCGTCCCGGTCGCCTGGCACCTGTCGAGGACGCCGTCGAGCACGGTGTCCCGCTCCGGTGAGCGCGTGTCGGGTGCCACGGCCACCACTGTCGCGTCGGAGTCGAGGCCGCACTCGGTGGTGGCGTCGAGCCAGCCGCGCCGCACGTGCTGGCTGGTGGGGCTGTTGGCGTCGAGCACCAGGCCGACCTTGCGGTGTCCGAGCGAGGTGAGGTGGCGCACCGCCATGGCCGCACCGAGCGCGTGGTCGGTGACCACCGACTCCAGGACAGCGTGGTGACTGCCGGCCGTGGCGGTGCGTTCCAGCAGGACGACCGGGACGCCGACCTGGTCGAGCCACTCGATGGTGCGCTCGGCGGTCGGTGCGGCCATGCTCGGCGCGATGATCAGCGCGTCGACGCCCATCCGCCCCACCATGCGGGCCAGTTGCGGTTGGTCGTCCTCGGTGTCGTAGGAGGAGCCGCGCAGAACCACGCGCATGTCCAGCTCGCGGGCGGCGCTTTCGACGCCGCGCGCCACGTCCGGCCAGTAGTAGTCCAGTGAGGGCACGAGCATGCCGAGGGCGCGCCCGCCCAGCGGGTTGCGGCCTGCGGCGGGCAGCTCCTCGGCTGAAGGGACGTCGTCCGGCAGGAGCAGGGCGACCCCACCGTGGACCCGGCGAACCAACCCTTCGGCGGCGAGCTCCGCGATGTCGCGCCGGATGGTGACCGGCGCGGCGCCGAGCGCGTGCGACAGGTCGGAGACGCGCATCGAGCCGTCGCGTTGCAGGGCGGCCAACAGTTGCTGGCGGCGGGCGACCTGAAGCGGCGCGCGGGAAGTCTCTGCCGTGGTGACGCCGGGACTGTCCTTGGACATGGGGGAGACCTCCGAGGAACGCTTCCAGCAATTCCGTCCTGTTGCCCGCCGCCGCAGCCGGAGGGACGGCGAGGCGGCCGCGACAGTCATGGCCCCTCGGGCTGGGCGAGCGGCTGTGAGCGATTCTGATCGTATCAGATCAGTTGGGACGTCGAGTCCGCCGGCCCGATGGCCCTGGTAGGGGGTCGCTGGGGCCGCAGGCTGGCCGATCGGCGGCCCTGGTCGGCGCAGGTCACGGTAACGACGTGTGTTCTTTTGATCGGATGTGCTCGAACTGGTTTGAGATCAGCATTGACTTGATCTGATGTGAGCGTTTTACTTCGGAAACCTCGCGGATGCCGGCCCGTCACATTCGTGGGCAACGCCCCGCTCGCCACACTCCACGGAGACGGATCGATGCGACAGGATCTGGGATGACGTCCGGGATGACCGGCCGGTCGACACCGGGACCGGCCGTGGATGCCGCCACCGCCGCGACCTGGACCCGGGATGACTGGCTGGTCCTCGCCGACCGGATGCTCGCCGCCACCCGACCGTTCGCGTCGCCCGGCCACGCCCTCGTCACCCTTCCCGGCCCGGAGGGCGGTTACGGGCGGGCCGTCGACGGCCTGGAGGGTTTCGCCCGCACCTTCCTCCTGGCCGGTTTCCGCATCACCGGCGCCCAGGGTGTTGGCGTGGACGAGCTGGTGGACAGGTACGCGGCAGGCATCGCCGCCGGCACCGACCCGAGCTCTCCGGACCGCTGGGCGCGCCTGGACGAGCACCCCCAGGCCAAGGTGGAGGCCGCCTCCATCGCGCTGGTCCTGGACCTGACCCGCCCGTGGATCTGGGACCGGCTGCCGTCCGCGGTGCAGGGGCGCGTGGTCGACTACCTGCGCCCCGCGGTCGGCGACGACACGTACCCACGGATCAACTGGGTCTGGTTCCGGCTGGTCGTCCAGACGTTCCTGCGGTCGGTGGATGGGCCGCACTCGCTCGACGAGATGGCCGAGGACCTGCGCACGCACGACGGCTTCGCCCGTGGGGACGGCTGGATGTCCGACGGGCCGGACCGCGCGTACGACCACTACGTGGGCTGGGCCCTGCATCTCTACCCGACGTTGTGGGCGCGAATGGCCGGCGCCGCCGACCTGGCCGAGCAGCGCCGCGAACGGGACCTGGCCGGCCTCGACCGCTTCCTGAGCGACGCGGTCGCGCTCGTCGGAGCCGACGGATCACCGCTGCTCCAGGGGCGAAGCCTGATCTACCGCTTCGCCGCGGCGGCGCCCTTCTGGGTCGGCGCGATCGCCGGCGTGCCCTCGGTCAGCCTCGGTCGGTTGCGCGGCGCGGCGACCCGCATCGTGCGCCACTTCGTCGCCAACGACGCCCCGGACGAACGCGGCCTGCTCACCGTCGGTTGGCACCGGCCGTGGCCGCGACTGGCGCAGTCGTACTCCGGGCCGGGCTCGCCGTACTGGGCCAGCAAGGGCCTGCTCGGCATCGCGCTGCCCGCCGACCATCCGGTGTGGACGACACCCGAGGAGCCGCTGCCGGTCGAGGAGCGCGACGAGGTGCGGGCGATACACGCACCCGGCTGGCTCGTCTCCGGCACCCGCGCCGACGGGATCGTCCGCGTCGTCAACCACGGCACCGACCACACGGTCGAGGGTGCCACCGTCGGAGATTCCCCGCTCTACGCCCGGCTGGGCTACTCCACCGCTACCAGCCCCGTCCTCGACGACAGCGGCTGGCTCAGTCCTCTCGACCAGTCCGTCACCCTCGTCGACGACGCGGGCCGGGTCACCCACCGCGCCGGCATGCGCCTGCTGACCGTGCACGTCGACACCGACGGTGTGGGTGTGGCCGGATCACGTGCCCTCGCCCACTGGGTCGACCCGGATCCGGGTCAGCGCGATCACGGCGGCGGCCGCCTGGGTCGGTCTCGACCGGCCGGGCACCTCACCGTGTACTCGCTGGTCCGCGGCCCCTGGGAGCTGCGTCTGACCCGCGTCGACGGCCTCGCCGACGGCGTCGAGGCGGACGCGCTGCGACTACGGATCGGGGGCTGGGCCATCGCCGGGGACGCGACGGTAACTCTTCGCGGCAACATGGCGGCCGTGACCTGCGCCGGTCTGACCAGTCGGATCGCGAGTGTGCACGGCGGCGGAACCGCCGACGCCACCACCGTTGCGAACGGCGGCCCTCTGGCCGGCGGGCTGGTCGTGCCCTGGCTGGATCACCCCGTCCGGCCGGGCGCATGGGCCGCCACCCTCATCGAGTTGTCCACGGCGCCGACGGCCACGGTCGGGCAGGCATGCCAGGCCGTGATCGACGAGGACGCCCGCGGCCTCCACGTGGCGGTCGACTGGCCCGACGGGATCAGCACATCGACCCGTCCGGACACGGAGCAATCCAGGCCCAGCCAGGCGACCTGGTAGCAGTGCGGGCCCATGTGGGCCCCTGACCTAAGGAGAAAGGGATGAAGCGCACGATACCGGCCGTCATCAGCGCCGCGATGGCCCTGACGCTTGTTCTCACCGGCTGCGGGGGCGGAGACGAGCCAGTCGACCCCAACGCCCCGGTGACGATCACCCTGGCCGGCTGGAGCCTGTCGTCCACGCCCGAGTTCAAGACGCTCGCCGACGGCTTCAAGGCGACCCACCCGAACGTGACGGTGGAGCTCAAGGAGTACGCCCCGGGCAACGACTACGACACCCAGATGATCACGGACCTGGCCGCCGGCACCGCCCCGGACGTCTATGTCATGAAGAACCTCAAGAACTTCTACACGTACCAGAGCGGTGGTCAGCTGCTCGACGTCTCCGACGTCACCTCCGGTCTCGGCTCGAGCCCTGCGCTCGCGTCGTACCAGGTGGACGGCAAGGCGTACGCGGTGCCGTACCGGCAGGACTCCTGGGTGCTCTACTACAACAAGGACCTGTTCGCCAAGGCGAAGGTGGCGCTGCCGGACGGCAGTTGGACCTGGGACGACTACACCGACGCCGCGAAGCGACTGCACACCGGGCTGAAGGGGGCCGGCTCGAACGCGACAGGCGCGTACCAGCACACCTTCCAGTCGACAGTGCAGGGATTCGCGCTCGCCCAGACCCCCAACGCGGACCTGCTCTCCGGCGACTTCGGCTTCATGAAGCCGTACTACGAGCGGTCACTGGACCTGCAGGCGGCCGGCGCGCAGCCGACCTTCGGCACCGCGAAGACCAACAAGCTGACCTACCAGGCGCAGTTCGGCAAGCAGCAGTCGGCGATGCTGCTGATGGGCACCTGGTACGTGGCCACGCTGCTCAACCAGCGCAAGAGCGGTGACGCCGACACGTTCGAGTGGGGGATGGCACCGGCGCCGCAGTTCGACAAGTCCACCACCGGCACCTCCGCCACGCCCGTCACCTTCGGTGACCCGACCGGCCTGGGGATCAACCCGAAGATCAGTAAGTCGAAGGCCGCCGTGGCCAAGGACTTCCTCAAGTACGCGGCCGGCCCGGAAGCCGGCAAGGCACTGGCCGGGATCGGCCTCACCCCGGCCCAGGTCACGGACGCGGTCACCGCGAGCCTGTTCGGGCTGGACGGCGTACCGCAGGACGATCTGTCGAAGTTCGCCTACACCAAGCACACCATCAAGCCGGAGAACCCGGTGTCGAAGCACACCGCCGGCCTGCAGAACCTCCTCAACGAGACGCATTCGGCGATCCTCTCCGACAACAAGGGCGTCGACGCGGAACTGAGCAAGGCGCAGACCCGCGCCAAGAACGAAGTTCTCAACCAGTGAGCTGATGGCGGGACCGGCGCGCCTGCGCCGTACGCCGGTCCCGCCGCCAGGCCGAACGCTTCCGGAGACTCCCTATGGCAACATTGCCGCGCACGAGACCCAGGAACCGGCGGCTGGTGTCGCGCAACACGGTCGCCGGCTGGTCGTTCATCCTGCCCAACTTTCTCGGCTTCGCCGTGCTCACCCTGCTACCCGTCGTGGTGCTGTTCTACGTGGCGTTCACCAACTGGAACGTCTTCGGGGTGGCCGAGTGGACCGGCACGGCAAACTTCCGGCGGATGTGGGACGACGCGAGCTTCTGGACCGCACTGCGCAACACCGTCTACTACGCCGTCTTCCACATCCCACTGACCCTCGCGGCAGCACTCGGGCTGGCGCTGCTGCTCAACCGCAAACTGCGTGGCGTGCGGTTCTTCCGCACCGTCGCCTTCTTCCCCTACATCACGTCGATCGTGGCGATCGCGGTCGTCTGGAACCAGCTGTTCAGCCCGGAGTACGGCCCGATCAACGCTCTCCTCGGCGCCGTCGGGGTGGACGATCCGCCGGGCTGGACCGCGTCGGCGACCTGGTCGATGCCGGCGGTCATCATCGTCGGCACCTGGCGGTACATGGGCTACTACATGCTGCTGTTCCTGGCCGGCCTGCAGACCATCCCGGCCCAGCTCTACGAGGCGGCCGAGACCGACGGCGCCTCACCGTGGCAGCGGTTCGTGCACGTGACCCTGCCCGGGTTACGAACCACGACCTTCTTCGTCACCGTGCTGCTCACCATCGAAAGTTTCAAGGTCTTCGACCTCATCCTCGTGATGACCGGCGGCGGACCGGGACAGTCGACACTTGTGCTCTCGCAGTACATCTACCAGAAGGGCTTCGAGGAGAACCAGTTCGGCTACGCCTCGGCGGTCTCCATCGTCCTGTTCGCCATCTGTTTCGGCATCACGGTCATCCAGTTCTGGGTCAACAAGCGGAGGAACAGCTGATGACCGCGACCGACCTCTCCACGCCCGTCCCGGCCGTCGCCGCGCCCGGCAACCACGCAACGTCCGCCCGACGTGTCAGGTCTCGGGGCTGGCGGCTCGTCGGGTACGTCGCTCTCGTGCTCGCGGCGGCCGGGCTGCTGCTGCCGTTCTTCTGGATGGTGGTGACGTCGTTGAAGACCAACAACGACGTCTTCACCATCCCGATCACCTGGCTCCCCGATCCCGTGGTGTGGCGGAACTACGTCGACATCTGGCAGCGCTCGGACATGACGACGTGGCTGCGGAACACCCTGCTGCTGTCGGTGACCGTCACCTTCCTGCAGGTGTTCACCGGCAGCTTCGCGGCCTACGGCTTCGCCCGCGTCCGCTTCCCGGGTCGTAACCTGCTCTTCCTGGCGTACGTCGGGACGATCGCGGTGCCCTGGCAGTCGTACATGATCCCGCAGTTCATCCTCATGTCGAAGCTGCACCTGTCGAACACGCTGTGGTCGATCGTCGCGATACAGGCGTTCGGCGCGATCGGCGTGTTCCTGATGAAGCAGTTCTACGAGACGATCCCCGAGGAGCTCAGCGAAGCGGCGCGGGTCGACGGGCTCAGCGAGTACGGCATCTACCGACGGATCATCCTGCCGTTGTCCCGGCCGGCGCTCGCCAGTCTGGCCCTGCTGATGTTCACGACCACCTGGAACGACTACCTCGGCCCACTGATCTATCTGCGTAGTCCGGAGTTGCGCACGATCCAGTTGGGGCTGAACACCTTCATCTCCCAGTACAACGCCGAGTACGCGCTCATCATGACGGGCTCGGTGCTGTCCGTGCTGCCCGTCGCCGTCATCTTCCTGCTCGGTCAGCGCTACTTCATCGAGGGTGTCGCCTCGACCGGACTGAAGGGTTGAGGCCCGTGCGATCGCGCCACACCATCATCACCGCCGTCTTCGACGGAATCTACGTCGCGCTCGTCACCAACCTGCTGCTGGTGCTCGGTTGCCTGCCCCTGGTGACGCTCGCGTTCACCACCGAGGCGGCGCGCTCCTGGCCCCTGTACGCGCTGACCGCCCCGCTCTGCGCGCCAGGACTCTGCGCGGCCTTCGCGGTCATGTCCGCCTACTCGGCGGGCGACACCGGCGGCGTGCTGCGCACCTACGGCCGCGCCTGGCGAGCCACCGCCCGGCCGGCGATGCTCTGGACGGCGGCGGCCGTGACCGCCCTGGTGGTGCTCGCCGTCGACGCCCGCGCCGCGTGGGGCCACCGGGTCGGCGCACTCGCCCTGCCGGTGCTGGCGACCCTGATCGTGCTCACCGTCGCGACCGCGCTGCTCGGGCTGGTGACCGTCGCCGAGCGACCCGGCGCGCCGCTGCGCGAGGTGGCCCGTACCTGCGTGTATCTGGCGGTGCGTCGGTGGTACCTCACCGCCGCGTCTCTGCTCGTGCTCGCGCTGCTCGCCCAGATTCTGGCGGCCCGCCCCGCCATCGCTCTCGGTCTCGCCGCCGCGCCGCTGCTCTACGTCGTGTGGGCCAACAGCCGCTTCACCCTGCGCGCCGCCCTCGACCCACCGACGGCAGCACCCCAGCGCATCTGACCACCGCGTTCCGGCCGCCGAGCCGGGGCGCCGACGACACACCTGCCCGGCACCGGACCGGACCCACGAGGGAGAACAGCATCCATGACGGCGACCGACGTCCGTCCCAACTCCGACGCAGAGGCCACGGCGGCCGCGGTGGCCGCCGCGATAGGCACCGTCGACGCGAACATCGCCGCCTTCGGCGACCGGTACCCCGCGGACACCACCGCCGCCAACCGCTACCCGCTCCGGCCACCGAGCGTCGGCCAGCCCGAGGGTGCCAACGTCGGCTGGACCACGAGCTTCTGGCCCGGGATGCTCTGGCTGGCCCACGACCTGACCGGTGACGACCGCCATCTGCGTGCGGCGCTGTCCCACGTGGACAGCTTCGCCGATCGGGTGAACCGCGGCATCGACCTGGACACCCACGACCTCGGGTTTCTCTACACCCTCTCCTGCGTCACCCCGGCCCGCCGTACCGACGATGCACGGGCCCGAGGCGCGGCTCTCGCCGCGGCCGACCACCTGATGACGCGGTTCCTGGAACCCGCCGGGATCATCCAGGCCTGGGGCGACCTGAACGATCCCCGCCAACGGGGTCGCACCATCATCGACAGCCTCATGAACACGCCGCTGCTGTTCTGGGCCAGCCAGGCCACCGGCGACGACCGCTACGCCGCCGCGGCCCGTCGGCACACCGCTCAGCTGCGCCAGCACATCCTGCGCCCGGACGGCACGACGTTCCACACCTTCTACTGGGACCCGGACAGCGGGGTGCCCCTGCACGGCGAAACCGAGCAGGGCCACGCCGACCACTCCTGTTGGGCCCGCGGGCAGGCATGGGGCATCTACGGGTTCAGCCTCAACCATCGACACACCGGCGACCCCGGGCTGCTCGCTGCCGCGCGGATCTGCGCGGACCGCTTCCTCGCCAGTCTGCCGAACGACCACGTCGCGTACTGGGACCTGGAGTTCGGCGACGGCAGCGGTCAGGAGCGGGACAGCTCCGCCGCGGCGATCGCCGCCTGCGGCCTGGTCGAACTGGCCGACAACCTCGCCGACCCGGCCAGCGCCGGCCGGTACCGGACGGCCGCAGCGGAGATCCTGCGCTCGCTCATCGACCACTACTCCACCGGCGGCCATCCGGTCTCCAACGCGCTGATCCTGCACGGCGTCTACGACAAACCCAAGGACGTCGGCGTCGACGAGGGAACCCTGTGGGGCGACTACTTCTATCTGGAAGCCCTCACCCGCGCCACGATCCCCGGCTGGACCAGCCCCTGGTGACCACCGCGACCGACCCGCACCGCCCCCGAATCCTGAGAAAGGTGACCATGGACTACCGCTACCACTGCTCCATTCCCGCCTCCGACGGCCGGAACACGCTGCCCTTCAATCCCTGCCGCCTGCTGGACTTCACCCTGCTGCGGCTGTCGGCAGGCGAGTCCTGGACCGGCGAGTCCGGTGACCGGGAGATCCTGGCCGTCATCCTCGGTGGCACCGCCAGCTTCACCGTCGCCGGCCACCACTTCCCACGGGTCGGCGGTCGTCCGGACGTGTTCTCGGGCAAGCCGCACTCCGTCTACCTCCCGGCCGGGTCCCCGATCACCGTCGAGGCCGTCACCGACGTGGAGATCGCCCTTCCCAGCGCCCCCAGCGACCTGGCCGCCGACCCCTATGTCATCGCGCCGGAGCAGGTCGCGACCGGCCGTTGGGGAGCGGCCAACTTCGGCCGCAACTACCACCAGATCCTCACCGAGATCGCCCAACCGGACCTGCCCGCCCGCCGGCTCATCGTCGGCGAGACCTACACGCCCTCGGGCAACTGGAGCACCTACCCGCCACACCGGCACAGGGTCGACGACCTGCCCGCCGAGGCCGCACACGAGGAGATGTACTACTACCGCGTCAACCCGGCGAACGGGTTCGGCATCAGCCGGGTCTACACCGACGACGGGTACGAAGAGAACGTCACCATCCGCGACCACGTGATGCAGATGATGCCCGAGGGCTACCACACAGTGGTCAGCGCGCCCGGCTACACCACGTACTTCCTGTGGTTCCTGGCCGGCACACAACGCACCCAGGGCGCCCGCGAGGACGCCGACCTCGCCTGGGTGGGCAAGACCGTGCCGACCCTGCGCAGCGTGGGGCTGTAGCGATGCGTGGCTCGTTCGGCCGTCCGCACCGCCGGACGGCAACGCGCCGCCCGGGACAGGACCCGGGCGGCGCGTCTCCGGCAGGCTCGGCGTTGCCGGATGCGGCACTAGGCGCGCGTGCTCCACTGCTGGTTGGCGCTGCCTTGGCAGGCCCAGAGGCGCAGTTGCGTTCCGTTGGCCGTGCCGGAGTTGACGGCGTCGAGGCAGAGCCCCGACTGGACTCCGGTGATGGTGCCGTTGGAGTTCAGGTTCCACTGCTGGTTGGCTTGGCCGTTGCAGTCCCAGATGATGACCGCCGTGCCGTTGCTGCTACCCGCTCCGCTGGCGTCCAGGCACTTGTTGCCGTAGACGGTCAGGGTGCGGTTGGAGGTGTGGGTCCAGCGCTGGTTGGTGCGACCGTGACAGTCCCACAGTGCCGGACGGGCCCCGTTGGTGGTGCTGGAGCCGGGGACGTCGATGCAGCGGCCGGACTGGTTACCCACGATCAGCACGTTCTGCTGGCCGGACGGCGGGGGAGTGCTCGGCGGGGGAGTGCTTGGCGGAGGGCTGGTCGGCGGCACGGTCGACCCGAACTGGCTGAAGAACCTCCACACCTCCTGCTTGACCCAGCTCCGCGCGCCGCTCTCACAGCCGGCACACCCGTCGACCGGCCCCTGCTGGTGGCCGCCGTCGAACGCGGCCCAGAGCACCGGGTATCCGGCCTGACACGAGTAGGCGGTGGTGATGTGGCTCAGGCTGCCCGCCCTCGGTTCCGGCGGGTTCTGCGCGGCGCAACCGTTGTTCCGGACGAACCTGTCGCGCAACGCCCGTCCGTTCGCGATGTTGTCGTTGATGCCGTGAATCCCCAGGTACGCCACTGGCTGGTTGCCACCGCTGCAGCCGCTGATCGCCCCCGGGGCCGCGATCGCCGCGACCGCTCGGAACACGGTCGGCCGGGAACACGCCAACGAGTAGCTCATCGCGCCGCCGTAGCTGAACCCGACCGAGAAGAGTTGCGTCGTGTCGACGCAGAGCGCGTTCTCGATGACGCGGACCATGTCGTCGGTGAAGGTCACGTCCTCACCGTTGGAGTTGCCCCAGCCGTTACCGATGCCCTGCGGGGCGACGAAGATCGTGGTGTTGTTCGACTGGGAGAGCATGCCGTAGTAGGCCCACGGGGCTCCGTCGCTGCCGCCCGACGCGACCTGCTCGGCGGTGCCGCCCAACCAGTGGAACCCGAAGGCCAGCCGGTGGGCGTAGGTGTTGTTGTAGTTGTCGGGCAGCCGAAGGATGAAGCTGCGGGTCTTTCCGCTGCTCTGGATGGTGTGGGTGCCGCTGTTCAGGCCGGGCGCCTTGCCGCAGCCGGCGGTGGTGGCGGCGGATGCCGATCCGCCGGCCATGATGACGTACGCCCCGACGGCGAACAGAACCATGACCGCCATGACGGCCCCTATCCAGGGGCTGGAGAGTTTGCGAAGTGGCACAGCTGCGCCTCCTTGTGGTGGTGGTGGTGGTGGTGGACAAAGGCCGGTGCGTTGTTGCTGCTGGCGTTCGGGGTCACCGGCCAGCGATGGCGTCGACGGCGGTCCTTCGCGGACCGTCGAGGGCACTGCCGACGCCGCGGTGGCCGGTTCTGGTCGCCGGGCCGACGGCTGGCAGTGAGCCACGCCACACATAGACTAGCATCGTCGTGTGACGTATGACGTCATTCGTGGCCGAACGAGCGCCTTCGATGCCTTGACACTCTAGATGGGATCGCTAACACTTGTCCGCAACAAGTACTTAATGATCTGGACACATGGCGTCTGCCTCGCCGGCGACACCGGCGCGGCACATTACCCACCACCCGCAGCCGTACAGCCCGGGGCCGTGCCTCCTCAGTGCTGTTAACGCTCACAGGTGAAGTCCACCCGGGTGTTGTCGTCAGTGACGCGCCAGCGAAGGTTCGACGCGACAGCGGCCTCCGCCCCGTCGCAGGACCTCCCAGCCGAGTCGTCTGCCCCTCCGCGAAGGAGAAGGACCGATGTCGAGAGTCCTCGCCCGGCTCTACGCGGTGTCGCTCGCCGCGTGCCTGTTGTTCACCACCTGGTCGGTGGCGACGCCGAAGGAGGCGGCCGCGCTCGACCCGACCGTCGGCTACCTGATGGCGCACTTCACCGGCGAGTCCTCGACCGGCCAACAGATCTACCTCGCCCACAGCACGGACGGCCTGCGGTGGACGGACCTCAACAGCGGCGGACTGGTGCTGCGCTCCACCGTCGGCACCCGTGGCGTTCGCGACCCCGCCCTGGTCCGCTCGCCGAACGGTGACCGGTACTGGATCATCGCCACGGACCTGTGCATCGGCTGCGGCCAGGACTGGTCGGCCGCCATCAACAACGGCAGCCGCAACCTCGTCGTGTGGGAGTCCACCGACCTGGTCAACTGGTCGGCGCCGTGGCTGCTGAACGTCGCCGGCGCGATCCCGGACGGACGCAACGCCTGGGCCCCGGAGGCGATCTGGAACCCGGCCACCGGCGACTACGTCCTCTACTGGGCGACGAACGTCCCGCTCAACGGGGCGACCAAGCACCGCATCTACGCCGCGCGCACGACGAACTTCCGCAGCATCACCACGCCGCAGCTCTACATCGACCGGCCCGGCAGCCAGGAGATCATCGACACCCAGATCGTCGAGGTGCCGGCCGGCGTCGGCGTCTACCGGTACGTCCGGGCCTCCCGGGACGGTCAGATCGCCATCGAGGGCAGCAACTCCATCCTCGGCACCTGGACCAGCCTCGGGAACCTGTCCGGCGTCGGGCTGACCGGAGCCCAGGTCGAGGGCCCGATGTGGACGAAGTTCAACTCGCGCAACGAATGGGCGCTCTACCTCGATCAGTACTCCAGCGGTCGCGGCTACCTACCGGTCCTGACCACCGACCCGTCGAACGCGGGCAGCTACCGACTGCCGGCGTCCGGCTCGTACGCCATGGGTGGCACCAGGAAACGGCACGGAACGATCCTCAACCTGACCGCCGCCGAACAGAGCCGGGTGCTCGCCCGCTGGCCGGTCACCGCGGTGAACCGGATCCAGTCGTACAACTTCCAGGACCGGTACGTGCGGCACTACGACTACGACGTGCGGATCGACCCGAACGTCAGCCCCGCCCAGGACGGCCAGTGGCGGGTGGTGCCCGGCCTGGCCGGCTCCGGAACGGTCTCCATCCAGTCGGTCAACTACCCGAGCCACTACCTGCGCCACTACGGGTTCGACTTCCGGCTGGAAGCCAACGACGGCACCGCCACCTTCGCCGCCGACGCCACCTTCCGGCAGGTCGCCGGCCTGGCCAACTCCTCGTGGACGTCGTTCCAGTCGTACAGCCACCCGGACCGCTACATCCGGCACTACAGCTACCTGCTCCGGCTCGACCCGGTCAGCGACACGTCTGGCCGCGCCGACGCCACCTTCCGCCTGACCACCTGACCACCGACCGCCACCCCCACACCGATTGGACCTGTCATGAAACGGAAAAGGCCGCCCCATGGACACGTGTCGCCGAGCAGCCGGCCGCTGCGCCGGCTCCTGATCGCTCTGTTGAGCGCGCTGACCGCGCTGGTCGGCATCGTCGTCGTCACGTCGTCGCCGGCCACTGCCGCCACCAGCCAGTTCCGCGGCATGAACTGGGCCATGCTGGGCGACAACTTCAAGACCAGCCCGCTCGTCGTGCAGGGTCTGAGCATGTCCGACAGCAACGCGACGGTGCGGGCCAAGGCCAACGCCCTCTACGACGACATGGCGTCCACCATGGGGGTCAACACCGTCCGGCTGCCCATCAACACCCACACGGTGGGTACGGCCTGGTGGGAGGCCTACCGAGGCGCCATCGACGCCGCCACCGCCCGCGGCTTCAAAGTCATCCTCGCCTACTGGGAGGACGGCGCCGCCTCCGGCGGCAGAATCACCAATCTCGCCGCCTGGAACACGATGTGGTCCACGGTGACCAACACGTACGGCTCGAACACCAACGTCTACTTCGAACCGATGAACGAGCCGCACGGCTACAGCTCGGCCGAGTGGCGCACCGTCGCCGCGAACTGGCTCAGCTACCACACCTCCGCGGTGCCCGGCCGGGTGCTGATCGGCGGCACCGGCTTCAGCCAGGACCTGCGCGACATCTGCAACGACAGCCGCTTCAACTCGACGCTGCTGTCCTTCCACTACTACGCCTTCTTCTACGGAGCGATGACCTACGACGGCTTCCGCAGCCACATCCGGGAACGCCTCGGCAACTGCGCCTCCCGCGCGGTCGCGACCGAGTTCGGCGGCCCCATGAACGACGGTCGCAACTACGCCGACGCGGGCAGCACCGACAACTTCGTGCGCTACATCCGGGCCATGGCCCAGGTCATGCGGGACAACCAGATGGGCGGCACCTACTGGCCCGCCCTCGGCGGCAAGACCGGCACCATCGGCTACGACTGGTACTCGATGTTCGCCCTCACCGGCAGCGGCACCGACCTCAACCTGACCGTCCGCAACACCTCCGGCGCCGACCGGATCCGGTACGCGTGGGGCGACACCATCGGCGGCGGCGACCCGACGACGCCCCCGCCGTCGACGGGAACGTTCTACCGGCTCGACGTGCGGCACAGCGGCAAGGCCATGAACGTCCAGTCACCGAACACCGACAACGGCGCGCGCGTCGCCCAGTACACCTACGGCGGCAACGCCTGGCAGCAGTGGCAGTTCCAGGACGCCGGCAGCGGCTACTGGCGCATCGTCAGCCGGAACAGCGGCAAGTGCCTCGACGTGGTGAGCGCGTCGACCGCCGACGGCGCCGAACTCGTCCAGTACACCTGCGGCAGCGGCACCAACCAGCAGTTCCAGATGGTCACCAATGGCAGCTACTTCCAGCTCCGCGCCCGCCACAGCGGCAAGTGCGTGGACGTGCCGGCCGCCTCGACCGCGGACGGCGTGATTCTCAAGCAGTACACGTGCAACACCGGCGCCAACCAGCAGTGGTCGCGCACGGCGGTCTGACGGTCTTCTCGACGTGACGACCGATCCACGGTGACCCGCACCCCCGGTACCGATCTGGTGACCGGTACCGGGGGTGCGCGCCGTACCGGCGCCGGAGGTGTCGGCCTCGCACCGGGCCAGCGCGGCCATTCCCGCGTCAGGCGGCCCTGAGGTCGGCCGCGCCGAAGGAGACGGCGAATCGCTTGCACCAGATGGAGACGCTCCGGAAGTCGCGTGGGTCGACCGAGGCCGGTATCTCGTACACCTGGTTGCCCTGATTGCCCTTGAGCCTCGCCAGCTCGACCCACTCGCCGTCGTCGAACACCCGCCACCCGGCCTTGCCGAGGGTGACCGGTTGGTCGGTCAGCCACACTCGCAGGTCCGGCCCGCTCGACGTGCTCAGGTTCCGGATCACGAGCTGGTGGCGCCCGTCGGCGAGCCGGTGGATCTCGGCGCTGCCGGTCGTCCGGTGCTCATGGGTAACGAACTCGCCGGCGGTCAGGATCTCGTTCCCCGCTGGTGTCGCCGTCGGAGCTGTCGAAGCCGGGGGAGCCGCGGACGCGGGAGCTGGCGTCGGCGTGGCCGATGTCGTCCGCGCGGGGGGAACCGCCTCGTCGACGTACGTGTCGGTGAACAGTTTCCACGGCTGGAACCAGTAGAGGGCAAGAGCCGTCACGAGGACAGCGGCGGCGAGAGCGGTCCAGGCCGCTCGCGACCGGAAGATCCTTTTTCCCACCCCCGGAGCGTACGGCCGTTGCCGCCGTCGGACCGGTCGCGAGCCCTTTCGGAACTCTTACGACGCTTGCCACGCCCCAGGGTGCCAGACCGAGGGCGAGGGTGGCGGACGCGGCGCCGAGCAGCGCGACCGGCAGCAGGTTCGCCGTGCCGGCGAGGGCAGTGGCCAGGGGCAGCGCGGCATCGGCCAGCTTCGCCCCGATCCACGTGCCCACCCGCACCGACCAAGCCCCGCTGATCACGCTGAACCGTCCCACACCGGCGTACCGCCTGCCTGCCACCACACCCGATGCTGATCGCCCAGGCTGATAGGTTGATCTGAGGTGTGCCGGGAAGCCTGGTCGGCGTTGCGATGACGGCTGACCAGAACCGGAGAAGCGCCGAATGAGCACCCTGGCCTGGATCGCGGTGGCCGTTTTCGTCGCCGCCTACATCCTCATCGCCACGGAGAAGATCAACCGGGTGGCGGTGGCCCTGGGTGGCGCATCCATCATGCTGGCGATCGGGGCCACCGACGCCGAACACGCGTTCTTCTCGGAAGAGGCGGGCATCGACTGGAACGTCATCTTCCTGCTGCTGGGGATGATGCTGATCGTCGGTGTGCTGAAACGTACCGGCCTGTTCGAGTACCTGGCGATCTGGAGCGCCAAGAAGGCCCGCGGCCGTCCGTTCCCGATCATGGTGATCCTGGTTGTGGTGACCGGCGTGGTGTCGGCGGCGTTGGACAACGTCACCACGGTGCTGCTGGTGGCGCCGGTGACGCTGTTGGTGTGCGAGCGGCTCGGTGTGCCGCCGGTCCCGTTCCTGATCGCCGAGGTCATGGCGTCCAACATCGGTGGTGCGGCCACGCTTGTCGGCGACCCACCGAACATCATCATCGGCAGCCGTTCGGGGCTCAGTTTCACCGACTTCCTGAACGTCATGGCTCCGCTGGTGCTGATCGTGCTCGTCGTCTTCATCGGCCTGTGCCGGATCATGTTCCGCACGGCGTTTCGCTACGACGCCGAGCGCGCGGCTCGGGTGATGGCGCTGCGGGAGGCGGACGCGATTCGCGACCCCCGCCTCGTGGTGATCAGCCTGGTGGTGCTGGGCACGGTGCTTGTCGCGTTCAGTCTGCACACGGTGCTGCACCTGGAGCCGTCGGTGGTGGCCATACTCGGCGGCCTGCTGCTTCTGGCGTTGTCCCGGCTGGACGCGGAAGACGTGGCAAAGGACGTCGAGTGGCCGACGCTTGTGTTCTTCGCCGGCCTGTTCATCATGGTCGGGGCACTGGTCGCCACCGGGGTGATCGACAACATCGCCCGGTCGGCGACCGAGGCCGTCGAGGGCAAGCTGTGGCCGGCCACCATGTTGCTGCTGTGGGCCTCGGCGGGGTTGTCGGCGATCGTGGACAACATCCCGTACGTGGCGACGATGAGCCCGATCGTGAGCGAGCTGGTGAACGCCGAAGGCGGGCTCGGCAGGGCTCAGGTGCTGTGGTGGGCGCTTGCCATCGGAGCTGACTTCGGCGGCAACGCCACTGCCGTCGGCGCGTCGGCGAACGTGGTGGTGCTCGGCATCGCCGACCGCGCCGGGCACAAGATCACTTTCTGGGGCTTCACCAAGTACGGCCTGATCGTCACCGTGATCTCGGTGGCGATCGCGGTGCCGTATCTGTGGCTGCGATTCTTCTGACGCTCAGGTGCCGAGCATCCGGTCGAGCAGCCCGTCCAGGGTGATCGCGCCGGTCATCACCCGGTCGCGGTCGACGACCGCCACCAGCGGCACATTCGATCGGGCCATCACCGAGGCGACTTCGAGCAGTGTGGCCTCGGCGCTGACCGCCGGCAGCTCCGGACGGTTGCGGGGCAGCAGGTCCGCGACGGTGCGCTCCCCGATGCCCTTCAGGATCACGTCGGCAGCGGCCTCGTCGATCACCCGGGCCAGCGCCGGATCGTCCTGGCAGTAGGACGGCAGCGCCATCCGCAGCACCTGTGTGCCGGCCAGCACCGTCGACGGGCGGCCCATGGTGTCCACCACGATCAGGCCGGGCAGGTCCTGCGCCGCCAGGATCCGCGCGGCCTCCCGGGCCGGCATGTCCTCGGTAACGGTTTCCATCGGGATCGCCACATCGCTCGCGCGCACGCACCGACGATACGCCCGGGCGTCGTGTCGACCGCTCTGATGCCGAGTGTCGGTCCGCCTGCGGCCGACCTACCGCTGGTAGACGTCGGGAACGTCGTCGCGGTCGCGATCGACCTGCTCGGCCTCGTAGAGCTGACGGTAAGCGCGATTGCGCGTCCGCAAGATGATCGTGGCGAGCGCGGCGGCGATCAGGGAGCCCGCCAGTACGGCGATCTTGACCCGGCCGTCGGCGTCGCTGCCGACACCGAAGGCGAGTTCGCCGATCAGCAGCGAGACGGTGAACCCGATGCCGGCCAGCACGGCCAGGCCGACCACGTCGATCCAGGCCAGCCCCGCGTCCAGCCGGGCCCGGGTGAACCGGGCGACGAGCCAGGTCGCCAGCAGGATGCCGATCGGCTTGCCGGCGACCAGGCCGAGCGTGATGCCGACGGCGATCGGATCCCTGGCGGCCTGCGCCAGGCCGTCGAGCCCTCCGACGGCCACCCCGGCGGACATCAGCGCGAACACCGGCACCGCGACGCCTGCCGAGATCGGCCGGAACCGGTGCTCGAAGTGCTCGGCCAGGCCGGGCCCCGGGCCGGTGGAGCGCAGCACCGGGACGGCGAAGGCGAGCAGAACCCCGGCGACGGTGGCGTGCACACCGGAGGCGTGCACCAGCGCCCAGGTCGCGAACGCCAGCGGCAGGAGCAGCCACCATGAGCGCACCCGACGCTGCACCAGCAGCGCGAACAGGCCCAGCGGCACCGCCGCGGCCAGCAGCGGCAGCAGCGACAGGTGGGCCGTGTAGAAGATCGCGATGATGACGATCGCCAGCAGGTCGTCGACCACCGCCAGGGTCAGCAGGAAGGTGCGCAACGCGCTCGGCAGATGCCGACCGATCACCGCCAGCACGGCGAGGGCGAACGCGATGTCCGTGGCGGTCGGCACCGCCCAGCCCTGCACCGCGCCGCCCCGGTTCACCACGAAGTACAGCAGGGCCGGCACGAGTACGCCGCCGACCGCCGCGGCGACCGGGACCGCCGCCCGACGGGGATCACGCAGGTCACCGGCGACGAACTCGCGCTTGAGTTCGAGACCGGCGACGAAGAAGAAGATCGCCAGCAACCCGTCGGCCGCCCACATCGCCAGCGGCAGGTCGAGGTGCAGCGCGTGGGGCCCGACGGTGAACGCCGTCATCGCGTGGTAGCGGTCCGCCCAGGGGGAATTGGCCCAGATCAGCGCGACGACGGCGCCGATCAGGAGGAGCGCGCCGCCGATCGTTTCCTTGCGTAGCACGTCGGCGATGCGACGTGCCTCAGCCCAGGAACCACGGCCGAGGACACGGGGCGGGGAATTCGACGTCACAGGCGGGCCAGCTTTCGGAAGACAGGTCGGGGCGATCTGCCGACCAGACTTCCCGGCGCACCGGAAACCATCCTACCGGGACCTTTCGCCGCGGGGCCCCTCGACCACCCGCTGCCGGCGGCACCCCGTCGGCCACCAGAACTCGTTTCAACCGACCGGGTCCGTGGGTACGCTCCCACCGGCTGATCATCCGATCGACGGAGACCCTCGTGATCATGGCTCTGCTGCTCGACCTCGCCAACATCGTTGGTGGTTTCCTGCTCGCCGTCTCCGTGCTGCGGCTCTTGCCACGCGTCGGTGACGACCTGGGCCGCCTCGCCGGTCGGGCGGCCCCGATCGCGTGGGTGGTCGGCCTCGTGGCGCTCGTGACCGGCGGCTACTACCTCATCGTCCACCTGGTGTCCGGCCCTCGGGTGTTCCACTTCGAGGTGGTGGGGATCGGTGTGGGTCTCGCCCTGTTGTGGAGTCGCCTCACCGGGCGGCCGACGCCACGCGCCGAGCAGTCGGACGGCGCGACCGGGGTCCGCCTGTTGCTCGCGATCTTCGGTCTCATCGCGATCGTCGTCGGCATTCAGGGGCTCTTCACGCCGGACGGCTGATCAGGCCCCCGCACCCGCCCGCCCGTGCGGCGTTCGCTGCACGAGCGGGGTGTCACCCCGGCGGTCGACGTCGGTCGCCATCAATTCCCTGATTGAGGAGAGCTCCATGTCGGTCCAGGCATTTCTCTACGTCATCGCGGTCATCCTGATCGTGCTCGCCGCCCTGCCGCTGCCCACTCGCGGCATCTCGTTCGCGCTGCTGGGTGCCGCCTGCGCCCTGCTCGCGTACGCCTGGCCGGTGATCACCGGCTGATCCTTCGTCGGTGTGGTCGGTGGCCGGCGCCCGACGATGGTGCCGGCCACCGGCCATGTCCCGCGGCGCGGGGTCAGCCCGGGATTCGTCGCCGTACGCGGCGGACTCCAACGGCGTCCACGAGACGCCTCCCGGGTCAGGCGGTGGTGGACGGTCGCGGCGAGCTGGGGCTCACGGCGCCGGCGAGAAGAAGCACCACGGCCGGCAGGAAGGCGCCGCCGATGCCCAGCCCGAGCAGCAGCCCCCACCCGGTGATGACAAGCGCCGCCGTCAGGTCGACGACCAGGCCCAGCCGGCCGATCCGCTGTGCGAGGACCGGCAGCAGCGCGGCGACGACAGGCACCCCGAGCAGATAGCCGGCCGCGGCCCCGGAGTCGTCCACGGTGTAGGGGGTCAGCGCGGCGGCGACCAGCACGGTGATCGCCAGGGCCGAGCAGCGCAGGATCCACCGAACGTCCTCCGGCCTGCGGACCAGGACCACGACACCGACGAGCAGGACGGCCACGACGGCACCGATGGTCGCCACACCGATCATCATGGTCTCCTCGGCCGCCGCAGGTGGTGTGTCATCGAAGGCTGCGAATCGCCGTCGCCGCCTCCCACGATACGACCGGTCGTGCTCGCCGCACGAGACTCGACGCCCGGCCTGCTGACCGACGGCGTTCTCCGGTCACCCGGGCAGGCCGAAGTGGTGGGTGAGCGAGGCGCGCAGGGTGTCCGCGTCGCCGGCGGACCATGCGACGAAGCAGTCGGGGCGTACGAGCAATGCCGTCGCTGTCGTGCCTCGCAGCGCACCGGTGACGATGTCGACCCGGTCGCGCCAGGGTGCGGCCACCTCGGCGTAGACGCCCGTGGAATCCAACAGCAACGGCCGGGCGGTACGGGTCAACTCGGCGAGGCGTACCGGGCCGTGGTCGCCGTCCACGACCACGTCGGGGGCACTGCGGCCGGCCAACGGGTCGGCCGGGTCGGCGGGGTAGTGAATGTCCGCGCCGGACATCAGCGCCGCGATGTGCCCGGTCACCTCCGGCGTGCGCAGCAGCTCGGCGAAGAGTTCCCGCAGGCCGGTGATCTCGTCGCCGGGGCCGATGAGCGCCGACTGCGCCTGGGTGGACATGACCACCCGTTCGGCGACGGGGCGGCGCTCGGTCTCGTACGTGTCGAGCAGGCCCTGCGGCGCCCAGCCGCGCACCGTGGCGGCGAGTTTCCACCCCAGGTTGGCGGCGTCCTGCAGGCCCAGGTTGAGGCCGGGGCCACCGATCGCCGGGTGTACGTGCGCGGCGTCGCCGACCAGCAGCACCCGGCCGGCGCGGTAGCGGGCGGCGATGCGGGTGTTCTGGCCGTTCAGCCGCCGCAGCAGGCCGGGGCCGGGGCCGTCCGGCTCGCCGAGGGGGACGTCGGCGCCGAGCACGCGGGCGACGCTGGCGCGTAGTTCCGCCAGGCTCATCGGATTCTCGTCGCTCGTCGGCACGTCGGGCCACTCCGTCGTGCTCAGGATCGCCGGACGGCCGGGAAACGGGGCCCAGGCGATCAGGCCGCGTTCGGTGCGGGTGTGCAGGAAGGGTGGGACGACACCGTGGCCAGGGACGCGCAGCGCGCCGGTGTCGGGGTCGAGGAATGACGCGGGGACGGTCACGGTGGCGGTGCGGGAGACCGACCGGTCGTAGGTGACGCCGGGGAAGTCGATGCCGGCGAGGCGGCGTACCGCGCTGCGGCCACCGTCGGCGCCGACGAGGAAACGGGCGGTGAGCTGCGTACCGTCGGCAAGACAGACCTCGACCACGTCGGGGCGTTGGCGAAGGTCGACGACCTCGTGGCCGCGGCGCAGATCCACTCCGAGCTCGGCTGCTCGGGCGGCGAGGGTGGCCTCGAGCTGGGCCTGCGGCACGCCGAGCACGTAGTGCGGGTTCTCCGCGAGCATCGTGAGATCCAGCGGGAACGCGCCGAAGGTGAAGGCCGGTTGGGGCGACGGCGGGGTGCTCTCCGCACTGAGCCGCGTGTAGAGGTCGCGCCTGTCGAGCAGGCGGACGACCTGGCCGACGACGCCGTTGGCGCGGGGCTCGCCGGTGGGTGTGGCGTGGCGTTCGAGGACGACGGGGTGGACGCCGGCGAGGGCCAGCTCACAGGCGAGCATGAGGCCGTTGGGGCCGGCCCCGACGATGAGGACGTCGATCATGGCAGTGATCCCTTCGGGGTGTGCGCCATCGCCCCGGCAGGCGCGGCACGCGGCCGGCCCACCGTGGGGTGTGACGCTGCTGGAAGACGTGTGGGTGCGGCTCGCCCGGAGCGGGGGGATCGGACCTCAGCGGGGCGGCGCGGGAAGGCCGGCGGCGACCTGGGCGAAGGCCTCGGTGATGAGGCGCTCGATCGGGGTGGGCGGGTCGGGGCTGTCGAGATAGTGCTGCATGGCGACGGCGACGGCGGCGCTGGCGGCGGCCGCGACGAGCCGGGGATACATGTCGGTGGCGAGGTCGGTGCCGGTGCGCTCGGCGACCGCGGCGGCCAACTCGGCCTCGGCGATCGCGACGGCACGCAGTCGCTCGCCCTGCAGGGCGGGCTCGGCGAGCATGGTGCGGACGCCGGCCACCCACTGGGCGTGCGCGGGGGACGGCATGGCATCGACCTCGGGGCCGCGCGTGAACTGCTCCAGCGCGGCCTGGGTGAGCGCCGCCCAGAGCGGCTCGTCGGCGGGGCGTTCGCGCAGCGCGGCGGCGGTGCGCATGCTGCGGTCGAGGTGGCGGGAGGCGATCGCCTCGGCCTTGCTGGAGAAGTAGTTGTTGAAGGTGCGCGGGGAGACGCCGGCAGCCTCGGCGATGTCCTCGACGCGGACGTTGTCGTAGCCCCGCTCGGCGGTGAGGTGGATCGCGGCCCAGCCGAGCGCCGCCCGCGTCTCGGCCTTCTTGCGCTCCCGCAACCCCGTCATGCCACCACGGTAGCACTAGTTGCGCGACCCGCAAAGATGCGCGGCGCGCAAATAAAGCGGGTGGGCTGACCGACACCGACGGGGTTCGGTCAGCCGCGGCGACCCGCCCACACCGGGCTGTCCACGTAGTGGTTGTCGTAGCGGTCCTGGGTCTCGCCGACGTCCTGCCAGGTGGCTTCGCCCCGGTGCACCTTGTCGAGCAGGCGGTAGTAGTCGAACCGGGGCTTGCCAGGGGTGATGACGACGAGGAAGTCGGCGTCCCGGCCCTCGGCGGGGGCGAAGGCGTGCGGGGTGTTCGGCGGCACGAAGAGCGCGTCGCCCGTGCCCAGGATGTGCAACTCGTCGCCGACGAGCATCTCGAGGGCGCCGTCGAGCACGAAGAACAGCTCACCGGAGTGGGTGTGCAGGTGCGGCGGTGCGCCGTCGGTGCCGTCCTTGAGCAGGGTGCGGTTGCTGGTCAGGGCGCCCCCGGTGTGCTCGGGGTCGAAGAGCAGCGTGATCACGCTGGCCGGATCGCTGTCGAGAACCTCGGCCTGGACGGCGCGTACCACAGTCATTGTCGGCTCCTTCGCTGTTCGGCTGTTTCCTAGACACTAGATGTCCAGAATCGCCTCACGCCAGCGATCATGGCCGGCGTCCCAAATCCTGGACAGGTAAGCTCCAGGATTATGCGGATGAGCCAGGGCGTCGAATGGGCCCTCCACACGTGCCTCAACCTGAGCTGGCTGGACGCCCCGGTGCCGACCAGCGTCCTCGCGACGTTCTACGAGCTGCCCCCTGCCTACCTGAACAAGCAGCTTCAGGCTCTGGCGCGGGCCGGGATCCTGACGTCGACCTCGGGGCCGCGCGGAGGCTTCCAGCTCGCACGGCCGCCGGAGGCGGTCTCCCTGTTGGACATCGTGACCGCGATCGAGGGGCCCGAGGAGCTGTTCCGGTGCGAGCAGATCCTCCGCCGGGGGCCGGGCGAGCACGCCGGTGTCGACTATCGACAGTCGTGCGAGTTCTCCCAGGTCATGCGAGGTGCCGACCTGGCGTGGCGGCGGGAGCTGGCCGGCAAGACCGTGGCTGACGTCCGGACCGGCGTCGAGCGCGGGCACCCCGAAGCCCCCGCCAACACCCGAGCCAGGATCGCCGCGCTGCGCTAGGACCGCCGGCACCGGAGCGCGGCCGCGGAACGCATTCACGGGTACGGTTTCGGTGCTCGACAAGCACGGGCACCGGCGCACGTCGCCGGGGCGGAAAGCGGCCGACCCGGTGGCGGCGGTACGTGGAAGGGAGCGAGGGTGGCGCAGCAGCCGAGAGCACTCGTGGTTCGGGGCGGATGGGAGGGGCACCAGCCGGTCCAGGCGACGGACTTGTTCATCCCCTTCCTCGAACGAAGCGGTTACGCCGTACGGGTCGAGGAGTCGACGGAGATCTACGCCGACGCCGCCGAGATGGCCGACACCGACCTCGTCGTGCAGTGCATGACGATGTCGGAGATCACCTCGGCCCAGTCGGCCGGCCTGAGCGCGGCGGTCAGCGCCGGTACCGGCTTCACCGGCTGGCACGGCGGCGTCGTCGATTCGTTCCGGGCTTCCGCGGAGTACCTGCACCTGGTGGGCGGCCAGTTCGCGACCCACCCGGGCAAGGAGCCGTGCGAGCGTCACGGTGGTGCGGAGGACAACTTCCTGCCGCACACGGTGCGCGTCACCGACCTCGGCCGAGAGCACCCGATCACCACGGGAGTCGAGGACTTCGAGCTGGTCACCGAGCAGTACTGGGTGCTGCACGACGACCTGATCGACGTCCTGGCGGTCACCACCCACCCCACGCAGGCGTGGCATCCCTGGCACCGGCCGGTCACCTCGCCGGCGATCTGGACCCGGCGCTGGGGTGCCGGGCGCATCGTCGTCACGACACCGGGACACAGCGTCGACGTGCTGGAGCACCCGAGCGTACGTACCGTCATCGAGAGGGGGATGGTGTGGGCGACCCGCACGGCGTCGGCATCGTAGGTCTCGGGGTCATCTCCCGCGCGTACCTGGACACCCTCGCGAACCATCCTGCCGTGCGCATCGTCGCGCTGGCCGACCTCGACGCGTCCCGGTCGGCCGCCGCCGCGGCCGCGATCCCCGGCAGCGAGGCGTCCAGCGTGGAGCGTCTGCTCGCCCGCCCGGACGTGCAGACGGTTCTCAACCTCACGATCCCCGCGGCGCACGCCGACATCTCGCTCGGCGCGATCGACGCGGGCAAGAACGTGTACGTCGAGAAGCCACTCGCGGTGACGTTCCCGGACGGCCGCTCGATCATGGAGCGAGCCACGGCGGCTCGGGTCCACGTGGGGTGCGCGCCGGACACCGTCCTGGGGACGGGTACGCAGACGGCGCGGGCGGCGGTCGACGACGGACTGATCGGACGCCCGCTGGCCGCGACCGCCGTCATGGTCACGCCGGGGCACGAGCGCTGGCACCCCCACCCCGACTTCTACTACGTCCCCGGGGGCGGCCCGTTGCTGGACATGGGGCCGTACTACATCTCGGCGCTCATCCACCTGCTCGGGCCGGTACGCGCGGTGGTCGGAGCCGCCAGCCGCCTGCGCGCCGAGCGGGTCATCGGCTCCGGCCCGCGCGCCGGCCAGCGGATTCCGGTGGAGGTGGACACCCACGTCACAGGCGTTCTCGAACACGTCAACGGCGCTCTCTCCACCATCACCACGAGCTTCGACGGCGTCGCGACGACCGCCGCACCGATCGAGGTGCACGGGGAGACCGCAACCCTCGCCGTACCCGACCCGAACAACTTCGACGGGACGGTCCGCCTCCGCGCGCTCGGCGACACCGAGTGGCGCGTTGTCGAACCGCGGGCCGGGTACGCCGAGGGCTCCCGGGGCATCGGCCTGATCGACCTCGTCGGAGCCGATGGCCGGCGTCCGCCGCGTGCCGGCGGTGACGTCGCGCTGCACGTCCTCGAGACGATGACCACCCTGCTCCGGTCGGCAGCCGAGGGCCGGCGGATCGAGCTGACGACGATGGCGCAGCGGCCCGCGCCGGTCCCGCTCACGGCGGTGGACGACTGGAAGACCGAGCACGCACTGGACGCCTACCGCCCCGAGTGACCGGAGCTGCTGGCCGTCACCGTGGGCGGCTGTGGCGACGATACGTCAGGGGGCCCAGGGGGCGGCGGTGTTCCAGGTGCTGTCGGCCGCCCAGAGGGTGGGCGTGTTCCAGGCGTCGCCGCCCGTGCCGTTGCTGAGCCAGACCTCCGAGTTGTAGTGCCGAAGGAACTTGCCGCGGAAGTTGTACGACTCCAGTGAGACGCCGCTTCCGGTCAGCCCCACGCGGGCGCACCAGGTGGCGTCGGCCCGCAGGAGCGCCGATCCGTCGTTCGGCGAGTTGCGGACCCGGGATTCCTGGTGCCGCAGGTACTGGCCGGGATAGTTGACCGACTCGAAGGAGTAGCAGGCGCCGTCGGCCAGGCCGGGCCGGACGGTGTACGTAGCGTCGTTCTTGAGCAGCGCCGAGCTGCTCGCGTCGACCACCTCGGTGTACGCCAGGCTGTTCTGGTGGCGCAGGTACCGGTTGGTGTAGCCGGGGGTGGTCACCTGCAACGACCGCCGGGTGTTGACCGGCAGGACGACGGGCGCGGAGCTGCCGATCGTCCGGGAGGCGTTGACGAGGGCGGTGTTGGCCGCGCGGACGCGGGCCTGGTCCATCTTGACCACCTGCCGGTCGTACGTGAGGAAGCCGTTCAACTCGCCCTCCTGGTCGGCGATCTCGGTGTAGATCGAGGCGCTGAGGCCCGTGCCGACCATCAGGTTCCGGGTGCCCTCCACCAGCCCCACGTACCGGTCGGTGAGCGCGACGGAGGTGGGTTGCCACTCGTAGGCGAAGAACTGCCCGTTCGGGCTGTACTCGTGGCCCGGCGTGCGCAGGCCCAGCCCGCCGAACTCGCCGAGCACCGCGATCCGGTTGCTCGACGGCGAGGGTGAGGCCGGACCCAGGTAGGCGTGCCAGTCGTCGATGTCGCCGTTGCCGGGGTCGCCGAGAGACTGGCAGCAGTTGTGCCCGCTGTGCGGGTTGACCAGCCGGGTGGGGTCCTGATTCTTGATGTTCTGCGCGACGCGGCGGGTGTCGGCCAGGGTGCGCTCGCCCCAGCCCTCGTTGTAGGGCGTGTACGCGACGACGGCGGGGGAGCTGCGGTGCTCGTCGACGATCTCGCGTGCCTCGGCCTCGAACTGCGCCTGCTGGGCGTCGGTCGGGTCGACGTTCTGCGCGGTCAGCGACGGGATGTCCTGCCAGACAAGCAGGCCGAGCCGGTCGGCGTGGTAGAACCAGCGCTGCGGTTCGACCTTGATGTGCTTGCGCACCATGTTGAAGCCCAGGTCCTTGTGCTTCTGCAGGTCGAAGGCGAGGGCGGCGTCGGTCGGCGCGGTGTAGAGCCCGTCCGGCCAGTAGCCCTGGTCGAGGGTGCCGACCTGGAACACGAACTGGCCGTTGAGCTTGGGGCGCAGCACCCCGTTCACCACGCCGGTGGTGATCTCCCGCATTCCGAAGTAGTGGCCGGTCTGGTCGACTGTCGCGCCGCTGGCGTTGCGCAGGCGAATCCGCAGGTCGTAGAGGAACGGGTCGTCGGGTGACCACCGGCGGGCGTTGGGCACCGGCACGCTGAAGTCGGTGAAACCGCCGGTGGCCGAGCCGACGACCGTGCTTCCGTTCAGCGCCTCGGCGAGCACGCTGTGGCCGCTCACGTCGCCGCGGGTGAAGACCCGGACCCGCAGGGTGTTGGTGGCGAGGTTCGGGTAGACGTCCACGCTGCTGATGGAAGCGGTGGGCACCGGCTCCATCCACACCGTCTGCCAGATGCCCGAGCTGGGGGTGTAGAAGATCCCCCCGGGCGTCTTGGTCTGCTTGCCGATGGCCGGCAGGCTGCCGTTCTGCCGGGTGTCGGTGGGGTCCCAGACCTTGACGACGATCTCGTTGGCGCCGGCGGTGAGCTGGGGTGTCACGTCGAAGGTGAAGGCGTCGTAGCCGCCGGTGTGGGCGCCGACCCGGACGCCGTTGACCCATACGGTGCTCTGCCAGTCGACCGCGCCGAAGTGCAGCAGCGTCCGCCGGCCGGACCAGTTCGGCGGGACGGTGACCGTGCGCCGGTAGAACAGGTAGTTGCGGTTGTCGTTGGCGGCGCGCTGGATGCCGGAGAGCGCGCTCTCCACCGGAAAGGGCACGTTGACCCGTTCGGGCAGAGCGGTGCCGAACTGCGGGGCGTCGTCGGTGGCGGACTGGCGTAGCTGCCACTCGCCGTTGAGGTTGAGCCAGTCCGGCCGGGTCATCTGCGGTCGCGGGTACTCCGGCAGGGGAGTCCCGGCCAGCGCCTGGCTGGTCCACGGGGTGGTCAGTGGCGGCGTCTTGGCCGGGGCGGCCCGCGCCGGTCGGGCGGGCGCGGCGAACACGCCGGCGACGAGGGTGAGGAGCAGCAGTAGGGGCAGGGCGGGGCGGGTGGGGACCTGACGTGTCATGCCGTCTCCGAGGGGCGGGTCGCCGCGGGCCGTGCAGCCGAGCCCGAAGCGCGCGGGCGGTGGGCGTCGGGTGGCACCCGTACCACGTTATAGAGGTACGGCGGACACTCAGTCAATTGTTGGCCGTCGATGCTTGCGGTTTCGTCCCCGGCCGTACGGGCAGGGGGTGACCGCCTCGGCCGGAGCCGAGGCGGTCGGTTGCGGGGCGCCCCCCGTAGGCGCGCCCCGCGCGTCCTCAGTGGTTGTTGTTCAGCCAGATGCAGGAGTTGTCGCTTCCCGTCCACCGCCAGCACAGGTTGTCGCGGGTCTGCGGCCCGTACTCGCCGTCGGCCGAGATGCCGATGTCGGCCTGGACGCTGCGCAACGCGCTCTGGGTGTAGCCGCCGAAGTCGTTGTCGACTCCGTTGGGGCCGAGGTACCTGCTGTAGATCCCCGTCAGCGTGCGCTGTAGCTCGCCGACGCCCGAGCTGTG
This sequence comes from Micromonospora lupini str. Lupac 08, assembly GCF_000297395.2. Classification (GTDB taxonomy): domain Bacteria; phylum Actinomycetota; class Actinomycetes; order Mycobacteriales; family Micromonosporaceae; genus Micromonospora; species Micromonospora lupini. The sequence goes on along the minus strand of NZ_HF570108.1, from coordinate 4,687,326 downwards.
GTCGCCGCGGATGAGCAGACAGTTGAAGTTGATGGTGCTGCTGACGTACGCCGGGATCCAGGCCGTCGCGCCGCGGGCGCCGGACCAGGTGGAGGTGTAGACGCCCGCGCCGTTGCAGTGCGGCAGGGCGGCCTGGGCGGGCGAGGAGATCGCCACCGCGCCGCCCACGGTCGTGACGGTGAGCAGGGCGGTGAGGCCGAGGCGAAGGAGACGTCGGAACATGGGAACCCCCAGGTCGAGGTGTGTGGGCCGCACCCGCGACGCTGCGGCGCGCGGCTTGCCTCACCATCGTTTCGTCCCCCACGGAGCCCGGACAGGAGCCGGACCGGAGATTGACCGGCACTTCGCGCCGCTCAGCGCAGTGCGGCGAGTTTGGCCTCGATCGCGTCGGTGTCGGCCTCCCGCAGCGACACGAGGATGTCCAGCGCCTGCTGCCAGGCGACCCGGGCCGAACCGCCGTCGCCTGCGGCCAGGTGCGCGTCGCCGAGGCTCACCAGCGCGTCCGCCTCCAACCGTCGGTGACCGATCTCGCGGCGCAGGCGGACGGCGTGCCCATGGCAGGTGACCGCCTCCGTGAACGCGTCGAGCTGCAGGTGGGCGTGCCCGAGACTGGCCCAGGTGATCGCCTGGCCGAGGACGTTGTCGACCGACCTGAACAGGGCCAGCGCCTGTTCGCAGCTCTCGATCGCGGCGAGGTGGTCACCGAGCTGGCTGTGCGACCAGCCGACCGCGTTGAGCGCGAAGGCCTGACCGGTGACGTGCCCGGCCTGCCGGTGCAGGCGCAGCGCCTCCCGGGCGTGGTCGAGGGCCAACTCGGGCTGCCCGGTCCGGTCGCAGATCCATCCGAGGTTGAGCTCGACCCGGGCCTGCCCGGCCAGGTCGCCCAGCCGCCGGTACCTGTCGTACGCCGACTCCAGATGGTGCTGCGCGTCGGCGTACTGCTGTCGCGCGATGTCGGCGAAGCCGAGCACCCCGTGGGCGTACGCCTCGGCCCGGTCGTCGGCCAGCCGGACGGCAGCCGCCAGTGCCGCCCGCAGGCTGCTGGTCCAGTCCTCCCAGTAGCCGCGCTGGTTGAGGTAGGTGGTGATGGCCCAGGCGAGGTGACACGTGTGGCGGTCGAAGCCGTGGCTGCTGGCCAGCCGCAGCGCCGAGAGCAGCACCTGGTGCTCGTCGGCGAACCACCACACGGCCGCGTCCCGATCGGGCAGCGCCACCGGAGCGACCCCGGGCCCCGGCGGGTCGATCGGCAACCGGTCCCGCTGTGGATAGACCAGCTCGTCGGCGGCGTACGCGACCGAGAGGTAGTGGTCGAGCAGGCGGGACCGGGCGGCGTGACGGGTCGCGTCGCTGTCCTCGGCAGCCGTCAGCTCGGCGGCGTACGCGCGCAGCAGGTCGTGGTACGTGAACCGGCCCGGACGGTGCTCGGTGAGCAGGTGGGCCCGGGTCAGCTCGGCGAGGTGACGGTGGGCCTGAGCGGGTGTGATCCCCGCGAGGCTGGCCGCCGCCGCAACGGCGAAGTCCGGCCCCGGATGGACGCTCAGCAACCGGAACAGCCGGGCGGTGAGCGGGTCGAGGGTCCGGTACGACCACGACATGACCAGCCGTACGTCGGTGACCGGCTCGCCGCCGTCGAAGGCGTCCAGGCGCCCGGCCATCGGGCGGAGATTCGCCGCCAGCTCCAGCAGACGAAATCCGCTGTGGATGGCAGCGCGGGCCGCGACGACGGACAGCGCCAGGGGCAGCCCGGCCGAGGCGCTGACGATGACGTCGACGGCCTCGGGCTCGGCGGTCACGCGCTCCGCGCCGAGGCGCCGGGTCAGCAGTTCGCGGGAGTCGACACCGGACATGACGTCCAGGGTGATCGGATGGGCGCCGTTCACACTGACCAGACCCAGGAACTGGTCCCGACTGGTGACGAGGACGAAGCAGCCGGGCGCGCCCGGCAGGAGCGGGCGTACCTGGTCGGCGTCGCCGGCGTTGTCCAGGACGACGAGCACCCGCCGGCCGCCCAGCAGACTGCGGTATCGCGCGACCTGCTCGTCCAGCGTGGTCGGCGGCCGGGCGCCCGGTCCCGCGAGAGCGTTGACGAATCCGGCGAGCGCCGTGCTCGGGCTGACCGGGACGCCGCCCGGGTCGAAGCCGCGCAGGTTGACGTAGAGCTGGCCGTCGGGGAAGTGCGCGGCGACGCGATGCGCCCAGTGCACCGCGAGGGCGGTCTTACCCACTCCGGCGGTGCCGGAGACGATCGCGAGTCCCATCGCGGTCGGTTGTTCCACCACCCGGGCCAGGATCTCGTCGAGGCGAGCCAGCGCGTCGGCTCGACCGACGAAACCGAAGCCGTCCGCCGGCAACTGCGCCGGAACACCGCTCGTGGCGGCCGGCGTCGGCGTACCGGAGAGGAACCGGTCCCGTCGGACCCCCCGCAGGCCGAAGGCGTCGGCCAACAGCAGCATCGTCGCGGGTCGCGGCCGCGCGATCCGGCCCGCCTCCAGGTCCCGGAGGTGCCGGACCGACAGCCCCGTCTTCGCGGCCAGATCCTCCTGCGTCAGCGCGCTGTGACGCCGCAGCTCCTGTACGGCCTCCCCGAACACGGGGATCACGGTATCGACGGCGTTCAGTGGGGGCAATCGGCCATACGACGCAAGAGATCCGTCGGTGGTGACAACGGAGCTGCCGCCGGAGGTACCCGAGCGTCGTCGGTGATGGAGGGACGGCAGACTCAGCCATGAGGGAGGTGGTCATGGTGGGTTCGGGTGATCCGGTCGTCATCGCGGAGTTCCTCGACAGGTTCCTCGGCTTCGAGGACGGTGTACTGACGGGGATCTCCATCGTGCTGCCTCGAGGCGAGACTGAGGGTCGCCAGATCGAGTTGCAAATTCAGGCGATGGACCGGACGTCTCCGGGCCAGGGTGGCCCGAGCGGGAGACTGTTCGGATGGAAGTTGGTTCGCATCTGCCTGCGGGGTATCTGCGAATACAGCCTGAGTGAGACGGCTCGATACCCGCTCCAGGTTCTTTCCGACGGGCTGAAGGTCGGATTACTCGACGATCAGTTTGTGCTCGACCTGGAACCGGGCCCGGACGACTGGTCCCCAGCCGCGTTCCGGGACGCGCCAGTCAGTGGCCCCAGGCAGTATGTGATCGCGAAGAATTTCTCGTTCGAGGTGTCGGATGGGCCGTTCATCTGACGGGGATGCCCGCTCGGGCCTATCTCGCCTGGTCCGGGCAGGTGCGGCCTGCCGCCTGAGTGCGGGTCTGGCGGGCAGGACGGACGGTGGTCGGCGCTGACCCGCCGGCGGGGCGCGGCCGCGTGTCCACGGCGAGCAGGGCGAGGGCGACAAGCGTCAGCAGTCCACCGGCGAGCGCCAGCGGGCGTGCCCCCGAGGTGGGCAGGAGGGCGCCGCCGAGCAGCGACCCGCCCGCGATGCCGGCGTTGAAGGCGGTGCTGACGCCGGCCGACGCGATGTCGGTGCTGCCGGGAGCCAGGTGCAGCATCCGGTTCTGCACGGCGGAGCCGAACGCCGCGTAGGCGAGGCCGATCCCGGCGAGAAATGCGACAGTGACGTGCCGGAGCGTGCCGAGCGCGTACATGCCGAACAGCGCGGCCGTGCCGATGCTCAGCGGTGTCACCAGGGAGGCGATCGGCCAGGTGTCCAGGGTGCGGGCCGCGGCCAGGGTGCCGAGGACGCCCGCGGCGCCGGAGGCGAACAGCAGCGGCGCCAGGGCCGCGTCGGCGAAGCCGCTGATGTCGAGCAGGAACGGTGTGATGTAGGTCTGCAGGGTCATGAAGCCGCCGATGCCGAGGGCGGTGGCGATCAGCAGCACGGCGAAGCGCCGGCCGTCCGGTGCGGTGCCCCGGGCGGCGCCGCCCGCCGCCGGGGGATACGAGGGCAGGAGGACGACCACTCCGGCGGCGATCACCAGACCGACTCCGGCCAGCACGGCGAACGCCACGCGCCAACCGGCCTGCTGCCCGAGCCAGGTGCCGAGGGGTACGCCGAGCACCGGCGCGAGCGTCGCCCCGGTCGCGAACAGCGCCACCACCCGGCCGCGCACCGCGACCGGAAAGGGCCCGATCACCGTCGCCGTGGCGACCGACCAGAACAGCGCCTGGGCGAGGGCGGTCGCGAGACGCGAGCCGGCCAGCACGGCGTACGTCGGAGCGAGCGCGGCGGCGGCGTTCGCGGCGGCGAACAGGAGCATGGTGGCGCCGAGCAGGTGCCGCCGGGGAATCCGCTGGGTCAGCCGGGCCAGCGGCACGGATGCCAGCACGACCACGACGGCGTACCCGCTGACCAGCAGACCCACCTGCGAGCGGGACCGGTCGAGGTCGGGTGCGATGTGGGTCAGCAGGCCGACGGGCAGCAACTCCGTCGTGATGAACGCGAACGCGGCGAGGGAGAGCGTGACGAGCATGGCCCTGGCCCGTCGCGGCGACACCTCCCATGCCATGACCCACCCCCGTTCCTGATCACCGTAATCGAGGGATCGACCCCCCGCGAACGGCAGAGCCTCTCCGTCGTAAAGCGGCGGCGGTCAGATGGTGATGACGACCTTCGCCCGCGCGTGCTCGCCTTCGAGATACCGGATGGCCGCGGGCACCTCGTGGAGTGGATACGTACGGTCGATGACCGGGGTGAGGCGGCCGGCTTCGACGTAGTCGCGCAGGGCGTCGAGGTGTGGTCGGCTCGGCGTCGTCGCGAGCGTGACGATGCGGTGTCGGACCAGGGGCGCCAGCAGCCGTCCGCGCGCGATAAGCCAGACCGGTCCGAGGAGACGGCCACCGTCGTACACGCCGCCACCGGAGAGCACAAGCGTTCCGGTCGGTGTCAGCGCCCGCCGCAGGTCGCCGAGTGGGCGGTTGCCGACGAGGTCGAACACGACGTCGTGGCGGTCCGTGCCGTGGGCGAAGTCGTCGCGGTGGTAGTCGACGACGTGGTCGGCGCCGAGGGAGCGGACCAGGTCGACGTTGCGGGTGCTGCACACCCCGGTCACGGTGGCGCCGAGCGCCTTGCCCAGTTGCACGGCGAGGGTGCCGACGCCGCCCGAGGCCCCGTTGATGAGCACGCGGTGGCCGGGCTGGACCCGCCCGACGTCGCGTAGCCCCATGAGCGCGGTGACGCCGGCCAGTGGCAGGGCCGCCGCCTGCTGCGGCGTCAGGTTCGCCGGCATCGTCGCGACCGACGTCTCGGGCACGCGCACGTACTCGGCGAACGCGCCGTTGGCGTCACCGAGGTCACCGAAGACGGCGTCGCCCGGGCGTACCTGCCGAACCTCCGCGCCGACGGCCTCGACCCGGCCCGCGAAGTCGCGGCCACGGATGCGCGCCCGGGGCCTCGTCCGGCCCATCGCCAACCGTGCCATCCGGGGATCACCCCGCATGGCATGCCAGTCGTACGCGTTGAGCGAGGCGGCCTCCACCCGGACGAGCACGTCGTCGGGAGCGGGAGTCGGCGTGGCGACCTCGGCGAGCGCGAGCGTCTCCGGTGGGCCGTACCGGTCCTGAACGATCGCCTTCATGGTCCCTCCCGAGGGTGTACGGCGTACACCGACGGTAGGTGTACGGCGTACACCTGTCAAGGCGGTTATGGTTCAACGACCGCCGGACAGGACGAGGACGAGATGGCTGAGCAGGCTGAGACGCTGCGCCGGACGCCGCTGAGCAGGGACCGCGTCCTGCGTGCCGCCGTGGCGCTCGCCGACGAGGCCGGCATCGAATCCCTCAGCATGCGCAACCTCGCCCAGGATCTGGGCGTCGTGCCGATGGCGCTCTACAAGCACGTGGCCAACAAGGACGAACTGCTCGACGGCATGATCGACGTGATCGTCGGCCAGATCGACCCGCCCGCTTCCGACATCCACTGGAAGGACGCCATCCGTCGGCGCGTCCTCTCGGCGCGGGAGGTGCTGCGCCGCCACCCCTGGGCACCGCTCGCGATCGAGTCCCGGACGATGGCGACGCCTGCCGTCCTCGCCTACCTCGACTCGGTGGTCGCGACCTTCAAGGCCGGCGGGTTCTCCGCCAACCTCGCCCACCACGTGATGCACACGATGGGCAGCCGCGTCCTGGGCTTCAGTCAGGAACTGTTCGACGCCTCCCGCCAGGCCGGTCGGTCCGGCGCCACCACCCCCGAGCCGCCCGCCGCCCTGCCGCCGGAGTTCGCCGCCCGGTTCCCCCACCTGGCGGAGATCGCCGGGGCGGCGTCCCACGACGACCAGTCGATCGTGGGGGAGGGCTGCGACGACCAGTTCGAGTTCGAGTTCGCGCTGGACCTGCTGCTCGACGGCATCGAACGGCTGCACCAGCGGGGCTGGACGTCACCGCGCCGAAACGGGTGAGGCGAGAGCCGGCGCCGGTGGGCGCGGCCCCGATTCTTCACCCCGATGTCACCACCCGACCCCACAGGTGACGTGTCGGTGTCCGTCGACAGGGGTTGGCTGTCAGCCGTCGCACTTGCCTTGACCAGGAGCTGATCCGCGTGCCTTCCTCCCGTCGTACCTTCCTCGCCGGCGGCGCCGCCGCCGGTGTGGGCCTCGCCGTCGCCGGTGGCCTGCCGTCCCTGGCGCAGGCCAGCCCCGGCCGGCCGCACTCGCCGGGCGGGCACGTGCCCTTCCCGCCGCTCGTGGACGATCCCAAGGGGATCCTGGCCCTGCCCGAGGGCTTCAGCTACACCGTGGTCACCCGGACCGGCGTCACCCGACTCGACCGTGGCCAGGGCGTGACTCCGTCGGACCACGACGGCATGGCCGTCTACGACGCCGGCCACGGCCGCTACACCCTGATCCAGAACCACGAGATCGACCCGGGCGCCGAGTTCGCCGTACCGCACGTCAAGGGCACGGTCTACGACGCGGGCGCCGTCGACGCCGGTGGCTGCACCGTGATCAGGACGGACCGTGCGGGCCGCAACCTGGGCGAGTTCGTCGCGCTCTCCGGCACCATCTCCAACTGCGCCGGCGGTCCGACCCCCTGGGGGACCTGGCTGAGCTGCGAGGAGGCCGAGGACCGGGCCGGCGACGAGTGGGAGGAGAGCGGCCGCACCGGCACCTTCCAGAAGGACCACGGGTACGTCTTCGAGGTCTGGGCCGACGGCAGCGCCGACCCGAGGCCGATCAAGTGCCTGGGCCGTTACTCCCACGAGGCCGTGGCGGTCGACAGGGACCGGACCCACGTCTACCTCTCCGAGGACGCGGACGAGCCCAACGGCCTCTTCTACCGCTGGACCGCCCCGGCCGGGGTCAAGCTGGGCCCCGGCGTGCTGACCCGCCTCGCACCGAACGCCGGCGTCCTCGCCGCGATGCAGATCATCATGGACGACGGCTCCGTGCTGCCGGACGTCGCCTACCTGACCTCCGCCCAGCTGGGCCGCCCCTTCCCCGTGCGGTGGATCGAGGTGCCGGACCGCGACGCGCGGACCACGTCCGTGCGCGAGCAGTTCACCGACGGCCAGGTCACCCGGGGACGCAAGTTCGAGGGCGTGTGGGCCACCGACGAAGGCGTGTACGTGGTCAACTCGTACGCCTGGGACGACGGTGACCTCCCGGCCGACGCCGCGCCGCACGACGGCATGGTGTGGTTCTACAACTTCCGGACCCAGACCATCCAGCTGGTGACCTACTTCCCGCACCAGACGGCCTCCGAGGAGGGCACGCCGGTCAAGTACACCGACCTCACCTTCGACGGCCCGGACAACGTGACAGTCACCCCGTGGGGCAGCCTGGTGCTCGCCGAGGACGGCACCGGCGCCTCCCACGTGCTCAGCACGATCCCGGGCGGGCCGACGTACCCGATCGCCCGCAACCAGCTCAACGACTCGGAGTTCTGCGGGCCGACCTTCACTGCCGACGGCAAGGTGCTCTTCGTCAACATGCAGGACCCCGGCCTCACCCTGGCCATCACCGGGCCGTGGGAGAAGTACCTGGGCTGAGGGCGCCACACCGACCGGTGGGGATCGGGAGACCGGCCTGATTCCCACCGGACCGCGGCCGGGCCGGAGATCGCCGACAATGGCAAGGGTGGACCCGGCCTTCGTCCTGCACCACCACCGCAGACCACGACCGCACTTCGACCTGCGGCTCGAGGAGAACGGGGTGCTGCGCTCGTGGGCGGTTCCCCGTGGCCTGCCGGACAGCCCCCGCGACAACCGGCTCGCGATCGAGGTGCCGGATCACGACCTCGATCACCTGACCTACGAGGACGCCGACAAGTCGATCGCCGACATCGGCACCTGGGAGGAGCACGACCGCACCGACCGCCGGATGCTGTTCACGCTGCACGGGCGTACCGGCCGCAGGCGGTACGCGCTCATCCGCACCGGCGAGGGGTGGCTGCTCCACCTGACCAAGGAGCAGCCCTCGGGCTGAGGCCCGCGCGGGATGGCGTGACGACGGCTCCGGGCCGGCCGGTGGCGGTCGGCCCGGAGCCGTGCGATGGTCAGCCGACCTGCACCAGGCGCCAGTTGTTGCGGGTGCTGCCGTTGTCGGTGTACTGGACGGCCTGCGCACCCCAGGTGCTGGAGCCGTTGAGGACGGCGAGTACCTTGCCGCTGTTGACGTTGCGGATCCGGTAGGAGCCGTCGCTGTTGGCCACAAGCGTCCAGCGGTGGTCGGCGGTGCCGTTGTCGCTCCACTGCAGGACGCGGGCGTTGTCGGCGGTCGACATGTTCTCGACGCCGAGGACCTTGCCGCTGTTGGCGTTGCGGAACCGGAACGCGCTGCCGTCGGTGACCCGGACCCAGTTGTGGTCGGCGGTGCCGGTGTCGCCCCACACCACGGCCAGACCACCGTCGGCGGTGGACATGTTCTGTACGCCGAGGACGACGCCGGTGTCGACGTTCACCAGCTTGTAGGTGTCCCCGGTCGGGGTGCCGCCGCCGCTCACGTTGGCCACGAAGGTCATCACGCTTCGCGCGGGCAGCGTGACGGTGAGGGAGCCGTTCGACATGGTGAGCGCACCCTGGGGTGCGACGTTCCTGCTCCCGTCGGTCAGCCAGTTGGAGACGCTGCCGGACGCCGAGGTGTTCGACAGGGTGAACTGCTGGCTCACCGACGACGTGTTCTTGTTGACGGCGACGATCACGACGGTGTCGCCGCCCCGGTACGCCGAGACGTAGACGTTGGACGCCGGGTTCGCCGTCGCGTCGACCCGCACGTACCCGGGGCGGACGAACCTGGCGAAGTGCGCCATCATCGCGCCACGCTTGCTGATCTGGCCGTCCTCCCGCATGGGGCCGTAGCTGCGCCGGAGGTACCACCAGACGTACGCCTGGAACTCGGCGTCCACCATGGCGTGGTGGATGTGCTCGCCCACGTCGAGCGCCTCGGGCCAGGCGTCGCCGGAGTTGGTGTTGCTGTTGGGGTAGTAGACCTCCGTCATCCAGAGTTCCTTGCCCGCGCCCTTCTGCTTGAACAGGGGGTAGGGGAAGTTCGAGTACGACGTGCCGTAGAGGTGCGCCCCGATGATGTCCACGTTGGCGAGGGCCGTGGAGTCGTTGAGGATCGGGTCCGACATCGACTTCACGTACTGGAAGGACTCGGGCGCGATGACCCTGGTGCTGATCGAGCCGGCGTTCTCGCGCAGGAAACGGACCATCTCCGTGGACGTCCACCACGTCCACTCCGTCGCGTAGTCGGGCTCGTTCTGCACCGAGATGGCGTACAGGTTGACCCCGTTGTTGCGCAGGTGGGTGGTGAAGCTGTTCAGGTGCTGGGCGTAGGCGCCGTACGAGCTGTACCTGAGGCGCTTCGCGTTGGTCTGACCGCCGCGGGTGAAGGTCTCGATCATGCTGGCCGGGGGGTTCCACGGCGAGGCGAAGACGGTGACCCCGAGTTCGGCTGCGCGCTGCGCCGTCGCCAGGTCGGCGCTCCAGTCCGCCTGGTTCTCGTTGACGGGGATCCGCAGCAGCGAGAAGCCCAGCCGGCCCTCGCCGGTGCCGAACGCCGTCTCCCGCTGGGCGGCTGTCAGGTCGCCGATCCACGCGGCGTGGGCCATCGCGCCGAAGCCACGGATCGTCTGCCGTTGCGCCGACAGGTTGATGCTCGCCGCCGCCGCCGAGGCTTCCGTGGCCCCCGCGACCGCCGCGACGGTCGCGACCGGCACGGCTCCCATGGTCGTCAGGATGGTTCTCCGGCTCACCAGTCTGCGCTCGCCGCGTACCGGCTCGTTCTTGTCGTTCGTCATGTCTCGTCCTCCTGGGTGGTGGTGGTACGCGCCGTCGCGGTCCCATCGGCCCGGCCGGCACCGGCCTGCGGCGTCGACACCGAGAGTGACGATGGCCCCGGTGGCGATGACCCATCTGATTTCGATCGAGTGACGTAAGTGTTAACGCTAACAATCACCGGAGTCTAAGTTCCGCCCGCACCGGGGGTCAAGAACGGATAGGGCGGTGAGCGCGCGAACGCTCTGCGTCACTGCCTGAGGGGGAGTAGTCCCAGGTCAGGAGCTTCTCCAAGCCGCGAGGTCGGCGGTCGTCCACCGGGTGCGGGCCGGTGGGCGGTGACCGGGACCCCGGCGTCCGGGGCCTGACTAATGTCATGCGCACCGGTGCGCCCCGCATCGAAGTCCGTGACTAAGCGCACTGGGGCCCGCCACCTCCCGTCGATGAGACTCGATTCAACGCCGGAACAACAGCCGGCCGAGTTCGAGAGGGGGCGGGACGGTGGACGAACGCTACGACAGCTACTGCGCCGCGGACCGGCTGTTCTACGACTCGCTCGGCAGCGCCGTCGCACAGCCCGTCTTCGCCGCAGCCGAGCGGCCGATCCCCACCGGCTGGCGCCGCGAGCCCCTCGACGACTGGCTGATCTACGCGCCCGACGGCGGTTCACTGCCGCAGCAGGGCTGGAAGATCCACGTCTCGGCGGGCCTGCCGAACGCCGAGCGGGTGCTGGACGCCGTCTGGAACTACTGCGTCCCCCGCGGCCTGTCCTTCAAGTTCCTCCGCGGGCCCCGCACGCTGCTGCTGCGCAACTCCAAGTACGCCGCGCGGGCCGCCAGCGGCAAGTTCGTCACCGTCTACCCCCGCGACGACGCGGAGCTGGAGCTGGTCTGCAAGGAGCTCGACGAACTGCTGACCGGCGAGACCGGGCCGTACATCCTCAGTGACCTCCGCTACGGCGACGGCCCGGTCCACGTGCGCTACGGGGGCTTCGCGGCCCGCTACTGCCACTCGCCCGACGGCCAGGTGGTGCCGGCGATCGAGGACGACTCCGGCACGCTGGTGCCGGACCGCCGCGAGCCGGTCTTCCACGTACCGTCCTGGATCACCCTGCCCGACTTCCTCGGCCCGCACCTGGCCGCCCGCACCCAGACCAGTACCGACCAGGTGCCGTACCGGATCGACCGGGTGATCCACTTTTCCAACGGCGGCGGACTCTACGTGGGCCGGGACCTGCGTACCGACACCGAGGTGGTGCTGAAGGAGGCCCGACCGCACGCCGGCCTGGACGCCGACGGCACCGACGCCGTCGCCCGGCTGGCCCGCGAGGCGGACGCCCTGCGGCAACTCGCCGACCTGCCGCAGGTGCCGCGGGTGCACGACGAGTTCGCCCTCGGCGAGCACCGGTTCCTCGCGCTCGAGTTCATCGAGGGTCGAGCGCTGAACAAGGTGCTCGTCGACAGGTACCCGCTCATCGACGCCGACGCGACGGACGAGGACCGGGCGGCGTACGCCAGGTGGGCCCGGCAGACCTACGAGCAGGTCGAGTCCGTCATCGAGGCGATCCACGAGCGCGGTCTGGTCTATGGGGACCTGCACCTGTTCAACATCATGATCCGGCCGGACGACCGGGTCGCCCTGGTGGACTTCGAGGTCGCCGCGCCGATCGCCGGGCACCGCCGGCCCGGTCTGCGCAACCAGGGCTTCGCGGCGCCGAGGGACCGCAGCGGACCGGCGGTCGACAGGTACGCCCTGGCGTGTCTGCGGTTGGCGCTGTTCCTGCCCCTGACCCAGCTGGTCCGGCTCGCCCCGGGCAAGGCCGCTCACCTCGCGGACATCATCGCCGCGAACTTCCCGGTGCCGAGGTCCTTCCTCGACCCGGCGGTCCAGGAGATCACCGGCGGCGGCCTTCCGACAGCGGACACGGGAGAGACGCCCGGCGCGGACGACTGGCCCACCACGCGGGCCCGACTGACCACGGCGATCCTCGCGAGCGCCACCCCCGAGCGCGACGACCGGCTCTTTCCCGGTGACATCGAGCAGTTCCGCAGCGGCGGCCTCAACCTCGCCCACGGGGCGGCGGGCGTGCTGTACGCGCTCGACACGAGCGGCTCCGGGCGGTGGCCCGACCACGAGGACTGGCTGGTACGGCGGGCGACAGCGCCCGCGTCCGGCACCCGCTGCGGCTTCTACGACGGACTGCACGGCGTCGCGTACGCCCTCGATCACCTCGGACGCCGGCAGGACGCGCTGGACGTGCTCGACATCTGCCTGCGGGAACCCCTGGACGGGCTCGACCACAGCCTGGCGAGCGGCCTGTCCGGGATCGCGCTCAACCTGGCCGAGATGGCCGCGCGGACCGGGGAGACCTCGTTGCACGACGCCGCGTGGCGAGCCGCCGAACGGGTGATCGGGCAACTGGCCGACGACCCGGGGCCGGACATCAGCGGCGGACGTAACCCGTACGCCGGGCTGCTGCGCGGCCGGACCGGACCGGCGTTGATGTTGCTGCGGCTCTACGAGCTCAGCGGCGACGACACGCTGCTGGAGCACGCCGCCACGGCGCTGCGCCAGGATCTGCGCCGGTGCGTGCTGCGCCCGGACGGCGCCCTGGAGGTCAACGAGGGCTGGCGGACCATGCCGTACCTGGCACACGGCAGCGTAGGCATCGGGCTGGTCCTCGACCAGTACCTGCGCCACCGCGCCGACGACCGGTTCGCCGAGGCCAGCGCCGGGATCCGCCGCGCGGCGCGGTCACCGTTCTACGCGCAGTCCGGTCTCTTCGCCGGCCGCGCCGGCATCATCGCCTACCTCGCCGCCTCGACCGACGACGCCGACCGCCGCGAACTCGACGCGCAGGTGGAGCGGTTGACCTGGCACGCGCTGCCGTACCGGGACGGAACCGCGTTCCCCGGCGAGCAGTTGCTGCGGCTGTCCATGGACTTCGGCACCGGCACCGCCGGCGTGCTCCACGCGCTGGCCGGCGCACAGCACGACCAGCCGCCGGTGCTGCCCTTCCTCGCGCCCCTGCCGGGCGCGCAGAGACTCCCTCGCGACAGCGGGGGCGACCGTACCGACGCACGGATGGAAGGGAGGTGACACGACATGGCGCTTCTGGACCTCCAGGGCCTGGAGATGGCTCCGGCCGACCGCACGGGTGGCGGTAGCCGGGCGAGCCTGCTGCTCTGCGGCGACAGCTCGCTCTCCGTCACGACCTGCAACTGATCCGTCGCACACGCCCTGGGTGGGTAGACGTACCCACCCAGGGCAGCGGCGTACCTACGGGAGGACCGATGCCGACGTTCGCCACGGGGGACCTGTTGCTCCGGCGGACGGCCCTGGCCGGCGGCGGCTGGACCGGTGGACTCGCGGCGGTCGCGCTGCTCGGCGCGGCCGCCGAACTGTTGCTACCCGCGACCCTCGGCCGCGCCGTGGACGCCGCCCTCGCCGGCGGCTCCGGCTGGTGGGCGGTGGCCGCCGGTGGCCTGGTGGTCGTCCTCATCGGCGTCGACACCCTCACCGACCTGGCCAGTGGGTTCGGGGCGGCACGCGCCACCGCCGACCTGCGTCGGCACCTTGTGCGTCACCTGTTCGCGCTGGACGTCCGCGCCACCCGCCGGTACCCGGTCGGCGATCTCGTCGGCCGGTTGGTCGGCCAGGCCGCCGACGCGGGACAGGCCGGCAACGCAGTGGTCCTCGCCTTCGTGGCGGTGCTTCCGCCGCTCGGCAGCGTCGTCGCGCTCGCCATCATGGAACCGGTCCTGGGGATCACCCTGCTCGCCGGTCTCGGCCTGCTCGCCGTCCTCATGCGCGCCTTCGTGGCCGACGCCTCGACCGCGACCGCCGGGTACCAACGGGTGCTCGGCGTCATCGCCGGTCGACTGCTGGAGTCGCTGAGCGGCGCCCGGACCATCGCCGCCGCGGCCACCACCCGGCGCGAGGAGGACCGGGTGCTGGCGGACCTGCCGGAGCTGGGCCGGCACGGCCGGCGCGGTTGGGAACTGCTGGCCCGGGCGAGCGCGCGCACCGCCGCCGTGGCGCCGCTGCTGCACCTGAGCGTCATCGCGGTCGGCGGGTACGCCCTGACCGCGGGCTGGCTCACGCCGGGTCAACTGGTCGCCGCGGTCCGGTACGCGGCCATGGGCGCCGGGCTGGGTGCCGTGCTCGCCACCCTGAATCACCTGGTGCGCAGCCGCGCGGGAGCACACCGGGTCGCCGAGCTGCTGCACCACCCCGCCGCGCCGGCGGGAGACCGGCCCCTCCCACCCGGCGGCGGCGCCCTGCGACTGCGCGACGTGCGCGTGTACGCCGACGACGGCCGGCCCCTGCTCGACGGCATCGACCTGGACGTGCCGGCCGGCGCGACAGTGGCCGTCGTCGGGGCGTCCGGCGCGGGCAAGTCGACCCTGGCCGCCGTCGCGGGCCGGCTGCACGATCCCGACGGCGGTGAGGTGCGACTCGACGGTGTGCCGCTGCGCGACCTCGACGAAGCGGCGCTGCGCCGGGCCGTCGGCTACGCCTTCGACCGACCGGTGCTGATCGGGGCGACGGTGCACGACGCGATCGGCTTGGCGCTGCCGGTTGAACCGGCGGCGTCACCGGCCGAGCCGGGCCCGGCCGCGCCTGCGGTCCGGCGGGCAGCCCACCAGGCGGCGGTCGCCGACGTGATCGACCGTCTGCCCGACGGTTACCGCACCCCGCTTGTGGACACACCGCTCTCCGGCGGTGAGACGCAACGCCTCGGCCTGGCTCGGGCGTTCGCCGCCGAGCGGCTGCTGATCCTGGACGACGCCATGTCCAGTCTGGACACCGCCACCGAACACCGGATCGCCGAGGCGGTTCTCGGACGCGGCGGCGAGCGTACCCGACTGGTGGTCACCCACCGGACCGCGGCGGCCGCGGCGGCCGACCTCGTCGCCTGGCTGGACGGCGGTCGGCTGCGCGCCCTGGCGCCACACCGGCGACTCTGGGCCGACCCGGACTACCGTGCGCTCTTCCAGCCGGTCGGCGGTGGGCCGTGAGCCGTCCGAGCGTACGACGGGTGACCTGGCGGGCACTGCGGGCCCGCCGCGGCGACCTCGCCCGGCTCTGCGGCTGGTCGCTCGTCGAGTCGTTGCCCGCGCTGCTCGCCGGCCTCCTGGTCGCCCGCGCCGTCGACGACGGTTTTCTGGCCGGACGTCTCCTCGACGGCCTGGCGTGGTTGGGGGTCCTCGCCGTGACCGTGCTGGTCGGCGCGGCCGCGACCGGTCGGACGTACCGGAGCCTGGGCGCTCTGGTCGAGCCGTTCCGCGACGAGGTGGCCGCCCAGGTGGTCCGGGGAGCGCTGCGCGACGCCACCCGGGCGGGTGGCCGTCCGGACAGCGCCGCCGTGACCCGGCTGACGCACCAGATGGAGATCGTCCGCGACACCTTCGCCGGTCTGCTGATGGTGACTCGCGGTTTCCTGTTCTCCGCCGGCGCGGCCCTGCTCGGCCTGCTCGCCCTGGCGCCGGTGGTGGCGGTACTGGCCGCCGCGCCGCTGCTCGCCGGCCTGGTCGTGTTCCTCGCCGCGCTGCCGGCGATGGTCGGGCACCAGCGGGCGTACGTCCGGGCCGGTGAGCAGCTCGGCCAGGCCGCGTCGGCGGCGCTGGCCGGTCACCGCGACGTGGTGGCCTGCGGCGCGCAGGCACGCGTCGTGTCCGACGTGGAACGGTGGGTGTCGGCGCAGGCCGCCGCCGAACGCACCCTCGCCCGGATGGCGGTGATCCGCAGCCTCAGCCTCGGCATCGGCGGCTGGCTGCCGCTGGTCGTGCTGCTCTCGGCCGCTCCGTGGCTGGTCGGGCGCGGATTGACGGCGGGCGCGGTGCTGGGGGCGCTGATCTACGTCTCCACCGGCCTGCAACCGGCCCTGCACACGCTGGTGCAGGGCCTCGGCGGCGGCGGGCTGCGGTACGCGGTCACCCTGGAGAACATCCTGCGGGCCGGTCCGGGGCCCGACGGACCCCACCTGCCCGCTCCCGCCACCGGGACGCCACGTTTCCACCCGCCGGCCCGTCCGGTCGCCGGCCCACCGGCCGTCGAGGTCCGCGAACTGACCTTCGGGTACGGCCCGCGTGCCCGGCCCGTGCTGGAGAACTTCTCGCTGACGCTCGCCGACGGGGAGCACCTCGCCGTGGTGGGCCCGAGCGGCGTGGGCAAGTCCACGCTGGCCGCCCTGCTGGCCGGTCTGGTGCCGCCGCAGGCCGGCACGGTCCACCTGGCGGGCGCCACGGTGGCCGACGTCGAGCCGGCCGACCTGGCCCGGATGCGGGTGCTGGTGCCGCAGGAGGCGTACGTCTTCACCGGCAGCCTCGCCGACAACCTCCGCTACCTGCGGCCGGACGCCGCCGACGACCTGCTGGAGGGCACAGTCGCCGCGCTCGGCGCGGGCCCCCTGGCGACCCGCCTGGGCGGTCTGGACGCGCCGGTCGTGCCGGCCCTGCTCTCCGCCGGTGAACGGCAGCTCATCGCGGCGGTCCGGGCCTGGCTGGCACCCGCCCCGCTGGTGGTCCTCGACGAGGCGACCTGTCACCTGGACCCGGCGCTGGAGGCGACCGTCGAGAGTGCCTTCGCCCGGCGGCCCGGCAGCCTCGTGGTGATCGCGCACCGGATCAGTTCCGCGCTGCGGGCCGACCGGGTGTTGGTCCTCGACGGCGCCGAGCCCGTGGTGGGAACGCACGAGCAGTTGATGGCCCGCTCGGCCACCTATCGGGCGCTCGTCGGTTGCTGGGACGACCCGGTGGCGCTGCCCCAGACGGCGGCGACGCGGCGGCGCTGAACTGCGCGCCCGAGCCGACGGCGCGTCAGATCCAGCCTGCCTCGCCCGCCATCCGCACGGCCTCCACCCGGGTGCGGGCACCCACCTTGCGGGTGATCCGACCGAGATGGTTGCGGACGGTGCCTCGGCTGAGCCCGAGCGACGCCGCCACCTCCGCGACCGGCGCCCCGGCGGCGGTCAGCGTCAACACCTCCGTCTCACGGCTGGTCAGCGGGCCGTTCGAGCGCAGCGCCGCGACGACGAGATCCGCGTCGAGCACCGGCTCCCGGCGGGCGAGCCGGCGGATGCCGTCGATGACCCGCTGGGGGCCCGCGTCGCTGCGCAGGATGCCGACCGTCCGGGTGGGGCAGAGCAGGCCGCGCAGTCGCCGTGCCCGCTGTGGGTGGGCCAGCACCAGGACGGGGCACCGGCCGAGGCGGCTCGGATCGAGTCCCTCGACCACGTCGAGGTCGGCCACGACGACGTCGGGGCGTTGGGCGTGGACGGCCGCGGAGACCGCGTCGCCGCGATCGACCTCCGCCACGACACGGATGTCGTCCTCGGCGGCGAGGACGAACGACAGCGCGCCCAGGACCAGGGCGCCGTCCAAGGCGAGCAGGGTACGGATCACGATGAACCTTCCCGTACTGCGATGGCGATCACACAACGTCAATATTCAAACACGCCTCCGTATAACCCGCACGGCGAGAGGGGCGGGTCCGGGGCCCTCCGCCGGACCCGCCCTCCGACGGCTACAACCAGCCGTTACTTCGCGCGCGCCACACCGCTTCCAACCGGTTGCGAGCCCCGGTCTTGCGCAGGATCACCGACAGGTGGTTGCGCACCGTCCCGTGTGCCAGGAAGAGGCGGGACGCGATCTCCTTCAGGGGCAGACCCTCGGCCGCCATCCGCAGCACGTCCATCTCCCGCGCTGTCAACGGGATCTCCGGAGGGCTCAGCACCGCCACCGCGGCGGCCGGATCGATCGCCCGTTCCCCGGCAGCGAGCGCGCGGATCGCCCGCACCAGCTCCACCAGAGAGCTGTCCTTCCCGACCAGGCCGCGTGCGCCGGCCGCCAGCGCCGCCTCCACCAGGGCGGGGCTCCACCGGGGGCTCATCGCCAGCACGGCCGCGTGCGGCGCCTCGGCGCTGATCCGGGCGACCACCTCCACCGGGTCGGGCGACTCCGGTGTCAGCGCCAGCACGACCACCTGGGGTCTGCACCGGCGGACCACCGTCAACAACTCGCCGACACCCTCGACGTCGGCGACCACCTTCATGTCCTCCTCACCCGACAGCGCGGCGCAGAGCGCACCGCGAAGCAAACCCATGTCCTCGGCGACGACAACGTGGATCACCACGTTTCTCCGATCTCAGGTACGCGTCACACCGGCCACCGATCCCGGAACGTCCACGGGCTGGTCAGGGCGGTCGTGCGCGACGGACGGACAGGCATGGGCCCGCGGCGCCGTCATGGCAGACGGGCACGGGCACTGATCGACCGGGCCAGCGGGCGGAACCGAGCGGGTCGGTCGGCCACCTGGCGCGGTCGGCAGGCCTCAGCCCGGGCGGGCGATCGCGGACGGAGCGCGGCTCTCGACGAGGAGTGGCACGAGTGCGCAGGGCACCCCGGTGCCGACGGGCAACTGCCGGTCGGCCGGCCGGATCAGACCCGGCCCCGGCGTCGACCTGTCGTTGACGCCGGCGGCGTCCTGGTCGACCGGCGCGACGGGTCGGACGGGATAGCCGGCGGCCACGGCCAGCGGGGCAGGGCGTGTGGCGTGGTGCCCCGTCGAGGCCGTGGGACCCGCGGGGCCGGCGACGGACATCGGCGGCGGCGCAGAGGGAGGAGGGGGCGCCGTGGCGCGTACGGCCACGCACCCGGCGGGGACGGGCGGCAGCGCGGAGTCCGCCGGCGGTGTCGGCACGGCCGCCACCGGTGGCGAGCCGGTCACCGGCACCTCGGCCGGCCCGGGTGCTCGGGGAGCAGTAAGCGGAGGTGTCGCCGGAGGGATCACCGCCCGGAGAGCGGGCGGGAGGACGGCGTCGATGACACGGACGAGCGCGATGATGACCGACTGGATCGGCGCCGTGCGCACGATGTCGACGACGTGCGGCAGAGGGGCGGTGATCAGGCCCACCGCGAGAGAACCGGCCGGTACGGGCAGCGCGGACGCATCGGCCGCGACGGAGGCCGGCCGCGGCGCCGGATCAGCGGCCGGCCGGGACGGTTGCCCGTGGCGAACGGGGCGATGAGCCGCGGGTGCCGGGGAGACGGGCCGGAGCCGTGGGCGCTCGGTGGTGCCGGCCGGGACAGTGGCGCCGACCCGAGGCAGCGGCACGGACCCGCGCGATGCGTGCGTCGACCGACGAGGCACTGCCGGGAGTGTCACGCCGCGGGGGGCGACGACACTGCCGACCGCCCCTGCCAGCGGGGCGCCGGGACGATCATGGCGGGGTGTGTCGGCCCGTACGACGCGCGGACGCGCATCCTCGGAGCGCTCGGTGACTGTGAGTCGCGTGAGCGGCTCGACCAGAGCGTGGAGCTGCCGATGAGGCTCGTCGCCGACGCGGTCGCGTATCCCGTCGGCGGCGGCCGGCTCCTGGAACAGGGCGGCCAGCAGGAAACCGGCCCCGACGGCAGCCGCGATCAGCACCATCCGCCGGGCGAGCCTGCGCAGTCGGCCGGCCACGAGCGGAGCCGATCGGCTTGGCGCAGACATCGTCGCGGTTCCGTTGACGGGACTTCGCACGCCGGCACGACCCCCCTTCCCCTCTGGATTGCTGACCCATAGTAGCGACGCACTTACGTATTCGCATCTGGTGATGCCTGTCAGTCGTCAATCGGACTCGGCCATCACGTTGGCGCGACCTCGGCGGGAAGATGCCGGCCGCCCACGGTGCGAACCGAGGTCCCGACCAGGTCGGCGAGAACGCGAATCCGCTCGTCCGCCGGTAGTGTCCCCAGCGTGGCGCGGCGGTGGACCCTGGCGGTCGTGATGGCGACCTTCGGCCTGGTGGTCCTGGTGGCCCAACTGGCCGCCGGGTTACCCGTGGTCGGCGGCGTCGAGTTCCTGATCCTCCTGGTGCTGGCGCTGTCGTTGTCGCCGTGGGCCTTCCCCCGCTCGGCGGGCGCGGCCATGGCGCAACGGGCCAGCGCGGCGGACGGACGACCAGTCGTGTACTGGCGCCCCGGCTGTCGCTACTGCCTTCAGCTCCGGTTCTCGCTTGGCCGGCTCGCCCGGCGGGCACACTGGGTGGACATCTGGCTGGATCCGGCGGGTGCGGCCGCCGTCCGGGCGATAATCGGCGGCAACGAGACGGTGCCGACCGTCGTGCTCAGCGGTCGGGCCGTGGTGAACCCCGATCGGGCCTGGCTGCGCGAGCAGATCCGCTCGTCCTGACACGCTCGGTGAGCGGAGGTCGGGCATGAACGACGGGATGGTGACCGGGCGGAGCGCCCGCGATGTCGGAGAGACAGTCGCGGCGCTGTGCGCTGAGGTGGAACGCGTGGGCGCGGCGGTGGCTGCCGTGGTCGACCACGCGGCGGCCGCTGCGCGCAGGGTCAGTCGGCGGACTCGTCGACCGGCGCCTCGTGCGTCAACTCCGCGCGCAGCGCGTCGAAGGCCTCGTTGATGAGGTGGCGCAGGTCGTCGGCGCCGTTGCTCTCCGCCCAGTACCGGATGGCCTCCGTGGTGGCCGCCAGGGCTGCCGCGACCACGACCCGCAGGTGCAACCCGGCTCGGGATCCGTCGGCGGTGGGCGCCAGCGCCTCGATGAGCAGTCGCTGGTCGGCGTCGCGACGCGACCCGGTGCCGGCCCGCAGCGCGGGCGTCCGGTAGACCAGCCGCATCCGCGCCAGCAGCACGTCCCGTTCGCTGTCGTAGAGCTGGTTGAGCCCGTGCGTGAGAGCGTGCCGAATCTTGTCGATGGCGGGCTCGTCGGCCGGCCGTTCGGCGATCAGGTCGGCGATCATCGGGTCGTAGTCGTCCTCGAGCGCCGCGTCCTCCTTGGTGGGGAAGTAGCGGAAGAACGTCATGTGGGAGACGCCGGCGGCGGCCGCGATCTCCTCGACCGTCGTGGCCTCGAAACCCTTCTCCAGGAACAGCCGCATGGCATGCTGCTGGAGCAGCCGACGGGTGCGCTCCCGTTTCTCGCGGCGCCAGTCGGATCCGGCGGCCCGGGACGCGTCGGTGCTGCTCACAGAGGGCTCATTCGGCGGATTCGTCGGGATACCGGGGCAGCCTAACCGTTGCTCCGCGTGGCGGTACGCACCGGGGATTCGTCGTCTGCACGAGGTGGCACCGATGCGAGCGGTTCGCGTTCCGGCAGGAAGGCCAGGCAGAGCGCCGCGCCGACCACGGCGAGGCCGAAGCAGCACCACATGACCATCGACATCCCATCGACGTACGCCAGGTGGGCGGAGCGCAACAGCGCGGAACCCGACGGTCCGAGCGTCTCCGCGACGGCGGCCGCGCCGAACACCGACTCCTTCGCCGCATCGGCCGCGGCGGACGGCAGCCCGCCGAGCGCCGGATCGAGATCCTTCTGATAGACGCCGGACAGCACGCTGCCCATCGCGGCCACCGCCACGGCGCTACCGACCTGGCGCAGCGTGTTCACCACCGCCGAGCCGCTGCCGGCCTCGTCGTCACCGACCGAGCCGACCGCCGCCTCCAGGGAGGTGGCCATCACCGCGCCGACGCCGAACCCGCACCCGGCGAGGCCGATCGCCAGCCACCCGTACCCGCTGGCGTCGTCGACCCGGGTGAGCAGGAGCAGCCCGGCGCCCATCACCACCAGGCCCGTGATCACGATGACCTTTCCGCCGAACCTGCGGTCCAGGCTGGTGGCCAGGGCGCCCGACACCAGGAGGCCGGCCATCATCGGGATGATCCGTAGGCCGGTGCCGAGCGGGTCGAAGCCCCGGACCGCCTGTAGGTAGAGAGGGACCACGAAGATCACGCCGGCGAGCGCAAAGGCGACGATCATGATGGCGACGGTGTTCCAGGTGAACTGCGGCCTGCGGAACAGCCGGAGCTGCATCAGTGGGTGGGCGACGCGCCGTTCCCAGGCCACGAACAGCGCGATCGCCAGCACCGCGCCGATCAGCAGGGCGATGGTCAGACCGTCCGACCAGCCCGACCCGGGGCCGCGGATGACGCCGTACACCAGAGCGACCGTGGCGACGACGGCCAGGATGCTGCCGACGACGTCCAGCCGGCGCGGCGTCTCGCTGCGCGTCTCGTCGATCAGCAACAGGCCGGCCGCGAACGCGATCGTCAGGATCGGCACGTTGATCCAGAAGACCGAACTCCACGAGTAGCGTTCGAGCAGGGCGCCGCCGACGATCGGCCCCAACGGCATTCCGGCGCCGACCGCGGCCGTGAAGACGGCCATGGCCCGGGTGCGCTCACGGCCGGAGAAGGTCGTGACGACCAGCGCGGGGGTCAGCGGCAGGATGATGGCCGATCCGACACCCAGCACGGCGCGGGCCGCGATCAACTGGCCTGCCGTCTCCGACAGGGCGGCGGCGAACGAGGCGACGAAGAACAGGCCGAGCCCGGCCAGCATGACCTTCTTGCGGCCGATGCGGTCGGCGATCGCACCGGAGGGCAGCATCGCACCGGCGATCGCCAGCGAGTAGGCGTCGACGATCCACTGCAGCTCGGCGGTGCCGGCGCCCAGGGAGCTGGAGATGCTGGGAAGGGCCACGTTCAGGACCGTGAAGTCGAGACTCAGCACCAGTACGGCCAGGCAGACGGCGAGGAGCATCCACCAGCGGCGATCAATGCGCGTCCTCATCATCCCACCCCGTTAAGTTAGCTACTAACATGTTAGAAGCTAACGTGTAGCGGTTGCCGAACGCAAGCGGGCGATGGGCGCGGCGGTGCGTGACGATCGACGTGGCGACCTGCACCGAATGTAGGACTTCTTCGCATAAGACCGGTTAATGCGAGTTCTGCTCGGCTACGTTCCCCGTGGGTGCGGCAACCGATTTGTCGCTGTCTGCACCAACTGTGACGTGCAGAGACATGGTGTACGGAGAAGGGCCAGGTATGTCCAACCATCGACACCCGAACGCCAGCGATCCAGCGGCAGATCAACCACCACGGTCGAGGAAGCGACGGGCGCGCTGGCTCGTCGCCGGCGTGGCCGGACTGACCGGGGTGGCCGGCCTGGCCGCCGTCGGGGCGCCGGCAGGCGTGACCGGAGCGTTCGCGGCCGGCGGCGGCAGCCTGCTCAACGTCGGAGAGCAGGTCCTCAGCGGAAGCAGCCGGACGGGAGGCGACGACGACGGAGGGCGCGGCGGTCGCGACGACAAGGGCCACAAGGGCGACGACAACTGGAGCGGCGAGGACGGCGACGTCCGGGACGTACCCTGCGGCGCGAACGAGTTGATTGCGGCGCTCGTCAGCGCGAACGCCGGCCACGGGGCGAAGCTCAGGCTCGCCGAGAGGTGCACCTACACGCTCAACGCGTCCGCGCCGCAGCCGCCCGTGCCCCACGGTCCCATCGGCCTGCCGCTCGTCACTCAGCCGATCGCGATCGACGGGAGAGGATCCACGATCGTCCGCGCGGCCACCGCCACACCGTTCCGGATCCTCGAGGTGGGCGCCGGAGGAGACCTGAAGCTGCGCGACGTCACCATCAAGGGCGGCGAGGACACGAGTGGGATCGGCGGTGGTGGGGGCGGCATCCGGATCGACATCGGCGGCCGGGCCACCCTCGAGAACATCGACGTGGTCTTCAACCACACCAACGGATTGGGCGGCGGGATCGCCAACTTCGGTGACACCAGCATCCTCGGCCGGAGCGACCACGGCGCGGACAAGGGCCGGGACGGCAAGAGCGGCGACAAGCACGGGGACGACAAGCACGGGGACGACGAGAGCAGGATCAGCGACAACGGTTCCCAGTTCGACGGTGGGGGCGTCTACAACAACGGCAACCTCACCGTGCGGAACGCCAGGCTCAGCGACAACAGCACGATCGGAATCTTCAACGTCCTGCCGCTCGGTGGCACGGGTGGTGGCCTGTCGAACTCAAGCGTCGCGGTGCTCGAGGACGTCCGCGTCCACCACAACACCGCCGGCTTCCGGGGTGGTGGCATCCGCAGCGGCATCAACGCCACCACCACGGCCCGGAACATCGAGGTCACCGAGAACGCGACCGGCAGCGAGGGCGGCGGAATCTTCAGCGACGGCGTCTTCCACCTGGAGCACAGCAAGATCGGCCGCAACAACGCCGGTCAACGCGGCGGCGGGATCTTCAACCAGATCGGTCAGTTCGTGGCCGAGGACGTCCAGATCAGTGAGAACGCCGCCAGCACGAACAGCAGCATCGAGAACGGCGGCGGCGTCTACGTCGGCAGCGGCGTCGTCGTCCTGCGGCACACGGAGGTCAGCCGCAACAAGGCGTTCGGCACGAACTCGCAGGCAGGCGGCATCTACAACGGGGGCACCGTCACCCTGACCGAGTCCAGGGTCACGGAGAACATCTCCGTCCTGGCGCCGGGCGGGATCTTCAACGACGGCGGCCAGGCCACCGTGGACGAAAAGTCGGTCGTCAGCGGCAACCGGCCCACCAACTGCACGCCAAGCGCACCGCCCGTCGACAACTGCTTCGGCTGACCGGCTCCTCGGCCAGCTTGCCGAGTGGTCCAGCGCGACCGACAGCGGTACGGGGGCATCCGGTCCCGCTCCGGCTCGATCACCAGATCGGACCGGGGCGGGACCGGATGCGTACGTCAGAGCGGCTTCGTCCGGCCGGCGGCGACCGTGAGCGGCCACCGCCGGCGCGGTCGTCGCGTCAGAGCCGGGAGGTGAAGGTGGCCAGGAAGCGGTGCGGGGTGACCACACCGGCGTTGTCGAAGCAGATCACGTCGACGTCGGCGTTTGTGGCGTACGTCCACGGTTGGGTGAGGTGGCAGTAGTTGCTGCCGGCGCCCTGCGCCACCACCTGGACGTGGGTCTCCTTGAGGCCGATCTGCGGGAACGTCGCCAGGTAGCGGCCGGCGGGCGCCAGCGCCGCCACCGTGTTCGCGCCGACGCCGAGCACCGAGTTGTCGTTTGTCGGCCCGCCGACTGCGGTGCCGAGGTAGCCGAAGCGCGACGGCGGGGCGAGGGAGCCGATCACCGGCCGTCGGCGGTGGTACGACAGGGCGAAGTCGGTGTTGACGAACGCACCGGCCTGGTCGTAGCAGAAGACGTACACCTGCACGTCGCTGCCGACGGCGGTCCAGGAGTAGACCTTGCAGCGGCGAGGGCCGGCGTTCGGCTGCACGGCGGTGACCTGCACGTTGCCGGCGAGCACCCCGGCCAGCCCCACCCCGGGCAGCCGCACCAGGTACTGCCCGACCCCCAGTGGCCCGACCGTGTTTCCCACGCCGGTGGAGTTGTACGACTGCACCACCACGCCGCCGCCCCACTGCACGTACGCGTGGGAGGTGCCGGCCGGCAGTACGCCGGAGCTTGTCGTCCAGAGCACGGTGAACGGGGTGTCCTCGCGCGTGCCGCCGGGCCTGTGGCACTGCACGTCGACGATCTCGTCGGTGCCGGACTGGAACCAGCGAACCACCTCGCAGTAGTGCCCGGTCCGGTTCACCGGTGTCACGTGGGGCACGCCCCGCGAGCTGGCGCCCACCTGTGGGAAGCGGACCTGGAACCGGCCGGGCGCGAGCTTGACGCCGGTGGCCCAGGCGGCCGGGAACGCGGTCTTCCAGCTACCCCACTGTCGGCTGGTGTCCAGCACGGTCCAGACCGGCACCGTGGGGTCCTGCACGTACGCGAACCCCCAGCGGTCGGCGGTGGCCGCGGCGGCCGGCGTCGGCGGTGTGAGTGCGCCGGCGGCCAGGACGGCGGCCAGCGCGGCGGTGACGAACGATCGGAGACGCATCTGTTCCTCCAGTCGACAGGGACGTGTCGGGGAGGAGTCTGCGCGTGGTGACGTGATGGTCACAGTCGGCTACCAGGTGCGCCGGTGTCGGGTGTCAGCCACCCGGAATCGAGCGGACGGCCCCCTCGCCTGGGCGTGGGGGCCGTCCGGTGGGTGTGCGCGGGCGCGGGTCAGCCGCCGGCGAACGTCGGTTCCACCCCGCACTTGGCGTTCTGGTTGAGGCAGGACTTCACCAGGGCGCCCAGGTGGTCGGGCTCCCAGGCGTTCATGAAGTCGCCGTGCATCGAGGACGGCTTGCCAGAGGCGAGGCTGAGACCGTCCCCGCCCAGCGACTGGTAGTTGACCATGAAGGAGAGATCGGGCACCGCCACCGGGTACTTGCCGGTGCAGACGCCGTTGACGGGGTCGCCCATGTGCGACTTGTGATCGGGCGAGTCGATGTTCTTGCCGTCCCAGCAGTCCTTGAAGACCAACTGGAAGATCAGGTTGCCGCCGGGGGCACAGACCGGCCAGTTGCCGTCGGCGCTGCGGCCGATCTCGGCGCTGCCCGCGCACCAGAACTGGTTGCTGCCGGCGTTCTTCGGGGTGTCGACCTGCTTCTTGGCGTCGCCCTCGACCACCCGCAGGCCCGGCGGGAAGGGCTTGACCGTCGACGGGTCCTTGACCCGCGAGCCGTAGTAGACCCGGAAGCTCTTCATCGGAACGGGCTTGCCGTCCTTGCGCAGTTCGGGGACCCAGTAGGCGCTCAGGTCACCGGGGGCGTTGCAGGTGGTCGTCGAGGAGAGCAGCTTGTCGGTGGTGGTGAAGGCGTCGACCCTGGGGCCGAAGAACGTGTGCATGTGCGAGGCGCCCGCCAGGCCGGGCAGGACGATCGGGTCGTCGGGCGCCGAGTTGGCGAGATCGCAGTCGGTGTGGAATTCCGGGACACGGGTGGTGCCCGCCGGGACCGCCTTCGGCGTGATCGCGTTGAAGGCAGCCAGTTCCCTGCTCCACCTGGCCTGGTCGACAGGCACCCAGCCGCCGCCGGCCGGAGCGCCCGACGGGGACGCCGACGGGCTGGAACTCGGCGCGGACGACGCGCTCGGTGCGGTGGAGGCGCTCGGCGTCGTGGCCGTCGCCGGCCCGAACGTGAACCAGTTCAGATTCACGAAGTCCGCCGTGCCGATGCTCTTCAGGACGGCGAAGACGGTCTGCGCGCCGGCCGGCACGCTTGACGCCTTCGCGGTGACTGTCGTCCACTTCTGCCAGCCGCCGGTCGAGGCGATCGGGAAGCTGGCAAGCAGTTGACCGTTCTGCGTGCCGAGGTGCAACTCCACGGTTCCGCCGGTGGTGTTGAGTGCCGCGACCCGGGCCGTCAGGTCGGCGCCGGTTATCGACACGTTGTCGTACCGCAGCCAGTCGCCGTCGGCCAGCCAGCCGACGTTCCTGCCGCCGTCGGTGTCGCCGGTGCTCTCGGTCTGCGCACCGGACTGCGCGGCGAATGCCTCCGCCTGGACCCGGCCGGGCACGGCCACCTCTTCGGCCTGGGCGCCGGCGATGTAGATGGCGCTGCCGCCCAGCGCGGCGACGACCGCGGCGGCGAGCGTGGTGCGGGCGAGGCGACGGCGCTTTCGCGCCCGGTCCGGCGGTACGACATGCGCGGGGGGAGTCCGCATTGCCAGTGGTTTCCTTCGAGTTGGCGATAACGCTCCTGTCGGGATGAAGTATGTGCACGTCCAGAGCCCGCATCAACGTGCGGAAAAAGAATTAAGGAGGGTCGTGAGCAGGTCTCCTGGTGGCCGCCTTCTCGGCTCCGGATAACAGTTTTTCGCCCGCGCAGCCTTAAGTTTGTTTTAACTCCGCGAAGGCGGCCTCGCTCCGCCGATTACGGATTTCACGGTAACGAATCGTGTTCCGATCAGATACTGGGAGGCATGTCGTCGCGACCCGGCACTCCTCGGCTGACGCGCCAGCCGGGGCGGCTGGTCGCCTTCAGTGACGGTGTCTTCGCCATCGCCGTGACGCTTCTCGTGCTGGAGATCCAACCGCCGAAGGACTTCGGGCGTCTCCTGCCGGGTCTCGGGGCGTTGTGGCCGTCGTACCTGGGGTACGCGCTGAGCTTCCTGCTCGTCGGGCAGGTGTGGGTGAATCATCACGTCATGTTCGACCGGGTCCGGCACGTCGACCGTCCGGTCCTGTTCCTCAACACGCTGCTCCTGATGGTCATCGCGTTCCTGCCGTTCTCCACGTCGCTGCTCGCCGACGCGCTCCGCGCGGAGCAGGGGCTGCGCACGGCGGTCGTCGTCTACGGCAGCACACTGTGGGCGGCAGCGGCCCTGTTCAACGTCATCTGGGCACACCTTCGCCGGGCGAAACTCCTGGACCCCAGCCTCGGCCCGTTCGGCGTCCGGGCCATCGGTCGTCGGTACGCATTCGCGCTGGTCTGGATCGGCGGCGGCATCCTCGTCGGCGCGTTCGTGCCGATCGCGGGCGTCGCCGTCATCGCGGCCTTCCTGCCCGCCTACTACCTGCCCATCCGCGGCGAGTACGGCGAGGACGACAGGACCACCGACCGTCCCGGCTGAACCGGACCCGTCGACCCGGGGCCGGCTCGGCGGACACCGGCGTCGAGGTCGTCAAAATAGTGTGGGCGTGGCTGTCGATCGGGGCCGGCTCTCTTCGTAGCCATGGTGAGGGCCCGGCATCGAGACGGGCCACGCACCCGCTGGAGGGCACGATGACCACCACCGCGCAGACCACCCGCACCAACACGGCCTTCGGCGCGCTGATCCGGGCCGGTGTGCTCGCCACTGTCGCCGCGAGCGCCGCCACCATGGCCCTCGCCGCCGCCGGCCAGGCGGCCGGGATCAGCCTCGACGTGAGTGGCGCCCCGATCCCGGTCACGGGGTTCGGCGTGCTGACCGCTGTCTTCTCGTCGGTCGGCGTGCTCCTCGCCGTGCTGCTGTCCCGTCTCGCGCGGCGTCCGCGGCGCGCGTTCGTCCGTACGACTGTGGTGTTGACGGTCCTGTCCCTGGTGCCGGACGTGCTCGTCGACGCCGGGACGCCCACCAGGGCGCTGCTGATGCTCACCCACCTGGTCGCGGCCGCGATCGTGATCCCGGCCGTCGCGCGCCGACTGGCCGCCTGACCTCTTCCCGTCCCACCGTCGAGCTATCGGAGGATCACCATGAAGCAGTACCTGCTGTCCGTGCACGACGTCGAGGGCGCGCCGACGCCCTCCGACGAGGAAACCCAGATCATGTTCCGGGAGACCGGTCGGATCATCGACGACATGCGGGCGGCGGGCGCCTGGGTCTTCGCCGGAGGGCTCACGTCCCCCGACAGCGCCACGGTCGTCCGGGTCGAGAACGGCGCCACCTCCATGAGCGACGGGCCGTTCGCCGAGACGAAGGAACACATCGCCGGATTCTGGGTGATCAAGTGCGCCGACCTGGACGCGGCGCTGGCCTGGGCCGAGAGGTGCGCGGCGGCCTGCGGCCCGGTCGAGGTGCGCCCGTTCGACGACCTGTCCCAGGCCTGAGCCGGAGCCGTCGGCCGACATGGACCTGGCGAGCGTCTACCGCGCGGAGTACGGCCGCTGCGTCGCCACCCTGACCCGCCTCCTCGGTGACATCAACCTCGCCGAGGAGGCCGTCCAGGACGCCTTCACCACCGCAGTGCAGAAGTGGCAGACCCTGCCGCCCAACCCCGGCGCCTGGATCGTGACGACCGCCCGCAACCGGGCCGTCGACCGGCTCCGCAGGGAGTCCACCCGCGAGGCCCGGCACGCCCAGGCCCTGCTGCTCCACCAACAGGACGAGCCCCAGGAGGTGGGACCGGTGAAGGACGACCAGTTGCGACTCATCTTCACCTGCTGCCACCCGGCGCTCGCCCCGGACGCGCGGACGGCCCTGACGCTCCGTCTGCTCGGCGGTCTCGAGGTACCGGAGATCGCCCGGGCCTACCTGGTGCAGGAATCGACAATCGCACAGCGGATCGTGCGCGCGAAGAAGAAGATCCGGGATGCCGCCATTCCGTACCGGGTGCCCGCCGAACATGAGCTGCCGGACCGGCTGCCGCCCGTGCTCACCGTGCTCTACCTGATGTTCAACGAGGGCTATGCCTCCACCGCCGGGCCGCTGATCAGGACGGACCTGTGCGCCGAGGCGATCCGGCTCGCCCGCGAGCTGGCCGCGTTGATGCCCGACGAGCCCGAGGTTCTGGGCCTGCTCGCCCTGCTGTTGCTGACCGAGGCACGTCGTCCGGCCCGGCTCGGCCCGACCGGCGACCTCGTGCTCCTGCGCGACCAGGACCGGTCACTGTGGAACCGGGCGCTCATCGCCGAGGGCCACGACCTGGTCCGCCGCTGCCTGCGGCGTAACCGTCCCGGCCCGTACCAGATCCAGGCCGCGATCGGCGCGGTGCACACCGACGGCGCGGCCACCGACTGGCCGCAGGTCCTGGCGCTGTACGACCAGCTCCTCGCGCTCGCGCCGACCTCTGTCGTCGCGCTCAACCGGGCGGTCGCGGTCGCCGAGGTGCACGGGCCGGCGATGGCCCTCGCCGCGTTGGAGGACGTCGACCTCCCGGGCTACCACCGGCTGCCCGCCACCCGGGCCGAGCTGCTGGCCCGGCTCGGCCGCGACGGGGAGGCCCGAGCCGCCTACGACCAGGCCATCGCACTGACCAGCAACGAGACCGAGCGGGCCTTCCTGCGGACTCGTCGTACCGAACTCACCCACCCAAGGAGATCATCATGACCGCCACCTACACCTTCGACGTCTTCACCAGCCTCGACGGCTTCGGCAGCACCACGGGCAACTGGGGCGGCTACTGGGGTAAGCAGGGCCCGGAGCTGCTGGAGCGCCGCCTCGCCACGTACGGCGAGGACCACCGGATGGTCTTCGGCGCCAGCACGTACCGCATGTTCGCGGGGATGCTGGCTGCCAGCACCGAGGAGTCCGAGGTCCGGGACGCCTGGGTCAACCGCATGATCAACCTTCCGGCGACTGTCGTGTCGAACACGGTGCAGGGGCCCCTCGACTGGCCGGACGGAACCGTCGAGCGCGGTGACGCCGTCGACGTCGTCGCCCGGCTCAAGAAGGAGTCCGAGGTGCCGTTGCGCTCGCACGGCAGCCTCTCGATGAACCGGGCACTGCTGGCCGCCGGCCTGGTCGACTTCGTCCAGGTGACGCTCTTTCCGGTGGTCACCGGTCAGACCGGGACGGAGCCGATCTTCCACGGGACGGCCGACTACGACCTGGAGCTGATCGAGAGCCGGACGCTCGACGGTCGCACCCAGGAGTTCACCTACCGACCCACCCTGCACACCTGAGTCGTCCCTGCACCCGGGGCGGTGGTGTGGCCGGCACGGGCCACACCACCATCACCCGCGGGCCACGCCGCTCGGGTGACCACCCGACCGCGTCACCACGCGTCGACGGCGCCGGTCAGCAGCGCACTTCGGTCTCCTTCTGCGCCACGTCCGAGATCCCACCGAGGGCCCGGGTGCACACCGTCAACGTGTTGGCACCCAGCGACCAGACGTCGGGGCCGCTCGAACACTGCAGGTCGCGCAGCGTGCTGCCGGTGACGATCGAGGTGCAGACCTGGTACGAGCCGTGGCTGGCCCGGTACTGCTGCCACACGTACGTGTACGCGTAGTTCTTGCCACAGCCCTTGTACTGCTTGACGGATGCGGCGGTCTGTCCGCCGACGGTGACGTACGCCGTCGCGCCGATCTGGACCGAACCCGCGCAGCGCGGGTTGGTCTCGGCGTGGGCGGGTCCGGCGAATGCCAACGTCGCGGGCACAGCCAGCCCGGCGGCCGCGAGGATTCTTACGCCGCGTCGGGAAAGGCTCTTCATCGGTGACCTCCTTCAATGCACCGGGACCGTCGATCCCCGGTGTCGTCGGTGCACCACATTGATGGTCTCCACGGCTCGTTCGGTAGCCTCTGACACGCTCTGACAACGCCTGACGAAGGCGTCTGACATGGGGGAGTGATGAAGGACCAGCGTGCCGCCGAGGAGTCGATTCAGGACAGACAGGCTGCCGAGAGGTTCGCCGAACAGTTGCGGGCACTCCGGAGAGCAGCGGGAGACCCGTCATTCCGCAAGATGGCGGGGCGGTCGGGCCGGATCTCGCACACCACGTTGCACGAGGCAGCCGCCGGGACCAGGTTCCCGTCCTGGGAGACCACGCGGGAGTTCGTCCGAGCCTGCGAGGCGGACGAGGCCCAGTGGCGGCGCCGATGGGAGGACGCGCAGCGCCCCGGGGAGAGCCACACCGTCCCGGCGGGCGGCCTCGCGCCGGTCGTCGCCGACTTCCCGACCGGGGCCGGCAGCCCAACCACCGTCGACGGAACACAGACCGGAGTCGAGACGTCCGGCGGCCTGGGCACTTCGGCGGCCCACGGGCCCGCCGTGTCGGGAGTCGACGCGTCCGCGTCAAAGGGTCAGGGCGCGCTGACGACCGTGGAGTACCCGCAGGCCGAGGATGATGTCGAGAGTACGCGGCGGGGCCGGCTGCCGTGGCTCAACGCCGCAGCGGTGGTGCTGGTGGTGGCGATGGCCGCTGTCCTGGCCGTGAACGGCCGCGGTCGGTCGTCCCCGGCCGACTCCGACACCCCGTCGGCGTCACCGTCACCGTCGTCGGCGTCGGCGTCGGCGTCGGCGTTCTCGGACTCGTTGATTCCCGGGGACGCGAGCAAGTTCGTCGCCGACGTCACCATCCCCGACGGTACCCAGGTGAAGGTGAACGCCCAGTTCGACAAGGTGTGGGCCCTCGCGAACGTGGGGAAGGTCGACTGGCACAACCGGTTCCTGGCGCGAATGGACCCCGCTGCCGACGGCGCCGGTTGCCGGACACCCGATCGGGTGCCGATCGGTGACACGCCGCCCGGCGAGCAGGTGATGATCCGCGTTCGGGTCACCGCGCCGAGCCGCCCCGGCAAGTGCTGGGTCAGTTGGAAGATGGTCGACGAGACCGGGCGGGAGTACTTCCCCACCCGCCGGCCGGTGTACTTCATGGTCACCGTGACCGCCTGAGGGTCGGTTCCCGGGCTCCGGGTCGCCGTCAAGCGGCGTCCGGACGCGAACGCACGGTGTCAGGTGCGGGCCTGGCCCAACCTGACAACGCCACGTTCGCCGAGGTCAATGGCTATCTGACGAATCTGACACGGCACCGGGGTACCGAACAGCAGGGCACTTCTCGCAGGGTGATGTCGAACCGAGAACGACTCACCAGCTACGAGGAGGACCCGTCTTGCGCCGTCCCTGGTTAACCGTCGGGCTCGCCGCGCTCTGCGTGGCCGTCGGCGTCCCGGCCCACCCGGCATCCGGCGCCACCGCGCAGCGGACCGTCGCGACAGCAGCGCGGCCCGTCGTGGACATGGAGGCCACCGTCCTGGCCGCCCAGATCGACCCCCGGCGTGCCGACAACACCCTGACGCCGGGTGCGAAGAGCTCCGTACTCGCCGTGGAGCAGGCGCTCCAGGCCAGGAATCTGCTGGACGCGCAGTGGGTCGACGGCTACTTCGGCACCGTGACCGTCGCGGCGTACGCGGCCTACCAGCGCTCGCTCGGCTACACCGGCCTGGCCGCGAACGGGCTGCCCGGCACGACGTCGCTGACGAAGCTCGGGCTGAACCGCTACACCGTCGGCAACACGATCGGCCCGGGCGCGAAGGTTCAGCGTGACGGGTACGTCGTCAATGCCCGCACCCAGGCGATGCTGGCCGAGGCCCAGCGTCTGCTCGGTCGCACCCTGGTGCTCGAGCAGGGCTCGTACAACCCCGGAGGTGACCCGACCTCGGCCGGTACGCACGACGGCGGGGGTGTCGTGGACATCTCGGTCGCCGGCATGACCGCGGCGAAGCGCACCGCCGTCGCCAGGGCTCTGCGCCAGGTCGGCTTCGCGGCCTGGGTCCGTGACCCGAGTCAGGGTGACTGGCCGTGGCACATCCACGCCACGGCGATCAACGACACGGATCTGTCCAGTCAGGCGCAGCACCAGGTCGGCGACTACTACCTCGGCATGAACGGCCTGGCCAACCGTGGCCCGGACGACGGCCCCCGGATCCCGATCCAGACCTGGGAGCAGTATCAGCGCGGGCAGTGACCCGCACCCCCTCACCGTCTTCGGAAAGGACACCATGAACATCCGTAAGAGCCTCGCGGCCGCCGGCATCGCGCTGGCCGCGACCACCTCGATCCTCGGCGTCGCATCGCCCGCATCGGCGGCGGCCCGAGACGGGGTCTGCGACAGTGGCGAGTTCTGCTACTACTACAACAGCGACAACGCGGGGTCGATCTCGGACTTCACCGGTTCGCTCGACGACTACGGCACCGAGCAGCCCTCGTGCTACGACTTCAAGGGCGCCGGCGCCGGCAAGGGCCTGTGCATCAAGAACGAGGCCGCCTCGGTCTGGAACCGCAGCACCAAGACCGTACGCGTCTACTACAACAGCGGCTACGCCGGTTCTTACCAGGACTTCGCGGCCGGCGCGAAGGGCAACCTCAACGCCACGCTGAAGAACAACAACGCCTCGCACCAGTTCTCGCCGTCGACGCGCACGAACCTGTCGTACGCCCTGTACCAGGCCAGCGGCGGTTCGGTAACGTGCGGCTTCGACGGCTACACCACCACCCCCGGCCGGCACGAGGGCATCGACATCGCCCGCAGCGTGGGCTCGGACGTGCACGCGGTGGTCTCCGGAACTGTCACCTACGTCGCGCGGGGCAGCACCGGCAGCGGCGGCCTGTCCACGATCTCCGTCTACAACTCCTCGTCCAACAAGACGGTGATCTACCTGCACACCGCGCCGAGGTCCGGGGTGAGCGTGGGCGACGCCATCAGCAAGGGCGAGATCATCGCCGACGAGTCGTGGCACGGGGTGTCCTCCAGCTCGGGCGCGCACACCCACGTCGAGGTCCGTGCCGGCCGGCAGACCCACGCGGCCGTCAGCGTCGGCGACCCCACCCTGGACAACGCCGACCCGACCGCGTTCTGGAACTCCCAGGGCTACAACGAGAAGTAGGACGTCGTGAATATCCGCAAGAGCCTCGCCATCGTCGGCGCCGTCCTTGCCATGTCCACCTCCATCCTGAGTGTCGCCTCGCCGGCAGCGGCGGCCGGACGGGACGGAACCTGCGACAGCGGCGAGTTCTGCTACTACTACAACAGCAACCAGGCCGGCTCGGTCTCCGACTTCACCGACTCCCTGGACGACTACGGCACGACCCAACCGACCTGCTACGACTTCAAGGGCACGGGCGCCGGCAAGGGCCTGTGCGTGAAGAACAACGCGGCGTCGGTGTGGAACCGGACCGGCAAGACCGTGCGGGTCTACTTCAACAGCAACTTCGCCGGTGCGACCCAGGACTTCGCGGCCGGGGCGAAGGGCAACCTCAACGCCACGCTGAAGAACAACAACGCCTCGCACGAGCTGGTGAGCGGGGCGACGGGCTGCAGCACCGACGGCACCAACACGAAGCTGCCGAGCACCATCCTCGTCTACCGGGTGGGTCTCGGGCGCGTCGACCGGGTCGACTTCAAGACGTACGTCAAGAACGTCCTCCCGAACGAGTGGATCACGAGCTGGCCGCGAGCCTCGCTGGAGGCCGGTGCCGTGGCCGTCAAGAGCTACGGCTGGTACTGGGCGTTGCACTCGACCCGGAAGACCTCCGGCGGCCAGTGCTACGACGTCCGGGACGACA
Organism: Micromonospora lupini str. Lupac 08; assembly: GCF_000297395.2. GTDB lineage: Bacteria > Actinomycetota > Actinomycetes > Mycobacteriales > Micromonosporaceae > Micromonospora > Micromonospora lupini. Next base: position 4,651,799 of record NZ_HF570108.1, on the reverse strand, counting down.
CCGGTGACCAGGTCTACCGGCCGTCGTCGGCGCAGGCGTCGACGTCCGCCGCGGTGGACAACACCTGGTCGACCCGGATGACCCGGAGCGGGAACATCCTGCAGGCCCACTACTGCGCGACCACGACGGCGTGCGGTGGCTGGGTGGACGGGGACTGGCTGTCGCAGTACGGCTCGCGTGACCAGGCGAACGCGGGCAAGAGCTACCAGACGATCCTGCGCTACTACTACCGCGACGTGGTCGTCTCCTGACGTTCCGCGTCAACCGTGCCGCCCGCCGCACCCGCGGCGGGCGGCACGCTCGGCATCCCTCGGCTCAGGAATCGAGGCGGTCGACGGTGCCGGCGCTTCCGTCCACCCTCAGCAGCGTGCCGTCGCCGAGGGCCGTCGTCGCGCCCGGGATCGCCAGGACGGCCGGGATGCCCTGCTCGCGGGCGACGATCGCGGCGTGCGAGAGCAGGCCGCCGATCTCGGTGACGACAGCGGCGACGACGCCGAACAGCGGAGTCCAGGACGGGTCGGTGGTGCGACACACGAGGACGTCACCGGGCCGGACGCGGGCGAAGTCGGCGGTGCCGCGCACCACGCGCGCCGGTCCGGTGGCGACAGCGTCACTTCCGGGCGTACCCGTGAGGGTTCTGCGCTCCGCGGGGGCGAGCGTCGGCACCGTGGGGAGGGCGGCGGTGACCGGGCGCGACTGGAGGATCCAGATCCGGGAGCCGGCGATCGCCCACTCGATGTCCTGCGGGCCGCCCAGCAGGTCGGCGACCTGCCGGCCGATCTGCGCGAGTCGGGTGACCTCGTCGTCGCTGAGGCAGAAGCGATCCTGGTCGGCCTGCTCGACGTCGCGGGTGGTCGTACGGTCGACGCGGGTCTTCTTCGTGCCGAGTGACCGGTGGGTGACGGCGCCGCCCGACACCACCCAGGAGTCCGGGGTGACACGGCCGCTCACGACGCTCTCGCCCAGCCCCCAGGACGCCTCCAGCCGGATCTCGTCGCCGGTGAACAGCACCCCGGCCACGTCCGCGTCCACCAGGCGCTGCACCAGCACGGCGATGGACGGCGGCGCGGTGTCGCGCTGCCGGCGCCGGTACGCGACGGCACGGTCGGACCACAACGACGCCCAGCATCGGCGTACGGCATCGGTCACCTGATCGGGGCCGCGTACGCCCAGGTAGGTGTCGTGCTGCCCGGCGGCGGTGGCGCGGGCGGTGTCCTCACCGGTCGCCGAGGAGCGCACGGCGAGGTGACCGTCGCCGATCCGGGGCAGCGCCCGGGCGATCTCGGCGGCCAGTGTGGCGGGAAGGTCGCCGGCCGCCTGCTCGTAGGCGGCGGTCGGCACCACGAAGCCGGGCGGGACCGGTAGCCCCGCCCGGAGGAGCTGGGCCAGCAGCGCCGCCTTGCCGCCGGACGTCGCGACGTCGGCGTCGGCCAGGTCGATCAGCACCCGCTTCCCCCCTCGGACCCGTGCATCCTAGCGGCGCGTCACGATCATGCGTGCCGCTTTGACGCCTCGTGCGCGGGGTTGAATGCTCATCGGCATGACGCATGACTCAGCACCGGATCTGCGCGTTCTGCACGCGGTGCGGGTGATCGGGATGGCCAGCGACGAGGCAGTCGCCCGCCGCCTCGGCATCGACCTCGACACTGCCTCCGAGCTTCTGCGGGACTTCGAAGCCTACGGGTGGGTGACGCACGTGGAATTCGGGGCCACCAGCGGGTGGACGCTCACCGAGCGCGGCCGCGACGAGGACTCCCGCAGACTCGGCGAGGAACTCGACCAGGCCGGCGCGCGGGAGGCCGTCGAGCGGGCGCACAAGGAGTTCGAGGCACTCAACGGACGGTTGGTGCGGGCCTGCACCGACTGGCAGTTGCGGCCCACCGGGGGCGACCGGTTGGCGGCCAACGACCACGGCGACCCACAGTGGGACGCCCGGGTGCTGACCGAGCTCACGGCGATCGGCGCGGAGCTGACCCCGTTGGTCGGCGGGCTCACCGCCGTACTGGCTCGGTTCGGCGACCACGCCGACCGGTTCGACGCCGCCCTTCGGCGAGCCCGCGCGGGGGAGGGGCAGTGGGTGGCCGGGGTCGGCGTCGCGTCGTGTCACGCCGTGTGGATGGAGCTGCACGAGGATCTGCTGTCGACGCTCGGAATCGCCCGCGGCGGCGAGCCGGAGAACGGGTAGGTTCCGTGGGTGTCCACCCGATATCTCTACCTGGCGCGACACGGATCGGCGGACGCCTTCGGCGAACTCACCGACGCGGGACACCAACAGGCCGACCTTCTCGGGCGGCGGCTCGCCCGGCTACCGATCGACGCGGTGTGGCACTCGATGCTGCCGCGGGCCGCCGCGAGCGCGCGGGAGATCGCCCGGCACCTGCCGGATGTGCCGGTGGCCGAGGCGGCCGAACTCGTCGATCACGTGCCGTACGTGCCGGACGCGCACGAGATGCCCGGCGCCTGGGCCGGCTTCTTCGACGGCTTCGACGAGGCCGAGGCCTCGGCCGGCAGACGAACGGCGCAGAGCCTCGTGACGCGGTTCGCCACAGCGCCCGAGCGCACCGAGCCCGACTCCCACGAGGTGCTGGTCACGCACGCGTACCCGATAGCGTGGCTGGTGCGGCACGCGCTGGATGCCCCGTCCACCCGGTGGCTCGGCCTGGAGTCCGCGAACACCGGGCTCACCGTGATCGAGTACCGGGCCGGCCTGTCGCCCACCCTGGTCATGTTCAACGACCAGAGCCACCTCTCGGGTGACCTGCGCTGGACCGGATTCGGCGTGGCCACCCGACCGTGAGCCGAGCAGCAGTCGACGAAGCGCCCCGTCCAGATCTGGACGGGGCGCTTCGTCGTGTCAGCCGAGCTGTGTGCCGGACACCGGGCGGACCTCGTCGGCGCTCGACACCGGGGCGGCCACCTCGATCCGGGGCGACCGGTCCGGCGGAAGATGGCCGAGGTCGGCGATCACGACGACGTCCACCTCCCCGTCGATCATCTTCTGTTCGACCCTCTCCCACGATGCCCGCATGATCCCGTTCAACCGGTAGTCATGTCGGCGCAGGTGGTCGAGACACCTCGTGATGGCGTGTTCCGACGGCTCGATGTCGGCGGGTACCCAGATAACGGCTAGTTCCATGATCTCTCCTGATCAACGTCGCGGACGCGGGTGGAAGATCAGGAGCTGCCGTGGCGGCGGGGGACCCCGCTCCACGGGTCGACCTGCGGCGTGGCTGTCGAAGGGGACGACGGCGCGCCCCCGGTGCAGCGTCGCGACGGGCGGTGGTCCGTCGGTCGCCGACGCCGCCTGGTCGAGCCCACCGGCACCGTTTCCGGCGGGTGCGGACGCGAATGCCGGCACCAGCGCCCGTGGCACCGGGAGCGGTCCGGCGGGAGGAGGTGGCGCCGGCAGCGGTTGGGCGGCCGTCGTCGCAGGCGTTCGAGCCGGCACGCGACCGTTGGCGGTGCCGGGAAGGCCGGCACCCGCCGCCGTCACGTGGGTCGACGGCGGCCGCGCGGTGGTGCGTGCGGCCGGCGGGGCCGAGGCGACGGGCGCGGCCGGCGGCGGGGCCGACCGTCGCGCACGGGGTCGTCGGGTCGGCGCGGCGGTCGACGGTTCGACCGACGGCGCATCGGTGGCGGTCGGCAGGGGCAGGGGAACGGCTGTCGGCACGGGGAGGGCGGTCGGCACGGGGAGGGCGGTCGGCAGGGGCAGGTCGATGTCCAGCCGCGTGTCGACCGCGTCGCGCAGCAGCGCCCCGACGATGCCGGCTGCGGGGCCGTCCTCCGCCGGCGGGCCGTTGGTCGGCGACGGCGACGGATCGGCGTACGCGGGCTCGGCGCCCAGGGCCACGCCGAGGGCCGCCGCCCCCAGTGCTGCCGCCCCGAACGCCGCTGCGCAGAGCGCCGACTGCGGCAGACACCGCTTCGGCCGCCTCACGCCGTCCCACCCATGCGCGGACTGTTGCCCCCCGGCAACTCGGGCTACACCTGTCGCGGGCCGATCCGCGGCCACCGCGGCGGTCCCGCGCCGCCCGGCGCGAGCGGCACGCGCATTCCCGCTCGGTTCCCCGGCGGTACGCGGGGCAGGTGACCTGGACTGTGAGCGATAACAAGGCCGTCGCGCGGTGCACCCGGAACGTCGGTGCGGCACGGATCGTCGACCCGATCGCGCCCGGACGTCGACAGGTGGCGATGAGGCACGCTTCGCGAACCGATTCGGTCGAGCGGCCATGTGGCCGGCTCGTTACGTCTTGACGAACAGCATGTTATCGCTCACTCTCGATGGAGAGGTGGCGGCGTCGGTGGCTCACCGGGCGAGTCCCGCGGTCGCGCCTCGACGCACGGCGTCCCCGGGCAGCGGACGTCGTCTCAGGAGTCGCGGGTTGCCGGCGTGCGCCGGCCAGGCTGCGTGCGCCGCTGCGAGGTGCCCAGGATGACCGTCCCGGATTCCTTGGCTCAAGCCGGCGACCGCCGTCGGGACCCGTTCGTCCTGAGTGACGTGGCACATCACCACCACCGATGCAACCACTGAGAAGGAACGACATGAGACCCAAGAAAGCTCTGCTGGCGACGGCGACCCTCGCGGTCGCACTGACTGCGGGTATGACTGTGGCGCTGGCGCCCATGGCCAGCGCCGGAACGACGTTGAAGGCGTCGGCGGCCGAGAAGGGCCGCTACTTCGGTGCCGCCGTCGCGACGGGCAAGCTCTCCAACAGCCAGTACGTCGGCATCCTCAACAGCGAGTTCAACAGCGTCACCCCCGAGAACGAGATGAAGTGGGACGCCACCGAGCGGTCCCAGGGTCAGTTCAGCTACACCGGTGGTGACCGCCTCGTCAGTCACGCCCAGGCCAACGGCATGAGCGTGCGGGGGCACGCGCTGTTGTGGCACGCCCAGCAGCCGCCGTGGGCGCAGGGCATGTCCGGCACGGCGCTGCGCAACGCCGCGATCAACCACGTCACCCAGGTCGCCACCCACTTCCGGGGCAAGATCTACGCCTGGGACGTGGTGAACGAGGCGTTCGCCGACGGTGGCAGCGGCGGCCGGCGGGACTCGAACCTGCAGCGCACCGGCAACGACTGGATCGAGGCGGCGTTCCGCGCCGCCCGCGCCGCCGACCCGGGCGCGAAGCTCTGCTACAACGACTACAACACCGACGGGATCAACGCGAAGTCCACCGGCATCTACAACATGGTGCGCGACTTCAAGTCCCGCGGCGTCCCGATCGACTGCGTCGGCTTCCAGTCCCACCTGGGCACCACGTTGGCCGGTGACTACCAGGCCAACCTCCAGCGCTTCGCCGACCTCGGCGTCGACGTGCAGATCACCGAGCTGGACGTGATGACCGGCTCCAACCAGGCCAACATCTACGGCTCGGTGACCCGCGCCTGCATGGCGGTGTCGCGCTGCACCGGCATCACCACGTGGGGCGTCCGGGACAGCGACTCGTGGCGCGGTAGCGACAACGCGCTGCTGTTCGACGGATCGGGCAACAAGAAGGCGGCGTACACCTCCGTCCTCAACGCCCTCAACGGAGGCAGCACCAACCCCACCACGCCCCCGCCGGGCACCGGGGTGGACACCACCGCCTGGTACGTGTTGGTGAACCGCAACAGCGGTAAGGCGCTCGACGTGTACGAGCGGTCGACCACCGACGGCGCGCGGATCGACCAGTGGGCCCGTAACGACGGAGCATGGCAGCAGTGGCAGTTCGTGGACTCCGGCAGCGGCTACTACCGGCTGAAGTCCCGCAACTCCGGCAAGGTGCTTGACGTCGCCAACCGCTCCACCGCCGACTCCGCGCCGGTCGTGCAGTGGAGCGACGGCAACGGCACCAACCAGCAGTTCCGGCTGGCCGACTCCTCCGGTGGCTACCTGCGCCTGATCAACCGCAACAGCGGCAAGGCCGTCGAGGTGCAGGGCTCGTCCACGGCCGACGGCGGCAACGTCGTGCAGTACGCCGACTGGGGCGGCACCAACCAGCAGTGGCAGCTGGTCCGTGTCGGGTAGCCTCCTGACCCACTGAACCGGCAGCGCGGTGGCGCGGACGCACCTCGTCCGCGCCACCGTCGCCGCTGACCGTGACGCCCGTTGGTACGCGGCCGTTGAACCCGGTGCCTGCGCATCCACGTTTCGGACAGCGGATGGACAAGGCCGACACTATTGGAGAGCATCTATTTCATGATTATCCGGTCCGCCACCCCACCACCGACCACGGAGAACGTGCCGCCCGAGCCGACCTCCGACGACCGGCCGCCGGCCGACTGGGGTCGATGGCGCTGGGCCCGTTCCGAATGGACCGTGGCGGTACTGGCGAGCCTGCTGTTGGCGGCGGTGCTGACCTGGCCGACGCTGCGGCATCCGGCGAGCACCATCCCCGGTGACCTGGGTGACCCGCTGTTGCAGGCGTGGCAGGTCGCCTGGTCGGGGCACGCCCTGCTCAGCAGCCCGGCCGACCTCTGGAACTCCAACACGTTCTACCCCGAGAAGTACACGTACGCCTACAGCGACACCCTGCTCGGCTACGCGCCGTTCGGGATGCTCGGCTCCGGCTTCGAGGCCGCCGTGATCCGGTACAACGTGCTCTACGTGCTGCTGCACGCGTTGGCGTCCCTCGGGGCGTACGCCCTGGCGCGGCAGCTCGGCGCGAACCGGTGGGGCGGGGCGGTCGCCGCCGTCGCGTGGGCCTACGCGCCCTGGCGGTTGGCGCACTCCGGGCACCTGAACATCCTGTCCAGCGCGGGCATCGCGCTGTCCCTGGCGATGCTGGCCCGTGGTCACGGCTGGTCCCTGCGCCACGGGTACCGGCCGGAGCTACGACGGCCCGGCTGGGCGTTGGCCGGGTGGCTGGTCGCCGCCTGGCAGGTCAGCCTCGGCTTCGGCATCGGCCTGCCACTTGTGTATTTCCTGCTGGCCGCGGTGCTGGTGGCGGCGGGTTGCTACGGCTGGTCCTGGTGGCGGCGGCGGGAGCGTCCGCCGTTCGGCCGGCGGCTGCTGCTCGCGGATCTGCTCGGTGGGGGCGCGTTCGGCGCGGTGACGCTGCTGCTGGGCATGGTCTACCTGCGCGTCGTCGACCTCAACCCGCAGGCCGAGCGGACGTTGGACTGGACGAAGATGTTCTCGCCTCCGCTGATCGGGTTCGTCACCGCGCCGGCGGACTCGTGGTTGTGGGGCGAGCGGCACGCCGGGGCACGTGAGCAGCTGTCCTGGCCGCCGGAGATGGCGCTGCTGCCGGGGATGATGCTGATCGGGCTGGCCGCGGCGGGGCTGTTCCTCTCGGTGTATCCGGTCCGGCACCGGGTCGCGCTGGGGCTCGGCGTGCTGGTCACGGTGCTGCTGGGCCTGGGCGCCACCCTCGGCGGCGACGGCGACCCGGGCTACCTGACCCTGTCCACGCTCCTGCCGGGCTGGGACGCGCTGCGCACCCCCGGGCGGATGATGCACTGGACGAGCCTGCTGCTGGCGGTGCTGGCCGCCGGAGCGGTGACGGCGTTTGCCGAATCGCTGCGCGAGTCCTCACCCCGCGAGTGGACGCGGGTCCTCACGCCGCTGGTCCTGCTGGTGCCGTTGACAATGGTCACTCTGGAGGGCGTCAACCGGACACCCCACCCGACCGTGCCACAGCCGCCGGCCGCGATGCGGACGGCGCAGGACCCGATTCTGGTGCTGCCGGCCGGCGGTGTGGGCGATCTGACGTACATGTTGTGGACGACCGACGGGTTCCCCCGCGTGACGAACGGTCTGGCCGGGTTCGAGCCGGTCAGTCAGGCGCAGACCCGGACCGCGGTGGCGTCGTTCCCCGATTCGGGCAGCGTGACGTACCTGCGGGGGATAGGCGTGCGGTCGGTGGTGGTCGTGCCGAGCCGTGCCGCGGGGACGCCGTGGGACGGCATCGCGGCCCGACCCATCGACGGGCTGGGCATCACTCGGGAGGATCTCGATGGCACGCTGGTCTACCACCTCTGACCGCGCGGGCGCCGGGCCGGCCGGCGGCGGTGGCGGCTGCCCGCGTACGGGCGGGGCGGGGTGACGACAGTGCGGTTGTCCGTCGTGGTTCCCTGCTTCAACGAGGAAGCGTCGGTGGAGCGGTTGCACGAGACCGTGTGCGCCGCCCTCGCCGAGCTGCCCGACGTGGACGTCGAGGTGGTGTACGTCGACGACGGCAGCGAGGACGGCACTCTGGAGGCGTTGCGCCGGCTGGCCGCCGCCGACCCCGCCGTCTGCTACACGTCGCTGAGCCGTAACTTCGGCAAGGAGGCGGCGATGCTCGCCGGGTTGCAGCGGGCCACCGGTGACGCGGTCGTCATCATGGACGCCGACCTGCAGCATCCGCCGCGGTTGCTGCCCGAGATGGTGACGCTCTACCAGCAGGGCTTCGACCAGGTGATCGCCCGTCGAGACCGGCGCGGTGACCGGTTCGTACGAATGGTGGCATCGCGCTCCTTCTACCGCGTGATCAACTGGTGGATCGACGTGCGCCTCCAGGACGGTGCGGGGGACTTCCGTCTGCTGTCCCGACTCGCGGTGGACGCGATCCTGGCGATGCCGGAATACAACCGCTTCTCCAAGGGCCTGTTCTCCTGGATCGGCTTCCGGACGGCGGTGGTGGCCCACCCCAACGAGACCCGGCAGTCGGGGCAGAGCAGGTGGACGTTCGGCAAGCTCTTCAACTACGCGTTCGACGGCCTGCTGTCGTTCAACAACCGGCCACTGCGCCTGGCGATCTACGGCGGCCTGTTCCTCACCCTCATCGCGCTGGTCTACATGGCCTGGGTGGTCGCGGACGCCGTCGAGAAGGGCATCGACGTCCCCGGCTACACCACCATCATCGTCAGCGTGATCGGGCTCGGCGGCATCCAGATGACGATCCTGGGTGTGATCGGGGAGTACATCGGCCGGATCTACTACGAGACCAAGCGCCGGCCGCACTACCTGGTGCAGGAGACCGAGCACCTGCTCGCGGAGACCGCCGAGCCGCCACGGCTGCCGGTCCCACCCGCGCCACGCTCGACCGTCGGCGGTCAGCGGACGGTGTCGGCCCGGGAGGCCGCCCGCCGCCGGCTCTCGGCACCCGACCCGCGGGGCGTCGACGACCGCGGCACGAGCTGAGGCCGACCGGTCGGCGGGTGCTCGGCGTCCGCGCCGGAATGGAGCCGGTCAGCGACCGCAGGACCGGCACGCGTCGCGGGTGCGCAGGTGGTAATCGCTGGACGCGGCGAGCAGGCCGAGCCCCAGGAGGCAGTACGCCGACATGGCCACCCAGAGGAACGTGTCGGAGAACTCGCTGGCCGATCCCGTCGCCAACTGCGCCAGCCCCATCCCGAAGTAGGCGACGATCCCCGCCCCGAGCCCGAAGCCGGGCACCAGCAACAACCGTCGGGGGATCGTGCGGCCGGCGAGCAGCGGCACCCAACGCGGCCAGACCTCACCCCAGTGCTGCACCAGTGCCAGCGGTAACAGCGCCCCGGCCAGCACCAGACCGATCTCCAACCCGATCATCGAGGCGTCCCGCGTGAGACCGTCGAGGTCCACGACGGCCTGGGCCGCGAATCGGGTCACCAGGCCGGCCACCGCGACGTACGCGGCCCAGCGGGCCCACGGCGCGGGTGCCGAGCGCCGCAGGCCGGGTCGGACCGTCCGGCAGCAGTCCGGGCAGTCGCCCCGGGTGCGCCGCTGGTAGCGGGCGGTGGCCAGGCCGAGCAGGGCCGCTCCGGTGACGCACCCGAGCCGGCTCGCGAACGCCACCGGGTCGAAGGACGGGCCGGGGGCGAACAGCAGGAGGCTCACCAACTCCGGCAGCAGGATCGCGGCGGCCGCGACCAGCGCCCCGGTGAGGGCCCAGGCGAATCCCGCGAGCATCGGCCGCCAGGTCGACGCCCGGTCCAGCGCCACCGCCGCCACGCCCGCGGCCAGGCACAACGCCACCGACCGCCAGCCGGTGAAACCGAGGAGGTCGGAACCGAAGGGCGGGAACTCCGGCGCCTCTCCGGCCGTCCACGCCAGACGTAGGCCGCCGTAGGCCACGGCCCAGGCGAGGACGGCGTAGGTCAGGCCGTTGCCGTTGCCGCGCGCTGTCGCTGCCGGTGTCGTCATGTGTCCGATGCTCCCGGGGCGACGGCAGGAGTGGTCCCCTCCGGTCGGGGAGGGCCCTCCCCGACGAGGGGGAGCCGGAGTTCCCGATCTTGATTCGCCGGACGTCCCACCGTAGGCTCGGCGCATGGTTGAACATGTTCAAAAGCGTGCACCGGCCGAGGATCGACCGTGAAGATCGTCATTCCGGGCGGCACGGGGCAGGTGGGCGCGATCCTGGATCGGGCGTTGACGGCGCAGGGTCACGAGGTGGTGGTGCTGACCCGCTCGCCGAGGGGTGCGCGTCAGGTCCACTGGGACGGCGCCACGCTCGGCGACTGGGCCAGGCAGATCGACGGCAGCGACGTGGTCATCAATCTGGCCGGGCGCAGCGTCAGCTGTCGGTACACCCCGGAGAACCTCGACGTCATGATGCGCTCACGGGTGGACTCGGCGCGGGTCGTCGGCGAGGCCATCGCCAAGGCGGTCCGGCCGCCCAGGGTGTGGATGCAGATGAGCACCGCGACCATCTACGCGCACCGCTTCGACGCGGCAAACGACGAGGACGGCGGTGTGCTCGGCGGCGGCGAGGACGGTGTGCCCGGGTACTGGTCGTACAGCGTCCGGATCGCCCGGAACTGGGAGGCGGCGCAGGAGCGGGCGGTCACCCCGCACACCCGCAAGGTCGCGCTGCGCTCGGCCCTGGTGCTGAGCCCCGACCGCGGTGGTGTGTTCGATGTGTTGAGCTGGCTCGCGCGGCTCGGGCTCGGCGGTCCGGTCGCGGGCGGTCGGCAGTACGTCTCGTGGATCCACGACCGGGACTTCGTGCGCGCGGTGTGCTTTCTGATCGACCGTGACGACCTCGCCGGGGCGGTGAACCTGGCCGCACCCGGAGCGTTGCCCCAGCGGGAGTTCATGCGGGCGCTGCGCTCGGCCTGGCGGATGCCTGTCGGCCTGCCGGCCACCAGGTCGATGGCGGAGGTCGGCGCGTTCGTGCTCCGCTCGGACACCGAGCTGCTGCTGAAGAGCCGGCGGGTAGCCCCCGGCCGGCTCTGCGCTGCCGGCTTCACCTTCGACCTTCCGCAGTGGCGCGACGCGGTCGGGGACCTCGCCCTGCGACGTCGACGCGGTGGTCGTCCCGCGCGTTGACGCGGGAGTTCGGTGGGCGTGGGGGTGGGCACGACCAAGCGCACCCCCACGCCCCGCCGACACGGTCAGAGCGTGAACACGAGGGTGGAGATGCTGCGTGCGCCGACGTTGATGGTGGCCTGTCCTCCGTTCACGCTTGTCGGCTGGCTGGCCGCGTTGGCGTTCTGGGAGGTGAGGTAGTACTCGGCCCTGCTGACGTTCTGCGGCGCCTGGATCACGGCGTTGTTGACCGCGCTGTTCGACCTGTTGAGGATCACCAGGGTGATCTTCCCGTCACCCTGGTAGGCCGTGACCTCCAGCGGCGAGGCCTTGGAGCTCTTGGTCAGCGCGACGCGCTGGTAGCCGGGCCGCACGTACTTCGCGTACTGCGAGAACGCGTACCCGCGCTTGAGCGGAGCGCCAGCCGTGGTGCCGTAGGCCGCCTCGCCGTCGCCGATGAAGGAGTAGTAGCGCTTGCCGTACCACCAGATGTAGGCGCTCCAGTTGGCCTCCATCGACTTGTGCACCGTACGCATGATGTCGTCGAGCGTCTCGTTCCAGACTGCCTGGTTGGCGGGGTTGCCCCAGATGTTGGAGCCGCTGCCGTCGGCCTCGTGGTAGTTCCACTCCGTCATCCACACGGGCTTGTTGTACTGCTGGGCCAGGGGGTACGGCTTCAGCCGGCCCGCGTCCTCGGTGCCGTACAGGTGGCCGCCGATGTAGCCGATGTTGTTCCGGGCGGTCGCGTCGTTCAGGGTCGGATCGGTGTAGCCGTAGTTCAGGTTGACCGCCTCGGCGACCATCAGCTTGCTGTTCTGCACCTTCGTGCCCTGATCGCGGACGAAGGTGCGCAGCTCGGTGCCACTCCAGTCCATCGAGTCGTAGTCCGGGTGCCAGTCCGGCTCGTTCTGCACCGACGTGACGTCGATGGTGACGCCCTGACCGCGCATGTACTGGACGTAGCTGTTCAGATGGTTCGCGTAGTCGTCGTAGTAGTCGGTCTTCAGCTTGCCGCCGCCGGTTCGGCTGTTGTTGGTCTTCCACGCGGCCGGAGCGGTCCAGGGCGAGGCGAGAATCTTGACGTTCGACCCGTACGCCTTCGCCGTCTGCAACGAGCTCACGTGGGTCGACCACTCGCTGGACACCGGCGAAAGGCCGGTGCGCACGATGGACAGCCCCAACTGGTTGGGGCCCAACCCGACAAGCGTCTGGGTGTCGGTCGTCGACCAGGCGCTGCCCCAGATGGACTGCGCGGCCCCGAACCCGTCGACCGTCTGGTACTTGGTGGCGCTGTTCACAGTGATGTCCGCCGGCCCGGTGGGCGGCGGGGTGGTGGGTGGCGGAGTGGTCGGCGGTGGCGTGGTCGGGGGCGGTGTCGTCGGTGGTGGCGTGGTGGGGGGCGGTGTGGTCGGCGTCGTGTCGCCGGTGCAGGTCACCCCGTTCAGCGCGAAGCTTGACGGATCGGGGTTGCTGCTCGTCCACGAGCCGTTGAACCCGAACGACGCCGTGCCGTTGGTGGGGATGGCCCCGTTGTAGCTGACGTTCTTGGCGGTGACCGCGGCGCCGCTCTGGGTCAGAGTCGTGTTCCACGCCTGCGTGACCGTCTGGCCGGCGCTGTAGGACCAGGTAAGCGTCCAACTGCCGACCGCGTCGCCGAGATTGGTGATGGTGACGTTCGCGCCGAAGCCGCCCTGCCACTGCGACGAGACGGCGTAGTTCACCGAGCAGCCGGCGGCGGCGGCTCCGGCCGGGGCCGCCAGGGCGACCGCCGTCGATGCCAGCAGGACGGCGCCGGCCGATACCAGGGCGGCGTTTGTCACTCTTCGTTTTCTCACGAGACTTCTCCTGACGTGGTGGTGGCGACCGACGTGTCGGGTGGGTCGGTCGCACGTGGAGCGCCGCACGCTTCTTGGGAGCGCTCCCAAGGCTGTGGCGGGGGTGTTGTCGGCATCTCACCGGTCCAGTTCAGCCCCGCCCGAGCGCCCTCGACACCGCCCTGTCGGTCGCCAACCCTCGCGCTGCACAGCCAGGCGCGTGGAAAGCACCGGGGAACGCCGGTGTGGTGACCGGGACGTCGGCACTGGATCGACAGTCGGCCCACCGGTCGCGGATGCGCGAGCGGCGGCACGACGGCGATGGTGCGGCGAGCGGGTCCGGCGGGACTGCGGCACCCTCCTCTGCCGGCCGGCCTGTGGAGCGGGTCGGCCTCGTCGCTCATTCGCAGGCTCGCGGGTGAGTGCCGCACGGCGAGCGTACGAAACAGTTTCTTGTTGTCAGGAAGTTATTTCTTCAAGTGGTGGATGTCAATGCCGTCCCGCGTGCATGAGCACGAAGCCGACGGTGTCGGTACCGCCCGGCCGGCCCACCGGGGTGGGCCGGCCGGGTTCGCTGTTCCGGCGGGGAAGCCGCCGCCGATCGGGCTCCGGCGTCGCGGTCGCCATCTGTGCGGTCGTGGTTGCTCCGGTCGGCTGTCCGCGTTGTCGAGCGCCCGGTCCCACGGGTCGAGCCTGGCACCGGTGTCGCACGGGCGCCGCGACCAGGGCGAATCGTCAAGGAGCGCGGTGGCGGATTTCGGATGTTCGGTCCGGGCGGTCCGTGCGAACGTGTACGGCCGTCCATTCGCGTGCGGGTCCGAACAAGTCCGATCACCACCTCCGCATCGAATTACGTCTCTGCGGTGATTGGATTCGTGGCGCCAAGCCCCGACCCGGGCGATCGGCCGAGCAGAAGGAGCAGAGGATGAGACGAAAGCTGCGAATCGCCATGGTGGCGCTCTTCGCCACAGCTGCCACGGTCATTGGTACTGCGGCACCGGCCCTGGCTGCGGATGGGAAGCAGCTCGCGACGGATTCGGTCGGCCCCCTGGACGAACCCAAGTGGTACTGCACGAATGGCAGTGCCAACGCCCTGGCCTGTTTCGCGCCGCTCGGCGAGTGGTTCGGCATCGAGGACACGTGGGAGGACACCTACCCCGTGGTCGTCGACTGGCGGTTCTTCGACGACGAGGTGAGCCCGACCGGCGCGATCGTACGCCAGGGCCGGATCTGGCACACCGCCGGTTATGTGGCCGGCGCGCGTTACATGAACAAGTCGTTCCCGGAGAACCAGCCGGGAATCACCCTCAAGCAGATCTCGTTCCGAGCCTGCTCGGGGAACTACCCCTCCAACACGGTCTTCGAAGGCACCTGCTCGGCCTGGAGAACGGTTGGCACCTGAGCACGTCCATGGTGGCTCACACGGAATCCCCGTGTGAGCCACCAGCCGTACCTGTCACATTGTCGATCCAGGAGGCCAACGGTGGACAATGATCGTTCTGCCGACCGAAACGCAGCGTTCTCCGCTGCCGATCCCTTCGAGCCAGTGCCGGCCCCCACCGGGCCGAGCGTGCCGATTCGCCGTCGGACCGCGCTGCTGGGTGGCACCGCCGCGGTGGTGGCTGCTCTGCTGCCCGCATCGCCCGCGGATGCGCGAGCGCGTGGTTCGGCCCGTACGTCGGCCGCCGCCGCGGCAGCCGACGTGCAGATCGTTCCCCGTTCCGCCTGGGGAGCGAAGGCGCCCGAGGAAGATCTCAGCCGCTACAGCTGGAAGCCGTTCGAGGGGGGCGTCGCCATCCACCACAAGGGCGATACGGACCTGTGGAGCCCTGCCGAAAACCACCAGGACTGTCCGCAGCAGATTCGCGAGATTCAGGACGAGGGCATGGAGGGGGAGGGCAGCGACATCGCGTACAACTATGTCGTCTGCCAGCACGGCGTGATTTTCGAGGGGCGCGGGAAATCGGTCCGGTCGGGCGCCAACGGCACCACGACGACGGGAGCGAACGAGAAGTACTACGCGATCATGGGTCTCATCGGCACGACGAGGTTGCCGTGGGGTGCCGACGACAAGCCGAGCAGCAGCATGCTGGTTGCCATTCGAGACCTCATCGGCTATCTGCGGCAGTACGGTTCGGCCGGACCGCAGATCAAGGGGCACCGGGATCTTTACGCCACCGACTGCCCCGGCACGCTCTATCCCTACGTGACGAACGGATCGTTGCAGCCTCCGGCGAGCCCACCGGACACCTCCCAGCCGCTGAGCATCATTCCGCGGAAACAGTGGGGAGCACGGCCGCCGGTCGAGGTCACACGAGTTGCCCTCGCGGCACGTACGGGATTCACGGTGCACTATTCGGCGGGAGCTGCCGCGACCACCCCGCGGCAGATCCAGAACTACCACATGGACGGAAACGGTTGGTCCGACATCGGGTACAACTTCCTGGTCGATACGGCCGGACGCATCTATGAGGGACGTGGGTGGGAGGTCATGGGCGCCCACGCGAGCGGTCACAACGACACCCACATCGGAGCGTGCTTCATCGGCAACGACGGCGACGTGACGCCGGCCGTGCTCCGCTCGTTCAGGGCGCTCTACAACCGCGCCAACGCCCTGACCGGAAAGACCCTGGCAAAGACGTGGCACGGGGGACTGTCCGGCAACTCGACCGAGTGCCCCGGCTCGCAGTTGCGTGCGTGGGTGCAGGCCGGTATGAACTCGGACAACGTTCCAGCGGTCACCGATCCGCCTCCGAGCAGCGGTGGTCTGGGTGGCGGCATGACGTCGGTCCGCTCGATCTCCGCCCAGCAGAAGGCCGTCAACGAGGCGGGCTATTCGCCGGCCCTCGTGGTGGACGGGTTCTGGGGTCCGAAGACCGATGCCGGCGTCCGCTGGTTGCAGGGCGCTTGGGCGTCACCGCCGACGGACTGTGGGGTCCCGGCACCGAGGCCGCCTACCAGGCGTACTACGACGAGGGTGCGTTGCTGGCCGTCGACGGAGACTTCGGACCGGCGACGATCCGGGCGACCCAGCGCGCCACCGGCACCACCGTGGACGGGCAGTGGGGTCCGGCCTCGATCCGAGCCCTGCAGCGCCATCTCAACACCTGGAGCGATGCTGGCCTGGCGGTCGACGGCCTGATGGGACCGGTCGCGGTCAAGGCCCTGCAGCGGCACCTCAACACCATGGTCAACGCTGGGCTCGCGCTGGACGGGATCTGGGGCTACGCGACCATCGCAGCCTTGCAGCGAGCCCTGAACCGGGCCCGGTTCTAGGGTCTGCTCCACGTCCGGCTCTCGCGGTCGCCGTCGCTGCCGCCGTACCCCGCGAGCGGCAGCGACGGTGGCCGCCGGACTGCAAAAAACCTGCAAACAATAACTCTTGCCGTGAGGGAAATCGCTTTCCTACGATTGCGTCACGTCGATGTTCCAATCCCGAACTGGACGGGCGCGCATCTCGACGGCGGCGACTACAGGCCGCCTGGCCAGCGGCTTCGCCGCGTCAACCGGGCCAAGGAGATTTTCGGCTGTCAATGTCACATTGATTGTCTTCAGCGCGGGTCGTCATCGGAAGTCGCATCCCCGTCGAGGGTCGGCCACCACGACCGCCGTCCGGCATCGGCACATCCCTCGAATTGTGAAGGTGAGGCGAGATGAGACGAGCAGACGCGCGGCGGCTTCCGGCAGCGCTCGCGACAGTGACCGTCGGGGTCGCGGCAGGCGTGGCCCTGCAGAGTCCCCGGCCCGCAGCCGCAGTGGGGGCCGCCACCGGCTACGCCACCCAGAACGGCGGGACCACCGGCGGCGCGGGCGGGCAGACGGTACGGGCCAGCACGGGCACCGCGATCCACGCGGCGCTGTGCGGGCGTGCCAGCAGCAGCACCCCGATCACCATCGAGGTCACGGGGACGATCAATCACGGCAACACCAGCAAGGTGTCGGGATCGAGCTGTAACACCGCGGACGGCGTGATCGAGCTCAAGCAGATCAGCAACGTCACCATCATCGGAGTCGGCAGCGGGGCGGTCTTCGACCAGTTGGGCATCCACCTCCGCGACTCCAGCAACATCATCATCCAGAACGTGACGGTCCGGAACGTCAAGAAGTCGGGTTCGCCGACCTCCAACGGTGGAGACGCCATCGGCATGGAGAGCACGGTCCGCAACGTCTGGGTCGACCACGTCACCCTGGAGGCGTCCGGCGGTGAGTCGGAGGGCTACGACGGCCTCTTCGACATGAAGGACAACACCCAGTACGTGACCCTGTCGTACAGCGTCCTGCGCAACTCCGGTCGCGGCGGCCTCATCGGGTCCAGCGAGAGCGACCTCTCCAACGGCTTCGTCACGTTCCATCACAACCTGTACGAGAACATCGACTCCCGTACGCCGTTGCTGCGCGGCGGCATCGCGCACATCTACAACAACCACTACGTGAGCCTGCACGAGTCCGGTATCAACTCCCGGGCCGGCGCACGGGCCAAGGTGGAGAACAACTACTTCCGGAACTCGAAGGACGTCCTGGGCACCTTCTACACCAGCGAGCGCGGCTACTGGCAGGTCAGCGGCAACACCTTCGACAACGTCACCTGGTCCAGCGCCGGCAGCGAAAACTACCCCGCCGGCCCCAACCCGACCTCCAACACCACGGTCAGCATCCCCTACGCGTACCGCCTCGACGCCGCGAGTTGCGTGCCGGACGTCGTCCGTCAGACGGCCGGCGCCAACACGGGCCTGCGGGTCTCCGACGGCAGTTGCTCGCCGCAGACGCCGCCGCCCACCACGCCGCCACCGAGCACCGCGCCACCGACCACCGCGCCGCCCACCACGCCGCCGCCGACCAGCGGGACCAACCTCAGTCTGGGCGCCGGCGCCGACGGTTCCAGCAAGGCCGGCGGGACCAGTTACGGCAACGTGCGCGACGGCGACAACAGCACCTGGTGGTCGCCGGCCGGGTCGACCGGGTCCATCTCGATCAAGTGGGGGTCCGCCACCCGGGTGTCCCGGGTGGTCATCCGAGAGCCCTCCGGGACCCAGGGCTCCATCGGCTCCTGGCAGCTCGTCAACCACGACACGGGCGCCGTCCTGGCCTCCGGCAGCGGCGCGGGCGCGATCACCTTCTCCGCGACGGCACTGAGCAAGATCACCTTCAAGATCAACAGCTCGAGCGGTACGCCCCGGGTCGGGGAGTTCGAGACGTACGCCTCCTGACGACCGGGATGGGCGGGGGCGGCGAGGGCCGCTTCCGCCCACCGAGCCCTCCGCCGCGTCGGTCTACGAAGGACGCACCGGTCGCGGCAAACGTGCTCGGTGGCGGTTCGCCGGCTGTTAGCGTACGGCAATGTCCGCAGCTCAAGAGGGTGTCCAGGCGGGCGATGGCGGTCCCGCGGTGACCGACGCGGGTCGCCTGGCGGCATTCAGCGACGGCGTGTTCGCCATCGTCATCACCCTGCTGGTGTTGGATCTGCGGGTCCCGGAGTTCCACGAGGGTGAGCTGGCCGAGGGGCTCCTCGGGGAGGGCCCGTCCTATCTGGCCTTCGCGGTGTCGTTCATCTACGTCGGCGTCCTCTGGCTGAACCATCACGCGGTGCTTCAACGGGTGCGGGGCACCACCCCCGCCTTCAGCTCGATCAATCTCGCCATCCTCTTCGGAGTGGTGATCATCCCGTTTCCGACAGCCGTCCTGGCGTCGGCGCTCGCCGACGGCAACACCGACGACCTGCGCGTGGCGGTCGTCCTGTACGCGTTCGCCGCATCGCTGATGTCCGCGCCCTGGTGGGTGCTCTTCGCCTACGTGCGCCGCCATCCGGCGCTCCGTGCCGACACCGTCGACCAGGAGCAGGTCCGGGTGCAGGAGGCCCGCCCGATCGTCGGCCTGATCCTCTACGGCCTGACCGGGGTGCTCGGCTGGTTGGTGACCCCACTGCTCGGCCTGATCGGTGTGGTCGTGATGATCATCTTCCACGGTGCCACCAGCCAGGGCCTCCGCCACGGGCTGTGGTGGCGGAGGCGCAACGCCCACCGGAGCTGATCCACCCGCGCCCCACCGGACCTCGATTCGCGCAGGTCACGCCGCTGCGGCTATCTTTCTGCATTCGGTGGAGATCGTCCGGGGGAGGACCATGAACACCATCGCCGATCGGATGGCGGCGGCGTACGACGACGCCATCGAGGATCTGTGCGGGGCGGCTCCGCAGGGTTGGTACGCGAAGCGCTGCACTGCCCGTGGGGCGGTGACCCACGCGGGTGCGGCGACGTTGAACGTCGCCTACGACCTGTCGCCGGAGCCGGATCTGGAGTCGCTGGACGACCTGGCGACCGAGGTGGGCCGGCAGGTGCCGGTGTGGTCGATCATGGTCCGGGGCGCGGCCGACGGCGCGGCGGCGGATCTCGCCGGCCGTCACGGGCTCCGGAACCGCAGTGAGCTGCCGCTGCTGGGCTGCACGGCCGGTGAGCTGGTCTTCCGGGCCGATCCGGCGCTGCGCGAGCTGGTGCGGCGGGTCGGCGCGGCCGAGAGCGATCGGTACACGGACGTCCTCACCAGGGGATTCGAGGTCCCGGAGGGCCTGTTCGGGTCGCTGATGGGCGGCGACGTGCTCGCCGCCGAGCGCATCACCGGCTACCTGTGCGAGGAGGCCGGTCAACCGGTCGGCACCGGGCTCGGCATGCGGACCCGAGGGGTGGTCGGCGTGTTCAACATCGCTGTCGTCCCGAGCGCGCGGGGTCGCGGTCTGGGTCGCGTACTCACCGAGGAGGTGCTGCGCGACGGCATCGCGGCCGGCGCGGACGCGGCGTACCTGCAGTCCAGCGCGCTCGGCCGGCCGCTGTACGAGTCGATGGGCTTCCGCCTCCTGGAGAACTGGACCGCCTTCCATGCCTGAGGGCGGGCGGAGACGACGGCCCGGGCCGCGGCGGGAGCACCGCGGCGCCGCGACCGTGCACGACACACGAGAGGGCGCCATCCGTGAGCTTCAGTGACGACGTCCGTTCGGCCTTCCGGCGTGGTGAGACCGACGCGGTGGTGCGGATGAGCACGGCCGAGATCGAGCGGGCCCGGGCGGTTGGCGACGCCGCAAGCGAGGTGGAGGCCCGGTACAGCCTGGCCCGGGTGGCGATTCGGGGCGGTGACCTGCCGCTCGGCGAGGCGCGGGCCCGGGAGGCGCTCGACGTGGCGCTGCGTTCCGGTGATCGTGCGTTGGAGGAGCGGCCGAGGCACGTGTTGGCCGCGGTGGCGCGGATGGCCGGTGACCTGGCGCGGGCACGGGACCTGTATCGGGAGAGCATCGCGTTGAACGAGGCTCTGGGCCAGCCGGAGATCGTCAACTCGGAGACGCACAACCTGGCCTTCTGCGAGCTGGGTCTCGGCAACCTCGCCGAGGCGAGAAGGTTGTTCGGGGTCAGCCGTGCCCGGGTGTTCCTCCAGGGCTGGGACGACTTCGTGCCGTACGTCGGTGTGGGGGGCGCGGCGCTCGCCTCGGCCGAGGGCGACCATCCGCGGGCGGCGCGCATGGTCGGCCTCGCCGACGCTGCGTTCGCGGCGCTCGGTCAGGTGCCGGACCCGGACGACGCGGCCGACCTCGCGGCCGTGCGGGACGCCGCGATCGAGGCGCTCGGTCCGGCCGGTTTCGCCGCCGAGCACGAGCGGGGCCAGCGTCTCGATCCCCGTACCGCTTTCGACGACTGAGACATCCGGGCCCGGACCGGTCAGGCCCCAGTTGCCCCTCGCCGGTCAGGGACGCAGCGCCGTGCGGCGGGGAACCACCTTGCGATACGCGATGCGCCATCCAGCCGGTTCCCGGCGTACGACGTCCTCGTAGACGACGCTGCCCACGCTGCCGGTGGCGGAGACCCCGATTCCCTTCGAACGCACCCGGACCGTGCCGTCCAGATCCTCGGTCACGCAGATGTTCGTGACGTGATGACCGACAGGGTTGGCGTCTCCCAGCGCCAGACCGGCTTCGCTGATCGCCTCGTACCCGCGCAGCTCGCCGAGCCCGAACGCGGAGACGTCGTAGACGACGTCGGCGCAGAACAGCTCGTCCATCCGGTCGAACTCGCCGCTGTCCATCAGATGACCATGCAACGAGACCAGCTCGTGCACGGCGAGCCTGTCCTCAACCGACAGCGCCACAAGCGGCTACCTCAACCCGGAAGACGGACAGTATCGGGGGCACGTCGCGAACCCGCCGACGTCGATCGTCTCATCAGGTCGATGGGCGGCCACGGCCACACCCACACCGCTCCGGGAACCGCCTTCTGGCTGGGCTGGCTGGGGGTCGGCCTCACCGCCACGTGGAGTCATCGATTCAGGACTCGCTCGTCCCGTCGCTCGTGCCGGCTCGCGCGGCGGCTACGGCTCGGCCCCGCTCGGACGCGGGGAAGCGGTCGAGCATCGCGCGCACCTCGTCGGCGCTCACGTCGGCGCCGAACAACTCGCTGCCCGGCTCGAGTCGTACCCCCTCGGCGAGAGGTCCGGCGACGACCGGGTCGAAGCCGAGGGCGTCCACCAGGGACGCGACCGGAGCGAGGTCGGTCTCGTCGTCACCGGCGATCGCGATGGCCTTGCGGCCGGCCGCGCCGGACGGCCGCGCCTCGTCCTCAAGGTCGTGGTAACCCATGTGGTTGAACGCCTTGACGACCCGCGAGCCGGAGAGGAACGCCTGGACGATCTCGCTGGACGAGGTGCGCGGGTCGGTCAGGTCGTCGCGGATGCCGTCCACCTCCCACCAGTAGTTCATGGCGTCGACCACGAGCTTGCCGCGCAACGCCTCGGCGGGGAGCGCCCGGTACTTGCCCAGCGGGAGGGCGAGGATGACGATGTCGGCGTCGGCCACGGCGTCGGCCGCGGTGGTCGCCACCGCCCCAGGCGTGAGGACCTCGACGGTCAGCGCGATCTTCGCCGGGTCACCGGAGCCGGCGACGAGCACCCGGTAGCCGGCGGCGAGCGCGAGCCGGGCGAGTACGGTGCCCACCTTGCCGGCGCCGAGGATGGCGAGGGTCAGGGGTCGGTCGGGGCCGCTGTCGAACATGTCGTCCTTCCAGAGGGTGTCGGCCGGCGGGTCAGCCGGCCAGGATGTCGCGGACCATGGGGATCACCCGGGAGCCGTACAGCTCCACGGCACGCATCCGGGCGCTCACGGGCTGCGCGCCGGCGGTGTAGATGAGGTCGAACCGGCCGACGTCCACGCTGCGGACGGCGTCCGCGATCCGGCGGGCCACCGTCTCGGGCGAGCCGATGTAGAGCGAGCCGTGTTCGACCTCGGAGTCGAACTCCGTACGGCGGATCGGTGGCCAGCCCCGCAGCGCGCCGATCCGGTCCCGCATGACCCGGTAGTGCGGCCAGTACAGCTCCTTGGCCTCCTCGTCGGTGTCGGCGACGAAGCCGGGAGAGTGCATCCCGACCGGGTGCGCGGTGGTGCCGAGTTGGTCGGCCGCCCGACGGTAGAGGTCGATGTAGGGCGCGAAACGCTGGGGAGCGCCGCCGATGATGGCGAGCATGAGCGGCAGGCCGTACCGGGCGGTGCGCACCACCGACTGCGGTGAGCCGCCCACGCCCACCCAGGTGGTGAGGTGCCCCGACTCCGTCTTGGGGAAGACGTCGGCGTCCTTGAGCGGCGCCCGGGTGGTGCCGCTCCAGGTGACCGGCTGCTCGTCGAGCAGCTTCGCGAACAGCTCGATCCGCTCCTCGAACAGCACGTCGTAGTCGGCCAGGTCGTAGCCGAACAGGGGGAAGGACTCGGTGAACGAGCCCCGGCCGAGGATGACCTCGGCCCGGCCGTGTGACAGGGCGTCGACCGTGGCGAAACGCTGGAACACCCGGACCGGGTCGTCCGAGCTCAGCACCGTCACGCCGGAGGACAGTCGGATCCGCGAGGTGCGGGTGGCGATGCCCGCCAGCACCGTCTCCGGCGTCGACACCGAGTACTCCGGACGGTGGTGCTCGCCGAGGGCGATGACGTCGACGCCGAGGTCGTCGGCCAGCACCGCCTCGTCGACGACCTGCCGGATCGCGGCGGCGTGCGACACGGGCTTGCCGGAGTCGTCCTCCGGTACGTCACCGAAGGTGTCCAGGCCGAACACGAGATCAGACATTGGTGGGCTCCTTCGCCAACAGCTCCCGGACCCGCGGCGCGACCTCGCTGCCCAGCAGCTCGATGGTGCGCGCCCGTGCCTCGCGAGGCAGGTGCATGATGTCGTACTTCAGGTCGAACCGACTCAGCCGCAGGTCGCGGGCCATCGTGGCGATCTTGCGGGCGACCGTCTCCGGTGAGCCGACGAACAGCGCCCCGTGGTCGATCTCGGCCTCGTAGCGCGCGCGGTCCGGTTTGTAGAAGCCGCGCTCCTCGGCGAGCCGCGCCACGGTCGGCTGCCAGTACCGCCACCAGGTCTCCACCGCCTCCTCGTCGGTGTCCGCGACGAGGCCGAGCGAGTGCTGACCGACCGGTTGCGTCGGCTGCCCGAACTGTTCGAGCGCCTGGTGGTAGAGGTCGACGTGGCCGGCGAACCGCTGGGGACGCCCCCCGATGATCGCGAGCATGAGGGGTAGCCCGTAACGGGCGGCGCGGACCACCGAGTTGGGGCTCCCGCCGACGCCGATCCAGGTCGGAATTCCGCCCGGCCCCATCCGTGGATGCAGTCGCTGGGCGACCAGGGGGCTGCGTACCGTTCCGGACCAGGTGACCGTCTCCTCGCGCTGGAGCCGTAGGAAAAGGTCCAGCTTCTCCTCGAACAACCGCTCGTAGTCCGCCAGGTCGTAGCCGAACAGCGGGAACGACTCGGTGGCCGATGCCCGACCGAGGACCAGTTGGGCGCGGCCGTTGCTCACCGCGTCGAGGGTGGCGAACTCGTGGTAGAGCCGTACCGGATCGTTCGTGCTGAGCACCGTGACCGAGGTACCGAGGCGGATCCGCTCGGTCGCCGTCGCGATCGCCGCGAGGAGGACGGGTGTGGCCGAGTCGTTGTGGCCCTCCCGGTAGTGCTCACCCACGCTGAACACGTCGAGCCCGACCGACTCCGCGAGCCGGGCCTCGTCCACGAGCAGTCGTACGGTTTCGGCGTCGTTCAGGACCCGGTCGCCGTCGGTGGCCACCTCGCCGAACGAGTTGAGCCCCAGTTCGAAGCCTTCCGCCGTCATGTCTCCTCCTCGGCGATCCTCGCCGTCGACCCGTGGGAAGTGATCTTCCCGGTTGACGTGTCAATGATGCTAACCTGCTGATTGACGCGTCAATTCCCCGGGAGAACCACATGACGAGCGCCACACCCGAGCGGCGGAGGGGCCGCCAGCTGCCGACCGCGGAGGAGCTGCGGATCTGGCGGGACTTCGTCGAGACGACGGAGGCGCTCACCTCCCGGGTCGCGGCACGCCTCCAACTCGACTCTTCCCTCTCGTCGGGGGACTACGCCGTCCTGCTCGCCCTCACCGAGGCGCCGGACCAGCGGATGCGCTCGTCCGCCCTGGCCGCACACATCGGGTGGGAACGGAGCCGACTCTCGCACCACCTGGGGCGGATGGAACGGCGCGGGCTCATTCGTCGCGAGGAGTGCGCGACAGTGCCCCGTGGGGCGGAGGTGCACCTCACCCCGAGCGGGGCGGAGGCATTCGCGCAGGCCACCTTCCCGCACCTGCGCACCATCCGTGAGCTGTTCGTCGACGCTCTCACACCGGACCAGCTCCGCGCGGCCGGCGACCTCGCGGGGGCGTTGCGCGAGCACCTCGGGCCGCGGCACGAGGAGTAGGCGCCGGCCCGCATGCGACGCCACCAACCGGGTACGCCGCTGCGGCCCCACACGCCGGCCGCGTAGCCAGGAGGAGCACCGACATGTCGATCGCGGGGCGGGTACGACTGCCACCGACCGTCTCCCTGGTGCTGCTCGCGTCGATCCTGGTGTCGTTCCTGGCCGCGTCGGCGGCGCCGACCCCGCTCTACGGGATCTACCAGGAGCGCTGGCACTTCTCGCCGGTCACCACGACCCTGGTGTTCGCCGTCTACGCGCTCGCGGTGCTGGCGTCGCTGCTCACCTTCGGCAGGCTGTCCGATCATGTCGGGCGGCGTCCGGTGCTTGCCGTCGCGATCGCCGTACAGATCCTCTCGCTTGTGGTCTTCGTCCTCGCCAACGGCGTACCCGCGTTGCTGACCGCCCGCCTCGTGCAGGGGCTCGCGGCCGGGGCCGCCACGGGTGCCGTCGGCGCCGCCATGCTCGACATCGACCGTGCCCGCGGCACGCTTGCGAACTCGATCGCCCCCGGCCTCGGCACCGGCAGCGGCGCGCTGCTCTCGGCGCTGCTCATCCGCTACCTGCCCGCGCCGACGAGGCTCGTGTACGTCGTCCTCATCGTGGTCCTGCTGATCCAGGCCGTCGGGGTCGCCCTGATGCCGGAGACGGTCACGCCGATGGCGGGCGCCCGACAGAGCCTGCGGCCGGAGGTCAGGCTGCCCCGCTCCGTACGCGGGCCGGTGCTGGTGGTCGTTCCGGTGCTGTTCGCGGTCTGGGCGCTGGCCGGCTTCTTCGGAGCGCTCGGCCCGGCACTCGTCCGCAGTCTCATGGACACGTCGATCGTTGTCGCCGGTCTGGTTCTCTTCGTCTTCGCCCTCTTCGGATCGGTCGCCGTCCTGGTGCTGCGCAACACCGCGGCGCGGACCGTGATCCTGACCGGGATCGTCGCCCTCATCCTGGGCATGGTCGTCACGGTGGTGTCGGTCATGGCCCAGTCCGTGCCCGGGTTCTTCGTCGGCCTCGCGCTCGGCGGCGTCGGCTTCGGTGGCGGGTTCCAGGGCAGTCTCAAGACGATCATGCCGCTGGTCGAGGCGCACGAACGCGCGAGCGTGCTGTCGCTGCTCTACGTCGTCTGCTACGTCGGCTTCGGCCTTCCCACGGTGATCGCCGGCTTCCTCGTGGTCTACGCCGGCGGCCTGCCGCAGACCGCAGACGAGTACTCCGTCGCCGTCATCCTCCTCGCCCTCGTCGCCCTGTTCGGGGTGCGCAGGGCGACGAGGGCGGCATCCGGCTGATGCCGCGAACGCCGCACCCGCCGCCGACGCAGGACGTAGCGTGGTGATCACCGACGGCGGTGTCCGCACCCAATCCAGGAGGTCGCGATGAGCCCGAAGGCCGGTCAGGACGACACGAGCGCCACGCCGAGTGTCGGCAGCCTCGACGTGAAGGTCGAGGTCATCGTCATCCCGGTGTCGGACGTCGACCGCGCGAAGCGGTTCTACCAGGGCCTCGGGTGGCGACTCGACCAGACGCCGCCCGGCATCGTCCAGTTCACGCCGCACGGCTCCGCGTGCTCGGTGCAGTTCGGCGCGCAGCTCACGTCGGCGACGCCCGGTTCGGCAGTGGCGTACCTGGTCGTGTCCGACATCGCGGCGGTCCGCGACGCGCTGGTCTCCGCCGGCGTCGACGTGGGCGGCGTCTTCCACGTCACGCCGGACGGGCCGGCCGACGGTCCGGACCCCGAGCGGCGCAGCTACGTCTCGCGCGCCACGTTCCGCGATCCGGACGGCAACACCTGGCTCCTCCAGGAGATCACGACCCGGCTGCCGGGGCGTGTCGAGGGCGGCCTGACGTCGTACGGGTCCGCGAGCGACCTGGCGAGCGCGCTGCGGCGCGCGGCCGCCGCCCACGGTAAGCACGAGGAGCGCACCGGTGAACGGGACGACAACTGGCCCGACTGGTACGCGGCCTACCTGGTGAGCGAGCAGTCGGGGGCGACGCCGCCCGAGTGAACCCGTCGAGGGTCGCCTGACCGCCCGTCGAGGCCGACGTGGTGGCGCTGCCGCCTCCATGAGCGCCGCCGACAATTCGTCTGATGTATTGGCGGACCTGTCGGCGGCGCTGCCGCTGTGTGGCCGGTCGGGGGTGTCCGGAACCGTCGGCATTGCTCATCTGTGTCTGTCGGCGAGCGTCGCATGTAGCCGGTGATCCTCCCGGCGATCGACCGTTGCCTATTGCGTGACACCGGAGTAATCTTCCCGAAACACATCAGACGTTTGGTCGTCTGAGGGGTCTGCCAACGACCTGCGCAGCGAGGTCGGTGCCACCGCGCGGATCCGCAATCGGGGGTCGTCGTTGTCGCGTTCGGGTGGCCGGATCGGTCACCGTTTGGAGGATCGATGTCAGACCTGACCCGGCGGCAGGCCCTCAAGATCGGCGCAGCCGGCGCGGGTGGCGCCATGCTGCCGCTGCCCTGGACGGCGACCGCGCGAGCCGACTCCGTCGCGCCGCCGCAGGTGCTGGCCGCCGGTGACCTCGCCCTCTGGTACGACGAGGGCGCCGGCACCGACTGGCTCCGGGCGCTGCCGATCGGCAACGGCCGCCTCGGCGCGATGGTGTTCGGCAACGTCGACACGGAACGACTTCAGCTCAACGAGGACACGGTGTGGGCCGGCGGCCCGCACGACCCCAGCAACACCCGGGGCGCGGCGGCGCTGGCGGAGATCCGGCGGCTGGTGAACGCGAACCAGTGGACGCAGGCCCAGGACCTCATCAACCAGACCATGATGGGCAACCCCGGCGGGCAGTTGGCCTACCAGACCGTCGGCAACCTCCGGCTCGCCTTCGGATCCGCAAGCGGCGCGTCCCAGCACAACCGGACGCTCGACCTCACCACCGCCACGACCACGACGTCGTACGTCCTCAATGGCATCCGTTACCAGCGCGAGGTCTTCGCCAGCGCGCCGGACCAGGTCATCGCGATGCGACTGACCGCCGACCGCAGCAACTCGATCAGCTTCACCGCCACCTTCGACAGTCCGCAGCGCACGACGGTGTCCAGCCCGGACGGCGCCACGATCGGCCTCGACGGTGTCTCCGGGAACATGGAGGGCGTCACCGGGCAGGTCCGTTTCCTGGCCCTGGCCAATGCCACCGTCAGCGGGGGCACCGTGTCCAGCTCCGGTGGCACCCTGCGGGTCACCAACGCGACGAGCGTGACGGTGCTCGTCTCGATCGGCTCCAGCTACGTCAACTACCGCAACGTCGGCGGCGACTACGGGGGCATCGCGCGACAGCGCCTCAGCGCCGCCCGGGCCAGCAGCTACGACCAGCTGCGCAGCCGGCACGTGGCCGACTACCAGGCGCTGTTCGGCCGGGTCACCCTCGACCTGGGCCGCACCTCGGCGGCCGACCAGACGACGGACGTCCGGATCGCGCAGCACAACAGCGTCAACGACCCGCAGTTCTCCGCGCTGCTGTTCCAGTTCGGCCGGTACCTGCTGATCTCCTCGTCGCGGCCGGGCACTCAGCCGGCGAACCTCCAGGGCATCTGGAACGACTCGCTGGCCCCCTCCTGGGACTCGAAGTACACGATCAACGCCAACCTGCCGATGAACTACTGGCCGGCCAACACGACGAACCTGGCCGAGTGTCACAACCCGGTGTTCGACCTGGTCAGAGACCTCGCCGTCACCGGAACGCGGACGGCCCAGGTGCAGTACGGCGCCGCCAGTGGCTGGGTCACCCACCACAACACCGACGCCTGGCGGGCCACCGCGGTCGTGGACGGCGCGTTCTGGGGCATGTGGCAGACCGGCGGCGCCTGGCTGTCCACGCTGATCTGGGACCACTACCTGTTCAACGGCGACATCGAGTTCCTGCGGACGAACTACCCGGCCATGAAGGGCGCCGCGCAGTTCTTCCTGAACACCCTGGTGACCGAGCCGACCCTCGGCTACCTGGTCACCAACCCGTCGAACTCGCCGGAGCTCAGCCACCACGCGAACGCCAGCGTGTGCGCCGGCCCCACGATGGACAACCAGATCCTGCGGGACCTGTTCGACGCCTGCGCCCGCGCGAGCGAGATCCTCGACGTGGACAGCACCTTCCGGGCCCAGGTTCGCGCCACCCGGGACCGGCTCCCTCCCATGAAGGTCGGCTCGCGCGGCAACATCATGGAGTGGCTCTACGACTGGGTGGAGACCGAGCCCAACCACAGGCACATCTCGCACCTGTACGGGCTCGCGCCGAGCAACCAGATCACCAAGCGCGGCACCCCGCAGTTGTTCGAGGCCGCCCGCCGGACGCTGGCGCTGCGCGGCGACGACGGCACCGGCTGGTCGCTGGCCTGGAAAATCAACTTCTGGGCGCGGATGGAGGAGGGCAAGCGGGCCCACGACCTGATCCGCTACCTGGCCACCACCGCCCGACTCGCGCCGAACATGTTCGACCTGCACCCGCCCTTCCAGATCGACGGCAACTTCGGCGCCACCGCCGGCATCGCCGAGATGCTGCTGCAGAGCCACGCCGGCGAGTTGCACATCCTGCCCGCGCTGCCGCCGGCTTGGCCGAGCGGGCGGGTGGCCGGCCTGCGGGGTCGCGGCGGGCACACGGTCAGCATCACGTGGAGCAATGGGCTGGCCAGCGAGGTGCTGCTCCGTCCGGATCGCGCCGGCACCGTCCGCCTGCGCGGTCGGCTCTTCACCGGCACCGTCACGATCGTCGACACCGCCGACGGTACGGCCGCGCGGACCGCCCGGATCGAGACCGACCTCATCGAGGCCACCGTGCAGGCCGGGCGCACCTACCGGGCCACCAGTTCGGGGGGCACCACCAGCCCGACGCTTGAGCAGAGCTTCAGCAACGTCGGCATCACCAGCGACAGCAACACAAACGTCGGCAACTTCGACGGCGGCGGGGCGTCGCTCTCGGCGCAGGCCCTGGCGGCCGCCGGTGCCAGTCCGGGCGGCACGGTGAGCCGCAACGGCATCACCTTCCGCTGGCCCAACGTCAGCTCCGGGGCCGCCGACAACGCCATCGCCTCGGGCCAGACGATAAGCGTGACCGGCACCGGCAGCACGCTCGGCTTCCTGCTGACGGGCACCTATGGCGCCCCGTCGGGCACCGGCACGGTGGTCTACGCCGACGGCACCCGCCAGACGTTCACGCTGAGCACGCCCGACTGGTACGGCGGGCCCAGTTCCGCGGGGACCGCCGCCATCGTGTCCGCGTACCAGAACCGGCCCAACAACCAGCGGCAGAACACCGCCGCCTGCATCTACTACGTGGGTGTCGCGTTGCAGAACAAGGCGGTCGCCTCGGTGGTGCTGCCCAACATCAGCGCCCGGCCGGCGGCGAACGTGGTGACCATGCACATCTTCGCCATCGCCATCGGGGGCTGACGGCAACGAATCCTGCTCGGGGGAGCACGACCGGGCCCGTCCCCACCAGGGACGGGCCCGGTCGCGCCTTCCGGTCGAGCTGCTCGACCCGGGCCGGCTCAGGGCGGGTCGGCAATGATGCGCGCGAGAGTGCGTCGGCCCATCAGACTCATGGCGGCGTTGGTCCGGTGGTAATACCACACCACCCCCATTGCCTGCTGGAAGGCCCACGCTCTGCCGCGCTCCCATTCCAGATCGTCGCAGCCGAGTTGCTGCCGAAATGCCTGACGTGGCTCGCGTTCCAGCAGGTGCCAGGCACCGACGAGGTCAAGGGCGGGGTCGGCAGGCCCCAGTCCGCCCACGTCGAGTACCCCGGCCAGCCGCCCGCCGGAGACGAGGACGTTTCCCGGAATGAGATCACCATGGTTCATCCTGTCCGGGGCTTCGCCCCGCGGCAGTTCCCTCATGACCTCCCAGATGCGGCGGAGCAGCGGGACGTCCAGCAGCGTCTCGCTGCGCCCGAAGCAGGTTTCCATCCACCCGTCGTGCGCCGGTAGCTCGCCACCGCGACCCTGGCCGGTGAACGTGCGTCCCCGTGTGTCGATGGCTCGCACGCCGCTGACGAACTCGGCCAGATCGTGCGCGAACGCGACGGAGTCGCCCGGGTCGTTATCGGTGGCTACGACACCGGGTACCCACGTCTGTACCGACCACGGAAGCGGATAGCCGGCGCCGGGTTCACCGATGGCGACCGGCTCGGGGGTGGGAAATCGTGTACGACCCATCAGTTCTCGGGCCGCTTCCGCTTCGCGTTCCAGCCAGCCCTGAACCGCGTCGACCTCACCGGGCTGAAGGGGGAACCGGGCCGTGAACCGTTCCCCGATACGGAAGATGGCGTTGACCGTTCCCTGCGAAGCGACGCGCCGGAGAGGCAGGCTCCGCCACTCGGGGAACTGCGCGGCCACCAGCTCACGCACCGCGTCGAGTGAGACGGTGAGCTGGCCATCGTGCATCGGCACATCCGGCGACACAGATGGGCGGTGGGAAGAGGCTGACACGACAATCATCCTTGGTCAGGTGTTCTGGACGGCGACTGTGGTTCGAGGGTGGCCGGTGGCAGGGCTCGATGCCAGGTGGCGGGCAAGAGCGATCGCGGCGAGGAGCGCCAGGACCGCGCATACGCCCAGCCACCCGAAGTGGGCGTAGGCGCGGGCTCCGAGCCAGGAGCCGAGGCTGCCGCCGAGGTAGGCACAGGTCATGTAGGCGGTGTTGAGTCTGCTCCGGGCTTCCGGCCGTAGGGCGTAGATGCGTACCTGGTTGGCGACCATGCCGGACTGCATTCCGACGTCGAGCAGCAACGTGCCGAGCGCCAGTGCCGCGAGGCCTCCCGCCCCGCCGAGACCGGCGAACGCGAGGACGACGGCCGAGGCGATGACCCCGAGCAGGCAGGCCAGATTCACCGCGTCGCTGCCCCTACGGTCCACCTGCCGTCCGGCGACCGGGGTGCACAGCATTGTCGCCGCGTTGACAAGTGCGAGCGTTCCGACCGCCGGTGCGCCCAAGTCGTATGTGGGGCCGGTGAGCAGCAGCGCGACGGCGGTCCAGACCGCGGAGAAACCGGCGAAGACCGTCGCCTGGTAGAAGCAGGAGCGGCGCAGGTCGGCCTCGGTGCGCAGCAGGCGCAGCGACTCGGCCAGCAGCGCCGGGTACCGGTGCCCGGACGGCGGACGTGTCGTCGGCAGTACGCGGACCATGACCACGGCGATGAACAGCACGGACGCCGCCGCCGTCAGGTAGGGGGCCCGCCATCCGAACCAGTCGCCGATGGTGCCCGCGACGGTGCGGGACAACAGCATGCCAGCGATGGAGCCGCTCAGCAGGGTGCCGCTGACCACGCCGCGCTTGTCGTCGGCGACGAGGCCGGCCGCCATGGGGCCGATGATCGGCGCGACAACCGTCGTGACCCCGACGAGGGCGCTCGCGCCGACGAGCGGCGGCAGCGCGGGTGCGGCGCTCGCGGCGAGCAGGCCCAGCCCGGTGAGGCCGAGCAGGGTGACGATCAGCGGGCGGTGCGGGAGCCGGTCGCCGAGCGGCACCAACAGGAAGATCCCGGCGGCGTAGCCGAACTGCACCGCGGTCACCACCAGGGCGGCCGAGTCGGCGCTGATGTGCAGGCTGGCGGCGACCAGCGGGCTGGTCGTCTGGGGGAAGTAGATGTTTCCGACGGCGACCCCGCAGGTGAGGGCGAGGAGCACCAGCAGCCTGCGGCTCATTGGCGAACCGCCTGTGCCAAAGCGTCGATCACGTCAGTCCACCGGCCCGCCGGCGACGTAGACGACCTGGCCGGAGACGAACCCGGCTTCGGGGCTGACCAGGTACGACGCGGTGTGCGCGATGTCCTCGGGCTGGCCGACCCGGCGCACCGGGATGGTCTGCGCCACGATCCGCTGGTGCTCCTCGAAGCCGCGGCCCCGCCGCTGGGCCCCGACCCTGGTCATGTCACTGACCACGAAGCCCGGTCCGATGGCGTTCGCCGTCACGCCGTGCTGTCCGAGCCGCAGCGCGAGCGACTTGGTGAAGCCGATCAGACCGGCCTTCGCGGCGGCGTAGTCGACGCGGCTGGCCACCCCGGCGCCGATGCCCCGTGCCGCACCCGTGACGATCGCCGTGCGCCGAATGGCCTGGTCTGTGATGTTGATCTGCGTCATGCCGGATAGTCCACGGCACGTGGCGGCGATCGCCAACCGATGTAGCGTGCAGCTTAATGATCAGCTTCGTGCTCAGCGTCGAGGACCTCGCGGACACCCGCTTCGCGATCTCGCCGATCTACCAGACCGTGCTCAGCCTGCGGGTACTGCGCGAGCCCGGCTTGTACGCGTTGCACCTGCCGTGGCGCAGGTCGGTTCTCGGCAGACTCGATGCGCCCGGTGCCGACCTGCTGATGTCCCTGGTCGGGCCAGACCGCGCCGTTGCGGATTTCCTGACGCCCCGGCCGACGGAGTTCGCCGTGACCTTCGAAGAAGAGTTGACCGCCGTACGCCGGACGCCTCCGGATGTCGTTCGCCGCGACGTGTTGGCCGTGTACCCACGTGGCCGGCTTCCGGACATCTTGCAGGGGATCACCGCGGACGACGACGCTCCTGTCCTCGTACTCCGCGATGCCATCTGTGACCACCTGCAGCGTTACTGGGAGATCGCGATCAGGCCGACCTGGCCGCAGATGCGACTCGTCCTGGAAGCAGACATGACCTACCGCGCCCGACAACTGGCCGTTGGAGGCGCGCGCCTGCTCTTCGCCGACATGCACCCGAACCTGCGCTGGCAGGACGGCGTCCTGCACATCGACAAGATGATCGGCAGGCACCATGTCGCGGCAGCCGGCCGAGGACTTCTGCTGGTGCCGTCCGTGTTCTCCTACAAGCCCGCCCCGCCAGTCAGCCCGCAGGAACCGCCAGTGCTGGCATACCCCTGCCGTGGAGTAGCAACGCTCTGGGCGCCGACACCGACCGCCGACGCGACCGCCGTCACATTGCTCCTCGGCGCGCCCAGAGCGCGACTGCTCCACCTCCTTGCCGAACCGCTACCGACCGTGGAGATCGCCCGCCGGCTCACAGTCACACCC
The DNA here is from genome assembly GCF_000297395.2 of Micromonospora lupini str. Lupac 08. Classification (GTDB taxonomy): domain Bacteria; phylum Actinomycetota; class Actinomycetes; order Mycobacteriales; family Micromonosporaceae; genus Micromonospora; species Micromonospora lupini. Next base: position 4,618,075 of record NZ_HF570108.1, on the reverse strand, counting down.
AGCGCCGTGTCCCAACACCTGAAGGTCCTCCACGCGACAGGCCTGATCACTCGCGCCCGCGACGGACGGCACGTGCTGTACCGGCGCAGCCCTCTTGGTGACCAGGTGGTCGGCCAGTCGGCGGAGCAGTGATCCCAGGCCCGTCTTGAGTGAGGACCTACTCGTCTAGCGGATGCGCTCCCCGCGGCTCTCGATCCGGAAGTGGTCGAAGGCGACGTCGAGGTCGGTGGAGGTGCCGGCCCGGTTGAAGGCCAGCAACCCGGCCTTCGTCGTTTCGACGTTCAGCGTCGTGGAGCCGATGTAGCGGTAGACGCTCCCGTCGCGGGAGTAGTAGGCGCGGTAGCTGTCCCCGATCTTGGTCAGTCGCAGCCAGACGGCGCCGTCGGCCCCGACGATCCGCTGGGCGTCCGCGCCGGTGATCTCCACGGTCGACGTCGTGCCGTTCTGCTCGCGGAGGAAGACGAGCCGGACCTTGTTGACGGCCGCGGTCGCGCTACCCATCTCCCAGGCGAGCTTCACGTAGTTGTTGTCGTCGGCGTACCCGATGACACCGCCCTGTTCGTTGTTGGTGGTCAGCGGGCGGGAGAAGACGACCTTGGAGTCGGCCGTCCAGTCACCGTCGACGTCCTGGAGGGCCAGGTTCTTCGCGGTGTTGGTGCTGCCCTGGAGGTCACCCTGCTGCGCGGTGATGACGAGCGACCCGTCGGTCAGACGGCGGCTGTCTTCGTCCGGCCGGACCCACTGCCACTGCGGGCCGAGCGGAGCCGAGTCGAACTCGTCGCTGCCGGTGCTGGTGGTGTTCAGATCCACCGTGTAGACCGACGAGGCTCCGCCGTTGGTGACGGTGACCCGCGCCTGCCCGGTGGGGCTGGTCGCCTGCTCGACTGCGACCGTGGCGGCGGTGTCAGCGGCGCTGGCGGTGACCGTCGGGACGGTCGTGGTGCCGGCCGCCGTGAGGGCGTTGTACCGCAGCACCGTCGGCGCGAAGGACGCCAGGCGCTTGCCGTCGACGCGCAGAGCCGTCAGCGTCGTGTCGGGCACCAGGTTGAAGACGTAGTTCTTCACGAGCGGGCCGAAGAAGCTCTCCGTCGTGACCTTGACGACCGCCTGCCCGGGGACGCTCGCCGCCTGGGAGACGATCTGATGGCGCGCCTTCCGGTCGGCCGTCCGCACCTTCGTGATGGTGGGAGAGCCCCCGGCGCGAACCGGGATGGTGTACGACGTGTCGGACAGGTTGAAGCCGCCGAACTCCCTGCCGTTCACCACGATCTTCGCCGAGAGGGGCGCGTCGTCGACCGGAATGGCCCGCCCGCTGAACTCCTTCCAGTAGTTCACCGACGTGTCCCGCCAGTCGGCGGCGTCCCTCTCGTGGACGGCCAGCTTGGCGCGGACCTCCGCGAACCGTCGTGCGTCGATGTCGGCCTGGAGCGTCTCCCAGGTCTCGCGCATCCAGGTCACGTACTGCACGCCCATCTGGTAGCGGTAGACCAGCTCGTCCCAGAACGGTCGGCCGCTGTCCATCCGATGGCCCCACGGCACGTGGTGGAACCACATCAGCAGGTTCTCCGGCACCGAACCGATGTCCCCGTACCGCCGCTGGAGCCGGGGGAAGTACTGGGCGGCGAGATTGCTGCCGGTGGGGGAGCGGTCGTAGCCGAGTCCGACGCTGTCGGCCTGGTTGTAGTAGACCGGGCTCCAATCGTCGCGGCCTGCCCAGTCGGCCGGGTCGGGCCGGTAGTGGGCGCCCTCGGCGAACTGGTGGCCGATGCCCAGCGGCGTCTGGTAGCTCACCAGCGCCTCCCACGACCCCATCATCATCTTGCGGATGGTGTCGACGACACGCCTGTCGTTGCCCCAGGTCATCCGGACCCAGTCCGTCGCGACGTCCGCCGAGTCGAGCGTCCAGTCCCACGCCTGGCGGCCGAAGGCGAAGAGGTTGGCCTGGGCGAAGTGGTGCCCGGTCAGGTTGTCGGCGTTGCCGAGGTTGGCGACACCCACGATGGCGGTGTCCGGATGGTGCTGAGCCGTCCCGTCGACGATGTTGCCGACCAGGCGCTCCTTCAGCAGCTTCCCGTTCGCGTCGGTCGCGTACGTGTCGGTCTTGAGGATCTCCTCGTACATCGGGCCGAGGTAGGTGAGCATCCAGTTCTGGCCCGTGTACTCCTGGGTGATCTGGAGTTCCAGGGCCTGGTTGGTGTTCTCCATCCGGCCGAACATCGGGTGGATGGGCTCCCGGGCCTGGAAGTCCAGTGGCCCGTTCTTGGTCTGCAGGAACACGTTGTCGGCGAAGCGCCCCCTGCTGCCGTCCGGTTGGACCTCGTCGTCGATCGGCCCGAACTCCAGGTAGGCCCGCTTGAGCCGGTCGTTGTCCACCTCGGCGTTGTAGACGAACGTCCGCCAGTGGACCGTCATCCCGAGTGGCGCGACCGCCGCGCCGATGGCGTTGGCGCCGTCGCCGTGGTCGTACCCGAAGTCCTGCGGCCCGGGCTGGCCCTCCGAGTTGGCCTTCACGGTGAAGCCCATGAAGTCCGGGATGGCGGCCTGGATCTGCTGCGCCCGGCGGTGCCACCAACCCCGGAATTCGGTGCCGTACGGGTCGAGTTGGCTGTTGGTCAACGTGTCCGGTGCGAACCGGGTGTCGGTGGGGGCGGTGTAGCGGATCGACAGCCCCAGCTTGATGCCGTACGGGCGCAGCGCGTCGGCGAGGGCCGCCTCCTGCGCGATCCGGGCGCTCGTCAGGTACGCGTTGTCGGCGTTGACGTTGTTGATGGTGATGCCGTTGATGCCCAGCGACGCCAACGCGCGTGCCATGACGACGTAGCGGTCGAGAATGACGGGCAGGTTGGCGCTGGCGCTCGCCCCGGTCGCCGCGAAGTTGAAGATCGCCCCGCTCTCGCCGTTCAACCCGCCCAGGCCGGAGGCGTTGTTGCCGGCGTAGAGGCGCTCGGTCTCCCAGTTGTTCAGCAGTCGATGCTTGATCTTCGGGGACTCCGCGACACGGAGATGGTCGACTGGTTTCTGCGTCTGCATCAGTCGCAGGAAGGCGTAGGTCCCGTAGAGCGCGCCGAGGTCGGTGTTGCCGGCGACGACGGTGAACCGGTCCTTGCCGCGCGACAGTGAGCGGACGAGGTAGCCCTCGTCGCCGACCCGGGCCAGGTCACGTGTCGAGACGAGGTGACGCACCAGGGGCGAGCTTGCCGGCGTGCCGACCACGACCGCACCATCCGGGATCCGGTCGCCGCTGACAGCCGTCACGGGGGTCGCCCGGTCGAGGAGCCCGCCCAGGCCGCGCACCAGTTCGTCCCGGGCCGCGCCGAGCGTGGACTCGGCCAGCTTCTCGGCGGAGCCGGGCGCCATGGCGAGGTCGGTCGTGTGCCGGTGGACCGGATTGGCGTCGGCGTTCTCGACCACGATCGTCGTGACCGTACGGCGGTAGTCGCGCAGCAGCTTCGCGTCGCTGACCGGCACGTATCGCAACCACAGGTCGGAGCCGCCGTAGTCGTCCGGCGACTCGGCGGCGGTGGCGGGCGTGGTGGCGACGGCGAGGGTGGCCGCGACCGTGGCGAGCGCCGTGCCGAGCACGATGAGGACTCGCCGCAGCCTGGGCACCGGACCTCGGTTCATTGCCTTCTCCTCTGTTGTCCGACGGGGACGTCGATCGGGACGTCGCACGGACGCAGTGACATGGCTGAATGGAAGGTGCGCCGATCGTGTCCGGGGTGTCGCAGGCTGGGCAAGGAGTTGTCGTTTCTTGTCGCGCGCGCCCTCACCACAGGTGCGGCGCCGGGCTGGGCGCGGGCCGCTGTCGCACCCAGGGCGATCGAGCCCGACCCGGGCTCGGGTTGCGGGCGGCCGTCGAGTGGCGGACGACGAGGCGTACCGGAAGGACCATCGGTCGACCGGTGTGCCCGGGCGCCCCCTCGATCATCGTGAGCAGGTGTCGGGTCGCGGCCGAACCCTCCGCGTAGAGGGGTGCCGCGACGGTGGTCAACCCGGGTGTGACGATGTCGGCCGCGACGATGTTGTCGAAACCCACGATGCTGACGTCGCCCGGGATGTCGACGCCCCGCTGACCGAGACCGCGGATGAGGCCGATCGCCATCTGGTCGTTGAAGGCGAGGACGGCGGTCGCCGGCCGAGCGCACAACTCCTCGGCGGCCCGCTCGCCGCCCGCGATGGTCGGGCTGAAGGGGCCGATCTGGCGTACCTTGATCTCCAGCTCCATGCCGGCCTCGAGCAGCGACCGCCACCGGATGCCGTTCGGCCAGGAGGCCTCCGGCCCGGCGACGTACGTGATGTGGTCGTGCCCCAGCTCACCAAGGTGTTCGACGGCCCGCCGCACACCCCGGGGGTTGTCCGTAACGACGCAGGGCACGTCGGCGATGGCGCGGTTGAGGACGACCACCGGCCGCTGCTTGGCGAACATCCGGATGGCCGAGTCGGACATCCGGCTGCTGGCCAGCACGATGCCGTCGACAGTCGACATGGTCCGTTCGATCGCCACCCGTTCCAGTCGGTCGGACTCCTGGGCGTCGATCAGCACCGTGGTGTATTCGCCGTCGGTCGCGGCCTCCTGCGCACCGCGCACGATCTCGGCGTACACCGGGTTGGTGATGTCGGCGATGACGAGCGCGATCATGTGCGTGCGGGACGTGCTGAGGGTGCGTGCCAGCGGGCTGGTCCGATAGCCCAGCCGCTCCGCGACCTGCCGGACCCGCTCCGCGGTCTCGGAGTTGACGCGGCTCGGCCTGGAGAAGGCGCGGGACACCGTGGACGGTGAGACGTCGGCTTCGTTCGCGACGTCGTAGATCGTGACCCTCTTGTCGGGCGGCCTGGTGTGGTCGGGCATCTGCATGCTCCTCCCGGCTACGCGCCGTGATCATGGTATGACGGCGGTGAGTGTTCGGCAATCGCCTCGCAACAAACCAGTGCCACGAACGCATTCGCGCGAGGCAATACATGGCAACCCATTGCCGTCGCGTCACGCCGGCTGCCTCAATCAGCGGAGACGACACCTGGCGGAGGGAACAGCTCATGGGTATGACGCGGCGCGGCGCTCTCCTGGTCACGGCATCGTCGGTCATCGTGGGCGCGGTCGGGTGCGGGGCACCGGACGGTCCCGGCAAGTCCACCGGCGACACCACGGGCGAGGTGCCGCAGCGGCCCGGCCGGGCCGTGACGCTCAACGTCCTCGACGTTGCCGGCAACCTCCAGCTGACCCAGGGGATGATCGACGACTTCGTCGCCAAGAACCCCGACATGATCTCCCGGGTTACCTATTCGAAGGCGCCGGCGCCGGAGCTGGCCGGCAAGATCAAGGCTCAGCAGGGCGCGAACCGGGTGGACATCGGCCTCGTGCTGACCGGCGTCGACGGGCTGGCGGCGGGGATCGAACAGGGGCTCTGGCTCGACCTGTTGCCGACGTTCCAGGACCGCCTCGGCGGCATGCGCGACTACCTCGAACCGGCCGCCGCCATGCAGAAGCTCGCCGGCAACTCCGGCGTCACGGTCACCTACTACCCGTCCGGCCCGCTGCTGGAATATCTGCCGGCCCGCCTGGCCACGCCGCCGACCGACGCGCAGGCCCTGCTCGACTGGGCCAGGGCCAACCCCAGAAAGTTCCAGTACGCCCGACCGGCCAACTCCGGCCCCGGTCGAACGTTCCTGATGGGGCTGCCGTACATCCTCGGCGACGCCAATCCCAAGGACCCCAGCGCGGGGTGGGACAAGACCTGGGCCTTCCTCAAGGAGCTGGGCCAGTATGTGGACTACTATCCGTCCGGCACCACCGAGACGATGAAGAACCTCGCCAACGGCACGGCGCACCTGATCGTCAGCACGACCGGTTGGGACATCAACCCCCGAGTGTTGGGCACGGTGCCGAAGGAAGCCAGGATCACCCCGATCGACGGCTTCCACTGGGTCACCGACGCGCACTACGCGGTGCTGCCCAAGGGCGTCTCGACCGACACCCAGGCGGCGGTGCTGGCCCTGCTGGCGTTCATGCTCACTCCCGAGCAGCAGGCCAAGGCGTACGACGAGGGCTACTTCTACCCGGGCCCGGCGGTGAAGGACGTCGGGCTCGCCTCGGCGCCGCAGAAGAGCCAGGACGCGATCCGGGAGTTCGGCCGCCCCGAGTACGACGCGCTGATCGCCGGGAATCCCACCGAGGTGCCACTCGACGCGAAGAGCCTCGTTGCCGCGTTCAACCGCTGGGACCGCGAGATCGGCGGCGGGAAGGTCAAGCAGGGATGAGCGCCTTCTCCCAGCTGCGGTTGGACGGGGTGTCCCGTCGGTTCGGCGGCCAGGACGCGCTCACCGACCTGGACCTCACCATCGAGACGGGTGAGTTCATCGCCCTGCTCGGCCCGTCCGGCTGCGGCAAGTCGACGGCCCTGAACTGCCTGGCCGGGCTCCTGCCGTTGACCCGGGGGAGCATCTGGCAGGACGAGCGGCGGATCGACACGCTGCCACCGGAGCGCCGGGGGTTCGGCATGGTGTTCCAGAGCTACGCCCTCTTCCCGCACCTGACGGTGCGGGCGAACATCGCCTTCGGACTGCGCATGCGGCGACTGCCGAAGGAGGAGACGCGTCGGCGTACGGCGGAGGCGGTGCGGCTGGTGCGGCTCGAGGACCACGTCGACAAGCTGCCCGGTCAGCTGTCCGGTGGTCAGCAGCAACGCGTCGCCATCGCCCGCGCCGTCGTGTTCGAGCCGTCGCTGGTCCTGATGGACGAGCCGTTGAGCAACCTCGACGCCAAACTGCGGCTGGAGATGCGGACCGAGATTCGCCGGCTGCACCAGTCGCTGGGGCTCACCACCGTCTACGTCACCCACGACCAGGAGGAGGCGCTCTCCCTGGCCGACCGGCTGGTGGTGCTGCGGGAGGGGCGGGTGCAGCAGATCGGGTCACCGCGCGAGCTGCACACCCGCCCGGCGAACTGGCACGTCGCCGACTTCATGGGCTACCGGAACCTGTGGCGGGGCCGGGTGGCGCGGCGCGACGGCAGCCGGGCCACTGTGGAGTCGTCCGGTCAACGTCTGCTCGGCGAGGCCGTCGGCGATTTTGCCGACCACGCGGACGTGGTGGTCGCGGTACGCCCGGAGGACATCCGTGTCGACGGCGCCGGGGAGACCTCCAACGCGCTGTCGGCGACCATCGAGGTGGTGGAATATCAGGGCCGCGAGTTGGCGGCCGAGGCGCGTACCGACACGGGCCAGTCGCTGCACCTGCGTACCGAGCAGCGGATCGCGCCGGGTGACCAGGTCAAGCTCGCCATCGACCCGCAGCGGCTGCTGGTCTATCCCGCCGGCGCGACAGCGGAGACCGACCGCCTCGCGGACACCCCGGCGGCGACACGGTGAGCGCCGCCGGGCCCGGCCGACCGTCGGCGCACTGGCGACACCGACTCGCCGAACGGGGCATCGATCGCCAGCTCATCCTGTTGGTCCCGGCGCTGGTCTTCGTCATCGCCCTGTTTCTCTACCCGTTCTTCTACGGGCTGTCGCTCTCGTTCCAGCCGACCGACGGCGGACCGTTCAGCGACTACGCCAGGTTCTTCTCCGACGCCTACGAGCGGGGCACGATCTGGATCACGCTGCGGATCGCGCTGCCCGCCGCGCTCCTGAACGTCCTCGCCGCCGTGCCGATCGCGTACCGGATGCGCGGCCGGTTCCGGGGCAAGCGGTTGGTCACCACGCTGCTGGTCGTGCCGATCACCCTCGGCACCGTCCTCACCGCCCAGGGGCTGCTGAACTTCCTCGGCCCGACCGGTTGGTTCAACCGGATCCTGCTCGCCACGCACCTCGTCGACGAGCCGGTGCGGCTGACCCACAACTACTGGGGCGTGTTCTTCTCGCTGGTGATCACCGGCTTTCCGTTCGCGTTCCTGCTGGTGCTCTCCTACCTCTCCGGGATCGACCCCACCCTGGAACGAGCGGCCGCGACGTTGGGGGCCGACTGGCGTCGCCGGTTCACGCGGATCACCCTCCCGCTGCTGATGCCGGGTCTGGCCACCACCTTCTGCCTGACGTTCGTGCTGGCGTTCAGCGTGTTCCCGTCGGCCGTCCTGGTCGGCAACCCGGCAGGTGAGACGCGGGTCATCTCCCTCGCGGCCTACCAGGCGGCGTACGAGCAGTACGACTACCCGTACGCGTCGGCTATCGCAATGATCATGGGATTCGTCGAGTTGGTCGTCATCGCGGTCGTGCTGGCCGCGCGCAGCCGGTTCTACACCGGCGCCACCGGAGGCAAGGGCTGATGGCTTCGATCACCCAGGCGCCACCCGCCCGACCCCCCGCCACCGACGACAGGCGTCGGCGCGTCACCGCGCGGCCGGCCGCCTGGATCGTGTGGGGCGTCGTCATCTTCTTCTTCCTCAACCTGCTGGGCGTCGTGGCATCCGTGCTGGTCAGCTCGTTCGGCAGGCGCTGGTTCGACACCTGGCTCCCGGACGGCTACACCACGAGCTGGTACGGCCGGGCCTGGGACGAGTTCGCGCTCCTGCAGGTCATCGTCGTGACGCTTGAGGTCTCCGTACTCGTCGTGGGCCTCTCGCTGCTGATCGGTGTGCCGGCGGCCTACGTCCTCGCACGGCGGTCCTTCCCCGGCAAGCGGCTGATCTTCCTGGTGTTCCTGCTGCCCATCCTCATGCCCCCGATCACGTACGGCATCCCGCTGGCGACGGTCCTCTACAAGTTCGGGTTGGCCGGGAACATGTCCGGGGTCGTGCTCGCCAACCTCGTACCGTCGGTGCCCTTCGTCATTCTGACCATGACCCCGTTCATCGAGCAGATCGACCCGCGCATCGAGAGCGCCGCGCGCATGTGCGGCGCGGGTCTGCGCACGGTGTTCGTCCGGGTCCTCACGCCGTTGCTCGTGCCGGGCATCCTCGCCTCCGCGATCCTCGTCCTCGTCCGGACCGTCGGCATGTTCGAGCTGACCTTCCTGACTGCGGGCCCCGACTCGCAGACCCTCGTGGTGGCGCTCTACTACTCGATGTCCGCGTCCGGGATCAGGGCCCAGCAGTCGGTGGACGCCATGGCGGTCATCTACACCTCGATGATGCTGGTCCTGCTGGTCGTCGCACTGCGCTACGTGAATCCGACCCAGCTCGTGGCCCAGGTCAAGGAGGACCCCGAGCACTGACGCCCGGCGACCGGCCCGGTCAACCGCCCACCACGTCGCGGGACGCCGTGGTGGCCCGCCAACCGACCCCCGGCCCGGCCGCCACCTCGTCGAGGATCTCTCCCACGCGGTCCACGACCGCGTGGAGTGCGGGCAGTTTCGCGCGTAGGCCGCGATAGGTCGTGGCGAGGACCGGGTCGACCGCGACCGGCCTGGTGCGGGCGCCCTCGGGATCGAGCAGGGTGACGGCCCCCTTGAGGTCGGCGGCGAGGCCGATGGCGAAGAGCCCGAGCGCGGCCGCGCCGAGGGCGGCGTCGTCGTCCTCGCCCGCCACCTGGGTCGGACAGTCCAGGACCGCGGCCATCACCGCACGCCACAGTGGATGGCGAAAGGCGCGGCCGGTCAGCCGAACGCTGCTGACCGGCGTGAGCTCGGCCAGGCGGTCACGGACGCCGCCGAGGTGCAGGCACACACCCTCCAGCGCGGCGCGCACCAGGTGACCTCGGGAGTGCTCGCTCCGCAAGCCCAGATACGCGCCCGGCGGGCCAGAACCGGCAGCCGGCGTCGGGCCGGCCAGCAGGTAGGGCAGCATCACCAGGCCGTCGCTGCCGGGGGGAACCCGTTCGGCGAGAGCCAGGAGCTCGGGCGCGGCGAGCTGGTCATCGGACGCCGGGCGCCTGTCGGGTTCGAGGGCGCTGCCGGCCCACCGCACGACGTTGCCGCCGTTGTCGACCGTCGCGCCGACCACCCACTCGTCCTCGGTCAGCGCCGCACAGGAGAAGGTCTCCGCCGGGTCGACGAGCGGAGCCGCGACGACCGTCCGCAGGGCCCCGGTGGCCGCGAGCGTCAGACCGGCGACGGTGCTGTCGATCGCCGCCGCGCCCAGGCTGCTCGACGGACCGTCAGCCGCGCCGACGACGACAGGTGTGCCGGACGGCAGGCCGACCGCCTGCCCGGCCGCCGAGGAGAGCCGCAGCACGCCCGTCGTGGGCAGGACCGGGGGCAGTTGGTTGCCGGACACCCCGACGAGGTCGAGTACGCCCGCGCTCCACACCCGCCGATGGACGTCGAACATGCCGGTGCCGGACGCCGTCGACAGCTCGGTCACCAACGTCCCGGTCAACCGATGCACCAGGTAGTCCTTCAGGCCGATCCACCACCGCGTCGCGCTGCAGAGGTACGGTTCGTGGCGGGCGAACCAGATGAGCTTGCAGAGCGGGCTTCCCGGGTGCACGGGCGTGCCGGTGACCCTGTGCAGCTCCCGGCTCTGACCAGAGACCCGCAGGTCGTGGGCCACCTCCGCGGACCGCGTGTCACGCCCGGTCAGCAGCGGCGTCACCGGGCTGAGTGTCGCGTCCAGCCCGATCACGCCGTACCTGGGGGAGCTGACCGCGAGGGCGACGACCTCCGCCCCGGCGGCGTCGGAGACACACGCGGACACCGCCGCCAGGGTGGCCGCCACCAGCACGTCGGGGTCCTGTACCTGCCAGCCGGGCAGCGGTTGGAGCAGCGGGTACGCGTGTGTCCGGACGTGTCGGGCGGAGCCGTCCAGCGCGAACGCGCCCGCCCGCACGGCGGTGGTGCCGACGTCGACCCCGAGGATGACACGACGCTCCGGCCCCATGAGCACATGGTCGGGCGGTGTTCGGCGGGCCGGCAAGCGGTTGCGCGCAGTTGTCGTCTCGCGTCGTCGGTGGTGGCGGGTTCGAATCTGGTGTTGGCGTCGCCGGCGCCACGCCACGCCGGTCAGGCAGATCATCGCGCCGGCTGGAGGAGGATCGTGACGTCCGTCCGTTCAGCCGGGGTCGGCGCAGAGTTGGGAGGTCAAGGCGGTTCGGGCCCATTCTTCCCAGGCGTCCGGTGACCAGTCGCGGTCGCGGACGAAGATCAGGTAGAGCTGCGGACTGAGTAGGCCGAACAGCAGGTCCGCCGCCATCTCGACGGAGAGGCCGGGACGGGTGTCGGGCTTGCCGACCAGAGCTTCGGCCGCTGCGTACTGCACTGTGTAACGCGGGTCGGGGCCGTCGGGCCACTGCACGGCGATCTCAGGGTCGGTGGCCGCGGCAGCCGCGATCAGCGGCATGATCGGGGCGACCCGGCCCAGGATTTCGCGGGTGCCGTGGACGTGCGCGCGCAACTGCCCGGCTGCGGTGGGTTCGGCGCACGCGGCGCGGAACCATTCACGATCCATTGTGGCGATCGGCTCAGTGTCCCCGGCGATGGACGTATCGACGACGTCCTTGAACAGCGTGCGCTTGTTGCGGAAGACGAAGTAGACCGTCTGGACGGCCACGCCCGCCCGGTCCGCGACCTCCTGCAGGCTCGTCGCCCCGTAACCCTGCGCGACGAACAGCTCGCGAGCCGCCTCGACGACCTTTTCACGGGTGCGGCGTGAGCGCTCGGCTCGCTTGTCCGGCCGCTTGACCTTGTCCATATTGCGAGCCTATCTTTAGAGCTGAACACTAGAGTCCAACTCTAAATTCTTGGAGGACGTCATGGGCCGACCCAACGCCACCCAGAAGCCAGGACCGGACCTGGCCTCAGTCCAGCGAGACCCGGAGGAGGAGGCCGTCCACCGCGCGCTGGAGGGCTACTACCGCGCCGGCAAGCCGCCGTGGGACACCGGCGTGACGCCACCCGAGCTGGTCGACCTGGTGGAGGGCCACGGGGCGCTGCCGCCCGGCCGCGCCCTCGAGCTCGGCTGCGGCACAGGGACCAACGCCACCTACCTCGCACGGCACGGCTGGGAGGTGGCGGCCGTCGACCTGATCGACCGCGCCGTCGACCAGGCCAGGGAGAAGGCCGCGGCGGCGGGAGTGGCGGTACGGGTGCTGCACGGAGACGCCACCCGCCTCGACGAGCTGAACGTGCCGGGCCCCTTCGACCTGTTCTTCGACCTGAGCTGCTACTGCGGGGTTCCGCTACACCGCCGCGACGCCTACGCCGCCGGGCTCACCCACCGCGCCGCTCCCGGAGCACTGTTGCTGATGTTCGGGTACGGCCCCGAGCCGCTCGGCAATCCGACCACCGAGATCACGTCGTGGGCGGCAGGCGTCACCGCCGACGAGCTCCGCGCCAGATTCCCCGGCTGGGAACTGCTCGACGTCACACCGGGCACCAATTCCGTGCCCACCTTCTGGTTCACGCTGCGCCGCGACGCCTAGCCTGAGCCGTATCGGCGAATGACGACCCCTCAGCTCGCGGACGGCGGGCGGCAGTCGCGGCGGGTCGTCCATGGCCCCTGTTTCAGCAAAGCCCTCGTGGGACGGCGGCAATGTCAATGCGTCGGCCCCACCCCGTGCGACGACGGATGCCCCGGACCGGGTTGACGATCATCGACGGCGCGGCGCGACAAGTCCGGACTCGTACGCCCACACGACGAGCTGGGCCCGGTCACGGCAGTGCAGCTTCGTCATCGCCCGGTTCACGTGTGTCTTGGCGGTCAACGGACTGATCACCATGCGCAGGGCGATCTCGTCGTTGGTCAGCCCTCGGGCGACCAGCTCGACGATCTCCTGTTCGCGGGCGGTCAGCACGTCACGGCCCGCCGTCGGCACGGCCGGCGGTGGGCCGGCCACGAACTCGCTGATCAGCGTACGGGTGACGGCCGGCGCGAGCAGCGCGTCGCCGCGTGCCACGACGGCGACTGCCTGCAACAGGTCGGTGGGGTCGGCGTCCTTGAGGAGGAAACCGCTGGCGCCCGCTCGGAGGGCGGCGAAGACGTAGGAGTCGAGCCCGTAGTTCGTGAGGATGAGGATCCGGATCGCGGCGAGGTCGGGGTCCGCGGCGATGCGCCGCGTCGCCTCGATGCCGTCGAGGCCCGGCATCTGCACGTCCATCAGCACGACGTCGGGGCGCAGGCGTCGCGCGAGCTGCACGGCCGACGCGCCGTCGGTGGCCTCGCCGACGACCTCCAGGTCGTCCTCGGCCTCCAGCAGCGCCCGGAACCCGGCTCGCATCAGCGCCTGGTCGTCGGCGAGCAGGACCCGGATCATGCCGGCTCGTCCAGGGGGAACGTGGCCCGCACCCCGAACCCGTGGCCGTCGCGGGCCGCGGCGTGCAGTGTGCCGCCCAGCCCGGTGACCCGTTCCCGCATACCGCGCAACCCCACCCCCGGTGTCGGGGGCCGCGCCTGCGACGCCTGCCCGTCGTCGGTGACCGCGACGGTCAGCCCGGCCGGGGCGTACTCGACGTGGACGTGCGCGGTGGCGGGGCCGGCATGGCGGGCCACGTTTGTCAGGGCCTCCTGGATGACGCGGTAGCCGGCCTGGTCGACGTCGTCGGGCAGGTGCCGGGGCCGGCCGGTGACGGTGACCTGGACCGGTACGCCGACGGCCCGGGTCCGCTCGGCGAGCTCGTCCACCCGGGCCAGCCCGACGCGGTCGTCGTCGGGCGCGCGCAGGACGTCGAGGGTGGTGCGTAGTTCCCGCATCGCGGCGCTGCTGGCCTCCTGGATCGCCAGCAGCGTGGCGGACGGCTCGTCGCCGTGCTTGCGGGCCAGGTGCACGGCGATCCCGGCCTGCACCTTGATCACCGAGATGCTGTGGGTCAGGGAGTCGTGCAGGTCGCGGGCGATGCGCAGACGCTCCTCCCCGGCGCGGCGCAAGGCCATCTCCTCGCGGGTGCGTTCGGCCTCGATGGCCCGCTGTTCGACCTGCTCCAGGTACGCCCGGCGTTGCCGGCCGACCAGCCCGGCGACGTTGGCCGCCACGAACCATCCCAGCAACAGGGCCGTCCGCTCGGCGATCAGCTGGTTGGGGCGGTCGACAGGCGCCACCGAGACGTCACGGGCCAGGAAGCCACCGAGGAAGGCGAGGCTGGCCGCGGCGGCGGCGGCCCGGCGACCCCGCCAGGCGGCGACGTAGACCACGCCGAGGACGGGAAACGCGGCGGACACTCCGGAGTGCACCCGGATGTGCAGGGCCAGCATGGCGGCGGTCACCACGGCCAGCGCGACCACCGGATACCGCCGGCACACCGCCAGAGCAGCGGCCATGGCGAGGACGAGGGCGACGTCGACGGCCCCGACGGGCGCGGCGTCCGGGGCGAGCGCGGCGTTGCCGAGCAGGAGGCCGCCGAGGGCGAGGCCACTGAGGGCGTACGGCAGGTCGCGGCGCATGGTCGCACTGTAGAACGGCAGTCGTTCGTGGAGCATCCCGCGCGCGCGGTAGATCGGGCGTACCACGGGTGCGGTACGGCGCCGGGTCAAGTGTCTGCGGCGGCACGACGTTTTCCCAGCCCGCCACGGCAAGCATCGAGCCCATGACATACCGATTCTTCACCCCCGTCCCCACGAAGGCGGCCACCGGTCGCACCGCGGAGGTCTACCAGCAGTCGCGCGACGACTTCCTCGGGCCGCTGCCCACCTTTCAGGTGCTCTCGGCCGTGCCGGAGGTGCTGGCCGCGACCTGGTCGTTGCTGCGCGAGGCCCTGCTCGCCGGGGACGCGTCCCGGGTCGAGCGCGAACTTGTCGCGGCGTCCGTGTCCCGGGCCAACCGCTGCCAGTTCTGCGTCGACGCGCACGTCATGCTGCTGCACGCCCTGGGCGAGCACGGGCTGGCCGAGGTCGTCGCCCGGGGCGGGACACCACCCGATCCGCGCCACGCCGAGCTCGCGCGCTGGGCCCAGGCCAGCCGCAGCCCCGGCGCCGCCGACTGGAGCAGCGCGTACCGCCCGGAGGTCACCGGCACCCTGCTCGCCTTCCACTTCATCAACCGGATCGTCTCGGCGCTGCTCGACGAGGATCTGCTCCCCGGCGGCCTGCAACGCTCCCCGCTGGTGCGTTCGGTCGGGGGCCGGCTGTACGCCAGGGCCGCCCGGGAGCGGAAGGAACCCGGTCGCAGTCTCCCGCTCCTCGACGCCGGTGCGACGCCGCCGCCGGCCTGGGCGGGGGACAGCCCGGTCGGTGTCGCCTACGCGTCGTTGCGAGCCGCCGCCACCCGGGGCGGGGACCTGCTGGGCGACGTGGCCCGCCAGACCGTGACGGCCACCGTGCGCTGGGAGGACGGGCGGGTCCCGGCCCGGCCCGCGGACTGGGCCGTCGACCTGGTCCGGGACGTGCCCGGAAGGGACCGCATCGGAACCCGGATCGCGTTGCTGGCGGCGTTCGCGCCCAGCGCGATCAGCGTGGGGGACGTCGCCCTCTGGCGGCTGTCGCACCCCGCCGACGCCGACCTCGTCCGGCTGGTCGCGTACGGGGCGATCACCGCCACCGACCATGTCGCCCAGGCCCTGGCCTCGGCGCACCTCCAGGAGGGTCACCATGCGTAAGGCATTCGTCGTCAGCGCCGCCCTGCTGCTCGTCGCGTTCGCCCTCCAGTTCATCCTCGCCGCCGTCGGCGCGTTCACGAAACCGTCAGGCGACGACGCATACGCCCTGCACAGTGTCAACGGCATGGCCGTCATCCCCGTCCTCAGCCTGCTCACCGCCCTGTTCGCCGCGCTGGCGAAGGCGCCGGGCCGACTCGTCGGACTGGCGGTCCTGCCGCTCGGCCTCGTCGTCGTGCAGGCGCTGCTCGCCATGCTCGCCAACGCCTCCACCGACGCCGCCGGCGTCAGCACCGCGATCGGCCTGACCCTCGGCGGGTTGCACGCGCTCAACGGCATCATCGCGGTGCACGTCGTGGTCGGCGTCCTGCGGGCGGCGCGGAGGCTGGGCGGTCCGGTGCCGCTGGGGGACACCCGCGCGGCCGTCCGGGAGGGGGAGCCGGCATGACCACCGGCTCGCTGCTCGTGGCGGACCTCGTGCTCGCGGTCCTCGCCGCCGCCGGATGGCTGGGCGGCGGCGCGGCGGCGGCCGCCCGGCGCCGCCCACTCGCACTCGGGCTGGCCGCCGTCGCGCTGCTCGCCACGTTCGGCCGCGCGGTCACGGTGGTCGCGCTCGCCCGCGCCGGCTGGTGGTTCGCCGCGGAGAAGGTCCTCGTCGCCGCGCCCCTGTCGCTCGCGGCTGTGGTCGTCGCCGGGCCGCGGCTGCTGCGGACCGCGGGCGACATCCGGTCCGTCGCGGTCCCGCTCCTCTTCGCCGGGTACGCCGTGAGCGCCGCCCTGCTCGTGACGATTCTGCACGGCTACCCGGCGTCGACGTCGGTGGGGCTGCTCGCGGTCGCCGGGGTCGGCACGGCGACGGCGGTCTCGTGGCGCTTCCTCGACGCGCGCCCGTCCCGCACGGCGTCCCGGGCGGCGGTAGTGGTGACAGTTGCGGCGCTGCTGGCCGGAACCGGGCTGGCCGTGGCTCCGGGTGCCGCACCCGCCGTACCGCATGGTCATGGCTATCCGCAGGTCCGGACCTCCGACGAACCCACCCGCCGGTTCATCCTGAC
This sequence comes from Micromonospora lupini str. Lupac 08, assembly GCF_000297395.2. GTDB lineage: Bacteria > Actinomycetota > Actinomycetes > Mycobacteriales > Micromonosporaceae > Micromonospora > Micromonospora lupini. The sequence continues at coordinate 4,601,630 of NZ_HF570108.1, read as the reverse complement.
GGCCGGGACCGCCACGGTGCGCGTGGGCGGCCGCGACGTCGCGGCGTGGGCGTTCAACGCGCAGGTACCCGGGCCGGAGCTGACCGCCACCGTCGGCGACGTCGTGGAGGTGACGTTGCGCAACCGGAACATCGGGCGGGGCGTCACCCTGCACTGGCACGGGTACGACGTGCCGAACAGCCAGGACGGCGTGCCCGGGGTGACGCAGGCGGCCGTGCTGCCCGGCCAGGAGTTCGTCTACCGGTTCCGTGCCGATCAGGCCGGGACGTACTGGTACCACACCCACGCGGTGTCCGACGTCGGTGTGCGGATGGGCCTCTACGGCGTCCTGGTGGTGCGCCCGGGGCCGCCGACCGGCCTCGACGTCACCGTGCCGGTGCACACCCTGTCGGGCCGTCCGCTGCCGGCGGCGAGAGTGGAGCGCGTCGAGGCCGGCGTGCCGGTACGGCTGCGCCTGATCAACACCGACAACACGACGCACCGCTACGCCCTGGCCGGGACCGCCTTCCAGGTCGCCGCGATCGACGGCTTCGATCTGCGGGGTCCGACGCCGCTCGCGGGCACCACCGTGCTGATCCCGGCCGGGGGCCGCTACGACCTGGTGTTCACCGCGCCGGCCACCCCGGTGGCCCTGTTCGTCGACGGACGGGCGGTCTACTCCACCGGGGAGGTGTCGACGGCGACCGGCGGGTGGCCGGTCCTGGACCCGCTCACCTACGGCGCGCCGGCGCCGGCGCCGTGGACCCGGTTCGACAGGGAGTTCACCCTCGTCCTCGACCGTGGCCTCGACCTGCACGGACTGCTTCCGCGCTACGCCCACACGGTGAACGGCGCGGCCGATCCGGACATCCCGCCGCAGGTCGTCCGCCGCGGCGACGTCGTCCGGTTCACGATCGTCAACCGGTCGCAGACCGTGCACCCGTGGCATCTGCACGGCCACCACGTCCTCGTGCTGTCCCGCACCCGGACGGCGGCGGTCGGCAGTCCGTTGTGGCTTGACTCGTTCGACGTCCGGCCGGGGGAGGTGTGGGAGGTGGCGTTCCGGGCCGACAACCCGGGGATGTGGGCCAACCACTGTCACAACCTGGGGCACGCCGACGCCGGGATGACGCTGCACCTGATGTACTCGTGATGTCCCGCGCCGTTCCCGGTTTCGGCCCGACCCTGGCGGGAACCCGTCGCGCCCGTGCAGCAGAGGCAGGCGACGAAGAGGTGGCTATGACCCTGGCCAACCCGGCTCCCGACTATTTCCGGCCCGAGGACGGCATGTTCCTGGCGACGCTGCTCATCGTCCGCGACATCGACCGGTCGCGGGAGTACTACGAGCGCGTGTTCGGGGCGACGTGCGTCCACGACGCGAACCCGCTGATCATGAGGTTCTTCAACAGCTACATCATCATCAACGTCGAGGGCGGCCCGACGGACGACAAGCCGACGGTCCAGGCCAAGGCCCCGGCCGACTCCAACACCCTGAGCTGCGCGATGAACGTGCGGGTCCGGGACATCCGCGCGCTCTACACCGAGTGGAAGGCCCGTGGCGCGGACTTCCTCACCGAGCCGAAGGACCACGGCACGGAGATCCGTTGTTACCTGCGCGACCCCGACGGCTATCTGGTGGAGATCGGACAGGGCCTGTAGTGCCGGCGGAGCCGCACCGTGGGCCGGATCGGGCCGGCGCGGCACCCGGCCCCGTCGCGTGGCGGCGGGGCCGGGTGCTGGCGCGCGGAGTCGGTCGGGATCAGCCGGTGGTGCAGGTGACCGTCGGCCAGTTCCAGTTGCCGTTGGCCATGACCGTTATCCCGAAGTTGTTGCCGTTGCCGTTCGGCCTGGCGGTGACGGTGCCGCTGGTGCCGCTGACGGAGGCGTTCCAGCTGTTCTGAATGCTCTGGCCGCCGCCGAGGCCGAGGCTGACGACCCAGTTGTTGGTGCCGCTGACCGCGACGTTGAGATTGAAGCGGTCACCCCACTGCTGACCGGCGGAGATTGTCGCGTTGCAGTTGCCGTTCCCGGGGTTACCGGTGGTGGGCGGCGCGGTGGTGGGCCCGGAGGTCGGGTTGCCGCCGCCGCCCTCGCGGACGGTGACGTCGGAGCTGCCGCTGCTCTGGTAGCCCTCGGTGGCCATGATCTGGTAGGCGTGGTTGGTGCCGAGGTTCAGGCCGGCGCGGGCCCAGGCGTCGAAGTGGTTGGCGGTGGTGATGGTGCCACTCGAACGCTTCTGCTGGCGGACGCTCCAGTACTGGTAGAACGTCTGGTTGCCGTCGATCGACGGGGCGTTGACCCGCTGGCTGCGGAGGATGTCGTAGGTGCCGCCGTCAGTGGTCACCGTGCCCATCCGCTGGGCGCCGCTGCTCGGGTTGTAGCTGCCGAAGTTCTCCACCACGTAGTACTCGATGAGCGGGTTGCGCGTCCATCCGTACAGGGCGAGGTAGGTGTTGTTGTTGCCCGGGTTGTAGGTGGCCGAGTAGCTGACCGTCCGCCGCGAGCCGGTGGCCCAGCCCTTGCCGCCGACCCAGTTGTTGGTGCTGCGGTCCCAGCTGCTGGAATACCGGCCGTCGGCGCGCAGCGTCATGCTGGCGTTGCCGCCGTCCTTCCAGAAGGAGAAGTAGTAGCCGTTGTGGGTGCCGGTCAGGCTCGAGGTGAGCGTCCGGTCGGCCTCGGCGTACGCGTTGGTGGCGGTCATCGTGCCCGTGACGGCGAGTACGGCCGCGCACGCGGTGCCGAGGAGCAGCCGCAGGCGGCCGCGTCTCCCCGGTCTGGTGGGGGTGTGGTCGGTGTCGGTCATGGACGTGTCCCTCCTGGTGGTGGCCGGTCGTCCCGCACGACGATCGGAGGAGTGGGTCGCGGTGAATGCCATTGACGGTAATAGAGCGCCGTCGATGGGCACCGTATTGACCCGGTTGTCGTCCTGTCAACACTTTCCGGAAACAATGCGGCAGCCTTGCGCCTGTCGCCACTCACCCCCGCGAAGGCATTACCGCCTGGTCAGTGATCGATCAACGCCCAGGCATCGCGCATCGACGGCGTGCCGGACTGATCGCAGGCCGCTTTGTCGACACCGAAATTTCCGGAGACTTTCCGGACCGATGATTCGTCCGGGTGACGCGATCCGGCAGCGGTCAGCGGTTGCGGCGGTGGTGAACGATAAGCGCCGCCGCGCAGAGCACCGCGACCAGGCCGAACGCCGAGCCGACCCACGGGTTGTCCACGGCTGTCGACAACACCGCGTTGGCCGCCGCGCTGACGAACAGCACCAGCCAGAGCAGCGGACGGAGCGCGCCGCCCGGCTTCTCCGGGGCGGCGACCGGGGTCTCGGCGATGCGGTACGGATCTGACATGACTGCCTCCCTCGGCGACGCTTCACGACACCATCGACGCTAGGCCGCCGGTACGGCGGAGACGATCCCACCAGCTCGACGATCGCCGTACAGCAGGCTGTACTTTCCATGGCGGACCCTGGCGGCCAGTCCCACGGTGACCTGTGTTGGCGCGGGAGGTGGACGATGGCGTACGTGCGGGGCCTGATCCACGCCTCGGTCGGTGCCGTCGAGCATCTCGTCGGCGGCCTGGGCACGGCGGTGCTGGCGCTTGCCGCGCTGCTCCGGGCGCTGATCGTGGCGGCGACCTGCCTGACCGGCGTGGGGCTGCTGGCGGCGCCCGGTGCGCTGCGCGCCGTGCGCTCGGTGGCGGACCGTGAACGTGCTCGACCGCGGTGCTGCGCTACCTCGACGGCGACCAGCGGTAGCGCCTGCTGTACCCGGACCGGGCAGTCCGCTGGATGGTCGCCGTTCTCCCCGCTCAATAGCGTTTCTGGTGCGCGCAGTTCCTGTTGAGGACACGGAGAGAGGCCACCAGAATGCCCGAGTATCCGGGACCGACCACCGACGCCGCAGTACGCGTCGAACACCTCACCCGGGTCTACGAGACCGGCCAGACGCGGGTCACCGCGCTGGCCGGGATCGACGCCGAATTCGGCCGGGGGACCTTCACCGCGGTGATGGGTCCGTCCGGCTCCGGCAAGAGCACCCTGCTGCAGACCGCCGCCGGTCTCGACCGGCCCACCTCCGGCCGGGTCGTTCTCGGCGGCACCGAACTGTCGCGGCTGTCCGAGACCCGCCTCACCGAGCTGCGACGCACCCGGATCGGGTTCGTCTTCCAGGCGTTCAACCTGATCGGCGCGCTCACCGTCGAGGAGAACATCGTGCTGCCGCTGCGCCTGGCCGCCGTCCGTCCGGACCGCGCCTGGCTGAACCGGGTGGTCGACCGGGTCGGCCTCGCCGACCGGCTGCACCACAGGCCTGCCGCGCTCTCCGGCGGCCAGCAGCAACGGGTGGCGATCGCTCGGGCGCTGGCCACCCGCCCCGAGGTGATCTTCTGCGACGAGCCCACCGGGGCGCTCGACACGCAGACCGCGGGGGAGGTGCTGACACTGCTGCGGGCGGTCGTCGACGAACACGGACTGACCGTGGTGATGGTGACCCACGATCCGGTCGCCGCGTCGTACGCGGACCGGGTCCTCGTGTTGGCCGACGGCCGGATCGTGGCAGACCTGCCGCAGATCGGTCCGGCAGGCATCGCCGAGCACCTGGCGTCGCTGGACCGGCGGGTCGTCCGATGATGGGGCTCGCCGCTCGGCTGCTGCGGCACCGCACCGGCCCGGCCGCCGCCACGCTGCTCGCCCTGATCGCCGGGGTGCTGATCCTGGTCGCCATGGGCACGCTCGTCGAGTCCGGGCTGCGCTTCCGCCCGGAGCCCCGGCTCTGGGTGACGGCGGATCTGGTCGTCGCCCACCGCACGGTCAGCCACACGATCAAGGAGTTCGACGGCGGCACCACGACCAGCGCCGTCGCGCTGCCCGAGGGCGGCACTGTGGACGCGGCAGTGGTGGAGGAGATCCGGCGGCTGCCCGGGGTCGCCGCCGTGAGCGGCGACGACCGGGTGCTGATCGGCTCGCCGGCCGCCGTGGGGCACGGCTGGGGCACGTACACCTTCGCCGGTCGTCCGATCACCGCCGGGGTCCCGCCGCGAGCCGACGACGAGGTGGTGGTCGACGTCCGACTCGGCACGGCCCCGGGTGACAGCATCGACCTGGTCGTCGGCGGAACCAGCCGGTCGTACCGCGTGAGCGGGACCGCCGCGACCGGCACGGCCGCCGTGTTCTTCACCGACGCCCAGGCCGCGCGACTGTCCGCGCACCCCGGCCGGGTGGACGCGATCGGAGTACGGGTGGCCCCCGGCGCCGACCGCGGGGCGGTCCGCGACGCGGTCGGCCGGCTCGCCTCGGCGGCCGACGTCACGACGTACGCCGGAGCGGATCGCGGCGAGGCCGAGCAGTCCGCCAACCTGGCGGCCCGCTCGCTGCTGATCGAGGTCGGGTCGGCGTTCGGCGGGTACGTCATCCTGTTGATCGTCTTCGTGGTGGCCGGCACGATCGGACTGTCCGTCCGGCACCGTCGCCGCGATCTGGCGCTGCTGCGCGCCATCGCGGCCACCCCGGGCCAGATCCGCCGCCTGCTGGTCGGCGAGGCCGCGCTGCTCGGCCTGGTCGCCGCCGTGGTCGGCGCGCCGGCCGGCCTGCTGGCCGCCCGCTGGGTGCACGGTGAGCTGGTCGGGCGCGGGTTCGTCCCGGCGGACTTCCCGATGACCGGTGGCCTGTTCGCGGTGCCGGCCGCGGTGGGTACGGCCCTGCTCGTGGCGGTGCTCGCCGCGCTGCTCGCCGGGCGCCGGGTGGCCGGGATCAAGCCGGTCGAGGCGCTCGGTGAGATCGCCGTGGAGCCTCGGCGCAGCGGGCGGGTGCGGCTCGTCGCCGGGGTGCTGACGCTCGTGGCGGCCGGGACCTCGGGGGTGTTCACGCTCGGCGGCACCGGTTCGACAGCGGCGCTGGCCGGCGCGGTCGGCATGCTCTACCTGTTCGTCATCGCGGTGGCGCTGCTCGCGCCGAGGATCAACGCGCAGGCGGCGCGACTGCTCACCCGGGTGCTGCCCCGGATCTGGGGGGTCAGCGGCTACCTGGCCGCGGCCAACCTGCGGGCCAACGCGCAGGGCATGGCGACCGTGTTGACCGCGCTCGTCCTGTCGGTCGGGTTCGGCGGCTCGGTTTGGTTCCTGCAGAACAACCTGGAGCGGCAGACCATCGGGCAGAGCAGCACGGGAACGCTCGCCGAGCGTGTGCTTACCGCGCCGGGCGGGCTGCCAGCCAACGCGGCGGGGGAGGTCCGCGAACTGGCCGGGGTGCGGGCGGCCACCGGTGTGCGGCGTACGCAGGTGGTGGTGCGGTCGTTCGACGGCATCGAACCGGTCGCCGCGCAGGCCGTCGACCCGCTGGGGATCACCGCCACGATGGACCTCGACGTGCGCGAGGGTAACCTCGCCGACCTGGGTGCGGGCACTGTCGCGCTGTCCGCGACGCAGGCGTCCGCGTCTGGCTGGCACGTCGACGACCAGGCCGAACTCTGGCTGGGTGACGGAACGCCGAGCACGCTGAGGGTCATCGCGGTCTACGGTCGCGGCCTCGGCTTCGCCGACGTCACACTGGCCGCGGAGACGGTCGCCGGGCACACCGCAGGCGCCACCGACGACGAGATCCTCGTCCGCGCCGGACCGGACGCCGACGCCGCGCTGGCGGCCTGGTCGGCAGCGCATCCGGGCAGCGCCGTGCTCGACGCGGCCACCCGTACCCGGCTGATCGGCATCGACCTGGCGATCGGCGCCTGGCTGAACCGGCTGCTGATCGGCGTACTGGTGGGGTACGCGGCGCTGGCAGCCGCGACCACGATGGTGCTGGCGGCGCTGGCCCGTCGTCGTGAACTGGCGCTGCTGCGACTGGTCGGGCTCACCCGCCGGCAGATCCGGAGGATGGTCCACGTCGAACAGGCTGGGCTGCTGGGCACCTCGGTGCTGATCGGCGCGACGATCGCGGCGCTCACCCTGGGCGCGGTCGTCAACGCGCTGACCGGCAGCCCGATCCCGTACGTCCCGCCGCTCGGCTGGGTGGTGGTGCTCGGCGGCGCGACGCTGCTCGCGCTGGCGACCACTGTGTGGCCCGTCCGGCGGCTGCTCCGAATCCCGCCGATCGACAACATCGGGATGAAGGAGTAGGGCCTGCGTTCCGTTGGTGCGGCCCATCCCGGTTCAGGCATGGGCCGCACCAGGCGCGGCTGACGTCACAGTTTCCGCTGTTCGTGCCCGGCCGTGTGGCCCGTGTCATAGCCTGGGTGGTCGGTGGCCTCCGGCCGTGGACGACGCCAACCGTAAACTTGATATATTCCAAAAGAGCGGACTACTGTCGTCCCGTGACGTCCGACCTCGAGGCGCAACTGCGAGCGGTCTCGCTGCGCGTGACCCGGCCCCGGTTGGCCGTGCTCGCGGCCCTGCGCGACCACCCCCACGTCGGCACCGACGCGGTGATCGCGTTGGTGCGGGCGGAGCATCCCACGGTGTCCCACCAGGCGGTGTACGACGTGCTGCGGGTGCTCACCGACGCCGGTCTGGTCCGCCGCATCCAGCCGGCCGGCGCCACCGCCCGCTACGAGTCCCGCGTCGCGGACAACCACCACCATGTCGTGTGCCGCTCCTGCGGCGCCATCGCCGACGTCGAGTGCGCCGTCGGCCACGCCCCCTGTCTCACCGCCTCGAACGACCACGGGTTCGTGGTCGACGAGGCGGAGGTCGTCTACTGGGGCACCTGCCCCGGTTGCGCGGCCGCCAGCACCTCCCAGTGATCCGCCAGTTCGGAAGGAAGTACATGAGCGACACCCAGGACAACGGTCCCACCAGCGCGCAGGGCGTGGACCAGAAGGCCGCGGCCGGCTGCCCGGTCGCGCACGACTCGGTGACCGCGCACGGCAGCGAGAGCGAGAACCCGGCGATCGACTCGCCGACCCCGAAGACCGGCGGTCGTCCGCGCACCAACCGGGACTGGTGGCCGAACCAGCTCGACCTCTCGGTGTTGCACGCCCACTCGTCGAAGGGCAACCCGCTGGGTGCGGACTTCAGCTACGCCCGGGAGTTCGCCAAGCTCGACGTCGAGGCTCTCAAGCGGGACATCACCGAGGTCCTCACCACCTCGCAGGACTGGTGGCCGGCCGACTTCGGCCACTACGGCGGTCTGATGATCCGGATGAGCTGGCACGCCGCCGGCACGTACCGCATCGAGGACGGCCGGGGCGGCGCCGGCGACGGCGGTCAGCGGTTCGCCCCGCTCAACAGCTGGCCGGACAACGCCAACCTGGACAAGGCCCGCCGGCTGCTGTGGCCGGTCAAGCAGAAGTACGGCCAGCAGATCTCCTGGGCCGACCTGCTCGTGCTCGCCGGCAACGTGGCCCTGGAGTCGATGGGCTTCAAGACCTTCGGCTTCGGCTTCGGTCGCGAGGACGTCTGGGAGCCCGAGGAGATCTTCTGGGGCCCGGAGGACACCTGGCTGGGCGACGAGCGGTACGCCTCCGAGAAGGAGATGGCGGCCGGCGTCGGCTCGACCGAGATGGGGCTCATCTACGTCAACCCGGAGGGCCCGCGCGGTAACGCGGACCCGGCGGCGGCGGCGCACTTCATCCGGGAGACCTTCGGCCGGATGGCGATGAACGACGAGGAGACCGTCGCCCTCATCGCCGGTGGTCACACCTTCGGCAAGACCCACGGCGCCGCCGTGGCCGACAGCCACGTCGGCCCGGAGCCCGAGGGTGCCCCGGTGGAGGCGCAGGGCCTCGGCTGGCTGAGCACCCACGGCAGCGGCAAGGGCGCCGACACGATCACCAGTGGTCTCGAGGTGACCTGGACCGACGTGCCGACGCAGTGGAGCAACCGCTTCTTCGAGATCCTCTTCGGCTACGAGTGGGAGCTGACCACCAGCCCGGGTGGCGCGAAGCAGTGGGTCGCCAAGGACGCCGACGCGATCATCCCGGACCCGTTCGACCCGGCGAAGAAGCACCGGCCGACGATGCTCACGACCGACCTGTCGCTGCGCGTCGACCCGGCGTACGAGAAGATCTCCCGCCGCTTCCTGGAGAACCCCGACCAGTTCGCGTTGGCCTTCGCCAAGGCGTGGTACAAGCTGCTGCACCGCGACATGGGCCCGATCGAGCGCTTCCTCGGGCCGTGGGTGGCCGAGCCGCAGCTCTGGCAGGACCCGGTGCCGGCCGTCGACCACGAGCTGGTGGGTGACGCCGACATCGCCGCGCTCAAGGCGACGATCCTGAACTCCGGCGTCCCGACCGACCAGCTGGTCTCCACCGCCTGGGCGTCCGCCGCGAGCTTCCGGCACACCGACAAGCGCGGTGGCGCCAACGGCGCCCGGATCCGCCTGGAGCCGCAGCGCAACTGGGAGGTCAACCAGCCCGAGCAGCTCGCGTCGGTGCTGAGCACCCTGGAGGGCATCCAGCAGGAGTTCAACGCCGCCGGTGGGGCGAAGATCTCGCTCGCCGACCTGATCGTGCTGGCCGGCTCGGCCGCTGTCGAGAAGGCGGCGCGCGACGCGGGTGTCGAGGTGACCGTGCCGTTCCGGCCGGGCCGCACCGACGCCACCCAGGAGCAGACCGACGTCGAGTCGTTCCGGGTCCTCGAGCCGCGCGCGGACGGTTTCCGCAACTACCTGCGCGCCGGCGAGAAGACCCAGCCGGAGGTGCTGCTCGTCGACCGTGCGTACATGCTGAACCTGACCGCGCCCGAGATGACCGTGCTCGTCGGCGGTCTGCGGTCGCTCGGCGCCAACACCGGCGGCAGCCGGCACGGCGTCCTCACCGACCGGCCGGGTGTGCTCACCAACGACTTCTTCGCCAACCTGCTCTCCCCGGGCACCCGGTGGAGCGCGTCGAAGTCCGACGAGCACGTGTACGAGATCCGGGACCTGGCCACCGACGAGGTGAAGTGGACCGCCACGGCGGTCGACCTCATCTTCGGCTCCAACTCCCAGCTGCGCGCCCTCGCCGAGGTCTACGCCAGCCAGGACGCGCGCGACAAGTTCGTGCACGACTTCGTCGCGGCCTGGACGAAGGTCATGGAGCTCGACCGGTTCGACATCGCCTGATCCTGCGCACACCGACGAGCCCCGGCCGATCCGTCAGCGATCGACCGGGGCTCGTCCGCGTTCTGCCGCCGCCGGCCACGCCGAAGCCCTTCAGTCCAGCCCGGACAGGTACTCCTTGCGTCGCTGCGGCTCGAACTTCTCGATCGCGTACCGCAGCATGACGCGCGGCATGACCCGGTGATGCCGGGCCAGGAATTCCTCCTCGGCCGCGCGGTCGCGGTTGCCCACCTCGCGCAGCATCCAGCCGACCGCCTTGCGGACCAGGTCATGCGGGTCGTGCAGGAGCCGTTCGGCGAGGCGGAACGTCCAGTCGAAGTCACCGACCCTGATGAAGGCGAAGGTTGCCATGACGGCGATGCGCCGGTCCCACACCAGGTCCGACGCGGCCAGGCGATCCAGGACGCTGCGGTCCCTGTCGATCAGCCACGGCCCGAGGATGTACGGGGCGGACGAGTCGACCAGGTCCCAGTTGTCGACGTGGTCGGTGTTGTCCAGCAGGAGGCGGACGACGCGGCCCCGTTCCTCCTCGTCGCCGCGCGCGAACCTGCGCACCAGAATGAACAGCGACGTCAACCTCTCCTCGTGGACGCCGCCGGTCAACAGCTCCGCCGCACCGGCCAGGGAGAGATCGCGCCAGTAGCGGGCGGCCACCCGGCGCTGGTCCGGCACGCTGACGCCGATCGCCCGGTCGCCCTCGCCGTAACCACCCGGGACCAGCTGGAGGAACCGGCTCGATCCGGCTGCCCGGACCGGGTCGGCGAGACGCCCGAGGGCGTGTCGGACGTCGGCGGGCGTGGCCATGTCTGTGCAACCTACCCGGCGCGTCCGACCGTTCCGCCGTGTTCGGTGGCGTTCCGTCGGCGGCGTGCGGTGCGAGAGGCCGGAGAGTGTCCGACGAGTTTGGGATGCTGTGGCCGTCTGTCTGCCGACAGCACCTGACGTGAAGGAGCACACCGCGATGGCGAAGGTCATCTCCACGCTGTTCATCTCGGCCGACGGCGTGGCCGAGATCGATCCCGACTGGCACTTCCCGTACTTCGACGACAACATGGGCCGCGCCGTCACCGAGGACTACGACACGTCCGACGTGCTGCTCATCGGCCGGGTGACCTACGACAGCTTCGCCGGCGCGTGGCCCGACCGGGAGACGGCGGGTGGCGAGGACGCCGGGTTCGCCAAGCAGCTCGGGGACGTGCGCAAGGTGGTCGTCTCCCGCCAGCCGCTTGAGTTCTCCTGGCGCAACTCGGAGGTCGTCGACGGCGATCTCCCGGCGGCCGTCGCCGCGCTCAAGGCCGACACCGGGATCAAGGGCATCCTCATCCCCGGGTCGATCTCCGTGGTGCAGCAGCTCCTCGCCGCCGGGCTTGTCGACGAGCTGCGTCTGCTGGTGCACCCGGTGGCGGCGCGCAAGGGCCGCAGGCTGTTCGACGACGGCGACACCCCGTACCACCTGCGGGTGACGGCGACCGAGGTGTTCCCGACGGGCGTGCTCCGCGTCATCTACGCGCCTACCGACGCGCCCGGCGCGGCCGGCTACGACGACGTCAAGGAGCAGGTGCCCGCGGGTAACTAGGCGACTATCGCCGCCCGGCGACGGCGTGCGTTCCAGGGACGCACGCCTCGCCGGCCGCCCGGCCGGAGCCGGCCTCGTCGTCGCCGCGCGACGAGGCCGGCTCGATCTCGTCCGGCCCTCGGGCGGGTTGCTGTCCGGGGCCGGTCGCGGTCAGGCGATCGTGCAGGCCGCCCCGTTGAGGGTGAACGAACTCGGCCGGGCGGTGTCGCCGGTGTGCGTGGCCTGGAAGCCGATGGTGACCGATCCGTTCGGTCCAATGCCGGCGTTGTAGGCGACGTTCCTTGCCGTCACCTGCCCGGACGTGGGGGAGTAGGAGGCGTTCCAGCCCGAGGTGATGCTCTGCCCACCCGGCAGGGTGAAGACGAGCGACCAGCCGTTGACGGCGCCGGTACCGGTGTTGGTGATGGTGAGGTTCTCGGTCAGGCCGGTGTTCCAGGCGTTGGCGGCGGCGCTCACCCGGCACGCGCCGGACCCCGGCGGCGGCGTGGGCGTCACGGTCGGGCTGGGTGTCACGGTCGGGCTGGGTGTCGTGGTCGGCGTGGGTGTCGTGGTCGGGCTGGGTGTCGTGGTCGGGCTGGAGGTCGCGGGCGGCGCGGTCAGGCCGAAGAAGGCGACGGCGGCGGCGGCCATGCCGCCGGCGGGCAGGCTGTGCCCGGCGCCCTGGATGCTGTACGCCTCGACCTGGACGGTCCCGTTGGCGTCGGCGTACCGCCGCCGGTTCCAGTTGGTCTGCGGCGTGTCGGTGGAGGTGGGTGTCTGGCTGAGCCCGAACACGTTTGTCCACTGCTCGATCGTCTCCTGCAGCAGCGAGTACGGCACGAGGGTGTCGCTGGTGCCGTGCCACAACTGCACGCGCGGGCGGGGGCCGGAGTAGCCGGGATAGGCCTGACGGACCGCGTCACCCCACTGCTGCGGGGTCCGGTTCATGTTCCCGCCGGTGCACTGGCTGCTCGTGGGTGGGTAGTCCGCCGCGTTGGCGAAGCAGTTGTAGGGGACTCCCATGAACGCCGCGCCGGCCTTGAACACGTCGGGGTAGAGGGCCAGCATGTGGTTGGTCATCATGCCGCCGGACGAGCTGCCGGTGGCGTACACCCGGTCGGGGTCGGCGCCGTACTGCTGCTGCGCGTAGCGGACCATCGAGATGATCGACACGGGGTCGCTGCCGCCGCCGCGGCGCTTGGCGGCATCCGACCAGGTGTCGAAGCAGTTGCCGAATCCGGCCTGCTGGGTCGCGCTCGGGTAGATCACGATGAATCCGTACCGGTCGGCCTGGGCGGCGAACTCGCTGCCGGAGTAGAAGCCGGGGCCCGACCCTCCGCAGCCGTGCATGGCCACCACCACCGCGGGCCGGGTCGGGCGGGTGTCGGGCACGTAGACGTGCATGCGCATCCGGCCCGGGTTGTCGCCGAAGGCGGTCACCTCGGTGAGCGACGCGGCGTACGCGGGCTGGAGCGTGGGTGCCACCAGGGCGGCCGCCGCCAGCGACGTGGCCAGGCCGAGCAGCAGCAGTTTCCTTCGGATCTTCACGGGGACGACTCCTTCGATCACCTGTGCGGGTTCGTGTGGTCGCGCGGCGGTCACGGGTGCGCCCGACTCCCGTGGTGATCGCGCCTCGCCCACTACGTGTGCTCGCCCTTGTCCGGCTCCGTACGGCGTCGTTCAGCAGATAGTGTTACTCGCGGTCGCCGAAGTGTCAATCGACGTACCTCAATTGCCTGGGTGGTGGTGGCCGCCGCGACGGGTCCGGCGGCCCGGCTGTCCGTCTACAGTCGGTGGACCGTCCCTGAGCCGAGCCGGGAGCGCCCGTGGCAAGCCCCTTCACCATCGAGGAGATCTATCCCGACGACGGGGACGACGCGCCCCGGCTGCCCCGGCGACAGGCCGGCAGCTCGCCGCAGGATCTCGCGGTGACCCTGCTGGCCGACTACACCCTGCGGCACCGCGCGCGGATCCCGTCCGCCGCCCTCGTCGCGCTGCTCGCCGAGTCCGGGGTGAGCACGGCCGGCGCGCGTGCCGCGATCAGCCGCCTGGCCCGTCGCGGTGTGCTGGAGGGCAGCCGGGAGGGGCGGCGCAGCTCCTACCGGATCAGCCGCGCCGCCGCCGCGAACCTGTCCGGCGGAGGCCGCTGGATCCTGGCCGCCACCACCGACGTCGCGGCGTGGGACGGATGCTGGACGATCGTCGCCTTCTCCCTGCCGCAGGATCGCAGCACCCAGCGGCGGGCCCTGCGTGGCCAGCTCCGCTGGCTCGGGTACGCGCCGTTGTACGACGGGCTGTGGATCTCGCCGTACGAACTGAGCGCGCAGGGCAGGGCACAGCTCGCCCGGTTCACCCTCGGCGCCGTCACGGTGTTTCGCGGGCCGCAGGCCGCGCTCGACGTGATCGGCCAGCGCGCTCCCATCGACGCCTGGGACATCGAGGCGATCGGTCGGCACTACGAGGAGTTCCTGCGGCGGTGGACGCCCCTGGTGCCGAGCCTGCGATCCGGGGGCGTCGACGGCGCGGCGGCGGTACGGGCGCGTACCGAGGTGATGGACACCTTCCGGCGGTTCCCCACCCTCGACCCCCGGTTGCCGCTGGACCTGCTGCCGGCCGGGTGGCTCCGACAGCCGGCCCGGGAGCTGTTCGAGGCCGTCTACGACGGCCTCGCCGAACCCGCAGCGCGACACGTCCGGTCGGTCGTCGCGCGGTTCGCCGACGGCGCGCAGCCCGACATCCAGGCGCACACCACAGCCGATCTCCTGGCCGGCGTACGCGATGCGGAACCGGCTCCGGAGCGGGACGGCGCGTCGGCGACGGTCGAGAGCTGCGCGACCTGAACGGGGGCCGGCGGGGGTCTGCCCACCGGCGGCGAGGTGTGTACCTTGTGGAGAACGTGCAGCGCTGGGAGGTCGAATGACGTTACATGGTGCCAACTTCTCGGCGGCCGACCGGATCGACACCTCCGTCGCGCACCCGGCCCGCAGGTACAACTACCTCCTGGGTGGCAAGGACAACTTCGCCGCCGATCGGGAGTCCGGTGACGCGCTCGCGGCCGCGATGCCCACCATCCGGCTCTCCGCGGTGGAGAACCGGATGTTCCTGCAACGCGCGGTGCGCTTCCTGGCGCAGCACGGCGTCCGGCAGTTCCTGGACATCGGGACCGGCATCCCGACCGCCGACAACACCCACGAGGTCGCCCAGGCCATCGACCCGTCGGCACGGGTGGTCTACGTCGACAACGACCCGATCGTCCTGGCCCACGCCCGCGCGCTGTTGTCCAGCACCCCGCAGGGGCGGACGGCCTACCTCGACGCCGACCTGCGGGAGCCCGAAAAGATCCTCGCCCACCCCGATCTGCGTACGACACTGGACCTGACCCAGCCCGTCGCGCTGATGCTGGTGGCAATCCTGCACTTCATCCGCGACGACGAGGACCCCAGGGGAATCCTCGATCGGCTCATCGCGGCGCTGCCGTCCGGCAGCTACGTGGTCGCCTCGCACGTGACCTGGGAATACCTGCCGCCCGCCGTCACCGCCCAGCTTGAGGCCAACAACCGCGACGGCCGGTTCCAGGCCCGGAGCACCGAGCAGTTCGCGGCGCTCCTCGACGGGTTGGAGCTCGTCGAGCCCGGCATCGTGTCGGTGGCACGGTGGCATGCCGACGACGCGCCGCAGCCGCGGCCGTCCGTGCAGGACGTGTCGTTCAACGCCGCCGTCGCCCGGGTCCGGTGACGACGACCGCCACCGAAGCCGGTGCGACTGTCGCTCAGCGGGTCTTCTTCGTCGGCCGTTTGCGCGGCGGCGTCAGCAGGTCGGCGATCGCCGCGATCGCCGACGGCACGATGCGGTAATACGCCCAGACGCCGCGCTTCTCGCGCTCGATCAGACCGGCCTCGGTGAGAATCCGCAGGTGATGACTCACGGTCGGCTGAGAGAGGTTGAGCGGCGCGGTGAGGTCGGTGACCGAGGCCTCGCCCTCCGGGGCGGCCTGGATCAGGCTGAGCAGTCGCAGTCGGGCCGGATCGGCGAACGCCTTCAGCACCCCCGCGAGCCGCTCGGCATCCGCGCGTTTGATCGGCTCACCGGCGAGCGGTGAGATGGCAGGCATGGCAGTCTCGGCAGTTCCCACGACAGCCATCGTTCCACCTACCTGGGGAATAGAGCAGCGGAACCGGACAAATCCCCGAGCCGATGATGTGCTCTCCGCAACACCAGCGGCTCGGGGCGGCTCACGTGCGGCCGAACTGTTCCCGGGAGAGCGGTCTCAGGGCAGGTTGATCGTGTACTCGGCGGTGTGGACCTTCCCGTCGACCTGGAAGTCGAAGAACGCCCGGTACCGACCGGAGCTGGGGACGGTCAGCCAGAACGCGACCGCGCCGTCGACGAGCTCCTGCTCCGGGTGGACGTGCACGTACCCGAGGTCACCCTCCCGCACGACGACCAGGTGCCCGTACGCGCCGAGGTACCGCTGCGGCTGGGCCGGCCCGGCGGCGTCGGTGCGCGTGAGCTGGAATCGCACCGGCGCCGTCACGCCGGCCGTGGGCGTCCCGGTCATCGTCACCGTGAACGGCCCGGCCGTCGCCTGCGCCTGGGCCGGTGGCAGCGCGGCCGGGGCGTACGCGCCCGGCACGTGGTGGTCGACGCCCAGCACGAGGGGCACCTGCCGACCGTCGGGAGCGGCGACGGAGAAGTCGGCGAAGACGCGGTAACCGCCGGGGCGGGCCAGGGACAGGGGGACGCTCCAGGTGCCGTCGGGCGCCATCGTCGGGTGCAGGTGCTGGTAGCCGGCCAGGTCGCGACCCACCACGATCAGGTGCAACGGCTTCTCGTGCACGACGGCGAAACGCGTCGCCGGCTGCCGGTCGGTCCCGACGATCCGGAACCGGTAGTCCGCGCGTACGCCGGGCGGCTGGGTCCGCTCCAGGGGCTGCAACGTGTAGCCGCCCGCGCTGACAGTCGTCCCGGCCGCCAGCGTTTCACCCGCGCCGACGTCCCCCGGATGCGAGTGCGGCCCGGTCCCGGGCGCGTGGTCGTGCCCGTTCCCGGCCGACAGTGCCTCCCCGGAGCCGGCCGGTACCCCGCCCGGGGCCGCGGGCCGGCGGGCGTCACCGGTCGGCGTCGCGTCGCCGGTGCCGATGCGGGCGAGCCCGAAGCCGGCCAGCAGAGCCACCACCAACCCGCCGACGAGCAGGGCCAGGTGGGTGTTGGTCAGCCGGGGCCCGCGTACCACTGTGGTGTCCTGCGTGTCGGGCCGCGACAGCTCGGCGGGCGCCGCGTTCTCCGGTGTGGCCAGGGCCTGCGCGGCCGGCGTCGACCGTGGCGCGGCCTCGACCGCGACGGAACTCCGGGCGTCGGCGAGCGCGCCGCTGCCGCGCGCCGCGGGTACGGTGGCGCCTCGCTGCCGGCCGCCGGAACCGGTGCCACCGGCCGCGCGGCTGCTGGTGGCCGCCGCGCTCCTGCCGGAGGTCGCCGCGTTCCTGCCGGTGGTCGCCGCGTTCCTGCCGGCGGGCTTGCGTGCCGAGGGTGCGACGCGACCACCCCGGCCGGTCGGAGGCTTCGACGCGCGGGCCCGACCCGGCGGTCCACCGGCGGGGGACGTGCGACGACGCCAGACGACGAACCCCGCCACCGCCGCCAGGACGGCGACCGCCCCGCCGATCCAGACCACCGCCCCCGGGCCGCTCTCCTCATCCGCGCGCGTGGCGGGGGCCGCCTGCGAAGTGCTCGGCGCTCCGGCGGGCGCCGCCGAGGCCACCGGCTCCTGCCCCGAGGACGCGTGCTGGTCGATGGCGGCGAGAAGCGCGGGGTCGGGCTGCTGGGTCGGCGGTTGCCAACCCTGCGGCGCCTTCGTCGCCCGGCCCGTGTAGCGGAACGTCATCGTGCCGCGCACCGCGTCCCCGTCGGAGGCCACCGACAGGTAGCTCACCGAGTACTGGCCGGCCGCCGGCAGGTGCGCGACCGACACCACCGCCGGAAACCCCGTCGTGTACTCGCGTGGCTGGAACTGGCCGTCGACCAGGAAGTACTCCCGCACCGGCTTGGTCAGCGCCTTCGGCTCCCCGTACGTCCAGCCGTTGTCGACCCGGACGCCGTTCGGCGCGGTGACAGTGAAGTACGCGTTGGCGCCGACCTTCTCGGTGAAGTACAGCGCCACCGACGTCAGCGGGCCCCGCACGGTGGCGCCGCTCTCGGGGGTGGACATCGCGAGCGTCCCGTGAGCTGCGGCGGGCTGAGCGGACGCGAGGAGGCTGACCGCCGTGGCGAGGGCGAGCGCGAGCAGGCCCGCGACCGGCCGGCCGAAACTCTGAGGGAGGCGACGCATCTGAATATCCTCACCGGGGTGAGGCTTTCTTCACAAGGAGCTGATCTTTTTTCACGGACGGCGAAAGGTGGTGCCGCGCCGACCGTCCGACGCGGCGAGAGGCCACGATCGTCGCCGCGCGACCTCGGCCCCGGACCACGCCCACGCGTGGCCCGGGGCCGTCACTCAGCAGGTCGCGGGTGGAATGCTCTGCTCGTACTGGAAGACGTTGTGCGGGTCGTACTTCGCCTTGATCTTGCGCAGTCGGTAGAAGTTCGACCCCCAGTAGGCAGACTCCCACTCCGCCATCCCGATGTTCGGCACGTTGACGTAGGCGCCGTCGACGTACGGACGCAGGGCCTGGCTGAACTCGGCGATCCAGGTCTGGGCGACCGGGGTGAGGGCGTCGCCGCTGTCCGGCTCCCCGCGCGTGCCCCAGCCGACGCCGGGCTCGGAGTAGAAGAGCGCGTCGCGGTGCGGGAACGCGGAGCCGCCGCGGGGTTCGTGCGCCTGCTTCCCCCGGCCGAACGCCTGGAGGAAGAAGTTGCTGTCGTCCGTGGGCGCGTCCTCCATGAAGGCGCGGACCACGCCTATCGCCTTCTTCGGGAACGGCTGGTTGGAGAACTGCGAGAAGAATTTCCAGTTCGCCGGCTCGTCCTCGGTCGGGATCTGGAAGCCGTTGTAGATCTCGCCCCAACCTCCGGTCTGGACGGTGACCTCGGGGTTGCCGATCGAGAGGATCGGCTCCAGCAGCTCCCTCGCCTCCGCCTCCGGACCGTCGGCGAGCACCGCGAACAGCAGGATCGCGGACTTGTGGATCTCGACCTGGGTCCCCAGGCGGTAGTCGGTGAACGGAGCGATGCGCTGCCAGGTGTCGAAGATCTCCTCCAGGTCGCCGAGGTTGTCCCAGGTCGCCTGGACGTAGGCGACGCTGCGCAGCGGCGTCGCCCGGTAGGTGAGCGAGGTGACGATCCCGAAGTTGCCGTTGCCCGCGCCGCGCAGGGCCCAGAGCAGGTCCTCGTGGTTGTGCAGGTCCACCTCGATGGCCTTCGCGCCGTTGCTGCCCCACGCGACGACGATCTCCGCCCCGATCAGGCTGTCGCAGGCCATGCCGAGGTAGCGGGTGAGGAACCCGAGACCACCGCCGAGGGTCGCGCCGGACAGGCCCACGCTTCCCTCCGTTCCGGTCGTCACCGCGAGGTCGTGCTCGCCGAGCGCGGTGACCGCCTCCAGTTGGTTGAGCCCGGCGCCCACCCGTGCGGTACGGCTCGCGTAGTCGATGTGTGTCGACTTCAGCTCGCTCACGTCGATCACGATGCCGTTGTCGACGTTCGACCAGCCCTCGAGGCTGTGCCGGCCGCTGCGCACCCGCAGCGCGACGTCGTTCTGCCGCGCCCAGGTCAGGGCGTTGACCACGTCCTGGGTGTTCTGCGCGAAGACGATGACCAGCGGGTAGCGGACGAACAGCTCGTCCCAGCCGAGGCTCGCGTTCGCGTACCCGGGATCCTGGGGGCGGACGATGCGCCCGGTCAGCTCCGCCGGCGGGGACTCCGCGGTGGAGGAGGGACCCGGGCCGCCGTCGGCCGCGAGCCCGGGGGTGCCGGCGGCCACGATGCCGGGGAAAACCGCGGCCCCCGCGCCGACGGCCGCCGTCGCCTTGAGTACTTCGCGACGAGATAGGTCGCGCATGGTCCGATCCTCTCGATGTGGGTTACGCCAGCGATCGACCAGAGTGACTCTGGTGCGGTGGCACGCAACTCACGGTATTACGGGAGAGTTATTCGGAGATGAGCCTTTTTGTCCGAAAACCCGGTCGAGTGATCAGGGCGGCCGGCCGGCCATCGACCGGGGCCTGGGTCACTGCCGCCCACGTGTGGACGTCCCGTCGGGGGGTAGGGGGGTCGTCATGCTGAAGCGAGCGATGTGGCAGGGACTGGTGGCCGGACTGGCCGGGGCGGCCGTGATGACCGCGGCGGAGAAGGTGGAGCAGCGGCTGACCGGGCGGCCCGACTCCCACGTGCCCGCGCGCGTGCTGGCGCGGCTCAGCGGCATGCCGGAGGCACCGACGCGTCAGCCACGATGGCGGAACCTGACGATGCACTACGGCCAGGGTGCGGTCCTCGGTGTGCTGCGCAGCGTCATGGCGCAGGCGGGTCTGCGGGGCCCACTGGCGTCGGGGATGTTCACGGTGGTGCGGTTGACGAACGACCAGATTCTGGAGAACGCCACAGGTGTGGGGGCGCCGCCGCAGACCTGGCCGCGCGGCGAACTCGCGGTCGACGTCCTGCACAAGTCGATCTACGGATTCGTCACCGGGGCGGTCGCGGACGCCCTCGCCGCCCGTGACGGCGCCGGGCCGGGCCAGCGGCACGCGGCGATGCGCCCCGGCCGTCGATCCGACGTCGGGCCACTGCCGCGCCGAGCCTCCCACGCCGTGCCGGCACGGCACGGTCGGAACGGTTAGGGCCGGCGGTTCAGCCTTCCACGCCGGTGGCGGTGTGCGCGGCGCCGACCGGCTTCGACTGCGAGGATCCGCGCTGCCGCAGGTAGATCGACAGCACCACCATCGACGTGACGGCCAGCAGTTCCGACTGCCAGTTCTGCAGGGTGCGGTTCCAGAAGTCGGGTTGGCGCAGGTATTGACCCCACGACACCGGATCCTGGAGGTTGCCGAGCTGCTGTTCGTTGTACGCGGCAACCCCGGTGATGGACTGGGAGAGCCAGGACAGCAGGAAGATCGCCCCCATGACCAGGCCCAACGAGTGGGAGAACAGCGCCTGCCGCAGGCCACCGACGCGTGCCCACGCCGGTGACGTGTCGGTGGCGTGCGCGCCGACCAGTTGGTCCTGGTCGGATTCGCGGCCTGCCTTGTCGAGCTCCTTGGACTCCGGTGAGCCTCTCTGCAGGAGCCACACGGTCAGGAAGATGTAGAGGAAGAACTGCAGGTACTCCGACTGCCAGTTCTCGGTGACGTCGACGGCGAAGCTCGCCGACGTGACGTACCGGCCGAACGACACCGGTTGCAGGCCCTCGGTGAGCTGCTGCTGATTGAAGTCGGCGTGCCCGGCGAACGCCTGTCCGACGAGCGCGGCGAGGAACAGCAGGCCGAAGACCAGCCCGAGCGAGTTGTCGCGGAGGAACCTCCTCACCGGTGCAGCACCCCCAGCGCGGAGAAGTAGACGATTCCGGCGGCGACCACGAGCAGCAGCAGGACGAACTGGAGTCGCATCGCTCAGCCTCCCTGGATGGCACAGTCGTAGGGTCGCTCCCCGCGCGAGTGGCAACCGGCGGCGACCACGCGCCAGCCGCCGGGGAACACGGCGAGGAAGACGGTGTCTCCGCCGACCCGGACCTGCGCCCACTGGCCGTACACGTCGCTTGCCGACACCGTGCCGGGCGCGGGGAGGTCCTCCTCCAGGATCGCCTCGGCGCACGGCTGGTCGGCGGACTGCTCGATCTCCGCGGCGCTGTCGGGCGCCAGCAGGGCACAGGCGCCGGCACCGTCCTTCTCCGCCACGGCGCTCAGCATCCGTACGGCGACGTCGCCTGCCGCGTCGGCGCGGTCGGTCACCGCGCCGCACCCGGTCAGGGCCAGCACGGCCAGGACCGTGCCCACTGGAGCAACCGCGACTCTCATGTACGGCAGTATCCCCCGGCCCGATGTTCTTCAATCCGGATTGGATCACCGGCGCGTACGCCGGAGGCGGTGAGCGACCCGATGGACCCGGATCGGCGCCGTCTGCCTGGTTTGACGCTGCGGATCGGGGTACCGCCCCAGGTGGACAGCGGCGAGGCGAGGAGACGGCGATGGCGGATGCGACGGTGTCGGACCTGGTGGTGGCCCGGTTGGCCGACTGGGGTGTGGACCGTGTCTTCGGCTACTCAGGTGATGGCATCGACGGGGTGATGGGGGCGTTGCGTCGGGCCGGCCGGCCCGAGTTCGTGCAGGCCCGTCACGAGGAGACGGCCGCTTTCATGGCCTGCGGCCACGCGAAGTACACCGGCGGCCTGGGGGTGTGCCTGTCGACGCAGGGGCCGGGGGCGGTGCATCTGCTCAACGGCCTCTACGACGCGCGGCTGGATTCCCAGCCGGTGCTCGCCCTGGTCGGCCAGCAGGTGACCTCGGTGCTGGGCAGCGGCTACCAGCAGGAGATCGACCTGGTCCGGCTGTACGGCGACGTGTGCGCGCAGTTCGTGCAGACCGCGTACACCCCGGAGCAGTTGCCGATGCTGCTGGACCGGGCGATCCGTACCGCCCTGGCGACCCGCAGCCCGACCTGCGTCATCCTGCCGCACGACGTGCAGACCGCGCCGGCCCCGGATCTCGACGCGCACCAGCACGGAATCATGGTGACCAACCCCGGGCTGCCGGTGCCGGAGCTGCGGCCCCGCCCGGACGACCTGCGGGCCGCCGCCGATCTGCTCGACGCCGGGCAGCGGGTGGCGATCCTGGTGGGGCAGGGCGCCCGCGCCGCCGCCGGCGAGGTGGTCGAGCTGGCCGAGGCGCTCGGCGCGGGAGTGACCGCCTCGCTGCTGGGCAAGCCGGTGCTGGACGAGTCGTTGCCGTTCCACACCGGAGTGATGGGCCATCTGGGCAGCACCGCCAGCAGCGCACTGATGAGCGGGTGCGACACCCTGCTCATCGTCGGCAGCAACGACCCCTGGTCGGAGTTCTACCCGGCGCCGGGGCAGGCCCGAGCGGTGCAGATCGACATCGACGGCCGGCGGCTGGGCATGCGCTACCCGGTGGAGGTGCCGCTGCTCGGCGACGCCGCCGAGACCATCCGGGCGCTGCTGCCGCTGCTCACGCCGCGTACCGACCGGAGCTGGCGGCAAACGATCGAGGGCGAGGTGACGCGCTGGCGGGACATCGCCCGCCGCCGGGCCACCGCCGAGGTCGAGCCGCTCAATCCGCAGTACGTCCTGCACGCCCTCACCGACCGGCTGCCCGGCGACGCCCAGGTGTCGGTGGACGTCGGGTCGGTCGTCTACTGGTACGCCCGGCACCTGCGCCTGCCCGTCGGCGTCGACGCGCACCTGTCCAGCACGCTGGCGTCGATGGGTTCGGCGCTGCCGTACGGGCTGGCCGCGAAACTCGCCGCGCCGCAGCGCCCGGTGGTGGCCCTCGCCGGGGACGGCGCGATGCAGATGAACGGGCTGGCCGAGCTGCTCACCGTCGCGCACCGGTGGCGGGACTGGGCGGACCCGCGGTTCGTGGTGCTGGTGCTGCACAACCGCGACCTGGCCGAGGTGAGCTGGGAGCAGCGGGAGATGGAGGGCGATCCGCGTTTCGTCGACTCGCAGCGCCTGCCCGACGCCCCGTACGCCCGCTGGGCGGAGCTGCTGGGTCTGCACGGCGTCCGGGTCACCACCCCGGGGGAGGTGGACGAGGCCTGGGACCGCGCGCTGTCGGCGGACCGGCCGACGCTTGTCGAGGCGGTGGTGGACCCGGCGATCCCGTTGCTGCCGCCCGCGCAGCCGTACGAGAAGGTCGCCAGCATGTACGAGGCGCTCGGCCGGGAGGACACCGACCTCGGTCGCCGGGCGCTGGCGCACCTGCGCCGCGAACGAGCCACCGAGGGTTTCGACGACCCGAGGTGACGGTCGGCAGGTGTGCGGATCGGAATCGGGGGGACATATCTCCTGAGTTCGGCCCCGGGTCCGCTGCGGTGGGTGGCACCGGGGGAGTCGTCGGAGGGAGCGCGTCGTGGTTGATCGGATCGCCGAGCCGTGGGGTGAACGGACGCCGTACGGGCCGGGGGACGAGTGGCCGGTGCGGGTGGACCGCTATCTGGCCGACGGGCGTACCGACGTCGACGTGGACCGGTGGGTGCAGTCGGCGTCGGTGCTGCACTCCAACGGCGACGCCATGGACATCGGGGTCGCCGACGGGCGGATCGTCGGCGTACGGGGTCGGGCGGTGGACCGGATCAACCGGGGCCGGCTCGACCCCAAGGACCTGTACGGCTGGCAGGCCAACAACAGCCCGGACCGGCTGACCCGACCGTTGGTCCGCGACGGTGACCGTCTCGTCGAGTCGGACTGGGACACCGCCATGGGCCGGATCGTGGCCCGCTCGCGGGACCTCCTCGACGGGCCGGGCGGGTGGGGACGCTTCGGCTTCTACACCTCGGGCCAGCTGTTCCTGGAGGAGTACTACGCGCTTGGCGTGATCGGCAAGGCCGGCCTGGGCACGCCGCACATGGACGGCAACACCCGGCTGTGCACGGCGACGGCGGCGGCGGCGATGAAGGCGAGCTTCGGCACGGACGGGCAGCCCGGGTCGTACACCGACGTGGACCACTGCGACGCGATCGCGCTGTGGGGCCACAACGTCGCCGAGACGCAGACGGTGCTGTGGATGCGGATGCTGGACCGGCGGCGCGGACCGAACCCGCCGGCGATGCTGGCCGTGGACCCTCGGGCCACCCCGGTCGCCCGGGAGGCCGACCTGCATCTGGCCGTGCGCAACGGCACCAACATCGCGCTGGTGAACGGCCTGCTCCGGGAGATCATCCGGCGTGGCTGGTACGACCGCGACTACGTCGACGCGCACACCATGGGTTTCGAGGAGTTGTGCCGGATCGTCGACGGCTACCCACCGCAGCGGGTCGCCGACATCTGCGACGTGCCGGCCGCCGACGTGGAACGCGCCGCCGAGTTGCTCGGCACGTCACAGCGGCTGTTGTCGACCGTGTTGCAGGGCTTCTACCAGTCGAACCAGGCCACCGCCGCCGCCTGCGCCGTCAACAACCTGCACCTGGTCCGGGGCATGATCGGCCGCCCCGGCGCCGGGATCTACCAGATGAACGGCCAGCCGACCGCGCAGAACACCCGCGAGACCGGCGCCGACGGCGACCTGCCCGGCCTGCGCAACTGGGCGAACACCAGCCACATCGAGGAGCTGGCCCGGCTGTGGAACGTCGAGGTCGACACCATCCCGCACTGGGCGCCGCCGACGCACGCCATGCAGATCTTCCGGTACGCCGAGCAGGGTTCGATCAAACTGCTGTGGATCAGCGCCACCAACCCGGCGGTGTCGTTGCCGGACCTGGCCCGGATCCGCCGGATCCTCGCCAAGCCGGACCTGTTCGTGGTGGTGCAGGACCTGTTCCTGACCGAGACCGCCGAACTGGCCGACGTGGTGCTGCCGGGCGCCACCTGGGGCGAGAAGACCGGCACGTTCACAAGCGTCGACCGGACGGTGCACATCTCCGACAAGGCCGTCGACCCGCCCGGCGAGGCGAAACCCGACCTGGACATCTTCCTCGACTACGCGCGCCGGATGGACTTCCGCGACCGCGACGGGCAGCCGCTGATCCGGTGGACCGGCCCGGAGGAGGTGTTCGAGGCGTGGAAGGAGTGCTCGCGCGGCCGGCCGTGCGACTACACAGGCATCACCTACGCCAGGCTGCGCGGCGGATCCGGCATCCAGTGGCCCTGCACCGAGGAGCACCCGGACGGCACCGAACGGCTCTACACCGACGGGGTGTTCCACACCGACCCGGACTACTGCGAGACGTACGGCCAGGACCTCGCCACCGGCGCGGAGTTCACCGAGCCCGAGTACCGGGCCAAGGAACCGAACGGGCGGGCCTTCCTGCACAGCGTCGACTACCAGCCCTCGCCCGAGGTGCCCGACGAGGACCACCCGATGCTGCTCACCACGGGTCGTACCGTCTACCAGTTCCACACCCGCACGAAGACCGGCCGCGCCCCGCAGCTCGACCGGGCGGCGCCGGACGTGTGGGTGGAACTCAACCCGGCCGACGCGGAGCGGCTCGGCATCGCCGAGGGCGACCTGGTCGGCGTCTCCTCGGCGCGCGGCGGCATCCAGGCCCGCGCCCGGCTCTGCGGCATCCGCCCCGGCGTGGTGTTCCTACCGTTCCACTACGGCTACTTCGACCAGGACCCCGCCGACCGGACCCCGCGGGCGGCGAACGAGCTGACCATCACCGCCTGGGACCCGGTCTCCAAGCAGCCCCTCTTCAAGGTGGCCGCCGTCGCGGTGACGAAACTGGCCGACGGGCGGGGCGTACCCTCGCCGGCGCCGACGATCGGCGGCAGCGCGCCGCCGGCGGACGCCGGTGTGCCCGCGACCGTCGGCGGACCGGCCGCCGAGGCCACCAGCGGGAAGGAGTGAGCCGTGCACCTCGCCCACTATCTCGGCCTGCTGCACCGCGCCCAGGTCAACCTCGCCGAGGCGTTCCGGCAGGTCGGCGACGCGCACGCCGAGGAACCCGACGTCCACCACCTCTGCCATCAGCAGGCGAAGCGCTGTGCCGCGTACGCCGAACGCCTGCGCCCGTTCGCCGCCCGCTACTCCGAGGACGCGCCCGCCGAACCCGACCGGCTGCACTCGCAGTTGTTCACCGGCACCCGCACCGGCGGCATCGGGCTGCTCCGTGATCTGCAGGATCTCTACCTGATGGCGGCCGAGTGCGACATCACCTGGACCGTCGTGGGCCAGGCCGCCTACGGCGTCCGTGACGAGGACCTGCTCGCGGTGGTGCGCGACTGCGAGGGCGAGACCGCCATGCAGCTCACGTGGCTGCGGACGCGAATGAAGGCCGCCGCGCCGCAGGCGCTGGTCGTGGCGGACTGATCGGCTCGCCGCCCCAGGGGCGCTCGGCGGGCCGGGCGAGTATGGTCGGAGACCTGTAGCCCACGTTCGAGGTCTCGGCGTGGCGAACCGGCGTCAAGAAGCGGCGTGGGTCCCGGCTCCGCCACGGCGGGCGTCGTGCAGCGGCCCGCCCAGGCGAGCTGCCATTCGCGCGTCTGCCGGTCTGTTGCTGTGTCGCAGGGGCGCGCACCCGCCGTGAGGACCTGCCGTAGTGACCCATCCGATGTCGGACCCTACCGACGCCTTCACTGAACTCGGCCGCATCAATCTCGGCGAGGTCGGTCTCGACGATGTCCTGCAACGCGTCGCCGAACTCGCCAAGCGCGTCCTGCCCATTCCGGTTGAGGTGTCGGTCACGCTGGCCCGCAACGGCGTCGGGCATACCGCGGCGTTCACCGACGAACTGGCCCGGGACCTGGACGAGCGGCAGTACGCCCAGGGACGCGGCCCGTGCCTGGACGCCGCCGCGAGCGGCCACATCCTGCCCGTACCCGACCTCCATGCCGAGGATCGGTGGCCGGACTGGGCCGCAGCGGGAGTGCGGGCAGGAGTCGGCAGCTCGGTGTCGATCGGCCTGCCGATCCAGGAAGCCGTCGTCGGCGCGCTCAACGTCTACGCCCGCACCCCGCACGCCTTCGACGACGACACGGTGGTGATCCTGGAGACGTTCGCGGCGTACGCGGCGGTCGCCCTGGCCAACGCGCAGCTCTACGACAGCACCGCGACCCTCGCCCGGCAGATGCGGGACGCGATGACCAGTCGCGCGGTCATCGAGCAGGCCAAGGGCATCGTGATGGCAGAGCGACGGTGCACACCCGCCGAGGCGTTCACTGTCCTCGCGAGGGCGTCGCAGGACTCCAACCGTACGGTGCGCGACGTGGCCCAGGCCCTGGTCGACCGGGCGGCCGAGGCGCAGGTTCGTTCCTGAGGGGGTGTGGTGAAGGGCGTCAGCGACCGATAACAGGTGTTTATCGGGACTTCTCGGGTAGGGCCCAGGCAACCGAGAGAAGGGACCTTCCGGATGCCGAGCACCACGATGCCGATGCTGGAGACGTACCCACAATCGATCAACCTGGACCGCGCGAAGCTGGCGGCGACGATCGACGCCCTCAACGACTGCGCCCAGGCCTGCACCGCGTGCGCCGACGCCTGCCTCAGTGAGGACATGGTCGCCGACCTGACCAAGTGCATACGCACGGACCTGGACTGCGCCGACATCTGCACGACCACGGCACGGGTGCTGTCCCGGCACACCGGCTACGACGCGAACCTGACCCGGAGCCTGCTGGAGGCGTGCGCCACCGCGTGCCTGTCGTGCGGGGACGAGTGCGCCCGGCACGCCGACATGCACGAGCACTGCCGGGTCTGCGCCGACGCGTGCCGCGCCTGCGAGCGAGCCTGCCGGGACCTGCTGGCCACCATGAGCTGAGAACGGCCCGCGGCGCCGGACCCCGAGAGGTCCGGCGCCGCGCGGCGTGGTCGGTGGCTCAGACCGTGAGGGCGACCTTCAGCCAGCCCGGGTCGCGGTCCTGGAACTGGCGGTACGCCTCCAGCACGTCACCGATGGGTTCGTGCTTCGTCAACAGCCGCGCCGGGTCGACGGTGCCGTTGGTGACCAGTTGCAGCAGCTCCGGGATGTACCGGCGGTGGTGGCAGTTGCCGCTGCGGACCGTCAGGTTCTTCATCATGGCCTCGCCGAACGGCCAGGTCGTGACGGTCTGCGGGTAGACGCCGATCACGCCGAGCGTGCCCGCCTTCGCCACCGCCTGCACGGCCCACCGCGCGGCGAGGCTCGGCGCGTCACCCGGTGCCCACGCCGGGTCGGTCTCCGGGGCGACCTGCTTGACCTCGCTGTCGAGCTGCTGCGCCTGGTCGTCGGTCTGCTCGGTGGCGGGGCCCTCGGCGGGACGTTCGGCGTCCACGCCCACGGCGTCGATGACCTTGTCGACGCCGATGCCGCCGGTCATCTCGACGATGGTCTGCACCGGGTCCTCGGCGTTGACGTTCACCACCTCGGCGTGCTGGGCGCGGGCCATGGCGAGCCGGTCCTCCAGCCCGTCCACGGCGATGACCCGTCCGGCGCCCTGCAGGTACGCCGACAGGACGGCGAGCTGGCCGACCGGTCCCGCGCCGAACACGGCGACGGTCTCGCCGGGGCGGACGTCGGCGAGGCGGGCGCCGAACCAGGCGGTGGGCCAGATGTCCGACAGCATGATCGCCTGCTCGTCGGGGACCTCGTCGGGGATCGGCACCAGGCCGACGTTGGCGTAGGGCACCCGGGCGTACTCGGCCTGCAGGCCGTCGAACCCACCGGCGGCCTCGGGTCCGCCGAAGAACGCGGTGCCGGCGCGCTTGCCACCGGGGTTGGCGTTGTCGCACTGGGCGAAGTACCCGGCACGGCAGTACGAGCAGTAGCCGCAGGCGATGGTCGACGGCACGATGACCCGGTCGCCGGGGGAGAGGTTGCGGACGCCGGGCCCCACCTCGACGACCTCGCCGACGGCCTCGTGGCCGAGGACGACGCCGGGGCGCAGGCCGGGCATGGTGCCCCGGATCATGTGCAGGTCGGTGCCGCAGATCGCGCTGGTGGTGATCTTCACGATCGCGTCGGTCGGATCCTGGATCTTCGGATCGGGCACGTCGGAGAACCGGATGTCCCCGACGCCGTGCCACGTGACGGCCCTCATCGGATGTCCCTTCGTCGGCTTGCTGCACCGATCACGTACCCACCTGCGCTCGACGAAACCGCGTGTGCCCGACCGCCGGTGCCGGTGTCGACCGTGCCGTCACCACTCCACGATGGACGTCCACGTTCGGACCAAGGCCGTCGGGCGCTCGGCCGGCGCCGGCGCGCCCCCGCCCCGCAAGCCGATCCACCTGCGCGTTCCGGGCCGCGCCGGGCGGCGTCGTATAGTGATCAGGCAGCCGACGCCCGGTGCGTCGGCGAGTAAGCGTCCAGCAGCGGCGCGGCCGGGCTCGACCGACGAGTTCGGCGTGGCGCCCCGTGTCCACGGTGCGCCATCACCACGCGCGCTGCCGACGCCACCTCGCAACCGGTATGCGCCCCGGGCTCCGAGGGATCTTGACGTCATGGCACAGCGACCGGTTGATCCCGCCGAGGCGTTCTTCGAGCTTGGCCGGATCAAGCTCGGCGAGACCGACCTGTCCGGAGTGCTGACCCGGGTGTCCGAGCTCGCGCAGCGGACGATTCCCGGCGCCGAGGAGGTGTCGGTGACGCTGATGCGGCGGGAGGGGGCGCATACCGCCGCGTTCAGTGGCGAGATGGCGCTACGACTCGACGAGCTGCAGTACGAGTACGACCAGGGCCCGTGCCTGGACGCGGCGAGGGAGTCCGTCGTCGTGTCCGTGCCGGACATGGCCTCGGAGGAACGATGGCCGAGCTGGGCGCCCCGAGCCGTCCTGGCCGGGGTCGGCAGCTCACTGTCGATCGGCCTGCCGATCCGGGAGTCGGTCCTCGGCGCGCTGAACATCTACGGTGACAAGCCCGCCGCCTTCGACGACGACGCGCTCACCCTCGCTCAGACCTTCGCCGGGTACGCCTCCATCGCCCTGGCCAACGCGCACCTGTACGACAGCACCGTCACCCTGGCCGCGCAGATGCAGTCGGCGATGCAGAGCCGGGCCGTCATCGAACAGGCGAAGGGCATCATCATGGGCGAGCGCCGATGCACCGCCGACGAGGCCTTCGCCATCCTCGCCAAGGTCTCCCAGGACTCCAACCGGAAGCTGCGCGACGTGGCCGCCGCGCTTGTGGAACGGGCCGCCCGTCCCGCGAACCCGAAACGCGACCGTGGTGTTTCCGGCCACCTGCCGTGAATGTGCGTCATGCGGACGAGTCGACTGGCGGCCAGCGGAAATCCTTATTACGGTGTCATTGGGTCAAGTCACGCGCCCGCCCTGTTAAGGATCTCCAACAGGAGGCGTGTGCCCATGACCGACCGCGTAGAGACGGCGACCCAGCCTCCGCAGGTGACACCGACCCGGTCCGCTCGTCGCCACCGAGGTGGTTTCTGGGGCCCGGCGGTCCCGGAACGGCCCTTCTCCGTGGCTCGCTACGCCGAACCCACCAACTCGTCGGCCGCCTTCTCCGCCGACCGGTTGGTCGTCGCCCCGGCGGGCTATGTCGACATGGATACCGCCCCGCTGCTGGGGGCGGCGCTCAACAACGCCCTGGACAGCCACCCCGACGTCTGTTGCGATCTCGCCGCTGTCGACTTCTTCAGCGCCGCGGGGGTGCACGTCCTTCTCCTGGCCGGCGACCGGGCGAAGCGGGGCGGCTCCCGCTTCTCGATCCGAGGTGCCGCCGGCATCACCAGGCGTGTACTGCGGATCACCCAGGTGGAGCACCTGTTTGCCACTCTCGACGGACCCGCGGAGGCGCCGGACCGGCCGGCCGCGCAGGCAGGGCTGTCCGACATCTTTCGAAGGATCGAGTGAATCGTGATCATGGATGTTGCGCCGACACGTGGCGAACAGGTCAGGCAGGCCGCCGACGAGGACGCCGCCGCACTGCTGGCCGAGTACGTCCGCACCGAGGTCGACACGGCACGGCGTCAGGAACTCCGCACGGAGGTGATCCGGGCCTTCCTGCCGCTGGCCCGCAACCTCGCCCTGCGCTACCACGGCAGGGGTGAGCCGCTCGACGATCTGGTCCAGACGGCGACCATCGGGCTCATCAACGCGGTGGACCGGTTCGACCCCGGCTTTGGGATCGACTTCGTCGGCTACGCGGTCCCCACCATCACCGGCGAGATCAAACGACACTTCCGTGATCGCACCTGGGCGCTTCGGGTCCCACGCAGGGTGCAGGAACGCCGCAGCGCGCTGACCCGCGCCACGCAGTTCCTCACCCACCGGCTCGAACGGTCGCCGACGGTGGCCGAACTCGCCGTCGAGTTGGACATCAGCGAGGAGGAGGTGCTGGAGGCCCTGGAAGGTGCCCGTGCCTACCACGCGGTCTCACTGTCCACCCCGACCGCCGTCAACCAGGACACCGAACTGGGCGACACCCTCGGCCAGCTCGACGACGAGTACGAGCGGGTGGAACTGCACCTCGCGCTCGGCCCGGCGCTCGCCGCCCTCACCGAACGCGAACAGAAGGTCGTCAGTCTCGCTTCTACGGCAACCTCACCCAGACACAGATCGCCGCGCGCACCGGCATCTCCCAGATGCACGTCAGCCGCACCCTGTCCAAGGCGCTCGCGAAGCTGCGCCCCCACCTGACGGCGTAGGCGGTCGCCGGCCTCCCGTGCCGGCCCGTCCGCTCCCCGTCGCGGGGGTGTCGGAGACCTGCTCCGGTCCTGCGTGACGCCCGGGCCGACGCCACGCAGGACCGGCCGCGGTGTCAGCCGGCCGTACAGGAGCGGATCTGCGGTCGAGCGCTGCTGTTGCCGTTGAACATCGTGGTGAAGCCGAACGTGTTGCCGTTGCCGTTGGGACGTACCGTCATGACGTTGCCGCTGCTGTCCCAGGTGGCGGTGCCGTTCCAGATGGTGGAGACCTTCTGCGGCGCGGTGAGGGCGATGACCACGGCCCAGGTGCTGGCGCCGCTGACGGTGACCGAGGTGTTGTACCGGTCACCCCAGACGTTCGGCGTCGTCGCCGTCGCGGTGCAGCTGCCGCCGGACGGTGGCGGGGTCGTGCCGGTGGGCGGTGGAGTCGTGCCGGTGGGTGGCGGGGTCGCGCCGTCGGGTGCGACCGCGCGACCGGTGGACGGCGAGATCATGCCGGGGCAGAGGTTGCGGCTGGTCAGATTGGCCACGATCTGGCCGATGGCGTCCCGGGTGTTCTGGATCCCGTCGTGCATGAGGATGACCTGGCCGGCCTGGAGACGACTGGCGTTCGACACGATCTGGCTGACGCTCGCGCCGTTCCAGTCCTGCGAGTCGACATCCCAGATCACCTGCCGCATCCCGAGCGACGAGGCGACCGACTGGAGGGTCGAGTTCGTCTCGCCGTACGGGGGCCGGAACAGCTGCGGCCGGCTGCCGGTCGCCGACTGGATCGCCGAACTCGTCTGGGACAGGTCGGACTGCATCTGCGACTGACTCATCGACGTCATGTGGGCGTGGCTCCAGCTGTGGTTGCCGACCCACATGCCGGCGGCCACCTGTGCCTGCGCGGCCGACCTGTTGTTCTGCGCGTTCTGCCCAATGTTGAACATCGTGGCCCGTACGCCGTTGGCACGCAGCACGTTCAGCAGCGCGCTGGTGCTGCCGGTCGGACCGTCGTCGAAGGTGAGGCCGACGTAGCCGTTGCAGGTCGCGGCACTCGACGGTGTCGCGGTGGCCACGACGACGACGCCGCACGTCGCGACGGCGGTGGCGAGGATGGACAGCACCGCACGGAGTCGCCTCGACCGTACGGGCGTGCCAGCGGAGACAGTGCTCATCTGTGCTCCTTCTTACTCGCCCGGACGCGTCCCGGTGTGCGAGGGCAGCCGGTCCGGTCCGGACGTGTGGGTGGTGGGTGGGGAGATCGACCGAACCCGCTGGAAGCGGAGATCGCATCGATCGGAATGGATCGGAGTATTACAGCGAGAATTCCGACGCGTCAACAATTTCCGGAACACCCGCCGCTGGTCATCGGTCGTCGCCCTCGCGACCCGACCGGACCCGGAGCAGCCAGGATGCTCCCGCGATGACGCTCCGGTGGCCCCGCGACAGGAGCGGCCGCCCTCCGATCCGGGCGCGCCGTTACGCCATGATCCGGAAATCTTCCGAAATTATCGGTGTGGATTCGCCCGGCCGGCGAACGGTGTCGTCGAAGACCCGGTCGCCGAACGACCGGGCACGGCCGTGACCAGGGCCAACAGGATCTGCAGGGGATCGACAGCCGGAAGTGCCTTCGCAACCCTTCCGGTAAACGTTGACAGTTTGCCGCAGTCATCCCAATACTTTCGCCATCGACAGACCGGGACGGGTGTCGATGTGGGTCGCTCGCGGCGACCTGGCCTGCCGGGCGGCGACGGCAGGCGGCCGGACTCCTGGCCGACGGTCTCCCGCAGGGCGAGCCGACCGCCGACCGGACCGCCCCGCACGGCGGTCCGGCCGGCGGGGCGGATCACCATGGCCACGGCGCGTCCTGCTCTGCACTCGGACGGTATGCCTACGCCGGCCCCGTTGATCGGTTTTGTCCTTGATGGAGTGAGATCGTTGACATGTGCCGCGACTCAATCTTTGATGGTCGATGTTGCTTCCTCGTCGGTCCGGTCGGACGCTGCGTCGTCCGGCGTGGGGTCGGGCCGTCCGATGCCCCGACCCCTGGAGGACTGATGCGAAACCTCGCCCGAGTCAGACCACGACGGCTGTTGTCGGCGCTCGCCGTGGCGGTGCTGCTGGCGGTGACTGTCGGCGTGCCGGCGTCGGCGGCGGGCCCGTCGACAGTCGTCGGTGCGGCGTCCGGCCGGTGCCTGGACGTGGTGGGCAACTCGCGGACACCCGGCGCCGGCATCAACATCTACGACTGCGTCGGCCAGGCCAACCAGGCATGGACGTTCACCACGGCCGGCGAACTGCGGGTGTACGACGCGACGATGTGCCTCGACGTGGTCGGTCAGGACACCACCGCGCCGGCCGCGCTAGAGGTCTACGGCTGCACCGGCGGCGCCAACCAGCGCTGGCGGATCAACGCCGACGGGAGCATCGTCGGTGTCCAGTCCGGCCTCTGCCTGGACGTCAGCGGCGGAGGCACCGCCAACGGCACGACTGTCGGCCTCTGGACGTGCAACGGGCAGGCCAACCAGCGCTGGACGTCGTCGTTCGGCAGCACCGACAGTCAGCCGCCCACGCCGCCCGGCAGCCCTCGGGTGAGCGGGTTGACCTGCAACTCGGTGACGTTCGCGTGGAACGCCTCGACCGACAACGTCGCGGTGGCGTACTACGACATCTACCACGACGGCCAGCTCATGACCTCGGTGAGCGGCAGCACCCTGTCCACCGGCCTCACCGTCGTCCCGGGAGCGAGTTGGGGCCTGTACGTCAACGCGCGTGACGCCGCCGGGAACGTGTCGCAGGCCAGCTCCACCGTGACGATCACGCCGCCGCAGTGTCAGGCCGACACCGTGGCGCCGAGCACGCCGACGCAGCTCACGGGCACCGCGTCGGGGACGACTGTGACCCTGCGCTGGGCCGCGTCCAGCGACAACGTCGGAGTCCGGGCGTACGACGTCTACCGCGGTGGCGTGAAGATCGGCGCCGTCACGGGCGCCCCGCCGGCCACCACCTTCAC
Source organism: Micromonospora lupini str. Lupac 08 (assembly GCF_000297395.2). Lineage (GTDB taxonomy): Bacteria > Actinomycetota > Actinomycetes > Mycobacteriales > Micromonosporaceae > Micromonospora > Micromonospora lupini. The sequence continues at coordinate 4,566,883 of NZ_HF570108.1, read as the reverse complement.
CGACAGCGGCCTGGCGGCGAACACCACGTACCAGTACCAGGTCGTCGCCCGTGACGGGCAGGACAACACCTCGGCGCGCAGCAGCGCCGTCGCGGTGAGCACCGGCGCCGGCTGCGCCAACCCGGTGTGCACGGTGCGACAGGTCACCACCGACACCGACATCCCGTGGGGCCTGGTGACGCTGCCGGACGGCACCGTCCTGTACAACCGCCGCGACGCGCACGACATCATCCACCTCAACCCCACCACGGGGGCGAAGACCACCGTGGGCACCGTGCCGAACGTGCAGAGCACCGACGGTGAGGGTGGCCTGCTGGGGCTCGCGATCTCGTCGAGCTTCGCCAGCGACCGGTGGCTCTACATCATGCACACGTCGCCCAGCGACAACCGGATCGTGCGGATCAAGATGGAGAACGACCGGCTCACCACGTCCAGCGAGCAGGTCCTGCTCAGCGGGATCCGGCGCAACAAGTTCCACGACGGCGGTCGCCTGCGATTCGGCCCGGACGGCAAGCTGTACGCCAGCACCGGCGACGCGCAGAACGGCGCCTACGCCCAGGACCGCTCCACCCTGGAGGGCAAGGTCCTGCGCCTCAACCCGGACGGCAGCGTCCCGTCGGACAACCCGTTCGGCAACTACGTGTGGAGCTACGGTCACCGCAACCCGCAGGGGCTCGCGTTCGACTCGCAGGGCCGCCTGTGGGAGCAGGAGTTCGGCAACTCGATCATGGACGAGACCAACCTGATCACGCGCGGCGGCAACTACGGTTGGCCGGCCTGCGAGGGCACCAGCGGCACCTGCGGCACCGCCGGCTACATCGCACCGGCGCGCACCTACCCGACCGCCGAGGGCTCCTGCTCCGGCATCGCGATCGTGCGCGACGCGCTCTACGTCGCCTGCGCCCGCGGTACGCGGATGTACCGCGCCGTGATCAGCGGCAGCAGCCTGACGAACGTGCAGACGTACTTCAGTGGCACGTACGGCCGGCTGCGGACGGTCGAGCCGGCGCCCGACGGGGGACTGTGGCTCACCACGACCACCACCGGCGACAAGGACAGCACCCCGAACAACAGCAACGAACGCGTCCTGCACGTCACCCTCGGCAACTAGGGCCTTCGCCGACGGCCACCGGGACGATCCGGTGGCCGTCGGCGGACTCCGGCGCGGCGGCGACGCGCCGCCGCGGTGTGCGCACCTCTGAGGTTCGGCGAGCGTTTACCCTCCGCTTGCGGCGAGGTCATCGCGCCGGACGGCCTCCCACCTAGCCTCACCAGGGCATCTGCACCTGAAGAGCTGAGGTTTGCACCATGTCCCTGCGTCACGTTCTGGCGGGCCTTGCCGTTCTGCCCGCGCTCGCCGCTCCGGTCGCCGCGCACGCGTCGACAGTCGAGAGCGCCAGCGCGCTGCACCCCCAGAAGACCCACTTCGACCTCCAGGCCCACCGCGGTGGCATCGGCATGACGACCGAGGAGTCGCTGGAGGGCTTCGGCAAGGCGATGCGCCTCGGTGTCACCACGCTCGAGCTGGACACCCAGATCACCAAGGACCGGAAGGTGGTCGTCAACCACGACCGCCAGGTAAGCGCCCAGAAGTGCGCCGACACCGCACCGGTGACGGCCGGTGACCCGATGTACCCGTACGTCGGCAAGTACATCAAGGACCTCACCCTCGCCCAGCTCAAGACGATGGACTGCGGCTACCAGCAGCTTCCGGGCTTCCCCGAGCAGGAGCAGGTCAAGGGCTTCCGCATGGTCGAGTTGAAGGACGTCCTCGGCCTCGTCAAGAGCTACAGGGCCAAGCAGCTCACCCTGAACATCGAGACCAAGGTCGAGGCGGGCGCGCCCGAGCAGACCGCCCCCCGTGAGCTGTTCGTCCGGCGGGTCTTCGAGGAGATCCACGCCTCCGGCATCGAGAAGCAGGTCACCATCCAGTCGTTCGACTGGGGTGCGCTGCGCCAGATGCACCGGCTCGCGCCGAAGTGGCCGCTGGTGGCCCTGACGAACTACGACTTCCTCCAGGTCGGCAAGCCGGGCGCGTCCCCCTGGCTGGGCGGGATCGACGCCGACGACTACGACGGTGACTTCGTGAAGGCCGCCGCCGCCATCCCCGGCGTCACCGCCCTGTCGCCGAACTACGGGTTCCCGCAGAACGGCACCATCAGCGACCCGAACTTCCGCTTCTACCCGGACGCGACGATGGTGGCCGAGGCGCACGCCCGGGGCCTGAAGGTCATCCCGTGGACCTGCGACGACCCGGCCACCGTGGCCGCGCTCATGGACCTGGGCGTCGACGGGATCATCACCAACTACCCCAACCGGGTCCGGGCGATCATGGCCGAGCGTGGCATGCGCCTGCCCAAGAGCTACCAGCCGCGCCACTGACCCGAACGCCCGATCCGAGATCGGCCCCGTGAGCTGCCTGGGCGTGCTCGCGGGGCCGCTCCGTGACCGGGCAGGAGGCCACGGCTTCGACGAGCGCGCCGCGCCGGTCAGGCCGGATGCTCAATGAGCCTCCTCGGAATCCCGGTTCGCTGCGCCGGGACGCCGCCCGGGCGGTGGGCGGCGCCCAACTCCGTCGTCCACGGTCGGGTCTGCGCGGCCGGTGCCCGCCATCGGGCCACCCGTGCCCCCGGCTCGCCGGGCTTCCCGGCGCCGGGCCCGGTGGGCTGCGCCTCGGTCGTCTCGCCGCCGGCCGGCGCGATGCCCAACTCCCGCATCCGCTCCACGTACGTGCGGTAGCGCCGCTGCGCCTCGCCGTGCCGTCCGGCCGCGCGCAGCACCTGCACCAACTCCAGGTGAGCGTCCTCGTCGTACGGGTCCCGGTGCACCAGCCGCATCAGGTAGACCAGCTTCTGGTCCGTGTCCGAGGCGTGCTGGGCCAGAGCCCGCAGCACGCTGGTGTGGGCGACCTGCGCCTCCTCCCGCAGCGGCTGCGCCCAGTCCTCGTACGGGTCGTCGGCGAGGAAGTCCCCGCCGTACAGCTCGTCGGCGCGGACCAGCGCACGGGCCGTGTCCGGGTGGCCGCCCCGCAGGGCGACCTGCGCCTCCTCGGCGGCGGTCAGGAACGTCTCGACGTCCACGTCGATCACGTCGAGGTCGATCGCCACCGAACCCCGGTCGGCAAGCACCGCACCCCGGCCGCTGGTACGGCGGCCGGTGCCCAGCACCCGGCGCAACGTGGACAGCAGCACCGACAGCCGGTTCGCGGTGCGCGACGGCGACTCGTCCGGCCAGAGCAGCTCCATCAGCCGGGCCCGGGGCACGGCGCGGCCCCGGTGCGCGACGAGGATCTTCAGCAGGTCCCGTGCCTTCTTGGACTGCCACTCGCCGTACGGGACGACGGCGCCGGCCCGGAACACCCGGAAGTCGCCGAGCGTGTGGATGACCACCGCAGGCACCCGCAGCGTGATCGCGGTGAGCCCGTCGGCGACACCCGGGTCCAGGCGTACCCCGCAGCGGCGCAGCTTCTGCTCGGCGCCCTCGGCGCCGCGGCGGGCCTGCCGCCCCTGCAACCGCGCGGCGATCAGCGCGACGGTGGCCTCCTCGGCCGGGTCACCCAGCTCCCGGCAGAGCGCGGCGGCGTCGTCGAGCAGCCCGGCGGACGCGCGCGGGTCGTCCGCCGCGAGCACGGTGAGCTGGAGCGCCTCGACGAGGGTGGCGCGTCGCCGCCCGACGGTGGCGCCGGTGCGGGCCTCGGCGGCGTCGAAGTGGGCGGCGGCGGTGTCACCCCGCAGCAGCGACACCCAGCCGCGGGCCAGCAGGGCGTACGGCCGTTCGGGCTCCCGGGCCATGCTGACCGCCCGTTCGGCGAGATCCTGCGCGGCGCACAGGTCGTCGGCGGCGCGGATCCGCGCCAGCTCGGCCAGGACCCAGGCCGACGAGACGATGCGGGGCTGACCGCTGCCCACCACGGCCAGGGCGCTCTCCAACGCCTGCCGGGCCTGCCGCGGCTCCCGCCGGCGGCGGTGCACCATCCCGAGGGCGGCAAGCGAGATCGCCTCGTCGACGGCGACTCCCGCCAGCTCCCGCAGGCGTTGACCGGCGGCGCCGTCGGCGAGCGCCTCCTCCAACCGGCCGAGCTGACACTTCGCCACGGCGGCGAGGGTCAGCGCGTACGGCTCGTAACCGGTGTCGCCGGCCACCTCGGTCAGCCGGACGGCCGCCTCGGCGTGCCGCAGCGCGTCGGCGGCGTCGCCGGCCCACAGCAGGTGGCCGGCCAGGTCCAGGTGGACCATCAACCGCAACAGGTCGGCGTCCGCGCGGCGCAGCCCGTCGGTCGCCTCCGCACGCCCGCGGGTCGCCGCCGCGTCGCCGGTGGCGGCGGCGAGCAGCACGACCACCCGGGCGTACGCCTGGTGGGCGGTCGGGACGCCGCACGCGTGAGCGGCCCGCGCTGCCTCCTCGACGTCGGCGCTGGCCCGCTCGATGTCGTCGTCGAGCAGGTGGTGCACCGCCGCGTGGCAGTACATCTGCACCGCGTGCGGGCCGGTCGCGCCGATCGGCGCGGTCGCCAGGCGGGCCGCCGCCAGGTGCGGTTCCCCGGCGAGGTGGTGCCGAAGCGCCGCGCGCCAGATCTCCGCGACCGGTGCGTCGGCCGGGTCGGGTGTCGCGGTGAGCAGGTCGGGCTGGGTGGCGAGCCACAGGTGCGCGGCCGCGCGGTCACCGGCGGCGGCGAGGCGACGTAGCGCCCGCCCCGGGTCACCACCCGTACGGCGTTGTGCTGCGAACGATGCCTCGCCCCCACCTTCGCTGCGAGCCGGCGTCGACGGGCGCCAGGCATGGTTGACATTGTCTCCGGACATGCACCGCTCCTGTGTTCTCTCGTGGAGGCTCAGGCGAGCGAAGAGACAACCGGGCACTACGAGTCGTCGCCCCCGGCGTGGCTTCCCCCCGGGCACGATCATTGTCTTCATCGAGCGGCATCGCCATAACCAAAAGAGTCGGTGTACTTACTGACTGCAATGCGCTATCGGCATAAAGGCGCACTCAGGTTTCCCTCAGACCGCCGCAACGGCACCCGAACGGCCCCTACAAGCAACTGGCACGGGCGCGGTCCAGACTTCCCGGCATTGCGTGTCACCCGCCGATCGGAGCTGAGATCCGATGACCGAACAGACAGTTTTCCCTGGCCTTTCCGCCTTCTGGGAACGACAGCTCGCGGCCCCTCCGGAGCCGCCGGACCTGCCCTTCGCGCCGACGACCGAACGCGCCGCCGACGCCCGTGTGGAGCTGCCGGGTGACTCGGTGGAGCCGCAGGTCAGCGCGTTGGCCGGCCTGTTCGCGCTGCTCCGCCGCTGGACCGGCGGCCGGGACCTGCTCGCCGAGGCGCCGGCCACGCCGACCGGCTCGGGACGCTGGCTGCCCGTGCGGGTCCGGTTGCCCGAGGATCCTACGTGGACGGAGCTGCGGGACCTGGTCCGAACGGCTCTGCGCGACACCCGGGAGCACGACGCGGAATTGCCCGAAACGGTTCCCGACTATCGGCCGGTGGTATCGATCAGTCCCGATCCGGCACTTCCCGGTTATCGGGGTGCGGTGCGCCTGCTGATCGACGACACCGACGAACGGCCCGGGGCCACGGTGAGCCACCACCCCCACGCCACGTCGATCGGGGCGGCGCTGACCGTACTCCTCGCCCGGGCGCAGGAGAGCCCGCAGGCGCGCCTGTCCGACTTGTCGCTGCTCGACCCGGCGATCGAGCGTCGGGTGGTGGTCGACTGGAACGCCACCGACACCGACTATCCGCGCGAGAGGTCGGTGCCGGACCTGTTCGCCCAGTGGGCCCGGCAGACCCCGGACGCGCCCGCGCTGCGCGACGGCGACCAGGTCCTCGCCTACCGGGAGGTGGACCGGCGCGCCAACCACCTGGCGGGACGCCTGCGCCGGCTGGGCATCGGCGCCGAGACGCTCGTCGGCATCTGCCTCGCCGACACCACCGCCTGGGTGATCGCCGCGCTGGCGACGCTCAAGGCAGGTGCCGCGTACCTGCCGCTGGACCCCGGATACCCGCCGGAGCGGCTGGCGCTGATGTGCCGCGACGCCACACCGGGAGCGATCCTGCACACCGCCGCGCTCACCGACCGGCTCCCGGACGACGACACGCCCCGGATCGTCGTGGACCGGCTCCCGGCCGACGACGGCCCGGCGGACCCGCCGGCGGTGACCATCCACCCCGACCAGCTCGCGTACGTCATGTACACGTCGGGCTCCACCGGCCGCCCCAAGGGCACCGGCGTCAGCCACCGCAACATCGTCCGGCTGGTCCGCGACACCACCTTCGTCGACGTACGCCCCGGCGACGTGATGGGCCAGGCCGCGACGATGTCGTTCGACGCGGCGACCCTGGAGGTCTGGGGCGCCCTGCTCAACGGCGCCTGCCTGGTGGACCTGGACATCAACGACGTGATCGTGCCGGACCGGCTGCGCGCCCGGCTGCGCGACACCGGCGTGACGATGATGTTCCTGGCCACCTCCGTGGCCCGGCAGGTGGCGACCGAGGCGCCGGACGCCCTCGCCGCGCTGCGCTACCTGACGTTCGGCGGCGAGCAGGCCGACCGGACGGCCGTGGAGCGGCTCCGGGCGGCCTGCCCGGACACGACGCTCGTCAACGGGTACGGCCCGACCGAGGCCACCACCTACACCACGACGTACGACTGCGCCCGGCTCACCGCCGCGGACCCGATCGTGCCGATCGGGGGCCCGGTCGCCAACACCCGGGTGTACGTGCTGGACCGGCTCCTGCAACCGGTCCCGCCCGGCGTGCTCGGTGAGCTGTTCATCGGCGGGGACGGGGTGGCCCGCGGCTACCTCGGCCGCCCCGACGCGACAGCCGAGAGGTTCGTGCCCGACCCGTTCGGGCCGCGCACCGGGGGGCGGCTCTACCGCACCGGCGACGTGGTCCGGCAACGCCCGGACGGGTTGATCGAGTTCGTCGGCCGCTCCGACCACCAGGTCAAGATCCGCGGGTACCGGGTCGAGCCGGGCGAGGTGACCGAGGCGCTGCGCGGTGGCGGGCTGCTGCGCGACGCGATCGTGCGCGCCGACCGCGACGCCGCCGGCGACGCCCGGCTGGTCGCGTACGTCGTGCCCGAGGACGGGGTGCGCGTCGAGGCGGTCCGGGAACGGGCCCGCGAGCAACTGCCCGACCACCTGGTGCCGGCCGTTTTCGTGGTGCTGCCACGGCTGCCGCTCAACCGCAACGGCAAGGTGGACGTCGCGGCGCTGCCCGCACCCGACGCCGCCAGGGCGCTCGACATCGCCGCCGCGCCCGACGCCGCCGCCGCGGGCTACGACGACGCCGCGCCGCAGACACCTACCGAGCGGGCGGTGGCCGAGATCTGGCAGGACGTCCTGGGCGTGCCGGTGCGCCGCCGCGACGACGACTTCTTCGACCTCGGCGGACGGTCCCTGAAGGCGACCCGGGTCCGCTCCCGGCTCGCCGCCGCGATCGGCGCGGAGGTGCCGCTGCGGCTGATCTTCGACCACCCGACAGTGGCCGGGCTGGCCGCCGCGGCCGACGAGATCAGCGGTACGCCGGTCGAGCCCACCGGAGCGGCCACGCCGGTCGCGCTGGACGGGCCGCCACCCGCCGACCTCGCCGGCCTGCTCGACCAGCTCGAACAGGGGATCGCCCGATGATCGACGCGCTCACGCCCGAGCGGTTGCGCCAGCGCGTCGACGCCCTGCCGCCCGAGCGGCGGCGGGCGTTCCTCGCCGCGATCCGCACCGACGGCGACCGGTACGGCATCCACCCGCTCACCGCCGCCCAGGAGTGGATGCTGCTGCTGGCGCAGCTCCGCCCGGACAGCCCCGCCTACCACGTGCCGTACCGGGTGGACCTGCGCGGCGACCTGGACGTGGCCGCGTTGCGCGGTGCGCTCGACGAGGTCGTGGCGCGGCACGAGGCGCTGCGCACGGTGTTCGTGCCGCTCGACGGACAGTCGTACCAGCTGGTCCTCCCGCCGACCGGCCTGCCGCTGGCGGTCGAGGACGTCGCGCCGGAGCGGATCGACGAGTACGCCGCCGCCGAGGCGGTACGCCCGTTCGACCTGGCCCGGGGGCCGTTGGTGCGGGCCACCCTGTGCCGCACCGGCCCCAGCGACTTCTCGCTGTTGCTCTCCCTGCACCACGTGGTCTGCGACGGCTGGAGCATGGGTCTGCTGTTCGAGGAGCTGTCGACGGCGTACGAGGCCCTGCGGGAGGGGCGATCGCCGACGCTGCCGCCGGCGCCCCGGGACGTACCCGCCGCGCTGGCCCAGGACCGACTGCTCGGCCCGGCAGAGCTGGCCCGGCGCCTGAACTGGTGGCGCGACGCGCTGACCGGCGCGCCGCCCGGGCTCGACCTACCCACCGACCGGCCCCGCCCGGCCGAGCTGGAGGACGCCGGCCACGAGATCGAGTTCTCCTGGCCACCGGAGCTGGCCGACCGGGTCGCCGAGGCGGGCCGCCGCACCGGCGCGACGCCGTACATGATCTTCGCGGCGGCCTGGGCGGCGTTGCTGCACCGCCGCAGCCAGCAGCCGGACCTGCTGATCGCCACGCCGGTGGCGAACCGGCAGACGCTCGACAGTGAGACAGCTGTCGGCTTCTTCGTGAACACGCTCGTGCTGCGCAGCCGGGTCGACGGTGGACTGACCTTCGCCGCGCTGCTGGACCGGCTGCGGGACTCGGCGCTCACCGCGCTCACCGACCCGGTGCCGTTCGACGCCCTGGTGCAGGAGCTGCGCCCGGTTCGCGACCCCGGCCGTCACCCCCTCGCCCAGGTGATGTTCGCCGTCGAGGACGGCTGGGAGCAGCGACTGACCCTGCCCGGGGTGAGCGTGCTGGCCAGCGGCGAGACGCACACCGGCACGTCCATGTTCGACCTGACGCTCACCGTCGTCCCGCACGACCGCCGCATCGACGGGCGGATCGAGTACCGGACGCGGCTCTTCGACGAGTCCACCGCCCGTGCGCTCGCCGACCAGCTCGACACGCTGCTCACCGCCGCGCTCGCCGCACCGGACACCCCCGTGGACCGGCTGCCGCTGCTCGACGCCGCCGCCGGCCGGGAGCTTGTCGACCGCTGGGCCGCCACCGCGCCCGCGCCGCTGGGCCAGCCGAGCCTGACCGAGCTGGTCGCCCGCCAGGCCGCGGCGGCACCGGAGACGGTCGCCCTGGCGTACCGCGATCAGACCCTGACCTACCGGGAGCTGGACGCGCGGGCCGACCGCCTGGCCCGGACCCTCGCCGCGCGGGGTGTGCGGGCCGAGACGACAGTCGGGGTCTGCCTGCCCGCCGGCCCGGACTGGGTGGTCACGTTCCTCGCCGTACTCCGGGCCGGTGGGGTCTACCTGCCCCTGGACCCGCAGTTGCCGGCGGCCCGGCTGGCGCACCTGCTCGACGACTCCGCCGCCGCGCTTGTGGTCACCACCGCCGACGCGGAGCTGGCGTTGCCCACCACAGGCGTGCCGCTGCTGCGCCTCGACGAGCAGCCACCGCCCGTCGAGACCCCGCTCCCGGCCACGATCCATCCCGACGCCGCCGCCTACCTCATCTACACGTCCGGCTCGACCGGGCTGCCCAAGGGCGTCATAGGCACCCACCGGGGACTGGCCAACCTCGCCGCGGCGCAGGCCCGGCTGGTCGGCGTCCGGGCCGACGACCGGGTCCTCCAGTTCCACTCGATCAGCTTCGACGTGGCGCTGTCCGATGTGGTCACCGCGCTCACGGCGGGCGCCACGCTGCGCCTGCTCGGCCCGGACGAGCGCACCCCCGGCCCCGACCTGGCCGCCGCGCTCACCCGGCACCGCGTCACGGTTGCCGACCTGCCGCCGGTGGTCCTCGACGCGCTGGACCCCGCCGCCGTGCCCGACCTGCGGATCCTCACCGTCGGCGGCGAACCCTGCGCGCCGGACGTCGCCGCCGCCTGGTCGCGCCACCGGCTCCTGATCAACGGGTACGGGCCGACGGAGGCCACCGTCACCGCCACCGCCGCCCGCTGCGCGCCCGCCGACGTCGAGCTTCCGATCGGTCGGCCGCTGACCGGGGTCCGTGCCTACGTGCTCGACAGCGAGCTGCGGCCGGTGCCGCCCGGGGTGCCCGGCGAGCTGCACCTCGGCGGCGCCGGAGTGGCCCGCGGCTACCACGGCGACCCCGCGCTCACCGCCGGGCGTTTCCTGCCCGACCCGTACGCGCCGACGCCGGGGGAGCGGATGTACGCCACCGGCGACCTGGTCCGCTGGCGTGCCGACGGGCAGATGGTCTTCCTCGGCCGGGCGGACAACCAGGTCAAGATCAACGGCTATCGGATCGAGCTGGGTGAGGTGGAGGCCCAACTGCGGCAGTGCCCGGGGGTGCGCCGGGCCGCCGCAGTGGTGCGGACCGACACGCCCGGCGGTCGACGACTGGTCGGCTACCTCGTCGGCGACGGGTTGGCGATCGACGAGCTGCGCCAGAGCCTGCTGCGGCGGTTGCCCCGCTATCTCGTGCCGAGCGCCTTCGTGGTGGTCCCCGATCTCCCGGTGACGGCGAGCGGCAAGCTCGACCCGTCCCGGCTGCCCGCCCCCACCGTGGCCCGTGCCGACCTCGGCGCCGCGTACGTGGCACCGAACGGCGCCGTCGAACGGGCCATCGCCGACACCTGGCGGCAGGTGCTCGGGATCGACGACGTCGGCGCGGACGACAACTTCTTCGATCTGGGTGGCACGTCACTGCTGCTGGCGCGGGTGCAGACCCGGCTCAGCGAACGGCTGGGCCGAGCGGTGCCCGCCGTCGAGCTGTTCCGCTACCCGACCATCGCGCTGCTGGCCCGGTTCCTCGACGGCTCGGCCGCACCGACGACCGCACCGGCCGCCGGCCGGCGACGAGACGAACGCAAGCAGGCGCTTGCCGACCGGGCCCGCCGGGCCCGCCCGGTGCCGGCGGGGGAGGGACGAGCGTGACCGATCAGGAGACCGGACTGGAGATCGCCATCGTCGGGATGGCCGGCCGCTTTCCCGGCGCCGCCGACGTCGACGAGCTGTGGCAGCGGATCCTCGCCGGACAGGAGACCATCACCCGGTTCACCGACGCGGACCTGGCGGCCGCCGGTCTCACCGAGGAGGAGCGGCGGCACCCCGACCTCGTGCCGGCGCACGGCGCGCTGCCGGACCTCGACCGGTTCGACGCCGGCTTCTTCGGCTACTCGCCCCGCGACGCCCGGCTGCTCGACCCGCAACAACGCCTCTTCCTGGAGACCGCCTGGGCCGCCCTGGAACGCGCCGGCCACCTAGCCGGGAACCCCGACCGCCTCGTCGGCGTGTACGCGGCCGCCGCGGCCAGCGGGTATCTCCTGCACCACCTGTTCCGCAACCCGCGGCTCGGCTCGGTCTCCGAGTACGAACTGATGCTCGCCAACGACAAGGACTCGCTGCCCACCCGGGTGGCGTACCACCTGGACCTGCGCGGACCCGCCGTGGCGGTGCAGACGGCCTGCTCGTCGTCGCTTGTCGCCGTGCACCTCGCCGCGCAGGCGCTGCTCGCCCGCGAGTGCGACGTCGCCCTCGCCGGCGCCGCGCACGTCCTGCTGCCCACCGGCACCGGCTACCGCCACGAGGCCGGCGGCATCATGTCCCGCGACGGGCACTGCCGCCCCTTCGACGTGCGCGCCACCGGAACCGTGGGAGGCGACGGCGCCGCCGCGGTCGTCCTGCGCCGGCTGGCCGACGCCCGCGACGACGGCGACACGGTGTACGCGGTGATCCGTGGCTCCGCGATCAACAACGACGGCCGGGTGAAGGTCGGCTTCACCGCGCCCGGCGTGGACGGTCAGGTCGCCGCGATCCGGGCCGCCCAGGAGGTGGCCGAGGTCGACCCCGCCACGATCGGCTACGTCGAGGCGCACGGCACCGGCACCGAGCTGGGCGACCAGATCGAGCTGCGCGCCCTGGCCGAGGCGTTCCGCGGCGCCGACGGAGGCCGGGGCGCCGAGGGAGGCCGGTGCGCGCTCGGCTCGGTCAAGTCGATAGTCGGTCACCTCGACGTCGCCGCCGGAGTGACCGGGCTGATCAAGGCCGCGCTGGCGTTGCACCACCGGGTCGTTCCGCCCAGCCCGTACTGCACCCAGCCGCACCCCGAGCTGGCCGGCAGCGGGCCGTTCCGGGTGCCGACCACGACGCAGCCCTGGCCCGACCTGGGCACGCCACCCCGTGCGGCGGTCAGCTCCTTCGGCATCGGCGGCACCAACGCCCACGTCGTGCTCCAAGCCGCCGAACCGGCGGAGCACGTCCCCGCCGACGACGGGTCCGCGCGGCTGGTGGTGCTCTCCGCCCGGGACGCCGACGCGCTCGACCGGGCCCGCGACCAGCTCGCCACCCACCTGGGCGAGCACCCCGACGTGCCGCTGGCCGACGTCGCGTACACCCTGGCCCACACCCGACGGGAGTTCGGCCACCGGCTGATCACCGTCGCCCGCGACGCCACGACCGCCGCCGCTCAGCTCGCCGACCGTGACTCGGCGCTCGTCCGCACCGGCGTCGCCAGCGGTACGCCGGCCGGGGTGGCGCTGCTCTTCCCCGGACAGGGCGCGCAGTACGCCGGGATGGGGCGCACCCTCTACCGCACCGAACCGGTCTACCGGGCGGCCTTCGACCGCTGCGCCGACCTGCTGCGCCCGCATCTCGACGTGGACCTGCGCGCACTGCTCTGCCCACCCGGCGACGCGGTCCCCGCCGCACCCGAGCTGGACGAGACCCGGCTCACCCAGCCGGCCCTGTTCGCCGTCGAGTACGCCCTCGCCGAACTGCTGCGCCACCACGGCGTACGCCCGGCCGCGATGGCGGGACACAGCCTCGGCGAGTACGTGGCCGCCTGCCTGGCCGGCGTCTTCACCCTGCCCGACGCGCTCGCCACAGTCGCCGTCCGCGGCCGGCTCATGCAGGCACAGGCCCCCGGGTCGATGCTCTCGGTGGCCCTCGGCGTCGACGAGGTGACGGCGCTGCTGCCCGCCGGCGTGGAGGTGGCCGCCGCCAACGCGCCGCACCTCACCACCGTCTCCGGCGCGACCGCAGCCGTCGCCGCGCTCGCCGCCGACCTGCGCGGGCGCGGGGTGGCCTGCCGGGAGGTACGCACCTCCCACGCGTTCCACTCGGCCCTGATGGACCCGGCTCTGGCCGGCTTCGCCGCGCACCTGCGGGAGGTGCCGCTGCGCCCGCCCACAGTGCCTGTCGTGTCGAACGTGACAGGCGGTTGGCTCACCGACGACGAGGCCACCGACCCCGACTACTGGGTGCGGCAACTGCGCCGCCCGGTCAACTTCACCGCCGCCGCGAAGCTGCTTCTCGACGAGCGGTACGCGCTGCTGGAGGTCGGCCCGGGACGCACGCTGGCCACCCTCGTCCGACAGCACGACGCCGCCCGCGGTGTGCCGGTGCTGACCAGCCTGCCCGCCGATCGCACCCCGACCGGCGAGGACGACGCAGTCGCCCTGGCCGTCGGCCGGCTCTGGCTCGCCGGAGCGCCGGTGCGCCGGCCCGACGGCCGTGCCGACGGACGACGGCGGGTGCCCCTGCCCACGTACCCGTTCGCCCGCGAGCGGCACTGGGTCGACGCGTACCGGCCGGGACCCGCCGCCCCTGCCGAGGTCACGCCGGCCGCCGCGCCACCGCCACCGGCGGAACCGGTGGCAGCCTCGGCGACCACCGCGCCGAACGACGAGCCGTACGAGGTGGTGCGCCGCATCTGGGTGGATCTGCTCGGCGTCGACGAGATCGGCCCCGACGACGACTTCTTCGAGCTGGGCGGGCACTCGCTGCTCGGCACCCGGGTGGTGGCGCGACTGCGCGACGCACTCGGCGTCGACCTGCCGCCCGCCGCGATCTTCGAGTCACCCACCCCCGCCGCGCTGGCCCGTACCGTCGCCGCGTTGGCGCGGCCGGCTCCCGCCGTACCTCCTGCGGTTTCCCCGCCCACGGACGGCGACCTCACCGACCTGCTCGCGGAGATCCGGGCGTTGTCCCCGGAGAGTCTCGCCCGCGAGCTGCACCTGGCCCGACACGAGGAAGGCAACCCCGATGGCTGACGAACACCGCGTGGTGGTCAACGACGAGGAGCAGTACGCCCTGTGGCCCCGGCACAAGGAGGTGCCGGACGGCTGGCGGGACGCCGGCTGCGCCGGCAGTCGCCAGGAGTGCCTGGACTTCGTGACGCGCACCTGGACCGACATGCGTCCCCGCAGCGTCCGCGAACACCTCGCCGCCGGCTGACCTGCCGGTCACCGACCCGCCGAGTGACGTCGGCGGGCACCAGCGGGTGCCGGGGTCAGCGGCGGCGCTGTGACGTGGTGCCCACGCCGGGGTCAGCGGCGGCGCAGCGACGTGGCGCCGGCGTCAGCGGCGGCGCAGCGCCGGGTCGAGCAGGGCGGGCGGGGTGTCGAACTTCTCGTGTGCGGCGAGGTCGACGCCCGGCGCGACGATCGCGTCGATCGCGTCCAGCACGTCGGCGGAGAGCACGGTGTCCGCGGCGGCGAGCTGCGAGTGCAGGTGGTCGACCGTGCGGGGGCCGATGATCGCACTGGTCACGGCCGGGTGCGCGGTGACGAATCCGAGCGCGAGCTGGATCATGGTCAGGCCGGCCTCGTCGGCGAGCGTGGCCACCTGCTCGACCGCGTCCATCCTGGCCCGGTTGGCCGGCAGCGTGGTGTCGAAGCGGTCCGGCAGGATCGTCGACCGGCTGGTGGTGATCTCCCGGCCCGCCCGGACCGCGCCGGAGAGCCAGCCCGAGGCGAGCGGGCTCCACGCCAGCACGCCGAGGCCGTACTGCTGGGTCACCGGCAGGACGTGGCTCTCGATCCCGCGTTGCAGGATCGAGTAGCTGGGCTGTTCGGTGACGTATCGGCTCAGGTGGTGCTCCCGCGCGGCCCACTCGGCCTGCACGATGCGGTACGCGGGGAAGGTCGACGAGCCGAAGTAGCGGATCTTGCCGGCCCGCTGCAGGTCGGTCAACGCCGACAGCGTCTCCTCGTCGCTGGTGGTCGGGTCCCACCTGTGGATCTGGTAGAGGTCGACGTGGTCGACGCCGAGGCGGCGCAGGCTGTTGTCCAGCTCGGTGACGAGCCAGCGGCGCGAGCTGCCCCGGTGGTCGCGCTTGTCGCCCATCGGCATGCCGGCCTTCGTGGCCAGGACGATGTCGTCGCGCCGGCCGGCGATCGCCCGGCCGACCATCTCCTCCGACTCGCCCTGGCTGTACATGTCGGCGGTGTCGATCAGGTTGATCCCGCCCTCCAGGGCGGCGTCGACGATCGCGGTGACCTCGTCCTGGTTGGTGCGTCCCAGCTTGCCGAAGTTCATGGCGCCCAGCACGAGTGTGCTGACCTGGACACCGGTACGACCCAACGTGCGGTACTGCATTGCTGATCCTCCGTGCTCAAGGGGTATGGCTGGTCGCGGCCCACCCGTTCTGGCATCCTGAACAAGTGGAACCATGTTCCGCTAACCAATATACGGAACATGGTTCCGTTTGCCAACACTGATCATGGGAGGTCGGGGCGCGGTGGCCGACATCGACGGCGGATCGACGGCAGCGGCGTCGCGGCGGGAGCCGGCGCCCCGGAAGCGGGCCGACGCGCGGCGCAACGAGGCGACGCTCCTGGACGCCGCCGCGGCGGCCTTCGTGGCGTCCAGCGTCGACGTTCCCGTTCGCGAGATCGCCGCCAGGGCGGGCGTCGGGGTCGGCACGATCTACCGGCACTTCCCGACGCGCGCGGATTTGATCGTGGCCGTCTACCGGCACCAGGTGGAGGCCTGCGCCGAGGCCGGTCCGACGCTGTTGGCCACCGTTGGCACGCCGCACGCCGCCCTCGCGCAGTGGATCGATCTCTTCGTCGACTTCCTGGTCACCAAGCACGGTCTCGCCGAGGCGTTGCAGTCCGACAACGCCGCCTTCCAGACCCTGCACACCTACTTCCTCGACCGCCTGGTGCCGGTGTGCGCCCAACTGCTCGAGGCAGCCGCCGTCGCGGGCGAGATCCGTACCGACCTGAGCGCCGTCGAGTTGATGCGCGGCGTCGGCAACCTCTGCATCGGCGCGGCCGACCCCCGCTACGACGCCCGCCGCATGGTCGAGATCCTCATCGCCGGCCTGAGCCTCCGCTAGCCACCGTCGCGCCGTGCCGGCGCCACCGGCCCCGAGAGGCCGACCTCGGGGGAGGCGTGGCTTGCCTCCACTGCTGCCTGTAGAGCTGCCCCACGTCTGGGGCAGCTCTACAGCGTCGCCGGGAGGTCCGGTGAGCCCCGCAGTCGGGCGTCAGCGCAGCCGAGCTGTCAATGTAATGTTGACGAATGACGACGCCGTTGGCCGGCTTGGCCGAGGTCCGCGCCGCTCGTGCGCAACTGGACGAGCGGGAGGCCGAGCTGATCGACCGGGCGCGTCACGCCGGCGCGACCTGGGCGCAGGTCGCGACGGCGCTGGGGCTGGGCAGTCGGCAGGCCGCCGAGCAGCGCCGGCAGCGCCTCACGGCGGCTCGGCGTGCGCGGCGGCATGACCTGGACCGTGACTACTCGGCGCAGATCGTGGCGGTGCGGGGTGCGGTGGCCGAGATGGGCCGCTGGATCACTGCGGACCGGCGGTGGGACTCGCGGTTCCACCGGGCGGCACTCGTGCGGAGCACTGTCGACGCGGCTCTGGACGCCGCCCCGGGTTCGCTCTACGCGCTGGCCGTGCACCTCCGTGCCGACCTCGCCGACGCCGGCGACCGGTTGCCGCCGCCGGTGCGGACGGTGGCGACGACGCTGGGCAGCGTGCTGTCAACGTATCATTGACATCGCCTGACGGTATTGCTCCAACTGGGCTCAAGAAACAGGATGTGAGTCACCCCGACTCAACCTGGAGGGCTCATGCGGCGCAACGCGAGTCTGCTCGTGGCGATCTCGGTACTGTCCGGCCTGGGCAGCAGCGCCATGGCCCTCGTGTCCGGCATCTGGATCCTCGACCTCACCGGCTCCACCGGTCTGGCCGCCCTGGCCGGGCTCTGCGTGTACGCCCCGGTGCTCGTCGGGCCATGGCTGGGCGGCCTGCTCGACTCCGCGCCCCGACGACCGTTGGTGATCGCCGTCAACCTCCTGCTGGCGGCCGTGCTGCTGACGCTCCTCGCGGTACGCGGCCCGGGTCAGACCTGGCTGATCTTCGCCGTCTCGTGCGCGTACGGGGTCAGCTACGTGTTGATCGACGCGGGCGAGACGGCGCTGCTGCCGTCCGCGCTCTCGCCAACGGACCTCGGCGACGTGAACGGGTGGCGCTCCAGCGCACAGGAAGGCATGAAGCTCGTCGCCCCGGTGGCCGGCGCGGGCCTCTACGCCTGGCACGGCGGCCACGCGGTCGCCGTCCTCAGCGCGGCCATGCCGCTCCTGGTCGCCGTGTTGTACCTGGCGGTACGCCTGAAACGGAACCCACCCGAGCAGTCGGCCCAGCGGCACCCGGGCCCGCGCGTCGGGCTGGCGGTCCTGTCCGGACAGCTGACGACACGCGTGCCGCTCGTGCTCGCGGCCGTGTCCATCGCCATGTCCGGCTTCACGACAGCGGCCGTCTACACGATCGTCGTCATCGATCTGCGCATGCCGAGCACGTTCCTGGGAGTCCTGGCCGGCGCGCAGGGTGCGGGCTCCATCCTCGGTGGACTGATCGTCGGGCGGCTCCTCACCCGACGGGGGCCGGCCGCCGTCGGCGTCGCCGGGACCGTGCTCTTCGCCGTGGGTTGCCTGGCGCGCTGCCTGCCCTGGTGGCCGGCCACTGTCGCGGGTGCCGCGGTCGCCGGCACCGGGCTGCCGTGGACCCTGGTCGCGGCGGTGACCGCCGTGCAGACGCACACCCCGCCGGCCTTGCTCGGCCGGGTGGCCGCGACGGCGAACACCGTGATGTTCGGGCCGCTCGTCCTGGCGATCCCGCTCGGCGCCGCCGCCGTCCACCTCGGCGGCCGTCCACCGCTTGTCGCCGCCGCCGCGCTCTGCCTGACCGCCGCAGCCTGCCTGCGCCCGCCAAGGCCACGACAACCCGAGGAGAGCGCCCCGCTCGTGATCGTTGGCAGCTGAGCAGTGCGACACGCCGGCCCCACCACTGCTCAGCTGCCAACGATCACGACAGACGGATGCCCGCTGCTACCTGTCGGCGGCGCCGTGCGGATCGCGTACCGGATGGATGGCCTGAAAGGCGAGCCGGCGGTCCGCGTCGGCGGCGATCCGGTCGAGGAGGTCGTCCAGGTCCAGGAACACCGACCACCGCTCACGGCCGGTGACGTCGGCCAGGTGGTCGACGAGCAGCCCTTCCAGGTCGGTGACGCGCTTGCCCTTCCACACCTTGTCGGCCACGCTCACCAGCAGGTCGTCGACCCCGACGCCGTCCTGGTGCCAGGACGCGTGGGTGCGCGCGAATCGGGCCAGCGGCGCGGCGACACCGTGCTCCCGCAGCAGGTCGTAGCCGGCCGCTTCGTGCGCCGAGCCGGGGCCGGACAACTCCTCCGGGTGGCGGACCTTGCCGATGTCGTGGGTGGCGGCGCCGAACAGCACCGCCGCACGGTCGACGCTCACCTGTGGAAACCGGTCCACCAGGGCATCCGTGAGCTGTGCTGCGACGTCGTGGACGGCCCGCAGGTGCGCGGCGAGGCGCGGCGGCGCGTGCAGCGTCTCCAGCAGGGCCACGACCTGGTCGGGGAGGGGCCGCAACGTCGGGTCACCGGATGCGGTCAGGGCACGGTGCAGAGCAGCGGAGATCACCGCGCCAAGGGTACGACGGACGCGCGGGCATCGAGATCGATTCGTGGCCGTACAGCCGCTGGGCAGGTATCGGTCGTCGTTAGCGTTTCGCCATGCACCCAGCCCTGTCGCCCCACCCTCCGTCGGTGGACCCACCCCCGAAGGCCCAGCGCACCGCGTGGATCGTCGCGGGCGCCGTCATTGTCGGATGCCTGGGCGCGCTGGCCCTACCGGTCGGCGGCTTCCTGTTGTGGATGTACGGCGGGCCGGACCTGGACGAGGCGCGCGCGACGGCCGACCAGTTCGTCCGGCGACTGGAGAGCAACGACGACGCGACCGCGTACGAGTCCCAGTGCCGGAGGGTCAAGGAGCGGGTCGACCTGGTGGCGTTCACCGCTGCGGTGGAGCGCATCGGCCGGCCCGTGTCGCACACCATGGGTCGGGCCGCCTTCCTGGACGAGCCCGGGACCAGCGCCGGCGTGACCGTCGAGGTGACCGGCCGGACGGGCCAGATCACGACGCTGGAGCTGTACCTGGAATCGGAGGTCGGCTGGCAGGTGTGCGGCAAAACCTTCGGCTGACCGTCGCGTCACTCCTCGGCGAGCCGGTCGGGGGACTCCAGGGCCGCCTTCACGGCCTGCAGGAAGGCGACCGCCTCCCGGCCGTTGACCACGCGGTGGTCGTAGACGGCGCTGAGGTTGACGAACCGCCGCGTCACGACCCGGCCGTCGGTGTCCAGCGCCAACTCGTCCTGCGTGCCGCCGATCGCCACCACGCACGTCTGGCCGGGGAAGACGATCGGCCCGGCGAGCACCACGTCGGGGTCGGTGTGCAGAGAGACGACGATCGTCCCGCCGGCCAGCTCGCCGGCCCGGAAGCCCTCGCCGCCGGCCCGGGAGCGGAAGTGCATCAGCGTCTCGGCGATCTCCGCGCAGGTCAGCTCCTCCACGTCACGGACCACCGGGATGAACAGCCCCGTGCCGACGTCGATGGTGACGCCGACGTGGGCCGCCTCGGCCAGTCGTACGCTGCTGCCGTCGCCGGGGGAGGCGAAGAGCAACGGGTGGTCCTCGCGCAACCCGCCGATGGCCTTGACCAGCAGTTCCGGCAGGCCGACCAGGGTGCGGGTGGCGCGGGTCAGGTCGCGGGCCACCGTGAGGGCGGCGTCGGCGCGGACCTTGATCACCGCGAGCGCCGCCGGTACCTCCCGGTGGGACTCGGTGACCACGGCGGCCACCGCGCGCTGGGCGCGGGAGAGCGCGTGCACCGGGCGCGGGTCGTCCGGCTCCGGGCCGTCGCCGGCCGCCAGCGCGGCGGCCGCGGCCACCACCACCGGCTCGGTCGTCGCCGCGGGCGCCGCCGACCGGTCGGCCAGCAGACGCTCCACGTCGGTACGCCGCACGACCGACCTGCCGAGGCCGCGCAGCTCGTCGTCGCCGAGACCGTGCGCCGCCGCGAGTTCCCGGGCCGAGTCGGTCAGCACCGGCCCGCCGGGGGAGACGTCCGGCAGGGGTACGACAGGCGGGGCGACCGCCGCGGCGAGGAAGCGCTGCCGGGCCTCTTCGCTGTCGAAGACGTGACCGATGACGTCGCCCGGGGCGCACTCCCGGTTGACCTCGACGAGCCGGTGCAGGACCCCGTCGCCGTCGCTGAGCAGCTCCTCGGCCGCCTTGGAGGTCTCCACCTCGGCGATCGGCTCGCCGGCGCGCACCTGCTCGCCGTCCTCGGCCAGCCAGTCGAGCAGCACGTACGACGTGTCGTTGTTGTTGAGCTTCGGGACGACCAGGTCAGTCACCACTGACGACCTCCTTCACGGCCTGGCGGATGTCGGTGTCCTGCACCAGCACGGTGCGTTCGAGATGCGCGGCGGTCGGGATGACGCTGTCCGCGGAGTGCACCAGGCGCACCGGCGCGCGCAGCGCCCCCCAGAGCCGCCGGTGCACGACCTGCGCCAGCTCCGCGCCCCAGGTGCCGCCTGCGGTGCTCTCCTCGGCCACCACCACCCGGCCGGCCCGCGCGATGGGCGGCAGCAGGGTGTCGGTGTCCAGGGGCCACAGCCGCGACGGCACCAGCACCTGGCAGACGATGTCGTCGCGCAGCAGCAGCTCCCGGGCCACCGCCACGGCCCGGGCGGCCAACCCACCGGGTACGACGAGCACGCAGTCGGCCTGCTCCTCCTCGTCCACCCGGACCCGGGCCACGTCGCCGTCCGGGCCGATCAGGTCGTAGCGGAACAGCTCGTCCACCACGCCGTCGGCGTACATCCGGCTGGTGTAGAGGACCTTGTCCTCGAAGAGCAGCCCCGGCCGGCCGGTGGCGAGCATGCCCGCGAGCACCGCCCGGTTGTCGTGGAACGGCGACACCTCGTGCAGGCTCAGCCCGGGGATGCCCACGAAGTGCTTCAGCGGGCTCTGGCTGTGCGTCGGGCCGTACCCCCGGTTGCCGCCGCTGGGGCAGCGCACCACCAGCCGCATCGGCACCCGCCGGCCGTACATGGCTGTCGACTTGCTGGCGAAGTTGAGGATCTGGTCGAACGCCAGGGCCACGAAATCGCTGAACATGATCTCGACGATGGCGCTCTGCCCGGCCAGGGCCAGCCCGCCGGCCACGCCGACGATGCCGCCCTCGCTCAACGGGGTGGACAGCACCCGGTCCGGCCAGCGCGCCGACAGCCCCCGGGTCACCTTGAACGCCCCGCCGTACGGGTCGACGAGGTCCTCCCCGAGCACGGTCAGCGCGGGGTCGTCGGCAAGCAACGCGTGCAACGCCTGGTTGAGGTTCTCCACCACCCGCTCAGCCACGGTCGGCCTCCGCCCAGCGGCTCGCCGGCCGGCCGGCGACGTCCGCGACCACCTGCGCCACGTACGCCCGTTGCCGCTCGTCGTGCACCCCGAACTGCTCCGGGTACGCCTGCGCGTAGCGGGCGTACCAGTCGTGCGCCCGCGCGTGCGCGATCTCCTCCGGGCGGCGGCTGTCGTCGCCCTTGCTGTGCGGCCCCACCCGGTGCGTGAGCAGCTCCACCACGTACGGCGTGGACCGCTCGCGGACCCGGCGCAGCACCGGCGTCAGCGCGGCCCGGACCACCTCGGTGTCGGTGGAGGTGACCCGCAGGTGGTCCACCCCGAACGCGCGCGCCCGGCCGCCGATGCTGCCGGCGAGCTGCGCGACGGTAGGTGTGGACTGGGCGATGCCGTTGTTCTCCACGACCAGCAGCAGCGGCAGGCCCCACAGCGCGGCCATGTTCAGCGCCTCGTAGACGGCGCCCTCACCCCAGGTGCCGTCGCCCAGGTAGACCAGCGCCAGCCGGCCCGGCTCGGTGCGCTTGAGGTGCAGCGCCACCCCGGCGGCCACCGGCACGCTCTCGCCCTGCACCCCTGTCGACAGGTACCTGTCGCGCAGGATGTGCTGGCTGCCGCCGACACCCTGGCACACCGCGCCCTCGCGGCCCATCACCTCGGCCAGCAGGCCGTGCGGGTCGGCGAACCGGGCCAGGTAGTGGCCGTGCCCCCGGTGGTTGCTGAACACGAAGTCGTCGTCGGTGAGCAGCGGGCGCAGCGCCACCGGCACGTACTCCTGCCCGAGGCAGGTGTGGGTGGTGCCGTGCAGCTCACCCCGGCCGAACATGTCCAGCAGCGCCAGCTCGAAGTGCCGGATCAGCAGCAACAGGTCCAGGTCGGCGTCGGCGAGCCGGGTCGGCGCGATCGTCGGCGCCTCGGTGCGGGTGGCGGTCACCGGGTCGCCCCGTCCAGCTCGCCGGCGACCAGGTCGACAAGCTCACCGACCGCGGTCACCGCCAGGTACGCCCGCAGGTCCAGGCGTACGCCGAGGTCGTCCTCCAGCGCGGAGAGCAGACGCAGCGCCTCCAGGCTGGTCCAGTTGGCAAGCGACGCGAACCGGACGTCGGGCGAGATCTCCTCGGCCGGTACGTCCGCGACCTGCTCGATGAGGTCCGCGACGGTGGTGAACAGGTCAGGCACGGATGTCTCCCTCCTCCAGGGCGATCCACGCCGGCAGCAGCCGGGGCGGGGGGTGCAGCGGCAACACGTGCCGGGTGGTGCCGTCGTCGACGGATGCCACTGTGAAGCCGGCGGCGGGCCAGACGGCCCCGCCGGGCTTGTTGCGGGCGGTGGGCCGGAACAGGGCCTCCAGCCGGGTCGCGCCGGCGGCTCGGGCCAGCTCGGCCACCCGGTGCAGCGCCGCCTGCTCGACGCCCCGGGAGAAGACCCGGCAGCTGAGCACGAAGTTCTCGATCACCCAGGCGTCCGGGTCGTCCCGGCTCAGCCACAGGCCGCCCACCAGCCCTTCGGCGCCGAACCGGTCGGTCACCTCGACGGTGAGCACCAGGTGGTCGGGGGAGCCGGCGCGCGTCCGGGTCTGCGCCTCGGTGTGCGCGCGTTCGGTCATGGTGAACTGGTTGGTGCGCAGCCCGAGCTGCGCGACCCGGGGCAGGCTGTGCTCGTCGACCTCGCGGACGGTGACGCGCAGCTTCAGCTCGTGCAGGTAGTCGGCCGCCGAGTCGAACGTGGCGGCGAAGCGTTCCCGCCCGGCGCGGGCCCGGTACAGCTCGGTGCGTTCACGGTCGGTGGCGCCGGTGGCCAGCACGGTGAAGTGCCCCTCGGTGAGCAGCCTGGTGGGAAAGCCCGCCGGGTCGCCGGCCAGCTCCACCACCCGCACGGTCGGCAGCTCGCGGCGTACCAGCTCGCACTCGAACGGGCTGTCGTCGGCGAACACGACGGCGTCCAGGCCCAGGTTGAGGGTGGCGGCGAGCTGGCGCAGGTTCTCGTCCTTGCGCCCCCAGTTCACCGCCTGGGCGACGAAGTCGTCGGAGCGCAGCAGCAGGTCCGGGTGCTGCGCGAACGCCTCGGTCACCAGGTCGGGGTCGTTCTTGCTGCACACCGCGAGCAGTACGCCCTGCCGGCGCAGCGCCAGGGCGCGGCGCTGCACGTCACGGTGGCAGTTGCCGGGATAGTCGGTGCCCAGCCGGATGCCGGTGAGCCCGTCGTCGCCGAGCACGCCCGCCCAGAGGGTGTTGTCCAGGTCCAGCGCGAGCACCTTCGCCGTCCGCCCGAGGACCGCGCGGCAGAAGGTGGCGGCCTCGTGCGCGTACCGGCGTTCCACAGTGGGCGTCCACGCCATGCTGGCGAACCGGTACAGGCGCTCGTCGCGTACCGGGCCGTCGTGGTCCACCAGCAGCGTCTCCAGATCCAGTGTGTACGTCGTGTCCCGCTCGCCCAGCTCCAGCAGCTGGGAGTTCAGCTCCCGCCAGATCCGCCCCAGCTCGGCCCGACCGCGGAAGCTGACCAGGCTGCGGTGCTCCAGTGGGGACAGCGGCACGGTGTGCAGCAGCACCGCGCCCTCGGTGCGCGTGGCGTATCCGCGCAGCGCGGCGGCGAGCACGCCGGCCCGTTCGCCGAGCACGTCGGCGAGGCCGGCCAGGTCGCCGGGGTCCCACTCGGCGGGCAGGAACCAGCCGTCGTGCAGCAGGCAGAGCGTGACGTCGGGTCGGAACTCGGCGAGCGCCGAGCGTGGATCGCTGAGGTCGAGCACGAGCTGGTCGAAGCCGGAGACGTGGATCTCGGCGGCGATGCCGATGCGCAGCAGCGCCACCCGCAGCAGCGGTTCCAGCGTGCCGGGCGTGAACGTGCCGGTGACCGCCACCCGCAGTGGGCGCAGCGGGAAGTCGGGGCTGGCCAGCTTCTCGACGGGCACGTCGGCGAGCAGCCGACCGGCGGACGCGACGACGGTGACCGCCGCGTCGTCCAGGTGGACCAGGCCGGGCGCCAGCTCCGGGTCGGCGGCCGCGTCGGGTCGGCGCAGCCGGCGGATCCGGTGCAGGACCTCCTCGTCTCGCATGGTCGGTGTCCTTCCTCTCCCGCCGGGCGGGGTGGTCGTCGACGGGCCGGCACGGTGCTCCCGTCGGTGGGTGCGGCAGGTCAGACCCGCAGCAGGGTGCAGACCCAGTGCATGCCGCTGCCGGTGCTGGTCAGGGCGACCAGGTCGCCGTCGGTCAGCTCGCCGCTGTCGAGGTGGCGTTCCAGGCCGATGAGCTGGTCGGCGCAGCCGATGTGGCCGTGGGCGAGGGCCAGCTCGACGTTCGTCCGCTCCAGCTCCACGCCGAGGTCCTTGGCCAACTCGGCGAACTGCCGGGCGTTGTCGTGGAAGTGCACGAACCGGCTGACGTCGGCAAGCGTCACGCCGGCCCGGGCGCACGCCGCCTCCACGACCTGCCGGTTGCGCTCCCGGATGGTGGCGACGAACCGGAACATCCGGCGTACGTCCCCGGCGAAGAACTCGTTGAGCCGGTCGGCCGGGTCGCCGACGCGGGGGGTGCCGCCGTCCGGGGTGAACGGCTGCGCCGCACCGCCGACGGGCATGCGCATGAAGCCCGCGTACCGGCCGTCGGTGATCGTCTCGGTGGCCAACCAGCGGCACCTGTCGTGATCGCGCACCAGCACGGCCGCCGCCGCTCCGTCGGAGAAGACGCTTGTGTTGACCTCCATCCGGTTCCAGTACGGCTCGCACACCCGGTTCGCGCCGATCAGCAGCGCCGTCCGGTACTCGGGGTGGGTGGCGAACCGCCCGGCCACCGTGTCGAACGCGGCCACCCCACCGCCGCACGCCTGGTTGAGCAGCACCGCTTCCGCCCGGTGCGCGCCGAGGCGGGCCTGGGTGTGCGCGGCCGGGTCCCAGTAGAGGTACTCGGCCAGGTCGGGGATGGCCAGCACCACCAGGTCCACGTCGGCGGCGGACAGCCCGGCGCGGTCCAGGGCCGTGCCGCCGGCCACCACCGCCAGGTCGGTCACCCCGACGCCGGGGCCGGCCCGGTGGAAGGCGCGGTACTCCCAGGACCGCAGACGGTCCAGATCCTGGGTGTACGCGGCGGCGGCCGCCGCCACGTCGACAGGCTCGCCGAGCACGTGGGCGAGGGCGGCCACCCCGAGGCCGACCGGCGGGCCGCTCATCGCCGCACCGCCGTCGTCCGGTCCGTCGCCGTCCGGTCCGTCGTCGTCCGGTCCGCCGTGGCGCGGTCCGTTGTGGCCCGGTGCGTCGTGGTCGTCGTCCCGGCCCGCACCGCCGTCGCGTCGTTGTCGGCGTCGGTGTGGGCGGCGCGCAGCCGGACCCGGGGGTCGGCGGGTGCCACACCGTCCAGCTCGGACAGGAAGCGCCGGGCGGTGCCGTTGCGGCCCGTGTCGGCCCAGCGCACGCGCACCTCGCCGACGCCGGCCGCGCCGGCACGCCGGGTCAGCTCCCGCAGCACTTCCGCCTCGACGCCCTTGCCGAGCACCGGGCAGGAGAGGGAGAAGACGTCGACGGTCCAACGATCGCCGGCCCGGTCCAGCGCCACGAGGCCCGAGGTGCCGTAGTCGCCGAGCCGGTCGCGTACCCGGATCGCCAGCAGGTCGGCGGCCCGCTCGGCCAGCGCGGCGGCCGGTGGGGCGGGCGCCAGCGCGAAGTCGTGCGCGCGGGCGACCACCTCGGCGACCTCGGCGACGCCGTCGGCGGTCACCGGCCGGTAGTCGACGTGCACGTCCAGGCCGGCCACGAAGTCGTCCAGGGACAGCTCGGTGGGCGTGACGGCGGGTCGGGAGGTGCCGCCGCTCCACCGTCGGGCCGGGAGCCGGTCGGTCAGTCCCGCCGCCCGCAGCTCGTCCGACCAGCCGGCCGGGTCGGGCCCGAGCGCGACGTGCCGCGGCGGTGACTGCGCCGGGCCGGTGCCGGCCAGCACGAGCTGGGCCGGTGCGACGTCCAGCTCGTCGGCGATCTCGGCGAGCTGGTCGGCCCGGGGCCGGTCGTCGGTGACCCAGCCGTCGAGCACGCTCAGCAGGTCCGTGGCGTCGGCGCTCGACCACCAGTCGACGCCGGTGGCCCGCAGCGCCACCCGTACGCCTGCGGCGCGCAGGTCACGCAGCGCCGGCAGCAGGTGGACGGCGCCACCGGTCAGCCCGTCGCCGTCGAGGACCAGCGCCCGGCAGCCCGCGCCGAACCAGCAGCCCACCAGGGCGGCGGTGGTGGTGCCGAGCCGCGCGAAGACCTCCTCGGTGTACGGCACCTTCGCGAACCGGAACAACGCCGGGTGGTACGCCCGCTCGTCTCCGACGGCCCGTACCGCCTCGTCGGCGTCGACCAGCAGCACCCACGGGTCGCCGGCCAGCCGGTCGCGCAGCCGTTGCCGGACGGCGGTGGCGCTGGCGGTCACCCCGTCGGCGTGCATCGCGTCGGCCGGCCCGTAGCGGGAGGCGGGGACGGGCGGTAGGACGTACACCAGCAGGGCGCCGTGGCGGCGCGCGGCGGTGACGGCCGCTTCCGCCCCGGCCAGCAGCTCCGCCGCCCACGCGTCGCCGGACGGGCCGGGATCGCCGGCCTCCTCCAGGCGCTGCGCCACCACGAGCACGTCGGGTCGCGCCTCGGCGAGGAAGCCGTCGGTGGCGAGGCACTGCTGGACGACCTGCTGGAACGGGCCGACGGCGAGCATGGCGGGCAGGCCGGTGTCGTGCAGGCCCAGGCCCAGGTACGGCACCAGCGGGTCCGCCGTGTAGCTCGCCAGCAGCGCCACGCGCAGGGCCGGCGCCGGCGGCTGGCGGGTGAGCGCCTGCCAGCGGGTGCGGCGGGCGAACAGAACGGCGCTCATCGGGTCTCCGTGCCCTTGGCGCGCAGCACGGTCCGCAGTTCACCGACGCTGCGCACGTCGCGGATCTCCTCGAAGACGAAGGAGAGCCCGTAGACCTCCTCCAGGGTCACCACCAGTTGCAGGTGCCGCAGGCTGGTCCAGGTGCCGATGGTCTCCGGCCCGGACTCGTCGGTCACCTCGGCCGGGTCGACCTCCAGGACCCCGGCCACCACCTCGGTGAGCGTCACTTCGCCACCACCGCGCGGTCGTCGGTCAGCTCCTCGGTGCCGCTCGGCGACGGGAGCGGGGCCGGCGGGTCGGTCGGCTCGTCGTAGTCGGGCAGGTCGACCTCCATCCGGCGGATGCTCGGCGAGGCGAACCCGGCGGCGGCCACGCCGATGCCGAACAGGCCCACGATCACGAAGATCAGGCCCATTCCGGCGCCGGGCCCGCTGCCGACGAGCCAGCCGAAGTACGGCACCCCGGGCCCGCCGTCGCGCATCATCGGCTCGAACCAGCGGTCCGCGGCGATGCCGGCCAGCGCCGTGCCGCCGGGGTACGCCAGGTCCTCGATGAACTGGCGGGCGGCGAAGACCCGGCCCTGGTGTGACGGCTCGACCTTCTCCTGCCACACCGACTGGGCGTACCCGTCGATGAAGGGGATGGACAGGTGCAGGAAGAGCAGGGCGACGGACCAGACGATGACGCTGTCCCCGACGCCGTAGATGATCCGCCCGAGGACGCTGAAGACCAGGATGGCGATGAGCATCCGGCGGATCTTGTGGCGGGTGTTGGGCAGCAGGCCGAGCAGCAGCGCGCCGACCACACCGCCCACCGCACCGATGGTCTGCACCAGGCCGACCGCGTTGGTGCTGCTGTCGGTGCGGGCCAGGATCTGTGGCACCAGCAGGGCGAAGCCGACAGCGGCGAGCACGTTGATGGCGAACATGATCGCCTCCAGCCCGGTGAACGCCCGACTGGCCAGGATGTAGCGGAAGCCGTAGATCGTGTCGTACCAGAAGCCGCCCTCGTCCTGCTGCGTCGAGCGGGGGATGGGCGGCAGTTTCACCAGGAGCACCGCGCCGATCGCCACCAGGTAGGACAGCGCGTCAACGAACAGGATGACCTTGATGTCCATGAGGCCGAGCAGCGCGGCGGCGAAGCCGGGGGCGAAGATCACCGGGATGGTCCGGACCGCGAACATCATCGCGTTGGCCCTCGGGTACTGGCCCTTCTCCATCATCACCGTGATGGTCGCCTGGTACGCCGGTAGCTGGAACGCGAGGAACGCGCCGGTGACCAGGTTGACCAGGTACAGGTGCCACACCTCGACCGAGCCGGTGAGGAACAGCAGCAGCACGACGGCAGTGGTGACCGCCGACCCGACGTCGCTGAGCACGATTGTCAGTCGTCGTCCCCACCTGTCGACGAGCGCGCCGGCGATCGGGCTGAAGATCACTGTCGCGCCGAACGCGAACGCCATGAGCATGGTCAGGTCGAAGGCCCGGCCGGTGGCGTCCCACACCCAGATGCTCAGGGCGAAGTTCGTCATCCGGGTGCCGAGCGCCGACAGCAGCTGGCCGAACCAGATCGTGGTGAACCCGGCGAACCGGGACGGGCGTCGGAACGCCATGGGGGTCTCCTCCTACTGCCGTGGCGGTTGCCCGTGGTGTCCGGCCAGGCGCAACAGGCTGGTCCGGATGCCGTCGAGCAGGTTCTCAGCGGTCTCCGGCCGGAAGGCCGGAGTGGCGTAGCTCAGGTCGACGCGGAGCTCGGGGCCGGTGAGCGACCCCGTCACGTCGAAGGGGAAGGGCCAGTGCCCGTCGGGGTCCTCGGTCGGCCCGAACGGCGCCGCGCAGACGTCGAGGAGCTGGTTGGCCGGGGCGACGTCGTCGAAGCCGAAGCCGCCCATGTAGTTGACCGCGACCAGCGGCGGCGGCGTCGCGGCCAACCGGGCACGGACGTCCTCGTCCGGGCACAGGTACCGCAGCAGGCCGTATCCGATGCCGTTGTCCGGGACCCGGCCGAGCTGGCGGATCACCGAGCGGACCGAGCGGGCCGCGTCGGCGGTGGCGGGCAGTTCCAGTCGCAGGGGGTAGAGCACCTGGAACCAGCCCGTGGTGCGGCTGACGTCCACGTCGTCGAAGAGCGGTTCGCGGCCGTGGCCGGTCGTGGCGACGGTGACCGCGCCGCCGGTACGCCCCGCCAGTGTCGCCACCACTGCCCACACGAGCAGGTCCCGCACGCTGGCCCGCAGTCGGCGGGCGGCGGCGTGCAGCCCGCGGGTCGCCGCCTCGTCCAGGGTCACGCTGGCCAGGCCCAGGTCACCGAGGCGGAACGGCGCGGCAGTCGGCTCGTCGGCCAGCCGGGGGAGCACTCCGTCGTCGGCCTGCGCCAGCCAGAACGGCACCTGCTCGCGCAGCGCCGCGGAGCCCGCGTACTCGGCTAGCCACCGCGCCCAGGCGCGGTACGACGTGGTCTTCGCCTGCAACGCCGGCTCGACCCCGCGTTCGAGCTGGTCGCAGAGCGTTTCCAGGTCGGCGAGGAGCACGCCCCGGGAGACCGCGTCGACGACCAGGTGGTGGTTGACGAGCAGCAGCCGGTCGGGCAGCTCCGGGCCGAGCCGGAAGTGCGCCACCCGGGCCAGCGGTCCGGCGGTGAGGTCCAGGCCGGTCTGCGCCTCGGCGCAGCGGGCCTCGACGGCGGCCTCCCGCTCGTCGACCGGAAGGCCGGTCAGGTCGTGGCTGACGAACGGGACGGCGTCGGCGGGGTCGGCGTGGTGCTGACGCCAGCTCCCGTCCGGCTGGCGGGTCAGGCGCAGCCGCAGCGCGTCGTGCTGGGCCACCAGCCGGCGGACCGCCTCGCGGACCAGCTCGGCCGGCAGCGGGCGGGCCAACTCAAGGTAGTAGGGGTGGTTGAACAGGGCGGGCCGGCCCATGGTGGGGGCGACCAGGTCGGTGAACCAGCGCTGCGCGCCGGTCAGCGGCGCGTCGCCGTGCACCGCGCCCTGCTCGGCGTCAGGCGTCACCGTCCCGCTCGGGGCCGAGTCACCCAGACTGGCGGCCAGCTCGGCGACCGTGGGGTGGCGTACGAGCTGCCGCGGGGTGACCTGGATGCCGGCCGTCGCGCAGCGGGCGACGAGCTGCATCGCGAGCAGCGAGTCACCGCCGGCGGCGAAGAAGTCGTCGTTGATGCCGAGCTGGTTGGTGCGCAGCAGCTCCGACCAGATCGCCACGAGCTGACGTTCCCGGTCGGTGCGCGGCGCGGCGGCGGCCCGGTCGGCCGAGCGTCGGTACCCGTCGGTGACCGCGAGGCGCAGCGCCACCGCGTCGCCCAGCTCGGTGGCCACCTCGGCGAGCAGGCCGGCGGGAATCCGGTCGACAGGCGCGTCGGCGGCACCGGAGACGGCCGCGTCGAGGGACCACAGGCCACGGAGGACGTCCACCGGCCCGTCCGCCGGGTCGAAGGGCAGCGCCGGGGCGTCCGGTGGCGCAGGTTCGGTGGCCGGGTGCAGGACCAGCGTGGCCGCGTCGGTGGGAGGGGTCGGGGCGTACCCGATGATCCCGGCGGTGATCAGGGCGGACAGCTCCGCGCCCCGCGGCGTCGTGGTGAGCAGCACCTCGCGCCCGGACCGGGCCTGGGCCGCGAGCAGCCGGGCCAGCTCGGCCTGCCGGTGCGCGGGCCCGGCCGGTACGACGAGCCGGCCCAGGGTCGGGTGCCGCACCGCCCGTCGCACCAGCAGCGTCGCGGTGACCGCCGCCAGCTCCGGTGACCAGGCGTCACCGGTGAACAGCTCCGGCACCCGGTAGCGCCGCGCCCACGCCTCGACCGCGACGACGTCGACGTCCGGCCGGGCCTCGGCCAACCGCGCGGTCAGCTCCGCGAGGACCGCGCTCCACGGCGACGTCCGGTACGGCGGCGACGGCGGGCACACCACGATCGTCAGCGCCGCCGCGCTGTGTCCCCGGTGGACGTCAAGCGCCGCCAGCAGTTCGGTGCAGAAGTCGCGCAGCCCGACGATGCCCGCGCCGAGCGGGCCGGGTGTGAGCCGGTCCTCCCAGCGCAGCACCAGCACGTTGTGGTCCCGTCGGCCGGTCGCCAGGCCGGCGGCCGGGTCGCGCAGCAGCCGCAGCAGCGCGCCGGGCGCGAGCTGTTCGAGGGCGTGCGGCAGGCCGAGCAGCCCGGTCCAGAAGCGGACGGTCGCCGCCAGCCCCGGCACCTCGACGGTCCCGCCGACGACCAGCCGGGGTGCCGGCGGGGCGAGGCGGCGGGGCGCCGGCGCGCGCCGTCCCCCGCCGAGCGGGGCGTCCGGTCGGCGAACTCCCTCGTCGAGCACCTTCGCGAGCCCGGTCAGCAGCCGGACCATCCGCTCCGGCCCGAACAGGTCGGCCCGGTACGCCAGGTCGGCGTGCAGGTCCTCGCCCTGCCAGGTGACGCTGAGGAAGAGGTCGAAGTCGACGCCGACGCTCGGCACGTCGACAGGTGTGGCGGCCAGCCCCGCGAACTCCGGCAGCTCGTCGGCGCCGTCCAGGACGTTGAGCACGCACTGGAACAGCGGGTGGTACGCGGCCTGCCGGGGCAGCCGCAGCGCCTCCACGATCGTCGCAAACGGCAGCCCCTGGTGCCGGTACGCCTCCCGCGCCGTGCGGTACGCCCGGGTCACCAACTGTCGGAAGGTGGGTCGGCCGCCGACGTCCATCCGCAGCGGCAGGAGGTCGGCGAAGCAGCCGATCAGCGGGGCGAGTTCGGCGCGTTCCCGGCCGGCGGTGGGCGCGCCGAGCACCAGGTCCGGTTGCCCGCTCTCGGCGTGCAGCAGGGCGGCGAAACCGGCAAGCAGCACGGCGAACGGGGTGACCCCCTCCGCCCGGGCCAGCTCCCGCACCGCCGCGCCGAGCCCGGCGCCCAGCCGCTGCGCCTGGTAGCCGGCGACGTCCGAGCGCTCCGCGGGTCGGGGGTGGTCGGTGGGCAGGTCCAGCAGCGGCGGCGCGTCGGCCAGCCGCTCCCGCCAGTACGTCAGGTGCGGCTCGACGGCGGTCGACGCCAACCAGTCGCGCTGGTGTCGGGTGTAGTCGGCGAACTGCACCGGCAGCGGCGGCAGCGGCCGGTCGACGCCCGTGGCGTGGTGGGCGTACCGGGCGGCGAGGTCGTCGAGCAGGATGCTCCACGAGGTGTTGTCGCAGACGATGTGGTGCATGCCGAGCAGCAGGTGCCAGCGCTGGTCCGGCAGCCGCAGCAGGCGGGCCCGCACCAGCGGGCCGGCGTTCAGGTCGTACCGGTGCGCGGCCAGCTCGGCCGCCGCCCGGCGCAGCGCCCGGGCCTGCTTCGCCGCCGCCAGACCGGTCAGGTCCAGCGTCTCCAGCCACGGGTCGACGTGCGGGCGCACGACGGGTTCCGGTTCGCCGCCCCGGTCGGAGAAGGTGGTCCGCAGCACGTCGTGCCGGGCCAGCACGTCGTCGAACGCCCGGCGCAGCGACGTCGTGTCGAGGTCGCCGCGCAGCTCGACGGCGGCCGTGGTGTTGTGCCGGACGACGTCGTCGCCGAGCTGGTCGAGGGCCCAGAGCCGCACCTGCGCCGAGGACGCCACCGTCGGTGTGCCGGCCGGGGCGGGCGTGAGCGGGGCGAGCGCGGTGGCGTCCGGGTCGGCGTCCAGCACGGCGGCGAGCCCGGCCACTGTCGGGTTGGTGAACAGGGTGTAGAGCGACACCTCCCGGCCGAACTCGGCCTGCACCTGCGACAGCAGGCCGGTGGCGAGCAGCGAGTGTCCGCCGAGGTGGAAGAAGTCGCTTGTCACGCCTACCTGTTCGACGCCGAGCGCGGCGGCCCAGAGACCGGCCAGTCGCTCCTCGGTCGGGGTGCGCGGCGCGACGATCTCCTCGTCGGCCGCGTCGACGCGCGCCGGGGCCGGGCGGCTGCGGTCGGCGATCGCCGCGGCGGTGCTCAACTCCTCGACGACGTACGCGGCCCGCTCCGCCCCGATCGTCGTCCGCAGCCCGCTCGCCCCGGTGGCAGTCCCCGGTGCCTGTGGGTCAAGCGGCCAGACGTGGGCGAGCAGCCGGCGCAGCTCGTCCCACCCGGCGGGCACGGCCAGCGCCAGCACGCCCGGGTACGCCTCGCGCAGCGCCGCGACGGCCTCCGCGTCGGTGTCGAGCACCACAGTGGTGGCCGGGTCGGCGTCGGACAACGCGTCGGCCGAGAACGGCCGCACCTCGTGAACGGGCAGCGCGTCGGTGATCCGGTCGAGCGGCAGCCGCTCGCCGTCGACGAGCACCAGCCGGCGGGGCTGGCCCACGAGGCGCCGCAGCTCACGCAGCACGATCGTGCCCAGCGCAGCGAAGTACTCGCCCGTGTACGGCACGTGGCCCAACTCGTCCGCGCGCTCGTCGTTCACAGGCGTCACCGGGTAGGCGCCGGCATGGTCGGTCGCCCAGGCCGCGTGGACCCCCGGGGTGCGGGCCGCCAACGCGGCAAGCCTGTCGTCGAGCCGGCCGGACCGCTCGCCGTGCCGACCGGCGGCGCCCGGCGACGCCGGGCAGACCACAAGCAGCAGCGGGGCATTGGTCCGCCGCCGGTACGCGGCCACCGCCGCGTCCAGGTCGTCCATCGCCGCGTCCAGGGCCGCCTCGCCGGCGGTTTCGTCCTGCCGGCGCAGCCAGTCCTCCCACCGCAGCAGGCAGACCGTGGCGTCGGCCGTCGGCCCGGCCAGCAGGTGGGCCACCAACTGGCCGTACCCGGCCAGCTCCACCGACGCGGGTACGCGCAGGAAGCGCAGCCAGAACTCCACCGGGTCGCGCAGCGGGTCCACGGTGAAGGTGGCCGCCAGGGCGATGCGGTGCCGGCGCAGGCCGGTCACCTCCGACAGCTGTCGGTCCGGTGCGTCCGCCATGGCGCGCAGCAGCTCCGGCAGCCGGCCCACAGTCGCGGCAATGGTCTCGTCGAGGTACAGGTCGGCGTTGAAGTCGACAGCACCCTCGATCCGGTCACCCTGGACGGTCAGGCTGACGAACAGGTCGAAGTCGGTGAGGCCGCTCTCCGCGGGCACCGGCCGGAAGGTGACTCCGGCGGCCTGCCGCTCCCGCACCCCGCCGTCGGTCATCGTGGCCAGCACCTGGAACAGCGGGTTCACGCTGGGGTCGCGGACCGGCCGGACCTCCTCCACCACCCGCGCGTACGGGGCCTCCTGGTGCGCGTACGCCTCGCTGACCGTGCGGTGCACCCGCCGGACGAGGTCGCGCACGCTCGGGTCGCCGCCGGTGTCCACCCGCAGCACCAGCATGGTGGCGAAGCAGCCGATCAGCGGTTCCAGGTCGGTGCTCGCCCGGCCGGCGGCGGGCATGCCGAGCAGCAGGTCGTCCTGGCCGGTGGCCTGCCGCAGCAGGGCGGTCAGTCCGGCGAGGACCACCGCGTTGACTGTGGCCCCGGCGCCCCGGGCCAGCCCGGCGAGGGCTTCGGTCACCTCGGCGTCGACGGTGAACGGCAGGCTGCGGCCACGGTGGGTCTGCACCGGCGGCCGGGGGCGGTCCGGTGGCAGCGTCGAGCGGGCCGGCGCCGAGGCGAGCCGTTCCCGCCAGTGCGCCAGGTGACCGGCCAGCTCCCGTTCGGCCTCCGGCCGGCGGCGGGCGGCGACGTGCGCGACGAACCGGGTGGGCAGCGCGGGCAGCCCGGCCGGCACGTCGGCGGCGAACTCGCCGTACCAGCTCACCAGCTCCTCGACGAACACGCCCGCCGACCAGGCGTCGAAGACGATGTGGTGGGCGGTCACCAACAGCAGGTGCTCGTCGGCGGCGAGGGCGAGCAGCCGTACGGCGAGCAGCGGCCCGCTGGTGAGGTCGAAGGTGACCGCCGCGTGCGCGGCGACCTCCCGGTCGACCGCCGCCTGCCGCTCCGACTCCGGCACCGCCGTCAGGTCGAGGACCGGGAGCGGCACCTCCAGGGCGTCCGACACCCGCTGGGTGACGACGCCGTCGACGGACGCGAACACGATGCGCAGCGCGTCGTGTCGGGCCACCACCGCGTTGACCGCCCGGTGCAGCGCCGCGACGTCCAGCGGCCCGCTGATCCGTTCCGCGAAGGGCACGTTGTAGACAGGCGTGCCCGGCTCCAGCCGGTCCAGGAACCAGAGCTGCTCCTGGGTGAACGAGAGCGGGTAGTCCACCGTGGCCGGCGTCGCGTCGGTGTCGGGGCGGCCGGCGCGGGCCTGGCTGGCACGGGTCTGGCGCAGGCGCAGGGCCAGCAGCTCCCGCTGCTCGGGGGTGAGGTCGGCGAGGTCCGGGTGCAGGTCCTGGGTCATCGGGTGGCCCCTTCGACGTACGCGCGGTCGGTGGCCGGCCCGCCGCCGAGCAGGCGGGACAGCGGGGGAGGAGAGTCGTGCAGGTAGAGGTGACCCCCGGGCACGACGGTCAGCGAGAAACCTGAGTCGGTGCAGGCCGCCCAGCCGGCGACCTCGTCCGGGCTGACCAGCGGGTCGTCGGCCGCCGCCACCGCGTCCACCGGCAGCGGCAGCGGCGGCACGATCGCCGGCCGGTACGACGCCACCACCGTCAGGTCGGCCCGCACCGTGGGAAGGATCAGCTCCAGCAGGCCCGGGTCGGCGAGCACCTCGTCGGGGATTCCGCCAAGGTCGTGCAGCCACCGCGTCAGCGCCGCGTCGTCGAGGCGGTGCGCCGCGCCGAGCGGCGCGGCGTTTCGCGGCGGGCGGGCCGCCGAGACCACCAGACGCCGCGGTACGGGGCCGCCCCGCGCGACCAGGCGGGCAGCCACCTCGTACCCGATCAGGCCGCCCATGCTGTGCCCGAAGATCGCGAACGGCGCCCGCACCCGCTCGACGATCGCGTCGACAAGTGGGGGCGCCAGCTCGTCCATCGTGCTCAGCGGCGGGTCGGCCAACCGACGCTCACGGCCGGGCAACTGCGCGGTCCACAGCTCCACGTCGTCGCCCAGCAGACTGGCCCAGGGCCGGTACGCGGCAGCGCCGGCGCCGGCGTACGGCAGGCACACCAGCCGCAGCCGAGCGGCCGGGCGGGGCGCGACGCAGCTCAACCAGGCTGCGGCGTCGGCCGCTCGGGTGGCGGTCGTCGGCACGGATACGTGTGGTGTCGCCATGCCCGCACACGCTAGGAACGGGCCGTGACAGCGGTCTTAGCGTCGGCTGAGGGTTCCTCGCGGTGTCCGCTGCGCGCGACCCGAGTGAGCAGGTCAGGTGATGCCGAGGGTGGTCACGGGTTCGCCGGGTGGGGGTCCCCGGTGAAGGCGGTGGCGTGGTCGGCTACCCACTGGCGGAACGTTCGCGGTGGTGTACCGAGGATGTCGAATATCGTGGATGTCACGTATGCCGGGTGTCCCGTCGTGGCGTCCCAGGCGGCCAGGAGCATGTCCACCGCCGAGCGTGCGGTTTCCGGAGTCTGGCGTCGGAAGTCGTCGGGCGACAGTTCCTCGAACGTGATCGGGCGGCCCAGCGTGTCACCGATGATGCTCACCTGTTGGGCCTGACTGAGTGATTCGGGGCCGGTCAGGACGTAGTCACCGCCTGCGTGCCCGTCCTCGTACAGGGTCCGCGCGACGACCTCGGCCACATCTCGGTCGTCGACGGGCGCCGTCTCGGCCGCGCCGTACGGCCACCGGACCACGCCGTCGCCGCGGATGGCGGCTGCCCACCAGGAGAGGGCGTTCGACGCGAACATCCCTGGTCGGATGATCGTCGAGTCGAGTCCGGCGGCCGAGATGAGCCGCTCGATCTCCGCGTGCAACGCCGCCATCGGGTTCGGTTGCTGGAAGAACGGGTGCGGGGTCTGGTGTGGTGCGGACAGGTAGACGACCCGCTGCGCCTGGGCGGCCAGCCGCTCCACGACGGCCGCCGCGGTCTGCGCAGGAGCGGTCCAGACCAGGAAGACCGTACTGACGCCGTGCAGTGCGTCGTCGAGCGACTCGGGCACGGTGAGATCGCCGGTGACGATATCGACGGTGGTGGGCAGCGTCGCCGCCGTCTCGGAGCGGCGCACGAGGGCACGGACCGGCACGCCCGCATCGGTCAGCAGGTCGACGACGCCGCGTCCGACGCGGCCGGTCGCCCCTGTGACAAGTACCGGAGGTCCTCCTGCGGGTGTCATGGCAATCTCGCCATCGTTGACGGAGTGCAGCGCGGTGTCTACCTGTTCCATGCCCCCATGAAACCGTTACTGGGTTAAAAAAGCAACCCGGTAACGAATGTTAGTCTGGCACGGTGATGGAGCCGGTCGGGCTACGCGCCCGCAAGAAGCTGCGAACGCGGGACGCGATCGCCGATGCGGCGATCTCGCTGTTCCTGGCGCGCGGGTTCGAGCAGGTGTCGGTCTCCGACATCGCCGCCACGGCCGAGGTGTCGAAACCGACCCTGTTCCGCTACTTCGCCACCAAGGAAGACCTGGTCCTGCACCGTTTCGCGGACCACAACGGTGAGGCCGCGCGAGTGGTACGCGACCGTGGGCCCGACATCGCGCCCCTGACGGCGCTGCACAGGCATTTCCGAGCCGGTCTCGATCGCTTCGAGCCGGTCACCGGTCTCAATGATCATCCCGAGGTGGTGGCGTTTCATCGGCTGGTGTTCACCACCCCGAGCCTGGCGGGACGGCTCACGCAGTACCTGCTCGACGACGAGGACGCACTGGCCGCCGTCCTCGGTCCGGGCATCGGAGCCCGACTGCAGGCCGCCCAGGTGATCGCGGTTCACCGCGTCCTGGCCCGGACCAACTGGCAGAGGATCGCCGATGGGCGGACCGCGCACGATGTGCAACCCGAGGCGATAGTCGAGGCGGACCAGGCCTTCGCCCAACTGCGCCACGGAACAGGCGACTCCTAGCCCCACAGCTGAGGACGGTGCCGCCCGCTCACCCTTCGGTGGCGACCGCCGCGATGGCGTAGTGCGGCCGATGGACGCCGCCGTCGGGGCGCTCCAGGCGCTCGACCTCCGTGAAGCCGGCTCGCGTCAGTCGCTCGGAGATCTCGTCGACGGGCCACCGGTAGGCGGTGGTGACCTTGTGGTCGAAGGCGTCGACCTCGTCGCCGGCGAAGAGGCCCAGCACCAACCTTCCGGACGGGGCCAGGGCACGCCGGAACGCGGTGAGCACGCCGTCGAGGCGCTGCGGCGGCAGGTGGATCAGCGAGTACCAGGCCAGGATGCCGGCGACGGAGTGGTCGGCGACGTCGAGGTCGTCAAGCGACCCGAGGCGGTAGCTGCCGCCGGGGTGGGTCGCCCGCGCGTGGGCGATGAACTCGGGGACCACGTCGATGCCCGTGGCGTCGACGCCCAGCGACCGAAGGTAGTCGGTGAAGTGACCCGGGCCGCAGCCCAGGTCGAGCACCGGACCGGGTCGGCCCCCCAGGTGCCGGGCGATGAGGGCGAGATCGTCGGCGTCCACCTTCGCACGCGTGCCGAACAGTTCGATGTAGAGATCCGCGACCGAGGCGTACGCCTGGCGTACCTGTTCCGTGCCCACCACCCGACTATAGGAACCCTCGCACTGGGCGGATCGCGCGCAACCCCCCGTCCGAAAGATCGTTGATGCCCGAGGGGTGTACCGGATGTCGGACGCGTGGACGGCACGGCTTCTGCGGGATCCGGTGGCCTCACCCCGGGCGGCGTTCCTCGAACTCTTCTTCGACCTGGCCTTCGTCTTCGCCCTCACCCGGGTGGCACAACGGCTGATCAGCGAGTTGAACGCCCGCGAGCCCGATCGCGACGTGCTGGCGGGCGCCGTCGAGGCGCTGTTCTTCTTCCTGCTGCTCTGGTTGATCTGGATGTTGGCGGCCTGGGTCACCAGCCTCTACGACCCGGCGCTGGCGTTCGTCCAGGCGTTGGTGATCGTGGTCATGTTCGGCGCGCTCGTCCTTGCCATCGCGATGCCCCACGCGTTCGGCGGTCGAGCCGTACTGTTCGCCGGCACCTACGTCACCATCCAGCTCGGCCGGCCGCTCGCGCTCACCCTGGCGCTGCGCGGCCACCCGCGACGGCTGGTGACGACCCGCATCACGATCTGGACGGCCGTCGCCGCGGTGCCCTGGCTCGTCGGGGCCGCCGTGAGCGAGCACGCCCGGCCCGCGGTCTGGGCCGGCGCCCTGACCGTCGAGTACGTCGGGTTCGCCACCGGCTGGCCGATACCCCGGCTCGGCGCCTCCCGGGTGAACCAGTGGGTGATCAACGGCGTTCACCTGGTCGAGCGCTACCAGCAGGTGTTCCTGATCGCGCTCGGCGAGGCGATCCTGGTGATCGGCCTGGCCTCCAGCGCGGCCCCGATGACCCCCGCGGAGGTCGCCGGCTTCGTCGTCGCGTTCGCTGTCACCGTGCTGTTCTGGCGGATCTACTTCCACCGCTCCGGACACCGGCTCCCCGCGGCGATCCGCGAATCGCAGACCCCGGCGCGACTCGGCGAGAGGGCGACCTACGTCCACCTCGTGACGGTCGCCAGCGTGCTGATCACCGCGGTCGGATTCGAACTGGTCATCGCCCACCCCACCGGCGAGGGCACGTTGCCGACGGCCGTCATCGTGCTGGGCGGTCCGGCGCTGTTCCTCCTCGCGCAGGGCTGGGCGGAGCACGAGGTCGTCGGGCGGCGCCCCATCCGCCGGCTGGCCGGGGCGCTGGTGCTGGTGGCGGCAGTCCCGGTCGGCGCCCTGCTGCCGGGACTGGCGGTCCTGGTCATGGCCACCGTGGTGCTCAGCCTCGTCGGTGGGGCAGACACGCTGGCGAGCCACCTGCGCGATTCGCCTGGTGGCGGCGCGGGTCCGCCCGGGGGTAGCGAGGGCGCACGGGGGACCAGCGCATCGCCGCCCGGGGCGACGTAGGCGTCGACGCCGGTCAGTCGACGCCTTCGATGATGCGGAAGTCGCGTTCGACGCCGTCGGAGAGGGCCACCAGCGCCTTCTGGTACGCCTCGCTCTCGTATGCCGCGACGGCCTGTTCAAAGCTGTCGAACTCGACCAGAACGACGCGTTGCGTGATTCCGGCTTCGTGAGCCACGACTCGACCGCCACGGGACAGGATGCGCCCGCTCCGAGCCTGGACAGCCGGACCGGCCAGTTGGTTGTAGGCAGTCAGCCTCTCGGGGTCGGAAATGGCGGGGTAGACACTGACCCAGTAGCCCTTAGCCATGGAAACCTCCTGTGTTCGACCGGACACGTCCGACGTCGAGTCGACACTCAGATCGATCGACCCGCGCGGGTACTGCGGTTAGCTGAATCCTCATATGCGCAGGTTAGGGCTCGATGTGCGATCGGGGGAAAGACCGGTTCGGGATAGACTCAGAACAGATCGTTATCAATCGGCCGGGAGGGCGCGTGGCGGCGGATACGGTGAGCCTGCGGTACTTCCTGGTGCTGGCACAGGAGTTGAACTTCACCCGCGCGGCCGCACGGATCGGTATCGCACAGCCCGCACTCAGCGCCCGGATGCGCCGATTGGAGGCGGAACTCGGTACGGCCCTGCTGGTTCGCAGCAC
The DNA here is from genome assembly GCF_000297395.2 of Micromonospora lupini str. Lupac 08. Taxonomy (GTDB): domain Bacteria; phylum Actinomycetota; class Actinomycetes; order Mycobacteriales; family Micromonosporaceae; genus Micromonospora; species Micromonospora lupini. The sequence continues at coordinate 4,526,108 of NZ_HF570108.1, read as the reverse complement.
GCGTAGCGTCGTATTGACGACGGCCGGTGCGGCGTTGGCGGAGTCCGCGCCTCCCGCGCTGGCCGCGCTGGACCGGGCATGGGACACCGCCCGGAGCGCGGCGGCCGGTGAACTGGGCAGGCTGCGCATCGGATACAGCCTCAGTGCCGGGGCCGAGACGGCACCGGCACTGGTGGACAGGCTGATTCGTGGCAACAGCGGACTCGAGGTCGGCGCGGTCCCGATGGCGACACCGGAGATCACCCCCGCGGTCGCCGACGGCCGCATCGATGCCGGCATCACCCGCGGTGAACAGCCGGGCCGTGGCGTGCGCCGGTTCCTGCTGCGGCGTGCGCGCGTCGGGGTCCAGCTGGCGCAGCACCATCCGCTGGCCGAACACCCGGAGATCGAGATCGCCGACGCGGCCGCGTATCCGCTGCGACTCCCGGACCGTGCGGCCAACCCCGCGATCCACGATCAGCTGTCCGGACTGTTCCGGGACATCCGACCACATCCCCGATTCCACACGCCCGCAGTCTCTTTCGACATGTCGCAGCGCGACCTGCGCGACGGGGTCACCCTTGCCCCGGCCGGAGAAGTCGCGGTCACGGCACAACCGGCCGGTCTCACCTGGCGGCCACTGCGCGGCGCGCCCAGCATGACGATCCACCTGGTCCTCCCACGCGAGCAGTCGCCGCTGCACCTCCGAATCCGTGCCGTCGCCAGAGCCCTGGCGCACGAGCTGCACTGGCTGCCGGACTGACGCGCAAGAGGTCAAGCGAAACGGACGCCTGCGGTGGCGAGGCTGAAGCCCTCGCGCTCGGCGGATCGGCACGTCAACGGCAAGACCGACCACCGAAAGCCTGACCCGACGATCCGTCATGACCAGACATCGGGTCATCAGCGACGTTCAGCCGGAACGGCCATCGTGCGATGCTGCCGGGATCCATGTCATCTGTTTCCGTTTCGTAGACCCGGTTCAGGGTTGCTCGGTGGAAAACCTGAGGCGAAGACCGGGGCTGTCACCGGGGCTTCGCCCGGAGTCGGGCGCACGCGGACGGCCAGATGATGTCGGGCATGAGACGCGCCGCATTCTTCGTGATCGCCGGACCGGCCTGCATCGTGGGTTACGGGCTCGTACGCCTCTGGGGGAAGTCCGACGGGACGTACGGCCCGGGGTTCGACTGGCAGGCCGCGCACCTGGTCGCCCTGGCGGGCATGGTGTGCTTCGTGCCGGCGGTGCTGGCGCTGGCCGGCCTGCTGCGCCCCAGCCCGTGGCGCACCGGCCTGGTGGCCGTCACGCTGGTCGGGCTCGCCGCCACGATGGTGCAGTTCGGAGCGGACATCGTCGAGGGGCTGCTGGCCGCCGACCGGGCCGAGATGTCGGCGCTCGGCGCGGACTTCAAGGACGTCCCCGGCGTCGAGGTGGTCGTCTACGACGTCGTACCGCAGCTGTTCTTTGTCGGTCTGGTCGTCCTGGCGGGCCTGCTCGCCGCCCGACGGTGGCTGCCGTGGTGGAGTGTCGCCCTGCTGCTCGTCGGCACCGTCCTGCCGGCCGTGACGCTCGACCTGCTGCCGCTCGGCGGTCTGTGCATGCTGGTGGCGCTCGCGCCGGCGGTGCCGGCGCTGCGGCGGCCCGCCCCGCGAGTCAGCGTGGAAACCGTAATTTGACCTTGCCGACCAGAGTCGTCCTGAGCTGCTGAGATAACGCTCTCACGGATAGTGCGAGACGCCTTGACGGGCCGGGTATCGAGCCGCGACGATGCAGGCATACCACCACCCGGCGTGATCGGCGCACGTCGTCCCCGCACCCGCGAAAGGACCTACCCGTGCGCAGATCCCTGAGAGCGTGGTTCGGCGCCGCGCTGAGCGCGATCCTCGTGCTGGGCGGCGTCGTCGCCACGCCACCCGCCGCCAGCGCAGCGCCGTTCACGGTGCTGGTGTTCAGCAAGACCGCCGGCTTCCGGCACGGCTCCATCACCCCCGGCATCACGGCTATCCAGCAGCTCGGCGCTGCCAACGGGTTCACCGTCGAGGCCACCGAGGACGCGGCCGCGTTCACCGACGCCAACCTGGACCGGTTCGCGGCGGTGATCTGGCTGTCCACCACCGGCGACGTGCTCAACGCCGCCCAGCAGGCGGCGTTCGAGCGCTACATCACCGGCGGCGGCGGGTACGTGGGCGTGCACTCCGCCTCCGACACCGAGTACGACTGGCCCTGGTACGGCGGGCTCGTCGGGGCGTACTTCGCCTCGCACCCGGCCGAGCAGACCGCCACCGTCACGGTCGCCGACCAGGTGCACCCGTCCACCCGGACGCTGCCGCAGCGGTGGAGCCGGTTCGACGAGCTGTACAACTACCGCACCAACCCGCGGGGCACCGTGCACGTGCTGGCCACCCTCGACGAGAGCACCTACACCGGCGGCAGCATGGGGTACGACCACCCGATCTCCTGGTGCCAGAACTACTCCGGCGGGCGGGCCTGGTACACGGGTCTCGGCCACACCGACGCCTCGTACACCGACACGGCCTTCCGCCAGCACCTGCTCGGCGGCATCCAGACCGCCGCCGGGGCCGTCGACGCCGACTGCGGCCCCACGGTCACCACCAACTTCCAGCAGGTGGAGCTGGCCAAGGGCGCGGCCGAGACGGGCGAGCCGATGAGCCTCACCGTCCTGCCCGACCGGGGCGTGCTGCACACCTCGCGCAACGGCGTCATCCGGCACACCGACGCGGCCGGCAACACCAAAATCGCCGCCACCCTGGCCGTCTACAGCGGCGACGAGGAGGGGTTGCAGGGCATCAAGGCCGACCCCAACTTCGCCACCAACCGCTGGGTGTACGCCTACTACGCGCCGCCGCTGAGCACACCCGGCGGCGGTGCGCCCGCCGAGGGCACCCCGGCCGACTTCGCCGTCTGGGACGGCGTCAACCGGCTGTCCCGCTTCACCGTGAACGCGGACAACACCATCAACCTGGCCAGCGAGACGTTGATCCTCAACGTGCCCACCAGCCGGGGCATGTGCTGCCACGTCGGCGGCGACATGGACTTCGACGCGGCCGGCAACCTGTACCTGTCCACCGGCGACGACACCAACCCGTTCGACTCGGCCGGGTTCACCCCGATCGACGAGCGGGCCGGCCGTAACCCGGCCTTCGACGCCCAGCGCACCGCGGCGAACAGCAACGACCTGCGCGGCAAGGTGCTGCGCATCAAGCCGAGCGCGGCGGGCGGCTACACCATCCCGACGGGCAACATGTTCGCGCCCGGCACCGCGCGCACGCGCCCGGAGATCTACGCGATGGGGTTCCGCAACCCGTTCCGGATGAGCGTGGACAAGGCCACCGGCATCGTCTACCTCGGTGACTACGGCCCCGACGCGGGCGCCGCCGACCCGAACCGGGGGCCGGCGGGCAACGTGGAGTTCGCCCGGATCGACCGTCCGGGGTTCTACGGCTGGCCGTACTGCACCGCCCGCAACGACGCCTACAACGACTACACGTTCCCGTCCGGGCCGTCCGGGCCGAAGTTCGACTGCGCGGGCGGGCCGGTCAACACCTCGCCCAACAACACGGGCATCACCCAGCTGCCGCCGGCCGTTCCGGCCTGGCTGCCGTACGGCGGTTCCGGCTCGCCGCCGGAGTTCACCGGCGGTGGGCTGTCACCGATGGCCGGACCGGTCTACCGGTACGACCCGAACAACACCTCCGCCGTGGCGTTCCCGCAGTACTACGACGGCACCTTCTTCGCAGGTGAGTTCGGCCGCCGCTGGATCAAGAACGTCAAGCTCGACGCGTCCGGCCAACCGTTGAAGATCAACCCGTTCCCGTGGACCGGCACGCAGGTCATGGACATGGAGTTCGGCCCGGACGGCGCGCTCTACGTGCTCGACTACGGCACCGGCTGGTTCAACGGCGACGCCAACTCGGCGCTCTACCGCATCGAGTACGCCCGCGAGGGCAGAGCGCCAGTCGCAAAGGTGTCCGCCACCCCGACCAGCGGCACCGCGCCGCTGACCGTCGCCTTCTCCTCGGCCGGCACCCTCGACCCGGACGGCGACCCGTTCACCTACGCCTGGGACTTCGACAACAACGGCACCACCGACTCCACCGCGCCGAACCCGAGCTTCACGTACACCACCAACGGGACGCGCAGCCCGACGTTGACGGTCCGGGACACCACCGGCAAGAGCGCCACCGCGAGCGTGGTCGTCACCGTCGGCAACAGCGCCCCGGTCGTCACCGTGAACACCCCGTTGAACGGGCAGACCTTCGCCTTCGGGGACGCGGTGCCGTTCAGCGTCACCGTCACCGACGCCCAGGACGGCGCGATCAACTGCGCCCGGGTCAAGGTGAACTACGTCCTCGGGCACGACTCGCACGGCCACCAGCTCGGCAGCGCGCAGGGCTGCACCGGGGTCATCCAGACCTCGGCCGACGGCGAGCACGACACGGCGGCGAACATCTTCGGCATCATCGACGCCGAGTACACGGACCTGGGCGGGGGCGGCCAACCCGCGCTGACCACCCACACCCAGGCGGTGCTGCAACCTCGGGTACGTCAGGCCGAGCACTTCGGCGACTCCTCGGGCGTCCAGATCGTCGCCGGGGCGGCCGGGCACGGCGGCGCCGCGGTCGGATACGTGGACAACAACGACTGGATCTCGTTCCGCCCGTACAACCTGAGCGGCGTCCAGTCGTTCAGCGCCCGGGTCGGTGCCCCGGCCGGCGGCGGCGGGACGCTGGAACTGCGCGTCGACTCGGCCACCGGGCCGCTCGTCGGTTCGGCGACAGTCACACCCACCGGCGGGTACGCCAATTTCGCCACGGTCACCGGCGGGGTCACCGCCCCGACCGGCACCCACACCCTGTTCCTGGTCTTCAAGGGCGCCGGGCCGTGGTTCGACATCGACGAGTTCACCCTCTCCACCAGCCCCGGCGGTCCCGGGCCCGACCCGGACCCGGAACCGACCGGCAACCTGGCGCGCGGCAAGCCGGCGCGGGCGTCGAGTTTCGAGGGGGCCTACACCGCGGCGAACGCGTTCGACGGCGTGGCCGGCACCCGTTGGGGCAGCGCCTTCGGCGACCCACAGTGGATCGACGTGGACCTGGGCGCCACGTACGCGCTCAGCCGGGTCAAGCTCACCTGGGAGGCCGCGTACGGCAGCGCGTACCAGATCCAGACCTCGACGGACGGGATCACCTTCACCACGATCCGCACGGTGACCGGTGGCGACGGAGGCGTGGACGACCTGACCGGACTCACCGGCTCCGGCAGGTACGTCCGGCTCCTCGGCACCGCTCGGGGCACCGCGTGGGGCTACTCGCTGTTCGAGTTCGAGGTGTACGGCGCCACCGGCACCCCGACCGGCGGCAACCTGCTGTTGAACAAGCCGACGTCGACGTCAAGCACCGAGGGGGCCGACGTGAGCGGCGCCCAGGCCGTCGACGGCAGCCTCACCACCCGCTGGTCGAGCACCTTCTCCGACCCGCAGTGGATCCGCGTCGACCTCGGCAGCCCGACCGCGATCGGTCGGGTCAAGCTCGCCTGGGAGGCGGCGTACAGCAGCGCGTACCAGATCCAGACCTCCACCGACGGCACGACCTGGACCACCGTGAAGACGGTGACCGGCGCCGACGGTGGCGTGGACGAGCACAGCGGCCTCAACGCCAACGGCCGCTACCTGCGGATCTACGGCACGGCCCGGGGGACCGGGTACGGCCACTCGCTCTGGGAGGTGGAGGCCTACGCGAGCTGAACCACCGCCGCTGACGTGGCCGGCACGGGCACCCGTGCCGGCCACGTCCGTCACTCACCTGCTGGGCGTCGGTGCGGGCTTCCGGGTGAACGGCCACGGATACTCCCCGAACAGGTTGGTGCACGCCGTGAGCATTCCCTGTCGGGCGTCGGCCAGGCGTTGGTTGGCGGGTCCCGTGTCCACAGTGGGGTCGTTCTTCACCCAGAGGTCGCCGGCTTCCTTGGCCGCCGATCCCAGCCGCTGACCCGCCTCCCGGACGGCGGGATCGGTCGAGTCGATGGAGGCCATTGCGGTGGTCACGTCCCCGATGGGGGAATCCTTCGCCTCGATGCTGCGGACCACGCGCGTGCACGCGGCGGCGGCCGCCTTGTCCGAGGGCGTGGTGGAGCTGGGGGCGGGGGAGGGCGCTTCGGCGGGGGAGCAGCCGGTCAGCAGCAGCAGCGAGGCGACAACGAGGGTGCGGATCACGGCAGGGAGCTTAAACGATCTTCAGGTCCTGATGCCGACCCAGTACGACCTGCTCGTCCTGGCCGGCAAGTCGCTGCTCAACCGGAGGGAGGCGCTGCGAGCTGTTGCGACGTCAGTCGTCGGTGACTGCGACCGGCTCCGCGCCGATGCAACGGACCTTCAACTCGTGCCTGCCGCCCGAGCCCTCGAACTTGACCTCGACGTCGTCGTCCGGGCCCCGGTCCACGTCGCGCACCCGGTAGCCCTGCGCGGGCGCCCAGGAGACGAGGCGTACGCCAGCGGGACCGCACTCGGCCACGGCCGTGCCGCCGTCGGTGGCGAAACTGCGGCGGACGCCGGCATCGAGGCTGGGTGCGGCGCTCGCCGTGCCGGCCGGCGCGGCGGCTGTCGGGGCGGCGGACGTCGGTTCCGGCGCGGCGAGCGCCCGTTCGATCTCGGCCTCGCTGCGCACTCCACCCGGTGTGCCGGTGAGGCTCTCGCCCACCAACCGGATCGCGCCCAAACCGATCAGGGTCGCCACGGCGACCGTGGCCACCCACCCGACGGCGACGAGAAGCGAACGACGGCCCATGACACGACTATCCCCGATCGGTCCTTGTCGCTCGCACATCCGGAGGCTAAGGCATGGTTAACGCGCGCGTCGCTGCCGGCGGGAGCCGTTAGCCTGCCGGGTGTGGCCCGCCTGCTGCTCATCGAGGACGACCTGACCATCCGTACCCCGCTGATCCGTGCCCTGCGGGAACGCGGCCACGCGGTGGCCGCGGCCTCGACCGCGATGGGCGGGCTGCGCGACGCCCTGGAGGATCGGCCCGACCTCGTCGTGCTCGACCTGGGCCTGCCCGACCTGGACGGACGCGAGCTGCTGCGGATGCTCCGCGCGGTCAGCTCGGTGCCGGTCATCGTGGCCACCGCCCGCGACGACGAGGCCGAGATCGTCCGGGTCCTCGACGCGGGCGCCGACGACTACGTGGTCAAGCCGTTCACCGCCGCGCAGCTCGACGCCCGTGCCCGAGCGGTGCTGCGGCGGGGCCCCGCCGGCGCCGACGCGCAGGACCCGGCCCTCGTCGTCGGCGGGCTGCGGGTCGACAGCCGGTCCCGGCAGGTCACCCTGGACGGCACGCCTGTCGAGCTGACGCCGCGCGAGTTCGACCTGCTGCACCACCTGGCCGGCCGGCCCGGCCAGGTGGTGACCAAACGCGAGCTGCTGACCGAGGTCTGGCAGATCCCGTACGGCGGCGCCGACAAGACGGTCGACGTGCACCTGTCGTGGCTGCGCCGCAAGCTGGGGGAGAGTGCCCAGCAGCCCCGCTACCTGCACACGGTGCGCGGCGTCGGCGTCCGGCTGGAGGCGCCGTGAGGGCACGGCTCGCGCTGCTCGTCGCGGCGGTAAGCGTCCTCACACTCATCGCCTTCCTGGTGCCGCTGGCGTTGCTCGTCCGGACCGTCGCCCAGGACCGGGCCACCGTGCGGGCCACCGCCGACGCGCAGAGTCTCGTGCCGGTGGTCGGCACCGCCGACGCGCCGACCATCCGGCTCACCGTCGAGCAGCTCGCCGCGGAGTCCGGTCGACAGGTGAGCGTCTTCCTGCCCGATGGCACGGTGCTCGGCGCCCAGGCGCCCCGTACGCCGGCGGTGGCCCTGGCCGTGCGCGGGCAGAGCCTCACCGGGGAGTCCGCGGCCGGCCGGGAGGTGGTCATCGCGGTGCAGGGCCGGGCCGACGGCACCGGCGTGATCCGGATCGTGGTGCCACGGCAGGAGTTGACCGCCGGGGTGACCCGGGCCTGGCTGGTGCTGGCGCTGCTGGGTGTGGTGCTGGTGCTGATCGGGTTGGCGGTCGCCGACCGGCTGGCGCGTACGCTGGTCCGGCCGATCGGCGACCTCTCCGCCGTGTCGCACCGCCTGGCGAACGCCGAGCTGGATGCCCGGGTCACGCCCGCGGGCCCGGCGGAGCTGCGCGAGGTGGCCGGTGCGCTCAACCACCTGGCCGGTCGGATCCAGGTTCTCCTGGCGCAGGAGCGCGAGCAGGTCGCCGACCTGTCACACCGACTGCGGACACCGTTGACGGCGCTGCGGCTGGAGGCGGAGTCGCTGCGCGACCCGGACGACGCGGCCCGGATCGCCGCCGCCGCCGACGGGCTCGAACGGGCGGTCACCGGCCTGATCCAGCAGGCCCGCTGGCGTCGCGGGCCGACGCCAGGCACTGCCGCGTCGGACGCCGCGGCGATCGTCGCGGACCGGGTCGCGTTCTGGTCGGTGCTGGCCGAGGACACCGGTCGGGCCGTCCACCTCGACCTGGCCCCCGGCCCGATCTCCGTCGGGGTGCCCGCCGACGACCTGGCGGCCGCCGTGGACGCCCTGCTCGGCAACGTCTTCGCGCACACCCCCGACGGCACGCCCTTCACCGTCCGGCTCGCGCGCGACGACGGGGAGGTGCTGCTCACCGTCGCCGACGAGGGGCCGGGCATGCCGTCGGGCGCGGTCCGACGGGGTGCCAGCGCGGCCGGGTCGACAGGGCTCGGCCTGGACATCGCCCGCCGCGCCGCGCAGGCCGGCGGTGGTCGGCTGGAGCTGCGCTCCGGGCCGGAGGGCGGGGCGCAGGTGCTGCTCCGGCTCGGTCCGCCGACGTCGCTGCGGGAGGCATGACCGCTGCGGTGCCGGGTAGCTGCCACCCATGGCGCGGTATACGAAACCCGAGCTCAGAGAGCAGATCAAGGAAGAGATCAAGGCGTCCGACAAGGGCGGTCGGCCGGGACAGTGGTCGGCACGCAAGTCACAACTGGTCACCCAGGAGTACAAGAAGCGCGGCGGGGGATTCCTGGGCGAAAAGGACGAGCGGCAGAAGTCGCTCCAGCGCTGGGGCAACGAGCAGTGGCAGACCAAAGAGGGCGACACACGTGCGCGCAAGGGCGGCACGACGAGTCGTTACCTGCCCAAGAAGGCCTGGGACGAGATGTCGGAGAGCCAGAAGCGCGCGACCGACACCAAGAAGCGCGCGGCCAGCCGAACCGGCAAGCAGTTCGTCGCCAACACCGGGCCGGCGAAGAAGGCGCGTCGAGACGCCACCACGGCCGGCCGGATGTCGGAGATGTCGGTCGCCGAGGCCGCCAAGATGGTCCGTGGCCTCGACACGCGGCAGCTCAGGACCGCCCTGCGCAACGAGCATGCCGGCAAGGACCGCAAGACGCTCGTCCAGCGGCTCGAAGCGGAACTCAACCGGCGCGGTTGACCGTGCCGGTACGGCTGGTGGCGCACCGGGCAGCTCAGGAAGCCCGGCCTGCGGCCTCGAAGCCCGTCGAGGTGATCCGGTCGTCCTGTCGGCGGCGCAGGATCTGCACCTCGGTGGCGGCCTCGGTGCCGGTCAACGGCACTACTCCCACCGAGGCGGGCACCACGGCGGAGATGCTCGCCGGGGCGATCGTCACCCCGAGGCCGGCCGCGACCAGGTGCGCCACCGTGGCCCAACTGGTGGCATCCTGGACGATCTTCGGTGTGTAGCCGGCTTCCAGGCACGGCCGGAGATTGCGCTGGTAGGCCCGCTCGCCGGCCACGCGAGGGAAGAAGACGAACGGGTCGTCCCGCAGCACGGCGGCGTCGATCGCGAGGTCTCCCGCGTGCGGATGATCGGCTGGCAGGACGGCGACGAAGGACTCGGTGGCGAACGTCGTACCGACCAGATCGTCGTGGTCGTCCGCGTCCCGGACCACCCCGAGATCGACCTCGCCGTTCAGCAACCGGTCGACGATGTGTGCCGTGTACGCCTCGTGCAGGCGTAGGTGGACCGCTGGATGGCGCTCGCGGAATCGACGGATCGGCCCCGCCAGCCCGAGCTGGATCGCCGAACTGACGAAACCGATGTCGAAGCGCCCCTGCTCCCCGCGCCCGATCCGGCCCGCCTCGTGCACGTCGTCGGCCACGGTGGCCAGCACCCGCCGGCACCGGTCCAGGTACGCCTCGCCCGCGGGTGTCAGCGCCACCGACCGGGAGGTACGCACGAACAGCGGCGTGCCGATCATCGCCTCGAGTTGGCGGATCTGCTGCGACAGCGGCGGCTGGGCCATCCGCAGCCGCACCGCGGCCCGACCGAAGTGGAGCTCCTCGGCGACCGCGACGAAGTAGCGCAGGTGGCGCAACTCGGGTTCCATATCTCAAGGATACGGATGACCCTGAACAAGATATTGGACGTTCGAATGGCGGTGGCCGGAGAATTCCACCATGAAGCCGAGCACGCTGACCATCACGTCCATGACGACCGCAGCGGAGGCCGAGGCCTTCCGGACGCTGAACGAGGAATGGATCTCGCACTTCTTCACCATCGAGGAGTCGGATCGCAAGACGCTCAACGACCCGTTCGCCGCCATCGTCGACCCGGGTGGCGACGTGCTGATCGTCCGCGACGGCGGGGAGATCATCGGCTGTGTCGCCCTGGTCCGCAGCTCGGACGACGTCTTCGAACTGTCGAAGATGACGGTGCTCCCGTCGGCGCGCGGCAGGGGTCTCGGCCGTCAGCTCATCGAGGCGGCGATCGCGCGCGCCCGCCAACTCGGCGCGACCACCCTGTTCCTGGGCAGCAACACCAAGCTCGCCAACGCCGTGCACCTCTACGAAACTGCAGGCTTCCAGCACGTCAGTCCGGAACAGATCCCGCTGCCGCCGTACGCCCGCGCCGACGTCTTCATGAAGATGGCGCTCTGACCACGTCCGGTCGACGCGGAGTTGAGGGGCTCGGCACGGGCTTAACCCGGCCTTAGCGTTCGGACAGCGCGGCGCTATCCCCGTTCAGCCGATCCTCGGAGTCGACAACCGAGGAAAGGTGGACACCACGATGAAGCGCACCAATCTGCTTCTGGCGACGGTCGGCGGCTCGGCGGTGCTGGCGGTGGCCGGGGTCGCGCTGGGCGTCGCCGCCGCGAACGACACGCGGACCGGCGACACGGCGCTCGCCGCGGCGACCGTCGCCCCGACGGGCACGGACGCGCCGGACGACAGCGCCACCACCGCCGCGCCGGGCGCCACCGGCACGCCGACGGCCGAAACCCCATCGGGTACGCCGTCGAGTGGCTCGTCGTCGGCGGGCACCGCGCCGGCGGGCAGCGCCGTCGACGAGAAGCGCGCCGGTGAGATCGCGCTCGCCCGGGCCGGTGGCGGCCAGATCGTCGAGGTCGAGGCCGAGCAGGAGAACGGCCGGCCGGTATGGAGCGTCGAGGTCATCGCCGGCGACACCGAGCACGAGGTGGACGTCGACCGGGACAACGGTTCGGTGGTGAAGGCCGAGCAGGAGCCGGTCGACGCCGATGACAAGAACGACGCCGACGACAACGACGACGACAACGACGACGACTGACCGTTCGCTGCCGCCGCCCGTCACGGGGATTCCCCGGGGCGGGCGGCGGCTCGCGTCGTGGAGCAGGCGCCCGGTGGGGTCGCCTCAGATGGCGACCCGTTGCTGCTGCACCGTCGGCTCGGCCTGGTCGAACTGGGTGCGGTACAACTCCTGATACCGGCCACCGGCGGCGAGCAGGTCGCCGTGTCGCCCACGCTCGACAATGCGGCCGTCCTCGACGACCAGAATCTGGTCCGCCGCACGGATGGTGGAGAGCCGGTGCGCGATGACCACACTTGTCCGGCCGGTCAGGGCTTCGGCGAGGGCCTCCTGGACCGCAGCCTCGGAGGTGGAGTCGAGGTGCGCGGTGGCCTCGTCGAGGATGACCACGCGCGGACGGGCCAGCAACAACCGGGCGATGGTGAGCCGTTGCCGTTCCCCGCCCGACAGCCGGTACCCGCGTTCACCGACGACGGTGTCGAGCCCGTCGGGGAGTGAGCGGATCAGGTCGTCGAGGCGGGCTCGCCGGAGCACCTCCCACATCTCGTCCTCCGTGGCGTCCGGCTGGGCGAACGCCAGGTTGGCGCGGATGCTCTCGTGGAAGAGGTGCCCGTCCTGGGTGACCACGCCCAGCGCCGTCCGGATGGACTCGGCGGACAGGTCACGTACGTCGACGTCGGCGAGCTTCACCGCGCCGTCCTCGACGTCGTAGAGGCGGGGGACGAGCTGCGCGATAGTCGACTTGCCCGCCCCGGAGGAGCCGACGAGGGCGACCATCTGGCCCGCCTCGGCGCGGAATGACACCCCGTGCAGCACCTCCTCGCCGCCGCGGGCATCGAGCTTCACCACGTCCTCCAGGGACGCGAGCGACACCTTGTCCGCTGACGGGTAGCCGAACCGCACTCCGTCGAACTCCACCGCGACCGGCCCGTCGGGAAGCGGGCGCGCGTCGGGCCGGTCGAGGATCAGCGGCGTGATGTCGAGGATCTCGAACACCCTCTCGAAGCTCACCAGCGCGCTCATCACCTCCACCCGAGCGCTGGCCAACGAGGTCAACGGCGCGTAGAGGCGCGACAGCAGCAGCGCGAGGGCAACCACGGTCCCGGCGTCGAGGCTGCCCCGGAGGGCGTAGAGGCCGCCCAGCCCGTAGACCAGGGCCAGTGCCAGCGAGCCGACGACGGTGAGCGCGGTGATGAAGACCCACTGGAGCATGGCGGCCCGGATGCCGATGTCCCGTACCCGGCGCGCCCGCGCCGCGAACTCCGCCGACTCCTCGGCCGGCCGCCCGTACAGCTTGACCAGGGTCGCGCCGGGCGCGGAGAAACGTTCGGTCATCCGTGTGCTCATGGCGGCGTTGTGCTCGGCGGCCTCACGCTGCAACTGGGCGAGCTTCGAACCCATCCGGCGTGCCGGGAGGACGAAGATAGGCAGCAGCACGAGCACCAGCACCGTGATCTGCCACGAGAAGCTGAGCATCACCGCCAGCGTCAGCGCCAGGGTGACGGCGTTGCCGACCACCCCGGACAGGGTGTCGCTGAAGGCCCGCTGCGCGCCGATCACGTCGTTGTTGAGTCGGCTGACAAGCGCACCGGTGCGCGTCCTGGTGAAGAACGCCACCGGCATGCGCTGGACGTGGTCGAAGACGGCCGTCCGCAGTTGGACGATGAGCCCCTCACCGATGCTGGCGGACAGGAACCGCGTCACCAGACCCAGGCCGGCTTCGGCCAGGGCGATCACCGCGATCAGCACCGCCAACCGGAGAACGACGCCGCTGTCGGCGCCGTCGACGATCGCCTCCACCACCCGTCCGGCGAGGACCGGGGCCGCCACCGTGAGGACCGCCGTCACCACACTCAACAGCAGGAACCTGACGATCAGGGCCCGGTGCGGCCGCGCGAACTCCACGATGCGCTTCAGGGTGACACGGGACAGTGGTCGTTCTTCCTTCGCGTTCATCGCGTGGTGCAGAGACGTCCACGCGGTAAATTCCATGCTCATGCCTTACCTCCGATACCGGAGGTTAGGACCTCACCCGAGCTTGAGGTCAAGTCACCGCGCGGGGCGTTCCAGCTCGGCGCGGATCTGACCGAACACGCTTCGCGGGTCATCGGTCTTCGCGAAATTCATGAAGGTCACCATGCCGATGGTGTGCTGATCACTCCACACGCAGACGTCGACCGGGATGCCCGTCCCGGCCTGACCGGTGCCGCAGCCGGCTACCCCGCCCAGCGGGCCCGGCACGACCGACCCCACGTCGGTGACCTTCGGCAGCCCGGCGAAGATCTTGTCCAGTGTCGCGGTCGGGTCGGTGATCGTGCCGGACACGGCGCTGATCAGGATGACACGCTGGTCATCGCTGGGAATGTGCAGCCCGCGCTCACGGGAGTACACCTCTTCGGCCCGGACGTAGGCGGTGCCCGTAGCGCTGGTGGGCCCAGCGGCGAGCAGCTTCTTGAAGTTGCCCATGGTCTGCTCAGCTTGGCCGCGGATGACCCGATCCACGGACTCGGTCCAGGTGCCCAGGAGCTTGGCCGGCTTCTCGATGCGCATCGCCGCAGCGGGGGCCGACGACTGCATGGCCGCTGCCGGCGCGGGAGTGTCGGACTGCCCCGAACACCCGGTCGTGAACAACAGGATCGCCGACGTCAGCGCGCCGACGATGGTTGGGCCAACCGGCATCATGCGCGTCATTGAGTCCCGTCCCCGTCTCCATTTCGCGCGAAAGATATCTCAACGCCCCGCTGCCACAAGACCCGCCCCGAGCGCTGAGCGACAGTGGACAGGAGGGCGAGGCCGCGACCGTGCTGATCGGGCCGCGCTGAGCGACGGCGACCGTGCCTTCGGAGGCGGATCCGTCAGACGTGGACGGTAGGGGCACCAGGACCGAGGGGAAATTTGGGCTGTCACTGCACTGCCGGCGGAGCGCTTCCCACGATAGATAACTTAACAACGATTCTGCGCTATCGGTATCGGGCAGACGACCGACTGCGCAGGTCAGCGGCGGTGGCTAAGTTCGCCCAATGCCCACGAACATGATCAGTGCGAGTTCCGCTGGCACCTGGGCCCTCGGCGACCTGACCGTCAACCGGGTCGGATTCGGCGCGATGCGCCTGACGGGCAACGGCAGCGCGGCGAGCGACCGCGCGCGGGCTGTCGGCGTGCTGCGCCGGGCGGTCGAGCTCGGCGTGAACCACATCGACACGGCGGCGTTCTACTTCTCGCCGCTGCGGTCGGCCAACGAGTTGATCAATAGTGCGCTGTCGCCGTACGCCGATGACCTGGTCATCACCACCAAGGTCGGGCCGGGCCGCGACCCCGCGGGGGAATGGCTGCCGTTGGCCCGGCCGGACCAGCTGCGCGGGCAGGTCGAGGAGAACCTGCGCCAGCTCGGCCGCGACCATCTGGATGTCGTGAACCTGCGCCAGCACGGACTGGACTCGGTCGCGGAGCACTTCGGCGCGCTCGCCGAGCTGCGCGACGCCGGTCTCATCCGGCATCTCGGCCTGTCCAACATTCGCCCACAGCACCTCGCAAAGGCGCGGGCGATCGCCCCGGTGGTCTGCGTGCAGAACACGTACGGTGTCGACACCCGACGCATGCACGACCAGTTCGTGCGTACCTGCGGCGACCAGGGTGTCGCGTTCGTGCCGTTCTTCGCGATCGCTGGCGACGGACGTGAGGCCGGCGGCGTTGCCGCCAACGCGGCAGTGCAGGCCGTCGCGCGTACGCACGGCGCGACGCCGGCGCAGGTGCGTATCGCGTGGACCCTCAGCCGCGGCCCGCACCTGCTGGCCATCCCCGGTACCGGCAACCCCGATCACCTGGCCGAGAACCTGGCCGCCGGGGCGCTGGTCCTGTCGCCGGACGATTTGGCCAGCCTCGAGTAGCGGCCCGGCAGGATGCGGCCCTGCCGCGAGCCCACGACCCTCCGACGGAAGGTCCGTCCCTGTGCAGGCAGCGAAAACGCCCATTCCCATTCCGCCGCCCGACAGCTCATGGCTCGTCGCCCGAGGACTCATCCCCGATCCTGGCCCTCGGCGCGTCCTGGCCTTCGCGACCTTCGTCAACATGCTCGGAAGCGGCATCTTCATGGCCAGCGCCGTGCTCTTCTTCACCCGATCCGTCGGGCTTCCCCTTGCGCAGGTCGCTCTGGGCATGGGCATCGCAGCGTTCGTCGGGATGCTCGCCGGGATCCCGGTGGGGCATCTCGCCGATCGGCGGGGGCCGCGCGAGATCTATCTGCTGACTCTGATCATCCGTGCCGCCACCATGGCCGCATTGGCCTTCGTGCACACATTCTGGCTGTTCGTCGTCCTGGTCTGCCTGACCCAACTCGCCCACTCAGCCGGCGGGGCGTCTCGCGGTCCACTGGTGCGGGGCTTCGGCGGAACGCACCTGGCCCGGTACCGGGCCTATCTGCGTTCGATCGCCAACCTCGCCGGATGTTGTGGCGCCCTCGCCGCCGGCGCCGCGGTGCAACTGGACACCCGCGCGGCCTACCTGGCCCTGGTCGTCGGCAACGCCATCAGTTTCCTGGCATGCGCCGCGATCATCACTCGGCTGCCCTCGTTGCCGCCCATTCCAGTGCCCCAGATGACCGGGCGCTGGATCGCACTGAAGGACAAGCCCTATCTGGCAGTCACCGCGCTGGACGCCATCCTGGGAATTCAGGGCCAGGTGCTGGTCTTCGCGCTGCCGGTGTGGATCGTCTCGCAGACCCACGCGCCGCGCTGGTTCGTCGGAGTGGCCGTGCTGGTCAACACCGCCCTCGTGGCGTCACTCCAGGTCAGAGCGAGCCGGGGGATCGACACCAGTCCAGCGGCCGGTCGGGCCATGCGCCGCTCCGGGGTGGCGTTCCTGATCGGGATGGCCCTGATCGCCGCCACGGCGGCGATGCCCGGCTGGCTCGCCGTTACGGTGATGACGCTGGGGGTCGCCGCGCACACCGTCGGGGAGCTGTGGCACGCAGCGGGCTCACTCGAGTTGCAGTTCCGGTTCGCACCTGCGCACGCGCAGGGGCAGTACACGGGAATCTCCGGGCTCGGCACGGGCCTGGCCAACGTCGCCGCACCCTCCCTACTGGGCCTGCTCTGCATCGCCTGGGGTGCCCCCGGATGGCTGCTGATGGGCGGCATCTTCGTCGCGGTCGGGCTCGCCGCCCCGGCGGTCGTCCGGTGGGGCGAGCGAACGCGTCCGCACTCGGCGGAGGCCGTCTAGAAACCAGCGATCGTGGACGGCAGCAGCGCGGGTGGCGCCCGTCGACGGCGGCGCAGAAGGGCCTGATGTCGGGCATCGGCGCGATCGGCCACTCGTGGAGTCGTCCCGAGGGCATGCCTCGTCACCCGGACAGGAGTGATTGCTCTCTGCTGGTCGTGTCTATGTCCGTCGGTGGTAGTGGTTGCGGCGGGGGAGTTGGTCGGGGTCGAGCCAGGCGGGCGGTATGAATTCGGGGTGGTTGTCGTCGCCGAGTCGGAGGGTCCAGTCGTTGTGGTGGATGTGTCGGTGGTGGTGGCCGCAGAGTAGGACGGCGTTGTTGAGGTTGGTGGGGCCGCCGTCGGCCCAGTGGTGGATGTGGTGGGCGTCGCACCAGCGGGGTGGGCGGTCGCAGCCGGGGAAGGCGCAGCCGCGGTCGCGGAGCACGAGGGCGCGGCGTAGTGGGCCGGTGACGAGACGGCGTTGTCGGCCGAGGTCGAGTGGTTGGCCGGTGCCGCCGAGTACGGCGGGCAGGATCGCGGCGTCGCACGCGAGTCGGCGCACCGTTTCCGGCGTGAGGTGCAGGCCGATGTCGAGCGCCCCATCGCCCAGTTGCCGGGTCAGCGTGTCGTAGCTGGTGGTGACGACGATCTGGGCGGGGTCGCCGCCGCTGTCGGGCAGCTCACCAGTGCGCAGGGCGAGGCGGCACACGTCGGCGAGGGCGTCGTGGCGGCGCTGCCCGGCGCAGCGCTGGTCGTCGGGGCCGGCGGGTGCGCTGAGGGGGTCGATGGCGGCGCGCAGCAGCGCGGCAGCTTCCACGTCGAGGGTGCCGGTGAGCCGCAGCCGACCATCGGTCTGCTCGGAGACGGTGAGGTGCCGGTCGCGGGTCGCCCGGGCCGCCTCGGCTTCCAGAGCCGCCGCCGCGGCGGCGTCGGCGATGTCGGGGGCGACGTGGTCGAGGATGCGGGTGCCGAGCTTGCGCAGCAGCATGGGATCGAACTGCCCGGCCCAGTCGACCAGCACACCGACGGCCTTGTCGGCGGCCTGGGCGCCGGCCGACGTGTGCACGGTGGTGATGGTGTCGGCGATGACCCGGGCCTGGTCGAGGGTGATATGCCCATCGGCCAACGCTTGTCGTATCCCGGGGTTGCCGGTGTCCAGCGCGGCGGCGAGGTCGACGAGCCGGCGGGCAGCGGGAACGGTGAGGCGCAGTCGCTCGCGCAGCCAGACCGCTGTGCTGGACGCGCCCTGTGCCCGGGCGGTGCCTCGACCGTCGATCTCACGGACCAGGGCGAGCGTGACAGCGGCGAGACGCTGCTCCAGGCGATGCGCGGCATCGAGCGCCGCGATCAGCTCATCGTCGCCAAGAGCCCAGACGGCGTCGTCAACGCAGGCAGCGACCGCGTCGTCTGCCTGCGCCAACTCCTCCACCATAACCAGAGACTAGGACAGGTGTACGACAACTTTCAGTGGCAATGATCGATCGCTATGAGGCGGAGCCGAGAGGTTCCTGAGGGTTGTTGAAGGGCGTGGCCCAGGCGATGACGTGGTCGATGGAATCGCGGGTGAGACCGATCGCCGGGTCGGTGGTGGTCAGCAAAGTGGGGCTTGTGCGCCTCGCAGCCCAGATGTGGGCTTCGGGCGTGTGGAGGTCGTCAATCCATGCTGTGGGCCGTTGCTGCGCGTAGGCGGCAATGAGTGGGATTTTCTCGCTGGGGTGGAACGGTGTGCGCGGCATGGTGACCACCGGCAGGGGAGTGATGTGCAGAAGCGGAGCGAGGAGCTGGTTTGCTTCATCGTTCCAGCTTGTGGCTCAGGCGATGTCCAGGACGGCACTCGCTTCGGTGATCCAGGTGCCGTGTACGGGGTTGACACGGACGGGTTCCTCTCCGGGGAACAGGCGGTGCTCGGTGTAGCCGGCCGGTGGTTGAGGACTGCCGTACGGGTTGAGGACACGTCGATGTCGAGCAGCAGCAGGGGTCGGGTCATTCGCGCGTCACGACGCCGCTGTCAGACAGAGCGGAGACGATCGCCTCCACCATCCGCCCGGCGAGGACTGGTGACGGTCACAGGCCGGCGTGCAGGGTCAGGCTCTGCCGCAGGTGCAGCTTCGGCCGGGACCCGACGATCGAGCCGACGACCTCGCCCCGACGGAACACCAGCAGCGTCGGCAGGGACATGACCTGGTAGCGCCGCGTGGTCTGCGGGTTCTCGTCGGAGTTGAGTTTGGCGATGACCATCCGGTCGCCGAACTCCTGTGCCAGCTCGACGAGGCTCTTCTCGATCATCTTGCAGGGTGGGCACCACTCCGCCCAGAAGTCGACCACGACGGGCCGGTCGCCGGTCAGCACCAGCTCGGCGAACGTGGCGTCGGTGACGGTGGTCAGGGGGCGGACTGTCGTTTCCTGGGGCATGTTTCCTCCCGGTGCGCGATGGCGTGGGTGAGCTGGGTGCGCAACTGCTGACGGACCGCGGTGAGCCGATCGAGGTAGTCGTCGACCTCGGCGAGCTTGCGCCGCAGCACGAGCACGGAATCCGGGCAGACATCGCCGGACGCGTTGCCCGCCCGCAGGCAGGCGACGAACGGACGGACGTCGTCGAGGCCGAAGCCGACGTCGAGCAGCGCCCGGATCTCCCGGACGACCCGCAGTTCGGCCTCGTCGTAGACGCGGTAGCCGTTGGCCGAGCGCCGCGGGCGTACCAACCCGTGGGCCTCGTAGTAGCGCAGCGTCCGGGTGCTCGTGCCGGCCCGTTCCGCCAACTCGCCGATCAGCATCAGACCTCCTCGACCAGCCCGTCGCGACCAGGCTAAACCTTGTCGTCAGCGTCAAGGCAAGGTCGCGAACGCCGCACGGCTCAGGGCGCCGCGAGGCGGCGCCCTGAGCGTCGGTGCGTGTCGGAGGGGGTCAGCCGATGCGGAACTGCTGACCGTAGACGGCGAACGTCAGCGGCGTGTTCAGGTTGAAGTTGCCGTTGTTGAGGAACACCCGCTGGGCGGTGTCGACGCGGGACGTGTCCGAGTGGGCCTCCTCCTTGCGCATCTCGATGACCCGCTCGTCGAGGAACGCGTTGAGCCAGGTCCGCTCGTCGCCGCCCTGGGCCGGCGGCTTCGCGCGGGCGAGGGCGCGGCTGCGGATCTGGCGCATGCCCTCGTACCCGTGCATGACCGCCGCGTCGTAGTAGGCGAACTGGCCGAGCGCCCGGACCCCGTCGTTCTTGCCGTCGCGGACCGACGGGTTGAAGTACACCCGGTCCCGCTCGGCCTCCTGCGCGGCCCGGAAGACCGAGTCGTTGGCGGCGGTCCGCCAGTCGCGGGGGAAGTTGGGGTCGAGGCCGGCGTGCGACGCGGTGCCGTTGACGTTGCGCAGCGCCGGCAGGTATCCGGCCAGCACGTTGCCCGGCTTGCTGCTCGTGTACGCCTCGACCAGTTCGAGCATGTCGCCGGTGCCGGAGCAGAAGCCGATGATGCCGGCGGTGTAGCCCCGACCGTCGCCGATGTCCTCGATGTAGGAGAACTGCGCGCGCCAGTCCAGCGAGGAGTTCTCGGCCGCCGAGACGAGCTGCATGGCGACGTCCTTCTTCGCCGGGTCGTCGAGGTTGGCGCCGGCCGGGGCGGTGGCGGTCGGCGTGGGGGTGGTGCCGCCGCCGGGAAGCGTCACCGCTGGTTGGTGGTGCCGCCGCAGGTCCAGATCTGCAACCGCGCGCCGTTGGCGGTGCTCCGGTCGGTCACGTCGAGGCACTTGCCCGAGGCGGTGTTGACCAGGGCGCCACTGCTGGCCGTCCACTTCTGGGCACCGGTGTTGTTGCAGTCGTACAGCTGGACCTTGGCGCCGTTGGCTGTCGACGCGGCGGTGACGTCGAGGCACTTGCCGAGCGCGCGGATCGAGTTGTCGGTGTTGCCGACCGTCCACGTCTGGGCCGCGCTGCCGTTGCAGTCGTAGAGCTGCACCGCCGTGCCGTTGGCCGGGTTGGCGCCGGCGACGTCGATGCACTTGCCGCCGAGGCCGGTGATCGGCCCGGCGGTCGCGGCGCTTGCCGACGGCAGGCCGTAGCCGACCGCCGCGACGCCGATCAGCAGGGTGCCCACGACGTAGGCGGCTGTTCTCTTGCGCACCATGGTGTTCCTCGGGGAAGGGGCGGCGTGCCGCCGGCCGGTCGGCGCCCGGCGCGGCGATCGGCCCCGGCGGGCACCGCGAGCATCAGGAAACAGTATTAACAGATAGCGGTACGTCGATCAACCGTCCAGCGGCGACGATCAGCGTCAATCGAGGAAGGCGGTGGTGGCGTCGCGCAGCGCGGCGACGCACGCGACCACCGCGGGATGACCGCCCGCGCCCCTGCGGTAGGCGACGCGCGTGCGGCGGCGCATGGCCAGCGGCAGCAGCCGAACCTGCGGGGAGGGCTGCGCGATGGCGAGCTGTGGAATGAGAGCGACGCCCTGACCGGCGGCGACGAGGGCGAGCATGGCGGTGAAGTCGTCGGCGTGATGCCGTACCGCCGGAGTGAAGCCCGCCAGCTGGCAGGCATGCAGGGCCACCGAGTGGCAGAGCGTGCCCGGGCTGCCGATGATCCACTGCGCGTCGCGCGCTCCGCTGATCGGATCGGGGCTGGCGTGGCCGGCCGCGATGTTTCCGATTGCGGCGTCGCTCGGCACGGCGAGGAAGACGGTCTCCTCCAGCAGCGCTGTCGAGTCCAACGCCGGGTCGGGTGGGGTCGGCGCGATGTCGTAGTCGTGCAGCAGCGCGACGTCGAGCCGGCGGCTCCGCAGGGCGGCGGGCATGCCGACCGGGTCCAGCTCACTGATCATGAGGTCCAGCGCGGGATGGTCGCGGGCCAGGCCGACCAGGGCGGCCGGCAGCAGTGTGCGTACGGCGCTGGGAAAGGCCCCGATGCGTACGCGGCCGCGCAGCCCGGTCCGGGCGGCCGCCACCGTCGCGTCGGCGGCTTCCAGCGCGGCGAGGATGACCTCGGTGTGCTGCACGAGCGCGGTGGCGGTCGACGTGAGGCCGACGCGGCGTCCGGTGCGCTCCAGCAACCGGGTGCCCGCCTCCCGTTGCAGGGCCGCCAGTTGCTGCGAGACGGCGGACGGCGTGTAGGCGTGCGCCTGGGCGACCGCGGCGATGGTGCCGAGGTGGGCCAGATCCCGCAACAGGATCAGACGGCGAACGTCAAGCATCAGCTCAGCTTACGTATTGGTTGAGCAATCGGAACTGGACCTTGCTGGTTGGTCGGCCGAGAGTGGAGGCATGACCCTGACCGGCCTGTACGTACCGCTGATCACGCCGTTCGACCTGGCGGGGCGCGTCGCCACCGACGCGCTGACGGCCCTCGCGACCGATGCCCTGGATGCCGGCGCGGCCGGTCTGGTCGCGCTCGGCACGACGGGGGAGCCGGCCGCACTCAGTGACGAGGAGCGCGGCGGGGTGCTCGACGCCCTGGCCGCGGTCTGCCGCGCGCGTCGCGCGCACCTGCTCGTCGGCGCGAACAGCGTCGAGGCGCTACGCGCCCTGGCCGACCGGCCCGAGGTGACGGCGGCGCTCTGCCTGGTGCCCCCGTTCCTCCGGCCCGGCGCGGCGGGAGTGCTCGCCTACTTCACCCACCTCGCCCAGGTCAGTCCGGTGCCGCTCGTCGTCTACCACGTCCCGTACCGCACCGGGCAGCAGCTCTGCGCCAGCGATCTCCGGCAGCTCGCCGGCCTGCCCGGCGTCATCGGCGTCAAGTACGCCAGCGGGGGCATCGACGGGGACACCGTCGACTTCCTCGCCGACATCCGGCCCGGCTTCGCCGTCCTCGGTGGCGAGGACCCGCTCATCTCCCCGCTGCTCGCCCTCGGCGCGCACGGCGCCATCGCGGCCTCGGCCCAGGTCGCCCCCGCGGACTTCGTCCAGCTGGTCGCGCACTGGCACGCGGGCGACGTCGTCCGTGGGCGGTCGCTCGGCCATCGGCTCGCGGGCCTGGCGACGGCGCTGTTCGCCGAGCCCAACCCGACCGTGATCAAGTCGGTGCTCCACGCGCGGGGTCGGATCCCGACGGCCGCCGTACGGCTGCCGCTGGTGCCCGCCGGTCCGGACGCCGCGCGGCGGGCGCTCCGGCACCTGGACGAGCTGACGAGCGCGTCGAGGTGACCGGGCGGCGCCCGCCGGGCCGCGTCCGCGTGGTCAGTGCTCCTGGTAGGTGGCCCGGTCGAAGTCGGCGTACACGCCGTCGCCGCCGAGATCCTGCACCCAGAGGCCGACGAACGCCCCGGTGAAGCCCCACGCCGCCGGCTCCCCGTCGATGATCAGGGCGGCGTGCTCGTCGGACAGGATGGTCGCGTCCAGGTCGACAGGCAGCCGCTGCCAACCCGCGCCGAGGTCGTAGTCGAAGCGCACCACGGGCCCGTCGAACACCGCCCGCAGACCGACCCGGTCGACACCGCTCGCATCGACTGTCAGATCGGGGTACGGGGTGCGCCGCCCGTTGTCGGAGCTGAGCAGCTCCAGCACCGTACGCCCGTCGTCGGCTCGGGTCAGGTAGAGGTGATGCCAGTTGAGGGTGTTGTAGTACGCGGTGATCCCGGCGAGCTGACGGTGGTCGACCGGGTCGAACTCGACCACGGTCTCCAGCGAGCAGTGCGTCGCCCCGACACGTCGCGCGACAAGGCTCGGAGCCTGGCGACCCACCGGCGACTGCCCACCGTGGACCCGCAGGTGCGAGGGGCGCGACCGCAGGTCGACCCAGTCCGCGGTGGCCGGCCGACGCAGCGTCGACCAGCAGGAGGCCAGCTCGGCGGCGTCGAAGTCGTCGGTGGCGGGCTCGTCCGGCCACGGATGCGGAGCCAGGTCGGGAGCGGCGACCTCCTCGGCGGGCACCCCACCGGGAATCCGGGGCCAACCACCCGACGGCCACTCGACCCGCTGGATCGCGGTCTCCCGGCCCAGCACGCAGTTGCCAAGCGGTGAGTACGGGCGGCCGACCAGGTGGGCCAGGTACCACCCGCCGTCCGGGGTCTGGACCAGGCTGCCGTGACCGGCCTTCTGCAACCGCAGGTCCGGCCGACCCACGGAGGTGAGCAGCGGCCCGTCCGGGTCCACCTCGTACGGGCCGAACAGCTCCCGCGAGCGTGCCACGGTGACCTGGTGCTCCCAGCTCGTGCCGCCCTCGGCGGTGATGAGCCAGTACCAGCCGTCGTGGCGGTACAGGTGCGGGCCCTCGGTGACCCCGACCGGCGTGCCGGTGAACAGGATGCGCGGCCGGCCGACGAGCCGACGCGCCGCACGGTCGTACTGCTGGATCTCGATGCCGCCGAAACGGTCCCGGCCGGGCCGCCAGTCGGCGCTCATGCTCAGCAGCCAGCTGGTGCCGTCGTCGTCGTGGAACAGGGCGGCGTCGAAGCCGCGCCCGTGCAGTTTCACCGGATCCGACCAGGGACCGGCGATGTCGGGCGCGGTGATCAGGAAGTTCTGCGGATCCCAGTAGCCGCTGGCGAAGCTGGCCACGTCGCTGTAGACGAGGTGGAACTCCCCGTCGTGGTACGTCAGGTCGGGCGCCCACACACCGTTGGAGTCGCCGCAGCCGCGCAGGTCGAGCAGGCGGCGGTCGGTGATGATCCCGCCGAGGGGACGCCAGTTGACGAGGTCGCGCGAGTGGTGCACGCGTACCCCCGGATACCACTCGAACGTCGAGGTGGCCAGGTAGAAGTCGTCGCCGACGCGCAGGATCGACGGATCCGGGTGGAACCCGGCGAGGACGGGGTTGCGGATCGACCAGGCAGCGGTCGCCACGTCAGCGGTGTCGGTCGACACGGGGGCTCCTCTGTGCGGCTATGAAACTTCCGGAAACTTGCGGGACCAGATCACTGGAAGCCCCTCGTACGGTAGCCGGTCTTATCGCGATAGGACAGGGGTCTTGACCGCTGGGGGAACTGCTCGTAGCGTCCCGGCCATCGATCGGTAATACCGACGAAGCAATGAAAGTTCCGGAGATCCAGGTTCGAACCCTTGCCGGCTCGGCCGGCGTCCGAGCACCCCGTGAGTCCCCGAAGGGATGGATCATGACAGCGCACCTTTCCCGCCGATCGCTGCTCGGCCTCGCCGGCGCCGGCGCCGGCGCCTACCTGCTCAGCGCGTGCAGCGGCGACGAGAAGTCCAGCGACCCGAACGCCCCGCAGACCATCAACTGGTGGCACATCCAGAACACCGAGCCGATGCTGCCGGTCTGGGCCGCGATGGCCAACGAGTACAAGACGGCGCACAGCAACGTCACGTTCACCATCCAGCCGCTGGAGAACGAGGCGTTCAAGGCCAAGCTGACAACCGCCACGCAGGCCGGTGACCCGCCGGACCTCTTCCAGTCGTGGGGCGGCGGCGTGCTCAAGCAGCAGGTCGACGCGGGCCTGGTCAAGGACCTCACCGACGACCTGAAGGACCTGGTCGGCGGGATCCTGCCGGCCGCCATGCAGCCGTACACGATCGACGGCAAGATCTACGGCATCCCGTTCGACATCGGCATGGTCGGGTTCTGGTACAACAAGGACCTCTTCACCCAAGCCGGCATCACCGAGCCGCCCACCACCTGGGCGGGTCTGCTCCAAGCGGTCGGCAAGCTCAAGACCGCCGGCATCACACCGGTCGCCATTGCCGGCAAGGACAAGTGGCCGGCCCACTTCTACTGGTCCTACCTGGCCATGCGCATCGGCGGCGTCGGCGCTCTGCAGAAGGCAGTCGACGACAAGAACTTCGACACCCCCGAACTCGCCGCCGCCGGTGAGCGCCTCAAGGAACTCGTCGACCTGCAGCCCTTCCAGAAGGGCTTCCTCGGCGCCGAGTACGGCTCACCCGACGGGCAGGCCGCCACCATGGGCAACGGCAAGGCGGCCATGGAGCTGATGGGTCAGTGGGCGCCTGCGGTGCAGGGGTCCAGCTCCACCAGCAAGAAGGGCATCGGCGACAAGCTGGGCTTCTTCCCGTTCCCGGCCGTGGACGGTGGCAAGGGCACCGCCACCGAGGTCTTCGGCGGTGGCAACGGCTTCGCCGTCGGCAAGGACGCGCCGGCCGCCACCATCGACTTCCTGAAGTTCCTGCTCAGCGTCGACAACCAGCGCCGGTCCGCGAAGACCGGCGCGGTGCTGCCCACGGTGAAGGAAGCCACCGACGCCATCAGCGACCCCAACAACAAGGTCGTCGCGGAGACCCTGGCCAAGAACACCGGCTTCCAGCTCTACCTTGACCAGGCGTACGCGCCCGCGCTCGGCCAGCAGATCAACGACAGTGTCGCTGAGATCATCGCCGGCAAGAAGGCGCCCGCGGCGATCCTCAAGGACATCACGCAGGTGGCGAAGACCGTCTGACCGTGTCCCCGTATCCATCCCTAGCCGGCGATAGAACCCGAGTGGAGCAGGCATGACCAGGCCATCGACCGTGTCGGACACGAGGCGCGGCGACACGGCGACCGATCCGCCGGCACCGGGGCCGGGCACCACGCGTCAGCGTGGCCGCCAGCCCCGGCCGGGGCGGGGTGGCGTCCTCGCCGTCTTCCTGGCGCCCGCCCTGGCGCTGTTCCTGCTGCTGGTGGTCGCGCCCATCCTGGTGGCCGGCTACGCAAGCCTCTACAAGTGGAACGGCTTCGGGCTGCCGGAGAACTTCGTCGGGTTGGACAACTACACCCGCGCCTTCGGCGATCCGACGTTCCGGGGTGACCTGTGGCGCGGCCTCGTGCTCGTGCTGCTGTCGCTTGCCGTGCAGTTGCCCGCCGCGCTGGCCCTGGCCATGCTCCTCAACCAGCCGCTGCGCGGCCGGGCCGCGTACCGGCTGATCTTCTTCGCCCCGTACGTGCTCTCCGAGGTCACCACGGCCGTCCTGTTCACCCTGGTCTTCTCGCCCAACCGGGGCCTGGGCGAGTCGGTCTCCCGGTGGTTGGGCGCCGACGCGGGCGCCGTCTTCGCCGACCCGGACACCGTGCTGTTCGCCGTCTTCCTGGTGGTGTCCTGGAAGTACTTCGGCCTCTACATGATGCTCTTCCTGGCCGCCCGTCAGGGCATCCCGAAGGAGCTGTCCGAGGCCGCGGTCACCGACGGCGCCAGCGCCTGGCAGGCGTTCCGGCACGTCACCCTGCCCCTGCTCGGCCCGACGATCCGCATCAGCATCTTCCTGTCGGTCATCGGCACCATCCAACTGTTCGACATGGTCTGGGTGCTGACCGGCGGTGGCCCGATCCACACCTCGGAGACGATGGCCGTCACGATGTACCAGTACGGCTTCCGCCGCTTCGAGGTCGGCTACGCCAGCGCGATCAGCATCGTCATGTTCCTGCTGAGCCTCGTCTTCGCCCTGTTCTACCAGCGCATCGTCCTGCGTCGGGACACCGCGGGCGCGATCACCAACCAGGGAGGCCAGCGATGACCGCCACGAGAAGTCGCGCCCAGCGGACCCGCAGCCTCGTTTTGCACCTGATCTGCATCGGCGTCGGCGCGCTCATCGTCGTGCCGGTCTGGTTCGGCGTGATCGGCGGCTTCAAGGACAACGGCCAACTGTCGACGAACCCGCTGGGCCTACCCGACCCGTGGGTGCCGCAGAACTACACCGACCTCTTCGCCTCCGGGGTGTTCTGGCGACAGCTCGGCAACAGTCTGCTCATCGCGGTCAGCAGCACCGTCATCGTGGTCGGCGCGGCGGCGATGGCGGCGTTCGTCTTCGCCCGCTACGCCTTCCGGGGCCGCGAGTTCCTGGTCACCCTGTTCGCGATCGGTCTGATGTTCCCGTTCGCGGTGGCCATCCTGCCGCTGTTCGTCCTGCTCCGCAGCATGGGCCTGCTGGACAACCCACTCGGTGTCATCCTGCCCCAGGCCGCGTTCGGGCTGCCGATCACCATCATCATCCTGCGCCAGTTCTTCCGGACCATCCCCGCCGAGGTGGAGGAGGCCGCCGTCCTCGACGGATGCAGCTCCTTCGGGTTCTTCTGGCGGGTCCTGCTGCCGATGGCCCGTCCCGCCCTGGCCACCGTCTCGGTGCTGGCCGTCGTGACGAGCTGGAACAACTTCATGCTCCCGCTCGTCGTCTTCAGCGACCAGAGTTGGTGGACCCTGCCCGTCGGGGTCCAGGCCTTCCAGGGCCAGTACGCCGACGACACCGCACGGGTACTCGCCTACGTCGTCCTGTCCATGATTCCCGCCCTGGGCTTCTACGCCGTGGCCGAACGCCAACTCATCGGCGGTCTGACCGGCAGCGTCAAGGGGTGACGACACCGGATCGCCGACTCACCTGTTGCGTCCCGTCAGACGAAGGAGCGGACCGTGGGCTCCGACAACGGCCGAAACGTCACCATCGCGATGATCGCGCGACTGGCCGGTGTGTCAGTGCCCACGGTCTCCCGGGTCATCAACGGTCGCTCCGACGTCGCTCCCGAGACCCGGGAGCGCGTCGAGCGGCTGCTCAACCACCACGGGTACCGCCGCCGCACCCAGGCCCGGCGGACCGAGGCCGCACTCATCGACCTGGTCTTCAACGACCTGGACAGCCCCTGGGCTGTGGAGATCATCCGCGGGGTGGAGGACGTCGCCCGTGCCAACGGCGTCGGCACCGTCGTCTCCGCCATCCACTGGCGCATCTCCTCGGCCAAGCAGTGGCTGGACAACATGCGCACCCGATCCACCGAGGGCGTCATCTTCGTGACCTCGATGGTGAACCCACCCCTGCAGGCGGAGTTGCGGCGGCTGCACCTGCCGGTGGTCATCATCGACCCCGCCGGTGTCGACCCGCAGGAGTCGCCCACCATCGGCGCGACCAACTGGGCAGGCAGCCTGAGCGCCAACCAGTACCTGCTCGGCCTCGGCCACCGCCGCATCGGCTTCATCGCCGGGCCACCACACCTGATGTGCAGCCGGGCCCGGATGGACGGCTACCGCGCGGCGCTCGGCGCCGCCGGCATCGCCGTCGACGACGCCCTCATCCGACCCGGCAACTTCTACCACGAGGCCGGCTTCACCTCGGGTACGCAACTCCTGGCCCTGCCCGACCCACCCACCGCCATCTTCGCCTCCAGTGACCAGATGGCGCTCGGCGTCTACGAGGCCGTCCGCAAACGCGGCCTGCGGGTGCCCGACGACATCAGCGTGGTCGGCTTCGACGACCTGCCGGAGGTCCGCTGGTGCTCCCCGCCGCTGACCACTGTCCGCCAGCCACTGGCCGAGATGGGCATGCTGGCCGCCCGGACCGTGCTGCGGCTCGCCGGGGGCGAGAAGACCGAGAGCCCGCGCATCGAGCTGGCCACCGAACTCGTCGTCCGCGACAGCGCCACACCACCCCGGTGATCGGCGCGGTGGGCGCGACTGGGCTCGGTGCTGACGTCAGGCGTCGCGGAGTGCGTCGTCGACCCCGGTCTCGCGGCGGCCCAGGTGGGCCGGGTCCCGGCCGGAGAGCACGTCCAGTGCCGCCTTCAGGCAGGCGCCGTTCTCCCGGGTGGCGCTGATCCGCCACGTCGGCGCGTACCGTCTCGCGGTCTCGTCGCCCACACCGTTGGCGTCGATGCCGAGACGCCGGCACAGCGCCACGGCGCGGGGGAGATGAAACGACTGGGTCACGACAGTCGCGCGCGTCACCCCGAAGATCCGCTGCGCCCGCGCGCAGGAGTCGTACGTGTCGAAGCCCGCGTAGTCCAGCACCACCTTCCGCGCCGGCACACCCCGGTCGACCAGCCACCGCAGCATCGCCGCAGGCTCGTTGTAGTCGGCGTTCATGTTGTCGCCGGACACGAGGATCGCGGCCACCCTGCCCCGCTCGTAGAGCCGTCGCGCGATCTCCAGGCGGGCCGCGAGAAAGGGCGACGGCGTGCCGTCGGCGTCCACCTGGGTGCCGAGCACCAGCGCGACCGGCGCCGCCGGAACGTCGGCCTCGTCGTACACGTGGCCGTCCGCGGCGCCGCGGACCCAGGCCACGCTGGCGACCGTGCCGCCGGCCAGCAACACCGCACCCACGACCAGAGCCAATGAGGTACGACGGACGAACCGCCGATGCTCCCCGTACCAGCGTCTGACAGTGCCGAATCGTCCCCGCATCCCGCGAGAGTATGCGGAATGCGGTGTGCCGACCGGCCCGGGTTCAGTCGAGGTCGTGCTCCTCCGGAGAGGTGTTGAGGACCCAGGCGAGCGGCATGGTCGCGGCCGACGCTGCGGCCCGGCTCGGGAAGGATTCCGGGCCGGGCCGCAGCGCCGATCGAGTTACCGCGTCAGCTTCTGGTCCACCTCTGGCTGGCCGTGCCGTTGCAGGTCGAGAGGACCACCGGGCTGCCGTTGGCGGTGCCGGAGGCGTTCGGTGCGAGGCACAGGCCGGACTGGATTCCGGTGACAGTGCCGTCGGTGTTGATGTTCCACTGCTGGTTGGTGCCACCGTTGCAGTCCCAGATGATCACCCGGGTGCCGGAGGACGTCCCGGCCCCCTCGGCGTCCAGGCACTTGGTGCCGTACACCTGGAGTTGCCTGCCGGCGGTCGGCGTCCACTGCTGGTTGGTGCCGCCGTTGCAGTCCCACAACGCCACCTGGGTGCCGTTCGTCTGCGACCGGGACGGGACGTCCAGGCACCGGCCGGCGTTGACGTTGCGCAGCGGCGCCGCCGTGCCGCCGGGCGGCGGGGTGGTCGGCGGCGCGGTGGTGGGCGGCGGCGTGGTGGGGTTGGTGGTGGTGTCGAGGCCGAGGAAGCGGATGGCCTGGGCGGCGTCGAACGGGATCGAGTGGCCGTAGCCCTGGAAGCTGATCGCCTCGACCGGCGGGGTGGGACCGGTGCCTCCGTAGCGGGTGCGGGTGGCGCTGGTCTGGGGGTAGTCGGTGTAGCTGGGGGTCTGGGAGACGCCAAGCACGTTGGTCCACTGTTTGATCTGCTCGCCGAAGTTGACGTAGCTCAGCGTGGTGTCCGTGGTGCCGTGCCAGATCTGGACGCGGGGGCGGGCGCCGGTGTAGCCGGGGTAGGCGTTGCGGACCAGGTCACCCCACTGCTGCGGGGTCTTGGTGATGCGTCCGCCGGAGCATTCGCTGTTCCATTCCGCGCCGTTGGTGGTGGCGAAGCAGCCGAACGGAACTCCGGAGGAGCTGAAGCCGGCGCTGAACACGTCCGGGTAGAGACCGAGCATGACGTTTGTCATCATGGCGCCGGAGGAGAAGCCACCCACGGCGATGCGGGTCGAGTCAACGGGGTAGCGGCTGCGGACGTAGTCGAGCATGGACTTCAGGCCGACAGGGTCGCTGCCGCCGTCGCGGCGCAGGGCCTGCGGGGAGGAGACGTCCCAGCACTTGCTGCTGCGGGTCACCGACGGGTAGATCACGATGAAGCCGTAGCGGTCGGCCAGGGAGCTGAGGCCGAAACCGGTGTGTACGGCCGGGCCGCTGCCGGTGCAGTAGTGCAGTGCGAGGAGCAGCGCCGGGCGGGCCGCGACCCGGTCGGGCACGTACAGGTGCATCTGCAGGTTCGTCGGGTTGGTGCCGAAGTTGCTCACCTGGGTGAGCGTCGCGGCCGACGCCGGGGTGGCGAGCGTGACCACTGCCGTCATGGTGGCCAGAGCCGTCGCCAACCCGGCGGCCAGCAGAGCGAGCCTTGTTCTCATCGGCGGTTCCTTCGCAGTGTGTGCAGCGGTGGTGGTGGGGTGGTGTGCGGCGCGGGAGGAGGGCCCGGACACGCGACCGCCGCCGCGCGTCACCTGCGGCTGCTGACCGGTCCCGTTCCGACGTCCGCCCGCCAGAGAGCGTCCTGACCAGCGAGGACTCTCCCGGTGAGTCGTGGACGCTGATCGCCTCGCATCGACTGTGAGCGATAACATGCTGTTCGTCAAGACGTAACGTATGACGTCAGCTCATTCGGGGGAGCGGCCTGAACGAGGCGAGTCCCTTGAGGTCGGCGATTCGACCGTGCCATTCTTGGCCGTCGATGACCTGCTGCGCGGGGCCGACGCCCGTCCACTGGGCAGCCGGGATCGGACCACGGATCCCGGGGGACGGGGCACGAGCGATGGGGCGCCGGGGCCTGTCCGTCCACCAGTCCGCCCGCCGCCGCGCCGCACCCTGCCGGCCGGGCGACCCACCGTCGTTCACCGAAGGAACCCAGCCATGCACATCCCGATTCGCCGTGCGGCACTCCTGGCGGGCGTGCTGCTCGCCGCGACCGCACTCCCCGGCATCCACCCCCCGACGGCGCTGGCCGCGGTCGACCCCGCCGCCGTCGCCGTGACCGTGAACGCCCGCGCCGGCCTGGCGACGGTGCCCGACACCGCGTTGGGCGTCAACCACGCCATCTGGGACCAGAACCTGGGCACCGCCGAGACGTCGGACCTGCTGCGCGACGCCGGCGTGCAGATGATGCGCTATCCCGGCGGCTCGTACGCCGACATCTACCACTGGAAGGACCACACCGCTCCCGGCGGGTACGTCGCACCGAACACCGACTTCGACACGTTCATGGCGGCGGTCAAGCGGGTCGGCGCCCAGCCGATGATCATCGCGAACTACGGCACCGGTACGCCGGCCGAGGCCGCCGACTGGGTGCGCTACGCCAATGTGACGAAGGGCTACGGCGCGCGGTACTGGACGATCGGCAACGAGAACTACGGCAACGGGCTCTACGGGTCGGCGTGGGAGGCGGACGACCACCCGGACAAGAGCGCCAGCCAGTACGCGCGGCTGGTCGTCGAGTACGCCGACGCGATGAAGGCCGTCGACCCGAGCATCAGGGTCGGTGCGGTGCTGACGATGCCGGGCAACTGGCCGGACGGGATCACCGCCGGCAGCGACCCGGGCTCCTGGAATCAGACAGTGCTCTCCCTCGCCGGTCCGAAGATCGACTTCGTGGACGTGCACTGGTACCCGGGTGGCACCGCCGCCGAGTCGCTGACCCGCACCAACCAGCTTCCCGACGCGACCTACCTGCTCCGGCAGCAGCTCAGCAGGTACGCGGGCCCGAACGCCGACCGGATCGGCATCAGCTTCACCGAGTTGAACGTCGGCACCGGCCAGAACACCCAGCCCGGGGCGCTGTTCCTGGCCGACGCGTACAGCGGGCTGCTGGAGAACGGCGTCTTCACCGCCCAGTGGTGGAACGTGCACAACGGCATCGGCACCGTGAGCGAGGTGGCGGGCCAGACCGACTACGGCGACTTCGGCATGCTGTCCAGTGGCGGCTGCACGGCGGACGGCTCGGTGTGCGAGCCGCCGTTGAACACGCCGTTCGCGCCGTACCACGCGCTGGCCATGATGGGGCTGTTCGCGAAGACGGGCGACCAGTTCGTGCGCGCCGGCACCGACGAGCCGCTGGTCAGCGCGCACGCCGTACGCCGCGCCAACGGCGACCTGGCCGTGCTCCTGGTCAACAAGGACCCGGACGCGGCCCACGACGTCGCCATCGACTACGCCGGGTTCACGCCGTCGACAGCCGCGCCGACGGTGTCCACCCTCACCAACGGCGCGACGGGCATCGCCACCGGCCAGTCCGGCTCGGCGACCAGCCGGACGCTGCCGCCGTACTCGTTGACGACTCTCGTGCTGCGCCCGGCCGGCGCGACCGCCGGGCGGCCCTCGGCCCCGGGCCAGCCCACCGCCAGCGGCGTCACCGACCGGGGCGCGACGATCACCTGGCCGGCGGCCACCGCCGGCAGCAGCCCGATCGCCAAGTACGAGGTGTACCGGCAGAACGGCGCGGTAAGCGAGCAGCTCGGCGAGACGGCGAGCACCTCGTTCACTGTCGGCAACCTGGTGCCGGGCAGCAGGTACACGGTCAACGTGCTGGCCCGGGACACGGCCGGCCGGGTCTCCTGGGCCTCGCCGCCGTTGACGTTCGCCACCGGCAGCCCGGCGACCAGCGCGTGCACCGTCCGCTTCACCACCGCCAACGACTGGGGCAACGGCTACATCGGCGGCGTCGAGATCACCAACAACGGGACGAAGCCCATCAGCGGCTGGACGCTCACCTGGACCTGGCCCACCGGCTGGCAGCAGGTGAGCAGCGGCTGGAGCGCCACCTGGGAGCAGGTCGGCGCGGCCGTGCGCGTCACCCCGACCGACGACAACAGGCAGATCGCCGCCGGCGCCAGCGTAAGCGCCGGCTTCGTCGGCGCGTACAGCGGGCCGAACGTGCTGCCCACCGCGTTCCGCCTGAACGGCGCCGTCTGCGCGACCGGCTGACACCGCGGTCCGGCTGGCCCGCTCGCCGGGCCAGCCGGGCCTGGCCGGCCCAGGCCTGGGCGGCTCGGGCCTGGGCGGCTCGGGCCTGGGCGGCTCGGGCCTGGGCGGCTCGGGCCTGGCCGGCTCGGGCCTGGCCGGTCACCCGGCCCGCCTCAGGAAGGGGCGGCATCACTGGTCGAGACCCTTTGGAGCTGATGTCGCAAACGAATCACCCTCTCGCCCCGCCCGCGTGATTCGTTTACGGCATCAGCTCCAAAGGGTGTCACCCCCACTGGCGGCCCACAGTGCCGCGCCCCGCCACCGGTCCAGGGTCGTGCGACGGTGAGAGGTTGCGATCTTCGGTACGGTCGCGCTCGTGAACGTCGTGAACGCCGTCAGCAAGTTCGGTGTCGACGCGTGCCTTGAGCGGAGGTGGGTCCTACCGCTGGAAGTGATCGAGGCCGACCGGCCGTGGGACGGGCAGTCATCGGGCCGACGCCCAGCCGGTGAAGCGTTGGGTCAGGTCCGCAGGTGGGGCGCTCGGGTTCAGCTCTGCCAGGTTGGCGACGGCCTCGGCCTGGAGTGTCGCCAGGTGGACGAGCAGCGCCGGGCGGTCAAGGCGGTACTCGCCGAGGAGGCGAAGCTTCGCCGGTGAGCATGGCCATGCGATGCCGCAGGTGCCGCAGCGCCAGGTCGGGCGCACGGGCCGGTGGTCGGGAGAGCGGCGGGACATCAGCCGACCCGGACCGGGCCTCGCCGGACGCCACGTCGAGCGGTGGGCCGGCTCGGTGGAGAGGTGAGGCGTTGTGCGCCGGACGGCATCAGATACAGCTCACGGCGGGCGATCGCGTCGCCATGAGGGCCGAGCTGGTAGGCGTCGATCCACAACCAACCGTCGTACGTGTGCCGGTCGGTGAGGGCGCGGATGACGCGGACGATGATGGGCCGGGCGAACTGTGGGCTCGCGGCGCGGGTCAGGTGCAACAGATCGCCGGACCGCACCTGCTGTTGCTGGTTGGTCATGGTCTCCCCCTGGCAGGCGTTGGGAAGGGGCCGCCCCGTGAGTGCTCGCCCAGAGGGGGCGGCCCCGGTACGAACGCGTCCGCCGGGTCTCGGGTCCTCCACCGGCCGCGCCGCTGGTGACACTCTGCTGTGGAAGCCACTACGCTCGGAAGGTGCTTCGTTGCTTCGGGTGGAGGTGGCGAGGCGTTCCACGCCGGGCAGTGGCGTGAGTAGTCGATCTTCCGGTTTGGAGAGCACTGAATGGCCGACCTACCGCACCCGCTCGCCGCGTTCATCGTCGGCGAGATCCGTCGCGCCCGAGGGGCCGCCGGGATGACGCAGGAGGCGTTCGGCCGAGGTGCCGGCTTCAGCGCCTCGCACGTCAGTGCCGTAGAGGGCGAGACGCGAGCGCTGACGATGGACTTCATCAAGGGAGCCGACCGCGCATTCACCAACGGTGGCCTTTTCGAACGCATGGTCGCGAAGCTCGGGGCACCATCATGGTTTCTGCCGTGGTTGGACGCGGAACGCGTCGCGACTCAGCTCCGGTCCTGGCAGCCGTCCCTGGTGCCCGGCCTGCTACAGACCGAGCAGTACGCCCGAGCGGTCATCCGCTGCGACGACACCCTCAGCGAAGAGGAGGTCGACAAGCGGCTTGCCGCTCGGCTCGACCGGCAATCGATCCTCGCTCAGCCGAAGGCACCGCAGTTCGTCGCGGTCATCGGGGAGGAGGTGTTGCGGCGTGCGGGCGAGGACTTTCGAGGAATCATGGCGGGGCAGATCACGCACCTGACGGCCATGGCCGAACGCCCGAACATCAGCGTCCACATCGTGCCGGCCGACGTGAGCATGCACGCCGGGTTGACCGGTCCGTTCATCTTGGCTCGGGCTGCGGACGGTAAGTGGGTCGGCCAGTTGGAGAACCAGCTCGGCGGGCTGGTCATCAGCAACGACGATGACGTGGCTACGCTTCTGTCGAAGTGGGAGACCATACGGAACGAGGCCCTACCTCGACGGCAGTCAACCGACCTGATGAAGGAAGTGGTGACGTCATGGACCTGATCGACGCTACGTGGCGCAAGTCCACCCGCAGCGGTTCCAGTGGGGGCGACTGCGTCGAGGTTGCGGACAATCTGTCGGGCATCGTCGGCGTGCGGGACTCCAAGGACCCCGACGGGCCGGCCCTGGTCTTCGGGCCGGCGTCGTGGCGGGCGTTCGTCACCGAGGTCGCCCGGCGGTCGTAACCCGCCCCCGACCGAGCGCGGAAGCGCCCGCCCCGAAACGTGGGGACGGGCGCTTCGCCGTGCGGGGGACGGTCAGGCGACCACCGACCGCAGCGGCACTCCGGCGGCGCGCAGCGCGCGTACCAGATCGTTGGTGAACGGGTGTTCGTCGGCCTGGAGCCCCTGCGGGTTGGGGATCACGACGTACGCCGAGGTGCCCTTCGCGGACGTCTGCGCGTCGGTGGCGAAGCGTTCGACGATGGCCCGCGTGCGCGCCAGGTCCGTCGCCGCCACCTCGATGGTGATCGGCCGCCATCCGCCGCCCAGGTCCGCCGCGACCGGCGCGGCGGCGGCGCTGGCGCGCGCCGCGTCGATGCCCGGCGCGCGTCGAGCGCCGGGCGCGCCGGGCGGGTAGAGCAGCGTGTTCGCCACCAGGTGCAGACCATTCTCGTTGTACGCGCGGAAGAGCGGATTGAACGCGAACAGCACCGACCTGCCGGCGCCGGTCGGTTCGTCGACGACGGCGGCCGTGCCCTTCAGTGTGTCCGCGCCGACGGTGTAGCCGTTGGCCCAGAACGTGTCGCCGGTCGGGTAGGTGAGCACGTTCGTCCCGGTGGTGCTGGGGTTGAGGATCGGGTCGTCGTTGTTGAACTCGAAGTCCTCGGCGGGGCGGCCCAGGGCGACCGGGTTGTCGGTGTCGACGTCGACCCGCAGGTGCGAGCCGATCACCAGGTAGTCGGCGGGTGTGGTCTTCTCCGTCGTGGAGGTG
Organism: Micromonospora lupini str. Lupac 08; assembly: GCF_000297395.2. Lineage (GTDB taxonomy): Bacteria > Actinomycetota > Actinomycetes > Mycobacteriales > Micromonosporaceae > Micromonospora > Micromonospora lupini. The sequence goes on along the minus strand of NZ_HF570108.1, from coordinate 4,489,282 downwards.
AGCCCGGCGGCGCGGGCCAGCCGCGTGCCCTCGTTGCGCAGCCCCACGTAGGTGTGACCCTGGGCGATCCAGTCGCGCAGGTGGGCCTGCCCGGTGGCGGTCAGTCCGCCGGTCGCGCTGCTGCCGTCGGGGACCAGCAGGACCGTACGTCCGGTGAACGCCTCGGCGTTGTCGTTGATGTCGGCAGTGGTGACCGGCTTCAGGTCGAGGCCCCACCGCTTGCCGAGCACGTAGCGGGCCTCGCCGTGCGACCCGGACGTGGTGGAGATGCCGGTGCCCTGGAACAGCCCGACGTCGGGCAGGGCGAGGCTCGTGCCGGTGGGGCGTCCGCCCGGGGTGAGGGTGACCCCGGCCGCCTTCGCCAGGTCGTCGACCGTACGGCTCAGTCTGGTCGCCGGGATCGCGACCCGGCTGGTGGTCAGGTCCCGCACGAGCGGCACACCGCGACCGAGCAGTTTGAAGGTGAACTCGGCGGCGGCGGCCGAGTCCAGCGGGTACGTGTAGGAGCCCCACGGCCACGCCAGCCCGCTCCGGCCGCCGGTGACGCCCCGGACGAGCTCAGCCTTCGGCCGGACGTTGTCGCCCGTGTAGATCGTGGACACGCCCATCAGCAGCGGGTTGCTCCAGGACGACACGTCGTAGAAGTAGGGGAACGGGACGTACGGGTCCTCGCCCATGATCGCCTGGATCCAGTGTTTCTGCGGCTGGTCCATCGGGATCCAGTACGCGCCCTTGGGCACTGTCACGTTTGTGGCACTCCGGCCGCCGAAGACCCGTGCGGTGGGCACCCGGGTGGGCTGCTGCACCTCGTATACCTCGACGTCCATGCGGCGCAGCCGCTCGACGAGCCGGCGGACGTCGGCGAGCTGCCGGTCGGGCAGCAGGAAGTACGAGCGGATCGTGAGGGCGGGCACCGGGAACTGAACCTCGTTGGTGGGCTGTACCACCTCGTTCGGCTCCAGCATGCCCGCCCGGCCCTCGGCGAGCGCGTCGGTCCAGATGTCGAAGTAGCCGTCCAGGACCTCACGCTTGTTCGCGGCGGCCCAACCGAGCGTCGACCACTGGGTGTGGAACTGCTGCTGCACCCGGTCGGCCACGGCCGACGCGCTGCCCTTCTCGTACGTCATGCCGGCCGCGCCGAAGCCTGCGGTCGGCACGGTGTCGCCGTAGCCCATGAAGAACAGGTCGTACGTGTCGTAGTTGAAGTAGCACTCGGTGGTGACGGTGTCGTCGCAGGCGCCGTTGTAGCCGAAGCCGGCCTTGTTGGCCTCGCCGATCCGGTTGATCCAGTCCACGGCCTCGCCGGCGATCTCGTGGTGGATCGGGTCGGCGTTGGGCGGGAAGAAGTACTGCCGGCCACCCATCTCGTGGGCGTCGACGAACACCTGCGGCGGGTAGCGGCGCAGCAGTTCGAGCTTGCCGTCGGTCTCCTGCTGGGTGCGGGCGAACCAGTCCCGGTTCAGGTCGAAGCCGAACTCGTTCTGCCGACGGGTGGCGTCGCGACCGTCCGGGTTCTGCGTGGGGACGATGACGGTGACCAGGTTGTCGTTGCGCCGCGCGACCTCGCAGGACAGGCCGGCGGCCAACTCGTACAGCGTCTTGAGCGCCGCGTCGGTGCCGCTCTTCTCACCGCCGTGCACGTTCGCGGTGACCCAGACGATGGCGGGGCCGTCCTTCGCCGTGCGGGCGGCCGTCCGCGCGCTCGTGCGGCGGGGATCGCGCAGGTCGCGTACGTCGTCGGCGATCTTTCGCAGGGCGGACGGCCGCACGTGGCGTTCGTTGGACACCACCGCGTACGGCAGGGGCTGGCCGAGCACGCTGGTGGCCGTCACGCCCGTGACGACCCGGTCGGAGGCGCTGTCGACGGCCTTGAGGTAGGCGCGGACCTCGTCGTTGGTGACGACCCGTTCCTGTCCCGCGCCGAGGGGGAAGCCGAGCGCGGCCTCCGGGCTGGGCACGGTGCTGATCCGTGCGGTCGGGTCGTCGCTGCACGGTGCGGGTCGGGCGGCGCCGGCGGCCGACGTGCCGCCGAGCAGGGGAGTCATGCCGAGCAGGAGCGCGATCGTGGCGGCGCCCGCCAGCCGCTTCGGGGGGACCATCCAGAACGGACGTGACGATGGGGCCATGTCTCGGGTTCCCTTCTCGGGAAAAGCCTCGCAGTGGCCGGAGCCTATGAACCGGCCGACACGGCGGTCAAGGGTTGATCGACATTCTTCGCTACAGGGCGTGCCGGTACCGATGCGGACTGGCAGGATGACGGGTGGGCTCGTCGTCCTCTGGAAGGAGCAGGCCGTGTCGGAGATGATCACGCTCTCGGTCCATCCGGATTCTCCGTCCGCCGATGCTCGGCGGTCGCTGGCGTCCTGGCTGCGTGCCGAGGACCGGCTGCGCGACGGGGTGACCACCACGCCGCCCGATGAGGCGTCGGCCGACGACACGGACGTGCTGCGGGTGGCGGTCGGCGACGCGGGGTCGGCCATGGTGCTGGTCCAGGCGGTCGCCGGCTGGCTCACCCACCGTCGCGAGAACCTGACGGTGCGGCTCGCCGGCCCGGACGGGTGGTCGGCCGAGCTGGACGTGCACCAGGCTCGGGACATGGACCAGGTGACCGCCCTCATCGAGGCCGCGGTGCGCGCGGTGACCCCGGAAAAGGGGCGGCTCCCCTGATCAGGTGATCAAGGGAGCCGCGCCGGGTGCGGCTACCAGGTCGTCAGGCCCACGCCTATCGTCTTGGTCAGCGTGGCGTTGTCGTCGTCGCCGTCGAGCGACCAGATCATCGCGCCACCCAGGCCGGTACGCCTGATGTAGAGCATCTTCTGCAACACGACAGCCGGATCGTCGTACGTCCAGAAGGTCGTACCGTCGAAGAGCCAGGCGTGCCCGGCGCGCAGGTCGCGGTGCACGGTGTAGCCGTTGCCGGCGAGGGTCTTGAGCTGCTTGTAGTCCTCGTAGCCGGCCTCGTAGGTCGCCGGCGCGGGCCCGGCGGCCGGCTGGAACAGCCCATTGCCGCCGCCGGTGACGCCGGTCCAGCCGCGACCGTAGAAGGGGATGCCCAGGACCAGCTTGTCGCGCGGCGCTCCACGGGTGAGCCAGCCGTCGATCGCCACCTCGACGGAGAAGTCCGGGTTGTCCGGCGAGCCCGCCGGCACGCGCAGCGCGGACTGCTGGTTGGCCACGGCCTCCCAGCCGCCGTGGAAGTCGTAGCCCTGCACGGTGCCGAAGTCCAGGTACTTGAAGATCTTGCGGCCCTCGTAGCCGGCGTCCATGGTGGCCGGGTTGGCCGGCAGGAAGGCGGTCAGCGGGTGGTGCGCGCCTGTCGTGCGGCCGTACGCGTCGAGCTGCCGGCGGAACTCGGCGAGCAGCTTGGTGAAGTTCTCCCGGTCCTCGGGGCGGATGACGTTGCCGGGCTCACCGTCCCAGTTCGGCCACTCCCAGTCGAGGTCGACGCCGTCGAAGACGCCCGCCGCGGCACCGGGGCTGCCCGGCAGGTTGCCCTTGAGGTACAGGTCGATGCAGGACGCGACGAACGCCTTGCGGGAGGCGTCGGTCCGGGCGGCGTTGGAGAAGTACGTCGACCAGCTCCACCCGCCCAGCGAGATCAGCACCTTCAGGTCGGGGTGCTTGGCCTTCAGCTTGGCGAGCTGCCCGAAGTTGCCGTTGAGCGCCTGGCCGGGCGCGTCGGCGACGCCGTCGACGCTCTCCTCGGCGGGGACCGGCCGCTGGTAGTCGGCCCAGGCGTCGCCCTCGCCCGGCCCGCCGTCCACATAGCAGCGGCCGTCCTCGCTGACGTTGCCGAACGCGTAGTTGAGGTGGGTGAGGCGGCTGGCCGCCCCGGAGGCGTCGAGCTTCTTGACCGAGAAGGCCCGGCCGTAGATGCCCCACTGGGTGAAGTAGCCGACCCGGTGGTAGCCGGGCTGGCGGTCGGGTCGGCCCCCGGCGCTCGCCACGGTGGGCGGGGCGGCGGTGAGCAGCACTGTCGCCAGGGCGACGACGGCGGTGAGGCGGCGGTGACGCAGTTGTCGCATCGGCACTCCCACGAGGGATCAAGCAGAATTAGTAAAGACACTTATCTGATTGATGAAGTTAAGCCGATCACGCTCTGCGGTCAAGAGCCGTCCCTCCGCCGCCGTCCCCGCAGCGGACGGTCAGCCGACCTGGCTGTTGTCCTTGAGCGAACCCCAGCCGTGCCAGCGGTCGATCTCGATCAGGGCGCTGACCCGGGCGCGTTCCCGCCGGGGATAGTCATTGCCCGTGTAGTGCCGCGACAGCCTGTCGATGTCCGCCAGATCCTCGTCGGCACGCAGCTCGGCGACGTGCCCGACGATGCTGACGTGGGTGTACCAGCCGGCCTCGTCCAGCACCGTGAGCGACACCCGGGGGTCGTTGCGGATGTGCTCCAACCGGCGACGGCTCTCGTCCAGGTTCACCAGGATCCGACCGTCCTCCCACAGATACCAGGTCGCGGCGGACACCGGCTGACCACCATTGCGAAGCGTGGTCATGACTGCCGGGTTCGGCTTCCGCAGCATCTCGACCGCGGCCTCGGGAAGCGGTGGCTTGGACATGAGGGCTCCTCCTCGCATGAGCGTTTACCCCTGCACGGTACGCACCCGTCCGGCCCGCGCACGCCAGGACGCGGATCGCGGCGCGCGGGAGGTCGAAGGGCTCAGTCGAGCCAGCGGCCGTTGCGCATGAGGACGCGTCCCTCCAACTCGTTGGCCTCCCGCCAGGCCAGGATGCGCCGTGGTCGGATCACGAAGTACTGGTAGGGCTCGGCGCTTCCACTCGGGTCGAAGCCGGTTCTGGCGGCGAACGCCGCACGCCTGTCGTGACCGAGGTCGGCGTCGTCCAACGGCTCGGCGGCGCCGTCGACGATCACGACGTCGCGCGTCGTCCCCAGGCTGAGCCGGACCCGACCGTCTTCCAGCAGGTTGCGGCCGGTGACCGAGGCGCGCGGCGTCGAGACGAGGAACACGGTCCCGTCCCACAGGTAGGAGAGAGGTATGAGGTGCACGCCGTCCGGGGAGCCCGACGTGGCGACCCAGAGGTCCACGTCGTTCTCCAGTCTCTTGCGCGTGTCTCTCAACCGCTCCTCACGCCCCCGCGGTGGCGTGCTCGCCATGTCTTCCCCCGTCCACCTCGTGATCCCTCATCGGTCCGGTCGCCCCCGCCGCGACCAACGACAGGTCCGGCACGTGCGGCAGTCGTGCGAGGTCGTCGAGGCGCTGCTGCTCGGCGCGTGCGCGTCCCCAGGCGGCGAGACACATGGCTCAGCGCAGTTCCTGGATGCGGACCATGTTGCCGGCCGGATCGCGGAAGGCGCAGTCGCGGATGCCGTACGGCTGCTCGGTCGGCTCCTGGACGACCTCGGCGTCGCCGGCCTGCACCTTCTCGAAGGTGCCGTCCAGGTCGTGGGTGGCCAGCAGGATCCACCCGTAGGTGCCCTTGGCCATCATCTCGGCGATGGTGCGCCGCTCGTCCTCGGTGATGCCCGGGTCCGCGGCCGGCGGGGCCAGGAGGATGGACGTGCCGGGCTGGTCGACGGGGCCGACGGTGATCCACCGCATCGTGCCCTGACCGACGTCCGTGCGGACCTCGAAGCCGAGCACGTCGCGGTAGAAGGCCACCGAGGCGTCCGGGTCGACGTGCGGAAGAACTGTCGTGTGAATGGTGATGTCCATGCTGGCCATGCTAGGTAGACCCCCCGGCTCGTACTTCTCGATTCCTGATCGATGCGGCCGGTGGCGGGCGCGGACGCACCCGCGTGCGGGGTGTCCCGGCCGGCCGGAGAGGATGGGGCCATGAGCGACTCCGTACTCCCCGGACGCGTCGTCGTCACCGGCGCCACCGGCAAGCTCGGCCGCGCCGTTGTCGCCCACCTGCGCGGCGTGGGCGTCGACGTGTTGGCCGTGGACCGTGTCGGCGGGCGCGACCCCCGCGACGTCGACGGCGAGTTCCTGCTCGTCGACCTGACCGACTACGGGCAGGTGGTGGAGGCGTTCACCGGGGGCGCCGACGAGCACGCCGGCAGCATCGAGGCGGTCGTGCACCTGGCCGCGGTCCCGGCGCCCGGGCTGATGTCCAACGCGGCCACGTTCGCGAACAACTCCGCCGCGACGTACAACGTCTTCGCCGCCGCCCGGGCTGCCGGCATCCGGCGGGTGGTGTGGGCGTCCAGCGAGACAGTGCTCGGCTTGCCGTTCGACACCCCGCCGCCATACGCGCCCGTCGACGAGGAGTACGCGCCGCGACCGGAGTCGACGTACTCGCTGAACAAGGTGCTGGAGGAGGAGATGGCGCGGCACTTCTGCCGGTGGGACCCGGAGCTGGTCATGGTGGGTCTGCGGTTCTCCAACGTGATGGACGTCGAGGACTACGCGCCGTTCCCCTCCTTCGACGCCGATCCGCGCTCCCGGCGGTGGAACCTGTGGGGCTACATCGACGCCCGCGACGGCGCCCAGGCGGTCGAGCGGGCGCTCGCGTACGACCGGCCCGGCGCGGACGTGTTCATCATCGCCAACGCCGACACCGTCATGACCACGTCGAGCGCCACCCTGATGGCCGAGGTCTACCCGGGTGTCGAGATCCGCAAGGACCTCGGCGAGCACGAGACCCTGCTCAGCATCGACAAGGCGCGGCGGGTGCTGGGCTACGAGCCCCGGCACTCGTGGCGCGACCACGTCGACCTCCGGTAGGCCACCTCGGCGCGTAACCCGGTTGTGCCGTACGCCCAGAATGAATACGTGGCCCTCGATATCGATCACGTGTACGTGCCGGTCAAGTTCGACCTCGGCGGCACGGTGCAGGACGTGGAGCCCGCGCTCCCGCTGCTCGCCGGGCTGGGCGCCACCTCGGTCGACGTCGTGCAGCACGAGGAGACCCGGGCGTACAACATCTCCTACCTGGCCACCCACCCACCGGTGCTGCAGATCTCCCTCGGCACGTCGCCGGTGCGGATCGGCCGTACGACCTGGGCGACGAGCACCCGGATCGTGATCTACCCGGCGCTCGGCGTGATCTCGGTGGATCTGCGGTTCGCCGCGCCGGAGCCGGCGGTCAGCACCGAGGACATCTGCCGGTTCTACGACGACCTCGTCCGCGAGAACACCCTCGACTACTTCCGGCACCTGCGCGACCTGGACACCTTCCCGCCGAACCTGGCCGGGCACCTCAGCGTGATCGAGGCAGAGCCGCGGGAGCACGGCGGGCTGACCGTGGCCGCCCACGTGCAGGCGGTCCGCGCCATCCTGCGCGTGTCGGCCGGCTTCGAGCCTCGGGAACGCCGGTACCCGTTCCAGAACATGCGCCAGTTCTTCGTGCTGCGCGGTCCGGAGCGGGACGAGAACGACCCGCTGGTGGAGTCGCTGCTGCGGCTCTCCGCGCTGCCGGTGACCTCGGGCTCGGCGGCCGACGACGGGCCGCTGCGCCTGCCCGGCCTGCTGGTCCGCACCACCGGCTGGTCCACCGTAGCCGTCCTGCACGACGGGGTGGAGGGCGCGACGCCGGCCGTGCGGATGGTGCAGGACATGTACGGCCAGATCCACGCCCAGTGGTTCTTCTGCCAGCTGTGGGTGGGGGTCGACCCGAACGACCGCGACGAACTCGTCGGACCGGGTCACTCGCTCGGCGCGCGCATCACCCAACTGGCGCGGGTCCAACTGCAACTGAGCCGAGGGCTCGCCGAGGTGGGCAACGTGGACCTCATGTACCGCGATCCGATGCGCATCGCGGTGGCCACGTTCCTCATCGACGGACTGCGGGTGCCCCGGCACCTCCAGGCGGCCCGGCAGCGCCTCGAACTGCTGCGCAGCAATCTGAGCCAGCTCTTCGGGTTGCAGACGGCGCTGTTCCAGCAGCGCCTCCAGTGGCTGTTCGCGGTCACCGCGGTCGCCGGCGTCGCGGCGCTGCTGCCGGAGATGTTGCAGGTCGACAGCATGCGCTGGCGGGTCGTGACCATCGCCCTGTTCGGCGCGTTGGCGCTGTTCTGCTGGCTGCTGATCCGGCTGCTCGGCCGCGCGGGCCTGCGCACGGACCGGCGGGTCCGACCGGGGCGGCGGGCCCGGACGAGGCGGGGGAGGCGGTGGGGGCGCGGCGTCCGCCGGGCGCGAGCCGGCGTCGGCGACCGTCCACCGGGCGATCCGGCATAACCACCGGGCGTACCGACAGACCGGGATAAAGTCCCCTCAACGGGTACGAGGCGGGACCGGTCGGCGAGGGGGTGCGGCCATGCTGACGCGCACCTGGATGCGCGGGCTGGCCGACAGCAGGAGCCCGCGCTCGGCGACCGTCCTGGAGCTGCTCTTCGACATCGTGTACGTCTTCGCGCTCGCCCGCCTCGCCGGGCGGGTGGCCGACGACCTGACCATCGTCCGGCACACGCTGCTGTCCGAGGCGGGCCAGACGCTGCTGTTCTTCACGGCGGTGTGGGTGATCTGGTCGCTCAACGCCCAGTTGGCGAGCACCTACGACCCACGCCGCGTGGACCTCCAGGTCGTCCTTCTCGCCACGATGTTCGGCACGCTGGTGCTGGCGGTATCCCTGCCGCAGGCGTTCGGCCAGCGCGGCGTGATCTTCGCCTGCACGTACGTCCTCATCCAGATCGGCAGACCGCTCTACCTGACGTTCGCGCTGCGGGGCCATCCGAGCCAGGCGTTCGCTATCCGGGTGCTCACCTGGCACACGGTGTCCGGCGTTCTCTGGATCAGCGGCGGCATCGACGGAGGCCTCGGTCGGGGCGTCTTCTGGACCCTCGCGCTGGCCGTCGAGCTGATCGGCCTCGCCACCAACTGGCCCGTGCCCCGGCGCGGCCGACGACCGCTCACCAGCATGGCCGAGGTCTCCCAGGTGCACCTCGCCGAGCGGTACAACCAGTTCTTCATGATCGCGCTGGCCGAGGTGGTGCTCGAAGCCGGCGCCGCCGTCAGCTTCCCGGGCTTCTCGACCGGGCGGACCGTCACCCTCGTCGCGGCGTTCGTGTCGGTGGTGGCCTTCTGGCGGATCTACTTCTACCACGTCGGGCCGGGTCGACAGGCCACCGGCAGCGCCAGCGGGGAGGGCCTGGAGCTGTCCCGGTGGGCAAGCTACAGCCTGCTGTTGATCGTCGGCGGGATCATCTGCACCGCCGTCGGCTTCGGGCAGGTCATCGAGGATCCCGATCCGCCCATCGACTGGGCTCTGGTGGCCATCATCTTCGGCGGCCCGGTGCTGTTCCTGCTCGGCCGGAGCTACCTGGAGCGCAAGTACCCGTCCGCGCCGCGCTGCCGGATGTTGTTCGTCGGCGCGCTGGTGCTGGCGGTGGCCGCGCTGCCCAGCGTCTTCCTCCCACCGGTCGCCGTGACCGCCGTGGCCGCGTTGATCCTCGCCGGGATCGCCGTCGCCGACGGGCAGGTCCACCAACGCGGCTCGGAGACCAACCCGACGTTGTGAGCCGAGCCCGCTGGGCGTTGAGCGCCGCCGGCGCGTCGCGTAAGGTGGCGGGCACGCCGTCGAGCCGAGAGGAGGTCAGAACAATGTCCGATGTTCTGCGCCCCCTCCGCGCACCGGCGTCCACGCGGATCTGACCCGGGGCGCTCGCTTTCCGGAGGTCCGCCAATGACCAGTCTCGTCATCCGCCCGCTCGTCGCGGGCGAGGAAAACCTGTTCGACTCCATGATCGATCCGCTGCCCCAGCTGCGGCAGGTCGCGTACGCCGACGGCATCACCGGCGGCGGCTACCGACCCGAGCACACCTGGATCGCCCTCCGCGCCGGCCAGGTCGTCGGCCGGGCCGCCTGGCTGCTCCCGCCCGGGGCGGTGGGCGCCCCCTGGCTGGAACGCTTCGACCTGGCCGCCGAGCCGGAGGTGGGCGCCGCGCTGCTGCACGCCGCCCACGAGGCGCTGGGTGGTCCCGTTGCCTACTACGCCGCCCTGCCCGCGCACTGGCGACGCCGACCCGAGGTGCTGGCCGTGGTCGCCGCGCCGATGGAGGCGGCGCGGCTCGCCGGGCTCGTCGAACAGGGCGAGCGGCTGAGGTGCTCGTGGACGGGCACGCCACTGCCGACGACCTCCGGGCGGTACAGCTTCCGTCCACCAGTGGACACGGCGGAGATCAACGCCCTGGTCGCCCGCATCGCGCAGCCGGACGTGCTGACCGGCGCGGAGATCGCGCGTACCGTCGCCGGCGTCGACCTGGCCACCGATCCGCTGGCCTGGCTGGGGGAGTCGACCGACAAGTGGCGCGTCGGGGTGCAGGACGGGCAGCCGGTGGGCCTGGTCGGCACGGCCGGCGACGCCTGCTACCCACTCCTGGCGTACCTCGGCCTGCTCGACGACGCGGCCCGCGGTGAGCTGCTCGCCGAGGCGGTCCGGGTGCTCGCCGCCGGAGGCGCCCGGGAGGTGATCGCCGACGTGGACGCCCACCGCGTCGCGGTGCTCGCCGAGCTGGAACGCACCGGGTTCCGGCAACTCCGCTCGCGCGTGCTGTTCGAACCGCCGGCCGAGACGGCGTAGCCGTTCGGGGGTGCGCCCCGCGTCACCCGGGGCGCACCCCACACCGGCGGCACCGCCGCGTCCTGTCAGGATCTGTGCCCATGCCGGAGATCATCGCCCTCGTCGTCGGCGGATCGGCGCTCGTCGTGGCGGCGGTCGCCGGGCTCTACCTCTGGCCGCTGGGCCGCCGTGCGCTGCGGCTCGCACCGGCCGACCCGCTGGACTTCGACGCCGCCACCGGTGTCGCCGAGACCATCCGGGCGGCGGAGGCAGCGGATCCGGAGGTCCGACCGGAGTCGCGCAGCCGCCTGCTGAGCCACGGCTCGCGTACCGGCAGGGCGGTGCTGCTGCTGCACGGGTACACCCTCGCGCCGGAGCAGTACGACGAGTTGGCCGAGGTGTTCTTCGCCCGGGGCTACAACGTGTGGATACCGCGGGCGCCGCACCACGGCACCGTCGACAGGCGGGCCCACCACCGGGTCGGGGCCGCCGAGCTGACGACGTACGCCGCCCAGGCCGTGACGGTCGCGGCGGGCCTGGGGGACGAGGTGGGTGTCGTGGGCATCTCCGGCGGCGCGGTGCTGGCCGCCTGGCTGGCCCAGGTCCGTGGCGACGTCGTGCGGCGGCTGCTGGTGCTGTCGCCGTTCTTCGGCCCGGATCCCCGGCAGGCGCCGGCCTTCGCGGTCCGACCACTCATCACGCTGTACGGGCGTCGCCTCCTGCGCGACCGTGTCAACTCGCGGGGATACTCGTTCTCCGCAGTCACGCAGTACCTGACGATCGCACGGACGCTGCCGCGTCCGCCCCGACGGACCGGCCTGCTGAGCGCGGCCGTGGCGATCAGCCCGCTCGACGCGGTGGTGCACCCCGGCGCCGCGGTGACCGTGCCGCGCCGGATCGCGCGGGCGAACGGGATCGCACTGCGGGTCTGCGCGCTGCCGGAGTCGTGGGGCGTCCGCCACAACACCCTCGACCTCACCGCGCTCGGCACCGACGCCGACGAGCTGCTCCGGCTCTACGTCGACCTCTACGAGGGTGGCCCGGCCCCGACGTCCGGGCTCGTCGAGACCGTCACCGTGGGCGGCTGAGCGCGACCGCCGACCCGGCGGCGCGCCGCGGAGTCGTCGACGGGCCTCCGCGGCGCACCGCCGCCACGTGGCGACTACCGCACCGCCGCCACGTGGCGACTACCGCACCGCCGCCACGTGGCGACTACCGCACCGCCGCGTTGAACACCGGCGGGGCGTAACCGGCCGGCTTGTCGCCGATGCCGAGGCCGGGGCTCACCACCCAGGACTGGTACTGCGGGGTGAACATGCCGTACGGCGATCCGAGGTTCGGGGCGCTGGCCTCGTCGAGCCGGCGGCGGGCGTCGGCGGGGATCTCGAAGTCGAGCGCGCCGAAGTTGCTGTCGACCTGCTCCGGGCTGCTCGCCCCGATGATCACCGAGCCGACCGCGGGCTGGGTGACGACCCAGTTGATCGCGACCTGCGCCATGCTGCGCCCCAGGTCGGCGGCCACGCTCTCCAGCGCGTCGATGACCTTCCAGTCGTTGGGGCTGATCTCCCGACCGGCGGCGTTGGGGGTGGTCAACCTCCCGGTTCCGCTCAGGCCCTCGCTGGTCCGTCGGTACTTGCCGCTGAGCAGGCCGCCGCCGATCGGGCTGAACGCGGTGACGCCCATGCCCAGGGTCTGGGCCATCGCCACGTACTCCGCCTCGATGTCCCGCGTGACCAGGGAGTACGGGAGCTGCACGTTGATCATCGGGGCCAGTCCGTGCGCCTCGGCGTAGCTCTGCGCGCGGGCCGCGTACCAGGCCGGCACGTCGGAGAGGCCGGCGTAGCGGATCTTGCCGGAGCGCACCAGGTCGTCGAGGGTGTGCACGACCTCCTCGACCGGGGTGATCCGGTCCCAGGTGTGCAGCAGGTACAGGTCGAGGTAGTCGGTGCCGAGCCGGCCCAGCGACGCCTCCACGGCCCGCATGACGTGCTTGCGGCCGTTGCCGCTGGCGTTCGGGTCGGCCGGGTCGACGGTGTTGGTGGCCTTGCTGGTGAGCACGAGTCGTTCGCGGGCGCCGGCCCGGTCGATGAGGCGGCCGAGGATCCTCTCGCTCTCCCCGGCGGTGTAGAAGTCCGCCGTGTCGATGAGGTTCCCGCCCGCCTCCAGGTACTGCCGGAAGATCGGCTCGGCCTCCTCCTCGGTCCTGCCGTACGCGGCGTGGAACCCGTCGACGCCGAAGTTCATGGTGCCCAGCGCCAGCCGGCTCACCCGCAGACCCGAACGTCCGAGCAGGTAGTAGTGGTTCATGGTGGTGCCCTCTCGATCGTGGTGGGGGCGCGGAGCGGACCGCGCGTCACCGACCCTTGCTCGGCAGATCTGGACCCGCAAGTCCAAAACCCGGGCTAGGGTGGGGCCATGACACGCGCGCTGACCCGCAAGGGCGAGGCCACCCGGGCGCGGATCGTCGCCGGCGCCGCGGCCGAGATCCGCGAGCGCGGCGTCGACGAGGTACGCCTCGAGGACGTGCTGGCCCACACCCGCACCAGCAAGGGCCAGCTCTTCCACTACTTCCCCGACGGCAAGGAGGAGTTGCTGCTCGCGGTGGCCCAGCACGAGGCCGACCAGGTGCTCGTCGACCAGGAGCCGATGCTCAGCAACCTGACGTCCTGGCCGGCCTGGCAGGCGTGGCGTGACCGGCTCGTCGAGCGCTACCTCGCGCAGGGCGTGAAGTGCCCGCTCAACGGTCTGCTCGGCCAGACCGGCCGACGCGCTCCCGGCGCGCAGGCCATCGTGACCGGGCTCATGTGGCGGTGGCAGGAGAAGATCGCCGTGGGCATCCGGCACATGCAGTCGACAGGTGACATCGCCGCCGACGTGGACGCCGACCGGGCCGCGGCGGCGCTGCTGGCCGGCATCCAGGGCGGCGTACTGCTGCTGCTCTCCACCGGCAGGATCGACCACCTCGAAGCGGCCCTCGACCTCACCATCGAACGCCTACGCGCGGGTGCGCGGACGGCCTGACGGTGTCCGCACCTGCTCGTCCTCCCGCACCGGTCGCGGTCGGAGACTGGCGACCAGGCACCTCGTCGGACAACCGCCGAGCCCGGGCTATTCTTGCGCCCGATCAGCGGGAGATCGGAGCAGGCGTGGCAGGTGACGACGACATCTCCGGGTGAGCACCCGGACCGGCCGCCGACGGGCGCGTGATCGCGCCGCCGTCGTCGCGGCCACCGTCGTCATGCCCTGCCCCCGCCGGGCCACTCGCGTGCGCCCGATCCTCCCTGCTCCGAGGTTCCCATGTCTGTTCGACCCGCTCTCATCGCCCACGACCTCGTCCGTGTCCGAGGCGACCGCCGGGTGCTCGACGGCGTCTCGCTTACCGCCGCGCCCGGCCACCGGATCGGCCTGATCGGCGAGAACGGCACCGGCAAGACGACCCTGTTGCGGGTCCTCGCCGGTGTCGACGAACCCGACGCCGGCACCGTCGCGCGCCCGCCCCGCCTCGGCCTCCTGCACCAGGAGATGCCCCACGCGCCGTCGGCCACAGTCGCCGCGGTCCTCGACGACGCGCTGCGCGAGGCCCGCGCCGATCTCGCCGAGCTGGACCGGCTCGGCACCACCCTGGCCGAGACGCCTGAGGAGTCCGAGCGGCACACCGGTCTGCTCGTCGCGTACGCCGAGGTTCTGGAGCGGGCGCAGGACGGCGACGCCTGGGATGCCGACCGACGCGCCCGAACGGTCCTCGACGGCCTCGGGCTCGGCGGCATCCCGCACGACCGGAGGCTGGCCGAGCTGTCCGGCGGACAGCGCGGCCGCCTCGCCCTCGCCGCCCTGTTGATCCGCCGACCGGAAGCGCTGCTGCTCGACGAGCCCACCAACCACCTCGACGACGCGGCGGCGACGTTCTGCGCCGACCAGCTGCGCACCATGCCCGGGGTGGTCGTAGCGGCCAGCCACGACCGGGCGTTCCTGGACGAGGTGTGCACCGACATCGTCGACCTGGACCCGGCGGTCGAGGGCCCGGTCCGCCACGGCGGCGGCTACTCCGCGTACCTGGCCGCGAAGCGCGCCGAGGCGCAGCGATGGCGCCGGCGCTATGACGAGGAGCAGGCGCAACTCGCGGACCTGCGCGAGGCCGCCGCCGTGACCGGGCATCGGGTCGCGCACGGCCGTGCTCCGCGCGACAGCGAGAAGATGGGGTACGGCCACACCGCGGGCCGCGTGCAGAACCAGATCTCCCGTCGGGTGCGCGATGCCGCCCGACGGCTGGAGCAGCTCGAACGCGACCAGGTGCCCGCGCCGCCGCAGCCGTTGCGTCTCCACGCGCCCGCCCTCGCCGCCGGTGTCGGCGACGAGCCCGTCGTCACGCTGTGCCAGGTGGAGGTCCCCGGCCGGCTGTGGGTGGAGCATCTCGTGCTGACGGCCGGCGACCGGCTGGTGGTCAGTGGCCCGAACGGTGCGGGCAAGTCGACTCTGCTCGCCGTCCTCGCCGGCCGGCTCACCGGCACCGGAACCATGTGGCGTCGACCGGACCTGCGCGTCGGCCTGCTCACTCAGGACACCGTCCTCGACGATCCACGGCGGACGGCCCGTCAGACGTACGCCGAAGCCGTCGGAGCGCGGCGGGCCGAGAACGTGCCGCTGTCGTCGCTCGGACTGCTGGCACCGGCGGACCTCGACCGCCCGGCCGGTGAGCTGTCGGTCGGCCAGCGCCGTCGGCTCGGTCTCGCGGTGCTCGTCGCGAATCCGCCGGACCTGCTCCTGCTGGACGAGCCGACCAACCATCTCTCCCCACGCCTCTGCGACGAGTTGGAGGAGGCCCTCGGAACGGGACCGGGCGCGATAGTGGTCGCCAGCCACGACCGCCGGCTCCGCGCCAACTGGAAGGGCCGCGAGCTCGCCCTCCGACCCCGCCCCCGATGATCAAGAGGTTTGCGTCATCCCCACCGGCGTGTCGTGACGCCAACCTCTTGATCACCGAGGCGGGGCGGGTGGGGGTCAGGGGAGGTTGTTCAGGTGGGTCTGGTTTGTTGTGATCACGGTGGTGGCCAGGGCGGTGGTGGCCGGGTTCGCACCGCTCTTCTGTTCGGCGGTGGCGACCCGGGTCGTCTGCGTGAGGTACGCGCGCAGGTGCGCGGCGAGCAGGCGGTGGAACGTCTTCCCGCTGGCCGACCGCAGCGCGGCCAGCTCGTCGGCGGTGACCATGCCCGGCATGTCGTGGCCCTCGTGCGGGTTTGTCGTCGGCGCTCCCGCCTCGCCCAGCAGCTGGCGGGACCGGGTCAGGTCGGCACGGTTGCTGGCCCGCACCTCGACGGCCAGCCGTCGCCAGGTGGGGTCGGTGGTCCGGGTCGGCACCAGGTCCAGCACCGGTAGCAGCCGCTGCGTCATCGCCGCCGTCAGTTGCAGCCAGGCGATGTCGGTGGGGCTGAAGGCGCCTGCCGATGAGGCGTTCGACGGTGTGGCCGCGACCGGCGCGGCCGTGGGTGGCACGGCGGTGGGTGGCGCGGCGCCCGGTGACCCGGTGCCGCAGCCGGCGACGAGCACCACCGCAGTGAGCAGCGCGACGTGGGCGCGCATGCGGCCTCCTTCCGCCCCGCGGCGGCGGACCCGATTGACCGGGCCCGCCGCCTCGGGTGCGTCGGTGTCGACTCAGATGGGTCGGCCGTCGTGCCCGCACTTGATGACCGGACGGATGCAGTCCTGGACGCGGCGGGCCATCTCGGCCGTCGGCCAGGCGTTGAAGAAGTCACCGTGCATCGTGTAGCCCGGCCCGGAGGCCAGCCGGAAGTGCGACGGGTCGCCGCTGACCGGGTAGCGCAGCACCTGCCGGAGCTTCGGCACGTGCACCGGGTGGGTGCTCGGGCACGCCTGGTTCACCGGGTACGCGAGGTGGCTCTTGTGGTCCGGGGAGTCCAGGTCCCGACCGTTCCAGCACTGCGGGAAGTCCAGGTACGACTCCAGCATCGTGCCGGCCGGACAGTTGACGAAGTCCTTCGACGGTGGCACCTGCCCGGCGTGCAGGCAGGACCAGCGGGCGATGCTGTCGTTCGGCCCGGTGGCCTTCGCGTTGCCCGCGACGAGGCGCAGGCCCTGCGGGAGCGGTTGGGTGTTGGCGACGACGTCGGAGCGGACACCCTCACCGAGGTAGTAGAACGTCGCGATGGCCGGCTCCACGGGGACGTTGTCCCGGTAGAGGGTCGGCACCCAGTACGACGAGACGTCCACCGCCGGGTTGCAGGTGCTTGTGGATTTCACCAGGTCGGGGAGCGTGGTGTTGCCGTTCGTCACCGTGCTGCCGAAGAAGCTGTGCATGTGTGAGGCCCCGGGCAGTCCGGGAAAGACGATCGGGTCGTCGGGCAGCCGGTGGCTGTACGTGCAGTCGGCGGGGAACTCGGCGACCCGGATGACGTTGGCGACCGGGGCGGCGTCGGCCCGGTCGGTGGTGGAGACCAGGTAGGTGCCGAGGAGCGCCAGCAGGGCGCCGATCGCCGTGACGAGGCGTAGCCGGCGGGGGAGGTGGGAGAGGGGTGCGGCCCTGTCCATCGCGTGACTCCTGTCGGGACGGGCCAGGGACAGCTCCGACGCCGCCGCCGAAGACGTCGGAGAGTGTCCTGGCCAGAAGGGGTGGCCGGTTGATCCCAACTGCTGATCCCGGCCGCGAGAGAGCGCTCTCACTGGTCCAGCTTCACCCCGATGTCGACGCTTGTCAATGCATGTCGCAGTTGGTGGAAATGACGAAAAAGGGCCGGACCCCGTGGTGGGGTCCGGCCCTTTCGGTGTGATGTGGGGTCAGCTGGTGGCGTAGCCACGGGTGGCGATCCAGTCGGCGAGGTGCTCGACGGTGACCTCGTAGGAGGCGGTGTTCGGGTCGGCCGAGTCGGCGATCCGCACGACCGCACCGTTGTCGCGGTAGCCGACGACGCTGATGTAGTGCCCACCCTCGAACGAGTGGATACCGCCGTCGGTGTCGGTGGTGGTGCCGGCGATGTTGGCGACGACGGCGCGGCCGTTGTCGACGGTCTTGACGACATCGGCGCGCAGCTGGTCGGTCTGCTTGGCGTCGGCGTCGGGCTTGCTGATCTCGACGGAGTGGTAGGCGTCGGCCTTGCCGGTCTCCTTGTTCAGCACCGGGGTGATGTCGTTGATGCTGTTGGTGCCGGCCTCGGTGGTGCCCATCTCCTTGGCCATGGCGTCCACGCTGATGTCCTTGCCCTGCACGGACAGGGCGTTGCGGGCGGCGGCCGGGCCGCAGTAGTAGAAGTTCGGCTGCGCCTCGTAGCGCACCCCGAGCTGACGCTCACCCGAGGGCTTACGGTCACCCTGGCTCGCGGCGGCGGGCTTGTCGGTGCTCGGCGCGGCGAACGCGGTCGTCACCGGGCCGGCGATGGCGCCGCCGGTGAAGGCCAGGCCCGCAGCGGTCAGAGCGGTCTTACGGATCAGATCGGTACGCATGATGGCGTGCTCCTCTGCATCGGGGGATACGCGCCGGCACACGAAACCGGGGGTGTGTGCCGGGCGGGAAGTCTTCGGGGGATCTACCCGGCGGCCCAGGGGGGCCTGCTCGGGTGTCCGGGGGTGTAACCGGTCCGGGTGGCGAGTCATTCCGCCGAGGGCTTCCGGACGCCGGCCGGTGGTACTCGGCCGTGCGGGGGATATAAACCGTGCCGGCCGGTGTTCCCGGCGGCTGCCGCACAGGGCCGGCCGCTCGTGATGCCCGGTCGTGCGGGGGATGTAACCGTGGCGGCCGGTCGGGTGTTCCCGGCGGCTGCCGTGCGCCGCGGCCCGGGGGTCGCTGCGGCATGTCAGGTATAACGACCCCGCCGGACCCACGATTCCGCCACCCGAGTGCCGCCGGCCACGGGACGGCGACCCCCGAAACCACCCAAACCGCCCAGCCGGAAACGGGCATCCACCTCCGACCGGGATGATCGACTCGGGTTCGGTGATATCGGGGTGTCCGGGCGGGTCGGACACCGCGACTTCATGCAACCCGAGTCGATCATCCCGGCCGGGGCGGCGTGCCCGGTGCAGTTGGTGCACATGACGCGGGTGGGGCGGCCCGACGAGCCGGACCGCCCCACCTGTGCCGCGCTGAGGTCAGAAACCGAGGACGGCCCGCCCGCCGACCACGGGCAGTCGCAGCTCACTGTCGTTCGGGGCGACCCGCAGCTCGGTGCCGCCCAACGGCAGCAGGGTGTACTCCTGGTCGCTGGAGAAGACGACCACGCCGATCCGGTGCCCCGCCGGGAAGATGTAGTCCTTCGGCTCCATGGTCCACCGGTAGTCGTACAGCTTGCCCTGCTTGACCGGCGCGGTGCGCGCGGCGCTCTTACGGTTCTGCGGGTCCATCCAGCCGCGCGTCACGACTGTGGGCGCGGCGGTCGACCCGGCCGGGCCGTAGTCCACCAGGTACGCGGTGAGGTTCGCGTCCGGCTTGTTGTCGATAGCCATCCGTAGCCGCATCTCCGGGCGACCGGAGATGCGCACGCTCCGGGTCAGCGCGGGGGAGCGGTAGGCGAGGCGGTTGGCGCTTGCCGTGTCCGGGTCGGCCACCAGGGTGTCCGGATGGATGGTCCGCCCCTCGTCGACGAAGCTCTGCTCGACGCGGGCCTTCGGCGGCTTACCCGTGGTGAGCGCGCCCGGGGTGGTGGCGTCGGTGGCGGCGAAGCGCAGTCCGACCTCGCGCGCGGCCGGGTCGGGCCAGTTGGCGTACGTGGTGTAGGCCCGGTCCTCGCGCTGGAGCACCGCGGTCGGCTCGTCCATGATGCCGTTGCGCACGTTCCACAGCCAGAAGTCGAACCAGCGGTTCTCGGTCTGCTTGTACGTCCACGTCTGGCCGCTCGGCAGGGTCACCGAGGCGCTGCTGCCCGGGCCGCCGTGCCCGCCCTGGTGCAGCCAGATCTTGCGCGGCACGTCGCGCTTCGCCAGCTCGTCCCACCAGCCGGCGAAGTGCTCGGTCTTCACGTTCCAGTCGTTGAGGCCGTGCACGACGAAGACGCTCGCCTTGACGTTGCGAGCGTCCAGGTAGTCGCGGTCCTGCCAGAACGTCGAGTAGTCGCCGGTGACCCGGTCCTGCTTCGCGGTGATCTGTGCGAGCTCGTCGGCGCAGGGCCCCTCGGCCCGCTCCTGACCGGCCGTGTACTGAGCCAGGATGTCGAGGTCCTCGCCCTGGAACGTCCCGGGCGCGACCACCAGGCCGTTGGCCCGGTAGTAGTCGTACCAGCTGCTGATCGCCGAGACCGGCACGATGGTCTTCAGGCCCTTGACCCCGGTGGTGGCCACCTGGTTGGGCAGCGTCCCGTTGTAGGAGACGCCGGTCATGCCGACCGCGCCGGTGGTCCAACCGGCGGTGACCGGGGCGCCGCCGGCGTCGTACCCCTTGGCCCGGCCGTTGAGCCAGTCGATGACGGCCTTGGTGCCGAGCGTCTCGGCCTGGTCGCCGCTTGTCGGGCAGCCGTCCGAGTCGCCGGTGCCGACGCTCTGACCGAGCACCACCGCGTACCCGCGCGGCACGTAGTAGTCGTCCAACGAGCCGGGCAGGTTGGCCTTCGCCTGCGCCCGCTGCGTGCCGACGTCGAGTGCGCGACGCCCGGCGCCGTCGGTCCGGCCGTTCTGCGGCAGGTCGTCGACGAGCACGCTCGGGTACGGCACGTCGCCCCAGGTGCCCTTGCGGTACGGGCTGTGCTCGAAGATGACAGGCACCTTGAAGCCCTGCGTGGCGGTCTCCCGGGGGCGGGAGATGTCGATCGCCACCCGGTCAAGCCGACCGTCGTGGTCGGTGTCCACCGGGGTCTGGACGAACACCCGCTCCTCGATCGCGTCCGCGAGCGAGAACACCGGCTGGGTCATGCCGTCGGCCACCACGATGCCGGTGGGCGTGGGGGGCGCGGGCGGGGCGGCCGCCGCGGTCGGGGCGGCGCTCAGCACCAGGGCGCCGGACACGCCGACGCTGAGAAGTGCCAGATGGCGGGGTCGACGCATGCGCGTCTCCCTTCGGTCGGGCTGGTTGCCGGGTCTCGGCACGGGCCAATCACGAAGATCCATTCGTCGCCATGCTAGGTGTGAGTGGGCGTCGCGTCGATCCCTTCGCACGGGGATGCGGCTTTCGTTCACATAGGAAGGCTGCGGCAATCGAACCGACATCGAATGGGAACCGGCGTCGACACGCGGCGGAAATCCCGTTCAGGTCGGCGAGAAATTGCTCCCTCGCGAACCCTTGAAGATCACGTACACGGCCTTATGATCTTGCAAAAGTCGCCCAAGAGGCGCATTTGTCCACATGAGACAGGAAACCAGATGCTCAGGAAAACGCGCTGGCTGCTGGCCGTCGCCGTCACGGCCACGGCGCTGACCGCCGTGCCCGGCGGCACCGCCACAGCCGGTCCCAGCGGAGGAGCCCCGACGGGCGCACCCGGCGCCTCCGCCAGCCCCGAGACCCACACCGTCACCCTGCTCACCGGGGACGTGGTGACCGTCCGGAGCACCGGCTCGGGATGCCCGCAGGCCACGGTGCGGCCGGTCGACGCGAACGCGGTGATCCGCCAGACCTGCGGCCCGGACGGCCACCTGCACGTCCTGCCCGCTCGCGTCGAGTCCCAGATCGGCTCGATCCTCGACCCCGACCTCTTCGACGTCACCGCGCTGATAGCCGACGGGTACGACGACGAGACCACCGCCGACCTGCCGGTCATCGTGCAGCCCGCCACCGCGTCGGCCCGGGTGGCCGCGCTCGGCGACGTGCGGTCCCTGCCCAGCATCGGCGCGGTGGCCGGCCACGTACCCAAGAAGAGCCCGGCCGGCGCGAAGCTCGCGACCACCTCGCTGCTCGCCGGCGCCAAAAAGGTCTGGCTCGACCGCAAGGTCCGCGCCACCGCCCTGACCGAGGCCGACAAGCACGGAAAACTGGACCCCAACCTGGACCAGATCGCCGCGCCGGAGGCGTGGAAGGCCGGCTACACGGGCACGGGCGTGCGGGTCGCGGTGCTCGACACCGGCGCCGATTTCACCCACCCCGACCTGGCCGGCCGGGTCGTCGAGCGGGCCGACTTCACCGCCGAGGGCGGTGACGCCGTCGACCACAACGGCCACGGTACGCACGTCGCGTCGACCATCGCCGGAACCGGGGCGGCCGCCCACGGCCAGCGTCGTGGCGTGGCGCCCGACGCCAAGCTGGTGATCGGCAAGGTCCTCGACGACCACGGCTCCGGCGCCGACTCCGGCATCATCGCCGGCATGGAGTGGGCCGCCGCCCGCGCCGACGTCATCAACATGAGCCTCGGCGGGAGCGCCCCGGACGACGGCAGCGACCCGCTCTCGCTCGCCGTGGACGGCCTGAGCAAGTCCACCGGTGCGCTCTTCGTCATCGCCGCCGGCAACAGCGGCGCCGAGATCTCCTCGCCCGGCTCGGCCAGCAGCGCGCTCACCGTCGGCGCCGTCGACCGCGACGACAAACTCGCTGACTTCTCCAGCCGAGGCCCACTGGTCACCAGCCACGTGGCCAAGCCGGAACTGGTCGCGCCCGGCGTCGACATCGTCGCCGCCCGTGCCGCCGGCACCAACCTCCAGGACCCGATCGACAGGTACTACGAGGGCCTCAGTGGCACCTCGATGGCCAGCCCGCACGTGGCGGGCGCCGCGGCGCTGCTCGCCCAGCGGCATCCGGACTGGACCGGCGACCGGCTCAAGGCCGCCCTCGTCGGCGCCGCCGACCCGCTGATCGGCGTCGACGCGTACGCCGTCGGGGCCGGCCGGCTCAACGCGGCCCGGGCCCTCGGCGGCCCGACCAGCAACCAGCCGGTGGTCAACCTCGGCACCTTCGCGTACCCGCAGTCCGGGCACAGCGACACGACGCTGAGCTGGACCGGCGGGTCCACCCCGGCCACGACGGTCCTCGACCTCGACGTGTCGCTCGTCAACCACGACGGTCAGCCGGTGCCCCACGGCGCGGCGTCGCTCTCGACGGGCCGGCTGACGCTCAAGCGCG
Organism: Micromonospora lupini str. Lupac 08; assembly: GCF_000297395.2. Taxonomy (GTDB): domain Bacteria; phylum Actinomycetota; class Actinomycetes; order Mycobacteriales; family Micromonosporaceae; genus Micromonospora; species Micromonospora lupini. The sequence goes on along the minus strand of NZ_HF570108.1, from coordinate 4,466,832 downwards.
GCGCCACGGCGGACGCGACGCTGCGGATCAACCGCGCGGCGCTGGCCAGCCGCCCGGGCTTCTACCTGGCCACCGTCACCGCCCGCACCGGGCACAGGGTGGTCGCGACCACGCCGGTGAGCTTCTACGTCGAGCAGCCCAGCTACGACCTGACGATCCACACGAAGCCGCTGCCCGGCCTGCGCGACGGCGCGGAGAGCTGGATCAACCTCACGGTCACCAACCTCACCGATCCCCTCGTCTACCGCGAGGGGGGCGGCGGTACGCCCGGTGACACCTTCACCCTGCGGGTTCCGGCCGGCCGGTACGCGGTCTTCGGCGCCTCCGTCGCGTACTACGTCGACAGCGACGTGCTGGAGACGACGCTCGCCGGCGAGACCGACCTGGACGTGCGCGGCGCCCGGAGCGTGACGCTCGACCCGGCGGGGGCCAGGCCGGTGACGGTCACGGTCGACGGGGCGCCCACCACGCCCACCCGGGTCGACTTCACAAACGTGCAGACCTCGGTGAACGGCCTGTCCTGGTGGCACCAGATCAGCGGGTACGGGAGGGCCACCACGGTCCGCAGCACCGCGCTGCCGAAGCCCGGGATCGGATCGCTGCGCACCTGGGCGGCGGCCAACCTGGACTCGCCGGCCGGCACCGCCGCGCCGTACCGCTACAACCTCGTGCACGAGTACGTCGGCGGCGTGCCGGCCGACCCGGCGTACCGGGTGAGTCGGTCCGAGCAGGCCACACTGGCCCGGATCGACGAGCGGTTCCACCAGACGGACTCGCCGGAGATGTTCACCGGGCTGGTCCGCACCGGCCTCACCCGCGACGGTGTGCCGGTGACCCAGACCCACGAGGGGAACCTGCCGCCGTACCGGACCGACTACCTCTCGCCCGACATCCTCTGGGCCGACCAGGGCGTCTACGGCGGCCTGGGCGCCGACGAGGCGCCCCGCAGCTACCGGCCGGGTAGCCGGCAGAGCAAGGTCTGGGCGCGTCAGCCCCTGCACTCCGGGTGGTACGACGACCCGGCCGGCGACGGCTGGAGCTGCGCCACCCCGCCCTCGCGGACCCGGGGCAACCTGCACATCGACCTGGTGACGCTTACCGACCAGCACCAGCGTGCCGACTGCCTGTACGGCGAGACGATCGGCGTGAAGCGCACCCTGTCGCTGTACCGCAACGGCACGCTGCTCGACGAGCGCAGCGGCCCGTTCGGTGACTTCACCGTCGGGCAGGCGATGGCCGACTACCGGGTGAGCCTCGACGTCGACACGAGCCTGATCCTGCCGATCTCGACCAGGGTCACCACCTCGTGGACGTTCCGGTCCGCCGGGCCGGACGGCACCGGCAGCGTGCCGTTGCCGCTGCTCGCGCTCGACTACGCCCTGCCGATGGACACCACCAACCACCCGGTCGGCGGAACGGCCGAGCTGGCCGTCCGGCAGGCGCACGGTGTCAAGGCGCAGAAGGTGACGTCGATGCAGGTCTGGACCTCGACCGACGACGGCGCCACCTGGAAGGCCGCCCGGGTCACCGGCAGCGGCGACGCCTACCGGGTCGACCTGCCGAAGGCCGCGTCCGGGCAGGCAGTCTCGCTGCGCGTGCGGGCCGCCGGCAACGGCGGCAGCGGCATCGACCAGACCATCATCCGGGCGTACCACGCCGGCTGAGGTGTCGAAGCGCGGGTGCGGTCAGGCTCCGGCCGGGCCGCACCCGCGTGCGTCACTGGCCCTCCCAGACCGCCTTCGCCCCGGAGTCGCCGGTGCGGACCACGTAGTAGACGGCGATGCCGGCGGCCACCAGCGACAACACCTGCAACGCCAGGGTCAGCGCCCGACCGGGGCGTACGCCCTCGGCGGTTCGCGGCGGGACGAACCAGACCAGGGCCAGCGCCACGACCGCCAGCCCGATCGCCGCGTACAGGGTGAGGTCACCGAAGTGCTGGTGCGCCTCCAGCTTCGGGAGAAACTCCGGCGTGACCCGGTTGGCCGAGCGCATGCGCTCGAAGAAGGCGTCACCGGAGAACTTCGCCAGCAGCGCGCAGATCGGCGCGCCCACGGCGAGCAGGCCCAACACCCAGCGGGTGTGCGGTCGGACCAGCGGGACGAGCGCGTAGGCGATCGTCAGGAGAGCCAGCAGCGGCACGAACACGACCGCGGCGTGCAGCACGAGCGGGTGGGCGGGGATGCCCATGAACTCCTCGAACATTCGGCGACTCCTCCGGCCATGGCGGATCTCGATGATCCAGGCATGGAGGCTATCGGTACCGACTGAGCGTGCCCAGCGCCAACGCTCAACTGCGCGAGCGCGGCAGGCAGTCCTTCTTGTACTTCAGGCCGGAGCCGCACCAGCACGTGTCGTTGCGCTCGGGTGGCCACGGGACCCGCGCGCCGGGTCGCGCCGACACCTCGGCCGCGTAGCCGGCCCGGACCGCCGCGTCGGTCGGATCACCGTCGCGTCGACCGGCGAACGCGTCCAGACCGGCCACGCTCGCGCGGAACACACCCAGCCCGCTCCGGCCGGCGCCCGTCAGCCGGACCAGCTCCTTCTCCAGCCGGGCCCGGTGCGCGTCCCAGTCCGGCCCGTACACGTCGGTCAGCTCGGGGTGCTCGGCGAGCAGACGGTCGAACTCGGGTCGGGGCCAGAGCAGCAGATCCGTCTCGCCGCCCTGCCGCTCCGCGGCCCGGCGGACGAGCTGGTTCTCCAGGCGGTCGGCCAGATCGTCCTGCCGGTCGTGCGGCAGGTTGAGATCCCGGCGTACGCGATGGCGCTGTTGCAGCAGGAGGAAGAGCACACCGGGCGCGTCCGGCGGGCCGACCTCCGGGTCGGCCGGCGGCTGCCCGGCGGCGGTGGCGCGCTCGCCGAGCAGGGTGTCGACCGCCTCGCTGAGCCAGCGCTCGGCGATCGCCGAGCGGCCGGCGGCGTCCAGCGCCGCGCTGACGTACGCGGGCGCGTCGGGCTGCGTGAGCAGCAACGGGCGCAACGCGGTCAGCTCCGCCATCGCCTCGTCGTCCCGGTCGCCGGCTAGGAACATCACCCGGGCGCGCAGCGCGCGGGCGACGCCGGCCCGGGGATCGTCGGCGGACGGGTACGCCGCCAGCGCCTGGTCGGCGTACCGCAGCGCGGCGTCGGGCCGGGCCCGGATCTGGGCGATCTCGGCGGCCAGGGTCAGCGCGTCACCGGCGTCGTCCGGATCCTCCAGCCGGCCCTGCGCGACCGCCTCGGCGATGTCGGCGGCGACACCGAGCGGATCGGCCGTCCCGAGCGCCGAGCGGCGGAGTTCGGCGAGGTCAGCCTTAGTGAGTACGTCTCTCGTCGGCACGACCTCACGGTACGTCGGGGTGCTTCCACCCGGCCGAATTATGGCCATCTGCCGTCAACCAGTCCTCGCTAGCGTCAGATCGCCAGCTTCTCGACCGGACCGCACAAAGGGTGAGCTATGGGCACGGTGGATCGCCGTACGTTCCTCAAGGCAATGGGAGTTCCCGCGATCGGCGCGGCGCTTCCGTTGGATCTCAGCAAGGCTCTCGCCATTCCGGCGAACAACCGGACCGGCTCGATCGACGACGTCGAGCACGTGATCATCCTTATGCAGGAGAATCGATCATTCGACCACTACTTCGGCAGCATGCGGGGCGTACGCGGCTTCGGTGACCCGCATCCGGCGACACTGCCGTCCGGCAAGGACGTGTGGCACCAGCCCAACGGCACGGACGAGTTGCTGCCGTTCCGCCCCGAGGTGAAGGACCTCGGGCAGACCTTCCTGCCGGACCCGCCGCACGGCTGGAACGACGGGCACGCCGCCTGGAACGACGGTCGGTTCGACGGGTGGGTGCCCAACAAGGGCGTCACCGCGATGACGTACCACACCCGCCAGGACCTGCCCTACCACTACGCGCTCGCCGACGCGTTCACCGTCTGCGACAGCTACCACTGCTCGCTGATGGGCCCGACCGACCCGAACCGCTACCACATGTGGAGCGGCTGGGTCGGCAACGACGGCAGGGGCGGCGGCCCGGTCATCACCAACGCGGAGGCCGGCTACGACTGGTCGACGTACCCGGAGCGGCTGGAGCGCAACGGCATCTCCTGGAAGATCTACCAGGACGTCGGCACCGGCCTGAACGCCGCCGGCTCCTGGGGCTGGACGAACGACCCCTACATCGGCAACTACGGCGACAACTCGCTGCTCTACTTCCACAAGTACCAGAACGCGCAGCCCGGGACGCCCCTCGCGGATCGCGCCAAGACCGGCACGGAGATCCGCACCCAGGGTCGCGACCCGGAGGCGCTGCTCGCCGACTTCCGGGCCGACGTCGAGGCCGGACGCCTGCCGGAGGTCTCCTGGATCACCGCGCCCGAGGCGTTCACCGAGCACCCGAACTGGGGACCGGCGTTCGGCGCCTGGTACATCTCGCAGGTCATCGACATCCTCGCCGCGCACCCCGAGGTGTGGAGCAAGATGGCGCTCTTCATCACGTACGACGAGGAGGGTGGCTTCTTCGACCACGTGGTCCCGCCGACGCCTCCGCAGACCCGCGAGCACGGGCAGTCGACAGTGCCGACCACCAACGAGATCTTCCCCGGCGACGCGGACCACCCGGCCGGCCCGTACGGCCTCGGCGTCCGCGTACCGATGGTCATCGTTTCGCCGTGGACGCGCGGCGGTTACGTGAACTCCCAAGTCTTCGACCACACGTCGCTGATCAAGTTCCTGGAGACGCGGTTCGGGCAGGGCCGACCGGACCTGATCGAGAAGAACATCACCCCGTGGCGACGGGCCGTCGTCGGCGACCTCACCACGGCCTTCGACTTCCGGCACCCGAACCGGTCGCGTGAGGTCACGCTCCCGGACACCGACGACTTCAAGCCCGACGACCTTGTTCGGCACCCCGACGAGGTGCCGGTGCCTCCGGTCGAGGGGCGGTTGCCTCGCCAGGAGCGCGGCGTACGTCCGGCGCGGGCCATCCCGTACACCCTGCACGCCGACGGCCACGTCGCCGACGGCGCGTACCGGATCGACTTCCGCAACACCGGCGGCGCTGCCGCGGTCTTCCAGGTCCGTCAGGCCGGCAGCACGGCGGCCCCGCGCAGCTACACGGTCGAGCCGGGCAAGCGCCTCACCGACACCTGGACTGTCGACTCGTCCTACGACCTGTCGGTGCACGGGCCGAACGGCTTCCACCGCCGCTTCGCGGGCGGCCGGTCGCACGTCGACGTCACCGCCTCGTACGACGAGCACCACCACCAGATCGTCCTCACGCTGGGCAACCGGGGCGCGAAGCGGGTCGAGGTGACCGTCCGGGACGGGTACCACTCCCGGCCGGTCACGCTGTCGCTGCGGCCCGGCGAGACCGAGCGGGCGACGTGGGCGCTCACCCGCACCCACGGCTGGTACGACCTGACTCTCACCGTCGCGGGTGACGCCGGCTTCGCGTGCCGGTACGCCGGCCACGTCGAGAACGGCAAGGACAGCATCAGCGACCCGTCGCTCGGCGGGCTCGTCTGAACGACGTCGCGGTCACCCGGGCCGGTCCGGCCCGGGTGACGCACGTCCGCCCGTCCGGAGGTCACGCTTCGTGGCGGCGACGCCCAGGCCGTTGGTGCGCGGCCCTCAGCCCGCCACCGCCGGCAACGCGACACCGGGCTACGGCATGCGGTCGTCGTCGGGCGCTGACGCCCACCCCACCCGCCGTCAGCGGGTACGTCAGAACTCCTCGTACACCGCCGGATCCTGGTCCGCGAGCCGCCCGTCCGCGCGGCCCAGCGCGGTGATGGCCTCGATCTCCGCGTCGGTGAGCTGGACCCCGAAGACGTCCAGGTTCTCGATCTGGCGCTGCGGGGAGGCGGCCTTGGGCAGCGGGATCACCTGGCGGGCCACGTGCCAGGCGAGGATGGCCTGCGCCGGGCTGATGCCGTGGGCAGCCGCGATCTCCACGAGCGTCGGGTGCTGTTGCAGGTCGTTGCCGTGCCCCAGCGGGCTCCAGCCCTGCACGAGGATCCCGTGCTCCCGGTGGTAGTCGATCGCCTCCTGCTGCGGGAAGTACGGGTGCACCTCGATCTGGTTGACCACCGGGGCGACCCCGGTCTCGGCCACCAGCCGGTCGATGTGCTCAGGCAGGAAGTTGGACAGGCCGATGTGTCGGACCAGCCCGCGCTCCCGAGCCTCGATCAGCGCTCGCCACGCCTGCACGTACCTGTCGACCTTCGGGTTCGGCCAGTGGATCAGGTAGAGGTCGATCCGGTTCAGACCGGTGCGGTAGACACTCTCCTCGATGGTGGTCAGTGCCTCGTCGAAGCTGTGGTGCCGCCCCGGCAGCTTCGAGGTGACGACCAGCTCGCCGCGTACGCCGTCCGCCGCACGGGCGGCCCGGCCGACCGCGCCCTCGTTCTCGTAGTTCACCGCCGAGTCGATCAGCCGGTAACCCGCCCGGATCGCCTGACCGATCGCGTCGACGCCCGCCGCGCCGTTCAGTTGGTACGTGCCGAGCCCGATCGCCGGCAGCGAGGTGCCGTCGGCGGCCGTCAGGTGGGGAATCGCCATGATCGGGACCCTACCCGTACGAGTGGCGCGTCACCCGTCGGCTGGGTCAACTGTCGATGACCCGCAGGAAGACCGTGCCGCTGCCGGCGTCGAGATAGACGGTGCCGCCGTACTGTGCCGTCCGCACGTCCTCGGCGTACTTCTCGCTGACCTGCCAGGTCCCACCGGTGGGCAGGAACGGACGCAACTCGGTGCTCACCGACGCCTCCCAACCGGGCGGAGCGGGCTGCCACTCGTACCCCTTGATGGTTGTGGCAATGGTGTCGGGTCGCAGCACGACAAGTGCCTCGATGCGCGTGTCGGTCGGGCCCGGCACGGTGACGCGGCTGTCAGCCCCGGCCGGTGCCGTCTGCCAGTGGACGTCGATGAAGGTGCCGAGGCGCGGAAACCGTTCGGCGATCGGGTCCCTGTCGGTCCGTACCGGTGCCGGGCTCGCGCTGGCGGTCCGGTCTGGCGGCCCCCCATCCGGGGCACTGTCGGAGCATCCCGCGAGGGCGATGACGAGCGTCGTCGCCAGGAGCCCGGCGCGTAGGTCAACCATCGGAACGTCCACCCCTCCGGTCCGGGCCGGGAGCCTGCCGCTGCGGTCCTTCGCCGCCGCTGACACCCGGTGACTCGCCGATGGTATCGGTCGTGCCCCAACCGGAGCGGCCTCTGGTTCGTCCAAGATACTGAGGACAACGCCGAGGGGACCCTGTTGTGGCCGGTTGGGAGCAGGTGCTGACGGATCTCGTCAACACCAGAGGCGCGGCGCTGAAGCGCTACGCCTACCTGCTGTGCGGCAACGACAGCGACGCCGAAGACCTGGTGCAGGACGCGTTGGTGCGGGCATTCACCCGGCCCCGACGCGACGAGATCGACAACCCCGAGCAGTACGTCCGCAAGGCCGTCCTCAACCTCTACCTCGACCGGGTCCGCCGGCGCGACGTGTGGCGGCGGGTGATGCCGTTCGCGGTGGCACCGGACCGGACCGAGGACGACTCGCCTTCCGTCGATGCGCGACATGACCTACGGGCGGCGCTCCTGGCCCTCACCCCACGACAACGGGCGTGTGTCGTCCTCTACTACCACGTTGATCTACCCATTCCGGAAATCGCCGCGCACCTCGGCTGCGCCGCCGGCTCGGTGAAGCGCTACCTGCACGACGGCAGACGCCGCCTGGCCGGGCTGCTGGATGACGACACCAGGGAGGACGACTGTGCCGTCCGATGATCGTCTTTTCCGGGAGCGGCTTGCGAACTTGGCAGACCGCGCCGCTCCGCCGTCGTTCGCCACCGATCGCCTGCGTGCACGTGTCCGACGACGGCGCAATGTCCTGGCGGCCGGCGCCGGCGCGGCTTCGATCATGGTGGTCTCGCTGGTGACGGTCGCCGCGGCCGGGATCTTCGGTGGCGGTGGCCCGATCACCGACACGGGCGCCACACCGAGGCCGTCGACTCCCACCGGGTCTACCGCCGCCACCGAAGAGGAGCCTGGGGTGTACCTCTGCGGCGACCGCTACGACCACCCCGGTTCACCTTCGGAAGGCATCCTCACGGCAGAGGTGTCCTCGGTAGCCAAGGTGAACAGCCACTCGGGTCCCGCGGTAACCGTGACATTCGTCGCCACGCGGGCGGTCCAGGTGATCTCCAGTCCGCCGTCACTCCTTCAGGTGCTCTACCTGAAGGACGGCGTCATTGTCGGCGGAGGGCCGATGGTCAACAATCCGGGCGACACCAGGGCCCAGAGCGTCGACGCGATCGGATATGGGTTCGTTCTCACTCCCGGCAAACCTCACCAACAGCAGCTCGGTCCGCGAGAGCTGCTGTGCCCATCCCTGACCTGGTCCGAGATCTGGGCCGAGCCCAATCGCTACGAGGTCGCCGTGGTGCTCGGCCCGCTCGAAGACCGCGGGGAGGACCTCGTTATCAATGTTCCGCTCCCGCCGCCTGCCGCCTCGCTGGTGGTGAAAGCGGCACTGCCGGGCTGAAACGACGCTCTCCCCGCGCAGCCCCGACTGCAGGGCCCCGCAGGGAGTGCGTCGATGTCAGAGTCAGGGCGCGAGTGACATTCCGAAGACGTTGAAGATGGCCGGCGCCTCCGTCCACCTCATCATCGTGCCGTTACCCGCGCTCGCGATCCCGCGAGCCTGACGAACGTTGGCACTGACGTTGAACACAAGTCCTCCACTGTCACCGCCTCGAACCGCCTGGAGGCCGTCGCGTTGCTGGCCCTCGACGCCGCCGTGAGTGATGCCATTGGACCCCACCCAGGTGAGCCAGCTCTTGGTCACCTGGACGCCGCACACGACACCGGAGACATAGCCCGTGTGGCAGACCCAGTCCCCAGCGTAGGAGAGAGCAGAACTGGTCACGTCGTTGACCGTGTAGTTGCCCGGCTTTCCGTCCCACGTCCGGCTCGCTGTCGTGCCCGTGGAGGAGGTGTCGATTGCCACCGCGTCGTAGTAGTCGGATCGGGCGGTGGTAACTCCGATCTTGTTGCGTCCACCGCCCTCCCACCCGGTGTAGACCGTCACGCTGTTGGCGAAGCAATGCGCAGCCGTGATGAGGAAGGACCGCCCGTCGGAGTTCCGGCGGGCAGGCAGCCCGGACGAGCAGTCGTATCCCTGGCTCTGCGTTGTTCCGGGCCTGGTCAGGGCTGCGCCGGAGATCCACTGAGGGGTGTCCCGCCGTCGCGACACGTCGGCTGTCGCGGGAGCCGGCTCGACGACGGTAGGAACGCCGACGAGTTCGGCGACGGGCCGCCGAGCGACGGCGGACGGTGTCAACGCCTCCGCAACGCGTACGACATCCCGGGCACGAACCGTCAGACCACTGCCGTCGGCGGGGACCGCCACGCTCTCGATCGACAGGTCCGTACGCTGCTGCTCGTTGATGAGTCGTTCACCCGCCGACTTCAACTCGCGCAGAGTGTGACGCCCCTGCTTCAGCTCGATCCGGTCGGCTTCGATCGTCGGATCGGTCTTCCTCACCGCAGCAAGGAAGCTCTTCGCGGCGCCGGGATCCGTCAGATAAATCTTGACCGTTCCGGTCGTCCCATCCAGCTCAAGCCCGGAGAAGACGCCGTTGTGAGACCCGGCACCGACCGAAGCGGCCGCATCCGCGATATCCCGCAGTGGCTGTAGCAGAACGCCTTGCTCGCTTGGCGACATGGCCGCAATCTGCTGGTTCGTCAACCGAGGCGGATCGGCCGCGGCCGGGCTGCTCAGCATTCCAGTCGTTGCCATCAAGGTCGCCGCGATGACGGCAGCCCCCCGCATTGTGGACATCCACGTCCTCCTCGTATTGAATTGAGGAGGCAGACATTATTTGACCGTGATCGATACTGATGCCCCGTCGGGCCAACCCGCACAAAGGATGATCTGCACCAAATAATGCGGGTATCACATGACCATGAACGGAGACTTCCTTCCTGTTCTTGCGTGCGCGACAAGCACGCACTCGTGCGGTAGGCGGCTCATCCCATCCGGGTCGTGGTGCTGGCGGTCGGCTGAAGTCGTTCGAGCAGGGCGCTGACCTCGCTGTGCAGGCGACGCAGCTCCGCTGCCGTGGGTCCCAACTCGTAGCAGTGGTGGTGCGTGGCGGTGGAGAGCGTCGCCCAGGCGAACGCCACCCGCCGGGCGGTTTCGGTGCCCGGTCCGAGCCGGCCACGCAGCATCAACTGCTTCGCGCGGCCCTGCCGGCACGCCGCCACGGCCGGTTTCACCCGCCTCCAGTACGCGTCGATGCCACCTTCGAGGGCGAGCCGGATCAGGCAGGCGCACGCGCGAGGCCACCAGCCCGCGGTCACTGCCGCGCTGCCCAGCAGGCCGGACCCGCGCAGTAGCTGGTCGGCCGCCGCCAGGCAGCGTTGCGGCGTCGGCGCGGTCACCACAGCGCCGTTGCGAGGAGGCGGGCGTCCGCGACCAGTCCGGGCAGGTCCGCCAGGTACGCGCCGTGCACGCCTTTCCGGCACGCCTGGTACGCGTCCACGGCTCGCCGCCCGTGTCGGCGCAGCAGCTCGTTACGCACGGCACCACCCCGGTCGGGGTCGTCGAACAGTGCCAACGCGACGATGGTGGCCAGCCGTCGCGACGCCGCCTCGATGGCCGCCTCGATGTCGTCGTGCGGGACGCCCCGGGCCACCCGTACTCGCCAGACCACCCGATGGCAGGCCGCCTCCACGGCCGAGCGGCACAGCTCCGCCACCACCGGACCGCGTACCTCGCCCGGGATCTCCTCGTTGCGCGACAACGCGTGCGCGTCGTCCAGGTAGCGGGTCACCGGATCGGAGCCGGGCCGCAGGGTCACCACGGACTTCTCCGCGCGGTGCACCTCGATGACGCGGGCGTCGCCGACACCGAGCCGAGTGACCGCGTCGGGCAGTCGCGTGTCGTGGGTGAACACGATCACCTGCCGCTGCTCGGCCAGCGCGGCGAGCACCCGCGCGAGACCGTCCACCTTCGACGGATCCATGCTCTGCACCGGGTCGTCGACCACGATGAAGCGGAACGGGCTCTCCGGCGCGCAACTGCGCGGCAGGAAAGTGGCCAACCCGAGTGCCTGCATCTCACCCTGGCTCATCACCCCGAGGGCAGTGCCGTTGTCGGCGCCGTCGACGCTGACCGGAAAGGAGACCCGCCGCCTGGTGTTCGCGCCCTCCAGCGTCATCGCCCCCAACTCGATGTTGCTCTCTTGGCGTAGTTGCGCCCAGATCCGCTGCGAGTGCCCGGCGAACGGCGCGACCCGCTCGTTGCGAATGTCCGTACCAGCGTTCTTCAGCCAGGCGCGCGCGGCCTTCAACCGGGCCAGGGTCGCCTCCCGCGCCCGCAGCCCGTTGGCGGCGACCACCCACCGCCGCACGTCCGCCGCCGCCGCGCGCCAGCCGGTGTCACGCTGCCGCAGAAAACCCTCGGCGTACGCGCGGGCCGCGTCGGCCGCCGCCACCACGGCCGGGTACCACGCTGCCAGGTGGTCGGCCAGCTCGGCCGGCTCTCCGGGTACGCGCCGCAGCGCGGCCACGGCGTCGCGCAGCGCACCGACAGGTGGCTCCGCCCCGGAGCCCTCGGGCACCGCGAGGTCGTCGATCAGGTGGTGCGTCTGCCGGAGCAGGGCCGTCAGCCGGGTCCCCGCCGTCTGGGCGGCAACGCTGCGCTGCCGAAGATCGGTGAGCGTCTGCGCGGCGGCGGCACGCCACCCACCGTCGAGAGTGCCGGTGGCGCAAACCGGGCACGAGCCGTCACCCTCGTCCTCGTGGTGTTCGAGGGCGAGACGGAGCAGTTCGGCGCTACGCAACGCGGCCCGGGACCGGCCGCCGTCGTATCGCTCGGCCTCGACAGCCGCCGCCCGTAGCTGACCGGCCAACCGAGTCACCTCCTCGGCCGGTGGGGGAGCGAGGGCGGCGAGTTCCCGGCAGAGCAGCACCGCCTGGTCGGTGGTCGCCTCGTCCGGCTCATCGAGGATCGCCGTCACCGCCGCGAGATCGACCGTGCCCCGGCCGCGCAGCAGCGCCGCGGTGCGCTGGGCCCGCTCGTCGGCGATCCCGTCGAGCATGTCGACCAGGGCCGCGCGCCGTGCGCGTACCTCCTTGATGGCTGTGTCGTGTGGCCGTGCGGCGCGCAGCAGACGCTGATCGGCGTCGGTGAGCGCGTCCAGCCCGAGGATCGCGAAGAGGGCGTCGAAGAGCTGACTCTGCGAGCCGGCGGCGAGCTTGCCCAACTCGGCGGCGGTGAGGAACGGCCGGTGCAGCTCCAGCGGCCGGGCCAGGCCCAGTTCGGAGAGGCAGGCGTGCCGCCCCCGAGCGCTGGTTACCGTTACCTCGGCGTCGGCCAGCTCGGCCTCGACCGGCCAGGCACGGTGTACCCGGGTCGGCATGGCCACGCCATCGACGCGCAGCTCCACGCCGACCCAGCACGGGTCCGGGTTGTGCAGGTTGCGCCACCCCGTACGCCAGACGCTTGTCTTGTCCGCCCACCGGGCGCTGTCGCCGGTGAGGGCGAGTTCGACGGCCTCGGCGAAGCTGGACTTGCCGGAGCCGTTGCGGCCGACGAGCAGGGTGAGGCCCGGGCCGGGGTCGATCTGCAGGGTGCGTTCCGGGCCGACGCCGCGGAACCCGGCCACGGTCACCGACTTCAACCAGATCCGTTCCGCTGGATCGTCGCCGGTGGGGGAGCGGGGGTCGAGCCGGGTCGGGGTGCCGGCGAGGGCGGCGGTCAGGTCGGCCTCGCCGGTGAGCGCGGCGAGGACCAGTTCGGCGGTCTCGGTCGGTACGTCGGCGGCGGCGGCGAGCCGGTCGAAGATCAGCTCGATCAGGGGCGCGGTGGACTGCGGAGGCTGGGTCATTGTCGTCTCCAGGCGTGTGGGGTCCGCGGACCGACGGTTCGTCGGCCCGCCCGGGGTGAGCGGTGGATGTCGGTGCTTCGGCTCAGCGCGCGGGGCGCCACTCGCCGCAGTTCTGGGAGCTGAAGGCGTAGTCGGAGGAGCGGATGGTCACCTGCACGCGCCGGGCGCTGTTGGTGAAGTAGTTGTCGATGGTGTCGCCAGCGCTGTTCTGCCGCTCCCAGTAGCAGCCGTCGACGTCCGTGGTGACGTACGTGCCGGGCTTGATCTCCTTACCGACGCGGAACGTGCCCTCACCGAAGATCCGACCCTGGGCGGCCAGGTCGGCGTCGACCTGCCCGCGCTTTACCGTCTCGCGCCACTTCTTCGCGTACGGGTAGGTGGGACAGAGGAGGAGGGCTGCGTTGATCTCCGGGATCTGCTCGCTGCTGGCGGCAAAGTCCGCCTCCAGGTACGGGTGCTCAGGGTCGACGGCGGCGCACATCTCGTACAGCGTGGTGATGTTCCCACCGTCGTACTTCGACGTCTTCAGCGCGGCCTTCTCGGTATCGGTCACGGGATAGATCTCCGCCTGGGCGTCGCAGGCCGTCGGCTTCGCCGCCCATACCTCGCTGAAATCTGGCCGGCCGTCCTTGCCGGGCCGCACCGTGAGCAGTGCATCCCAGTCGTTTCCCGTGTCGCACTCAAGGTTGACCTGGGGCTGCTGAGGGGTGTTCTTGGGGTCGTCGGGGTAGGCGTCACTGGGGTCGGCGATACCGTCGCCGTCCGGGTCGGGCGGTGGCGGTGTCGGCGACGTGCTGGGTGAGGCGGACGCGCTCGGGGATGCGGACGCCGGCGTGGCGGTCGGGCGCTGCTCGTCACCGCAGCCGGTGAGCGTCGTCGTTAGCAGGGCGGTGGTGAGCAGGGCGCCGGTGGTGCGGACGGCTCGACGCAGGTGGACGGCCCGCGCCGAGCAGCGGAGGGTGGCGTACGGGTCAGGGAGGGCCATGGTCGTCTCCAGGGCGCGGAAGGCCGGCGGTACGGCCGAGTGCCGGACCGCAGTGAAGGGCAAGGAGTCAGTCCGAGAGGGTGATGATCATTTGAAGGCCGCTGTCCGGGTGGTAGATCCAGGAGGCGCGCATGTCCTCCCACTCGCCGGACTGTCGCCCGTCCAGCGCACGCGTGCCTTCGATTTGCGCAATGACGGCATCGGGCACTTTCAGCTCGGTCCAGTAGCACTGCAACTGCTCCAGCTTGAGGCCGGTTCGCTCCTCGCCGACGCTCTGCAGCGTGAGGGACCTACCGTCGTCGCCCAGCATCGCCCAGTCCTCCCTGCCGGCGCCGCAGGTTTGTCGGGCCGCCTCCAACGGCGAATCGCGCTGCATCAGGAAGAGGGTGCTCATGGCCGCAGCCACCAGAATCACCACTGCCGACGCCACGATCAGGTAGCGACGCCTGCCGATCGGCGCTGTGCTCGCGCTGGAGGCGCCAACCTCCGGGTTGGCCGAGGCGCCAGCGGTCGACTCTGGACCCTCGGGACTCTCGTTCGGATCTGGAGTGGTCAGGTCGGTCATCACCGGGGTTCCTTCTGTGAACAGGGAGGGTGTGAACAGCCGGGGCGGATCGTGCAGACCCGCCCCGGGCGGTGGGGAGAGGTCAGCCGAGGGTGACGTCGACGCCGCCGGAGAACGGCGAGTCGTGCAGCTCGAGCTTGGTGAGCTTGACGTTCTTCGGGATGTCGAAGACGACGACGCCGCTGACCTGATTGCCAGGGTTGATGTCGTTGAGGAACGTCTCGGCGTTCTTGTTCGCGTAGATCGCCGCGCCGGTGTCGGCGGAGTACTCGGTGCCGTCGGCCGCGTACGCCTTCTGGCTGCTGCCGTCGAACATCTGCGCTTCCTTGCCGATGTTCTTCACGTTGACCGTGACCAGGCAGAACTGGCCCTGCGCCTTCGCGCCGATCACGTCGGTGCCGATCTTGGCGACGCCGCACTTGGACGACTTCACCGTGAACTCGAACTTCCCGTCCCGGGCCGGCTGCCCGATCTTGGCGGTCTTCGCCGGCTTCCCCTCGGCCTTGGCGCCGCCTTCGTCCCCGCTGGAGCTGCTCGACTTGTTGTCGCTGCTGGAGTCGCTCGCCTTGTCGGCGGCGCCAGAGCCGCAGCCCAGGGCGATGAGGCCGGTGGCGAGCAGAGCGAGAGTCGTGGTCTTGCGCATCGTTGTCCTCCTGAAGTGAGCGTTGCGGGGTCAATAAGAGCATCGTCCGACAACACTGTCAACGGACAATCTCGTGCTTGACAGCCGTGCGAAACTTTCGGCGTGCAGGAGAACCCGACCATCACGGCAGCGGAGATCGCCCGGCTCGCCGGCGTCGGTCGCGCTGCGGTCAGCAACTGGCGTAAACGGCACCCCGACTTCCCGGCCCCGGTGGGCGGGTCGACGGCGAGCCCCGAGTTCGACCTGATCCAGGTCGAGCAGTGGTTACGCACCCAGGGCAAGCTCCCGGAGCTCGCCGCCGCCGACCGGCTCTGGCGACGTCTCGCCGCAGCCAGCGACTCCCCGGCCGCCGGCCTCGCCGCCGTCGGCGCCCTGCTGCTGGCCCGTCAACGCGGCTCCCGCAGCGGCAGCGTCGACGCCCAACTCGCGCCACTCCTGCCCGACGTCGACGCCCTCGCCGACGAGCTGGGCGCGCAGGGCGCGTTCGACGAGCTGTGGCAGCGGTTCTCCGCACCAGGCCCCGGTCGCCCCTTCGCCACTCCCGACGACCTCGCCGACCTGATGATCGGGCTCGCCAGCGTCGGCGGCGGCTCAACGCTCGACCCGGCCGCCGGGTCCGGCGCCATTCTGCGAGCCGCCGTCCGCGCCGGCAGCACCTCGGTGTACGGGCAGGAACTCGACCCTGACCTGGCCAAACTCGCGAGCCTGTGGCTGGCCCTGCACGACGCGTCCGGCGAGGTGAACGCGGGGGACTCACTGCGCGCCGACGCCTTCGCCGGCCGCGCCGTCGATGCCGTCGTCTGTCACCCACCGTTCGGCGCCACCAACTGGGGCGACGAGGAACTCGGCCACGACCCCCGCTGGATCGTCGGCACCACACCCCGTACCGAACCGGAGCTGGCCTGGGCCCAACACGCCCTCGCCCACCTGCGGGTCGGCGGGCACGCCGTCCTGCTGATGCCACCCACGGTCGCCAGCCGCCGCGCCGGCAAACGAATCCGCAGCGAGTTGCTGCGCCGAGGCCACCTGCGCGCCGTCATCGCCCTCCCACCGGGCGTGGCGGCGCCACACGGCGTACCCCTGCATCTGTGGGTGCTGCGACGCGCCGCCACCGACGCGCCGCCACCGGCGCGGGCGCTGCTGATCGACGCCGCCGGCGGCGACTTGGCCGACACCGCGCCGCGCGTGCTGGCCGCATGGAGGGCCTTCGCCGCCGTCCCGGACGCCGACGTCGAGGAGGCCGGGTTCGCCCGCGCGGTCCCGGTCATCGAACTGCTCGACGAGGAGGTCGACCTCACCCCCGCGCGCCGGCAACCCGCCGTCGTTGGCGAGGCATCGGGAGAGCATCTGGTACGCACCAGAGAACGGCTGGCCGCCATCGTCGGCGAGTTGCCGGCGCTGCTACCGCAGGTCACGCCGGCGCCCGACGGGGCGGACGGCCTCTTCCTCACGGTCGGGGAGCTGGCGAAGACCGGCGCTCTGCAACTGCTCGGCCCGGTCCGCGCCGGCACGTCCACACCCGCACCGGATGGGCCACCGGTGCTTATCGTCCAGGACGTGCTCGCCGGGGTGGAGGCATCCGGACGGGTCGACGACCGGTTCGGGCAGGAGATCCCCCTCGCGGTGGGGGACGTGGTGGTGCCGATGATTGCGCGGCAGCTCATCCCACGGGTCATCACCGAAGAGGGAGCGTTGTTGGGGCGCAACCTCTACCTGCTGCGACCCAATCCGGCGGCGTTGGATCCGTGGTTTCTGGCCGGTCAGCTGCGCACGTCGGCGAACGAGAAGCAGTCGTCCAGTCTCTCGGGGACGATGCGGTTCGACATTCGGCGGGCGCAGGTGCGGCGGGTGTCGCTGGACGAGCAGCGGGCGCATGGAGACGCGTTTCGGCGTTTGGACGCCTTCGAATCAGCGATCCGGCAGGCCGCCTCGCTGGGGGCGGAGCTCGCGCAACTCACCGCTGACGGACTGGCGCGTGGGTCAATCCGACCGAACAACCCGCAGTGAGGTCACGGAAGGCGTCTGCAAGACGGCATAGATGGCGTCGGGTATCCGACGTCGGCGCAGCGCAAACCGCCATTCGGACACTTCCTCGTCGAAAGTTCAACGTTGTACGGTCATGCGTCCGCCATGCGTCGAGCCGACAGGGCAGACGAGCAGTTTTGGCGGGTGTCATCGTGAGGGGGACGAATGACGCTGGGCAGAATCGGCGGCTACGAGTTGGTCCGGCCGCTCGGCTCAGGTGGTATGGGCGACGTGTTCTTCGCGGTGTCGCCGACCGCCGAGCGGGTCGCCGTGAAGGTGATCAAGCAACACCTGATTGAGGCGCCGACCGTGCGCGAGCGGTTCGCCACCGAGGTCGACAGCCTCAAGCTGGTCTTCGGCTCCCGGGTGGCCCGCCTTGAGGGCGCCGACCCGTACGCGAACCCGGCCTGGCTCGCCGTGGAGTATGTTCCCGGCACCACGCTGCGTCAGCATGTCGACGCACGAGGGCCGCTTCCGTTGCCGTTGGCCGCCATGGCCGGAGCGATGCTCGCCGAGGGCCTGGCCAAGGTGCACCAGGTCAAGCTGCTGCACCGCGACCTGAAGCCGCAGAACATCATCCTCGGCCCCGACGGCCCCAAGCTGATCGATTTCGGCCTGGCGGTGCTGATCGAGCGGGACGACTACCTGACCGAGCCAGGCGCCCTGGTCGGCACGCCCGCCTACATGTCGCCCGAGCAGGTCAAGGGTGAGCGGGACCTCACGCCGGCGGTCGATGTCTACGCCCTCGCCGCGACGCTGGTCTTCGCCCTGACCGGGCATGGGCTCTACCCACCGACCAACTCCTGGAACCTGCTGCTGCGCATCAGCGAGCCCAGCGACCTTCCCGACCTCTCCGAGGTGCCGGCCGAGCTGGTGCAGTTACTCGGCACGATGCTCGCCTTCGACCCCACCGCCCGACCCGGCCTGACCGACGTTCGCGCCCGGCTGCTGGCGGTCGCCACCGCTGCCAGCGGCAAGAGCGTCCACGCCCTGCGCCAGGAAGTCGCCGAACTCACCTACGACGGTGGCACGGAGCTGCTGGTCCCTCAGGACCTGGATGATCCGCGACAGGACCCGGAGGGCACCACGGTCGCCGAGGACGAGACCCCTCCGGATCCGACACCAAAGCCCGACAAGCGCGACCCCGAGCGGCCCGCCAAGGTGCCAGCCGATGTGACATGGCTCGTCGACAAGATGCGCCGCCAGTACGCCCGCCGCTCGACCCTGTAGGAAGGCACCACCGATGACCACCACCCAGGCCGCGACCTTCGCCCCGGGCTCCCGCATCGTCGTCCGCGACGAGGAGTGGCTGATCCGCAGCGTCAAGACCGGCACCGCGGACGGCACGATGGTGAAGGCGGTCGGCGTCTCCGAGTTCGTGCAGGACGTCGAGGCGACCTTCTTCACCGACCTTGAGGACATCACGCCACTGATGCCCGAGGAGACCGACCTCATTCAGGACACCTCGTCGCGGTTCCGGCAGAGCCGCCTCTTCCTGGAAGCCGTGCTGCGGCGTACTCCGCTGCCGCGCACCGAGCGCGGGCTGGCCCTCGCCGACCGGTTCCTGCTGGACCCGCTGACCTACCAGCAGCGGCCGGTCGAGCTGGCCCTGTCCGGGTTGCGGCCGCGGATCCTGCTCGCCGATGTCGTCGGTCTGGGCAAGACCCTGGAGATCGGGCTGATCCTCGCCGAGCTGATCCGCCGGGGCCGAGGGGAGCGCATCCTGGTGGTGTCTCCGCAGCAGGTGCTCGAACAGTTCCAGCGGGAGCTGTGGACCCGGTTCGCGATCCCGCTGGTCCGGCTCGATTCGACCGGTATCCAGCGCATTCAGCAGGAGATCCCCGCCGGGCGTAACCCGTTCACCTACTTCAAACGGGCCATCATCTCGGTCGACACCCTCAAGGACGCCGGCCAGTTCGGCCACCACCTCGACGCCACCACCTGGGACGCGGTCGTCATCGACGAGTCGCACAACCTCATCAACAAGGGCACCCAGCGCAACGAGCTGGCCCGCCGCCTGGCCGCGAAGACCGACGCGTTGCTCTTGGCGAGCGCGACGCCGCACAACGGCGACAAGGAGTCCTTCGCGCAGCTGATCTCGCTGCTCGACCCGGCGGCGATCGCCAACGAGAAGGACTACCAGGCCAGCGACATCGCGCACCTCTACCTGCGCCGGACGAAGATCAGCCCGGAGGTGCGCGACCAGATCGGCGACCGCTGGGCCGACCGCGGCCCGTCTGAGGCCCTGCACTGCACGGCGACCACGATCGAGGAGCAGATCTTCGACGAGCTGACCGATGTGTGGTTGGCCGGCAAGTGGACCGACGAGCCAATCACGGGGCAGCACCGACTGTTCCCGTACACCTTGTTGAAGTCGTTTCTGTCCTCGCACCGGGCGTTGCACGAGACGGTGACCAACCGGCGCAAGAAGGCCACCGGCACCGAACGGGCGGCCCTGGACCGGCTCGCGGAGCTGACCTCCGCTATGACCGACACCGACTCCAGCAAGCTCAAGGGACTGGTCGACGAGCTGAGAAAGATCGGCGTCGGCAAGAACAGCAGCACCCGGGCCGTGGTCTTCTCCGAGCGGGTGCCGACCATCAAGTGGCTTGCCGAGGTCGTCCCCGGAATGCTCGGCCTCAAGCCGAACGCGATCCGGGTGCTGCATGGCGGTGTGGCCGACAAGGATGAGCAGACGATCCTTCAGGAGTTCGAGCTGGCCGGCAGTGACGTCCGGTTGCTCTTCACCGGCGACGTCGCCTCCGAGGGTGTCAACCTGCACCAGCAGTGCCACCACCTGATCCACTACGACATCCCGTGGAGCCTGATCCGGATCGAGCAGCGCAATGGCCGTATCGATCGCTACGGGCAGAAGTACCAGCCGCAGTTCCGTGCGCTCATCCTCACCTCCGACCGCGAGGACGCCAAGGACGACCGCACGGTCGCCGAGAAGCTCCTCAACCGGGAGGAGACCGCCCACCGCAGCCTTGGCAGTGTCGAGGCCGTGACGGGCCAGTACGACGCCAAGGCCGAGGAGGACCGGCTGGTCCGGGACCTGCTCGCCGGCAAGTCGGTGGACGAGTCCTACGAGGCTGCCCATGCCGAGGTCGACGTGATGGCCGACCTCTTCGGGGAGGTCGGCACCGCGCCCGTAGCGGAGGACGTGCCCCAGGCGAAGGTGCCGAAGCTCTTCGACTCCACGCAGGACTTCGTCGACGCCGCCCTGTATGAGATCTACGAGGACCGGCCCGAGGACCACATCGACCTGCGTCGGGAGGACGAACTGCTGACCTTCCTCGCCCCCGACGACCTGGTGCACCGGCTCACCGACCTGCCCCGCACCTACCTGCGGGCACACCGGGAGGGCGAGGATCTGCGCCTCAAGGTCACCTTCGACCGCGCGCTCGCCCAGCGCAAGCTCGACCAGGCCCGGCAGAGCAAGACCCCGATGTGGCCGGACATCGCCTTCCTCAGCGACGTGCACCCGATGGTCGACTGGCTGGTCGACAAGGTCCTGATCCGGCTCGGCCGCCAACAGGCCCCGGTGCTCACCGCCGACGTGACCGCGCTGACCTTCCTGATCCAGGGCGTCTACGCCAACCGCCTCGGCCAACCCACGGTCGTCCAGTGGATGGCCGTCTCCGACCTGCCCACGTCGCCGACCATCCGGCCGATGGACGAGGTCCTGCGCGAGGCCAATGTCGGCCCCACGATGGTCAACCGCGCCGAGGCCATCGCGATGGGCCCGCTCAAGAACCTGCTGCCGGACGCCGTCCAGGTTGCCCGGCAGTATCTGGAGGGCAAGCGCGCCGAGTGGGCCGAGGCCAACGCCGAGCCGTTGCAACGGCACCGCGAGCAGCTGAGGACCTTCCAGCAGGCCAGCATCCTCGATGAGCTGCCCGGCGCGCATCGGGAGAAGCGACGCCAACGCGTCGACGCCACCGTCCAGGAGCAGCACGACCTGCTCGACCGCCTGGAGACCGCCGGCGACCCGCTGCTGCGGGTGCTCGCCGTCCTCGTACCGTCGCAGGAGAGTGCCGCATGAGCTTCGAGTCGCTGACTAACCGCGGCGAGTATCTCTCCGCGCACTACCTCGCCGAGATCCTGCCCACCACCCTCAAGGGCGGCCTGCTCAAGCAGTGGGTCGAGGACGAGAAGTCCGGCCGGGTCACGCCACGCGCCGGGCTTCGTGGCATGCGCCGGCAGTACTTCGACGCCAAGACCGAGCTGACCGACGCCGACTTCTTCGACCCGGAGCGGCTGCGTAAGCAGCACCAGGACGTGTTGCGGGCGCTGGGCTTCGACCCGCAGCCGCAGACCATCACCGTCGAACGCAACGGCCAGGAGTACGAGGTAAGCGTCGCCCACGCCGAGCTGACCACCGCACACGGCATCGTCGCGCTGGACTGCGGTTGGGCGGTCGACACCGAGGCAGCGCAGGACCCGGACGGGGCCGGCCGGCTGCTCGATCCGCTCACCCTGTCGAGCACCGAGACCATCGAGACGGGCGCCAAGCTCGCCTCCCTGCTCTTCGCCGCCGACAGCCCGAAGCCCCGCTACGTGCTGATCCTCAGCGGTGGCGTGATCACCCTCGCCGACCGCACCGTCTGGGGTGAGGGCCGTTACCTGGCTGTCAGCCTCGACACCGCGTACGCCCGCAACGACGACAAGGAACTCGACGTCGTCGCGGCGCTCTTCGGTGCCGACTCGCTGCGCCCACCCGCCGAGGGCGGCACCGAACCCCTCGCCGACCTGGTCGCCGGCTCCCGCCAGCACGCCGTCGGTGTGTCCAGCGAACTCCGCGAGGGCCTGAAGGTCTCCGTCGAACTCATCGCCAACGAGGTCCTGGACCAGATCCGGCGGGCCGGCTACCAGCCGCAGCAGGTGATGGACCTCGACGAACTGGCCAAGGAGTTGGGCCGGGAGTCGCTGCGCTACCTCTACCGAATCCTGTTCCTGCTCTACGCCGAGGCCCGCCCCGAACTGGGCGTGCTGCCGGTCAACGACCCCCAGTACGTCGAGGGCTACAGCCTTGCCCGCCTCGGTGACCTCGTCTCCCGCCGCCTCGCCCCCTCCGGCGAGGACGGCACCCACCTGTACGAGTCACTCGACCTGCTGTTCCGCATGGTCAACGAGGGGCACCGGCCGCGCGGCGGCGCGGACGTCGACGACAAGGCCAGCGAGGGGGAGGGGCTGCGCTTCGAGCCGATGCGCTCTGACCTGTTCCTGCCCGAGAAGACCAAGCTCATTGGTCGGTTGATCGCCGAGCCGGGCAGCGACCCCGACGATGACGAAGCCCCGAAGATCGATACGCGGCTGCGCAACAAGGTCCTCTACGAGGTGTTGCGTCGGCTGATGCTCACCAAGGGCGGCAAGAAGCGCCGCGGCGGCTTCATCTCGTACGCCCAGCTCGGCATCAACCAGCTCGGCGCGGTCTACGAGGGCCTGATGTCGTACACCGGTTTCGTCGCGACCGAGCAGCTCTACGAGGTCGCCAAGAACGGCGACCCGAAGGACGGCTCGTGGATGATCCCGGCCTCCAAGGTCGACGAGTACGACGATGGTGTCTTCGTCTACAAGGAGGACGCGTACACCGGCGTCCGCAGCCGGGTCAGCTATCAGCCCGGCCAGTTCGTCTACCGGCTCGCGGGCCGGGACCGGCAGACCAGCGCCTCGTACTACACGCCGCAGTCGCTCACCGAGGTCACCGTCCAACTCGCCCTCAAGTACCGGCTCGACCAGGACGACACGATCACCCCGGCCCGCGAACTGCTGGACTGGACCATCTGCGAGCCGGCGCTCGGCTCCGGCGCTTTCCTCAACGAGGCCATCAACCAGGTCGCCGCCGAATACCTACGCCGCCGGCAGAAGGAACTGGACGTCACTCTCGACCCGGAGGACTACCACCTCGAACTCCAACGGGTGAAGGCGTACATCGCCCTGCACAACAGCTACGGCGTCGACCTCAACCGCACCGCCGTCGAGTTGGCCGAGGTGTCGCTCTGGCTCAACGTCATGCACGCCGGCCTCCAGGCCCCCTGGTTCGGCCTGCACCTGCAACGCGGCAACTCCCTCATCGGCGCCGGCCGCAAGACCTACGGCCCGAAGCAGCTCGCCGACAAGTCGTGGCTCACCACCGCCCCGAAGGAGCAGCCCTTCCGGGACGGGCCGATCGACGAGGGCACCATCCACCACTTCCTGCTCCCCGCCGACGGCTGGGGCGCGGTAGCGGGCGAGAAGGAGGCCCGCGAGCTGGCGCCGGCCGAGACCGCGAGACTAAAGGCGTGGCGTACGGCGATGAAACGGACGCCGTCGGCCAAGGGGAAGAACTCGCAGGTCCAGCGGTTGCAGGCCCTCGCTCGGCGGGTTGAATTCCTGTGGGGGCTGGTGCAGCAGCGGCTCGACATCTCCGAGCGGGAGATTCGTCGCGACATTGCTGTCTGGGGTGCCGAGGACCTGCCGCAGGTCACGGAGGCTGTGCCGCGGGAGGAAATCCTCGCCGACCTGACCGCGCCGGGCACGCCGTACTGGCGGCTCAAGACGTTGATGGACGTCTGGTGTGCGCTGTGGTTCTGGCCGCTCGACAAGGTCGGGCTACTCGACGGCTCCGACCCGGCCTATCCTGCCGCGCCCGTCCAGGTCTCACACATCAAAGACGAGCCGGCGTACGAGGAGTCGGTCGTCTACGAGACCCCGGACATCTTCGGCAACGTGCAGCCGCAGCAGATGAAGCTCCCGACGAAGCCGACCGGGGGCACGCGACGGATGACAGTGGCCGAACAGCTCCGCCAGCAGGTGTCGCTGTCCAACCTGGATGATTGGCTGACGTTCGCCGAAGCGCTCGTAGGCCGGAGCGACGCGGACGAGAGCACCGAGCGGTTCTACGGCCGGACGCTCACGAGCCTGAGCGAGATGAGCGAGTTCGAGCGGAAGCTCGACGGGGTAATTGGGGTCGACTCGCCGTGGACCCTCTCCGACCGGTTCCCCTGGCTGCTTGTCGCCGACCAGATCGCCGAACAGCAGGGCTTCTTCCACTGGGAACTCACCTTCGCCCAAGCCTTCTCCAGGGGTGGATTCGACATCCAAGTTGGCAACCCGCCATGGGTACGGCCAGACTGGCGCGAAGACATCGTGCTGGCCGAGTGCGATCCGTGGTTCGTGATGACTGAAAATGCGGCCGGCCAGGCTTGGCGAGACCGGAAGAGGATCACCGCAGCTGGGGACAGATTCTACCTTCGTGAGCTGACTACGAACTCCGGCAACGTTGCATTCTATACGTCTGCCACAACCTATCCTTTGCTCTCGGGAACGCGCCCGGACTTGTATCGAGCATTTATGTGTCGGGTGTGGCAGAACGTGTCCCGGCTGGGAGTTGCCGGTCTGGTGCACCCCGACAGCCACTTCACTGGGGCCCGAGAAGGCCGGTTGCGTTCCATGGCCTACGAACACCTAAGGCTTCACGGGCATTTCCAGAACATGCGGCTACTTTTTCGGGAGATCAACTGGCGGCAGGAGTTCGGGATACACGTATACGGGGCGCCGCGCGGTCGCATCTCTTTCACGCATGTCAACTGGCTTTACGCTACGGAGACGCTGATCGGCTCCCTGGTGCACGATGGAGCAGGTTCTCTGCCTGGCATGAAAGCCGTCGGCACGTGGGATCTGCGGCCGCACCGCGGTCGGCTGATTACCGTAGATGATTCGGTGCTGGCCGAATGGCGACTGGTAACGGGCAACCTTGACGTTCCAGTGAGCCAGACTGCCCTCTTGCAGCCTATAACCGTCGGTGAGCAGAGGGCCATATCGGCGCTAGCGTCGATGGGTCGACGGCTTGCCGATCTCCAACCAATGATTTCGACAGGACTGAACGAAAAAGGCGCCAAGGATGAGGGCATCATCGTATGGCGGGGTGCGGCGCCGGAGGACTGGTCTGAGGTGATCTTGCAGGGGCCCCACTTTGGTGTAGCGAACCCACTGGCCAAACAGCCCAATATCCCGTGCCGGAGCAACAAAGACTACGAGGCGTGGAATCTGACGACCCTCGCCGAGGACGCGGTTCCGCGGACAAACTACTGCAGAGCAGTCGACCGCGCGGACTACCAGCGGGCGCAGGACATGTGGAACGGACGGCCATGCACCGCTTACTACCGTCTTGCGTGGCGCGAGATGGTGCCGCTCACGACGGAGAGAAGCCTCTTTGCGGCCATCATTCCGCCAGGGCCAGCGCATATCCATGCGGTTCGATCGATGGTGGTGGGTGGCGAGCGAGAGACGGCCTTGCACGCAGCGTTCTGGACATCGTTGCCGCTGGACTACATGCTGCGGATCGCTGGCCGTGGACATTTAGATGTGAACAATGCGGGCGCGATGCCCGCGCCTGACCCTAGCCATCCGCTTGCGGCTGCGGCCCTGCTGCGCGTGCTGCGGCTGAACTGCCTAACCAGCGCGTATGCCCCGCTCTGGCAGGAAGTTTACGACGACCGGTGGCGAGACGCGGAGGATTGGGCAGTGCCATGGCTCGCACTGCCAGAGGCGCAGAAACTTAACAATGTCGACCGCCCCTGGACTGGCAAAGTTCCTCTTCGGACAGAGCGTGCGCGTCGGTCTGCATTGGTTGAATTGGACGCGCTCGTGGCGGTATGGCTTGGAATAGGGGATGAGGAGCTCTTGTCGATGTATAGGGCCCGTTTCCCAGTGCTGAACGAGTATGAGTCAGCGATGTGGTTTGACAGGGGCGGGCGCAGAATCACCAGGGACTATTATTCGCGCGGCGTCGACCAGCCAAACGAAGCTTTTGAGCAGTTGATCGGGTACCTCGATGATCCGGAGCAGCACCCGGTGCCTGTCGGATACGAGGTTCCGTTCTACAAGGCGGATCGGGAGAACGAGTACCGGCAGGCGCATGCCGTTTTCAGTAAGCGGCTTCAGGATGCGATTGGCGCGGGCTGGCAGCCGTCGTAGTCCGCCACCCCTCTTCCACCGCTCCGAGCAACCACCAGAAACACCAGGCTGGCCGGCACCTCGCGGTGGCCGAGGCCCTGTTGCAGGGCTATTCGGCGAGCCTGCACGGGCCGCAGACCTTCGTGAAGATCAACAGTAGGACGGCCGTTCAGGTCGTCGCGCAGGGTGGGTGGATGGTCGCGGACATCGACAGGATGACGGCGATGTCGACCGACCTCTACGTCCTCGTGGACGTGACCGACGGACGCCAGGACTTTTATGTTGTACCTGGAGAGGACCTGCGTGCCGGGGTGTGCGAGCGGCACGACGACTTCATGGCGAGCGTCGGCGGCGTTCGCCCGCGCAACCCGGACAGCCGGCATGCGGCGATCTACCCGGGAAGCGTGGAGGCATGGCGGAACCGATGGTCGTTGTTCGAGGACGTGGCCCAGCCCGTGAGTGGAGACGCGGCCTCCTGACCGGGTGAGCGACGGAAGCGCCTCCGGCGTTACCGTCGGCTGCGCTCCCGTCTTATTTGCGGCTCAGTGCCCAGGCTTGGTGGCCTGGACAAAGCTGGCCCAGGCGGTGGGGGAGAAGGTGAGGGCGGGTCCGGCCGGCTCCTTGCTGTCGCGTACGGCGACGAGGCCCGGCAGGTTGTCGGCGACCTCCACGCAATCGCCGCCGTTGCTGCCACTACGAGTGCTCTTGCGCCACTGGGCGTCAGTCAAATCAGCCATGGTGGACCTCTCCGATGATCTTATTGATGAGCTGCCTCGATTGTGCCTCATCGAGCGTCAAGTCATCGAGGCTCGCCCACACCTGCTCGTAGGCTGCGTACTCCTCTGGCCGATCCAGGTAGAGCGCTCCGGTCCACGACTCGCAGTAGACCACCGGCGGCTCGGGGGTGGTCCGTTTCGCGGGCGGGAAATCGAGGATGACGAAGGTGCCCGCCTCCGCGCCTCGGTGGATCCCGGCGGTCAGCGGGAGCACTCGGACTGAGACGTTGGGTGTCTCCCCGACCTCCAGTAGGTGACGAAGCTGGTCGGCCATGGTCGCTACGTCGCCAACCCTGCGGAGCAGCGCTGCCTCGGCCAGGATCACCTCGAGTTTGGGTGCCCGAGGTAGCCGCCGATGGAGAAGAGCCTGCCGTTGCAGTCTTGCTTCGACCAAACGCTCGCGTTCTTCTTTCGTCACCTCGTGGCGGTGCTGATAGATCGCCAAGGCGTAGGCGCGTGATTGAAGCAGTCCGGGGATCAGCGCTTCGTCGAAGCGGCGGATAAAAGACGCGGCGGATTCCAGGCCGACGTAGAGCTCGAACCAGTCGGGGACGACGTCGCCGTACGAGTGCCACCAGCCCTTGGCCTTGGTTTCGTTGGCTAGGGCGGTGAGGGCGCCGGCCAGGTCGGGCGTCGCCCCGTACAGCTCGCACATGACCTTGACGTCGAGGGCGCGGACTGGGCCGAGGCCGGTCTCGATGCGCCACATCTTTTGCCGGCTGCACTGCATCGCCTCGGCCGCGCCGTCCAGCGTCATCCGGGCCTCGGTGCGCAGCTCGCGCAGCGCCCGCCCGAGCTGCCGTCGCGGCACTGTCGATCCCATGTCGTCGGCCATCGGCTCCCGCCCTCTCCATGTTGGATTTTGTTACATCCGGACGCCATCGGTGAAACGCGCGGTCGTTGCCGCCGAGAATCAATGTGATTGGGTGCTGCTACGCAATTCGATTACGCCTCTGACCATACAAGACACCCCCGACCGTGGCCATGAACGCGCAATTCCCACGCGCGTCTGATCGGCGTACTGTCGGGGGTGGAATGTTGTAGAGCGAGGTTTAGAGTTCGTGGCGGATCCGGGCCAGGCCGCAGGTGAGCAGGATGCCGAGAATGACCAGTACGACCCTCGTCCAGGGCACGTCTCTGTTCGGCCGGACGCCGATGGAGACCGCCACCGCCAGTTGGGCGGTGAGGATGAGGCAGATGACGACACTCAGCACCCGGTATCCGACGCTGTAGAAGGACCACCAGGTCACGGTGCCGAACACCGCCGGGACGGCCATCAGCAGGCTCAGCCCGATCAGCGGCGTAGCGAGTTTCCACCCCAACCAGGATGGATTCCGTGGTGCCTGAAGCGGTAGCAGTTGAGCGCAGGAATATCGTCTCATCCGCCGCCGTCGAGGACCCGGACGACCAGGACGGTGCCGTCCCGGCCGAACGAGTACACGCTGCCGTCGCCCGGCAGCGCCGCTCGCCGACCGAAGAAGATCGGCGCATCCCTCAGGTAGGCGCCGACCCGGCCGTCGGCCAGCTCGCGGTAGAGGCGGTCGCCAGAACTGGTCCTCGGGACTGGTGCTCAACAGGCCATCCAGCTTCTCGTCGTCACCGGACCACAACTCGTCATCCCCGGGTTGGGTCGAGCACGTACGCGGTTATCCCGGCCTGGGTGAGGTGCGAGGCGACCATCAGCGACGGCGGGTGGTCGCCGCCCACCGACAGCGCCTCCACCTGTACGGCGGCTCGGACGAACTGCCCGTGAACTGTTAAGGCCTTTCCTTCGCTCGCAGGGACAGGTTCACCTACAGCCTTGCTCGTTAGCTGTCCGGTTGCAGACAGTAGTTGGGCAAGCGCGGCGGCTGGCAAGGACAATTCCGCAGTGAAGACTTACGTGGCCCCTCCGCCACCACAGGTGGCCTGAATGCCGAATCGCCAAGGGGGCTTCTTCACCGGCCTTCTCATACTCTCCATCCCAGTCGGCCTCGTAATCGGATTTATCAACTGGGCCCTACACGGCTTCAAAGACGAGCCGAGCTGGTTCGAGATGCCGCCGAGTTCATCGACGCCTGCGTCTCCTTGGTCCACTGCGCTGCCTGCGCCGACAGCAGCCACCGACGTTTCGACCCCTTCATCGGGCCCGTCGGTGTCGTCCGCTGCGCCGACCACCCTGAAGGTGGGGCAGACCCTGCTCGTAAGCACCGGACAGGGGAAAATGAAGATCACGATCAAGTCTGTCCAGGTGAGGACGATGGCATGCAACGAGTACGTCGATAACCCTGACAGCGGCTATTTCATAGTTGCCGAAGTGTCGGTCGAGGTGACGGAAGGCAAGGGGAATGTCCATTCAACCCAGTTCATGTGGGAGGACAAAGATGGCAACACGAACGGAGGTGCATACAGCGGCTGCGGCGAGCCACCCGCCGGCTACAACCTCGGTATCCACGCCAAGCGCTCCGGAGCACTGTCCTTTAACGCCGCCAGCAAGGTCGGGTCAATAAAATACTTTGCAGAAGGCGCCTACTCCCATGGTGAACCCGACGGTTCTTGGAAGGTGCGCCCGTAGCATCAGGACGGCAAGAAGCGATACACGTCCTCAACAATCAGACCGGCGAGCACGGAAGGGGACCTCGTATATCGAAGGACATTGAGGGTGAGGGGCCCAACGCTCAGTGATCTTGGTCTAATCTCTGCCCACAGGGCTGCAGTGGCTGCGGTCGACTTTTCGCGCCATCACGACGTACATGCCGACTACCGGGGAGGCGGCCGTGCCGGCGCATTCAATGCAGTCGTCGACTCTCGTAGCGGCGGGGCCGGAATGAGCTCGGCGAGCCTGCAAGCTCCGCCCCGGATCAGAGCCGCCAGAGGTCCTTCAGGTGAGACAGCAGCTCCCCTTGCCGCTGCTGCAGTACTTCGGGCGTCCACTTAGGCTGATGCAGCACCTGGGAGGTAAGCGGGAAGGGCGAGGCGCCGGATCGGCCGGTGAAATAGCCCGACTTTTTCTCGTCAAAGCTTCGGTTGCTCGCTTCAGAGTTCTTCCGGCGGGTTAGCAGCAGCAGGTTTGCAAGGCGGTGCACCCAGTAGGCGCGTTCCTCGTCTGTGAAGAGCGCTCGCCAGTCGCTGTCCGCCTTGGGGTTCTGCGGGAGCACGTGTTCCACTGTGATGAACGGGTGCTCGTAGTTGGCTCCTCCGGAGGAGAGGGTGCTGTCCAACCGCAGCAGAACGTAGAGGCGCAGCCGGACGACGGTGTAGATCTCGCCGTCGAGCAGCTTGAGGGTCTGACTCCGCTCATCGTCGTCAAGCTGCAACGGGCTGTCCGGGTGCGTGAGATCTTCCCCGCGCTCGACGGCTCGCAGCACCCGCCCGTACCGTTCTACCCGTTGCGTCACATCGACGCGGCGAATGTGCATGCTGGACGCAAGCCGGTCAAGGTTGCGGATAAAGGCGAGGGTCGTCGCCTGATCACCGCCGTGGCGGCTAAGGAAACTGATCGCTGGCGGGATCCAGTCGGTATTGTCGAGCAGATTCAGCGACCGGAGTAGATCATTCACCGCCTCTGCGTCCTCCTCCGCCTGATACGAGGCCCGGCTGACAGCCTTGAAGGCATCCGAGTATGGGACTAGGACGTTGCTGACGAATTCCCGCGGATCGGGTACTCGTGACAGCACGGCAGCGCGGAACTCTTTGAGGATCGTCTCCCTGGCCTTGGTCTTGGCGTAAACCATCCGGATGTGCGCGAACAGTTCGGCGAACTCGCGTCGGCCGAGAGCCTCCTCCTCACCCTCCCAGGTTGCGGTGTATGCGTCCTGGGCGTCGCTGGGTACCTGGCCGATGATTTCTGACTTGAGGATGTCGCTGTGAGTGAGGTTGAGTCCTCGTTCGTTGAGCACGGTGAAGATTCGATAGGCCGAGTCGAAGTCCTGCGTGGCAACCACCACCAGGTATGTGTAGCCATCGACGAAGGACACCAACCGACGGCATTCATCGGCAGACAACTGAGCGAAGCGGCCCCGGAAGAGCCGCGCGTTGAGGACTAGATTGCGCTGACTGTCGGTGAGTCCAGCAGTCGCAACCTTCTCCAGCGCGCTAACGCCCTCACCGTCGAGAATCTGCTTCTCGAAGAACGACTGGTCCCTGTCCTTCAGGGTGAGACGAGGCTGGTCCATGGTGCCCTTGATGGGGTCACCTTCCTGAAAGATGCGTCGGTTAAGTGACGCGGCGAACGATGCGGGCAGAAACTGGCGGACTACGCTTAACAGCATGATCAGCGTGGTCAGCCGCTGCTGACCGTCAACTACCTCGGCATCGGCTACACCTTCCTCCTTGACCAGCACGACGCTGCCCAGGAAGTAGGGGTCCGAGTCCTCAAGCTTGTGTGCGCACCGGGCGGCGGTGAGCAGGTCGTCCAACATCTCGCCGGCCTGTTCGACCGTCCAGGCGTAGGGACGTTGGTAACGGGGGACGCTGAAGCGGTAAGCGTCGCTGAAGATTTCACCTACTGGTCGCTCCGCCGCCTGGATCCGCGTTCTGGCCATCGTGTCCGCACCTATCGTCGACTACGTCTAGAACCTACCGTCCCGAGCCATGAGAGTTTGCCAGACCAAATCCTCTTCGGACATGCCTAACGGTGTCGAAATCCGGACTACCTGGATCGGCTTGAGTCAGCCTTCACGCCGCTGCGTCGGCCGACACTGTAGGGCTCCCGGTCCCCAGTCAGCCAAGGTCGTGCTCTGCCGGGTCGGGGTTGAGCATCCAGGCGAGCGGCATGGTCGCGCGGACCAGGTGTTGCTCGCCGTCCAGGCGGTGCGTCGTGACGGTCTGCGCTGGGTCCTGATCGACCACCCAGTACTGCAGGATCCCGGCGGCGACGTCCTCGCTGCGCTTAGTAGCGGTGTGCACGCCCTCGGAGCCGGGCGGGATGATCTTGATGGCGAGTGCACGTCGGTGACTGGGAGCCGCAAGGCGTCGGATTGAGCCTTGCTCGCTCGGAATGCGGAGCCCGGCCGTCTGTGCGAGCCGGTCCGCGGGGACACCGCCCTGAGCGAGCCACACCATGAGCCGGATCGGGATGTTGGCATGGGCGTATCCGGCGACGGCATGATCGAGAGGACTCCCTAGCGGCTGATCTCGCACCGATGGTGTCCGTCCGCGGCCATCATCGCGGTGAGATCATCGAGCGTCACGACCCTGGGCATGTGCCTGCCAACCGCCTCTGAGCTCATGCGCGCATCGTGCCGACCCGCCGCCTGGATCCGGTCGCGCCGCGGGCCTCGCCGGCTGCGGCCTTGTCCGGTGTCGCGAATCCGACTCGCTCTGCGAACTCGGCCGGTTCGGCAGGTCAACCCCGGTAAGGGGTGAAGTAGCATGCGGCAGTGATCCGCTCATGAGGCCGACCATCGCTGCCGACACCCTGCGTCGGACCCTCACCCAGTACCTGACCACCACCTTCGGCCTGACCGAGGACGGCGTACGCCAGGGCTTGGAGGGCTTCCTCTCCCACCCGGAGCAGGGCATCTTCCGCGGCCCTTACCTGCGGATCCGCACCCCCTTCCGCCCGGCGGAGGGGGACTGGCGGGCGGACCTGGACTGGGCGCCGGCCGGCTTCACCCCTTACCTGCACCAGGCGAACGCATTCGCCCGGTTGTCGACGAAGGGCAGGGCGGCCCAGCCGACCTTGATCACCACCGGCACCGGCTCGGGTAAGACGGAGTCGTTCCTGATCCCGGTGCTCGACCACTGCCGGCGGCAGAAGCAGCAGGGCAAAGCTGGCGTCAAGGCGATCCTGCTCTACCCGATGAACGCCCTCGCGACGGACCAGACGCAGCGCATCAACGAGCTGCTCTCCGACCCGGCGCTCAGCCAGGTCACGGCCGGTCTCTACATCGGCGATGTCGCAGCCATCGAGTACCCGCATGTGTTCACCAAGCGGTCGGAGATGCGGCGCACCCCGCCGGACATCCTGATCACCAACTACAAGATGTTGGACCTGCTGCTCCAGCGCGCCGACGACCTGCC
Source organism: Micromonospora lupini str. Lupac 08 (assembly GCF_000297395.2). Lineage (GTDB taxonomy): Bacteria > Actinomycetota > Actinomycetes > Mycobacteriales > Micromonosporaceae > Micromonospora > Micromonospora lupini. The sequence continues at coordinate 4,434,037 of NZ_HF570108.1, read as the reverse complement.
GCTCTGGGAGGGCGCCGAGCCGGCGTACGTGGTGCTGGACGAGTTCCACACCTACGACGGCGCGCAGGGCACGGACGTGGCGATGCTGCTGCGCCGGCTCGCCGCCGCGCTCAACCTCGACGAGCCGGAGCGGCCGCTCGGGCCGATCTGTCCCGTGGCCACCTCCGCCACGCTCGGTGAGGGCGGTGGGCGGGACGGTCGTACCGCGATCCGTGAGGTCGCCGAGCAGGTCTTCGGCGTCGCCTTCGACGCGGGATCGCTGGTGGGGGAGGACCGCTACGAGGCCGGCGAGTTCATCGCCCGGCAGGACTTCAGCCTGCCACTGCCCACCCCGGAGCAGCTCGCGGCCGTCGACGACCGCGACCCCGAGGAGATGATGGCCAAGGTCACCGAGCTGGTCCTCGGCGAGCCCTGCCTCAATGACCCGGCACGCCTCGGTGACCTGCTCCGTCAGCATCCGTTGACGAAGGCGGTGCTCGACTCGCTCCAAGCGCGGCCGTGCACCCTCGACGAGATCATCGACGTGCTGCCCCGGAAGAACGCCACTGGCTGGGGCAGCGTGATGAAGACCCCGCCCGAGATTACGGCGAAGGCTCTCGCGCGGTTCGTCGGCCTGCTCTCCGTCGCGCAGAACCCGGAGGCTCCCGGCCGCCCTCTGCTGAACATCGAAACCCACCTGTGGGTACGCGCCGTCTCCCGCCTGCTGCGCGGCACCTCCCACCAGGCCGCCTTCGGCTGGTACGGCGAAGCGCCACGTGAGCTGGACCCGTACGCCACAGACGCGGACGTGGTTGTCGCCGACAACCGCTACCCACGGTTGCCGGCCATCTACTGCCGGCACTGCGGTCGCTCGGGCTGGATGGCGTTGTCGCCGGAGAAGGACCCGCAGGAGCTGGAGACCGACCCGGACAAGATCTACCGCGCCAGCGTCGGTCGGGACAAGCGACGGGTCCGTGCGCTGATCGCCGCGTCCGAGGACGAGGTACGCCAGCGCTCCCGTGGCCTGCTGGTCTTGGAGTACGGCCGTCGGGTGCGGCCCTTCGATGAACAGCGGGACCGGGAGCCCACCGACGACGCCGTCGTCGTGCTCGGCGACGTTCTCGACATCGACGGCGCCGAGAAGGACCGTTGCCCGTCCTGCGAGTTGGACCACGGCATCCGCTTCCTCGGTGCTGGCCTGGCCACCCTCGCCTCGGTGGCGATCACACAACTCTTCACCGGTGGGGAACTTGACGAGGCCGAGAAGAAGACGCTGCTTTTCAACGACTCGGTGCAGGATGCCGCGCACCGGGCTGGTTTCGTCGCGAACCGGTCCTACTCGTTCTCGCTGCGTTCCCTTCTCGCCAGCCGGCTGGAGTCGGGACAGTCGGTCGGGCTGGACGACCTGTTCGCCAAGATGATAGAGGCGGCGGCGCAACCGGAGATCCTCTCCACGGTCGTGCCGCCGGATCTGCACGATCAGCCCGGCGTCGACAGCCTGCTCGCCGGTGAGCACAGCGGTAGCCGGGAAACCTGGGAGCTGATCAGCGAGCGGCTTGTCTTCGCCACCGCTATGGAGACCGGGCTGCGTTCCCGGCAGGGCCGCACCCTGGAGTTGACCCGCAGCGTCGCCGTTGAGGTTGCCCTCGACGATCCGGCGCGAGCCGCCGCGATCTGCCGCGATGTCCACCTCACCGGCCCCGGTCACCTGGCCGGAATGGCGCCGGACGACGCCCGCTACCTCGCCTTCCTCCGCGGTCTGCTGGAACGGCTACGGACCCGGGGTGCGGTGTTCCACGAGTGGCTGGTGCCGTACCTGAGGCGCGGCGGCACCCGGTGGCAGATCTGGGGCGGCCGGCCCGCCGGGATGCCAGCGTTCCCGAAGGGCCTGTCCGCGCCCGCGTTCCTACTCGCGACGCCGAAGTCTCGCTCGGAATTCGACGTGATCACCGCGCGCGGCAACTGGTATCAGGACTGGACGTCGCGCTGCCTTGGCCTCGACTCCGGGGACGCCGCCGGCTTCCTCAGCCAACTGCTGCCGGCCCTCGCCGCAGAAGGCGTGGTCGCCGTTGGCGATACCGAGGACGGCAACAAGGTGTACGGGCTGATGCCCGGCCACCTGCGGGTGACCCGACTCGACGACGCGTCCGCCGTGAATGCCGGGGTCGGCTGCGACACCTGCCACTGGCAGCAGACCGAGCACCCCGACCGGGTGGCCGACTGGATCGGCCAGCCGTGCCGACAGTATCGCTGCCGCGGCCAACTCCAGGCCGCCCACGACGACACCGCTGCCGACGACTACTACCGGCGGCTCTACCTGGACAGCCCGGTGTTCCGGGTGGTCACCGGCGAACACACCGGCATGCTCACCCGCGCCCAGCGGGAGACGGTGGAGAAGCAGTTCCGCGAAGGCGAGCGCTACACCGACCCCAACGTGCTCTCCTGCACGCCCACACTGGAAATGGGCATCGACATCGGCGCCCTCTCCGCGGTGGTGCTGGCGTCGCTCCCGCACGGCCCGGCCAACTACGTCCAGCGGGCAGGACGCGCCGGCCGCAAGAGCGGCAATGCGCTCGTGCTGACCCTGGTCGGGCGAACTGAGCGGGATCGCTACTACCTCACCGATCCCCGCGACATGATCGCCGGCCAGATCGTCCCGCCCGGCTGCTTTCTCTCCGCCGTGGAGATCCTGCGCCGCCAGTACCTCGCCCACCTGATCGACCTGGCCGCCCGTGGGCGGCTGGCCGGAGTGCTGCCAATGCCACGGCGGGCGCACGTGCTGTTCGGCCCGACCGGATGGCTGACGGGCCTCGCCGAGGCTGGTCGTCGCGACGGCGGCCGGCTGGTGGAGGAATTCCTGGCCCTCTTCGGCGACAAGGTCCTGCGGGCCGCCGCCGACCAGCTGCGTGAGTTCGCGGTGGACGGCATCGTCCACCGGGTCAAGGAAGCCGACGAGGTCTGGGAGTTCCGGTTGGCCGACCTGCGTCGACGGATGCAGGAGCTTGCCACCGCCCGGGGCACGCTGGTGCCCAGCGACCCGGACCACGCCCGCGAGATCAAGATGTTGAAGGCCGAGGAGGGTGCGGTCCGCCGCCGCCTGCGAGAGGTCAGCGCGGCTGCCGCCCACGGCACCCTGGTCGAGTTCGGTCTGCTGCCCAACTATGCGCTCATCGACAGCCGGACCGACCTGGAAGCCACCCTCACCTGGGAGGACAAGACCGACGGCGACCGTCGGTTCCACAGCGAACTTCGCGAGTACGCGCGCCCAGCCCGGCAGGCGCTGGTTGAGATCGCCCCTGGCAACAGCTACTACGTCCGGGGCTACAAACACGAGATCTCCGGGCTCGACGTCGGCCCAGCGGACCGGCCGGCGTACGAGCAGTGGCGGGTCTGTGCCCAGTGCGGCTACGTCCGCACCCACCTCGCCAAGGAGGACACCAGCGCCTGCCCGCGATGCGCGGACCCGGGCATCGCCGATCACGGCCGGCTGTTCCAGGTTCTCCAACCGACCCGGGTGCTGAGCCGCGACAAGCGCGACGACGCCCGCATCCGTGACGACAGCGACGACCGGGACCGACGGTTCTACGCCACCACTGTCGCCGTTGACGTGGACCCCGCCAAGGTCGATTCGTCCTGGCGGCACGCTCATGACACGTTCGGCGTCGACTACAGCCGGCACGCGATGATCCGGCACTTCAACCTTGGGGTGCAGCGCTACGACCGGGCGGCTGAACTCTTCGCGGGCGAGGAGGTGCGAATCAACCGGTTCCACACCTGCACCTCCTGCGGCGGGACCACGGTCGACGGTGTCCCCGCGGTGAGCCAACAACTCGCCGCAGAGGCCTCCGGGTCGACCGTCGTGAAGGGCGCCGAGCACCACCGGCCCTGGTGCCCGTACCGCCGCTCGCCCGCCGCTGCGGACGCCCACGTCGATCTGATCCTCGCCCACGAGCTGGAGACCGAGGCGCTGCGCATCCTGATCCCCGCTGCGACCGCCGTCGTGCAGGAGCGCATCGCGTCGTTCGCCGCCGCTATCCGCCTCGGAATCGCCGCACAGTACGGCGGGGATCCCGCACACCTTCAGGCTGTGTCGGCCACGATGCCGGACGGGCAGAGCGACGGAACGCGGAACTTCGTGGTCGTCTACGACACCCAGCCGCAAGGCACCGGCTATCTGCACCGTCTCGCCAAACCGGAGGAGTTCTGGGCGGTCCTGGAGCTCGCGCGGCAGCGCATTGCCGACTGCGTCTGCCGAAACGAAGGCAGGGCGGTGTGTCACCGCTGTCTCCTCCGTCACGCGCGCAACGAGCACTTCGCCCTGATGAGCCGTGACGAGGCGTTGGGCATGCTGGACAAGCTCCTCGACAACTGGGACGTCCAGGAGGGCACCCGCACTGACGAGATTTCGCTGATCCACCAGGTGGAGAGCGAGTTGGAGGCACGTTTCCTCACCAAGTTGCTGGCGCTCGGTGAGGCACCCAATTCGGGCCTGCGGATCGACCGGCGCACCGATCATGACGGTGCCCGCATCGCCGACCTTCGGTTCGTTCGGGACAACGGCCAGAGCGTCACCCACTGGCAGATGAAACTGCAGAACACCGTTCGAGGCACCCGGCCCGACGTCCACTTCAAGCGCCTGGACGCCCCGTCGCCAGAGGTGGCTGTCTACCTCGACGGCTTCAAGTATCACGCGTCGTCGCAGTACAACCGGCTCGCGGACGACGCGGAGAAACGTGGACGGCTGCGCGCCCACGGCTATCTGGTTTTCGCCGCGACCTGGGACGACGTCAAGACCTGGGGGAGCGCGGAGGGGCAGGGGCGGTGGATGCCGTATGGCGGACTGAGCAAGCAGACCGCCAGGGACAAGTTCCGCGGCATGCTTCCTGGCGTGGATCCCGCAGAGCTTGAGGAGACGATCTGGGTCAATCCGATCGATCAGCTCATGCGCTTCCTTGCCGATCCTGAGCTCACCCGTTGGCAGCGACGGGCGGAAGCCGCTCTGTGGGGCATGCTCAAGCAGGCCCGGGACAACAGCACCACCGACTCCGTAGGCGTCGCGGAGAGGTTGACCGCCGCTCTGCGTGGAGAATCTCTGCCCCCGTCGACCGCGCGCCACATCATGGTCGCGCGATCTCAGGACAATGCGGGCTGCCCGGTGACGATCGTCCTCGACGCGCGCAGCAAACCGATACCGACGATGTCAGCTCTCGCCGTCATCGATGATCTGCCCGCCGCGGTCACAGATGAGGGCCACAAGGACCGCTGGGCCGCGTGGCTTGCCTGGGGCAACGTCATCCAGTTCCTCGGCAATGGTGGCGGCGATGCGGGTCAGCTCGCCGTGTCCACACTTGAAGCCTTCGAGCCGGCCTCAATGGCGGTCACTGAGGGCACGGGGTTCGTGCTGGCTCAACGCGCGTTGCCGCTTGACGAGGAGACGGCAACGTGGCTTGGCGTCGCGGCGCAGCCGGCGGTCGCCGAGCCCGAAACGCTCGACACGGAGTCGCCGTGGCGGGAAGTCCTGCGTTACCTGGACCCGGCCGAGAACACCTTGGATCAGCTGGTTCAGCAGCTCGCACGGCAGGATCTGCCCGCACCGGTCGTCGGCTACGAGCTGGGCGACCAGGGCTGGCAGGCTGAGTTGGCCTGGCCCGACCGACGGATCGCGATCGTGCTCACCGGTCCGTCCGACGATCCGGAGACGGAAGATCGCGACCGGGCGTATGCGGAAGCGGGCTGGCATGCCCGTACCGCTCGGGAGTGGTCGGTCGACGAGTTGGCCGCAGAGATCAAGGCGACGAGCGGGGGAGAACGTCGATGAGCACCGGAGCAACAACCCTGCGGATGCTGGATCGCGCAGACAAGGAGGTCATGAAGCTCACCCGCGCCGACATCGGAGCGGTCTACGAGTTCATGCACAAGTTCCGGCACAACCCGGAGAACCCGGGGCTCAACCTGAAGGCGCTGAACAGCGACTCCCGGCTGATGTCTGCCCGGGTCAACAAGGACTATCGCGCGCTCCTGCTGCACATCTCCGAGCGCGACTACCTGCTCGTCGCGGTCAAGCACCGCGGTGAGGTGTACGACGACCTCTCCCGGTATGCGTACCGCATCAACCGGATCACCGGCGGCATCGAGGTCATCGACATGGCGCCCGTTGGTGACAGCATCATCGGTCGCGTAGTGCCGCCGGATGTGGAACCGGAGCCCGCGCAGAAACCGCTCTTCGACACGTACACCGACTCCCAGCTGCTGGATCTCGGCGTATCCGAGCCGCTGCTACCACAGATCCGGGAACTGACCATCGAGGCCGAGCTGCTGGAACTGCTGGACAGGGCGCCGCAGCTCACCACCGACGTGCTCTTCGCGCTCTTCGACGGCACCCCTTACGACGACGTGCTGCAACAGGTCACGGACCCGGTCCGCGCCGACGAGCCGGTCGACCCCGAGGACTTCGAGGCGGCAGTGGAACGGCCCGCCACGCAGGTGACCACCGACGACGAGGCATTGCAGGCGATGCTCGGCGAGGCCTTCGAGCGGTGGCAGATCTTCCTGCACCCCACTCAGCGCAAGCTGGTCGAGCGCCGCTACAACGGCCCGGCACGGGTCGGTGGTGGCCCGGGCACCGGCAAGACGATCGTCGCCCTGCACCGCGTGGCGCACCTCGCCCGGCAGTTGCCAGACGGAGCGGACAAGCCGATCCTGCTCACCACCTTCAACCGGAATCTGGCGGCCGACCTGCGGACCCGGCTCATGGCGTTGGGCGGGCAGGAGCTGGTGTCGCGTGTCGACATCGTCAACATCGACCGGTTGGCCAGCAGGGTGGTGGCAGAAGCCAAGGCAGGTGGCAGCCGCCGCGTGGTGGACGACAATCGAGTCCTTGAGCTGTGGGACGAGTTCCTTATCGAGACCGGCGAGACTGCCTGGGAGGCTGAGTTCCTTGCCGCTGAGTGGACCCAGGTGATCCTCGGTCAGGTGCTCAACTCGCGGACGGACTACTTCAAGGCGCGCCGTCCCAACCGCGGCCGCAGTCTCTCGCGGATCGAGCGGGACCAGATCTGGCAACTGACCGAGCGCTTCACCACCTGGCTGGAGAACCGCGGCGTCTGGACGTGGCGCCAGGTGGCACAACGGGCTGCCCGCCTCGAGATGGACCGCACCGCCCAGAACACCGGTGTCGCCGGCGAATCGTCCGGCGGGTTCTACCGGCCGCGCTACCGCCACGTGGTGGTCGACGAGGCGCAGGATCTCAGCGCGGCCCACTGGAAGATGCTGCGCGCCATGGTCGCTCCTGGCCCGGATGACATGTTCCTCACCGGCGACACCCACCAGCGCATCTACGACAACCACGTCACGTTGAGCAGCCTCGGCGTCAACATCCGTGGTCGGTCGTCCCGGCTCACCCTGAGCTACCGCACGACCCGGCAGATCCTCGCCGACGCCCTGCAGATCATGACCGGGGAGGTGTACGACGACCTTGACGGCGGTGAGGAGGATCTGGCCGGTTACCGGTCGCTGCTGCGTGGTGGCCGACCCGTATTCCGTGGTGCCGGGACGTGGGCCCAGGAGCGAGACCTGATCGTCGAGCAGTTGCGCAGTTGGGGCAGTCCGACGGACGGCTCGGTTGCCATCTGCGTACCGACCAAGGACCTGGCGGCGGACGTCATCACCCGGCTGGAGGCTGATGGTCTGGAAGTGGTGGAGATCGGCCCGGACGGCCCGAAGCGCCCTGACGGCGTGCACATCGGCACGATGCACCGGTTCAAGGGCCTCGAGTACCAGCGCATGATCATCGCTGGGGTCAGTGACGGCCTGGTGCCTCGGCAGATGATCAGCAGGTACCGGGACACCGACCCGAAGCGCTACCAGCGCGAACGCCAGCGTGACCGGTCGTTGCTTTTCGTCGCCGCCACCCGTGCGCGCGACGAGCTTGCGGTGTTCTGGCACGGCACGCCCAGTCCGTTCCTGACCGGGCGGCTCGTGCAGCGACAGCTAGCCTGATTGCCGCTCCTGCTCAGCGGGGTCGGCGTGGGATGCGGGGGAGGCTGTAGGTGCAGGCGGGGGATCGTGTCGGTGATCGGTACGAGTTGACGTATCCGGTCGGTCGCGGAGGAATGGGCCAGGTCTGGGCCGGCTTCGACGAGCGACTCGACCGGCCGGTGGCGATCAAGTTTCTCCGGCAGTTGGAGGTGCCGGAGGACGAGCGTGAGACGGCGGGCAAGCGCTTCCGGCGGGAGGCGAGAGCAACCGCCCGGCTCGACCATCCCGGCGTGCCGGCCGTGCACGACCTGGGCGTGCACGGTGAAGACCTCTTCCTCGTCATGCAGCTCGTGCCGGGGATCGTCCTCGCCGACCACATCGCCGAGCAGGAACGTCTGCCCGTCGGCGAGGCGGCTTCCATTGCCGCGCAGGTCTGTTCGGTGCTCGCGGCCGCCCACGCCGCCTCCCTCGTACACCGCGACCTGAAGCCGCAGAACCTCATGATCACCCCGTCGAGGGTGGTCAAGGTGCTCGATTTCGGTGTGGCTGCGCTGCTCGGCCCGGCCGAAGCATCCCGCCTCACCGCAACCGGGCGGACGCTCGGGACCCCCGCCTACATCGCACCCGAGCAGGCCCAGGGTGGCCCTGTCGGGCCTGCTGCCGATCTGTACGCCTTGGGCTGCATCCTTTTCGAGATGCTTGGTGGGAACCCTCCGTATGAGGCGGCAAACGCCCCGGACATGATGCGCCGTCATATCGATGCGCCCATTCCCATCATTACTGAGTATCGATCGGACGTTCCCGATGACCTGGCGCACCTCGTCTACTGCCTGCTGGCCAAGGACCCAGCGGAAAGGCCAGCATCGGCTGGCGAGGTTCGTCAGCTCCTGAAGCCTTTCCTCGACGACGGCGACTCTCCGGGCCTGGTAGCCGCCCGAGCGGACAACACGTTCTCCAGCACTGCCCCGCACGCCGCCCCCGCCCCGGTTCCGCCGCAGAGATCCCCGCAGAACCTGGTGGAATTACGGGCGCAGGCAAGGGAACTCGCTGAGAACGAGCGTTTCGTGCAGGCAGCCGAGATGGTGGAGCGGGCCCTCCGCATGGTGCCCCAAGGTGGCGAGCGGCTCGGCACCGAGATCGTGGCGCTACGAGTGGATCTCGCGAACCTCCTGATGCTCGCAGGTGACTTCCGGCAGGCCCATCACGCGTTCGCAGCGCTCGCCCGAGACCTTGATCAGTCGGACGAGGAGCAGGATCTTGTCGAGGAGTGCCGGCACCAGGCAATGGTTTGCCAGCTTGAAATGGGCGAATCCGCCGACGCCACCGGTCCGCTCTGATTCCGCTAACTCACCCGGAACAGTCTCCGCCCCCGTCCTGGCGGCCGTCCGCCAAACCGCTACAGCTCACGATCGATCCAAGCCTTCGGGTATCCGAGCGCTCCCTCGTTCCACCCCGCAACACTGCATCAGCCGCTCCTGCAACTCACCCAGATTGCAGCAAAGAAAGTCAATGCGCATCGGCGAAATCGCCGCCCGAAACATTGCGTCTCCACTGCTGCTCATCGCAGGCTGATCCCAGCACGGCGGCCGGCCGGTCCCCCCGAACGGCCGCCGTGCTTCCCTGAACAACCCTCGCTGAGCAGCCGTGATGCCGTACCGCTGAGTGAAGCTGCGGCGTCAGGGCGGGCTGTGTCGGCCGCGCCGGATGAGCGAGCGGGCCCGCCCTGTCCACGATCAGGAAGGTGGATGGACATGAACGCTCGCAACGAGCGACCAGTCCCAGTCGGCGGTGACGCGACCTACCGCTTTGCCGCGTACATCAGTTTGTTGCCGTGGCAGGTGCGTGAGCGCCGCTTCGCGACGGTCGGGCTCGGACGTCGCGGTCTGAACCCCGACGACGTGTACGCCTTCCTCGACCGGGTCGCCGGCGACATGGCCGCCGTCTACGCCGCCCTCGCCGAGAGCCGCCGCGAGACCGCCCGGATCAAGGCCGGCCTGCGTCGCTCGCAGGCCAGCCACGCCGGTGCCCGCAACGAGGAGGGTCCGGCCTGATGAGCCGGCGGTACGTCGTCCACCTGCCCGTAGTTGCCAACGACCTGTCTGCCGCGCAACGCCTGGCCCGGGTGATCGGCCGATGGATGCTGGTGCTCCCGATGGCGGACCCGGGGGAGACCACAGTCTCCGAGGAGGACCAGCAGTTCCTGCGCCACCGGGTCTTCTGCGACCTGCTGATGCCTGGTGGCCGGCGCTGCCTCCTCCGCGACGGCCACGACGGCGACTGCTCCCGTCGCCTGCGCCGCTGACACAACCAGACGATCCGGCATCTCAACTGCCCGCTGTGCCGAGTGCGGTGATGATCATCAGGCCGCTAGCGTGCGCCGCACGGGAGGTGGCGGGGATGGTCGCTCGGCGTTGGGACGCCAGATCCGAGGAGGAGCACCTTGTCCTCCGGCGCTGGCGATTGCTGCCGTGGCCGAAGGCCCACGTCAGGCGGATACCGCTGGCCGCGATCCTCGATATCGGGTCATTTACCGCAGCCGACCAGGCGAAGCGGCACGCCCAACTCACCGTTCAGGTCACGTCGGCATCGGGCCTGACTGAGGTCATCCCGGTCAGATTCACGCGGGAGCACCCGGGCCGACCCGACCCGGTGCCGGATGGCGTCGGCGGCCACGGGCCCGACGGTAACAGCCGGCAGCCGTCATGGTGACTCGTTGTGGCCGTGGGGGTGTGCCGGCGCCTCCCCCGGGTACGCCCTGCCGACCGGACCCGGGGGAGGCGTGATGGCGAGCGAGGCATCCGACTACTTCCAGCCCGAGGGTGGGCTGGTGCTCACGCACCTGCTGATCGTGCGGGATGTGGACCGTTCCCGGGAGTTCTACCGGCGGGTGCTGGGCGCGACGGTGGTGCGGGAACGCCAGCCGGCGATCCTGCGGTTCCACAACAGCTATATCGTGATCAACGACGAGGGTGGTCCGACCGACGACAAGCCGGGTGTGCAGGCGAAGGCGCCGCCGGATCCGAACACGCTCAGCAGCGCGATGAACGTCCGGGTGACCGACGTCCGGGCGGTCTATGAGCAGTGGCGGTCCCGGGGTGGGGAGTTCCTGACCGAGCCGAAGGATCATGGCGTCGAGATCCGGTGCTACCTGCGCGACCCGGACGGCTATCTGATCGAGCTCGGCCAGGGAACGGGGATCCTCGCCGAGATGGGTCGGGCAGCCTCCGCCTGAGCCTGACGATCGGCACCGCCGGCAGCCCTGGTCATGATCGGACCAGCCATCGTGATCGGACCCCTGGTGATCACGCGGCGGGTACGGTGAACGTTGTGGAGGATCTCGGCGCGAAGGTCTCGTATCTCGCGCTCCCCGTCGGCACCCGGGTCTACGACGTTGACTCGGCACCCGTCGGCGTGGTCGAGCACATGCTGACCGACGAACCGAAGGACATCTTCCACGGCATCATCGTGGCACCGCCGGGATCGGACCAGTCCCACCGCTTCGCCCACCGGGAGCAGATCGCCGACCTGTACGAGCGGGGGGTCGTGCTGTCGGTACCCGGTGCCGAGATGCACGAGCCGAGCGAGGACACGCCGGCCAGAAGGGCCGAGGCCGCGGGTGACGACCCGGTGCAGGTGGGCCTCCGCCACGCCTGGGAGTGGCTGAGTCGCCCCCGCTGAACCTGGCGGGCAGTTCACACCAGGTGAACGCATGATCGGCCCGTCGAGGCAGGCGCAGTGGGTCCCCGAGACCGACGAGTACCAGCTCCCGATCGGCTGGCATTGCTTGCTGCCCTGCGAGACGGAGCCGGTGCAGGTCGCTTCGTAGCCGATGCAGCCGGACGGTGGCGGGTTGCCGCCGCGCCAGGCAGAGCCTATGACGAGCGGTACTTGGCAGCGAGGAAGAGTTCAACGGTCACCTGGCGGGCCTGCCGCAGTCCAGGTCTTAGGCTGATCGGGCAGTGTCGGTGTTGTGCGCGATCACGGCCGAGTACTCCCGGTCGCCGAGGCCAGCCTCCTGGGCTGACGCGACCCATTGCTGTGCGGCAGCCCCGACCGGCAGTTCGACGCCTGCCGACTCGACCAGGTCGGCGTCCAGCCTGGCCCTGGCCGGTCATCCCGTACGGCGTCAGCGGTATCCGAGGATCCGTGTTGCTTCCTCGCCGGCCAGCCGGAGCTGATCTCCTCGGAGATCGGGCACGCGGTAATCATTACCACGCACTGTCTCCAGAAATTCCGTGGGTAGCTGCACGCGGTATGTGGCCAGGTAGAAGCGAAGGTCGTCGCGCCACAGCCACTCGCCATCCGTCAGCACGGATGCGCCCCCGACAAGGTGTCGGCCACTGCCGAGGACGTCGATCTCCGCGCCCATGACGTCGATGAGGCCATGCCCGTGGCGTAGATAGTCTTCGACCTGGACGGCGTCGGGCAGCGGCTGCGCGTTGACGTGCGCGTGGATGCTCTCTACGTACACCTCGGTCTGGTTTGGTCCTAGTTCTCGAAAGAACCCCACAGTCTTCATCGGTGTCCTCTCGCTCGTGGTACGAAGACCTCCCAGGAGCCGCCGCTTTCGACGACTGGCGGTTGGGGCTCTGCGGCCCATCGCTGGGTCCCCACCCGAGCCGTTGGCGCGAGCACGCTGACCCCGAGTTCGTCGGCGACCTGTTGACCGAGTGGTACCGCGTCGACGTCGGGCTTGACGGTGCCGGCATAGCAGGAGACCAGACGGAGGGGGCCGCCGTCATAGGCGGGATTTTCCCGAACCGCGGCGGCGATCTGAGCCGCGTTGGTGGCGTTTCCGTCCATGTGCGCTCCGTCTGCTGAAACCTTGCCTGGGACAAAGTATCCCTGGTCGGTGCCGTGCACGATGACGTCATGGTGCCCATCCAGTGGTCGCACCTTGTCAAAGTTCCGCATCGTCAAGTCGTCGTAGCCGATGCCCGTCGAGTGATCGGAGTGGTAGACCGGGTCGCCAGCGGAGAGGTGGGAATCGGGGGTCCGTTCTGGCGGCAGCGGCCGGGTCCTCGGGTCGGCCCAGTCACGTCGCTGTCCCATCCGGTCGGAAGGCCCGAGCCGGGTGAGTCGCCCGAGCGCCTGCTTGAGTTTCTCGATGAGGTCGCCGAGCCGGCGTACCGTCGGGATCAGCCGGCGCAGGCTGGCCAGCAATCCGCGCAACAGCCGCGCGATCCGCGCCCCCCAGGACGCCACAAGCGTCGTGACCTGCTCTACGACCAGCGGTGCGGCCAGGCCGCCGGTGACGACGAGTTCGCCCGCGTACGTGATGAGGCGGGACACGCAGGTGGCGACGGCGTCGCGGACCAAGAGCCGGACGGCGGCCACCAGGCCGGCGGCGCCCTCGGTGATCGCGGCCATGGTGTCGGCGCCCTGAGCGAGGCCGGTGATGGCCTGCTGTTGTTCGGCGGCCCAGGCGCGGTAGGCGGGGCCGGCGCTGCCGCCCCAGCCACCGACGTCGTCGCGGACGGCGCGAGCCAGCTCGGCGGCTTCCTCGCGGAGGGAGCCGGCGACGCTGCGCCAAGTCTGGGCGTGTGCGGTGATCTGTGCCGGGTCGCCGGCGAGCCAGTCCAGCGCCTCGCTGAGCGGCTTGACGTGCTCGATGAGCCAGGCGATCCCGTACTGGAGCAGGGCGCCGACCGGGTCGGAGACGAAGGCGAGGGCGTCGAGGCCGGCGCGTCACCACACCGAGGCTGCCGTCGATCCAACTGCCGTTGCGGACGCCCTGCGCGATGAGTTCGATGTCCTCGCAGATCCACACCCCCGCCCAGGCGCTGGGCGGGGTGTCCGCTGCGGTGGCGACGAGCGGGTTGGACGTCACGGGCGCTGCCGCACCCCGTCGAGCCGGTGCTGGGCGTGGGCGTCGGAGTGTCGGTAGCGGTCTGCCCCGGCCCGCAGCTTGCCGGCGGTGTCCCGCACCGACGTGGCGGCGGCGCCGATGCCGTCGACCAGGGTCCGCTGGAGGCCGTCGAGCAGTGTCGGCATCAGCGCGCAGAGCTGACCGTAGGCGTCGGTGCCCAGCCGGACGTGCCGGCCTGCCTGTTGGGCGGTGTCGAGGTTGCCGCCGCAGCGGTCGAGGCGGGCGGCGTGGGCGGTCAGGTCGTCCGGGTCGACCTGGATGCCGTCACCGGTCGGCATCGCTCGGCCCCTGGTCACCAGCCAGCCGGTCGCGGTACGAGTCGATGATGGCCCGGGCGCTCGCGTCGTCGCCGAGGGATTCCACAGTTACCGCACGGACCTGGCGGAGCAGGTCGGTGCGCGCCGCTCTGGTGGTGTCCAGGATCTGGCGGGCGGTGTGCGCCGCGGACTGTTGCCGGGTGCGCTCGTCGAGCCGCAGATCGATCAGCAGGCCAGCCGAGTCGACGGTGACGTTGACGGTCCGGTCGGCGTTGTGGGCGGTGCCGGTCAGCTCCCACATCCGCGCCGACAACGTCTTGGCGCGTTCGGCCCGTTCGGCCAGCGACGACTCCCACTCGTCGAGCCGGCGTCCCGCCGCGTCGAGCGCGGCCTCATCCGCCCACATGGTGACCCTCCCCAGGGGACCGCTGCCGGCGGCGACCGGCGGGATCACCGGCACGTTATCAACCGGTGGCGCTGCGTGTGTGCCCCTGCACGGGGACGGACGCCGCACCGACCGACGATTCGACCACCAAAGCGGATCAGATCGACGAGGATTGTCCGCGTGACAGGCAGCAACACGTACCGGGGATGGACCAGCCGAACCGCCTGGCAGGGACGGGTCAACGCGCCGCTGCGCGCGTTCCTGCGTACCGAGACCGGCGGTGCGCGAGTGGTTCTGGTCGCCGCGGTGGCGGCGCTGGTGTGGGCCAACCTGAACCCGTCGTCGTACGAGTCGGTCTGGAGCACTTTCCTCTCCATCCAGCTCGGCGACTGGTCCTTGTCACACGACCTGCGCACCTGGGTCAACAGCGGCCTCATGACGTTCTTCTTCCTGGTCGCGGGGCTGGAGTTGCGCCGTGAGTTCGACATCGGCGAGCTGCGGGAACGGCGGCGACTGGCGTTGCCGATGCTGGCCGGGTTCGGCGGAATGCTCCTGCCGATCGGGATCTATCTCGCGATCAACGCCGGGCACCCGACCGCAACGGGCTGGGGCGCGGTGATGGCCACGGACACCGCGCTCGCGCTCGGCGCGCTGGCCGTCTTCGGACCGCGCTTCTCGGATCGGTTGCGGGGTTTCCTGCTGACCGTCGCTGTCGTCGACGACGTGGTGGCGATCGCGGTGCTGGCGATCGCCTATCCGCATCATCCGTCGCCGACGGCGCTGCTCGTCGCGGCGGGAATCTTCGCCCTCGTCCTGGTCGTCCGGGCGTGGGGTGTGCGGTTCGGGCCGGTCTACGCGCTACTGGGGGTGGCCGCCTGGGTGGCCGTCTCGGAGTCGGGTGTCGACCCGGTCGCGGTGGGCCTGGTGATGGGCCTGCTGACCTACGCCTACGCGCCCGGCCGCACCGAGTTGCAGCGGGCGAGCGACCAGTTCCGTCTCTTCCGTGAACAGCCCACCCCGCAGCTCGCCCGCATGGCCCAGGCCGGGCTCACCTCGGCGCTGTCGCCGAACGAACGGTTGCAGACCCTCTACCACCCGTGGGCGAGCTATGTGGTCGTGCCGCTCTTCGCGTTGGCGAACGCCGGGATCGTCATCGACTCCGAGCTGCTGGCCAGGGCCTTCACCTCTCCGGTCACGCTTGGCGTCGTGGTGGCGTACGTCGTTGGCAAGCCGGCCGGGATCGTGGCCACCTCGTGGCTGGTGGCCCGGCTCAGCGGCAACCGGTTCCGTCCACCGGTGGGCTGGCTCGCCGTCGCGGGGGTCGGCACGGTTTCCGGCATCGGATTCACCGTCGCGCTCCTGATCGCCACCCACGCCCTGAGCGGCCCCGCCCTGGACGAGGCGAAGCTCGGCATCCTCGTCGCGACGGTGGGTGCGTCAGTTGTCACCTGGCTGGTGTTCCGCGCTGTCGCCCGGCTCTCGCCGGCACGGCGTGCGCGGGCGCTGCTGGGCGTCGCCGAGGGAATTGTCGACCTGAAGCTGCCTGTCGATCCGGAGCGCGACCACATGCGCGGGTCGCTCGACGCGCCGGTGACGGTCGTGGAGTACGGCGACTTCGAGTGCCCCTACTGCGGGCAGGCCGAGCCGGTGGTCCGGGAACTGCTGGCGGATTTCGCAAACGTCCGGTACGTCTGGCGGCACCTGCCGCTCACCGATGTCCACCCGCATGCCCAACTCGCCGCCGAGGCCGCCGAGGCTGCCGGCGAGCAGGGCGCGTTCTGGGGGATGCACGACCTGCTTCTCGCGCACCAGGACGCACTCGATCCCCCCGACGTGCTGGGCTACGCCGATCAGCTCGGCCTGGACCTCGACGGGTTCCGGGAACACATGGCGAAGCGGATGGGCGTCGACCGGATCGCCGAGGACGTCGACTCCGCCGACCTCAGCGGCGTCACCGGCACCCCGACGTTCTTCATCAACGGTCGGCGCCACCACGGCGCGTACGACATCGCTGCGCTGTCGGCGGCGGTGAAGGCGGCGTTCGCGAGCGCCAAGCTCCGCCCCGAGTACCACAGTCGCGATCCCGAGCGCCGCGACACCGGGCCGGCGAGCTGATCGCGCGGTCGTCACCGAGCCAGCTGGTCGACGAGCGCCGCGGTCACCTCCCGGGTGTAGGCGGTGTCGTCAGCCGAGGGTACGGGTGGACGCCTCGCCCAGCCCTCGGCAGTCGCGGCGCCGCCGATCGACAAGGCCTGTCGCACGGTGATCTCCGGCCGATCCGCCTCCGCGTTGCGCGGGTGGGGGACGTGTAGGTCGGTGCCTATGGAGCTGATTCGTTTGCGACATCAACGGCCAGGTATCGGCGTGCAGGGCCCTGGGTGCGCAGGCTGCCGGTGGGTAGGGCCTCGGGCGTGCAACAGACGGGTTGCCCGAAGCGGCATGCGGCCGGTCTGATTCGTTCGCGACATCAGCTCCAAAGGCAGCGCGCCAACCCTGCTGCCCCGCGGCCCCCAGGTCTTCAGGCCCAGGCCCCAGGCCCCAGGCCCCAGGCCCCAGGCCCCAGGCCCCAGGCCCCAGGCCCAGGCCCCAGGAGCCTGCCCCTTCCAGCCCACGCACCCGGCGCTCCGCACCCCCGCACCCATGGCGCTAGCAGCCCGGCACTCTCGCAGGTCGTCAGGTGGCGGGGAGATCGGCGAGCCGGCTGGCGCGGCGGTCGGCGACGGCCACGACGACGGCCAGGATCAGGGCGATCAGGAAGAAGACGTCCGCGCCGGTGAAGGCCGCGTGGAAGCCGGCGGTCGGGTCGGTCGGGGAGCTGGCGCGGGCGTACGCGATGGTGAGGATCGCGATGCCGAGTGAGCCGCCGAGCTGGTGGGCGACGTTGACGAGGCCCGACGCGGCACCGGCGTCCTGCGGCTCGACGGCGGCCACGCCACCCTGGGTCATCAGGATGATGGCGATGCCCTGGCCGATGCCGATCACCAGCAGCGGCAGCAGCACGTCCGGGAAGTAGCTGGATCCGGTCGAGATCCGGGACAGCCACGCCATGCCGACAAGCGCGATGACGAGGGACGCGACGAGCAGCGCGGGGCGACCGAGGCGGTCCTGCAACGGCCGGATGGCGTACACCATGGCGAAGAACATGCCGGTGATCGGCACGTACGCGAAGCCGGTCTGCAGGGCGCTGAGGTGCAGCACCTCCTGGAGGTACTGGCTGAGGAAGTAGAAGGTGGAGAAGGTCGCCCCGACGATGAGGATCCGCCCGGCGTACGACCCGGAGCGCTCGACGCTGCGGAAGAGCCGCAGCGGGGTGATGGGCTGGGGTGCCCGGTGCTCGATCAGAACGAAGGCGACCAGGAGGACGACCCCGAGGCCCAGCGAGATCACTGTGCTCGGGGCGCTCCAACCGGCGGCGGCGGCCTGGATGAAGCCGTACACCAGGGCGGTCATGCCGGTGGTGGAGGTCAGTGCGCCGCCGAGGTCGAAGGTGCCGGAGCGGCGTTCGGTCTCGGCCAGGAACCGTGGCGCGAGCAGCGCGATGGCGATGCCGATCGGGACGTTGACGAGCATTCCCCAGCGCCAGGAGAGCAGGTCGGTGAAGACGCCGCCGATCACGATGCCGACGCTGCCGCCGGCACCGATGACCCCGCTGTAGAGGGCGATCACCTTGGCGCGGGCGCCCGGCTGTGGGTAGTCGGCGACCAGCAGCGCGAGCGTGGAGGGCACGGCGAGCGCGGCGGCGAGGCCCTGCACGGTGCGGGCGATGATCAGCCAACCGCCACTCTGCGCCAGGCCGGCGGCGAGCGACGCGGCGGTGAACAGGACGATGCCGGCCAGGAACACGCGTCGGCGGCCGAGCAGGTCACCGGCGCGGGCGCCGAGCAGGAGGAGGCCGCCGAAGGCGAGGACGTAGGCGTTCTGGACCCAGGACAGCCCGGACTGGGAGAACCCGAACTGTCGTTGCACGTGCGGGAGCGCCGTCGTGATGATCGAGGTGTCCAGCGTCATCATCAGTTGCGAACCGAGGATGATCGCCAGGGCGATCCTGCGTCGGGGGGCGGGAGTCGGGGACATGGGTGGCCTTCTTCCGAGCTAGACTGATAGGGCACCTCCAGATAAGTGGAGGCCGACTATCACTCTAGTGATAGGTCGCCTCCACTTGCTAATGCGGGGAGACATCGGCACCGTGACGGCCCTCACCCACCTGCGCGCCGCCCGTCCGCACCGGGCGGACGCGGCACGCAACTACGACGCGATCCTCACGGCGGCCCGGGTCGCCTTCGCCGAGCAGGGCGTGGAGGCGCCGCTGGAAGAGATCGCCCGCCGCGCCGGGGTGGGCATCGCGACGCTCTACCGCAACTTTCCGACCCGTGAGGTGCTGATCGAGAACGTCTACATCAGCGAGGTCGAGGCGGTGTGCGAGGCCGCCGAGGAGGCCGGGAGTCGGGCACCCCGCGACGGCCTGTACGCGTGGCTACGGCGCTTCGTGGAGTACATCGGGGCGAAGCAGCCCCTGGCCGCCGGCCTCAACCGGGAGTCCGCCGCGTACGACGAGTGTCGGCGGGCCCTCTACGCGGCCGGCGGGCCGCTGCTGGAGCGGGCCCAACGGGCGCGCGAGGTCCGCGACGACGTGACGATCGACGACGTGATGCGGCTCGCCAGCGCCATCGCGTCCGGGCACTTCCCCCGGGCCGAGCAGCGCGACCATGTGTTGACTGTCGCGCTGGACGGCGTCCGGACGCGGCCGGGGGAGTAGCGGCCCACGCGACCGGTCCGGCGTGACCTTGCGACCGCCTCTCGGACGACCTGGGTCACCGGAACAGCGCTGCGCCGCCTCACTTCTTCTTGACGACGGCCTCGCGCCAGAGCAGACCCGCGATGCTCGGCCGGACCTCGGTGGTGATCACTGCCATCGCCCGCTTGACGAACCGGTCGTCGGTCACCTGGGCCAGCATGCTCGCCGCCAGGTCCGCGCGTGCCGTGAACAGGCCGTCCGCGACGTTCTCGGCCACCTCGTAGCGCGTCGTGGTGGGGTGGTCGAACAGGCCGGACGGGCGGGCGATGGTCCAGTCCAGGCCGCTTTCGCGGACGAGTGTCTCCATCCGGCGCATGTCCTCGTGGGCGGTGCGACCCACCCGGCGGTTGAACAGTGGATCCAGCACGTTGTTGAAGAAGAACTCGCCGCTCGGTCGCCAGGTCGGGTCCAGGACGCTGGAGCTGACCGTGACGAGCCGCCGCACGCCGTGGCGGTGCATCGCCGCGACGATGTGCGCGTTGCCTCGCGAGTAGACGCTTATCGGCTTCGGGGTGAGCGGTACGCCCAGGCTGGACAGGACGGCGTCGCTGCCGGCGACGGCCCGGTCGACCGCGTCGGGGTCGGTGACGTCGGCGTCGACGACGGTGAGGCCGGCGCGGGGTTGGACGTCGTGGGGGCGGCGGGTGACCGCGACGACCTCGTGGCCGGCGGCCAGGGCCTGCTCGGTGATCTGGCGGCCGGTGGGTCCGGTGGCGCCGAAGACGACGGTACGCATGTGTGCACTCCTCGTTGTGCTGGTGACGGCGTTGACCGTGCCAGCGCGGGAGCGCATTATTCAACCGTGTTGAATAAAACCCGGGGTCGACCCCGCGGCAATCCCGATACCCGGGCCCGCATCGCCGCGGCCGCCCGTGACCTGTTCCACGCGCACGGCTACCCGGGTACGACGGTGCGGGCGGTGGCCGCCGCCGCGGGGGTCGACCCCGCGCTCATCAGCTATCACTTCGGCTCCAAGCAGGGCCTCTTCAGCCAGTCGCTGAACCTGCTCTGCGTCGACCCCACCGCGCTGGACCAGGCGCTGCGGGGCGACCAGGCCGGCCTGGCCGACCGTCTGCTCGACTCGGTCACCGGTCTGTGGGACGCCGGCGTGCCCGCCGAGAACCGGATGGCGGTGCGGGACGACGAGACGATGCGCGCCCTGCGGGACTACCTGGACGGTGAGCTGCGCCTCCGCATCGCTGAATTTCTCGGCGGCCCGGACGCGACGGAACGGGCCACCGCCGCCGTCGGCGTACTCGGAGGGTTGATCTTCACGCGGTACCTGAACCCGATCCGGTCGATCGACGCGCTGTCCCCGGCCGACGTTCGGCGGGTCTTCGGTCCGGCGCTGCGGGCGGCCCTGCACGCCCGGCCCCGCCGGCCCTGATCCGTCGCCCCCGTCGTACGCTCCGGGCCGCGTACAGGAGTGAGGTGTTGTCATGACGTTCACCACCCGGCCGACGTTGCAGGGCACCTTCGGCATGGTGTCGTCGACGCACTGGCTCGCCAGCCAGTCCGCGATGGGGATCCTCGAACGCGGCGGGAACGCCTTCGACGCCGCGGTCACCGCCGGGTTCGTCCTGCACGTCGTCGAGCCGCACCTCAACGGCCCGGGGGGCGAGGTGCCGGCCATCGTGGCGACCGCCCAGGATCCCCGCCCGAAGGTGCTCTGCGGGCAGGGTCCGGCACCGGCCGGCGCGACGATCGCCCACTTCCGGTCCCTCGGCATGGATCTCATCCCGGGCGCCGGCCCACTCGCGGCGGCCGTGCCCGGCGCGGTCGACGCGTGGCTCCTGCTGCTGCGCGAGCACGGCACGATGTCCCTCGCCGACGTCCTCGAACCGGCGATCGACTACGCCGCCGCCGGTCATCCGCTGGTGGGCAGCGTGGGCGCGACAGTGGCGGCCGTCCGGTCGCTGTTCGAGGAGCACTGGCCCACGTCCGCCCAGCTCTGGCTGCGCGGCGGCCGGCCGCCGGCCGCGGGGGAGAGGTTCACCAACCCGGCGTACGCGCGCACCCTGCGCCGACTCGTCGAGGCCGGGCAGGCGGCCGGCGCCGACCGGGAGGCGCAGATCGAGGCCGCTCGCCGAGCCTGGGGTACGGGCTTCGTGGCCGAGGCGATCGACGAGTTCAGCCGGCAGCCGTTCCGCGACTCCAGTGGGCGCGTCCACGCCGGGCTGGTCACCGGCGACGATCTGGCCGCGTACTCGGCGAGCTGGGAGGCTCCGGCCACAGTCGACTGGCAGGGCTACTCGGTGGCGAAGACCGGGTTCTGGGGCCAGGGCCCGGTGCTGCTGGAGACGCTTGCCGCCCTCGACGCGCTCGACGACCCCGGCGCGTACGAGACGGCGACCGCCGCCGGCATCCACGCCCAGGTCGAGGCGCTCAAGCTCGCCTTCGCCGATCGCGAGGCCTGGTACGGCGACAGCGCGGACGTGCCCGCCGCAGCGCTGCTGTCGCCTGCGTACGCGCGGGAGCGGGCGGCCCTGATCGGTGACCGCGCGTCCGCCGAGCTGCGGCCGGGGCGTCCGGACGGGGCGTCGCCGCGTCTGCCGGCCCACGTGCGACCCGGCACCGGCCACCGGGTCGATCACGCGGACCCCACCACGGGGGAGCCGACGGTGCGGTCCGACGGGGTGACCCGTGGCGACACCTGCCACGTGGACGTCGTCGACAGGTGGGGCAACATGATCTCGGCGACGCCGAGTGGGGGCTGGTTGCAGAGTTCGCCCACGATCCCGCAGCTCGGGTTTCCGCTGGGCAGTCGGCTGCAGATGTTCTGGCTGGAGGAGGGCCTCGCCTCGTCGCTGGCCCCGGGGCGTCGACCGCGCACCACGTTGAGCCCCACGATGGTGCACCGCGACGGCGAGCCGATCCTGGCGTGCGGCACGCCCGGCGGCGACCAGCAGGACCAGTGGCAGGTGCCGTTCCTGCTGCGCCACCTCCTCGGGGGTCAGCACCTGCAGGAGGCCATCGACGCGCCCGCGTGGCACACCGTCAGCCTGCCGGCGTCGTTCTATCCCCGCGACTCGGAGCCCGGCGTCCTGCTGGTGGAGGACCGGCTCGACGCCGACGTGGTGGAGGCCCTGCGGGCGTACGGGCACGAGGTGCGGCTCGCCGACGCGTGGAGTCTGGGCCGGCTCTGCGCCGTGACCCGGGACCCGACCACGGGTGTGCTCGCCGCCGGGGCGAACCCGAGGGGCATGCAGGGCTACGCCTGCGGCCGGTAGCCAGCGCGGTCGAGGTCAGGCGCCGCGCGCGAACAGCGCCAGGCGTACGCGGTTGGGGCTGTCGGTCTTGGTCATGAGGCTCGTGATGTGGGTCTTGACGGTGGTGACGCCGATGTGGAGCCGTTCGGCGATCTCGGTGTTGGACAGGCCCTCGGCGACGAGAGCCAGCACGTCCTGCTCGCGGGCGGTCAGCCCCTGCACCTGTCGGGGCGGCTCGGCGCGGGCGCGCACGGCGCGCTGGACGAGGCGGTGCAGCACCTCGGGGCTGAACGGGCTGTCGCCCGCGGCGGCACGGCGGATGCCGTCCAGCAGCTCGGTAGGGGGCGCGTCCTTGAGCAGGAAACCGCACGCGCCGGCGCTCAGCGCGGGATAGAGGTGGTCGTCGTCGCCGAACGTGGTCAGCACCAGCACCCGGGTGGCGGGACGCTCGGCGAGGATCCGCCCGGTCGCGGTGATCCCGTCGACGCCGGGCATGCGCAGGTCCATGACCACGACGTCGGGAAGAAGCCGCGCGGCGAGGGTGACCGCCTCGCGGCCGTTGTCGGCCTCGCCGACGACCTCGATGTCGGGCTGCGCGTCGCACAGCATGCGCAGGCCCGCGCGAATGAGGTGCTGGTCGTCGACAAGCAGGACGCGGATCACGCCGGCTCCGGGGTCGGTGACCCGGCCGTGGCCTCGCGCGTCCGGGGCGCCGACCCGACAGGCGTTGCGGCGGCGGTCTCGGAAAGCGTGTTCGGCAGGACCGTCCGCACCCGCCAGCCCGTGCCGGTCGGGCCCGCTTCCAGCCGGCCGCCGAGGACCTCGACGCGTTCCCGCATCCCGGTGATGCCGTGGCCGCCGCCGGCCGGCGCGGCAGTCGGCGCGCTGTCGCCGTCGACCCCGCCCCCGTCGTCGGTGACCTCCCAGTGCACGGCCCCGTCGTGCACGGCGACCGTCAGGTGCGCCCGCGCGGACTGCCCGGCGTGCCGTGCCACGTTGGTGAGCGCCTCCTGCGTCAGCCGCAGTACGGCCAGGCCACGCACGGCGTCGAGCGAGCCGATCGCCGCGTCGATGTCGGCCTCCACGGTGATGCCGGCCTGGCGGGCCCGGTCGACGGAGGCGCCGAGCGCCGAGGGGAGCGCCGAGGGCTCGATCGCGGTCAGGGCCGCGTCCCCGCGTACACCGTCGGGGTTGCGCAGCACCGCGACCAGCCGGCGCAGCTCCGCCAGGGCCGCGGTGCCCGTGCCGTGCACATCGTCGAACACCTCGTCCACCCGGGGGTCCAGGTCGGTGAGGACGTGTCGGGCCACCCCGACCCGTAGCACCATCGACGCCACGTGGTGGGCGACGACGTCGTGCAGCTCGCGGGCGATGGCGCTGCGCTCGTCGGCGCGCGCCGCGCGGCTCTCCGACTCGCGGCGCCGCTGCTCCGCAAGCGCCCGCTCCACGGTCTGCCGACCCAGCTCCCGGTTCGCCCGGATGACCAGGCCGAGCAGCACCGGGACACCGACCTCCAGGCCCAGGCCGACGACGCCGGAGGCGACCTGGCGCAGCGGGTCGCCTATCGAGTCGGTCAGGTCGACGGCGGCGAGCAGCCCGGCGGTCAGCCAGATGGTGCGGGCGCGGCCCGCGCGCATGGTGACCTCGAGCAGGGCCCAGCTCGCCCCCACCTGGTTGATGGTGAGGTCGTCGATGAGGCAGATCGCGACGGCAAGCAACGCCGCCTGGAGCACCAGGTTGACCACCGGTCGGCGATACGTCACGAGCGCGCCGGCGAACGCCGCCACCGCGAGGATCCACTGTGTCAGCGTCGGCACGGGGCCGGGGTGGGGCACGACGAGCAGGTAACACAACCCGCTGAGATCGAGCAGCGCCATCCGCACGCGCGCGTCCCGCGTGTCGAACAGTCGCCCCATCCGCCCCACGGCCGTCAGCCTAGGTGCTCGCGGTCGGGGGCAGCGACCGCAGGCCGTCGCCACCGGGCACGTACGGCCAGGTAGGCGGCCAGTCCGAGCGGCCCGAGCAGGATGGTCAGCACCAGCACCGGAGCCATGACCAGCGCCGGCACCCCCCGTTCCCGGCTGTCCAGCCACGCCCACCGGCCCACGAACAGATCGAACGCGACCATGTGCGCCCAGCCGGCCGCCGCGCCGTCGGGGGTGCCGAGCAGCTCGCGTACCCCGTCCAGCGTCGGCGACGCGACGGCGGGCAGCACCGTGCCGAACGCCGGGACCACCAGCAGCGCGTAGATCACCACGACCGGCAGCACGATCAGCGGCGAGCCGATGATCCGGGCGGTCCACGACCAGCGCGGCACCAGGATCATCAGCGCCCAGAACGGCGCGGCCACCGCGAACGTCAGGGAGAACAGCGTCGCGGTCATGCCGCGAGCGCCAGTTCCGGGCGGCGTCGGCGGGCCAGGACCAGGCCGGTGGCGGTCGCCGTCGCGACCACCAGGGCCGCGACGACGGCAACCGTGAGGGCGTCCGGGCGCAGCAGCGGCTGCCCGCGCAGGGCCTGCCAGGTCAACAACACAGTGAGTACGCCGTACGCGCCGCCCGCGATGACCAGCAGCCGGACGCGGGTGCGCGCGTCGAGCCGGGTCGCGAAACGGGTCAGCAGGATCGCCAGGATCGGCAGGGCCTGCAGCGCGTGCAGCCCCACGAAGTGCCCGATCCGCAGGTCGCCGCCGGTGGTGCTCCAGCCGACCACCGGCAACCCCGGCCCACCGTCGGCCACGCCGACGCTGTGCGCCCCGGAGATACCCTCGATTCCCGGGTCCTGCATCGGCAGCGCCATCGGGACCGCCGCGAGCATGCCGAGCAGGGACAGGCCGAGCCCCCACCCGACGGCGGTCGCGGCGACCCGGTCGGGGATCCGCCGGATCAGCACGACGATCCCGATGACGAGGTGCGCGAAGAACAGCACCGTGATCGCCGCGCCCATCGCCGCGAACAGGGCGGTGTTCAACGGGGTACTGGAGTTGAAGTGGCTGGTCTGCCCGCGCAGCACCTGACCGACGAGCCACACGTTCTCCAGGACCGCCACCGCGACGATGACCAGGACGGCTCGTTCGGCGATCCGGCTACGCCGGGGCAGCAGGGAGAGCATCCAGGCGAGCGTAGCGCCGTACAGCACGAAGGACACCGCGAACTTGAACGGCTTGAGCCAGATCGGCGCCCCGGTGAGGACGCGTGGGTCGACGAGGATGCCGACCGTGGCGACGACGGCGAGCGCCGCCATCGCGCCGACGAGGAGCATGAGGGGGCGGTTCCACTGTGTCGCCCGACGCAGAACGGTAGTCATGTCTGTAGATGCTCGTGGCCGTTACCGCCTGTCGCGTCCGACCGTCGGCCCCGGTTGCGGCCCCTGGTCGGAGCGCGCCTCCTCCCTGGGTAGGAGGCGTGGATCCGGCGCGGCCCGCCGACGGTGCTGGCACAATGACCGGCCTGCCGAGCAGACCGGGAGCGACCATGACGACCAGTGCGGACCGTGTGCAGCCGAACGAGACCACAGTGCCGCTGCTGCCCTGCCCGGCGCCGGAGGAGACCCTGGCCTTCTGGCGTGCGCTCGGCTTCACGGTGCCCTACGAGCAGTTGCGGCCGTACGTGTACCTGGTCGTGCAGTTCAGCGGGTTCGCCCTGCACTACGGCCCCGCGCCGAAGGGCCTCGACCCGGCGAAGGAACAGACCGGCGGCTGCCTGGTGATGGTCGACGCGGTCGCGCCGTACCACGCCGCGTTCGCCGACGCGATGCGCCGCGCCCACGGCAAGGTGCTGGTCAAGGGCCTGCCCCGGCTGACCCGCTACCGGGCCGGGGCGTCGCGGTTCAGCGTCGTCGACCCGTCGGGCAACACCGTCGTCTTCATCCAGCGCGACGAGCCGAAGGACCTGGAGTACGGCGGGTCGAAGGACCTTGCGGGGCTGGCCCGGGTGCTCGACAACGCGCGGATCCTGCGCGAGTTCAAGATGGACGACCGGGCCGCCTACCGGGCGCTCGACTCGGGGATGCGCCGCCGCGCCGAGGACGCCCCGGCGGTCGAGCAGGCAACGGCGCTGGCCGGCCTGATCGAGCTGTCGATCGCGCTGGGGAAGTCCGATCGGGTGCCCGAGTGGGGCGCCCGGCTGCGCGCGCTGACGTTGACCGAGGAGGAGCGTACGCAGGTGCGGGCCTATGTCGCGGACCCGGTGGTCCTCGAACCGTGGTGGTCCGACCCGCGCTGACCGGCGACTACCTGCCCTGACGTGCTGAAGGGCCGGCTACGCCAAACGCCCCTGGCGGCGCGCCGCCCGGTTTGGATGGGGACGTGACTGACAACGGGCCCTCCAGTGCGCAGAAGATGTTCGGGGACGTCGCGCCCACTCTCGTCGGGTACACCGACGACGTGCTGTTCGGGCAGGTGTGGGAGCGCGCGGAGTTGTCCAAGCGCCGCGCCCTAGGTGTCCCACCGAGCGTCGAGCGGCAGGGCGAGCCGCCGTACGTCGTCCTGCCGCTCGGCCGACGCGTCCTGCTCGCGCAGCACGCGTGGCGCGTGCCGCAGCACCCACAACGACAGGGTGGGGCACCAGTCGGTCCCGTCGTGCTCGCTCCGCCAGGGGAGCGCATCATCCGACAGGTCGTACATCCAATCGTCCACCGCCACGGCGAGCCGCCTCGCCGCGGTCGGGTTGGTCAGCAGACTCTCCCAGGTGGTCAGCCATGGCGTGACCTGTACGGAGACCTCGGCGAGGAATTGCAGCGCCTCGTGGGCGGTCACCTTCGCTCCGGGCGCGACCAGGACGTGCAGCCACCACGCGTCCAGGAATGCTCGCACGGCGTCACGCTGCGCGGCGGGCCACTCCTGCCAGCGACCGCGGATGAAGTTTCGCTCCAATCCGCCGATCGGCTCCACCTGGCCGGTCACGAGCCCTCGGGTCACCTGCGGCATGATCCGGCGCAACAACGGCCCGTGGTAGATCCAGTCCCCCAACCAGTACGTGCGTTGGAGCAGGTCGTCGTCGAGGGGGACGTCCGGCGTCTTGAGCAGGGCCAACTCCTCCGCGCTGCCCCAGTGGCACTCGCAGTTGGACTCCAGCTGGTGCGCGGTCATGCCACGGAAAGCGGCGGCCACTTCCGCCAGCGCCGCCTCCAGCTGACCGTTCACGTCGATGGGATCAGGGGCCACGGGGACCGCCTTCGAGGACTCCGAGCGGGATTCCCGCCGAAGAGAGGGACTCTAGCTGGCCGCGATCCTGCCCGGCGTGAAGACCTCCACCTCCGCGCTACTTGTGGGATACGAGCACGCGGACGAGCGACTGCGGCCGCCGCCCGCGCCCTCATCAGCCGGACCGACGATCTCCTGCCCGGACGGGTCGCCGTCGCCGTGCGGGAAGGCGTCGACGGCCGTCAGCCACCGGCACCGGCAGGTGTCGACCGAAGGCCCGGACGCGCTAGCTCCGGGGCGTGGCCCGCAACGGTCGCGGGCAGCCCGAACAGGTCGAACATCGTCGGGTCGGCGAACGTCACACAGCGTCGGATCAGGCCACCCCGCACGCTGAAGAGCTGGAGCGAGTGCGCTCGGACGCCATCCGCGTCCGGGTCCGGCGCGTACGCCGCCAGCGCGGTGGTGCCGTTGGCCCGCACGGGGGCGAGGTGCCAGCCCGCGCCCCGCATGGCGAAGACGCGTTCCATGAACCGGTGGTAGTGCGTTCTGCCGGCGAGCCAGAGCGCCACCGGAGGCATCTCCAGCACCACGTCATCGGAGAGCAGGCGGGTCAGGCCGGCCAGGTCGGCCGCCTCGAACGCCGCCAGGTAGCGCTCGACCACGGCGCGTTCGTCGGGATCGGCGGGCTCGCGCAGCTCGTCGAGCACCGGCCCGGTGGCCCGCAGCGTCGCGCGGGCCCGCTGGAGGCTGCTGTTCACCGAGGCGACACTGCTGCCCAGGGCCTGCGCCACCTCAACTGCCGACAGTTGGAGCACCTCCCGCAGCACCAGCGCCGCACGCTGTCGAGCGGGCAGCAGTTGCAGCGCCGCGACCAGGGCGAGCCGCAGACCTGCGCGCTGCTGGACGGCATCGGCGGGGTCGCCGAGCCGTACGTCCGGAAACGGCTGCAACCAGGGAATGTCGAGCCGGGGGATGAGCGGTGCGGAGGGGTCACCGGCCGGGTTCAGCCCGCTCGGCAATGGCCGGCGAGCCCGTCCCGCCAACGCCGTGAGGCAGGCGTTGGTCGCGATACGGTGCAGCCAGGTCCGCAGCGACGACAGTTGCGGATCGTACCGGTCGGCGGCCCGCCAGGCGCGCAGCAGCGTCTCCTGCACCAGATCCTCGGCCTCGTCCACGGAACCGAGCATCCGGTAGCAGTGCGCCAGCAGGTCGCCTCGGTACGCCTCGTACCGGCCGTCCCGGTCCTGCGCTGTCGCGTCGGCCACGCCGGAGAGCCTATGCCGAGGCGCGGCCAGGATTCCCCCGCGTGGACCGATGAGTTCGGCGCGTGGCGTCGGTAGGTGTGCAGTACGAGCGGTCCACGGCGGGCCGCCACGGTGAGAGGAATCCAGATGGGCGACATCATCGTCATTCAGTTCTGCACGCTGGACGGCGTGGTCTCCGACCCGGACGGGCGCGGGGGCACCGGCCACGGCGGCTGGGCGTTCCGGCACGGGGCCGGGCCGGTCAGCGGCGACAAGTTCCGCCTCGGGGCCCGGATGGAGCATGGTGTCCAGCTCTACGGGCGGCGCACCTGGGAGCATTTCGCCAAGCTCTGGCCGACTCGCGACGGGGGGTATGCGACGGTGATGAACAGCGTGCCCAAGAGGGTGGCCACCACCAGCGGCATCGACGCGGCGGCGTGGCCGAACTCGGCGGCGATCGACGGCGACCCGGTCAACTGGGCCACCGACGAACGCACCCGGCGCGACGTCGTGGTGATCGGCAGCCTGAGCCTCGTCCGGGCGCTGGCGGCGGCCGACGTCGTCGACGAGTACCGGCTGATCACGTTCCCGACGATCGTCGGTGCGGGCGACCGCCTGTTCGCCTCCGGCACGCCCGCCGACTTCCGGTTCAGCGCGGTGGAGCCCGTCGAGGCAGGAGCGTTCACCGTGCTGCGGCGCGACCCCGCGCAGGAGCGTTGAGCCCGGCCACCGGGACAACAACGCCGGGCGTCAGGTGTCCCCGAGGTGCAGCGACAGCGCCACCACGGTCGAGGCCGCCAGCTCCCGATCGCGTACCTCGTGGGGCGGGACGAACACCATGGCCTGCCCCTCGCCGAGCACCACGTTCTCCTGTCGCGCGGTGGTGGTGCCACGGAACACGTGCACCGTCACCGTGTGCGGGAAGCCGGCCTCGTACGGGCGCGGACCGCTCCACAGCGGGTGCAGCTCACCGGCCGTCAGGCCGGTCTCCTCCAGCAACTCGCGGCGGGCCGCCTGCTCGGGCGACTCGCCGGGCTCGACGTGGCCGCCGGGAAGGCTCCACTGGTTGGGCGAGACGGGCGCGTGCGCGTCGCGATGCTGCATCAGCACCGCCCCGGAGGGGTCGACGAGCAGGACGAGGGCGACGTCGTAGGTGGCCACCCACGAGACCATGCCACGCTGGCTGCCGTCACCTGTGGTCGGGCGTACCCTCCGTGAATGGATGTGGAAGATCTTCCGGTGGTGGAGTTCGGGTTTCCCGGGCCGCTGCGGGACACGCTGGTGGCCGCCATCCGATCCGGCGCGAAGACCTCGACGTCCGCGCTGCTGCTCGGCTACGAGCACGCGAACGAGCCGCTGCCCGAGGTGGGTCAGCGATCCGCGGTGGTGGACTCCGACGGCCGGCGGGTGGCGGTGATCGAGGTGACCGAGGTGCGGGTCGTCCGGCTCGCCGACGTGGACCTGGAACACGCCCTGGCCGAGGGGGAGGGCGACGAGTCGGTGGCGCAGTGGCGAGCGGGGCACGAGTCGTTCTGGCACAGCGCCCAGGTACGCGCCGAGCTGGGCGACCCGGACTTCACCGTCGACGACGACACCCTGGTGGTGACCAAGCGCTTCCGGCTGCTGCACGTGGTCTGAACGGCCTCGGGGTGGCTGCCGCTGGTGTTCGTAACCTGCATCCGCCAGACTGCGCGGTATGCGTGATCGTTCTCGCCGGTGGGCGTGGGCCGGAGTGCTCGTCGTCGGGCTGATCCTCTATCTGGCGGTGCTGCGGACCCTTGTGCGCACCCAGAATCCGAACTTCGTGCCGGCGCTGATCCTGCTCGGCGCGACCCTGGCTCCCCTGACGTTCCTCACGTTCGCCCAGGCCCGTACCGGGCGCTGGCAGGTGCCGTCGTCGGTGCTGGTGACGTCGGCGTTCTTCGGCGGGGTGATCGGCACGGTGGTCGCCGGCACCCTGGAGTACGACACCCTGCGCGGCCTCGGCACCCTGCCCATGTTGTTCGTGGCCCTGATCGAGGAGTCGGCGAAGCTGATCGTCCCCGTGGTGCTGCTGTTCACGGCCCTGGCGCAGCACCGTCGCCGACTGCCGTCCGACGGCCTGGTCATCGGTGTGGCGGCCGGCATGGGCTTCGCCGCGCTGGAGACGATGGGGTACGCCTTCACCGCGTTGCTGAGCTCGCACGGCAACATCGGCGCGGTGGAGCAGACCCTGTTCATCCGCGGTCTGACCGCGCCCGCCGGGCACACCGCGTGGACCGGGCTCACCGCCGGGGCGCTGTGGGCGCTGCTGGCCAGTCCGAGCGTCGGCCGGCTGTTCGGGTTCCTCGGCACCTTCCTGGGCGTCGTCGTCCTGCACACCCTCTGGGACACGTTCTCCGGTTCGCTGGTCTTCGTCGTGCTGGCGATCGTCAGCATCGGCTGGCTGTTCTGGGAGCTGCGCCGCTACCGGACCTTCGGCGACCGCCTGGTCGTCCAGCGCCCGTCGAGCTGATCCCGGCCCGTCCACCATGCCTCCCTCGGCCAGCGAAAACTGGCCGGGGGAGGCATCGCTCTGCTGATCCCGCTGCGGCCGGGCCGGCACCTCATCTACTGTCGGACTGTTCACATTTAGTGGCTTTCGTCGGGAAGGTGCAGCGATGGGCGTGCGCCGCTGGGTCGAGCGCTGGCCGCTCTATCGCCAGCTCACCGGCACCGACCCGTTGGGTCGGGGCGCGGCGGCCAAGTCCGCCCGGTCGCTGACGCTCACCGCCCGCACCGACACCGCCGACTCGGTCGCCCGGTCCGTCTGCCCGTACTGCGCCGTGGGGTGTGGCCAGCGGGTGTACGTCGCCGACGGGCAGGTCACGCAGATCGAGGGCGACCCGGACAGTCCGATCTCGCGGGGTCGGTTGTGTCCGAAGGGCGCGGCGAGCAAGAGCCTGGTGACCAGTCCGTTGCGACAGACGACGGTCCGCTACCGGCGGCCGTACGGCACCGAGTGGGAGGATCTCGACCTCGACACGGCGATGAACATGATCGCCGACCGGGTCCTGGCCGCCCGGGACGAGACCTGGGAAGACCGGGACGACGAGGGCCGGCCGCTCAACCGGACACTGGGCATCTCCAGCCTGGGCGGGGCGACGCTGGACAACGAGGAGAACTACCTCATCAAGAAGTTGTTCACCGCGATGGGGGCGCTCCAGATCGAGAACCAGGCCCGTATTTGACACTCCGCCACCGTCCCCGGTCTGGGGACCAGCTTCGGTCGCGGCGGCGCCACCCAGTTCCAGCAGGACCTGTCGAACTCCGACATGATCGTCATTCAGGGTTCGAACATGGCCGAGGCGCATCCGGTGGGTTTCCAGTGGGTGATGGAGGCCAAGCGCCGTGGGGCGAAGGTGTTCCACGTCGACCCACGGTTCACGCGCACGAGCGCGGTGGCGGACGCGTACCTGCCGATCCGGGCGGGCACCGACATCGCCCTGCTCGGCGGCGTGATCCGCTACATCCTCGACAACGAGCTGGACTTCCGCGAGTACGTCGTGGCGTACACGAACGCCGCCACCATCGTGACCGGGGAGTACCGGGACACCGAGGACCTGCACGGGCTCTTCTCCGGCTTCACCGAGGAGAACGCCAGCTACGACCAGAGCAGCTGGCAGTACGAGGGCGCCGAGCAGAACATCCCCCCTCGGGACACCGAGACGCAGCGGGAGACGGCGGCCGGGCTGGAACACGAGTCGCACGGTGCGCCGGTGGGCGGCGACACCCAGCGCGACGAGACGTTGCAGCACCCGCGCTGCGTCTACCAGATCCTCAAGCGGCACTTCTCCCGCTACACCCCGCAGATGGTGGAGCGGGTCTGCGGCATCCCGCAGGACAAGTTCCTGGAACTGGCCCAGGCGTGGACGGCCAACTCGGGCCGGGAGCGCACGAGCATGCTCGTCTACTCGGTCGGGTGGACGCAGCACAGCGTGGGCGTGCAGTACATCCGCGCCGGGGCGATCATCCAGTTGCTGCTGGGCAACATGGGCCGGCCCGGTGGTGGCGTGATGGCGCTGCGGGGACACGCGAGCATCCAGGGCTCCACCGACGTGCCGACGCTGTTCAACCTGCTGCCCGGCTATCTGCCGATGCCGCACCACGCCGACCACCCGACGTTCGACGAGTGGGTGGACAGCATCCGGCATCCGGGGCAGAAGGGCTTCTGGGGCAACGCGCGCGCCTACGGCGTGAACCTGCTCAAGGCGTACTGGGGGGACGCCGCGACCGCGGACAACGACTACTGCTACGGCTACATGCCCCGGATGACCGGCGACCACGGCACCTACCAGCAGGTGCTCAACATGATCGACGGGAAGATCAAGGGGTACTTCCTGCTCGGGCAGAACCCGGCGGTCGGCTCGGCGCACGGGCGCGCGCAGCGCCTGGGGATGGCCAACCTGGACTGGCTTGTCGTCCGCGACCTGTTCATGATCGAGAGCGCCACGTTCTGGAAGCGCGCCCCGGAGATCGAGACGGGCGAGATCGTGCCGGAGGAGTGTCGTACCGAGGTGTTCTTCCTGCCCGCCGCCTCGCACGTGGAGAAGGAGGGCTCCTTCACCCAGACGCAGCGGCTGTTGCAGTGGCGGGAGAAGGCCGTCGAGCCGCCAGGCGACGCCCGCTCGGAGCTGTGGTTCTTCTACCACCTCGGCCGGATCATCAGGGAACGGCTGGCCCGCTCGACCCGCGCTCGTGACCGGGCGCTGCTCGACCTCGCCTGGAACTACCCCACGCACGGTCCGCACGCCGAGCCGAGCGCCGAGTCGGTGCTCTACGAGATCAACGGGTACGACGTGGCCAGCGGCCGACCGCTGTCGAGCTACACCGAGATGAAGGACGACGGCACCACCGCCGGCGGCTGCTGGATCTACACCGGCGTGTACGCCGACGGCGTCAACCAGGCCGCCCGCCGCAAGCCCGGCTCGGAGCAGTCCCTGGTGGCGCTCGAGTGGGGTTGGGCGTGGCCGTCCAACCGGCGGATCCTCTACAACCGTGCCTCGGCCGACCCGGACGGCAGGCCGTGGAGCGAGCGCAAGAAGTACGTGTGGTGGGACGCGGAGAAGGCCGAGTGGACCGGCTACGACGTGCCGGACTTCGAGAAGAACAAGGCGCCCTCGTACCGGCCGCCGCCGAACTCCTCGGGCGTGGCGGGCATCGCGGGCGACGACCCGTTCATCCTCCAGGGCGACGGGAAGGGCTGGCTGTACGCGCCCAGCGGCGTGCTGGACGGGCCGCTGCCGACGCACTACGAGCCGGTGGAGTCGCCGGTGCGCAACCCGCTCTACCGGCAGCAGGCCAACCCGGCCCGCAAGGTCTACACCCACCCGGTCAACACGTTGAATCCGAGCCCGCCGCAGGAGCACAGCGACGTCTTCCCGTACGTGTTCACGGTCAGCCGGCTCACCGAGCACCACACTGCCGGCGCGATGAGCCGCAACGTGTCGCCGCTGGCCGAGTTGCAGCCCGAGATGTTCGTCGAGGTGTCGCCGGAGTTGGCCGCCCTGCGCGGGTTGAGTCACCTGGGCTGGGCCCACCTGGTCACCAGCCGCGCGGCCGTCCAGGCGAAGGTGCTGGTGACCGACCGCGTCACGCCGCTGCGCGTGGACGGCCGGATCATCCACCAGGTCTGGCTGCCGTACCACTTCGGCTACGAGGGCCTGGTGACCGGCGACTCGGCCAACGACCTGTTCGGCATCACCCTCGACCCCAACGTCCTGATTCAGGAGAGCAAGGTCGGCACGTGCGACGTCCGGCCCGGACGACGCCCCCGAGGACAGGACCTGTTGGACCTCGTCGTCGACTACCGGCGGCGGTCGGGGGACCTCGTCCACCGCTATCCACCGATGGTCACGACCGACGTCGCCGACAGCAGCAGCGACCAGGAGGCCTGACCGATGCCCCACGCCAACGCCCTGTACGGTCCGCTGGATCCCGCACCGGACGCCGGCTACGAGAACCCACCGCCGAGGATGGGGTTCTTCACCGACACCAGCGTCTGCATCGGCTGCAAAGCGTGCGAGGTGGCCTGCAAGGAGTGGAACGGCGTCCCCGAGAGTGGGCTCGACCTGCTGGGCATGTCGTACGACAACACGGGCGCGCTGACCGCCAACTCGTGGCGGCACGTCGCGTTCGTGGAGCAGCCCCGCTCGGTCGGCTGGGCGACCCCGGCGTTTCAGGAGCAACCCGACGGGCCATCGGTCAGCCCGCTCACGGCGGCCGTCGGCGCGCGTACCGGCACCGACACCGGAACCGATCCGGGCCTTACGCCCGGCTCGCCCGGTGCGGCGGCCCGCATGTCGGGTGGCCCGGAGTTCCTGGGGATGCCGGGCGGGCAACCGCCGGGGAGAGGTTCGGGAGCGGAGGGGCGGACGGACTTCCGCTGGTTGATGATGTCGGACGTGTGCAAACACTGCACCCACGCGGCCTGCCTGGACGTCTGCCCGACAGGGTCCCTGTTCCGGACGGAGTTCGGCACCGTGGTGGTGCAGGAGGACATCTGCAATGGCTGCGGCTACTGCATCTCCGCCTGCCCGTACGGCGTCATCGATCAGCGCAAGGACGACGGTCGGGCCTGGAAGTGCACGCTGTGCTACGACCGGCTCGGGGCGGGGATGACCCCGGCGTGTGCGCAGGCGTGTCCGACGGAGTCGATCCAGTACGGCGAACTGGACGAGTTGCGGGAGCGGGCCGCCGCGCGGGTGGCGAAGCTGCACGAGCATGGAGTGCCGGAGGCGCGGTTGTACGGGCACGACCCGAACGACGGCGTCGGTGGTGACGGGGCGTTCTTCCTGCTGCTGGACGAGCCCGAGGTGTACGGCCTACCACCGGACCCGATCGTGACCACCCGCGACCTGCCGGCCATGTGGAAGCGTGCCGGCCTCGCCGCGCTGACGATGGCTGTCGCCACGGCTGTCGCGTTCCTGGGCGGGCGGCCATGACAGACGCGACGCCACCCCACGAGCCGGTCGGCGCCCGGTTCCGCGAGTTCCAGGACGGCGTCGACCAGCCCGACGGGAAGCGCCGGGGTCGCGGCGACGGCGGCGAGCAGCTCACGGTGCCACCGGCCGACTTCGCCTCCTACTACGGCCGTCCGATCCTCAAAGCGCCGGTGTGGAAGTACGACATCGCCGGCTACCTGTTCGCCGGAGGCCTCGCCGCCGGGAGCGCGCTGATCGGCGCGGGCGCCCAACTGACCGGACGACCCGGCCTGCGCAAGGTGGGCCGTTGGACGGCCCTCGGCGGCGTCGCCGCCAGCACGTACCTGCTGGTGCACGACCTCGGCCGGCCGGCCCGGTTCCATCACATGCTCCGGGTGGCCAAGGTGACCTCGCCGATGTCGGTCGGCACCTGGATCCTCGCCGCGTTCGGACCGCTGGCCGGCGTGGCCGCGGTCGCCGAGCTCGCGCCGCTGCTCCCGCAGCACGGTGTGCTCGGCCTCGCCCGTCGGATCGCACCGCCCGTCGGCAATATCGCCGGCCTGGCCGCCGCGGCCACCGCGCCGGCGCTGGCGACGTACACCGGGGTGCTGCTCGCGGACACGGCCGTGCCGTCCTGGCACGACGCCTACCCGTCGTTGCCGTTCGTCTTCGCCGGCAGCGCGCTCGCGGCCGCGTCCGGGGTCGGCCTGATCGCGGCACCGGCCACGGAGACCGCCCCACTGCGACGACTCGCCCTGGCCGGCGCGGCCGTCGAATTTGTTGGAGGGCACCAGCTGGAGCGGCAGGGCCTCACCAGCGAGCCCTACACGCACGGCCGCAGCGGCCGGCTGGTCAAGGCGGGCCGCGCCCTGCTCGCCGTGGGTACTGCCGCGGCGCTGGTCAGCCGACGCAGCCGGGTCCTGTCGACGATCTCCGGCGTCGCCCTCGTGGCATCGTCGGTCGCCACCCGGTTCGGCGTCTTCGAGGCGGGGCGGGTGTCGGCACTCGATCCGAAGTACACGGTCGTGCCACAACGGGAGCGGCTCGCCGAGAACCGGTCGACCGCCCCGCTCTGAGCGGATCGGCGAAACGGAAGGCGCCCCTTCACGGTGGGCGCCTTCCGTTTGCGAGCACTCGGCCCGGCCACGACGACCGGTCGTCGCGTCAGCCGGTGAACAGCTTCGCGGCGGTGATGGCGGTCTGGACGATCCCGTAGCCGAGCAGCGCCGCGACGAGCAACCAGGACAACCAGAGCCGCCCGGTCTGGCCGCCGACGTGCTCGGGCACCGGCGGCCTGCTCTGCGGGCCGAGCGCGACCGGCTCGGTCACGCTGGCGCGCGCCACGGGCGAGGTCGAACCCCGGTCCGGCTCGTGGAACCGGTCGGGAACGGCGCGGACCAGCAGGTTGGCGACGAAACCGATGGCGAGGACACCGACCATGGTGAACAGCGCGGGACGGTACGCCGAGGCGGTGAGCGTGCCGGGCTTGCCCTGCGTGTCGAGGATGCGGTTGACGATCAACGGCCCGGCGACACCCGCCGCCGACCAGGCCGTCAGCAGCCGGCCGTGGATCGCGCCGACCTGGAAGGTGCCGAAGAGGTCCCGCAGGTACGCGGGCATGGTGGCGAAGCCGCCGCCGTAGAAGGAGATGATCAGCGCGGCGATCAGCACGAAGACGGCTGTCGCGGCGTGCCCGGCGACGGCGAGCAGGGCGTAGAGCACCATGCCGACGCCCAGGTAGATCAGGTAGATGGGCTTGCGGCCGATGAGGTCCGACGTCGTCGACCAGACGAACCGGCCGGCCATGTTGAACAGCGACAGCACACCCACGAAGCCGGCCGCGGCCGACACCGAGACGGCTGTGGAACCGTTGTCCCGGAAGAAGTCCTGGATCATCGGGCTGGCCTGCTCCAGGATGCCGATACCCGCCGTGACGTTGCAGAACAGCACGATCCACAGCAGCCAGAACGAACGGGTCCGCACGGCGTTGGACGCGGACACACTCGCCCTCGTCACCAGCGACCGGGTGGCGACGCGAGCGGGGTCGAACCCGGCGGGCCGCCAGTCCGGTGGAGGAACCCGGACGTTGAACGGGCCGAACATCATGATCACGAAGTAGCCGATGCCGAACGTGACGAAGAGCCCCACCAGCGCGGAACCCGACGCCACCGCGGCGGGGTTGGCCGGGTTGTAGTCGGAGTCGTAGAGCGACAGCAACTGACGCGCCAGCGGACCGGCGACCAGGGCGCCACCGCCGAATCCCATGATCGCCAGACCGGTGGCGAGACCCGGCCGGTCCGGGAACCACTTGATCAGCGTGGAGACGGGCGAGATGTAGCCGATGCCCAGCCCGATGCCGCCGATGACGCCGTAGCCGAGGTAGAGCAGCCAGAGTTGCTGGGTCGCGATGCCGAGCGCGCCGACCAGGAAACCGGTGGCCCAGAAGCAGGCCGAGACGAACATGGCCCGGCGGGGGCCGTTGCGCTCCACCCACCTGCCACCCACCGCCGCCGACGAACCAAGCATGACGATGGCGATGCTGAAGATCGCCCCGATCGCCGTCTGACTGGTGTCGAAGTGCGCGATGAGGGAGTTCTTGTAGACGCTCGTCGCGTAGACCTGGCCGATGCAGACGTGCACGGCCAGCGCCGCGGTCGGGATGAGCCAGCGGCTGTATCCCGGGGGCGCGACGGTGTGCCGAGGGTCGAATACCGACAGCATGGGCTCCGCACCTCCTGCGGCTGAGTGGGCAGGCCGGCGGCGCGCAGCTGTCCGGAGCCCGCGTACCGTCGCATCGCCCCCGGGGCGGAATCCGCGCATGCCCGGAGGGCACCGGGTCGGGGAATCGCACCGGACTCCCGGCGGATGACCGGGCGGCTTCCGCCGCCACCTGGCGGCCCGACGCACGTCCGGCGTTCGCCGTTGATCGGCTGTGTCTCACGTTACGTGGTCGCCGGTCCACGGCTTGCGGTTACGGGAAAACAGGCG
Organism: Micromonospora lupini str. Lupac 08; assembly: GCF_000297395.2. GTDB lineage: Bacteria > Actinomycetota > Actinomycetes > Mycobacteriales > Micromonosporaceae > Micromonospora > Micromonospora lupini. Next base: position 4,395,250 of record NZ_HF570108.1, on the reverse strand, counting down.
GGCGTGCTGAGGAACTGCCCACATCAGGCAGCCGTCAGGCACGCCCGATCCGCGGCTCCTGCCGGCCGGTGAGGCGCAGCCCGACACCGCGTACGGCCTCGATCGTGGCACCGGCGTCGAGGTCCCGCAACTTGCGCCGCAGTCGCTTCACCAGGGACTGCACGTCCGCCCTGCGCTCGCGCCCCTCGTCGTGCCAGACCGAGCGGTGCAGCTCGGCGTAGCTCCAGGTCCGGACCGGCTCGGTGATCAGACAGGTCAGCAGGTCGTGTTCCAGGCGGGTCAGGTCGACCTCACGGGCCCCGTACCGTGCGGTGGACCGGGCCGAGTCGATGACCAGGGCCGGGTCCGGCTCGGTGGTCGGCGTCGGGCTCGGCGGTGGCTCGCCGGGCGGCCCGGCTCGCTGCCGCGGAACCGAGATCAGTCGGCGCAGCTCGTCGAGGTCGGCCACCAGCAGCAGAGGCGCGATGCCGTCGAGACGCTCCGCGAGCCGGATGCGCTCGGCCGGCGACGGCGTCACCGCGATCAGCAACGGAAACGGTTCGTCGGCCGGATCAGCCCCGCCCAACACCGTTTCGTCGTCCTCGGCCACCACACCGCCCGGGATCGATGGGAATCCCTGCCCGGCTATCGTCATGGTCCTGACAATGATTGGCAAGCGCGCCGCCAGCAGGGCAACCGTTAGCGACAAGATGCTCACGGCAAGTTCTTGATCGTCCGTTCCTCTCGATCATAGTGTCCACTCGGGCAACCGGCGTGACCCGCGCGGTGCATGGGGAGGCATGAGGGGTCCAGTCGCTCGGTTCCATCGAGTTGGATCTCTGGCACTTCTCACCATGGCCCACTACACCCTGGGTCGTTCTGAGGGAGGCAGCACCGATGTTCAGACGTCCACAATGGAGACGCACGGCCAGATCACTGGTCAGCGCCAGCGCGGCGACGATCCTCGCCGCCACATGCCTGGCCAGCGTCGGCTCCGGCGCGCAGGCCGCGCCCGGTTCGCTGGGAGCGGGCACCGCCGCCGGGGACAAGATCCGACCGGAGCTCGCCCGCCAGCTCGAGGCCAAGAGCGCAGGGGACTTCTGGATTCGCTTCAAGGACCGGGCCGACCTGAGCAAGGCCAGCTCCATCAAGGACTGGACGAAGCGCGGCGCGGCCGTCGCGCAGACGCTGCGGGAGACCGCCGCCGGGAGCCAGGGCAAGATCCGCGCCGAACTCGACAGCTCCGGTACGAAGTACCAGACGTTCTGGGCCACCAACGCCATCAAGGTGAACAGCGGCTCCCTGGCGATGGCGCAGAAGTTCGCCGCCCACGCGGAGGTCGAGGGCCTCTACGCCCCGGTCGCCTACCAGCTGCCGGAACTCACCAAGGGCACCGACGAGAAGACCGTCAACGCCGTCGAGTGGGGCGTCGCCAACATCAACGCCGACGACGTCTGGTCCCAGTACGGCGTCACCGGCGAGGGCGTCACCATCGCGAGCATCGACAGCGGCGTGCAGTACGACCACCCCGCGTTGGTGAACTCCTACCGCGGCAACAACGGCGACGGCACGTTCGACCACAACTACAACTGGTTCAACGCCGCCGGGACGTGCGCCGACGCGCCGTGCGACGACGACGGCCACGGTACGCACACCATGGGCACCATGGCCGGCTCCGCCGGCGCGAACCAGATCGGTGTCGCGCCCGGGGTCAAGTGGATCGCGGCGAACGGCTGCTGCCCCACCGACGCCGCGCTGATCGAATCCGGCCAGTGGATGCTCGAACCGACCGACCTCAGCGGTCAGAACCCGGACGCCAGCAAGCGGCCGAACATCATCAACAACTCCTGGGGCACCCGGGACCCGTCCAACGAGCCCTTCATGGAGGACGTGACGCTGGCCTGGGCCGCGTCGGGCATCTTCGGCGTCTTCTCCAACGGCAACAGCGGGCCGGCGTGCCAGACCAGCGGCTCACCGGGCAGCCTCGCCAGCAACTACTCGACGGGCGCGTACGACGTCAACAACACCATCGCCAGCTTCTCGGCCCGGGGCACCGGGCAGAACGGCGAGATCAAGCCCAACATCTCCGCGCCGGGCGTGAACGTCCGGTCGAGTGTCCCCGGCAACGGGTACGGCAGCGCCAGCGGCACGTCGATGGCCGCCCCGCACCTGGTGGGCGCGATCGCCCTGCTGTACTCGGCGGCGCCGACCCTCATCGGTGACGTCGACGGGACCCGCGCGCTGCTCAACGGCACCGCGATCGACAAGGCCGACGACCAGTGCGGCGGCACGGCCGCAGACAACAACGTCTACGGTGAGGGCCGACTGGACGCCCTCGCGCTGCTCGCCGCGGCCCCGACCGGCGATGTCGGCACCCTGGCCGGCACGGTCACCGACGCGGCCACCGGCGCCCCGATCGCCGGCGCGACAGTGACGCTCACCGGGCCGACCTCGCGTGAGATCACCACCGGCGCCGACGGAAAGTACTCGACCCAGGTCCCGACCGGCGACTACCAGGTCGTCGTGACGGCATTCGGGTACGGCAGCACCACGAAGACCGCGACTGTCACCAAACGCGCGACCACGACGCTCGACGTCGCCCTGACGGCGGTGCCACGGGTCAACGTCACCGGCGCGGTCACCGACGGCTCCGGCCACGGCTGGCCGCTGTACGCCAAGGTGACCGTGAGCGGCGTGTCCGGCGTGTACGACTACACGACACCCTCGAACGGCCGATACAGCATCACGCTGCCGGCCGGGCAGACGTACACCCTGACGTACGAGTCGCAGTACCCGGGCTACCAGACCGTCACCAAGGAGGTCGTGGTCGGCACCCGCAACGTGACAGCCAACGTCGCGGTGCCGGTGGACACCACCACCTGCACGACGGCGCCCGGCTACACGTTCGGCTCCGACGGCGAGTACGAGACCTTCGACGCGACGACCACGCCGGCCGGCTGGACGGTGGTCGACAACGCGGGCAGCGGTGACGTCTGGAAGTTCACCGACGACGGCGACCGGGGCAACCTGACCGGTGGCAGCGGCAACTTCGCGATGATCGACAGTGACGCGTACGGCGCGGGCACCAGCCAGGACACCTCCCTGGTCAGCCCGGCGGTCGACCTGACCGGCGTCACGGCCCCGGTCATCCGGTTCAACCAGGACTTCAACCAGTTGAACGACGACACCGCCGACGTCGACCTGAGCATCGACAACGGCGCGACCTGGACGAACGTGCTCCGCCAGGAGACCGACGTCCGGGGCCCGAAGCTCACCGAGATCCCGATCCCGCAGGCGGCCGGCAAGGCGCAGGTCCAGGTGCGGTTCCACTACTACGACGCCTCGTACGAGTGGTGGTGGGAGGTCGACAACGTCCTCATCGGCAGCCAGGTCACCTGCGTGCCTGTCGACGGCGGCCTGGTCGTGGGCAACGTCCGCGACAAGAACGACAGCAGCTACATCAACGGGGCCACCGTCACCAGCAACGACCGGCCCGCCGAGAAGGCGGTCACCGTGGCGACCCCGGACGACCCGGGGCTGCCCGACGGGTTCTACTGGATCTACTCGACGCTTACCGGCACCCACAAGTTCACCGCGACGGCCGGCAACTACGTCAGCCAGAGCAAGCAGGTCGACGTCGAGGCCGACTGGGCCACCACCGCGAACTTCGTCCTCGCGGCCGGCCGGTTGTCGGTGACGCCCACCCAGGTGAGCGCGACGGTCCAGATGCCCAGCGGTAAGGCAACCAGGACGTTCACCGTGACCAACACCGGCGGCGCGCCGGTCGAGGTCGCTTTCGGTGAGCGTGACGACGGCTTCGAGCTGCTGCGGGCGGACGGTTCCCGGGTGACCCGGCAACAGGTGCTCGGCGCGGCCGGCGCACCGGAGCAGCGGTTGAGCGTCCCGACGTCGTTCACGGCCAGGGCGTCCGGCAAAGCGGCGACGGCGACCCCCGCCGCGCCCGGCCCGCAGGCCGCTCCGTGGACGGACATCACCGACTTCCCGGCCAACATCATGGACAACCGGGTGGTCACCCTGGACGGCAAGGTCTACTCGATCGGCGGTGGCGACGGAAGCGCCTCCACAGTGAAGACCTACGCCTACGACCCGGTCGCGCAGACCTGGACGGCGGTGGCCGACCTGCCCGACGCCCGCAACGCGCTCACGGTGGGTGTGATCGGCGGGAAGATCATCGCAACCGGTGGTTGGGGCGCCGCCGGTCCGGACGCCGCCACCTGGTCGTACGACCCGGGGGCCAACACCTGGACGGACCTGGCCGACAACCCGGCGCCGCGCGCCGCGGCCGGGCAGGCGGTCGTCGACGGCAAGCTCTACGCCGTCGGTGGCTGCACCACCTCGGGCTGCGTGCCGATGTCGAACACGGTGGTCCGCTACGACCCGGGCACCGACGCCTGGGAGACGCTTGCGAACTACCCGAAGTCGGTGGCCTTCGCCTCCTGCGGCGGGATCGACGGCGTCCTCTACTGCACGGGTGGCAACGACGGCACCGCGGCGCAGAAGGCCAGCTACGCCTACGACCCGGGCGCCGACACGTGGACCGCGATCGCGGATGCGCCGACGGACAACTGGGCCAGCTCGTACGCGGTGGCCAGCGGCAAGCTCCTCGTCGTGGGCGGTTCGCAGGGCGGCGCCATCAGCAACGCCGGCTTCGCCTTCGACCCGGCCACCAGTTCGTGGTCGAACCTGCCGAACGCCAACACCGCCCGGTACCGCGGCGGCGCGGCGTGCGGCTTCTACAAGATCGGCGGCTCGTCGGGCAGCTTCAACGCGGCACCGGACAGCGAGGTGCTGCCGGGCTTCGAGGGGTGCGCCGAGGCCGCGGCCGACGTCAGCTGGATGACGATCGACAAGTCGACGGTCACCCTCGCGCCGGGTGAGAAGGTCACGGTCACCGTCGGGATGACGGCGAACGTGGACCAGCCGGGCACCTACTCCGGTGCGGTCACGATCAGGGAGAACACGCCGTACTCGGTGGCGCCGGTGACGGTGACCATGACGGCGACGCCCCCGAAGACCTGGGGCAAGCTGATGGGAACGGTGACCGGGACCAGTTGCCAGGGCGCGACCGCACCGATCGCCGGCGCGGTGGTCCAGGTCGACTCGTGGGCGATGTCGTGGACGTTCGCGACCGACAGCGCCGGCAAGTACGCCTACTGGGTGGACCGGCGGAACAACCCGCTCACGCTGATCGTCGCCAAGGACGGCTGGAAGCCCCAGACCCGTCAGACGAAGATCGACACCGCCACTCCCGCCGTGGAGAACTTCGCGTTGGCGCCCATCCGGTGCTGACACCTGAGCGGTAAGCGGTAGCGCACCGATCCGGCCCGCCTGGTCTCGACCAGGCGGGCCGGACCGTTCGCGGCAGTGGGTGACCGGACACCACACGGCGGGTAGCGTGATTCCCGGTGGTGCCGTCGGTTGCAGCGGTCGGCGGGCCACCGCCCAGACCGCTACCTGGGAGCACCGCCATGACGTCCCACGTCGATCCCCGCTTCGGCAGCACACTCCGCCAACTCCGCAGGGAATCCGGCCTGTCCCTGCGCGCCCTCGGTCAGCTCACCCACCGAGGCAAGAGTCATCTGCACGAGCTTGAGACCGCCACCAAGGCGCCCACCGTGGAGACCGCCGAGCACCTCGACCGGGCCCTGAACGCCGACGGCGCCCTGGTCCGTCTGGTGAGCGCGCCCGTCGACCACCAAGCCGAAGCCGACGATCTGCTGCAACGGGTCGCCGCCAGCGACGTCAGCGCCGAAACCCTCACGCGCATCGAGCAGGGTGTGGACGACCTCGCCAGCCTGTACCCCGTCACGGCTCCGGTCGATCTGTTGCCGATGGTGCGCCGGCACCTCGCCTACGTCACCCGACTACTCGACGGCCGGGTCACCCTCGCTCAGCAACGGCGTCTCGTCGTCGCGGGCGGCTGGCTCGCCGTCCTGCGCGCCACCGTGCACATCGACCTGCAGCAGCCGGGTGCCGCCGCCGCGCACCTCGCCGCGGCATCCGGGCTCGCCAGCCATGCCGAGCATCCGGAGATTCAGGGCTGGTGTCTGGAGACCCGGGCATGGGAGGTGCTGACCTTCGGCGACTATCGAGGCGCCCTGGAGCTGTCGCAGCAGGCGCAGCAGGTCGCGCCGGTCGGCAGCTCCGCGCACATTCAGGCGACGGCGCAGGAGGCGCGGGCCTGGGCGCGGATGGGTGTCGTCCGCGAGACGCGCCAGGCGCTGGACCGGGTGGAGCGTTTGACGGCGAACCTGCCCGTTCCGGAGCGGGCCGAGCACCACTACCGCTACGACCCGGCAAAGGCTGAGGCGTACGCGGCCACGACGCTGGCATGGGCAGGTGACCCGGGTGCCGAGCACGTCGCGCGGTCGGTGCTGGCCCACCTGGATCCGCTGGGCGACGGCGGTACGCGGCCCCGCCGGGCGGCATCGGCCCGACTGGACCTCGGGTTGGCGTTGGCCGCCGCCGGACGACCGGATGAGGCGTCGGCGTACGCCGCCGAGGCCGTCGCGTCGGGTCGGGTGGTGCCGTCGAACTGGTGGCGGGCGCGGGAGGTGTTACGCCGGGTCGAGCAGACGGGCGCACCGGAGGCTGCCGAGTTGCGTGACGTGTACGAGCAGTTCGGCCCGACCCGCACGGGGGAGTAGCGGACAGGGTCGACGGGCAGCGGACAGCCGCATCGTTCGGACACCGTCAAACGTTCCGTAGCGTCCTGGTCACGGGGCCGTTGGCCGGTGTTCTTCCGACCCGAGGGGATGGGCACGATCCGCACCACCGGCCCCGCCGAGGAGGCAGGGGCGGCCGTACCGGACATGACCGGCGGCCTCCGCTCGTGAGGCAAAGGGGCAACCGATGATCCGGAAACCGGTCCACCACCACTGCGACGGGTCGCCCCGGTGACCGTCCGTCCGGTGCCCGGCCCCGGCACCCGGGTGTCGGTGCGGCCTGCCGAGTGGCAGCCCAGCCCGGGCATCGAGGGCCAGACGTACCACGAGATCGTCATCGTGTCGGTCCATGAATCTCATGACCCCCGCTTCGCCTGGGTGTACGGCCACGGCCCGGACTGCGCGTGGAGGTCCGCCGACTGCTCCCGGCCGTTCTGCTTCGAGGTGTTGGTAAACGTCGACGTCCTGGCCGCCGCCGCGGCCGGTGAGCGGCCGTGATCGTCCGCGTGCTCGCCCGCCTCGAGGCGCGGTGGCGGCGGACCCTCGCCGAGCACCAGGCCGTTGATGGTCGCTGCCCGGTCTGCCAGGCGCGGGGTCGCTGTCGGGAGTGGGCGGAGGCATTCGGTCAGCTCGTCGCCCACGATCTGCTGCTCCCCTCAGCAGTCGTTCGCGATCGCTCAGACGGGGGTGAGCCGGAAGCCGACGCCGCGGACCGCGTGGATCGTGGCGGCGGCGTCGAGCCGGGCGAGCTTGCGGCGCACCCGACGCACCACGGAGTGCATGTCCGACCCGCGGCCGAGGTGCCGGTTGCCCCAGACCTCGAGGTGCAGACGCTCGTAGGTCCAGACCTGCCCGGGAGCGTCGACCAGGCAGAGCAGCACGTCGTGCTCCAGCCGGGTCAGGTCGATCTCCTGGTCGCGCCAGCGCAGCACCCGGCGGTCGGAGTCGACGCTCAGGTCGGGCGGTGGCTGCGGGCTCGGTGTCACCTCCGCGAGCACGGTCGGGACGGGCGCGGGCGCGTCGGGGGGCATCTCGACCACCCCGAGGAACTCCCGTGCCTGGTCCACGTTCGAGACGATCAGGAAGGCGTCGGTCCCGCCGAGCAGACGGGCCAACTGCCGGCGCTCGGCCGGCGAGGACGCGATGCCGATGACCAGCGAGGCGACCGGAATTCCCTGCATTGCCCAACCCCTTCCGGTTCCCCACAATCACTCCGGATGGTTTTCGCACCGCCGAGGACGACCATCGATCGGCGTCCTGACCCTAGTGGTGGCTCGTCTCGGCTGGGTAAAACATAGTTGCATGTAAGCATGTGAATGCACCCTCATGTCTCGGCCGTGCGGACGGCTTGGCGACAACGGCGCGGGATCGCCCGGTTTTTCCGGTGGTGATCGGTGGTTGTGACAGAACGAAGACAATCCACGGACGGCGTCCGGACCTGGTGGGCCGAGCATGGTCGACATGTCTCACGGATCGTCGTACCCCGTCGGTCGGTTCTCGCCCGACCCCGCGCGAGCGCTGCCGGCCGGTCGCGCCGCCGCGCCGCCGTGCCTGCGGCTGCTCGGGGCCGCCGCCTGTTTCCTGCTCACCCTGGGCCTCACCGGCGTGCTGTTCGTCTGGACCGACCAGGGTCAGTGGATCGACGGCCTGCTCCTGCCACGCGCCGAGCGGGGCGGCGGTTACGAGCAGGAGAGTGACCTGGTCGGGCCGGCGAAGAGCGTCCTGGCGACCTTCGGCAGCCCGTCGCTGCTGGCCGTCCTGCTCGGCGGGGTGTTGGCGGTGGGTCTGCTCGGCCGCCGGCTGCTGGCCGGCGTCGCGGGGGTGGGCATGGTGCTCTGCGCGGTCGCGACGGCCGGTGCGGTGAAGTCGGCCCTGCCCCGCCCGGATTTCGCGATCGAGGGCTCGACCACCCACAACAGCTTCCCCAGCGGGCATGTCGCGGTCGCGACGGCTCTGGTGCTGGCGTTCCTGCTGGTCCTACCCGGCTGGGCCCGACGATTGTCTGTCGTGCCGGGCGCGGCGGGTGTCTCGGTGATCGGCGCGGCCACCATGATCGCGGGATGGCACCGGTTCAGTGACGTGCTCGGTGGCGTCCTGCTGAGCATGGCGCTGTTCTGTCTGGCTTCGGCGGCGCTGACGGTCCGAGGTGTCGACGACGCGTCCCACCCGCGTGCCACGCCTGTCGTCGGCCGAGCCTGGCGCCTGCTCGCCGAGGGAGCGGCGGGCTTGATCGTGCTCGGCTGGGTGGTTCGGGTGCTGGTGCCCGGTCTGGCCGCCTCGCTGCCGTGGGGGCCGCTCGTGGCCGTCCTGGTGGCGGCCGGGCTGAGCGTGGTGGCGGTGGGCGTGGCGGTGTTCCTGGTGCGGTCAGTGGAGTTCGCCGGGCCGGTCGGTCCGCCACAGTGGCAGCGGCCGGCCGACCCGGGGGCCATGGAGCGCCTGCTGACGACGGAAATCCGGACGGCACGCCGTTGACGGGTCAATATCCGACCGGAGGACATCGACCAAAAGCGAGGAATCCTCATGATGGGATACTTGACGGCATGCCACAGGTCCTGCTGATCGAAGATCACCAGACGGTCCGCGACGGACTGCAACTGGCGCTCACCCGACAGGGCCACACGGTCGTCGCCGTGGCGACCGGCGAACAGGGCCTGGAACGGCTGCGCACCGCGGCGTCCGACGTGGTGGTCCTCGATCTGATGCTGCCCGGTATGGACGGGTTCGAAGTGTGCCGCCGGATCCGGCAGCAGGGCGACCTGCCCATCATCATGCTCACCGCCCGCAACGACGACATGGACGTGGTTGCCGGCCTGGAGGCGGGCGCCGACGACTACGTGGTCAAGCCGGTGCAGGCCCGGGTGCTCGAGGCGCGCATCCGGGCGGTGCTGCGACGCACCGGCGGTGACTCGCGGCGCCCCGGCCCCGAGCGGCCCGGACTGCACCAGCACGGCGCCCTGACCATCGACCGGGCCGCGCTGGTGGTCAGCAAGGACGGCGCGCCGGTCAGCCTGGCCCCGACGGAGCTGCGGCTGCTGCTCGAACTCGCGCACACGCCAGGCCAGGTGCTCAGCCGCCAGCAACTGCTGGAGGCGGTGTGGGAGCACGGGTACCTCGGCGACTCGCGGCTGGTGGACGCCTGCGTCCAGCGACTGCGCGCCAAGATCGAGGACGAGCCGTCGGCACCGGTCTACATCCAGACCGTACGCGGCTTCGGATACCGGTTCGGGCCGCTGTGACCCCCTGGCACCGGGCCCGCGCCATGGCACTGGGCCTGCGCGTCCGCCTGCTCCTGGCCTTCGCCCTGCTGGGCGTGACCACCACGGCGGTGGTGGCCAGCGGAAGCTACTTCCAGGCCCGGACCGTCATCCTCCAGCAGGCGCAGGACGCGGCGGTGGCGTCGCTCACCGACCAGTTGTCGAAGGTGTACCCGGTCGCCAGCCTGCCGCCGACCCAGGAGGAACTCGACGTGCTCGCCCAGAGCCTCTCCGACCGGGAGGTGGACACCGTGGTCCGCTACGGGGAGCTGTGGTCGCAGCGCGCCGACGCGGCCGACATCGTCACCCCGGAGCTGCGGCAGGAGGTGGCGGGCGGTCGCGTCGCCTGGCAGCGCGTGGAGCGCTACGGGACGCCCGTGCTGCTCATCGGCACGCAGCTCAGGTTCGAACGGTCCGACGGAACGTCAGTGCCGTCGGGCGTGGAGGTCTACTCGGTGCGCAGCCTCGTCACGGAGCAGCAGAGCGTCGACCGGCTCGCCGGGTTGGCGTGGGTGACCGGCGGTCTCTCCCTGATCCTCGCCGTCCTGCTGGCCCTGCTGGCCGCCCAGGGCGTGCTGCGGCCGGTACGGGAGTTGGGCCGCGCGGCACGCCGGCTCGGCGAGGGTGACCTGTCCACCCGGCTGACCGTCCGGGGTGTCGACGAACTGGCCGACGTGGCCCGCACCTTCAACGACACCGCCGGGACCCTGGAGCATCAGGTCGGTGAGCTGCGGCGGATGGAGGCCGACGCGCGGCGCTTCGTGGCCGACGTGTCGCACGAACTGCGTACGCCCCTGGCCGCGATGACGGCGGTCACCGATGTGCTGGACGAGGAGGCGGACCGGCTGCCGGGAGACGCCGGGCAGGCCGCCCGGCTCGTCAGTCAGGAGACGCAGAACCTCACCCAGCTGGTCAACGACCTCATCGAGGTCAGCAGGTTCGACTCCGGCACCGCCCGGCTCGCCCTCGACGACGTCGACGTCGCCGCGGCGATCAACGCGACCCTGCGGCTGCGGCGGTGGGCCGATCGGGTGCAGACGGACCTGCCGTCCGGTGTCATCGCCCGGCTCGATCCCCGCCGGCTGGACGTCATAGTCGCCAACCTGGTCGGCAACGCCTTCCGGCACGGCACCGAGCCGGTGTCCGTACGCCTGCGCGCCGAAGCGGACTGGATCACGATCGAGGTCGCCGACCAGGGGCCCGGGTTGGATCCGGAGGTGCTGCCGCACGTCTTCGACCGCTTCTACAAGGCCGACACCGCGCGGACCCGCTCCGAGGGCAGTGGCCTCGGCCTCGCCATCGCCTGGGAGAACGCGCGCCTGCACCGGCACGCCGGTCAGTCGGGGAGTCTGGTGGCGGGCAACACCCCCGACTGCGGCGCGGTGTTCACGCTGCGCCTGCCCCGGGTGGCGGCGGAGACAGTGGACGCCGGAGGCGTACGGTGATCCGGGCAGGCCGCAGGCGCACGGTGTCGCGCCGACGCGCGGCGCGGATGCTGCTCGCGGGCGGGCTCCTGCTCACAGTGCTCACGGCGGGCTGCGGAGTCCGGCCCAGCGACGTCATCACCGGGCGCGCCGCGGTGAGCGGCCCGTCGGCGGGCCCGGGCTTCTACCTGATCTCGCACGGCGAGCTGACGCTGGTCCTGCGAGCGACGAAACCCAGCCCCGGTCCGTCGTTGCCGGCCGCGACGCTCGCGCTGCTCGCGGCCGGTCCCACCCCGTCCGAGCGGAGCGCCGGGCTCAGCAGCGAGGTGCCACCCGACGTCGCGCCGGCCACGGTGACGCCGAGTGTCGACGAGCCCGGCATCACGGTGACGATGTCGGGCGCCGTGCTGCCGTTGTCGACAGTCGCGGCGAACCAGATCATCTGCACCGTGGTGTTCGCCGTGTCGGGACAGGGTTCCGCCCCGGTCACCCTCGTCGGTCCGGACGGCACCCGGCCACCCTGGCCCTGCCCGCTCGGGTGACCGGGGCGTACGCCGCTCACACCAGGTCGACCGCCCGCGCCGGCCGGGGCAGCCCGGCCAGGGTGACCGGGCCACGGTCGACGAGCGCGCCGGAGATCAGGATGTCGAGCAGGGCGGGAAACTCGAGGCCGGCCCGCTGCCAGATCTGCGGGAACTGCGACGCGGCGGTGAATCCCGGGAAGGTGTTGACCTCGTTGACGATGGGCTCCGCGCCCTCGCCGGAAAGGAAGAAGTCGACACGCAGCAGACCTCGACAGTCGAGGGCGTGGAAGGCGCGGATCGCCCGGTCCTGGAGCACCTCGGTGGTTGCCGGGTCGAGCGGGGCGGGGATCTGGAAGACGGCCCCGCCGTCGTACTTCGCGTCGTAGTCGAAGAAGCCGGCGCCGCTCACCCGGATCTCCAGGGGCGGCCCGGCCTGCACCCGGCCGTCGGGGTACTGCAGGACGGCGACGTCGATCTCCCGACCGCGTGCCCCCTGCTCGACGAGCACCTTCGGATCGACCTCCCGGGCCTGCTCGAGCGCGGCCGGCAGGGCCGCCCAGTCCGTGACACGGACCACGCCCAGGCTGGAGCCGGCCCGTGCCGGCTTGACGAAGACCGGCAGGTCCAGTCGCCGCTGCTCGGCCGGCGACAGGTGCTCCCCGGGCCGCAGGGTGACACCCGGGCTGACCCGCAGGCCGTCCGCGGCGAGGAGCCGCTTGGTGACGCCCTTGTCCATGCCCGCCGCGCTGGCGAAGACGCCGTTGCCGACGTACGGCACACCGAGCCACTCCAGCAGCGACGCGACGGTGCCGTCCTCGCCGTACGGGCCGTGCAGGGCCGGGAACACCACGTCCTGGGCGCGTAGCACCCGCAACGCCTGGGGCAGGGGAGTGGCACGGCCGCCGACGTGCCACCCGCCGTCGGTGTCGATGAGCACCTCGGTGACCTGGTACCGCTCGCGGTCCAGCCCGGCCAGGATGCTCTCTCCCGAGCGCCGCGACACCTCGTGCTCGCCGCTCTGTCCGCCGTACAGCACTGCCAGTCGCGTTGTCATGCGACGTCCGCCCTTTCCTGGAGATGGTCGCGGCCCACGCGGGCCCCGATGCCGGTCAAGATCTCGTGTGGGTTGGTGCCGGCCCAGCGCGCCCACTCGGCGACGGTCGGCGGGGTGGTGTCGTCGTCGCCGGGGCCGAACACGACGACCGGATCGCCGATGGCCACCGGCAGGTCACCCGCGTCGACCACGCACTGGTCCATGGCGATGCGCCCGACGACCGGGCAGCGCCGGCCGCCGAGCCACACCTGCGCGCGGCCCTCGGTGGCGCGGGGCAGCCCGTCGGCGTAACCGAGGGGCAGCAGCGCCAGCGTGGTCGGCGCGGCGGTCACGTACTCCGGCCCGTAGGAGACGCCCGTGCCGGCGGCCACCCGCTTCACGTTGACCACTGTCGTCCGCAGCGTCAGGGCCGCGCGCAGCCCGAACGCGCCGGGCCCGAGCGCGCCGAACGGGTCGACGCCGTAGAGGGCCAGCCCGATCCGGCAGAGGTCGAAGCGGGTCCGGGGCGCCGACAGCGCCGCCGCCGAGTTGGCCAGGTGCACGAGGTCGGGGTCGAGGCCGGCGCCGCGGGCGAGGCGCAGTGCCTCGGAGAACGTCCGCACCTGACGGGCCAGCCCGGGAGTGCCGGGCACGTCCGCGTCGGCGAGGTGCGACCACACACCGCGCACCCGGACCCCGCCCTCCACCTCGTACTTCCGGGCCCAGGTGACCAGGTCGGGCCATTCGTCGCGGCCGGCGCCGTTGCGGGTCAGGCCGGTGTCGGCCTTGAGCTGCACCGTCGCGGGCACGCCGAGGCGCAGGGCCGCGTCGGCCACGGCGTGCAGGTGCGTGGTCGTCGAGACGCCTACGTCGACGCCCGCGTTGATCAACTTGTCGAAGTCGTCGTTCGGGCGGTGCAGCCAGCTCAACGTGGGCGCGGTGATGCCCGCGCCGCGCAGGGCCAGCGCCTCGGCCGCCGAGGTCACCCCCAGCCAGGTGGCGCCGGCGCGCAGCGCGGCCCGGGCGACAGGCACCGCCCCGTGGCCGAACCCGTCCGCCTTCACCACTGCCATCAGCGCGGTGTCGGTGACCGCGGCGACCGTGCGCACGTTGTCGGCGATCGCCCCGAGGTCGACCACCGCCTCGGCCAGCCCGCTCATCCGGCCACCGCCGGGCGACGCCCGCCGGGGAGCGCGAACAGCCAGCGGGCGTGCACCCGCAGCAGGCAACGGTGCACGGCCAGGCTCAGGCCGATGACGAGCGCGGTCAGCAGGATCGGGTAGCCGAGCACGACCAGGCTCTGGGCCACCGGGTCCAGCCCGGAGAGCGAGCCGGACAGCAGGCGGTGCAGCAGCGCCAGGAGCGGCATGTGGACGACGTAGATGGGCAGTGTGATGCGCCCGAGCGCGGCCAGTCGGTCGCCGAGGGCTGGCCACCGCGACAGCCGGGCGGCGGCGGTGACGCCGAAGGCCACCGCCACGACGGACACCACCGGCCACACGCCGAACCACCGCTGGGCGCCGGCCGCCGCCATCGCGGCGAGCGCGACGGCGTACGCCCCGGCCGTCAGCACGAGTCGCCGCCGGGTGGCAGTCGCCGCCCACCGCTCGATCCACGGCCGCAGGTACAGGCCGGCGAGGAAGAAGACCAGGTTCTGGTAGAGGCCCGCGCGGTTGCCCGGCGTGGCGAGCAGGCCGGCGGCCGCGACGGCGGACAACACCGCAGCGGGTACGCCGACAAGCAACCGGGGCAGCCGGCGGGTCGCCTTGGCGAGCGTGAAGTAGAGCGCCAGGGCGTACAGGTACCAGAGGTTGGAGGGCGTGACCGTGAGCTGTGCCAGCAGGCCCAGGGCGGACGTGGCACGGTCGGTCGGGAAGTCCGGCACCAGGGCGAGGACCGCCGTGTGGATCAGCAGCCACACCGCGTACAGGTAGAGGAACCCGGCGACGCGGCCGCGGGCGACGGTGCGCCAGGGCCGCTGCACGGCGTTCGCCGCGAAGATGCCGGAAATGGTGAAGAAGAGTGGCATCCGCAGCGGCAGGAACTGCTCGCCGAGCGTGCCCCACAGGCCCGGCACGGGCAGCCCGACGTGCCAGTCGATCTGCAGGTAGTCCTTGACGACGACGTGCCAGGCGACGACGAGGATGATGCACACGCCCTTCGCGGCGTCGGCCCACTGCACGCGCGGTGACCGGCCCGTGCCGGCGCCGGCCTCGCTTCGCCGTCGGTGACGGAACCGGACGCGCGTGTCGGCGTCGTACCCGTCGGGTCGCGACTCGGTGAAAGACAGCTCTTGGATCACCCGACCGAAGTTGCCAGCCGGATATCCCCGCCCGATCCGCGAATTGTCATGAACCGGTAATGGACTCCGACGGGGGATCCAACCAGCTTTCGCGCGGCGCGTTGAGTATCCGAGGGCCACTACTAGGCTCGGTCGTGGAGGTGCCGAACATGAAGCTCGGGCTGCACTACTGGAATTTCTCGACACCGGCCGATCCGGCGGCCATCGCGCCGACCCTCACCCAGGCGGCCACCACCGCTGAGCAGGCCGGCGTGGCGTCGTTCACGGTCATGGACCACTTCTTCCAGATGGAGGCGCTGGCGCCGGCCGAGGAGCCGATGTTGGAGGCGTACACGACACTTGGTTACGTCGCGGCGCAGACCCAGCGGATGACGTTGGGCGTGCTGGTCGCCGGCGTGATGTACCGCTATCCGGGGCTGCTCGCCAAGACCGTGACGACCCTGGACGTGCTCTCCGGCGGCCGGGCCCGGCTCGGCATCGGGGCGTCCTGGTACGAGCGGGAGCAGCGCGGCCTCGGTGTGCCAGTGGTGCCGGTGGCCGAGCGGTTCGAGCGGCTGGAGGAGACGCTGCGGATCTGCCGGCAGATGTGGAGCGACGACAACGGGCCGTTCGACGGGCGGCACTACCAGCTCACGGAGACGATCAACTCGCCCCAGCCGTTGCGCCGTCCGCACCCGCCGATCATGATCGGCGGCAGTGGCGAGAAGAAGACGCTGCTGCTGGTCGCCCGGTACGCCGACGCCTGCAACCTGTTCGGCACGGGCGCCGAGGGGATCGCGCACAAGCTGGACGTGCTGCGCGGGCACTGTGCCGCCGAGGGCCGCGACTACGACAGCATCGAGAAAACCGTGCTGGCCTCCAAGCCGCCGCTGGAGGACCTCGACGAGTTCCTCGCCGAGGTTTCCGCGTACGCGGCGCTGGGGGTCACCGAGGTCCAGGTCACGCCGGACCGACACCCGGTGGAGTTCGCCGAGCGGCTCGGCGACGAGGTGCTGCCCCGGCTGGCCGACATCGGCTGATCTCGCTGAACGCCCCGAGGGGCTGTCCTCCGCTCGGCGGAGGACAGCCCCTCGTCGGGTGACTACCCGGGTCAGCCGACCGAGGCGGGGAACCTCTCCCACACGCGGTGCGCGGCCATCAACTGCTGCACCTCGGTCAGCGCCTCGGCGCCCGAGCCGGCGGCCACGATCCCCGGGGTGCCCGCCACCCCGGCCTGCTCCAGCACCGTGACGCCGGCGCCCCAGGCGCCGATCGCCTTGGCGTGCCGCCAGCACTCCTCGACCAGCAGCAGCACGCGGGGATCGACCGTCGTCGCGTCCGGCCGGCCGGCCTTGGCGTCGCGGGCGGGCAGCGCGTCCGGTGCGGGCACCGGCGCTCCGGCCAGCAGGAGCGCGTCCAGCTCGACCGACCGGCCGGTGGCGAAGGTCCGCTGGACGGGCATGCCGTCCACCATGCCGCCGTGCGGGGCGATCAGCAGCGGCACCATGCCGGCCTCGAACACGGCCCGGCGGACCTCACCGATGCCGTCCAGGTCACCGTCGGGGTCCACGACGATCCCGACCATGCGCCCGTCGGCGGGCCACGCCCTGCCGACCTGCGACAGCGCCGGGCTCGGCGCGACGTCGGCAAGCGGCACCGTCGGCTGCGGCGCGGGCAGCCCCAGGCCCGTGGCGACCTGCTCGCACAGCACCGGGTCGATGTTGGCGAGGCACTGGAGCTGGCGCTCCTTGATCGCCTGGTGGTAGCACTTGCCCAGCTCGAACGTGTACGCCCGGATGATGTGCTCCTTCTCGACCGGCGACATGCTCAGCCAGAACAGGCGTACCTGGCTGTAGTGGTCGTCGAACGACGCCGGGTTGGCACGGACCTTGGGGGCCTGCGCCACGGTCACCGGCACGTCGAGGAACGCGTGCTCGGCGTCGCCGGCCGGGAAGGGGTTGCCACCGTCGAGCGAGTTCGGCCGGTACGGCGCCACCCCGGCGTGCACGGCGTGCTGGTGGAAGCCGTCGCGCAGCATGTCGTTGACCGCGGCGTGCGGGCGGTTGATCGGGATCTGCGCGAAGTTCGGCCCGCCGAGGCGGGTGAGCTGCGTGTCGACGTACGAGAAGAGCCGGCCCTGCAACAGCGGGTCGTTCGTGACGTCGATGCCCGGCGGGAGGTGCCCGAGGTGGAAGGCGACCTGCTCGGTCTCGGCGAAGAAGTTCGTCGGCGTCCGGTTGAGGACCAGCCGGCCGATCGGCTGCACCTCGGCCAGCTCCTCCGGAACGATCTTCGTGGCGTCCAGCAGGTCGATCCCGGCGAAGGTCTCCTCGGGAGTGTCGGGGAAGACCTGGATGCCGAGTTCCCATTCGGGGAACGCGCCGGCCTCGATGGCGTCGTAGAGGTCCCGACGGTGGAAGTCGGGGTCGATGCCGCCGAGCATCTGCGCCTCCTCCCAGGTCAGGGAGTGCACACCGAGCTTCGGCTTCCAGTGGAACTTCGCCAGCACCGTCTCCCCGGCCTCGTTGACGAGGCGGAAGGTGTGCACACCGAAGCCCTCCATCGTCCGGTACGAGCGCGGGATGCCCCGGTCGGACATGTTCCACATGGCGTGGTGCTGCGCCTCGGTGTGCAGTGAGACGAAGTCCCAGAAGGTGTCGTGGGCGCTCTGCGCCTGCGGGATCTCGCGGTCGGGGTGCGGCTTCGCGGCGTGGATGATGTCGGGGAACTTGATGGCGTCCTGGATGAAGAAGACCGGCATGTTGTTGCCGACCAGGTCGAAGGTGCCCTCGTCGGTGTAGAACTTGGTGGCGAAGCCCCGGGTGTCGCGCACGGTGTCGGCCGAGCCGCGCGACCCGAGGACTGTGGAGAACCGGACGAAGACCTCCGTCTCGCGGCCCTTCTTGAGGAAGCCGGCCCTGGTGACCGCCTCGGCGGTGCCGTAGGCAGTGAACACACCGTGCGCTCCCGCGCCCCGGGCGTGCACCACACGCTCCGGAATGCGCTCGTGGTCGAAGTGCGTGATCTTCTCGCGCAGGTGGTGGTCCTGGAGCAGGACCGGCCCCCGGGGCCCGGCCTTGAGCGAGTGGTCGGTGTCGCGCAGCCGCGCCCCGTTCGCCGTGGTCAGGTACGCGCCCTG
The DNA here is from genome assembly GCF_000297395.2 of Micromonospora lupini str. Lupac 08. Taxonomy (GTDB): domain Bacteria; phylum Actinomycetota; class Actinomycetes; order Mycobacteriales; family Micromonosporaceae; genus Micromonospora; species Micromonospora lupini. The sequence continues at coordinate 4,376,930 of NZ_HF570108.1, read as the reverse complement.
CTGGCCCTTCGCGGTCGCCGGCACGCCGGTCTCGGCGCCGGTGGGCGTACGGGTCTGCGGCGCGCCCTGTTCCGGCTTCGGCGGCAGGGGATCGTGGGGCGAGGTCGGCTCCTCGACGGGCGGGGGTGCGCTGCCCGGGGCGCCGGGCACCTCGGGAGTCAGAGCGTCAGTGATCTTTTCGGTGGCGGTCTTCACGACGTTCTTGACCGCCTCGGCGGGCTTGCTGGAATCCACTTGGCGAACCTCTCCATGGAGCGTTTGGGCAGGCCCCTGCACCCCTACCCCTGGTCGGAGGGCCGAAACGCACGGAAGATCCGATCTGCGGGCGGGACTGGTGATTTCACCGATGCGCGGGGTGACCGGAGCGGCGAAGACTGACGAACGTCGATATCGCTCGACTCTAGGGAGTGCCCGACGTGTCGTCACCAACCACCACCCGTCCCCGTTCCATGCCCGCTCGGGCCGTCCGGCTCGCGCTGGCCGCCACCCTGCTCGCCGCCGGTGTCCTCACCGGACCCGCCCCCGCCCAGGCGGCCAGCCCGTACGAGCGGGGCCCCGCCCCGACCACTGCGATCCTGGAGGCCAGCCGCGGCCCCTTCGCCACCGCCTCGCAGAGCGTGTCCTCGTTGAGCGTCACCGGCTTCGGCGGCGGGGTCATCTACTACCCGACCAGCACCAGCGAGGGCACGTTCGGCGCCATCGCCATCTCGCCCGGCTACACGGCCGCGTGGTCAAGCATCAGCTGGCTCGGACCGCGGATCGCCTCGCACGGCTTCGTGGTGATCGGGATCGAGACCAACACCCGGTTCGACCAGCCGGACAGCCGTGGCCGGCAGCTGCTCGCCGCGCTCGACTACCTCACCGGGCGCAGCTCGGTGCGCAGCCGGATCGACAGCAGCCGCCTCGCGGTCGCCGGCCACTCGATGGGTGGCGGCGGCACCCTGGAGGCCGCGTCGGCCCGTCCGTCGCTGCAGGCCGCCGTGCCGCTCGCGCCGTGGAACACCGACAAGAGCTGGTCCGAGCTGCGGGTGCCCACGCTGATCATCGGCGGCGAGAGCGACACGGTCGCGCCTGTCGCGTCGCACTCGGTGCCGTTCTACACCAGCATCCCGGCCTCGGCCGAGAAGGCGTACCTGGAGTTGAACGGCGCGAGCCACTTCTTCCCGCAGACGGTCAACACGCCGACGGCCCGGCAGATGGTGGCCTGGTTGAAGCGGTTCGTCGACGACGACACCCGCTACGAGCAGTTCCTCTGCCCGGGCCCGAGCGGGTCGGCGATCGAGGAGTACCGCAACACCTGCCCCAGCTACTGAGCACGCCGGTCGGGGCGGTCGCCGGTTGGCGGCCGCCCCGGTCGTGTCAGCCCATTGAAGGTCTTGACGCCATAACCGAGAAACGTACACTGCGAGTGTAAATAACACCCGCCACGGCAGAGGGATGGGTGATGGAACGCGGGCTCGAACTGCACGGCATCGGCGTCCGATTCGGCGGCCTCACCGCCCTCGACGACGTCTCGCTGCGGGTGCCACCCGACCGGGTGGTGGGCGTGATCGGGCCCAACGGCGCCGGCAAGACCACGTTGTTCAACGTGATCTGCGGCTTCGTGTCGCCGCAGACGGGTTCGCTCACCCTGGACGGTCGGCCGCTGCGACCACGGCCGCACCGGCTGTCCCGGCTCGGCATCGCCCGGACCCTGCAGGGGACCGGGCTCTTCGCCGGCCTCAGCGTCCTGGAGAACGTGATGACAGGCGCGTCGCACACGGCCCGCGCGGGCTTCGCGTCGGCGCTCTTCGGGCTGCCGCGCAGCGACCGCGACGAGCGTCGGCTGCGCCAGCACGCCCTCGACGTCCTCGACGACCTGGGGATCGCCGGGCACGCCGACGCCGCGCCGGGCACGCTTCCCTTCGCCGTACGCCAGCGGGTCGCCCTGGCCCGCGCGCTCGCCGCGCGGCCCCGGCTGCTGCTGCTCGACGAGCCCGCCGGCGGCCTCGGGGCCGACGACATCGCCGAGTTGGCGGAGCTGGTCCGGCAGCTTCCTCGGCGCGACGCCGACCCGTGCGCGGTGCTGCTCGTCGAGCACCACATGGACCTGGTGATGGCCGTCTGCGACGAACTGGTGGTGCTCGACTTCGGCCGGGTGATCGCGGCCGGCACGCCGGACGAGATCCGCGACGACGCGGCGGTCACCGACGCCTACCTGGGGGCCCTCGTCGAGGAGAGCGCCCCGTGAGCGCGAGGAGTGAGCCGGGTTTGCGAGCCCCGCAGTCGCGAACGAAAGGTGGCTCAGCATGAGCGCGCCCGATCTGCTCGTGGTGCGGGGGTTGGTGGCCGGTTACGGGGCCACGCCGGTGTTGCGGGCCGTCGACCTCACCGTTCCGGCCGGCACGATCGCCGCCGTCGTCGGCGCCAACGGCGCGGGAAAGACGACGCTGCTGCGCGCGCTCTCCGGCATGATCCGGCCGGCCGCCGGCCAGGTCCTCCTCGCGGGGGAGGACCTGCGGGGTACGCCCGTGGAGCAGCTCGTCCGGCGCGGCATGGCGCACGTGCCGGAGGGGCGGGGCGTGATCAGCGAGTTGACCGTCGACGAGAACCTGCGGCTCGGCGGGTTGTGGCGGCGTGACCGGGCGGACGCCGGCCGTGCCCTCGACGAGGTCTACGAACTCTTCGAGCCGCTCGCCAGGCGTCGCCGGCACCTCGGGCACCAGCTCTCCGGCGGTGAGCGGCAGATGCTCGCGCTCGGCCGGGCGCTTGTCGGCCGGCCACGCCTGCTGCTGCTCGACGAGCCGTCGCTGGGCCTGGCGCCCCGGGTGGTCGCCCGGACCATGGCCCTGCTGCGCCAGCTACGCGACCGTACCGGCCTGACCGTGCTGCTGGTCGAGCAGAACGTGCGCAGCGCGCTCGCCGTGGCCGACCAGGGTGTCGTGATGTCCCTGGGCCGGGTGGTGGTCGCCGCCCCGGCGGCCACGCTGCGCGACGACGACGACCTGCGCCACGCGTACCTCGGTTTCTGACCCACCTCGTCCCCTGGAGGGAGGACTGTTGGACCGCTTCGTCTTCCTCACCGTCGACGGTCTGTCGCGGGGCGCGGTGTACGCCGCGTTCGCGCTCGCGCTGGTGCTCATCTGGCGGGCGGCGCGGGTCGTCAACTTCGCCCAGGGGGCCATGGCCGTCGCCGCCGCGTACGTCGCGTACTCCGTGTCCGCCGCGACCGGCTCGTACTGGCTCGGCTTCGTGGTCGCGATCGTCGCCGGCCTGCTGCTCGGCGCGCTTGTGGACCGGGTCGTGATGCGGCACGTCGACCACGCGTCGCCGCTCAACCCGGTCATCGTCGCGCTCGGGCTGGTGCTGGTGTTCCAGGCCGTGCTGGGGATGGTGTACGGCAACGAGTTCCGCCCCGCCGACGTCCCGTTCAGCCGGTCCGCCCTCACCGTCGGCGGGGTCGCCGTGCTGTCGCCGTACGACCTGTTCGTCTTCGCCGCGATCGGGGTGGTGGTCAGCGCGTTGGCCTGGATGTTCGCGCGCACCGGAGTGGGGTTGCGGATGCGGGCCGCGGCCTTCGCGCCGGAGGTCTCCCGCCTGCTCGGGGTCAACGTCGGCGGGATGTTGACGCTCGGCTGGGCGCTCGCCTCCGGCGTGGGCGCGCTCGCCGCGATGCTTGTCATCCCGACCGAGTTGGGTCTGCACCCGCACGCGATGGACCTGGTGTTCGTCTCGGCGTTCACGGCGGCGGTGGTCGGCGGGCTGGACAGTCCACCGGGGGCGGTGGTCGGTGGTCTGGTGGTGGGCCTGCTGCTCTCCTACGTCAGCGGGTACGCCGGCAGCGACCTCACCCCGCTGGCGGTGCTCGTGCTGCTGCTGGCGGTGCTGCTGGTCCGGCCCGGCGGGTTGTTCGCCCCGGTCGCGGCGAGGCGGGTGTGAGCGCCACCCGGGCGGCCCTGCCGCCGAGGCAGCGGGAGGGCGGGGCCGGCGAACGTCCGGTCGACCGCGGGCGTCGCGGTTCCACCCTGCTGCGGCACCTCGCCGTGCTGCTCGCGGTGGGCCTGGTGCTGGTGGCGGTCAGCTACGCCGTCGAGCCGTTCCGCAACTTCCAGCTCGCCACGGTGGCGGCGTATCTCTGCGCCACCGCCGGGTTGACGGTCCTCACCGGGCTCAACGGTCAGCTGTCGCTGGGGCACGGGGCGTTGATGGCGACCGGCGCGTACACCGTGGCCCTGTGCCAGAACGCGTTTCTCGACCGGGGGTTGACCGGCGGCTGGCTGTTGGCGCTGTCGCTTGTCGCGGCGGTGCTGGGCACTGTCGCGGTGGGCGCGGTGGTAGGTGTGGCGGCGGCCCGGCTGCGCGGGCCCTACCTCGCCGGGGTGACCCTGGCCGTGGCCGTCGTCGTGCCGGCGTTGGCAGTCACCTTCGACGGCGTCTTCAACGGCGAGCAGGGGTTGTCGGTGCCGGTGGAGCCGCCGCCGCTGGCGCTCGGCGCGTACTTCCCGTACGAGCGGTGGCAGCTCTGGCTCTCGGGCGCTGCCACCCTGCTGGCCCTGCTGCTGGTGGCGAACCTGATCCGCAGCCGGTACGGGCGGACGTTCCGGGCGGTGCGCGACGACGAGGTGGCGGCCCGTCTCGCGGGCATCCACGTGGCGCGCACCCAGGTCCTCGCCTTCGTGGTCAGCGCCGCCACGGCAGGGCTCGGCGGCGGCCTGCTCGCGATGCTCGCGCAGAGCGTCTCGCCCGGGGCGTTCTCGTTGACGCTGTCGCTCTTCCTGCTGATGGCGGTGGTGATCGGCGGCCTCGGTCGCCTCGCCGGCGCGTTGTGGGGGGCCGTGCTGCTTGTCGCGCTGCCCGATCTCACCCATTCCGTGACCGAGCTGCTCACCCTCTCGCCGGCGGTGGCGCAGCGGCTGGAGGGCAACCTCCCGCTGGCGATCTTCGGCGTCACGCTGATCGTCGTGATGATCGCCGCGCCGGGCGGTGTGCAGGGTCTGTTGTCCCGTCTCGGCCGGGCCCTGCTGGCCCGCTGGCCGGCGCGGCGTTCCTGAGCTGTCCCCGGCCCGGCCTCGGCCGGGCGCTCCACCACCACACCATCCCCACCGAACCGGACCGAGAAAGGTCGGTGTTTCCCATGCACCGTACGGCGCGACGCGGTCTCGCGATCGCCAGCACCATCGCCCTGCTCGTCACCGCCGCCGGCTGTAGCGGCGACGACGGCCCCACCTCCGGCGGGGGGTCGGTGCCGGGGGTCACCGACACCGAGATCGTCGTCGGCACCCACATGCCGCTCACCGGCCCGGCCTCGGCCGGCTACTCCAAGATCGCCCCGGCGACGAAGGCGTACTTCGACTACGTCAACGCCAACGGCGGCGTGCACGGCCGGAAGATCACCTACAAGGTCATGGACGACGGCTACAACCCGGCGAACACCCAGCAGGTCGTACGCCAGCTCGTGTTGCAGGACAAGGTCTTCGCCGTGCTCAACGGCCTGGGCACGCCGACGCACACCGGGGTGCTCGACTTCCTCAAGACCAACCGGGTGCCCGATCTCTTCGTCGCGTCCGGCAGCCGCAGCTGGGACCAGCCCGACAAGTATCCCGGCACGTTCGGCTTCAACCCGGACTACACGGTCGAGGGCAAGATCCTCGCCAATTACGCGAAGGCGAACCTGGCCGGCAAGAAGGTCTGCTTCCTCGGCCAGGACGACGACTTCGGCCGCGACAGCCTGGCCGGCGTGGAGAAGGTGCTCGGCGCCGGGGCCGTGGCCGTCAAGCAGACGTACGTCACCAGCAACACCAACGTGGCGCCGCAGATCGGCGCGTTCAAGGCGGCCGGCTGCCAGGTCGTCATGCTGGCGACAGTGCCCGGCTTCACCGCGCTCTCCGTCGGCACCGCCGCGCGGTTGAGCTTCAAGCCGCAGTGGCTGGTCTCCAACGTCGGCGCCGACCACCCGACCCTTGCCAAGCAGCTCGGCGCCGCCGCCCCGCTGCTGGAGGGCATGGTCGGCACCAACTACCTGCCGATGCAGAACGACACCGCGAACCCGTGGATCCAGCTCTTCACGAAGATCAACAAGACGCACAACGGTGACGCGCCGTTCGACGGCAACACCGTCTACGGCATGTCGGTCGGTTACCTCTTCGTGCAGGTGCTCCTCGCCGCCGGCAAGGACGTCACCCGCGAGAAGGTGCTCGACGCGGTCCAGAAGGGCGGCTTCCAGGGCCCCGGGCTCGCGCCGCTGCGCTTCTCCGCCGACGACCACTCCGGCTACGGCGGGCAGCGGTTGAGCCGGGTGAGCGGGGGAGTGCAGAGCTACTTCGGGCCGACGTACGAGACCGACGAGGGGGACGGGCCGGTCACCGAGTACACGGCCGCCCCGGTCGCGCCGCCGGCGAACGGGGTGCCGACCGTCTCCTGACGAGCCCGCCATCCGGTCGTACGACCCGGGGTCACCGCCTCCGGGTCGTACGACCGTGCCCGGGCGTGCGACGCGGCGCGGCCGACGCGGGACGTTGACCGACACCGATCGACCCTCCTACTATCTGCATCGTGAATGCAATTTCAGGTCGGCTCGCGGGTCGAGTCGCCATCGTCACCGGGGCCAGTCGGGGGATCGGCCTGGCCATCGCCCGACGCCTCGTCGCCGAGGGCGCCCGGGTGGGCCTGACCGCCCGTCGTCCCGAGGCGCTCACCGAGGCCGTCGCCGCCCTCGGTGGCCCGGCGTACGCCGTGGCCGTGCCCGGTCGGGCCGACGACCCCGCGCACCGGGCCGCTGCGGTACGGGAGGTCGGCGCGGCGTTCGGGCCGGTGGACCTGCTGGTCAACAACACCGGCATCAACCCCGTGCACGGCCCGCTGGCCGAACTGGACCTGGCAGCGGCCCGCAAGATCCTCGATGTCAACCTCGTGGCGGCGCTGGGCTGGGTGCAGGAGGTCTGCGCCGCCGGCATGACCGAGCGGGGCGGCTGCGTGGTGAACGTCTCGTCGATCGCCGGCCTCGCGCCGTCGCCGGGCATCGCCTTCTACGGCGTGACCAAGGCGGCGCTCAACCACCTCACCGCCAGTCTCGCCGTGGAGCTGGGACCGGCGATCCGGGTCAACGCCGTCGCCCCCGGCGTGGTCAAGACCCGCTTCGCCGCGGCGCTCTACGAGGGCCGCGAGGACGAGGTCGCCGCGCGGTACCCCCTCGGCCGGCTCGGCGTCCCGCAGGACGTCGCGGGCGCGGTCGCCTTCCTGGCCGGTCCCGACGCCGCCTGGATCACCGGGCAGACCATCGTCTGCGACGGTGGCGTCACGCTTGCCGGTAGGTCCGGATGAGACCGCCCGTGCACGCTCGGAGCTGCCAGATCATCGCCTGTCTAGACTCGGCGGGGAGCCGGGCGACGTCGTGGCGGTGAAGGGGCGGGGGCGGATGAACAGGGTCGAGGCTCCGGGGCGGGTCGACGGGCGGACGGCCCGGGCCGAGCGCACCCGGGCAGCCATCGTCGAGGCGCACCTGGCGCTCATCGCCGAGGGCGACCTGCGGCCGACCGGGGAACGCATCGCCGAACGGGCCGGCATCTCCCTGCGCACGCTCTGGACCAACTTCAAGGACATGGAGACGCTGTTCGAGGCGAGCGGCGCCGAGGTGCTGCGTCAGCAGGACGCCGCGTACCGGCCGATCTCGCAGGCGTTGCCGCTGGCCAAGCGGGTCGACGCGTACTGCCGGCAGCGGGCCCGGCTGCTCCAGCTCATCGCGCCGTCGGCGCGGGCCGCGCAGATGCGCGAGCCGGTCTCCGACCAACTGCACCGCAACCGCCTCAAGCACATCGACCGGGTACGCGACGAGGTCGAGCACCTCTTCGCCGCCGAGCTGGCACACGCCGGGCGGGGGCGTGAGCAGCTGCTCAACGCGTTGGTGGCGGCGAGCATGTGGCCGGCCTGGTCGATGCTGCGCTACGGCCTCGGGCTGGGCGTGGACCAGGCCCGCGCGGTGATGTCCCGGACGGTGGGCGCGTTGCTGGCCGAGGTCGCGACCGACTGATCCCGGCTCGTCCCCTCTTTTCATCCGGTGACTGATGGGTAACACTGGGGCACATGGTTACTGCATACTCAGTGCAAATAACCGTGTTGCGCGGCCGGGACGACCAGTGCCGGGCCGTCCGGGCTCTGCTCGACGGCGTGCGCGACGGCGGCGGCGGGGCTCTGCTGCTGCACGGCGAGCCGGGGTCGGGCCGGTCGGCGCTGCTCACCTACGCCCACCGCTACGCCAAGGACTGCACGGTCCTCGCCGGGGCCGGGCTGCCCGAGGAGGCGACGCTGCCGTACGCCGGCCTGCAACGCCTGCTCGATCCGGTGCTCGACCGGGTCGCCGACCTGCCCGAGCCCCGACGGCACCTGCTGCGCAGGACGTTGGACGGCGAGAGCTGCCCGCCCGAGCGCCGGCTGGCCCTGTCGGTGGCCGTCCTCGATCTGCTCGCCGCGGCCGCCCGGGAACGCCCGCTGCTCGCCACCATGGACGACGTCGACCGGGGCGATCCGCAGACCGCGCAGGTGCTGGCGATCGTCGCCCGCCGGCTGCGGCACCTCCCGGCCGCCGTCCTGCTCACCGCGGACGCCACCGCCACCGTGGACGGCATCCCCGCCCACCGGCTTGCGCCGCTGGGCGAGCGGGACAGCATCGCCGTCCTCACCGACCGGCTGCCCGAGCGACCCGCCGCGCCGGTCGCGGCCACGCTCGCCGCGGTCGGTGGCGGCAACCCGCAGGCCCTCGTGGACCTCACCGAGGTGCTGAGTCCGGGGCAGTGGCGCGGGGAGGAGCCGTTGCCGGCCGCGCCGCCGGCCGACGGCGCGCTCGCCCGCGCCTACCGGGCCCGCCTCGACCGGCTGCCGCCGGACACCCGCCGGATGCTGCTGCTCGCCGCCCTCGACGAGTCCGACGACCCGGCGACCTTCGTTCGCGCTGCCGATGCCGCCGGCCTGGCCGTCGAGGCGCTCGCCCCGGCCGAAGCCGCCGGCCTCGTCCGCGTCGAGCCCGGGGGCGTCACGTTCGCGCAGCCG
>NZ_HF570108.1:4307299-4367809 GCF_000297395.2 Micromonospora lupini str. Lupac 08 | reverse complement strand
CGCCGCTGCCCGCCTGCTCGCCGCCGCCCGGTACGCCTGGACCGCCGGGCAACCCGGCCAGGCCCGGCTCCTGCTCGACCGCCTCCGCGCGACCTGCGCGGACCCGACCGTCACCGGGCACGCCGGGCTGCTCCGCGGTGAGCTGCAACTGCGCTGCGACGACGCCGCCGGCGCGGCGGCCACGCTGCTGTCCGCCGCGCGTACGGTGGCCGGGACCGACCGCGCCGTGGCCATGGAGGCGCTGGCGCGGGCCGGCGAGGCCGTGTGCTTCGCCGGTGACCAGTACCGGTACGCGGAGGTCGGCCGGCGGGCCGCGGCCCTGCGACACCCGAACGATCCGCCGGCGGTGGAGTTGACGGCCTGCCTCGTCACCGGGGTGGCGGCCACGCTGCGGGGTGACCACGAGCGGGCCGGGCCCGCACTGCGCCGCGCCGTTGTGCTGGGCGGCCGGTTGACCGGGCCGGCGCTGACCCCGACGGCGCTCACCTGCGCGGCGGCGGCGGGGCTGGTGGTGGCCGTGGACGGCGCCGCCCACCGGCTCGCCGAGCGCGCCGTCGGGTTGGCCCGGGAGCGGGGCGAGCTGTCCATGCTGTCCCGGGCGTTGGAGCTGCGCGCGGTCGCCGAGTACTGGCTGGGGCGGCACGAGGCGGCGGCGGAGACCTCCCGCGACGGGCTGCGGGTCGCCCGTGCCGCCGGGCAGTTCAACTGCGCCAACGTCCACCTGGGCATGCTCGCCGTGCTGGCCGCCGTCCGGGCCGACCGGGAGAGCAGCCTGCGGCGGATCCGCGAGATCGGCCCGACGCCGACGCCGGGCAGCCGACCACACGCGCTCGCCGGGTGGGCGCTGGCCGTGCTCGACCTCGTCGACGGTCGGCACGCCGAGGCGGCGGCCCGACTGGCGTCACTGGCCCGGCTCGGCACCGGGCGAGGCCAGGTGCTCGTCCAGGTGATGGCCACTCCGTACCTGGTGGAGGCGGCGGCCCACCTGCCGCACCGGCCGGCGGCCACGGCCGCGCTCGCTGCCTTCGACAGGTGGGCGAGCAGCACCGCGAGCCCGCTGCGCCGCGCGCTCTCGGCCCGGTGTCACGCGCTGCTCGCGCCCCGCGGCGGCGTCGAGGCCGAGCGGGAGTTCCGGACCGCGCTGCGGCTGCACCCGACGGAGGACGGCGCCTTCGAACGGGCGCGCACCGAGCTGCTCTTCGGTCAGGAGCTGCGGCGCAGCCGACGTCCGCGGGACGCCCGGGGGCACCTGCACCAGGCCCGGGAGACGTTCACGCTGCTCGGCGCGGACCGCTGGGCCGAGCAGGCCACGGCCGAGCTGCGCGCCGCCGGGGAGTCGGTCGGTCCGCCGGACCTGCCGGCGGCGCGGTTGCTGACCGGTCAGCAACTGCGCATCGCGCAACTGGTCGCCGAGGGCGCCACCAATCGGGAGATCGCCGCCCGGATGTTCCTGTCCACCCGCACTGTCGACCACCACCTGCGCAACGTCTTCCATCGGCTGGGCATCCGCTCCCGTACCGAGCTGGCGCGTACCTTCGCCGCCGAACCGCACGCCGGTCTGGCCTCCGACAGGTGAACGCAGCCCGGGGACGTCCGGTCTGGACGGCGTAAACTATCACCGCTAGTTTATGCGTCATGGAGCTCACCCTGTCCGCCGAGCAGACGGCGGTCCGTCAGCTCGCCGCCGAGTTCGTCGACCGTGAGTTGACGCCGCACGCGGCCGAGTGGGACCGACGCGAGTCGGTCGACCCGGCAATCGTCGGCAAGCTCGGCGACCTGGGCTTCCTCGGGCTCACCATCGCCGAGTCCGACGGCGGCTCCGGCGGCGACCACCTCGCGTACTGCCTGGTCCTGGAGGAGCTCGGCCGGGGCGACTCGGCCGTGCGCGGCATCGTCTCCGTCTCACTCGGCCTGGTGGCCAAGTCGATCGCCGCCCACGGGTCGGCCGCGCAGCGGGCCGAGTGGCTGCCCCGGCTCTGCTCCGGCGCCGCGCTCGGCTGTTTCGGGCTGACCGAGCCGGACAGCGGATCGGACGCGGCCGCGCTGCGCACCCGTGCGGTCCGCGACGGCGACGACTGGCTGCTCACCGGCACGAAGACGTTCATCACCAACGGCACGACCGCAGACGTCGCCCTGATCTTCGCCCGCACCGGCGGTCCCGGACACCGGGGCATCACCGCGTTCCTGGTGCCCACCGACAGTCCGGGCCTGACCCGGCGCGAGATCCACGGCAAGCTCGGACTGCGCGGGCAGGCCACCGGTGAGCTGAGTCTCGACGCAGTGCGGGTGCCCGACGCCGCCCGCCTCGGCGCCGAGGGCGCCGGCTTCCGCCTGGCGCTGGCCACCCTCGCCAAGGGACGAATGTCGGTGGCGGCCGGCTGCGTCGGCATCGCCCAGGGTTGCCTCGACGCGGCGGTCGGCTACGCCGGGCAGCGGACGCAGTTCGGCAAGCCGATCGCCGGGCACCAGCTCGTCCAGCAACTGCTCGCGGCCATCGCCGTCGACACGGCGGCCGCCCGCCTGCTGGTCTGGCAGGTCGCGGATCTGATCGACCGCGACCAGCCGTTCGCCACCGAGGCGTCGGTGGCGAAGCTCTTCGCCAGTGAGGCCGCCGTCCGCGCGGCCAACAACGCGGTCCAGGTCTTCGGCGGGTACGGCTACATCGACGAGTACCCGGTCGGCAAGTACCTGCGCGACGCCCGGGTCGCCACCCTCTATGAGGGCACCAGCCAGATCCAACAGCTCCTGATCGGACGCGCGCTCACCGGCGTCAACGCCTTCTAGCTCTAAGGACACCCCGATGCGAGTCTTCACCTCCGTCGACGAGCTGACCACCGCGGTCGGCGAGACCCTCGGGCCCGGCCCCTGGCAGCGGATCGAGCAGGACCGCGTGAACCTCTTCGCCGACGCCACCGACGACCACCAGTGGATCCACATCGACCCGGTCCGTGCGGCGGCCGGACCGTTCGGCGCCACGATCGCGCACGGCTACCTGACCCTGTCGCTGTTGCCGGCGCTGGCCGGTCAGCTCTACCGCGTCGAGGGGGTCGCGATGGGAGTCAATTACGGGCTGAACCGGGTGCGCTTCCCCGCGCCGCTGCGGGTCGGCGCCGCCGTGCGGGCGACTGCAGTCATCGCGGAGGTGTCACCGGTCAGCGGTGGGGTGCAGATGGTCACGGCGGTGACCGTGGAGAGCGACGGCGGCGGCAAGCCCGTGTGCGTCGCCGAGACGGTCAGCCGCCTCTATGGCAAGGCGGGCGGCTGACCGTCCCCGCCGGACGTCGTGGTCGCGGTCACCCCGCCACAGGAACCGACATCCGTCGCCGCCCCCTGCGGCCTGTCGCCGCCCCCTGCGGTCCGTCGTCGCCCCCGCTGCCCGTCGTCTGTTCGGCCTCACACGGCGCTGCGTCGGCTGGTTGGCTGGCGGGTTGGCGTTACCGGCGCAGGGTCAAGGGCCGTCCGCGGGCCCTTTGCTCTGCTTCAACCGGCGCATCAGTCAGAGACCGTTTGTGTTGCGTGGATTGAAGCAGAGCAAAGGATGTGGGGGAGGTGCGCCCGCCCCGCGGGGTCATGCGGTCGATCTGAGGGTCAGGCGACCGTGCAGGCGGCTCCGTTGAGCGTGAAGGCGGACGGCTTACCCGCATTGCCGGTGTGGGTGGCCTGGAAGCCGATGTCGACAGACGTGTTCGGGGCGATGGTGCCGTTGTAGGAGACGTTGCGCGCGGTCACCGCCCCGCTGGTCGGTGAGTAGCTGGCGTTCCAGCCGCCGGTGATGCTCTGGCCGCCCGGAAGTGTGAACGCCAGGGCCCAGCCGTTGACCGCGCTGCTACTTGTGTTGGCGACCGAGATGGACGCGGTGAGCCCGTTGTTCCAGGCGTTGACCGTGTACGTGACGCGGCAGCCCTCCGACGGCGGCGGCGTGGTCGGCGGTGCCGTGGTCGGGGGCGCGGTGGTGGGCGGCGCTGTCGTCGGAGGCGCGGTGGTGGGCGGTGGCGTGGTCGGAGGCGCGGTGGTGGGTGGCGTGTCGCCCCCGATGCTGCCGGGCACCGTGCGCAGGGCGTCGTACCAGGCGACGGCCATCTTGCGGTAACCGGTGGCGTTGGGGTGGACGCCGTCGGCCAGGTCGCTGAGCGTCAGCGCGCGGTACATGTCGACCAGGTGGACGCGCTTGCCGGCGGCGGCCCTGGTCTGCACGATCCCGGGGATCGCCGCGTTGTAGCCGCGAACCTGGGTGTCCGCGCCGGACTTCGGAATGATCGTCGCGACGAACACGTCCGCGTTCGGTGCGGTGTTGGTGATGCGATCGACCAGGGTGGCCAGACGCGCCGGAGCCCCGGAGGTGTCCCCGTACATGTCGTTGGTGCCGATGTGCAGCAGTACGGTGCGCGGGTTGGTGGCGCGCAGCCAGTTGACCACGTTGGCGTCGATCTGCGCGATGGTCCACCCGGAGTGGCCCTCGTGGTCGTGGTCACCGAGGCTGGCCGGGCCGTTGAACCCGGAACCGACGAAGTCGATCCGGTAGCCGCCGGAGGCGAACCGCTGCCAGAGTTCGATCCGGTAGCCACCGGCGACGTTGAAGCCGTCGGTGATCGAGTCGCCGAGGGGCATGACACGTACCCCGCCGTTGGACTCGGCGCTCGCGGGCGCGGTCGCCACCGGGACGGCGGCGGTCATGGCCGCGACGGCGGCCAGGGCCGCCCACCACAGTCGGGCCCGGCGGGGCCGCGTCGTCGTCGCGGTGGTGACGGGCGCTGGGGGGACGGTGTTGCCAGGAATCGGTCTGCTCATGGGGCTTCCTCGGGTGGTGGGGGCACGACAACGGCGGCCCGCCGAGGCGGAACCGCACGGTACGCGAGAGTGAGCTGCGCGAGGACCAGGAACCCGGACGTCATCACCGCTGGTCGAACGCTCTGGTCATCGACGGTCGGAGTCGACGGATCGATGAGCCGCGGCCGGGATGTGCCCTGCACCCCGCCTGGACGCACCATAGCTTGTTATCGCTAACACCGGCAATGGATCGAACACCGACTATGGCCGGTGGTAAATCGAGGGGGTCAGCCCCTGCTCGCCGTGTCAGTCGGGCCGAGCCTCGCGGCGAGCCAGCGCAACTGCCGCCGGACGTGCACGGCCTCGCCGCCCTCGTGGCCGTTGAACGGGTAGACGTGCATCTCCCGCGGCGGCGGGACGGGCCGTCCGGTCGCCGCGCCGTACTGGTTGTAGGCGGCGAAGCCGGTGCTCGGCGGGCAGACGGTGTCGCGCAGGCCGATGCCGAAGTGCGCCGGCGCGGTCGCCCGCCGGGCGAAGGTCACCCCGTCGACGTAGGACAGTGTGCGTCGGACCGCACCCTCGGCCTCCCGGTGCACCGCCAGGTACCTGCCGATCTCGCCGTACGGTGACACGTCGCTGAGCGTGACGGCGCGCTGGACGTCGCAGAGGAACGGTGCCGTCACCAACACCGCCGCGAGGTCGTCGACGAGGCCGGCCACCGCCAGGGCGATACCGCCGCCCTGACTGTTGCCGAGCACGGCGACCCGGCCCGCGTCGACCCCGGGCAGGGCGCGAACCACCTCGACGGCCCGGACCGCGTCGGTGATCAGACGCCGGTAGTGGTAGTGGTGCGGGTCGAGGATTCCCCAGGTGGCCGGCCAGGGGCCGCCGAGCCTGCCGTGCGGGTCCGCGGTGTCACCGGCGCCGTACAGCCCGGCCTGGCCCCGGTTGTCCATCAACAGGTGCGCGTACCCGGCGACCGGCCAGGTCAGCCGCTCGTGCGGCAGCCCGCGCCCGCGCCCGTAGCCGGCGTACTCCACCACGGCGGGCAGCGGTCCCGATACACCCGCCGGGCGGGTGTACCAGGCCCGCACCGGGTCACCGCCGAAGCCGGCGAACGTGACGTCCCAGGAGTCGAGCAGGCGCAGGTCGGTGGGTTCGGGACGGACGTCCACGAGCACCGGACGGGTGGCGGCCTCGGCCAGGGTGGAACGCCAGAACTGGTCGAAGTCCTCGGGCTCGGCGACGGCCGGCACGTATCGCTCAAGCTCGTCGAGGGCGGGGTCGGAGTGCGGCACGGTTCCTCGCAGGGTCAGAGCGGCTGGGCGGGGGGTGGTGCGGTGCTCTCCCGGACGACCAACTCGGTCACCAGGTCGATCCGGCTGGTCGCCGGGCCGTTGCCGCCGACCAGGTCGAGCAGCATCTGGGTGGCGATGCCCGCCATGTCCCGCAGCGGCTGGTTGATGGTGGTGAGAGCCGGATCGGTCCAGGTGGCGACCGGCAGGTTGTCGTACCCGATCACCGAGAGGTCCTCGGGGACCCGCAGGCCGCACTGGCGGGCGGCCCGGAGCACCCCCATGGCCTGCGTGTCCGACCCCGCGAAGATCGCCGTGGGCCGGTCCGGCCGGTTCAGCAACTGGAGGCCGTGGGCGTGCCCGGCACCGGCGGAGAAGCTGCCGTAGCGAACCAGCTCGGGGTCGACCGTCAAGCCGATCTCCTCGTGCGCGTGCTGGAAGCCCGCCGCCCGGGCCCGGCTGCACAGCACGTCGGGCGGCCCGGAGATGACGGCGTTTCGCCGGTGGCCCAGCTCCAGCAGGTGCCGGGCGGCGAGCAGGCCGCCGTTCCAGTTGTTCGACCCGACCGTGGGCACGGAGGCCGAGGTCGCGCTGTCGGTGTCGATCACGACGAACGGGACGCCCTGGCGTCGCAGCTGCTGTTGCTGCGTCTCGGCCAGGTGGCAGAGGACGAGCAGGACACCCGACGGGCGCTGGCTGAGCAGCGTGTCGAGCCACCGTTGCGGTGGGCGGTGCGCACCGTCGAGTTGGGAGACCGCGAGGCCGATACCGGCGACGCTCGTCACCGCCTCCGCGCCGCGCAGGACCTCCATCGCCCAGCCGGTGTCGAACTCGTGGAACACGAGATCGATCCGCCCCGCGCCGGGCGACCGCCGCGCACGGCGCTGGTACTGGTGACGGTCGAGACTCTCCTCGATCCGCGCCCTCGTGCCGGGGGCGACATCCTCGTGGCCGTTGAGGACCTTGGACACCGTGGCGACCGACACGCCGACGTCGTGGGCGATCGTCGCGATGGTGGTGGAGGCGGGTGGGCCGAGCGGGCGGTGCTCTGTCATCGCAGCCTCATGCAGCGTCGAAATTTTCGGGAGACCTTAACACGATCAGCCGGTCATGACCGTCGATGCGGTAGTGGATCGGGCGCGGTCCGGGCGGTTCCCGGGCTCGTTCATGACTGAGCGCAATGGCCGCTGCCACTGGCCGTACGAGGGAGCGGTCCCGCGACCGATCGAGCCTCTTGACTACATCCGGGCGGTGGACTTAGGTTGCCGAAAAGGTTGCTTGGGTTTCCGGAAAGTTTCGGATCGCACACCGTCCGCCACGGACCGGTCCCACGAGGGTGCGGGAACGTGGCCGGAGCTAAGGGGTCTCGGCATGAGAAGTCAGGTGCCCGCCGACGGCGAACCGGTGTCCCGCGACGCCACACCGTGGCGCGACGCGCGGCTGTCACCGGCCGAGCGGGCCGAGGCGCTGCTCCCGCTGATGTCGGTGCAGGAGAAGATCGCCCAGCTCGTCGGCGTCTGGGTCGGCGCCGACGCCTCCGGCGAGGGCGTCGCCCCCCACCAGTCCGACATGGTCGCCGAGACACCGGCCTGGGACAGCGTCATCGCGTACGGGCTGGGCCAGCTCACCCGCCCGTTCGGCACCGCGCCCGTCGACCCGGTGCTCGGCGCCCGGTCGCTTGCCGCCTCCCAGGCGCAGATCGTCGCCGCCAGCCGGTTCGGCATCCCCGCCCAGGTGCACGAGGAGTGCCTCACCGGATTCGCCGCCTGGCGGGCCACCGTCTACCCGACCCCGCTGGGATGGGGCGCGTCGTTCGACCCCGCCCTGGTCGAGGAGATGGCCGGCCGGATCGGCCGGTCGATGCGCGCCGCCGGCGTACACCAGGGGCTCGCGCCCGTCGTCGACGTCACCCGCGACTACCGCTGGGGCCGCACCGAGGAGACGATCGGGGAGGACCCGTACCTGGTGGGGACGACAGGCGCGGCCTACGTGCGGGGCCTGGAGAACGCCGGCGTGGTGGCCACCCTCAAGCACTTCGCCGGCTACTCCGCCTCCCGGGGTGGCCGCAACCTGGCCCCGGTGTCGATGGGGCGCCGCGAGCTGGCCGACGTCATCCTGCCGCCGTTCGAGATGGCCCTGCGCCTCGGCGGGGCGCGCTCGGTGATGAACTCGTACGCCGAGATCGACGGCATGCCGGCCGCCGCCGACGAGCAGCTGCTGACCGGGCTGCTGCGCGACGAGTGGGGCTTCACCGGCACCGTGGTCGCCGACTACTTCGCCGTCCGGTTCCTGCAGACCCTGCACGGTGTCGCCGAACGCTCCGCCGACGCCGCCCACCTCGCCCTGCGCGCCGGGATCGACGTCGAGCTGCCCACCGTGGACGCCTTCGGTGACCCGTTGGTGGCGGCGGTCCGCGCCGGCGAGATCGACGAGGCGCTCATCGACCGGGCGCTGCGTCGGGTGCTGATCCAGAAGATCGAGCTCGGCCTGCTCGACGAGGACTGGCGCGCGGTGCCCGACGACGTGGCGGACCTGCGCCTCGACGACGAGGCCAGCCGGGACGTCGCCGTACGCCTGGCCCGCGAGTCCGTCGTCCTGCTGCGCAACGGCGGCGCCCTGCCGCTGACCGTAGCGAGCCGCGTCGCCCTGGTGGGTCCGGTCGCCGACGATCCGATGGCCATGCTCGGCTGCTACTCCTTTCCGAACCATGTCGGCGTCAACCACAGCGACCACGGCCTCGGCCTGGACATCGCCTCGCTGCGCGAGGAACTGGCCCGCCGCGTCCCCCTGCTCACCCACGAGCCGGGCTGCACCATCACCGGCGACGACACCTCGGGTATCCCGGCCGCGGTCGCCGCGGCCACCGCCGCCGACGTGTGCGTGCTCGCCGTCGGCGACCGGGCGGGAATGTTCGGCCGGGGCACCTCCGGTGAGGGCTGCGACGCCGCCGACCTGCGGCTGCCCGGCGTGCAGGCCGACCTGGTCCGGGCCGTCCTCGCCACCGGCACCCCGGTCGTGCTGGTGCTGATGACCGGCCGGCCGTACGCGCTCGGCCCGGAGTTCGACGCCGCGGCGGCCGTCGTGCAGGCGTTCTTCCTGGGCCAGCTCGGCGGGCAGGCGCTCGCCGAGGTGCTCACCGGCGCGGTGAACCCGTCCGGGCGGTTGCCGGTCAGCGTCCCCCGCGACGCCGGTGGACTGCCGGGCACCTACCTGTCGCCGCCGCTCGGGCACCGCAGCAAGGTGTCCTCGATCGACCCGACGCCGGCGTACCCGTTCGGCCACGGCCTGAGCTACACCACCTTCGAGTGGTCCGACGCCACGGTCGTGGAGCCGGCGGGTGGGACGCGGGCCGAGGCGGCGGCGTGGCCCGTCGACGGCGAGGTGCGGGTGCGGATCACCGTCTCGAACACGGGTGACCGGGCCGGCACCGAGGTGGTGCAGCTCTACCTGCACGACCCGGTGGCACAGACCACCCGCCCGGTGATCCGGCTCGTCGGCTACACCCGGGTGCCGCTGGAGCCCGGCGCGGCGGCGCACGTGACGTTCGGCGTACCGGCCGACGTCGCGTCGTTCACCGGTCGGTCCGGTCGGCGCATCGTCGAACCCGGCGCGGTGGAGCTGCGGTTCGGGCGGTCGAGCGGGGAGATGGCGGCGGCCCTGCCGCTGCGGCTGACCGGGGCCGAGCGCCAGGTCGGCCACCAGCGAGAACTACTCACGTCGGTGCGGATCGAGCCCCTCGTGGCCGTTGCGCACTCCGCACAGGAGGGCCGAGGATGACATCCGAGACGTTACGGCCACCGCCACCGGCGCCGCCCGGTGCTCCGGCGGAGGCCACCGTCCCCGCCCCGCGGGCGCCGCGTCGGCGCCGCACCTGGCGGCAGGCGGTGCGCCGGGACTGGCAGCTCTACTCGCTGGCCGTCCTACCGCTGCTGTTCTTCCTGGTCTTCCGCTATCTCCCGATGATCGGCAACGTCATCGCCTTCCGCCGGTTCAAGCCGGGCGGAAGCATCTTCGGCGAGTACTGGGTGGGGCTGCGGTACTTCCGGATGTTCCTCACCGACCCGACGTTCTGGGACGTCTTCACCAACACGCTTGTGCTCGGGACGCTGACCCTGCTGTTCTGCTTCCCGCTGCCGATCGTCCTGGCGCTGCTGCTCAACGAGGTGCGTGCCCGCCGGCTCCGGCGGTTCGTCCAGTCGGTGTCCTACCTGCCGCACTTCCTGTCGATCGTGATCGTGGCGGCCATGGTCATGCAGCTCACCTCGGTCGACGGCACCGTCAACCAGATCGTGCAGGCCACCGGCGGCGACCCGGTGCCGTTCCTGCAACGCGCCGAGTGGTTCCGGACCATCTACGTGTCGTCCGAGGTCTGGCAGACGGTCGGCTGGGGCACCATCCTCTACCTCGCCGCGCTCACCACAGTCGACGACGACCTGTACGAGGCGGCGCGGATCGACGGCGCCAACCGGTGGCGGCAGACCTGGCACGTCACGCTCCCGGGCATCCGTCCGACCATGGTGACGTTGCTGATCCTCAACATCGGCAACTTCATGGCGGTCGGGTTCGAGAAGATCCTGCTGCTCTACAACCCGCTTACCTATCCGACCGCCGACGTGCTCTCCACGTACCTGTTCCGGATGGGCTTCGGGTCCAGCAACTTCAGCTACGCCGCCGCCATCGGGCTGTTCGAGGCGGTCATCGGGCTCACGCTGGTCCTGACGGCGAACCTGATCGCCCGCCGCACCGTGGGGACGAGCCTGTGGTGACCGTCGACGCCACCGACACCGCCACCGCGAGCGGCCTGCCGGCCCCCGCGCGGCCGCGCGGCATCCGCCCGAGCCGGGGCTACCGCGTCTTCCAGGCCTGCAACGCGATAGTGCTCACCATCGTCGTGGTGGTGACGCTGTACCCGTTCGTCAACGTCGTGGCCCGCTCGCTCAGCGACGAGCGGTACATCCTCGGCGGCCAGGTAAACCTCGTGCCGCTCGGGTTCAACCTGGACACCTACCGGCTCGTGCTCAACGACTCGCTGTTCTGGACGAACTACCGCAACACCCTCTTCTACACGGTCGTCGCCACGGCCATCTCGATCGTGCTGACCACCTGCTACGCGTACGTGCTGTCCAAGAAGCACCTGCGGGGCCGTACGGCGCTTGTCGGTATCGCGGTCTTCACCATGTTCTTCACCGGCGGCCTGATCCCCAACTACGTGCTGGTCACGAGCCTGGGCATGAAGAACACCGTCTGGGCCATCGCGGTGCCAAACGCGATAAACGTGTTCAACCTGCTGGTGATGAAGGCGTTCTTCGAGAGCCTGCCCACCGACCTGGAGGAGGCCGCGGCCGTCGACGGGCTCAACACGTACGGGATCCTGCTGCGCATCGTGCTGCCGCTGTCGAAGGCGATCGTCGCCACGATGGTGCTGTTCTACGCCGTCGCGTTCTGGAACTCCTGGTTCGCCGCCTTCCTCTACATGGACCAGCAGGAGCTGTGGCCGGTGACCGTCTACCTGCGCAACCTGATCGCGGGGGCCACCGGCGCGGAGAACATCGGCGCGATCGCCGAGGCCGACGAGGTGCAGGCCGACGCGACGCTCAAGTCGGTGACGATCGTGCTCACGACCCTGCCCATCCTCCTCGTCTACCCCTTCGTCCAGCGGTACTTCGTCCGCGGCGTGATGCTCGGCGCCGTCAAGGGCTGACCGGCACGTCCACCATTTCCCTCCAGCGAACCCGAAAGGACCGCCATGCTCCACCGATCGTGGCGCCGCGCCGCGACAGCGGCAGTAGCCGCACTGCTCGCGGCCACCAGCATCGCCGCCTGTAGCGATGACCCGTCCGACGCCAAGGACCTGTCGGAGAACCGGGCCGGTGCGATGGCCGACTACGGCATCGGCAAGCAGTTCAAGGCGAGCGAGCCGGTCTCCTTCTCGATCCTCTACAACAACCATCCGAACTACCCGCTGCGCGACGACTGGCTGTTCTGGAAGGAGCTGAAGTCGCGGGCCAACGTCACGCTCACGCCGGTCGCCGTGCCCCTGAGCGACTACGAGCAGAAGCGCAGCCTGCTGATCGGCGCCGGCGATGCTCCGTTGATCATTCCGAAGACGTACCCCGCCCAGGAGGACGCCTACGTCTCCTCCGGGGCGATCCTGCCGGTCAGTGACTACCTCGACCTGATGCCGAACCTCCAGGACAAGATCTCGAAGTGGAACCTCAAGTCCGAGATCGACCAGCGGCGCCAGGAGGACGGCAAGTTCTACCTGCTGCCGGGGCTGCACGAGAAGCCCTGGCAGGACTACTCGGTGGCGATCCGGACCGACATCCTCGACGAGTTGAACCTGGCGGTCCCGAAGACCTGGGACGAGCTGTACACGGTGCTCAAGGCGATGAAGGCCAAGTACCCGGACGTGTATCCGTTCTCCGACCGGTGGAGCAAGCCCAACCCGGCCGGCAACCTGCTCAACATCCTGGCCGTGTCGTACGGGCTGCAGGGCGCGGGCTGGAACTTCCAGCACACCTCGTGGGACGCGAACGCCAAGAAGTTCGTCTACACCGGCGCCACGGAGCAGTACAAGCAGATGCTCCAGTACCTCAACAAGCTGGTGTCGGAGAAGCTGCTCGACCCGGAGAGCTTCACCCAGACCGATGAGCAGGCCCGGCAGAAGCTCGCCAACGGCAAGTCCTTCGTGATCAGCGCCAACGCGCAGGCCGTCGTGAACGACTACCGGCCCGACCTCGCCAAGACCAACCCCAAGGCGAAGATCTCCAAGATTCCGCTGCCGATCGGGCCGGCCGGTGAGATCAACCCGGCCAGCCGGTTGGAGAACGGCGTGATGATCTCCTCGAAGGCTCGCGAGAGCAAGAACTTCGTGGCGATGATGCAGTTCATCGACTGGCTCTGGTATTCGGACGCCGGCCAGGAGTTCGCCAAGTGGGGCGTCGAGGGTACGACGTTCGTCCGGGACGCCGCCGGCAAGCCCAAGCTGGCGCCCGACGTCAACGTCATCGGCCTGAACCCGAAGGCGCCCAAGCATCTGCAGAAGGACTTCGGCTTCTACAACGGCGTCTTCGCCTACGGCGGCAAGCCGGAGCTGGTACAGGGCTTCTTCGCTCCCGAGGAGCAGGAGTTCCAGAAGGTGCTCAACGCCCGTCCGCCGGTCGCGGTGCCCCCGCCGCACCCGCTCAACGACGAGGAGCGGGAGCAGGCGTCACTGTGGGAGACGCCGCTGAAGGACGCCGTCTACCAGGCGACCCTGCAGTTCGCGCTCGGCCAGCGCGACTTCTCCCAGTGGGACGCCTACGTGGCCGAGTTGAAGGGCAAGAACATGGACGCCTACCTGACCATGGTCAACAAGGCGTACGACAGGTACCAGAAGGACCACGGCTGACCCTCGACCGGTCCGGTGGTGCCCGCCACCACCGGACCGGCCGAACACCGTCAGCCGCGCACCGCACCGCACGAAGAGGACGAGATGACGCGTAGCACCGCGCACGCCTGGCGGCAGTTCGGCGACGGACCCCTGTCCCGGTTCGCGTCGCGCGTCTACATCCTGGTCGTGGTCGAGGTACTGCTCCTCGTCACCACGCTGCCCGGCCTGCTCCCGCTGCTGCTGCTCGGCCGCGACCCCAGCAACCTGCCGCTGGCCGCGCTCCTGCTGCTGCCGGTGGGGCCGGCGGTCTGCGCCGCCCTGTACGCCCTGCGCCACCAACCGCCCGACCTGACGGACCTGCGGCCCGCCGCCCTGTTCTGGCGGGGCTACCGGCTCAACGCCGGGGGCGCGCTGCGGGTCTGGGCCCCGACGGTGCTGTGGCTGACAGTGCTCGCGCTCAACCTCGCCTACCGCGGCGCGATCGGCCTCCCGAGGTGGTGGGTGGTGCCGCTGGTCCTGATCGCGGTGGGTGTGACCGTCTGCGCGGCGAACGCGCTGGTGATCACCTCGCTGTTCGAGTTCCGCACCCGCGACGTCCTGCGCCTGGCCGTGCACTTCCTCGTCCGTACCCCCGGGGTCACCGTCGGCAACGCCCTGCTGCTCGCCGCGGCGGCCGGGGTCACCGCGGTCTTCTCCGAGGCGGTCCTGGCGCTGCTCGCCTCGGTAGTGGCCCTGGCGGTCCTGCGCGTCGGCGACCCGATGATCCACCTGATCCGGAAGGAGTTCACCGCATGAGCCTGTCCGCGACCGCCGAGGTGCGCGTCGAGCGGGAGGACGTGTGAACGCGCACGAGTCGACGGACCTGGAGGAGTCGATGTTCGTGGCGGAGCCACTGGGCGTCGAGGACCCGCGCGTGCATCCCGCGTGGCTCCCACCGGAGGCGTTCCGGGCCCTCGGCGCGCGCCGCGTCCTCGTGCACGGCGACGGGCTGCTCGTCGACACCGTCCTCGACGAGGTCACACGCGCCTGCACCCGCTACGGCGGGCGGGTCTGGCATTCGCCCTCCTGGGACGTCGAGGTCGACCTGGTGCTCACCCTGCGCGACGCCGACGAGCTGCCCAACTCCGCGGTCGAGGCGGCGCGGTCGGCGGCGGAGGCGGCGCTCGTCGACGTCGCCGACGGTGCGACGCTCGGCGACGAGGGATTCCTGCTGGCCCGCGCCGGCGAGCTGACGGTGGTGCTCGCCGACGCGCCGGCCGGTCTGCTGTACGGGCTGTTCCACGTCGTACGGCTCTGCGCGGGGGCGTTCGACCCGGCCCGTCCACCCGAGCTGCACCGGCCGGCGCTGCGTCGGCGGATGCTGAACCACTGGGACAACGTGGCGGTTCACCCGGTGATGGGTCAGGTCGAACGGGGGTACGCGGGCGGCTCGATCTTCTGGGCCGGGGGCCGTCCGCGCGGGGACCTGGCGCGGATCCGGGAGTACGGGCGGCTGCTGGCCGCCAGCGGGATCAACGCGATCTCGGTGAACAACGTCAACGTGGGTCGCGCCGAGGCGATGCTGCTCACCGACCGGCTCGGCGACGTAACCGAGATCGCCGACGTGCTGCGCCCGTACGGCATCCGGGTGCACCTGTCGGTCACGTTCGCCGCGCCCGTGGTCCTCGGTGGACTGACCAGCGCCGACCCGTTCGACGAGGATGTGCGCGCCTGGTGGGCGGCCACCACCCGGCGGGTGTACGAGCGCATCGACGACTTCGGCGGCTACCTGGTGAAGGCCGACTCGGAGGGGCAACCCGGCCCGTTCACGTACGGGCGCGACCACGCCGACGGGGCGAACCTGCTCGCCGAGGCCCTCGCCCCGTACGGGGGAGTGGTGCACTGGCGGGCGTTCGTCTACAACCACCACCAGGACTGGCGGGACCGGTCCACCGACCGGGCGCGGGCCGCGTACGACCACTTCGCTCCGCTCGACGGGCGGTTCCGTACCAACGTGGTCCTCCAGGTGAAGTTCGGGCCGGTGGACTTCCAGACGCGTGAGCCGGTCTCGCCGGTGCTGGCCGCCATGCCGGCCACCCGGATCGCTGTCGAGTTGCAGGTCACCCAGGAGTACACGGGCCAGCAGCGGCACGTCTGCCACCTCGGGCCGTGCTGGAGCGAGGTGCTGCGCTTCGCGCCCTGGGGGCCCGGCGGGCGGACGATCGCCGACGTGGCCACCGGGGAGGCCGGCACGGGCGGCGGCCTGGTGGCCGTCGCCAACACCGGCGACGACCTCTTCTGGACGGGGCACCCGCTGGCGCAGGCCAACCTCTACACGTTCGGCAGGCTCGCCTGGGATCCGCGCCTCGACGCGACGGCGGTCCTCGACGAGTGGATGACGTTGACGTTCCCGCCGTCGGCGACAGCCGAACCGGAGCTGGTGCGACGGACGCTGCACGAGATCATGGACGACTCCTGGCGGACGTACGAGCGGTACACCGCCCCGCTGGGCGTCGGCTTCATGGTCCATCCCGGCGACCACTACGGCCCCGACGTCGACGGGTACGAGTACTCGCGGTGGGGCACCTACCACTTCGCCGACCGCGACGGCGTCGGCGTGGACCGCAGTCGCGCCTCGGGCACCGGCTTCGCCGGCCAGTACCCGCCCTACTGGGCCGACGTGTACGAGTCGCCGCAGACGTGCCCCGACGAGCTGCTGCTCTTCTTCCACCACGTCCCGTACACGCACGTCCTGCACAGCGGGTCCACTGTCATCCAGCACATCTACGACACCCACTTCGCGGGCGTCGAGGAGGTGGCGGTGATGCGGCGGCGGTGGCAGACCCTGAACGGGATGATCGATCCGACCGTCTACGAGCGGGTGGCCGAACGCCTCGACGAGCAGGTGCGCTGCGCCACCGAGTGGCGGGATCAGATCAACACGTACTTCTTCCGCAAGTCCGGCATACCCGACGCGCGGGGGCGGCGCATCCACTGATCCGGCCGGCCCGACCGGGCCGGCCGGAACACCGCCGCCGTCGTACTCACCAGGGGTGTACGGTCCCGTCCTCCAACCGGTTCACCGGCAGGTACGCGGGCGCGTACGGGTAGCGGGCCGCCGCCTCCTCGTCGATGTCGACGCCCAGCCCGGGAGTCTCGGCGGGATGCAGGTAGCCGTCGGCGTAGTGGTAGCCGTGCGGGAACACCTCGTCGGTCTGCGCGGTGTGCCGCATGTACTCCTGCAGCCCGAAGTTGGGGATCGAGATGTCGAGCTGGAGCGCGGCCGCCATGCAGACGGGCGACAGGTCGGTGGCGCCGTGTGAGCCGCTACGGACGTGGTGCAGCGCGGCGAGGTCGAAGATGCGGCGCAGGTGGGTGATGCCGCCCGCGTGCACCACGGTGGCCCGGATGTAGTCGATGAGCTGCTCCCGGATGAGCTGCGCCGCGTCGAAGACGCTGTTGAAGACCTCGCCCACGGCGATCGGGGTGGTCGTGTGCTGCCGGATCAGCCGGAAGCCCTCCTGGAGGTCGGCGGGGACCGGATCCTCCATCCAGGTCAGCGCGTAGGGCTCCAGACTCTGGCCGAGCCGGGCCGCCTCGATGGGCGTGAGCCGGTGGTGCACGTCGTGCAGCAGCCGCAGGGTGGGGCCGAACTCGTCGCGGACCCGGGCGAACACGCCTGGCACGTGCGACAGGTAGCGCGGCGTCGACCAGGTGGCCTCGCTGGGCAGCGCCGCGTCGGCCGGCTCGTAGAAGAGCTTGTCGGCGCTGACCCCGTACGTCTTGGGCAGCCCCGGCACACCGCACTGCACCCGGACCGCCCGGTAGCCGAGGTCGACGTAGCGGGCGACCTCGACCAGCACCTCCTCGACGGTCTCGCCGTTGGCGTGGCCGTACACCGTGACGCCCTCGCGGGACCGCCCGCCCAGCAACTGGTAGACCGGCAGGCCCGCGACCTTGCCCTTGATGTCCCACAGCGCGGTGTCCACCGCGGCGATCGCGCTCATCGTGACCGGCCCGCGCCGCCAGTACGCGCCCTGGTACAGGTACTGCCAGGTGTCCTCGATCCGTGCGGGGTCCCGGCCGATCAGCAGCGGTGCCACGTGGTCGCGCAGGTACGACGCGACGGCCAGCTCCCGCCCGTTGAGGGTGGCGTCCCCGACGCCTGTGACGCCCTCGTCGGTGACGATCTTGAGGGTGACGAAGTTGCGGCCCGGACAGGTCACGATGA
Organism: Micromonospora lupini str. Lupac 08; assembly: GCF_000297395.2. Lineage (GTDB taxonomy): Bacteria > Actinomycetota > Actinomycetes > Mycobacteriales > Micromonosporaceae > Micromonospora > Micromonospora lupini. The sequence goes on along the minus strand of NZ_HF570108.1, from coordinate 4,350,165 downwards.
CCCGGGCGTCGACGATCTTCACTCGATCTCCTTCGTGCCTGCGGGAGTCGGGTGAGGACGTTCGCAGGGGGTCACGCGAGGACGGTTTGCTTATCGAGAACGTGCCGATAATAGCCCGCCGACAACCGATGGTGAACGGTGTCGTCGGACCGTGCTCGTGCGCAGGTGGCCGCCCAATCCGTTGCGCCGAAAGGTTTCCGGAAACCTTGACAATCGACTGTGCTCGATCGAAGCTGACATCGGTCACGCGAGCCGCGGTCACGGTCGGGCGAAGGGCAGTCCTCGACTCACCCCCCTTCCATGCGTCATTCTCCCGAGGAATCGCGAACCATGACACTGAAGACAAGGATGGTCGGCGTCGTCACGGCGGTCGTGACACTGGCCGCCGCCGCGCTGGCATTCGCCACGCCGGCGTCCGCGGCGACGCTCACCCAGGTGACCGGCTTCGGCACCAACCCCACAAACCTCCAGATGCACCTGTACGTCCCGGACCGGGTGGCGTCCCGGCCGGCGATCCTGCTCGCCCTGCACTACTGCACCGGATCGGGTCCCGCGTTCCACTCCGGCACGCAGTACGCGTCACTCGCCGACCGGTACGGGTTCATCGTCATCTACCCGTCGGTGACCCGCAGCAGCAAGTGCTGGGACGTGGCCTCACCGCAGGCGCTGCGCCGGGGTGGCGGCAGCGACCCGGTCGGGCTCATGTCGATGGTCGACTACGTGAAGCAGAGGTACTCCGCCGACCCGGACCGCGTCTTCGCCACCGGCACCTCGTCGGGCGCGATGATGACAAACGTCATGCTCGGCGACTACCCCGACGTGTTCGCGGCCGGCGCGTCCTTCGCCGGGGTGCCGTTCGCCTGCTTCGCCACCGGGGGCGCCTCGGAGTGGAACAGCGAGTGCGCGAACGGTCAGCTCATCAAGACCGCCCAGCAGTGGGGGGACCTGGTCCGTGGGGCGTACCCCGGCTACACCGGCCGGCGACCGCGGATGCAGATCTGGCACGGCACCAGCGACGAGACCCTGCGCTACCCGAACTTCGGCGAGCAGATCAAGCAGTGGACCAACGTGCACGGGCTCAGCCAGACCCCGACGTACACCGACTCCCCGCAGTCCGGGTACACCCGCACCCGCTACGGCAGCAGCGGTCCGATGGCGCCGGTCGAGGCGATCAGCATGCAGGGCGTCACGCACAACCTGCCTGTCGACGCGGCTCAGGTGATCCGCTTCTTCGGGCTGGACGGCACGACGCCGCCACCGACCACGCCCCCGCCGACGACGCCGCCCCCGACGACGCCGCCCCCGACGACGCCTCCGCCGACGACGCCTCCGCCCACCACCCCACCGCCCACCACTCCTCCGCCCACGACCCCGCCTCCGGGGTCGGGTGACTGCGCCGCGACGGTGACGGTCAACCAGTGGACCGGCGGCTTCGTGGCGAACGTTCGGGTGACTGCCGGCTCGTCGGCTCTCAACGGTTGGACCGTGACGATCGCGTTGCCGTCCGGCGCGACAGTCACCAACGCCTGGAGCGCCACCAACAGGGGGAGCACCGGCACGACGACGTGGACGAACGTCTCCTACAACGGCCAGGTCGGCGCGGGGCAGTCCACCGAGTTCGGCTTCCAGGGCACCGGCACCGCAGGAAGCCTCAGCCCGACCTGCGCGGCGGGCTGACGTAACCCCGACCGGTGCGGAGGGTGGCCCGGACCCTCCGCACCGGCCGGCCCGGGCGTCAGTCGCCGGAGAAGCCCCAGAAGTAGATCTCCTCCGGCTTGCCCTGCGCGTCGTGCAGGACGGCGCAACGGCCGAACCAGTTCCGCTCGGCCAGCCCTTCGATCGCGTCCACATGCTCACGGGTCAGCCGTTCGGTGCCCGCATGGCGCAGTGCCTCGGCGGCGTTCACCGGCTGAACCGTGCCGAAGTCGGGCCGTTCGCCCTCGTCCAACACCCGGTAGACGTCGAGGATCGAGTGGGTGCCGGACTCCTGTACCAACTCGTCGTTGAAGAGTTCCGCCAAGGTGGCGGGACGGTTGGGGTAGTCGCTCGCCGAACTGGGGATGGCGCCATGGGCCCACCAGTAGTCGCCCTCGGCGAAGACCTTGTCCCGCAGGGCGTCCAACGCCTCGTCCAGGTCTGGCTGGTACGCGACGAAGTAACTCCACGCGGATGCACCCACGACTGCCTCTTCCTCCCGCACGTCAACAGTGCCGGCACCGTAACGGAGGCCACCGACAGCCGCGTGGAGGGAACGGTTGCTCAGCCGTCGATGCGGGTGATGTTGCGAATCTTGTTGGAGGCGTCCAACGCGGCGACCTTGTACGCCTCGGCCAGGGTCGGATAGTTGAACACGGCGTCGACCAGGTAGTCGATCGTGCCACCGCAGCCGATCACCGCCTGCCCGATGTGGACGATCTCGGTGGCCGCGGTGCCGAAGACGTGCACCCCCAGCAACCGCCCGTCCTCGGGGGAGACGAGCAGCTTCAACATCCCGTACGAGTCGCCCACGATCTGGCCACGGGCCAACTCGCGGTAGCGCGCGATGCCCACCTCGAAGGGTGTCGACGCGTCGGTCAGCTCGGCCTCGGTCTGACCGACGAAACTGATCTCCGGGATGGTGTAGATGCCGATCGGTTGCAGGCCGTGCATCTCCCGGATCGGCTCGCCGCAGGCGTGCTGCGCGGCCAGCCGGCCCTGCTCCATCGACGTGGACGCCAACGCCGGGAAGCCGATCACGTCGCCCACCGCGTAGATGTTGTCGACCGGGGTGCGGTAGTTGGCGTCGACGGCGATCCGGCCGCGCCGGTCCGCCTCCAGGCCGGCCGCCTCCAACGCCAGGTCGTCGGTCTGGCCCTGCCGGCCGGCCGAGTACATGACGGTGTCCGCGACGATCTTCTTGCCGCTCTTGAGGATGCACAGCGCCGCCGTCTGGTGCTTCTCCACCGCGGCGACCTCCTCGCCGAAGCGGAACGCCACCGACAGGTCGCGCAGGTGGTACTTCAGCGACTCCACGATCTCGTCGTCGCAGAACTCGAGCATCCGCTCGCGGCGCTCCACGACTGTCACCTTGGTGCCGAGGGCGGCGAACATCGACGCGTACTCCATGCCGATCACGCCGGCGCCGACCACGACCATGCTGCGGGGGACGGCCTGGAGGTTGATGACGCCGTCGGAGTCCACGATGGTCCGGTCGTCGAAGTCGACGCTGTCCGGGCGGGCCGGGCGGGTGCCGGCCGCGATCACCGCCTTGTCGAACGTCACCTTCGACTCGCGCCCGGAGCCGGCGTCGACCCAGATGGAGTGCGCGTCCGCGAAGCGTCCGGTCCCGGTGATCATCGCGACCCGGTTGCGGGCGAGTTGGTTGCGGATGACGTCGGTCTGTCGGGTGATCACGTGCTGCGTACGGGCGGCCAGGTCGCTGACCGTGATGTCCTCCTTGACCCGGTAGCTGCTGCCGTACAGGTCGCGCTGGCTCAGGCCGGTCAGATAGAGCACCGCCTCGCGCAGCGTCTTGGACGGGACGGTGCCGGTGTTGATGCACACCCCACCGATCATGTCGCGGCGGTCCACGATGCCGACCCGCCTGCCGAGCTTCGCGGCGGCGATCGCGGCCTTCTGACCGCTGGGTCCGGAGCCCAGCACCAACAGGTCGTAGTCATACACGAGCGTTAGCGTCGCAAGTTGTCGCCGTCGACGCCAGACCCCGGACGCGAGCGTTACTCGTCTGCCACCACGCAGGTGCCGCCGTTCAGCGTCACCTCCTCGGGCAGTTGCGTACCGGTGGCGACGACGCCCAGTGACACGGTGCCGCCGGGCCTGATCACCGCGTTGTGGCCGGTGTTGCGAACCCGCAGGTAACCGTTGTTCGGTCGGTCGATGACCTGCGCGCCCCAGAGGGCCCGCAACTCCTGACTGGCCCAGAACCGCCAGGTCATCGTCCAGCCGTTCACCGCCGTCGTGCCGGTGTTGCTGACGGAGACGTACGCCACGAAGCCGCCCGACCTCTGTCGGACGACGGTGCGGACCGCGCAGCTCGGCGGGGGCGGCAGGGTGGTCACGGTGACCGGCGGCGACAGCGCCGACCAGTTGCCCGCCTCGTCGCGGGCACGGACCACGAAGGTGTACGTAGTGCTCGGCGACAACCCGCTGACCTGGGTGTCGGTGGGACGGGGCGGGAACTGGTACAGCTCCCTGACGAGGGTCAGCTGACCGCCGGCGTCGACCCGGTACACCTCGTACCGGTCGAGCACGACGTTCTCGACCGAGGGGGCCCAGCGTAGCCACACCAGGGTGGCGGCGACGTCGTACGCGACCGGCTGGCCCGGTGCGCTCGGCGCCTGGTCGTCGCCCGGTGCCATGGTCAACCGCAGCGTCGGGCTCGACGGCGAGCGGTTTCCCGCCGCGTCCAGCCCGGCGACGCTGAAGATGTAGGTGCGCGACGGCCCCAGGTCGGTGATGCGGATGCTGGTGGTGTCGGTCGACCACGTCCGGCCGTTGTCCTCGAACCGCGCCGAGACCGCGTAACCGACCACGCCCACGTTGTCGGTCGACGCGGCCCAGGTCAGCTCAAGCCAGGTGGTGCCGCTGGCCACGACCGCGATCGGGCCGGGGGCGGTGGGCGACTCGGTGTCGTCCGCTGCGGCGTACGCCGGGCTCGCGCCCGGCCCGCCGATCGCGCCCACCGTGCCCAGCGCGGCCATCAGTGCGGCGACGGCGAGTACGGCGACAGCCCTCGGCCGGCGCCTACTTCGGATTGGATGATCGCGCACGATGAATCCCTCGCCTCCGGTTGTCCGCAGCGGGCCCCGTGATTCACTGCCGTCGATGCTAGGCCACCGGCGAGCGGAAGGACGCCCCGTCGCCGTGGGCGCCCGGTCGCGTGGCTTCCCGGCTGCCGCTCGCGCCGGCGGGCGAGGTGTCGTCACTCCCTTTCGAGCTGATTCGTTTCACGACATCGCCAGCGGACGGGCGGTGGGCGCGGGTGGATCGTGCGGACGGACGGACCGACAGACGGACGGACAGGCGGACAGGCGGACAGACGGCCGGACAGGCGGACAGACGGACGGACAGGCGGACAGGCGGACAGGCGGACAGGCGGACAGACGGACGGACAGGCGGACGGGCGGGCGGGGCCGGGGCGCGTGCGGTCGGGACGGCTCGGCTTGCTCGCGGCGACGGTGTGCCGCTGATTCGTTCACGGCATCAGCTCCAAAGGCTCCGAACCACACCTGCCACCTCCTCCTGCGGCCGCCGACGCGTCGCTGCCGGGCGACCCGGCCATGCCGGGCCACCGCCGGGTCGCTGCCGTGCCGCCCTGGCGCGTGCCGCCCTGGCGCGTGCTGCCCTGGTGCGTGCTGCCCTGGCGCGGGCCGTTGCAGGGTGTGCTGTGGTCTAGCCGACGAGGCGGCGTTCCCAGGCCCAGGCGGCGATCTCGACGCGGTTGCGGGCCGGGAGCTTCGTCTGCACGCTGGCGAGGTGGGTCTTGACGGTGCCGACAGCGATGAAGAGCTGACCGGCGATCTCGGCGTTGGTCAGGCCCCGCGCGACGAGCTTCACGACGTCGAGTTCGCGCGGGGACAGGCCGGCGTCGTCCCGCGGCGCGGTGGGTGGGCTGAGGTGCTCCAGCAGCCGTACGGTGATGGACGGGCTGATCAGCGCGTCGCCGGAGACGGCCGCGCGGACCGCCTCGACGAGCAGCGCCGGGCCGGAGTCCTTCAGGAGGAAGCCGCAGGCACCGTTGGCCAGCGCCGTGTGCACGTACTCGTCGAGGTCGAAGGTCGTGACCACGACCACCCGCACCGGGTCGGCGACGCCCGGCCCGGCGAGCAGCCGCAGCGCCTCCAGGCCGTCGAGGCGGGGCATGCGGATGTCCAGCAGCACCACGTCCGGGCGCAGTCGCCGGGCCATCTCGACGGCGGCGACCCCGTCGGCGGCCTCGCCGACCACCGCCATGTCCGGCTGCGCGCCGATGATCATGCTGAAGCCGGTCCGGACCATCGCCTGGTCGTCGGCGATCAGCACCCGGATCATCGGGCCACCGCCGTCCGCAGCGGGAACGCGGCGTCGAGCACCCAGCCGCCGGAGATGCCCGGCCCGGCGGTGATCGTGCCGCCGAGGGCGCGTACCCGCTCGGTGAGGCCGAGCAGACCGAAGCCGTGCCCCCGGGCCGGAGCGGACCGCGGGGTCGCGCCGTCGTCGGCGACCCGGACCAGGAGCCAGTCCGGCGTACGACGCACGGACACGGCCACCGACCGGGCGTCCGGGGCGTGCTGGCGGGCGTTGGTCAGCCCCTCCATCACCACCCGGTACGCCGACGTCGACACCTCCACCGGCAGCCCGTCGAGCGGGCCGTCGACGTACAGCCGGGCCGGTGTGGTCGTGGTGCCGTTGTGGCCCTCCAGCAGCGGCGCGAGATCGGCCACGCCGGCCAGCGGGGCCAGCGGGGCGTCCGGAGGGGCGTCCGGATTGCGCAGAACGCCGACCATCCGCCGCATCGAGGCCATCGTCTCCGCGCCGGCTCGCTCGATCTGCTCCAGCGCGACGATCACCCGTTGCGGGTCCTGCTCGGCGACGAACCGGGCGCCCTGCGCCTGCACCACGATGCCTGTCACGTGGTGGGCGATGAAGTCGTGCAGGTCGCGCGCGAACTCGGCGCGCTGCTCGGCCCGTACCAGCGCGATGGCCCGCTCCCGCCCGGCGGCGACGACGCGCAGGTAGATCCCGATGGCGGCGGCGCCGACCGCGGCCAGCGCCTGAAGCAGCCCGAAGATCACGTAGACGTACTCGGTGCCGGCGCGCAGCGGCAACGCGGCGGCGGCGAGCGCGGCGAGCACCGCCGCCCACGGAGCGAGCCGCGCCGCGCCCCACCGGGTCACCACGAACACCACCGCGATCATCCCGGCGGACTCGGCCAGCCCCCAGCTGCCGCCGAACAGATAACGTCCGCTCGCGCTGAGCACCACGAAGCCGAAGGTGACGGCGAGTGAGATCGCGCCGAGCACGAACGCCGCGAGCGGCAACGACCGGGACCCCTGCCGGTGCACGGGCAGCCAGACCACCGCGGTCAGCACCGCCAACACCACCTGCCCCAGCGCGCGCAGGGCTTCGAACGCGCTCGCCCCGGTGTAGAGGCCATAGCGCAGATCGAAGGCACCGAGCAGGGCCAGCGCCGCCAGACCGGCGAGCTGACCCAGGCGTACCCACCATGTCGAGAATCCCGGCGCGTTCATCGTGACCCAGCGTAGCCACGCGGGCGGCGCGGGCAGATCGGCCGAAAGACAGACCCGGCACCCACATTCCCCGACCGCGGGCCGATGTGGCGCCGGCCCGACGCGGGCGAGGCTTCCCGGGTCACATCGCAGCCACTGGAGGAACCCATGACACCCCACGCCCCGCCGCCGATCGGGCAGGCCGCCGTCGCCGCGGTCGACCTGGTGAAGGTGTACGGCAGCGGCGACACCGCGGTGCGTGCCCTGGACGGCGTCTCGGTCGGCTTCGGCCGGGCCGAGTTCACCGCGATCATGGGCTCGTCCGGGTCCGGCAAGTCGACGCTCATGCACTGCCTGGCCGGTCTGGACACGGCCACCTCCGGCCGGGTGCTGCTCGGCGGCACGGAGCTGACCGGTCAGTCCGACCGCACCCTGACCCGCGCACGCCGCGACCGGATCGGCTTCGTCTTCCAGGCGTTCAACCTGCTGCCGCAGCTCACCGCCGCGCAGAACATCACGCTGCCGCTGGACCTCGCCGGCCGGGAACCCGACCGTGACCTGCTCGCGCACCTCGTCGACGTGCTGGGCCTCGGGCAGCGGCTCGGGCACCGGCCCAGCGAACTCTCCGGCGGCCAGCAACAGCGGGTGGCGCTGGCCCGGGCCCTGGTGTCGCGGCCCGAGGTCGTCTTCGCCGACGAGCCGACCGGCAACCTCGACTCCCGCTCCGGGGCCGAGGTCCTCGCCATCCTGCGCGACTCGGTACGCGACCTGGGCCAGACGGTCGTCATGGTCACCCACGATCCGATCGCGGCCGCGTACGCCGACCGCGTGGTGCTGCTCGCCGACGGCCGGGTCGCCGGCGAGATCGACGCGCCGAACCAGGGCTCGGTCACCGACGCGCTGCGCGAGTTGGCGGTCCCCGCATGAGGGCGACGGTGCTGCGTACCCAGGTGATCGCCGCGGCCCGACGCCCGGGCCGCCTGATCCTGACCGGCCTGGCGATCCTCGTCGCGTCGTTCGTCGTCTTCGGCACCGTCCTGGCGCAGGACGTCACCGAACGGACCGCGCGGGACAACCTCAGCGGCACCCCTGCCGCCACCGACCTCGTCATCGGTGACCCGGAGCAGCCGCCGCCCACCGTGGCGGCCCTGCGTGACGTCCGCGCCCTGCCCGGCGTCACCGAGGCGGTGGGCCGGATGACCGTCGGTGTCTCCCTCGCGGAGGGCTACCTCAACCTGCGGGCCGACCCGGGTGCCGGCCCGCTGGCGACCGTCCGACTGGTCCAGGGCAGCTACCCGGACCAGCCCGGCGAGATCGCGGTGACTCGGCGTACCGTCGAGCGGCTGGGGCTGGCTGTCGGCACCCTGACCACCGGGACGGGCGGCGAGCGCACCACCGGGGCGCCGCTGACCGTGACCGGCGTGGTCGACACCCCGGACGACGGTGGCTACGACGCGTACGCCCCGGACGACGTCGTGGCCGCGTGGGGTCAGGTGAGCACCGTCGAGCGGATCGACGTGCGGACGGCCGCCGGCGCGGCGGAGACGGTTCGCCGGCGGGTGACCGCGGCGGTCCCGGCCGATCAGCCGATCCGCTCCGGCGCGCAGGTGCGCGACGCCGAGGCCAACGCGGCGGCCGAGCAGGTGGGACGGCTGTTCGCGCTTGTCGGCATGTTCGTCGCGGTCGCGGTGGTAGCCGCGGCGCTGGTGCTCACCTCCACGTTCCGCATCGTCTTCGCCCAGCGGATGCAGCACCTCGCGCTGCTGCGGGCGGTGGGCGCGGGCCGCGGCGCGCTGGTGGGCGCGCTGACCGCCGAGGGTGCCCTGACCGGGCTGGTCGCGGGCGTGGTGGGAGTCGCCGGCGCCCTGGCCGTCGGCCAGCTCCTCCCCATGGCCCTACGCGCCTCGGGCCTGGCGGTCTCGTCGCCGGGCCTGTCGCCGGGGGCGGCGGTAGCGGTGGTGCTCGGCGCGGTCGTCGTCACAGTGGTGGCGGTCCTGGCGCCGGCGTTCTCCGCCGCCCGGGTCTCGCCCCTGGAGGCGCTGCGAGCGGCAAGCGTCACCGCCGGACGGCGCGGCATCGGGGTCCCGCGTCTGGTGTCCGGAGCGCTGCTGGTGCTCGGCGCGCTGCTGGCCGGCGTCGCGGCGGTGCGGCGGTTGCCGACGCCGGATCAGGAGTCCTACGACCCGAGCGCGGCGCTGCTGCTGCTTGTCACCTCGGGAGCGCTTGCGTTCTTCGCCCTGGTCGCCCTCGGGCCGCTGTTGGTGCGCCCGGTGCTGGCCGTGGCCGGTTGGCCGTTGCGCCAGGTCGGCCCGCTGGGGCGGTTGGCGGTCGGCGGAATCGGTGGGACGCCGCGGCGGGCCGCCGCCGTCTCCGTCGTGGTCGCGCTCGGCGTGACCCTGATCTCCGGCGTGCTCATCGGCGGCGCGTCGATGCGGGTCGTCGCCGATCGCGACATGGCCCTCTCCGCGCCTGCCGACTTCGAGGTGTCCGGCAGCGAGGGCGCGACCGTGCCGGTGGCCGTCGTGACGCGGGCGCGGGCGGCGCACGGCGCGCTGACCCGGGTGGTGCCGTACCGGATGGTCTACGACGTAGTGCTGATGCGGGGCGCCGAACGGCTCGGCGACGCCGAGTCCGGGTATTCGACGACCGACCTCGACATGTCGGCGCTGCCGAGGATCGCCGATCTGGACGTGGCGCAGGGCGACCTCGCCGACCGTGGACCCGGCCGGATCGTGCTCGGCGACTGGGCCGCCCGCAACGCCGGGCTGCACGCCGGCGACACCGTCACCCTCGCCCGGGACGGCCGGACGGTCGACGTACGGGTGGCGGCGGTCCTGCCCGACCGTGGCCCCCTGTACGCGGGCATCCTCGTCGACCGGGCAGACCTGGACCGGATCGGCGGGCCGACGGCGTACACCGGTCTGCTGGCGGACGCGGCCGTCGCGGGCGAGGACGGTCGCACCGCCGGGTTGCGGGCGCTGCGGCAGGCGATCGGGAACGGCGCCGGGCTCGGCATCGGGGTGCTCGCCGACGAGCGGGATCGCAACGACGCGATGCTGAACGCCCTGGTCGGGATCACCGCCGGCCTGGTCAGCCTGACCGTGCTGATCGCGGTGGTCGGCGTGGGCTCCACGACCGCGCTGTCGGTGGTCGAGCGGGTACGCGAGTCCGGGCTGCTGCGCGCCGTCGGCCTGTCCCGGGCGGGTCTGCGGGCGATGCTCACCGTCGAGTCCGGCCTGTACGGGGTGATCGGTGCGAGCTTCGGTCTGCTGCTCGGCGTCCCGTACTCCTGGTTGGTGGTGCGGGCGCTCGGGCTCAACGCGCCGCTGTCGCTGCCGGTGCTGCAACTGGTCGGGCTCTTCGCGGCGCTTGTCGGGCTGACCGCGCTGGCCGGCGTGCTGCCGGCGCGGCGGGCGTCGCGGGTCAGCCCGGTGGTGGCGTTGGGGATCGAGGGCTGACCACCGCCCGGCCCGGCGACCCACGCAGGCGGGTCGCCGGGCCGGCGCGGTCAGTTGGGGTTGCTGGCGTGGGTGAGCGTCTCCCAGGCGACGAAGAGGTTGTTGGTGCCGGCGGGTCGCTGTTGCAGCGTGAGGGTCTGCGTGTTGGTCATGACGTTTCCCAGCCGGTTGGCCATCGCGTTGAAGCCGACCTCGGTGATCGGGCCGAGGCCCCGGGTGAGGGTGCCGCCGCAGAGCCAGGACGGTGCCGCCTCGCCGAGCTGGTAGCGCGAGTGGAAGCCGAGGGCCTGCCGCAGCCGCTCGCCGACCTGCGGGTACAGGTCGCGGCCCTGGATGCGGGAGGTCTCCGCGACGTGCGAGATGGCGGAGATCCCGTACCCGGTGTGGACGAAGTCCCGGCAGGTCTCCTGGGCGAGGCCGGCGACGAAGGTGGACTGGCCCTGCCAGTAGCCGATGATCTCCGAGCTGGTGTCCAGGCCGCTGCCGGGCACCGTGTACGGCAGCGCGCCGTCGCTGGGCAGGTAGACGAAGGCGCGGGCGCGGTTGAGGAAGCGGGTGACCGCCGCGTCGTAGGCGGTGCGGTCCTCCAGGAAGACGGCGATGCCGACGGCGGCCTCCATCATTGTCAGTTCCCAGTTGCCGTTGCTGTTCGAGCCGTTGCGGACCACCGGGAGGTAGACGTTGCGCAGCATGGTGGCGAACCGGTTGGCGTTGGGCCAGCTCCCGTAGGTGTACTTGATGATCTCGGCGGCACGGGGCCAGGTCGAGGCCGCCCAGCCCGTCTGCAGGGGCCCGTTGCTGCCGGTGTGCGAGGTGATCGTCGCCGACCAGGCGTCCATGATCTGGATCGCCTTCTGCGCGTACCGGGAGTCACCGGTGAGGTACCAGGCGAGCGCGTCGGTGTACGCCGCGATCGCGTCCTCGCGCTCGTCGGTGCAGCCGTTGTTCGGGTTGGAGTAGGAGCCGCACTCGACGACGGCACGGGGCGCCGGGGTGCGCGACAGCGACGCGTACCGGCTGCTCATCATCTGGCTGTACGCCGCTGCCCAGGTCTGCGCGCCCGCCTGCACCCGTCCCCGGACGAAGTCGAGCTGGCCGCGGCTGACCAGCACCCCGGGGTGGGTGAAGCCGGTCGACGGCGGGGGAGTGGTGCCACCGCTGGGCAGGGTCCAGAGCTGGTTGGCGCTGCCGGTGCAGCTCCAGATCTGCAAGGGCGTGCCGTCGGCGGAGCTGGGGCCGGTCGCGTCGAGGCACTTGCCCGAGGTCGGGTTGGCCACCTGCCCGGCGCTGGACGACCACTGCTGCGCGGCGGTGCCGTTGCAGTCGTAGATCTGCGCCCGGGCGCCGTTTGTGGTGCTGGCGGCGGCGATGTCGAGGCACTTGCCCAGGGCTCGGATGGTGCCGTCGTCGGCCACCGTCCACTGCTGGGCGGTGGACCCGTTGCAGGTGTAGAGCTGCACCGGGGTGGAGTTGGCCGGGTTCGCGGCGGCCACGTCGACGCACTTGCCCCCGTACCCCGTGATGGCGCCGGTGGCGGCGGCCGTCGCGGCGGAGGCGCCGACGAACAGGCCGGTCGGCACGGCGAGCAGGGCCGCGGCGAGCGTGGCGGCCAACCTGATACGGGGGCGGCGGGGCGTGGGCCCGGCCAATCGTCGCGCCATGTCGGGGTCCTTCCGGGCGGCGAAGACAACTGTAAAGTGTGTTAATCATTACAGTCGCACCCATCGATATCAATGTCTTCGCCGCGCCGGATGCGCTCAGGGGCGCACGAGCTGGCCGCCGATGACGGACAGCAGGCGCAGCTTCTCGTCGCTCTCCGACCCCGGCGCGGCGGTGAAGACCAACAGCGTCTGGGAGGCGTCGGGATCCACGAGCGTCTGGCAGTGCAGCTCCAGCGCCCCCACCTCGGGGTGCAGGAAGCGCTTCACGGGGCAGTAGCCGCCGGGCACCGGGTGCTCCTGCCACAGGCGGCTGAACTCCGGGCTGCGGGCCAGCAGGTCGTCGACGAGCGTCGCGGCCCGCGAGCCCCGGCCGTCGCGGGTGTACGACTCGTGCAGGTGCGCCACGAGAAGTCGACTCTGCGTCTCGTGGTCCTCGCCGGGGTGCAGCTGTCGCGCTGCCGGGTCGGTGAACCAGCGGTGGTGCGCGCTGCGCGCCAGTCCGGTGTGCCGGGTCTCGTCGCCGAGCAGGGCGATGGCCGGTGCGGTCTGCGCCAGGGTCTCCCCGAGGTGGTTCACCACCTGGGCGGGGGTGTCGTGCATCCGGTCCAGGATGCGCATCATCCCCGGGTTGACGTGGTCGGCGCGGACGGCGCGGTGCGGGACGGCGTGACCGGCGAGTCGGAACAGGTGGTCCCGTTCGGCGAGCGACAGCCGCAGGCCGCGGGCGAGGGCGGCAAGCATCTGCTCGGAGGGGTGCGGCCCGCGCTGCTGCTCCAGCCGGCTGTAGTAGTCGGTGGACATACCACTCAACGCGGCGACCTCCTCGCGCCGGAGACCACCGGTGCGTCGGCGCTGACCTCGGGGCAGACCCACGTCCTCGGGTTGGAGCGCCTCGCGTCGGGTGCGGAGGAAGCTGGCGAGCTGTGGGCGGTTCACTGTGACTCCTCCTCCCACCCGCAGGTGGATCGGCACCTCGAGTGCAACAGCCGGCCCCGGCCGCGTTGTTCCGGGGGCCGTCGCCGGGGCCGGCGGCGGCGGTCGGCGCGGGTGCGCGCGCCGAGTCGGTCCGTCGGCTGATCGACACCCCGACGACCGGTTCCCGTCGGGGGGCCGATCGGTTCCGCCACGCGGTCGTCACGAAATCCGGCGGCAGACCGTCACAGTCCACGGATAGTCTGCCTCCGCGCGTCGCCGCCCCGGCACGTCGCGTCCCGCGCCTGGTCGGCGCGGCATACGCCACCGCCCACCATCCGCCGGATCAACCGACCTCAGGAGAGTTTGTGACACAGCAATCCGTCGCGACATCGGACAAGCTCGACGCCGCGGTGCTCAAGGTGGCGGGTGTCGTCGTCCTTGGCGCGATCATGTCGATCCTCGACGTGACGGTGGTCAGCGTCGCGCTGCCCACGTTCCAGACCGAGTTCGACGCGTCCTACGCCCGCGTGGCCTGGACGATGACGGGCTACACGCTCGCCCTGGCCACGGTGATCCCCCTCAGCGGGTGGGCGGCCGACCGGTTCGGCACCAAACGCCTCTACATGGTGGCGCTCGCCCTGTTCACGATCGGGTCCGGGCTCTGCGCCACCGCCGACTCGATCGGCGAGCTGATCGGCTACCGCGTCCTGCAGGGCCTCGGTGGCGGCATGCTCATGCCGCTGGGCATGACGATCATGACGCGGGCGGCCGGGCCGCACCGGATCGGCCGGCTGATGGCCGTCCTCGGCATCCCGATGCTGCTCGGCCCGATCGGCGGCCCGATCCTCGGCGGCTGGCTGATCGACACCGCGAGCTGGCACTGGATCTTCCTGATCAACCTGCCGATCGGTGTCGTCGCCCTCATCTACGCGCAGATGGCGCTCCCGAAGGACGCCCCCGAGCCGTCGGAGTCCTTCGACTTCCTCGGCATGCTGATGCTGTCCCCGGGTCTCGCGCTCTTCCTCTACGGCGTCTCGTCGCTGCCGGAGGCGGGCACCTTCTCCGCGGCCAAGGTGTGGGCCCCGATGCTTGTCGGTGGCGCGCTGGTGGTGGCGTTCGTGCTCTACTCGTTCAAGCCCCGGCACCCGCTGCTCGACCTGCGGCTGTTCCGCAACCGCAGCCTGACCATCGCCTCGGTGACGCTGTTCGTGTTCATCATCGCGTTCATGGGTGCCGGCCTGCTGTTCCCGAGCTACTTCCTGCAGGTGCGCGGCGAGACCACGCTGGCCGCCGGTCTGCTCATGGCGCCCCAGGGCATCGGCGCGGTCATCACCATGCCGATCGCCGGCATTCTGGCCGACCGGGTGCCGATCGGTCGTACCGTTCCGTTCGCGCTGGCGCTGATCGTCGTCGGGTTCTTCGGCTTCACCCAGGTCGACCCGCAGACCTCGTACTGGCTGCTGGAAGGCTCGCTGTTCGTGATGGGCCTGGGCATGGGCGGCACGATGATGCCGATCATGACGTCGGCGCTGCGGACGTTGCAGGCGCAGGAGGTGGCGCGTGGCTCGACGCTCGTCAACATCCTCCAGCAGATCGGCGGCTCGATCGGCGCCGCCGTGATGTCGGTGATCCTCACCAACGAGCTGAACGGCTCCCGGCCGATCCCCGGCGCGGTGGACCCGAGCGGCAAGCCGATCACCGAGGCCGGGCTGGCCATCGCCGCCCAGCAGCGGCCGGAAATCCTCCAGCAGATGCCGGTGGACCCGTCGATCATCGAGCGCGGCCTCGACTTCGCCGCGAGGTCGTTCGCCCACACGTTCTGGGTGGCGTTCGCACTGGTGCTGGCCACGTTCATCCCGGCCGCCCTGCTGCCGCGCCGGCGCACGCCCGCGCAGCCGCTCGGCGACGACGAGTCCGCGCAGGCCAGGACGCCCGTCGTCATCCACTGACCGACACGCTCGATCACCCGCCGCGCTCGACGCCCCTCGTGGTGTCGAGCGCGGCGGTGCGTCGGTCAGCGCAGCGGACCGTCACCCGGGCCGTCGGGGTCCTCGATCACGTGGACCGCCGCCTCCTCGGCGCTGGCGGCGCCCGCGTCGATCCCGGCGTCCCACGCCACCGACTCGGCCTCGTCGTCCTCGCGGACGCCCTCGTCGTACTCGACGAGACGGCCCGCGCGCGCCTCGGTCTCGTACCCTCGGCGGGTCAGCTCGTCCTCGTCGTCGCCGCCCTCGGCGTACGGGTCGACGTCCGGCTCCTCCTGGGCGAGGTACTGGTCCAACGACTCACCCGCCCGCTCCTCGGCGGGGGTGGTGCCGAACCGGTTCGCCGCCGTCCAGTGGTCCGCGGCGACGATGCCGGTGTCGAGGGGGTCGCCGACGCGGTCGTCGTCGAGGGTGTCGGAGGCGTCCAGCACGCCGTCGTCCTCGGCCACGTTCCACTCGTCGACGGAATCCGTCTGGCTCACGGCTGTTTCTCCTTCGTCACGGCGCAGCGAAGTGCCAAGCCTAGGACTGTGCAACGCCGCCGCCCCCCGAGGCCTGCCCGCTGTGACGAACGGACCTCGGGGGCGGCGCGAGCGTCACCGCTTCAGCAGCTCCACCACGGCCTCGGTGAACTCCGCCGGCTGCTCGATGTGCGCGAAGTGCCCGCTGTCCTTGAGCACCACCAGGCGCGAGTCCTTGAGGCCGGCGTGCAGCTCCTCGGCGTAGCGGGGGCCGCAGATGAAGTCGTACGCGCCGACGATCACCACGGCCGGCACGGTGATCTCACCGAGCCGGTCGCGCACGTCGAAGGGCGTCGGATCCTGCGCGCCGGCCGGCGCCGCCGAGATCCGCACGGCCGCCTGGAACGGGGCGAACTCGGCCTGCCGGGACCAGAAGTCCGCGAAGTACACCGGAAGGGCGGCGCGCAGGGCGGTGCCCAGGGACTCGTCGTCGGTGGCGGCGCCGATCTGCGCGAAGGCGGCCGGGATCTCCGCCGCCTCCGGCCGGTCCGGGTGCCGCTGCGGGTACGCGGCGAGGTTGGCCATCGCCTCGGCCCAGAAGTCGGCGCCGGTGACGGGTGACGTGTCGTACAGGGCGAGGCCGGCGACCCGGTCCGGGTGGTCCAGGGCGTACCGCTGAATGACGAAGCCGCCGTACGAGTGGCCGAGGAGGTACACCCGGGGCTCGCCGAGGTGCGCGACGACGGCGTCGAGGAACCGGACATACGTGACGAGGCGGTAGTAGTCGGCGTTGTCGAGTCGCCCCGACGCGCCCGTGCCGACCGGCTCCACGTAGACCATCGTGAAGTGCTCCTCGAGGCCGGGCGCCCGCAGGTAGGCCCATTCGATGCCGGGGCCGCCGGAGTGCGCCACGCACACCGGGCCGGAGCCGGCGACGTGGTAGACCTGCTCGACGCCGTCAACGGTGAAGGTGTGCGTACCCGGTGCGAGGGCGTCGACGTCGTGGCTGGTGGAACCCATGAGTTATCTCCCGATTCGTGACCCGTGCGGCGGGTGTCCGCCGCGCGGCTGGTGACTGGCACGAACCAGATGCACGGGTCGAGGGGAAAGTTCGCTGGGTCGGCGACGTTTTCTCAGAGCGGCGCCGCGACGGGGTGGAAGAGGGTGAACCGGCGTACCCGCCCCTCGTGCAGCTGCTGCAGCCACAGCGCCGCCGGCGGGCAGTGCTCCGGATCGTCCGGCGGGCTGATCAGGTCGGTCTCCCAGATCAGCACGTCGCCGCTGGCGACCACGTTGCGCAGCCGCTGGCGTATCCCGGCCTCCAGGTCGCTGGTCATGCCGCGGATCGCCAGGTCGCGGCCACCGCGTCGCCCGCCCGGCACCACCATCTCGGCGTCCGGCCACCAGCTCTCCCGCACGACCCGGTCGAAGTCGCCCCGCATCGCCGTGTCGATCATGTCGCGGCCCTCGCGCCAGCGGGCGTCGCCGGCCGCGCGGACGTCGGCGTGCGCGGCGGTCGCCGCCGTCCGCAGACCACCGGCGAGGGCCCGGCGGGCGTGGCTGAGGCGGCTGCGGACGGTGCCGACCGGCACGCCGCACACGGCCGCGATCTGCTCGTACGACGAGGCGTCGCTGAAGTAGCGCAGCAGGGTGACCAGCCGGTCGGGCTCGGACAGCTCCCCGAGGGCGTGCCACACCCAGTCGCGCATCGCGGCGGAGTCCAGGGCCTCCTCGGGGGTGGGGCTGGTGGCGGGCTGGGCGAACCAGTCCGGCTCGGCGACCGGAACGGGGCGCGGCCCGCGCAGGGCCATCCGCGCGTTGTTGCGGACGATCGTGCGCAGCCACGGGCCGACGGCGGCCGGATCGCGGACCTCGCCGATGCGCCGTAGCGCCGTCACCAGGGCGTCCTGCACCGCGTCCTCGGCGTCCGGTCCGTAACCGAGCATGCTCAGCGCGACGGCCCGCATCCCGGCCTCGTGTCGGGTCAGCAGCACACCGAGCGCCCCCGCGTCGCCCGCCTGCGCGAGTGCCACCAGCCCCGCGTCACCCTGCGTCACGCCCAGTTCCTCCCCGAACCGCCTGTTCTGAACGCTTCTGCTCACTCAAGCGTACGGCGAGCTGGCGTGCCCTCGCCGAGGGTGGGGCGGCCCTTCTCCGCAGCCTGCGGGCCGGCCGCCCGGGTGGCTCGGGCGCCGATCTGCCGCAGGTATGCGATCAACTCCGGCGGCTCGTGCACCTCGACGTCGCAACCGAGGGTCAGCAGGCGCCACGCCAGCCACTCCAGGGTGTCGGCGTCGCTGCGCAACCGGCACGACGTGTCGTCGATCCGCTCCAGGTCGGCCCCGGCGCCGCCCAGCGGGCCGGCCATCCGCTCGACCGGCGCGTGCAGCGTCACCACCGCCCGGTAGACAGGCGTCAGCTCGAGCAGCTTCTCCGCCATGAAGGACGCAGCGTCGGAGGCGGGCAGTTGCCGGGCGGCGACCCGGGTCCGGGTGGGCCGCTGGTCGGTGATCCGGTCCACCCGGAAGATCCGCCAGTCGTCGCGGTCGTTGTCGTAGCCCACCAGATACCAGCGCCGGCCCGCCGACACCAGCTTGTACGGCTCGACGAGCCGTTCGCCGTCCAGGCCGTCGCGACGGCGGTAGGTGAACCGCAGTTGCGCGCGGCTGTTGACGGCGGCGGCCAGGGCGCTCAGGTGCTCGGGGTCGACCGTCGGCCGACCCCAGGTGAGCAGCGGTTCGGTGGCCGCCCCCAGTGCGCCGACGCGCTGACGCAGCCGGGACGGCAGCACCTGCTCGAGCTTCGCCAGCGCCCGTACCGAGGCCTCCTCGATGCCGGCCACCGCGTGACCGGCGGCGGTACGCAGACCGACAGCGATCGCGACCGCCTCCTCGTCGTCGAGCAACAGCGGCGGCATCGCCTTGCCCGCGACCAGGCGGTACCCGCCGATCACGCCCATCGTCGCCTGCACCGGGTAGCCGAGGTCGCGCAGCCGCTGCACGTCGCGGCGGACGGTGCGCAGGCTGACGCCGAGCCGGGTGGCCAGCTCACTACCAGGCCACTCCCGGGGGGTCTGCAACAGCGACAGCAGGCCCAGCAGTCGGGCGGGGGTGTCGGACATGGCTCCACAATGCCAGCGATGTGTGCCAGTTCCTGACCTACATCGGCCCTAGCGTTTCCGGCATGACGCCATTTCGCATCGACATCCCCCAGTCGGACCTCGACGACCTGCGGGACCGGCTCACTCGCACCCGGTGGCCCCGCTCGCTGCCCGGCACCGGCTGGGACCGGGGGGTGCCGGTGGACTACCTGCGCGAGCTGACCGAGCACTGGGCGCACGGTTACGACTGGCGGGCGCACGAGGCACGCCTGAACAACTTTCCCCAGCTCGTCACCGAGATCGACGGCCTGGAGGTGCACCTGCTGCACGTCCGCTCGCCGGAACCCGACGCGCTGCCGTTGCTGCTGACGCACGGCTGGCCGAACTCCGTGGTCGAGTTCACCGAGCTGATCGGCCCGCTGACCGACCCGCGTGCCCACGGCGGGGATCCCGCGCAGGCGTTCCACGTGGTGGCGCCGTCGGTGCCCGGCTTCGGTTTCTCGCAGGCGCCACCGGCCGGGTTCACGATCGACCGGCTCGCTCGCATGTGGGCCGAGCTGATGGGCCGCCTCGGCTACCACCGCTACGGCACCCAGGGCGGCGACCTCGGCGCGTACGTCGCGCCCGCGGTGGCGAGGGTGGCTCCGCAGCAGGTGGTGGGCGTGCACATCGACGGTGGTTTCGGCTTTCCGACCGCCGCCGACGTCGCGGACCTGAGCGAGGCGGAACGCGCCGAGTGGGAACAGATGCAGCGGTGGATGAGCGGCGGCGTGGACCATCACGCGCTGCTGCGGGCCGCGCCACAGACCTTCGCGTACGCCTGGACGGACTCGCCGGTCGGGCTGCTGGCCTGGATGATGCAGAAGTTCAAGGAGTTCACCGTGACGGTACCGACACCGGAGCAGGCCATCGACCGGGACCAGCTGCTCACCAACGTGAGCCTCTACTGGTTCACCGGCACCTCGGGAACCTCCTCGTGGCCCATGTACGAGCGGCTCACCATCGCCGACGACGGCGGTTTCGCCTGGCCCCAGGGGCAGCGGCGGGTGCCGTCGGGCGTCTACGGCGGCGGAACCCCGCTGATGCGCCGCCTCGCCGAACGGGACAACACCATCGTCCACTGGCCCCAGGGCAATCCGGGCAGCCACTTCGTGGCGATGGACGAGCCGCTGGCGCACGCGGCGGACATCAGGGCCTTCTTCCGGAGCCTACGATGACCGGCCCTGGTTCAGGATGAGGGTGTGGACATCGAACCGGTCGACCACGCGCCCCGGCAGGCGTTCCCCTGGGCGCTCCTGCGGCAGCGCTGGGAGGACCTCACCTTCCTGCACTGGGCCGTCGACCCGGAGACCGTCGCGCCGCTGCTGCCCGCCGGCACCCACCCGGACACGCTGGACGATGTCAGCTACGTCGGCCTGATCGGCTTCCGGATGGTCGGCCTGGGCTTCGGCCGCGGTCCCGGTGTGCCGTACTTCGGCACCTTCGCCGAGACGAACGTCCGGCTCTACTCGGTCGACGACACCGGCCGACGGGCCGTCGTGTTCCGCTCGCTCGACGCGTCCCGCCTGGTGCCGGTGCTGGTGGCGCGGGCGACGCTGCGTCTGCCGTACCTCTGGTCGCGGATGCGGTTGGACCGCGACGGCGACCGCCTCACCTACCGGTGCCGGCGTCGGTGGCCCGGCCCGGCGGGTACGACGAGCCGGCTGGCGGTCCGGGTGGGGGAGCCGATCGCCGACCCCACCCCCCTGGAACACTTCGTCACCGCCCGGTGGGGGCTGCACACCCGGGCGTACGGGCGCACGCTGCACCTGCCGAACTGGCACCCCCGCTGGCCGCTGCACCGGGCCGAGCTGCTGCACCTGGACGACGAACTGGTCGTCGCCGCCGGGCTACCGGCGCCGGTCGGGCCGCCGGTCAGCGTGCTCTACTCGCCCGGCGTCGGGGTCCGGTTCGGCGCACCGGTGCCGGCCCGGCGGCCCGGCTGAGCGCCGGGCCGCCGGATCGGTCAGTAGCGACCGCCCTCGGGGGTGGGCAGCGCGTCGAGGTCGGCCAGGTCGTCGGCGCCGAGCCGCACGTCGCCGGCCGCGCAGTTGTCCACCAGGTACTTCGGCGTCTTGGTGCCGGGGATCGGGATGACCCGCTCGCCCTGGGCGACCACCCACGCGAGCGCGACCTGCGCGGGTGTGACGCCCGCCCGGTCGGCGACCTCCCGGACCCGGGCGACGATGGCCAGGTTGGCCCGCAGCGCGTCCTGCTGGAAGCGCGGCAGGCCGCGACGGAAGTCGTCGGCCGGCAGGTCGTCGAACGACGTGAACCGGCCGGTCAGGAAACCTCGGCCCAGCGGGGAGAACGGCAGGAAGGCGATGCCGTGCGCGACACAGTAGGGCAGCACCTCGGCCAGCGGGTCCCGGGTCCACAGCGACAGCTCGGACTGCACCGACGCCACCGGGTGCACGGCCTGCGCCCGCGCGATCTGGTCCACCGACACCTCGGACAGGCCGATCTGCCGCGCCTTGCCCGCCGCGACGACCTCCGCCATCGCGCCCCAGGACTCCTCGATGGGCACCTCGGGGTCGACGCGGTGCAGTTGGTAGAGGTCGACGTGGTCGGTACCGAGGCGGCGCAGACTGTCGTCGATCGCCGCGCGGATGTGCTCCGGCCGGCCGTTGTTGCCGATCTTCGGTGAGTTGCCGGGGCCTCCGGTCGGGGACGTGGCCACCAGCCCGACCTTGGTCGCCAGGACGGCCCGCTCCCGGTGGCCGTCGGCCAGCGCCCGGCCGACCAGCTCCTCGTTGGTGTACGGCCCGTACACGTCGGACGTGTCGACGAGCGTGGCGCCCAGGTCCAGCGCCTGCCGGATCACGGAGATCGAGGTGTCGTCGTCGCGGGGGCCGCTGATGTCGTATCCGTGGCTCATGCCCATGCACCCGAGACCGATGACGCCGACCTCGGGCCCTGCACTGCCCAGAGTGGTGGTTCTCATGGGCTCCACGCTACGACCGGCCTGGTGCTGCGCATCCGCGACCGCTGCTGGACACCGCCGCGAGCCGGTGTGCGTTCCCGCCCGTGAATGCGCGTACGGCCTGCCGGATCTCGTCGGGCGACAGCCGCCGCCCCTGCTCGTGGGCCGTGGCGAAGTCCTCGTCGCCCAGCGCCGCCACGGCCAGGGCGGTCGCCCGTTCGACGTCCGGCCGGTCGGCGAGGGCCAGCGGGAGCCCCGTCGCCTCCCGGCTCGCCGCCGCCGCGCCGAGCAGACGGGCCGCATCCGGTGGACGACCACCGGTGGCGGCCACACCGACCAGGACCTGCCAGGGGACCTGTTCGGCGCCGAGTTCCGCGGCGACCTCGGCGGCCCGCAGGTGCCAGTCCAGGGCCGCCCTCGGGTCGCCCCGCAGCTCGGCGACGTACCCCAGCTCGCCCAGGACCCCGGTCAGGTAGAGCGGCCGCCCCGGCCCGTCCTGCTGGCGCGCGGCGGCGTCGAGCAGGTTCCGCAGGTGCGCCTCCGCCGTGTCGAGGCTGCCCTCCCGGCGCGCGGCGGCGGCGAGGCACAGCTCCGCGAACACGATGCCGAGCGGAGAACCCTGCTCGGTGGCCAGCCGCAACCCCCGTCCGCTGAGCTGCCGCGCCCGGGGGTAGTCGCCGCGCTGCAACGCCACCCAGCCCAGCCAGCAGAGCTGGCCGGACATCTCGAACCGCAG
Source organism: Micromonospora lupini str. Lupac 08 (assembly GCF_000297395.2). Classification (GTDB taxonomy): domain Bacteria; phylum Actinomycetota; class Actinomycetes; order Mycobacteriales; family Micromonosporaceae; genus Micromonospora; species Micromonospora lupini. The sequence continues at coordinate 4,327,679 of NZ_HF570108.1, read as the reverse complement.
ACCCAGGTCCTCCGCGACGCGCAACCCCTCCTCGTACAGTCGGTTGGCCTGCTCGTGGTCACCGGCCATGCCCGCCTGGGCGCCGAGCCACTCGGTGGCCTGCAACACCCCCCACCGATCACCGAGCCGACGGAACAGCGCGGCGCTCTCGGCGCCGTCGCGCGCCACCGCGGCCGCGTCCCCCCGGACGTGCGCGTGCTTGGCGCGCAGGCTCAGGGTGGCGGCCACGACCCACTCGTCGGCCAGTGCGCGTGCCTCGACCAGCACCTCGTCGAGCAGGTCGCCGGTGGCCGTCACGTCACCGAGGTCGACCTCCGCGTAGGCGAGGAACCACCGCGCCCGGAGCCGGCCGTGCGGATCGTCGACGTCGGCGTAGCGCCGCAGGACCGCGCGGTGGCGCGTCGCCCAGTCCGCGACGTCGCCGGACAGGAGGGCGAACCCCAGGTGCCACGCGGCGGCACGGGCGCCGGCGGCGGCCCCGCCTCCCGGCCGGCAGTCGAGCGCCGCCGCGAGCCACCGTCGCGCCTCGGCGAACCGGCCCCGCAGGAACCAGTACCAGCTCAGCGCGTTGGCCAGGCGCAGCGCGAGGTCCGCGTCACGCTGGCGTACCGCCGCGTCCAGCGCGGCGCGCAGGTTGACGGCCTCGGCGTCGAGCCGCCGCAGCCATCGGCGCTGCTCCGAACCGTGCAGACGCTCGTGTGCCCGCTCGGCAAGCTCCACCTGGTAGCGATGGGCCCGGGAGCGAACGTCGTGCAGCTCTCCGGCGGCGCGCAGCTGGTCCAGGCCGAAGGCGGCGACGGATTCCAGCAGCCGGTAGCGCGGTGTGCCCTCGCGGGGCGCGACGACGACCAACGAGCGGTCGACGAGGCGGGCCAACAGATCCGCGACGCTCGCGGCGGGCACGACGTCGGGCGCGCAGACCGCCCGCACCGCGTCGACGTCACAGCCGTCGGCGTACGCGGCCAGCCGCCGCAACACCACCCGTTCCGGCTCGGTGAGCAGTTGCCAGCTCCAGTCGAGCATCGCCAGCAACGTCCGCTGCCGAGGCGGTACGCCCCGATGCCGGGCGCCCAGCAACCGGAACCTGTCGTCGAGCCCGGCGACCAGCCCTCGCACACCCAGCCCGCGCACCTGTGTGGCAGCCAACTCCAGCGCGAGCGGGATACCGTCGAGCCGGCGACACACGGTGGCGACCGCCACCGCGTTCTCCACACGCAGCGTGAAACCGCGATCCGCGGCGGCGGCCCGGGCGACGAAGAGTCGCACCGAGTCGGAGCGTGCCAGCGTGGCCAGGTCCGTCCCGTCGGCCGGGTCGGGCACCGGCAGCGGCGGCACGGCCCACACGACCTCACCGGCCAGCCCGAGCGGCTCGCGGCTGGTCGCCAGCACGTGCACCCCGGGTGACGCGCCCAGCAGAGCGGCGGCCAGGTCCGCCACCGGGTCCACGAGGTGCTCGCAGTTGTCCAGCACGAGCAGGAGTCGCCTGTCGCCCAGCAGCCGGGTGAGCCGGTCCACCGGCGCGACGGCCCTGCCCGCCTCTGTCGCGTCCCGTACGTCGAGCGCCGCCAGCACCAGCCCCGCCAACGCGTCCACCGTCTCGGGCGCGTCGGACCGGTCGACGCCCGCCAGCTCGACCAGCGCCACCCCGTCGGCGTATGCGGACGTCCCCGCGCGAGCCACCTCCACAGCGAGCCGTGTCTTGCCGACCCCGCCGATGCCGACGAGTGTGACCAGCCGGTTGTGCCCCAGCTCCGCGACCAGTTCGGCGACCGCCGAGTCACGACCGATCAGCTCGGTCAACGGGGTCGGCAGGTTCGGCCGCGCGGAGGCGACCCCGTCCGCCGCGCCGCGGGGCGGACCGACCGTCGCCGCCGGGGGTACGGCGAGCGTCGGATCGTGGGCGAGGACGGCCCGGTGCAGCGCGACCAGGTCGGGGCCGGGATCGAGCCCCAACTCGTCCCGGAGTCGGACGCGCAGCTCGTCGTAGCTGCGCAACGCCTCGGACTGTCGTCCGGCCCGGTACAGGGCGCGCATGTGCAGTCCACGCGCACGTTCGCGCAGCGGCTCCCGGACCAGCAGGTCGCCGAGGTCACCGACGACGCTCGCGTGCTCGCCCAGCGCCAGCCGGTCGTCGAGACAGTCCTCCAGGGCGGAGAGCCGTTGCTCCTCCAGACCGGCGACCGCGGCGGCGGCGAACGGTTCGTCGCGGAAGTCGGCGAACGCGGGCCCCCGCCACAGCGTCAGCGCCGCCGAGAAGAGCGCGACGCGCGCGCGTACGTCCTGAACACCGCGTGCATCCGACACCAGGCGCTGGAAGTGGCAGGCGTCCACCTCGTCGGGGCCGACCAGGATCCGGTAGCCGGGCGGCGGTGACCGCACCAGCTCCCGACCGCCGGGCTCGGCCTCGGCCAGCACCCGGCGCAGCTGGGACACCTTGGCCGACAGCGCGCCGGCGGCATTCGTCGGCGGGGCGTCACCCCACAGGTGGTCGATCAGCCGATCCGCCGGCACCGGTTGCCCCTCGTGCAGCAGCAACGAGGCGAGCAGGGTCCGGACCTTCAACCCCGGGACGGCGACCACGGCGCCGTGCGTGGTCCACACCGTCAACGGACCCAGCACCCCGAACCGCATGGCGGCCAGGATACGGCCCCTGACCTGCCGCACGAGGCCCCGACGGTGGCGGTGGGTCGGCCGGCCGGCCGGCCGTAAAGAAACGGTAAGGCGGTCGGCGCAGGGTGAACCACATCGGTCGGCCGTCGCGGACGGCCCCGAGGGTCCACCCACCCGTTCCCGAAAGGACAGTCCCGTGTCGATGTCGACAGGTCGCCTCCTTCCCGTCCTCACCGCCCTGTTCCTGCTGGCGTCGGCCACCCCGGCGAGCGCCGCGCCCACCGGACCCGACGGGCCGGGCGGCTGGTCGGCGGCCTGGTCGGTCGCCCACCACCACCCCGTGCCGAGCAGCGACTGGCTCGGCCCGAACTGGTCCGTCCCCGGCTTCGCCGACGAGTCGGTCCGGCAGGTCGTCCGGGTCACCGCGGCCGGCTCCCGCATCCGGATCCGGGTGTCCAACCGCTACGGCAGCCAACCGTTGCGGCTGACCGGCGCCACCGTGGGCCGCAGCTCCGTCGGCGCGGCGGTGCGGCCCGGCACCCTGCGACCGGTCACCTTCGACCAGCGGCGCTCGACGAGCGTGCCCATCGGCGCCGAGACCACCTCCGACCCGGTGTTCCTGCCGGTCCGGGCATTGGAGTCGTTGACCGTCACGCTGTACTTCGCCGGCCCCACCGGCCCGGCGACCTACCACCAGGACGGGCTCACCACCTCGTACCGCGCGGCGGGCGATCACCGCTTCGACCACCGCGCGGCGGCGTTCGCCGGCGAGACCAGCCAGTCCCGGTACCACCTGGCCGGCGTGGACGTCGCCGGATCACCGCACACCCTGGGCACGGTGGTGACGTTCGGCGACTCGCACACCGACGGCTACGGCTCCACCCCCGGCGCCGACAACCGCTACCCCGACCAGTTGGCCGAGCGGCTGGTCGCCACCGGCCGCCCCCTGGCGGTCGCCAACGCCGGCATCGGCGGCAACAAACTGCTTGCCGACTCACAGTGCTTCGGCGAGCGAGGCGTCGGCCGGTTCCACCACGATGTGCTCGGGCAGCCGGGCGTCCGGTCGGTGGTCGTTCTGATCGGCATCAACGACATCGACGGTGGCGGCTACCCCGACTTCGGCTGCGGGGCCTCGCCGGTGGTGACCGCCGGACAGCTCATCGACGGCCACCGGGCGCTGATCCGCGCCGCCCGGGCCCACCGGGTCACCGTCGTCGGCGCCACGCTGCCGCCCTTCAAGGGCTCGTACGGCTACACCCAGGAGAAAGAGGCGGTACGCGACGAGGTGAACCGCTGGATCCGCACCAGCGGCGAGTACGACGCCGTGGTCGACCTCGACCGGATCCTCGCCGATCCCACCGACCGGGACGCCCTGCGACTGGCGTACGCCGACGTCGACTCCCTGCACCTCAACGACACCGGGGCGACAGTCGCCGCCGTCGCCGTCGCCGCCCAGATCCGTTGAACAGTCGTCACCGCACCGGAGGGTGACCACATCCACCGAGGCGTGCAGCTCGACCGGGGCTGACCGGCGGCGGTCCGGACGTGGCCGAAAAAAGTTCGGCGGCCGTGTCGAGGACGGCATTGCCTGCTTCGACCGTGGGGTGAGGGCCGGGCACGACCGGCCCCACCGGCAGGCTGACACCGACACACCAAGGAGTGGACCGATGACGAAGGTGACGACCGGGGCGACGATGTCGTTGGACGGCTACATCGCGGACGCCTCCCACGGCGGCTTCGAGCACCTCTTCCGGTGGTACGGCAGCGGCGATGTCGAGACGCCGACGGCCAACCCCGAGATGACGTTCCGGACGTCCGCAGCGAGCGCGCAGCACCTGCGGGACCTCAACGCGCGCACCGGGGCGCTTGTCGTCGGCCGGCGGCTGTTCGACATGACCAACGGTTGGGGCGGCCGGCACCCGATGGACGTGCCCGTCGTGGTCGTCACGCACACCGTGCCGGAGGGCTGGGAGCCGGAGAGCGACTCCTTCGTCTTCGTCACCGACGGCATCGCCAGCGCCATCGACCGGGCGAAGGCGCTCGCCGGTGACAAGGAGGTCGGCGTCAACGGTGGCACCATCGCGGCCCAGGTCGCCGAGGCCGGCCTGCTCGACGAGGTGCACGTCGACCTCGTCCCGGTCGTGCTCGGCGCCGGCATTCCGTTCTTCGCCGGCCTGACGATCGCGCCACTGCAGCTCGACGGCCCGTTCCGCGTCGTCGAGGGCGACGGCGTCACGCACCTTGCCTACCGCGTACGCCCGGCGGCCTGAACGCCTCGGGGGCCGGCCCGCACGGTCCGGCCCCGGCCGTACGCGGCGGAGACCGGCGTGGGCGCGGGACCGGGTGGTTGTCGGTGCGGTGTGCTGAGCTGTCCGGCATGGAGTACTCGCGATATCTCGACTGTCTCGCGGACGACTTCGCCCGCCTGCGCGCCTCGTCCCGACAGGTCCCACCGCTGAGACGGCGCGAAGGCTCTGGCGGAGCCGGCGTCCCGGCGGTATGCTCCGCCGCGATGATCACTTCCTCTCTTTTCAGATTGGGGGTCCGATCCGCGAACGGTGAGTGCTGATGCACTCCCGGGCCGCGAATGCGGATTCTCGACTGTCCTTCTGGCAGAGCGTGCGCGAGTTCGCCGTTCCGCCGTCCATGATCGAGCGCGCGACCGCTCGCCGCCGGGTCGGTGACTGGGCCGGGGCGTGCGCCGCAGCGCGTGTCGATGCCGACATCAACCTGCGCGCGCTCGCCGGCCGCCACGGTCGGGAGCTGGCGGCACGGGTCCGCGCCGACCTCCGTCAGCTGGCCCCGGACCTGCTGCGCTGGCATCTGCCGAGGGTCGCTCCCGACGGTCTGCTGCGTCCGGGCCTGATCGTCTCGCTCTCCCGGTACGACCCGGAGCGGCCCGGCGGCGGCCCGGTGCACCTGGTTGCCCGGACTCCGCCGGCCTGGGCCGACGCCGGGCAGCGGATCAGCCTCGGGTTGTGGGACGGGTCGCGCCGCGGGTCCGGCGCGCATCCTCACCCCGACCGGCGATTCCGGCTCGACCTGCATCGTCACCTGTGGGACGCGCGTCGGGCCGGTGAGCTGCGGACTCGATCCGGTGCGGACCGGCTGCCGTGGGACACCCCAGCCTCGGTCGTCCCCGACGAGTGGGGAGGGGCGGCGCGGGCGTCCGGGCACGCGACGGACCGATGGGTGGCTGAGGCGGCGCTTCTGCTCCGTGCCGAAGGGCGTACCGGCGGAGCTGTCACCGTGCGACTCGGCGGCGGACGTCGGCTGGTCCTTGAGGTGGCCCCGGCCGGGCACGACGAGTCGCCTTCGGCACGTGTCTCCCAATCGGGCGGGCCAGGGTTGCCGGTGCTGCCCGACGCGGCGACCTGGGTGCTGCCCGATCTGGCGCTGCTGCGGGCCGGGCTGGTCGAGGCCGACCGGCTGCACCCGCTGGTCGCGTCGGCGCTCGTGCCTGAGCATCCGGTGTCGACCGGCCCCACCGCACCGAAGCGCGCCGAACTGCCGCGCCTGGTGCCGTGCCGAGGCGCCCTTCATCGCATCGGCCTGGTCGGGGGCGTGCTCGCCGCACTGGACCACGACCCGGCCGAGATCCGCCGGGAGGAATTGCTGGCCGCGCTCACCGGGACCCCGCTGCCCTGTCTGCGGGCGATCGACGAGGCGCATCGACAGCCCGATTGCCTGCCCGACGTGCGGGCCCGCCTGGACCACGGGGACGCCGCCGGCGCGCTGGCCACCGTCGAGGCGTTGCTCGGCCCCAAAGCGCTTCTGCGCGACGGGTCCCTGCGTGACGAACTCGAAACCGCCGCGCAGCGGCGGATAACCCACGGCCTGTTCCGGGCCGGCCTGATCGGGGCCGAGCGGGGCCCCACCGCGCCGGAACCTCGCCGCTCAGGTGCGCGACGCCAGCGCTCGCGGCACGCGACAAACCGCTGATCGCGGACCCCCCACTTCACCCGCCACGAACCCAACGGTGATGACCATGCCTGCAACCAGTCCTCAGCTCGACGTCGCCGGCGACCTGCTCGCTCTGCTCGGCGCGACCACCACCGAACCGCGCCCCGACACCCAGCTGGCAGCCCTGACCCTGACCGTGGCGGCCGACCTGCCCGTACTCCTCTGGGGTGAGCCCGGCATCGGCAAGACGGCCGCCCTGACCCACCTGGCCACCACCCTGGACCTGCCACTGACCACAGTCGTCGCCAGCGTCCATGAACCGTCCGACTTCTCGGGGCTGCCGATCATCGGCGCCGACCCCGCGAACCAGGGCGTCCCGATGGCCCCACCGGACTGGGCCGTGCGCCTGGTCCGGGCCGGTCGAGGGCTGCTGTTCCTCGACGAGTTGTCCACCGCCCCGCCGGCCGTTCAGGCTGCCCTGTTGCGCCTCGTGCTGGAGCGGCGCGTCGGTGCCCTGCGGCTGCCGCCCGGCGTACGGATCGTCGCCGCCGCCAATCCCCGGTCGTCGGCGGCCGACGGCTGGGAGCTGAGCCCGCCGCTGGCCAACCGCTTCGTCCACCTTCGGTGGATCCACGATCACGAGGTCGTCGTCCGTGGACTGGGCGGCACGTGGCCTCGGGCGGCGCTGCCCCGCCTCGACCCGGAGCTGTTGCCGGAGGCCGTCGCCTTCGCCCGCCGCGCGGTTTGCGGCCTGCTGGCGGTCCGCCCGGATCTCGTGCACCGGCTGCCCACCACCGATGCCGCCCGGGGCGGGCCGTGGCCGTCGCCCCGTAGCTGGGAGATGGCACTGCGGTTGACCGCCTTCGCGACCGCGGCCGGCGTCTCCCGCGAGGTGCTGTCCACGCTGGTGCGGGGCACCGTGGGCGACGGCCCAGGGCTGGAGCTGCTGGCCAGCATGGACCGGATGGACCTGCCCGACCCGGAGGACCTGCTGGCCGACCCGGCGACGGCCGTCCTGCCCGAACGGGGCGATCTGCGCCAGGCGGTGCTGGACGCCGTCGTGGCGGCGGTCCGCAACCGCCCGGAGCGGTCGCGGTGGGACGCGGCATGGGCTCTGCTGGCCCGGGCCGTGGACACCGGAGCGCCGGATCTGGTCGTGGTTCCCGCGACCAACCTCGCCACCCTGCGCCGGGAGGACTGGGACGTCCCCGACACGATCGAGCGCCTCGGCGGGGCGGTGTCGCTGTCCCGGCGGGCCGACCAGGCGACGGCCCGCGTCGCGGCCGCCGCCGGGGTGCGACGGTGAACGCCCCGAACGCGACGACACTGGACGCCGACAAGCTGTACGCGGCCCGACTGCACGCCGCCCGCGTCCGGCCCTACCTGGCGACGGCGTTGTTCGCCCTGCATCCGGTGGCGTCCCGGCAGGTGCCGACGATGGCCGTGGACCGGCACTGGCGTTGCTACGTCTCGCCGACGTTCGTGGACCGCACCCCGGTGGAGGAACTGGCCGGGGTGTGGGTGCACGAGGTGTCGCACCTGCTGCGCGACCACCACGGACGGGGCGACCGGGTCGCTCGGGAACGAGGGCTGAGCGGCCCGGGGGAGCGCCTGCGGATGAACATCGCCGCGGACTGCGAGATCAACGACGACATCTTCGGTGACGGGCTGGCGACGCCCGAGGGTGCCGTCGAGCCGGCGTCGTTGGGCCTCAACCCGGGAGAGCTGATGGAGGACTACCTGCGTCAGTTCGGGCTCGGCCCGCGTACCCAGGATCTGGTCTGGTTGGACTGCGGCAGCGGCGCGGACGGGCTGGCGCGGGAGTGGGACCTGGGACCGGACGGCGCGCACGGCCTCAGCGAGCAGGAGCGCGACGCGGTCCGGTTCCGGGTGGCGGAGGGCATCACCGGGCACCCGGGGTCCGTACCCCTGGGGTGGCGGCGGTGGGCGGAGGAGGCGTTCCATCCCCCGCAACCGTGGCGGGACCTGCTGGGTGCGGCGATCCGCTCGGCGGCGGTGGCCGCCGGGGTCGGCGCGGACCACACCTACGGCCGGCCGTCCCGGCGGTCCGCGAGCCTGCCCGGTGTGATCCTGCCCAGCCTGCGGCGCCGACCTCCGACGGTCTGCGTCATCGTCGACACGTCCGGGTCGGTCAGCGACGCCGAGTTGGGCAGCGCGCTGCTCGAGGTGGCGGCGATCTGCCGAGCCGTCGGCGGGCGGCGCGACCTGGTGAGCGTGTTGCCGTGCGACGCGGCGCCCCAGATCGTGCACTCCCTGTGCCGCGCGGGGGAGATCCCACTGATCGGCGGTGGCGGCACGGATCTGCGCACGGGCTTCGCCCGCGCGCTGCGGGCACGGCCCTGCCCGGACGTCATCGTGGCGCTGACCGACGGGCAGACGCCCTGGCCGACCGCCCGTCCGGCCTCCCGGACGGTCGTCGGCCTGTTTCCCCGACGCCGCACGTCCTGGAACGAGGAAGTGGACGAGGTGCCGCAAACGCCGCCGGCCTGGGCGCGAGTGGTGACCATCGGGCGGGCCTAGAATCGACGATGTTCGCTGCCTGGTGCGGTGGCGTCGCTGGGGGCTACCACGAAGGGCGGTGCGGACGATGGGACCGGACGAGCGGCGACGGTTGTTCGAGCAGGCGCGGGAGCGCGCGACGCGACAGGGCACCTGGGCGGAGGCCGACCGGTTGTGGGTCCGGGTGATCGAGGCGTACCGGGAGGCCGTGCGGGGTCCGGGTGCGGCCCTGCAGGATCAGCAGCAGTTGGCCCGGGCGCTGTGGCGGCACAGCATGCTCCTGTCCGCGATGGGCAGGGCCGCCGACGGGACGGCTCCCGGCGGTGAGGCGGTGGTCGTCTTCGAGCGGGTGTACGACGCCGTGGCGGCCCAGGGCGGGAACGTGGCGGCCTCGCCCCGGGACGACGCCCTCGCCGAGCTGATCACCGCCCTGGTGGACCTGGCCGAGGTCTCGTTCGCCGCCGGTCAGCCCGCCACGCGGCGGGACCTGCTGGAACGGGCCGTGACGATGGGCCTGACCTCCGCCGGGAATCCGCCGTCCGCCGGGCCCCGCACCCGGGAGGCGATGGGCACGGCCTACCACAACCAGGCGACGGCGCTGCTGCACCGGCACCTCACCCGGCCGTCGTCGGGCGACGGCGCCCAGGAGGCGGCGCTGGCGGCGTCGCGGGCCTGCGAGCTGCGGCAGGGGCTGCTCGACCTGGCGCGTCCGCTGACCTTCTGGGAGATGGCCAACACCTACGGGGTGTACGCCCAGTGCCTGATCCTGATCGGCGACCTCGACCGGGCGGCCATGGTCCTGGGCATGGGCAACCGCTTCGTGGAGACGCTGGGCCCGGCCGCCGAGGAGCCCGCCCAGAAGCTGCGGGTGGCGGCCGAGATGCTGGCCCGGGCGAAGGGTGGGTCGGGGGGCGCGACCGGTTCGCGCCGTTGGGGCCGGCGGCGGGGGTGACCTGCCGACCGGCGCGCATCCGCCCGCTCCGGCTTGCATGGCATCGTCGTTGATCGATACTGTGCGTGCAGGCGCCGCCCCGCCGCAGACCATCACCGTCGATCCGAAGCGGGTTCCGCATGCGCACACTGAGACTTGTCACGTCGCTGGCCGTCGCCGGCCTGCTCGCCGGCACGGTGGCGATGATCGCCACGCCGGCCAGCGCGGCAACTGCCGCGTTCTCCGTGACGAACAGCTGGGGCAGTGGCTATCAGGGCCAGGTCACGGTCACCAACGACACCTCCGCGCCGATCAACGGTTGGCGGGTCGAGTTCGACCTGCCGGCCGGCACGAGCATCAGCCAGTCGTGGAACGCCCAGCAGGTGACCTCCGGCAGCCACTACACGTTCAGCAACGTGTCGTGGAACGGCGCACTCGGCGCCGGCGCGTCGACGTCGTTCGGCTTCCTGGTCAACGGCTCCGGCACTCCGGTGAACTGCACAGTCAACGGCGCCGGCGTGTCCTGCACCGGCGGCACGACGCCCACGACCCCGCCGCCCACGACCCCGCCGCCGACGACGCCGCCCCCCACGACTCCGCCGCCGACGACCGGCACGCCTGTGCAGCGGTACGGGCAGCTACGGGTCTGCGGCACGACGATGTGCGACAGGTCCGGCGCGCGGGTGCAGCTGCGCGGCGTCAGCAGCATGTGGCTCAACTGGGAGACCGCTCCCTACGCCGAGAACCTGTCCGCGCTGACCTGGATGCGCGACAACTGGAACCTCCAGGTGATCCGCGCGGCGATGGGCGTGGAGCCCGCCGGGGCGTACCTGAGTGACCCGGGCAGGGCGCGGGCGCAGGTGGAGACCATCATCAACAACGCGGTCACCGCCGGGGTGTACGTGATCGTCGACTGGCACGCGCACGAGGCGCAGAACAACCAGTCCCAGGCGGTGGCGTTCTTCGGTGACCTGGCACGCCGCTACGGTCACCTGCCCAACGTCATCTGGGAGACGTGGAACGAGCCGTTGCAGTTCAGCTGGACCGGCGTCATCAAGCCGTACCACCAGGCGGTCGTGTCCGCGATCCGCGCCGTCGACCCGGACAACATCGTCGTGCTCGGGACGCCGACGTGGTCGCAGGACGTGGACGTCGCGGCGGCCAGCCCCGTCTCCGGCACCAACCTCATGTACACGCTGCACTTCTACTCGTGCACCCACGGCGCGTCCCTGCGCGCCAAGGGTGACGCGGCGATCCGGGCCGGCCTGGCGCTGTTCGTCACCGAGTGGGGCGCCAGCAACGCCGACGGCGGCCTCGACGGCCGGGCCTGTCTGCCGGAGGCGCAGTCCTGGATCGACTGGATGAGGGCGAACGGCATCTCCTGGACCGCCTGGAAGCTCGACGTCGGCACCGACACCACGAACCTGCTCAACCCTGGCGCGCCGGTGACCGGCGGGTGGAACAACTACCTGCACGGCCACGCGCCGTTCGTGGTCGCGAACATGAGGTAACCCGGCCGCGCTTGATCAACTCCAGATCGCCGATGTCGGGGTGTCCCGCTGGCCCGGACACCCCGATGTCGCCGATCCCGTTTCGACCACCCAGGCGCGGTCCTCGGAGCGGCATCCGCTGGCCCTGTGATGGGATACGACAATGGTCGAATCGCGGGCGCCGATGTTAGAGATGCTGTGGGAGCCGGACGACCCACGTCACGCGCTCGACGATCGGTTCGGCTTTGGCGATGCGGAGTCGGCCGGCCGCTGGGTCGCCGCGATGCTGAAGGAGCACTGGGGCGTTCGCATCGACACCTGCGAGCGAATCGTCATGAGCGGGGGCAACGCGATAGCTTGGGTCGGCACGCCGTCCGGCCGACTGCTCGCGAAATGGTCGGTAGTGCTCGAGCGTTTTCCGCGTCTGATGGAGACGGCGCGTCTCACGAGCTGGCTCCACGGCCGAGGGCTGCCGGTTTCGCCACCGGTTCCCACACGAGAAGGCGGCCTTCAGGTCGAGGTCGGCGGTGTCTCGATGGGCCTGCAGCGCGAGATCGTGGGCGACCTCCTCGACACCGCTGATCTCAACCAGGTGCGGGCGGCCGGAGTCATACTCGCCCGATTGCAGGACGCGCTGGCCGCATACCCGGACGCCGATCAGCTTCTCGCCCCCGCCGTCGCGTTGACGCCGTTGACGGCCCGGGTCACCGACTGGCTCGACTCCCGCGCCGACCATCTGCCGATGGCCGCTCGTGACACACTGCGCGGGTTGGTCGCCAGCGCGCCGCCCGACCGGCTTCCCCGCCAACTCGTCCATTTCGATTTCCGCTCCGCCAACATCCTGTGGGCCCGCGGCGAGGTCGCCGCGATCCTCGACTTCGAGGAGGCCCAGCATGATCACCGAATCGTCGAGCTGGCCCGCGCGGCGGTCCTGCTCGGCACCCGCTACCACAACTGGGGGCCGGTGTCGGCCGACGTTCGCGCGGAATTCCTCACCAGCTACCAGTCCGAGCGTCCGCTGACCCCGGCCGAGGCGGGCTGGTTGACCATCCTCCTGCTCTGGCAGGCCCTGGCGATGGTGCCGCCCGGCGACGACCCGACAAGGTGGGGACCGTCGGCCTTGAGCCAGCTGAGCCAGGAAACGGCAGAGTAGCCCGCACCTCGTCGCCACCCGCACCGAGCACCGGTCGCCGCGACCATCGAGTACGCACAAACCCCGAGCCGGTAGCCGGGTCCGGTCAGCGTGACCTCGGCACGGGCGGCCGGGACGTGTCGGCCGCGAAGTCGATCCGCATGACCACCCGACGCAGCGTGGGGTGGCTGACCTCGGTGAACCCGGCCTCCTCGAAGACCTGCCGAACCCCGACGTGCGCCTCGCCCCAGGTGATCTGCTTGCCGCCCTCGGCGAGCATCGGGTACGCCTCCAGCGCCCGGGCGCCACGCGCCCGCGCGAAGCCCACCGCGGCGCGGGCCAGGGGGTAGGTCAGCCCGCGGCCCCGGTAGCCCTTGCGGACCACCAGGCAGGTTACCGCCCAGACGGCGTCGTCGTCCTTGTCCTCGTCGCGGCCGAGCCAGGGCACCCGCTGGTTGCGCAGCTTGGGGTACGCCGTGCGCGGCTCGACCGCCACCCACCCCACCGGCTGGTCGTCGAGGTACGCGACCAGTCCGCTGGTGTCCGTGGCGTCCGGCTCACCACAGCGGGTCTGCTCGCGGGATGCGGCGGTCCGCTCCTCCTGTGTGGACGCCTGCCACAGCCAGCCTCGGACCTTGAACCACTGACACTGGCAGCGGCCCGCGTCGGCCGTGCCGAAAACGTCCTGGAGATCTTCCCGGGACGCCTCGTTGGCGGGCACGATCCGGACGTCCTGGTCGCCGATCGGCCCCTGGGTCACATCACTCAGATCGGTCATGCCGCATCTCTCCGATGATCGTCTCGATCAGGTCCGTCGATTCTGCCTCGGTCGGGATACCGGTGTCCGAAGGGGATCAGCGGTGCCGATCGTCGCTGGGCGATGCCGGGACAGAACGGTGCGTCACCTTAACGCGCCGGAAACACCCCCGGTACTAAGCCTGGGAACGCTCGTCGGACAGTCGAGACCACCGACACGCGAACCGGGGTGACCATGGTCGACAACACCACGAACGCGGCGACGTTCGACGGGCCGGTGGACCGTTCCGGCAACGGCCGGGCGGCGCCCACGCCCCGTCCCGCCCTGGCGACGGCGCTGCACGACGATCCGGCAGACCTCGCCACCATCGGCGTGGAGGAGGAGTTCCACGTCGTCGACCTGCACACCCGGGAGCTGGTGCCCCGGGCCGGGGAGCTGCTCGACCGGCTGCCGGCCACCTCGTTCACCGCCGAGCTGCACCGCAGCGTGGTGGAGACCAACACCGCGGTCTGCCGCACCCTGGACGAGATCCGCGCCGAGCTGACCCGGTTGCGCCAGTCGGCGGTCCAGGTCGCCGACCGGGCCGGGCTGGGCATCGTGGCGGCCGGCACGGTGCCGCTGCGCGCCGACGGCGACCCGAGCGTCACGCCCACCTCGCGCTACCGTCGGATGCTCGACGAGTACCAGATGCTCGCCCGGGAGCAGTTGATCTGCGGCGCGCAGGTGCACGTCGGCGTCTCCGACCGGGACCTGGCGGTGGCCGTGACCAGGCGGGTCCAGCCGTGGCTGCCGGTGCTGCTCGCCCTGTCCACCAGCTCGCCGTACTGGATGGGTCAGGACAGCGGCTACGCCAGCGTCCGGTCGCTGGTCTGGCAGCGCTGGCCCACGGCCGGTGACCCGGGCGAGGTGACGAGCGCCGCCGACCATGAGGCGCTGGTCGCCGAGCTGATCTCCTCGGAGACCATCACCGATCCTGCCATGATCTACTTCGATGTCCGGCCGTCGGCGCACGTCCCCACCGTGGAGCTGCGCGTCACCGACGCCAACGCCGACGTGGAGACCATCGTCCTGCTCACCGGGCTGTTCCGGGCGCTGGTGCGCCGGGAGGTCGCGGCCCTGCGGGCCGGCGTCGAGCGCACCGCCGTCCGGCCGCCGGTGCTGCGCGCCGCAGTGTGGCGGGCCGCCCGCTCCGGGCTGGAGGGCGACCTGCTCGACCTGCCCCGCTCGGCCCGGCCGGTGCCGGCCGCCGAGGCGGTGCGCCGCCTGGTGACCGACCTGCGCCCGCAGTTGGAGGCGACAGGTGACTGGGAACAGGTCCGCGAGCTGACCCGGTACGCGCTGGAACGCGGCAGCTCCGCGGCACGGCAGCGGCGGGCGTACGAGCGGCGGGGCCGGCTGGCCGACGTGGTCGACCTGCTGCTCGACGAGACCCGGGGCCGGGTGCGTACGCCTCTGCCCGGTACGTCGCCGCCGCCCGCGCTGTCCACGTACGCCGACGCCGGCGACGAGGTCTTCGGCCCGGAGGGGCCGGAGCCGGCGTTCCGTCCGCTGCTCGCCGCCCTGCGCACCCTCGGCGCCGCGGGCCTGCGCCAACGCGAGCACGACCGGGACGAGGAGCAGCGCGCCCGGGGCGTGACCTTCAGCGTGGCCGGTGAGGCAAGCACCCGGCTCTTCCCGGTCGACCTGGTGCCCCGGGTCGTGCCTGCCGACGACTGGCGGGCGCTGCGGACCGGCCTGGTGCAGCGCGCCCGCGCGCTCGACGCGTTCCTGCGTGACGTGTACGCCGACCGGGCGGTCGTGGCCGACGGGGTCGTGCCGGCCTGGGTGGTGGAGTCCTCGCCGGGGCTGCGCCCCACCGGAGCGCTGATGGGCCGGCGCGGCACACGCGCACAGGTGTCCGGAACCGATCTCGTCCGCGACCCGGACGGCGGCTGGTACGTGCTGGAGGACAACCTGCGGGTGCCCTCGGGCATCGGCTATGCCGTGCAGAACCACCGGCTCACCCGGGCGGTGCTGCCCGAGCTGCCGGTGCCCGACGACCTGCTGCCCGCCGACGAGACACCCGCGATGCTGCACCGGGCGCTGCTCGCCGCCGCGCCCGCCGCCGCCGACGACCCCGCGGTGGTGGTGCTCAGCAGCGGCCCGGGCGACCCGGCCTGGTTCGAGCACCGGCTGCTCGCCGACGAGATGGGCGTGCCGCTCACCGAGAGCGGCGACCTGCTGGTGTCCGACGGGCGCGTCCACCTGGTCCGGGAGGGACGCCGCAGCCAGGTCGACGTGCTCTACCTGCGGATGGACGAGGATGCGTTGCTGCACGCCCCGGGGGCCGACGGCGTGCCGCTGGGCTGGCCGCTGCTGGCGGCGGTGCACGCCGGGCGGCTCACGCTTGCCAACGCGCTGGGCAACGGCGTGGGCGACGACAAGGCGCTGTACGCGTACGTGCCCCGGCTCATCGAGTACTACCTGGGGGAGAAGGCGCTGCTCGGCGACGTGCCGACGTACCTGTGCGGGCTGCCCGAGCACCGCGCCGAGGTGCTGGGCCGGCTCGACGAGCTGGTGCTCAAGCCGGTCGACGGGTACGGCGGGGACCGGGTGGTGATCGGCCCGCGCGCCGAGGCGGAGGAGTTGGACGCCGTCCGGGAGCAGATCCTCGCCGCGCCGCACCGGTGGATCGCCCAGGAGGTGGTCGCGCTGACCACCCACCCGGTCTTCGACGGTACGGCC
This sequence comes from Micromonospora lupini str. Lupac 08, assembly GCF_000297395.2. Taxonomy (GTDB): domain Bacteria; phylum Actinomycetota; class Actinomycetes; order Mycobacteriales; family Micromonosporaceae; genus Micromonospora; species Micromonospora lupini. The sequence goes on along the minus strand of NZ_HF570108.1, from coordinate 4,311,612 downwards.
CTCGCGCCGCGCCACGTTGACCTGCGGGCGTTCGTGTTCCTCGGCGAGACTGCGGAGGTGGCGCCGGTGGCGCTGACCCGGGTCGCGCCGGCCGGCAGCATGATCGTCAACTCGTCGCGGGGCGGTGGGTCGAAGGACACCTGGCTGCTCGGTGGAGCCGGTCAGCCCCCGGTGTAACTCACGCTTGACGCAGATGTCATCGGGACGCAACCCGGTCCGCCAAGCCTGGACCGGTCAGCGGCCCGAGCGGACCGAGCCGATGAGAGGTGTGTGCCATGTGCGGTATCGGAGGCGAGTTCCGCCTCGACGGGGCGCCACCGGACCTGGCGGCGTTGGAGCGGATGCTCCCCGTCCTGTCCTCCCGTGGCCCGGACGGTGAGGGGAGCTGGCAGCACGGCCCGGCGGCGCTTGTGCACCGCCGGCTGCGCATCATCGACCTGTCCGACACCGGCGCGCAGCCGATGGTCGATCCCGAGCTGGGCCTCGCCCTGGTCTTCAACGGCTGCATCTACAACTACCGGGAGCTGCGCGACGAGCTGACCGCCGCCGGTTACTCCTTCCGGTCCACCTCCGACACGGAGGTGATCCTCAAGGCGTACCACAGGTGGGGGACCGCCTGCGTCGAGCGCTTCTACGGGATGTTCGCGTTCGCCCTGGTGGAGCTGGCCACGCACACGCTGGTGCTGGCGCGCGACCGGCTCGGCATCAAGCCGCTCTACCTGGCCGAGACGCCGGGCCGGATCCGCTTCGCGTCGACCCTCCCGGCGCTGCTCGCCGCCGGTGACGTGGACACCGACCTCGACCCGGTGGCGCTGCACCACTACATGAGCTTCCACTCGGTGGTGCCGCCGCCGCGCACCATCCTGGCGGGCGTCCGCAAGCTGCCCCCGGCCACCGTGCGGGTCGTCACCGCCGACGGCCGCAGCACCGACACCGTGTACTGGCGGCCGGAGTTCACCCGCGCCGCCGCGCCGGCCATGTCCGCCGACGAGTGGCAGGAACGGATCATGGCGGCGCTGCGGACCGCCGTACGCCGCCGGATGGTCGCCGACGTGCCGGTGGGCGTGCTGCTCTCCGGGGGGCTCGACTCCAGCCTGATCGTCGCCCTGCTCGCCGAGCAGGGTCAGACCGGGCTGGCCACCTTCAGCATCGGCTTCGAGGCGGCGGCGGGGGAGAGCGGCGACGAGTTCCACTACTCCGACCTGGTGGCCCGCGAGTACGGCACCGACCACCACCAGATCCGCATCGGCGCGGCCCGGTTCGTGCCGGCGGTGCACGAGGCCATCGCGGCGATGAGCGAGCCGATGGTCAGCCACGACTGCGTCGCGTTCCACCTGCTCTCCGAGGAGGTGTCGCAGCGCATCACCGTGGTGCAGTCCGGCCAGGGCGCCGACGAGATCTTCGCCGGCTACGACTGGTACCCGCCGATGGCGAACGTCGCACGCGCGGACGCCGTCGAGGCGTACGCCCGGGTGTTCTTCGATCGTCGGCACGACGCGCTCGCCGGGCACCTGGCGCCCGAGTGGATGCTCGACCACGACGCGAGCCTGGAGTTCGTCACCGCCCACTTCGGCGCGCCGGGCGCGGACACCGCGCTCGACGCGGCGCTGCGCCAGGACAGCCTGGTGATGCTCGTCGACGATCCGGTCAAACGGGTCGACAACATGACGATGGCGTGGGGGTTGGAGGCCCGGGTGCCGTTCCTCGACCACGAGGTCGTCGAGCTGGCCGCCGCCTGCCCACCGGCGCTCAAGCTGGCCCAGGGCGGCAAGGGCGTGCTGAAGGCCGCGAGTCGGGGCATCGTGCCCGACGAGGTGATCGACAGGCCGAAGGGCTACTTCCCGGTGCCCGCCATCCGGCACCTGTCCGGTCCGCTGCTCGACGACGTGCGGGACGCGCTGACCGCGCGCCCGGCGCGCGAGCGCGGCCTGTTCCGCAAGGACTACCTGGAGGAGTTGCTGGACGCGCCGAACGCCCGGCGGACCACGTTGGGCTCCAACGCGCTCTGGCAGCTCGGGCTGCTGGAGCTCTGGTTGCAGCGGATCGGGGTTTAGATGAGCGTACGGACGCAAGCGCCGCGCACCACCCTCCTGGCGCACCTGACCGCGCACCGGCCGGTGCCGCCGCTGCCGGCCGGCGAGGACTTCGCGCCCGCGCCGTCGCCGGACGGCCGACGGGTGGCGTACCTCTCCGACCGGGCCGGCACCCCGGCCGTCTGGGTGCGCGACGTCGACGCCGCCGAGGCCGTCGCGCTGCCCAGCGGCGACGAACCGGTGCTGGCGGTGAGCTGGTCCCCGGACGGGCAGTGGCTGGCCTGCGTCGTCGCGCCCGGTGGCGCTCCCCGCACCGAGCTGTGGGTGCTGCGCCCGGACGGCACGCAGCGCCGCCAGGTCGCCGGGTTCGGCCGGCGCAGCGCGGCCCTGTCCGGTTGGCTGCCCGGCGGCGCGCTGATGGCGGTCACCGAGACCGCCGAGCGGGGCACCGCCGTGCTCGTCGACGCCGACACCGGGCACCGGCGGGTGCTCGCCGAGGGCGACCTGCTCACCCTCCTGGACGTCAGCCCGGACGGCGGGTCGGCCCTGCTGCGGCGCGGTCCGCGCAACGCCCGCTGGCTGGAGCTGCTGGACGTGGCCACCGGCGACCGGGTACGCCTGCTGCCGGACACCGGCCGGGGCAGCACCGACCAGGGCTGGTTCGGCCCCGACGGGACGAGCGTGCTGGCGCGTACCGACGCGTTCTCGGAGCTGGCCGCGCTGGTACGCGTCGACCTCACGCGCCCGGCGTCGATGCCGACGCCGACGCGCCTCGCCGGCCGTCCGGACGCCGAGCTGGAGCACGTCGCGCCCAGCGTCGATCGGCGACGCGTCGCGCTGCTGTGGAACACCTACGGCGGGCGCAGCGAGCTGAGCCTGCTCGACCTCGCCAGTGGCGTGCAGCGGGCCGTAACCGCACCGGGGGAGGTGCTCGACGGCGCCGTCTTCGCCGCCGACGCCGACCTGCTCTGCCTCACCGCGCAGGGGCCCGTGCAGCCCCGGGAGGTCTGGCTTGTCGATCCGGCGACCGGGACGCCCCGGCCGCTGCGGCCGGACACCGGCGCCGCGCGTACGGGCGACAGCGGTGTCGCCCCGCAGCTCGTCGACCTGCGCGCCCGCGACGGGTTGCCGCTGTCCGGCTGGCTCTACCGCCCGCCCGGTCCGGGCCCCTGGCCGACGGCGATCAGCCTGCACGGCGGCCCCGAGGCGCAGGAGCGTCCCGGCTACAACCCGCTGTTCCAGGCCCTCGTGGCGCAGGGCGTCGCGGTGTTCGCGCCAAACGTGCGCGGTTCGTCCGGCTTCGGCCGCACCTTCGTCGCCGCCGACAACCTCGCCGGCCGGTACGGGGCCATCGCGGACGTGGCGGCGTGCGCCGACCACCTGGTCGACACCGGTGTCGCGATTCCGGGCCGGCTCGGCTGTCTGGGCCGCTCCTACGGCGGCTACCTGGTCCTCGCGGTGCTGGTGAACTTCCCCGGCCTGTTCGCCGCGGGGGTGGCCGAGTGCGGCATCTCCGACTTCCGCACGTTCTACGCCAACACCGAGCCGTGGATCGCCGCCGCCGCCGTCAGCAAGTACGGCGACCCGGTGCGCGACGCCGACCTGCTGCGGGACCTGTCGCCGATGACCCGCATCGACCAGCTCGACGTGCCGGTGCTGCTGATCCACGGCGCCAACGACACGAACGTGCCGGCCGGTGAGTCGGCCCAGGTGGCGCAGGCCCTGGCCGCGCGGGACGTCCCGCACGGGCACCTCGTGCTCACCGGCGAGGGGCACGACTTCCTGGCCCGCGACAACGCCGAGACGGCGCGTACGGCCACCACCGCCTGGCTCTCCCGGCACCTCGCAGTGACGGTGGCCGCCCTCGGCTGAGGCGTTATCCTGCGCCGGTGGACGTTGCGGCGCAGGGTGAGCGGCTGGCCGCCGACCTGGGCCGGTGGCTGGCCGAGGTGACCTTCGTCGACCTGGACACCGACGACGTGACCGCGCGGATCATCGACGCGGTGGCCCGGTGGGGGCAGGCGCGGGGCTGGCGGGTCTACCGGCGCGCGCCAAGCGTGGTGCCGCTGCCGCCGCCGATGCAGCAGCGGCACTCCGTCCTGGACGTGGCGTGTGCCCGCCCGGACGGCCCGCCGGTGGTGATCGAGGTCGACCACACCGACCGGGCCCGGACGGTGCAGAAGCTGACCGCCGAGGCGGACGCCGGCCGGATCCCGATCGTGGGTGCGCGTGGGGCGTCGGCCGCTTCACCGCGCCGCCACCTCCGGTGCGGATGGTGAC
>NZ_HF570108.1:4212153-4307199 GCF_000297395.2 Micromonospora lupini str. Lupac 08 | reverse complement strand
GGATGGTGACAGTCGAGGTGACCCGGCGTCCCGGGCCGGCCGGGCGCGGACGCCTGCACAGCCGCACCGACGACCGGCCCGCGCCGGCGCACTCGACAGGTGGCAGCACGACGGCCCCGCAGGCGCTGCCGATTCCGCTTGTCGACACGAGTTCAGGTGCGGCCGAGGACGCGGGTAAGGGCACCTGAAGCGAATCGTAAGCGGCGGCCGGCAGTGTTCTGGGTGTCCGGAGAACACGACAGACACCCAGGAGATTCCGATGCGCAAGCTCATCAACTCGACCTACATCACCCTCGACGGCGTCATCGAGAACCCGATGTGGACCGGCCCGTACTTCGACGAGGAGTCCATCGTCGTGGCCGGCGAGCTGACCGACGCCGCGGACGCGATGCTGATGGGTCGGGCCACCTACGACGGCATGTCCGTCGCCTGGCCGCAGCAGGACGAGAGCGACCCGATGACCGGGGCCGCCTACTTCAACAACGTCAAGAAGTACGTCGCCTCGACCACCCTCACCAACCCCACCTGGAACAACACGGAGGTGCTCCAGGGCGACCTGGTCGAGGCGGTCACGGCGCTCAAGGCCCAGGACGGCAGAAACATCATCCAGTACGGCTTCGGCTCGGTCACCGCCCAACTGATCACCGCGGGCCTGGTGGACGAGGTCCGCTTCTGGATCCACCCGGTGCTGCAGGGCACGCCCAGCCTGACGGTGCCGCTGACGGACTTCCAGGCGTCGTTCGACCTCGTCGACACCCGGGTGCACAAGAGCGGCGTGATCGTCGCCTCGTACCGCCCGAAGGCCGCCGCCTGACCGCCTCTTGGCCGTCGCCTCAGAGCTGAGCCCGGGCCTCGCCCGGGCTCAGCTTCGTGCCCTCGTCCACGAGCGCGTCGAAGCGCTCCGGCCCCAGGGCGGCGCGGACGCGTCCGGTCACCCGGTCGACCTCGTCGCGTTCGGCCGGGGAGGCCGGGGCCTCCAGGGCCAGCCGGGCGGCCGCCGCCACGCCGAGCAACCGGGCGGCGGCCTCCGGCGAGCGCACCGCCGACGCCATTCCCTCCAGCGCGGCGACCCCGTCGCGGGGCGAGGCCATCGCCTCGGCGGCCTCGTACGCCTCGACGTGCAGGGCGAGCGCGGCGTCCGGGTCGCCGCCCTGTTCGACGGCGTATCCCAGCTCCACCAGGACCATCGGCAGGTAGAGCGCCGGACGCGTCTCGCCACGCCCCCGCTCGGCGAGGTGGGTGAGGTGGGTGACGGCCAGGTCGAGCTTGCCGTCGCGGCGGGCGGCGAACCCGAGGCTCATCCCGGCGAAGACCAGCGCGCCCGGCGCGTCCTGCTCGACCGCCAGCCGGTACGCGCGCTCGGCCAACTCACGCCCCTGCGGGTAGTCGCGGGTCTGCACCGCCAGCCAGGCCAGCCAGGACAGCTCGGTGCCGACCTGCGGCCACAGTTCCAACTCCTCGGCCCAGCGCAGTCCCTCGCGGTGCAGCTCGACCGCGCGCTCGTGCTCGCCACGCATCTCGGCCAGCCCACCCACCCACTCGGTCGCCTGGAGCCGCCCCCACCGATCCCCGAGGTCGGCGAACAGCGCGGCGCTGCGCGTCGAGGCGTACTCCAGGGTGCTCTGGTCGCCGGCGGCGTGCGCGAGCATGGCCCGGGAGGCGAGCACCGCCGCCTCGGTCCACGCGTCGGCGGGAGCGCTGGGCAGCAACTCCGCGGCCAGGGCCAGTTCGCTGTGCGTGATGACCGCGTGCGCCGCGAACCAGGCGCCTCGGCCGTCCGGGTCGTGGGCCAGCGCGGCACGGATGTCGGCCGGCGTGACCGCCTCGCCGCGCAGCAGCGCGAAGCCGACCTGCCACGGCGCCGCGCGGGACTCCTGCGCCGGGTCGCCCGGGACGGCGAGGGCCCGTCGCGCCTCGGTGAGCCGGCCGCGCAGATACCAGTACCAGCTCAGCGCGACGGCCAGCCGCAGCCCGCCGCCGTGGGCCAGCGCCGCGCGCAGGTTCGCCGTCTCGGCGTCCAGCAGCGCCAGCCAGCGGCGCTGTTCCGCCCCGCGCAACTCCGGGTCGGCGCGTTCGGCCAGGTCGGTGTAGTAGGCGGCGTGCCGCGCCCGCACGTCGTCGGCGTCGGTCAGGCGGTCCAGGCAGAACGCGGCTACCGATTCGAGCAGCCGGTAGCGCGGGCCCGCCGGGGAGTCGTCAAGCACCACGAGCGACCGGTCCACCAGCCGGGCGAGGGCGTCCAGGTCGGCCTGGCAGACCTGCTCGGCGGCCTCCGGCGTGCAGCCGTCGCGGAACACCGCGAGCCGGGCGAGCACCTCCCGGTCGGCCTCGTCGAGCAGGTCCCAACTCCAGCCGATCACCGCGGTCAACGTCCGCTGTCGGCGCGGCACGTCGCGCTGGGACGTGGTGAGCAGCCGGAACCGGTCGTCGAGCCGGTCCACCACACCGCGCAGGCCCAGCGCGCGGACCCGGGTCGCCGCCAGCTCCAATGCCAGCGGCAGGCCGTCCAGGCGGCGGCAGAGCTGGGCGACCGCAGGCGCGGTGGTCTCGTCGAGACGGAAACCGCGGTGCTGGGCGGCGGCGCGGGCGGCGAACAACCGGGCCGCCGCCGAGCGCCGGACCGCGTCCGGGTCGCTGTCCTGGGGCAGCGACAACGGGGGTACCTCCCAGAGCAGCTCCCCGGTCAGGCCGAGCGACTCCCGGCTGGTGGCCAGCACGCGTACCCCGGGCGCGTCGCGCAGCAGCCGGGCCACCAGCGCGGCGACCGGCTCGATGACGTGTTCGCAGTTGTCCAGCACGAGCAGCAGGTGTCGCTGCCGCAGCGCCGCGACGAGTCGGTCGGTGGCCGACAGGGTCGTGCCGGCGGCCTCGCGGGCGTCCAGCGCGCCGAGCACCTGTTCGGCGACGCCCGGGTCGCCGGCCGGCAGCGGCGCCAGCTCGACCAGCAGGACACCGTCGGGGAGGGACTGGGTGCGGGCGGTCTCGGTGGCCAGCCGGGTCTTGCCGACGCCGCCCGGCCCGATCAGCGTGACCAGGCGCTGCGCGGGCAGCAGCGCCCGCAGCTCGGTAAGCGCCTCGCCCCGGCCGACCAGCTCGTCGAGCTGGGCGGGCAGGCTGTTGCGGATGATCGCGGCCTTCGGCGGCGCGCTCAGGCCGGCGTCCTGTTCGAGGATCCGGCGGTGCAGGGCGACCAGTTCCGGGGCGGGGTCGAGGCCCAGCTCGTCGGCGAGCCGGTCCCGCAGGTCGGCGTAGCTGTCCAGGGCCTCGGACTGGCGACCGGCCGCGTACAGCGCGCGGAGCTGCACCGCCCGCAGGCCCTCGCGCAGCGGGTGCCGGGCGACCAGCTCGGCCAGGTCGGCCGCGACGAGGTCGTGTTCGCCCCGGGCCACCCGGGCCTCGGCGAGCCGCTCGTGCACGGCGAGGCGCTGCTCGGCGAGGCGGGTGGCCTCCGCGCGGACGAACTCGGCGTCCGCCACGTCGGCGTACGCCTCGCCCCGCCACAGCCCGAGGGCCTCGGTCAACCTGTCGACGTCGGTGTGCCGGGCCAGCTCGGCGAACCGGTCGGCGTCGACAGCGCCGGCCCGCAGCAGATAGCCGGGAGCGCGGGACTCGACGAGGTCGCGGGCGCCCGGCTCGGCGTCGTTGAGCGCCTTGCGCAACTGCGACACCCGCACCTGGAGGGCGCCGGCGGGGTTGGCGGGGGAGTCGTCGCCCCACAGGTCGTCGATGAGCCGGTCGGCGGAGACGACCTGGTTGCGGTTGGTCAGCAGGTCGGCCAGGAGGGCACGCACCTTGGTGCCGGGCACCGCCACCGGCTCGCCGGCGTCCGTGGTGACGGCGAGCGGCCCGAGCACCCCGAACTGCACGGCCGTCATCCTAGTGTGGCTGGAGTGCTAATCCCCTCCTCCTCCTCCTTTTCCCTCCAGGCAGTCCTCGATGCACTGGGTGTACTCCTTGTTCGCTTTCGTCATCGCCACGATCATGAGTATCAGCATGACCGCGGCGCAGGCGAGGACCAGCGGCGGGAATACCAGGACCGCGCAAGCCATCATCCGCTGAACGGCATCGATCTGCGCGGCGAACAGCTTCATCATGAACGTCAGAAGACATGCGTTCTTGCACGCGCTGGCTTGATCGCCGGCGGCGACGCCGTCGGTGGTCGCGCGCTTGAGCGCATTCATGAACGCCTCGTCACGCCGCATCGCGTCGAAGATCAGCATGTTTTTCGCGTGATCGTCCATTGATGTCAGTTCCGGGAACGCCTCGATCAGCGCCAACCCGTGGGTGAGAGCTCTGTGCGTGATGTCGTTGATGTCGGTCGGGGTGAGCCCGGCCAAATGGGCCAGCTTCGCCAGTTCGGGTTCGGGAATCTCCGAACGTTGCCGAGCCAGAGCGCGCAACCGTCGCGCCAAGGCCTCTGCCTCGGCCTGTTGAACGCCTATCTGATCGGCGGTCAGGTGGCGGACCGCCGCGGTGTACGCGGGCAAAACCGTCAGGCCAACCGACAGTAGTCCCTGAAAAGCTGCGCTCCCGGACAGGTCGCTTGCATTAGGTGTGGGCATCTTCGACTCCTTGTGTAATCGAGGGGCGGCCGCCGGCGGGCGAGCACCAAGGCGCCCTGCGGTCTGAGCGGCCAAGCCGTCCGCCTGTGCGGGATCGGCCACAATCGGACGGCAGCCAGGCAAGCATCAACCAATATCAATCATTGCGCCATTGCCTCGTCGGAAGGGCGACTCATCCCGAGAGAGTTCGCGTCCCACGGGCCAGCAAGAACGACCGCCTCAATGTCGATGGCCAACCACAATTTCGTACGGTGGCATTCGTGCTGGCCTCGGGAAGGAGATCGAAAGCAGACCGTAAGCGCGCCGGCGCACCGTGTGGACATGGAGATCTATCACGAGACACATGGCAGTGACGAGGGCCGGCCGCTGGTGCTCATCCACGGCGCGCTCTCCGGCATCGGCACCTCGTTCGGCACGATCCTGCCGTTGCTGGCGAAGTCCCGGCGGGTGATCGCCGTGGAGTTGCAGGCGCACGGCCACACCCCGGACGCCGACCGGCCGCTGACCGTGGAGCACTTCGCCGCCGACGTGGTCGAGCTGCTCGACCGGCTCGGTGTCGAGCGGGCGGACGTGTACGGCTGGAGCATGGGCGCCGCGGTGGCGTTGCGCCTGGGCACCGACCACGCCGAGCGGGTCGGGCGGCTGGTGCTCGCCTCGGTGAGCTTCGAGGACGCCGGCCTGCACCCGGGGTTGCTGGACGGGATCCAGGATCTGCAACCGGAGCACCTGCACGGTTCGGAGTTCCACGAGGAGTACCTGCGGACCGCGCCGGACCCGGCGGACTGGGCGAATCTGGTCACCAAGATGAAGGTGCTGGACGCGAACCTGCCGCGGTGGACGCCCGAGCAGATCCGGGCCCTGGCCGCGCCCACCATGATCGTGCTGGCCGACTCGGACATCGTCCAGCCCGAGCACGCGGTGCTGATGTTCCGGTTGCTCGGCGGCGCGGTGCCCGGTGACCTGACCGGCCTGCCGGCCTGCCGGCTGGCCATCCTGCCGGGCACCACCCACACCACGATTCCGCAGCGCGCCGAGTGGCTGGCCCCGATGATCGACGAGTTCCTGAGCGACGGGTGAGGCCCGCGCGGGCGGTGGGCGCCGGAGCGGCTACTTCTTCAGGAGCAGCGCTTCGGCTCCCACCGGTCGAAAACCGGCCGCCTGGAAGGCCCGCACGCTGCGCGCGTTGCCGGCGGCCTGCTGCGCCCAGACCGGCTGACCCTCGGGCACCAGATGCCGGGCGGCCGTCGCCAGCGCCCGGCCGAGGCCCCGGTGGCGTACGTCCTCGTCGACCTCGATCGCCGCCTCCCAGCGACCCGCCACACCACGGCCGAGAACGACCACGCCGCCCTCGGCCCCCCATACGCGGACGTCGTCACGGCGCTTGCGCGCCCTGGCCTCGCGGGGATGGTCGGCGTCGGTCAACTCGCGTAGCGCGAGCGGGGGAGCACCGGTGAGCGGGGACGCGACGGTCAGCAGATCGATCGTGTCCGTCGACCGGCCGGTGCGGTCGAGCAGCGCCCCCAGGAAACGCGGATTCATCGTGGCCGCCAGACCGTCGCAGTCGAGGGCGGCCAGGGTGTCGCGGACCCAGTCGGGGTCCTCGTCGGTGAACACCACGGAGTGCGCGGTGAAGGCGATCACTCCGGCGTCCCGACTGCTGTGCTGCGCCACGATCGTGGTACCGCCGTCCGGGGGCGGGAAGTGCCCGCGTGCTGCCGCGTCCAGGACGTCGGCCAACGTGCCACCCACGATCGTCGCCTCCCCGTTGCGCGTCAGCGTCCATTCTCACCGGTCCAGGGGAAAACGTGGAAGCCGGGGAATGTCGAGCCCTCGACGAGCGGTCGAGGCCCGGACGTGACCGGGTCGGCGGCGCCCACCAGGCGGGCGTATCCGCCCGTGCCGGGACGCGAGAAGGTCCGCTCGACGACGTCGGTGAGGTGCGGCCAGACCTGGTCGGTCTCCGCCGCGATGAGCGTGGCGTGTTCGTCCAGGTGGGGCAGCGAGTCGATCTGCATCGGCGCCTCCCCGCGTCACCGTCCATTCTCACCCGCCCGGGCCGAAGTTCGCCGTCCCGGTCATGGCGGACTGTCGCTTTACCGGGTAGAAACACCAGAGAGCGCTCTCACCGCCCCCAGCTGCGCCGGGAGCACGCCCCTGGCCAGCGGAGAGGACGAACCACATGACAAGCCCGTCCCGACGTACCCTCCTTCTCGCTCTTCTGGTCACCACCGCCCTCGCGACGAGCGGCACCGCCGCCAGCGCCGGCCGCCCGACGCACGGCGCACCCGACTTCGGGCCGAACGTGACGATCTTCGACCCGACCATGCCGGTCGGCGAGATCCAGCAGACCCTCGACGCCGCGCACGCCCGGCAGGTCGACAACGAGATGGGCACCGAGCGGCACGCCTACCTGTTCAAGCCGGGCGCGTACGGCACGGCCGAGCAGCCGTTGCAGGCCAAGGTCGGCTACTACACCGAGGTCGCCGGCCTGGGCGCCGCGCCCACCGACGTCGCCGTGAACGGCAAGCTGGAGGTCTACAACCGCTGCCTGGCCGACGGCGGCACCGGCAATTGCCTCGCGCTCGTCAACTTCTGGCGCACCCTGTCCAACCTCTCGCTCACCGTCAACGGCGCGGGGCAGGACGGCTGCCGGGCGACGGCGAATTTCTGGGCGGTGTCCCAGGCGGTCTCGATGCGCCGATTGAACATCACCGGCGGCGGGCTGTCCCTGATGGACTACTGCACCGCCGGCCCGCAGTACGCAAGCGGCGGCTTCATCGCCGACTCGCGGCTGCCGGCCACCACCAACGGCTCCCAGCAGCAGTGGCTCACCCGCAACAGCGAGGTCGCCGGGTGGTCCAACGCCGTGTGGAACCAGGTCTTCGCGGGCGTCGAGGGCGCACCTGACGACGCCACGTTCCCGGACCCGCCGTACACCACGCTCGACACCACCCCGCTGAGCCGGGAGAAGCCCTACCTGTACGTCGACGGCAAGGGCCGCTACAACGTGCGGGTGCCGGCGGCGCAGCGCGACAGCCGGGGCGTCTCCTGGGGCGACGGCATGACCCCCGGGCGGACCATCGGGATCGACGACTTCTTCGTCGCGAAGCCGTCCGACCCGGTGCGGCTGATCAACAGTCAGCTCGCGCGCGGCAAGAACCTGCTGCTCACCCCCGGCGTCTACGACATCGCGCGCAGCATCGAGATCCGGCGGGCCGACACGGTGGTGCTCGGCATCGGCCACGCCACCCTCACCGCGGTGAACGGCGCGGTCCCGCTGGACGTCGCCGACGTGCCCGGCGTGATCGTCGCCGGCGTCACGATCGACGCCGGCACCGTCGAGTCGCCGGCCCTGCTGCGGGTGGGCCGCTCGCACGGCCACGGCCACAGCAGCCCGGCCAACCCGACCACGCTCTCCGACGTGTACTTCCGCGTCGGCGGCCCGCACATCGGCCGCACCAATACGGCGCTGGAGGTCAACAGCGACAACGTGCTCATCGACCACACCTGGGTGTGGCGCGGCGACCACGGCGTGGAGGGCTTCACCGAGGGCGTCAACGGTGACACCGACCGCTGGCGCACCAACACCGGCCGCTACGGCGCCGTCATCAACGGCGACCACGTGACCGCCACCGGCCTGTTCGTCGAGCACTTCCAGCGCTACAACACGGTCTGGAACGGCGAGCACGGCACCACGATTCTCTACCAGAACGAGCTGCCCTACGACCCGCCGACGCAGGCCGACTGGATGAACGGCACGGTCGAGGGCTTCGCCGGCTACAAGGTCGGCGACCGGGTCCGCCACCACGACCTGTACGGCGGCGGGGTGTACGTCTTCAACCAGAACAACCCGTCGATCCACACCGAGAACGGCTTCGAGGCGCCGGTCACGCCCGGGGTGCGACTGCACCACATCATGACCGTCAACCTCAGCGCCGGCACGATCGACCACGTGGTCAACGGTGTCGGCGACGCGGCCGACATGACGAAGGCCGGCGAGCCGGTCTACGTCGCGCAGTACCCGACGCCGTAGTCGTTTCGAGCGTACCGACGGGGGCCGGGACCGACGCGGTTCCGGCCCCCGTTCGCGGCCGGCTCCTGCCGACGGCCTGCCTTGATTTTTCATCGATCAGTCGCACTCTTGCGGGATAGCATCCACTGCTGCCACGATGGCCGTCAATGCCTTCCGTCCCGAAGGAGTGGTCCCATGGCGGTCTCCCGCCGCAGGTTCGTCACGTCCGTACTGGCGGGGTCCGCCCTCGCCGCCACCTCCACCACCGAACTGCTCACCACACTGGCGACACCTGCCGCCGCCGCGAGCCCGGTGGGGGACGTGGTCGGCAAGGTGACTGTCGGCTACCAGGGCTGGTTCAGCGCGCCAGGCGACTCGGCGCCCATCGGCGGCTGGTGGCACTGGAGCCGCGACCGGTTCCAGCCGCCGTCGCCGTCCAACACCACGATCGTGTCCTGGCCGGACATGCGCGAGTACACGCGCAGCTATCCCACCGCGTACCCCAACCTCGGCAACGGATCGCCGGCCACCCTCTTCTCCTCCTACGACCAGCAGACGGTGGACACCCACTTTCGCTGGATGCAGGAGTACGGCTGCGACACCGCCGCGCTGCAACGGTTCAACCCGATGGGCGGGGAGGGGCCGACCCGCGACGCGATGACGCAGAAGGTGCGTTCGGCGGCCGAGCGCTACAACCGCAAGTTCTACATCATGTACGACGTCACCGACTGGCTGACGTTCCAGTCGGAGATCAAGACCGACTGGACGACGAAGATGGCCGCGCACACCGCCTCCAGCGCGTACGCCCGCCAGAACGGCAAGCCTGTCGTCTGCATCTGGGGCTTCGGCTTCAGTGAGTCGAGCCGGCCCTTCACCCCCGGGCCCTGCCTGGAGGTCATCAACTGGTTCAAGGCGCAGGGGTGCTACGTCATCGGTGGCGTGCCGACGTGGTGGCGGCAGGGCATCGAGGACTCCCGCCCCGGCTTTCTCGACGTCTACCACGCCTTCCACGCGATCTCGCCGTGGATGGTCTACCGCGCCCGCACGGTGGAGGAGCTCGACTCGTACTACAACAACGTCAACGTCGGTGACATGGCCGACTGCGCGGCGCGCGGCATCGACTACCTGCCCTGCGTGATGCCCGGCGACCTCGCCGGGGGGCACCGCAAGCACGGCGACTTCTACTGGCGGCACATCTACAACATGGTCCGGCTCGGCTCCCAGGGCCTGTACGTGTCCATGTTCGACGAGTACAACGAGGGCAACCAGATCGCCAAGACGTCCGAGACGCAGGCCACCACCCCGGCCGGCGCGAACATCCGGGCCCTGGACGAGGACGGCGTGGCCTGCTCCTCCGACTACTACCTGCGCATCACCGGCGACGGCGGCCGGATGCTCAAGGGACAGCTCGCGCTCACCGCCGTACGCCCGACGCCGCCGATGGTCGGCACCCCACCCCCGGCCACCGGAAACCTCGCCGCCGGCAGGTCCACCTCCGCGAGCAGCCAGAACGGCTCGTTCGCCGCCTCGAACGCGGTGGACTCCGACGCCGGCAGCTACTGGGAGAGCGGCAGCGGCTCCTTCCCGCAGTGGTGGCAGGTCGACCTCGGCGCCAGCCACCAGGTCAACAAGCTCGTGGTGCGGCTGCCCGCCGGCTGGGGTGCGCGCACCCAGACCATCACCGTGCAGGGCAGCGTCGACGGCAGCTCCTTCTCGACAATCGCCGGTGCCTCGGCGTTCGCCTTCGACCCGGCGACCGGCAACACCGTGACCCGCACGCTCACGACCACCACGGCCCGCCACATCCGGCTGAGCATCGCCGGCAACACCGGCTGGGCGGCGGGCCAGCTCTCCCAGGTCGAGGTGTACGCCTCAAGCGGCACCACGGACACCACCGCACCGAGCGCGCCGAGCGGCCTCACGGTGACCGGTCGGAGCGCGAGCAGCGTGTCCCTGGCCTGGACGGCGTCGACCGACGACAACGGCGTGACCGGCTACCAGGTGCGCCAGGGCGGCACTGTGGTCAGCTCGGTCACGGGCACCACGGCGACCGTGAGCGGACTCAACGCCTCCACCTCGTACACCTTCACGGTCACCGCCCGCGACGCCGCCGGCAACACCTCGGCGGCCTCGAACGCGGTCACCGCCACCACCGACGCCCCCGCCAACTCCGACCTGGCCCGCGGCCGATCCACGAGCGAGAGCAGCCACGTCCAGAGCTACGGGTCGGGCAGCGTGGTCGACGGCGACGCGAACAGCTACTGGGAGAGCGCCAACAACGCGTTCCCGCAGTGGGTCCAGGTCGACCTGGGCGCGACGCGCACGGTCGGGCGAGTGGTGCTGAAGCTGCCGCCGTCGTCGGCCTGGGCGACTCGCACGCAGACCCTGGCCGTGACGGGCAGCACCGACGGGAGCAGCTTCGGCACGCTTGTCTCCTCGGCGGCGCGGACCTTCAACCCGTCGACGGGCAACCAGGTGGCGCTGACCTTCAGCGCGGCGCAGACCCGCTACGTGCGCATCACCGTGACCGGTAACACCGGCTGGCCGGCCGGGCAACTGGCGGCACTGGAGGTGTACGCCAGCTGACCGGTTGTGGGGCGGCCGCCGGACGCCGACCGGCGGCCGCCACCCACCCGACGAACGGGCCAACCATTAAGCTGCTGACCCGGCACCCAGTGGCGATGCCGGGACGGGGGCGGCGATGAGCGCCGAAGATCGCATCGAACGGGCCAGGGTCCTCTATGAACACGCCGTGTTCAGCGGCGATGCTGGCGTGCTGGCCGACGCCGAACGGGACCTGGACGCGGTGGAGGCCGACACCGCGCTGGCCCGCGGGCGGATCCTGCATGCGCGATTCCTCAATGAACGCGCCATCAGCGGCTCGTCACCCGTCGAGGACCCGGCTGAGCTGCAGTTGTTTGAGCGTGCGATCGAGCTGTACCAGGCGCTGGGCGACACGCGCGGCCAGGCCGAGACGCTGTTCTGGATCGGCTGCCTGCATCAGGTGATCCGGCGCGACGACGAGACCGCGGTTCCGCACCTGACACGGTCCCGCCAGATGGCGGCGCAGGTCGGCGACAAGCCGACCGAGGCCGAGGTACTTCGCCACCTGGGCATCGCGGCGCACACGGCCGGTCGACTGGACGAAGCGCGCGAGCGGCTGGAGGAGTCGTCACGGCTGCGCCGAGAGATGGGGGCGCTGCCGGGCGTGGCCGCCAACATGGTCGGCCTGGCCTACATCGCTGCTGCCCAGGACCGCCACACGGACGCGCTCGCGACACTCGACGAGGCGAACGCCATCGCCCAGGGCCACGGCGCCCATGCCATCGTGCAGCAGATCGAGCAGGCAAGAACACAGATTTAAGCATTAGCCTCGACTGATGTCGTCAATCCGCCCGGTCGCCCTTGCCGTGCCACGTCGTGGTGAGGACCTGCTCGTGTTCGAGAGCCACGACTCCGCGAAGGACGAAACCTTCTACCGTCCCCTGGGCGGGGGCATCGAATTCGGCGAGACCGCCGAGGCCGCCGTACGTCGCGAACTGCGCGAGGAACTCGACGTCGAGCTTCTCGACGTACGCCTCCTGGGCGTTCTGGAAAACCTCTTTCACGCGTTCGACCGCGACGGGCATGAGATCGTCTTCGTCTACGACTGCCGGCTCACCGATCAGTCGGTCTACGAGCGGGACACGGTCGGCGAGATCCTCGACAATCCGGGCACGAAAGTCATGTGGCGTTCCTTGAGCAGCTTCACCGCAGGCCGCCCGCTCTACCCCGCCGGCCTCGCCGACATGCTTCGCGGCCGCTAGGCAGTGTCTTCAAAGGATCTTGGTATCGGATGATGTAGCGCGTGGGTCGTCGCTACGAGTTGTCTGACGTCGAGTGGGAAGCCCTGTCCAGGTATCTGCCGTCGGCGGTGACGGGTGGTCGGCCGCGGGTCGATGACCGGCGGGTGCTCAACGGGATCGTGTGGAAGGTCCGGGCCGGGGCAGCGTGGCGGGACGTGCCCACCCGTTACGGGTCCTGGCAGTCGATCTACACCCGTTTCCGCAGGTGGGCCCTGGACGGGACGTTCGAGCGGATGCTGGCCGGAGTGCAGGCCGACGCGGACGCGGCCGGTGACATCGACTGGCTGGTGTCGGTCGACTCGACCATCGTGCGAGCCCACCAGCACGCTGCAGGCGCTAAAGGGGGCGCCGAGAAACGGACGAACCACAAGATCACGCCCTCGGCCGATCTCGAGGTGGACTGACCACCAAGATTCACCTCGCCTGCGACGGCCTGGGTCGGCCCCTGGCCTTCGTGCTCTCCGGCGGCAACGTCAACGACTGCACCCGCTTCACCCAGGTCCTCACCCGCATCCGTGTCGAGCGTTCAGGCCCCGGCCGGCCCCGCGTCCGCCCGGAGCACGTCATCGCCGACAAGGGCTACAGCTCCAAGGCCATCCGCGCCGGCCTACGCCGACGAGGCATCCCACACACGATCCCCGAACGCGCTGATCAGCAGGCCAACCGCCGCCGGCGAGGCAGCCGCGGCGGCCGGCCACCAGCGTTCGACAAGCAGCTCTACAAGCGGCGCAACGTCGTCGAACGGTGCTTCAACCGGCTCAAGCAGTGCCGCAGCTTGGCCACCCGATACGACAAGACAGCAACGTCATACCGGGCCACCGTCACCATCGCCGCGCTACTCCAATGGTTATGAACCTTTGAAGACACGGCCTAGTACTGCAACGGCAGTTGGTCAGGGGTAGCCGTGTCGTCGGTAGTGGCAGGTTCGGGCTTGGTGTTGGCGTCGTCGGCGCCATCGCGACCAGGCCCAGACGTGCTCGGGTGGGTGGGTTGATCGCACTATGAGTGCGGTGAGCAGTCTTCGGATCTCCGGTACCGTGTAGCCGATCATCATGTCGTCGCCGGGACTGGATCCCCTTTTGCGGTAAGGGATCGGGCCACGGACAGCCAGGCGTGAGCGGCCATGGACAGGGTGATGTGGGCGTACCAGGCTCGCCAGTCGCGGACCTGGTATTCGTCGAGGCCGGCTTCGTTCTTGGCCTGCTGGAAACACTCCTCGATCGCCCAACGGGCTCCCGCGATGCGGGCCAGGTCGAGCAGTCGGGTGCGGCGGGGTCCGTAGCAGACGTAGTAGGCGATCTCCCCGGTGGTCATGCTGCGCCGGGCCAGGAGCCAGTGGCCCCGGCCGGGTTGCCAGCAGATCCGCACCGGCACCCGCGCCCACCAGTACTCGCGCGGGCCGTGGGCGCCCGCGCCGGCGGACAGCCGGCACCACGCCCGGGCCGGCAGAGCGGCGATCAGCTTGTCTGCTCGGCAGGTGCCCATCGTGGTGGTGATCATGTCGTCGTTGCGGCGGGTCGCGACCACATAACCCACATCCCGGTGTTCCAACCAGACCCGCAACGATTTCGACTGCCCGTAGGCCTCGTCCATCGTCACCCACCCGACCGGCACCCCGGCATCCAACGCGCGGGCCAGCATCTCCCGGGCCATCTGCACCTTCGTGGCGAACTGCACCGCGTCCGGGATCCCCGCGGCCCGGCACCGGTCCCGGTCATCGGTCCACGACGCCGGAAGGTAGAGCTGCCGATCGATCAGCGCGTGGCCCTTCGCTGAGCGGTAGGCCAGGAACGCACCGACCTGGCAGTTCTCCGTCCGCCCGGCGGTGCCGGAATACTGACGCTGCACTCCGGCCGACCGGGTGCCCTTCTTCAGGAACCCGGTGTCGTCGACGATCAGCACTCCGGCCGGGTCGCCGAGGTGCTCGACCACGTAGTCCCGCACATCGTCGCGGACCGCGTCGACGTCCCAGTCCGCCCACCGCAACAACCTTTGCATCCCGTCCGGCGACGCATCCCCGGCCTGCTCAGCCAAGGTCCAGCCGTTCTTACGACCCAGACCAGAGACCAGCCCACACAGGTACTGACGGACCCGCAGCCGCGGCTCCGACCGCCGAAACCTGGGCCCGATCCGGGCATGCAGCCGGTCCAACTCTCCATGCCAACGATCGACATCAACATCCGTCACAGTCGGACCAACGAACACGAGTCGAACTCGATTCGCCTACTGCCGTTGCAGTACTAGGGGTCGCCGCCCGCGACCCTTCTGTGGGCACCTACCCGCGGAACCACCCGATCGCCGTCGCGCTGGCATGATCGGGCCGCGTGTCCCACGGGTGGTCGCGGTGCCAGGCAGCAGCCGCGTCGGCATCACCGGGGCCGCGGGCGCAAGCCGGCGTGTTTACGCACCCCGGCCCACCCACCACCACCACGAAGTCACGGTGGTCCGCCCACTCGGCCTGTGCCTGCTCGTCGGAGATCGCGTGCAGCACGTAGCAGCGCCGCTCCTGATCGACGGGTACACCCCGGTCATCGGCAACGGCGATGAACCAGTACTCCCTGCCCTCGAACACCGCCAGACCATCCAACGGGCCGTCGTAGTAGTCGGCGAACCACAGCATTCGCACGCCGGTCAACTCGGCCAGGCCGTCCAACACCGAAGCGTCATGCACCGATGCACGCTAGACGATTGTGGAGTGGAGAAGCGGTCAGTCTCCGTCTCGCAGGGGCATCAGCACGTCGATCCGGTCGTGGCGGCGGTAGTACTCGATGCACGGGCGAGAATCGTCCCGGTCGCCCGTGCGCTGCAACTGCTCGAAGGTCGGGGTGAGCAGGGCGTAGGCGGCGGGTTGCGGGCCACGCACTGTCGCGCTCAGGTATCGGCCGCCCGGAACGACGCCCGTTCGCAGGCCGAGGTGGTCGGGGACGTCACCGGCTCGCATCTGCACGCAGCAGCGGTAGACGCCGCTGTCGTCGAACACGCCGAGGAATGTGCGCCCGCGCATCGAGCCCAGCACCGTCTCCAGATGGTCCCAGACCGGCCCGATCTCGTCGGACCCGTCTCTAGCCTCGATGAACATGACAGGCGTCTCGGCGCGCTCGACGTGCCTGACCGGTAGGTGCATCCTCGGCCCTCCTCCGTCACGCGGTCCGCGTCGGAGACAAGCTACTCGCGACCTCTGACACTGCCTTCCCCGCGAATCAGGTCCGGTGGCATGGCCGAGCCGCCAGCGAGGTACACCGGCGCCTGTCCGTCACGGACCCTCGTCGCCGCACTGATTTGTGTGGCGACGCTGGCGGGAAGATGATGCTCAGCCTCTCGGGGCGTGAAGGAGGCGATGTCCTCCAACTACGGCCTCGGCAACGTGACACCGTCGAGACTGGCGATAGACCCGCAGCAGTCACGTCCAGAGCTACGGGTCGGACAGCGTGGTCGACGGCGACGCGAACAGCTACTGGGAGAGCGCCAACAACGCGTTCCCGCAGTGGGTCCAGGTCGACCTGGGCGCGACGCGCACGGTCGGGCGGGTGGTGCTGAAGCTGCCGCCGTCGTCGGCCTGGGCGACCCGCACGCAGACCCTGGCCGTGACGGGCAGCACCGACAGGAGCAGCTTCGGGACGCTGGTGGGGTCGGCGGCGCGCACCTTCAACCCGTCGACGGGCAATCAGGTGGCGCTGACGTTCAGCGCCGCGCAGACCCGCTACGTGCGCATCACCGTGACCGGTAACACCGGCTGGCCGGTCAGGCAACTGGCGGCATTTGAGGTGTACGCCAGCTGACCGGTTGTGGGGCGGCCGCCGGACGCCGACCGGCGGCCGCCACCCACTCAGCGAGCATGCCCGAAGTGAGGTGATCACTGCAGCCTGCCTAAAGTGGAACTTCCGTTCACCCGGCTGCAGCCCGCCCAGTTTCGCAAGCTGGTCCGGCTGGTGGCCGAGCGCGGCTGTACGCCATCGCTGATGGCCGACCGGACCGACAGCGGGCCCGTGACCTGCCGGATCGGGTGCTGCTGGTACGACCAGCCTTCACAACATCATCCTCGCCGGCTGGCCACCGGACCCACAGAGGTCGAAAATGCCGAGGCGTAGGAAATCCACCGCCGAAGGGAGCCCAGAAAATCTACTTCAAGAACGTTTTAATGAAGTCTGCCGGATCGACTTTGCCGACAACTATTAACAGTACGACCGAGGCGGCAAGCGATCCCTGTACAACGAACTGTAGAGTTGCCGCGCTGGACTGCCCATACTTGAGCAGGAAATCTTGCACTCTTTTGGTAGCCCTAGCGCCATGCGCCCTTGAGGGGGCGCCATTTTGATCAAATACGCGCCAGTCGAGGGCCACTTTGTCATAGAAGCTTCGAGAAGGGGTGTCAATGGTGAGAGCGACCAGATACTTCAGGTCGCGGTCAAGTCGTTTAGGCGTGTTGGCGTCCAAGGAGTCACGACCGGCGATGAACCGCAACAGTTCAGCCGCACCTGCGCGCATCATCACCGCTGGAGCGACGATGGCATTCCTTGATACTGCTCGTTCTAATTTGAGGGCAACCTGCTCGCACGAGCGAGCTAGCAAAAATATGTTCTTGCGCCTCGGGCCTATAGGGTCGAAGGGTGATATGCGAAAACGCTTGGCGCCCTCTCCACTCACAACCTTTAGTGCGTTCGCTATTACCATGAACTCGGGATACCTCCAAATTAGCCTGTTCCCGGCCAGTAGTGCGATCTGAAAAGCAGCAAGACCATAGAAAAACAAGATGTCGGAGTCGACGCTGGCCAACGGTCTTTCTTGTATTCTGTCTGGAAAGAAAGCAATGTTAAGGAATGAGGCCAATCCTGCGTAGAAGAGGATAAGCGAGGCTACTTGAACAAGGCAGTCCGCAGAGGCTATCCGGCATATTCGGTCAGGGTCGCGCCGCCAACCATCCCCGCTCTCGTTAAGCTCGGCGCAAACCTTGTCGACAGACCTGTAGCCGGCCGCCTTTGTAGTGAAAATCGAGCCAGTAAGAGCGAATAGGGCGATGAACAGCCAGGGGAAAAAGTCAACCCGCACATGCCCGAAGTGCGAAGCAACGATCTTGTCAGCTAGGATTGTTGACCCTGCGGTGGCGCTAGTGTAAAGGACGCGCCAAGCCGCAGCACGGGCAATTATTCTGCGCCGCTCATCGGACGGTATGTCAACCGCAAAAATCAACGGAACTTCTTGGGGGTATTTCAGGAAGCGCTTCATGCTCGTGAAATAATAGATGCGCGCGAGGAGAAGCGTGGGCAGGGCGCAAAACATTATCGATAACGACATCGAGACCGAAAGCTCAAGCGCGAAGAGTAACGTCTTCAGGGGAAGACTCCTAGGGCTCGGCGCATTAACTGAACCATTAGAGGGGAACCATAATTGCTAAACTTGCAATCTTGATCGACGTCCTCCGTCCGGCGAAGCGCTTTCCCGTGCTGCAGCAACCAGTAGCCAGGCCGGCAGGCTTGCATCGATGCCGCC
Organism: Micromonospora lupini str. Lupac 08; assembly: GCF_000297395.2. Lineage (GTDB taxonomy): Bacteria > Actinomycetota > Actinomycetes > Mycobacteriales > Micromonosporaceae > Micromonospora > Micromonospora lupini. The sequence goes on along the minus strand of NZ_HF570108.1, from coordinate 4,289,293 downwards.
GCATCGCACTAGAAACAGCGCCCATCCTCCTGCCTGGCTGCTGCTGAGCACCAACGAAGCTTAGGTGGGCCGGATGTCATGCTCAATGGGTTGCGTTCATCAGGTCTGCGACTGAGGGCCCGCTTCGCGCTCTACTCCATCCACAGACGCGAGTGGGGCGACCGAGCCGCCAGCAAGGTACAGCGGTGCATGTAGATCGCGGGCTCTCATTGCTGCATGAACTCGCGTGGCGACGTTGCTGGGAAGACGCTGCTCGGCCTCGCGGGGCGAGAAGAAGCCGACGTCCTCCAACTCCCCTCCTGGCAGGTCGAAGCCAACCAGGTGGGCGATGGAGCCGCAGTCGTAAGTGAAGCTGATGATTGCGCGCGGTCGCTGCCCGGCGGGCGGTGCCCAGTCGACTACGAGAAGATCGCCCACCACCACCGAGATCCCCAACTCCTCTCGGATCTCACGGGCGCAGGCATCGTGGGGATATTCGCCCTCGTCCACATAGCCGCCGGGGAAGGCCCAGTGGTCGCGGTAGGTGGGTTTGACGAGCAGCACGTTGCCGGCCGGGTCGGTGATGAAGGCGGCGGCTGCGGCGTAGAAGGACGCCAGGTGGGCGTACCACGTTGCGGGCTCCGTCCAGGTCACCTCGGTGACGCTATCGGACGGGTCCAGGCGGCTCCGGCTCTATCTGGCTGCTGGCATGGCCGCGAGGGTGTGCAGAACTTCGTTGACCTGGGGCGACGCCTGCTGAGCGCTGAGCGTTGCGGTGAGTTCGTGGACGCGCTGCTGGACACGCGCTGACTGGATGCCCGCAGTGTGCTGTGCCAACTTCTGGCCCCAGGTGCAGGCGGCGTCGGTGTCGCCGGCACGGGCATGAGTCAGGGCGACGAGCGCGGTGTGCAGGGCACGGGTCCGAGTGTTCGCGCTGGCCAGAGTGAGGGCGTCGGGAGCGTGGCGAAGTGCCTGCGAGTACAGATGCAGGTCACCCAGGCACCGCAATGCGGCTCCGGCGAGGTGGGCGGGGCTGAAGTAGGCGACCCAGCGCGGGCCGGGGTCGACGCCTGTGCGGTCGAGCGCCCGTTCGGCTCTAGCAAGCGCGAGCTGGCAGGCACGTCGTTCGCCTGACTGCCCGTACGCGGTGGCGGCGGTGGCGTGCAGCCGGGCGAGCACACTGGCTGGTGCACGACCAGCCCCGTCGATGGCAGCTTCGGCGAGCAGGGCCGCGTCCCGGGAGTAGCCAAGGTGTACCGCCTGGGTGGCGAGGTTGGCCAGCAGGTGAGCGCCGTACAGGCGGTCATCGGCGGCCTTGGCGAGTCGCAGGGCGACGGTCAGGTGTCGTTGGGCGGAAGCGTGGTCTCCGGCGTCGTACGACATGAAAGCGAGCTGTCCGCAGAGTGTCGCGGCTGCGCGCATGAGGTCGCGTCCCACGGCTTCGGTGTAGGTGCCGTGCAGCATGAGGGTGACCTGGCGTACGAGGAAGTCGGCCATCAGCGATCGGGTGCGCGGAGAGCCGCTGCCGTGACGTCGGTCGAGATCGGTGAAGTGATCCGCCAGCGCGTAGAGCGACTGGACGTCGGTGGAGGTGACTTGCTGCCGGCCGTTCCTGCTGACCGAGGTGTCGGGCAGGTCATACCGCCACCCGAGCGCCGCTTGTAGGGCCTGTCCGGTGTCGAATGCCCCGGTGGCTTGCTGATTGAGGTGCTTGGTCAGCGTCGCCCAGATCCGCTCGGCGCTGTCGATCGCCCCATCGACGGTCGCCGGGTAGACGCACGTTCCGATGCTGTCGACGGTGCCAAATCCCAGCTCTGCGATGGCGACAGGGCGGTCGAGTTTGCGGGCAAGTGTTTCGGCCATGGCAGCCTGCACGTGCTCGCCTGGCCGGCGACCGCGCAGCCACCAGTAGACGCTGGCAGCGTCATACCGCCAGGTGCCCTGGTCGCGGCCAGCGCGATTGAGCTGGCGAGCGAAGGCAGCGTGAGCGTTGCTGTAGCCGGCGGCAAGCAGCAGCCCTTCGAACGCTGCGTTCGTCACCGGTCGCGCCATGGTCAACCTCCAGGCATCAGTCAACTACAACTAGTGACGAGCCTATGGCCTTAGCCGGTCCTATAGGGACCGGCGCAACCCCGCGCAACCCACGTCCTGAGCAGCGCAACGGCACGCATCGCTTGCCATCTGGCCCGTATTCGAGCAGCGGGCTTCGCTGATCCCAGGAGTCGTGGGTGGCGGCGCAATTTGAGCGCCGTGCCCCGGGTTACGGAGGTGGCATGCGCGGCGACGAGACAGCGAGCAAGGGCGAGCAGGCCGAGGCGGCCGAACGGGAGGCTGCCAAGCAGCGCCTCCTGGATCAGGCCGAGGCGGACCGCGTACCGGTGGAGGACACGACCCGTGCGGTCCCGGACCGGCGGTGGCGGCGTGACCAACGATGACCTCCCGATCGGCCGCCGGGTCGCCCGCTGGCGGGTGCGGCGGTCGATGACACAGCAGCAGCTCGCCGATCGTCTCCGTAGGTCGAAGAGCTGGGTCGACAAGGTCGAGCGGGGTGTGCGCGCCCTGGACCGGTACCCGGTGATCCAGGAGCTCGCCGACGTGTTGCGGATCGACCCGGAGGTGCTGCTCGGCCAGCAGCCGCAGAGGCCGCCGGTCGGCGCTCTCGAAGGGGTGGACGACATCCGGGCCGCTCTCGCCCGCTACGACACCCCGGATGCTGCACCGCAGACGACGGAGGAGGCGAGGAGGCAGGTCGGGTACGCCTGGTTGACCTACCAGCATGCGCACTACGCGCAGTTGGTGCGGGTGTTGCCGAGTCTGCTCGATGTCGTGCAGGGCGCGCGGTCACCGGAGGTGCGAGTGCAGACGTACCGGATCACCTCTGCCTTGCTGGTCAAGCTCGGTGAGTCCGACCTCGGGTGGTTGGCCGCCGACCGGGCGATGACCGCCGCCAAAGACGACAGGACGCTCGCGGTGACAGCGACCATCTCGGTCGGGCAGGCGCTGCGCGCGTCGGGCCGCGACCGCCTGGCCCTGACCGCGACCCTGACCGCCGCGAACCGCATCCTCCCGTCGCCCACCGCCGCGTCCCCACCCCGCCCCGGTGATCATGAGGTTGACGGGCCGTGGAGAGATCAAATCCCCCGTCAACCTCATGATCACCGAAGTGGGGGCGGGATCGGGAGCGCGGGGGAGTGGGCGGTGGGTGGGACGTTGCTGCTCCAGGCCGCCCTGGCCGCCGCCGGCTGCGGCGAGCACCTCCGCGCCGACGAGCTGGCCGACCGGGCCGCGGGCGTCGCCGCACACCTTCGGGGGTACGACGATCAGCATCGCACCAGCTTCGGCCCGGTCGCCGTCGAGCTGGCGCGGGTGCTGGTGGCGGCGCAACGGGGTGACGCCGACGAGGCGGTGCAGCGACATGTCAGCGTCGTTCGGCGGGAGGGGTGGCGGCGGTTGCCGGCCGAGTATCGGGGCGCCTACCTGCTCGACGCCGCGCGGGCCCACCTCCAGGTGGGTGACCTGCGCGGGGCGGCACGTGCCCTGGTCGACGCGGACAGTGTCGCGCCCGCTGAGGTCCGGTGTCGGCCGTTGGCGCGTACTCTCATCGCCGATGTCGCCCGCGCGCAGCCGGCGCCGGCCGGCGTGGCGCGACTGGCGACGCTGGTCGGCCTCACCCGCTGACGGACGCGCGCCCTGCGGTCGAGCAGTGCCAGACCATCCAACGGGCCGTCGTAGTGGTCGGCGAGCCACAGGATCTGCACGCCGGTCATCTCCGCCAGGCAGCCCAACGCTGGGAACGAGGCATCAATCCGTCGACCGGAAGCGGGACGCGAGGTCGTCGCGTTCCTCAGGAGTCATCTCCTGGTATGCGTTCCAGAAGGTCTGGAAGGGAGCTGTCAGCTCGCCGCCGTAGATCGGGCTGGTCACGGCCTGGCGCAGGGTGAGTTGGCCGTCGTGGACCGCAGCCGCCATCTCGCGGAGCAGGGGGTTGTCGCTGTGGGCGAGCTGGTCCAGGATTCCGCGGAGAGCTCGGGTTCGGTTCTCCTCGCCGTCGGTGATGTCGTCCAGGTCGTCCACGTGCTCATGCCGTCGCGTCGGCGAGGGGGTGGTCGTAGCGCCCGCCGTCGGGGAGTGCGGGGAGAGCCACGGTGTCGAGGCCGCTGAGTTCGCGGGTGAGGATGGCACGGAAGGCGAGGACGGCCGCGGCGATCTGCTGGCAGAGTTTGGTTGCTTCGCCCCAGAGTCGGAACATGTTGGCGACCTCGGCGGCGGCGACGCCGTAGCCGACGATCGCGCCGACCCCGCTTGCCGAGGTGACGGTGCCGGCAGCGGCGGCGACGCCCATGATGACCGCGCCGTCGATGAGGCTCTTGACGACGCCGCCGATGGCTTCTCCGGCGGACCACACGGCGTCGGCCATCTCTCGGTATGCCGTACTGATGGCGGACAGGGGGATGTGGAGGTCTGCGGTGGCGTTGGCGGTGGTCGTGAAGTAGCGGAAGGCTCCGTCGCCGGCGACGCCGTGCCAGACGGGATGCAGGGTGGTGGCGCCGGACTGGACGTTGTAGGCCAGGTCGTGCAGGGCGCCACCGATGTTGTCGACGACAGGTGCCATCGTCGCCAGGGCTTCCCAGTCTCCGGAGACCTGGCTCTGGACCCTGCCGATGGGGTCGAAGCCGAAGACGTGGTTGAAGACCTCGTTGACCCAGTTCGCCGGGCTGATGTAGTCCATCCAGCCCAGCGAGTTCGCGGGTTTGACCGGGTCGCCCGGGGTGTCGAGGTGGCCGCGGACGTCGCGGACGTCGACGAAGTTCTCCGGAGCGCAGGGATTGTTCGCCAGTTCCAGTTCAAGGGCGGTGACGCACCGGTCGTCTGCTGGCGGCAGGGCCCGGTCCAGGAGGTCCGCGTTGGCCAGGTCGGTGGTGCGGTAGTAGCCGGCGGCGGCCCGCAGCTCGGGGGCAGAGTTCTCCAGCAGGCAGGCGAGTCGGTTGAGGGTGGCGTCGATGACCTCCACCGCCCGCTCGTGCGCGGCTTTGGCGATCTCAATCTGCTCCCCACCGGTGGCAACGTCGGCGTAGCGGGAGAGGTAGCTGCGCATTTCCCGGACGTCGACGGCCGCGCGGTCGACCTGGCGGGCGAAGCCGACCAAGGCTTGCGGCTCGACGGACAGCGTCATCGGTGCTGCCTAGTCCGTGAGGAAGATGCCGGTCACGCCGACCACGGCCAGGACGACAGCGGCGACGAGCACGTAGAGCCGTGGGCGCGGCTCCCGCACGACGTAGGTGGACAGGCCGAACGCGCCACTGAGGATGGAGATCGCATACCACGGGAAGGTCGTCGGCGTGGGCTGACCGATGAAGATCATCCACGTGGCCATGACCGCGACGAAGACCGTGGCGTACGCGACGGTCTGTCGCATGTTGCGGTGGGCGGTGTGCTGCAAACGGGAGACCGACGCGCGGTATGCCTCCTCTGCCGCAGCACGCTCCTCCACGCTGACCTGTCGCCGCCTGTCACGGCTACCAGACTTCCGGCCCCCACTCATGCCGCCGAAGATACAACGAGAGTCACGCGATCGCTGCCCTGCGTAAGGGACCTGCGAATCTCACCCATAGGCGCGAGGGGCGGGGGCGCTCGGCGGGCTCAGCCGGGGACGGATGTGCGTCGGCGTAGGTCGTCCGCCGGGTGGATGGTGCGGACCGGGTCGGGGACCGGGCCGCGCCGCCGCCACTCGCGGGGATAGCCCAGCGAGACCTCCTCGAACCGCACGCCGTCGTAGAACGTCGTACGGGGGATGTGCAGGTGCCCGTAGACCATCGTGGACGCGCCGAAACGCAGGTGCCAGTCGCGGGTGCGGATGGTGCCGCACCACTGGGCGAACTCCGGGAACCACAACACGTCGGTGGGTTCGCGCACCAGCGGGTAGTGGTTGACAAGCACGGTCGGCAGCGCCGGGTCACGTTCGGCCAACCGGCGCTCGGTCTCGGTGATGCGGGCGTCGCACCACGCCTCCCGACTCGGGTAGGGGTCGGGGTGCAGCAGCGCCTCGTCCGTGCAGACCACCCCCGCGGCGTACGCCAGGGCCAGCGACTCCTCCTTGGTGCTGGCCTGCGGCACCCGGAACGTGTAGTCGTAGAGCACGAAGAGCGGGGCGATGGTGGCTGGGCCGCCCTCGCCGTCCCACACCGGGTACGGGTCCTCCGGCGTGAGCACCCCCAGTCGCCGGCACAGGTCCACGAGCGCGCGGTAGCGGGTCTCGCCGCGCAGGTGCTCCGGGTCGCCGGGTGGCGTCCACAGCTCGTGGTTGCCGGGCGCCCAGACAACCCTTGCGAACCGGCTGCTCAGCAGTGCAAGTGCCCACTCGATGTCGGCGAGGCGGTCGGCCACGTCGCCGGCGACGAGCAGCCAGTCGCCGGGGTGGTCCGGCCGTAGCTCCTGGACGAAGGCGCGGTTCTCCGCGTAGCTGATGTGCAGGTCGCTGACGGCGCGCAGCCGGGGCGAAAGGCTCACGCATCGAGGCTAGGCCGCCGCGACCGGATCGGTACACCCCGATCCGGTCACGGCACCGGCCTGCCGGTCAGCAGAACCAGCCGTCCTGCACCCAGCCGCGCCGGTTGATGTGCCCGTAGGCGAAGCCGTAGACGTACCCGCCACTGCGGGGACCTTCGACCAGGAACGTCTGACCCTGGTAGAGGGTGCCCATCCAGGCGCCGTTGGGCTGCGTGCGGACGAACAGGTCGCCGGCGCACACCGTCTCCCGCTCGCCGATCGTGCCGTTGGCGGCCAGCGCGGGCGTCGGCGCGGCGAGCGTCGCGGCGACGACCCCGGCCACCAGGCCGGCGACCACCCGGGTGCTCACCATGAGTCGTACCCGCCGATGCACTCGGCGCGCAGGTAGCCCCAGTCGTTCGGGCCGAAGTCGAAGGACGCCGCCCAGCCGTTGTAGACCGGGTGCGCGCCCGGGGTGTGACCGATCTTGTTTCCGTGGACGAGGGTGCGCTTCAGGCCGGTGGGGCCGCCGGCGGAGTCGTAGTTGGCGTAGAAGCTGGCACTCTGGCAGACCACGATGGCGTGCCGTGGCACCACCGGGTCGGCCTGGGCCGGTGTGCCGCCCAGGGCGGCCACTGCCGCTCCGACGGCCAGCGCCGCGGGGATTCTTCGAAGCATGCCCACCTCCGGTACGCCGAAACTTTCCTACCGGCGACCATACCGAAGGTGTTGATAAATGTCGATGTTGCGCGTGGGTATGCGGCCTGACCTGGGCAGCGGTGGTCGGCCGCATATCCGGCGACCCGACGGGAAAGCGCGGGGCGTCCGACAGCCCGAACCGGAGCAGGAGAAAAACATGCCTTTCATCACCGTGGGGACGGAAAACTCCGCACCCATCGACCTGTACTACGAGGACCACGGATCCGGTCAGCCCGTGGTGCTCATCCACGGCTTCCCGTTCAACGGGGCAACGTGGGAGAAGGAGACCAGGGCGCTGCTCGAAGCCGGATACCGGACGATCACCTACGATCGACGCGGTTACGGCAACTCGGCGCAGCCGGCGTTCGGCTACGACTACAACACGTTCGCCGCGGACCTCGACGTGCTGATGACCGAACTGGACCTGCGTGACGTGACACTCGTGGGCCACTCGATGGGCACCGGCGAGGTGATCCGCTATCTGGGCAACTACGGATCTCAGCGTGTCAGTCGGGCCGTGGTGCTGAGCCCCTTGCAGCCGATGCTGGCCAAGGCCGACGACAACCCGGAGGGCGTCGACCGGAAGCTCTTCAAGGGTTTCCAGGACGCCATCATCAAGGACCGCTTCGCGTACCTGACGTCGTTCTGCGACGCGTTCTTCAACCCGGACCAGAACATGGGCAAGCGGGTGAGCGAAGAGGCGTACCGGGCGCACTGGCAGATCGGCGCGATGGCCTCCGGCAAGGCCACCCACGACAGCGTGAACGCCTGGCAGGAGGACTTCCGCCCCGACCTGCCGAAGATCGACATTCCGGTGTTGATCGTGCAGGGTGACCAGGACCGGGTGCTGCCGTACCCGGTGACCGGTCAGCGGCTCGGGCCGATGATGCCGACCGGCACGCTCATGACGCTCAAGGGCGCGCCGCACGGCATCCCGTGGACGCACGCCGACGAGGTCAACAAGGCGATCATGGACTTCATGAAGCAGCCGGCCAAGGCTCGCGCCTGACGAGTACCGGTAGCCGATCGGACGCCAGCGTCACGATGACGCTGCGGCACCCGACCCCTTCCCGGGTCGGGTGCCGTCGGCGTTTCACGGCCGGCGGGCGACCACCGCGCCGTTTGCCCCGGGGGCGTCGAACGGAACGGTACGCACGTCGACGAACCCGGCGTCGGTGAGCCACACGCCGTACTCGGCGGCCGAGTAGTTCCGGCCACCCTCGGTCTCGACAAGCATGTTCATGCCCATCAGAGCGGCCTCCGGTGGCCCGGTGCGCTCGTCGTTGAGCAGCAGCTCGCAGACGACTACCGCCCCGCCGGGCGGCAACGCCTCATGACAGCGGGCCAGCAGCGCCCGGTTCGTCGGCTCGTCCCAGTCGTGCAGGATCATGCTGAGCAGGATGACGTCGTGCCCGTCCGGCAACACGGGATCGGCGAGGAAGTCGCCGGGCACCGCGTCGATCCGATCGGTCAGACCCGCCTCCGCGATCCGCTCCCGCGCCCGTACGCAGACGTGCGGCAGGTCCAGGACCGTCGCCCGCAGCTCGGGCAGGCGGCGGCAGAGCTCGATCGGGAACGCGCCGGCCCCGCCACCCACGTCGAGCAGCCGACGGTACGCGGAGAAGTCGTACGCGTCGGCAAGCGCGCTCGCCGTGAAGCTGGACGTCGAATACATGGCGTCCCAGAACTGCGCCAGCATCAACGGATCCTCGGTGTCGAACATGGACTGCTGTGACTCGGGGTCCCAGGTCAACGGCCGGTCGGTGCGCAGCGCGTCGCCGATGCGGTGCCACGGCAGGTAGGTGCGCAGGTCGGAGTAGCGGATCTGGGCGCCGAAGTAGTAGGGGCGACCCTCGACCAGGAACTGCTCGGCCAACTCGGTGTTGCGGTAGCCGTCACCGGCCTTCTCCAGCAGGCCGAGCGAGGCGCATGCGGCGAGCAGCAGGTCCGCCGGCCGGTCGGGCAGCCCGAACTCGGCCGCCGCCTGCTCGACAGTCAGCGTCCGACCACCGGCGAGGCGGGTGAACAGACCGAGGTCGACGCCGGCCGCGAGGGTCTTGAACCCCCACACGCCGGCCACGAGCTGCATGAGCGGAGTCGGAGTGACCATGGCGACATGAGATCACACATCACACGTTTCCACGATGGACGATCACGCCCGGATCAGCGTGACCAACCCCGCGGCCACCAGCACCCCGGCCCAGAGCCGATCGACGTTGAACCAGGCCCGACGCAGCACCCCGACCCCCAGCACCTGGTAGACGAGCACCGCCACGACCAGGGCGGTGCCGAGCATCGCCACGGTGTGCACACCCGCCGCGGCCAGCCCGGTCAGCGCACCGACCGGCGCGGCGGCCAGGTGCCCGGAGTGACCTCCGGACACCGGCTCGGCGACAAGCACCGGCAGCAGCATCAGCCCCGCGCCGTGCGCCGACGACATGAGGAACGACCAACCGGCGAGCTGTGCCGAGGACAGCCGCATCCCCGCCCAGCGGAAGTGCCGCTCGGAGAGCAGCCGCCACAACCCGAAGCCGACAAGCAGCACACCGCCGACCACCGCCAGGGCGGTGCTCGCCGTCACCGACCTGGTCGCGGTGACCAGGGCGGCGACGATCGCCACCGACGCGAGATGCCCCGCCGCGATCGGCGGCAGCGCGCCCAGCAGCGCCGCCCGGTCGCGTTCCTGCAAGCCCCGGGCCACCGCGAACAGCCAGCCCATCGCCGGGTTCAGACCGTGGAACGCGCCGAGCGCCGCGAGCGTCGCGAGGGTCCCGACGCTCACGGAAAGCAGTACGAGTCGGAGGACGCGTCCCCGCCCTGCAGGCGGGTCTGGTGCACCCGCCGGCCCCGGAACTCCTCGCCGTGCGGGAAGAACCTCTCGTCGGGCGTGAGCCCGCCGGCCTCCACGTCGACGTCGAGCTTCGCCAGCCAGGCGCCCACCCCGTCCGGATAGAACTGGTCATCCCACGCGCCGTAGAGGGAGTTGCTGACGTAGACCCGCCGCCCGTCCCGGCTCACCTCGACCATCTGCGGACCACCCGCGAGGGCCTCGTCCGGTGCGGACGGGTGCGCGGTGCGGCGGACGATCCCGCCGAGGTGCACCGAGCCGGTCTGCACCGGGTGCAGCGGGTCGCTGACGTCGTACTGGCGCAGCTCGCCCGTGCCCCAGCAGGAGACGTAGAGGAACCGGTCGTCCACCGACAGGTCGATGTCGGTCACCAGCGGCGGCACCGCGCCGAACGGCTTGAGCAGGTCGGGCAGATCCGCCGGGTCGGCCGGCTCGGCCGGGATGTCGATCACCTTGGTGACCGCCCAGGCGTCTCCGTCGCGGTGCCACAGCCAGACCGAGGCGGACAGGTCCTCGACGCTGATCACCACCCCGACGAACCCGTACGACTTCCTCGGATCGTGCGCCGGGCGCAGTTCCAGCGGCATCTGGTACTGGTCACCCAGGTCGACCCGCTGCACGTGCCGACGTCTCGCGAGGTCCCAGAAGTGGATGGCGTGGCCGTAGCGCCGGCCCAGCAGCAGCTCGCCGATGATCCCGTCCTCGATCATCGACGGGGTGCCCCACTCGCTGGTGACCAGCACGTCCTGGGTGAGGTGCCACCACACGTCGTACGCCAGGAACTGCGGGCCCCGGTCGGCCTCCCACGCCCCGCGGACGTCGAAGGTGGTGTGGTCCAGGATCGCGATGCCACCCGGACCCTCCGCGCCGTCCGCGCCGCCGAGGGCGGACAGGTAGATGCCGTCCGGACCGCAGTGCACGGTGTGCGGCCGGGAGTAGCCGGCCCGCTTCGACAGCTCCTCCGGCCCGATCACCTTGACGACCTGCGGCTGGCGTGGGTCGGGCTTGGTGTCGAGCACGTGGATCCGCGACGAGCGCAGGCCGGGCACGATCAGGTAGCGCCGCTCGACGTGCGGGTGCGGGGCGGTCGGGCAGAGCGCGTTGCTGCACGCGTTCCAGCCGAAGTGGTGCACCTCGTCGCCGAGGTGCGGCAGGTCGGTCCAGCCGACGACCCGGCCGTAGTCGGGGGAGTCGGGGTCGGTGTCCAGCACGGCGATGGCGTCCGGACGGCTGGCGCTGCGGTCGAAGGCCGCCACGTAGGCGAGCTTCTCCGCCGGAGCGGTCGCCGCCTGCGACGGTGACGGGTAGAAGGTGGGGTCGGGCGTCCAGCGGGTCATCGGGTCTCCGCTCGTTCAGGTGGTGGGAACGCCGAGTCGGTCGAGCAGGTGGCGGCGCAGCGCGCCGAAGCCCGGGTCGTCCGGCGTACGGGTGGGGCCGAGGTCGACGGGCAGCTCCACGGCGATGTGGCCCTCGTCGAGGAGCAGGATCCGGTCGGCGAGCAGCAGTGCCTCCTCCACGTCGTGGGTGACAAGCAGGGCGGCGAAGCCGTGCTCGGCGCGCAGCCGGCGCAGCAGCACCTGCATCCGCAGCCGGGTGAGCGCGTCCAGGGCACCGAACGGTTCGTCGAGCAGCAGCAGGTCCGGTTCGCGGACCAGGGCGCGCGCGACGGCCACGCGTTGCGCCTGCCCGCCGGACAGCTCGGCCGGCCAGGCCCGGTGCCGCTCGGCCAGCCCGACCTCCCGCAGCGCCCGGTCGATGCGCCCGGCGGTGTCCGGGCCGGACAGGCCGAGCCCGACGTTCGCCGCCACCCGCTTCCAGGGCAGGAGCCGGTGTTCCTGGAAGACCACGGCGGCGGTGCCGTGCACGACTGTCTCGCCGCTGGCGTCGCCGTCCAGGCCGGCGAGGACCCGCAGGAGGGTGCTCTTGCCGGAGCCGCTGGAGCCCAGCAGGGCCACCACCTCGCCCCGCGCGATGGTCAGGTCGACCCCGGCCAGCACGACCGCCGAACCGAAGGCCCGGTGGATCGCGTGGGCGGTCAGCACCGGCGTTGCGCCGGTCAGCTGGCTCGCAGTCCGCGTCGCCATGTCAACATCCTCCTCTCCGCAACGCGCAGGGCAAGGTCGGATATCAGCCCGAGCAGCGCGTAGACGAGCAGGCCGAGGACCACGACGTCGGTCTGGCTGAACTCCCGCGCCTCCATCATCAGAAAGCCGATGCCGGTCTGGGCGTTCACCTGCTCGCCGACGACGAGGCTGAGCCAGGCCGCCCCGATCGCGAGGCGCAGGCCGAGGAAGAGCGACGGCAGCGCGCCGGGCAGCACCACGTGGCGCAGCCGGGCGGCCTGCCCGAGCCCGCAGGCGCGGGCCGCCTCCACCAACCGTTCGTCGATGTCCCGGATGCCGGCGTAGGTGTTGAAGTAGATGGGGAAGAACGCGCCCAGGGCCACCAGGCTGATCTTCAACGACTCGCCGATGCCGACCCAGATGATCAGCAGCGGCACGAGGCCCAGGTGCGGCAGCATCCGGGCCATCTGCACCGGCGGGTCGACCAGGTCGTCGCCGAGGCGCAACAGCCCGGCCACCGTGCCCAGGACCAGCGCCAGGACGCCGCCGATGAGCAGGCCCGCGCCGGCCCGGGTGAGGGAGTCCAGGAGGTGGACGGCGAGCGTACCGTCGCGGGACAGTCGCCAGCCGGTGGCGAGCACGTCGCTCGGCGCGGGCAGCTTCTCCGGCGCCAGCAACCCGGTGCGGGCGGCCAGTTCCCAGCCCAGCACCAGCACGACCGGGCTGACCAGCCGTCGCCACCGCCGGGCCGGCCGGGGACGCCGGGGGTCGGGCGCCGCGACGGCCGCGGCCGCCGGCGGCGTTTCCAACAATGGTGTACGACTCACTGGAACACCGCGCTGAAGCGGTCGTCCACCCGGCTCCTGATGTCGACCGGGCCCGGAATGAGCTCCAGCGCGATGAAGCTGTCCGTGATGGCCTGGAGTTCGTCGCCGATGGCCGGGGTGACCGGTGCGAGCGGCTTGGCGCTGCGGTCCAGGGCGCGGCTGGTGACGTCCTCCGGGATCTTCAGCTCCGGCGCGAGCGTGCGGGCCCGCTCCTGCGGGTTCGCGATGCCCCAGTCGGTCACCTCGCGGTAGCGCTGCAGGAACGCCCGGATGTCGTCCGAGCGCTTGTCGACCGCGTCCGGCGCGGCCAGCACATACTCACGGTTGCTGGCCAGGCCTGTCGCGTCCGCGAGCACCCGCACGCCCGGCTGCTCGGCAAGCGCGAAGTACGGGTCCCAGATCACCCAGGCGTCGACCTGCCCACTGTCGAAGGCGGGCCGCCCCTCGGCCGGCTTGAGGTACTTGACCTGGATGTCCTTCAACGTCATCTTGTTGGCCTCCAGCAGCCGGACCAGCAGCCAGTGCACGTTGGAGCCCTTGTTGAGGGCGATCGTCTTCCCCTTGAGGTCGGCGAAGCTGCGGTAGCCGCTGTCGGCCTTGACCAGCACCGCCTCTCCCTGCGGGATCGGCGCCGAGGTGCCGATGATGGAGAAGGGGATCTTCCCGGCGGCGGCGAAGACGGGTGGGGCCTCGCCGACCTGTCCGATATCGATCGAGCCGGCCTTGAGCGCCTCGGTGAGCGCCGGCCCGCTCTCGAACAGCGACCACTCGACGCCCGGGGTCTCGCCGCGCGCCTTGACCAGGCTCAGCCCTCCGAAGCGCTGGTAGCCGATCCGCAGCTTGCCCGCGGAGCCTCCGGCGTCGGCGGAATCGCCGCAGGCGCTCACGGCGGCCGCGGCGAGCAGGACCACGGCGGTGAACGCGGCCGTCAGCAGGCGGCGGCGCGGGGGATGACTCGGCGAGGGGGTACGCATGGCGGCTCCTTGGTCGGACAGGTGTGCCGGGCCGCATCGACCGGCATGGGGTGGCGTGGGCGGTAGCCTACTAACCCGATAGGTTTTATGGGTAGGCTGTCGGCGGGATCGTCCCACCCCTCAGGAGGTGCCCGCCTCACCGCGCGCGCCACCCGCACCCGCACCGCCGCGCACTGGAGGAAAGAGCCCCGATGACCCTCACCTTCCACTGGTTCCTGCCCACCAACGGCGACAGCCGGGACGTCGTCGGCGGCGGCCACGGCGTGCCGACCGGGGCCGCCGGAGGCGCTCGTCCGGCCAGCGTGGCCTACCTGGGGCAGATCGCCCGCACCGCCGAGCAGCTCGGCTTCGTCGGCGCGCTCACCCCCACCGGCGCGTGGTGCGAGGACGCCTGGTTGAGCACGGCGATGCTCACCGAGGTCACCGAACGCCTCAAGTTCCTGGTGGCGTTCCGGCCCGGCCTGACCTCACCCACCCTCGCCGCTCAGATGGCCTCGACGTTCCAGCGGCTGTCCCGGGGCCGACTGCTGCTCAACGTGGTCACCGGCGGCGAGTCGTCGGAGCAGCGGGCGTACGGCGACTTCCTGGACAAGGACACCCGGTACGCGCGGGCCGACGAGTTCCTGCACGTCGTCCGCGCGCTCTGGCGGGGTGAGACGGTCGACTACACAGGCGCCCACCTGCGCGTCGAGCAGGCGCGACTGCACCGGCTGCCCGACCCGACGCCGCCGGTCTACTTCGGCGGCTCGTCCGCCGCCGCCCTGCCGGTGGCGGTGCGGCACAGCGACGTCTACCTCACCTGGGGTGAGCCGCCGGCCCAGGTCGCCGACAAACTGGACCGGGTGCGCGCGCTGGCCGCCGATGCCGGCCGGGCCCTGCGGTTCGGCATCCGACTGCACGTCATCGCCCGGGACACCGCCGACGAGGCGTGGGCACAGGCTCGCCGCCTGCTCACCGGCATCTCCGAGGCCGACATCCGTGCCGTGCAGGACGGGTTGCGCCGCAGCGAGTCCGAGGGGCAGCGCCGGATGCTCGACCTGCACGGCGGCTCCCGCGACAGCCTGGAGGTCTCGCCCAACCTGTGGGCGGGCGTCGGGCTGGTCCGGGGCGGCGCGGGCACCGCCCTCGTCGGCAGCCACCGCGAGATCGCCGACCGGATCGCCGAGTACCACGCGCTCGGCATCGACGAGTTCATCCTCTCCGGCTACCCGCACCTGGAGGAGGCGTACTGGTTCGGCGAGGGTGTCCTGCCGATCCTGCGGGAACGCGGATTGTGGCGGCACCCCGACGGCCGGCCGGGGCCGACCGACCACGTCGACGTCCCGTTCGCCGGCACGTCGACACCTCGCCCGGCGCCGGAACCCGCCGCGGCCCGCTGACCGACCCACCCGTGGCGGAGGTTGCCCCGGCGGGCACCGCCTGACTTGTCGTGGGGTGCTACCACTGAGGCACATCCGCGGACTGGTGGTGATCGCGTGGGCGACGATTGGGCAGCCGACCCGCCCGAACCCGAGGGCTGGCCGCTGCCTCGACGCGGCCGGCCCGACCCGATACCGACGGACTTCAGCGACGACGACATGGCGTTCGTCGACGAGGACCCCTACATCGAGCCGGTCGACAGCGAGTCGGTCGACAGCGAGTCGGTCGACAAGGCTGAGGTCGACGACTTTCTGAATTCGGTGCCCTGGTGGGTCACCGACGGTGAACAGATCGACGTGACCGCCCGGGCCACCCGCGGGAACGAGCGCGAGGACTTCCGGCGGCGCGGTCTCTCCGCGGGCTACGACACGTTCTGGGGCCACGTCGACGATGACCCGGTGTCGGTGCTGCCCATCGTGCGGGGCGCCATGCTCACACTGCGCTGGCTGGACGTCGCGTCGCGCTCGGCGCGGACGCCGCAGCGGCTGCCGCTCCTGCTCGGCGCGGCCGTGGCCACCGCCGGGGCGTTCGGCATCGTCGGCGGACCACCGGCCCACCGGCTGGCGGCCTGCGCCACGAGCCTCGTCCTCGGGGTCGTGGCGGCACTTGTCGTGTCTCGCCGCGTCACGTCGTACCGGGTGGCGGCGATCGGGGGCGCCGCCCTGGCCGTGGCGTGCGTCGCGGTGTCGACCGTTCCCACGATCGGCGCGACTCGCTGGTACCCGGTCCTGATGGGGCTCGCGTTCGCGGGTGCCGGGCTGGTCGTGGCCGCGCTCTGGCCGGTCGTGCGCCGGTGGCGTGTCGAACGGGACCTGTGGACGCGTCCCGAGCTGGCGCTTGTCGCCGCTCTCCTGGAGTTCGCCGACTGCGTCGAGTCGGATCCGGTGACCCAGGACCGGCGTGCTGCCGTGCAGGCCCTCGACCGTGCCGCGACCAGGTTCGAGTTCGCGTGGCATCGCGTGCACCGGACCGGTGTCGACGTCACCGACCGCCAACTGCGCGGGTGGGCCGGCCGGATCCGCGCGGAGACGCGCGAGCTGCAGCGCTCGTTCGCGTTCGGCGATCCATCGAAGGTCCGCCTGCTCCTGAGCACCTACCTGCTGATCCAGGCGATCGTCAACCGCCTCCCCCTCGACAACAAAGAGGATGACTGGGTACGCCACGGTAGTTGGCGCCGGCCGCCGACGTCGGCGATCGCCCGGCTGTGGGCACGCGGCAAGCAGTCCGGTCGGTACGTGCGCCAGTGCCTGCTCGCCGCCGTCATCGCGAGTGCCGCGCTGCTCCTGCTCGCGGTCACGGTGTGGAGCGCCGTGCCGACCTTCCTCGGCGAGCACATCTCTCGCGACCTCGACCCGGCGCTGACCTTCGACCCGACGATGCGCGTGTTCGTCGCCACGATCAGCCTGTCGCTGTTCGCTCTGGCCGGGCGCGCGTTCACCCACCGGCGCTGAGCCGCCGAGCCGCGCGTCCCTGATCGGTGGCAGCTGAGCAACTCGCCACGCCGCGTACCGCCCTGCTGAACTGCCACCGATCGCCGCGCCGGCTCGGGCTACGCGCCGGTGGCGTCCCAGACCACCACGTGGACGACGAACGCCTGATCCGCCCGGGTGTTCGTGATCGTGGCGAACCCCAGCCGACCCTCCGAGGTACGGAAGCAGAAGTCGGCGCCGTCCGTGAACGAGTCCCGCGCCGAGCCGGTGGCCGACGTGACGCAGCCCGCGTACGCCTGGGCGGGGTTGCCCCCGGAGTACGGGTACACGTTCGGCGCGTTGGCGACCTGGATGTTGGCCGCCCTCACCGGCCCCCAGTCGTGGTAGAGGTCCAGCCCGTCGGTCGGGCCGTCGGAGTGTTTCGCGACGACCTGCTGACCGGGCTGGTCGACGTCGACGGCGGCGAAACGGGGCAGCACCACGCTCTGGTCCACGAGGGTGCGGGGCGCGTCGGGGTCCGTCGCCGTCGTACCCCCTGGGGTCGGGGTGGCCGGTGTGGGCGTCGACCCGAGCGGCGCGGCGGCAGCGGTGGCCGCCGACGTCGGCGGCGTTGCCGTCGAGGAGCCGGCGGTGGGCGGTGCCGTCGACTGACGGTTGAGCTGGGTCGCCACGACACCGCCGAGCAGCAGGCAGCCCAGCACCAGCAGCGCGATCGCGAGGCGGGTCCGGCGGTACCACAGCCAGAACCCGGCGAGCAGCAGGACCGCGGTGAGGGTGAGGACGAACAGCAGCACGTCCCGGCGCAGCACGCTCTCCACGGCGGTCACCACACCGAGGACGTTGGCCGCCACGCCGATCACGGCGAGCGTCCGGATCCGATGATCGCCGCTGCCGCTGCCGCTGCCGCTGCCGCTGCCGCTGCTTGTTGCGGGCGGCGTGGCCGACTCTCCCAACGGATACCTCCACTGTGGATGTCACACGACTTCGCGGATGGTTCGGACGACCCGCCCCGCCATGATCCCATCGCCGCGCTCGTACGCCAGGTGTCGCGCACCGCGAGGATGCGCGGAGGGGGAGTCGGTTATCCGACGGGCCATGGCGTCGCCGCTGATCCCGAACGGACTGTTGCCCCGGCCCGTGACGATCCTCTACGGTCTGCTGAAGCGGTGGGCGGTGCGGTCCGCATCCGACCGGACACCGCCGGATGCCCGTCGTGCGGGCCGGGATGGTGGAGTCCCGGGCCAGCCCGTCGGCGGCGGTTCCGGCGGCCGTGTGACTCCAGCTCGTACCCCGGGTGACTGCTGCCCGGCGCGGCTCCCTGCGGAGCCGACGGCGAGCCGGGCACGCCGATCACCACCGGAGAGTCCCGTGTTCCTCAGCCCGCACGAGCAGGACCGCCTGCTCGTCCACGTCGCGGCCGATGTCGCCCGGCGCCGCCGCGAACGCGGCCTGCGCCTCAACTATCCCGAAGCCGTCGCGATGATCACGGCCTTCCTGCTCGAAGGTGCCCGTGACGGCCGGTCGGTGGTCGACCTCATGTCGGCCGGCCGGACCGTGCTCGGCCGCGACGACGTCCAGGACGGCATCCCCGAGCTGCTGAGGGAGGTGCAGGTGGAGGCGACGTTCCCGGACGGCACCAAGCTCGTGACGGTGCACCACCCGATCCCGTGATCCCCGGAGAGATCCTGCCGGCGGCCGGCCCGGTCGAGATCAACGTGGGTCGGCCGGTGACCACACTGGTCGTGGTCAACACCGCCGACCGGCCGGTGCAGGTGGGCTCGCACTACCACTTCGCCGAGACCAACCCGGCCCTGGCCTTCGACCGGGGTGCCGCCTGGGGGCAGCGCCTCGCCGTACCGGCCGGGACCTCGGTCCGTTTCGAGCCGGGCGTCAGCCGCAGCGTGGACCTGGTCCCGCTCGGCGGCGCGCGCATCGTGCCGGGCCTGCGCGGGGAGTGCGCCGGACCGCTCGACGAGGCAGCCCCGGCCACGCCGCCGACCGACCCCGCGGCGACGGACGCGCCGCCGGCGAGCGACGCGCCGACGACCAATGCGCTGGCGAGCGACGTGCCGCCGATCGGCGCGGCGGCGACCGACGGGCCGGCGCGGTGAGCGCCGTGCGGCGGGACCGCTACATCGACCTGTACGGACCGACCACCGGCGACCGCATCCGGCTGGCCGACACGAGCCTGCTGGTCGAGGTGGAGACCGACCACTGCGTCGGCGGCGACGAGGCCGTCTTCGGCGGTGGGAAGGTGATCCGCGAGTCGATGGGGCAGTCGCGGGCCACCCGTGCCGAAGGAGCCCTCGACACCGTCATCACCGGCGCCGTGGTGCTCGACCACTGGGGGGTGGTCAAGGCCGACGTGGGGCTGCGGGACGGACGGATCGTCGCCCTCGGACGGGCCGGCAACCCGGACACCATGCCCGGCGTGCACCCCGACCTGGTCATCGGCCCGGCCACCGAGGTGATCGCCGGCAACGGCCGGATCCTCACCGCCGGCGCGGTCGACACCCACGTGCACTTCATCTGCCCGCAGATCGTCACCGAGGCGCTCGCCAGCGGCATCACCACGCTCGTCGGCGGCGGTACCGGGCCGGCCGAGGGCACCCGGGCCACCACTGTCACCCCGAACGCCTGGCACCTGGCCCGGATGCACGAGGCGCTGGACACGATGCCGGTAAACGTGCTGCTGCTCGGCAAGGGCAACACGGTCTCCACCGAGGCGCTCTGGGAGCAGCTACGGGCCGGCGCGGGCGGTTTCAAACTGCACGAGGACTGGGGCACCACCCCGGCGGCGATCGACGCCTGCCTGCGGGTGGCGGACGCCTCCGGGGTGCAGGTGTCGATCCACACCGACACCCTCAACGAGGCCGGGTTCGTGGCCGACACGCTGCGCGCGATCGGTGGACGGGCGATCCACTCGTACCACACCGAGGGTGCGGGAGGCGGGCACGCGCCGGACATCATCACGGTGGCCAGCGAGCCGAACGTGCTGCCGTCGTCGACCAACCCGACCCGCCCGTACACCCGGAACACCCTCGCCGAGCACCTGGACATGCTGATGGTCTGTCACCATCTCAATCCGTCCGTGCCGGAGGACCTGGCCTTCGCCGAGAGCCGGATCCGACCGTCCACGATGGCTGCCGAGGACCTGCTGCACGACCTCGGCGCGATCTCCATCATCGGCTCCGACGCGCAGGCGATGGGCCGGGTGGGCGAGGTGATCCTGCGGACCTGGCAGAGCGCCCACGTCATGAAGGAGCGGGTGGGCGCGCTACCGGGCGACGGCGCGGCCGACAACCACCGCGCGCGGCGGTACGTGGCGAAGTACACGATCTGCGCGGCGATGGCCAACGGGCTGGAACGGGAGATCGGCTCGGTCGAGCCGGGCAAGCTCGCCGACCTGGTGCTCTGGGACCCGGCGTTCTTCGGCGTACGACCGCACCTCGTGCTCAAGGGCGGCATGATCGCGTACGCCCAGATGGGTGACGCCAACGCGTCGATCCCGACGCCGCAGCCGATGCTGCCGCGGCCGATGTTCGGGGCGTACGGCGCCGCGGCGGCCGCCACCAGTCTGACGTTCGTGGCTCCGGCCGCCCTGGAGGCCGGTCTGCGCCTGGACGTGCGGCGGCGGGTCGTGCCGGTCGCCGACGTGCGGTCCCGGGGCAAGGCCGACCTGCCGGAGAACGATGCGATGCCGCACATCGAGGTGGACCCGGACACGTTCACCGTGCGGATCGACGGCCAGGTGGTGGAGCCGGACCCGGTGCCCCAGCTGCCGATGGCCCAGCGGTACTTCCTGTTCTGATGGCGACGTCGAGCCTGCTCCTGTTGCTGGCCGACGGACGCTTCCCGGCCGGCGCGCACGCGCACTCCGGCGGCCTGGAGGCGGCAGTCGCCGCCGGCCGGGTCACCGACCTGGCCTCGTTGGAGTCGTTCCTGGTCGGCCGGCTGACCACCGCCGGGCTGGTCGGGGCGGCGTTCGCGGCGGCGGCGCACCGGGTGGCGCTGCCGGCCGGCGCACCTGGCGGTTCCGGCGTACGGTCGCGTGCGCTGGCCCAGCTCGACGCCGAGTTGGACGCGCGGACCGCCGCCCCGGCGCTGCGCGCGGTGTCCCGCCGCCAGGGGCGGCGCTGCTGCGCGCCGGACGGGCCGTCTGGCCGCAGGCGCCGTTCGGTGACCTGCCCGCCACACCCGGGGGAGCGCACCAGCCGCTGGTGCTCGGACTGCTCTGCGCCACCGCCGGGTTGAGCCGCACCGAGACCGCCACGGTCGCCGCCTACGGGACGGTGACCGGTGCGGCCAGTGCGGGCGTACGCCTGCTCGGCCTCGACCCGTACCAGGTCCAGGCCCTGCTGGTCGGTCTCGCCGACCTCTGCGACGGCACCGCCGCCGACGCGGCGCGCGCCGCCGACGATCCACCCGAGCGGCTGCCGGCCGCCGCCGCCCCGCTCGCCGACATTCATGCCGAAGCCCACGCCACCTGGGAGGTGCGTCTCTTTGCGTCCTGACACTGTTGAGCCGACCGCTGTACCCGCCGCTGTGCCCGCTGCCGGGCCGACGCCGCCGCACGACGAGACAGTTCCGCACACCCATCCCGAACCCGGGGTGGACCCGCACCCGCCGCTGGCGCGGTCGGGCCGGGCGCTGCGGGTCGGCATCGGCGGACCGGTCGGCTCCGGTAAGACCGCCCTGGTGGCCGCCCTCTGCCGGGCGTTCGCCGACGAGTTGCGGCTCGGCGTGGTCACCAACGACATCTACACGACCGAGGACGCCGACTTCCTCAAGCGGGCCGGTGTCCTGGACCCGAGCCGGATCCGCGCGGTGGAGACCGGCTGCTGCCCGCACACCGCCATCCGCGACGACATCGGCGCCAACCTCGACGCCGTGGACGAGCTTGCCGAGGCGCTCGGTCCGCTGGACCTGGTGCTGGTGGAGAGCGGCGGGGACAATCTGACCGCCACGTTCAGCCGGGGCCTGGTCGACCGGCAGATCTTCGTGGTCGACGTGGCCGGCGGGGACAAGGTGCCGCGCAAGGGCGGGCCCGGGGTGACGTCCGCGGACCTTCTCGTGATCAACAAGACCGATCTGGCGCCCATGGTGGGCGCCGACCTCGCGGTGATGGACCGGGACGCGCGGGCCCGCCGCGGCGACCTCCCGACCCTCTTCCTGTCGATTGTCGGCGACCCGACGGCGGGTGGGGTCGCCGACTGGATCCGGCACGAGTTGGCCCACCACGCGGCCCTGCACCCCGTCGCCGCGCCGGCCGGCCCGGCCTGATGCGAGCGTTCGCCCGGCTGGTGGCCCGCGCCGACGGCCGGGGCGGCACGGTCCTGACCGAGCTGCACGGCGAGACGCCGCTGCTGCTACGGCAGACGCCGGGCGACGGCGGCGTCGCGACAGTACACGTCGTGGGCGGGGCCGCCGGCCCGCTCGCCGGCGACGATCTCCGCCTGGAGATCGACGTGGGGCCGGGAGCGGCGGTACGGGTGCACAGCGTCGCCGCGTCGGTGGCCCTGCCGGGCCGACCCGGCGCGGTGTCGCGGATGGCGGTGCGGGCGGTGGTGCACGACGGCGCGGCACTGCACTGGCTGCCCGAGCAACTGGTCGCCGCGGCCGGCTGCGCCCACCTCGCCGAATCCCGGATCGAGCTGGCCGCCGGGGCGAGGCTGAGCTGGCGGGACGAATTGATCTGCGGCCGGTACGGCGAGGCGCCCGGCAGTGCCGTCGTGCACACCCAGGTCGACTACGACGGCCTGCCGCTGCTGCGCCAATCGCTGGCAGTGGGACCGCAGGCACCCGGCTGGGCCGGCCCCGCCGTGCTCGGTGGGGCCCCGGCCACCGGCTCGTTGCTGGTGGTCGACCCGTCGGGCCCGGCTCCACCGGCGAGCGTCGAGGGCACCGTCGCCCGACTCCCGCTCGCCGGTGGCCCGGCGACCCTGTGGACCGCCACCGCCCCCGACGCGCACACCCTGCGCGCCCACCTCACCGTGTGCGAGAAGTGATCGAGTCCGACAGCCGATCCCCTGGTTACCGCGGAGCGGAGGTACGTGCGCGGATCGCGGCAGATGAGGATGCCGAGGGTCGTACCGTTCCGCCATACCGACCGCTTGTATCGCCGTAGCTGAGACGGAAACCTGGGGACCCCGCTGAGGTGTCGAGCTCAGTTCGGTGGGCGTCGTTCACCGGCCGTCGAGTTGCTCGCGTACCAGAGCGGCGACGCGGGAGAGCGCGGCGCCGAGGTGGCGTTGCTGTGCAGCGCTGAGTGGGTCGAACACCAGTTGCCTGACCCGCTCGACGTGAGCTGGGGCGCTGTCCTCGACTTTACGCAGTCCGGCGTCAGTCAGGGTCGCGAGGGTGTACCGGCCGTTGTCCGGGTCAGGGCACCGGGTGACCCACCCCTGCTGCTCGAAACGGACCATCAGCTTGGACAGCCGTGGTTGCGTGCTGTCGCACTGCGCGGCCAGGTCACTCAGCCGCATCGTGTGCGCCTCGGTCATGGACAGCCGAGCCATCACGCTGTACTCGAAGTTCGAGATGCCCTCGTCCCGCTGCAACTGGCGGTCCAGCAGCGTGGGCAGCCCGACGACCACGGTGCGCAAGTCCTGCCACAGCTTCTGCTGCTCGTCGTCGAGCCATTGAGGGGTGCCGGTCATACCCGCAGCTTACTTGACTGGGCAACCTGGCACCCAGATGCCTTTCGCTGCTCAGAGGCAGGCACTGACGCCGGCCAGCCGCTGTGATGCCACGCACCTTGACTTGCCTAGGCAAGTCAAGCACACTCGTTCACAGTTGCCCAGGCAAGTGTGGCGGCGGCGCGGCGTCCCTAGATACCCCCGTTCGCCACGTATCCGACACCCCGAAACCATGAGGAGAGTGCAGTGAAGGCGATTCGCTACCACGAGTTCGGCAGTACCGAGGTCCTGCGCCAGGAGGAGGTGGAGCGTCCGGTCCCCGGTGCCGGCCAAGTGCTGGTGAAGGTGGTGGCCACCTCGTTCAACCCCGTCGACGACCACATCCGGCTGGGTGTCCTCGCTGAGATGATCCCCACCCCGCTGCCGATCACCCCCGGCCTCGACGTCGCGGGCACCGTTGCCGAGCTCGGCGACGGAGTCAGCGGACTGCAGGTCGGCGACCCGATCATCGCCATGTTCCCGCTGCACGAGCACGGCGGAGCCGCCGAGTACGCGGTCGTGGCCGCCGACCTGGTGACCGCCGCGCCCCGCAGCATTCCTCTGACCGACGCCGCCGCACTACCCCTGACCGGGCTGGCGGCTCGCCAAGCAGCCGTCGAGCTCGCCGGGATCAAGACCGGCCAGACGGTTCTCGTCAACGGGGCAGGCGGTGCGGTGGGAAGCATCGTGGTCCAGCTCGCCGTCGAAGCCGGCGCGAAGGTGACCGCCGTCGACGGCCTCCAGCATGCCGACCGCCTGAACGGCTACGGTGCGGAGAAGGTCGTCGACCCGCTGGACCTCGACGCAGGCCCGGCCCCTGTCGGTGGCCCCTTCGACGTGGTGGTGAACCACGTACGCCTGGCTCCCGAGGACCTCGCGAAGCTGACCCCCTACGTGGCCGACGGCGGCATCGTCGTCAGCTCCGCCGGCCCGGTGCCGGCCGACGAGACACGCTCGGTACGCACGGCCGGCGTGTGGGTCGGCCCCGACGCCTCCCACCTGGCCGACCTCGTCTCCCGCATCGACAACGGCGTACTCAAGCTGCACATCGCCGACCGCCGACCGCTGGAGGAACTGCCGACCATCCACCAGGATGCAGGCAACGGCAAGCTGCTCGGCAAAACGGTCATCGTCGTCTGACGCCACGCCGCGTCCACCATCGAAGCCCCTCTTCGGTGGTGGACACCGAGGTATCCGGAGCAGCCCCGCCGGTCGGAGCCGCACGATCGTGGGAGTCTGCCCCGTTCGCGCATCCCCGCACCTGACGGTCCTGCGGCTTCTTATCCTCGAGAGGGTGTGCCAACCGAAGCGACTGCCGTTCGGATGACGGCTCACAGGAGGCCGTGATGAGTGGGAAAGATCGACCCGAGGGCATCAGTCCGACAGCAGTGGAGGGCGCGCCTGGGCTGTGGCGTGTCGATCTCCAGAGGCACGATCTCAGCATCGAGGGCCGTGAGGTCATCCAGAGTCGGGTGGAATTCACGCCGGACTCACCGCCGTTCAAGCACTTCCACCCCGGCGAAGAGATCATCTGCGTGCTTCAGGGGTCGCTGGAGTACACCCTCGAGGGCCAGTCACCGGTGGTGTGCAACGTCGGTGACGCTCTCACCGTGCCGTACGGCGTCCACCACCAGGCACGCAACGTGGGCACTGGCGTCGCCGTCGAACTGGCCACGTACGTCGTCGAGAAGGGTAAGCCGCTTCTCACCAAGGTGGAGTGACCGCCGGGATCGGGTCAGTGGCGCGAGCCTGTCGCGTCGGCGTGATCGCGAGGACGGGTCGGGTCGAGGCGGTGGATCAGGTCGTCGAGCTGGCCGATGAGGGCGGGGTCGGCCGGTACGCCCAGGTCGGCGAGGCTGGCCCGGACCCGCTCCTCGATGCGGGCGTGTTCGCGGCGACCCCGGGCGGTCAGGTAGGCGCGGATCCGCCGGCGGTCCAGGGGGTCGATCCGCCGGAAGACGAGGTTACGGTCGACGAGGTGGTCGACCAGCTTGGTGAGGGTGCCCGGCGGCAGCGACGCCTCGGCGGACACCTCGCTCATCGGATGACCCTGGCCGTCGGCGAGCAGGCAGAGCACGCGCCACGCCTCGGTGGTCAGCTCGTCGTCGGCCAGGACGGCGCCCAGCCGGCGGGAGAGCAGCCGTTCGGCGCGGGTGAGCGAGCGCAGCAGGTCGGCTGGCGCCCCGGGCACGTCTGACATGGATCTCCCTGGGCCGGTGGCCCTGCCATGTTACCGAGTCGTCCCGGTCCGTGGTGAGCTCTGGTCTTCCGACGTGGGCCGGGCAATCATGTGCTCATGTCCGCGCCGGCACCGCCGTGGCTCACCGTCGATCGGGCCGTGGTCAGCGTCGCGCTTGTCTATCCGATGCGCGGGCCGGCGGGAATGTTCGGCCCGACCTGCGAACTCTGCGCCCAGCTCGCGGTCGAGGAGATCAACGCCTGTGGCGGGGTGCTGGGCCGCGAGGTGCGGCTGGTGCCTGTCGACGGTGGCGCCCCGCCGGCCGAGGTGGCCGCCGAGGTCGAGGCGCTGGTGTCGGTGGGCGCCGTGCAGGGAGTGACCGGTTGGCACATCTCCTCGGTACGGCAGGCGCTGGCGCCCCGGGTGGCACACCGGGTGCCGTACGTCTACACAGCCCTGTACGAGGGCGGCGAGCGTACCGAGGGGGTGTTCCTGACCAGCGAGACGCCGGACGCCCAGCTGTGGCCCGCGATGCGGCTGCTCGCCGGCGAGCAGGGCGTACGCCGCTGGTTCGTGGTCGGCAACGACTACGTGTGGCCACGGCGTACCGCGCGGGCCGCCCAGCGGTACGCGTTGCGCGGCGGTGGGCGGGTGGTGGGGCAGGCGTTCCTGCCGTTGGAGGCGCACGACTTCGACGACGTGCTGCGCCACATCGAGCGCAGCGAGGCCGACGCGGTGGTGATGCTGCTCGTCGGCGCCGACGCGGTGCGGTTCAACAGGGCGTTCGCCCGCGCCGGGATGGACCAGCGCTGCCTGCGGCTGAGCACCCTGATGGACGAGAACATGCTGTTGGCCAGCGGCGTCGGGGCGACGCGGCGGCTCTACAGCACGGCGGGGTTCTTCGCGGGCCTCGTGACGCAGGAGAACCTCGACTTCCACGGCGAGTTCGCCCGCCGGTTCGGGGTGGAGGCGCCGCCGTTGGGCAGCCTGGGGGAGTCCTGTTACGAGGGCGTGATGCTGCTCGCCGCCCTGATCGGGCAGGCCCGCACCCTCGACGTGCGGGCGATCGAGACGGCCGCCGACACGGTGGCGTACCACGGGCCGCGCGGTCGGTTGCGACTGCGGCGGCGGCACGTGCGCCAGCGGATCTATCTCGCCGAGGCCGACGGTCTCGACTTCACGGTGCTCGCCCAGCTCTGACCGCCGTTCCGGCCCTTGACAGCCCCACCCGGCTCGGCCCTAAGATACTTCCTGCGTGAAGGATCTGGCCGAGGGCCGGATACCGCGAATGTGTGTCCACCGTCGGTGAAATCTGTCCTCCGACCATTGTGGTGGCAATTTTCTCCGCAGAATTTTCCCTGGCCGGCACCGTCTTCCATTTGACGGTGCCGGCCATTGTGGTGTGCCCTCTGCGCGGCGCGCGGGAAACAGTCAATTAAGGACCGGGAAACACTCACGCAATCAAGCCGGTCGACGCTTTCCCTGCCCGTACCCGATGCGATGGCCGCAGGCGACGTCCACCCGTCGACCCCGGCATCGCCGACGCAGCTCCACCGGACCGCACCGACCGTCCATTCGCCACTTGAGTGCACCGCAGGGAGAATAGATGTCACTTCTTTGGAGCCGCCGCATCCTGGCGGGCGCCGTGACCCTCGTCGCGGCGGCCGCGCTTACCGCGTGCGGCAGCAAGACCAGTGACGAGAGCGGCGCGGCCGGCGTCACCGCCGACGTCTCCGGCGACACCGTCAAGGTGGGCCTGCTCAACTCGCTCTCCGGCACCATGGCGATCAGCGAGGTCACCGTCCGCGACTCCATCATGCTCGCCGTCGAGGAGATCAACGCGGCCGGCGGCGTGCTCGGCAAGAAGATCCAGCCGGTCGGAGAGGACGGCGCCTCGGACTGGCCGACGTTCGCGGAGAAGGCCGAGAAGCTCATCTCCGAGGACCGGGTGGCCGCCGTTTTCGGCTGCTGGACGTCGGCGAGCCGCAAGGCGGTCAAGCCGGTGTTCGAGAAGAACAAGGCGCTGCTGTTCTACCCGGTGCAGTACGAGGGTCTGGAACAGTCGCCCTACATCTTCTACACCGGGGCGACGACCAACCAGCAGATCGTTCCCGGGCTCGACTACCTCAAGGCCGAGGGGGCGAAGTCGGTCTATCTGGTCGGCAGTGACTACGTCTTTCCCCGGACCGCCAACAAAATCATCAAGGCGTACGCGGCCGCCAACGGGATGACGGTGCTCGGCGAGGACTACGCGCCGCTGGGCTCCACCGAATTCGGCACGATCGTCAACAAGGTCAAGTCGTCAGGTGCGGACGCCGTGTTCAACACCCTCAACGGTGACAGCAACGTGGCCTTCTTCAAGGAGTACAAGTCGGCCGGCCTGACCGCCGCGGCGATGCCCGTGGTGTCGGTGTCGATCGCCGAGGAGGAGGTCAAGGGCATCGGCACCCAGTACCTGGAGGGCCAGCTGACCGCCTGGAACTACTACCAGACCACGCCCGGCGCGGCGAACACGAAGTTCGTGGCCGCGTACAAGGCGAAGTACGGCGCGGACAAGCCGACGAGCGACCCGATGGAGGCCGCCTACGTCAGCGTGTACCTGTGGAAGGCGATGGTCGAGAAGGCGGGCGCGTTCGACGTCGAGAAGGTCCGCACCGCCTCCGACGGGATCACCTTCGACGCCCCGGAGGGCCTGGTCACCGTCGACGGGAAGACCCAGCACATCGCCAAGACCGCCCGGATCGGCAAGGTCGGCGCCGACGGTCTGATCACCGAGGTGTGGAACTCCGGCAAGCCTGTCGCACCGGACCCGTACCTCAAGACCTATCCGTGGGCGAGCGGCCTGAGCTGACGACGCCGGCCCGGGCGGGGCGCCTTGCCGCGCGGCCCGCCCGGGCCACCCGACCAGCAGTACGGAGTACCCACCGTGACAGTCCTCTTCGGTCAACTCTTCACCGGCATCAGCATCGGCGCGGTGCTGCTGCTCATCGCGCTCGGGCTGGCGCTGACCTTCGGCCAGATGAACGTCATCAACATGGCGCACGGCGAGTTCATCATGGCCGGCGCGTACACCACGTACGTCCTGCAACAGAGCATCACCGGCGCGGGCCTGTCACTCGTGGTCGCGCTGCCGGTGGCGTTCGTGGTCGCCGGCACGATGGGTGTGCTGCTGGAGGTCCTGCTGATCCGCCGGCTCTACGCCCGCCCGCTGGACACCCTGCTGGTCACCTGGGGTGTGTCGCTGATGCTGCAACAGCTCGCCCGCGACGTCTTCGGCAGCCCGAACGTGCAGACCCGCGCGCCGGACCTGCTCACCGGCAACGTGGCGCTGCCGGGCGGGCTGACGATCGCCAACAACCGACTCTTCATCCTGGCGCTGGCCCTGGCCGCCGTCGCGGCGCTCACCCTGGCGCTGCGGCTCACCCCGCTGGGTCGCCGGATCCGCGCGGTCGTGCAGAACCGCGACCTCGCCGCGGTGTCCGGCATCCCCACCGCCCGGGTCGACCGGACGACGTTCTTCCTCGGCTCCGGCCTGGCCGGTCTCGCCGGGGTGGCGCTCACCCTGCTCGGTCCGATCGGTCCGACCATGGGCACCAACCTGATCATCGACGCCTTCCTGGTCGTCGTGGTCGGCGGGATCGGCCAGCTCAAGGGCAGCGTGATCGTCGCCTTCGCCCTCGGCGTGCTCCAGGCCACCGGGGAGTACCTGACGACCCTCAGCGTCGCCAAGGTGATCGTGTTCGTGGCGATCGTCGCGTTTCTCCAGTGGCGGCCACAGGGCCTGTTCACCCTGCGGACGAGGAGCCTCGCATGACCGCCGTGACGCCCGCGCCGTTGAGCACCGCCACCGCACCGGCCGCGGCCTCGGCCGGCGCCGCGCCCCCGAGCCGGTCCGGCGGCCGATCCCGGCTGCGGACGATGGCCGGCTTCGCGTTCGGCGCGGCGCTGCTGTTCGCCGTGGCGCCGCTGCTGCTGTCGGACTTCCGGCTGGCGCTGCTGGCCAAGTACCTCTGCGTCGCCATGGTCGCGGTGGGCATCGGGATCGCCTGGGGTCGGGGCGGGATGCTCACCCTCGGCCAGGGCGTCTTCTTCGGCCTGGGTGGCTACGCGATGGCCATGCATCTCAAGCTCGCCGACGCGGGTCCCGGTGGGATGCCCGACTTCATGCAGCTGTACGGGCAGCTCGACGAGTTGCCGCTGTGGTGGCGGCCGTTCGCCAGCCCCTGGTTCGCGTTGCCCGCCACGGTGCTGCTGCCGATGGCTGTCGCCTTCGGGCTCGGTTCGCTCGTGTTCCGCCGCCGGGTCCGGGGCGCGTACTTCGCCATCCTCAGTCAGGCCCTCGCCGCCGCGATGGTGATCCTGCTGATCGGGCAGCAGGGCACCACGGGCGGCACCAACGGGCTCACCGACATCAAGGGCTTCTTCGGGTACGACCTGGACGACCCGGTCAACCAGCGGATGGTGTACTTCATCATCGCCGGCGTCCTGCTGGCGTTGCTCGCGCTGACCCGTCAGCTCATCCAGAGCCGCTACGGCGAGCTGCTGGTGGCGGTCCGCGACGGCGAGGAACGGGTCCGCTTCCTCGGCTACGACCCGGCGTCGGTCAAGCTGGTGGCGTACGTGGTCGCGGCCGGCATGGCGGGGCTGGCCGGGGCGCTGTTCGTGCCGGCGGTCGGCATCATCTCGCCGGCGCTGATCGGGATCGTCCCGTCGATCGAGTTCGTCATCGGGGTCGCGGTGGGCGGGCGGGCCACGCTGCTGGGCCCGGTGCTCGGCGCGGTGGCGGTGGCCTGGGCGCGTACCGCCCTGTCGGAGCGTTTCCCGGGCACCTGGACGTACCTGCAGGGTCTGCTCTTCGTGGTCGTGGTGGCGTTCCTTCCCGGCGGCCTGGCGTCGCTGTGGGCGCTGGCCCGCCGGCGTGACGTCGGCGCGCAGCCGGCGCGGCGCGGGTGGTCGCCGCTGGGTCGACGTCGCGTCGAGCGGACGGAGGCGGCATGAGCGGCGAGCTGTTGGACGGCCTGTCCGTCCGAGACGTGCGGGTCAGTTTCGACGGTTTCACCGCCGTCGACGGGGTCTCGCTGGAGGTGCCGGCCGGCGACATCCGGTTCCTGATCGGGCCGAACGGCGCCGGGAAGACCACACTCGTCGACGCGATCACCGGCCTGGTGCGGGCCACCGGCTCGGTCCGGTTCGGCGACCAGGAGCTGCTCGGCCGGCCGGTGCACCGGATCAGCCGGCTCGGCATCGGGCGGACCTTCCAGACGTCGACGATCTTCGAGGAGCTGTCGGTCGTGCAGAACCTCGACATCGCGGCCGGCGCCCGGCGCGGCTGGGTGACCCTGGCCCGGCGTCGGCGCGGGATCCCCGACGAGGTGGCGGCCGCGTTGGAGACCATCGGCCTGACCGGGCGGGCCGACCAGCTCGCCGGGACGCTCGCGCACGGCCAGAAGCAGTGGTTGGAGATCGGCATGCTGCTGGTGCAGGACGCGCGGCTGCTGCTGCTCGACGAGCCGGTCGCCGGGATGAGCCACGAGGAGCGCGACGCGACCGGGGCGCTGCTGGAGACGGTGAGCCGGGACCGCACGGTGGTGGTGATCGAGCACGACATGGACTTCCTGCGCCGGTTCGCGCGCAGCGTGACGGTGCTGCACGCCGGTCGGGTGCTCAGTGAGGGCACTGTCGCGCAGGTCCAGGCGGACCCGCGCGTGCAGGAGGTCTACCTTGGCCACCCGGTCGCCGCCGGGTCGGCCCCCAGCGGTCTGGAGGCATGATGCTGACCCTGCGCGGGGTGCACGCCGGATACGGGCGTTCAAGGGTGCTGCACGGGGTGGACCTCGCCGTCCCGCCCGACGGGGTGGCCGCGGTGCTCGGCCACAACGGCGCCGGCAAGAGCACGTTGCTGCGGGTCGCGGCGGGCCTGCTGCGCCCGAGCGCCGGCATCGTCGAGCTGGACGGCGAGGACGTCACCCGTCTCCCGCCGCACGAGCGGGTCCAGCGCGGGATGGCGTACGTCCCGCAGGGCCAGCAGTGCTTCCCGCACCTGACCGCCGCGGAGAACCTGCGGCTGGTCGCCGACGGCCGGCGCGACGGCGCGGTGGCCACGGCGGAGGTGCTGGACCTGTTTCCGGCGCTGCGCCCGCTGCTGCGCCGGCGGGCCGGGCTGCTCTCCGGCGGCCAGCGCCAGCAGTTGGCAATCGCCCGCGCGCTGATCACCAGGCCACGGCTGCTGATGCTCGACGAACCGACCGAGGGCATCCAGCCGTCGGTGGTCGCGGAGATCCAGGAGCGGATCGTCGAGCTGACCCGACAGTCCGGGTTCAGTGTGCTGCTGGTCGAGCAGCACCTGGGTTTCGCGCTGCGGGTGGCGGACCGCTACCACGTGCTGGAGTCCGGCCGGGTCACCTCGGACGGCGACGGCGGTGTCACCGCGGAGCGGGACGTCCGGGCGGCCCTGGCGGTCTGACCGCGCCGCGCCGCCGGTCAGGTCGTCGGTGCGGGGCCTGTCGAGTCGCGCACGACCAGCAGGTGGCCGGTGGCGCGGCGGCGGGGACGCGCCGAGCGGGGCTTGAGGGCGAGGGTGAGCGCCGTGCGGCCCATCTCGGTCATCGGCAGCCGGATGGTGGTGAGGCTCGGCGCGAGGTCGGCGGCGACGGAGACGTCGTCGAAGCCGACCACGGAGATCCGCGCGGGCACCGGCACGCGGCGGGACCGCAGCGTCGAGAGGACGCCGATCGCCATCGCGTCGTTGAGCGCCACGATCGCTGTGGTCTCCGGATGCTCGTTGAGGATCTGCTCGGTGGCCGCCCGACCGCCGCCACGGGTGAAGTCCCCGTGGACGACTGTCAGGTCGGCGGGGCGCAGCCCTCGTTGTCGCAGCGCGGACGTCACGCCGGCGAGCCGGTCGGCGACAGTGGTGAGGCCGGCGCTGCCGGCGGCGACCGCGATGCGGCGGTGGCCGAGGTCCATCAGGTGCGCCGCGAGCGCGTGGCCGCCGGCCTCGTTGTCCGGCAGGACGGCGTCGACGCCGAGCGCGTGTCGGCCGATGGCGGCGACCCGGCCGCCGTGGTCCTGGAACGCCGCCAGCTCGGCGCGGGCCTCGGCCTCGACCCGCGGATCGTCGTACCCGGAGCCGCTGATCAGGATGATGCCGACCCGCTGGGCGATGAGGTGGCGTAGCTGTTGCAGCTCGTAGTCCGGGTCCCGGCCGGACTGGCAGATCTGCACCAGCAGCCCCTGCTCGGCGGCGAGCTGGATGACCCCGGCGGCGATCTCGGAGAAGTACGGGTCGTCGACCTGGTGGACGATCAGCCCGACCGTGGATCGGGCGCCGCCGGCAAGCGTGCGGGCGTACGGGTTGACGACGTAGCCCAGCTCGCGGGCGACCAGACGGACCCGGTCGGCCACCTCGGTGCTGACTCCCTCGCGGCCGGCGAGGGCCCGGGAGGCGGTGGCCAGGGAGACGCCCGCGCGTTCGGCCACCTCCACGAGGCGCGGGCGCTGGCCGGCCCTGGGCATCCGCACCTCCCTGAAAACATCCATGTCACCCGATCTATTGCCAGTGACGTTCGTCGAAGCCTAGGGTACGTAAGCGCTTACGAAAGCGCTTACGTACCCCGTGGTCGGCGTGCCGCGAAACGAGGTGAACGATGTCCAGAGCCCGAATCGTCGCCGTCTCGCTCCTGGTGGTCGGCGTGCTGAGCGGCGTCGGCGTGCCGCCGGCCCAGGCGGACCGGAGCGCCGCGCACGACGTCCATCCCGCTCTGCGGGCGCACCTGGTCGCCGCGTACGACTTCGACCACCCGGTTCCGGGCGACCCGGCCCTCGAGCGTGACCAGGGCCGCTCCGGCACCGAGATCGAGCTGATCAACGGCGGCGCGGCGATGCGGGTGCCCGACCACGCCTACCGGGGCAGCGGCAACGCCGTGCAGACCCGGCAGGTCGACCCGACGACCGCCGGCACCGACGACTGGAAGGCCGGCACGTGGTCGGCCAGCGGGGTGCGGACGCTGCGCGCCTTCAGCGCCACCGGCGGCGCCACCGTCATGGGCTGGTTCAAGCTGAACATGGACAGCCCGGCGCCCAACTCCACCACCGCCGACCCCGCCGACAGGTACAACGCGATAGGGCTGGCCGGTCTGCTCACCGGCGACTCCGACGGCCACGGCGTCCGGGCCCTGCTGGAGCTGATCGACGTCGACGGCGAACTGCGCCTCGTCGCGCTCGGCCGACGCCTCGACGGGGGCAACTCGCAGACCTTCGCCGCCAACCGGGACTGGCGCGAGCTGCTGCCGGTGGGGGAGTGGGTGCACCTCGCCGCCACCTTCGACTTCGGCACCGGCGCGCTTGCCCTCTACCGCAACGGCGAACCGGTCGACGGCTTCTACACCCGTACCGACGACCCGTGGCTCGTCTCGGGGCCCGGCCCGCACGTGACCACCGCCTCCGACCCCCGGGGCATCAAGATCGGCGGGAGCTTCCCGCAGGACACCCTGGAGCGCAACCCCTGCGACTGCCGCATGGACGGCCTGCTGTTCCTCGACAGCGTGGTCTCCGCGCGCGACGTACGCAGGCAGTACCACCATCTGGCCCGCTGACCACCCTCGGCACCGTCCCACCGAGAAGGAGACACGCGTGCGCACCCTCCACCGCCCCGGCGGCGTCCGCCGGTCCGCGCTGACGGCCGGCCTCACCGCCCTCGTGCTGGTCCTGTCCACACTGGTCGCCGCCCCGGCCCGCGCCGCCGACGCGGTCTACGACCCGATCCCCGAGATGCCTGTCCAGTCCCGCCTCGGGCTGGTCCTGAGCAAATACGCGAGCTTCCCGCAGTCGTACCCGACCCCCGCGCCGACGGACCAGCGGCTCATGCGGACGGCCCGGATCAACACCATCATGGAGCTGCCCGACGGCTCCGGTCGGCGCGCGGTGCCCGACCTGAACGGCAACCTCTACCTGGTCGAGAACGGCGTGCCGCACGTCTACCTCGACGTGGCGGCGACGTTCGCGCCCCAGTTCTTCTCCGGCCGGGGGCTCGGCCAGGGCTTCGGGTACGTCGCCTTCCACCCCGAGTTCCGCGTCAACGGGCGGTTCTACACGATCCACACCGAGCTGGCGTCGGCGACGACCACGCCACCGGACTACGCCCAGGCCGGCACGATCTACCACGGCGTCATCACCGAGTGGACGGCCACCGACCCGGCCGCCGACACGTTCGCCGGCACCCGCCGGGAGGTGCTGCGCATCGGCTTCGGCGGCCAGGTGCACGGCATCCAGGAGATCAACTTCAACCCGACCGCGAAGCGCCACGACCGCGACTACGGCCTGCTCTACCTCGCCGTCGGCGACGGCGGCCTGGGCGTGCGCACCACCGACCCGCAGAACCTGGGGCTGCCGCACGGCAAGCTGCTGCGCATCGACCCGCGCGGCACCAACTCGACAAACGGCCGGTACGGCATCCCGGCCGACAACCCCTTCGTCGGGCGGGCCGGCGCGCTCGGCGAGATCTACGCCGTGGGCTTCCGCGACCCGCACCGGTTCAGCTGGGACCGGGCGACCGGCCGGATGTACCTGGGGCACATCGGTGAGCACGCCATCGAGGCGATCTACGAGGTCCGCGCCGGCGACAACTTCGGCTGGAGCGAGCGCGAGGGCTCTTTCGTCTTCGACAAGACGGCCACCAACCCCTGCGACCGGCTGTTCCCCCTGCCCGCCGACGACGCGCGCTACGGCTACACGTACCCCGTCGCCGCGTACGACCACGACCCCGCCGCGGACTGGAACTGCACCGCGGACGTTGGCGTCGCGGTGGCCGGCGGGTTCGTCTACCGGGGACGCGCGGTGCCGGCGCTGCGCGGCAAGTACGTCTTCGGCGACCTGGTCGACGGCCGGGTGCTCTACACCGAGGCGAACGAGATGCGCCGCGGTCACGGCCTCGCCCCCATCCACCAGCTCGCGCTCTTCGACGCCGCGGGCGGCCCGGTGCGGATGCGGGACCTCTCCGGACCGGGCGCCCCCGGCGACCCCAACCGCGTCGACCTGCGCTTCGGCACCGACGCCGCCGGCGAGCTGTACCTCGTCGCCAAGGCCAACGGCACGATCTGGAAGGTGACCGGAGTGCGAGAGTTCGCCAGCGACGACGTCGGCGACACCACGGTGCGCCGCACCGCGGGGGCCGCGAACTGGGCGCCCGTGACGCCCGCGAAGTGGCAGTTCACCGGCGACCAGGTCATCCTCGCCGAGGCCGGGGAGAGCCGGCCGGGCCCGCGCCGACCCTTCGAGTACGCGGTGCTGACCGCCGGCCCGGCCTGGTCGTCGGTCCAGGTCGACGCTCGGGTACGCCTCGACACGCCGGTGGAGATCAGCAACCGCGACGTGATCATCGTCTTCGGCTGGCGCTCGGACACCGAGTTCTACTACGCCCACCTCTCCACCGACAACACGATCTATCCGCACAACGGCATCTTCAAGGTCGACAATGCCGACCGGGAACGCATCGACCACCAGTGGAACGGCCGCTCCCGTGGCGCGAACCCGGCGATCACCGACGCCGACTGGCACCGCGTACGGGTGGTGCACCTGCCGGCCACCGGCGAGATCGCCGTCTACGTCGACGGGCACCGGGACCCGCTCATGACCGCGACCGACACCACCTTCGGCTCGGGGCGGGTGGGCTTCGGCTCGTTCGACAACGTCGGGCGGCTGCGCGGCCTCACCGTCACCGGCACGCCGGCCTGAGGCTCTTCGGGGACGGCGGCCTCCATGCCGCCGTCCCCTTCTCGCGCGCGGCCCGGTCCGCCGAGCCCGGCCCGGCGGCGTCCTGCGGTTCGTAGAATCCGTGCCATGGCGCAGATCGTCGAGTTGCTGGCCTCGCCCGTGCACCGCTTCCGGGGCCGGCCCTCCGACGGTCCGACGCCGGCCCCGCCCGGCGAGCTGGTCGACACCGTCCAGATCCGGGCCGGCCTCGGCATCGTCGGCGACCGCTACTTCGGCAAGCCGGCGCACCGCGACGCCAGCGTGACGGTGATCGCCCAGGAGTCCCTGCCGGCCGGCATCGGGCTCGCACAGGTCCGTCGCAACATCCTCACCACAGGCATCGCCGTGGACGAGCTGATCGGCAGGGTCCTGGTCCTGGACTCCGGCGACGGCCCGGTCAGCCTGCGGGTCAACCGCGCGGCCCGCCCGTGCGCCTGGATGGACGTCACGGTGGGGCCGGGCGCCTGGAAGGCGCTGCGCACCACGGGCGGCATCCGCTGTACGCCGCTCGACGACGGCGTGCTGCGCATCGGCCCGCTCGACGCCACCGTGACCTGAGCGAAACGGATTCGACGACCCGCCCCGCACCAGGCATGGTGTGCACCGGACGTCGGCGGTGCCGGCGCGGCGCTCGGGGGGAGGCGGCGGTGCAACACGCATTGACGGATCAGCAGGTCGACGACCGAACGATCCTGCAGGTCGTCGTCGGCTCGCGTGCGTTCGGCCTGTCCGACGCCTCGTCCGACACCGACCGACGCGGGGTCTACGCCCTGCCGGCCTCGGCGTTCTGGGGCCTGCGCAAGCCGGCGTGGCACCACGACGGCCCGCTGGCCGAACAGGTGCGCTGGGAGGTCGAGCGGGTCTGCGTGCTCGGGCTGGCGGCGAACCCCACAGTCCTGGAGGTGCTGCACTCGCCACTCGTCGAGACGTGCACCCCGCTGGGCGCGGAGCTGCGGGCGCTCACGCCGGCGTTCCTGTCCCGGCGGGTGGCCGACACCTACCTGCGCTACGCCACCGCGCAGTTCGGGAAGGCCGAGCGCGGCATCGCCCGTTCCGGCGCCCCGATCTGGCGGCACGTGATGCACCTGATCCGGCTGCTGACCGCCGGCGGTCACCTCGTCCGTACCGGACGGTTGGTGCTCGACGTCGGCGCCGACCGGGACCGCCTGCTCGCGGTCAAGGCCGGCGCCGTGCCCTGGGACGACGTCGTCGCCTGGCGGGACCTGCTGGTCGCCCGCATGACGGCGGACCTGCCCACCAGTCCACTGCCCGACCGGCCCGACGAGGCGCGGGTCGAGCAGTGGCTGACCTCGGTTCGCGACCGCTCCCTGCGGTGGGCGGCGTGACCGCCTGGGAGGACGCCGGCCTGCCCGCCGGCGTCGACCTGGCGGCCGTCGTGGCCGAGCAGCCGGACCCGCTGGTCTTCGCCACGGTCTCCGGTGCCCACCTGTACGGGTTCCCGTCCAAGGACTCCGACGTCGACCTGCGCGGCTCGCACCTGCTGCCGGTCGCGGAGCTGGTCGGGCTGGTCACGCCGGCGGAGACCCGCACGGTGCTGGCCGACCGCGACGGGGTGGAACTGGACCTGGTGACGCACGACCTGCGCAAGTTCGTCCGGCTGATGCTGCGCCGAAACGGTTACGTGCTCGAACAACTGCTGTCCCCGCTCGTCGTGCACACCACGGCGGCGCACGCGGCGTTGGTCGAGCTGGCGCCGCTGACGGTCACCCGGCACCACGGTCACCACTACCGTGGCTTCGCGGCGAGCCAGCGGCGGCTCTTCGACACGACGGGGGAGCTGAAGCCCTTGCTGTACACGTTCCGGTCGCTGCTCACCGGAGTCCACCTGCTGCGGACCGGCCGGATGCAGGCGCACCTGCCGACCCTGCTCGACGCCGAGCCGGCGCCGGCGTACGTGCCCGACCTGATCGCCGCGAAGCGGGACGCCGAACACGGCGCACTGGACGACCTCGTCCCTGGCGCGACAATCGACCGTGACCTGGCCGAGTTGGCCGCTCGACTGGACCAGGCGCAGCAGGACAGTCCGCTGCCCGACCAGCCGGCGGGTTCGGCCGAACTCCACGAGCTGGTGGTGGCCGCCCGGCTGGGGTGAGGAAGGGGTCAGACCGGGCTGATGTGGGCGGCGAGGATTCGCCAGCCGTGCGGGTCGTCGTGGACCCAGGTCCGCGTGTAGCGCAGGCGGGCGGCGAACGGCTGACCGTTGAACACCCCGGCCACCCGGCCCAGGAAGAACGTCACGCCCGTCCGTCCGACGACGAGCAGGTCCAGCTCCTCCTCGACCAGCTCCTCGATGACGGAGGTGCGGTCCCGGTGCGCGGCCAGGTCCTCGGCCTTGCCGTGCTGGCGGCCGTCGGGGCCGATCGCGATGAGCTGGTCGACAAGCAACTGGTCGAGGGCCGCGACGTCACCGGCCCGCTGCGCGGCCTGCAGGGTGCGTTCGGCGTCGAGCAGCTCCGCCTCGCGTGCGCTGTCCGGCATGGGCCGTCCTCCTGGTCTGCTGCGCCCGGCGCCACCGTCCGGACTGACCGCATTGTGGCAGTCGACGCGGCCCCGACGTGGGCGCATCGGCGCGTCCCGTCCCGCCGCTGGCCCCCGCCCGTCAATGCGCCGGCCGTGTGCCGTGCGCCCGTCGGTGACTAGGCTTTGTGCCATGGCGGACCACGGTGGTCCCGGCGCGCACGTCGCCGAGGCGACGCGGCCGGTCGAGGCGATCGTCCGGGAGATCCTGGCGGTCGTCCCGGCCGGGTGTACGTGGCTGTTGCCCGTGCCCGACGATCACCGGCCGGTCGCCGACTTCCGGATCGCGGCCACCAGCGGCCAGAGCCACGACATCTACGGCCGGGGCGTCGACCGGGTGGGCGCCCGTCTCGGCGAGCTGTACCCCAGCATGGTCGGCGGCCCGCTCTGGCGGCTCTACCGGGAGGTGCTCGCCACCGGCGTGTCCGGCCGCCTGGCCGACTTCCGGTACGTGGAGAAGCGCACAGGCGTCGTCGCCGACTCGCTGTTCGACGTCCACGTGCACCGCGTCCTCGGCGGCCTGCTGGTGTCCTGGCAGCGCCTCGACGAGGACCGCCGGCGCATGGACCGCACCGAGCTGCTGGGCAGCCTCGGCTGGGCGGAGTACGACCTGGCCAGCGGGGTCAGCCAGTGGTCACCCGGGATGTACCGGATCTTCGAGCGCGACCCGGCCCTCGGCCCGCTGTCCCGCGCCGAGCAGGCCGCCGCCCTGGTCCCCGACGACTACATGCTGAGCGAGACGGCGTGGCAGACCCTCGACAGCGGCGCGTCCTCGGACGTGACGGTCCGGTTCCAGACGCCCGGCGCCGTGCGGTATCTGCGGGTCCTCTCCGACGTCTCCCGGG
This sequence comes from Micromonospora lupini str. Lupac 08, assembly GCF_000297395.2. GTDB lineage: Bacteria > Actinomycetota > Actinomycetes > Mycobacteriales > Micromonosporaceae > Micromonospora > Micromonospora lupini. The sequence continues at coordinate 4,249,580 of NZ_HF570108.1, read as the reverse complement.
ACGCGGACGGCGTACCCCTGAAGATCCACGCTGTGGTGCAGGACGTGACCGCCCGGGTCGACTCCCGGACCGCCATCGAGCGGCTCAGTGACCAGCTGCGGACGCGGGAGATGACTGCCCTGGCCGAGCACCGGCTGGCCGGGCAGTTGCAGAACCTCATCCAGCCGGTGCCCCGCGACCCATTTCCTCTTGCCGGGCTGGAGGCGGTGGTCAACTATCTGCCGGCCGAGAGCGCCGCGCGGGTCGGCGGGGACTGGTACCACGCGCAGTCCCTGCCGGACGGGAAGGTCGTGCTCGCCGTCGGCGACGTCGCCGGTCACGGCCTGGAGGCGGCCAGCGGAATGGCGCACCTGCGCTTCGCCCTGGTGGCCTGGTTGTCGATCGGCATCCGGGACCCGTCGGTGCTGCTGGGGCACCTCAACCGGCTCTGCGGGCAGCTCTCGATCACCGGAACCGCCGTGGTCGCCGTGTACGACCCGCCGACCCGGGTGCTCTGCTGGGGCCGCGCCGGGCACATGGCGCCGCTGCTGTCCCGCGCCGGCGAGACCGGCCCGCTCGACCGCCCCTCGGGTCTGCTGCTGGGCGCCGGCGACGACACGGCGTACCCGGTGCTCGCCCCGCGCCTGCGCCCCGGCGACCTCGTGCTCTTCTACACCGACGGGCTGGTCGAGCGACGCGCCCCCGAGCAGGACCTGTTGCGGCAGGTGCGCACGACCCTCTCAACGCTGAGCGCGACGCCGGGGGAGCAGACCCTCGCCCGGCTGCGTGACCTGCTCAACCATCCCAGCGCGGACGACGACACGTGCACCCTGGCCGTGCGCGTGCTGCCCTGACCCGCCCGCTCACAGCGCCAGCCGGATCCGGACCACGGTGCCCTCACTGGCGTTGAGCACGGCCACCTCGTCGCAGATCTTCTCGACGATGGCCAGCCCGCGGCCCCGTACCGCGTCGGCGGCCGGCATGCCCCGGCCGAACACCCGCGCCGGGCCCTGGTCGACGACGTCGCAGAACAACTGGTCACCCTCGGCCCAGAGCCGGACCCGGCCACCGGCGGCGGTGTGCTGCAACGTGTTGGTCGCCAGCTCGCTGACCGCGAGCGCCAGCAGCTCCACCCGCTCCACCGGCAGGCCCCGGGCGGTGGCGCCGGCGCAGACGAACACGCGCAGCGCCCGCAGGTCGGTCGCCACCTCGTACGCCATGGTGTCCGTCCGCAGGGCGGGCGAGGGCTGCTCGGCCACGGCGCGGGTCTCCCGCTGGTCGGCCGTCATCAGCCCGCCAGCCGCGGGTCGTCGGCGGGCGGGCGCAGCAGGTTGCCGATGCCGGTGATGTCGAGGACTGTCGCGACCGGGCCGGCGGCGTTCACCGCGTACAGGTGGCGGCCGCTGGCGCGGGCCTCCTGGTGGGCGGTCACCAGGCCGTGCAGGCCGGTGGAGTCGAGGAACCGCAACCCGCCGACGTCGACCACCACCACCGGCGCGGCGCGCACCGCCGCGGACAGCACGCCCGTCAGCTCAGGCTGGGCCGCCAGGTCGCACTCACCGGTCAGCGTGACCACGATCCGCCCCGGTGTCGTGGACGTGCGGGCCTCGAAGTGCGCCATCGGACAGCAGCACCCTTCCTCGTAGCGTCAGCTGTTGTCGGCACATCATGTCATCCGTCGGCCGCCCGGCCATGTCGTCCGGTCGGCGGATGATCACGGTAAGCCGTTCGGACCCGCTGCCAAGCCCTCGACGGCGGGACGCGGGGGCGCCGAGCACGGTTCGCCGGTTCGCCGGTGCGCCGTGCGCCGTGCGGCGGGGGCGACGGGTCGGGGCGTCGCGTCGAACGCGACGGGTCAGCGCTTCGCGTCGAACGCGACGGACTCGCTCAGCTCACGCCACCGGGCGTCTGACGCCGCGAGCGCCTCGGCGACGGTCGAGGCGGCCGCCACGGCGTCGGCGCCGAGGAGCAACCGTGCGGGCGGATCGTCGACGCGTGTGATCCGGACGATCGCCTGGGCCGCCCGGGCGGGATCGCCGGGCTGGTTGCCGCTGGAGCGGCGCATCCGTTCCACCACCGGCTCGATGACCGGCCGGTACGGCTCGCTGACCGGCAACATGCTCATCGAGGCACCCGCCCAGTCGGTGCGCAGCGCGCCCGGCTCGACCGTGGTGATCCGGATCCCGAACGACGCGACCTCCGTGGCGAGCACCGCCGAGAAACCCGCGACCGCCCACTTGGCGGACTGGTACGCGCCCAGCCCGGTGCTGGCGACCCGGTCGCCCACGCTGGAGATCTGCACGATGTGCCCACGCCCCTGCTCCCGCAGCACCGGCAGGGCCGCGCGGGTCAGGTTGACCACTCCGAAGAAGTTGGCCTCGATCTGCGCCCGGAAGGCGTCCTCGGACATGTCCTCGATCGCGGCCACGTCGGCGTACCCGGCGTTGTTGACCAGGACGTCCAGGCCTCCGTACGCGTCCACCGCGTCGCGTACGGCGCTCCGGGCGGCGGCGGGGTCGGTGACGTCGAGCGCGACCGCCCGGACCTGGTCGCCGTACCGGTCGGTGAGGTCGGCGAGCTGCGGCCGGGTTGCGGGCGGTGGCGACGAGCCGGTCGCCGTCGGCCAGCACGGCCTCGGCGAGCGCGCGGCCGAGCCCTCGGGAGCAACCGGTGACGAGCCAGACTCGTGGCACGACGTCTCCTCCTGGCGGGGCGGCTCGCGTCTACCGCTACTGACGGTGGTCGCTACGGGCGGATGTCCAGCGCGCCGATGAGATCGTCGCGCAGGGTGAACCGGTGCCGCAGCTCGATCGGGCTGCCCGCGAACTCGCCCGACACCCGCGTGCGGACCAGGTACGAGTCGCCCGCCTGTGGCGTCACCCCCACGGGTTCGGCGGTGTACGAGGTGGCGGCCATCGTCCGCTGCGCCCAGGAGCGGATCGAGGGCCTGCCGTCGTACAGTCGGTCCTCGTCGGCGACGCTCGCGGTGTCGGCGAAGCAGGCGACGAGGGCGTCGACGTCACCGTCGCCGACGGCTCGGAAGTACCTGTCGATCACGTCGGGCAGGTCGACAGCCATCTGCTCCTCCTGCGGCACGGGCCGCCGTCGGGCGGCGGGCGTGTACCCGGTCCGACCCCACCGTACGAGAGAGGGCCGGCCGAGCGCGGAGCAACCGACAGAACCAGCCTCGATCACTGCGTCGGCCGTACCCGCCGGGTCGGTCAGGGCCTGACCGCGTGAGGGGATGCCGTCGACGCCCGGGTTTGCCGCCGGTGGGCCGGGGTAGCCACGCGTCTCGGCAACGGAAGGGCGGGACCATGGCCGATCTCGGATTCGTCGACAAGGTCGCGGCACGGGCGGGCATCCCGCCGACGCAGGCACGCCCGCTGACCGAGGCCGTGCTGCGGACGCTCACCGAACGCCTCAGCGGCGGCGAGGCGGCCGCGCTCGCGCCCCACCTGGCCGACGAGCTGAGCCCACTGCTGGTCAAGGCCGCCGAACCGCCGGAACCCTTCGGGTACGACGAGTTCCTGCGCCGCGTGGCCGACCGCGCCGGCACGGACCGGCCCGGGGCCGAACGGGGCGTACGAGCGGTTCTCCAGACCATGCACCGGGTGGTCGGGCACCGCGAGTTCACCGACGCCCTGGCCCAGCTCCCGGCGGACCTGCGGGCCCTGGCCCAACCCCTGCCGCACGGTCCCTGACCGACGCCGGTCCACCCCGACGCCGGTCCACCCTGCTCCGCTTCGCCCCTTCTCCGCTTCACCTTGGCGACCGGACGCCCGGCATCGATGGCCGTTCGGTCCCTGGCGTCCCCTTACGCCGGCGTATCTACTGTGCGTGACCGATCGAACGCGCAGTGGTGGCGACCGGCCGCTCCCGTCCGCCGGAGCTCCGCCGCTCCGAGCCGAGGAGCGCCCCCTTGACGTCCCTGGTGTCCCCGCGCACCCTGCTGACCGCCGCGACGACCGCCATCGTCGCGGCGACGGCCCTCACCCCGATCCCCGCCCTCGCGTCCCCGCCCTCCTACCGGGTCGTCGACCTCGGCACCCTGAGCGGTGGGGCCGGCGCCGCGACCGCGATGAACGACCGTGGCGACATCGTCGGGTGGAGCACCGTCGCCAGCGGCGCCCGGCATGCCGTGCGCTGGCGCAACGGTGTCCTCACCGACCTCGGCGTGCTGCCCGGTGACACCGACTCCGCCGCCGTGGACGTCAACGAGTTCGGGGACGTGGCGATCACCTCGTACGGCTCTGACTACCTGACCCGCGCGGTGCTCTGGCGCGACGGTCGGCTCATCGACCTGGGCACCCTGGGCGGGGAGAACAGCGAGGCGATAGGTGTCAACGACCGGGGGCAGGTGCTCGGCACCAGCGAACCCGCCGGCGAGATGCCGCACCGCTTCCTCTGGCGCAACGGCGTCTTCACCGACCTGGGCCTGCAGTACTTCTACGAGTTCACCGCCGACGTCAACAACCGCGGCGACGTGGTGGGCGGGTTCAACGTGCCACCGCAGGACTACCCCTGCACCTGCGTGGGTGGTCTGTTGCGCGACGGGGTGTTCACCCAGATCGGCAGCGCGGCCCTCGGGATCAACAACCGTGGCCAGGTGGTGGGCGAGGCCAACGGTCACGCGTTCCGGTGGCAGAACGGGAGGCTCACCGATCTGGGCACCCTCGGCGGCAGCCGGAGCTGGGCCACGGCGATCAACGACCGGGGCGTGGTGGTGGGCCGCAGCAGTCTCAGCCTTCCGAACGAGGAGTGGCACCCGTTCCTGTGGCGCGACGGGGTGCTGACCGACCTCACCGACCGGGGCGTACGGGTGAACGACTCGATCGAGGACATCAACAGCCAGGGCCGGCTGGTGGGCGGCCGGGAGGGGCGACCACTCCTGTTCCGCTGACCGGTGCGGAGCGCGGTCCGACCGGCCGTCGGTCGGACCGCGCCCCGTCGGGTGTCAGCCGGCGGTGACCACCCACTTCTGTTGTGCGCCACCGGCGTACGTGCCGATCTGGATCTGGGTGCCGTCGGCCGTGGCGCCTCCGGCGGCCTGTAGCACCTTGCCCGACTGCGGGTTGCGGATCGACCCGTCGGACTGCGGCTGCCACACCTGCGAACCGGTGCCGTTGCAGGTCCACAACTGCACCTTCGTGCCGTCGGCGGTGCCGGCGTTGTCCACGTCGAGGCACTTGCCCAGCGCCCGGTACGTGTCGCCGTTGCGGCTCCACGACTGCGCGCCGGTGCCGTTGCAGGTCCACAACTGCACCTTCGTGCCGTCGGCCGTGCCCGCGTTGTCCACGTCCAGGCACTTGCCGCCGACGCCGGTGATGCTGCCCGAACCGCTTGTGGCGCTGCCGTACACCTCCAACTCGTAGATGCGCGCCGCCGTGTCGCTGGTGCTTGTCGGCGCGGTGACGGCCAGGCGGACGTAGCGGGCGCCGGGCGCGCTGACGTCGTGGGTCGTGGTGCTCGCCGTGTTGCCGGTCACCGTCGCCCGGGTGGTCCAGTTCGTGCCGTCGGGGCTGGACGCGAGCGTGAAGTCCCGCGTGTTCCAGGCGGCGTCCTCACCACCGGCGCCGGCGTGCTTCACCACCACGCGGTTCACCGCGTAGCTGCCCCCCAGGTCCACCTGGAGATACTTCGAGGTGCCCTTCGAGCACCACTTGTCGCCGTTGCCGCCGGTGACGCTGCCGTTGACGGCCTTGGCCGGCGCCTCGGTCGTCGAGCAGGAGCTGTCCGCGGTGGCCGGCTTGTTGAGCGCCAGGTTGGTCCCGCCGGTGACGCCCGGGATGGCGTTGAGCGTGTACCACGCCTCGGTGCTCCACAGCGACTGGCCGCTGGTGGAGGTGAACGGCTGCGGTGACCGCAGGTAGACCACCCGGCCGGCCTTGCGGCCGTCGACGACCAGGGTGACCTTCTTGCCGTCCGCCGAGAGGGTCGCCCCGCTGACGGTCAACGTCTCCTCGTCGATCTTCGGGCCGCCGTAGTTGGACGTCGCCTCGTACCGCCACTGCTTGACCTTGTAGTGGGCGGCTAGGTTGGCGGCGGTCGCCGCCGAGACCGGCTGGGTGTACTCCACCTCGAAACCGGCGGTGGTGGCCCGCATGGCCAGCATCTCGAAGGTGCTGGTGCTGTTCGGGGTGAGCTTCTGCAACCCGTACGTCAGCTTGCCGGTCTGCCCCCAGTTGCCGCCCGCGCCGAGCCCGCCGACGTAGATCGCGCCGTCCGGGCCGAGGTTGACCTCGGAGACGCCGGCCTCCAGGCCCTGGGTGAGCCGGAACAGCGCGCCCTGGTACTCGCCGTTGACCTTCTCCACCGACGCGCGCTGGAGGCCGCCGTAGGTGACGTCACCGATGACGAACTGGCCCGCGTACCGCCCGGTGGTGAGGTAGAGCGGCGTGCTGGGGGAGTTGGCGATCTCGTTCTGCGGCATCCAGAGCACCGGCGGGGTGATCGGGTTGGCGTCGAACGGGCCCGCCGGGGTCATGTAGTGGTTGAAGAAGCGGCCCTGCTTGATGTGCACGAGCTTCGACGACGGCAGCCAGCCGCCCTGGTTGTCGGTGACGAAGATGCCGCCCTCCGGGCCCCAACCGATGCCGTGCGGCGTGCGCAGACCACCGGCGACGTAGCTGACCGCGCCGGTGTCCTTGTTGACCTTGATGGTGGTACCCCGGTTGGCGGCGGGCTGCGGCACCGTGGTCGCGCCGCCGTAGTCGATCGACACCGACAGGTTCACGTAGAAGAAGCCGTCCTGGTAGAGCAGACCGAACGCGAACTCGTGGAACTTGCCCCCGTACGGCCAGGTGGCGACGGTGTCGAGGCGGTCGGCCACCTCGTCGCCTGTGGTGTCCACGAGCCGGGTCAGCCGCTGCTTCTCCGACACGTAGACCACGCCGTCGACGACCTTGAGCCCCATCGGCTCCTTGAGACCACCGGCGATCTTCTTGGTGGTCACCGACCCGGGACCGGTCGCGCCGCCGGTGTTGCCCAGGACGTACACCTCGCCGTCCTGGGAGGTGCCCGACTGGTCGCTGCCACCCCAGGTGCTGATGACCAGCCGGCCGTCGGCCAACCAGTCCATCCCGGTGACCTTCGGCTGGAAGCCGGAGGGCCGCAGGTTCGTGAGCGTGTAGCCGGGGTGCACGCCGATGAGCGGCAGCCCGTCGCCGGGGGAGTCGGTGACGCCCTCGCACTCCTTGCGCCCCGGCGCGGTCACCCGCACCACCCCGGCGTCGGTGCTCAGCGCCGAGGTCGGCACGACCACGAAGGACGACGAGCCGGGTGTACGCCACTCCAGGGTGATCTGCTGGCCACCGGCGCGCTCGAAGTGGTCGATGCGCAGTGGGTGCAGCCCGGCGGCGAGGGTGACGCCGCCCTCCTTGGGCGGTGTGGCGCCGTGGAGGCCGTCGTGGTTGATGACGACCGTGTTGTCGATCGTCAGCTTGGACCCGTCGTCGCTGCTGAGCCGGAAGGTGTAGCTCCCGGCCTGGGTGATGGTGATGTTGCCGAGCACCTGCGAGACGAAGTTGTCCTCGAAGCCGAAGTCGGCCGCCGAGGTCCAGTTGATCGTGGACATCAGCTTGTCCACGTTCGGGGTCTGTGCGGGCTTGAGCGTGCAGATCTCGGAGAGCGGCACCTGGACGTCGTAGACGCGCAGCGTGACGCCCGGTTCCTGCTCGGGGGCGGCGTCGGCCGGGTCGGCCCAGAAGCCGACGGCGAGGACGAGCGCGAGCGCGCCCAGGACGGGACTGCGGAACCGGCGCAGCAGCGGTGTGCCCATCGTTCCTCCACAGAGGATAGGAGTGACCGACGGCCGGCGTGCAGCGATGTGAGGCGGTGGCCGCCGGTCCCGGTCCGTAACGTCTTCGACGCCGACGAGTGACGATCCGGAAACACCGGGTTGATGGGTCGAGACATTAAGGTGTTTCGATGATGCTGTCCATGCCTTTGCATCGATACATCAAAAGTTCCCGATGTCCGTGCGAAAGGTCGCGGCACTGATCCCTTGATGTCGGAAATGAGCCCGCGCCGGACGGCGGCTCAGGTGCCGGCCAGCAGCGAGCGCGCTGGACGCTACGACCGCCCTCCGGCGGCCGTTCCTGGACAGAAGTCGGCCCGCGCCCCGACCCGGGGCGTACGCCGAGGAGACTCAGCGGCGGCCGCGCCGCGCCGGTCGCCGGTCCGTTCCGCCGCGGGGACGAGAGGCCGCGCCGCGGGGACGCGGGGTTGCGCCGCGCGAACGGGTGGCGCCGCCGGACGGGCGTGCTGCCGGTCGGCGGCGGGCCGCCACCACGACGATGGCGCCGACGACCAGCACGACACCGGCGGGCACCACCCAGGGCGGAAGCCCTCCGGCCGGCGGGGACGCCGGTGGAGCGGCCGCGGGGGTGACGGCCGGGTCGAGTGTCGCCAACGGCACGGCCGACGCCGAGGGGGTGCCCTCGGCCTGGGCGAGCAGGGCCGGATCGGGGGCGTTCGTCGGCACCGTCCAGGCGGCCGGGGCCGCCGTGCTCGGACCCTGGTAGTCGAAGGTGACGTTGCCCCGCACCGCTTCGCCGTCCGAGGCGACCGTGAGGTAGGTGGCGGTGTAGCGGCCCTTCGCCGGCCAGTGCGCGACGGTGACCATGGCGGGGAAGCCGGTGTGGTAGAGCCGCGGCTCGAAGACGCCGTTGACCATGAAGTACTCCTGGACCGGCTTGTCCAGCCGCTTCGGCTCGCCGTACGACCAGCCGCTGTCCACCCGTGACCCGTTCGGGCCGGTGACCGTGAAGTGCGCGTTGGCGGCCGGTTTCTCGGTGAAGTACAACCCGATCTGGGCCAGCGGCTTGCGAACCACGGTGCCGGTCAGCGGCGTGGAGGTCGCCAACTGCCCGTGCGCCGACGCCGGGGCGGCGGGCAGCGCCAGCGACACCAGAAGCAGCGCAGCCAGCACGACGACGCTACGACACACAACGTGACAGACAGTGACCAGCCTCGATCGCATTCGTTCATCATGGTCATTTCCCCACCGCCGAACAAGACGTAGAGTTCACCCTCCGACGATCAGCTCGACACCCCGTCCCCCCGCGTCGTTCGGAGTCCGCCCGTGTTCGTCCGCGCCCCCGGTGCCCGCCGCACCGCCATCCCCACCACCCTCCTCGTCACCGGTCTGCTCAGCGCCCTGCTCACCGCCGGCTGCGGGCACGACGACGACCCGTCCGTGGCCACCCCCTCGACACCGCCGACGTCGGCCGCCGCACCGACCACCGCCGCCGCGCCGGCCTCGGCGGACAGCCCCACTGCCGCCGCCACCGCCAGCACGCCCGCTGTCGACCGCGAGATCACCGTGACCGTCACCAAGCGACGGATCAACCCGCCGACCGGCCGGGTGACGGTGGCCAAGGGCCAACTGGTCCGGATCACGGTCACCTCGGACGTCGTCGACGAACTGCACGTGCACGGCTACGACCTGGGCGCCCGACTGCCGGCCGGTACGCCCGGCTCGGTGCAGTTCCGGGCCGAGAAGACCGGGCTGTTCGAGGTGGAGACGCACGAGACCGAGCTGGTGTTGTTCCAGCTCGTCGTCCGCTGAGCCCGATGTCCGGCGCTCCCGCCCTGCTGGCGCACGGCGTCGGCGGCCGTCAGGACCTGCCGATCACGCTTTCCGAACTGGTGGTCGCCGCCGCCCTGACCCTTGTCGTCACGTTCGTCGCCCTGGGCCTGCTCTGGCGCGAGCCACGCCTGGACCGGGACGCCGCCGGTGGCCGGCCGGTGCCGGACCGGCTGGCCGGCCTCGTCGACGCTCCCGCGTTCCGGTGGGCGCTGCGCGGACTGGGACTGCTCGCCGCCGCCTGGTTCTGCGTGGGCCTGTTCGGTGGGCCCGACACCCCGGACAATCCGACGGCCGGCGCGCTCTACGTGCTCCTCTGGGTCGGACTGGTACCCGTCTCGCTGCTCTTCGGCCCGGTCTGGCGGGCGGTCAACCCGCTGCGTACGGTGCATCTGCTCGTCGCCCTGGCGGCGCGGCGCGACCCGGCGCGCGGCGTCCGGAAGTTGCCCGCCGGCCTCGGTCTCTGGCCGGCCGCGCTCACCCTGTTCGGGTTCGTCTGGCTGGAGCTCGTCGCGCCGGACCGGGCCACCCTGCCGGTCATCACCGCGTGGCTGGCCGGGTACGCCGTGGTCATGCTGGGCGGCGCCGCGCTGTTCGGCGCCGGCTGGTTCGACCGGGCCGACCCGTTCGAGGTCTACAGCGCGCTCGTCGGCCGGCTCGCCCCGATCGGCAGGGCCGCCGACGGGGTGCTGGTGTGGCGCAACCCGCTCGACGGGATCGCCGGCCTGCGGCCCCGTCCCGGACTCGTCGCCGTGGTGATCGTGCTGCTCGGCTCGACCATGTTCGACAGCCTCTCCAACGCGCCGGCCTGGCTGCGCTTCTCCCAGGAGAACGGCCTGCCCCCGGCGGTCACCGGCAGCGCCGGACTGGTCGGGGTCATCGGTGTCGTCGCCGTGGCGTACCTCGTCGCCACCGGCGTCGCCGCCCGCGTCGGCCGGGCCGGACCGTCGAACGCCGCGGCGCCGGCCGGTGCCGCGGATCGTGACGCCGAGTCGCCGTCGGTGCCGAGCGAACTGGCGCACTCGATCGTGCCGATCGCGGTGGGTTACGTGGTGGCGCACTACTACTCGCTGCTGATCCTGGAGGGTCAGCGCACCGTCGCCCTGCTGTCCGACCCCCGCGACACCGGAGCGGACTGGTTCGGCACGGCGGGTTGGCAACCGCACACCGCGCTCGTCACCCCGTCCGGGGTGGCCAACCTGCAGATCACCGTCATCATCGTCGGGCACCTGCTCGGCACCCTGCTCGCCCACGACCGCGCCCTGTATCTGTTCCCCCGGGCGCGGGCGGTGGCCGGTCAGCTTCCGCTGCTCGCGCTGATGGTCGCGTACACCGTCGCCGGCCTCCTGCTGCTCTACGCCGGCTAGGGGCCGCCGGCCCGGTGCCGTCAGGGACCGCCGGGCCCGGTGCCGGTCGGGGCCGCCGGCCCGGTGCCGACGCGCCCGCGTCCACGGGTGAGGATGGGGCGTGGACTCTGATCTTCGCCGCTACCTCGACGACCTCGTGGACACCGCCCGGGACGTGCTCGGCGGCGACCTCGTCGACGCGTACGCGGCCGGCTCGGTGGGGCTCGGCGCGTACCAGGCCGGCCGCAGCGACGTGGACGTGGCGCTGGTCTGCGCCGGCCCGCTGACCGAGGCCGCCAAGGTGACGCTTGTGGCACGGCTGCGGCACGAGGCGCTGCCCTGCCCGGCGCGCGGCCTGGAACTGGTCGTGTACCAGCGGGCGGTGGCCGCGGCCGGCAGCCCCGAACCCGGCTTCGAGGTCGAGCTGAACACCGGGCGCGCGATGCCGTTCCGCCAGACCCTCGACCCGGCCGACCGCCCGCCGGCCGACGGCCGGTTCTGGTACGGGCTGGACCGCAGCATCCTGCACGGCAGCGGGATGGCGCTGCTCGGGCCACCGGCGGCGGAGGTCTTCGCCGACCTCACCCCGGCCGACCTGCGCCGTCTGCTGATCGAGGCGCTGACCTGGTGGCTGGCCCTGCCGACGCCGCCGGGCGACCGGCCCGCGCCCGGCGCGGAGGACGCGGTGCTCGGTGCCTGCCGTTCCCTGGTGCGTCACCGCGACGGTCAGTGGCTGTCCAAGGTGGCCGCCGGCCAGCGGCTCGTCGACACCGGCGACCCGGCCGAGGTGATCCGCCGGGCGATCGCCGCGCGGCACGGCGGGCCACCACCCACCGGCGCCGAGGCCCGCGCCTTCCAGGAACGGGTACGCGCCGAGATCGCCGGCTGACCTCACCCGGCGGGACGTGCTCAGCGCACCGGGCGGGACGTGCTCAGCGCACCGGGCGGGACTTCAGCGACGCGAAGAGCAGGTTGAGGCCCTCGGCCATGGTCGGATGCGTGATGACCGCGTCCCGCAGCGCGGTCCACGGCATGGAGGCGAGCATGGCCAACTGCACCGAGGTGATCACCTCACCCGCCTCCGGGCCGAGCAGCGCCGCGCCCAGGATCTGGTCGGTGCGGGCGTCGATGACCGCCTTCCACATGCCCTGCGTCTGACGCAGGGTGCGGGCCCGGGGGATCGCGGCGACGGGCAGCTGGGCCACCTCGACGTCGTACCCGGCGCGACGCGCGTCGCTCTCGCTGAGGCCGACCCGCGCCAGCTCCGGGGTGGTGAAGACGGTGTACGGAATGAGCCGGCCCGCCGTGCTGCGCCGCTCACCGGCCAGGTTCGCCCGGATGATCCGGTAGTCGTCGAGCGAGGCGTGGGTGAACTGCGGGCTGCCGGCGACGTCCCCGGCCGCCCACGTCCGCTCGGCGCTGGTGCGCAGGTACTCGTCGACCACCACGAAGCCACGGTCGCTGATTCGGACACCTGCCGTGTCCAGCCCGAGCCCGGCGGTGACCGGCGCCCGGCCGGCCGCCACGAGGACCTCGTCCCCGGTCACCACGCTGCCGTCGTCGAGGGTGATCCGGGCCGTACCGTCGGCGTCGCGGTCGACCCGGGCGACAGTCACGCCGACGCGTACGTCGATGCCGTCGTCGAGGAAGACCCGCATCATCGCGTCGCCGATGTCGGGGTCCTCGCGGGTGAGCAGTTGGGGACCGCCCTCGATCACCGTCACCGCGCTGCCGAACGACGCGAACATCTGCGCGAACTCCACCCCGACGGTGCCGCCGCCGAGCACCACCAGCCGTGCCGGCAGCCGGTCCAGGCGCAGCAGATCGTCGCTCGTCAGCACCCCGGCCTCGGTCATGCCGGGGACGGACGGCAGGTACGGCCGCGTGCCCGTGTTGATGACCACGTCGTCGCCGCGCAGCAGCCGTTCGCCACCGTCGGCCAGGGACACCCGCACGGTCCGCGCGGCCACGAACCGGGCCTCGCCGATCACCAGGTGCAGACCCGAGTCGAGGAACTGCTGCCGGTTGGCCGCGACCATCCCCTCGACGACGTCCTGCTTGTGCGCCCGCAGCAGGTCCACGTCGACCCGACCACCCTCGACCACGAGGCCGAGCGCGGCGGCGTGGCGCAGTTGACGGGCCGCCCGGGCGCTCGTCACCAGCGCCTTCGTGGGGATGCACGCGACGTTTATGCAGCTACCGCCGATCATGCCGCGTTCCACCATCGCCACCCGCCGGCCGGACCGGGCGACGTTCATGCTCAGCGTCTTGCCGGCCTTGCCGCCGCCCACGACGAGCAGGTCGTAGTCCTCCGCTTGGTCGGTCACGGGCGCTCCTCTCGGCCGCGTGACGCTCCTGGGCCACCGGTCCGGGCCGGCGGCCGTCGGCGCGTGCCGGCCAACCCAGCCTGCCAGCTCCGACCGGACGTCCGGGGAGGTTCGGCACAGAATCGCCTTGGGGGTACGTCGTCCCCGCGATCGGTGCGCGGTCGGGACCGCCGTGCGGGGTCAGGCTTCGGCCGTGACCAGGTACAGGGTGAAGCCGACCAGCAGGGGACCGTCCGTCAGACGCCGCAGCCACGGCTGGACGTCCGCGTCGGTCAGCTCGCCGGCGGCCACGGCGCGGGCCGAATTGCGCTCCAGTCCCAGGATCCGGTCCGCCGTGTCGAAGTCCCGGAAGACGACGGCTGTCGCCTCGACCGATCGCACCCGCAGGTCCGCCTGCGCCGACAGCCGGACCAGCTCCCGCCCGATCGTCGGGTTCCGCACCCGCCCCGCGACGAACCGGGCGAAGCGGCGGCTCGTCCGTACGTCCTCGTCGGCGACCGCCAGGGTGTCCCAGTCCGGCTCGGCCATCGCGAGCACCCCGCCCGGGCGCAGCACGCGACGTACCTCCGTCAGCACCGTCGCGGGATCCGCGACGTGCATGAGGACCCGATCGATCCTGGCCCGGTCCATGCTCGTGTCGTCAAGCGGAACCGCGTGGGCATCGCCCGCGCGCAGGTCGATCTCCGGCCGGTCGGCCAGCCGCCGGGCGGCCTCCGCCAACATCCGCGCGTCACGGTCCACGCCGACAACCAAACCGCCGGCCCGGACCGCGTCGGCCAGCCGCCCGAGATCGGTCCCGGGACCGCAGCCGATGTCCACCACCGCATGCCCCGGCCGCAGGTCGAGAGCGTCGACGACACGCTCCTTGTAGTCGCGACCGACAGCGGTGGCCGCCGCCGTGTCCAGGTACGCGATCTGGTCGGCGGCGGTGGGGGACGTGATCCTGACCGGGCTCATCCGCCCATCCAAACACCGGGTTGTGGGCGTACCGCGAACACGATGCGCAGATTCGGTGCAGGGGTGCTCCGACGCCCGCCGTCGCCGACGGGCCGGCCAGACCGTGGCCCCGGGCCCGCGCGCACGCGCCCGGGCCCGGGTCGGCCGCAACGAGGTCAGTGCCGGGCGGTGCCGTTGTCGCTGACCGGCTGCCCGAAGGCCAGGAACGGTACGGGCGTCGGGGCGTCGGGCCGCGTGAAGATCCGCTCGGCGTCGGTGGTGGGGATCGGCGACGTGCCCGTCCGATCGGTCGGCTCCGCCGGGTACCGCATGGGCACACCCGGACGTTCGCCCTCGGCGGCGTGCTCACCACCGGCGTGGTCGGCGTCGGCGTGGTGGCTGCCGGCGCGTTCGGTGTGCGTGGCATCGGTGTGCTCGGCCTCAGCCCGGGCGTGCTCGGCCTCGGCATGCGTGGCCTCACCGCGCTCGGCCTCAGCCGGGGACTGGTCGGCCCGGGTGTCGTCGGCGTCAGCCCGGTCGGCGTCAGCCCGGTCGGCGTCAGCCCGGATGGCATCGGCGCGGTCGGCAGCAGCCCGGACGGCGTCGGTGCGCTCGGCGTCGGCCCGGTCGGCGTCCGCGCGGTCGCTCGCGGGCCGGTCGACGGAGAGCAGTTCGACACCGCCGCGGGCGGGGCTCGACCGGTGGCCGACCATCGGGTACTCGGCGGTCTCCGTACCGCCGGCCGCGGCGGCCATCACGGCGGCGGCGGCCAGGTCGGCCACCCGCTTCGCCTCCCGCTGCACCCGGGCGCGTACCTCCTTCGCGTGCCGCTCGGCGGAATCCCCGGCCCGTCGGGCCTCGTCCAACCGGGTCGCCTCGGCGGTCAGGTCCCGCCGCACCTCGCTCAGCCGCTGCTGGAAGCGGGACAGCTCGTTCTCCAGGGTCTCGCCCTCCTGGCGGACCTCGGCGAGCTGCTGCTGGGCGGTCTCCAACTCGGCGTGCAGCTGGGCCGACTCCTGCCGGCGCTCCTCGATGTCCCGCTGGAGCGCGGTCAGCTGCTCCCGGTGGCTGGCCGCCTGCTCGTCGGCCCGGTTACGCAGCTCGGTCACGTGCTGCTGCGCCTCGGCCAGCAGCGCGGCGATCTGCTGCTCGGTGGAGCTGCGCTGCTCGGCCAGCTCCTCCTCCGCCGCCGCCTGCAACTCGGCGATCTCCTGCTCGGCGGCGCTGCGCCGCTCGGCGACCTCGCGTTCCACCCCGGCCTGCCACTGGGCCATCTCCTGCTGGTTCTTGGCCCGGGCCGCCTGGACCTCCTGCTGGATCTGGGTGCGGGCCGACTTCATCAGGGCGTCGGCGGCCACCCGGGTCTGGTTGAGCTGCTGCGCGCTCTGCTCGGTGATGCGCTTCGCCTCGTGCTGGGCGCGCTCGTGCGCAGCCTCGCCGTCGGCGCGCAACTGCTCGGCGCGCTCCCGGATCGCGGTCAGCTCCGCCTCGGCCACCGCGCGCCGTTCCTCGTACGCCTGCTCCTGCTCGCTGCGCCGCGCGGCCAGCTCCTCCGACAGGTCCTGGCGTGCCTGCGCGGCCCGCTCGCGGGTGTCGACGAGGATCCGCTCCGCCTCGGTGCGCAGTTCGTTGGCCCGGTCGCTGGCCGACTCGGTGATGAGCGCGGCCTGCTTCTCGGCGAGGGTCAGGATCTCACCGACCATCGGGCCCAGATCCTGAAAGGAGGCGCGGTCCACCTGCACCGGCTGCTCGTGCAGCTCGGCAAGCTCGGCACGCAGCCGCTGCACCTCGGCGGTCAGCTCACGAACCCGCACGGCGGATCGCCCGTGCTCGCCGCTGAGCATCGCGATCTGGCCGTCGAGCTGCTCCAGGTGCCGGTCCACCTGGCGTTTGTCGTAGCCGCGCAGGGCGAGCTCGAAGCTCGGCCGCGAGGCCGCGTCGTCGCGTGCTGCGAGCGGCTCAGCGCCGATGGACATGCACCATCCTCCGTACGATCGGGGGCGTCAGGGCCGGCGGTCGACCGCCCCTGCGGGCCGTAGTGTGGCGCAACGCTACCGCCGAGCCCACCCCCGTGCGAAGGCCCGTCCCGCCTGCGCACCACACGGTGGTCGATCGTGGAGCCGTGGTGTCCGGAAGGACCTGATCCGCGGCTCTTGTCATTCGCCACGACTCCACGATCGACCGGTTCAGCGGCGGCGAGCCAGCAGGACCGCGTCGTGGTGGACGACGTCGTGCGGGCCGGGGCGGGCGCGGGTGTCGGTGGTGAGCACGTCCCACCGGCTCGGGTCCAGCGAGGCCGCCACGTCCTCGGCGGTGTACATCATGTCCGGCATGTGCATCCGGTGCCCCGACGTCCACAGGTCCGACGGGTGGTGCCCGACGATCAGCAGCACGCCGCCCGGGGCCACCGCGTCGGCCAGCCGGGCGAACAACTCCCGCCGGGCCGTCGGGGGCAGGTGCATGAACTGCGCCGACACCAGGTCGTACGCCTCCTCGGCGGGCGGCTTGTCGCGCAGGTCGACGTGCGTGAACTCGATCCGGTCCGCGACCCCGGCGGCCTCGGCGTGCTCGGCGGCCCGGGTCAACGCGGTGGTCGAGATGTCCACCGCCGTCACCCGCCAGCCGCGCTCGGCCAGCCACACCGCGTCGGCGCCCTCACCGCTGCCCACGTCCAGGGCCCGGCCGGGGGCCAGGTCGGCGGCCTCGGCGACCAGTTGGGGGTTCGGGTTGCCACTCCACACCGCCGGCTTGGCCTGGTACCGCTCCTCCCACGCCGGCTCCTCGAAGGTCGTGGCCACCAACTGCCGGTACGCGGTCACCGCGTCGCGGGTGTCCTCGGCGATGAGGTCGGCGTTCATCGCCGCCGCGGCGGTGAGGCCGGCGGCGGCGGAGGTGATGACCTGGCCCCGCAGGTCGGCCACATTGCCGGCCACCCAGACGCCCGGCACGGTCGTCGCGCCTGTCGCGTCGGCCGGGATCTGGGTGCCGATCACGTGCCCACCCATCGTCACCTCCTCGGGGGCCAGGCCCAGCCCCACCAGCAGGTCGGCGCGGGGCGCCGTGCGAGTTCCGACGACTACCGCGTCGAGGGCCACCACCCGGCCGTCGGCCAGCCGTACTCCGCTGAGCGCGTCCCCGTCCACCTCCAGCGCGGCGACCGGGCCGGGCACCACCGCGATGCCCCTTGCGGCGAGCCGCTCGGCGGTCTCCTCGTCCGGGGTCGGCGCGTCGTGCAGCAGGAGCAGCACGTCGGAGGTCCACTGCCGCCACATCTCGGCCTGGTGCACCGACATCGGTCCGGTCGCCAGCACACCGACCCGCCGGTCGCGCACCTCCCAGCCGTGGCAGTACGGGCAGTGCAGCACGTCACGGCCCCACCGCTGCGCCACCCCGGGCACGTCGGGCAGCTCGTCGGTCAGCCCGGTGGCCACCAGCATGCGACGGGCACGCACCGAACCCCCGTCGTCGAGGGTGAGGCGGAAGCCGTCGCCGTCCCGGCTGGCGGCCCGCACCCGGCCGGCGCGGAACTGCCCGCCGTACCCGGTCACCTCGGCGCGTCCGGCAGCGAGCAGCTCGCCCGGCGGCGTCCCCTCCCGGCCCAGGTAGTTGTGCACGTGGTCGGCCGGCGCGTTGCGCGGCTCGCCGGAGTCGATCACCAGCACCGACCGGCGAGCCCGGCTCAGCGCCAGGGCCCCACTGAGCCCGGCCGCGCCGCCGCCCACCACCACCACGTCATATGTCTCGTCCACCGGGATGTCCCCCTACTTGTCGGCTGAGCCCACCATCCGTCGCCGCCGCACCGATGGCAACTATCCTTGCCGTTATGGCAAACGAGGACAGTGCCGCGCTGGCGGCGGTCGGCCCCCGGCTGCGCGCCCTGCGCCACCAGCGCGGCACCACGCTGACCCAGCTCGCCGAGCTGACCGGCATCTCGGTGAGCACCCTGTCCCGGCTGGAGTCCGGCACCCGCCGGCCCACCCTGGAACTGCTGCTCCCGCTCGCGCGGGCGTACCAGGTGGCGCTGGACGAGCTGGTGGACGCCCCGGCCACCGGCGACCCCCGGGTACGCCCCAAACCGATCGTCATGCACGGCGTGACGTATCTGCCGCTGACCCGCCGACCGGGCGGCCTCCAGGCGTTCAAGCAGATCTTCCCGCCGGACCCGTCCGCCGGGGGGCGTACCCCACAAGCCCATGAGGGGTACGAGTGGCTCTACGTGCTCTCGGGCCGGCTGCGCCTGCTGCTCGGTGACCGCGACATCGTCCTGACGCCCGGGGAGGTGGCCGAGTTCGACACCCGCGTCCCGCACCTCGTCCTGAATCCCGGCCCCGGCACCGCCGAGGCGCTCAGTCTCTTCGGACCGCAGGGGGAGCGGCTGCACGTCCGCGCCCGCCCCGCCACGCCCGACCGGGGGTAGAGCGGGGCCGTCGAGGCGTGGACGAATTCCCCGGCTGAGCCCCCTGGGGTCGAGCATCGCTGCGGGCCTGGTGGTGACGTGCCGCGAGGGCCGGACCGGTTCCCCTCCGGTCCGACCCTCGCGCTCGTTCCGCGCTAGGCGCGGAGTCTCCGCTGCCGCACGACCAGCAGCAACGCGGCGCCGAGGAGCACTGCCAGCACTCCGGCCGTCATCCAGCCGCCGATCGGGAACGACGTGCCGGTCACCGGCAGCTTCCCCTTCACCGGGATGGTGATGGTGGACTCCGGCGCCACCGGCGCGGGGCCGTCGGGCGGCGTGCCGGTCGCCGTCGCGCTGTTGCGCAGCGAACCGTGGTGGTGGTCGGCCTTGCTGACCGTGTACGTCGTCGCACAGGTGACGGCGGCACCGGCGGCCAGGGTGACCGCGCCGTTGGGTGTCCGCTCCGGGCCGCAGGTGATCGGGCCGAGGTTGGCCGGCAACGCCGGTGCCGTGAGGGTGTCGGTGACCGTCACGTCGGTAAGCGTCACGCGTCCGGTGTTGGTGACCACGAACTGGAACGGCACCTGCTGACCCGGGCGGGTGATCTTCTCGGTGCTGCTGGACTTCACCACCGTGATGGCAGCGCCCCGGGTCGCCGTGACCTCGGCGGTGGCCGGTCCGGAGCGTACCGGCGTCGGTGGTTGTTGGCCGGGGACGGTCGGCGGCGTGCCGGCCGCCACGGCCGTGTTCGTGATCGTGCCGGCGTCGATGTCCGCCGCGGTGACGGCGTAGGTCGACGTGCAGGTGGTGCTCGCGCCGGCGGGCAGGGCGACGCTGCCGTTGGCGACCGGCGGGGTGCCGCACGTGATCGCCCCGGGCGTGCCGGTTCCGGAGAACTCCGTCTCGTCGACAGTCACCGCGCTGAGCGGGGTGTTGCCGGTGTTGGTCACCACGAACCGGTACGTGACCACGTCACCGGACGTCGACACCACTGTGGGTGTGACCGACTTGGTGATGGAGATCGACGGATGCGGGATCGGGATGTCCAACGGGGAGGGCGGTGAGACCGGCGGCGACCCGAACGGTGGCGTGCCGGTGGCGGTGGCGACGTTGCGCAGCGACGAGCCGGCGAATTCCTCCTCGGTCACGGTGTAGGTCGTCCGGCACTGGATGGAGGCACCCGGCGTCAGGGTCACCTCGCCGTTCGGGATGTTCTGCGGGCCGCAGGTGATCTCGCCGAGCTCGCCCCGCTCGGACGGCGGCAGCACGGTGTCGTTGACTGTCACCCCGGTCAGCGTGAGGCCGCCGGTGTTGACCACCAGGAAGGTGTACGGCACCTGCTGGCCCGCCGCGGTGATCGCCACAGTGGTCGACGACTTGATCACGTCGATGTCGGCGACGAGCCCCGCCTGGGGAATGGTCAACGTCGAGGGCGGTGAGTTCACCGGCGTACCCCCGGGTGGGGTGCCGTGCGCGGTGGCGGTGTCGGTGACCCCGTTGTTGTCCAGGTCGGCCTGGGTGACGGTGTAGGTGGCCGTGCAGGCGGTGGACTCACCCGGCGCGAGGGTGGTCGTCGCGCAGGTGATCGGCCCGAGGTTGGCGTTGGACGAGGGCGGCGCCTGGACGTCTGTGACATTCACGCTGGTCAGGGTGAGCCCGCCGGTGTTGACGACGTGGAACCGGTAGGGCACCTGCTGCCCGACGGCACCGATCGTGGTGACGTCGGAGACCTTGACCACCGAGATCGCGGCGACCAGCCCGGACTCGGGGATCGTCAGTGTGGACGGCGGCGAGTTCACGGGCGTCTCGGTGCCCGGCGGCGTGCCGTGCGCGGTGGCGGTGTCGGTGACCGCGTTGTTGTCGAGGTCGGCCTGGGTGACGGTGTAGGTGGCCGTGCAGGCGGTGGACCCACCCGGCGCGAGCGTGGTCTGCGGGCAGGTGATCGGCCCGAGGTTGGCGTTGGACGACGGCGGCGCCTGCACGTCTGTGACGTTGACGTTGGTAAGCGTGACGCCACCGGTGTTGATCGCGAGGAACTGGTAGGGGACCTGCTGCCCGACCGTGGTGATCGTCGTGGTGGTGGACGACTTGATGACCGAGAGCGACGGCGTGACGTCGGCCGCCGGGATGGTCAGCACGACCTGGTTCGAGTCCACCGGCTCCTCGGTCCCCGTCGGGGTGCCGTGCGCGGTGGCGATGTCGGTCAGTTCGTCATGGTCCAGGTCGGCCTGGGTGACGGTGTAGGTGGCCGTGCACGCGGTGGTCTCGCCGGGCGCGAGCGTGGTCTGCGGGCAGGTGATCGGCCCGAGGTTCGCGTTCGAGGACGGCGGGTCCTGCACGTCGGTGACGTTGATGTTGTTCAGCGTCACGCCGCCGGTGTTGGCGACCAGGAACCGGTAGGGCACCTGCTGGCCCACCGAGCTGATGGTCGCGCTCGTGGACGACTTCACAAGCGCGATGGCCGGGGAGGGCGCGTCGCCCGGGATCGTCAGCGTCGACGGATTCGACTGGACGGGCGTTCCCCCGCCGGGCGGGGTGCCGTGCGCGGTCGCGGTGTCACGTACGGCGCCGAGGTCCAGGTCGGCCTGGGTGACCGTGTAGGTGGCGGTGCACGCCGTCTCCACGCCGGGGGCGAGAGTGGTGGCGGCGCAGGTGATCGGGCCGAGGTTGTCGTTCGACGACGGCGGAGTCTGCACGTCGGTGACGCCGACGTTGGTCAGGGTGAGCCCGCCGGTGTTGACCACGTGGAACGAGTACGGCACCTGCTGCCCGGCGGTCGTGATCGTGACGGTGGTGGACGTCTTGAGTACCGCGATCGCGGCGACCAGGCCGGTCTCCGGCAGGGTCAGCGTGGAGGGCGGCGAGTCCACAGGCGTACCCCCGGGCGGGGTGCCGTGTGCGGTGGCGGTGTTGGTGACCTGGTCGTTGTCGAGGTCGGCCTGGGTGACGGTGTAGGTGGCGGTGCACGCGGTCCGCGCGCCCGGCGCGAGGGTGGTGGCGGCGCAGGTGATCGGGCCGAGATTGTCGTTGGACGAGGGCGGCGCCTGCACGTCCGTGACGTTGACGTTGGTCAGGGTGAGCCCGCCGGTGTTGACCACGTGGAACGAGTACGGCACCTGCTGCCCGACGGTCGTGATCGAGGCGGTGGTGGAGGTCTTCGTCACCGTGATCGACGGGATCAGCCCTGCCGCCGGGATGGTCAGCGTGGACGGCGGCGAGGTGACCGGGGGCCCGGTGGGTGGCGTACCCCGGGCGGTGGCGGTGTCGGCGACCCGGTCGTTGTCGAGGTCGGCCTGGGTGACGGTGTACGTGGCGGTGCAGGTGGTGGTCGCGCCCGGCGCGAGGGTGGTGGCGACGCAGGTGATCGGGCCGAGGTTGGCATTGGACGACGGCGGCGTCTGCACGTCGGTGACGCCGACGTTGGTGAGGGTCAGGCCCCCGGTGTTGGCGACCAGGTACCGGTAGGGCACCTGCTGCCCCACCGAGGTGATGGACGTGGTGGTCGACGACTTCACGACGGTGATGGCGGCGGTGAGCGACTGCGCCGGAATGGTCAGGGTGTCCGGATCGGACACCACCGGCGGGCCGGTGGGTGGGGAGCCCTGGGCGGTGCCGACGTTCGTGACACCGCCGTTGTCGAGGTCCGCCTGGGTGACCGTGTAGGTGGCGGTGCACGCCGTTCGCGTGCCCGGCGCGAGAGTGGTGGCCAGGCAGGTGATGGGGCCGAGGTTGGTGTTCGACGAGGGCGGGGTCTGCTGGTCGGTGACCGAGATGGCGGTGAGCGGGACGCCGCCGGTGTTGACCACGTGGAACGAGTACGGCACCTGCTGGCCGACGGTCGTGATCACCGTGGTGGTCGACGCCTTGATCAGATCGATGCCGGCCGGGCTCGCGCCCGCGCAGGACAGCGTGGTGCTGAACGGGAAGTAGTGGATCTCACCGCCGCGGTGGTCAAGCGTACGGGTGATCACGCTGCCCTCGGTGTTGCTGGCCGAGAGGTCGGTGAGGCTGGCGTTGGGGGCGTAGATGGTGCCCTCGACCGTGGCGGCGCCCGTCGTGAGGGTGAGCGCGGTGGCGGTCGGGAAGTTGAACAGGACGTAGCGGGCCTGCGTGCCGCCGATGCCGGAGAAGTTCGGGGCGGTCCAGTCGAAGGTGTTGCCGACGCCTGTGGTGTCCACGTTGACCAGCAGCGGGGTGCTGGCGGTGGGCTGGCTGGCGAAGGTGAGCGTCTGAATGTTGGCGAGGTCGGCCGCGGTCAGGTTCAGCACGTTCGTCACGCCCGGGGTGAGGGTGACCACGGCGTTGCTGCCCGCGGGGATCGGCCGGGGGATGACGTCGCCGTTCGGGGTCCGGAGCACCACCGTGTTGTCGCAGGTGGCCAGGCCGGCGGTCGTGTCGCGGAAGGCGGCGAAGGCGCCCGCGAAGTTGATCGGCGAGGTGGGCCCGACGCTGGGGACGGGCTGCCGGGTGACCAGCTCCACCCGGGGTGCCGCGTCGTAGTTGTCCGACGGCAGGATCCGCGTGTTGACCTGGGCACCGTTGTTGTCGGTGTCACGCACGAAGGTGCCGGTCAGGTCGCCCACCTTGGCGTATCCGCTGGAGAGCACCTGGAGACGGGTGCCGCCGACGCTGCCGGCGAAGTTCACGCGTCCGCCGACGACGAGGGCGCTCGGTCGGGCGTCACCGGGTACGACGAACGACCCGGCGGTCGCCCCGGCGAGTTGGTAGTTGCCGAAGGTGAGGTTTCCGCCGACGGCGAGGGTGCCCTCGTTCTCGTCGCTGACGACGTTGGCGTCGCCCTCGGTCATGACCCCGAAGCTCAGCGCCTCGGCGACCGGGTCCACCGGCCCGACGTCCTCGGCCGCGGTCAGCACCCGATTCGGCAGGGGCTCGGCCGGCGTCGGCGCCAGCAGAGCGTTGACCGCCAGGATGGCGCCGACGGCGGTCAGCGCCGCCGCGCGCGTCCTGCGGCTACCCCACGAAGAAATCCTCATCACGCCCCCGTTGTGTCCGATGTGCCAGGGGAGCGTAGCGAGGCAAATGTAGGACTATGTGCTATTTGTCCGAATCGGCGAAACCTGGCTCGGGACGGAACTGCCGGGCAGGTCGGCGGTGACGGGGGAGGGCCGGAAGCCCCTCACGATCAACCAGACGCCCAGCGCGAGCTCCCACAGGGCAATCGGCAGGGTCAGCAGGGCCGACGCGGGGGACACCTGTGTCCAGAAGCCGAACATCGTGGCGACGAAGGTGATGGTGAGCAGGGGCGCCCCGATGAAGCCGAGCACGGGGAGGACCCGCGGGACGAGGCGGGACCGGTAGAGGAGTGTGCCCAGGAGGACGGCATTCACGGCCGGCAGGAAGCCCTGCCCGGTGAGGAACGTCCAGTCGTGCAGGGCGATGAGCGTCTCGCCGGTGACCCCCGCCTCCGGGCTCGGCTCGGCCTGCCGCACGGTGACGAGCGACATGATGAGCACGATGCCGGCGATGATCGTGGCCGCCTCCAGAACCCGGACGCCGACGAAGCCCAACGCGAGTGTCTCGTTCTGTCGTTTGACGACCGGGTACAGCACGACCGCGGTGCCGATGCACGCGAGAGCCACGACCATCTCCAGGACGCCGCCCCAGGCCACGCCCGTCTCGGCACCCGGGCCGACGACAGCTTCGGGATCGAGCACCGTCGCGTACAGGCCGAGAATCGGAATCGAGACGAACGTGAGGAGATAGAGCACGCCCACGACGAGAGAGGTCCTCCGGAGCGGGCTCATGTCGAGCCGTCCCGGCCGGCGTGCGCGAGCGCCGAGGGTGTCTGGCGGCCGACGATCGCCGGTGCCTCGTGAACGAGGTCGTCGTCGGTGAGGGCGTCGACCATGAACAGGGCGAAGTCGACTCGACGGGTGCGGTTGCTTTCGAGGACGGGGTCGCCCACGTGTCTGCTCCAGAGCGGGAGG
This sequence comes from Micromonospora lupini str. Lupac 08, assembly GCF_000297395.2. Taxonomy (GTDB): domain Bacteria; phylum Actinomycetota; class Actinomycetes; order Mycobacteriales; family Micromonosporaceae; genus Micromonospora; species Micromonospora lupini. The sequence goes on along the minus strand of NZ_HF570108.1, from coordinate 4,225,059 downwards.
CCCTGGCTGTCACCCTCTTCCAGGTCACTGCCGCGCACGACGGTCCAGCGGGTGTCGCTGGCGAACACCCGACGGCAGGCTTCCACCTGGTCGTCGAGGTCGGCGAAGCGAGCGAGTTTCGCCAGCGGGCCGAAAGCCCTGACGATGGCCTTCAGCTTCCAGGAGTACACGTCCTGGCCGTCGCGGGTGATGTGCCACCCGCAGGAGAACACGAGGCGTGCAGCGGGGCGTGCGTGGTCGAGCACGGCCTGGGCCGTTCCGGTCGAGTAGTGGTGGACCCCCCGTGGGACCAGCACGGTCAACACGCCATCGCACCCGGCGACCGCGCGGGCGATGACGTCGCGGTCGTCGGTCGCTCCCGGGATGACGGTGATCCGGCCATTGAACGCGTCGAGCTTGCCCACGCTGCCCGGACGGCACACGCCGACGACGTCGTAGCCCCGATCGAGCGCGTGTCGCACCATGTACCGCCCAAGCTTTCCGGAGGCCCCGACAATGCAGACCTTCTGTTTCACGGATCGTTCGGCGCCATCCCGTGCTTGTGCGGTTTCCATGGCTCTTCTTTCCGGTGCTGAGGCCGGCAGATGATGGAAGAGGCGATTCGCAGCCCTCTGAAGGGCTCCGCCTGCGAGAACGCGGCGTACGGCGGGCTGCTCGACGTGGACCGTACGCGCAAGCTGGTGGAACAGCAACGGCCGGAATTGTCGCAGTGACTGATGCGAGATCAGCGCGGCGCGGCAATCGGCGGCGTCGACGGCCCAAAGGTGGTCAGGAACCGGTCCCGGAAGGTGTCCATCGGCCACACCGGCGCCTGCGGGCCCGGCCGCAGTCCGTCCTGCCAGCCCCAGCCCGCCACCCGGTTCAGCACGGTCGGGTCCCGGGCGACGATGGTGATCGGCACGTCCCGGCTCGCACCCTCGCCGGTCACCACCGGGGCCGGCTGGTGATCGCCGAGGAAGACCAGCACCAGATCGTCGTCACCGTAGGTCTGCACGTAGGAGATCAGCGCCTGAAGCGAGTACGCGATGGCCTGCCGGTAGCCGGCCCGAACCCGGCCGGTGTCCCGGTCGTCCTCGTCGCCGCTGTCCTTTCCGGCGGCGTCGCGGTGGTAGACGGAGCCGTCATCCACCTCGTCCCAGCCGATCATGCGGGGCACGGCCGTCCACGGGGAGTGGCTGGAGATCAGCGGGATCTCCGCCATGATCGGGCGGTCCGCGCCCGCCCGGACCCGCCGCTGGAAGAACGACAGCGTGTACTGGTCGGGCATCGGGGCGTAGCTGAACTTCGGGCCCCGGTAGCCGAGCGCCGCGGCGTCGTAGTAGCGGTCGTAGGAGAAGAAACCCTGCTCCGGCCAGGGCTGGGTGGCCGCCGGCAGCACCCCGACGGTCTGCCAGCCGGCGCGGCGGAACGCGCCGTTGAGGGTGAGCCGGTCGCTGGCCAGCAGGCTGCGGTGGCGCTGCTCGTTGTCGGTCCACAGGCCGGACAGCAGCGTGTCGTGGGCCAGCCAACTGCCACCGCCGAACGTCGGGGAGGTGAGGAAGCCGCTGCGCGCGCCGTACCCGGCCGCGCGCAGCCGCTCGGTCCCGGTGTCCAGCACCGCGTTCACCTGCGGCGCCAACTCCGGATCCTCCACGGCGTCGCGCCCGTAGCTCTCCACGAAGGCGAGAACGACGTCCTTGCCGCGCAGCCCGGTCAGCAGTTGGTCGCCCGGGACGTCCTGGAACGGGTCGGCGTCGATCTGGGCGGTGAACCGGCCACGGTCGCGCAGCCGCGCGTCCACCTGCTCGGCGTGCGCGCCGACCAGCGCCGTGGTCCCGGCGTCGGCCACCGGCACGCCCGGGACGATCCGCACCCCGACGACCGCGCAGACCACCCAGGCGAGCGTCAACGCGGCAACCGTCCGCGTCGCCACCCGCTCGTGGCCGACCAGCAGCGACGCCAGTCGCCGCAACGCCATGGTCACCACCAGCAGCAGCACACCGACCAGCAGCACGACGCCCACCACCGCGCCGACCGCGCCGGCGCGCCCCGCCGAGTCCCGCACGAAGCCGTACGCGTCGTCCAGCAGCAGCCAGTCAAGCACCAGGTCGAAGGGTCGGTCGAGGGCCGTGCGGAAACCCAGGTCGGCGAGCTTCACGATGGCCAGCAGCCCGAGCAGCGGCCCCGCCACGGCCACCACCACCCGCCGTGGCCCCGGCGGCAACGCCAGCAGCAGCGCCGCGACCAGCAGACCCTCCAGCGGGATGCGCAGGAACGCGCCGGGTGTCAGCTCGCCGAGCCGGTCCGGGCCGACCAGGACCGCGTACACCAGCAGCACCGCCAGCACACCGCCGGCCGCCGACCACGTCCGCCGCGCACGGCCGCGCCGCACGGGCGACACCACCGGGGTACGCGCCGAAGCGTCGCCGGTCGGGGCGGGGCGCGGATGGCGCCGGCCGGTCAGCCGGCGCAGCCGGGCGGGAAGGGTCATCACGGCCTCCAGTCGGAGTGGACCGTACCGCCCGAGCGGGCCGCCAGCGCGGGCACCGGGCCGGGGACCGGCAGCAACGGCGGCACGACGAGCGGCGCGTGTCCACCCAGCGGGAGCAGGGGCAGCGCCACAGGTGCGGCGGGCGCGGGCGCGGCGACCGTCGGCGCGACCGCGATCGGCCCGGCGAGCGTCGGCTCGGCGGCGATTGGCGCGGTGACCGTGGGCGTGCCCGGGCGGCGGCGCCACAGCCAGGCCACGTCGCGGCCGAACGACTCGACAAGCAGCGCCAACGCCGCCACCAGGACCACAGTGGTCCACGGCTCCGGCAGCACCCGCGCGGCGGCGACCGCCAACAACACCCCCTGCGCGGCGGCGACCACCTTGCGCCAGTAGCGCGGCGGCAACGAGCCGGACAGCCAGGGCAGCACGGCGCTCGCCGCGACGAAGACGTACCGCATCGCGCCGATGGCAAGCACCCAGCTCCCGGCCGCCGGGGCGACGTGCACGCTGAGAACCAGGATGAGGAACGCGTCGACCTCCATGTCGAAGCGGGCCCCGAGCGCGCTGACCGTGCCGGTGCGCCGGGCGACCCGACCGTCCACCGCGTCCAGCAGCAGGGCCACCGCGCTCAGCGCGACAAGCAGCCCCACCGGCGTCGGACGGCCGAACGAGTCCACCACAAGCGCGGTGACCGCGCCGACCAGGACGGCCCGCGTCAGCGTCACCCGGTCCGCCGGACCGAGACGGGACGCGCCGGCCAGGTGCAGGCCCCTGCTCAACGCGAGGCAGGTGAGCGCCGCGTAGCCGGCCCCGGCCAGCCAACCCGCCGGGCCCAGACCCACGGTGGCGGCCAGCGCCGCCAGCACGACCAACTGCGCGCTCAGCCCGATCACCGGACCGCTTCGAACTGTGGGCACCGTACCTCCGTGTTTATGATCGACGACCCCGACAGGGAACACGGAAATCAGGGCCGTTCGGTTCGACCGGGACAAAAAGGTGAGGTGTGCGAGGGTGATCCGCGAGGCGTACGCCTGCTGGGTGCGCGAGCCCGGCGCGGCGGAGATCCGGCCGGTGTCGCTGCCCGTGCCGGGGCCCGACGAGGTGCTGGTGCGAGCCCGCTACTCCGGGGTCAGCCGGGGCACCGAGACGCTCGTGTTCGCCGGTCGGGTGCCCGCCGACCAGCACGCGGCGATGCGCGCCCCGTTCCAGGAGGGCGACTTCCCGGGTCCCGTGAAGTACGGCTACCTCAGCGTCGGCGTGGTCGAGCAGGGCCCGCCGGAGCTGCTCGGGCGTACGGTCTTCTGCCTGCACCCGCACCAGAGCGCGTACGTCGTGCCGGCGACAGCCGTGGTGCCGGTGCCGGACGACGTGCCGCCCGCCCGCGCCGTGCTCGCCGGCACCGTGGAGACCGCCGTGAACGCCCTGTGGGACGCGGCGCCCCTGGTCGGCGACCGGGTCAGCGTCGTCGGCGCGGGCATGGTGGGCTGCTGTGTCGCGGCGCTGCTCGCCCGGTTCCCCGGCGTGCAGGTCGAGCTTGTCGACACCGACGCCCGCCGGGCCGGGATCGCCGGCGCCCTCGGTGTCGGGTTCGCCCAGCCGAGCGACGCGACAGGTGACCGGGACCTGGTCGTGCACGCCAGCGCCACCTCCGCCGGGCTGCAACACGCGCTGGACCTGCTCGCGCCCGAGGGCACGGTGATCGAGCTGAGCTGGTACGGCGACCGGCCGGTGCAGGTGTCGCTGGGCGGGGCCTTCCACTCCGGACGACTGACCGTGCGCAGCAGCCAGGTCGGCATGGTCGCTCCCGCGCGGCGGGGCCGCCGCAGCTACACCGACCGGCTGGCCCTGGCCCTGGACCTGCTCGACGACCCGGCCTTCGACGCGCTGATCACCGGCGCGTCCCGGTTCGCGGAGCTGCCCGACGTACTCGCCCGACTGAGCACGGGTGACCTGCCCGCGCTCTGCCACCTCATCACCTACGACGACGGGGAGTGACAGTGTTCAGCGTGACCGTTCGGGATCACATGATGATCGCCCACAGTTTCCGGGGCGAGGTGTTCGGCCCGGCCCAGCGCCTGCACGGGGCGACGTTCGTGGTGGACGCGATGTTCCGCCGCCCCGACCTGGACGCCGACGGCATCGTCGTGGACATCGGCCTGGCCACCGAGCAGTTGCGGGCCGTGGTCGGCGAGCTGTCGTACCGCAACCTCGACGACGAGCCCGCGTTCGCCGGGATGAACACCACCACGGAGGTGCTGGCCCGCACGGTCGCCGACCGCCTCGCCGAGCGCGTGCACGCCGGTGAGCTGGGCCCCGGCGCGCGGGAGTTGGCCGGCATCACCGTCACCCTGCACGAGTCACACGTCGCCTGGGCCAGCTACGAGCGGTCGCTGTGACCGACGCGGGCCGGCCGACGCCGGCCCACCGGCCGGGCGGGCCGGACGCCGCCGACGCGGGGTCGACCGAAGCGGCGGCCGACGCCGGACCGGTCCACCGGCCGGCGGCGGCCGTCGCGGTGGCCGGTCCACATCGCGGAACGGTGCACGTCGTCCTGCCCGGCGACATCGACGACCCGGCCACGCCCAGCGGTGGCAACGCCTACGACCGGCGGGTCTGCGCCGGTCTCGGCGAGAGCGGTTGGGTCGTGCGGGAGCACGCGACGCCCGGTACGTGGCCGCACCCCGACCTGGCCGCCCGGGCGGCGCTGGCCGGGCTGCTCGCCGCCCTGCCGGACGACGCCGTCGTGCTCGTCGACGGCCTGATCGCCTCGACCGTGCCGGACCTGCTCGCCCCGCACGCCCGCCGACTGCGCCTCGTCGTGCTGGTGCACATGCCCCTGGACGACGAGGTGGAGGCCGAGGGCCGGGCGCTGGCCACCGCGCGGGCCGTCGTCACCACAAGCGAGTGGACCCGTCGCCGCCTGCTGGCCCGCCACTGGTTGTCCGCCGACCGCGTCCGGGTCGCCCCGCCGGGGGTGACGCCCGCCCCGCCGGCGCCCCCCGGCTCGGCAACCGGCCACCGGCTGCTCTGCGTCGCCGCGGTCACCCGGCACAAGGGCCACGACGTGCTTGTCGACGCCCTGTGCGTGCTGGCCGAGACGCAGTGGACGCTTGTCTGCGCCGGCACGCTGACCCGGGAACCCGAGCTGGTGCGCCGGCTGCGCGACCGGCTCGCCGGCGCCGGGCTGGCGGAGCGCGTCCGGCTGGCGGGCCCGCTGACCGGTACGGCGCTCGACGCCGCCTACGACGCCGCCGACCTGCTCGTGCTGCCGTCGCGGGGCGAGACGTACGGGATGGTCGTCACCGAGGCGCTGGCCCGGGGCGTGCCGGTGCTGGGCACCCAGGTGGGCGGCCTGCCGGAGGCGCTCGGGCGCGCCCCCGACGGTGACCTGCCCGGGCTGCTGGTCCCGCCGGACGACCCGGCCGCCCTGGCCGGCGCCCTGAGCTGGTGGTGGGGTGACGAGGAACTGCGGGCCCGGCTCCGACGTGCCGCGCTCGCCCGCCGCGACACCCTGACCGACTGGCCGGCGACGACCGCGCGCCTGGCCGCCGTGCTGGAGGAGGTGGCGGAGTGACCGCCGAGGACATCATGCCGTTCGCCGACTGGCTGCGTCTGCGGGAGCCGGCCGACGCGGCGGCCCGTGCCGAGGACCTGGTGGACGCCGTCCGGCCCCTGCTGACCGGCCACGACCCGATCCTGATCCACGACCTGGGCAGTGGCACCGGCTCGATGAGCCGCTGGCTGGCGGCGCGGCTGAGCGGACCGCAGCACTGGGTGCTGCACGACCGGGACGCCGACCTGCTGGCCCGGGCCGCCGACAGCATGGCCGGCGTGACCGCCGCCGACGGAGCGCCGGTCACCGTCGACACCCGCTGCGGCGACCTGACCCGGCTGGGCGCCGCCGACCTGTCCGACGGCGCGCTCGTCACCGCGTCCGCGCTGCTGGACATGTTGACCGCCGAGGAGGTCGATCGGGTGGTGGCCGCCTGCGTCGACGCCGACCGTCCCGCCCTGTTCGCGGTCTCGGTGACCGGCCAGGTCCGGCTCACCCCGGCCGACCCGCTCGACGCCGAGGTCCAGGAGGCGTTCAACGCGCACCAGCGGCGTACCGTCGACGGCCGCCGGCTGCTCGGCCCGGACGCCCACGCCGCCACCGCCGCCGCGTTCGCCCGCCGGGGCGTGCACGTGCGGGAGCGGCCCAGCCCGTGGCGGCTCGGCCCGGAGCAGGCCGACCTGGCCGTCGAGTGGTTCCGCGGTTGGCTGGGCGCCGCCTGCGAGCAACGCCCCGACCTGGTCGGCCCGACCCGGGCGTACGCCAGGCGTCGGCTCGCCGACGCGGCCGCCGGCCGGCTCGGCGTGCTCGTCGAACACCGGGACCTCCTGGCCGGCGGATGAACCGTCGACGCCCTGGGTACGTGCTCTAGGGAGAGTGGACGATCTTCAGGGAGGACCGGCGTCGATGCTGTGGGCCTGGGCACGAGTGGTCGGCGGGGTGGGCCTGCTCGCCGTCCTGCTGTGGCAGGTGGGCGGCGGCCCGTTCCTCGACGGCGTACGGCTGATCAACGCGCCGGCGCTGGCCGCGGCCCTGCTCATCGGCGTGCTCACGACTGTCTGCGCGGCCTGGCGGTGGAGCCTCGTCGCCGGTGGCCTCGGCGTGCGGCTGCCGTTGGCGACCGCCGTGGCGCACTGCTACCGGGCGGTGTTCCTCAACGCCACGTTGCCGGGCGGGGTGCTCGGGGACGTGCACCGGGCGGTGCGCCACGGCCGCGACGCCGGCGATGTCAGCCGGGGCATCCGCGCGGTGATCTGGGAGCGTACCGCCGGCCAGGTGGTCCTGGTGGGTGTCGCGCTGGTGGTGCTCGCGGCGTTCCCGTCCCCGGTGCGGCCGTACCTGCCGGCCGCCGCCGCCCTGCTGCTCGCGGCCGGGCTGGCCGTCGTACTGCTGGCGCGGCTCCTGCCCGGCGCCGGCCGCTCCCGGTGGGCCCGCGGCGTGCGGACCGCCGTGGCGGACGTCCGGGCCGGGCTGCTGGCCCGGCGGACCTGGCTCGGCGTGCTTGTCGCCTCCGCCGTGATGGTCGCCGGTCATCTGGCCACCTTCCTGGTGGCGGCACGGACCGCCGGTTCCGACGCCCCGCTGACGCGGCTGCTGCCCCTGACGCTGCTCGCCCTGCTCGCGATGGGCCTGCCCCTGAACGTCGCCGGCTTCGGACCCCGCGAGGGGGTGGCGGCCTGGGTGTTCGGCGCGGCCGGGCTCAGCGCGGCCGAGGGTGTCGCCACCGCCACCGTCTACGGTGCCCTCGTGCTGGTGGCCAGCCTGCCCGGGGCGGCGGTGCTGCTCGCCCGACGGGCCCGCAATCCCACCACGACTCGGGAAGCTGCCTCCGGCGGCGGCTGTTGAGTCAGTGGTGAGACGGTACGCGCCGTCGCCCGAGGGCGACGCCGGACAAAGGAGTCCCATGCCCGAAGCACTGCCGGTCGCCACGGTCCGTACGCAGGTCACGGTGCCGCTGGCGTTTCCCGACGGCTACACCACCACCGTCCGGGTGTTCACCTTCAAGGGCCTGGTGGACGGCCGGGAACACCTCGCTCTCGGCCTCGGTGACTGGGCCGGCGCGCTGGACCGGCTCGCCGCCGGCGGAGAGCCACCGCTGGTCCGCCCGCACAGCGAGTGCCTCACCGGCGACGTGTTCGGCAGTCAGCGCTGCGACTGCGGGCCGCAGCTGCGCGAGGCGGTGCAGCGGATCACCGAGACCGGCGGGTTCCTGCTCTACCTGCGCCAGGAGGGCCGCGGCATCGGCCTCTACGCCAAGCTCGACGCGTACGCCCTGCAGGACGCCGGGCTGGACACCTACCAGGCCAATGTGGCGCTGGGCCGGGGCGAGGACGAGCGCGACTACAGCGCCGCCGCGCAGATGCTGGCCACCCTCGGCGTGCCGCGCGTCCGCCTGCTCAGCAGCAACCCGGACAAGGCCGAGCAGTTGACCCGGCTGGGCGTGGACGTCGTCGGACGTGTCCCGACAAGCATCTTCCTGTCCCCGGCCAACGCCGAGTACCTCGCGGCGAAGGCCGCCAAGGCGGCGCAGACCGAGGCGGCGGAGGCGGAGTCGGGCCGTACCCCTGACCGGTCCGTCTCCCGGTGAGCTGCCGGCCGGCGTCGGCGCGGCCGTACGTGCTGCTGAGCTGCGCCACAAGTATCGACGGGTACATCGACGACGCCTCCGACCAGCGGCTGATGCTGTCCAACGAGGACGACCTCGACCGCGTCGACGCGGTCCGGGCGAGCTGCGACGCGATCCTGGTCGGCGCCGCCACGGTCCGCCGCGACGATCCGCGCCTGCTGGTGCGGTCCGCGTCGCGCCGGGCCGATCGGTTGGCGTGTGGCCGGCCCGCCTCGCCCACGAAGGTGACCCTGACGGCCCGGGGAGATCTCGACCCGACCGCCCGCTTCTTCACCGCGGGCGATTCCGTCCGGCTGGTCTACTGCGCCAGCGGGGCGCTGGACAAGGCCCGCGAGCGGGTCGGTCGGGTGGCCACGGTGGTGGACGGGGGCGAGCCGGTCGATCTCGAGTGGGTCCTCGCCGACCTGTCGGCGCGGGGTGTGCGCCGGTTGATGGTGGAGGGTGGCGGGACGGTGCACGCCCAGTTCCTCACCGCCGGCCTCGCCGACGAGCTGCACCTGGTGGTCGCCCCGTTCTTCGTCGGCGACCGCCGGGCGCCGCGCTTCGTCGGCGAGGGGCGCTTCCCCTGGAATCCGGGACGCCGCGCCCGACTGGCGGAGACCCGCCAGATCGGCGACGTGGTGCTGCTCCGCTACGCGCTCTCCGACCGCTGCCGCGACGCCTGACGACGGCGCAGCAGGTACGCGAGCCCGCTGAGCAGGAAGAGCGCCGCGCTGAGCACGACCCAGCGCACCAGGTACGGCCGCTGGGTCAGGCCGGTGGCCGCCTCGTGGGTCGTCTCGCCCCACCGCAGGATGCCGGGGGAGTAGACCAGGAACAGCAGCGCCGTGCCGAGCGCCGGCACCCGCAGGTAGTTGAGCAGCGTGACACGATCGCGGGCCACCGCGCGCAGCGCCCGGTCGGCGCTCGCGTACACCGGGAACAGCACCAGGTCGTGGGCGATGACCGCGCCGACGAACCAGAGCAGCATCCGGCCGAACGTCGCCTCCTGTGCCAGCCGCAGCGCCACCCAGCCGGCGAGCACGATGACCGCCGTCACCAGGAGCAGGTGCCACGGCGCCGCGCCGTAGCCGGCCCGCAGCCGCCCGGCCCGTCCCTCCGTCGGCCGGTCCCGCTCAGCCATCGGCCCGACCCCGGAAGTCGATCTCGGCGACCCACTTCGTGCAGTGCACCCCGGGCAGGGCCGGCACGATGACCCGAGCCGGGTAGCCGTGGTCGGGGGCGAGGTCGACGCCGTTGACCCGCAGGGCGAGCAGTGAATCCGGATCGAGGACCTGGTTGGCGGCGAGCACCGCCGTGCGGAACAGCCCGGCCTGCTCCAGCGACGACACGCGCGCCGAGGCCGGGTCCGCGACCCCGGCGAGCGCGGCCAGGTCCCGAAGACGGACGCCGGTCCAGGTCTGCCGGGTCGACCAACCCTCCACGCAGGAGATGGGCAGGGCTGCGGTGTGCTGCGCCATGGCCAGCAGGGCGGGCCGGTCCAGGGTCACGGTCCGGCCGCCGCCGCGCAGGGTCAGCCGCCAGCTCGCGTCGGTCTGCTCGGGGCGTACGCCGGCGGCGGCGACGGTGCGGTTGACCGGGAAGCCGTTCGGCCCGGTGCCGGGCTGTCGCCCCCGGGGCAGCAGCAGCGCGGTGCGCCGCAGCGGACCGTCCAGGCTCTGCCCGACGGTGAGGACGGCCAGCAGCAGCGCCCCGCCGCCGACCAGGCCGACCGCGCCGCGCCGGCTGACCGTGGCCGGCCCGGGTTCGGCGGCGACCAGGCCGTCCGGGTCGGGCGGTTCGGGTCGCGTCGCCTCGCGCGGGGTCCGCAGCTCCGCGCCCAACGGACGGGACCGCAGCGCGGTCACCAGCCGGGGGAACTTGATGATCACGTGCGCCACGAAGGCGCCGGTGAAGATCCAGGCCCCGAAGTAGTGGGCGGTGTAGAAGTCGAAGCCGAACACGTACGAGTACTGGATGTTGAGCAGGCCGGTGGCGATCTGGAACAGGATCCCGCCGACCAGCAGCAGCAGGGTGAGCCGTTCCAGCACCTGGGCGAGGGAGCGGGCCGGCGGCCAGTCGAACAGCTTCGGCAGCACCGACCACAGCTTGCCCAGCACCACCGGGACGAGCACGATGCCGAGCGTCACGTGCAGTCCCTGGGTCACCCGGAACAGCCACGACGGCCGCGTCGGCCAGTCGAAGGCGGGCAGCCGCAGCCAGCCCACGTTCGTCGGGAACGCCTGGTCGAACTGCGGGCCGTAGGCGGCGTAGTCGAGAAGCCCGGTGATGATCACCAGGGGCAGGGCCACCAGCAGCACCGACCCGTACACGGCGGTGAGCCAGGGACCGCGCAACGGGCTGCGCCAGCTCCGTTCGACGGCGTCCACACCCGGCGGACGATGCTGGGCCAGCCCTCGCCAGAGCCGGCGCGGCGCGCCGTACCCGTCCACTTCCGACGCCCTGGTCCCGCTGTCGCTCGGGCCGGGCCTGCTTACCGGCACCCGCTGCTCCTTCCTCGCCGTCCCGCACTGTCGTTGGCCCCACCGGCCGGCCCGGCCGGGCGCGTGGGCCGGCGGCGGGCACTGCCGGCAGGTTAGACCGCAGGGGTACGGCGGGGCCGGGTTTACCGCATTACCGAACGCTTACCGGACTGCCGGCCCCTGCCGAGCTGTTGCGAACTCCTTACGGGTCCGCCGATCCGGCCCGCCGGGCGCCCGATCCGCCCTACCGTGACCGGCATGCGCGTACTGGTCACCGGCGCGGCCGGGTTCATCGGGTCGCAGGTCGTCGACCTGCTCGTCGAGCAGGGCCACGAGGTGGTGGCGCTGGACGCGCTGCTGCCCCAGGCACACGGCGGCGAACTGCCCGCCTGGTCCCGCGGGCACGATGTGGTCCGCGGCGACGTCCGGGACGGCCCCCTGCTGGACCGGCTGCTGACCGGCGTGGACGCGGTCTGTCACCAGGCGGCGATGGTCGGCCACGGCCTCGACCCGTCGGACGGCCCCGACTACGTCACGCACAACGACTACGGCACGGCGGTGCTGCTGGCGGCGCTGCACCGGGCGGGGATCGGCCGGTTGGTGCTGGCCAGCTCGATGGTGGTCTACGGCGAGGGGCGCTACGCCTGCCCCGAGCACGCCACCGTGCGTCCCGCGCCCCGCCGGCCCGAGGACGTGGCGGCAGGCAGGTACGACCCGACCTGCCCCCACTGCGGCCGCGGACTCGATCCGGTGCTCGTGCCGGAGGACGCGCCGCTGGAACCCCGCAGCACGTACGCCGCGAGCAAGCTTGCCCAGGAACACCTGGCCGCCGCGTGGGCTCGGCAGACCGGCGGCGCGGTGTGGGCGCTGCGGTACCACAACGTCTACGGCCCCCGGATGCCCCGCGACACCCCGTACGCCGGAGTGGCTTCGATCTTCCGGTCGGCGCTGGCGGCCGGCGTGGCGCCGCGCGTGTTGGAGGACGGCCGGCAACGGCGGGACTTCGTGCATGTCACCGACGTGGCGCGGGCCAACCTGCTGGCCCTCACCAGCAGCGCGCCGCCGGGCACGCTGGTGCCGGTGAACGTCTGCTCGGGCGAGCCGCACACGGTCGGAGAGTTGGCGGTCACCCTGGCCGAGGCGATGGGCGGGCCGGCCCCGCAGGTGGTGGGTGGGGCCCGCGCCGCCGACGTGCGGCACGTGGTCGCCGACCCCCGCCGGGCCGTGGAACTGCTCGGCTACACGGCCCGGGTCGGCTTCGCCGAGGGCGTGGCCGGCTTCGCCACCGACCCGCTCCGCGAACCAGCAGCCGTAGCGGGCTGACCCGTCAACCCAGCACGTCCAGCGGGCCGCTCGGCGCGGTTCGGGTCGCGGGCGACGAAGCGGCGAAGCGACGAAGCGACCGGGCCGTTCGTGGCCGGGCCGCCCCGGGTGGTCAGGAGACCGTCCAGACCAGGTGGTTGACGGCCAGTGCGGTGAGCGCCTGCGCGGCCAGCCACCAGCGTCGCGAACCCTGCGGTAGGCGGGCGGTGGCCACCAGCAGCCAGACGACGAACGGCAGCCAGATCCGTTCCACCTCGGCCTTGCTCAGGCCGGACAGGTCCGCGCCGAGCACCGCCACCAGGGCGGCCAGCGGTAGCAGCACGGTGGGGCCGGCGGCGCGTACCGCTGCTGCCGCAGGCGTGGCCAGCCGGCCGACGACCTGCCACCCGCGCGCGGCCGCGCCCGGCCCGAAGCGCGGCCCGCCCGGCGCCGGCCCACCCGTCGGGATGGGGGCGGCGGGCCGGCAGCGCCG
>NZ_HF570108.1:3975821-4212053 GCF_000297395.2 Micromonospora lupini str. Lupac 08 | reverse complement strand
GTAGGCGTACGGGCGGTCGGCGGCCCAGCCCTGGTAGTACCGATCGACCACCAGGTGGTAGCCGACCCACCAGTGGAAGCCCGCCGCGGTGAAGGCCGCCACCACGGCCGCGACCCCGACGACGGCGGCGAGCAGCGCGCCCCGACGGTGCGTACGGCGCAGCGCCACCACGGCCAGCGCGAGCACACCGACCAGGAGGAACCCGTACGACAGGTACAGCGCGAAGCCGAGCACGGCTCCGCCGGCCAGAGCGGCGACGCGGCCACGGACCGCCAGCAGCGCCAGACCGGCCGCGACCACGGCGGCGAAGATGCCGTCGGCCGAGGCGCCCACCCAGACCGCACCCGGCAGCAGCACCAGGAACGGGAGCACCGCGCGGGCCGCCTCGGGCGCGCCGAGCGCCCGCAGGGTCACCGGCACCGACACCGCGACCGTGGCTCCGACCAGCACGCAGGCCAACGCGGCGGCGGCGCCTCCACCGAGGCCGACGCGGTCCAGCCAGACGAAGATGAGCAGCGCGCCCGGAGGGTGGCCGGCGGTGTGGGTGGACCACGACCCGGGCTGGAAGTCGACGATCCGGCTGGCGAATCCGGCGAGCATCGCCGGGATGTCGGTCACCCCGGGAACCTCGTGCAGGTACTCGGCCTGCGGGGTGAGCCGCCGGGTCAACCCCGCCGTCCAACCGTCCACGAGGGCCAGCGACAACGTCCAGGCCACGGCCGTCAGCCACGCGGCGGTCAGCAGGACACCCCACCGCGCGGTACGGGCCCACCGTGCTCCCCAGCCCACCACCGCGACCGCTACCGCCAGCGCGGCCGGGCTGCCCCAGCCGACGTGCGGCCGCCACGTCGCGTACAGCGGCGCCGCGTCGGCGTGCAGCCCCGCGTCGCGCGCGTTGAGCAGGGCCCCCACCAGCACGGCGATGGCGAGCAGCGCCGCCTCCACGCCCACCACCAGGAGGTCCCTGGCGTGGCGGCGGGGCGGGGTCCGTCCGGGGGCGGCGGCGAGAGCGGTGGTCGAGGCCATGACCACCGGACGGTACGGCGACAGCTCGACCTCGCGCTCCGGAATCGGCGGGCCGTCACCGGACGGTAAGAAATGCCCAGGTGGTAAGGGTTCGGTAAGCACATTTCGGCCTCCGTCGCCGAGGCGTCGTCCTAGCGTCGGCGGTATGCCGACTGAGATCGACGTGGTGCTGCCCTGCCTGGACGAGGCGGCTGCCCTGCCGGGCGTACTCACCGCCCTGCCGCCCGGCTACCGGGCCATCGTGGTGGACAACGGCTCCCGGGACGGCTCACCCGAGGTGGCCGCCCGGCACGGCGCCCGGGTGGTGCACGAGCCCCGGCGCGGTTACGGCGCGGCGGTGCACGCCGGCCTGGAGGCCGCCGACGGTGAGGTGGTGTGCGTCCTCGACGCCGACGGGTCGTTCGACCCCAGCGAGCTGCCGGCCCTCGTCGCGCCGGTGCTGGCGGGCACCGCCGACCTCAGCGTGGGCCGGCGACGACCGGTCGGGGCGGGGGTGTGGCCCTGGCACGCCCGAGCCGGTACGGCGCTGGTCGCCGCGCTGCTGCGCCGTCGGGGCGTACCGCTGCGGGACCTCAGCCCGATCCGGGTGGCCCGCCGCCAGGCGCTGCTCGACCTCGGTGTCACCGACCGGGCCTTCGGCTACCCCCTCGAACTGCTGATCCGGGCCGCCGCTGCCGGCTGGCGGATCCACGAGCTGGACGTCACGTACGCGCCCCGGGCCGCCGGCACCCGGTCAAAGGTGTCCGGTTCGGTCCGGGGCACCCTGCGCGCGACCCGGGACTTCGCCGGCGTGCTGCGTACCGTGGAGGGCCCCCGGTGACCGTTCTGCTGGTGGTCGCCAAGGCGCCGGTCGCGGGGGCGGTGAAGACGCGGCTCTGCCCACCGGCCACGCCGGCGCAGGCGGCCCGCATCGCCGCCGCCGCGCTGCGCGACACCCTCGACGCCGTCCGCGCCACTCCCGGTGTCACCCCGGTGCTGGCCTGGACGGGTCGGCTGACCGAGGCGGAGGACTCCGCCGCGTTGACCGCCGCGCTGGCCGGCTGGTCGGTGCTCGACCAGCGGGGCGTGGGCCTGGGCGATCGGCTCGCCAACGCGTACGCCGAGGTCGCGGCCGCGTACCCGGGGCGGCCGGTGCTGCAGATCGGGATGGACACCCCGCAGGTCACGCCGACCGGGCTGGCCGCTGCGGTGCTGCGGCTGCGCGCCGCCGACGCGGTGCTCGGCCGGGCCCGCGACGGCGGCTGGTGGTCGCTCGGGCTGCGTGACCCCCGGCATGCCCAGGTGCTGCGCGACGTGCCGATGTCGACGCCCGACACCGGCCGCGACACGTGGGCGGCCCTGACCGGGCGTGGCCTGCGTACCGCGCCGCTGCCGGTGCTACGTGACGTCGACGAGTGGTCCGACGCCCTCGCGGTGGCAGTCGAGGTGCCCGACGGGCGGTTCGCCCGACAGGTCGCGGTGGTCCGCCTCGCCCTGTTGCCGGGAGGCCTGCGGTGAACCCCGTCGACACCGCCCCGGTCGAGACCGCCCCCGTCGAGACCGCTGCGGCGAGGCCGTCGCCCGGGCTGCCCACGGCGCCGGCCCGGGCGTACGACGAATCGCCTGCGGACCCGTTCGCCGCCGCGCTCGCCGACCGTGTGCCCCGGGGCCGGTGGCTCGTGCACGGCGACGGTGTCCGCAGCCGGCTGCGGGTGGACCGCTGGCACGGACCTGCCGAGCCGGCGGTCGCCGGGCTGGTCGAGCGGTGCGCCGGGCCGACACTCGACCTCGGTTGCGGGCCGGGACGCCTCACCGTGGCGCTGGCCCGGGCCGGCCGGA
The DNA here is from genome assembly GCF_000297395.2 of Micromonospora lupini str. Lupac 08. Classification (GTDB taxonomy): domain Bacteria; phylum Actinomycetota; class Actinomycetes; order Mycobacteriales; family Micromonosporaceae; genus Micromonospora; species Micromonospora lupini. The sequence goes on along the minus strand of NZ_HF570108.1, from coordinate 4,209,209 downwards.
CGGCGGTCGGCGTGGACGTCTCCGCCACGGCGGTGCGGCTGACGCGGGCCCGGGGCGCGGTGGCGGTGCACGGTGACCTGTTCGAACCGCTGCCCGGCGAGGGCCGGTGGGCGCACGCCGTGCTGATCGACGGCAACATCGGCATCGGCGGCGAACCGGTGGCGCTGCTGCGCCGCTGCCGGGACCTGCTCGTTCCCGGCGGCACGGTGCTGGTGGAGCTGGAGCCGCCCGGCGCGGGGCTGTGGCAGGGCCAGGCCCGGGTGGCCGCCGAGCAGCGGGCCGGCCGCCTGCTGCTCGGCCCGGCGTTCCGCTGGGCCCGGCTGGACGCGCGCGCCGTGCACCCGGTCGCCGACGCCGCCGGGCTGGCGGTACGGGACGTGTTCCGGCGGGGGCGTCGCTGGTTCGGCGAGCTGGCAGCAGCGAGCCGCTGACGCCGCCGGTGTCAGGCCGTCGGGAGGCGGACCACGAATCGGCAGCCGCCGACGACGTTCTGCACGTCGACCCGGCCGCCGTGTGCCTCGACCAGTCCGCGCACGATCGCCAGCCCCAGCCCGCCGGAGCCCTCCCCGCCGGCGCGGGGCGTACGGGCCGGCTCGCCGCGGAACGCCACGTCGAACAGTCGGGGCAGGTCGTGTTCCGGAATGCCGCCGCAGGTGTCGGCGATCGCCAGCCAGGCGGCGTCGCTCTCGCATCCGGCGTCCACCCGTACCGTGCCGTCGCTCGGCGTGTAGTGCACCGCGTTGAGCAGCAGGTTGCCCACCACCCGGGCCAGCTCGGGCTCACTGGCCAGCACCGTGGGCCAGCCCGACTCGGCGGCCACCAGGCGGATGCGGCGGGCCCTGGCCAGCGGCGCGGTGCCGGCCAAGGCGTCGGAGACCACCTCGCCGAGGGGCACCGCCGACAGTGTCAGGCGCAGCGCCCCGGCGTTGATGCGGGACAGCTCGAACAGGTCGTCGACGAGTCGGGTCATCCGGTCGGTCTGCAGGCGGATCCGCGTGTGGTACTCGGCGACCGTCGCCGGGTCGTCGACCACCCGGTCCTCCAGCGCCTCGGCCATCGCCCGCAGGCCGGCCAGCGGCGTCCGCAGGTCGTGCGACACCCAGGCCACCAGGTCCCGGCGGCCCTTCTCGACCCGCCGTTCCCGCTCCCGGGCCTGGGCCGCCCAGACCGCGGCGACGGCCAGTCGACGCCCGAAGTACCAGCCGACGCCGAGGCTCACGACCGCCGCCGCGGCGACGGTCAGCAGGACGACCTGGAGGTCGTGCGGAGACAGGAACATCGCCTGGGCGACCACCACCACCCCGGCCACCACGGCGGCCACGGTGACGGTGAGCAGGACGCACACGTGCACGGTGATCGACCGGTGGCGCAGCAGCCGCAGGGTCAGCGCGCCCAGCAGGCCCACGCCGAGGGCGGCCGCGAGCGCCGCCGCGAAGATCAGCGCCAGGTCACGCATCGGCCGGCTCGTACCGGTAGCCGACGCCCCAGACCGTGACGATCCGTCGCGGTTCGGCCGGGTCGTCCTCGATCTTCTCCCGCAGCCGCCGCACGTGCACGGTCACGGTCGACTGGTCGCCGAAGTTCCACCCCCACACCCGCTCCAGCAGCTCGGTGCGTTTGAAGGCCCGCGTCGGGTGCCGCATCAGGTGCGCCAGCAGGTCGAACTCGCGCAACGTCAGGGCCAGCTCACGGCCGTGCAGCCGGGCGATCCGTGGCCCGGTGGCCACCTCCAGCCCCGCGTCGGCCAGCAGTTCGGCCGCCGGCGCGGCCGGCTCACCGGCCCGGCGCAGCACCGACCCGACCCGCAGCACCAGCTCGCGCGGGGAGAACGGCTTGCCCAGGTAGTCGTCGGCGCCCAGTTGCAGGCCGAGCACCCGGTCCGCCTCGTCGCCACGCGCGGTAAGCATGATGATGGGTACGCCGTCCGGCCGCTCCCGCAGCCGCCGGCACACCTGCAACCCGTCCAGCCCGGGGAGCATCAGGTCCAGCACGACCAGGTGCGGCGGCCGGTCCTGGACGGCCTCCAGGGCGGCCAGCCCGTCGCCGACGTGGCTCACCTCGTACCCGGCGTGCTCCAGGTAGCGGCAGACCACGTCGCTGACGGTCCTGTCGTCGTCGACCACGAGCACCCGCTGCGCCACCGGCCACCTCCCCGGGGCCAGCCTAGCCAGCACGGATGCGCTCGGCGATTGCGCAGATCTTGCGGTTTGCTTACCGCCGCGACGGCGGTCGTCGACCTGCCGCCCGATCCGGCGCGGGCCGCCCGGCAGCCGGGCCACTCGGCGCCGACCGTCGGCTGACCGAGTGATCAGCGGGGCGGCACGTGCTGCGTACGATGCGGGGCTGGGTTTCCCTCGTCGCGGCGGAGGTATCGGGCAGATGGCAGGCCAGCACGAGGGCTTCGCCCTCGGCGTCGACCTCGGTACGTCCAACACGGTCGCCGTGCTGCGGTGGCCGGACGGCCGGACCCGTCCCGTGCTGATGGACGGTCAGCCGGTCAGCCCGTCGGCCGTGTACGCCGACCCGGACGGCACCCTGCACGTCGGCACCGACGCCCGACGGCTGGCGCAGGGCGACCCGGCCCGGTTCGAGCCGAACCCGAAGCGTCGGGTGGACGAGCCGACCGTACTGCTCGGTGAGCGCTCGTACCTCCCGGCGGAGCTGCTCGCCGCGCTGCTGGCGGCGGTCGGGCGGGCCGCGGTGGACGCGGTGGGCTTCCTGCCTCCGGCCGTGCTCACCTGCCCGGCGGCCTGGGACGAGTCGCGTCGGCAGGTGCTCGCCGACGCGCTGTTGCGGGCCGGATGGCCGCAGGCGGCCGAGCACACCCTCGCCGGGCCGACGCCGCCGGGCACGCGCCTGCTGCGCGAGCCGGTGGCCGCCGCCCGCTACTACACGCAGGTGCTGCACCGGCCGGTGCCGGTCGGCGGCGCGATCGCGGTGTTCGACTTCGGCGGCGGAACGCTCGACGTCGCCGTGCTGCGCAACGAGGGCGCAGACCCGTGGGGTGACTCCGGCTTCCGGGTGGTCGCCGACGGCGGCCTGTCCGACCTGGGCGGCCTCGACCTGGACGCGGCGCTGGTGCAGCGGGTCGGCGAGCTGCTGGGCGAGCGGCACGCCCGGCGGTGGGCGCGGCTGGTCCGGCCCTCGGACGCGGCGCAGCGCCGCGACCAGGTCCGGCTGTGGGACGAGGTACGCGGCGCGAAGGAGACGCTGTCCCGCTCCACCGTGGCCCCGGTCGCGGTGCCGGGGGTCGCCGAGGCGGTGCGGTTGACGCGCGACGACGTCGAGCGGGTGGCCACGCCGCTGCTGCGCCGTGCCGTGGAGCGGGCCCGGGAGGTGATCGCCGCCGCCGGGCTCCGGCCCGACCAGCTCGCCGGGCTGTTCCTGGTCGGCGGTTCCTCGCGGATTCCGCTGGTGGCACGGATGCTGCACGCCGAGCTGGGAGTGGCGCCGACGGTGCTGGACCAGCCGGAGCTGCCGGTGGCCGAGGGCGCGTTGACTGACCTTCCGCTGCGCCGGGCACTGCCGGCGTACGCGGGACCGCAGGCCGCGCCGGCCGGCCCGGCTCCGGCGGGCCCACCCGCGCCGGCTGGCCCGGCTCCCGCGGGGCCGCCTGTTGTGCCTCCAGCCGGCCCATCCGCGCCACCTCCGAACGGCCCGTCCGCGCCGGCAGCGGTGCCGACCGTGCCGACCGTGCCGACCGTGCCGTCGCAGCCCGCGCCGACCGTGCCGTCGACCGCGCCGACCGTGCCGTCGCAGCCCGGGCCGGCGTGGGCCGGGCCGGGTTGGCCGCCGCCGCCCGCGCCGACCGTGCCGGGGTCGTCCGGCGTCGCGGGCACCCTGGTCGGCGCGGCGAGCGCCACCCCGACGCCCACCGGGCCCACCCCACCCGGCGGTACGACCTGGCGGCGGGCCCGCTGGATCGTGCTCGGTGCGGTGCTCGCCCTGGCCGGGGTGGCCACCGCGGCGACGCTCTACCTGCTGCGGGACCGCTATCCGGACCTGGAGTTCGGGTCGCTGCGCGAGCTGTCGCGGCCCCCCGCCGGCGCCGAGCGGCCCAGCGGGATGTGGACGGCGGTGCTCGACGATCGGGCCTACCTGGGGTACGCGCTGCCGGACGACCGGCTGGAGGTGGTGGCCGTCGACACCGGCACCGGTGGCGAGCTGTGGCGCAGGCAGACCGACGTCGCCGCCTACGACTGGTCGAGGCTGATCGCCGTACCGGGGGCCGTCGCGGTTCTCGCCGACGCCCCGGGCGACAGCACCCCTCGGGAACTGATCCTCCTGGACGGCCGCTCCGGCGCCCAGCGCTGGCACCGGGCGATCCGCGGCGACGACGACGTCTACTTCTCCGACGACACGGCGGTGCTTGTGGACCGGTCCGCCGGCCGGCTGGTCGGCCTGAAGCTGGGCGACGGCACCGACAAATGGAGCAAACCCAACCCGAAGGACCAGTACGGCGGTGTCCGTACCGTCGTCCGGCCGGTGGGCACCGACGAGGCGGCGGGCGGGCCGGCGTTCCTCGACGGCGCCCCCCGCGACTCGTGGACGGGCAAGGGACGGCGACTCGTGCAGCTCGGCGCGGACCGGTCGGTGCGGCTGCTGGACATGTCCTCCGGCTCGGTGCTGCGGGAGTGGGGCAACGTCGCCGACCTCGACGACCTGCTGGTGGCGCACGAGGACCGGCTCTTCGTGGCGCCCGCCGACGCCGGGTACCAGGTGCTCGCGTACGACCTGGGCTCCGACGCGGCCCCGGTGGTCCTCCACCGGGCCGAGAACGCGGAGTACCGGCCGAAGGCGCTGGTGGCGTGCGGGGAGCGGCGGGCCTGTCTGCTGCAGGTGCGCAACAGCGACTCCGAGCGCACCGAGGTGGTCGCGGCGACCGAGGGCAAGGCGTCGGTCTCCTGGTCGGCGCCGGGCGCGATCCGCCTGGTCCCGGTCGGCGACCAGTTGCTCGCCGAGCGGGAGTACCCGAAGGCGACCGTCACCCTCTTCGACGCCGCCGGCAAGCCGGTGCTGCCCGACCGTCCCGGCGTGGCGGCCCGACTGGACGCCGGCAACCTGCTCGTCTTCGCCGAGCCCACCAGCGCGGTGGCGGACAACCGCAGCGTGGCCGGCGTGTGGGCCGAGTCGGGTGAGGTCGACGAGCTGGGTCAGCTCGTCGACGTCCGCAGCGCGTCCTGCTCGTGGAACACCCGCGTGATCGCCTGCGGCGCGGACCGCGACTTCGTCCTGTACGGGTTCACCAACGACTGACCACCGCGATCTGGGAGTGGGGGTGCTGGTCAGGCTCGGGTGATCGTGGTGCCGTCCACCGTGATCGGGATCTCCGTCAGGCCCTTCGGGGCCGGGCCGCCCAGGCGGGCGCCATCGGCCACCGCGAAGGTGGAGTTGTGCGCCGGGCAGGTGATCACCCCGTCGCGCGGTGCGCCGACCCGTACGCCCTGGTGCGGGCAGGTCGCGTCGTACGCCCTGAAGGTGCCCTCCACGGGCTGGACGACCAACACGCCGTCGACCACCGTGCCGCCGCCGACCGGCACGTCGCCGGTGTGCGCCAGCACGGTGCCGGGGGCGGCGGCCGCCGCGCCCGCGGAGCTGTCGCCGCCACCGCACGCGCTCAGCAGCCCGGCCGCGCCCACCGCGCCGGCTCCGGCCAGCAGCGCTCGCCTGCTCAGGCACCAGCGCTTGTCGCGGAGGAACTCCTGTCCGTCGTACACCGTCGTCTCCTCTTTCCGTCGCCGGACCGCGCCCCCTGGCGTCGCCGCCGGTGCTCGGCGGCGTGGGCGGGTGGGGCCGACGGTCGCGGGGCCCAGCCTGCCGCACCCGGCTGAACGCCCGTTGAGACGAGCCTGGATGGCGGCTGGGCGCCGCAACCGCCCGCCGACGACGGCCCTTAAAATGCTCCGGTGATTCTTCGGGGTACGGTCCGCGCCGATCGTCCGCTTGTGGTGCTCGCCGTCGGGGAGGAGGCCCGCTACCTGCCCGCCGAGCTGCCGGTGCTGCTCACCGGCATGGGCAAGGTGAACGCCGCCAGCGCCGTCGCCGCCGTGCTGGCCGCCAACCCACGCCCCAGCCTGCTGCTCAACCTGGGTACGGCCGGCGCGTTGCGCCCCGGCTGGACGGGCATCCACGAGGTCGCCACCGTGCTCCAGCACGACCTGGACACCGACCTGCTGCGTACGCTCACCGGCCAGACCTACGGCGCGCCGCTCGCGCTGGCCGGCGAGGGCGCGGTGCTGGCCACCGGCGACACGTTCGTGGCCGACGACGACGCCCGGGAGCGCCTGGCGCAGCGCGCCGACCTGGTCGACATGGAGGGGTACGCGGTGGCGTGGGCCGCCGCGCAGGCCGGCGTGCCGTGTCGGCTGGTCAAGCAGGTGAGCGACGAGGCGGGGGAGGGCGCGGCCCGGACCTGGCGTGAGTCGGTCGACGACTGCGCCCGCGACCTCGCGGACTGGACCGCTCGACACCTCGCCTGAGCGGGCCGGTCACTCGTCGAGCCGCCGGGCGTGCAGCCCCGGCTCGGTCGCCCGGTAGTGGGCGGGGGAGGGGATCAGCGCGTGGCCGGCCAGTCCGAGGGCCGCGATCGCGGTGACCAGCACCGGTGGCCAGTCGCCGGCCCACGGCAGGGTCAGCAGGGGCAGCAGCTGCCACGCCACGCGCCGCCACGGCACGCGGGCGGACAGCAGCACGGTGAACAGGGCCCGGCCGGCCACGAACAGCGCCGGCCCGCCGATGATCAGCATCAACCACCGCACCGGCGTCGTTCCGGTCGGCCGGTCGACCACCAGGTCGAAGGAGGCCGCCGTGACGGCCACGCCGGCCAGCATCACCAGATGGGTGTACGGAGCCACGCGGGCCGGGCGGTCCCCCCTCGCCCCGAGCAGCTCGCCGGCCCGGAAGACGTAGATCTGCCAGAGCAGCAGCATGATGGCGAACGCGCAGAGCAGGGCGGCGAGCCGAAGGCGGTCGAATTCGCTGCGGCTGATCTCCAGGGTGGGCACCAGGATGATGTCGCCGAGGGCCAGGATGACGAACTGCTGGTACCGCTCGCCGAGGTGCTCGGTGGTCCGCGCGTACTGGTTGAGGGGCACCCGACCCAGCCAGGGGGTGGGGTAGCGGGCCGCCGCGGAGGCCAGATCGATCGCGATCGCGAGGGTCCAGAGCCCCCATCGTGCCGAGTCGGCAAGCGCGCCGCTGATCCAGAGGACGCCGGACACCAGGAACCAGAACAGGAACCGGCTGGCTCGTGCCAGGGCCAGGCGGTGCTGCTGCCGAAACAGCGCGGCGAGCAGGACGATGCCGCGTATGACGTGCGTGCCGACGTAGGCGAGCGCGAAGGCGGTGGCCTGCCCGCCGGTGACCATCGGCAGCGCGGCCGCCATCCCGACCGACCCGACCATGGCGACCATGAGGATGGCCTGGATCGGGCGCTGCTGCGGGTCGTAGAACTCGGTGGTGGTCGAGGTGACCGACCACGTCCACCAGATCGCCGTCAGCATGAGGAGCACCTTGGCGCTGTCGGCCCAGGACTCCTGGTCGGCGAGCAGCTTCGAGGTCTGCGCGAGCGCGGCCACGAAGACCACGTCGTAGAGCAGCTCCAGCAGCGTGGCCCGGGTCGACCCGTCCGGCCGGCGTAGGAGTGCCGCGGTGCCTCCGGTGGTCATGCCCGGCCTCCCGCCGTGTCTCCCGAGGATTATCGGCGGCGCCGCCGCGGGCCGTCCCTGGATCGGCGATTCCCGCCGATCGGGGAAGAGGGCGACCGGAGGTTGTCAGGACGTTCCACCCCGGGCGACGCTTGTCGGCATCCATCGGTCTCGATCTCTACCGGAGGTTCGGATGCGCCGCTCCCCACACGTCGCCCTCGTCCTGACCGCCCTGCTGCTCGTCGCGCCGGGCGCCGCGCAGGCCGCCGTCCCCGACCGAGCCGCCGCCGACCCGGCCGCCGTGCTGTCCGAGGTACGCACACCCGGCGCCGCCTGGGGGCTCGACCCGGCCACCGGCCGGATGACGGTCACCGTCGACGACACCGTGACCGCCGCCGACCTGGCGAGGTTGCGGGCGGCGGCCGACCGGGCCGGTGCGCTGCTGCGTCGCGAGCCCGGCATGCTGCGCCCCCTCATCGCCGCCGGGCAGGGCATCTACGGCGGCGGCAGCCGCTGCTCGCTGGGCGCGAACGTGCGCAGTGGCAGCACCTACTACGTGGTCACCGCCGGCCACTGCACCGCGGCCGTCAGCGCCTGGTACGCCGACAGCGCGCAGACCACCGTGCTGGGGACCCGCACCGCCACCAGTTATCCCGGCAACGACTACGGGCTGATCCGCTACACCGGCCGGATCGCCCACCCGAGCGCCGTCTACACGTATCCCGGGCTGCTCACCATCTACGGCGCCGGCACCGCGTACGTGGGTCAGGCGGTCTGTCGCAGCGGTACCACCACCGGGGTGCGCTGCGGCAGCGTCACCGGCCTGAACCAGACCGTCAACTACGCCACCGGCGTGATCTACGGCCTGATCCGCACCAACATCTGCGCCGAGGCGGGGGACAGCGGCGGGCCTCTGTACGTGGCGTCCACCGGCACCATCCTCGGCATCCTCTCCGGCGGTACCGGCAACTGCACCGCCGGTGGCACGACCTACTACCAGCCGATCGGGGAGGTGCTGGCCGCGTACGGGCTGAGCCTGCCCTGACACCCGTTGCGCTGAGCGCAACGGGTTGCTCGTCTGGCACAACGCGCCTAGGCTCGGCGGCGCCCGGACCCCTCCCCGAGGACGTGTGCCGCCATGTCGAGCAAGCCCCGACCCGACCACGCTGCCGCCCCGGCCGGCTCCCCGCCGGTCGAGGTGGTCACGGTGGGGGAGACCATGGTCGTGCTGTGCCCACCGCCGGGCGAGCCGCTGGAGCACGCCGAGCGGGTCGCCGTCTCGGTCGGCGGCGCGGAGTCCAACGTGGCCGGCTACCTGGCCCGCCTCGACCACTTGTCCACCTGGGTGAGCCGGGTCGGCGACGATCCCTTCGGCCGGGCCGTCGTCCGGCACGTCGCCGACGCCGGTGTCCACGTCGACCTGGTGGGCGTGGACCCGGCCGCCCCCACCGGCCTCTACCTCAAGGATCCGGGCCCGACGGCCACCGCCGTGCACTACTACCGGGCGGGCTCCGCCGCGTCCCGGATGGACCCCGGCGCATTGGCCGACCCACGGCTGGCCGGCGCGCGGGTGCTGCACCTGTCCGGGATCACCCCGGCGCTCTCCGCCTCCTGCCGGGCGCTTGTCGAGCACGCGGTGACCGACCGGCCGCTGCCGGGCGCGCTGATCAGCTTCGACGTCAACCACCGGGCCCGGCTCTGGTCCGCCGAGCGGGCCGCGCCGGTGCTGCGGGACCTCGCCGACCGCAGCGACCTGGTCTTCGTCGGCCAGGACGAGGCGTACGCCCTCTGGGGCGCCGTCGACGCGGCGGCGGTCCGCCGGCTGCTGCCCGGCCCGCAGACGGTGGTCGTCAAGGACGGCGCGGTGTGCGCCACCGCCCTGAGCCGGGACGCCGCACCGGTCGTCGTTGCGGCGCCCCGGGTGTCGGTGGTGGAGCCGGTCGGCGCCGGAGACGCGTTCGCCGCCGGCTACCTGGCCGGGCTGCTGCGCGACCTGGACCCGACGCGGCGGCTGCGCCTCGGTCACCTCGTCGCCGCGCAGGCGCTGGGCAGCGCCGGCGACAACGCGCCGCTGCCGCCGTGGTCGTGGTTTCAGCGGCTGCTCGACGGACCCTGGTCACCACCCGACCTGACCGGCGCGCGAGCGGAGGGCTGAGGGGTGTCCGAGGGCGTCGACCGGGCGATGCGCGTGCTCGAACTGCTGGCCCGCGAGCCCGCGCAGCTCGGTGGTGTGGCCGCCGACCTGGGCGTGCACAAGTCCACCGCGCTGCGGCTGCTGCAGACCCTCGAGTCGGGTGGCTTCGCCCGCCGCACCGACGGCGGCTGGACGGTGGGCCTGCGGCTGATCGACCTCGCGCAGCAGGCACTGGACTCCCTGGACGTACGCGCCGTGGCCCGCCCCCACCTGGCGGCACTCGGCCGCGACTGCGGGCACACCATCCACCTGGCACAGCTCGTCGACGACGACCTCGTCTATGTGGACAAGATCGAGGCCCGTGGCCAGGTGCGGATGTACTCCCGGATCGGCCGCACCGCGCCGCTGCACGCCAGCGGGGTCGGCAAGGCGGTCCTCGCGTACCGCCCGCAGTTGACCCGGCTGGTCGAGGGCGGCGCGCTGCCGGCGTACACCCCGGCCACCATCTCCGACCCGGCCGCGCTGCGCGCGGAGCTGGCGACCGTCGCCGAGCAGGGCTGGGCCGCCGACGACGGCGAGTTCGAGCCGCTGATCACCTGTGTGGCCGCGCCGGTGCGCCACGCCGACGGGTCGGTCACCGCGGCGGTGTCGGTGACGGCGCCGACGGTGGTGGCCACCCTCGCCGACCTGCGCCACCTGCTGCCCCAACTGCTGGCCACCACCCAGCAGATCTCCCGCGACCTCGGATGGAGTGGACCATGACCACAGCGGACTTCGAGCACATCTTCGGCGGCGCCCGCGTGATGGCGATCCTGCGCGGCCTGCCGGTCGCCGAGACCGTCCGCCTCGCCGAGCGCGCCTGGGACCTGGGCATCGACGTGGTGGAGGTGCCGGTGGCCACCCCCGACGCGGTGCCCGCCCTGCGCGCCGCCGTCGAGGCGGGCGCCGCGCGCGACCGGATCGTGGGCGCGGGCACCGTGCTCGACGCCGAGCAGGTCACGGCGGCGGCCGACGCGGGCGCCGCGTTCACCGTCGCGCCCGGTCTGGACCTCGCGGTCGCCGACGCCGCCGCCGCGCGCGGCCTGCCGCACCTGCCCGGCGTGGCCACCCCCACCGAGGCGCAGCAGGCGCTGCGGCACGGCCTGACCTGGCTCAAGGCGTTCCCCGCGATCTCCCTCGGGCCGGCCTGGTTCCGGGCCATGGCCGGCCCCCTGCCGCAGCTGCGCTTCGTCGCCACGGGCGGCCTGGACGCGGGCAACGCCGCGGCGTTCCTCGACGCGGGCGTCCGGGTGGCAGCCGTCGGCTCGGCTCTCTCCGATCCGACCCAGCTGGACCAGCTCGCCAAGTTGGCGACCCACAAACGCTGACCGGGTGGCGCGATTGCGCCATGGCGTATGTGCGCCCCGGGGCGGCGGGTGGGAGGGATGGGCGTTGCCGTGATGCTGTGCTGCGTACCGCTCCTCGACACAAAGAGGTCATCGTGGCTCTGTCTTCCAGGCGCCGCCGATCCGGGCTGATCGCCCTCGGCACCGCCCTCACTCTGGCCGCCGGGCTCACCCCACCCGGCACGGGGGCGTCCGCCGCCCCGCCGGGCAATCCGGGTCACCCCACCGGCCAGCCGCCGGCGGTCCCGGGCCGCGCGTCGACCGTCACCCTCGTCACCGGGGACACGGTCACCGTCACCACCGCTGCCGACGGCAGCACCGTCTCGACCGTCCGCCGGCCGGACGGCAGCACGCCGACCTTCCACCGTACGGTTCTCGACGGCGACACGTACGTCTACCCGGACGCGGCGCTGCCGTACGTCACCGGCGGCCTGCTGGACCGGCAACTGTTCAACGTCACCGACCTCATCGCCGACGGGTACGACGACGCGCACACCGACGCGCTGCCGCTGATCGTCACGCTCACCGACGCCGCGGCCCGCGCCCGCACCCGTCCCACAGTGGACGGCGCAGAGGTGGTCCGGTCGCTGGACAGCGTGCGGGGCGCCGCGCTGACCCGCCCGCGCGGCACCGCCGACCGGTTCTGGGGCGCGCTCACCGCTGGCACTGCCCGCCGCGCCGGCGCCGCGCCGACGCTCGCGAACGGCATCGCCAAGGTGTGGCTGGACGGCCGGGTGCACGCCGACCTCGCCGAGTCCACCGCGCAGATCGGCGCCCCGGCCGTGTGGGCCGAGGGCAACACGGCCGCCGGTGTCGACGTCGCGGTGCTCGACTCCGGCGCGGACGCCGAGCACCCGGACCTCGCCGGGCAGATCGCGGAGTCGAGCAGCTTCGTGCCCGAGGAGCCCGACATCCTCGACTACAAGGGACACGGCACGCACGTCGCCTCGACGATCGCCGGGACCGGCGCCGCGTCCGGTGGTGTCGAGCGGGGCGTCGCCCCCGGCGCCCGGCTGCACGTCGGCAAGGTGCTCAACAGCGAGGGCAGCGGGCAGGACTCGTGGATCATCGCCGGCATGGAGTGGGCCGCCCGCGAGCAGAAGGCCCGGGTCGTCAGCATGAGCCTGGGTGGCGAGGCCACCGACGGCAGCGACCCGATGAGCCAGGCCGTCGACCGGCTCAGCGCCGAGACCGGCGCGCTCTTCGTGATCGCCGCCGGCAACGGCGGGCCGAACAGCATCGGCAGCCCGGGGGCGGCGAACTCCGCGCTCACCGTGGGGGCCGTCGACTCCGCCGATCACCTCGCCGACTTCTCCAGCCAGGGCCCGCGCGCCGGTGACGGTGGGCTGAAGCCCGAGATCACCGCGCCCGGCGTGGACATCCTCGCCGCCCGCTCCCACCAGGTGCGCGGCTCCGGGGACTACACGGTGATGAGCGGCACGTCGATGGCGACGCCGCACGTGGCCGGCACTGCCGCGCTGGTCGCCGCCGCGCATCCTGACTGGACCGGTCAGCGCATCAAGGAGGCGCTGGTCAGCACCGTCAAGGCCACCCCGGGGTACACCCCGTACCAGGCCGGCGCCGGCCGGGTGGACGCGGTCGCCGCCGTGCACGCCACCGTCTTCGCCACCCCGAGCGCCTACTCCGGCTTCCGGGCGTGGCCGCAGCAGCCCGGCGCGACGGTCGACCGGACCGTCACCTACACCAACGTCGGCAGCGCCCCGGTCACCCTGCGGCTGGCCCTCGACGCGCCGACCGCGCCCGCCGGCCTCTTCGCCCTGTCCGCCGGCACGGTCACCGTGCCCGCCGCCGGCACCGCGACGGTGACGCTCACCGCCGCGTACGACAGGTTGCCGGCCGAGAAGCAGGTCAGTGGCGCGATCATCGCCACCGACGAGGCCGGTACGGTTCGCGGTCGCACCCTGATCGGGGCGGCCAAGGAGGGGCAGCGGCAGAACCTGACGCTCGTCGCCAGGGACCGGGACGGCAAGCCGCTCGCCGGCAAGGTCATCCTCACCACCGACGGCCTGTTCACGGCCGTGGACCTGCCCGAGACCGGCACCGCCACGCTGCGGCTGCCGGTGGCGAGCTGGACCGGCTGGCTCTCCGCCGACGTGCGCGGCGCGCACGGGCCACACTCCAAGGGCATGGCCCTGCTCGGCTTCACCGACGTCGACCTGACCGCCGACCGCACCGTCACCCTGGACGCGCGGGCTGCCCGGCAGGTACGCGCCGAGGTGCCGCAGGAGGCCACCGCCACCTCGCTGCGGATGGACATCCACCGGGCCACGGCGAACGGGCTCACCGAGAGCCAGGTGCTGCCCGACGACTCGTACGACAGCATGTGGACGCTGCCGACGGGCCGCGCCGTCACCGACGGCGAGTTCGAGTTCGGAGCCCGGTGGCGTCTGGAACAGCCGGCGCTGACCGTGGCGGCCGGCGGCCGGTCGTACGACCTGCTGGTGAAGCGGGCGACCCCGGCGCTGCCGGCGGGTCGTCGCCAACTGGACGCGGTCTATGTCGCCGACGCGTCGGCGGCCGGGCTGGCCAGGCGGCCGGTCCGCGACCGGGCGGTGGTGGTCCGGCGCAGCGACACAGTGGACATCGCCACCCAGGCGCAGGCCGCCGCGGCGGCCGGGGCGAAGCTGCTGCTGGTGGTCAACGACGGCGTCGGCCGGCTCCAGCCGTGGGACGAGTCGCCGTGGAGCCCGGAGAGCCCGGCCCCGGTGACCGTGGCGACGCTCGGCGCCGACGAGGGCGACCAGCTCGTCGCGGCGCTCGGGCGCGGCCCGGTGCGGCTGACAGTCGACTCGCACCCGGAGACCACCTACCTGTACGACGTGGCGCACCACTGGACCGGGGCGACGCCCGCCGACCCCACCTACCGGCCGACGAAGCGGCAACTGGCCCGGGTCGACGTGGAGTTCCGCAACTACCGGCAGGGCAAGGCGTTGGAGTTCCGCACCGACGTCTGGAAGGGCATGGCCTCGGGCAACCAGGAGACCGCCCCGGCCCAGGGCCGGCGCACCGACTGGGTGACCGCCGGCGAGCGGTGGATCGACGACGCGCACATCGTCGGCGAGACGGGCCAGCACCTGATGGAGGTGGCCACCTACCCGGCCGACCGGCCGAGCAGCGTGCAGTGGTTCGGGCCGATCCAGCGGCCCCGGATGGGCGGTGGCTACGTGCCGGTGCGCTACCTGGACACCGTCTACCTGCCCGCCCCGGGCTGGGGCGACGGGGGTGGCCACATCGGTGACGCGTACGCGAACTACGACATGGTCAACCGGACCACCCTCTACCAGGGCGACACGGAGTTGAACTGGGGCAACGCCGAGTACCTCCAGGTCTCCGGCCTGGCCGCGCAGCGGCTGCCGTACCGGCTGGTGGTGGAGAACGACCGGGGGGCCTGGACCAACCCGTACTCCCGGCACACCCACACCGAGTGGGGCTTCAGCTCGGCGGTCACCGGCGCGGAGTCGTCGGCGGTGCTGCCGATGATCCAGCTGGACTACCAGGTGGCCATCGACCCCGCCGGCCGGGCGTCGCGGCGGGCGCCGCTGACAGTGGTCGCCTCCCACCTGCCGGGTGTCACGGGCACGATCGGCGCGGTCACCGTGGAGGTCTCCTACGACGACGGAAAGATCTGGCAGAGGCAGCGGCTGACCCGGCATGGCGACGGCTGGCGTACCGCGCTGGACGCGCCGGCGAAGGCCGGCTTCGTGAGCCTGCGCACCACCGCGCGGGACGCGGCGGGCAACACCGTGAGCCAGAGCCTCACCCGGGCCTTCGGCCTGCGGTGACGCGCTGACGGCCGGCCGCCGGCCCGGGTGCCCCACGCACCCCGGCCGGCGGCCGGTGCCGTAGCGGCGTCAGCCGGCAGCCGCCGGCCGGTCGAGGAAGTGCAGCAGCGCGCGCTTCTCCGGCAGGTCGATCACCGGGCCGGCCCGGAACCCGCTGCGCCGCAGCCGGCGGAGCATCCGGTCGTTGCGGACGTCCGGTTCCATGACGATCCGCAGCCGGCCCGGGTCGGCGAAGACGAACTCCAGGATCGCGCCGAACAACGCGCCGGTGAAACCCCGCTCGGCGGTCACCGGCGGTCCGACGAGCAGGTGGACGCCCACGTCGCCGGGGAGCACCTCGTAGCACCCGCCGACCGGATCGGCCCCGGGCTCGTACGTCTGCACAAGCGCCACCGGCACGCCGTCGCGGTGTGCCAGGTACGCGTGGTGGGTGGCAAGCGAGTCCAGGTACGCGTAGATCTCGCGTACGCGCTCGCGGCTGGCCTCGCGCATCCCCCAGAACCGGGCGCGTTCGGCAGTGACCCAGCCGTGCAACAGGTCGGCGTCCTCGTCCGGGCGCACCGGGCGGACGGTGACCACCCCGAAACCGGTCACGTCGCGCCGGTGGTGCGGTTCGTCAGTGCTCATCCGACTCCTCGGTGAGGCGGTCCCAGTCGGTGGTCACCGGCAGCAGTTCGCCGGCCAGCCACGCGGCCTGCTGGTCGTCGTGGTGCGGGTCGCCGGGCACCCCGCAGGCGCCCAGCGGGACCACCCAGCGGCTGTCCTGGCGTCGGGCCAGGTCCCAGACGAACCGCGCGGCCGGCCCCCGGAAGCACGCGTGGGTGACGCCGGGCACGCTTGAGGTGGCCAGCACGCAGTCGTGGTCGCCGTCGAGGCGGGGACCGGGTGCGGCGTCCGGGTCGGGCAGCGCTTGCCACGGCGCCAGCCGGTGCAGGTCACCCCAGCGCACCGGGCCGTCCGCCGCGTCCGCGACCTCCTCGGCCGCCGCGCGGACCGCCGCCGCCGCGTCGAGGCCGGGCAGCGACGTGCCGCCGAGCAGGTGCTCCAGCGCGTAGCCGACCCGCGGCGTCAGCGCCAACCAGGGCGCGAACACCTCGGGGTACGCGGGCGGCTCGGCCAGTGCGGCGAGGGCCGGGTGGGCGGCGATCCGGCGCACGACGGCGGCCCGCAGGAGGGCGAAGTCCGCCGCGTCGGCGCTGTCGGCGGTCATCCGCCGGTCCCAGCGCAGCAGCCGGTCACGCAGCGCGGCGGCGGCCGGGCCGAGCCCGGTCAGCCCGCCCAGCACCGCCACCAGCGCCCCGGCCGAGCCGAGGTGCGTGTCGGTGTGCACGACCGCCATCGCCTCGGCCGTCCAGCCCCGGCCGGCGTCGAGCAGCTCGGCGATCCGCCGCGCCCGGTGCGGTGGGGCGAACTCGACGCCGAGCGGCGCCGCCAGCCCCCGCTCGTTCGCCATCACCGCCCGGCCGGTCACCTGGGCGCGGGGCAGCGGCGCGTGCCAACCGCGCCAGGCGTACGCGGCCTCCCAGGCGGGGACCACCCGTCGGCCGTTGTCGGGGTGCCGCTTCGGCACCGCCCCGGCGACCCGGTTCAGCAGCCCGCCGGCGGTGTCCGCCGCCTGCACGACGTTCACCGGCTCCACCCAGTGCCGCAACGCCTCGTCCACATCGGACACCCTACGGGCGCGCAGCAGTTCCGGTAACGCCGCGAAGCCCAACTCGCCGCGGACCCGGGGCGGGTAGCGCAGGCTCACCGCCGTCTCGTCGTCCGGTCCACCGGCGATCACCGGCCCCCGGTCGGTCTCCACCACCTCCACAGGGACCGGGTCCGCGCCGGCCACCTCGATCGTCTCGACGTGGACGTGCGCCTCCCGCCAGCCGTCCGGGCCGAGCGCCTGCACCCGCGTGCCGTGCCGGCGTAACCGCTCGGCGTAGACGTCCTGGTAGTCGGCCATCGCGTTGGTGATCGCCCACGCCACCGCGCCGGTGTGGCCGAAGTGGGCGATGCCCGGCACGCCGGGCACGGCCAGTCCGACCACGTCGTACTCCGGGCAGGCCAGCCGGATCTGCTGGTAGACGCCCGGATCCTCGAGAAACCGGTGCGGGTCGCCGGCGAGCAGCGCACCGCCCGTGCCGGTCCGCTCGGCGGCCAGCAGCCACCCGTTGCTGCCGGCCACGGCCGGCCCGTCGGTGGCGAACGCCTCGACCGCCGCCGGGCCGAGGCGCTGCGCGACGTGCTCGCGCCACAGCTTGCCGGGAAACCCCGCGAACAGGATGTGGTGCCCCAGCCACACCGCGAGGGGAGTCCACGGCTCCCACCGGCCCGGGGCCAGCCCGGTGGCGGCGAACTCCGGTGACCGGGCCGCCCCGGCGGCGAGGCCGGCGTTCACCCCGTCGACGTACGCGCCCACCCACTCGGCTGTCGCCTCGTCGAGGTTGGCGTGGCAACGGCGGGCGGTGTCGTCGAGCCGGACCTGGCGTGCGAAGCGGTCCCAGGCGAGCGCGTCGACACCGAGGACTGCCGCGCTGGTGCCCGCCGACCGGTGCCGTTCCACCTCGATCTGCCACGCCCGGTCGTACGCGGTCACCCGGCCCTGCGCCGCCGCGAGGGCGAGCGGGTCGGCGGCGCGTACGTGCGGGACGCCCCACGGGTCCCGGTAGACCCCCGGCCTCATGACGGCTCGGGCGCGCGACGGCGGGCGGCCGGGACGACGAGCGGGGTGCCGGTCTCCGGGTCGTCGATCACCCGGCAGGGCAGCCCGAACACCTCGGCGACCAGGTCGGCGGTGACCACCTCGCGGGGGTCGCCGGCGGCCACCACCCGCCCGTCGCGCATCGCGATGAGGTGGGTGGCGTACCGGGCGGCGTGGTTGAGGTCGTGCAGCACCGCGACGAGCGTGCGCCCCTGCTCCTCGTGCAGCCGTGCGCACAGGTCGAGGATCTCGATCTGGTGGGCGATGTCGAGGTACGTCGTCGGCTCGTCGAGCAGCAGCAGCGGGGTCTGCTGGGCCAGCGCCATGGCGATCCAGACGCGCTGCCGCTGGCCGCCGGACAACTCGTCCACCGGCCGGTCGGCGAGGTCGGCGACCCCGGTGGCGGCCATCGACTCGTCGACGATCCTCTCGTCCTCGCGCGACCACTGCCGCAGCAGACCCTGGTGCGGGTAGCGGCCCCGGGCGACCAGCTCGGCGACGCCGATCCCGTCCGGGGCGATCGACGACTGCGGCAGCAGGCCGAGGGTGCGGGCCACCGTGCGGGCGGGCAGGTCGTGGATGTCCCGACCGTCGAGCAGCACCGCGCCGGCGCTGGGGCGCAGCATCCGGGACAGCGCGCGCAGCAGCGTCGACTTGCCGCACGCGTTCGGCCCGATGATCACCGTGAACGACCGGTCGGGCACCGCCACCGTCAGGTCCTCGGAGATGGTGCGCCGGTCGTAGGCGAGGGTCAGCGCGGTGCCGCCGAGGCGGGATGTCATTGATGCTCCTTGAATCGTCTCGCGGGTGTTCACAGCCGACCCGCCCGGCGTTCGACGGCCAGCAGCCAGACCAGGTAGCCGCCGCCGAGCACTCCGGTCACCACGCCGACCGGGAGCTGGTGCCCGGGAAACGCGCGCTGGGCCAGCAGGTCGGCGCCGACCAGCAGCGCCGCGCCGAGGGCCATCGACGGCAGCAGGTTCGGGCCGGGGGCCCGGGTCAGCCGCTTGGCGACGTGCGGCGCGACGAGCGCCACGAACGACACCGGGCCGGCGGCCGCCGCCGCGAACGAGACCAGCAGCACCGCCGAGGCGAGCAGCACCAGGCGCAGCCGGCGTAGCGGCACGCCGAGCGCGCTTGCGGTGTCGTCGCCCAGCTCCATCATCCGCAGCGCCGGGGCGCAGCCGACGAGCACCAGCGGCGCGAGCACGGCGGTGACGGCGAGCAGCGGCCCGGCGTTGGCCCAGCCCCGCCCGTCCAGGCTGCCGGTGAGCCAGAGCACCGCGCGGGCGGCGTCCATCAGCGGCGCCCGGGTCAGCAGGTAGCCGTTGACGCCGGTGAGGATCGCGGCGACGCCGATGCCGACCAGGACGAGTCGGTAGCCGTGCACGCCCCGCCGCCACGCGAGCGCGTAGATCAGCAGGCCGGTGGCGAGCCCGCCGACGACCGCGGCGCCGGCCAGGGCCAGGCTGCCGCCGCCCAGGACGACCACCACGAGCGCGCCGGTCGACGCGCCCTGGGTGAAGCCGAGAATGTCCGGGCTGCCCAGCGGGTTGCGGACCAGGGACTGGAACACCGCGCCGCCCAGCGCCAGCGCCGCGCCGACCAGCAGGGCGGTGACCAGCCGGGGCAGGCGCAGCTCGGTCACGATGAACTGCTCGGCCACGCTGCCGCCGCCGGTCAGGGCGCGCAGCACGTCGGTCGGGCCCATCGGGTAGTCGCCGCTGCCCAACGCGACAAGGCCGAGCCCGGCGGCGAGCACCGCCGCGCCGAGGCCGACGGCCAGGGCGCGGGGGCGGAACCGCACCGACAACCCCCCGGGGGTACGGAGAACTGTCATCGTGCTGAGCCCGTTGGTGCGCGCGCTCACGGGTGTGCCACCCGTGAGCGGGTGACCAGCCAGAGGAAGAGCGGGCCGCCCAGCACGGCGGTGACCATGCCGACCTGGAGTTCACCGGGCCGGCCGAGCACCCGCCCCAGCACGTCGGCGCCGAGCAGCAGCACCGGCGCGAGCACCGCGCAGTACGGCAGCAGCCAGCGCAGGTCGGGCCCGGTGATCGCGCGCACCAGGTGCGGCACCAGCAGGCCGACGAAGACGATCGGGCCGCAGGCGGCGGTCGCCGCGCCGCAGAGCAGGGTGACCGCGACGATCACGGCGGCCCGGATCACTGCCGGTCGGGCGCCCAGGGCGCGGGCCGCGTCGTCGCCGAGCGCGAGGGCGTTCAGCGGACGGGCGGCACCGAGGGCGACCAGCAGGCCGACCAGGATGAACGGCGCCACCCGGGTCACGGTCGCGGAGTCCGCGCTGGCCAGCGAGCCGACCGTCCAGAACCGCAGCCGGTCCAGCGAGGCGGTGTCCAGCAGCATGATCGCGCTCACGAACGAGTAGAGGGTGGCGTTGAGGGCCGCCCCGGCCAGTGCGAGGCGGGCGGGGGTCGCGCCGCGCCCGCCGCCCACGGCGTACACGAGCGCGGTGACGAGCGCGGCGCCGAGCAGCGCGAACCAGACGTACCCGCCGATGGCGGTGACGCCCAGGAAGGTGGCGGCGACGGCCACGGCTGCGGACGCGCCGGCGTTGATGCCGAGCAGCCCGGGATCGGCGAGGGGGTTGCGGGTGAGGGCCTGCATCACGGCGCCGGCCACGCCGAGCGCCGTGCCGGCGAGCAGTCCGAGCAGGGTGCGGGGGAGACGCATGCGGTGCACCACCGCGTACTCGGTCGCGTCGCGGTGCAGCAACCCGGACCAGACGTCGGCGAGCGGCAACGACTTCGCGCCGACCGCGATGCTGAGCACCAGGATCACGACGAGCAGCACCACGGCGCCGAGCAGGCCGACGGCGCGGGCCGCCCGGCGTCGCTTCGGGGGAGGGGCCGTCGACACGTCCGGCACGTTCGGTGCTGACATGGCGACGGTGGGTGTGGCGTCCAGTGTGGGCTCCGGGGGTGTGGCGACACGGCGAACCGCTGTTGACAACTACCGAGGTTAGGCTAACCTAACCCCGCTGTCCCGGTCGCCCCGACCTTCCCTTGATCGAAAGACGACACCATGCCCGATGCACTGTCCGCCCGTCGCCTCTCTCGTCGTGGCCTGCTGGCCGCCGGCGGCGCCGCCACGCTGGCCGCGCTCCTCGCCGGCTGCGGCAAGGACGATGCGGCCAAGCCCGCTGGCAGTGGTAATGCCGGTGGCCCCTGGTCGTTCACCGACGACCGCAACAAGAAGATCGAGGCGGCGAGTCGTCCGGCGCGCGTGGTGGCCTTCACCGGAGTGGCGGCAGCACTGGTCGATTTCGGTCTCGACAAGCAGCTCGTCGGCGTGTTCGGCGAGACCAAGCGCGCCGACGGCACGGCCGACCCGCAGGCCGGCGCCCTGAACGTCGAGACCGTCGAGATCCTCGGCAATGTGTGGGGCGAGTTCAGCCTGGAGAAGTACGCGGCCCTGCGCCCCGAGCTGCTGGTCACCCACATGTACGACCCCGACGCCCTCTGGTACGTGCCGGACGAGAGCAAGGACAAGATCCTGCCGCTCGCGCCCAGCGTGGCGATCACCACGGCCCGGGTGCCGATGACCAAGCCCATCGAGCGGTACGCGGCGCTTGCCGAATCGCTCGGCGCCGACCTCTCCGCCAAGGTGGTCACCGACGCGAAGGCCCGCTTCGACGCCGCAGCGGACGCCGTCCGGCAGGCCGTCAAGGCCAACCCCGGCATCAAGGTGATGGCCTGCTCCGGCAGCCCCGACCTGTTCTACGTGTCCAACCCCAAGGTCAGCACCGACCTCATGTACTTCGCCGAGCTGGGCGTCGACATCGTGGTGCCCACCAAGCTCGAGGCCGGCGACTACTTCGAGGCGCTCAGCTGGGAGAACACCGGCAAGTTCCCCGCCGACCTGATCCTGCTGGACAACCGCAGCACCGCCCTGCAGCCCAAGGACCTCGCCGCCAAGCCGACCTGGCAGCAACTCCCGGCGGTCAAGGCCAACCAGGTGACCCCGTGGGACGCGGTGCCTCGCTTCTCGTACGCCGGCTCCGCGCCGCTGCTGGAGAACCTCGCGACCGCCATCCGGAACGCGAAGAAGGTCAGCTGACGCCATGAGCACGAGCACCGTCGAACCCGTCGCCCTGCAGTACCGCTTCTTCGCCGCGCACGTCGTACGGGCCCGCCAGGTCGGCGCCTCGCTGATCCGGGTCACCCTCGGTGGCGCGGAGCTCGTCGACTTCGCCGGCGGCGGCCGGGACCAGAGCGTCTCGCTGTTCCTGCCGCACCCCGGGCAGGACACCCCGGTCGTCCCGGTCGAGCGGGGCGACGACTGGTTCGGCGCCTGGCGGGCACTCCCGCCGGAGGTCCGCGCGGTCATGCGCTCGTACACCATCCGGGAGCACCGTCCGGAGGCCGGCGAGGTGGACATCGACTTCGTCGGTCACGGCGGCACCGGTCCCGCCTCGCGCTGGGCCAGCCTGGCGGGGTTCGGCGACCGGGTGCTGCTGCTCGGCCCGGCGGTGCACGACAACCGCAGCGTCTGCTTCCGCCCGCCGGACGACACCGACCTCGTCGTGCTTGTCGCCGACGAGACCGCGCTGCCGGCCACCGCCGGCATCCTGGCCTGGCTGCCCGCCGGCGCCCGGGTCCGCGCCTGGATCGAGGTCCCGGACGCCGCGGACATCACCGAGCTGCCCACCGAGGCCGCCGCGGAGATCCGCTGGATCGTGCGCGGCAGCACCCCGCCCGGCAGTGACCTGCTGGTCAGCGCCCTGCGCGCCGCCCGCCTGCCCGCCGGCAAGCCGTACGCCTGGATCGCCGGCGAGTCCGGCGCGGTGCGGGCGCTGCGCCGCCACCTGGTCGGCGAGCGTGGCATCGACCGCCGCCGGGTGACCTTCGCCGGCTACTGGCGGCGCGGGCTCTCCGAGGAGGACCTGCGCGCCGAGGCGCTGGCCGGCGCCACCGCCTGACCAGCGACCCACCAGAAACGCAGCACGGCCCCCGACGCGCCGCCGGGTCGGGGGACGGTTCCGGCTGCCCATCGTCGAGAACGTGGAGGACATCCCGTGACCGTGCCGACGTACCCCGTTGAGCCCGACCCGCCCGCGCCCGCCGGCGCGCTGGCCGCCCCTGCGCCGGCGTCGACCGCCGCGCTGCCGAAATTGGTCGACGGCAAGGCCGCCGCGCGGGCCCACCTGTTGCACGACGGCTCGGTCGAGCAGTACCGGCGGGCGATCGCCGCCGGCGTCGACCGGGTCGCCCGCCGGGTCGCCGCGGTGGACCGGCCCGCCACCGGCGTCACCCCGGCCGAGTTGGCCCCGCTGGTGGACCGGGTCGACCTGGACCGGCCCCTGGGCGACGCCGGCGCGGCCCTGGACGAGCTGGAGGACGTCTACCTGCGCGACGCCGTCTGGTTCCACCACCCCCGCTACCTGGCCCACCTCAACTGCCCGGTGGTCATCCCGGCGCTGCTCGGCGAGGCGGTCCTCAGCGCGGTCAACTCCTCCCTGGACACCTGGGACCAGAGCGCCGGGGCGACCCTCATCGAGCGGCGACTGATCGACTGGACCGCCCGGCGGATCGGTTTCGGCCCGGACGCGGACGGCGTGTTCACCAGCGGGGGCAGTCAGTCCAACCTCCAGGCGTTGCTGCTGGCCCGGGAGGAGGCGTGCGCCGACGCGACCACCCCGGCGGCCCGCGCCGAGCTGCTGCCCCGGCTGCGGGTGCTCACCTCCGCCGCCGGGCACTTCAGCGTGCAGAAGTCCGCCAAGCTGCTCGGGCTCGCCCCGGACGCGGTGATCGCGGTACCCACCGACGCGCAGCGGCGGATCCGGCCCGCAGCCGTCCGCGAGGAGATCACCCGGTGCCGGCAGGCCGGGCAGGTCGTGATGGCTGTCGTCGGCACCGCCGGCACCACTGACTTCGGCTCCATCGACCCGCTCACCGACCTGGCCGGGATCTGCGCGGCGGCCGGCGTCTGGCTGCACGTGGACGCCGCGTACGGCTGCGGGCTGCTCGTCTCGCCGACGCGCCGGCACCTGCTCGACGGCATCGAACGGGCCGACTCGGTGACCGTCGACTACCACAAGTCGTTCTTCCAGCCGGTCAGCTCCAGCGCGCTGCTGGTCCGCGACCGGCGGGTCCTGCGGCACGCCACGTACCACGCCGACTATCTCAACCCGGCGCGCATGGTGGAGCAGCAGATCCCCAACCAGGTCGACAAGAGCCTGCAGACCACCCGCCGGTTCGACGCGCTGAAGCTCTGGCTGACCCTGCGGGTGATGGGCCCGGACGCGCTCGGCGCACTCTTCGACGAGGTGGTCGACCGAGCCGCCGACGCCTGGCAGCTCGTCAGCGAGGACCCCCGCTTCGAGGTGGTGACCCGCTCGCAGCTGAGCACTGTGGTCTTCCGCTACCTGCCCACCGGCGCGGGCCGGGAGTTCGTCGACGCGGCCAACCTGCACGCCCGGGAGGCGCTTGCCGCCTCCGGCCTCGCCGTGGTCGCCGGGACCCGGGTGGACGGTCGGCACTTCCTCAAGTTCACGCTGCTCAACCCGGCCACCACAGTCGACGACGTCGGCCACGTGCTCGAACTGATCGCCGGCCACGCCGGTCGGTACGTGCGCGAGCGCGCCGCCGCCGACCTGATCTGCCCCGTCGGCTGATGCCGGTGACCCCGAACCCGCGCCTGGAGACCCCGATGTCCACCCACGACTTCATCGCCATCGGGCTCGGCCCGTACAACCTGGGCCTGGCCTGCCTCACCGCGCCGATCGACGAGCTGGACGGGGTGTTCCTGGAGGCCCGACCGAGCCTCGCCTGGCACCCCGGCATGCTGCTGGAGTCGGCCCGCCTGCAGACCCCGTTCATCGCCGACCTGGTCAGCCTCGCCGACCCGACGTCGCCGTACTCCTTCCTCAACTACCTCAAGGAGATCGGCCGGCTCTACCCGTTCTACATCCGGGAGAGCTTCTACCCCCTGCGCAGCGAGTACGACGCGTACTGCCGGTGGGCGGCGGCCAAGCTGCCGAACCTGCGCTTCGGTCAGACGGTGACCACGGTCGAGTACGACAGCGCCGACGAGCGGTACGTGGTGCGGGCCACCACGGGCGAGGGGGAGAGCGTCGAGTACCGGGGCCGGCACCTGGTGCTCGGCACCGGCACCCCGCCGCACCTGCCCGCCGCCGTGGCCGGGCTGCCCGGCGACGCCGTGCACAACTCGCGGTACCTGGAGCACCGGGACGCGCTGCGGGCCAAGCGCAGCATCACAGTGGTGGGCAGCGGGCAGAGCGCCGCCGAGATCTACCACGACCTGCTCGGTGACCTCGACCGGTACGGCTACCAGCTCAACTGGGTCACCCGCTCGCCCCGGTTCTTCCCCCTCGAATACACCAAGCTGACGCTGGAGATGACCTCACCGGACTACGTGGACTACTTCCACGCGCTGCCCGAGGCAACCCGCTACCGACTGGAGGCCGAGCAGAAGGGCCTGTTCAAGGGGATCAACGCCGACCTGATCAACGACATCTTCGACCTGCTCTACGCGCACAGTGTCGACGGGCCGGTGCGTACCCGGCTGCTGACCAACACCGAGCTGGTCGACGCCGCCCACCACGACGGGGAGTACCGGCTCGGGTTGCGACACGTGGAGCAGGAGCGGGACTTCGCCCTGCGTACCGAGGGGCTGGTGCTGGCCACCGGCTACCACTACCGGGTGCCGGAGTTCCTCGCCCCGGTTCGGGAGCGGATCCGCTGGGACGCGCACGGGCGGTTCGACGTGGCCCGCAACTACAGCATCGACCACAGCGGGCGGGGCATCTTCCTGCAGAACGCGGGCACCCACACGCACAGCATCACCTCACCCGACCTGGGCATGGGCGCGTACCGAAACTCCTGGATCATCCGCGAACTGCTCGGCCGGGAGCACTACCCGATCGAGAAGGGCATCACCTTCCAGGAGTTCGGCGCGCCGGCCGGGGTGACGTCGTGAGCGTCGTCTTCACCCGCGTCGACGACCGGCTCGGCGCGTTCGCCCTGCGTACCCTCGAACCGGAGGCCGACGCCCCGCTGCTGCACGGCTGGGTGACCCACCCGAAGGCGGCGTTCTGGCTGATGCAGGACGCCGACGAGGCCCGGGTGACCGAGGAGTACCGGCGCATCGCCGCGCACCCGCACCACGACGCGTACCTCGGGCTGTGGCGGGGGGAGCCCGCCTTCCTGGCCGAGCGCTACGACCCGGCCCGTGTCGAGCTGGTCGGCCTGTACGACGTCCAGCCCGGCGACGTGGGCATGCACTTCCTGTGCGCGCCCGCCGGCGACCCCGTGCACGGCTTCACCCGGGCGGTGATCACCACCGTCATGGCCTGGCTCTTCGCCGACCCGGCGACCGAGCGGGTGGTGGTCGAGCCGGACGTGCGCAACACCGCAGTGCACGCGCTGAACGCGGCCGTCGGTTTCGAGGTCGTCGGCCCGATCGCCAAGCCGGAGAAGGACGCGCTGCTCAGCGTCTGCACCCGAGCCCAGTTCCAGGCCGCGACCGCCACCCGAACCGAAGGAGCCCCGGCGTGACCTCCACCGCCGTCCCCGCCCAGACGACAGCGGCGCACGCCGCCCTGACCGCCCCCGGCGCGCACACCGCTGCCGGCGACGCCGTCGCGCATCTCACCCCGCAGCGCTGGGCCCGCGCCAACCGGATGCTGGTCCGCAAGGCGCTTGCCGAGTTCACCCACGAACGGCTGCTCACCCCGCAGCCCGTGCCGGGCCCGGACGACAGGCAGTGGTACGAGGTTCGCAGCGACGACGGCACGGTCACCTACCGCTTCGTCGCCCGGGTGCTCGCTCTTGCGCACTGGCAGATCGACGCCGACAGCATCACTCGGCACCGGGACGGCGTCGAGGTGCCGCCCGACGCCGTGGACCTGATCGTCGAGCTGCGCGGCGCCCTCGGGCTGTCCGCGCGGGTGCTCCCGGTCTACCTGGAGGAGATCACCTCCACCCTGGCCGGTACGGCGTACAAGCTGGCCCAGTCCCTGCCGAGCGCCGCCGAGCTGGCCGGGTCGGACTTCCAGACCATCGAGACGTCGATGACCGAGGGGCACCCCTGCTTCGTGGCCAACAACGGCCGGCTCGGCTTCGGCGTCGACGAGTACCACCGCTACGCCCCGGAGGCCGCCACGCCCGTACGCCTGGAGTGGCTGGCCGCGCACCGCGACCACTCGACGTTCAGCAGCGCCGCCGACCTGGACTACGACGCCCTGATCTCCGGCGAGCTGGACGCGGAGACCCGGGCCCGGTTCGCCGCCACGATGGCCGAGCTCGGGCTGGACCTCGCCGACTACCACCTCATCCCGGCGCATCCGTGGCAGTGGTGGAACAAGCTGGCCGTCACGTTCGCGGGGGAGTTGGCCGAGCGTCGGCTGGTGCACCTCGGCCCCGGGCCGGACTCGTACCTCGCGCAGCAATCGATCCGGACCTTCTTCAACGTCACCGAGCCGCGCCGGCACTACGTCAAGACCGCGCTGTCGGTGCTGAACATGGGCTTCATGCGCGGACTGTCCGCCGCGTACATGGCGGCCACCCCGGCCATCAACGACTGGCTGGCGGACCTGATCGCCGGCGACGAGGTGCTCGCCGGCACCGGGTTGACGATCATCCGGGAGCGGGCCGCGGTCGGTTACCGGCACCGGCAGTACGAGGCGGCCACCGAGCGCACCTCCCCGTACCGCAAGATGTTCGCCGCGTTGTGGCGGGAGAGCCCGGTGCCCGGCCTGGCCCCGGGGCGGCGGCTGTCCACGATGGCCGCGCTGCTGCACACCGACGACGACGGCGGCTCGCTGGCGGCGGCCCTGATCGACAGGTCCGGCCTGACGCCCGAGGTGTGGCTGCGCCGCTACCTGGACGCCTACCTGACCCCGCTGCTGCACAGCTTCTACGCCCACGACCTGGCCTTCATGCCACACGGCGAGAACGTCATCCTGGTCCTCGACGAGCACCACACCGTCGAGCGGGTGATCTTCAAGGACATCGCCGAGGAGATCGCGGTGCTGAACACCGACGCCGAGCTGCCGGAGCAGGTGCGGCGGATCCAGGTGGAGGTGCCCGACGACACCAAGCTGCTGAGCATCTTCACCGACGTGGTGGACTGCTTCCTGCGCCACCTCAGCGCGGTGCTGGTCGAGGCCGGGGTGCTCACCGAGGACGCCTTCTGGGGCACGGTCGCGGCCTGCGCGGCCGACTACTTCGACCGGGTGCCGCACCTGGCCGAGCGGGTACGCCACTACGACCTGTTCGCCCCGGAGTTCGCGCTGTCCTGCCTCAACCGGCTCCAGCTGCGCGACAACCAGCAGATGGTCGATCTGGCCGATCCGTCGGCGGCCCTGCAGTTCGTCGGCACCCTCGCCAACCCCCTCGCGGCCCACGCCCCGGCCCGCTGACACGGCCCCCCGCGGGTACCGCCAGTCGCGCCCGGCCGGCGCCTGTGGAGCGCCGGCGGGGCGCGGGCGGGGCGCGGGCGGGGCGCGGGCGGGGCTGAGACGCACGCGTATGCGCCGGACGCTGTCGCGCATGGCCGGGGCGGCCGACGGCCGGTGCAATGGAGGGCATGGGTTTCCTGCGCAGCGCGAGTCTGCTCGCCGCCACCGTGACCACCGGCCTGACCGCCGGCCTGTTCGCCGCGTTCGCCTACGCGGTCATGCCGGGCCTGAGCCGGACCGACGACCGGACGCTGGTGCTGGCCATGCAGCGGATCAACGAGTCCATTCTCAACGGATGGTTCGCCGTCTGCTTCGGTGGCGCGCTGGTGTGCACGCTGCTGGCGGCGGCGCTGCACCTGGGCGCCGGGCACCGCGCGGTGCTGCCCTGGATCGTCGCCGCGCTGCTGCTCTACCTGGTGGTGCTCGGCGTGACCGCTGCCGTCAACGTCCCTCTCAACACCGTGCTGGCCCAGGCCGGCGACGTCGACCGGATCACCGACCTCGCCGCCCTGCGGGAACGCTTCGAGGTGGCCTGGGTGCGCGGCAACGTCGTCCGGGCCGTCGCCTCGACCGGCGCGTTCGGGCTGCTCGCGTGGGCTCTGGCCGTCGCCGGCCGGCCGCTCGGCTGAACCCGTTCGTGTTATCGATAACACGAGCGGGCCCGCCTTACCCCAGACGGTGAGTGGCACGGCGGCACACCGGTCTTCCACAGGCGCGGGACCAGCGTCGACAGTTACCATCTTGAATTGATGGGGCCTGGGGCCGTAACATGCCGGACACGGATGTGAACGCTAACGTTCGGACCCCTGCATCCCCGCCGAGCCCGTCCCGCCCGGTTGTCGTCCCGTCGCCGGTAGCGCTCACCTGGAGGTCCCATGTCGTCCCTGCCCCTCAGCCGACGCCGCGTGCTGCAAGCCGCCGGCGCCACCGCCGTGATCTCCGCGACCGGAGCCACGACGCTCGGCGCGGGCCCCGCCGCCGCTGCCGTGGTCCCGCCGGCGCGGCCGGACATCGGCGTCGGCGCCTATGCCTTCGACCTCGGCCAGGTGCGACTGACCGCCGGTCGCTGGCTGGACAACCAGAACCGCACCCTGAACTACCTGCGCTTCGTCGACGTCGACCGCATGCTCTACAACTTCCGCGCCAACCACCGGCTGTCCACCAACGGCGCCGCCACCAACGGTGGCTGGGACGCGCCGAACTTCCCGTTCCGGACCCACATGCAGGGGCACTTCCTGACCGCTTGGGCCCAGGCCTACGCGGTGCTGGGCGACACCACCTGCCGGGACAAGGCGAACTACATGGTCGCCGAGCTGGCCAAGTGCCAGGCCAACAACGGCGCGGCCGGCTTCGGGGCGGGTTACCTCTCCGGTTTCCCGGAGTCCGACTTCTCCGCCCTCGAGGCGCGCACGCTGTCCAACGGCAACGTGCCCTACTACTGCATCCACAAGACGCTCGCCGGGCTGCTCGACGTGTGGCGCTACACCGGCAACACGCAGGCCCGCACGGTGCTGCTGGCCCTCGCCGGCTGGGTCGACACCCGCACGTCCCGCCTGAGCAGCAGCCAGATGCAGTCGATGCTCGGCACCGAGTTCGGCGGCATGAACGACGTGCTGACCGAGATCTACCAGATGACCGGCGACTCCCGGTGGCTCACCACCGCCCAGCGGTTCGACCACGCCTCCGTGTTCAACCCCCTGGCCAACAACCAGGACCAGCTCAATGGCCTGCACGCCAACACGCAGGTGCCCAAGTGGGTCGGCGCCGCCCGCGAGTTCAAGGCCACCGGGACGACCCGCTACCGGGACATCGCCAGCAACGCGTGGAACATCACCGTGCGCGCGCACACCTACGTCATCGGCGGCAACAGCCAGGCCGAGCACTTCCGGGCGCCCAACGCGATCGCCGGATACCTCAGCAACGACACCTGCGAGCAGTGCAACACCTACAACATGCTCAAGCTGACGCGGGAGCTCTGGCTGCTCGACCCGAGCCGGACCGACTACTTCGACTACTACGAGCGCGCCACGATCAACCACCTGATCGGCGCGCAGAACCCGGCCGACAGCAAGGGCCACATCACCTACTTCACCCCGCTCAAGCCGGGTGGCCGGCGGGGCGTGGGCCCGGCGTGGGGTGGCGGCACCTGGAGCACCGACTACAACTCGTTCTGGTGCTGCCAGGGCACCGGCGTGGAGATCAACACGAAGTTGATGGACTCCATCTACTTCTACAGCGGCACCACGCTTACCGTGAACCTGTTCGTGCCCTCGGAGCTGAACTGGTCCCAGCGGGGCATCACGGTCACCCAGAGCACCACGTACCCGGTGAGTGACACCACTACGCTCACCCTGGGCGGCACGATGAGCGGGTCGTGGAGCGTCCGCGTCCGCATTCCGGCGTGGACCAACGGCGCGACGGTAAGCGTCAACGGTGTGGAGCAGTCCGTCGCCACGACGCCCGGCAGCTACGCCACTGTCACGCGTACCTGGGCCGCCGGGGACACCATCACCGTGCGTCTGCCGATGCGTGTCGTCGTACAGCCGACCAACGACAACTCCAGCATCGCCGCCGTCACCTACGGTCCGAGCGTGCTCGCCGGCAACTACGGCAACAGCACGCTGAGCGCGCCGCCGGCGCTCAACGTCTCGTCCATCGCCCGGACCAGCACCAGCGCGCTGGCGTTCACCGCCACCGCGAACGGGTCGACGGTCAACCTCGGGCCGTTCCAGGACGCCCACGGCTTCAACTACACCGTCTACTGGAACACCAGCGGCAGCAGCGGCGGCGGCAGCAGCCACCGGCTGGTCAACGTGGGCACCGGCCTGGTGCTCGGCATCCAGAACATGTCCACCGCCGACGGCGGGCTCGCCGTGCAGTGGGGTGACACCGGCACCGCCGACCACAACTGGGTCGTGGTGACCGACGGCAACGCGGTCCGGTTCCGCAACGTCAACAGCGGCAAGGTCCTCGGCGTGGAGAACATGTCCACCGCCGACAACGCCCGCGTGCTGCAGTGGTCCGACAACGGCACCGCCGACCACCGGTGGACCCTGGTGGACAACGGCGACGGCACCTACAAGATCCGCAACGTCAACAGCGGCAAGCTGCTCGGCATCCTCAACGGGAACACCGCGTACGGCGCGCAGGCCGTGCAGGACCCGGACAACGGCAGCGCGGACAACCGCTGGCGGCTCGTGGCAAACGCCTAGCGCTCACGCCACCACGTCGAGGGGCTCGACCTCGCTCAGTCGGCCGTTCCCGCGCGCCCGAACGCGCGGGCCAGCTGGGCCAGGTCGAGCCCTTCGAAGTGGTCCAGGAACCGCCTACGTACGGCCGCGAGATGGCTGGGCCAGGACTCCTCCAACCGGGCGAAGCCCGCGTCGGTGAGCACCGCGTTCCAGCCGCGGGCATCCTCCTCGCACCGTTCCCGCTTGACCAGGCCCTGCGTCTCCAGCCGGATGATCGTCCGGGTCATGCCGCTGAGCGAGAGGTAGCAGGCCGCCGCTAGCTCGTGCATGCGCATCCGCCGGTCCGGCGCCTCGGAGAGATTCATCAGGGCCGTGTACTCGGTGAGCGGCACCTGCCGGTCGCTGACCATGTCGGCGTCGATGGTGCGCGGCACCACGTACATCACCCGGCCCAGGGCGCGGACCAGCGCCTCCTCGTCGGAATCGAGGGGTCGCAGCGGCTCGGAACTGACGTCGGGCATGCTCTCAGCATAGTTGCTTGATTGAGCAATTGCTCACCCAGCGTGTGACAACAGCCATAGGACCGTCATTTGCTTGACGAAGCAAGAAGTGGCTAGCGTTCCGACGTCAGGTTCGGACTACTGAAAGGCGCAGCCATGACCAGGATCGGGATCATCCTCGGAAGCACCCGCCCGGGGCGTAACGGCGAAGCCGTCGCCCGTTGGGTCCACGAGATCGCCCAGCAGCGCTCCGACGCGCAGTTCGAGCTGATCGACCTGCTCGACTACAAGCTGCCGCACCTCGACGAGGCGTACCCGCCCTCGATGGGTCAGTACAGCCAGCCGCACACGGTGCGCTGGGCCGAGACCATCGCGTCGTTTGACGGGTTCGTGATGGTAACGCCCGAATACAACCACTCGACCTCGGGCGCCCTGAAGAACGCCATCGACTTCCTCTACGGCGAGTGGAACAACAAGGCCGTCGGCTTCGTCAGCTACGGCTCGGTCGGCGGAACCCGGGCCGTCGAGCACCTGCGCCTCATCGCCGGTGAGCTGCAGATGGCCGACGTGCGCTCGCAGGTCGCCCTGTCGCTCTTCACCGACTTCGAGAACTTCAGCGTCTTCAAGCCCAACGACCACCAGCGGGACGCGCTCAACGCGACCCTCGACCAGGTCGTGGCCTGGAGCGCCGCGCTCGCGCCGCTGCGCAAGGGCTGACCCCTTCGCGTACGCCCTGAGACGGCCCCGGGAGTCCATCCCGGGGCCGTCTCAGCTCGACCGGACGTCGTGGGCGCTGCCGGTGGCAACGGCGTGCAGCTTGTCGGGATTGGCGACGTTGTGGATGGCGGTGATGCGGCCGTCCGCGTCGATGTCCAGGGTGACGGTGGCGATCACCCGACCCGCGCCGCTGAACACCACGCCCGGCCCGCCGTTGATCTCGGCTCGGGCAACTGTCATGTCGCCGGGCGGGACACCCTGGTAGGTGACGGTGCCGATGGCGGCGAACCAGGCGGCCACCGTCCGGGCGCCCACGATCGGCCGCAGCGCCTGACGGACCTTGCCCCCACCGTCGGTCCACAGCGTGACGTCCGGGGACAGCAACTCCAGGAGGGTGTTGAGGTCCCCACCCGTCGCGGCCGCGACGAACCGTTCGGTGACCCCGCGCTGCCGCGCCCGGTCCGCCGGGAAGCGCGGACGCCGGGCCCGCACGTGCTCGCGGGCACGGTGCGCGGCCTGGCGCACCGCGGCCTCGGAGCGTTCCACCGCCTCCGCGATCTCGGCGTGACTGAAGTCGAAGACCTCCCGCAGGACGAACACCGCTCGCTCCAGCGGGCTGAGCGTCTCCAGCACGACAAGCATCGCCATCGACACCGACTCGGCGTCGGTGACGGCGTCGGCCGTGTCGCCGACGGTGAGGATGGGCTCCGGCAACCACGGTCCCACGTAGGTCTCGCGTTGACGCTGGGCGGAGCGCAGACGCTGCAACGCGAGGTTCGACGCGATCCGCGCCAGGTACGCCCTGGGGTCGGCGACCTGGGAACGGTCGGCCGCCGACCAGGCGATCCACGCGTCCTGCACCGCGTCCTCCGCGTCGGCCGCACTGCCGAGGATGCGGTACGCCACGGCGAACAGCAGGTTGCGGTGGCGATGGAACACCTGCTGGTCGGCGCTCTCGACGGATGGGGTCACCGCGCGTCCCGCAGCCGGGTGAAGCGGCCGCCGCGCGGCCAGAACGCGCCGGAGGCCGGCATTCTCGACATGCGGCGGTACGTCGGCCAGGGGGAAGCGCTCACCGTCTCCTTGTACCAGACCGCGGCGCGACCGGTCAGACACACCCGGCGCGGGCTGTCGTCGGGGTGGGTGAACTGCACCACCGCGTCACGCCGTCCCAGGCTCACCGGCGTGTGGTAGTAGCCGAACCGGAACGGCCGGGGCCGCCGGCCCCGGATGGCCCGGGCGATCGACACCCCGACGTGCACCCCGGTCGGCATACCGCTCTGGCAGGTGCCGTGCAGGACTCCGTGGCCCTGCGGGATCGCCGCGGCGTCGCCGATCGCGTACACGTCCGGGTGGGAGACCGACCGCAGCGTCGCGTCGGTGACGACGCGACCGCGGTCGTCCACTGTCAACCCCGCCGCGGCCGCCAGCGGGGACACCCGCGTGCCGCCGGTCCAGACGACGACCTCGGCGCCCACCGTCCGTCCGTCGGCCAGCTCGACCCCGTCCGGCAGGACCCTCGTCACCGCCGACCCGCCGCGCACCTGGACGCCCAGGCGCGTGAGGGCGTTGCCCAGGTACGCCCGTGCCTTCGCGTTCATGTCCGCCCCGGGCTCCCGCCGGCCGACGAGCACGACGGCCAGCTCCGGGTGCCGCTCGGCGATCTCGGCGGCCGCCTCGACGCCGGTCAGTCCGCTGCCGGCGACGACGACGGTGCCGCCGCCGAGCCGCGCCAGCCGGTCGGCCAGCGCCGCCGCGTCCCCCGGGCTGTCCAGGGTGTACGCGTGCTCCTGGGCGCCCGGCACCGCTGCCGTGTCGGCGACGCTGCCCAGCCCGTAGACGAGCGTGTCGTAGGGCAGTTCCCGGCTGTCGTCGACCCGGACGGTCCTCGTCTGCGCGTCCACCGCCGTCACCCACCCCCGGACGAACCGCGCGTCCGTGCCCGCCAGCAGGGTGGGGATGGTCAGCTCGGCGAGGTCCTGCCCGGTCGCCGCCATGTGCAGCCGCAGCCGCTCGGTGAACCGTTCCTGCGCGTTCACCACTGTCACCTGCACGTCCGAGCGCCGCCGGGTGCGCGCCGCGAGTTGGATCGCCGTGGCCATGCCCGCGTAGCCCGCGCCCAGGATCAGGACTCGGTGCGGGGTCTGTGCTGTGCTCATCGGGGTGCCTCTCCGCTCGTCGTTCCTCGCCGATCGAGGTGACGACCAGGAGATGCGGGACGCGCGCCGGTTCGTGACATCGGCCCGGTGTGACGGTCAGCACTGCGCTCCGAGGGCCGCTACCCTCGGCGGGATGAGCCGAGCTGCCAGCCCTCATCGGGCACCGCTGTGGCGGGACCGCGCCTTCGGCACGTACTGGATCGCGCAGTCGCTCTCCGCGGCCGGCGACGCGTTCGCCTACCTGGCGGTGCCACTGCTGGTGTTGCAGGCGACCGGGTCGGTGGCGCAGATGGGCCTGCTCACCGCCGTCGCGGGCGCGGCATCCGTGCTCGCCGGGGTCTTCGGCGGAGTGCTTGTCGACAGGTACGACCGCCGCACGCTGATGATCGTCGCGGACCTCGCCCGGCTGGTCCTCTACGCGCTGGTGCCGCTGGCCTGGCTCGCGGGCCCGCAGGTCTGGCTGCTCTTCGTCGTGCTGCCGATCTGCGAGGCGGCCGGCATGCTGTTCCAGGTCGCGGCGGTGACCGCGGTGCGCAACCTCGTCGACTCCGATCGGCTCACCGAGGCCAACGGTCGGCTCCAGGCGACGTTCGCCGCGGCCGCCGTTCTCGGGCCGCTGCTCGCCGGTGTGGTGTCGGCCCGCTTCGGCCCGTCGGTCGCCATCGCCGTCAACGCGGCGAGCTTCGCGCTCTCGGCGGCCGGCCTGCGGCTGATCCGGCTGCGCCCCGCCCAGGCCGCCGACGCCGCGCCGGTGACCCGGCAGCGTCCGGTGGCCGAGTTCCTGGCCGGGGCGCGGTTCCTGTGGCGACAGCCCGTGCTCCGCGCGCTGACCGTCCTGCTCTCGGTGTTCATCTTCCTGACCTACGGCTTCACCGACGTGCTGATCTACCGCGTCACGCACGACCTCGGCGGCACCGAGGGCACTGTCGGCACGGTGCTCGGCCTGGCGGCGCTGGGCACGGTCGCCGGGGCGCTGCTGGTGGCGCCGCTGCGTCGCCGGCGCGGCTTCGGCGCCACCTGGATCGGCGCGCACGCGGTCTGCGGGTTCGCGGTGGCGGGCGTCGGCCTGGTGACGTCCGTGCCCGCGGTCACCGCGCTCACCGCCGTGTACCTGTGCTGTCTCAGCATCGGCGGGATCTGCTCGATGTCGCTGCGTCAGCAGATCACCCCCGACCATCTGCTCGGCCGGGTCACCTCGGCGTTCTGGAGCACGCACTACGCCCTCGGGCCGGCCGGCGCCGTCATCCTGACCTGGACCGCCGCCCGGTACGGCGTGTCGGCCGTCGCGCTGGTGGCCGGAGCGGGCTGCCTGCTGGTCGCGGTCGGCGGGCTGTTCACCCCGATCCGCCGGGCCGGCGCGGAGCCGGCTCTCCGGCCGCCGGGACTCCAACCGGCCCCGGCCGGGGGCACCATCAGTGGCTGAGACGCTGTGGAGCTGATGTCGTCAACGAATCAGGCAGGCACGGTGATCGCCAAGCAGGCACGGTGATCGCCAGGCGGGCACGGTGATCGCCAGGCGGCGCGCTGATCGCCGGCGTCGTGCACGGTCGATTCGTTCTCGACATCAGCTCCAAAGGTCCCGAGTCGCACCACGGCATCCCACGGCGCATCCCGGCGAAGGTCTCTGTCGTCCCTGTCGAGCTGCCCCGGAAATGGGGCACCGCGCACGTTGGCGGACGGGCCGCCCCAGGAACGGGGCAGCTCGACAGGCGCTCGGCACTACCGGGGCTATTCGTCGTCGGTTCGGCAGCTTCGGCGGGAACGGCGGGCGGCGGTCAGAACTCCTGGTACATGACGTGCAGGCCGACGCGGCCGAGGGTGGGGTGGCGGAACGCGCCCGGCACGGTGCCGACCACCTCGAAGCCCTCCCGCCGGTACAGCTCGACCGCCGACCGGTTGACCTCCACCACGGCGTTGAACTGCATGCCGGCGTACCCCCGCCGCCGTGCCCAGGCCAGGGCGTCGCGACACAGCGCGGTGCCCACGCCCCGGCCCCGCGCATCGGCGGCGACCAGGAAACTGGCGGTGGACACGTGCGCGCCCGGGCCGGGCCGGTTGGTGCCCATCTTCGCGCTGCCGAGGACCCGGTCGCCGTCGACCGCGACGACGGTCCGCCCGGGCGGGGCCTCCACCCAGATGGTGTACGCCGCGTCCGCGGTCATCTCCGGGTCGTAGGGGAAGGTCTCCTCGGCCCGGACCACGTCCTCGATGATCGGCCACAGCTGCGACCAGTCCTGGTTGTCGAACTCACGGATCAGCACCGGCGCAGGCTACGTGGGGCGCTCCGGTGGGGACAGCGGATTTTGACTGTCGGGCTTTCCGACGGGGGCTGCATCCGGGCGGTGTGCCGGCCGCGAAGCATGTGTCGTGACGAGACGTCACGGATCCGTCGCTTCGACGAAAGGCCCGCTGATGAAGATCGCACGAATCGCCGCCCGGATGGCGGTGGGCGCCGTGGCCACCGCGCTGGCCACCACCGCCGTGGCCGTGCCGGCCGCCCAGGCGACCGGTAAGGCCAAGCCGCTCGGCACGACGTCGCTCGCCCAGGTGCTCACGAAGGACACGAGCGGTTTCGACCGCAACTCGCGGGACTTCGACGTGCTGACGGCGGCCGTGCTGGCGGTGCTCGAGGCCAAGCCGGACTCGCCGGTGAAGGTGCTCACGGACGGCAGCGTCGCACTGACCGCGTTCCTGCCCAACGACGCCGCGTTCCAGCAACTGGTGCGTGAGCTGACCCACGCCCGGAAACTGCCCGGTGAGAGCGCCGCGTTCGCGGCGGTCGCCGGACTGGGTATCGACACCGTGGAGACGGTGCTGCTCTACCACGTCGTGCCGGGTGCGACCGTCGACCGCAGGGCGGCTCTCAAGGCCGACGGCGCAGAGCTGACCACCGCTCTCGGCCCGACCGTCGGGGTCGACGTACGCACCTACTGGTACATCTTCCGCCAGGTGCGGCTGGTCGACGCCGACACCGACGACCGTGACGCACGCGTGGTCGCGTTCGACGTCAACAAGGGCAACCGGCAGATCGCGCACACCGTGGACCGGGTGCTGCGCCCGATCGACCTGCCCTGACCCATCCGGGTGGCGGCCGATCCCGCGTCGGTCGCCACCCGCACGGGGCGCGCTGTGGCGGTCAGTCCCGGCCCAGCGGGGTGCTTTCCTCGTCGAGCAGCGCGCCGGGCGGGCGTGCTGCCGCGGGGCCGAACCCGGTTACGAGGCGGCGTCGGCTCGCCGGGCGCGGGGCACCGTGTCGGCCGTCTCGCGCCGCTGGGCCGGCACCGGGCCGGCAGTGTCCCGGCGGATCAGCTCGGCGGGGAGCACCTCGACCCGGGGCGCCGGCGTCCCGGCGCCCAGCACCAGAGACATCGCCCGGACTCCCATGTCGACGAGCGGCAGCCGCACGGTGGTCAGCGCGGGTGTCACGTCCCGGGCGATCGGCATGTCGTCGAAGCCAACCACGGAGACCTGCTGCGGCACCGCCAGCGAGCGGGCCCGCAGGGTGGCGAGGGCGCCGATGGCCATCGAGTCGTTGAGGGCCACGATCGCGGTCAGCCCGGGGTCGGCGTCGAGCAGCCGGGCGGTGGCCTCGGCGCCGCCGTCACGGTCGAACTCGGCGTACCGGATGCGGCGTTCGGGCAGCTCGCGGCCCTGCTCGGTGAGGGCCTGTCGGAGCCCGGCCAGCCGATCGGTGGTGGTGGTGAGGATGCGGGGGCCCGCGACCACGCCTATCGCCCGGTGGCCCAGCTCGCACAGTTCGCGGCCGGCGAGGTGACCGCCGGCCCGGTTGTCCGGCATGACGGCGTCGCCGGAGTGCTCATGGCGACCGATGACCGCGACCCGCCCGCCGGTGGCCTCGTACGCGGCGAGCTTCTCGTTGAGCTGCCGCGTGAACGCGTCGTCGTGGTAGCCGGAGCCGGCCAGGATCAGCGCCGCCACCTGGTGGCCGCGCAGCAGCTCCACATACTCCAGTTCGCGGTCCGGGTCGCGGTAGCTGTTGCAGATCATCAGCAGCCGGCCCTGGTCCGTGGCGACCCGTTGCAGCCCTCGGGTGATCTCGGCGAAGTACGGGTCGGAGACGTCGTGCACGATCACGCCGACCGCGCTGCGGTGCGAGCGGGCCAGCAGTTGGGCGTGCGCGTTCGGCACGTACTGCAACTCGGCGACGGCGGCGAGCACCCGCTCGCGCAACTCGTCGGTGACCGGTTTGCTGCTGCCGTTGATGACGCGGGAGGCGGTGGCGGGTGAGACGCCCGCGCGCCGCGCCACGTCGGACAGGGTCGCCATGGCCCGCCCCCTCGGTCTGTTGACGGCGTTTCGCCGCGCCGGCTAGCGTCACCGTACCGCAGAGAAAGCCCTTTCCCGCAGGGAGGCCCGGCCATGTCCGAACGCTTCGCGGCGCTTCCCGGAGGGATCGGCGTCTCCCGGCTGCGCGTCTACGACACCGTCGCACCGGACGGTGTGGTCGGTGGCACTCCGCACGTGCACCTGTGCTGCACCGAGGGGTACGTGGTGACCGACGGCGAGGGCGCGGTGCAGACCCTGACCACGGCCGGCTTCCGGGAGACGCCGCTGCGCCCGGGTGTGGTGGTCTGGTTCGAGCCGGGCACCGTGCACCGCCTGGTGAACACCGGCGGGCTGAGCATCGTGGTGCTCATGCAGAACAGCGGCCTGCCCGAAGCCGGCGACGCGGTGCTGACCTTCCCACCCGAGGTGCTGGCCGACCCCGCGGCGTACGACGCGGCGGCGGCGCTGCCCGACGGGGGAGCGCCGGGCGCGGACGTGTGCGCCGCGTACCGCCGCAGGGATCTGGCGGTGACCGGCTTCTCGGCGCTGCGGTCCGGCGGGCCGGCGGCGCTGGCCGCGTTCCACGCCGCGGCGGTCGCGCTGCGCCAGCCGAAGCTGGCGCGGTGGCGGCAGCGGTGGGAGTCCGGCGCCGGCCGTGCCGCCGCCGACACCGCCGGGCAGCTCGACGCCCTGGAGCGCGGGGATCCGGGGCACCTGGGCGACGCCGGGGTGTACGCGGTGGCCGAGCCGGTCGAGCGGGGCCGGCTCGGCATGTGCGGTCTCCTCGACACCTACCCGGCGGGTGGCTGACGGCGCGCAGCGCGCGGCCGGTCCAGGTTGGACCGCGGCGAATAGATCGAGGAAAGGCCTTGCCCGACATGCGGGAAGCCACCTACGCTCCCAGGAAAGCGTTTGCCTGATCCGCCGACCGGCCCGCTCCACGAGTGTGTGCCGGGCCCCGAGGAGGTTCCGCGTGACCGAGAACTCTCTGGACACGGCGGGCCGGAGGGCCGCCGTCGACAAGGCGAGCGGCGAGGGGGCAGCCGCTCCAACGCTCGCTTCCGAGGGCGCGCCGGGAGCCGTCGACGACGCGCATTCGTCCAGAGTGGCGTCACCGCCACCCGGCGGCCGTCCACCACGCCCGACGCTCGGTCGGCGCGCGGCGGCTCTCGCCGACTCGCTGTGGCGGCCGGCGCTGGTGCTTGTCGCCTTCTTCGTCGCCTGGTGGTTCGTCGCCGCCCGGGAGTACGTGCCGAACTACCTGGTGCCCACGCCCGGTCAGGTCTGGACCACGATGACCAACCAGTGGTCCGAGTTGGCCCGGCACACCATGGTCACCCTCTACGAGACGGTGCTCGGCTTCGTGCTGGCCGCCGCGCTGGGGCTGGCCACCGCGGTCGCCATCGCCTACTCGCGCACCCTGGACAAGGCGCTCTACCCGATCGTCCTGTTCGCACAGGTCATCCCGAAGATCGCCATCGCCCCACTGCTGGTGGTCTGGTTCGGTCTCGGCCTCACCCCGAAGATCATCCTGGCCGTGCTCATCGCGTTCTTCCCGGTGGTCATCTCCGGGGTGGCCGGCCTGCGCTCCACCGACCCGGAGCTGCTCGACCTCTCCGCCACCATGGGCGCCGGGCCGTGGCGTACCTTCCGCAAGATCCGCTTCCCCAATGCGTTGCCGCACCTCATGGCCGGCCTCAAGGTGGCCGTCACCCTCGCGGTGGTCGGCGCGGTGGTCGGCGAGTTCGTCGGCGCCAGCGAGGGGCTCGGCTACGTCCTGTTGCTGGCCAACGGCAACCTCGACTCCGCGCTGCTGTTCGCCGACCTGATCCTGATGTCCGCCATCGGCATCGTCCTGTTCGTGCTGGTCGAGATCGCCGAGGCACTGCTCATCCCGTGGCACGCCAGCCGCCGCGTCGGCGTGTCCCTCACCACCTCCTGACCGACCCCATCACGGAGGCACCGATGAAACGCACCGCCACCACCATCCTGGCCACCGTCGCCCTGCTCCTCGCCGCCACCGGCTGCGGCGCGGACGACTCCACGGGCAAGACCGGCGCCGACGGCAGCAAACAGGTCACCCTCACCCTCAACTGGGTGCCCTACGGCGAGCACGCCCCCTTCTACTACGGCCTGCAGAAGGGCTACTACTCCGCCGAGGGCATCGACCTGAAGATCCTGCCCGGCAACGGCTCCGGCAACACGGTCAAGCAGGTCGCCCAGAAGCAGACCGACTTCGGCTGGGCCGACAGCCCGGTGCTGCTCAAGTCCGTGGCCAGCGGGATGCCGGTGCGCAGCCTCGGCGCGTACCTGGAGAAGGGCCCCTCCTCGGTCGAGTTCTTCACCGAGAAGAACATCAAGACCCCGGCCGACCTGAAGGGCAAGACCGTCGGTGGCACCCCCGGCGACGCCCTCTACGCGACCTTCCCGGCCTGGCTGGAGAAGAACGGCGTCAACAAGAACGACGTCAAGGTGGTGAACGTGGACGCCGCCGGCAAGATCGCCGCCCTGGCCGAGGGCAGGGTCGACGCCATCATGGGCTTCTTCCACGACCAGGCCCCGACCATCGAGAGCAAGACCGGCAAGAAGGTCGACGTGCTGCTCTTCGCCGACTACGGCATGAACCTGCTCGGCACCGGCTTGATCGCCAACACGCAGACGCTGCAGAAGGACCCGGAGCTGGTCCGCAAGTTCGTCCGCGCGACCCAGAAGTCCTGGGCGGACGCCGCCCGCGACCCCGCCGGCGCGGTGAGCGCCATGGCCGCACTGGCCGAGAACGAGCCCGCCCCCGAGGTGCTCACCAAGCAGCTCACCCTCAACCTGCCGCTGCTCGGCGCCGACGGCCCGCCCGGGGTGAACACCGAGGCCCAGTGGTCCGAGACCATCGACCTGATGTCCCGCTACGCGGAGCTGAAGGACCCGGGGGCGCCCAACGCGTACTGGGACTCCTCGTACGCGGCGCAGGGGTGACCAGGTGAGCACCGCGCCGGCAGCCACCGGCACCGCCATCGGGATGTCCGGGGTGACCGTCCGGTTCACCACCCGGCGGTCGCAGACCACCGCCCTCGACGACGTGTCGCTCGACATCGAGCCGGGGGAGTTCGTCACCATCGTCGGCCCGTCCGGCTGCGGCAAGTCCACCCTCCTGAAGATCGTCGCCGGGCTGGTCACGCCGACGAGCGGCGAGGTGTCGCTGCTGCGACGCCCGGTACGCGGCCCGCAGAAGGAGATCGGCTTCGTCTTCCAGAAGGCCGCGCTGCTCGAGTGGCGCGGCGCGCGGGCCAACATCCTGCTCCAGGCCGAGATGCGCGGCATGGACCGGGCACGGGCGGCCCGCCGCGCCGACGAGCTGATCGAGATGACCGGCCTGACCGGCTTCGAGAAGGCTCTGCCGCACGAGCTGTCCGGCGGCATGCAGCAGCGGGTGGCGCTCTGCCGCGCGCTGCTGCACGCCCCGCCGGTGCTGCTCATGGACGAGCCGTTCGGCGCCCTGGACGCGCTGACCCGGGAGCAGATGAACGCCGAGCTGCACCGCATCTGGCGGGAGACCGGCACCACCGTGGTGCTCGTCACCCACTCCATCGCCGAGGCGGTCTTCCTCGGCACCCGGGTCGTGGTGATGAGTCCCCGGCCCGGCCGGATCATCCGCACCTTCCCGGTCGAGCTGCCGGCGCACCGCGACTACGCGCAGGTGATGTCGGACCCCCGCTTCGACCGGCTCGCCACCGAACTGCGCGGGTTGCTCGGCAGCGCGGCCGCCAACCACTGAACGCGGATCGGCACGACCAGCACGACGGAAGGAACACCATGACCCGCAGGTCCATCGGCATCATCGTCAACGGCGTGACCGGACGGATGGGCTACCGCCAGCACCTCGTCCGGTCCCTGCTGGCCATCCGCGAGTCCGGTGGTGTGCCATTGGCCGACGGCACGACCATCTGGCCGGAACCCGTCCTGGTCGGGCGCAACGAGACGAAGCTCCGCGAGCTCGCCGAACGACACGGCCTCACCGACTGGACCACCGACCTGACCTCGGCGCTGGCCCGCGACGACGTCGAGATCTACTTCGACGCCCTGGTCACGCAGCAGCGGGAGAAGGCGATCCGGCAGGCCATCGAGGCCGGCAAGCACATCTACACCGAGAAACCCCTCGCGGAGGACACCGCAGGCGCGCTCGACCTGGCCCGGGCCGCCGACGCCGCCGGGGTCCGCACCGGCGTCGTACAGGACAAGCTGTTCCTGCCCGGGCTGCGCAAGCTCAAGCGGCTCGTCGACGGTGGGTTCTTCGGCCGGATCCTCTCGGTGCGGGGCGAGTTCGGCTACTGGGTCTTCGAGGGCGACTGGCAGCCGGCCCAGCGCCCGTCGTGGAACTACCGCGCCGAGGACGGCGGTGGCATCACCTCCGACATGTTCCCGCACTGGCACTACGTGCTGGAGGAGCTGTTCGGCCGGGTCAACGCCGTCTCCTGCGTGACCGCCACCCACGTGCCCGAGCGGGTCGACGAGGACGGCCGCGCCTACGCGGCGACCGCCGACGACGCGGCGTACGCCATCTTCGAACTCGACGGCGGGGTCATCGCGCAGATCAACTCGTCCTGGGGCGTGCGGGTGTACCGCGACGAGCTGGTGGAATTCCAGGTCGACGGCACCGAGGGCAGCGCCGTCGCCGGGTTGCGCAACTGTCGGGTGCAGCATCGGGCGGTCACCCCGAAACCGGTGTGGAACCCGGACCTGCCGGCGACCGAGGACTTCCGCGCCCAGTGGGCCGAGGTGCCCGACAACGAGGAGTTCGACAACGGCTTCAAGGTGCAGTGGGAGGCGTTCCTCCGGCACGTCGTGGCCGGCGAGCCGTTCCAGTGGGACTTCCTGGCCGGCGCGCGCGGCGTACAGCTCGCCGAGCTGGGGCTGCGCGCGGCCCGCGAGGGCGTCCGCGTCCAGGTCCCGGAGCTGCAGCGGTGAGCGCGAGGAGTGAGCCGGGTTTGCGAGCCCCGCAGTCGCGAACGGAAGGTGGCTCAGCGGTGAGCGCGAGGAGTGAGCCGGGTTTGCGAGCCCCGCAGTCGCGAACGGAAGGTGGCTCGGGCATGAGCGCTGTCGACGTGGTGCTGCCGGGCGGGCGGCGACACCGGTTGGCCGGGGGGAGGGGGTTCGCCCGCCCGGCCGCCCCGGCGACCGGTCGGATCGCGTACGCCGCCGCGCACGTGGTCGCCGACCCGGGCGCGGAGAACGTGCCGGGCGCCCCGGCGGCGGTGGACTGGGACACCACCCTCGCGTTCCGGCGGCACCTGTGGTCGTACGGGCTGGGGGTAGCCGAGGCGATGGACACCGCGCAGCGGGGGATGGGCCTGGACTATCCGGCGACCCGGGAGCTGATCCGGCGCAGCGCCGCCGAGGCCCGCGCCGTGGGCGGCCGGATCGTCGCGGGTGTCGGCACCGACCAGCTGCCGGCCGGCCCGGCCACCCTGGCGGCGGTCACCGCCGCGTACCGCGAACAGCTCGACGA
Source organism: Micromonospora lupini str. Lupac 08 (assembly GCF_000297395.2). Classification (GTDB taxonomy): domain Bacteria; phylum Actinomycetota; class Actinomycetes; order Mycobacteriales; family Micromonosporaceae; genus Micromonospora; species Micromonospora lupini. The sequence goes on along the minus strand of NZ_HF570108.1, from coordinate 4,164,754 downwards.
CGTCCGCGCGGCCGGTGCCCGGCCGGTGTTGATGTGCAGCCGGCACCTGGCCGCCGCCGCCCGTGGCCCCGAGGACTACCTACGGGTGTACGACGAGCTGCTGAGCGCGGCCGGGGAGCCGGTGGTGCTGCACTGGCTCGGCCCGATGTTCGACCCGGCGCTGACCGGTTACTGGGGGTCGCCGGACCTGGATCTCGCTGCCGACACGGTCATCGAGCTGATCAAGGCGCACCAGTCCACGGTGGACGGGATCAAGGTGTCACTGCTCGATGCCGGCCGGGAGGTGGCGCTACGCCGTCGACTACCGGCGGGCGTACGCCTCTACACCGGCGACGACTTTCACTACCCGGAGCTGATCCGGGGCGACGAGGTGGGCCACTCGGACGCGCTGCTCGGGGTGTTCGCGGCCATCGCGCCGGCCGCCGCCGCCGCGCTGGCAGCCCTGGACCGGGGCGACCTGGCGGCGTACGACGAGATCTTCGCGCCGACCGTGCCGCTGGCCCGGCACCTGTTCGCGGCGCCGACCTGGCACTACAAGACGGGGATCGTGTTCCTGGCCTGGCTGGCCGGTCACCAGGACCACTTCACGATGGTCGGCGGCGCGCAGTCCGGGCGGTCTCCGGCGCACCTGGCGACCCTGCTCACCCTTGCCGACGCGGCCGGGCTGCTGCCCGACGCGGACCTGGCCGCCGCCCGCGCGCGGGCGTTCTTCACCGTCGCGGGCGTGGCGCAATGAGCCTCGCGCGCTTCTCGTTCAACCAGGCCACGGCTCAGCACTGGCCGCTGCCCGACGTGGTCACCGGCTGTGTGGCGGCCGGTGTGCCGGGCATCGGGCTGTGGCGGGAGCCGGTGGCCGGCTACGGGCTGGCCCGCTCGGCGAAACTGGTCCGCGACGCGGGCCTCGCCGTCACGTCCCTGTGCCGGGGCGGCTTCTTCTCGGCCGACGACTGGCGGGCGGAGAACCTGCGGGCCATCGAGGAGGCCGCCACGCTCGGCGCGCCCGAGCTGGTGCTGGTCTCCGGCGGTCTACCGCCCGGCAGTCGGGACGTCGACGGCGCCCGTCGTCGGGTCGCCGACGCGATAGGCGAGCTGGCGCCGCACGCGGCGGCGGCTGGCGTCCGGCTGGCCATCGAGCCGCTGCACCCGATGTTCGCCGCCGACCGGTGCGTGATCGCCACACTCGGCCAGGCGCTGGACATCGCCGAACGGTTCGACCCGACGGTGGTCGGCGTGGTCGTCGACGCGTACCACGTGTGGTGGGACGACACGGTGTACGCGCAGATCGCGCGTGCCGGCGCGCGGATCGCCGCGTTCCAGGTCTGCGACTGGGTGACCCCGCTGCCGGAGGGGGTGCTGCTCGGCCGGGCGTTGCCCGGTGAGGGGTGCATCGAGCTGCGCCGGCTGCGTGAGGCGGTCGACGCCGCCGGCTACGGCGGCCCGATCGAGGTGGAGGTCTTCTCCGCCGAGGTGTGGGCGCGGCCGGGCTCGCAGGTGCTGGACGCGGCGATCGCCGGCTACCTGCGCCACGTTGTCTGAGGACTCCCTCTCGTGAGGGAGAGGGCTCGTCTCCTGCGGGGAGGTGACCGGGTTCGACGACGCGGAGAGTGGGTCCCATGAGGACTTTCCGGTCATCGACCGCATCGATGTTGTTTGCTGGTGGTAACGACCGATGACGGGGCATGCCGTCCGGGCGGCACGGTTGTTCGACGGCGAGCGGCTCGTGGACGGCGGGGTGCTGGTCCTGCTGGACGGCTGCCGCATCACCGACGTGCGCAGGGGTTGGGCGCAGGCGCCGGAGGGTTGGCCGGTGCGCGAGCATCCGGACGGCACCCTGCTTCCCGGCTTGATCGACGCGCACGTGCACCTGTGCGCCGATGCCGGGCCGGACGCGCTCGGCCGGCTCGCCGAACGTCCGGATGCGGACCTCGACACGGTCGTGGAGGCGTCACTGCGCGCGCACCTGGCGGCCGGCGTCACCACCGTCCGTGACCTGGGCGACCGGCGTGGCGCCGTGCTGCGATGGCGGGCCCGGGAGGTGCGCGACGACCTCCCGACGGTGGTCGGGTCGGGCGCGCCGATCACCAGCGTCGGCGGGCACTGCTGGTGGTTGGGGGGCGAGGCGAGTGGCGTCGACGGGATCCGCGAGGCCGTGCGCCGTCAGGCGGCGGCCGGTGCCGACCTGCTGAAGGTCATGGCCAGCGGCGGAGTGTTCACCCCCGGCACCGATACCACCCGGCCGCAGTTCACCGACCAGGAACTGACCGCCGCGGTGACCCAGGCGCACGATTTCGGCCTGCCGGTGACCGCGCACGCCCACGCGCTCAGCGCCGTCGAGCAGGCGCTGCGCGTCGGTGTCGACGGCATCGAGCACTGCACGTGCGTGACCGCGACCGGCGCCCAGGTCCCGGAGGAACTCGCGGATCGACTGGCCACGTCCGGGGTGGCGGTCTGTGCCACGCTCGGCACCGACCCCGCCGTGATCACGCCACCGGAGGTGGTGGAGATGGCGGCGCGCGCCGGGCTCAGCGAGGCGGCGCTGCGTGCCGCCGCCGCCACCCTGCACCGGGCCGGGGTCCGCCTGGTCGCTGGTTCGGACGCGGGCCTCGGCCCCGCGAAGCCGCACGGGATCCTGCCGGAGACGCTCGTCGAGTACGTCGCGAGTGGCATCCCCGCCACCGCAGCCCTCGCCGCGGCGACCTCGGTCGGCGCCGAGGTGTGTGGCCTGGGGCGGAGCAAGGGCCGCGTCAGGGCCGGGTTCGACGCCGACCTGCTGGTCGTGCACGGCGACCCCACCAGCGACATGACGGTGTTGCGCCGACCGCTCGCGGTGTACGTCAATGGCGCGATCCCTGCGGGGACGCTGCCGGGGAACACGATCTAGTCGCGGGCTTCGGGAAGGCGGCTTCCGGCGGTAGGTTCGTTCGCGTGGATCTGCACGACATCGCCGCCCGGCTCGGGGTGCCCGTCGAGGACGTCGAGCGTGTGCACCGGCTCGCGGGGGACTCGCCGTCGGCTCCGCTGCCCGCCCGGGCCGACGCGCCCGCGCTCCTCGACCGGCTCGCGGTCCGCCCGGACGACGCCGACGAGATCATGGCCGGCTGGCCCGACCCCGACTCTCCGCTGTGGACTTCGGAGCTGCGCTGGCTCCTCGACCGCACTATCGCCCTGGTCCGTGCCGATCTCGGCGGCTACGTCTGGCTGCCGCCCGGCCCGGAGCTGCCGCGCGACAGGGGGCCGGCCTGGCGGCATCTCTACGTGTACGCGTACCTCGCCCTCGTCGACGTCGTCCGGGCGTACCACCGCGACCACGACGTCCCCGATGCGGTGTCCTGGGTGACCCTCGCGGACCTGGGTCGCAATCTCGCCATCGACCGGCGGATGCGCGGCGAGGGCTGGCCCGTCATGCAGAGCTGGTTGACGCTGCACGTGCGGGGTGCTGTCTACGAGTTGGGCCGGTTGCAGCACCACCGGGGCGACGGCGCCATCGGTCTGCACGTCCCCGACTCGGGGCCGCTGACCGCGGACGCGGTCTCGGCGTCGCTCGACGAGGCCCGCGCCTTCTTCGCGCGGCACTTCCCCGACGAGTCCTACACGGCGTTCTCCTGCGGCTCGTGGCTGCTCGACCCGCAGTTGCGGGAGTACCTGCCCGACGATTCCAACATCATCCGTTTCCAGCGACGGTTCGAGCTGGAGCCCTACGTGGAGTCGGACGGGCCGGACGCCGACGTCGAGGTGCGCCGGTTCGTGTTCCGCACCCTGAGCACACCGCTCGACCAACTGCCGCGCCGCACCGCCCTGCAACGGGCGATCGTCGACCACCTGGCGGCCGGCCGCCACTGGCAGTGGCGGCAGGGGCGCTTCTCGATCTGAGGGGCTGGTCCGGGAGCGGTCGGGCCTGCGGTCACCAGTCCGTGACACCCCACCGGAAAGCCCGATGGCCAGGGCGTTCCGGCTGCTGCCGTGGATCCTGCTGGTGATCTACGTGGTGCTGCCCGCGATCGTCATCGCCGGTGTCGTCGCCGTGGTGCGGTTCCGGCCGTAGCGGGCGGGCCCGCTCCGAAAACATGATCTAGGCAAGCCCGACCCATCGTGATCTTATGTGCACCGGCGATCCGTAACACCGCGCAAACCCTCGATTAACCGTCGCGGGCTTAGGTGGGGGAGCGCTCCCATGAGCGGATCGCGAACGATGAGACAGCTCCACAAGGGAGCGATGGAGAGGAGTCTCGTGTCTTCACGCACGAGCGGGAACAGGCTGCGAAGACTGGCGCTACCGACGTTGGTCCTCGCGATGATCACCGGCACAACCGGTGCTGCGGGATCGGCGTCGGCGGCCCCGGGGGACCGGCCTGCCACCAGCGGTCCGGGTTACTTCTCGACCGGGTCGGACCGGCGCACCACCCTGACCGACGGTGCCGACCGACGCGCCGGCGACAACGAGACCAGCCCGAAGGCGGCCGTTGACGCGACCGGCTCCGGCATCTACATCGTCGAGCTGGCCGAGGCCCCGCTGACCACGTACGTCGGCGGGACGTCGGGGCTGGCGCGGACCCGCCCGACCCCGGGCGGCCGGCTGGACGTGACGACGGCGCCGTCGCAGGCGTACCGCCGGCACCTCGACACGCAGCGGGCCGCCGTCGCCTCCGCGGCCGGCGTCCAGGTCAAGGCGGCCTACACCGCGGCCTTCAACGGCTTCTCGGCGAAGCTGACCGCCCAGCAGGCGACCGCGCTGCGGGCGGACAAGCGCGTTCGCTCGGTCACCGCCGCACGCGCACTCGGCTCCCGGTCGGCGTCGCCGCTCGCGACCACCACCACCACGGCCGCCACCCCGACCGCCACCACCGCGGGTGGGCCGGTCGCGTCCACGACCGAGCGCACCACCAAGCCGGTCAAGCCCGGTCCCGCCACCGGCAAGGGCATGGTGATCGGCGTCCTGGACACCGGCATCTGGCCGGAGAGCGCGTCGTTCGCCAAGAAGATGCCCGCGCCCTCGACCTGGCACGGCACGTGCCAGACCGGCGTGGGCTTCGTGGCCGAGCACTGCAACGGCAAGATCGTCGGTGCCCGGTACTTCGCCGACACGTGGCTCGCCGACGGTGGCTCGGTGCCCGAGGGTGAGCTGCTGTCTCCCCGCGACATGGAGGGCCACGGCACGCACACCGCCTCCACGGCGGCCGGTCTGCCGGTCTCGGACGTCACGATCGACGGTAGGCGTTTCGACCCGATCTCCGGAGTCGCGCCGGACGCCCAGATCGCCGTCTACAAGGTGCTCTGGGCGGGGATGGGCTTCGACGCCGACATCATCGCCGGCATCGACGCCGCCGTCGCCGACGGCGTGCAGGTCCTGAACTTCTCGATCGGCTCGCAGCTCGGTGACTGGGAGGCGAACACCCCGATCGGCGTCGCCTTTCTCAACGCCACCCTGTCCGGGGTCTTCGTGGCGGCGTCGGCGGGAAACACCGGCATCGTAAGCGGCGCCATCAGCAACGCGGCGCCCTGGGTGACCACTGTCGGCGCGGCGGTGACGAACCTCGACGAGGCGACGCTCAAGCTGGGCGACGGCACGAAGCTGGTCGGCGGGTCGCTGGACGCGCTGCCCGGCGGCACCGCGCGGACGATGGTCTTCGGCGACCAGGCCGGATCGCCCGAGCTCGGCGCCGTCTACTGCGAACCGGGCAGCCTGGACCCTGCCAAGATCAAGGGCAAGGTGGTCGCCTGCGCGCTGTCCGACACGTTCGGCTCGGCCGCCGAGGTCAAGGACAAGGGCGGGGCGGCGATGGTGCTGTTCGACCCGGTCGGCAACTACCGCGTCAACTCCATCTACAACTTCCCCGTGGTGTACCTGCCGACCGAGAAGCAGGCCGGCGTGTTGTTCAACTACCTGATGCGGCACCCGACCGACGCGAAGGTGTCCCTGCGCTCCGGCGGTGACGGCTCCAGCGTTCCGGGCGTCCCCAGCGTCGCGGACTTCTCCTCCACCGGCCCGGACAAGGTGACCTACGGCGTCTTCAAGCCGGACCTGGTCGCCCCGGGGTCGGACATCATCGCCGCGGTGTCTCCGGCCGGCAACTTCGGTCGGCAGTACGACGCGTACTCGGGCACCTCGATGGCGTCGCCGTACGTGGCCGGCGCGGCAGCGGTCCTGCGTGCCGCACACCCGGACTGGACGCCGGGCCGGGTCGCCTCGGCGCTGCGGACCACCGCGACCGACACCGTCGGCACCAGCAGCCCCCTGGACCAGGGCAGCGGCTTCATCAACCTGGCCCGGGCCAGCGATCCGGGACTGGTCATCGAGCCGACGGCGGCGGAACTGGTCGCCTTCAGCCAGACGGCCCAGCCCGACGGCAAGGAACTCAACCTGCCGGCCATCTCGCTGCGCGAGTACGACGGCACCCGCCCGGTGACAGTCACCCGCACGCTCACCAACGTGGGTAAGGCGCGGGAGACCTACCGGTCGTCGGTGTCCGGCCTGCCCGGCATGAAGGCCACCGTCACGCCGGCGTCGGTGACGCTGGCGCCGGGGAAGTCCGCGACGGTGACCATCACGCTGCGCCGGGGCAGCGCCCCCTGGGACCGGTACGTGACCGGATCGATCACCTGGAAGGCCAAGGCGCACAGCGTCCGGATCCCGGTCGCCGCCCGCCCGTGGGGGATCAGCCCTCGGCCGTACGGTGACGACGGCGAGGAGTTCGGCCGGATGACCAGCGGCTCCTTCGGCATGATCCAGCCGGGCTTCACCGGGCCGCTCGCGGGTCGCAGCACCGGTTACACACCTGTGCAGCGCACGTCCTACTCGATGCCGGCAGGCGTCTACGGCGGCGTGTTCGACCCGAGCGCCTCCGGCGTGAAGAAGGTCGACTTCACCGTCCCGGCGAACACCGCGGGCATCGTCGTCGAGGCCAACACCGAGGACCCGAACACGAACCTCGACCTGTACCTGTACAAGGGGGACAAGCTGGTCTACAGCAGTGACAGGTACTGGACCAGCCTGGAGCAGGCGTACAAGTTCCTGCCCGAGCCGGGGCGCTACACGGCGTACGTGTTCGCTCAGGTGCCCGGTGGTCCGGTCGTCGACTTCGAGCTGCGGCACGCCATCATCGGTCGCAACGCCACATATTCGCCTGCCACGCTGACGCTGCCGTCCACGACGGAGCGCGGTCAGAGCGTCAACTTCACGTTGAAGCCGAACGGGCCGCTGGCCGAGGGCGACTTCTGGGCGTACACCGAGTGGAGCACCAACGGCACTGTCATTCCCGGCAATCTCGTCTCCACCCAGCAGAGTGCCTGGCAGTAGGTCGTGACGGAGCGGGGCGGTGCCGTCGGGCACCGCCCCGCATCCCGTCAGCGCTGCCAGGCGTCGATGGTCTTTACACCGTCTCGCACGGTCTGGTCCAGGACGGCGGGGTTGCCGCTGCTGCCCTCCCAGCCCTGGTCGTTGAACACGGTCACCGCGCCGTCGACACGTGCCACGGCGATCTGGGTGGACGTGGTGCCGCCGTTGCGGTCGCCGTTCAGGTCCGTCGCCGCCCGGGTGAGCGACACCAGCACCGCCTCGTCCCCGACGCCGGACAACGGCTTGCTCGCGACCTTGACCGGGTTGCCGCCCCGATCGTACGAGGGGCACGCCTCGACGGCGCTGCGCAGACGCCGCATGTAGTCGGCGGCGCCGGCACCCTCGAAGGTGAAGATCGTCTGATGGATCAACCCCTGGGGCGTGTTGCCGGCCGAATCACCGGGCTTCTGGTAAGTGACGGTCATCGCCGCGCTCGCGGTGACCTGTCGGCCTCCGGTGCCGAACTCGTTGCCGCACAGCTTCGGCAGGGCCTCCTCGACGGGCGTCGTCCGTCGGGGCGATTTCCTCAGCTCGGCCGGCAGCTCGACGAACGCCGACGTCGGAATGGTCGTCGGGGCGCTGGCGCTGGCGGACGGCGGGTCGGCCGGGCTCGTGCCGGCCGAGGCGGTCGTCGGCGCCGCGGCCGACGACACGGGATCGGACTCGTCCCCGCCCGACGTGCAGGCCGTGGTCAACGCGACAGTGCCGAGCAACGGCAGGATCAGCGCTCGGGCGGTTGGTGGCAGTGCGTGTCGGCTCATGTTCTCCCCCTCGTTACCCACGCAGTTCCCCGTCACGTGTCAGCGGAAACGATCAATGCCACCGGGCCGACCGATGTCGGCGCCGAGGGTTTGTCGGCGCATCGGTGAGCGCAGGATCGGCACCCACACCAGCGCGAGCGCGGCACAGGCGACCCAGGTGGCCGCGCGCGGACCGGCGTGAGCGCCGACGAACGCCGCCGTCGCCGCGCCCAGCGTGAGCGCGCCGCTGAACATCACGCGCAGGGTCCCGTTGACCCGTCCCAGAAGCCGTGGCGGTGTGACGTGCTGGCGGAACGACATCAGCACCACGCCGTCGAAGCCGACCTTGAAGATCACCATCGCCCACGCGAGCGCGGCGACAAGCCCGGGTATCGGCTGGCCGACGAGCGGCACCACGAGCGAGGCCGGGGCGACGGCCAGTCCGATCGCCAGGATCGAGCGGCCGCAGCCGAGGCGCCTCGACAACCGCTCACCAGACAGTGCCCGCGGATACGAGTCGGCCACCAGCCGTCAGCGCGGCTTGGATCCGCCGTGGTGCCTCGTCGTGCGGGACACAGATGTCGAAGTGGATGCGATTCCGGTCCGGACGTGGCTGATCCATCTGCTGAAACCACATCGCCGGACCCTGCCCGACCGGGTCGACGATCGGATCCGTGGGGCCGTCGGCGCCGGCCTCGTCGGTATAGCCCAGCACGGCCTTCCAGAACGGCCGGACCGCCGCGATGTCGAGCGCGTCGATGGCGATCTCCACGACCTGGACCGACCGGGGCGCTCCCGTACCAATCTCAGGCTCCGTTCGTAGCCCGACGGTCCGCAGGGCGGCGGAGAGCCGATGCGCGAGGTCGATGTCGCAAGCGGTGAGCGCCGCCTGATCCAACGACTGCAGGGTCAGGACGACCCGGTCCGGCCGGATGTCAACGCGGAGGTGCCCATCGGCGTCGCTACCGCACGCCGCCACCATGCGCGCCGCGACCTCGGTTGCCTGGACCAGTGAGCCGACCGGAACGGACGTACGCAACGCGCCCAGCAAGTACCGCCATCCCTGGTCGCTTGTCGCGTCCGAGGCCGCGCGCCGACTCAGTGGCCGTTCCATGGAGGCATCCTCACACGCGCCCGTAATGCCACGGCCGCCTGACTGCTCACACCCGGTGAACATTTCTGGGCAACGCCCTAGCATCGGTCATCGGAGACACGACGTTTCGCGGAGGGGGTCCGATGCGGCAGGCGCAGCGGCTGAAGAGTGTCCGGTACGACATCCGCGGCCCGGTGTTGCGCCGGGCGCAGGAGCTGGAGGCCGCCGGGCACCGGATCCTCAAGCTGAATCTGGGCAACCCGGCGCCGTGGGGGCTGGCCACGCCGGAGCCGATCGTCGCCGACGTCGTGCAGAACATCGTGGCCGCTCAGGGATACAGCGACGCGCGAGGCATCTACTCCGCCCGCGTCGCGGTGGCCCAGCACTACCAGACTCTCGGCGTGCCCGGCGTGCAGCCGGACGACGTACTGCTCGGCAACGGGGTCTCCGAGCTGATCGTGATGGTGCTCCAGGCGCTGCTGGACACCGACGACGAGGTGCTGGTGCCGAGCCCGGACTATCCGCTCTGGACCGGCGCGGTGAACCTGTGCAGTGGTCGCGCGGTGCACTACCGCTGTGACGAGAGCGCGGGCTGGGCGCCGGACCTGGAGCACCTGGCGTCCCGGATCACCGACCGCACCCGCGCGCTCGTGGTGATCAACCCGAACAACCCGACCGGCGCGGTATACTCCCGTGAGGTGCTGCTCGGCATGATCGAGCTTGCCCGCAAGCATGATCTGCTGATCTTCGCCGACGAGATCTACGACAAGATCGTGTACGACGGAGCAACGCACCACACGCTCGCCGCCCTCGCGCCGGACGTGCCGGTGGTCAGCATGGGCGGCCTGTCCAAGGCCTACCGGGCTGCGGGCTTCCGCTCCGGCTGGCTCGCCACCAGCGGCTTCAGCGGCAGCGACTCGGACTACCTGGATGGGCTGCAGCTGCTCGCCAACATGCGTGTCTGCCCGAACGTGCCGGCCCAGCACGCCATCCAGACCGCGCTCGGCGGCTACCAGAGCATCGAGGAGCTGACCCGCCCCGGAGGCCGCCTGCTGGAGCAACGCGACCACGCCTGGAAGTCCCTCGTCGACATCCCCGGCGTCGAGTGCGTCAAGCCGGCCGGCGCCCTCTACCTCTTCGCCCGTCTCGACCCCGAGGTGCACAAGATCCACGATGACGAGCGCCTGGTGATCGACCTCCTGGAACAGCAGCACCTCCTGATCTCCCACGGCACCGGCTTCAACCTCGACACACCAGACCACCTCCGCCTGGTCTTCCTCGCCGCCACGGACGTCCTTGACGACGCCGTCTCCCGGATCCGTACCTTCCTGGCCACCTACCGTCAGTAGCGCGGCGGCGCGGCACCCGGCATCACTCGGCTTCGACCTCGGTGCGGTAGACAGTCAAGCCGCGTCGCTGATAGTTGCGTAGTGCGTTCGGGTGGTCGAACGAGCAGGTGTGCAGCCAAACCCTGCGGACAGCCGGGGACTCCACTGCCGCACTGTCCCAGGCCTGGCGGATGGTGAGCGTCAGCGCATGGCCACCGAGACCCCTCCCGACATGTGCCGGCAGCAGCCCGAAAGCGGTGATCTCCACATCTCCGCCAGGCTGGGGCTCCACCGCGGCGATGCCCACGGTCTCGTCCCTCAGGGTGATGAACCAGTACTGGCGCAGCGGATGACACCGCAGCATCTCCCGCCACTCGTCGGTCGTGCGAGACGCACTCCGCCACCCGTACGGGGATCCGACCTGAGCAACGGTGGTACGCACGAGCGGCAGACCACCGTCCACGCGCCGGAGGAGAAGTTCCGGCACGACCTTGCCGGGTCGCAGGTCGTCGGCGTTGTTCATCTCCAGGTAGGTGACAACCTTTGCCATCCCGGCAGGCTACCCATCGTTTCGAGCAGGCCCAACACGAGCAGTTCCATGGCTCGGCGACCTCGGCCGTCCTACTCGGTTCGCCGACCCGGAGCGCGCGAGCCGTACGCCGGGCCGAACACCACCAGCAGCGCCAGGTCCTCGGTCACCTCGACGAACCGGTGCTCCTCGCCGGCCGGTACGAAGATCACCGAACCGGGCCCCACCTCGGCCCCGCCGTCCGGGGTCACGATCCGGGCCCGTCCCGCGGTGACCACGTAGATCTCATCCTCGGTGTGCGGGCTCTGATCGTCGAGACCGCCCGCCGGGATGCAGTACGTCCCCACCGACAGGTCCGGCGTTCTCAGCTGTTCGACCCAGTCGTTGGCGGCTCCGGCGGGCGCGGTCCACCGCCCCGCGCCTTCGATGATCAGCATGGCGAAAGCCTGGTGCGAACCACTGTCGACGACAGTGCGGCCAGTTCGGGCTGCGCGGGCAGAAACACGGTGGGAACCCCCAACGACTGGTTCATTGCGGCAAGCTGATACTCGGCCCGAAGGTCGGTCGTGTTCCGCACGCCGCGGACGATTACTCCGATGTCATGGTGACGGCAGTAGGTGGAGGTCAACCCACTCCATGCCGCAACAGTGACGGAGGTCCAGTCGGCAGGCAGAATTGCCCGGACCGCGACTGCTCGATCCTCTTCGCCGAGTCCCGGATGTTTGGAGCTGTTGACGGCGACGAGCACGACCACTTCGTCGAAGATCCTGCGTGCTCGGTTCACCACGTTCGCATGCCCAGGAGTGAAGGGATCGAAGCTGCCGGGGTAGACGGCACGTATGCGGGTGCGACCGTCAGTCACGGCGCAGTACCCGCTGCGCATCGCGGATGACCTGCTCACCGGCCAGTGGTGCCCAGGAGGCGAACAGTTCGCGGAAGTAGGCGCCGTGCCGGGTCGCCACGGCCGGATCCTGCTCGATGACGTCCAGTTCGTTGACGATGCTCAGGTCCACGAGAGACCGAAGCTGAGCCGTGTTCGGCGTTCGCACCTGATCTGTGAATCGGTCGAACACCTGGCCGGTCCTGGCCAGCTCCCGCCAGCTACGCCGACGGTCGCAGGCGCCGTACAGATAGACCAGTTCCTCGGCATCGGCGCCAATCAGATCCCGCAACACTGCACGATCGGCCGGATCAAGCAGAGCGAGATCGAAACCGTCGGTGCCGTAGGCGGCGTGGGTGAGGCCCGCCGCCTGCACGTCACTGTCGCAGCCGAGCAGGGCAAGTCGTTCGCTGACACGACACAGGTGGGCGTACAGGTTCCCGCCGGGATGCGCGATCTCCTCCGCGCCCTGCCGGCGGAGCCAGGCCCGCACGCCTTCGTCGGTGCTCATGGCCCGACTGTAGGGATTGGCTGTCGGTCTCGTTGGCCCTCAGTGTGGGCGCTATGTCACAGCACTGGGCTTCGTCCGGCGGTTCGCTCAGGTATCTGCAATCTTGGACACTTTCCGTCAGCCGATGACGGAAAGTGTCCAAGATTGAGGCTGCCAGCTTGGTGGCGGGCGGTTGGGACCCCGCCCGCCACCGATCCGCGGTCAGGTGACCGTGACGGTCAGGTTGAGCGAGCGGGTCTCTCCGCTGGTGTAGGTGGTCGTCACCCGGGCGGTGAAGGTCCCCTTGCGCGCGTAGCTGTGACTCGTCGACCGCAGCGTCGCTCCGTGCGTGACGGCGCTGTTGTCGCCGAAGTCCCACGCGTAGTCGGTGATGCTCTGCCCGGCGGGTGCCGTCGCGGTGGCCGTCAGCGTGGTGGTCAGCGGCGCGGCGCCACTGGCCGGGTTGGCCGCCAGCGACAGCGTCCCGCCCGGTTCCTGCTTGACGCCGGCGCCGTTGAACCGCAGCCAGTCCAGTGAGAGCAGGTCCGGGGTGCCGCCGACCTGGGCGGCGTTGACGAACCGGGCGTACAGGACTGTCGTGCCGGCGGGTTTGTTGGTAAGCGTGACGGTGGGCGAGACCAGGTTGTCCCACCCGCCGGTCGGGGTGATGGTGGCCGTGCCGATCAGGGTGCCGGTCGGTGAGCCGGTGCGCAGCTCGATGGCGCCGCCGAGCCCGCCGTTCGTGACCCCGAGCGTCACCGAGCCGACGTTGCGCAAATCCACCGGCCCGTACGATGCCCAGTCGTTGTGGTCGACGTCGCCGAGCCGCTTGCCGGCGCGGGCGGTGGCCCGGTCGTTCACGGTGAGGCCGGACTGGGCGCTGAAGTGCTCGGCCTCCTTGCTCTTGGGTTGCAGTTGCGCCCGGGTCGAGCCGGTCAGGGCCGGTACGCCGCCGGCCGCGCCGCCGTCGGTGTACTGCGCGGTGACGACCGTGTAGAGGTTCTGCCCCGGCCCGTGGCCGTCACCGGCGTCCGCCTCGGTGGCGAGGAGCCCCGAGCAGCCGGTGTAGACGTCCAGCGGGTGGGCGTGCGTGTCGTGGCCGAGCTGGGTCTGGACTGTCACCTTGGCGCAGTCGATGGTGGTGTCCTCCGGGTCGGTGACGGTCACCGTGTACGGGATCTTGTCGCCGAAGTCGAAGAACCCGCCGTCGGGCACGGTGATGGTCACCGTGGGCCGGGTGTTGCCGACCACCACGTCGGTGACGGCGCTGGCGGTCAGCCCGTTGCCGCTGTTGCGCACGGTCAGCCGGGCGGTGAACTTCCCGGCCGTCGCGTAGGTGTGGCTCGGGTTGGCCGCGGTGGAGTCGGTGGTGCCGTCGTTGGTGAAGTCCCAGGCGTAGCTGAGTGCCGAGCCGTCCCCGGCCGCCGTGCCGGCCGAGGAGAACGACACCGCCAGCGGCGTACGCCCGCTGTCCGGGGTGGTGGCGACCTTCGCGGTCGGCGGCCGGCCGTTGGCCACGTAGTCGATGCGGTAGATGCCGGCGCCGGCGTTGCTGCCGCCGCGACCGCTGCCGGTGCCCTCACCGAAGTCGATGACGTAGAGCGAGCCGTCCGGGCCGAACTCCGCCTCGAAGGGTTGGATCCAGCTCATGGTGTCGAAGATTCCGTTGATCGACTGGAGGTCGCCCACGGCGGTCGGACCGAAGCGCGAGTTGGTGAAGGTCTGCGCGGTCTTGTGGATCGAGAGTGTCTTGAACCATTTGCGGGTGAACTCGTACGTGATCCACTTGCCGTCGAAGTACTCCGGGAACTTCGTGGTGCGTGTGTTGGCCGGGTCGTAGTCGTACACCGGCCCGCTCATCGGGCCGCCACCCCCGGTGCCCACCTCCGGGAACTGGGCGGAGGCGGAGTACGCGTACCAGACCAGCGCCGACTTCGCCGCCGGCAGGGTGGTCAGGCCGGTGTTGTTGGGGGAGTTGTTCGTCGGCGCCGCGCAGGTGAACTTCGCCCCGGACGTGCTGGTGGCGAAGTTGTAGTCGGTGAACGGGATGTTGTTGCCCACGCAGTACGGCCAACCGTAGTTGCCGGCGGCGGTGATCCGGTTGAACTCGACAGTCCCCTCCGGACCTCGGTTGGGGTCGGCCGCGCGGGCGTCCGGGCCGTAGTCACCGACCAGCACGGCGTTCGTCTGCGGCTCGATGGTGATCCGGAACGGGTTGCGCATGCCCATCGCGTAGATCTCCGGCCGGGTCTTCGCGGTGCCGGCGGGGAAGAGGTTGCCGCTCGGCACGGTGTACGTACCGTCGGCCTGCGGGGTGATCCGCAGGATCTTGCCGCGCAGGTCGTTGGTGTTGCCGGCGGTGCCCTGCGCGTCCCACGCGGCCCGCCCGGCATGCTCGTCGATGGGGGTATAGCCGCTGGAGGCGAACGGGTCGGTGTTGTCCCCGATCGCGGCGTACAGGCGCCCGGCCGCGTCCATGGCCAGCGAGCCGCCCATGTGCGAGTTGGCCCGACCCACACCGCGGTACGTCGGAACGGTCAGCAGCCGCTTCTCCGAGGAGAGTGCGACGCTGTTGTTGGCGACCGTGAACCGGGAGAGGTTGAGCTGTTTGAGGGTCTTGTCCGACCAGAGCAGGTAGACCCAGCCGTTGCTGGCGAAGTTGCGGTCCAGGGTCATCCCGAGCAGCCCGTCGGACTGGTCGGTCATCGCCGAGGTGTAGGCGAGGTCCAGCAGTGTGGTGACCTGGAGCGTGTCGGAGTCGACCACCTTCAGCGCGCCGGTGCGCTGGATGTAGTAGACCTTCCGGTCCGGGGCGACTGCCAGTTCGAAGGGGTCGGCCAGGTTCTCGGTGACCAGACCCACCCGTTCGAAGTTCCCGGTCTCGGTGGCGGAGCAGTCGCCGGCGACCGCGCCGGCGGCCCACTCGATGCCGTAGCGCAGATGCTCCAGGAACGCCGGCTCGCTGAACCGGGAGCTGGCGTGCCCGCCGGCGGTGAACCAGGACCGGCCGCCGTCGTAGCGCTGGCACCAGGAGTACGCGTGGTCGACGCCCTCGTCCATCCCGCTGATCCCGTCGCGCACCTTGATCTGCGCGAGGGTGTGCACGTTGCCGGTCGGGTTGGTCCGCCAGTTGTACCACTCCTCGCTCTGCTCCCACAGCTCCGGGAGGTTGCGGGTGGAGGGGTGGGCGCGGTCGAGGACCTTGACCCGACCCGGGTACGTGCCGCCGGTGGCCGAGAAGTCGGGGTGGTAGTCGAAGATGGTGCCGACCAGGCCCTCGTACCACGGCCAGTCGCGTTCGCTTGCCGAGGCGGCGTGCAGGCCGGCCCACCCGCCGCCGATGCGGATGAACGTCTGCAACGCCGCGCGCTGACTGGCGTTGAGCAGGTCCCCCGAGGCGGGCGTGGAGTTGGTGTTGTTGAAGACCAGGGCGTCGAAGGTGGCGAGGTTGGCGTCGGTGAACGCGGCCGCGTCGGTGGTGGCGACGACCTCGAAGTTGTGGGTGGCGCCGAGCTGCTGGATCGCGGCGACGCCGGCCGGGATCGAGTCGTGGTAGAAGTTGGTGATCTTGGAGAAGACCAGCACCCGGAAGCGGGGTGCGGCCTCGGCGGGCAGGGCGGTGGTGGTGCTCAGCACGGTGGCGACGGTGAGCAGGATGAGGCAGAACGCGCGCAGGTGTTTGGGCATGGGGGCGCTCCCTGTCGGACGGTGAGGGTCGGAAAGCGCTTTCTCGCTGCCCGCATCACGCTACTGAGACCCAACGATGACCGTCAATAGCCCTCTGGTAAGCGGTTTCCTGGCGCAGTGATCACGTGACGGCACCGCCTACTGCTGATGGGCGGGGGATCCGGATCTCGGTCGGGGATTCCTGGGCGTGCTACGGGTGGGTGGAGGTCAGTACGTCCCACGCCGCCATCGCGCAGGTGATGACCGCTTCCAACTCCGCGCGGGTGGCGCCGTCGCGCGCCTGCACGGACATGCCCTGCACCACAGTGGCGTAGTAGCGGGCGAGAGCGTCGAGCTCGACGGACGACGTGGTGAACTCGCCGTCGGTGACCCCGCGCGCAAGCCGGTCCTTGATGGCACTGTGCTGGCCACGCCGTCCGTCGGCGAGGAACTCCCGGACCGCATGGTTCTCCGCCGCTCCGGTGGGCGCGGCCAGGACGAGCATGCAGTAGTGCGGCTTCGCCGAGCGGGTGATCTCATCAGCGGTGGCGCGCAGCATGGCGTGGATCGCGGCCCGGGCGGTCGCCTGCTCGCGCAGCGCGCGTCGGGGTGGCTCGCCCGAGGTCGTGCCGTAGAGCGCCATGACCTTGCGGAACAGGTCTTCCTTGCTGCCGAAGCAGGCGTAGATGCTGCCCGAGGCGATGCCCATGGCCTGCGCCAGGTCGCTCAGTGAGGTTCCCTCGTAACCCCGGTCCCAGAACACCTCCAGCGCCCGGTGCAGGGCCGTGTCCGGGTCGAAGGTGCGCGGCCTGCCGCGTGCTGCCATGACGGTTCTCCATATTTCTTTGTCGACCGACCAAGATTACCTTGACCCCCGTCACTGAGCCATGCAGGATTTGTTGGTCGTCCGACCAATAAGGAGACGGTTGCCATGAGTACTGCCTCGACCATGCGCGCCCTGCAGCAGAGATCTCTGACGGGCCCAGGAGACCTGCGCCTGATCACCGACGCGCCCGTACCGAAGCCAGGCCCCGGCGAGGTGCTGATCCGGGTCCTCGCCGCCGGCGTCAACTTCGTCGACATTTCGCAGGCGCACGGCACGTTCGCGGGCGGCCCGCAGCCGCCGTATCTGGCCGGTATCGAAGGCGCCGGTGAGGTCACCGCCATCGGCGAGGGAGTGACCGGTCTGGAACTCGGCACTCACGTCGTCGGCGTCTCGATCGGAGGTGGCGCATTCGCCGAGTACCTGCTGCTGCCCGCGGCTGCGGCGGTCCCCGTCCCGCCGGGCTGGACCGACGAGCAGGCGCTCGGCCTGCTCGTGAACTGGCCGACCGCACTGGCGGCGCTCAAGCCCTTGGGCGGGGTCGTCGCGGGACAGACCGTGCTGATCCACGCTGCTGCCGGCGGAACGGGCCAAGCCGCGGTGACCATCGCCAAGCACTACGGCGCGACGGTGATTGCCACTGCCTCACCCGGCAAACACGAGGCGGTACGAGCCCTGGGCGCCGACCACGTCGTCGACTCCCGCAGCACCGATCTGGCCGTCGACGTCCTGCGACTGACCGGGGGCGCGGGCGTCGACGTGGTGCTGGAGTCGGTTGGTGGAGCCACCCTTGAGGCCAGTTTGACCGTCGCCAAGCGGGTCACCGGTCGGGTCGTCGTCTATGGCCTGGCCGGCGGAGAAGCCGCGATCACCAACTGGGACCTGGTCTACAAGCACCAGGTTCACGTCATCGGCCTCAATATCGGCATCCTCATTCAGGCCGCACCGCACATCTTCGGTGAGCTCATGGGTGAGCTGTTCGGGCTCATCGCCGCCGGGGTGCTCGGCCCCGGCCAGCCCACCACCTACGAGCTCGCCGAGGGGCCGAAGGCGCTCGCGGAACTGGAGGCACGGGCTACCGTGGGCAAGCTCGCGCTACGGCTCTGAGCGAGGTGCCCGCGAATGCGCGTCAGCCTGACCACGAGCGCCGGTAGGGCCGGCCGGCCGAACGAGGACTTCGTCGGTGCCGTTCCGGGCGCCGTCGTGCTGCTGGACGGTGCCGGCATTCCGGGAGCCGAAGAGCTCTGCGCGCACGGAGTCGCCTGGTACACCCACCGTCTCGGCGGCACGCTGCTCGGTGGCCTGTCGCGAAACGACGGACGGGACCTCCCGGACATCCTCGCCGGCGCCATCGGTGAGGTCGCCGCCGCGCACAGCGCCACCTGCGACATCGCGGACCCCCGCAGTCCGCAGGCCACCGTCCTGATGGTCCGCGCCCACCGGGGACGCCTGGACCATCTCCTGCTCGCGGACTCGTTCCTCGTCCTCGACCATGTCGGCGGTGGCCCGCAGGTGGTCACCGACGAGCGCGAGGTGATCGCCAGGCGGGAGTGTTCACGGCCGCTGAGCGGCGTCACACCCGGAACTCCCGAGTACGACCGCATCCGCGCCTCCTGCGCCACGGCGCTGCGTGCCCGCCGCAACCGGCCGGGCGGCTACTGGATCGCCAAGGACGACCCGCGCGCCGCACGGGAGGCGGTCACCGGCAGCCGTGCCGTGGACGACCTGAACGGCATTGCGATGCTCAGCAACGGCGCCAGCCGGATCGTCAGCCCGTACGGGTTGACCGACTGGCCCGGCGTACTGCAACTGCTCACCGCTTACGGCCCGTCCGGTGTCATCGACCGCGTCCGGCAGGCCGAAGCTCGGATGGCCGGTGGCCCCGACGCTCAGGCCCCGGACGATGCGACGGTGGCCCACTGGACGGCGTTGCCACGGTACCGACTGTGAACCAGCTCAGAGGGGCGAGGGGACAGCGGGCGCCCGCCGGTCGATGACAGGATCGGCCGATGCGCGTTCTCTTCGACGGCAAGGCTCCGGTCGACTACGGGCAGATCTACGTGACGAGTCGTGAGCTGCCGAACATGGAGGGGGCGTTCGCCGGGCAGGCGAACGGCCTCTGCGGGGCCGGCTGCCCCGGCGCGCTGTTCCTGATGACCGGCACGCACTCCGGGCGGGTCGACTTCCGGATCGAGGCGTACGACGGTGAGCCGCCGGCCGCGACTGACGCGTGGGAAGAGGTGGTGGAGGTGTCGCTTCGGCCGAGGGACGCGGTGGTCGACCTGGTTCCCTGGGGCGACGGGCCACTCGCCCAGCTGCGGCTGATCCCCGAAGGGCAGGACACCGGCCGGCTGCCGGCCTACCGCGTGCGGTACTGCGCCACGGGCATGGACGCGGGGAGCGACCCGTTCGGCGGACTCGACCCCGAGGAGATGGACGACGGCGACTACACCTACATGGATCGGCGACCGGACCGCTACCTGCTGTGCTTCTGGCCGGAGGGCGCGACGGGCGGCGACCCGAGTGACGCCGCGACGCGTACCGACGCGATCCTGCGCCAGACCAGCCGGGCCGCCGCCTACTGGCACGGCTGGGCGGCCGGTTTGCCCCCCGCACGCAGCCTGTGGGAGCAGGTCGAAGCCGAGCAGCGCAGGCGGTTGGAGCGAGAACGTCGCGACGAGGAGTACCGCAGGCGGGATGAGCTGCGGCGCTGGGGCGGCCGTCTACCGACTGAGCGGCTCCGACAGGTTCGCGGCAATGTTCACGGCATCGTCCTGCTGGACCGGGACCTGGTCGACGGGGTGGCCGCCGTCGACGCCGGCATCCAGCGGCAGATCGCGATCTGGGCGGCACGGCAGGCGTTCACCGTCGCCGGTATCGCGGACCTCGACTGGATGGCACCGGCATGGACGGCCCTGGATCGAGGGCTGCCGCTACCCGCCGAGTTCGCCGATTCCAGAGCACTGTGGACGCGGATCCTCGGCGAGCCGCCCGTCACGTTCTCGATCGTCTCGCTGCGTCCGGCGGGTTTCGGCCCGGCTGATCCGCTGGGCGAGGCTCTCGACGCCCCGGTGAACCCGGTCGCGATGGCGCTGCCGGCACTCGTGGCCGCCGGCGAGGCGGACCCGCTCCAGGCCGCGTTGGAGGCGCTCTGGGCGGCGGTCAGCACGTACGCCGCGCGGCGGAACGAGCTCCTGACGGACGTGCGCCGGGCCTTTCCGATCGTCGAGGAGCGGCTCTAATGGTGGACGAGGACTGGTGGTCGATACTCCGGGCACTGGACGAACCGGTCGCACCAGTGAAAGACGGCATCGGGCGCGAGTCGATCCTGCGAGCCATGGTGGAGGGGGTCATGCCGCCAGCCGTGTCCGCAGCGTTGAACGAGCGGCTGTCGCGAGGTGAGGGCTACGGTCTGGAGGTGCCACGGGACTTCGACCCCGCCCCGGCCCAGGGCCGGTTCGCCCGGCTCGCAGAGCGGTTGAGCGAGACCTATGGTTACCCGTGCGACTCGGAGATGGCTCAGGACTCTGCCAGCCTCGGGAGCATCTGGATTCCCGCCGAGGCCAGCCGCAGTCGCCAGAAGCGCACACGGATCCCGCTGTCGTTGATCGTGAACGTCAGCAAGTTCGGTGGCCTCGCCACCTACGGGGCGTCCAGTCCAAGCGACCAGAAGCCTTACGTGCACCCCGACGACCGGCAACGAATCGAGTACGCACTTTCCGGTCTCGGTTACCTCGTCGTGCCCGAGCACATCCTCGCCACGCCTTACGACGGGCCCAACGGATGGGTCTTCGGTCCAACGGCCGATGCGACGTGGTTCACGCGGTTCTTCGACTACCTCTGAACACCCTGAGGTTCGCCACCCAGCCGGCGCGCCCGCATGCCACCTACCAGATGATGACGCCACCGCCCACCGCCCTGGCGCGCTCCACGGCGTGTCGCATGTTGGTCAGGTGGTGGAGGATGCGTCTCGCGTCGTATCCCGTCGCGGCGGAAAGGTGCTCGACGTTGTCTGCCAGGAGCCCGCACTCTCGCTCGAAGGCGTCGAGCTGGCTCGGAGCGATCTGGAGATTCCCACGGTTCTCGACAGTGATGTCGGCGAGCTGCGGCAGGAACGTCGCGCCGAGATGCCGAGCGGCCGCGGAGCCCCACAACGTGTGACGAAAGTTCTCAGCTCCTACGGCAGTGCTGGTGCCGGGCGGGTCCGCGAGGACACTCCGACCGGCGTAGGCGTCGTCGTCCGGTGTCCACACCGAGATGTCGAGGCTCACCCCACACTCTCCCCAGGTCTGCAGCACGCCATCGTTCGCGGTGACCAGAAGCGTAATCTGCTGCGATCGGCGCGTCGGTGCGGTGGGAGGATGCCACGATGGACGAAAAGATCGAGGCCGCCCAATCCTGGCGCGAGCTCGTTCACGGCACATCTGGCTGGTGGTCGGGCGATCCGGTCGTGAAGGCCGCCTACGAAGACCCGACGCTGCGAACGCTCTTCCCGTTTCCCACGCACGGGACGCTGAAGTTCTTCAGGTACGCGCGGCAACCGTACCCTGCTGTCCCGAGGGAAGAGTTGCCCTTCATCGTCTGTGGCGGCCCTCCCTACCGGGTTTTCACCCCAGGCTATGAACAGCTTGTCGGTGAGGCCACGACAGCAGTGGAAGCGGTGGAGCTCGTCGTCGCGAGCCTTCCCGATCCGGCACCGGGTGAGTCGGAGCACTGATCTGCCGCGCTGGTGCGGGGGGAACGCCAGCGCGCCTCCCGCACCTCTCAGCCTCGGCGCGCGCCGCGTCATCAGCAATGACGTACCGGAAGATCCGCCCGGGGAAGATCACGACGTGATCACCGGCGACGCGGACGTCGGCGTACCAGCCCTGGCTTCCGACCAGAGCGTCCGCCGGCCGAGGTGGGCGCTACAGGTTCCCGGACTCCGGCCAGTGGGACCAGTGGGTGTTGGGAGGCAGGTCTGGTGCGTACCGACCCGCGTCCCCTGTCGCCAGCACGTCGGCGAGCTGACGGAAGGTCGTTGACTGACTGGGAAGGGTGTCCCGGGCGGGGTCCGGGTGGTGCCACTGATCCAACCGCAGGATCTCCGGGAGGTCGGCCGGGATCCGCCGCCGCAGCTCGACCTCGTCGGCCAGGAGCAGCTCCCGGTGCTCCGGAACGAGCCGGCGAAGCACGTCGACAAGTTCCTCGCCCGGTTCGGCTGCCACCGGGATCCGCCGGCCGCGTACGACGATCGGGTTTCCGCAGTAGATCTCGGGCTCGTCCATGTCCTCGATCTCGTCGGGGTTGTCGACGCGACCGAGGAAGTCCTCGTTGCCGTAGCCCGGCTGCCCCTCGGTGAGGCAGTTGCCGAAGACGTGCAGGACGTCGATGAGGTTTCCGGCCCTGGGCGAGTAACCCACCGTCTCGACGATGAGCGCCCACCGGTGCGCGTCGCGGTACGCGTGCAGCCGCGCATCGACCGCGTAGTAGTAGCCGTGGCCCAGGTCCGGGAACCTGAAGTCTCCGGCTGCGGTGTCGAGCTGGTCGAGGATCTCGCCGGAGCGCATGGCCGTGCAGTGTAACGACTCGCCTGGATGGCCTACCGCATTGATGTGTGTCACTCTAACTCTGGGCTGAGTCAGGTCTCGGTCCGCTCCCTGAACGCCGTCCCGGAAGGACGCTCATGCGCACATCCGCCCACCGGCTCGCCGCGGGTCTCACCGCCGCTCTGCTCACCACGCTGGCCGTGACGCTGCCGGGGTCGCCCGCAGCGGCCGGCGAGCCGTTCCAGAGCCCCGACCAGGGCCTGGTCTTCTACTCGAGCTACCCGACCGAGGTGGCCGGCAGGCTGGCCGCCCCGGACGGCATCTGCCACCAGGTCCCGGCCGATGCCGCCTGGATGCTCACCTGGAGCGGTGGCTTCGGCTCGGTGCCCGGCTACCGGACCCCCGACTGCAGCGGCCCGGCAACCGAGCTCAACAACGTCCACAGCTGGCCGGAGGGCCGCTACCTCACCTACCGGGCCAGCTGACAGCCGACCGGCCGCGCGGCGATCATGCCCTCGGTCGCCCCGGCGCCGGCGCGAGCCGACCGTTGGGCATGTGCACGACCCGGAGGAAGGCGGGCAGCCGCCACGGCCTCGGCCCGCCGATGACGACGTCGCGCCGCAGCACCGCCTGAGCGATGCCGATCCGGCCGAACATCATCAGGTTGAACCGGGCGGGCCGAAACCGCACGCGCACGTCGAACGGATCGTCGGGCGGTGCGATCCACACTCTGCGGTCGCCAAGCGTCAGCGTCGTGGTCGGCGTGAACCGCGAGCGGAACTGCACCGACACGTGGTGGCGAGGCATCGGCAGTGCGGTGTTGAGCAGCACCCCGTACGAGTCCCGCAGCATGTCGAACATGAACAGCTCCCAGTAGAGCGCGGCGTGTTCGTCAGGCATCGGCCACGGTCGGCGCAGTGCCCGTGCGATGTCCCAGCCGTGCACGAGCAGCTCGTTGGTCAGGTGGGCGAACAGGCCGCCGACCGTCACCCGCGCGTTGCCCAGCCAACTCACCGTCGAGCGCGGATCGGCGGTCGTGGCCAGGAGGTGGGCGACAGCGGTGTCGAGCTGCGACAGCAGGACTCGCGGGTCCCGCTCGGTGAAGTGGGCGAGCACGTGGTCGTTGACGTCGGCCACCGTGTCGACGTTCGTGACGGCGAGCATGTCCTCCAGGCCCGGCACCCGGATGGCGACCTCGGTGCCCTCCATCCTGGACACGTACAGCACCGCGATCGACACCACGTGTGCGACGGTGTCGGCGAGGGTCCAGTCGGCGGTGACCTTGACCGTGGGCGAGAGTGCGGTGGCCACCATGCCGGTGAACCGGTCGGCAGCCGCCCGCAGTGCCGTGTTGGCCACACTCCAGCGGTCCGGACCTGCCATTTCACTCACGTCGAGCAGTATCGGCCATTCGCTCGGACGGGGACTTCTTCCAACGTGCGGTCATTCGCCACGGCAGCAGAGCCGGTGGAACCGCTCAACCGGTCTCCTCGATGGTGGTGCCGGTACGCGCCGCCCGCGCGGCGCCCCAGTCGTAGAGGGCCTGCAACACCGGGGCCAGACTGCGTCCCTCCTCGGTGAGTCGGTACTCCACGTGCGGTGGCGAGGTCTCGTGGTCGTGTCGCAGGATCAGCCCGTCGGCCTCCAGCTCACGCAGCCGCTGGGTCAGCATCTTCTCGCTGACCCCGGGCATCCGGCGGCGCAGTTCGCCATAGCGGTGGACGCCCTCCTTGAGGTGGGCCAGGATCACCGGCCGCCACTTGCCGCCGATGACGTCGACGGCGAACTCCACCGGGCAGTGGTAACGCTTGGCCATCGTGGCCCCCTCCGGTACACACCGAATGGTACGCACCAGATGGTGCGTACTTGATCATCGTCGCCGTGGGTGTTGGGCTGTACCCATGGTCATCGAGTACATCAGGTACCGCGTGCCGCCGGAGCGGCTGGAGGGCTTCGAGGCGGCGTACGAGCGGGCCGCCGGCGAGCTGAGGGCGGCGCCGGAGTGCGTGGACTACGAGCTGAGCCGCTGTCTGGACGACCCCGCCTGTCACGTGCTGCGCATCACCTGGACGTCAGTCGACGAGCACCTGAACGGGTTCCGGGGCGGCCCGGTGTTCGGGCGGTTCTTCGCCGCGGTCAAGCCGTACGTCGAGGACATCGAGGAGATGCGGCACTACGCCCGAACCTCGGTCGCCGGTCCCGGTGGCGCCGCGCCGCCGAGCCTGTACGAGTGGGCCGGAGGCACCGACGCGTTCACGAAGCTCTGCGACGCGTTCTATCGCCTGGTCCGGTCGGACGACCTTCTCGCGCCGATGTTCGCGAACATGGACCCCGACCACGCCCGGTACGTGGCGGTCTGGCTCGCCGAGGTCTTCGGTGGGCCGGCTGCCTACACCGGCCAGCGCGGCGGCTACCGCCACATGGTCGGCAAGCACCTGGGCAGGGCGATCAGCGAGGCGCAGCGTCGACGGTGGGTAAACCTCATGACGGACGCCGCCGACGAGGTCGGCCTGCCCGATGATCCGGAGTTCCGGGCCGCCTTCACGAGCTACCTCGAGTGGGGCACGCGGCTGGCCGTACACAATTCGCAGCCGGCCGCGGACCCGGTCCGGCAGGCGCCCGTACCACGCTGGGGTTGGGGTGTTGCCCCGCCCTACCAGGCCCCGCAGCCCTCCTGAGTGCGTGCCCGCGACGGCGGGCGGGTGGCCGTCACGCTGGCTATCGTTGCGGCATGCCGCGCCCCTCATCCCTCGCCGTCGGTGCCGCCTTCCTCGCGGACGGCCCGGCCGACGGCGTCGACCTCAGCCTGTTCGGCCAGTTCACGGGCTCCTGGGCGCTGGACTGCACCGAGTACGACCCCGACGGGTCCTCGTCCGTCCGCCGCGGCGAGTGGCACTTCGGGTACGCGTTGGCCGGTCGGGCGACGACCGATGTCTGGATCCTGCCCGGGGTCGAACACGGCGTGAGCGTGCGGTTCCCCGATCCCGGCGCCGGTCCGGGGATCTGGCGCTCGACGTGGGTGGGGCCGGGCCGGCATCGGACGCACACCTTCCGGGCGGCTCGCGTCGGCGAGCAGATCGTGCTCGACGGCGGGGATCTGCGGTGGACCTTCTCCGACATCGGCGCAAACGAGTTCCGCTGGCGCAACGAGGCACGGCAGCCCGACGGCACGTGGCACGTTCAGCAGACGTTCCAGGTGTGGCGACAGGCCTGACCTGTCCCGCCGCGTGATCCACTCGGCTTCCGTGAAACCGGTCCATCCCCGGTCAGCGAACACCCCGACTTCCTGGAAGCCGAGTGGATCTCGGCGGGCCGGCGCGGAGGCACCGGCCCGCCGAGCCGACAAGCGTCAGCTGCCGGTGCAGGCGGCGGTGGTGCCGCTGCCGTTTCCGGTGCCCTGGAACCCGAAACTCGTGGCCTGACCCGCCGCCAGTCGTCCGTTGTAGCTCTGGTTGGCGACGGTGACGGTGCCGCTGGTGCCGCTGGCGACGCCGTTCCACAGCGAGCTGACCGACGCCCCGCTCGGCAGGGTGAGGGTGACCCGCCAGCCGGTGAGCGCCGAGGTCCCCGCGGTGACGGTCACGGTGGCGACGAATCCGCCGTTCCACTGGTCCTGCACGGAGTAGACGGCGGTGCAGCCCGGGGCGCCGGTCGGCGGGGGCGTGGTGGGCGGTGGCGTGGTCGGTGGCGGCGTGGTGGGCGGGGGCGTGGTCGGCGGGGGAGTGGTCGGTGGGGGCGTGGTGGGCGGCGTGCCGCCGTCGAGCGTCAGGTTCTTCTGTTGGACGGTCCACTGGCTGTGGCACAGGCCGCAGTCCGCGCCGACGAAGTTGGCGCCGGCCGTGGTGTCACCCTTCAGACGCCACTTGAGATAGAGCACCGCCACCCGGCCGAACTCGCCGCCGTTGGGCTGGTCGTAGGTGCCGCCGTGACCGACGTTGAGGTTGCCCATGAAGGCGGGGAGCCCGGCCGGCAGCTTGCCCCAGTCGTCCATGGCATTGGGGTAGGCGATGTCGCTGGGCCCGCCGACGAAGTACGCGATCGGCTTGGTCAGCCTCCTGAGCTGGTAGTCGTCGGCGTCGTTGAGCAGGCCGCTGCTGAAGATGCCGGTCGTGGTGACGCGCGGGTCGCCGGAGACGGCGTACGCCTCAAGCCCTCCGCAGGAGAAGCCCGCGACGGCGACCTTTGTCGTGTCGAGCTTGTTGAAGTACTTGCTGCCCTGTCGGGAGTTCTCCGCGACGGCCCAGTCGATCGACTGGGTGAGCATCTGGGAGGTGGTGGAGCCGGATCCGTTCGGGGCGCCGTTGGCGATGGCCAGGAAGCCGTGCGAGGCGATCTCGCGCAGGAAGTTGCCCTGGGACAGGCCGTTGGCCGAGCACCCGCCGTTGCCCCAGACGAGGATGGGCAGGCGTTCGGAGGGGAGCGTCTGGGGTCGGAAGATGGTGTGGTTGGCCAGGCTTGCCGAGGTCTCGTAGTCCGCGGGATACGGCCCGGAACCGCCGACGGCGGCGCCGGCCGGTGTCGCGCCGAGCGCCATGATCACCGAGGCGACCGGGACGACGACTGTCACCAGCCCCGCGTAGATCGTCGATCTCCTTCTCATGCACCCTCCAACGGATGTCACGGTGGGCTCCCTGCGGCGACGGTGGCGGCTTGTCGTTCGCGCTGCGACAGCAGTGGTCAGCGCAGGCCACGGGCCAGGTCGAGGCGAACACGTCGACCACCCGGCGGGGTCCCCACAGGCGATCCGATGGGAGCGGTACGCAGTTACTATCACTGCTGTAACGACAAGTGTCAATATAACGTCAACCCAGCGTGGCCGCCTTGCGCAGCAGCACCGAGCGTTCGCGCTGGTTGGCGCACAGCCCGGCGGCCAGCTCCAGCTCGGCGCGCGCCTCCGGTCGCCGTCCGAGCCGGGTCAGCAACTCGCCACGTACGGTCGGGACCAGGTGCGATCCGGGGAGCCGGTTCGCGGCGATCAGCTCGTCCACGATGGCCAGAGCCCGCGCCGGGCCCGAGGCCATGGCTACGGCGACGGCCCGGTTGAGGTCGACCACCGGTGAGGGCGCGACCCGGCCGAGCGCCTCGTAGAGCACGACGATCCGGTCCCAGTCGGTCGCCTCGACCGAGGACGCCGACGCGTGGGTGGCGGCGATCGCGGCCTGCAGGCCGTACGGGCCGAGCCCGCGCGTCGACGCCCTGGCCAGCGCGGCCAGCCCGCGACGGATCGCGGAGCCGTCCCACCGCCGCCGGTCCTGGTCCTCCAGCAGGACCGGCGAGCCGTCCGGGCCGGTCCGGGCCGGGAAGCGCGCAGCCGTCAGCTCGCACAACGCGAGCAGACCGTGCGCCTCCGGCTCGTCCGGCACGAGCGCGGCAAGCGTACGGGCCAGCCGGATCGCCTCGTACGCGACGTCGGGGCGCAGCAACCGGTCGCCCGACGTGGCGGTCGACCCCTCGGTGAAGATCACGTACAGGACGCTGAGCACGCCTCCCAGTCGCTCCCGACGCTCGGCAGCAGGCGGCAGCTCGAACGGCACCCGGGCCGCCGCGATGGTCTTCTTGGCGCGGGTGATGCGGGCCTGCACGGTCGGCACGGGCACGAGGAACGCGCGGGCGATCTCCTCGCTGGACAGACCGGCGACGACGCGCAGGGTCAGCGCCACCCGGGCCTCGGGGGAGAGCACGGGGTGGCAGCTGACGAACATCAGCGCCAGCACGTCGTCGTCGATCCGGTCGGGGTCGATGTCCTCGTCGACTGCCGAGCCGGCCACCGGGTCGACTGCCGAGTCGACTGCCGCGTCGGCCGCCAGCAGGGCGTACCGCTCCCGGAGCGCGCTTCGGCGGCGGATCGCGTCGATGGCCCGCCGACGGGCCGTGGCCATCAGCCAACCGGCCGGATTGGCCGGGGAGGCACGCCGCCACGACACCAGCGCCTCGGCCACCGCCTCCTGGGCGGCGTCCTCGGCCAGCCCGAAGTCGCCGGTGAACCGGGTCAGCGCGGCGACGATCCGCGCCGACTCGATCCGCCAGACGGCCTCGACGTCGGCCGTACCCATCAGGGCCGGCCGTCGCCCGGGACCTCGTCGGCCCCGGCCACCCGCCGGACCTCGATCTTGGAGCCGCGGACCGCCGGGAACCTCCTGGCCCACTCCACCGCTTCCTCCTTCGACGCGACATCGAGCAGGAAGTAGCCCCCGAACAGTTCCTTCGTCTCGCCGTACGGCCCGTCCGTGACCACCGGGGCCTCGCCGCCGAAGTCGACCACGACACCCTGGGCCGGATCGTCAAGCCCCTCGGCCGCGAGGAGGACGCCGGCCGTGACCATCTCCTCGATGAACGTCCGGGTCGCGGCCATCGCCTCGCCGATCGAGGCCATCAGGGCCGCGTTCGACTCGTCGGTGCCTCGCAAGATCAGCATGTACGTCGACATCGCGTTCTCCTCCTCCGGCGGGCCGCCTCTCGACCCGCGCACCCCCACGTCGAACGGGCGGCCGGCGCATCGACACGGCCCCGGAAAATCTTTAGTCGCCGCCACCGAGGCGAGCCCCGCTGCGTGGGCCCGAACGCGCATTGTCGCAGCTCGGCAGTGGGCGGAGTCCACGCTGACCGGCACCGGATCTGCCAGCGCGCCGGTTCACCGCGTCAGCGCCCAGGACGGCCGCCAGGTCGGGGAGGGCGGCGGTGCCAGGCTCGCGCAGTGGTCGACGACCGCCCGCAACCCCGGGTGCGGGTTCGCTCGCGGCAGGATGAGCGAGAGCGGGTACGCGAGCGTGGGCTTCCCGATCGGGATGCGGCGCAGGTCGTGGTTCGTCGGCCAGACGTACCTGTCGCGCGCGCCGACGACTGTCGCCACGTCGGCGGAGTCCGCGAGGACGTCGAGGAGCACCTCGTCGCCGAAGTGCGGCCCCGCGGCGTCGATGCGCAGGTCGAAGTCGGTGGCGAGCTGGTCGTAGAAGTCGGACCACTCGCTGCGCGGCGCGATGCCCGGGATCCAGATCCGGTGCCCGCGCAGCTGGGCCGGTGTCAGTGTGCGCGCGGAGGCGAGCGGGTGTCGCGGGCCGACGAGGAGTTCCAGCGGCGAGTCGAACGCATGGATCATCCGCACGTCGCGCGGCAACGTGGCCGGGTCGGTGGCCGACCGGAACGAGGCGTCGACGTCGCCCGCCTGCACGGCGGCGACCGCCGCGCGCGGGTCGTCGACCCGCAGGGTCACCACGTCGAGCGTGGTCT
Source organism: Micromonospora lupini str. Lupac 08 (assembly GCF_000297395.2). Classification (GTDB taxonomy): domain Bacteria; phylum Actinomycetota; class Actinomycetes; order Mycobacteriales; family Micromonosporaceae; genus Micromonospora; species Micromonospora lupini. Next base: position 4,135,117 of record NZ_HF570108.1, on the reverse strand, counting down.
CCGGATGTGACCGCCAGTAGTCGTGCAGGACGACGGCCTGCGCGGACCGCAGGCCGAGGACGTCGATCCGCAGGGCCCGCGAGCCCGGTCTGATCGCCGCGAGGGCGCGGTCCACCCTGGCCACGACGCCCCGGGCGTGCGGGAGGAACGCCTGGCCGTCGAGCGTCAGCTCGACCCCTCGGGGAGTACGCGTGAACAACCGCACGTCGAGCGCGCGCTCCAGAGCCGCGATCCGCTTCGACACCGCCTGCTGCGTCACGCCCAGCTCTTCGGCAGCGTGCTGCAACTGCCCGAACTCGGCCGCCCGGACGAACGATCGCAGCGCCTCGGTATCCACCCGATCATCATCCACCCGTACAACCGATGGTTGTGACACGCCCGAGCGCCGGTTGTTTGCGCCGACGTCGCCGGCGCTGGTGTGCTGCCCGGACCCGAACGTCGGGTGCCACGAGGGGGGCGGATGCGCGCGCGGTTGGGGGCCAGCTTCGGTTGGCTGTGGTCGGCCTACGCCGTCAGCACGTACGGCACGTGGTTCGCCTTCGGCGCGTTCCCGCTTATCGCGGTTCGCGTGCTGCACTCGCCGGCGTTCGCCGTGTCGGTCCTGGCGGCGGTCGGGCCGGCCGTCGCGGCGATCGTGGCGTTCTCCCTCGGGCCCTGGGTCGAGCACCGGGCGAAGCGGCCAGTGCTGGTCGCCATGGACCTGATCCGGTTCGTGGCCATGGCGAGTGTCCCACTCGCGTACGCCCTCGGTCTGCTGTCCTACGGCCAGTTGCTTGTCGTCTCCGTCATCACCGGGACCGCGAGCATCGCCTTCACCGCCGCGACCGGCGCGTACCTCAAGTATCTCGTCCACGGCGACCATCTGCTGGTGGCGAACGGGCGGTTCGAGGCCACGAACTGGACGGCGACGGCGGTGGGCCCACCCCTCGGCGGCGCGCTCGTCGGGCTGCTCGGCCCGGTCGTCACCGTCGCTGCCGACGCCCTCAGCTACCTGCTGTCGGCGCTCGCGGTCCTGCGCATCCGCGGCGGCGACGTCGCGACGCCCCGGGACCGGGCCGGCCGGCTGCGCGCCGCGGATCTCCTGGTCGGCTGGCGGTTCATCCTCCACGACCGTGTCCTGCGCGGGCTGTTCCTCAACTCGATCCTGGTCGGCGGCCTCATCATGGCCCCCGCGCCGTTGCTGACGGTCCTGCTGCTGGGCCAGTACCACTTCCCGGCCTGGCAGTACGGCCTCGCCTTCGGCGTCCCCGCGCTCGGCGGCCTGGTGGGCGCCCGCGTGTCCGCGCGCCTCGTGGCCCGCCACGGCCGGCGCCGGGTCATGCTGGTCTCCGGGTGGCTGCGCTCGCTCTTCCCCGTCGGTCTCGCGTTCGTCCAGCCCGGCATCCCCGGGCTCGTCACCGTGATCGTCGTCGAGGGCCTGCTGATCACCTGCATGGGTGTCTTCAACCCGATCTACGCGACCGAACGACTGCACCGCACCCCGCTGGGCCACACCGCCCGCGTCCTCAGCACGTGGAGTGCCGTCAGCAGGCTCGTCCAGGCCGCCCTGGTGGTGATCTGGGGCGTCCTCGCGACAGTCACCGGCCCTCTCGCGGCGATCGCCATCTCCGGCGTTCTCCTGCTCGCCACCCCGCTCCTGCTGCCCGGGCGGGCGCCGTCGCCGGCCGCCGAGCCGGCCGCGTCGGACCGGGACGTTCGGGTCGGATGACACGGTCGCCGCGCCCTGGTCGGGGGTGACCCGGCCAGGGCGGCACCGGCGCGGAGAAACGCCGCGATCACCGCAGGAAGTCCTCCAGGATCTCGGTGAACCGCGCCGGCTGCTCCTCGGCGGGGTAATGGCCGCAGCCGTCGAGAACAACCCCTGTGACGTCGTCGGCGGCCAGCCGCATCGTCTTCTCGGCGCTCGCCCCGCTCCACAGCGCGCCGCCGACGGCGAGCACCGGCAGCGTCAGCCGGGTCTTGCTGCGTTGCTCGTTCTGCGCGATCGTCTCGTCCAGCGCCCGGTAGTACTCGAAGCTCGCCCGCAGCGCGCGAGGGTCCGCGGCGATCGCGTCGACGTAGACGTCGACGGCGTACGCGGGGATCGCCGTGGGGGTGGCGGCCTTGGTGGCGAACTGCCAGCCGAAGAAGAGCCGCTCCCGCCCCCGGACCAGCTCCTCGTTGAGGTCGGTCAGCCGATTGAAGCCGAACTGCCAGAGTTTCTGATTGACCGCCGCCGGGCTGAAGGCCGGCGGGGACGGCGAGAGACCGGGGATCATCGCTTCGAGGACGGCGAGTCGGCCCACCCGATCGGGGTGGTCGGCAGCCAGCGCGTATCCGGTCCACGTGCCGATGTCGTGGCCGACCACGTCGAACCGGTCGTGCCCGAGCGCGGCCATCAGCGCGACCAGGTCGGCTGCGAGGGTGCCGGCGTCGTAACCGCCGTCGGGCTTGTCGGAGAGCCCGGCTCCGCGCGAGTCGACGGCGACGACTGTGTGCTCGCGGGCGAGCGCGGGCATCACTTCCCGCCAGGCGTACCAGGTCTGCGGCCACCCGCCGACAAGCAGCAGCGGCGGGCTGTCCCCGCCGGTGACGGCGTGCAGCCGCAGCCCGTTCACTTCCACGATCCGGCTGGTGAAGATGTCGGTGAACCCGTCGGGCAGCCGTAGCGAACTCAGGTTTGTCATGGCGGCACCATACGCATCTTGGAACGATCGATACAAGACCGTTGGAACGATCGTTACAAGATGTGTAGACTGACGGACCATGGCGGGCCGCAAGCAATTCGACGTGGACGAGGCGCTACGACGTGCGATGCACGTCTTCTGGCGTTGGGGCTATTCGGAGGCCTCCATCGACCGCCTGACCGAGGGCACGGGCCTGGGCCGGGGCTCGCTCTACGGCACCTTCGGCGACAAGAGCACCCTCTTCCGCAAAAGTCTTGAGCGGTACGCGCAGACCTACCATCCGCTGTACGAGCAGGCCCTGTCCGGCCCCCACCCGAGCCCGAGCGCCGTCGTGGCCGCCTACCTGCAGGTCACCCTGAACCGCATCGCCGACCCGACGGTCCCGGATGGCTGCCTGCTCACGGTGTCGGCAACGCAGTTCCCCGCCCTCGACGCGGAGGGTCAGGCGATGGTCCGCGCGATGATCGACGGGTTGCGGGCGATGCTGCGGCAGGCGTTGCTGGCGGCGGGGGCCGGCGAGCAGGAGGCGGCAGAGCTGGCGTTGTGCACGCTGGCAACGAACAAGTCCCTGGCCGTGCTGAGCCGCACCGGCTTCTCGAGCGAAGACCTGGCAACCGTCGCCGCAGCCGCCGCCCGTGGCCCCTCCCCTCAGGCCCAGGGCGGGGTGTGTCGGTCCACGTAACCGCGAGCACGGGGGAGCGGGTCAGCCCAGTACCGGTCCGGCAAACGGTGGTGGTGCTCCGCACAGAACCCGGCGAGGTCGACAGTGATTCCGACCCGCTCCAGCGGGCGGCCCTCGAACTCCGCGTTGACGGTCAGCAGGTCCACCTCCCGGTTCCAGCCCGAATGGTCGAACGTCCAACCGTCCCAGACGGCGTAGACGTGGAAGATCTGTCGGTCGCCTGCCACCCGCACCGCCGCCACCTCGATCGACCGCTCCGGGTACGACTCTCGACAGACCCAGGCGAGGATGTGACACGCTCCGGCGGCGAAGAAGGCCTGGTCCGCCCGTTCCCAGGCGACCCGCTGGTCAGATCGCTCGATGGCCGTCCGACGAAAGGCTCCCGCTGCCACTGCTGCCACTACACCGACGTTAGCGGGGTGGCCGGCGCATCCACTCGTACCGCTACTCGCTCCTCGTACGTCGTGCGTCGGCGGCGACCCGGACATCACGGAAGTCGATGACCGCCTCGCGAGCAACGGTGATCAGGGCGGCGAGGTCACCTTCCGCCAGCAGCAGGACATCGTCGAGCACGGCAGCCGGCACCTCCAGCTCCCGGGGGCCGTAGCAGTCGTGCCATGCCATGTCCATGAGGTGCAGGAGGTCGAGCGCGGCGTCAACCTGCCGACCGGCGAACAGCCCTTCGATGCGCGGCCTGCGTTCTCGACGACGTTGCTCGCTGCCAAGTGCCACGGATAGCTCCCTCGGACCAGGTCTGCTGCCGAGTCAAGGTAACCAACCCGTCGCCTTCGGGCCTGACGTCACGTCGCCGCGATCGGATATCCAATCGCGGCGATGTCCCTGCGCAGCCGGCCAACTGTCACTTCCGGGTTCAGAGCCTGCACGACGACGTCAGTGAGCGGACGGTGCGCGACGACGTGCTCGACCACCCCCCGATCCACCTCGATCTCGTAGTAGTCCTCGGCGAACTCGACGTACCGGTCGGCGATGTCGTCGAGCATGATCTCAAGCAGGTCGGAGCCGTCCGGGGCGTTGTCGCCGTGCGGTCCGCGGAGCGGGGGGAACGTGATGCCCTCGCCGGCGTGCCAGCGATCATCACTGGAGAGCCGCCACAGGACGGCGGTGGCGACGAACCGGCCCTCCTCGTCGCCGAACGCCGGCTCGTCGATCAGCGGACGGAACACCGCCGGCAGGCCGGCGAGCAGTCCGGCCCACAACTCGTGGTCCGGATCGCGGTAGGGACTCATCGCCGACTCGTGGTCGAACGCGCGGATGAATGCGCCTGCGGCGGTGAACACCACGGTCCACTCATCGCCGCTGCCGTTGTCCATCAGCGCCGCCTCGTCGTCACCCCAGGCCCGGGTGTAGGCGTAGTAGGGCTCGCCACTGTCGACGATGCGCTCCAGCACGGCGAGTGCCTTGCAGCGGTCCCGCAGCACCTCGATGGAAGGCAGTGTGGCGGCGATGTCGTACACGGTCACTCGGTGAACCTACGCCCAGCCAACACCGGTGCCGTTCCCTACCTTCAACTGCTCCGGCGCCGGCGAAGTTCTTCGCTGCCGACCGAGGCGACGACCCGGACCACACGCCGCAGCGCGGGATGAGAAAGGATGCGCCGGTGCGTCACGAGCATCACGTCTTCCACAACCCGCCGCCGTCGACACCGGACGAGGTACGCGCCGCGCTGGACCGCGGCGATCTGCCGGCCGCGCTGAACGCCATGGTCGGCACCGCCCTGTACGGAGACGGGGACTGGCGAGAGTCGCAGGAACTGCACCTCCGGTTGCTCGAACACGACGATCGCCAGGTCAGCGCGCTCGCCGCGACGTGCCTGGGGCATCTCGCGAGGGTCTACCGACAACTGGACGAACGCCGGGTGGTCGCCGCCCTGCGCCGAGCCCGGGCGCTGCCACACATCAGGGGTAACGCCGGCAACGCGCTGGAGGACATCGAGCTCTTCCTCCACCCGCGGCGGGCGCGGATGCGCGGACGTGTGTGGAGCGCGATCCGCCCCTGGACGTGGTTCTGAGTCGTAGGGCCTTCTCGGCGGATCAGCTCTGCTGGTAGTTCACCGCGGCGAACCCGCACGGCTGGTGCAGGTGCAGGTAGTAGGCGCCCTCGCCGTAGTCGTCCAGGTCCGCGCCGGCGATCAGACCCACGTAGTCCATCGGTTCGCCGCAACCGGGGCAGTCGGCGTGCTCGGCGTCCTGGATCCACTCGGGCCAGCCGCCAAGCGTCGATCCACCCTGGTTCCAGGCGCTGACCTGATAGGGGCTCGCCAGGGCCTGCCCGACGACCGGTGCCAGCGTCGGGGGGTCCTCCGGTTCGTCATCGTCCGGCAGGTAGTCCGGGCGGGTGTTGCCGGCCCACCAGGTGGTGCCACCGGTCGACGTGACCTGGCTGTACAGCGTCGTGAAGCAGGCGCAGAAGTGGCAGGTCTCGATCACCAACCGCCCGGACCACCCCGTATGGGCAAGCGCGGCAGCGACGTCGGCATCCGTGGTGTCCAGGTCCGCGGCGACCCAGAGCGGCGAGGCGCACCACGGGCAGCCGGGCCGATCGGCGCCCGGCGCTGTTTCGCGCATGACCCACCGGTACGCGGTGTCGCCGCACAGGTCGCGTCGCCGGCCGTCCGAGCCGACCGCCCAGCCGCCCTCGTGGGCGTAGCCGAGCGCGTTGACGTACAGCTCGTCCGAGCCCGCCGGAGGTTGCGTCGACCAGCGACGCAGGGCGCTCTCGGCGGACGGGTGGGCGCTGTGCGCCAGGATCATGAACAGGTCGTTCAACAGACCGGGCGTCCGGCCGCCGTCGACCTGCTCGACGACCCGGCGGACCAGGTCGGCGTCCGCCGCGCGGTACAACTTTGCCGGACACAGCACGTCGAGGTCGAGCAGGAGACCCAGATGCGGAGTCAGCCTTCCCGGATCGGTGTCGGCGATCGCGGACAACTCCTCGATCGCGTCGTCGTCCTCGGCGCCAGCACGTCTGACCAACTCCTCGATCACGAGGGGATGGTAGCCGTGTCGCTGACTGGCGTCGTGCCGATGCAACGCCGGCTGGTGGCAGGCCCATGATGAGTCAACGTCCACATCGGCTTCGTGAGGCGGTTACCCGGCTGCTACCGTCCTGCACCGGAATGACGATCATCGTGAACGCTGGGGGAGCTGACGCGGATGCGTAGGAAGCCGGATGCACGGAGGGTCGGTGCGCTGGTCATGGTGCCGACGACAGTGGCTCTCGTTCTGGTCGGAACCGCCTCGGCGGCGTCGGCGGCCACGGGCACGCCGAGCGGTGCGCCACCGGCCGCCAACGGCGTCGACGTGTGGTGCGTGTCGACGACCGGCGCGAAGGCATGCTTCGCCGCGTACGGGGACCGGGTCTGGGTGAAGGACACCAAGGCGAACGGCGCGTCCGCCGCCGGGACGATCCAGGGACCCGACTGGAGTCGGCAGTGCATCAACACCAGCGGAGCGGACGCCGGCTGGGTCCTGTGCAACTTCGACGTGCCGGAGTACGACGAGGGCCTGTTGTGGGCCGTCAACAACCCGTTCATCGGCAACGAGAGCAGCACGGAGATCTACACCAGCGGCCCGATCTGACGCCTGCGCTCGGGCGTGTGGGCGGTCACGCCTCGGACTCGTCCTGATCAGGCACCTCGACGTCGTCCAGCAGGAGCCACGTGTCCGCGGGGATGTGCGGCTTGCCGGGTACGGCACGCCGTTCCTCGCGGTGGCCCGTCGGGCAGACCTCGACGGCGAGCCGGCGCCAGAAGCGGGCGGCGCCCGGGTTCTCCTCCTGGAAGGGAATCTCCCAGGCGCCCGGGTGCCTGCTGAGGAGTTGCCGGGCGGCGAGACGGCCCACACCCGAGCGGCGCACGGCTCGCACGACGAAGAACTCGGCGACGCGCAGCGGCTGGATCTCCACGCCGGAGACGAAGGCGAAGCCCACGGGTCGCCCGTCCTGGCAGATGAGGTAGCCGGAGCTGTTCGGGTCGGTGCGGTAGGTCGGCAGGCGCCCAGGGGTGAACAGGCCCGCGTCGTCCGGCAGTGAGCCGCGGAACTCGGACAGGTCGTGCCGGTACAGCTGCCACAGCCGCTCCACGAGGGACTGGTCATCGGGCAGGATCGACCGGAGGGTGACAGGCTTCAGCACGCCGTCATCCTGCCCGATCCGCAGGGCGGGAGGCTCGTCGGCCGCGATTCTGGCGGTACGCCATGGCGTCAGACCAGCGGCGCCTGCGCGGATCGGCCGCCGTCGCCGGCTGCGCGGGTGCCCTCCGGAGCGGCGATCGGTGCGGCGATGATCCGGCGGGGCACGACCGGCGCGTCGCGGCCCGTGCCCCGTCGACTGCCTCCGGTCGACTGCTCGTGGTAGTCCTGCTCCACGTTCACCGACCAGACGTCGTGCGTACTGCCGGTGGCGATGTTCTCGACGGTGAGCATCGCGGTCAGCATCGAGTGGTCCTGGTTGTTGTAGCGGTGCATGCCGTTGCGACCCACCGGGTGCACGTTCGGCACGGCCTCGGCCAGCCAGGCCCGGATCACATCCACGTTGTGCTGGTAACGCTCGTCGTACACCGGGTAGGCCTTGGGCATGCGCACGACGTGGCCGGCCTCCACCACGCCGGGGCGGACCAGGCCCAACCGCTCCAGCTCCGCGGTGGCGAGGGCCACGAGGCCGGCATCCGGGGTACGCCACATCTCGTCGTCCTCGAACACGAAGTACTCCAGGCCCAGGCAGGTGCGCCCGTCCTTGACGAGGTAGGGCGACCAGGAGCCGAAGTTCTGGATCCGGCCCACCCGCACCGCCGGGTCGTGCACGTAGATCCAGTTGTCGGGGAACGAGAACTCGGCCGGCACCACCAGGGCCACCGTCAGGAAGTCGCGGTAGCGCAGGTCGGCGGCGCAGGCCAGCACCTCCGGAGGCGCCGGCGGGCGCAGCGCGGCGACCAGCTCCGAGATCGGCATCGAGGAGATCACGTCGTCGGCCGGCTCGGTGCGCTGCCCGCCCGCGCCGTTGAGCGTCACGCTTATCGCCCGCCGCCGCTTCGGGTCGCGGTGCACGGCGGTCACCCAGGTGCCTGTCGACACCTCGCCGCCGCGCTGGCGCACCTGCTCGGCGCAGCGTTCCCACATCATCCCCGGCCCGTACTTCGGGTACTGGAACTCCTCGATCAGGCTTGTCACGTCGGTGCGACGGCGTCGGGGCAGCACCGCGTTGCGGATCGCCGTGGCAAGCGACAGGTTCTTGATCCGCTGGGCGGCCCAGTCGGCCTGCAGGCGGTCCGCCGGCATGCCCCAGACCTTCTCGGTGTACGTCTTGAAGAAGATCGAGTACAGCCGCCAGCCGAAGCGGGCCGACACCCAGCCCTCGAAGTGCGACTGGTCCTTCGGCGGGCGCAGGCGGGCCCGGGCGTACGAGCCCAGGCAGCGCACCGCCTCCGGCAGTCCCAGGTTGCGCAGCGCGTTCGTCGCGCTCAACGGGTAGTTGAACAGGGCGCCCCGGTAGAAGATCCGGCTCATCCGGGGTCGGGTCAGGAAGTCCTCGTCCGGCAGGATCTCGTGCCAGAACGCCTCCACCCGGGGCACCTTGGTGAAGAACCGGTGCCCGCCGATGTCGAAGCGCCACCCGTCGCGCTCCACGGTCCGGCTGATGCCGCCGACCACCTCGTCGGCCTCGAAGACCCGGACCGGCCGCCCATGCCGGAGCAGCTCGTATGCCGCCGTGAGGCCCGCCGGCCCCGCGCCGATGACCACCGTGCCGTGCTGCTCGCTCATGCCGCCGTACCTTCTGCCGATGGGTGAGGCGCGGCGCGTACCCGTTATGCCCGGGATGTCACCTGCTGGTCGTGGTCGTTTCGCTCCGACGGGGCGCGTCGGGGCGTACAACGAGAGGGGCGGCACCCTCACGCGGCGGGTGGGTCGGCGGACCGGGGGAGCGGGGCGGATGCACCGGTGGCGAAGCGGCCAGCGGCACCCAGCGATGCCGGCTGCCCGGCTCGCCGGGGTGGCGGTGGCGGCCCGGCTCGCCGGGGTGGCCGGCGCCGGCGCGCGGCTGGCCCGCCGCGTGCCGGCGCCCTGGCCGTACCTCATCGGGCTCTTTCTCGGCGCGAAGCTGTTGCTGACCCTGCTCGGCCTGCTGGTCCTGCACGCCTGGGACGGCATCCCGGGTGCGCCGCCGCCGGACGAGGCGATGATGTGGGCGCAGCAGCGGGAGGTCTCCGGCCACCGGTGGATCTCCTTCTGGTTCGCCTGGGACGCGCTGCTCTACCTGCGGCTGAGCGAGCTGCCGCTGACCGGGCGGCCGTGGGGGGACTTCGGCTTCCCACTGCTCTACCCGTTCCTGGCCCGGCCGGTCGGCGCGCTGCTCGGCGGCGACAACGCCCTCGCCCTGCTGGTGATCAGCAACGTCGCGTTCCTGGGTGCCCTCGCGTACGGCTACCGGCTGGCCGAGCTGTTGCTCGGCGACGCCGACGCGGCCCGCCGCTTCACCCGCTACCTGGTGCTGCTGCCGACGGCCTTCCTGTTCCAGGCCGCGCTTACCGAGTCGCTGTTCGTCTGCCTCGCGCTGGCCGCGTTCTACTACGCCGAGCGGCGTCGGTGGCTGCTGGTCGGCGTGCTCGGCTACTTCCTGGCGATGAGCCGGTCGGTCGGGCTGCTCGTCGCGGTGCCGCTGGCCCTGGTGCTGCTGCGCCAGCACGACTGGCGGCTCGGCCCACGCGCCCTGCTCGGCTACCTGCGGATCGGCTGGCCGTTGCTGCTGCTGCCCGCCGGATGGTTCACCTTCATGGCGTTCTGCCGGTGGCGGGGCGGGGACTGGTTCGCCTACCAGCACGCCCAGAAGGTCGGCTGGGGGATCGAGGTGCAGAACCCGGTGCCGGTGGTGCTGGACGCTCTGGCCGGCGAGCCGCGCGACGCCGGACGGGTCCTCTTCGCGCTGGCCGTGCTGGCCGTGCTGGTCGCCGGGTTCCGTCGCCGGGAACTGCCGTACCTGGTCTACGGCGTGCTCATGGTGGTGGTGCCGCTGTCGATGGGCCCGGCGGTCTACAAGAGCCTGCTGCGCTACCTGCTCGCCGCATTCCCGGTGGCGCTGGTACTGGCCCGCTGGGCCCGTCGCGCCGGTGTCGACGTGTGGCTGACGGCGGCGCTCGCCGTGGTGCAGGGAGCGCTGTTCGTGCTCTGGCTCACCTACTGGACCCACATGATCATCTGATTGGGCGGCCGCAGGTCGGGGCAGGATGGGGCGATGACCGAGCCACGGGTGCGCCTCGACGACCTCGGCGCCTGGCTGATCAAGGGCAACGCGGACACGGTCGACCTCACCGCCCGGTTCGCCCGCGAGCCGCTGGTGACGAGCTGGTGCGTACGCCCCGGCTACCGGGCCCGGTTGATGCGCGCCGGGCAGCCGGTGGTCTTCTGGGCCAGCGGCAGCCGCGCACGCCTGCCGTACGGGGTGTGGGGCGTCGGGCGGGTCACCGGGGTGGCCGAGCCGGGGCCACCGGGACAGCCCTGGTCGGTGCCCCTGGAGCTGCCCATCCTCCCCGAGCCGGAGCGGGTTCCCCGGCTGGCGTTGCGCGCCGACGACCGGCTCGCCGCTCTGGAGGTGTTCCGTCAGCCGCAGGCGGCGAACCCGTCGTACCTGACCGTGGCCCAGTTCGCCGCCCTGCGGACGCACCTGCCGGTCTGAGACCCGGGCTGTGCGAGCCGGCGGGCCTGTGCGAGCCTGCTACCCGTCGTCGTGGACCCAACTGTCGGGGGAGGCCCGGTGTTCGCCCTGCCGCTGACCGAGGACGTCGAGCTGCGCCCGCTGGACCCGTGGCGGGCCGAGGAGTTCCTCGCCCACCTGGACCGGGCCCGCGAGCACATCCGTCCCTGGGTGTCGCCGTCCTTCGTCGCCACCGACCTGCCGTCGGCCCGGGCGGTGTTGCAGCGCTACGCCGACCGCTGGGCCACCGACTCCGGCGGCATCTGGGGGCTGTGGTGGCGCGGCACCCTGGTGGGCGGGGTCATGTTCGTCTCGTTCGACGTGACGATCGGCGTCTGCGAGGTCGGCTGCTGGCTGGAACCGGCGGCGCAGGGTCGGGGCATGATCGCCCCCGCGATCCGCCGGATCGTCGACTGGGCGGTCCGCGAACGCGGCATCCAGCGCGTCGAGTGGCGCACCAACGCGGCAAACACCCGCAGCATCGCCCTGGCCCGCAGGCTCGGCCTGCAACACGACGGCACCCTGCGTCAGCTCTACCCGAGCCCGCGCGGGCGCATCGACCTGGAGGTCTGGTCCGTGCTGGCCGACGAGTGGCCGGCCCGGCCCTCCGTCCACTGACGACTGCGGATTTCTGTCGTACCCGGGCGGCACCATGCATTCATGGCCGTCCCCGCGCTCACCCCGCATTCCGACCCGCCACGTTCCGTGCCGCTGCGTGAGGCGCGCACGCGGTTCAGTCAGCTCGTCGCGCTGGCCGAGCTGACCGACGCCGTCACAGTCGTCACCCGCGACGGCGACCCCCGCCCGGTCGCCGCGATCGTTCCCGCCGCCGCCGCCCGCAGTGGCGCGCAGGCCCGCGCCGACGCCGACCGGCTCTCCGCGGTCACCGCCGGTTGGGCCCGCCGCCTCGACGAGCAGCACCGGCGCAGCAGCCAGCGGCACGCCGCCGAGCTGGGCGCGGTCCGTGCGGCGCTGGCCGAGGTGTGGGCCGAGCTGGACCGCCGCGTCGTCCCGGGCAGCGACCCGGCGCTGTCCCGGCTGCGCGCCGCACACGCCGACCTGCTCACCGACTGACCGCCGCCCGCCGACTGCCGTGGCCGGCCCGGGCATTCGCGCGGCGCAGGCGTCAGGTCGCGGCCGGGTAGGCGTGGGTCTCGGTCGCCTTGACCGCCACCCAGACCCGCTGGCCGGGGATCAGCCGCAGGTGCGCCGCAGCGGCCGGCGTGACGTCGGCGGCCACGCCGATCGGCCCGTCCACCTGCACGCGCACGTTGTCGCCGTGGCGCTGCACGCCGGCCACGGTGCCCGCCCAGGTGTTGCGCGGGCTGCCGTCCGGCCGGGACGGGTGCAGGGCCACCGCCGCCGGGCGGAACGCGACGAACGCGTCCCCGTCGAGCCGGTCGGCCACGCTGAGGGTCAGCTCCGGCGCGACGCGTACCCCGTGGCCCTCGGCCCGGCCCCGATAGAGGTTCAACCCGACCAGCCGGGCCACGTAGTCGGTGCGCGGGCGGGCCGTGACACTCGGACCGTCGCCCTCCTGCACCACCCTCCCACCCTCGACGATGACCAGGCGGTCGGCCAGCGCCAACGCGTCCAGCGGATCGTGGGTGACAAGCACCGTGGCGCCCGGGTGGGCGGCCAGGTGGCGGTGCAGCTCCGCGCGGGTGTCCAGGCGGGTGCGGGCGTCCAGGGCGGCGAGTGGCTCGTCGAGCAGCAGCAGCGACGGCCCGACCGCCAGCGCGCGGGCCAGCGCCACCCGCTGCGCCTGCCCGCCGGAGAGCTGTCGGGGCCGTCGGTGGGCCTGGCCGGCCAGGCCCACCCGGTCGAGCCAGTCGCGGGCCGTGGCCCGCGCCGCCCGCCTGTCGACGCCGTGGCGGCGCGGCCCGAAGGCCACGTTGTCCAGCGCGTCGAGGTGCGGAAAGAGCAGGTAGTCCTGGAAGACCACGCCGATCGGCCGGCGCTCGGTGGGCACCCAGCCCCGGCCCGCCGGCCGATCCAGGTCGACGCCGCCGAGGGTGACGTGTCCGGCGGTGAGCGGGTGCAGCCCGGCCAGCGCGCGCAACGCGGTGGTCTTGCCGGCGCCGTTCGGCCCGAGCAGCGCGACGACCTCGCCGGACGCGACCCGCAGCGGCACGTCCAACCGGAAGGCGCCCCGGTCGACGACGAGTCGGGCGTCGAGCAGCGGCGCGTTTCCGGCCTCGCCGTCCGGCGGCGCGTTTCCGGACTCGTCGTCAGGCGGCGGGGTCACGGGGCGGCCATCCAGCGGTCCCGCAGCGCGGCCAGGATGCCCACCGAGACGATCAGCAGCACCAGGCTGAGCACGATCGCGGACTCCAGGTCGGTCTCCAACGCCAGGTAGACGGCCAGCGGCATCGTCTGCGTACGCCCGGGATAGTTGCCGGCGAAGGTGATGGTGGCGCCGAACTCGCCAAGCGCCCGCGCCCAGCACAGCACCGCGCCGGCGGCCAGCCCCGGTGCCACCAGGGGCAGCGTGACGTGGGTGAAGGTGGTCCAGCGCCCGGCGCCGAGCGTCGCGGCGGCCTCCTCGTAGCGGTGGTCGGCGGCACGTAGCGCACCCTCCACGGCGATGACGAGGAACGGCATGGCGACGAACGCCTCGGCCAGCACCACGCCCGCGGTCGTGAACGGCAGGGTGACGCCGAACGTGGCGTCGAGCCAGCCGCCGAGCAGCCCGCGCCGGCCGAAGACCAGCAGCAGCGCCACGCCGCCGACGACCGGTGGCAGCACCAGCGGCACGGTGACCAGGGCGCGGACCAACCGGCGGCCGGGAAACTCGACCCGGGCCAGCAGCCAGGCCAGCGGCACGCCGAGCAGCAGGCAGAACAGGGTGGCCAGGGTCGCGGTCTGCACGGACAGCCGCAGCGCGGTCAGCGCCCCCGGCGCGGTGAGCCGCTGCGGCAGCGTCGTCCACGGCGCCCGGACCACCAGCCCGGCCAGCGGCAGGACGAGAAACAGCAGGCCCAGCCCGGCCGGGATCAGCAGAGCCGCGGGCACCCGTCCCCGTCGGCGCGGCGCGACAGCGGGAAGGGCCCCGCTCACGGCGACTGGAAGCCGGCCCCGGCGAGGACCGCCTGTGCCGGCGCCGAGTGGACGTACGCGACGAAGGCCCGCGCCCCGGCCGGGTTCGGCGCGTCCCTCAGCGCGACGATCGGGTAGTCGTTGACCGCCCGCGCCGACTCGGGAAACTCGATACCTGCCACGTCGGCGCTCGCCGCCCGGGCGTCCGTGCGATAGACGAGGGCCGCGTCGACCTCGCCGAGCTTCACCTTGGCGAGCGCGCCCTTGACGTCCTGCTCCAGGGTGACCGGGGTCAACGCGACCCCGGCCGCGGTCAGGGCGGTACGCGCCGCCGCTCCGCAGGGCACCTGGTCGGCGCAGAGCGCCACCTGCACCCCCGGCCGGGCCAGGTCGGCCAGCCCTCGCACGCCCGCCGGATTGCCGCGCGGCACCGCGATCACCAGTTGGTTGCGGGCGAAGACGCTCGGCGTGCCCTCGGCGTTGCCGGACTCGGTCACCGTGGCCATGTTCTTCGGCGCCGCCGAGGCGAAGACGTCCGCAGGCGCGCCCTGGTTGATCTGGTTGGCCAGGGCCGAGCTGCCGGCGAGGTTGAGGGCGACGGTGACGCCCGGGTTGGCGGCCTCGAAGTCCCTGGCGATCCGGGTGAACGACTCGGTGAGTGAGGCGGCGGCGAACACGGTCACCGTGCCGGTGACCCGGCCGTCGGCGGCCGGCGCCGGGTCGTCGCCCCCGCCGCAGCCCGCCAGCGCCAGCATGACGGTCGCGACGGCGGCGGCCAGGGTCGCGCGCCTGCTCCGGCGGCTCATCCGCCGATCCTTGCCCGGGTGGGCGCGGTGGGTGCGGCCCGCTCCACCACCACGGTCGTCGACTTGATCACCGCGACGGCCATCGAACCGACCCGCAGGTCGAGGTCGTCCACCGCCTCGCGGCTCATCAGCGACACCACCCGGAACGGGCCGGCCTGGATGTCGACCTGGGCCATCACCGTGTCCTTACGGACGTCGACGACGATGCCGCGCAGCCGGTTGCGGGCGGAGGAGAACTCCGCGCCCGCGTCCGGGTCGGCGGCCTGCGCGCGGGCGAACGCGGCGAGGTCGACGCCGTCGATGACGCGGTGGCCGTGCTCGTCGCGCCCGGCGGGCAACCGCCCGGCGTCCACCCAGCGGCGGATGGTGTCGGCGCTGACGCCGAGCAGGTCGGCGGCCTCGCCGATGCGGAACATCGTCACCGGGCCACCCTAGCCCTCGCATCTGCGGGCAGGGAAGGGTGTCAGGGGTAGCTTCTGCGTCGCCTTAGCCGTCAAGCGGCCGCAGCTGCGGTCAGGGGCGGCGGGGGTGGCCCTTGAGGTGTCGGCCCAGCTCCCGGGCGATCTCCCGGTTGGCGTCGCGCTCGGCGAGGGTCTGGCGCTTGTCGTACGCGCGCTTGCCCTTGGCCAGGGCCAGCTCGACCTTGGCCCAGCCGTTGTCGAAGTACATCGACAATGGCACCAGCGTCACCCCGCCCTCGCGGACCTTCTCCAGGATCCGGCCGATCTCGGAGCGGTGCAGCAGCAGCTTGCGGTTGCGGCGTGGCGCGTGGTTGGTCCACGTGCCGTAGCTGTACTCGGCGATGTGCAGTCCGTACAGCACGATCTCGCCGTCGCGCTCGTGGGCGAACGCGTCCACCAGCGACGCTCGTCCCTCGCGCAGCGACTTCACCTCGGTTCCGACCAGCACGATGCCCGCCTCGTACGTGCGCAGCACGGTGTACTCGTGCCGGGCCTTCTTGTTCGAGGCGATCAGTCGACGCTCGGGCTGTTTGGACGGGCTCACCCGGCGACGATATCCGGCCGCGGCGTCAGCCGGTCGTCCTGCGCTGGGCGCGCAGCCGCGCGGTGAGGTCCCGCACCGCCTGCGTGAACTCGTCCTGCCCCTCGCACGGCCAGTGGCCCAGGATCGGTGGCGGCACACTGTCGCTTGGCGGCGGCAGAACGCCCTGCGGGTCGGTCAACCGGCGGTCCACCGCCGCCTCCGGCCCGGTCAGCGTCTCGGGGTCCCCGGGCCGGCGTCCGGCGAACATCCACCCACCGATGGGGTCGGTGTCGCGCCACAGGTTCACCCAGCGCCAGCCGACCCGCTCGCCGATCTCCCGCAGCGACGACTCGTCGACGTAGGCGGGGAACAGCCGCGCGTACAGCCGGCTCAGCGGCGACCCGTAGGTGAGCAGGGCGACCCGGTCGGTGACCCGGGCCGGCAGTTGCAGCAGCGTTGCCGCGAGCAGCACCGAGCCGTGGCTGTGCCCCGCCAGCAGCACCCCCGCGCCCTGGTCCACGAGGTAGGTGATCCGCTTGGCCAGCTCCGGCACGGCCCGTTCGGCGTAGCAGGGCGGGGCGAAGGGATGTGCCCCCCGGGGCCAGAAGGTGCCCAGGTCCCACAGGACGCCCACGTACCGGCGGAACCCGGCCGTCCGGTACGCGAATATGCCGCCGATCACGAGCCCGACCAGGATCGCGCCGATCGCGTAGCTGCCCGCCCCGATGATGAAGTTGACGAGGCTCTCGGGCACGCCGACGTACCGCTGGAACACGTCCCCGGGATAGAGCTGGAGCAGGCCGAGCAGGCTGGTGGCCAGTCCGAGCGCGGCGGATGCGGCGTAGACCACGGTGAGGGGTTCCAGCCGTTCGGTGAACCGGGCCCGCGCCACCGCCTGCTCGACCCGGCGCAGCCGCGCCGACGCCTTCGGCGGGGCGTGCGGGAAGTCGGCGGCCACGATCGCCCGCGCGGCCCGCCACCGGCTGCGGCGGGTCGCGACGGTGACCAGCGCGCCCACCAGCAGCGCGGCCAGCACCGCCAGAAAGAACCCGAAGATCGCCCACTTGTACGCCAGCGGCGGGCCGAACGCCTCCTGCGCGGCGTGCCCGCCGTCGCGGTCCAACACGTCCGCCACCCGGTAGACCAACTCGGCGGAGAACGCCACCGCGAGCCCGGCGGCGATCGTGACGAAGACCGGGGCGCCCATCGCGCGCAGTCGGGGGAGCCGCTGTCCGCCGGCGCGTCGCCCGCTGCCGCGCTTCCAGATCACCACCGCCGCGAGGATCACCAGCAGTACGGTCTGGCTGACGAACAGCCAGGCCACGGTGGCGCTGTACCCGGGCAGCATCCTGCTTCGCGGCCACGGCTCGTGGCTGGTCAGGGTGTACGCGATCACCAGGATCGTCAGGCCGCAGGCGATCGTGCGCAGCCCTCGCGTGACCGCCTCCAGCCGGGGAACCGGGCTGGGCTGGTCCATGCCCCGCACCCTCGTCAGCAGGACCACGCAGGCGAGCAGCACGGCCCCGGTCGCCACCGCCAGCGCCGCCCGCACCACCGACTCGTTCTGGCTGTCCCAGGCGGCCAGCAGGCTGCCGTCCAGCGTGGCGAACGCGGCCGCGACGTGCACCGAGCGCAGGCGTCCCACCACCGGGGTCCCGTCCCACTGACCGACCGCGCTCAACTGCTGGACGGAGGTCTCCTGGATCGCCCCGGTGCGAAAGGCGTCGAACGAGTGGCTCGGCCGCGCGCCGAGCCACCACACGATCCCGATGGCGGCTACCGGAATCAGGGCCGCCACGCCCAGCCGCATCCCGGGCGGGCGGCCGCCGAGCCAGGAGAGCCAGCTCCGTCCGGCCGTGCACGTCGGGGCGCCCATGCAGCGCCAGGCGATGAGGTCCACCGCCATCCCGACGATGGAGAGCACGTAGAGCATCGTGAGGGTGAGCGCGAGGACCCGGCACAGCGCGACGATGAGGTGCTTTCCCGAGAGGTTCGCCGGGCGCATCCAGAGCGCCACGTTGCAGAGCATGAACGGCAGCAGGAACACCAGCGACAGCGTCCGCACGGCCGTGCCGGACGGCAGATCGCTCCAGCGGTACGCCTCCAGCGTGATCCCGTCCGTGCCTGTCGAGTCCGGGTAGCCCGGACGCGGGCGGAAGAACCCGCCGCTGCGGTCCCCGGCGACCTGGTGCACGTGCGGCCGGTTGAGCACCTGGTCGGCGCTCGCCCCGGAGACGCCGTGCACCCGCAGCTCCACGACCCGATCCGACGTCGTGGGTTCGGTCGGCGACGCGTCCGCCATGGGCCCCCCGAGGTGTGCGACCGCCGGCCGGTCGGCGGTGCTGGCCGCCCGCGCGGCGGTGCGGCTTACCCGTCCCGGGCCCTGTCAACCATGCGGCGGCGCCCAGGTGGTGGTGCGACCGTGCCCCGGAGGGTGGTTCTATTGGCGCCATGGCAAACCCGGTGATCCTGACCGTCGACGACGATCCCGCGGTGTCCCGGGCGGTGGCCCGGGACATCCGGCGCCGCTACGGCGACCGCTACCGGGTGCTGCGCGCCTCCTCGGGGCCGGAGGCGCTGGACGCGCTGCGGGAGGTCAAGCTGCGCGGTGAGCAGGTCGCGTTGCTGCTGGCCGACCATCGGATGCCGGAGATGACAGGCGTCGAGTTCCTCGAGGCCGCCATGGACATCTTCCCCGCCGCCCGCCGGGTGCTGCTCACCGCGTACGCCGACACCGACGCGGCGATCGAGGCGATCAACGTGGTCGACCTGGACCACTACCTGCTCAAGCCCTGGCACCCGCCGGAGGAGAAGCTGTACCCGGTGGTCGACGGCCTGCTGGAGGCGTGGTCGGTCACCCCGGACGCGGCGAGCATCGAGATCCGGGTCGTGGGGCACCGCTGGTCGGCGCCGTCGTTCAAGGTCCGTGACTTCCTGGCCCGCAACCTCGTGCCGTACCGCTGGTTGTTGTCCGACGACCCGGAGGGCGCCCGGCTGCTCGACGCGGCCGGGGCCACCGAGGCGGACGTACCCCTGGTGGTGACCGCCGAGGGCAAGGCCCTGGTGGCCCCCAACGAGACGGAGCTGGCGGCGCTGGCCGGGTTGACGGTGGTGCCGGCGTCCGACTTCTACGACCTCGTGGTGATCGGCGGCGGTCCGGCGGGCCTGGGCTCGGCCGTGTACGGCGCGTCGGAGGGGCTGCGCACCGTCCTCGTGGAGCGGCGGGCGACCGGCGGGCAGGCCGGGCAGAGCAGCCGGATCGAGAACTACCTGGGCTTTCCCGACGGCGTCTCCGGCGCCCAGCTGACCGACCGGGCCCGACGGCAGGCGGTGAAGTTCGGGGCCGAGCTGCTCAGCGCCCGGGAGGTGGTCGGCCTGAGCGAGGCCGGTGGGGCCCGGCTGCTGCGCTTCGGCGACGGCAGCGAGATCGCCGCGCACACAGTGGTGCTGGCCACCGGGGTCTCCTACCGGGTGCTCGACGCGCCAGGGCTGGCCGACTTCACCGGCCGGGGGGTGTTCTACGGCGCCGCCGCCACCGAGGCGCCCAGTTGTGTCGACCAGGACGTCTACATCGTGGGCGGGGCCAACTCGGCAGGCCAGGCCGCCGTGCACTTCTCCCGGTACGCCGCCCGCGTCCACCTGCTGATCCGCGGCGCGGACCTCACGGCGTCGATGTCGCGTTACCTGATCGACCAGCTGGAACGCATCGACCGGATCACCGTGCACCCGCACACGGCGGTGGTCGGCGGCACCGGGCAGGACCACCTGCAACAGCTCACCCTCTGCGACACCCGTACCGGGCAGGCCCGCTCGGTCGACACGTCCTGGCTGTTTATCTTCATCGGCGCCGAGCCCCGCACGGACTGGCTGGACGGGGTGCTCGTCCGCGACGGACGCGGCTTCATCGTCACCGGCCCGGACCTGTTGACAGGTGGCCGGCGTCCGGCCGGGTGGTCGCTGTCGCGCGACCCGTACCACCTGGAGACCAGCGTGCCGGGGGTCTTCGCCGCCGGGGACGTCCGCGCCGAGTCGGTCAAGCGGGTCGCCTCGGCCGTCGGCGAGGGCGCGATGGCCGTCTCGCTCGTGCACCGCTACCTGGAGGCCCAGTGAGCGCGAGGAGTGAGCCGGTTTTGCGAGCCCCGCAGTCGCGAACAGAGGTGGCGCAGTGAGCGCGAGGAGTGAGCCGGTTTTGCGAGCCCCGCAGTCGCGAACAAAGGAGTCCTCATGACCACCCCGTCGGAGCGGTTGACGCCCGCGCAGCTGCGTGACCTGTTCCTGTTCGAGTCCCTCGACGACTCCCAGCGTGCCTGGCTGGCGGAACGCGGGCGCGTCGAGCAACGTGCGGGTGGCACCCTGGTGTACGCCGAGGGTGAGCCCGGCACGTGCTTCTTCGTATTGCTGCGTGGGGCGGTGGCGCTGAGCCGGCAGGTGCGCGGCGACGAGATCGAGGTCAGTCGGACCGACCAGCGCGGGGTGTACGGCGGCGCGGTCCAGGCGTACCTGGGCGACCAGGTCGACCAGATCTACCGCAACAGCATGCGGGCGCTTGTCGACTCGGACTTCTTCGTGCTGCCGGCGGAGGACTTCGCGTACGCCCTGCGGTCCTGGTTCCCGATGCCCATGCACCTGTTGGAGGGGCTGTTCCTCGGCCTGCGGAACAGCCAGACCATCGTCGGCGAACGGGAGCGGCTGTTGGCGCTCGGTTCGCTGTCGGCGGGACTGACCCACGAGCTGAACAACCCGGCCGCGGCGGCCGTGCGGGCCACCTCGGTGCTGCGCGACCGGGTCGCCGGCATGCGGCACAAGCTCGCCATGATCGCCGACGGCCGGCTCGACGGTACCGCCCTGCACGGCCTTGTCTCGTTGCAGGAGGAGGCGGTGGCCCGCGTGGCCACCGCGCCGAAGCTGACCCCGATGGACACCGCCGACGCCGAGGACACCCTCACCGACTGGCTGGAGGAGCACGGGGTGGGCGGCGCCTGGGACCTGGCGCCGATCCTGGTGGGTGGCGGTCTGGACACGGCCTGGCTCGGCCAGGTGAAGGCGGCCGTCGGGCCGGCGGACCTGGAGGCCGCGGTGCGGTGGCTCACCTACACCGTCGACACCGAGCTGCTGATGCGCGAGATCGGCGACTCGGTCACCCGGATCTCCGGCCTCGTCGGCGCCGCCAAGCAGTACTCCCAGCTGGACCGCGCCCCGCACCTGGTGGTGGACGTGCACGACCTGCTCGACGCCACGCTTGTCATGTTCAAGGGCAAGATCCCCGCCGAGGTCAAGCTCGTCCGCGAGTACGACCGGTCGCTCCCGCCGATCCCGGCGTACGCGGCGGAGCTGAACCAGGTGTGGACGAACCTGATCGACAACGCGCTGGGCGCGATGGGGGAGAAGGGCGTGCTGACCGTCCGCACCGGCCAGGTCGGCGACCTGCTGTCGGTGGAGATCACCGATACCGGTCCCGGCATCCCGCCCGAGGTGCGCCCGCGCATCTTCGAGCCGTTCTTCACCACCAAGCCGGTCGGTGCGGGCACGGGTCTGGGGCTGGACATCTCGTACCGGATCGTGGTCAACAAGCACCACGGCGACATCCGGGTGGAGACCGAGCCCGGGAACACCACGTTCCAGGTGCTGCTGCCTCTCACCGAGGAGGCGGCGCCCACTCTGTGAAACACCCGTACGACGCGCCGACTACCTAGAGACATCGAGTAGTTGCGGGCAGTAGTCTCGGGCGGCGTTCGTGCTTCCCGCCCCCCGAGGAGCGTCCGTGGACTCGATGGCCCGCCCGCGCACCGCGCCCCACGACGACGACCAGCCGATCGACCCGCCCGACGACGCCTCCGTGCTGCCGGAGCTGGAGGACGCCGCCTGGATGCACCACGCGACCACGTTCGCGCACACCAGCTTCTGGGCCGTGGCCCGACGGCTGCCCCGGCTCGTGCGTGAGGCGGTGGCGCTGGCCTGGGCCACCAACCGCATGGACACCGTCGCCTCCATCGGCCTGAACGTCGCCGCCGGGGTGATGACCACCTTCGGCCTGCTCGCCACGACCACCGTGCTGCGCGAGCTCTTCGCCGCCGGGCCCACCCCGGACCGGGTGCGCTCCGCCCTGCCGGCGCTTGTCGTGGCCGCCGCGGCGGTCTCGGCGCGCGGCGGTCTGACGATCGCGGCCGGCTGGGCCCAGGCGCGGCTCACCCCGCAGATCAACTACCAGGTGGAGCTGCGGTTGTTCGAGGCCACCACCGCCGTGGACCTGGCCGCGTTCGACGACGCCGGGTTCGCCGAGGAGATGGACCGGGTCCGCGACCGGGGGATGGGCGAGGCGGCGTGGATCGTCGACCACACCGTCAACCTGGTCACCGGCGTGGTCGGGATGCTCGCCACCGCCGTGGCGGTGACAGTCATCCAGCCTCTGCTGCTGCCGTGCCTGCTGCTCGCTGCCGTGCCCCAGGCGATCACGGCGGTGCGGATGGCCCGCCGGGAGTACCTGGCGATGCTGGCGCGGATCACCCGTCGGCGGCGGATGTGGATGCTCGCCCACCTGATGGCCAACCGGCACACCGCCGCCGAGGTGCGCGCCTACCAGATGCGCGACTTCCTGCTCGCCGAGTACCGGGCCGTGATGGCCGTCGAGACCCGCGCCCAACTGCGGCTGGTCCGTTCGCAGACCGGCACCCGCGTGGCCGGCGCCACCGTGGCGGGCCTGGCCACCTTCGGGGTGTACGCCGTGCTCGGCGGGCTGCTCCTGGCCGGCATGGTCGCCCTCGCCGCCGCGGCCACCGCCCTGCTCGCCCTGCAGTCCGCCCGGAGCAGCCTGGGCGTCGCGGTCGTCGCCACCAACTCGCTGTACGAGGACGCCCTCTACTACCAGGACTACCGGGACTTCCTGACGCGGGCGCAGGGCCGGGTGCCCGTCGGCGGTGACCGGACGGTCGACGGCGTCGAGACGATCGACCTCGACGAGGTGAGCCTGCGCTACCCCGACACCGACGCGCCGGCGGTGGACCGGGTCAGCCTGACGATCCGGCGCGGTGAGGTGATCGCGCTGGTCGGCGAGAACGGCTCCGGCAAGACCACCCTGGCCAAGTTGATCGCCGGGCTCTACCAGCCGACCGGTGGGACGATCCGCTGGGACGACGTCGACGCCGCCGAGCTGGATCCGCGCACGCTCGGCGCGCAGGTGGCCGTGATGACCCAGGAGTACTGGAAGTTCCCGTTCACCGCCGGGCAGAACATCCGCGTCGGCCGGCACGACCGTACGCCCGACCATCCCGGCCCCGACGTGCAGGAGGCCGCCGCGGCGGCCGCCGCCCACGACATGATCGTCGGTCTGCCGCACGGCTACGACACCCTGCTCGACCGGGAGTTCAAGAACGGTCATGAGCTGTCCGGCGGGCAGTGGCAGCGGCTGGTAGCCGCCCGCGGCCTCTACCGCGATGCCGCCCTGCTGATCTGCGACGAGCCGTCGGCCGCCCTGGACGCCCGCGCCGAACACGCCCTGTTCCAGCACCTGCGCCGTCGACCCGACCGGGCGGTCGTCCTGATCACCCACCGTCTGGCAAACGTCCGGCACGCCGACCGGATCTTCGTCATGGACCGGGGTCGCCTCGTCCAGGAGGGCAACCACGACGAGTTGATGGCGGCCGGCGGCCTCTACCGCGAGCTGTTCGAGTTGCAGGCCAGCGGCTACCGGGCCGGCACCACCGACGCCGCGAGCCACTGACACGGACGCCCTGCGACGGCGGTCGGGTTCGGGCTTGCGTCAGGCGGGATGGGCGCCGTTGAGGAAATCCGCCAGGACGCGGGTGTGGGTGGAGAAGGCCAGCTCGACCGGGTCGGTGAGCACCAGCCACTCGGTCGCCTCCTCGGTGGGCGCCGACGGCGGCAGGTCCTCGACAGCCCGCTCGGGCAGCACCCCGAACACCATCATGGTGCCGCCCGCCGGGGCGCCGCGCACGGCGAGGAGCCGGGCGTCCTCGGCCGCCGCGACCAGTCCGGTCTCCTCCCGCAGCTCACGCACGAGCGCGTCGGACCACTCCTCGCCGTACTCGATGAAGCCGCCGGGCAGCGCGAGCAGCCCGCGGGCCGGTTCGATGTCCCGGCGGACGACCACCACACCCAGCCCGTCGGCGGTGTGGACCGGGAGCACCGCCACCGCGACGGGCAGCGGGTTACGCCAGACGGTCTCGCCGCAGACCGCGCAGACCCGCGGCCACCCGGCCGCCGCCGGATAGGCGGCGCCGCAGTAGGAGCAGTGCGAGTACGGCGTACCGGTCATGGCGCAGCACGTTACCCGGACCGCCGTCGGCGGAGCTGCTCAGGCTTGCGGGACGCCCGTGTAGAAGGCGGTGGTGCGCTCCGCGGCGGCCTTGGCCTCGTCGGCGTCGGTGCCGGCGGCGATGCTCGCCTCGCACCAGAGCTGGCTGCTCAGCTCCATGGCGCGTCGACCCTCGGCGGAGGCGACCCACTCGGCGCTGTCCTCCGGCCGGACACCGCTGCCGTCGCCGGAGAGGTACGTGGCCAGACCGAGCAGGCCCAGGTCCCAGCCGACGCCGACGGCGCCCGGCCCGAACTGCGCCCACCGGTCCTGGTCGACGTGCGCGATGTGGTCCAGGTCGAGGCGGGCCCGCTCGTCGCCGACCGGGGTGACCCGCACCTCGATCCAGCTCACCTCGCCGCCCATCTCCCAGGTGGCGGTGAAGCGGTGCGGAGGCTCGCAGCTCTCGATGGTGCCGCCGGCGTTGCCCTGGAGCTGGTACGTGCCGCCCAACCGCAGGTCGCCGCTGATCGGCAGGAACCAGCGCGGGATGCGCTCGGCGTTGGTGCAGGCGTCCCACAGATCCTCGGCCGTCGCCTGGTAGGTCTGGCTGATCGTGGTCACCCGGGCCTCGCCGGCCTCCAGGGTGCGGCTGCCGACCTGCCGCTGAACGGCGTTGATCTGCTCGGTCGCGTCGAACATCAGGTGTTCCTCTCGTCGGGTGGGTCGGCGGGCCCGCGTAGGCGACGCTCGCGTCGGCCCCGGGCCAGCTCGGTGGCGAGTGCCGCCAGTGGTGGCGCCCAGAACCGGCGGAAGTGCTCCAACCAGCCGTCGACCTCGCGCAACGGGCGCGGGTCGACCGCGTACAGCCGCCGGGCGCCCTCCGGTCGCACGGTGGCGAAGCCGTTGTCCCGCAACACTTTGAGGTGCTGTGACACGGCGGGCTGGGAGATGCCGAACTCGTCGCGGATGACCGCGCTGACCGCGCCCGCGGTCTGCTCGCCGTCGGCGAGCAGCTCCAGGATGCGGCGCCGGACCGGATCGCCCAGCACGTCGAAGGCGTGCACGGCGACAGTTATATCACCGCTCGCTTATTTAAGCCAAGCCTGATAAGCCGACCAGCTTGTCCAGGCGGATCGGCAGGTCCCGCACGCGTACGCCGGTGGCGTGGTGCACCGCGTTGGCGACCGCGGCCGCGGTGCCGACGATGCCGATCTCGCCGAGCCCCTTCACGCCGGCCGGGTTCAGCTCGTCGTCCCGCTCGTCCAGCCAGTACGCCTCGATGGACTCGACGTCCGCGCAGCCGGTGATGTGGTAGGTCGCCAGGTCGTGGTTCACCCAGTCGCCGTAGCGCTCGTCGAGCAGACCCTCCTCGTGCAGCGCCATCGACAGCCCCATCGTCATGCCGCCGATGAGCTGACTGCGCGCCGTCGTCGGGTTCACCACCCGGCCGGCCGCGAACACTCCGAGCGTGCGGTTCACCCGCACCTCGCCGGTGTCCGCGTCCACCCGCACCTCGACGAACTGGGCCCCGTACGCGTACCGGGGCCGCTCGGGCTGCCCGCCCACCTCGTCCGTGGTGTCCGCCTCGGCGCTGACCTCGGTGCCCGGCGGTGCGCCCGCGCGAAGCTTGCCCCGCAGCGCCTCGCAGGCCCGGACCACGGCCCAGCTCCACGAGGCGGTGCCCATCGAGCCACCGGCCAGCGGGGCCACCGGCAGGTCGGTGTCGCCGATGCGGATCTCGACCCGCTCGGGCGGCACCCCGAGCGCGTCGGCGGCCACCTGCCAGAGCGCCGTGCGGGCACCGGTGCCGATGTCGGTGGCGTCGATCCGGGCCAGGAAACTGCCGTCGGGCCGGGCGGTCACCGACGCCGAGGACGGTCGCGCCCGGGCCGGGTAGCTCGACCCGGCCACCCCGGTGCCGACGAGCCACCGTCCGTCGCGCCGGGCCCGGGGAGTCGGATCCCGGCCGGCCCAGCCGAACCGCTGCGCCCCCTCGCGCAGGCAGGCCACCAGGTTGCGGCTGGTGAACGGTTGCCCCTGGTCGGGGTCCACCGCCGCGTCGTTGCGGATCCGCAGCTCCACCGGGTCGACGCCGGCCGCGATCGCCAGCTCGTCCATCGCCGACTCCAGGGCGTACGCGCCGGGGCACTCGCCGGGAGCGCGCATCCAGAACGGCGTGGGCACGTCGAGGCGGACCAGTCGGTGGGTCGTGCGCCGGTGCGGCGCCGCGTACATGCTGCGGGTGTAGACGGCTGTCTGCTCGGCGAACTCCCGGATGGTCGACGTCTGGCTGATCGCGTCGTGGCAGACCGCGGTGAGCCGCCCGTCGGCGTCGGCGGCGAGGCGGACCCGTTGGATGGTGGGGGTGCGGTAGCCGATCGGCCCGAACAGTTGCTGACGCGTCAACGCCAGCTTGACCGGGCGGTCCACGTGCCGGGCGGCGAGCGCGGCGAGCACGACCGCTGCCTTGGCGTACCCCTTGCTGCCGAAGCCGCCGCCGACGTGCTCGGCGATGACCCGGACCGACTCGCGGGGCAGCTCGAACAGCTCGGCAAGCGTCGCCTGCACCGGCGCGGCGCCCTGGGTGGAGTCGTGCACCAGCAGCCGCCCGTCGTGCCACCGCGCCGTCGTCGCGTGCGGCTCCATCGGGTTGTTGTGGTAGGCAGGCGTCCGGTACGTGGCGTCCACCCGCACCGGCGCCGCCGCGTACCCGGCGTCGAAGTCGCCCTCGACGGTGTCCGTCGGGTAGCTGGGGTTGACGTGCTCCGGCTTGTACAGGCCGGGGTGGTCGTCGGTGAGCACGGTGCTGTGCGAGCCGGTGTCGTAGTCGATCCGTACCAGTCGGGCGCCCTCGCGGGCCGCCTCCAGGCTGGTGGCCACCACCACCGCCACGAACTGCCCCCGGTAGTGCACCGCCGGCTCCTGCAACAGCCACAGCTCCGGCTGCGGGCCGGGCGCGATCCGGGGCGCGTTGCCGTGGTGCAGCACCGCCAGCACACCGGGCGACGCGAGCGCCTCGTCGGTGTCGACGCGGGTGATCCGGCCCCGGACCACTGCCGCCGGCACCACCCAGCCGTAGGTGACGCCGTCGGTCGGGTACTCCACCGCGTACCGGGCCGTGCCGGTGACCTTCTCCCGACCCTCCAGCCGGGGGTACGCCCGGCCCACCGCGCCGGCGCTCACGACGACGCCAGTTCGGTGAGCACCCGCACCGTGATGGCCCGGGTCAGCGGCAGCTTGAAGCCGTTGTGCCGCAACGGTCGCGCCTCGGCCAGCTCGGCGTCGGCGGCCCGCGCCGCCAGTTCCGGGCTGAACGGGCGACCCCGCAACTCCTCCTCGGCCCGGTACGCCCGCCACGGCCGGTGCGCCACCGCCCCGTACGCCAGACGGACGTCGCGGACCACGTCGCCGTCGAGATCGAGGACCGCGGCCACCGAGCCGGCCGCGAAGGCGAACGAGGCCCGGTCGCGCACCTTGAGGTACGCCGAGCGACGCGCGGCCGGCAGCGCCGGCAGCCGTACGGCGGTGATCAACGTGCCACGCGCCAGGGTGGTCTCCCGCTCCGGATGCGTGCCGGGGGAGCGGTACAGCGCGGCGAGCGGGACGTCCCGGGCGCCGTCGGCGTCGTGCACCTCCACCACGGCGTCCAGCGCGGCGAGGGCGACAGCCAGGTCCGACGGGTGGGTGGCGACGCACTGCTCGGACCAGTCCAGCACGGCCAGGTCGCGGTTCTGCCCGTGCAGGGCGGCGCAGCCGCTGCCCGGGTCGCGCTTGTTGCAGGCCTTGCCGGTGTCCTGGAAGTAGACGCAGCGGGTGCGCTGCAACAGGTTGCCGCCGGTGGTGGCCAGGTTGCGCAGCTGGCCGGACGCGGCGGCGAGCAGCGCGCGGGCCAGCACCGGGTAGTCGCGGCGGACCGCCGGGCGGGCGGCGAGGTCGCTGTTGCGCACCGTCGCGCCGATCCGCAGCCCGCCGTCGGGCAGCTCCTGGACCGCGTCCAGGGGCAGCCGGGTGACGTCCACCAGCAGCTCGGGCCGCTGCACCCCGAGCTTCATCAGGTCGACCAGGTTGGTCCCGCCACCCAGGTACGCCGCGTGCGGCTCGCCGGCCAGCACGGCGACGGCGTCGGCCACGTCGGCCGGCCGGTGGTAGCGGAACGGCCTCACGGCGCGGTCGCCGTCTCGCGGATGGCCGCGACGATGTGCGGGTACGCGGCGCAGCGGCAGAGGTTGCCGGCCATCCGCTCCCGGATCTCGGCGTCGGTCAGCTCGGGCGGCGAGTCGAGGTCCTCGGTGACCGCGCTGGGCCAGCCCCGGGCGACCTCGTCGAGCATGCCCCGGGCGGAGCAGAGCTGCCCGGGGGTGCAGTAGCCGCACTGGAACGCGTCGTGCGCGACGAACGCGGCCTGCATCGGGGACAGGTCGTCGGGGCCGGCGAGCCCCTCGACGGTAAGCACCGACCGGCCGTCCACCGTGACCGTGAAGACGAGGCAGCTCTTCGCCCGGCGGCCGTCCAGCAGCACCGTGCAGGAGCCGCACTGGCCGTGGTCGCAGCCCTTCTTCGCCCCGGTCAGGCCCAGGTGCTCGCGCAGCGCGTCGAGCAGGGTGGTGCGGTTGTCAAGCGTCAGTTCCCGCCGGTCACCGTTGACCTCGAACGCCACCCGGGACGAGTGACGCTCGTCGGTCGTCGTCTCGTTCTCCGGTCCGCCCCGCACCGGCCCAGACTAGCGGCAGTGGCACATAAGTGGGCGAATTGCGCATAGAGCCTGCCGGACGTACCCCGAGCGCCGCCGGATGCGGCGCCCGGGGATCCCCGCCGGCCCCCGTCTCAGGCCACCGGCGCTGTCGCGTCGGTGGTTCGGGCGAGGCGTTGGTGGGCGCGGATCAGCTCCGCGTAGCGCAGGCCGCTCGCCTTCACCGTCCGTCGCTGGGTCGCGTAGTCGACGTGCACCAGCCCGAAGCGCTTGTCGTAGCCGTACGCCCACTCGAAGTTGTCCAGCAGCGACCACACGAAGTAGCCGTCCAGCGGCACGCCCCGAGCCACCGCCGACGCGCACGCCGCCAGGTGCTGCTCCAGGTGGTCGGTGCGCTCCTTGTCCTCGACGGTGCCCTCGGCGGTGACCTCGTCCGGCCACGCCGAGCCGCTCTCGGTGACGATGATCCGGCCCGGCCGGTACTCCTCGTGCACGTCGACGAGCAGCCGCTCCAGGCCCGCCGGGTACATCTCCCAGCCCATCGCGGTCTCCACCGAGCCGGGCACCGGCACCTGCTTGGCGTACGGCGCCGGGCCGGTCGGGTCGTCGACCACCAGTTGCCGGAAGTAGTAGTTCACCCCGAGGAAGTCGGTGGGCGTGGCGATCACCGCAAGGTCGTCACCGCGCACCGGCGGCTCCACCCCGTACGTGGCGATCATGTCGGCCGGGTAGCCGCGTCCGTGGATCGGGTCCAGCCACCAGCGGTTGACGTGCCCGTCGGCGCGCCGGGCCGCCGCGACGTCCTCGGGTCGGTCGGTCGCCGGCTCGATCGGGCTGAGGTTGAGCACCAGACCGACCGACGCCTCCCGGGCGGCGTTGGCCCGGATCGCCTGGGTGGCCAGGCCGTGCCCGAGCAGCGCGTGGTGCGAGGCGTGCACGGCGCGGGTCAGATCCCGCTCGCCGGGGGCCATGTTGCCGTCCAGGTGCCCGATCCAGCACACGCAGAGCGGCTCGTTGACCGTGTTCCAGTCGGCCACCCGGTCGCCGAGGCGGGCGGCGACCACCGCCGCGTACTCGGCGAACGCCTCGGCCGTGGCCCGCTCCGGCCAGCCGCCGGCGTCCTGGAGCACCTGCGGCAGATCCCAGTGGTAGAGCGTGACGAACGGCCGGATCCCGTCGGTGAGCAGCGTGTCGACGAGCCGGTCGTAGAAGTCCAGCCCGGCGGGGTTGACCCGGCCGACGCCGTCGGGCATCACCCGGGGCCAGGCCACCGAGAACCGGTACGCGTCCACGCCGAGCCGGCGCAGCAGCGCGAGGTCCTCCGGCCACCTGTGGTAGTGGTCGCAGGCCACCGCGCCGGTGTCGCCGTTGTCGACCTTGCCGGGGGTCGCCGAGAAGGTGTCCCAGATGGACGGCGACCGGCCGTCGACGTCGACGGCCCCCTCGATCTGGTACGCCGCCGTGGCGACGCCCCAGAGGAAGTCGGGTGGCAGCTTGGACAGGTCGGGCACGGGTCGGTTCTCCTCTGGGTGTGGGTGTGGGTGAGTCACTTGACGGCACCGGCGGTGAGGCCGGCGACGAAGTAGCGCTGCAGGGCCAGGAACCCGGCCACGACGGGGATGCTGACCACCAGCGAGGCCGCCATGATCTGGTTCCAGTAGACGTTGAACTGGGTGGAGTAGCCCTGCAGGCCGACGGCCAGGGTGCGGCTGCCCTCGTCGGTCATCACGGAGGCGAACAGCACCTCACCCCAGGCCGTCATGAACGCGTACACGGTCACGGCGACGACGCCGGGCACGGCGGCCGGCAGGATGACCCGGAACAGGATGCGCAGCGGGCCGGCCCCGTCGACCTGCGCCGCCTCGTCCAGCCCGCGGGGGATCGAGTCGAAGTAGCCGACGAGCATCCAGATCGAGAACGGCAGCGAGAAGGTCAGGTACGTGATGATCAGGCCGGTGCGGCTGGCGTACAGCTCGATGCCCGTGGCGTTGCCCAGGTTGACGTAGATGAGGAACAGCGGCAGCAGGAACAGGATGCCGGGGAACATCTGGGTGGACAGCACCGTCACCGAGAAGACGCCCCGGCCGCGGAACCGGTACCGGCTGACCGCGAACGCCGCGAAGATCGCCACGGCCACCGAGCAGACCGCCGCGACGCTCGACACCACCAGGCTGTTGACCAGGTAGCGGGCCAGCGGCACGGTGCTCCACATGTCGACGAACGGTTGCAGGGTGGGCCGGCTGGGCCACCAGGTGAACCCGTTCTGCACGTCCCGCAACGGTTTCGCCGCCGAGGTGACCATCACGTAGAGCGGAATGACGACGAAGAGGGTGAGCAGGGTCAGCACGATGCGCCGGCCCCAGCGCTCACCTGCGGTCTCACGCATGGTCGTCCCTCCGGCGGTTGGTGATCAGCAGATACGCGGCCGAGACGACGAGCAGGAACAGCAGCAGCGCCACCGACATCGCCGAGCCCGACCCGAAGTCCCAGGTCTTGAAGGAGCTGCGGTAGATGTGGATGGAGATGAGGTCGGCCTGTTCGGGCGCGGAGCCGCCGAAGAGCACGTACGGGGTGTTGAAGTCGTTGAAGGTCCACAGGAACAGCACCAGCAGCAGCACCAGGTTCACCGGCCGCAGCATGGGCAGGGTGACCGAGCGCAGTCGGCGCCAGAACCCGGCGCCGTCGATCGCGGCGGCCTCGTACAGCTCGCCGGGCACGTTCTGCAGGCCGGCCATCAGGCACAGGAACGCGAACGGCCAGTTGCGCCAGACCGACACCACGAGCAGTGACCAGAAGCTGTTGTCGCCGATCAACCAGAACGGCCGCTCGTTGAGCAGCCCGAGCTGGTCCACGAGCACGTGATTGACCAGGCCGGTGTCGCGTTGCAGCAGGAAGCTCCAGGTGATCACTGCGGTGTAGACCGGCAGCGCGTACGGGGTGAGGAACAGCGCCCGCAGGATGGCCCGGCCGCGAAACGGCTTCTGCAGCACGACGGCCGCCGCGATGCCGAGCAGCCAGGCGAACCCGACCGAGAGCACGCTGTAGATCAGCGTCACCCAGAACGAGTGCAGCAGCTCCTTGCCGGCGGCGCTGTTCAGGTCGAGTGTGGCGCGGTAGTTCTCCAGCCCGACGAAGGGCGCGGTGGACCAGTCCCGGATGTGGAACTGGGTCAGCTCCAGCAGGCTCATCCAGACCCCGACCACCATCGGGATCACGTGGATGGCGAGTTCCAGCACGATGGCCGGGGCGAGCAGCAGGTACGGCAGGAGCGAGCGGCGGGGGCCGCGCGGCCGGCGGGCGGCCCCCCGGGCGGGTGACCCGGCCCGGGGTACGCGCCGGTCGGCGTTCGGCGCGGTGGTGCTGGTTGCCATCGGGGTCCTCTCGGAGGCGGTGGCCGTGGCCGGGCTCGTCGCCCGACCACGGCCACCGGCGCTGCGTGGGTCAGCGCATCTTCTGCTGCGCGTCGGTCAGCTTCGCCTTCACCGACTGCTCGGTGACCGGCTTGCCGCTCGCCGCGTCGGCGAACAACTCCTTCATCGCGGTGCCGACCAGGGTCTCGAAGGTGCTCTCGTCGGGCACCTGCGGCAGCGGGGCGGCGGTGGTGACAAGCGTCTCCTGGATGCTCTTCTGCTCCGGGGCGCTGAACGCCGGGTCGGCGCCCGCGGTCTTGACCGCCGGCAGCGAGCCGTACGTCTTGTTGAGGAGCGTCTGCTCCTCGTCGCTGGTCATGAACTTGACGAAGCTCAGCGCGCCGTCCTTGTTCTTGGTGTGCTTGAAGACCGCCATGTTGATGCCGGCGACCATGCTGTTGACCTTCTTGCCACCGGCCGGAGGGCTGGCCAGGAACGGCACCGGGGCCACCCCGTACGCGTCGGCCGCCATGTTCTGCGTCTTCAGGTTCGAGCCGGCGGACTGCCACAGCAGCATGGCGGCCTTGCCGTTGGCGAAGTCGGAGACCGACTGGTTCTGCGCGTACTCGGCGTTGCTCGGGTTGGTGATCTTGTCGGCGGCCATGAAGTCGACGTAGCGCTTGATGGCCGAGACGTTCTGCGGGGTGTCGAAGGTCGGCTTGCCGGCCGAGTCGAACCAGTCGCCGCCGTACTGCTGGCTGAAGGTGAAGGCGTGGTGCGCGTTCTCCGACGGGTTGGCGCCCTCGATCGCGAGGCCCCACTTGCCGCCCTTGGTGAGCTTCTTGCCGTCCTCGGCGAGCTGCTCCCAGGTGGTCGGCGGCGCGGTGATGCCGGCGTCGGCGAACGCCTTCTTGTTGTAGTACAGGCTGTACGCCATGCTGTAGAGCGGCACGGCGGCCGGCGGCTTGCCGGGGGCGCCGGCGGCGGCGAGCGCGGCGGGCACGATGCGGTCCTTGCCGCCGACGGCCTGCAGGGTGGCGTCGTCGAACTCGACGAGAGCGCCGGTGGCCTGCAGCGACGCCGACCAGGTGTTGCCGATGTTCACCACGTCCGGGCCCTTGCCCGAGGCGGCGGCGGCGAGCAGCCGGTTGAGCAGGTCCGACCAGGGGACCACCTCGAGGTTGACCTTGATGCCGGTCTGCTTCTCGAACTTGTCCAGCTCCGGCTGGAGGGTGGTCTTGTCGGCCTCCAGGCTGGCGCCCTGGTTGCTGGCCCAGTAGGTGAGGGTCTTGGGCGATGCGGCGGAGTCGTCGCCGGAGCCGCCGCAGGCGGTGAGCGATGCGGCGGCCAGTACGGCGGCGGTGAATATCCCGAGGTGTCGTCTCGACACGGTCAGCCCTTCCGGTGCGTGGTGGGGGTCCGCCGACCGTCGTCGTCGATAGGGGCGGCGACGTGGCCGGCTGCGGACGGGGTTTCTCCGGATGCGCCGTCGGGGGTCCGTCGGCGTTTCCCGGGAGTTACATCACGGCTTAATGAATGT
Organism: Micromonospora lupini str. Lupac 08; assembly: GCF_000297395.2. Classification (GTDB taxonomy): domain Bacteria; phylum Actinomycetota; class Actinomycetes; order Mycobacteriales; family Micromonosporaceae; genus Micromonospora; species Micromonospora lupini. Next base: position 4,101,402 of record NZ_HF570108.1, on the reverse strand, counting down.
CGTCATTAAAGTTGCTGGCCGGTGGGTCGTCAAGCACGGTGCGGTTACAGTCGCCACCAACGGCCGACGGGAACGAGGTGACGAGTGGAGCTGGCACGAGCCACCAACCGGAGCGTCCGGCTGCGCAACAGGTCCGCCCTGCTGACGAAGCTCTTCCTCGACGCTCCGCTCACCCGGCAGGATCTGGTGCGCAGCACCGGGCTGAGTCAGCCGGCGGTGAGCAACGTGGTGGCCGACCTGATCGACGAGGGCGTCGTGGCCGAGGCCGGCGCCGCCGAGTCCGACGGTGGCCGCCCCAGCATGCTGCTGCGGGTCGCCCCCCGGTACGCCTTCGTGATCGGCGTGGACGTCGGCGAGACCCGGGTCCGCGTCGAGCTGTTCGACTTCGCGATGAGCCTGCTCGCCAGCATCGAGTACCCGCTCGACCCGGCGCGCACCGAGCCCGCCGTGGTCGCCGGGCACGTGCTGGCCGGCATCGAGGCGGTCACCGGCCAGGCCCGGGTGGCCACCGCCGACGTCCTCGGCGTCGGCATCGGTGTCTCCGGCGTGGTCGAGCAGGGCGTCGAGGCGGTCGTGCACGCCCAGGCCCTCGGCTGGGACCGGGTGCCGCTGGAACGCCTCATCGGCGCGGGCACCGACCTGCCGCTGCACATCGACAACGGCGCGAAGACCCTCGGCCAGGCCGAGATGTGGTTCGGCGCCGGGCGCGGCGCCCGGCACGCCGTCTTCGCACTTGTCGGCTCCGGCGTGGGCGCGGCAGTGGTCACCAACGGCGTCACCTACCGGGGCGCGTCCAGCAGCGCGGGGGAGTGGGGGCACACCACCCTGGTGTACGGCGGCCGGGCCTGCCGCTGCGGCGCGCGCGGCTGCCTGGAGGCGTACGTGGGGGCGGAGGCGATCATCGACCGCTACCGCGAGGCGCGTCGGGGTCGCCAGGTGCCGGGCGTGGACGAGGAGTCGCAGCTCTCCGCGCTCGTCGCCGCCGCCGACTCCTCGGCCACCGCCCGCCGGGTGCTGGACGACACCGCGGGCTACCTCGGCGCGGGGGTGGCCAACCTGATCAACCTGTTCAACCCGGAGCGGGTGGTCCTCGGCGGCTGGGCGGCGATGGTGCTGGGCGACCTGCTGCCGGCCGTGCGCGAGGCCGCCGGTCGGCAGGCGCTGCGCCAGCCGTACGAGCAGGCGTCGATCGAGCTGTGCCGGCTCGGCGTGGACGCGGTGGCCCTGGGAGCGGCGACCCTCCCGATCGCCCGCTTCCTCACCGAGGGTGGCGTCCGCCGCTGAGCGGGGCGACGGCACCGCCCTCGGCAAATTACACAAAACCCGAAGCTCGGGATAAATAACGAAGTTATAGATCGATGTCTTGACGCCGCCGCAATCTCGCCGCAACACTCCTACGAGAGCGCTCTCCGACCCGCGGCGCCGCATCGGCGGCACCACCCATGGCACCACGGGCGAAATCCGATCCTCCACCCGCGTGGCGTCCGTAACGCCCTATCGACAGGCGATGTCATGACATCTCGTGCTACATCCGTACGCCCGCGTCCCCGGCGGACCGTCCGGCACCTCCTCGCCGGGCTCGCCGTGACACTTGTCGCGGCCCTGACCCCGGCCGTCGCCACCGCCCCGGCGCAGGCCGCCCCCACCCTGCTGTCACAGGGTCGTCCGGCGACCGCCTCCTCCTCCGAGAACGCCGGCACCCCCGCGTCGGCCGCCGTCGACGGCAACACCGGCACCCGCTGGGCCAGCGCCTTCAGCGACCCCCAGTGGATCCAGGTCGACCTGGGCGCGCGGGCCACCATCAGCCAGGTCAACCTGCTCTGGGAGGGCGCCTACGGTCGCGCCTTCCAGATCCAGACCTCCGACGACGGAGCGACCTGGACGACCATCTCCTCGACCACCACCGGCACCGGCGGCACGCAGAACCTCACCGTCACCGGCGCCGGCCGGTACGTGCGCATGTACGGCACCGCCCGGGGCACCGCCTACGGCTACTCGCTCTGGGAGTTCCAGGTCTACGGCGAGACCGGCGGCGGCACGTCCACCTGCGGCAGCACCAACGTCGCGCAGGGCAGCCCGGTGACCGCCTCGTCCACCGAGAACGCCGGCACCCCGGCGTCGGCCGCCGTCGACGGCAACACCGGCACCCGCTGGGCCAGCGCCGCCAGCGACCCGCAGTGGCTGCGCGCCGACCTCGGCAGCACCCGCACGATCTGCCGCGTGACGCTCACCTGGGAGGCCGCGTACGCCCGGGCCTTCCAGCTCCAGACCTCGCCCGACGGCACCACCTGGACCACCGTCTACTCCACCACCACCGCCACCGGCGGCACGCAGAGCCTCACCGTCGCCGGCAGCGGACGCTACCTGCGGGTGTACGGCACCGCCCGGGGCACCGCCTACGGCTACTCGCTCTGGGAGCTGGCGGTGAACACGACAGGCGGCGGCACCACCGAACCCCCGGTCGGCACCACCGACCCGTACAACCCCAACCTCGGGCCGAACACGTACGTCTTCGACCCCAGCACGCCCACGTCGACCATCCAGAGTCGACTGAACACCCTCTTCACCCAGCAGGAGACCAACCAGTTCGGCCCGCAGCGCTACGCCGTGCTGTTCAAGCCGGGCACCTACACCGCCGACGTCAACCTCGGCTTCTTCACCCAGGTGGCCGGCCTCGGCCTGAGCCCCGACGACGTCAACCTCAACGGTCACGTCCGCACCGAGGCGTTCTGGATGGGCGGCAACGCCACGCAGAACTTCTGGCGGGCCGCGGAGAACCTCTCGGTGACCCTGCCCGCCGGGCAGACCGTGGAGCGCTGGGCGGTGTCGCAGGCCGCGCCGTACCGGCGGATGCACCTGCGCGGCGCGCAGAACCAGATCCAGCTCTGGAACGGCGGCGACGGCTGGTCCAGCGGTGGCCTGCTGGCCGACACCCGCGTCGACGGCCTGGTCGTCTCCGGCTCGCAGCAGCAGTGGTACTCCCGCAACAGCGAGTTCGGCAACGGCTGGACCGGCTCGGTCTGGAACATGGTGTTCCAGGGCGTCGTCGGCGCGCCCGCGCCGAGCTTCCCCAACCCGTCGCACACAGTCATCGCGCAGACCCCGCAGGTGCGGGAGAAGCCGTTCCTGTACGTCGACGGCACCGGTGAGTACCGGGTCTTCGTGCCCGGCCTGCGCACCAACTCGACCGGCACGAGCTGGTACAACAAGACTCCGGCCGGCTCGTCGATCTCGCTGTCGCAGTTCTACGTCGTCCAGCCCGGCACCAGCGCGGCCACCATCAACGCCGCCGTCGCCCAGGGGAAGCACCTGCTCTTCACGCCGGGCGTGCACCACGTCACCGAGCCGATCCAGATCAACCGGGCCGACACCGTCGTCCTCGGCCTCGGCCTGGCCACCATCCAGGCCGACAACGGCAGCGTGGGGATGCGGGTCGCCGACGTGGACGGCGTCAAGGTCGCCGGCCTGATGTTCGAGGCCGGCACGACCAACTCGCCGGTGCTGATGGAGGTCGGGCCGTCCGGCTCGTCCGCGAGCCACGCCACGAACCCGACCTCGCTGCACGACGTGTTCTTCCGCATCGGCGGACCGCACGTCGGCAAGGCCACCAACACGCTCACCGTCAACAGCGACAACGTGATCGGTGACCACATGTGGCTGTGGCGGGCCGACCACGCCGCCTCGGGCGTACCCACCGGGTGGACGCTGAACACCGCCGACACCGGGCTCACCGTCAACGGCGACAACGTCACCATGTACGGCCTCTTCGTCGAGCACTACCAGAAGTACCAGACCCTCTGGAACGGCAACGGCGGCCGGACGTACTTCTACCAGAACGAGCTGCCCTACGACGTACCGAACCAGGCGGCCTGGATGAACGGGTCGACCCGGGGCTACGCCGCGTACAAGGTCGCCGACTCGGTGACCAGTCACCAGGCGTACGGGCTGGGCAGCTACAGCTACTTCAACGTCAACCCTGCGGTGGTCGAGGAACGGTCCTTCGAGGTGCCGGTCAACTCGAACGTCCGCTTCACGAACATGGTCACCGTCTCGCTCGGTGGCGTCGGCACCATCAACCGGGTGATCAACAACGCTGGTGGCACCGCGAACGCGGCCAACCAGACGGTGTACCTGACCACCTACCCCTGACCGGGGCGCCCGCGCCGGCCCGGTCGACTCATCGGACCGGCCGGCGCGGGTCGCACCCAGGGCCGTGGCCGGCCCGGTCCCGCCGAAGACCGGGCCGGCCACGGTCACGTCCTCAGGAGGCGAGCACCTCGGCCGCCGCGCGCTCGCCGGCGCGCACCGCCCCCTCCAGATAGCCGGCCCAGCGGGTCGCCGTCTCGGTGCCCGCCCAGTGCACCCGCCCGACCGGCGTCCGCAGCCGCGGCCCGTACGTACGCCACGCCCCGGGGGTGAGCACTCCACCGAAACAACCCCGCGTCCACTCGTCGGCCGACCAGTCGTACTCGACGAGCGCGATCGGATCGGCCGCCCGCGGCCCGACCACGGCGGCGAAGGCTTCCCGCACGCACTCGCGCCGCCGCGCCGGGGACATCTCCCGCAGCGCGGCGGCGTCGCCGGCGTAGCTGAACCCGGTCAGTACGCCGCGCGGCGAGGTCGGCGTGGAGTTGTCCACCGTCTCGGTGAGCGGGCCGGAACTGCTTGTGGAAACGCCGGAGCGCCCGTCGGCTCGCCAGAACGGCTCGGGGTAGACGGCGTGCACCTTCCACGCCGACCCCATCGGCATCCGCTGCGTCAGGCCGTCGCGCAGCGGCGGCAGTGGCGGGTCGTACCGGATCCGGCCGGCCAGCGCCGGCGCCAACGCGACCACCACCGCGTCACCCTCGACGCGTCCGGAGCCGGTGCACACCGTCACGCCGTGGGCGTCCTGCGCGATGGTGTGCACGGCGGCGCCCAGTCGTAGCGTCCCCGGCGGTAGTCCGGCCGCCATCCGCTCGGCCAGCGCCGGCGGCCCGCCCACGATCCGGTCCTGCTGCGCGCCCCCGGCCATGCCGAGCAGCGGTCCGGTGCCGCCCGCGCCGCGAAGGTAGAACAGCAGGTGCAGCAGGGACACCTCGTCCGCGCCGGTGGCCAGCAGCCCGCCGGCGAGCAGTCGTCCCAGGTAGTCGGCGGTGTCGGTGTCGCCGGCCGTGGCGCGCAGCCAGCAGCCGAGCGTCGTCGCGTCCCACCGGGCCGCCTCGTGCGCCTCCCACGGCGCGGCCGGGTCCACCGCGGCGGCGTACTCGTCGAGCACGCCGAGCACCCGCGCGACAGGCGCCGGCGGGTCGGGCCGCCGCGCGCCGCCCCAGAGCAGAGTGGACGCGCCGAAGGCCGCCGAGGCGAAGGTGACCAGCCCGTGCTCGGCGACCAGCGCGTACATCCGGTCCTGGGTCGGGCCGATCCACTGGGCGCCCAGGTCGAGCTGGGTGCCGTCGGGCAGCCACCGGGTCAGCGCCCGCCCCCCGACGCGGCCGCGGGCCTCCAACACCCGCACCCGCGCGCCGGCCCGACACAGCGCTGCCGCTGCGGCGAGACCGGACATCCCGGCGCCGATCACGACCACCCGAATTCCGTCGGACACGGCCCCGTCTACCCGAAACCGTCGGGCATATGACTCTTCCCGGGCCCGCAGCGATGATCGCGACTCGGCTGGGCTGGCATCGACGGTCCTATACTGTGCCTACCGGTCGTGGAACCCGTGAGCGGAGGCGGGCGTGCCACTCTTTTTCCTGAGTTACGCCCAGGAGGACAACCGCAACAGCCAGATACAGGAGTTCTTCGTCGATCTCAGCGAGGCGGTGGCCGGGCTGGCCGCCCTGCACTGGGACGAGGCGGGATTCATCGACGGGCACATCCTGCTCGGCAGCACCTGGCCGGACACGCTGTCCGACGCGTTGTCCACAAGCGCCTGTCTCATCGCGCTCACCTCACCCCGGTACGTCGTCAGCGACTACTGCGGTCGGGAGTTCCAGGTCTTCGCCGACCGGATCGACGAGCACGAGCGGCAGTTCAACGTCCGCCCGCCCGCGATCGTGCCGGTGCAGTGGATCCCGTGCGACCGGCTGCCCAAGGCGGTCGCCGGCTTCCAGTACCGCAACTTCCAGACCGGCACCGCCTACGCCCAGGACGGGCTGCTCACCCTCAAGCAGCGCAAACGGCACGAGGACGACTACAAGGACTTCGTCGACGCGCTCGCCCGGCACATCGTGCAGACCGCCCGCGACCACACCCTGCACCGGCCGGCGCAGCGTCCCGTGCTGTCCAAGGTGACAAGTGCCTTCGACCGGCCGGCGAGGCCGCAGGCGCACCACGGCCCGAGCGCGTCGACGGCGGTGCAGCGGGCCACCAGTGCCCGGCACGTGCACATCGTGCTGGTCGCCGGCAGCTCCGCCGAGCTGGCCGGCAGCCGGCCCGGCGCCGAGGACCGCTACGGCGCGGTCTCGCGGGACTGGCGGCCGTACCGGCCCGAGCTGGAGGTACCCATCGGCAGCTGGGCCGGGGCCATCGCCACCACCAAGAGCTACGGCTGGACGGTGGAGGACGCCGAGGAGCTGGCGGCGGTCCGGGAGTGGGCGCGGGCGCACAATCAGATCGTCGTGCTGGTGGTCGACGTCTGGTCCGCCGACCTGCCGCGCTACCAGGTCAGCCTGATTCGCCACGACCGCGACGTGGACTCGCCGCGGGCGCCGGTGCTGGTGCCGTGGACGGCCGCCGACGACGCGGCCGCCGGCGGCAACCGCAAGATGTGGGACACCCTGGCCCGGGTGCTCCCGCATCACGTGCTGCACAACACCCGCGACGTGTGGCGCACCCAGATCGCGACCTCCGCACGCTTCCAGGAGGAACTGGAGGACGTGCTGGTGGTCGAGCAGGGCCGGATCTACCGCACGGGCACGGTCTACCAGGAGCCGCCCACCGACGGCTCAGGTCTTCGCCCGATCCTCGAAGGTCCCTAGGGGAGGCACGCCATGGCGGTGAACGAGACGGCACGCGGCCAGATCGTGACCTTCTACTCGTACAAGGGCGGCACCGGCCGCACGATGGCGCTGGCCAACGTGGCCTGGATCCTGGCCAGCCAGGGTCTGCAGGTGCTGGTCGTCGACTGGGACCTGGAGTCTCCGGGCCTGCACCGCTACTTCCATCCGTTCCTGCGCGACAAGGAGCTGCGGGCCACCCCCGGTGTCATCGAGATGATCTGGGATTACTCGATCGCGACGATGCAGCGCAACCGCGACGAGGACTCCCAGGAACTCCTCAGCGGCCACGCCAAGATCCAACGCCGTGCGGTCTCGCTGAACTGGGACTTCAGCCACGGCGGCGTGATCGACTTCGTGGCCGCCGGTCAGCAGGACTCGGCGTACTCCCGGCTGGTGAGCACCTTCGACTGGGCCAACTTCTACGAGCGGCAGGGCGGGGCGTCGTTCATCGACGCCGTCCGGGCGCAGATGCGCGCCGAGTACGACGTCGTGCTGATCGACAGCCGCACCGGCCTCAGCGACGTCGCCGGCATCTGCACCGTGCAACTGCCCGACCTGGTCGTCAACTGCTTCACCATGTCCACCCAGAGCATCCGTGGCGCGGCGGCGGTGGCCCGCTCCATCCGCAGCCAGCGCCCCGACGACCCGCCGCTGCTGCTGCCGGTGCCGATGCGCGTGGAGGACGCCGAACTGCGCAAGCTGGAGACCGGCCGCGACCTGGTCCGCGCCGAGTTCGCCCCGTTCCTCGACCACCTCTCCGACGCGGCGGCCGCCCGCTACTGGAACACCATCGAGGTGCCATACCGCACGTTCTACGCCTACGAGGAGATCCTCGCCGCGTTCGGCGACCGGCCCGAGCAGGTCGGCACGCTGCTGGCCGCGTACGAGCAGCTCGCCTCGGTGATCACCGACGGGCGGATCACCCAGCTCGACCCGATGCGCGAGCCGGACCGACGCCGCTCCCTTGCCGAGTTCGAACGCAGCCGGCTCACCGCCGAGCAGGCCGTACTGCTCAGCTACGCCTCGGCCGACCGGCTCTGGGCCGAGTGGATCACCGATCAGTTGGAGGACGCCGGGCTGCGCGTGGATCGCCGTGCCCTGGACGTGCCGCTGCACGCGGGCGGGCGGGCCGAGTTCGACCGGGCCGTCGGCGGCGCCAGCCGGGTGCTGGCCGTGCTCACGCGCCACTACGCGAGCACCCCGCTCGCGGGTGAAGTGTGGAAGACGGCCACCGGCCGCGACCAGCTCGGCGGCGGGGGAGTGCTGGTGCCGTTGCGGGTCGACGAGTCGCGGCTGACCGTCCCGTACAGCGATCACAGCCCGGTGGACCTCACCGACGCCGACGCGTCCACCGCGCGGACCCGGCTGCTGGAGGCGGCCGGAACGGCGACGGTCACGGTCGGCGGGCGCACGGTCGGCCGGTTCCCCGGCCCGTTCCCGACGATCTCCAACGTCCGCCAGCACGGGACGCCGTTCGTCGGCCGCGCGGCCCAGCTCGAGGCGCTGCGCGACCGGCTCACCACCTCGCCGGACTCGGCCACGCAGGTCGTGCACGGCCTCGGCGGTGTCGGCAAGACCCAGCTCGCCGCCGAGTACGCGCTGCGCTTCGGCCGCGACTACGACCTGGTCTGGTGGATCCCGGCGGACAGCGAGGACCGCATCCGGGGCGGTCTCGGCGACCTCGGCCAGGCGATGGGGCTGGGCACGGGCGGCGGCGCCGAGGCGGCCCGCCGGGTGCTCGACACGCTACGCCGCGCCGGCCCCGACCGGCGCTGGCTGATCATCCTGGACAACGCCGACAAACCCACCCGCGCCACCCGGGCGCTGCTGCCGCAGGGCCCCGGCCACGTCCTGCTCACGACCCGGGACCAGAGCTGGAGCGAGTACGCCACCGCGACCGAGCTGACCGTCTTCGACCGCACCGAGAGCGTCCAACTGCTGCGCGACCGGGTCCGCGGGCTCACCGAGGACGAGGCCGCCCAGGTGGCCGAGAAGCTCGGCGACCTGCCGCTCGCCGTCGAGCAGGGCGCGGCGTACCTGCGGGCCAGCGCCATGCAGGTGGAAAAGTACCTCAGCTCGTTGGACACTCCCGGCCTGCTGCGCATCCTCGACGGCCGGCAGTCCGCCGGCTACTCCAAGGCGCTCGCCGCCACCTGGCTGTTCACCCTCGGTCAGTTGCGCGAGGAGAAACCGGCGGCGGCCCGGCTGCTGGAGCTGTGCTCGTTCTACGCGCCGGAGCCGATCCCGGTCGCGATGCTCACCGGTGACCGCTTCGCCAGCTTCATGGCCCCGATCGACCCGACCCTCACCGACCCGATCCTGCAGGGCCTGGTCACCGCCGAGCTGGGCCGCTACGGCCTGGCCCAGGTCGACGCGGAGAACAACTCGGTGCGGATCCACCGGCTGGTCCAGCTCGTCATCCAGGACCAGCTGGCCGACCCCGAGGAGGCCCGCCGGGAGGCCCAGCTGCTGCTCGCCGCCGCCAGCCCACGCGACCCCGACAAGCCGGTCAACTGGCCGCGCTACGCCGAGCTGTGGCCGCACGTGCGCCCCAGCGGTCTGCACCTGTCCACTGTCGACGAGGCGCGGCAACTGGTCGTGGACATCGTGCGCTACCTCTACCGCCGGGGCGACTACGACACCAGCCGCGCCCTGGCGGAGGAGTCGCTGGCCGCGTGGCGCGACACCGACCAGGACGACCCCACCAAGCTGCGGATGCGCTTCCACCTGGCGAACGTCCTGCGCGCGCAGAGCCACTTCGACGGTGCGTTCGAGATCGACCGGGACGTCTACGACCGGCAGCGGCGGATCTTCGGCGAGGAGCACCTCTACACCCTGATGACGGCCCGCAGCCTCGGCGCGGACCTGCGCGCCCAGGGCCTCTACCACGACGCCGAGGCTCAGGACCGGCGCACCCTGGAGCTGAGCGTGCGCAGCTTCGGCGACGACAGCGGCCGTACGCTGACCGCGGAGAACAACCTCGCTGTGTCGCTGCGCCTGGTCGGCGACTTCCGCGGCGCCGCCGCGCTCGACCAGCACATCCACGAGCGGCGGAGGGACCGCTTCGGGGAGGAGGACCCGTCCACCCTCGCCTCGGCCAGCAACTACGGACGCGGTCTGCGCGACACCGGCGAGCTGTGGCGCTCGCACAGCGTGCTGCAACGCACGTACACCACGCAGCAGAAGGTGATCGGCGCGGACCATCCGGAGACCCTGCGGACGGCGAAGGAACTGGCACTGACCCTGCGTCAGCTCGGGCGCTTCACCGACGCGCACCGGCTGATCGAGCGGACCGTGGTCCGCTACCAGCGCACCCTCGGCGGCGAGCACGCCGACACGCTCTCCGCCGAGATGGCCCTGGCCACCACCTGGTCGGCGGTGGGCGACAACCAGACCGCCCTGCGGGTGGCACGTCGCCTGCGCGACGGCTACAACGAGGTGCTCGGCGAGTCGCACGCCATCACCCTGGCCTGCCTGAACAACCTCGGTGTGCTGCTGCGCAAGCAGGGCGACCACATCCAGGCCCGGGAGCTGTCCCAGCGGGTCCGCGACCAGTTGCTGACCAGCCTCGGCGACCGACACCCGCACACCCTGCTGGCCACCCTCAACCTGGCCAACGACCTGTTCGCCCTCGGCGACCGGGAGAACGCCCTGCTGCTGGACACCACCGCGTACGTGGAGCTGACCCGGGCGCTGGGCGCCGAGCACCCGGACACGCTCTCCGCCTCGGTCAACCTGGCGTTGAGTCGGCAGGCAACCGAGAGCGAGGCGGACGCCGGCCGGGCCCTCTACGACGAGGCGTTCGGTCAGTTGGTGCAGCTCTTCGGCGGTGACAACCCCCGGGTGATGCAGGCCCGCCAGCGGGAACGCTCCAACGCCTACATCGAACCGGCGCTGCTCTGACCCGCCCCGCCCCGCCCCGCCACCTCGCCTCCACCTCGCCTCGCCTCGCCACCTCGCCTCCACCTCGCCTCGCCACCTCGCCTCGCCACCTCGCCTCGCCGCCTCGCCGTCCTGCGCGGCCACGCCCCGGCGGCGTCGCGGTCCCGGCTCGGTCGCGTCGCGGTCCCGCCTCGGTCGCGTCTCGGTTCCGCCTCGGCCACCTCTCGTGCGTCCTTTGCTCTGCTTCACTCCACGCAACAGAGATTGGCCGCGAGTGTTGCGTCCGTTGAAGCAGTGCAAAGGACGCGGACTGCACCCCCGGCGGGGCGTCCGGCGGCCCGCAACACCCTGCGTGGCCGCGAGTGTTGCGTCCGTTGAAGCAGTGCAAAGGACGCGGACTGCACCCCCGGCGGGGCGTCCGGCGGCCCGCAACACCCTGCGTGGCCGCGAGTGTTGCGTCCGTTGAAGCAGTGCAAAGGACGCGGACTGCACCCCCGGCGGGGCGTCCGGCGGCCCGCAACACCCCGCGTGGCCGCGGGTGTTGCGTCCGTTGAAGCAGAGCAAAGGACGCGACTGCGCCCAGGCGTCGATTCCCGGGCCCGGCGGCGTTACTGCCCGCGGGCGACCGGTGGGGTGGGCTGCGCCAGCCAGGCCGCGAGCGCGAGCGGGTCGGCGTCGGGAAGCGTGTGACTCAGCGCCCGCACCAGCTCGGCCCGGTTGGTCAGCACCCCGGCCGCCGCCGGCTGCCCGGTGTGGTGGGCGCTCAGAGCCAGCCCCACCCAGGCGTCGACGTCCCCGCAGTCGGCCGCTACACGTCGGCGGTACCCGGCCAACGCGTCCTCCCGGTTGCCCGCCGCGTACGCCTGGTCGCTCGGGCTCGACCCCGGCGGCCCGCCGGCGCCCAGGAGGCGATGGCGGACGGCGCCCTCGGGACCGCCGCCCACCGTGAGGGCGGGGCGGGCCGCGGCCGGGACGACTGTCGACACCGAACGGCCGGCATCCGGTGGCACGCCCTGTCGCCACGCGCGCGCCAGGCGCTCCACGTCGTCCGGGTCGGGGACCAGGTTGGCCAGGCCCCAGCGCACCGCGCCGGCGTCCGCCACGTCGCGCACCGCCGCCTCGACCGCGCCGTCGACCGGGTCACGCCAGCCGCGCAGGGTGCTCGCCATGTCGGCCACGAACGACCGGCCGGCCTCGGTCAGCTCGGCCGCGTCGGCGAGCTGCCGGACCGCGCGGATGGTCTGCTCCCGCCAGTACGCGTACTCGAACGCGGCGGCGATGCCCTCGTGCCGTCGGCAGCGCCACACCTCGGCCACCCCCAGGTGCGCGTACGCGCCCTGCAGCAGCGCGCCGACCGGGCGCGGATCCAGTCGCCAGGGTGCCCGGTAGCGGGCCTGCCCACCTACCCGGTGCAGTGGGACCAGATCGAGCAGCGCGCCGAGTTTGGTGTGCTGCGACTCGTGGACGAGCAGCAGCGCGAGGGTACGCGCGTCGACCGGCACGGAGAGCGCGATGGCGCCCAACGCGTCCCTGCTGGTGGCGCTCACCGGGTTGCCCGAGGGCGGCGGTCGCAGCGGCACGAGTGTGCGCAGCAGCCCGGCCAGAGCGTCGGCGTGCGCCGGAAGGTGGGCCCGTAGCCACCTACCGGCCTCGACGGTGAGCCGGTCCAGTCGGTCGGCCGACACGTCGTCCAGTCGGGGCGCGGACGGCCGGTGGTAGCAGTCGCGCCACGGGTCCTGGTCGTCGATTAGCACCTCGACCGCGGGAAACGGCGTGGTCCTGCGCACCGGCAACCAGCCGATCCCGCCGACGCCCGCGTCGAGCAGCCGGCCACCGCCCGCCTCGATCCGTACGCCGTCGTCGTGCGCGCCGCCCCGGCCGGCGTCGATCCGCAGCGTGCCCGCCTCGCCGCACAACCGCACCGGGCTGTCCAGGGGCAGGCCCGTCGCCGCGCCGACGGTGGGCAGCGGCAGCACACCGTCGGCCGGGCGGGGCAGCGTCAGCGTGAACGTCAGCCCGGCGCGGGTCGCCGCCGCCGCCGCGAGCGCGGCCAGGTAGACGGGACCGGCGGCGCCGTCGAGCGCGGCGCGGGCCCATCCGGTGACCGGTGGGTGGGCCAGCACCGCGGCGACCGCCGCCGGGTCGGCGTGCTCGGCCCGGGTGAGCAGGTCCAGACTCTGCCGGACCAGTGGCTCGCCGTGGCAGGCGCGGGCCGCGGCGACGGTCAGCAGGCGACGGCGACCGAGCTGCCCGCCGCGCAACACCGCGACCGTGGCGGCGTCCCCGTGGCCGCCGGCCAGCCCGGCGAGCTGCGCCGCCGACAGCGGGGCCGTCACGGCTGGGCCGCCGGCGTCGGCACGCTCGCCGCGGTGACGCGGCGGCGCAGCGCGGCCAGGTCGGCGGTCACCACCGTCCGCACATGCCCGATGAGCCGCAGCAGGTCGCGGCAGTAGACCGACGGGTGGACGAAGCCGGCGCCGTCGCGGAAGCGGTGCGCGTACAGGCCGCCGCCGCAGACGTCGACGACCGGGCAGGCCCGGCAGGCCGGCGCGAGCGCCGCGGTTCCGGTGGGACGCCCGGCCAGCGACGGGTGCCGCAGCGCCTCGTCGATGCTGTGCCGGAAGACGTCGAAGCCGGTCCGCATCGCCGACGCGGTGGTCGTCTTGAGCGTGTCGGTGCCCTCGATGGTGCCGTCGGTCTCGATCGTCATGACGTCCGGCTCGGCGGCGCCCAGCGCCTGGGTGCCGCTGCGTCCGCCCAGCAGCAGCGCGATCACCGACTCGAACAGCCGGATGCCGGTCCGCCGGGGCGTCTCGGCGTACCAGCGGTCGAAGACGGCGATCAGCCAGTCCGCGTACGGGGTGGCGGGGTCGTCGGGGTGGCGTCCGGGTGGGGGAGCGGTCCAGTTGCCGTGCGGCAGCAGCAGATCCAGTCGGGGCGGGTCGAACTCCCGCAGGCCCTCGTAGACGGCGATCGGGTCGTTGGCCAGGTCGACGGTGCAGAGCAGACCGGCGTAGCGGGCCTGGTGTTCGGGCCGGCTCAGCAGGCGCAGCGCGGCAGCCACCTCGTCGAAGCTGCCCCGCCCGTCGGCGTGGCGACGGTGGCGGTCGTTGGCGGCGCGGTCGCCGTCGACGCTCACCCCGACGTCGATGCCGTGCGTGTGGCACAGGTCGAGCGCCGCCTCGTCCAGCAGCAGCCCGTTTGTCTGCATCGCCACGTCGACCATGACGCCGGAGGGCATCGCGGCGCGCAGCGTGCGGACCGTCCGGTCGAGCACGGTGAGGCCTGCGAGCAGCGGCTCCCCGCCGTGCAGCACCACCCGGAGCCGGTCGGTGCCGTGCCGGGCCACGTGCGCGGCGAGCCGGTCGGCGACCCGGCGCACGGTGCCGGGGCCCATGACCCGTGGCCGGGCCCGCCAGTCCTGGTCGGCGTGTTGGTAGACGTAGCAGTAGTCGCAGGCCAGGTTGCATCGCGAGTGGACCTTCAGCACCACCTGGCGGATGCGGGGCGCGGCCACGGCAGGGCGGTGTCGGGTGGCCGACGGCGGGGCGTCGGCCGGCACGGTCAGAAGCTCGACTCGAACGCCGACACGTCGCCGGGCCGGCCCGGCTCACCCTCGGCGACCAACGAGCCCAGCACGTGGGCCAGGACGCCGTCACCGGCGCCGGCCAGCAGATCCGCCAGGGGTACGTCGCCGAGCTGCACCAGAGCGGTGCCGACAGTGCGGGGGATGGGCGGCTGGTCGTGGTCAGCCACCGTGGACCGTCCTTCGGTCGAAGACCGGCACCTGCGTCACCGCTGCGCTCACTCCGCCTTTCTACACCATCGCACCCGGCCCCGGACGGCGCGACACCGCAGCCCGTACGCGCTGGCCACCGTGCCGTTACCTGGCGTACGACAGGGGCCGCCGGCGGACGGTTGCACACCCGCGGCCGGGACGGCCGATTTTTTTCCGGCCGGCCTGTCGAGGTGGGCGGTAGTCGTTCGTATGGAGGATGAGAGGTCGGCGTCGCGCCGGCCGCCACGAGGAGGAACGATGACGCTCTACCTGCTCAGCATGCACCAGCCCCAGGGTGGGGTGCCGGAGCCGGAGTTCCTGGCACAGGTGATGCGCGAGGTCGGCGAGCTGCGCGACGAGCTGGCAGCCGCCGGGTCCTGGGTCTTCGGCCAGGGTCTGCACGGGCCGGAGACCGCCACGGTGCTGCGCGTCCGCGACGGTGACGTCCTGGTCACCGACGGACCGTTCGTGGAGGGCAAGGAGTACCTGGGCGGCGTGACCATCATCGACGTGCCGGACCTGGACGCCGCCCTGGACTGGGGTCGACGCTACGCGCTGGCCACCACCCTGCCGATCGAGGTCCGCCCCTTCCGGCCCGGGGCCGGAGACTGACCGTGCTCGATGTGGCGGCGGTGTTCCGCGCCGAGTACGGCCGAGCGGTCGCCGTGCTGGCCCGCCTCCTCGGCGACATCGACCTCGCCGAGGAGGCGGTCCAGGAGGCGTTCGTCATCGCGGTGCGGCGGTGGCCGGAGGCCGGCCTGCCGCCCGCCCCGGCCGGCTGGATCATCGCCACGGCACGGAACCGGGCCATCGACCGGCTGCGCCGGGAGGCGTCCCGGGCCGACCGGCACGCCCAGGCGGCTCTGCTGCGCGCCGCCGATCCACCCGCCGAGGAGGGACCCGTGCGCGACGACCGGCTGCGTCTGATCTTCACCTGCTGCCATCCGGCGCTCGCCCCGGCCACCCGGGTCGCGCTCACCCTGCGCCTGCTCGGCGGCCTGAGCACCGCCGAGATCGCCCGCGCGTTCCTGGTGCCCGAGCCGACGATGGCGCAACGGCTGGTCCGGGCCAAGTCGAAGATCCGTGACGCCCGGATCCCGTACCGGATACCCCGCGACGCCGACCTGCCCGACCGGCTGCACGCCGTCCTCGCCGTGCTCTACCTGATCTTCAATGAGGGCTACACGGCCAGCGCCGGCCCCCAGCTCGTCCGCGCCGAACTGTGCGTCGAGGCGATCCGGCTGGCCCGGCTGCTCGTCGAGCTGATGCCCGACGAGCCGGAGGCGCTGGGCCTGCTCGCGCTGATGCTGCTCACCGAGTCCCGCCGGGGCGCGCGGACCACTGTGGACAGCGAGCTGGTGCCGCTCCCCGAGCAGGACCGAAACCTGTGGGACAGCGCGCTGATCGCCGAGGGGCAGTCGCTGGTGCGTCGTTGCCTGCGCCGCGACCGGCCGGGGCCGTACCAGATCCAGGCCGCGATCGCCGCCGTGCACAGCGCCGCGCCTCGCGCTGCCGGCACCGACTGGGGCCAGATCCTCCAGCTGTACGACCAGCTGACGGTGGTCGCCCCCGGCCCGGTGGTGGCGCTGAACCGGGCCGTCGCGCTCGCCGAGGTCGCCGGTCCGGCGGTGGCGCTGGCCGAGGTGGACCGCCTCGACCTGGACGGCTACCACGTGCGGCACGCCGTCCGCGCCGACCTGCTGGCCCGGCTCGGCCGCGCCGGTGAGGCCGTCGAGGCGTACCGGACAGCCGCCGCGCTGACGGACAACGCGGCCGAACGCGCCTTCCTCACCGCACGCGCCACGGCCCTGAGCGCGCGTTTGTCACCGGGGTAGGCCGGGAAAGCCGAGCGGCCGGCCACAGCAGGGGATGGGAGGGGCCATGGCGTACCGTCCGACGACCGTCGACACCGTGCCCGACCTCGGCACGCTCACCCTCGGCGTCGAGGAGGAGTTCCTGCTCCTCGACCCGGACAGCGGCCGGAACCTGCCGGTGGCCGACCAGGTGCTGGCCGCGCTGCGCGGCCCGGCCCGCGACCAGAGCCGCCAGGAGTTCCGGCACAGCATGGTGGAGATGGTCACGCCGGTCTGCGCCGACCTCACCGAGCTGCGCACCCACCTGGTGGCGCTGCGCCGATCCGCCGTCGAGGCCGCCGCCGCAGCCGGGGCCCGGCTCGTGGCGGTCGGCGCCACCCCGGTGGCCGAGCCGCACCGGACGGTGCCCGACCGGCCGCGCTACCACGCCATGTCACGCCGGTACGGGCCGGTGGCGCACGACCCGGCGGTCTGCGGTTGTCACGTGCACGTCGGGCTGCCGGACCGGGAGCTGGCCGTGCAGGTCTGCAACCACCTGCGGGTGTGGCTGCCGGTGGTGCAGGCGATCACCACCAACTCGCCGCTGCACGACGGGCAGGACACCGGCCACGCCAGTTGGCGGTCGATGCAGTTGGAACGCTGGCCCAGCATCGGCCCCACGCCGTACTTCGACTCCGTCGCCGACTACGACCGCACCGTCGACGAGCTGATCGCCGCCGGCATCATGCTGGACGCGGCGATGGTCTACTGGTACGCCCGGCCGTCGTCGGCGTACCCGACGGTGGAGGTCCGCGTCGGTGACGTCTGCCCGACCGTGGACGACGCCGTGCTGGTCGCCGCCCTGGTTCGGAGCCTGGTCGCGACGCTTGCCGACGACGTACGCGCCGGTGTGCCCGCCTCGCCCGTGCGCGACTGCCTCGTCGCCGCGGCGCACTGGCGGGCGGCCCACGACGGCCTGGACGGCGAACTGATCGACCTGCGGGCCGGCGGCACCCGACCGGCCTGGGACCTGGTCGACGACCTGATGGCGGCGATCGCCCCGGCGTTGCTGCGCCACGGCGACCTCGGGTACGTGTTGGCCCAACTGGCCCGGCTGCGTCGCGACGGCACCGGCGCGACCCGACAGCGACGGGTGCTGGAGCACACCGGCGACCTGCGCGCGGTCATCGACGACCTCGCCGTCCAGACCGCCGCCGGCTGACGGGCGGCCCGTGTCTGGCGGGTACGGCGGTGCGGTTCAGCGGATGTCGTGGGTCTGCAACCACAGTTCCAGCAGGCCGAGCTGCCACAGCTTGTTGCTGCCGGCGGCGGCCTCGGCTCGGTCCGGCTCGGCGAGCAGCCGCGCCACGTACTCCGGTCGGAACAGCCCCCGCTCGCGCGCGACAGGGGCCTGCAACGCCTCGGCCACCAGCTCGCGCACCGGCCCGTCCACGTTGCGCAGCGCCGGCACCGGGAAGTAGCCCTTCGGCCGGTCGATCACCTCGGCCGGCAGCACCTCCCGGGCGACCTCCTTGAGCACGCCCTTGCCGCCCTGCGCCACCTTGTGCTCCGGTGGGCAGTGCGCGGCGAGGGTGACCAGGTCCTGGTCGAGGAACGGCGTGCGCACCTCCAACCCCCACGCCATGCTCATGCTGTCCACCCGCTTGACCGGATCGTCGGGGAGCATCAGGTGGGTGTCCAGGCGCAGCACGGCGTCCAGCGCGGTCTGCGCGCCGGGCGCGGCGAGGTGCTCGGTGAGCAGGTCCCGACTGGCGTCGTGCTCCAGCGTGTACGCCGGGCCGACGATGGCGCGCAGCTCGTCGTGGTCCCTGTCGAAGAAGGCGGCGGCGAACGTCTCGGCCGCGCCGTGGCGGGGCGCCCCGGTCAGCGGCTGGTGGTAGCCGTAGCCGGCGAACACCTCGTCGGCGCCCTGCCCGGACTGCGCCACCTTCACGTGCCGCGCCACCTGCTCCGACAGCAGGTGGAAGGCGACCACGTCGTGACTTCCCATCGGCTCGGTCATGGCCAGCACCGCCCGTCGTACGGCGGGTGCCAGGTCGTCGTCGGCGAGCCGGATCCGGTGGTGGTCGGTGTCGTACGCGCGGGCCACCAGGTCGGAGTAGTGGAACTCGTCGCCGGACTCGTCGCCCCGGCTGTCGAAGCCGATGCTGAACGTGCGCAGGTGCTCCTGGCCCGCCTCGGCGAGCAGCGCCACGATGAGGCTGGAGTCCAGGCCGCCGGAGAGCAGCACCCCGACCGGGACGTCGGCGACCAGCCGTCGCCGTACGGCAGTGCGCAGCGCGTCGCCGATCGCGGCCCGCCAGTCGGCGGCGTCCATGCCCGCGTCGGCCGGCTCGCGCACGTAGTCGGGCTGCCAGTACACCTGCTCCCGGCTGCGCCCGTCGGCCTCGATCACCCGTACCGTGGCCGGTGGCAGCTTGCGGACGCCGCGCAGCACGGTCCGGGGCGCCGGCACGATGGAGTGCCAGGACAGGTAGTGGTGCAGCGCCACCGGATCGATGCCGGTGTCCACGTCGCCGGCGCGCAGCAGCGCGGGTAGGGTGGAGGCGAACCGGAGCCGCCCGGGGGTCTCGGCGAGATAGAGCGGTTTGATGCCGAGCCGGTCGCGGGCCAGGACGAGCCGCCGCCGGTTCCGGTCGACAAGCCCGATCGCGAACATGCCGACCAGGTGGTCGACGAAGCGTTCACCCCAGTGGGCGTACGCCACCAGGATCACCTCGGTGTCGCTTGTCGAGTGGAACTCGTACCCGGCGTTGCGCAGCTCCTCGCGCAGCTCGGGGTAGTTGTAGACGCAGCCGTTGAAGACCAGCGCCAGGCCCAGGTCGTCGCGCACCATCGGCTGGCCGCCGGAATCGGACAGGTCGATGATGGTCAGCCGGCGGTGTCCGAGGATCACCCAGTCGTCGGCGCACAGGCCCTCGTCGTCCGGGCCGCGCGAGCGCATCGCCTCGGTCATCCGGGTGACGGCCGCCGCGTCTGGCGGCCGGCCGTCGAAGCGCGCCTCCCCGCTGATCCCGCACATCAGCCGGGACGGTGGTGGTTCAGGGCAGACATCAGCGCCTCCTGTCACCTCTCCCCGGCTGGTGGTGGCGGGGTCCGGCTAACGAACGGGGCCGCTGGCTACCCAAGCGCGGCGGGGGCAAACCCGCTGGTCTCAGGCGCGCAGGGTGCGCAGGATGCGGGCCAGTTCGGCGCGGTCGCCGTCGTCGAGGTGGCCGAAGAAGCGGTCCGCCTCGGCGCGGCGGGCGGCCCGGATGTCGGCGCTGATCCGGGTGCCCTCGGCGGTGAGCGCGACAAGGGTCGCCCGGCGGTCGCCCGGGTCGGGTCGGCGCTCGACGAGCCCTCGGGCCTGGAGATCGTCGATGACCTCGGTGGCCGAGCGGGGCGCGATGTGCAGGTGCTCGGCGAGCGTGCCGGGGCGTACCTCTCCATGGCGCCCGAGCACGCCGAGC
The DNA here is from genome assembly GCF_000297395.2 of Micromonospora lupini str. Lupac 08. Taxonomy (GTDB): domain Bacteria; phylum Actinomycetota; class Actinomycetes; order Mycobacteriales; family Micromonosporaceae; genus Micromonospora; species Micromonospora lupini. The sequence goes on along the minus strand of NZ_HF570108.1, from coordinate 4,081,496 downwards.
GCCCGGGACTGGCTGGGGGTGACGTCCCAGGGCGCCAACGAATCCCGGGTCTGTCGGCGCAGACGGGACGCGACCGCCCAGAACGTCTCGGCCAGGCTCTCGTCGCCGCTGTCGGTGGTGGTGTCCTCGGTCACCGGAATACGGTAGCAGCCGATACCGTTGCTACCTCATGTTGAGGTAACCTCAGCATATCCCGAACGGAAGGTAGTGCCCCTTGGAACCCACCCCCACGCGCCGCGACCGCGGCCACCGCACCGTCAGCCCCGAAGAGACGACGCAGGCCCGCCAGGTGTCCCTGCGTCGCATCGGCCGCCTGTTCACCCCGCACCGACCCGCGCTGATCATCGTCACCGCGATCATCGTGCTCTCCTCGATCGTCGCGATGGCCAGCCCGTTCCTGCTGCGTACCGTCATCGACAGTGCCCTCCCGCAGGGTGACGTGACCCTGCTGGTCTGGCTGGTCCTCGGCATGGTCGCGGTGGCCGCCGTGACCGCCGCCCTCGGCGTCGTCCAGACCTGGATCTCCACGCAGGTCGGGCAGCGGGTCATGCACCGGCTGCGCACCGACGTGTTCAGCCACCTCCAGCGGCAGTCGCTGGGCTTCTTCACCCGCACCCGCACCGGCGAGGTGCAGTCCCGCATCACCAACGACATCGGCGGCATGCAGTCGGTGGTCACCTCCACCGCCACCGCCGTCGCCGCCAACCTCACCACTGTCGTCGCCACAGCCGTCGCCATGGTCGCGCTCTCCTGGCAGCTCTCCCTCGTCTCGGTCGTGGTGCTGCCGCCGGCCATCTGGCTGACCCGCCGGGTCGCCCGGATGCGCCGCGAGATCACCGACCAGCGCCAGCGCGAACTCGCCGACCTCAACGTCACAGTCGAGGAGGGGCTGTCGATCAGCGGGGTCCAGCTCGCCAAGACCCTCGGCACCGGCCCCGCCCTGATCGAGCGGTTCGCCGCCTCCTCGGCCCGCCTCGTCGACCTGGAGCTGCGCAGCGAGCTGGCCGGCCGCTGGCGGATGGCCTCGATGAGCATCATCTTCGCCGCCGTACCGGCCGTCATCTACCTCGCCGCCGGCCTGCCCGGCACCGCCGGCACGCTGAGCATCGGCACCCTTGTCGCCTTCACCGCCCTGCAGGGCGGCCTGTTCCGGCCCCTGATGGGCCTGCTCAACGTGGGCGTGTCACTGACCGCCTCGCTGGCCCTGTTCGCCCGCATCTTCGAGTACCTCGACCTGCCGATCGACGTGGCCGACCCCGCCGACCCGGTCCGCCTCGACCCCGCCCGGGTCCGCGGGCACCTGCGCCTGTCCGACGTCACCTTCGGCTACCCCGGCAGCGACACCGCAGCCCTCGCCGGCATCACCCTCGACGTGCCCGCCGGCACCAGCCTCGCCCTCGTCGGCGAGACCGGCTCCGGCAAGAGCACCCTCGCCGGCCTGGTCAGCCGCCTGCACGACCCGACCGCCGGCCGGATCACCATCGACGGCGTCGACCTGCGCGACCTGCGCCTGGCCGACCTGGCCGCGATCGTCGGCGTGGTCAGCCAGGAGACGTACCTGCTGCACACCACCGTCCGGGAGAACCTGCGCTACGCCCGGCCGGACGCCACCGACGCCGAGATCGAGGCCGCCGCCCGCGCCGCCCAGATCCACGACCTCATCGCCGGCCTCCCCGACGGCTACGACACGATGGTCGGCTCCCGGGGGCACCGGTTCTCCGGCGGCGAGAAGCAACGGCTCGCCATCGCCCGTACGCTGCTGCGCGACCCGCGCATCCTGGTCCTCGACGAGGCCACCAGCGCGCTGGACACGGAGACCGAACGCGCCGTGCAGCGGGCGTTCGACGTGCTCGCGCAGGGGCGGACCACGATCACCATCGCCCACCGCCTGTCCACCGTCCGCGACGCCGACCAGATCGCGGTGCTCGACCACGGCCGCATCGTCGAGTCCGGCGACCACGCCAGCCTGCTCGACCGCAACGGCCGCTACGCCACCCTGGCCGCCTGACCCGGACGGTCAGGCGGGCAGCACCGGCAGCCCCGGGTCGTGCAGTCGTCGGTGGCTCGGGCACACCCACAGGAACTCTCCGGTGGGCGTGAGCACCCGACCGAGGCCGCCGAAGGCTCGCGTGGCGTCCAGTTGCATGAGCAGCACCTTGAACGAGCGCAGGGCCGCGCCCTCCGCCACGGACAGGGTGTGCCGTGACTCGGGCGGCGTCAGCGCGTCCTCGGCGAGCGACGTGGGCAACGCGTCGACCAGGCTCTTCATCAGGTCGAGTTCCCGCTGCGCCTTGTCCAGATCCGGCGTGACATAGCTGGCGACCGAGGCGGCGACCGGATACACGAGGCGCAGGGTCTTGAACACCAGGTTCAGGTACGGGGCGGCCGTGCGCAGCCACGCTCGCGGCTGGGTCAGTACGTAGCTGGCCCCGTCCCAGGTGTGCCACTCCCCGGGCTGCTCGCACCACAGCGTGATCCGAATGGAGCGCTGCCCGAACCAGAAACGGCGCCAACCGACGGGCGGGATCGTGGCGACCGTGAACAGCCGTGGGCAGTCGGTCACCTCGGTACCGACGGCCTGCACCAGCCGGCGCAGGTGGTGGGCCGTGTCCGCGGCGAACGAGGCCGTCTCCGCCATGTGGTCCCCGATCAGACCGACCTCCTGGCTGAGGGTGCTCAACCGCCGTTCCAGCCGGTTCAGCTCGACACCGAAGGGCTGTGGCACCACGAACCCGGTCAGCAGGCCGGCGACATCGTGGTCCCGCTGGCAGGTCAGGCAGGGCAGCATCACCTCCTGCCGGTTCGACGGCCAGGAAGTCAGCTCGGGGTCGAACAGGCCGACGGTGTGGACCGGAGGCGGCCGCATCGAACGCTCCCGAAACTTGATCAGCCCGTCGAGCGGAAAACGGCCGGCGCACGCCACGCCACCGGCGCCGCGACTCGGACAGGGCACGAACAGTTTGAAGGGCAGACCCGGCCAGCGCGTCGTGAGAAGACGCTCCAGACTGTCCCGGAGCACGTTGAAGAAGAGGTCCGGCGACGGGGCGCGGACCTCGATGGCCAACTTGTGGTCCGCCTCCAACTCCACCAACGCCTCGGACTGGTACGCGTCGATCGGGTGGCGCAGGAAGACGCCCCGCCGCCAGTGCCGACCCGTCGACGCGTCGTGGTGCCGCACGGTGAGCCAGGCGACCAGGCCCGGCGGAGCGCTCTCGTCGAGTTCGCAGGTCAGCCGCAGCACCCGGCGACCGTCCGCGACCGGATGCGACGCCTCCCACGGCAACGCGGGGCGTTCGAACGGAACCAACTGGGCGATCAGGCTCCGGTCGCCGTCGCTCAGCCGGTACGAGACGTCGAACTTCTCCATCAACCGGAGGAAGAACGGATGGTGGACCGGGTTGTACGACAGGCCGTCGTCGCGCCGTCGCCAGATGCGCCGCAACTCGTGGTGGTCGAGGATCCCGTCGTCGGCCCGAACCCCGCGGTCCTCCATGACGTGGCTGATCGCCTTCGTGAGCCACTCGGGATTGAGGATCACGATGTCGCGCAGGCCGTCGTCGTCGCCGTAGTAGATGATCTGGCCCAGGTCGTGGAGCAACTCGGCCAGGTGGCCGATCTCGTCGTCGCGTACCCGATGACGCCGGCAGATCGCGGAGAAGTCCTCGAAGGACATCTGCGGCTGGGCGCCGGCCTGGGCCAGGATCGCGTCCCGGGCGCTCGCCCACCGGCGGCTGGCCAACTGGCCCATCTGCGGCAGCCGGGCCGCCTCGGCGGCGATGGCGTCACGTAGCGCCCAGACGCCGTTGTTCGTCTCGCTGTCCACCGCGTACTGCCCCGCGAGCATGTCCGGGAAGACCTCCCGCAGGCGCGGGAAGTCCAGCTCCGGCCGTCGTTCGTCGGCGTGGGTGGCCACGATCATCACCGACGCCGCCGTACCCACCCGGAGTCGGATGCGGCGCAGCCAACCCTCCACCTCGCCCTGCTCCTGCCCCTCCCGCGGGTGCCAGACCAGCAGGTAGATGGCCCGCCGACTGAAGAAGAACTGGTGCGTCACCCGGTAGATCTCCTGGCCACCGAAGTCCCACGTCCGCAGGGTCAACGTCTCGTCCAGGTACGGATGCGGCAGCGTCAACTCCCGGATCTGGATGCCGTGCGTCGTCGGCCGTCCCGGCACGAACTGCTCGTCGTTGAGCGCCCCCACCAGGGACGTCTTGCCGACGTTGCCCTCGCCCACCAGCAGGACCTTGGCCTCGAACTGCGGAACCCCGTCCTCCAGGCTCTGCAGGTACGCGCCAAGCGCGGCGTCCCCCCGGCGCAGCGTCTCGGCCAGGGCGTGGTTGAGCGGGTTGTCGTCGAGCCGGATCGTCAACTGACCTCGCATCAGCAGTGGCGCGAGGGTCGTCGGGAGACTGGTGAGCTGATTGCTCCGCAGATCCAGCAACTGAAGCTCGGGTAACGCGCCCAGCTCGTCGGGGAGGACGGAGAGCTGGTTCGCGCCGAGGTCCAGCTCGCGAAGCTGCTTCAGGTCCCCGATCTCGGGCGGCAGGGTGGTCAACATGTTCCCGGCGAGGTCAAGCTTCTCCAGGCGGTCGAGAGCGCCGATCTCGGGCGGCAGCGCGTCGATGTCGTTGCCGTACAGGGACAGCACCTCGAGGTCGGTCCGCGCCAGCAGGTCGGCCGGAAGAGACGAGATGCCCATCCGACCCAGATTCGCCACTGCGCTCATCGATTGTCCGTTCTGTGTGACATCGCCGATCGCCCACCACTATGGACGCTCGGTGTGACGACGACGTCCGTCAATCAGGTGACGTTTTCGGCCAACAGCAGGCGGACGGTGGCTCCTCGTCCGGCCGACAGCGCAGAGGCGTTCTGTCGTACACCCGGTTGGCGACGCGCCGCCCAATGGCAGGATGGCTGCCGATGACGGCTGACGAATCGTGGCACCGGATCTTTCCACGCTCACTCACCTGGCCGGAGGTCGACCCCGCACGACACCCCTTCGATCCCACCGAGGCGCTTGAGGTGGTGCGGTCCCTCGCGCCTCCGGTGCCGCCACCGTGCCGATGGGAGGGATCCCGGCTCGTCGGCCGCACCGAAGCGGATCGGTGGCGGGAGACGGTGAGCCACGCCCTCGTCGACCACTACGGACGCTGGGCCAACGGCTGGTGCTGGTCCCAGGGCGAGGGCGACTACGACGGTGGCCCGGGCGACGGCTGGTGCTGCGCCTCGGACTCGATCAGCTCACCCGAGGAGACCCTGGCCCTCGTCGCCGACTCACTGCTGCAGTGGCGAGGGTGGCTGGAGGACCTGGCCGAGCGATTCGATCGTTTCCTGCCGCTACCCGACTCCGACAAGTCGCCCCACGACCTCGTCGCGGCCTGGGAGGTCGCGGTCGCGCAACTCGTCAACCTGACCGTGGACCGCACGAGCAGCGACAGCGGCTGGTACGGCCACTGCGAACAGGTTCTCTCCTGGTTTCTCGTCGCTGCCGACGTGCCCGAGGACCGACACTCGACCCTGATCGACGACGCGATCGGCGGACGATTCCGGAGTTGGACGCAGCCGTCCGCCGCCGAGGTCGTCGACGTCGCGGAGCGCCTCGCGCGGCAGCTCGTCGGCGAGTCCCTGGTCGACCCGCCGCCCTCGTTCGTCCACGCCACCGACGAGTGGCCCGACACCTGGCCGCAGGGTTGGCCGTCGTCCCGAACACCCACCCGACAGGCGCGGACCCGACACCAGCGCAGGCCCGAGGGCAGGCGCCCCGATGACCTGGAGACGTGGCAGGCCGTTCGTGTCCGAGTCGACTGGGCAACCGCGTCCGAACCCGTTGCCGGTCCCGTCCGTACCGGCGAGGACGCCATCGCCCGCCACGCAGCCGACCGCCCAACGGACGGCCCGCAGTTGACCGCCGCTGTCGAGCAGGCCGGACGGGCGGCGGCAGCGGGCGGACCGCTCACGTTCGCGATGCTCTCGCAGTGGCAGGGCATGCTGCTCGGTGTGCCGGCGCCGGCGTTCCGCAACGGCCCGGCCTGGGCCAAGGGCGGCCGTGAACGCTACTACTGGCACGCCGACCTCCCCACCCGGTTCGAGGCGTGTCTACGGGAAGCGACCGAGGACGCCCTGCCCCTGCCCTCCCGAGCCGCGCGGGTCTACCTCGACGTGGCGTTCTTCCACCCGTTCGACGACGGCAACGCGCGCTCGGCCATGCTGGCGCTCTACTTCGTGCTCGCCCGGGAAGGCGTGATCCTCGACCGCGCGGCGCCTCTGCTGAAGACCGTCCGGCAGGCGCACGACAGGTACGGCGCCGCCGGGCTCGCGAAACTCGTCGAACTGCTGATCAACGGTACGCGAAAACGGATCCGTCCCTGACCGCGTCGGGACGGTCGACACACAGACCGGGGGCGACCCTCCGCCTGACCTGCGGCGAGTACGGCGAGACCAACACGCTGGCGGGATGACAGGCTCAGCACATGGAGAACGTTCTGACGCAGCTACCCGCCCTGCTCGGCGTGCTGGTCGGCACCATCGGCACGATGGCCGCCACCACGGTGACCGAGCGTGGCCGGTGGCGACGTAGCCAGACGGTCCGCTGGGACGAGCGGCGGCTGGACGCGTACGCCGATTTCACCCGTGCGGTGAAGGAAATCCATCTGGTCTCGCTGGGCATGCTGAGCCGCCACCGACCCGGCTCCCGTACCCCCGCGCTTGACCGCGAGGACGGGATGGCCCGGCTGGCCGACGCGGACGTCCGTCATACCCTCACCTGGGAGGCGGTCCTGCTGCTCGGCGACGCCGCCACGGTACGGGCGGCCTCCACCTGGCGGCGTGCGGTACGGAACCTGGAGCAGGCGGCGCGGAGTCTGCCGGATCCACCGGTCGACCTCGATGGCATGGTCCGGCAGGCCGACGAGGCCCGCGACGGCTTCTACCAGGCCGCGCGCAGTGGGCTCGGCGTGCGTGGCGGCACCGTCGAGCAGTTTCGGCGACCGGCCGAGGGACGGATCCCGACGGCGCGGAACTGAGCGGCGTGGGCGCGATTCGGATGGCCGCTGTCCCAAAATCGGTGGCAGCTGAGCAACTCGACACGCCGAGCCCCGCCCTGCTGAGCTGCCACCGATCCGTGCGGTAGCAGAAATCGTGTGCTCGCGGGGCGCGATCCACAGGTCGGTGGCTGTCCACAGAGGGCGCGTGGCGTGGTTGCGAGGGCTCCTGGCCTGCACTCACGGTTACTTGCGTGAACGTCGTGCTTCGGGAGTTGGTGGAGCTTAACGGTGGGCTGGTGACCTTCGGGGCTGCCCGACAGGTGGTGCCCGCCTGGACGCTTCGGCAGGCTTGCGTCAATGGCGACCTGGTGCGAGTACTGCCTCAGGTGTTCGTGGCGGCGCACCTGCTGGACAGCCGGTCGGGTGCCCCCGTCCTCAGCCGGCTCGGCCCTGCTCTGGGCCAGCGTGCCGCTCTCGCCTGGGCCGACGGCCGCGGGGCTCTCAGTCATCTGAGCGCCCTCAGCGCCTGGGGGCTGCGCCCGCAGGCGGCTGGTGAACCGGTGCACCTGAGTACACCGGTGGGCGCCAGCCTCCGCACCCGACCCGGACTGGTCGTGCATCGACACCGGCACCTGCGCATCGAACCGCCCCACGTCGTCGTCCGCAGGGGTCTGACGGTCACCCGGCTCGACCAGGCGCTCGTCGACTCCTGGCCGATGTTGCCGTCCGTCGAGCGGCGGGCACCGGTGATCCGGGCGGTCAACGACTGGCTGACCACACCCGAACGGCTGGCGGAGACACTGGACAGTGCGCCGAAGCTGATCGGCAGGGCAACGTTCCGGACACTGCTGACGAGGCTCGCCGACGGATGCCGCAGCCCGTTGGAGATGTGGGGGCACGAGCACGTCTTCACCGGCCCGGCCATGCCGGCGTTCCTTCGGCAGGTACCGATGCGCCTCGGGCGGCGCACCGTGTACCTCGACATGTTCGCCGAGCGGGAACGGGTCAACATTGAACTGGACGGGGCCACCACACACGGCGACCCACGCCAGCGGGAGATCGACCTGCGCCGGGACGCCCTACTGGCGACCGTGGGGATCCTGGTGGTCCGCTTCGCCCACCGCCGCCTGGTTCACGAGGCCGACGACGTACGTCGGGAAACGCTTGCCATCCTGGCTACGCGTCGGGCGACCCAACCGTCGAGCTGATGAGAGGCTGTTTCATGGGCGGGCCTCCCGAGCAGGACGTGGCGTCGGTGCGGAGCTGGCGTGCCGAAGGGCGGGCGAGATTAGGTGCGGGTGGAGTGCGAGCAGGCTCCTCGGCACCTCACCATCCTGCTCGACCAGATCAGCTGCCGGAGCGCGCGGTCGCCGCCGAATTGCACCGAGGTGTGACCGTCGATGGCGAGCAGGTCGCCGGGGGAGGGGCGCCCGGTCACCAGTGCCCGGAGTTGTGGTGGGGCGGCCGGCACTCCTGCGCGTGCATGATCTGCCAGTCACGCAGCGCCCGCCCGATCCGGTCGTTCTCACGACTGAGCAGCCGTACCGTCTCGTTGAGCATGGTCAGCTCGTCGGCCACCCGGGCCTGGAATTCGCGTACCTCATCGGGGTCGACGCCGCGCAGTTGCGCGGTGAACGCGCGGGTTCGCACCTCGTGCGGCGTCAACCGGGCCGGGTAGCCGTACACCTGAGCCACGTCGGTCCTTTCTGGGGCAGGCGGGAGCGCGGACGGTCCCAGTGGTAGGTGGGAAGGGCGGGCCGTCCGCGCGGGGGCCGCGGACGACCCGCCCGCTCCGCCGCCGCAGCCCGATTCGGCGGTACGACAGCAGAGCAGTCCGGTGGGGTCGGGACGGGCACACGCACCCGCCCCGACCAGGGGATGAGCCGAACTCGTTGCCACGCGAGGAGCAGCTCGCGATCAACCATATATGCCTAAGTTGTCGCCCGCAACGCATAGTTGTCTCGCCGGTGCGTGTCGTGATCAAATTGGCGTGCCACGCAAGGAGTGCCATGCCACAGACACCGGACTACATCCGGATCTCGGACGAGATCATCGGGGACCTGCGCAGCGGGAAGGTCAAGTCGGGGGACAAGCTGCCCTCGATCGCTGACATGTCTGACCGCTTCGGAGTCAGTTCATCCACGATTCAAATGGTTTACGTCCGGCTGGAAGCGCTTCGAGTGATCCGGCGGCATCAGGGCAAGGGAATCTTCGTGACCGACCCGAAGACCTGGATGCGTGAGCCGTAGGTAACGGTCCAGCTACCTACACGAGCCTTTTTGGGCATCCCCGTCCCGTCCACAGGACGACTAGAGTCGGCGCGTGATCGACCGAGACCTGCTCTTGTCCGAGTTGCAGAAGCAGGTCGGAGACCTGGACGACGCTGATCGCCCCGCCGTCGGCACACTGGTCGGAGGAGTGCCGGGCGATCGTGGAGCGGCTGATCGCCGTCGTCGAGGGCAACCACAACCTCGGATTAGTCGAAACGGCTGGCGAGCAGGCGCCGGAGTCACTGGCGGCTCACGTCGGCGCGGCCGGTCATGGCTGCTCGTGGCCGCAGAGCGAAGCAGCGAACAACGCTAAGGACAATCCTGTCTACCCTTCCCGCACCTCAGGAGCCCACGATGGACAACGAGATTCAGCTGATCAGTGACGGCGATGGTCTGGCGGTCATCGGGGATCCGGCGACTGTTGATCGCTTCCTCATTTCTGAGGGACTGCCATCGAAAGATCTCGGACTGCGACGGCTCGGATCAGTCCTCAGCACCGGGGCTGCAGCCGCACAGACAGGTGCCGAGGTAGCTGCCAACTCAGGCCGCTGGGTGCAACTGACCAAGGAGTCCGCACAGCGTGTCCAGAGGTTTGGGCTGATGCAGAGCAAGACGCCAGGCGTTAGCCATGCGATGGTGGGACAGCCGGGCTCGATCAAGTCATGGCTCCAGATCTCGAAGGCGCCGATGCTGGGCAATCCGGCGATTCTGGCTGGTGCTGCGGGAGTTATGGCGCAGGTTGCGATGCAGCAGAGCATGAAGGAAATCACCGATTATCTCGCCACGATCGACGAGAAGGTCGACGATGTGCTTCGCGCCCAGAAGGACGCGGTGTTGGCCCGCATGATCGGAGTCGGCTTCGTCATCGAGGAGGCCATGACCATCCGAGAGGCGAGGGGTCGGGTCGAGGAGGTTACGTGGTCGAAGGTGCAGGGAGCCCCGACAACAATCGCGGAAACCCAGGCGTATGCGTTGCGTCAACTCGACGCGCTCGCGGAGAAGTTGGAGCGCAAGACCGCAATCGGGGATCTCGCCAAGGCAGCCAAGGAAGCAGAGTCCAAAGGGCAGGAGTGGCTCGCCGTCCTGGCGCGCTGCTTCCAGCTGCAGGACGCGATCGCCGTGCTTGAACTCGACCGGGTTCTGGACGCGTCACCAGGTGAGTTGGACGGGCATCGCCTCGGCCTGAAGGCTGCCCGGAAGAACCGCCTCGAACTCATCTCACGGTGCACCGAGCGCCTGCTGGCCCGCATGGATGCTGCTGCTGGCAAGGCCAACTCCAAGGTATTGATGCATCCAATGGACTCCCCGGCCGTGGTGCAGTCGAGCAATCACGTCTCGATTGCCATCGTCGACTTCCACGGGCGGCTCGGGATCGAGGGCGCTCGAGAGTCATCGGAGGCGCGACGATGGACCGATGCGGCCAAGGAGGCGAGGGACAAGGCGCTCGAGACCGGAGCAGACGGCGTTGGTGCCGCCAGGCGCCTTGGCAACGAGACCCTCGGCCGGGCCAAGTGGGCGACGGGAAAGCTCTCGAGCCGAATTGCCGAGCGGGCGCTCCGCCAGCGCGGGGACGACGAGGAAGATTGAGTGGACGTCGACCGCCAGCCACCTAGCCTCCCCGATGGGACTCCTGATAACTGAGCGATCGGCGGCTCCTGGCCCCTGGCCCGGCCTCTTCGAGAGAGCGGGTCAGGGACACCCGAACGTCCGCGCGTGGCTCAGGCTGTCAGGTTCTGCCGGGATCGGGTGCGGAACCCTTCCGAGCCTGCTTTCTCTGCTCTGCGGACGCCGGCCTTCCCTGCGCCTTGAGCCGTTCGAAGAGGTAGTCGAACGAGGTTGCCTTTTCGTAGGCGTCGTCGCTACGCAGGCCCTCGGCGAGCAGGTCGTCCAGTCGCTGCTTAGCGGCCTGCTGCTGAGCAATGAGTTCCTGTACGACGGCGGCGAGGCTCTCGTTGGTCATCTTGGCTGCGCCCCCGGCGACCGGATTCTCTGCCAGCTGCTCCAAAATCGACAACCACTGCCGGCTGAGGCGATCGGCATACTGAGCGCGCTTCACGTCGACGTCGTACTCGCAGTCGAGCTTGATGAGTTGTTCCCAGTAAGGGCGGATGGCGCGTTTGACACTCTCGTCGAGCTCAACCCACACATACGGCTGGCAGGTGACCTGCACACCACCGCGCTCGTAACGCCACGGTGTGGTTTCGGCCAGCGCCCGCTGCAACTCCACCTCGAAATCCCTTGCCCGGTGGGCGGCGAAGTTGCGGGCGCGGCCAGCGGCCAGGCGGGTCAGCGCGCGAATGGCGTACGGCATGAAGTACTGCGCCGAGCCGGTCAGCGTCTCCCGCATTAATCCCTCGGAGGACCAGACGAACGCAGCGCGGACGTGGAAGGTGAAGACGTACCCACGGGCGGGCACGACGATCGGCGCCGAGACGTCGCGGCGTTCGGTCAACCGCCCCGGGGGTGGCGGTGGTGGCGTAAACGGCGCGGGGATCGGCTCTGGCCCCTGCAGTGCAAGGAGCAGACGACGCCACAGCTTCAGCCACCACGCCCCGAATCGACTCCAGAGTGCCGTCCGCGGATATCCTGCCCTGGGGGTGTCTGTCATGTCACCACTCCCTCATCGCGTTCTCGAGCCACGTGGGCAGGCCGCTCTGGAACTCGGTCAGGCGGACGAGATGGAACTGCAGTCGACGCCGTAGGGCCGGATCGGCCGCCAGGTCCGTCACCAACGCACTGATCGACTTACGGAACGTGTCATCGGAATCGGCCTTGTGCAGCCACTGGCCGAAGATCGGCCATGCCTGCCGAGAGGTGCGTGAGGCGAGCAGCGACACACGCCAAAGTCGAGCGAGGTCGTCGGCGTCAACCTGGCTTGCCGCGAGCTTCGTCATCAGGTCAAACGGGGCGTTTGGAAGGTCGTCAACGGTCCGTTGCGTCAGGCTGAGGAGCGCGTTGCCGGCGTGCCGCCGCAACTGGCGGTCGTCCGACCACCGCGCCAGCTCGGAGACGACCTCGTCCACGCGGTCGGGAAAGTGGTTGAAGAGCTGCTGGATACCTTCCGCCACCGCGGAGGTGTGCTGCTGCATCCGATCGGTTGCGATGCGGCGCAGATCTGCCAGGCTCCAGCTCAGGTCCGGTTGCTGGAGTCCGCTGGCGTAGACGAGAGCGGCCGCGTCCCGCTGGTAGTTGCGGTGACCGCCGGTCCATTCCTGCACCTTTCGGCGGACGAGGTGGTGCACCTGGCCGCCCATGTCCGCCGCGACGATCGCCCGGGCTGCGGCTTGACGGGTCCGAGGCTTGGGCGAGGACGCCCAGCCGTCTATCAGGTCTGTGCAGACCCGCTCGAAGTCATGGTGGGCGAGCAACCCCGCCACCTCGGCGGCCGCGCGGCGCACCAGCTCTTCGTCGAAAGCGACCAGGGTGTCGAGCCACTTGAGTATCGCGGGTCTGGTGCTGTCGAATTCGTGCCACGCTTCGTCGATGATGGCGCCACGCAGGGCGGCGTCACGTAGCCATGCCGACCGGGACACGCCACCGCGTGCCCGCACGGCCTCTTGGCCCTCCCGCCAGTCGACATCCAGTGGTCCGAGCAGCTCGGACACCGGGTGCTGCAAAGCCATCCGGCCCCAGTCCGGCCGATTGGCCTGTCCGTCGATCTCCTCGAGCAGCAGGCTCGCGGCCTCGAAGACGTAGTGCAGGGGTTGCTGGGCGAAGACGGCGTACGCAATGCGGAAGGCTCTTTCGTGCTGGTCGGCTCGACGCGGACGTCGATCTCCGCCGGTGGCCTCGGAACGAAGGATTTCGGCTGCGCGTGCCCTACGGCTCGGCTGGGACATCCCGATGATGTCGGCGAGTGCCTCTTGGTCAGCGGGATGGCGATTCGCGACATCCTTCGCGAGCCGCACCACCTCGAGGGGCCTGTACGTCCTCTCGATCGACGCAGTGAGATCTGGGTGCAGGAGGTAAGTCTCGACGTGGCGCTCGCTCTCCTCCTCGCTGAGGTCCGCACGATTGCAGAGCTGGTGCTGCAGGTGTCTGCGGAACACAGCCACCGGGTCGGGACCGCGGTGCGGGACCTCCGCGCTGTGCCTGTTGCGGGCGCGCGACTCGTCATTCCGAATCAGGAGCAGGCTGGCCGAGCGTTGCCGGAAGATGTCAGCCAGCACACGCATTGCCTCGACATGTCCGTTGCCGGGCAGTCGGAGGACGTAACCGTGATCTGTCATGAGGCTGTCAGCCGCGTGATGGAGGGCCTCCGCCTTGATCTCCTCGGGCAGCAGCACCTCGCGCACACGCTTCGCATCGTGGCGTCGCGCCAGCGCGGCGCATGCTGTGCTGAATCGGCCGGTGTTGGGTCGGCCGGTCAGACAGGCGGTGGAGCGTTGGTCGAGCAAGGCGGTCAGCTCGCTGTCCGAATCCGTCCCGGTGTAGACCGCGAGGAGGTCCGGCACTTCGACGGCATCCCGAATGAATGGCTTGGCGGCTGGTTGGCCTTGATAAGTGATGTAGTGGATCGTGTTGTGGTTGCCGAAGGCGTTCGCCCCGCGGGCGTGAACGCGGGAGTAGTTGGCCTCGAAGCTGGTGCCGTACAGCTCTTCGCCCACATGTGGGTCCAGCCGGAGTGAATCTGGAGGAATGTTCTCCTCCTGACCGCTGTCCGATTGGCTGTGAGCCCCCATCTGCACAGACGGGTCGTCCGCCGGAACCTGTAGCGGGACGACCGCCTTGCGTCCACTGCCGTCCTCGGGGGTGCCCGGCACAGCGGTACCGTCTACGGGCTGCGATCCGTTCACGAGTTCAACCGCCATGACTCCGTGTCGTCAGGCCTGTCTGATGTGGAGATGATGTTGCCGTTTCCAAAGGCGTTGACCCCGTGGGAGGTGATGTTCTGGAAGGTCTGTCCGCCAGGTGAGGGCTGCGGAGATGGGACGCGGCTGCGCCGGCCCGCGCCCCCACCATTCTCTTTCGGATCATTACGAGGAGAGAAGCTCCTCTCGCCGTCGTGCGTGACCGCATCGGCGATGTTCTCACCGGGCACGTAGATCCAGGCGACGGCTTCGAAGTTCTTCCCCGGGACCTCCGCCAACACCCGCTGAAAATGCTCCGGCCTCAGGTCCTGGTAGTGGCGGACGATGTCCTGGTGAATCCGGTCCGAGACGATCAGAGCAACCGCAGCGCCGGCGAACTGTCGCAGCGCGTCCTTGAGCTGCGGTGAGTCGACCAACCGACAAACGGTCACGACCGCGTCCCCTGGATAGCCATTCGCGCCGTCAAGATGGACCAACCCTTCGTGGACGCCGATGCGTAGCCGGATCCGCGCCTCCGGAGCCAGGCCGAGGTTGTGCTCGCGCAGGAGGCGGTCAACGGTTGGTGTCAGCCGCGTCACCACGGCCCGCTCGCTCGCTCCAGGGGGCAGGATCGCCAGTTCTCCATCGCCTCCCTGCTGGATGAGCCAGTTGGTCCGGTCGAAGCCCAGTTCCTCACACGCTTCCGTCATGATCTTCTGAAAGGCCAGTTGAGCCCGATGCTGCAGGATGTTGTCCCGCCCGCTGTAGCGCTCCATATCCACTGCGACAAGCATGCGACGGTCCGGATCGGCAAAGTCAGGCACGCGATCCACCCTTCCAGTGATGACGGTGAGCTGGTCAACGTCATCTCTATCGGCTCGGCGCGCTGGAAATTCCATAGAAATAGGGGTTGTGGCTACACCGTCGGGTGGACGACAACACGTACTTCGACTCCATATTCGTCTGGTCGCCAGCCTTCACTGGGAGCATGGGAAACGCTCGGCGCACCGCCAGACAGCCTCACCTCGATCCCTGGCGTGATCTCCAGGTTGGCCTCGCCACGGTAGCCTCGCTCCAGACCTCGATTCGTCACGCGGACACCAAGGCCTTTGCTTTGCTCGCGATCGAGGGTGGAGTGGCCGCCGCAGTAGTGGACAAAGTCGTGCCACACGTGGTTGGAGGAGCCCCGGTCACCGTCTTGCTGGCTGTGCTTCTGGTGATCCTCTTCGTCATCGGTATTGCGTCGGCCGCCTGGCTGCTGGTCTTGGCGCTTCGACCTCGTCTCGACGGTGCCAGAACCGCCAACCGATTCGCCTTTCCGAACCTCGTCCGAGGAAGGGGAAGCCCTTCTGCGGCGCCGATCAGACGCCACAGGGACGAGGTGTGGGACCTCGTCACCGTGCTCGCCCGCATCGCTATGGCGAAGCACCTACGAGTACGCCGGAGCATGCCATGGCTCATGGTGGCGATGGCGTCGGCTGCGGGACTGATGCTTCTCTCGACCTTCTCGACCCGGCTGATGCCCTAAACCGGGGCTGCCGTCGGTAGCGATCTTGCAGCGGAACGTGAAGGATGATCTCCAAGCGGGACGGAGGTGGTACGTGGACAACACCACTTGGTTGCCCGGGACATTCCTCGGCCGAATCGAGAAGACCGCTAGGGATCGTCTTCTGGCCGTTGCGATCCGTCGTTCGGTTAAGGAGTCCCAGGTCGTGCTGCGGGAGGGTGCTCTCGAATCGCACGTCATCCTGCTGGACGATGCACTCGCCAAGGTCACCGTCGAGATGGCCGACGGCCGACAGGCGCTGCTGGCGATCCGGATGTCCGGCGATCTCGTCGGCGAGATCTCCGCGCTGAACGGAACGCCGAGGACCGCGACGGTCACCGCCTGCCGATCTTCGATCGTTCGGATCGTCCACCGCAGCGAGTTCCGTGCGTTTCTCCGAGCCAATCCGGACGCCGCCATGGAGGTCGCCGGCATCGTGGCCGACAGGTTGCGCTGGGCCAACCGACGACGGGTGGACTTCGCCTCCTATTCGGTCAAGGTCCGGTTGGCGCGCGTGCTGTGGGAGATTGCTGCGGCGTACGGCCGACGGAGCTGCGAAGGGCTCGTCATCAACGTGCGCCTCACCCAGAGTGAACTGGCCACTCTGTGTGGAGCCGCAGAGATCAGCGTGCAAAAGGCGCTCGGGAGCTTGCGTGGGGCCGGAATCATCGGCACGGGTTACCGCGAAATTGTCATCCGGGACAGTGATGGTCTACGCGCCGTCGCTGATCTCGACGGTTCCCCCTGACGGCACGAGAGCTGGCTGTCGCCGCTCGCCCTGCCGCAGCGAACCCTGGCGGTCGGCGCGGGCCCAGCGCGGTACTTCTGGTGGCCGCCGCTGCCCGGCCCCGAGGGTACGGCGACCGCTTCGGTGGCGGCCGTCGGGACCATCGTCACCGCACTCGTCGGCCTCGCCGCCAACAAATCTCGTCGAAGTGACCGGCAGTGACCGGGCATTGACACTTTTCGCTTCGCATCCCATGGTCGATGGATTCGTTCCTCCGTCGAAGGGCCGCAGGATGGTCAGCAGCGAACACCGGTACGTCATCGTCGGGGCGGGGCCCGCCGGCCTCCAACTGAGCTACTACCTGCAGCAACACGGCGCCGACTACCTGACACTGGAGAGCGGCGACGAGCCCGGCGGCTTCTTCCGGCGGTTTCCGCGCCACCGGCGGCTCATCTCGCTGAACAAGGTGCACACCGACAGCGCCGATCCGGAGATTCGCCTGCGCTGGGACTGGAACTCGCTGCTCAACGACTCCCCGGACCTGCTGTTCCCACGCTTCAGCGACGAGTATCTGCCGGCCGCCGACGACCTGGTGCGCTACCTCGCCGAGTTCCAGCGGGTCCACCAGCTCAACATCCGCTTCGGCACGACTGTCGAGCGGATCACGCGGACCGACGACGGCTTCACCGTCAGCACCGACCGAGGCGACGTGCGTGCGCGCTGCCTGGTCGTCGCGACCGGCTGGGGCCGGCCCTTCGTGCCGGCCATCAAGGGCATCGAACATGCCATCGGGTACGAGGACATGGTCGTCGACCCCACGGCGTACGACGGTCAGCGGGTCCTGATCATCGGCAAGGGCAACTCCGCCTTCGAGACCGCGTCGGCCATCCTCGGCCGGGCGTCGATGGTGCACCTCGCCAGCCGGCAGCCGCTGCGGCTGGCGTGGAACACCAAACACCCCGGTGACGTACGCGGTCAGTACGGCGCGATCCTCGACAGCTACCAGTTCAAGACGCTGCACTCGGTGCTGGACTGCACGATCGACGAGATCCGGCCCGTCGACGGGCGGTTCCGGGTGTCGATCACGTACACCCATGCCCAGGGGGAGACCGCCGAGCTGGACTACCACACGGTGCTGCGGTGCACGGGCTTCCGGATGGACACGGCGCTGTTCGACGAGACGTCCCGACCCGACATGGTGCGCGACGGCCGCATGCCCGGTCTGCGCCCCGACTGGCAGTCGAGCAACGTCGACGACCTGTACTTCGCCGGCACCATCGCCCAGGCCCGCGACGCCAAGCACGCGTCGTCGCCGTTCATCGACGGCTTCCGGTACAACCTGCGGACGTTCACCCGGATCCTGCGGGAGCGCTACGACGGCGTGCCGCTGTCGTACGCGACGACGCCGGCCGACGCCGTGTCGCTGACGAAGCTGATGCTCGACCGGGTCAACTGGTCCTCGGCGCTGTGGACGCAGTTCGAGTACCTGTGTGACGTCTTCGTCCGCGACGACGCCACAGGCGACATCCACCACTACGAGGACCTGCCGGAGGACTACGCAGTGGAGCGCTTCGCGGCAGCCACGCAGTGGTACACGCTCGCGCTGCGGTGGGGCCGCGACGACTACGGCGACGTCTTCGCCATCGACCGGCACCCGACCCCCGACCGCGCCCGGGAGAGCGCCTTCATCCACCCGGTGATCAGGCGTTACCGCGGCGCTGAACTCGTCGCCGAGCAGCATCTGCTGGAGGATCTGCTCGCCGAGTGGCGACGTCCGGACCGACACGTGGAGCCGTTGGTCGAGTTCCTGACCGGGGACCTCACCACCGGATCATGATCTCGTCGAGGGGTTTGCGGGGCAGGTCGGGGACGTGGGCGTCCGAGGTGGGATAACCGACGGGCATGACGACGTACGGGCGCTCCTCCGGTGGCCGCTCGCACACCTCGTTGAGGAACCGCATCGGGCTGGGCGTGTGGGTGAGCGTGACCAGGCCGGCGTGGTGCAGCGCGGTGATCAGCAGGCCGACCGCGATGCCGACGGACTCCTTGACGTAGTACGGCTTCGGGCTGTGCGGCCCCTGGTGCACCTCGAACACGACGATGACGGCCGGTGCGGTCTCCAGGAACGGCTTGCGCCAGTCGGTGCCGAGAGCGGCGATCGCACCCAGCCACTCCGCCGAGGCGCGACGGTCGTAGAACGCGCGTTCCTCGGCTTCGGCGGCCTCGCGCAGCCGGCGTTTGCGGGCCGGGTCGGTCAGGACGACGAACCGCCACGGCTGCACGTTGGCGCCGCTGGGCGCTGTCGACGCGGCTCGGATGGCGGCCTCGACCACCCCGTCGGGCAGGGGATCGCCGGCGAAGTCGCGCACCGACCGGCGCTGCGCCATCCGCTGCGCGAACGCCTCGGCCTCGCGCACCATCTCCGCCGGCGGCCTGCGGTGGTGCTGGACGGGGACCCTGGGTATCAGGTCGGTGTCGTTCACCTGTGGCCTCCCCTGCCTCAGTGTGCCGGTCTGCGCGGGGAGCGTCTGCCTGCCGCCGACATCCGGTTCCTCCAGCATCGCCGAGCCCGGCAGGCTTGTCGTTACGCAGGTGTGCCCTCTTCGGGCGCGGTCCGGCTGGCGATCTCGTCGACGACGTCGGTCAGTCGTCCGCGCACCGCGTGGGCGGCCCGCTGACGGGTCGCGCCGTCACCGTCCGCCGCGAGCCACGTCAGCCAGCGCTGCACCCGTTCGCGGTCGCCCGCCGCGTCCAGCGCCGGCCGGGCGCGCTCGACAAGCCGTTCGGCGAGGGCCGCCGCGGGCAGCAGCCGACCCGTGGCGACGTCGACGCCGTGGCCGCCCATGCCGTCGCGGGCGGCCCGCCAGTAGGCGAGCCGCAGCAGCTCGGGGACCAGCCGCGGGCCCTCGTCGCCCCGGTCGACGGCCTCGCCGGCGACGACCACCAGGGCCCGCACCAGGGCGGCGAGTGCTGCGGACTCGGCGGCGGTGACGGGCACGTCGGCCACCCGTACCTCGAGCGTGGGGTGGTGTGTGGACAGCCGGAGATCCCAGAAGATCGTGCCGTGGTCGACGAGTGCGCCCGCGTCGAGAAGCATGTCCACGTGGTCGTCGTACTGCCGGGCGGACGTCAGGTACGGCGGCGGGCCGGCCACCGGCCAGCGCCCCCACGTGACGCTGCGCCAACTCGCGTAGCCGGTGTCGCGCTCCGCCCAGTAGGGCG
Organism: Micromonospora lupini str. Lupac 08; assembly: GCF_000297395.2. Classification (GTDB taxonomy): domain Bacteria; phylum Actinomycetota; class Actinomycetes; order Mycobacteriales; family Micromonosporaceae; genus Micromonospora; species Micromonospora lupini. The sequence continues at coordinate 4,061,958 of NZ_HF570108.1, read as the reverse complement.
AGTTGGCGGTGAGGGCGAGCAGCGCCGGCAGGTGTGCGCGCAGGTGGTTGCCGATCAGCACGGCCCGGTCCCGGTCGGGCTGCTCCACGTGGACGTGGACGGCGCAGATCGCCAGCTCGTCGTGCAGCCCACGGAAGGTGGCGGTGCCCCGATCCTGGCGTGGCCCCTGGGTCAGCGGCGGCGGCACCGCCTGGCCCAGCACCGGCGAGCCGCTGGCGATCACCCGCAGGCCCGCCGAGCGGGCGGCGGCCTGGATGGCGGCCCTGCCCTCGACGAGCTGGGCGGCGAGGTCGTCGACGCTCTGGCACGGGTCGGTGCGCGTCTCGATCTGCAAGGTGGTGATCTCGCCGCCCACCCGGGCGCCGAGCGTCGGGCGCGCGCCGTCGACGACGGTGGCCGCCCGCGGTACGACCTCGCCCCGGTCGGCGTCGACGACGAGGAACTCCTCCTCGACGCCGAGCGGGGGCGGGCCCAATTGCTGTCCCGTCGTCATGTCGCGTCCTCGCTGCCGGTCGTTCGCCGGCACCGAGAACGTTACGGGATGTCGTCGACGCGTCGCGGTCCGAGACGCTCCATCGTGGACAGCGCGTCGACGAGCCCGGCCAGCAGCGCCGTTCGTTCGGGCATCCGGTCGAGGCAGACGTACTCGTCGGCGGCGTGCGCTCCACCGCCGACCGCGCCCAGGCCGTCAAGCGTCGGCACGCCGAGCGCTGCGGTGAAGTTGCCGTCGGAGGCGCCGGCGGCGTACGCGCCGGTCAGGCGTGGGATGCCCAGCCGGCGGGCGATCGACTGGGCCACCTCCAGCAGTGGCCGCGCCAGCTCCGCCGACATCGGGTAGCGGTTGATGCCACCGTGCACGGCGAGCGTCGCCTCGGGCAGGAACGGAACGAGCCCGCGGATGGCGTGGTCGACGCGTTCGAGCTCGTCCCTCGTCCAGGCCCGGACGTCCACGGCCAGGCTGGCGCGCTCGGGCACCGTGTTCGTCGTGGTGCCGGCGGACAGCACTGTCGGCGTGACCGAGGTGCCGTCGCTGTCGGCCGCGCCGAGCCTGCCCAGCGTGAGAACCTGGTGGGCGACCTCGACAGTGGCGTTGACCCCGCGCTGCGGCTCGACGCCGGCGTGGGCCGCCCGACCCGAGACGGTGACGCGGTAGACCGAGCCACCCTTGCGGGCCACCTTCAGCTGCCCGTCCGGGGTGGCCGCCTCGCAGACCAGTACCGCGCCCGAGCGTCGCGCCTCCCGTTCGATCAGGTCCCGCGACGTGCCGGACCCGGTCTCCTCGTCGCAGGTGAGCAGCACGCCGACGGTCGAGGTGTCCTCGACCAGGCCCAGGGCCGTGACCATCTGCACGATGCCGGCCTTCATGTCGCACACGCCGGGCCCGGTCGCCACGTCTCCACGCACGTCGAACGGCCGGGCCCGGATCGTGCCCACCGGGAAGACGGTGTCGAAGTGGCCGAGCAGCAGCACACGCTGGTCGGTGGCCGGCCACAGCAGGTGCGGCAGACCGTCGATCACGACCCGGTGGGTGGGCCGGCCGAGCACCTCCTGCCCCCAGTCGGCGAGCAGGTCGGCGCAGGATTCGAGCTGGGGCAGCGAACCCGGCGCCGACTCGCGGGAGACGAGTGTGCTCAGCCGGTCGACCATGTCGGCTCGGAGCCGCTGGGCGGCGTCGAGCAGAAAACGGGGACGGTCCATCGATCCCTCCAACCGCACGGCCGACGGGCTTCATCGGGCGTGCCAGTCGACGATCGCAGGGGGATCGGGGTGCGGTCACCCGTGGTTGTGCTCAGACCGCCGGCGCGCCGGCCGGGGACCCGTAGCCGAACTCGACGATCCGGTGCGCCATTCCGGCGTACGCCTCCTGGCCCTCGGGCGCGAAGGTGCCCAGGCCGTCGACGTACCTGTTGAACATGCAGAACGCTGCGGCGATCAGCACGGTGTCGTGGATCTCCAGGTCGGTGGCGCCCTCGGCGCGGGCGTCGGCGACCAGCTCGGTCGTGACGTTGCGGCCACTGATCTGCACCGCGCCGGCGATGCGCAGCAGCGCCCGCAGCTTGGCCGAGATCGGGGCGGTGTCGAGGTCCGCGCGTACCTGGTCGACGAGGCTCATGCCCTCGTCGAGCTGGGCGGCGGCGAACGCCGAGTGCGACGCGCAGCAGAAGGTGCACTCGTTGCGCCCGGAGACGTACGCGGCGATCAGCTCGCGCTCGCCGGCCGGAAGCGTGTGCGGGCCGCGCAGCAGCACCTCGGCCAGCTCGTTGAGCGGCTTCGCCGTCTCCGGGCGGTACCGCATCGGGCCGGTGACGCCGGGAAACTCCTTCTCGTCGATCCCGAGATCGATGTGCGCCATGATGATCCGCCCTCCAGCCGTTAACCGCGGCCCGACCGGGCCGCGCCTCTCGCGGCGGGCTGCCCGTGCGGGGCGGCGTGACAGTCGCCGCGCAGCCACGATCTCATCCCGTCCGCCGAGTGTCTTTCTCCATTCATGCTCTTTCCGGGGAGCCTGACGGGCCGTATCACAAACGGACCAGGTGTGGGCCGCTGTCCACAGGTTCATGCCTTGTCCACAGTGGGTTTCAAACCAGCAATGTCACGCAGCTTGGTGCGGCAGGGTCGGGCCCGTGGACCCGCGACTGCGTGCCCTGCTGGTCTCCGGCGGTGGAATCTGCACCTGGCAGGACGTGGTGCGAGTAGCACCTGACTGGACAGTCCAGGCTGCCTGTCGGGCGGGTCGGTTGGTGCGCCCGTTGCCCGGGGTCTACCTGGACGCCACCCTGATCGCCAGCACGGGTGCGGAGGGGCCGATTCTGGCCCGGGTCGAGCCCGAGTTGGCGCGCGGGGCAGCCCTCGCGTATGCCGACGGCCGTGGGGCGTTCAGTCGACTGACCGCGCTCGACATTTGGGGTCTACGCTGCCAGCCACCCAACGAGCCGGTGCACCTCGACCTGCCCGCCGGGTCGGGCCTGCGGGGTCGGCCGCATCTCGTGGTACGCCATCGCGCCGGCTTCGCCATTGGGCCGCCGCAGGTGGTGGTGCGGGGTGGGTTGCCGGTGACGCGGCTCGACCGGACCCTGGTGGACTGTTGGCCGCTGCTGCCGCCAGTTGACCGCCCCGGGCCCCTCATCAGGGCGGTCAACGACCGGCTCACCACGCCACAGCGACTCGTCGCCGCCCTCGCCGAGGTGCCACGGATCACCGATCGCGCCGCGCTGCGCGATCTGCTGGATCGGCTCGCCGCCGGTTGCCGCAGCCCGCTGGAGATCTGGGGCCACGATCGAGTCTTCACGGGCCCCGGTATGCCGGCGTTCACCCGACAGGTGCGGGTGCGGGTCGGTGCCCGAACCATCTATCTCGACATGTTCGCCGAGGTGGAGCGCGTCAACGTCGAACTGGACGGCGCCGGCACCCACGCCGATCCGGCCGAGCGCGAGATCGACCTTCGCCGCGACGCCCTACTGGCCACGATCGGGATTCTCGTCGTCCGCTTCACTCACCGCCGCCTCGTGGCGAACCCCGCCCAGATCCGGCAGGAAACCCTGGCAATCCTCGACAGTCGCCGCACTCACTCGTGATCACTTGATGCTGAACAGTTCTCCGGGGCCTCTGACAACTGCTCAGCATCAAGTGATCATGAGCGGGAGGAGTGCTACTCCGAGGCGCCGAAGGCCAGGGCTCCGCAGCCGATCACCAGGACGAGCACTGTCACCAGGACGATGCTCAGGATGGCGCCCGGGCGTTGGATCAGCGGCTTGCCCGGGTCCAGGGGCGCCGGCAGCGATGCCGCGACCCCCGGCGTGGGCTGGGGCGGGGCGAGCCGCAGGATGCGACGCAGCCGGAGGCGGTCGATGCCGAGGAAGATCGGAATGCCGATGATGCCGACGCCCCACCACGCGGCGAGCATGGTCTTGTTCGCGTGGTGACGGTACAGCGAGAGGCCGCAGTTGCGGCACATCCAGCCGCGTTGTGCGGAGACGACGTACAGGATCACGATGCTGGTCATCGACTGGAATGACACGTGGGCGGCGGGATGGCTGCCGCAGAACTGGCACTCCCCGTCGGCGGGCGGGCGGAGGGCGGGGGGCGGTACGGCCCCGGGCGTGGGCATCGTCGACATTGTGGGCTCCGAGAGGGCGACGGGTCAGTTGGCCGGTGCGGGGTAGCGGTCTCCGCCGTACTGGCGCAGGGCCGCCTCGACCTGGTCGCGCGACTGCTTGGTGCTCTTCAGGTCGGCGACGTGGTAGCCACGCAGCCCGGTCAGCTCGATGTCGGGCGACAGCGCCCGCTCGGTCTGGTCGGCGACCCAGACGGTCAGGATGCTCGGCTTCTCCAGCTTGCCGGCGTTGGGCTTCTTCTCGACCGCGACCCGGGTCACGTCCGACCAGGCGAAGTCCACTGTCGCCTCGCCCCTGGTCCAGTTGATGCCCTGCTCACCGATGCGGACGGCGAACGCCTGGCGGCTCTCCCGCACCGCGCCCAGGCCGCCGATCAGGGCGAGCAGAGCCATCACGTAGCCGACCCAGTTGCCGAAGGTGAACTCCCGGCCCATCGCCGACAGGATCTCCGGCGAGAACGCCAGGACCACCGCCAGCACGAGCAGCGCCGGGCCCTTGGCGTACGGCTTCCAGTTGCGTTCGAGTTCCATGGCGTACGTTCCTCCCCCGTGCCTTCCCGAGCGGAAGGACGGAAGGATGCTAGCCAGCTTTCCTCGTTTACGTGATCAAGATTTGGTAGCGCGGAGGTGAAGGAGTTCACCGATCCATCGCGCGGCCTCCCGCTGGGCGTCGAGCAGGTGCTGACGGGCGTCCGCCACCTCCTGGTCGGCGTCCGCGTCGAGGTGCTCGCCCAGGATCGTCGTCCACCGCCGGCTCAGCTCCTCGGCGTACGTGGCCCTGCGCAACTGCTCGTCGAACTGGTACTCCAGTTTCACCATCCGGTCGACGTGCGGCTGGAGCGCCGGCATGATCCGCTCGTCGAGCCGGACGGCGGCGTCGGGTCGGCAGGTGATGAGGACGTCGCCGCGCTGGTAGCGCCACTCCGGCTCGTCGGCGAGCGCCCGCTGCAACGCCACCTCCAGATCACCTGCCCGGTGCGGCGGCAGGTCCCGGGCGGCGTCGGCGGCGAGCCGGGTGAGCCGTTGGATCGCGTTCGGCTGGAAGTACTGCACGTACCAGCTCAACACCTCGGCGCGCAGGCTCGCCGGTGACGACCAGGCGAACGTGGCGCGGACGTAGAACGCGTACACGTAGCCCCGGGCGGGGACCGCGATCAGCCGGGGCGCGTCGCGCTGTTCGATGAGCGGCCCCGGCGGGGACGGGCCGGCCCCGGCCCCGACGGGCGCCTCGTCCTGGAGCGCGGCCACCAGCCGATCCCACGTCCGTGCCCACCACCGCCAACCGCGGACACTCACGTCCCGGGCGATGGTCAGCCCACGGACGCCCCGCCGACGCCACAGGTCCGCGGGCCTCGGCCTCTCCTCGGGAGCGTCCGTCATGGCACCCCTTCACGGTCACCGATCCGTCTGTCACGCTAACAACCGATGACCGATATGCCCGTAGCCGCGCCGATGGCCCCAGGTTGGGCCGGCGTCGGGCTGCTCCCGCTGCCCCCGCCCGGTGAGGGGCCGATCGTCCGCGGTTCACCGAGCATTGTGGAGCAGTTGGGCTGGCGAGGGCTGTCGCTGGCGGCCGGCAACGGCGAGACTGACTCCGATCCGCCAGCGACGCGGATCGATGGATCGGATGGTCTGGAGGCAGCCTGTGTCCACCCTCGTGTCCCCGCTGGCCACGCTCGGCGCGATCCGCCGGCGTACCACCACCCTCGCCCTGCTCCTCACCATGGTCGCCGCCGCGCTTGTCGGCCCGTCCGTGGTGGCCCCTCGCCTGACCGACTCCGCGTCGGCGGCGGTCTACGGCTCCTGCACCGTCAGCCGCTGCGCGGACGCGCGTACCGCCCGCTCCGGCTGGTCCGCCAAGGGCTTCCCGACCAGCCGCGGCTGGTACTCGTGGAGCGGCGGGCTGTCCAACTTCGCCGGCGGCCAGTTCTACAACTACGAGGGTCAACTGCCCACCAACGCCACCTACTACGAGTACGACGTGTATCCGCGTACCCAGGGCGCCGCCCGCGACGCGTACCGGATCGTGGTGAACCGCAGCACCGGGGCCACCTGGTTCTCGCCCAACCACTACACCGACTTCTACCGGCTCTGACCGACCCGGGCCGGCCGGCGGCGGTCGGCCGGCCCGCGTCGCCCCGGTCAGACGTTGCCCGGTCCGATGTCGCCCGGTCCGATCAGGAGGCACCTGATGGTCGATGAGAACGCGAGTCGCACACCCGACTGGCTGATCGTCCGCCGCGACGACGATCACGACGTGTCCGACGCGGTGGTGCTGGTCGGAGCGGCTACCCGGACCAGGGCCGGCCTGTTCGCCGCGCTGGCCACCGCGCTGGCCCTGCCGACGTACCTGGGGGACACCTGGGACGCCCTCTCCGACGTGCTCGCCGACCGGCTCGACGCCGGCCCGCTCACCCTGCTGATCACCGACGCCGGCCAGTTGCTCGTCGACGAGCCGACCGATCAGTACGCCCTGCTGCTCACCGTGCTCGGCGACCTCGCCACCAACGCCCCGCACCCGCTGCGCGTCACCCTCGACGAGGCCCCGCCCTCCTGACCGCTTCCCGGACCCGCCCTGCGCGGTAGGGGGACGACACATCACGCCTGGTGCCCGGCCGGGGGCACCGAATCGCTGTGTCGGTGCTCAGTTCCCGACAGTCCGGGCCGGCTCCGGGCGCGGTGACGGTGGTGGTGACGCTCGGGTGACGGCCCCTTCGCGATCCTCGTGCCCAGCCGGGCGGTGTGCCCCGGCGGGGGCAGCGGGGAGGCCGGTGCGGTGGACTTCGTCGATCAGGTGCTGGTGCGGTTGGCCGATCCGGGCACCCGCTCCGCCGTCTTCGACGACGCGTCGCTGGCCCACCTGGTCGAGGCCGCGTACGACACCGAGGCGATGCCTGTCGCGCCCCCGTACGCGGCGGTCTTCGACGAGCTGACCCTCGGCTTCGCCGCCGCGCCCGCGACGCTGGCCGAGGGGGAGTGGCTGGGTTCCGGCGGCACGACCCGTACCGAGCTGCGGGTGCGCCTGCACGGCCTCGGCGGGTCCGCGCTGCGCATCGACGCGCTCTGGCGGGGCAGCCTGGTGGTCCGCACGAGCCTCGCCCGGGACCGGGTCGAGGACCTCGACGTGGCGGTGCCGGCCTTCGACGTCGATCCGCAGATCATCGCCGACCTCGGCGCGTTGCCGACCGACCCGGCGCTGTTGGAGACCGAGCGTCGTACCCGACTGGTCGCCCGACTGCGGGCGGGCCTGCACCAGCCGGCCGCGTTCACCGACGCGCACCTGGACCGGCTGCTCGCGGGCGTCGGCGCCGCGAACGCGGGTGACCTGGTGGCGCGGATGCGCGGGCAGACCGCCGGCGCCACCGTGCGGCTGCGCTACGCGGACCCGCCGGCCGCGCCGCCCACGCCCCGTCCGCTGCCGTTCGCCGCCGCCGTGCTGATCCGCGACCGGGGCTTCTCCCTCGCCGACCTGCTCGTCGAGACGCGGCTGGTCCGGGCCCGCGCCGAGGAGTTGGGGCTGGAGACGCCCGCGCCCGACGACGTCCGGCGGCGGCACCGGGTGGTCGCCGTCTGGGTGGTCCCCGTCGAGACGTTCGACGACGACGGTTGGCCCGGCGGCGACGCCGGCACCGCCGGGCAGAAGCGGGCCGCCCGGTTCGCCCGAGCCGGCCAGTGGCTCGCCCGCAGTGGCATCGGCCTGGCTGCCCTGACGACCTGAGACTCCCGGCCGCTGGCAGCACCAGCGGCAGGCAGCCGCACAACGACCGCAGCAGCAACTTCGTCCGGGAGGACCCGTGGCACCGACAGCAGCATTCCCGTTCATCGAGGTCCGGATCGTGCCGCCACCGGCGCCGCTGGCCCAGCGCTCGCCGGGCGTCATCGCCGTGGTGGGCAAGGCGCCGTCCACTGCCGACGGTGGCTCCGCTCCGGCGAACACGCCGGTGCGGATCGAGACCCTCGACGACGCCGTCACCAACTTCGCCCGCCGGCAGGCCGGCAACGTGGTCCGCAACGCCCTCTACAACTCCCTGGAACTGGCGTTCCTGCAGGACCCGCGGCCGGCGAAGGTGTACGGGGTCAAGGTGGCCGGCGACGACTACGCCGCCGCGCTCGGCGGTCTGGAGGCCGCCGACGACGTGACGATGGTGTCGCTGGCCAACGAGTCGAGCGTCGGCAACCCGGCCGGAGCGGGGGCGCCCACCGGATTGCAGGCGCTCAAGGCGCACGTGGAGACGATGTCGGCAGCCGGCCAACGGCGGATCGGCTTCGCCATGGTCAACCCGGCGACCGAGAAGGTCCCCACCTACGTCGCGGACGTCACCGCCACGGCGAACCCACTCAAGAGCAGCACCAGCCGGATGGTGATGATCGCCGCCCGGGGAGCGGACGGCGACGCCGCCACCGCCGCGATGGCCGCCGTGGCCGGGCTGCCGGTGCACCACAGCATCGTGCTGAAGAAGATCCGTGGGGTGGCCATCCCGGTGGCCAAGCAGTACAGCCCGGCCGAGATCAAGGGCCTCTCCGAGGCCAACCTCACCCCGATCATCGACCCGACGCTGATCACCGGCGAGAGCCTGCACTTCGCCGACGGGCGGCTCTTCACCTCCGACGCGAGCCTGCTGCACGTCGACCTGGTCCGCACCCTCGACCAGATCGAGTTCATGCTCCGCGCCGGCCTCATCGGCCTGGTCGGCGACGCCCGCATCACCAAACCGGGCATGACCCTGCTCAAGACCCAGGTGGACGGCATCCTCGGCCCGCTCAAGCGGCAGGCCGTCATCGACGACTACCGCGTCGAGATCCCGGTGCTGGACATCCTCACCATCCCCGAGGTGGCCCGTACCGCCACCGACACCTCGATCGTCACCGCCGCCCGCGCCGACCGCACGGTCGACCTGGTCGTCACCGTCACGTACGGCCCGGCCGTGAGCCGCCTGCTGGTCACGCTCGTGGCCAAGTTCTGACCCGGAGGAACCAGACCATGGAGTGGAAGACCCGCCTCGCGGTGCAGTACACCAAGGGCACCGAGACGGTGTTGATCAGCCCGATCGACTCGTTCAGCCCGTCCTTCTCGCTAAACGTCGAGGCGCTGCACTCGTGCGAGGTGACCCACCTGGGCGCCATCCACGCGCCGGTGTCGATGAACTTCACGATGACGGTCAAGGCGATCGGGGACGTCGCCGGCCGGCTCACCAAGCTGGCCCTGGACGGCGAGCTGTTCGACATCGCGCTGCTGGAGCACACCGGCGACGACTGGTCGTTCTCGTCGTTCGTGTTGCGGGACTGCCTGATCACCAGCGCGACACCGACCACCGCCACCATCTCCGGCGCCCCGGCGGCGACCTTCAGCGGCTTCAGCCTGGCCGCCTCGGTCGACCCGAAGACCGGCGACCCGTCCGTCCTGCCGTGACCCCGACGATCGACCGGAGGTAGCAGATGGCGACCGGAGCGGGCCGCGCCGCCCGGGTCACCCGTACCGGGCTGGCCCTGGTGCACGCGGGTGAGCTGGTGCTGCCGGCGGCCGGCAGCGAGGCGCAGGCCGAGCAGGTGGCCGAGGACGATCGCGCCGTCATCGCGTACCACTTCCCGGTGGAGATCGAGGTGGTCGCGGCCGGCGGCGCCCTCGACGCCGACGCGCTCGCCGACCTCGCGCTGGCCCGCCTCGCCGAGCACCTGGACGGGCGGTTCTGACGGTGGCCATCTCGGTGCACGTGCCGGTGCGGATCCGGCTGGACGCCCGGTCGGTGACCGAGCGGCCGGCGGCCGTGACCGACGCGCTCGCCGCGGCCCTGGCCCGCGCCCTGGAACGCTCCCGGCAGGAGGTGGTCGCGCCGCGCGGCGGCTATCTGGAGGTACGCGCCGCGGCGCCGGACTTCCGGTGGACCGGCGCCGCCGCCGAGCGGGTGTCCCCGGACGACCGGCGGGCCTTCGAGGCCCGGCTGCGCCGGCGCGTCGACGAGGTGCTCGGCGCGGCGCGGCTGGACCCGGGGCTGCCCGCCGGGGTGGCCGCGCCGCTGAGCCGACCGGCGACCGAGCTGTTCGATCCGCAGCGGATGCGGCACCTGCTGGCCGTCTACCGGGTGCCGTCCTACGACGACGGTGGTGACGCGGCCGAGGTGCCGGTGGACGGCGACGAGCAGCCCGCCGTCACCTACCAGTGGCTGCTGCGCCCGGCCACCTACCTGGCGGGCCACTTCGCCGAGCTGGCCCGCGAGGCGGTACGCCAGCACGGTGGTCTGCCCTCGGGCGCCCCCCAGGGGATCATCGCCCGGGTGGTCGGCTCCGACGGACGCCAGGTTTGGGCGATCATGGTGACCACGACCCCGCTGTCGGTCCTCACGTTCGAGCGGTTCGGCGAGACGGTGTTCCGGGCCACGCCGCAGCCGCACTTCGAGGTGGAGGAGCGGGTGCCCAGCCCGCAGCCCGGGACGGTGCAGCGGCGGCCGGTAGCCGACCGGAACGCCCTGGTCGCCATGGTCGACGAGGAGCTGAGCGCCGACATCCGGCAGCGGCTGCGGACCGCCTCGCCGCGCGGTGAGACGACAAGCGCCGAGGAGTACCAGGCGCAGATCGAGCGGGCCGTCGACGCGGAGGTGACCCGGCGGGTCGAGGCGATCCTCGCCTCGGTGGGCGGGGCGACGCCTACCTGCCTGGTGGTGGTCAGCATCGGCGGGGTGTCCCTGCTGCTGGTCGGCACCGAGGAGACCGACGCCACGATGCACTGGACCGGCACGGCCAACCTGCTGCCGATCAGCGTCGAGCAGCACCCGGCCGCCCCGCCGGACCCGAACGCGCCACCCGGTGGCGGCACGGGCACGGGCACCGGCGCCGGGACGGGCACGGGCACCGGGTCCGGCAGCGGGCCGGGCGGCACCGGCACGGGCGACGGCACGGGCGACGGCACTGGCAACGGGACGGGCTCCAGCCCGGGTGGCGGCGTCGGTGACGGCAGCGGCAGCGGTCGGCGGGGCGGGTTCGTCTTCGATCCGAGCAGCCCGAGCGCGCCGGTCGGCGCCGAGGGCAGCCGGTTCCCCGTCGTCGGCGCGGGACACTCGGCGATGCCCGCGTGTGCGTCGTTCAACGGCGAACCGGAGCTGGCCGCGCTCGGTGCGGACGGCGACGAGCTGCGCCGGCTGATGGACGACATCGCGTTCCGGCTGCAGATGGGCGAGCCGTGCCGCTACCCGGCGAACTTCTGCCTCCAGGCCGCCGCCGTGCTGCGCGGCCGGGCCGCGGCCATCAGCCTGCTGGTCGGCGCTGCCGAGCGTGAGGCGTCCACTCGACCCGTACCCCAGGGCACCGGAGGGCTCGGCCCGCTGGACTTCCGGCCGGTCGCCTCGCCCGCCGTGCAGTTCCTTCGCCATTTGGCCGGCGTGGTGCCCCGCCTGGACCACCTCGCCCAGCTCGTCATGCGCCGCTACAGCCAGCCCGAGCACTTCGCCCGCGTCCAGGGTGGCTGGATCGACTCGTCCGCCTCCTGGAACCTGCACTTCGTCCAGGCGTTCAGCCCGGCCGTCAAGGCCGCGGTCGGGCACCTGTTCGTCGTCGGCAGCCAGGCCATGCTTGTGCAACTGCTGCTCAGCTCGCGCACCGGCATCGAGGCGCGGATCGCCCGCTTCGACCAGTACGCGCCGATCTTCGAGCGGTTGATCGTCTCCCAGCTCACCGACTACGCCGAGTTGCAGGGGCTGCGCGAGCGGCTGCGCCGTCACGAGGCGGCCCGGTGGACTGCCGCGCACACCGACGCCGGCGGTGGTGTCCTCGCCACGGTGAGCGTGGCCAACCCGTCCACCGCCTGGTACGGGGCAGCCCGCGCCATCTCCAGCGCGTTCCTCGCCACCGAGGCCGCCCTGACCAGCCCCGGCGCGGCCGGCGAGATCGTCGAACGCGACGGCGCCACGCGGATCCGCGACTCCCACGCGGTGCTGTGGACCCTCGCCGAGATCGAGCAGGCGCTCGTCATCCAGCGCGGCGAGGCCGAGGGGATCGACCCGCTGGTCAAGCAGATCACCGACGTGCCCGACGTGCTGGCCCGCTTCGCCGGTGACCGGTCGGCGATCCGTGACGAGCTGTGGCGGGTGCTGCAGGACATGCGGCGTAACAACACCGAGATGCTGGGCCGCGCCCGCACCGACGCGCGGTTCGCCTTCCGGTCCAGCCGGATCAGCGAGCACATCCCGTCGGCGACCATCCCCGGTGGACGGTTCGCGTTGCAGGGCATCCACCTGGTCACCCACCAGCAGCTCGGCGAGTTCTTCGGCGGCAACCTCTACTACGCCACAGGAGTCGACGAGCTGTTCGGCACCGAGCTGGGCCGGGAGGCGCTGAGCGCGTTCGCCATCATGGTGGGGATCATCGCGTTGTCGCTGCTCTGCCCGCCGCTGGGCTTCGTGGTCGGGGTGGCCGTCGCCGCCGTCGACGTGGCGCACGCCCACCAGCGCGAGCGCCTCTACTCCTCCATGCTCGACCCGGAGCTGGTGCTCACCCGCACCGAGGTCGAGGTCGAGCTGTTCGCCGCGTACCTCGGGCTGGCCCTGTCGCTGATCCCGGAGGTGGGCACCATCGGCGGCGCGGCCGTGCGCGGCGGCCGGGTCGCGCTGCGCTTCGGCGTCCGCGCGGGGCTGCGCGCCGCCCGGGGGTACGTGGTACGCCGGGTCACCCGGCAGATCGTCGAGGCCGCCTCCCGCGACCTGCTCCAGGGGTTCCTCACCGAGATCCTGCTCAACGAGGTGCTGGAACGGGTCGTGCAGAAGCTGATGGAACCGGTGCTCGCGTACGTCGAGCGGGAGGCGATGCTCAGCGGCGCGGTCGGCGGCCCGGAGGGCGCCCGGTTCATCCTCATGGTGCTCGACTCGCCGCACGCCGCCGCGTCCGGCCCGCGCGTGCCGGTGGTGCGACAGTGACCGGGCCGCGCCGGTTCCGCGCCGGCCGGTTCCTCGACGCCGCCGCCGTGCACGCCGCCGCCGACGCGAACCCCCGGCTGCGCCAGTTCATGCGGACGGTGGCCGCGCACAGCGAGGCCGGCGAGGTGCGCTCCCGCCGCCTGCTGGAACACCTCATCCGCCGTATCGTCGACGACGTCGGTGACCTGCACCTGGGCAACGCGCTCAACCGGCTGGAACGCATCGCCGTGCTGCGGGACAACATCGCCGCGATCCTCGACCACGTGCTGGAGGGCGGCACCCTCCCCGACGGGGTGCGGGTGGCGACCCTCGGCGAGTACTTCGACCAGCTCAACACCGAGATGCGCGAGCTGAGCCGACCCCGCGACGGCATCGTGGGGGACGCGCCGCTGCGGCTGGCCGACGACTCCGCCGCGTACGCCGACTCGCTGCTGCGCGAGTTCGACGGCGGCGGCGCGGCCGGTCGGCACGCCGAGCCGGCCGCGATCGTCGGCGACGCGTTCCGGGCCATGCCTGCGGACCGGCAGGCCGCGCTGCGCCGCGCCGCCGAGCTGGAACCGGCCGCGCTGTGGCGTGCGGTGGCGGCCGAGAGTGAGGGCGGCAAGCGGGCCGCCGTCGCCGACCTGGAGACCCGCCTCGGCGGCCGGCTCAGCTCCGACGAAGTGGCCCGGTTGCGCACCGCCGTCGACGACCTCGGTCGGGCCCGCTCGCGCGGTCTGCAGATGAGCGACGCCCGTCTCGCCGAGGCACTGGCCCGCATCGGTGACCCGGAGCTGCGGGCCGTGGTGGCCGGCGGCGACGTCTGGCTCACCCAGCAGCTTGCCGTGCACAACCCGGAGGCCCTGGCGACCCTGTGGCGACGCTTCCGGGACCGGGGCGGCCGTGCCGACGACGGCCCCGGCTTCCGCGCCTACCTGCGCCACGACATGGTCACCTACGGCCGGGGCGTCCTCGGCGAGTACAGCGCGGCGTTCTCGCTGAGCAGCATCGAGCTGTTCCTCAAGGGCCCGGACGCCAACGTCAAGGTCGCCGGCACCGACCTGGTCGGCATCGGCCACGACGGGTGGGTGTGGCTGATCGACGACAAGTCGCACCGGTCGAGCAGCGTCGGCGGGGTCAGCGCGCTCACCGACAACCTCGTGGTCAACCTACGCCGCGACGCCGCCGACTTCCGCGACGCCCTCGCCCGGCTGGGCCGCGACGACCCCGGCTTCACGCCCGACCCGCGCATCCTCGACGCGATCTCCCGGATGGAGGACGCCGCCGCCGAGATCGACCGGATCAACAGGCGCGGCTCGGCGTCCACCAGGCCCGCGCGGATCAGCGCGGCCCTTCAGGAGCGGCGGTTGCGGCTGCGGGTGACAAGCGCGGCGGGCGAGGTCCGTGAGATCACCCAGGCGCTGCGCGACTTGGGCCTGGCCGTCCAACCCACCGGCACGCCGGTGCCGCTGCCACCCGTCGGAGGGCGTTGAGCATGGCCATCACCAGCAGCTTCATGCGGTACGGCACGGTGCCGTCGGCGATCATCAGCGACGGGGTGCTGCCGATCCCGCTCTGGGCGGTCACCGCCATCTCCCTCGCGCAGACGTACCACCTGCCGCCGATCGGCTCGACGGCGCACAAGGCCATCGTGGCCACCCACGACGACACCATCACGCTGACCGGGGTGCTGGTCGGCGCGGAACGCTACGCCTGGAAGTTCGCCCTGGAGACCATGGCCGAGGCCAGCAAGCGCGGCACCGCCCTCGCGGCGTACTCCGGGGGGAAGTTCGGCGGGCTGATCCTCGTCACGTCGATGACCATCCGCACCGACATGCAGGTGCAGTCGCTGACCTTCAACGCCTCGGCCGCCCGCCGCGACGTCCTGGACACCACCGTCACCCTCGTCCACGTGCCCCGTCCCAGCCTGCTCGGCAAGCTGCTCGACGTGGCCAGCATCGGAGTCGGCGCGCTCGCCGACGGGTTGGGCAACTGATGCCACCGTTCCCGATCGACCGCTACCTGCTGCCGGAGACGCCCATCGAGGCGCCTGCCGGGTTCACCGAGGTCCGGCAGAGCCTCACCGCCGGCCTGCCGCACCGCGTCGAGCTGGGCGCCGGCGTGCACGCGGTGCTGATCCTGCCCACCGGGCTGGCCCGGCAGTGGCTGCACACCGACCCCCTCGCCGTGGTCAGCACCTCCGCCGACGACCTGACGCCCCGACCCGCGCCGCCCGCCACGCCCCGGACGCCGGCCCTGGTCGGCCGGGTGCCACTGCGCCTGGTCGTCCGCCAGGGCACCCGGATCCTCGGCTCGGTGCCGCTCGCCGCGGGCCTGCGCCGGGTCTGCCCCGACGCCGGTCCGGCAGCCGCCACCGGTCCCACCCCCGTCGCCGTCGAGGTGGTCGTGCTCGCCTGGCTGCTGCACGCCGGGACGGTACGCGGCTCCGGCGACTACGGCTCCACGCTGACGCTGGCGTGGCGGCCCGCCGACCGCGCGGTCGACGCCTTCGGGCCGCCGCCGATCAACGAGTTCGTCTGGCGTCGCCGCCCGCCCGCGCAGCGCGTCGAATCCGAGCTGGGCCCCGGCAGGCTGCGCTACCGCTACCTGCTCGACAAGAAGATGCGGAGGGTGCTGCGGTGACGCTCACGCCGTTCCAGACCGGCCAGGTGCGCCAGGGCGCGGTCGGCAACGACGCCGGCTGGACCCTGACGTTTCACCGGGAGACCCCGACCGGGCTCAGCCCGGACGTCGCGCTCACCCTGTCCAGCGCCGACTACTACGCGGCAATCGACGCCGCGCTGCCCGACGGGCTGGGCCCCGGCGCGTACACGATCACCGTGCAGGGCCTGATCGACGAGCACTTCGCCGCGCTGCGCACCGCCGAGGGGCAGCCGCCGCTGGTGGCGAAACTCCACCTGTACTGGCGCGACGCCAACACCTCCGTCGGCGCGTTCTTCACCAACCTGGTCGGCGTCAACGCCGGCCCGACCCCGGCCGAGCTGACCCAGGCGCTCGTCGCCGTGCTGCGGGTGACAAAGGTGCGTCGGCTCACCGGCGAGCGGACGTACGACACCGAACTGACCCTCGTCGAGCAGGCGTACGCCCGGCTCGGGCAGCGCATCGCCGAACGGTTCGAGGCGACCACCTTCACGGCCGCGATCCGGGCCATCGGCGAGCGGACCCGGGTCGACGTGACCGGGTGGGGCGCCAACCCGGACGGCACGATGACCCGAGGCGCCACCGAGGCGGCCGGCGACGAGCGGGTCGCCTTCGGGGCCGGGCTGCTCTACCGTGCCGCCCTGGAGCGCATCGGCGGCGCGGTGCAGCAGTCGCTCAACGCGTACGGGCGGGGGATGCTGCTGATCCGCGACGGCACCGTGCACGTCGGGAAACGGCCGATCCCGTACCCGGAGGGGGAGCCGAAGCCGCTCACCCTCGCCACCGGCCTGCTGGAGTGCACCGAGAACGGCACCCAGGACACCGACCCGTACGCGGCCACCGAGGCCGGCGGCACCGCCGCGCCGCGCCGTCGGGCGTGGACGCTCACCCTCAAGGGCCGCCCCGACCTGAAGCCCGGCGACCTGGTGCGCTTCGATCCGCCGGCGGTGGACGAGGCCACCACGCTGGGCAGTGTCGGCGCGGCGCTGCTCGGCTCGTTCGCGGCCCCGTTCGCCCCGTCGACGGGGGAGTTGGGCGCGGGGGCGAAGCTGCTCTACCTCAGCGCCGCCCGGCACACCCTGTCGCGTACCGCCGGGTTCGTGACCGTCGTGCAGGGCGTCGAGGTCACCTCGGGCGCCCAGGCGTGGGACACCTGGAGCGACGCGTCCGGTGTGGCCGCCGCCGAGCCGGCCGGCCCGGCGTCCTCGCCCGGAGTGGCCGCCGCCGAGGCGGTCCGCCGGGCGGCCCGCGCGGCCCGGGGCGAGACGCGTGGCCTGGAGATCGGCGAGGTCCGCGCGGCGGCCGACCAACGCCAGCGGCGCGGTCGAGCCGCCGGCCCAGACCGAGACGGTGTGGGAGGGCCTGCTCCGCCCGGACGGCCGGCCCAACGCCGCCCGCCGCCTGCCGGTACGCCGGGAGCAGCCCGCGCCGCTACCCGGGGTGACCTACCTGACCCCGTTCGCGTGGGGCGGCTGCGGGCTCATCCTGCCCCGCTATCCGGGAACACGGGTGGCGCTCGCCTACCGCAACGGCGCTCCCGACGACCCCGTGGAGGTGGGCGCGCTCTGGCCCACCGGGCACGCCCCGGTGTCTCAGCCGGGGGACTGGTGGCTGTCCCTGCCGGTCGGGGTGGCCAGCAACAGCCGCTCGTCGATCGGTGACACAGTGGTGCCCGCCGACCACGACGGCAAGGTGGCGCACGACCTGACCGACGGGGACGGCAACCGGGTCATCGAGCTGGGTGAGCTGACCGTGCGGGTGGGCCGCGCCCAACTCCAGGGGCGCGGCCAGCGCCCGGCCCGCGCCGACGAGGCTGACAGCATCACCATCGAGCACGCCGCCGGCGGATCGTCGATCGTCATGAAGCAGGACGGCTCGATCATCATCACCGGCACCCGGATCGACCTGGACGCGGGCAACGGCGCGGTGAACATCAGCGGCGGCACCGTCAACATCGCCGCCGACGACGTCGACGTCCAGGTCGACAACGCGATGAACGTCCACTGAGGAGATCGGAATGGCCTTCGTGCTCACCACGTCGAGCGACGTGCACTGCCCGAGTCAGGGCACTGTCACCCCGGCCGGGCAGGCGAAGCTTGTCGTGGCCGGCGCCCAGGTGACACGCCTCGACGGCATCACCGGCAAGTCGGTGACCGGGTGCGCGATCACCGACAGCAGCTCCACCGTGCAGTGCAAGAAGGTGGTGTCGGCGACAGGCGCCGCCCAGAAGCTGCACGTCGGCGGGGTCGGGGTGGCGCTGGCCACCCTCAGCGGCGCCACCGACGGCAGCACCCCCGGCCTTTCGGCCACCGCCGGGCAGACCACGCTGAAGGCGGTCTGAGGTGGACCGGACCGAGCGGGAACGGCAGGCCGCCCAGCGCCGCTACCTCGGCTGGGGCCTCGCCTTCGAACCCACCATGCCCGGCGTGGACCTGGCCCGCGACATCGTCTTCGACGACGGCCCCAACGGCCGGGCGTTGGCCCTCGTCGAAGGCACCGGCAACGTGGCCCAGAGCCTCGCGGTGGCGCTGACCACGCTGCGCGGCTCGAACGTCTTCGACGCCACCTTCGGCTTCGACGGGCTCAACGCCCTCGCCGAGCAGATCGAGCCGAACCTGATCCGCGAACAGGTGCGCATCGGCATCATCACGCTGCTCGACCGCGACCCCCGCGTCCGCAAGATCGTCGACGTCAACCTCGACGACGGCCGGCTCGGCGCGGGTCGTGCCGACGACGCGGTGGCCGCCGCGCTGCGCTCCTCCCGCACCCTCCAGGTGCAGGTCCAGTTCGAAACCATCACCGACGACCGGCTCTCGGTGCGTCTCGGGGAGCTGCCCAGTGTCTGATCCCACCCTCCCGGCCGAGCTGGCCGACGTCCTCGCCGTCGACGCTGCCGCGCTACGCGCCACCGGCTCGACAGGCTTCGGCATCGTCGAGACCGGATTCGTGCCGAAGTCCTTCGCCCGGTTGCTCGCCGAGAAGCTGGCCACCGCCCGGCTGCTCTTCGGCGAGGACGTCGACCTGACCAGCGGCGCGGTGCTGCGCAAGGTCCTGGAACTGGCCGCGCTGGAGGACGCGCGACTGTGGGCGGCGCTCGGCGCGGTCTACGACAACTCGTTCGTGGTGTCGGCGACCGCCGACGCGCTGACCCGCCTGGGCGAGGAGCTGGGCATCGCCCGGCCGTACCTGCCGGCGCGGGGGACCGTGAAGCTGAAGTTGAAGGCCGCGCTGCCCAGCGGCCACAGCCCGCTCACGCTGCCCCGGGGCGCCCGGCTGTCCACACCCGGCGGGCACCACGTCGCCCTGGACGAGACGGTGGTGCTCTCCGCCGCCGTCGGCGAGCGCGAACCGGCCGTCGCCGCGTTCTATCCCGGCCCGGCGCACAACCTCGACCCCACCCAGCCTCAGCAGAAGATCGACAGGTGGAACCGGGCCGACACCCTGCTGACCGACCTGGACGACGCCGAGCAGGCCGCCGGCGCCGAGCTGGTGGAGATCACCCACACCGTCGCGCTGACCGGGGGCGAGCAGCAGGTCTCCGACGCCCGCTACCGACAGCTCCTGCTGGCCGCGCCCCGCTCGATC
Organism: Micromonospora lupini str. Lupac 08; assembly: GCF_000297395.2. Taxonomy (GTDB): domain Bacteria; phylum Actinomycetota; class Actinomycetes; order Mycobacteriales; family Micromonosporaceae; genus Micromonospora; species Micromonospora lupini. The sequence continues at coordinate 4,042,716 of NZ_HF570108.1, read as the reverse complement.
TGGACGGCCGAGGCGATCGGCCTGGCCGTGGCCACCGTGCCCGGCGTACGTCAGGTGCAGGTCTTCGACGGCAGGGGCGGGCTGGACCTCAACCAGTCCATCTTCGGCAACTTCAACTTCATCGAGCGGGTCTTCAGCACCGAACGCGACCTGGGCAACCCGTACTACGTCACGGTGCTCGTCGCGCCTACCGCCGCCGCCATCTGGGACGGCCCGGACGGGCTGCACGCCTCCGTCGAGTCGGTCATCGAGGACCTGCGCCCGGTGGGCATCTTCGCCTCGGTGGACCGGGCCGACGAGGTGGGCATCGGCGTCGAGGCGGACCTGGTGATCCGGGGCCTGCCGCTGCCCACCGGCTCCAAGGAGACGGTGAACGCGTCCACCGCCGCCACCGAGCTGCGCGCCCGCCTGCACGCCCGGCTGCGCCGCTACGTCGACGAGCTGCCCTTCGGTGAGCCGGTCCGCGCCGCCGAGGTGATCTGGACGCTGATGAACGAGCCGGGCGTCGCCGACGTACGCGGGCTGCGGCTCGTGCGCTTCCCGGCCGACTCGGCGGTGGTGGTGACCGGCAGCGCGCCCACCGGCGACGGGGTGCAGCGGCTGCCGGTCGGGGACAACGCGGTGCTCGCCGCGAACCAGGTGCCCGTCTACGTCGACCGGGACGATCCCCGGCCGTTCCGGATCGTCTGAGCGGGGGGACGCGATGACCGACATCCGGGTGCCCGTGGACGGCGCCGACCCGTCCGTCGAACGCAACCTCGTCGACCAGTTGGAGGGCCCGTACCCGGGGACCGTCCGCCGGGTCGTGGTGCCGCTCGCCGCCACCGGCGTCGCCGCGGTGGACTGGACCAGCCGGCACCCGCTGCTCACCGTCGTGCTGCGCCGCGACCTGGTCGAGGAGACCGTCCGGGTGAGCGTCACGGTCGACCCGGGCGGCGCGGGCGAGCGGGTGCTGCCGCCGGTGGTGTTCGCGCCCTGGTCCGCCGCGGGCGCGTCGGTGCCGGCGTACGCGCCGGACACCGCCGACGAGCCGCTTGTCGCGCCGTTCTCCGTAGGCGTGACGGCCGAGCGTGGCGTCGACGGGGCGGCCGCCACGGCGGTCACCGGCACGGCGCTCACCGCCCTGGTCGAGCTGGCCGTGGTCGAGGGCAACCTGGGCCGGCTGCTCTACCTGGTGTCGTACGAGAAGCACCGGCTGCGCCGCGCGGCGCGGGAGGTGCACGCGTACCGGACCCTCGCGCACGCCCGACGCGACGCGCTGGACCGGATCGGCGCGGACGTCGGGGTGGCCCGGTTCGTCGACGAGCTGGTGCACGAGCCGGCGAGCGGCGACGTGTACGCGCGGCGGCTCGCCCCGCCGGCCCGCGAGCCGGACGCGGCGTACGCCAAGCGGTTGGGGCTCTACCGACGGTTCCTGCTGCCCACCCCGGGTGCGGTACGCCGGCTGCTCAACGGTCCCGGCGCGGACACCGACCCGAACGCGGGGCTCTTCGCCGACCTGCCCGGCGGCGCCCGGTTCACTGTGCGCGAGGACGACGACCGGTTCGCGGTGGCGATCCGGCTGGTCGCCGCCGGTGACCCGCAGCACCGCACCAACTTCCTCGCCCAACTGCGCCGCGACCGCCTGGTGCTGCCCGCCAACACCCCGCCGAACAACACCACGCACGCCGGCCGGGCGCTGCCGTCCGGCCGGCTGGCCGAGATCACCGCGCTGCGCGCCAGCCTGCGCCAGTCGTACGCCTTCGACAGCGCGCACGCCGTCGCGCCGCCGCTGGCCACCGCCCTGGACCGGGCCGGGCGGGTCTGCCGGGCGCTCGGCTCGACGCTTGTGTGGCAGGTGACTCGGGCCCAGGACGACGCCGGCGGCAGCCGCTACGAGCTGGGTCTCGGCGTGGACGTCAGCCTTCCGACCCCCGCGCAGGCCACCGACCTGCGCAACCGGGTGCTGGACACCGGCCGGACGGTCACCGCCGACCGGACCGCCGAGGCCCTGATCGCCGCCGCCCGCGCCGCCGGTCTGCCCACGGTGGCCGCCGACGGCGAGGCTGTCTGGCTGTGGCGGGTGTGCGGCGTGCAGACCACCCACCGGGTCAGCACCACCAGGATGTACCTGTCGCACCTGCCCACCCGTGGGTTGGCGGTGACCGCGCCGAGCGCCGCCACGGTCGGCGCCGACGCGGCCGTCGAGGCGCAGTTCCACGCGCCGGGCGACCCGGGTGGCAACGCGCTGCTGCTGGCCGGCCTGGCCGCCGCCGCGACGGCCTGGACGGGCGCGGGGGAGCCGGCGTGGACGCCGCTTACCGACGCGGCGGCCCGGACCCGGTGGGCCGGCGTACCGACCCGGCCGGCCGGGCAGCCTGTCGACCAGGTGCTCGCCGCCGCCGGCCTGCCCGCGGTACGCGACCCGGCGCCCGTGGTGGCCGCGCTGAACCGGCTCCCCGACGAGCTGGTGGAGACCATCGAGCTGCCGGCGGCGCTGGCGTCCGCGCTGATCGCCGGGCAGCCCGCCGCCGCCGACCGGCTGGCCCGCCTGGTCGGCCTGCTGCGCGACCAGCATCTCGCCGCCGCGCTGCCGCTCGTCGACACCGGCAACCGGGTGCTGCTGGTGTGCAGCGTGATCGGACTGCCCCAGGCCGGGCTCAACCTGGCCGAGCGGCGGACCACCGGCTTCCGCTGGTACACCGTGGGGCTCGGCGGTGGCACCGCGGACATCAAGGCGGTCGGCGCGCGGACCACGCTGCGGCCCACCCACGCCGGCCTGGTCGCCGTGGTGGCGCTGTCCTACGTGCGGACCGGCCGGACCGACCCGTACGAGTTCCGGGTGGAGCTGCCCGATTCGGTGGCGTTGACCCTGGCCCAGTACGAGCGGCTGATGAACACGTTGACGAGGGTCTGCCCGCTCGGCGTGGAGATCAACACCTTCGGCATCCGGCGGGACCACGTCGACCTCGACGCCGACGGCGACGCCGAGCCGCTGCGCCCGGCGGTGGCCCGCACCTTCCGCACCTTCCAGCAGCGCCGGCACCGCGGCGTGTACGACCAGCTCTGAGAGGGACACCATCATGGCGAGCGAGATCAACTACGACGGGGTGACCGTCACCGAGCTGTACGAGGCGTTCACCAAACACGGCATCCCGCAGTCGGACGCCAGCGTGCTGGTCTCCTCCTGGATCTACGAGAACGTGGGCACCGCGAAGCGGGTGTTCAACTACGCCGAGCCGTTTTCGGCGGTGGAGCCGGGCTGCGCGCCGCCGCCGTTCGCCCGTACCTTCGCGCACAGCGACTGGGTCGACGGCGAGGACGTCGTACAGGCCGGGCAGACCCCCGGCGAACAGGGCTTCAACGAACGGTTCCACCGCATCGAGCACGACCTCGACCACCTCGGCACCGACCTGGCCAAGGCGTTCTCCTGCATGGCCGCGATGCGGGTGAGCCTGCGCCACCTGCTCGACGAGATCCGCGCCGAGATCAACAGGCTGCACTCCACAGTGCACGAGACAAAGGTCAGCCCCGGCCCGTACCAGCTCGAGCAGATCCCCAACTACATCGGCACGCTTGACTTCGGCAGGTACATGGGCACCACGATGTTCATGGACAAGAAGGTGAGCATCTGGCAGACCAAGGCCGGCACGATAGTGCTGCCCGCCGTCGAGACCCTGGGCGTGGACGTGGTCGCCGGCCCGAAGGTCCGGGGCGCCGCCTACCTGGAGCGGTACGCCGCCGAGAACGGCGACGTCCGGCAGCGCTTCCCGCAGGAGGTGAGGTTGACCGAGTTCATCCGTACCTTCGGCGAGGACGAGCTGGCCGACGGCCGGACCGTCCGCGACGTGCTCAAGGTGCTGCCGGCCGAGACCTCCTACCAGAGTGTGGACGCGATGTTCGCCGAGGTCAGCGAGCGGGAGGCGGTGATCGTCCGCACCACCGTCGGCGCCCAGTCGGCGGTCGCCGCGGCGCTCGGCATCGAGTCCGAGTTGGAGAACGTCGCCGACGCCGACATCGCGATGCTCGCCGGGGTGCCGACGAAGGCCCGCGCGGCGCTGACCCGCGCCGGGATCAGCACGCTCGGCAAGCTGGCCGACACGCCGCCCGAGCGGGTGCTCGGCATCATGAAGGACGCGGGGGTACGCGCCGAGGTCGGCGACGCCGCCGAGTGGACCGGCTACGCCCGGACGCTGAGCAAGCTGCGCTGAACGGTCGGCGCGGACTCCGGCGAACGGCTGATCCCCGTCGTTCGCCGGGTCGGTGTGACGACACTTCGCTGGCGTGCCGACCGTCCACACCCGAGCGTGGACCCCCACACCGGCGATCGGGTGCGAAGGGCGCAGGGATGCCAGTTCACGAGGTGACGCAGGACCTCCGCTCCGGGGCGTACGAGGCCGGCGCGGGGCGGACGACCCGGTACACGCTGCGTCTGCTCGGCGGCTTCGGGCTGGAACGCGACGGCCGGTCCGTCCCGGTGCCGCAGGGCGCCCGCCGGCTGCTCGCCTACCTCGGCGTACGCCAGCGGTGCGCCCGCTGGGAGGCGGCCGGCACTCTCTGGCCCGGATCGCATGAGGAACGGGCCCGCGCCAACCTGCGCACCATGCTCTGGCGGCTGCACCGGGTCACGCCCGAGCCCCTCGTCGAGGAGGACGACCGGCTGGCCCTGGCCGCCGGTGTGACAAGCGACGTCGCCACTCTCGGCGCGGCGTCGGCGGCGCTGCTGGCCGGCGGGGTGCCGGCGGGCGTCGGCGCCGGGGTGCCCGCGCTGGCCACCGGTGAGCTGCTGCCCGGCTGGTACGAGGACTGGGTGCTGACCGAGCGGGAGCGGCTGCGCCAGACCCAGCTGTACGCGCTGGAGGCGTTCGCCGAACGGCTCACCGCGCAGGGTCGGTTCAGCGAGGCGGTGCAGGTGGCGTTGACCGCCGTGCAGTTGGAGCCGCTGCGGGAGAGCGCCACCCGCGTGCTGATCGCCGTGCACCTGGCCGAACGCAACATCAACGAGGCCGTACGCCGGCTGGAGTTGTTCCGCGCCGACCTGGGTCGGGAGCTGGGTGTGGCCCCGACGCCCTGGCTGGAGCACCTGGTCCGCGCGGGCCTGCACGCACCGGCGTTCGCGCCGGGAGTCGGTGGCGGTGTGCCGGTGTGATCCGCCGCGCGTCCGTCGACCGCGCTCGGCGGGTCAGCGCGAGTGGGCCGGCCGGTCGAGGATGGCGCTGAACCGCTCCTCGGCCAGGTCGAGCTGGCCGAAGATGTGCGCCTTGACCTTCGGCGACAGCGGAGTGTCCGGACGACCGATCAGATCCCGGAAGAGCGGCACCAGCGGCCGGTACTTCGTGGCCGACGAGACGACCTTTGGCCCGACGGTGTGGATCACCCCGACGCCGTTGTCGGTGAAGTCCGACACCTTGATCACCCGGGCCCAGGGTTCCCGGTCCAGGCTGACCGCCAGGTGCTCGCGGTACTGGACGTTGCGGTCGCGCTGCGGGTCGTACACCGGATTGGTGACGGCGGCGACCAGGGTGGCCACCCGCGGCCCGAACCGCGCGGCGAGCGCGGCCAGCGCAGCCCCGGTCGGGTCGCTGCCGCCGTTGGGCAACTCGGCCAGCTCGGCCGGGTGGTCCTCCACCGCGTCGTGCAGCAGGCCGGCGACGATCACGTCGACGTCGCGGACCTGGTAGTGGTGCATCAGCCGGATGGCCACCCGCAGCAGGTGGTTGAGGTAGGGCTCGCGGACCCGCCGGTCGTCGCGGTGCAGCTCGGCGGCCAGGTCGAGCGCGGCGGTCAGGCGGGCGCGTTCGGCGTCGTCGAAGCGCTCGACCTCCAGCCGGAAGCGCTCCAGCAGGCCCGGTTCGCCGTGGATCTCGGTGATCGCGTGCATCGGCATGCTGCCCAGGTGCGGCGGGAAGTCCATGCGTCACTTATAGCCGATCTTCCCCCCATCGATGGCCCCCTACGTCGCCGACCCGACCACGCGTTCCCGTGGTGATCGACTCGGCCGCCTGATGTCGGGGTGTCCGGAGCGCTCGGACAGCGCGGAATCAAGGAAACGGAGTCGATCACCGCGGGCAGCCCCTCGGCGGCGCAGCCGGGCGGTCAGAGCGGCAGCCGATCGGCGCCGGCGAGCGGGCCCACCAGGAGCGGGACCAGCGGCGCGGGTAGGACCGGGTCGCGGCGCAGGGTGGGCACCCAGCCGGCGTCGGCGCCCAGGTCGGGATCGTGGGTCGCGTTGTACGCCGCCAGCAGGTCGACCGGCCGGGCCGGGCCGCCGCCCCGGCGCACCCACGAGCCCCGCTCGGTGAGCGCCGTGCCGCCCCAGTCGTAGAGCAGATCGGCCGGCTCGACGCCGGCGTCGAGGGCGAAGAAGTTGTTCTGCGCGTAGATCGCCGACTGCACACCGACGCCGAGGGCGTACTGGAAGCCGTCGCCGCCGAGCCGGTACAGGTTGTTGTGCACGTCCACCTGGCCGAAACGCACCCGGGGCAGCCGTTGCAGGACGCCGTCGAAGAGATTGTGGTGCAGGGTGACCTTCAGCCGGCCCACGTCCGGGCCGACGGTGTTGGACGAACCGATGAGCATCAGCTTGTCCCGTCCCGTGAAGCGGTTCCAGGAGGCGGTGACGCCGCTCGCGGTGTGCGTGACGTCCAACGACCCGTCGTGCACCTGGTACGGCCGCCCGAACCAGGTCGGTTGCGCGCTGTCCGGGTTGTCGCCGTCGGTGAACGTGTTGTGGTCGACCCAGACGTGCTCGCTGCGGCGTACCGAGATCTGGTCGTACTGGCTGTTCCAGTTGCCCGCGTCGCCGTCGGTGGGGGACCACGCGGGGAAGCAGTCCCGGGCGTCCACGAAGGTCAGGTTGCGCACGATGACGTTCGACGCCCGGTCGATCATCAGGGTGAGGCCGGTCAGCCGCGCGCCGCGCAGCCCGATGACAGTGGTGTTGGCGCCGACGTTGATCTGCGTCTGACGGGTCTGGTTGGCCACCGAACGCACCCGGGCCTCCTCCAGCGGCCCGGCCGGCGGCATCCAACCCCAGACCGCCGGGTCGTACGCGGCCAGGTAGTCGTCCAGCCGGTACGCCGGGTCGGCCAGGTCGGCGCAGCTCAGCGCGGTGCCGTCCGGCCCCTCGAAGCCGTCGATGACGCCGTCGACGTAGATCAGTTTCGGAGTGGCGTCGGTGGCGTTGCGGGCGTTGTCGCCGCCGAGCGCGGCGACCAGCCCGGCGCGGTCGTGCACCACACGCGTCCGCTCGGGCGTCGCCGCCGAACCGCCTGTGGTGCCGACACCCTCGGCCGCCCAGCCGTCCCGCTCGGGCAGCGCCTGCCGGCCGAGCTGACGGGCCGACCAGGACAGCCCGTCGGCGGAGACGACGTCGGAGCGGGAAGCGGCGGCCGGTGCGCCGACCAGCAGGAGGGCAAGCGCCATCGCGCCCACGAGGGGTGTACGCATTGATTGTTTCCATTCGCTGGTGATGGTTCGGCATCCACCAGGAACGGTAGGTTCACGCTTTTATCCCGGTCAATATTTATTGTTTGCAGGAATGTTGCAGTGGCGCTGGCGCACGGGTGGCGGCTACGGCGCTAGCCGGCGGTGGTGTCAGGGGCGGGGCGCGGATGCCGGAACGCGCCCAGCAGGGCGGTGACGACGCCGGCCACCAGCAGGATCCTCGCCGTGGTGAACACCACCGTGTCGCCCGTGGAGTGCGGCGGGAAGACGTCCCGCGCGAGCCAGCCGACGCCCAGCCCCAATCCCAGGCAGATGTGCATCGCCGCCCGCAGACGCGGCAGGTGCTGCGGGCGGCCGAGGATCCGGGGGACCGAATTGCCGCCACGGCTGCGGCTGAGCAGGACCGCGGCGAGGGCCAGGTTGGCGACGGCGGCCGCGGCGGCCAGGACCAGGTCCACGGAATCCATGCGGCCAGACGTTAAGGCACGCACGCGAGCGTCGGGATCGGCCGATCGTCCGGCCTCGATCAGGTGATGAAAAGTAGGTCCCAGAACCGTTTCCGACCTACTTTCATCACCTGATCTTCCTGCTCGACGCACCCGCCCGCGGCACGTCGGGCTAGACGGTCAGTTCGGCCCGGTACGGCGGTGCGGCCCACGGCACGCCCCACTCGCTCGGCAGGGCTCCCTGCTCGGCCGAGCGGCGCAGCACGTCGACAACGCCGCGCAGGTGGCGGACGCGCCCCCCGCCGTCGCCCGCCACGTCGACCAGGTCACCGTCGAGCAGTCGGGGCTCCGGCGCGGCCCGCAGCGCGTCGAGCAGGGCGGTGAACGGCGCGGTACGGGCCAGCGGCGCGATCAGCGGCACCCCGCCGGGATCGGCCCGGTGGGCGAGCAGGTTCTCCAGCAGACCCCGTCGACCGGGGACCCGACGGGTCACCACGTCGCCGGGCAGGCGCAACCGGTCCGTCGGATACTCCAACACCGCCTGTCCGGTCGTGCCGGTCACCACCACCTCGCCCGCCACGAACTCCTCGGCGGTGAGGGTGACCGCCGCCAGCACCGGTGGGCCGGCGCGGAACCGGACCCGCAGCACCGCCGTGTCCTCCACCTCGATCGGCCGCACCCGGTAGCGCTCCACCTCGATGGCGGCCGGCCACGGTGGAGCCCCGCCCAGCGCCTCGCCGACGGCCAGGCACTGCATCACCGCGTGTGCGAGCGGGTTGACAAGCGCACCGTCCAGCACGGGCCGACCGTCCAGGACCCGACGGCCGGCCCACGGGGAACGGGCGTAGTAGGCGTCCGGCCGCTGCCAGGCCGCGACTGTCGCGATGCGGGTGACCGCGCCGAGCCGGCCGGCGGCCAGCGCGTCGGTAAGCGCGGTCAGCGCCGCCGAACCGAGCGCCTGGAAACCGACCTGGGCCACCCGGCCGGTCGCCGCCAGCGCGTCGGTCAGCTCCTCGTGCTCGGCCAGCGACAGCACCGGCGGTTTCTCCAGCAGCAGGTCCGCGCCGGCCGCGAGGGCGTCGCGGGCGATCGGCAGATGCGTGTGCGGCGGAGTGCAGATCACCACCACCTCCGGTCGGGTGGCGGCGAGCATCGCCCGATGGTCGGTGAACACCCCGACCCCGGGCGGCACCGGCGCGTCCGGTTCGTCGCACACCGGTTGAACGTCGACGAGGGCGACCAGCCGCAGCCGGCCCTCGGCGTGCAGCGGCGCGATCACCCGCCGGTGCCAGCGGCCGTGCCCGTTCGCCCCGATCACCGCCACCGTCGGCGGCGGCGCCGACCCGTTCACGAGGCGCCGCCCGGCGTCACCCGACGCACCGGAGCGCCGGCCGATCCCGTCGGGACGCCGGCCAAGACCGCCGCGCTCGTCGGAGCGCCGGCCACCGTCGACCGAGCGCCGGCCAAGACCGCCGCGCTCACCGGAGGGCCGGCCACCGCCGTCGGAGCGCCGGCCACCGCCGTCGGAGCGCCGGCCAAGACCGCCGCGCTCACCGGAGCGTCTGTCGGCGCGGCACTGCTCACCTGGCGCCGGCCAGGGTCGCCTCGACGCCGTGTCGTCCGAGCGCGGTCAGCCAGGCGGTCACGTCGGCGCGTACCTCGTCGTCGTCGGCGACCTCGGCCGGGATGACCTCGCGCAGCGCGAAGACGGCGTCCACCGCGCCGGCCGGGCTCTGCGCGCCCGCGTCCAGGGCGGCCCGGATCGGCCCGGCGAGGGGGTCCTGCAACGGCAACGGCGTGCCGTCGTCGGCGTACCCCAGCGCGAAGCGCAACCAGGACGCCACGACCAGCGCGCCCCAGCGCGCGGACCGGCCGCCCGCGCGCAGGTCGGCGATGGTGTGCAGGATGCGCTGCGGCAACTTCTGCGAGCCGTCCACGGCGACCTGGAGGGTGCGGTGCCGGATCGCCGGGTTGGCGAACCGGGCGAGGACCTGCTCGCCGTAGTCGACCACGTGCACCCCGTCGGGCGGTGTGAAGCTGGCCGCGACGTCCTCGGCGATCAGCCGGCGCAGCACGTCGGTCAGGTGCGGGATCTCCAGGGCGTCGGCGATGGTCTCCCGGCCGGCCAGCGCGCCGAGGTACGCCACTGCCGAGTGCACCCCGTTGAGGCTGCGCAGCTTCAACCGCTCCCACGGCCCGGCGTCGTCGGTGAGCACCGCCCCGGCGTGCTCCCAGCCCGGCCGCCCGCCGGGGAAGTCGTCCTCGATCACCCACTGCGCGTACGGTTCGGCGGCCACCGCCGCCAGGTCGGTCACGCCGAGCGCCCGACGGGCCGCGTCGATGGTCTCCGGGGTGCTGGCCGGCACGATGCGGTCCACCATGGTGCCGGGGCAGGTCACGTTGGCGACCACCCAGTCGACGAGCCCGGCGGGCACCCCGGCGGCCCGCTCGACCGCCTGGTCGACCAGACCACGCAGCCGCCGACCGTTGGCCGGCAGGTTGTCGCAGCTCACCAGCGCCAGCGGCCCGGCGTCGGCGGCGGCGCGCGCGGCCAGCCCGCGCAGCAGCAGCCCCGGCACCGTGGTCGGGGGCCCGCCGCCGGCCAGGTCCGCGGCGAGCGCGGCGTCCGGGGCCAGTCGGCCGGTCACCGGGTCGAGTTGGTACGCCTTCTCGGTGACGGTGAGCGTCACCACGCGTACCGCCGGGTCGGCGAGCAACGCGACCACGGCGTCCGGGTCGCTGGGAGCGTGCCGTACGCCGCTCAACGCCCCCACCACCCGGGTGGTGCTCCCGGCGGCGGAGAGGGTGCTGACGCTGAACAGGTTGTCCTGCGCGGCGAGCGCCTCGACAAGTGCGACGCTGCGCGGGGCGACGGCCACGATGCCCCAGTCGCCGCCGGCCGCGCCGACCGCCGCCTCGGTGTAGACGGCCTGGTGCGCGCGGTGAAAGGCGCCCAACCCCAGGTGTACGACGCCGACCGGCACCGTACCCGGCCGGATCAGTGGACGGGACTCGACGGGTAGGTGGCGCAGCACGCCCAGGCCGAGGCGGGAGGCGCCGACGGTCACTGCCACGCCGGGCCGTCCGGGAAGCGGAACTCGGCGATCGACGCCGGTTTCAGGGTGGCGCTGTAGCCGGGCCGGTCGGGCAGCAGGTAGCGGCCGCCGCGGGTGCGGACCGGGTCGACGAAGTGTTCGTGCAGGTGGTCGACGTACTCGATCATCCGCCCGTCCAGGCTGGCGCCCACCCGCAGGTAGTCGAAGATCGCCAGGTGCTGGACGTACTCGCAGAGGCCGACACCGCCGGCGTGCGGGCAGACCGGCACCCCGAACTTCGCCGCCAGCAGCAGCTCGGCCAGGACCTCGTTGACGCCGCCGACCCGGCACGCGTCGATCTGCATCACGCCTATCGCCTCGGCCTGGAGCAACTGCTTGAAGATCACCCGGTTGGCGGCGACCTCGCCGGTGGCCACCCGACACCGGCCGCCGGTCAGCTCGTCGACGGCCCGGGCGATCCGGGCGTGGCCGAGGATGTCGTCGGCGTGGGTCGGCTCCTCGATCCAGTACGGGTCCACCTCCGCGAGGGCCGTCATCGCGGTGATCGCCTCGTCGACGTCCCACACCTGGTTGGCGTCCATCATCAGCAGCGCGTCCGGGCCGATCTCGGCGCGGATGATGCGGGCCCGGCGCATGTCGTCGGCGGGCGGGCCGCCGACCTTCATCTTCATGGCCCGCCACCCGTCGTCGTACGCCTGGCGGGTCAACGCCCGCACCTTGTCGTCGGGGTAACCGAGCCAGCCGACCGAGGTGGTGTACGAGGGGAAGCCGTCCCGTTCGAGGATCGCCAACCGGTCGGTCAGGCCGTCGCGCCCCTTGTCGAGGATCGCCGCCGCGTCGTCCGGCGTGAGCGCGTCGGTGATGTGGTGGAAGTCGACGCTGGCGACCAGCTCGTCGGTGGGCAGCTCGGCGAGGAACCGCCACATCGGCTTGCCGGCGATCCTGGCCCGCAGGTCCCACACGGCGTTGACGAGCGCGCCGGTCGCCATGTGGATGACGCCCTTCTCCGGGCCCAGCCACCGCAACTGCACGTCGGCGCTGAGCGAACGCCAGAACGCCACCGGCTCGGCCGTGATCTCCTCGATCGTGCGGCCCCGGACGTGGTGGGCCAGGGCACGCACCGCCGCGCAGGTGATCTCGTTGCCCCGGCCGTTGGTGAAGGTGAACCCCGCCCCGGTCGGCCCGGCGTCGGTGCCCAACTGGACGTACGTCGCCGAGTAGTCGCCGCGGTTGACCGCGTCGGAGCCGTCGCCCCGCGCGGCGGTGGGGAACCGTACGTCGTGCACCTCGACGGAGGTGATGGTGACACTCACTGAGCCTGCCTCTCGTTCGCGACTGCGGGGCTCCGCTGCGCTGCGCTGCGCGCGCTCACCTGTCGTCCCCGCCGAAGTTGAAGACCCGCTTCGGCAGCCGGTACGCCAGGTCCACGATGGTCTCCGCGGCCTCGTCCAACGGCAGCCGGTGCTCGGCGACCAGCCGGGCCAGGAAGCCGGCGTCGACCCGACGGGCCACGTCGTGGCGTACCGGGATGGAGCAGAACGCCCGGGTGTCGTCGACGAACCCGGTGGTGTTGTAGAAGCCGGCGCTCTCGGTGACCGTCTCCCGGAACCGGCGCAGCACCTCGGGGGAGTCCAGGAACCACCAGGGCGCGCCGAGCAGCAGCGCCGCATAGCCACCCGCGAGGGGCGCCAGCTCACGGGTGAACGTGTCCTCGTCGAGGGTGTAGAGCACCACCCGCAGGCGAGGGTCGTTGCCGTGGCGCTCCAGCAGCGGGGCGAGCGCGTGCACGAACTCGGTGGCCTGCGGGACGTCGCCGCCCACGTCGCGGCCGTGCCGGGCGTACAGCCAGCGGTTGTGGTTGCGCACCGCCCCGGGGTGCAGTTGCAGGACCAGGCCGTCGTCGAGCGACATCCGGGCGAACTCCATGAGCATGTGCGCCCGGAACGCCTCCGCGTCGGCCGCGTCGGCCTCGCCGCGCAGGCCCCGGTCGTACAGCCGGGCGGCCTCGGCCGGGGTCAGATCCAGGGTGCGGGCCGTGGGGTGGCCGTGGTCCGACGAGGTCGCCCCGGCGGCGATGAACGCGGCCCGCCGGGCCCGCAGGGCGGCCAGATAACCGGGGTACGTGCCGGTGTCCTCGCCGGCCAGTGCGCCGAGGCGCGCCACGTTTGACGACCAGCTCTCGTGCTCCATGTCCACCACGTCGTCGGGGCGGAACGTGGTGACCACCCGGCCGCCCGGCCCACCCCACCCGTCGGCGGCGAGCTTGGCGTGCTGCGCGAGGTCGTCCAGCGGCGACTCGGTGGTCGCCAGGACCTCGATGTGGAACCGCTCGAACAGTGCTCGGGGCCGGAAGTCCGGCTCGGCGAGTCGGGCCGCGATCTCGTCGTAGAGGGCGTCGGCGGTGGTCGGGCCGAGCGGGGTGTGCACCCCGAACACGGTGCGGAAGGTCTGCTCCAGCCAGAGCCGCGAGGGGGTACCCCGAAACAGGTGCCAGTGCGCGGCGAAGCGCCGCCAGATCACCCGGCCGTCGGTCTCCACGGGGCTGCCGTCGCGGGTCGGCACGCCCAGGTCCGACGGGGGTACGCCCTGACTGAGCAGCATCCGGGTCAGGTAGTGGTCGGGCACGATGAGCAGTTGCGCCGGGTCGGGGAAGGGCCGGTCCTCGGCGAGCAGGGCCGGGTCGACGTGCCCGTGCGGCGAGATGATCGGCTGCTGCGCGGCAAGCGCGTACAGCTCCCGGGCGAGCGCGCGCTGGCCCGGCTCGGCGGGCAGGAGCAGGTCGGTGTGGTCGGACGTCGACACGGGTTGGGGGCTCCTCGTCTCGTGGATCAGCGGCTGGTGAGCAGGTCGGCGACCCGGACGGGTTGCCCGGTCTCGAAGGACCGGTTGGCGGCCAGCCCGGTGAGCAGGGCCAGCGCGCCGTCGTCGGCCGTCGCGGCGCGGTCCAGCGGGTCGGGCTGACCCCCGAGGAGCACCCGGGTCATCCGGGCGTCGGCGCCGCCGTGCCCGTGGCGGGTACGGCCCTCGACGGGGATCTGCCGGGGCGGTTCCCAGAACGGGCGCAGGGTGAGCGTCGCGCCGCCGCCCTCGGCCGCCGCCTCGACACCGTGCAGCGCGGCGCCCTTGACCGCGCCGGCGGTGCCCCGGTCGACGAAGTCGTTCTCGGTCACCTCCAGTTCGAGGCGCCCCCGGCTGCCGTTGACCATCACCCGGTAACCCTCCCAGGGGGCGTACGCGGTGAGGTGGTAGGTCATCGTGGCGCCGGTGGAGTAGCGGGCGAGCACCGCCATGTCGTCCTCGATGCTCACGCCGGGTGCGAAGACGTTGCGGTCGCGCTGGTAGCCGTCCTCGCACTCGGCGTCGAGGTACAGCTCGCGCAGCCGGGGGTGCGCGTCGAGGCGCAGGGCGAACGGGTCGTCGGCGGCGGCGGGGGAGCCGTACGCCCGCTCGTAGTCGCGGGCGTAGCCGTGCCGTCGACCGTCCTCGCCGTAGAAGAACAGGCGGCCGGCGGCGTACACCTCGACCGGGGTGGCCCCCAGCCACCAGTTGACCAGGTCGAAGTGGTGGCTGGCCTTGTGCACCATCAGCCCGCCGGAGGTGGCCTTGTCGCGGTGCCAGCGGCGGAAGTAGTCGGCGCCGTGCCGCACGTCGAGCAGCCACTCGAAGTGCACCGAGCCGATCTCGCCGACCGCGCCGTCGGCGAGCAGGCGGCGCATCTGCTCGTGCAGCGGGTTGTAGCGGTAGTTGAAGGCGACGGTCACCCGGCCGCCGGTCTCGGACACCGCGTCCAGGATGCGCCGGCAGCGCGCGGCGTCCACAGTCATCGGCTTCTCGGTGACCACGTCCCGGCCGGCGTGCAGCGCTGCCACCACGTACTCGTCGTGGGTGACGTCCACACTGGTCACCAGCACGACGTCGACGCGCTCGGCGTCGAGCATGGCCCCGAACCCGTCGGCCGGGTAGGTCGGCACCGGGCGGTGGCCCAGTTCGGCGAGCCAACGGTTGTGCGCGTCCATCCGTGCCTGGTTGACGTCGGCGAAGGCGGCCAGCTCGGTGGTGTCGGCGTGGTCGAGCACCAGGGCCCGGACGAACATCTCCGCCCGTGCGCCGGTGCCCACGACGGCGTACCGGACTCGCCCGTCGGATCTCGGTGACATGCGATCGCCCCCAGGTGATCCCTGCAAAGGTTTGCAGTGAAGTAATCACGATCAATGCGATGACGTCAACGACGACGGCGTAATCGGCGAGTAATGTCAGTGTTTGCGGCGTGGGAAGTCACCACGAGGAGCGTCGACGCAACAGAAGCGCAACCATTGACCGTTGACACTGGAGCAACCGTTTGCATTAATTGGCGGCACCCACGTGACCGTCGCCACATCGGACGAAGGGCCCGCCGTGCCAGTCACCATCCGGGACGTCGCCCGCGCCTCCGGGGTGCACATCTCCACCGTGTCCCGCACCTTCTCCGCCCCGCACCTGGTCAACCCCGAGACCCGGGTCCGGGTGCTGGCCTGCGCGGAGGACCTGGGCTACCGGCCGAACCGCGCCGCCCGGGCCCTGATCACCGGGCGTACGCACAACATCGGGCTGATCATCGCCGACATCGCGAACCCGTTCTTCCCGCCGCTGATCAAGGCCGCGGAGAGTCAGGCCCGCCACCGCGACTACCACGTCTTCGTGGCCGACACCAACGAGGACCCGACCGCCGAGGAGGAGCTGGTCCACGCGCTCGCCAAGCAGGTCGACGGGGTGCTGCTGTGCAGTCCGCGGATGAGCAACAGCCTGATCGAGCAGCTCAGCCGGGAGGTGCCGCTGGTGGTGGTGAACCGCCAGGTGACGGGCCTGCCCTGCGTCCTGATGGACGTCGGGCAGGGCGCCCGGGCGGCGATCGAGCACCTGATCGGTCTCGGTCACCGCGGCATCGCGTTGCTCGGCGGCCCCCGCAGCTCGTGGACCAACCGGGAGATGCGCCGCGCCGCCGCCACGGCCGCCCGGACCGGCGGCGCGGAGCTGACCGTGCTCGGCCCCAACGCGCCCACCGAGACCGGTGGCCTCGCCGTCGCCGAGCAGGTGCGGCGCAGTGGCGTGTCCGCCGTGCTCGCCTACAACGACCTGATGGCGATCGGCCTCATCGAGGGGCTGGACGCGCTCGGGGTCCGGGTGCCGCAGGAGGTGAGTGTCGTCGGGGTCGACGACATCGCCCTGAGCCGGCTCACCCGCCCCAAACTGACGACGGTGGCCACACCCACCGGGGCCGCTGGCCGGACGGCCGTCGACATGCTGCTGCAACAGGACATCGAGTCACCGCGCGCCGCGCGGAGTCCCGGTGCCGGCACGGCGCTCGGCGTCCGTCGTACCACCGCACAGGTAATGCTGCAGACCGACCTGGTCATCCGCGACTCGACCGGCCCGGGCCCGCACGCCCGACCGGCACGTCCCCTGACCGCTTCGCGTGGCCCGGACCCGCACTGCCCTGCGGGCCCGGGCGTCCCGACCGCGGCCACCGGTGACGCCGTCGCCTCCTAATGCCGAGGAGTGAGCGCACATGCACCCCGCAACGTCCCCCACCACTGACACGCCCGCCGGACGCAGTCACGGTACCCCCGTGCCCCGGCGGCGACTCCTGCGCGGCCTGCTCGCCGCGACCGTCGCCGCGCCGCTGCTGTTCGGCGCCGCCGCCTGCGGAGACGACGACGGCGCCGCCGACCCGAGCGCCCCGGTCAAGCTCTCGATCTTCTGGTGGGGCGGCGACGCCCGGGCCAAGCTGACCGAGGACGCCCTGGCCCTCTACACCGCCAAGCACCCGAACGTGACCTTCGAGACGACCTGGCAGGCCAACCAGGGCTACTTCGACAAACTCGCGACGCTCACCGCCGGCGGCAACCCGCCGGACCTGTTCCAGATCGACGACAACTACCTGGCGGAGTACGCGGCCCGCAGCACCACGCTCGACCTGACCTCCTACCAGAAGTCCGGCAAGCTGGACACCTCGAAGTTCCCCGAGAGCCTCTGGCAGTACGGCGTGGTCGACGGCAAGCTCGCCGGCCTGGCCGCCGGGGAGAACACTCAGGGCCTGGTCTACAACAAGACGCTGCTGATCAAGAACAATCTGCCCGAGCCCACCACCGGGATGACGTGGGAGCAGCACATCGCGTGGGCCGAGCAGGTCACGGCCGCGACCAGGATGCCCGGCACGCAGGACCCGAGCGCCGACTACAAGGCGCTCTGGGTGTGGCTGCGCCAGCAGGGCAAGGACCTCTACAAGGGCAAGGAGCTCGGCTTCAGCGCCGAGGACGTGACCAAGTGGTTCGACCTGTGGAAGGGCGCCCGGGACCGCAGGGCCACCCCGACCGCCGACGTCATCCACGAGGGCAACTCCAGCGACGTCACCAAGCAGTTGGTGGTCACCGGCAAGGCGGCCACCTCCTGGGTCTGGGCCAACCAGATGCCGGACCTGAAGAAGAACACCAAGGACGAGCTGGGCGTGGTCGCCTACCCCGGTGACCCGAGCGCACAGTGGGCCCGGGCCTCGATGTACTGGTCGGTGTTCAAGGGCAGCAAGAACAGGGACGTCGCGGTCGATGTGATCAACTTCCTGAACAACGACCCGGAGGCGGTCAAGCTGCTCGGCACCGACCGCGGCCTGCCGTCCAACCTGGACCTGCGTCGGGTGGTCAGCGACGGCACCACCGACCAGGCCATGAAGCAGTCCATCGCCGTCGAGGCGGAGCTGACCCAGAAGTTCGGCCCGTCCCCGCAGGTCCCGATCAAGGGTCACAGCAAGGTCAAGTCCGAGCTGATCAAGGCCGCCGAGAACGCCCAGTACGGCCGGGCCACCCCCGCGCAGGCCGCCGCCCAGTTCGTCGAGGCGTGCAAGTCCGCCATCGCCTGACCGTCTCGCGAGGCGAGGAGAGGAGCTGCTCGTGGCGTTGACCACGGCGCCCGACCCGACCCGACGCGGCCCCGGATCCGGCCGGGCCCACTCCGCGAGGCGTGGGCCCGGCGCCATCCGGCACAGCGAAGGTCTGGCGGGGTACGTCTTCCTGTCGCCGTGGCTCATCGGCCTGATGGGTGTCACGGCGGTCCCCATGCTGCTGTCGCTCTACCTGAGCTTCACCAACTACGACATCCTCACCCCGTTCTCCGAGGTGGAGTGGGTGGGGCTGGCCAACTACGAGCGGATGTTCACCGCCGACCCGTCGTACTGGCACGCCGTGCGGGTCACCCTCACCTTCGCGCTTGTCGCCGTACCGCTGAAGCTCGCCGCCGCGCTCGGCGTGGCGCTGCTGCTCAACCGCGCCTGGCGCGGGGTGGGGCTGTTCCGCGGGCTGTTCTACCTGCCGTCGCTGCTCGGCGGCAGCGTCGCGTTGGCCATCGTCTGGGTCAACATGTTCAACCGTGACGGCGCGTTCAACTCGCTGCTGAGCCTCGTCGGCATCGAGGGCAGGCCCTGGGTCAACGACCCCGACTGGGCCCTGGAGACGCTCATGGTGCTGGCCATCTGGCAGTTCGGCGCACCGATGGTGATCTTCCTGGCCGGGCTCAAGCAGGTGCCCACCGAGCTGTACGAGGCAGCCTCCGTCGACGGCGCCGGAAGGTTCCGCCAGTTCCGCAACGTCACCCTGCCGATGCTCTCCCCGGTCATCTTCTTCAACCTGGTGCTGGAGACGATCAACGGCTTTCAGGGCTTCACCGCCGCGTTCGTGCTCAGCAACGGCACCGGCGGCCCGGTCGACTCCACCCTGATGTACACGCTGAACCTCTACATCACCGGCTTCACCGAACTCCAGATGGGCTACGCGTCGGCGATGGCCTGGGTGTTCCTGCTCGCCATCGCGGCCATCACCGCGATCTTCTTCAGCACCGGGCGGTTCTGGGTGCACTACTCCGACGGGGAGGACCGGTGATGGTGACCGCGACCCCGACGCCTGTCGCCCGGCGACGTCCGACCGGGCGGCCGGTGCTGCGGCTGCTGATCCTGGTGGTGATCGTCGCCGTGGTGCTCTACCCGCTGATCTGGATGGTGGGCACCTCGGTGAAGTCCCAGGAGGAGATCGTCAACAACATCGGGCTGCTGCCCGAGCGGTTCACCCCCGGCAACTACACCGCCGGGTGGTCCAACTTCGACGTCGGCTTCGGCCGGTTCTTCGTCAACAGCGCCCTGGTCAGCCTGCTCACCGTCGTCGGAAACGGGCTGTCCTGCCTGCTGGCCGCGTACGCCTTCGCCCGGCTGCGCTTCCGGCTGCGCGGCATGTGGTTCGCCGTGATGATCGGCACGCTGCTGCTACCCCAGCACGTGCTGATCGTGCCGCAGTACATCCTGTTCCGCACGCTCGGACTGGTCGGCGGCGACTGGCCGTACCTGCCACTGCTCATCCCGCAGTTCCTGGCCACCGAGGCGTTCTTCGTCTTCCTCATGGTGCAGTTCATGCGCGGCGTCCCGCGCGAGTTGGACGAGGCGGCCCGCATCGACGGCGCCGGCCCGTACGGCATCTTCCGGCACATCATCCTGCCGCTGAGCCGACCCGCGCTGGTCACGACCGCGATCTTCTCGTTCATCTGGACCTGGAACGACTTCTTCCGCCAGTTGGTCTTCCTGTCCCAACTGGAGGACTACACCGTGCCTGTCGCGTTGACCCTGTTCATCGACTCGACGAGTCAGAGCGCGGTCGGGCCGATGTTCGCCATGTCGGTGCTGTCGCTGCTGCCCGTCTTCCTGTTCTTCGTCGCGTTCCAGCGGATGCTCGTCGAGGGGATCAACACCAGTGGCATCAAGGGCTGAACCGGCATCAGGGGCCGAACCCGTCGACACCGTCGGGCGGCGGGACTGGCGCGACGTCGCCCGCGACGCCGCCGACCTCGCGCTGCTCGGCATCCTGCTGACCCTCGCCGCGGCGCCGGTGCTCACCGCCGCCGCGGCGGCCGGCGCGGCCAGCGCGGCCGTGCACGACTGGACGCGTACCGGCAGTTGGCCGTCGGCCCGGGCGACCGTACGCCGGTTCGGCCGCGCGGTGCTGCCGAGCGTGCCGGTCAGCCTGGTCGCGCTCGCCGTGGCCGGGCTGCTCGCCGCCGACCTGGCGGCGCTGGCCGCCGGCCGGGTGCCGGGGCGGCCCGCCGGCGCTGGCGGTGACCGCGCTTGTCGCGGCCGGTCTGGCCGGGTACGCCGGGCTGGTCGTCGTCGAGGTGGGCGGCGACGGGGGCGGGCGGTGGCGGGTCGCGGCCCGAACCGCCGCCCGCGCCTGCCTCGACGCGCCCACCCGCTGGGCCGCGCTCACCGGGGTGACGACGCTGGCCGGGCTGCTCGCCGTCCTGGTCACCCCGGTCGCCGTGCCGATCCTCGCCGGCTACACGGTGGCCGCCCTGCACGCCGTCGCCGGCCGCCGGCCGGCTCCCAGCGATGTGGACGGAAGGCGGTCGGAGTCCGCTGCCGTCGCAGGGCGCCGGCCGGTCTCCGCCCAGCCGGAGCTGCCGTGAGCGCCGGCCCGACCGCCGCCGGCAGTGCCGCGGCGGGCCCCGATCCCGGCAGCGACAGGGCGGGCCCCGCGCAGGTCGCGACGGCCACCGAGGCGCCGGCGCGGCTGCTCGTCGGCGGGACGGAGGTGGCCCGGTACGTGGTGGACCCGGCGGTGGACGCGCGGCACGGTCCCCGGCCGTACCTGCATCCGGTACGCACCCTCGGCGGGACGGTGGTCACCGACGCGCACCCCGCCGACCACGTGTGGCATCTCGGCGCCTCGCTCGCCGTGCAGGACGTCAACGGCACCAACCTCTGGGGTGGGCGCACCTACGTGCGCGACGTCGGCTACACGTGGCGCGACGACCACGGGCGGATCGCGCACACCGGCTGGTCGCAGCGGGCCGACGACCGACTGGCCCACCGGTTGGAGTGGCGTGACCCGGGCGGTGCGGTGCTGCTCACCGAGCGACGCCACCTCGCGGCCGTCGCCCTGACCGGGCCGGGGCCGGCCGGGGAGCTGTCGGCCTGGCGGCTGGAGGTGGACTACACGCTCAGCGCCCCCGCCGGGCGGGACGTGCGGCTTGGGAGTCCGGCCACCAACGGTCGTCCCGGCGGGGCCGGCTACGGCGGGTTCTTCTGGCGGGCGGTCTCGGCCGCTCCCGCCTCGGTGTTCAGCGCCTCCGCGACGGGGGAGGAGGCCGTCAACGGCTCCGCCGAGCCGTGGGTCGCCCTCGTCGGCGCCGGGCCGGACGGGCGGACGTACACCCTGGTCTTCGACGGTCTGGGTGACGGCGACCGATGGTTCACGCGGACCGCGATGTATCCGGGGGTGGGGGTGGCCTTCGCCTTCGAGCGACCGGTCACCGTCGGGGCCGGCGAGACGCGACACGGCCGACACCGGGTGGTCGTCGCCGACGGCGCTCTGGACGTCGCCACCGCCGGGGCGCTGATCAGCGGGACCGGTCGGCCAGCTCGCTGACCGCCACCTGGTACGCGGCCTGGGTGTGGTACGGCCAGTGCCGCTCGATCGGGGGTGGCACGGTGTCCGCCGGGTCGATGGTCAGGCTTCGGGGATCGCGGAGCCGGATGTCGACCTCGCCGGCCGCCGGGTCGGCGCGCGGCGGCGGTGCGTCGGCGGGAAAGACCGGCCCACCGATGGGATCGGTGTCCCGCCACAGGTTGCGCCACCGCCACCCGATCCGTTCGCCCAGGTCGCCGAGCGTCCGCGGTCCCAGGTACGCGGGATAGAGCCGGGCGTACGTGCGCCCCAGCGGCGAGCCGTAGGTCAGCAACGAGACCCTGGCCAGCACTGCGGGCGGTAGCTGCAGGATCGTGGCGGCGGCGAGCACCGAGCCGTGGCTGTGCCCCGAGAGGATCACCGGCCCCCGCCTGGCGAGCCCGGTGACCCGTTTCGCCAGCTCCGGGACGGCGCGGGCGGCGTAGCAGGGCGGCGCGAAGGGGTGCACCGTACGCGGCCAGAAGGTGCCGAGGTCCCACAGCACCGCCACCAGCCGACGGGTCTGGGACGACCGGTACGCGCGAAAACCGAGGATCAGGAGGCAGACCACCAGCAGACTGATCACCCAGACACCCGCGTCGGTCAGATACGCCACGAGCAGCCCCGCGGCACCACCCCCTCCGCCGAGGCGGGCGGCGAGTTGGGTGGGACCGATCCCGATCACGTCGAGGGCGACGGTGGCCAGGCCGAGCGACGCGATCACCAGGAACGCGACAAGCACCGGTCCCAGTTCCTCGGTGACGCGGGACCGCGCGATGGTCTCCCGGACCAGCCGCAGCCGGTGGGCGTCCTCCGGCGACGCGTTCGGATAGTCCCGTTCGATGATGTTCGCGGCCAGCCCGCGCCGCCGCCGACGGCTCAGCAGGAGCGTTGCCGAGGCGGCCGCCGCGCCGATCAGCAGCGCGGCGAGTCCGGCGAGCGCCGCCCACCAGTAGGCGACCGGCGGCTCCAGCGGGCCGACGATTGCCGCGTTGGGTCGGATCGGGTCGGGAATGTCACCGTGGTCGAGGGTGTCGGCCGTCCGGTAGACCAGGCTGGCGGTGAAGGCCGCGCCGACGCACACCGCCGCCGCTGCCACGATCGGGGTGCCGAGCCCGTGGAGGAAGGGGCGGTGGTCGCCGGGCGACGAGCCGCGCTGGCGGGCGTACGTGACGGCCGTCAGGACGATGAGCAGGACACCCTGCGCCGCGACCACCCCTGCGGCGGCGCCCTCGTAGCCGGGCAGTTTGCCGGAACCGGACGGCATCGCGCCGGCGAGGACTGCCGAGACGAGGCACAGCGCGGTCACCGCGACGACGACCGCCCACAGCGGCCGCAGCAGACGCCGGCTCTGTGCCGTACTCGTGGGCACGGGCCGGCAGAGTAGGACGACACAGAGCACGAGCAGCCCGACGGCTGCGACGAACTGCACGAGGTGCCCGGTTGCGCCGAGGCCGCCCGGCGAGATGCCCGCGAGCAGGCTGACGTCCAGGGTGCCGACGCCCAGGGCGACGTGGATCTGGCGCAGCCAACCGGTCGTCTGCTCGTCGTTCCAGAAACCCGCGTCATCGAGATCGTCGGTTCCGCCGGTGGGGTGCTGGGCGGACGACGGACCGAAACCCTCGAACGCCCGCGCGGACCGGGTGCCGATCGCCCAGACCACCCGAAGCGCGACCAGGGGGACGATCGACAGCAGGGCCAGCCGCGGGCCGGACGGCAGCGTGTGGAGCCAGGCCAGGTAGGGACGGCCGGCTCGGCACCCGGGGTACGGGACGCACTGCCAGCCGATCAGATCCAGGGAGACGCCGACGATCGCCAACACGAAGGTGGTGGTGAGGGTGCCGGCGAGCAGACGGCACAGCATGCCGAGCAGCCCCCACCTGTCGCGCCCGGGTGGCCGCATCCAGATCGCCAGGTTGCTGAGCATGAACGGCAGCAACAGCAGCATCGAGGCCGTCCGGACGGCGGCGCCGGCGGTCAGCGACCCCCAGCGGTACGCCTCGACGGCAACCCCGGCGGCGGCTCCGCCGGCGGTGCCGCTGCCGGGGCGTGGTCGGAAGAAGCCCGCGTGCCGGTCGCCGGCGACGCGGATCACCATCGGGTGGTCGAGGATCCGTTCCGCGCTCACCCCGGATATGCCGTGTACGCGCAGCTCCACCGCGTCGCACGCCGGCGTCCCGTCCACGCCGTCAGGGTCACAGACAATTCACCGTCGCGTTGCCGATACCGCGAAGGTCAGCGGGCGGGCAGGGCCGCGGTCACCCGCACGGACTTGACGATGGCGGGGATGGAGCCGATCAGCAGCACCAGGCCCCAGATGATGGCCACGATGGCGAAGACCAGCGCGCCCACGTCGTCGAGGATGCTCACCACGATGACCGGGACGAGCCGGTGCAGGAACTCCAGCACGACGGTGCAGAGCAGCGTGGTGAGCGCCAGCAGCACGAGGCCCTTGTTCTGCGCGAAGCGTGGCTGGGCGAGCAGCAGCAGCACCACCCAGACCAGCTTCAGCATCAGCGCCAGGCCCAGCAGCAGGCTCGCCTCGCCCACCGGGAAGAAGCCCCACAACGCCAGGTACGCCAGGGTGCCGAACGGCACCGCCAGGAACAGCGACACCATGATGGTCAGCTCCACGAAGGCGATGATCAGGAGCACGAGCGAGCCCAGGATGAGCAGGATCGAGAAGATCAGCGTCGCCACGCCCTGGATCCGGCCCTGCACCCGCTCGGGCACGACCAGGCTCAGGCAGAACAGGCCGGTGGTCCACAGCGCCACCACGTCGATCAGGGCCAGGTAGCTCGTGCCCCGTCCGGAGGGTTCGCTGATTCCGCCGCCGTCCACCTCCACGCCGAGGTCCGCCGCATTGGCGAGCAGCGCGCCGGTGGCGTCCCCGCCCCCGGTGAGCAGCGACGAGCCGACCTCGATGAGGACCACAAGCGTGACCGCGACAAGCGCGAGCAGCAGGAAGGGCTTGCGCAGGTCACCCATGTCGGGTCTCCTCGCGGTCGTCTCGGGAGGCGGGCGCGCGACCCGCCGGCGGCGTGGTCAGTCGGCGGCGACGGTGACCGTGCATCCGACACCTCCCGGGCAGCTCAGCAGCACGGTGACCGCACTGTCGACGGCGATCCGGGCGACCGCCTCGCCGCCGTCGTCCGGCTCGACCTCGGAGCGCACGGTGAGGTCGGCGTCGCGGGGCGCCGGAGCGCGCACCACGAACGGCCGGCCACTGCGCAGCACAAGCGTCCGCAGCTCGCCCGGGTCGGCGACCCGCACCGCGCAGCCGCCGACGAAGCTGAGCACGTCACCGGTGCGGTCGCAGTCGGCCTGCACGGTCGCCGGGTCGACGCTCGTGCTCCCACCGGCGAGCCGGCCCAGCCGCTCGACGAACCCCGGCGGATCGTCCGCGCGGCCCCGGTCGCCGCCGGAGACGCCCACGGCGAGCACGAAGAACGCCACCAGCAGCGCCGCCACTGTCACCAGCAGCACCTTCTGCCGACCGCTCATCGCTGCGCGACCGCCCCGGTCACCTCGGTGAAGCGGATCTGGTCCACGCCGGCGAAGTACCTGTCGAAGCCCTGCGTCTTGCCCACCGCGACAAGCGTGAGCGTGTGCCGCCCCGACCCGAGCCGGACGGTGCCCACGTCGGTGAAGTCCTGCAGGATCACCGTCGGCGTGAAGCCGAAGAAGGTGCCGCCGAGCTGCGTGCCGTCGACCTGCCAGATCGTGTTGGCGTAGTCGAACGACGTGGTGCGCCTGGTGGAGAACCGCCAGACGGCGTCGGCGGGCAGGTCGACTGTGACACTCACCCGGTCGCCGGGCGCCAGGCCCGTGAAGAACAGCTGCTTGTCGCCCGACCAGGTCACGTCGCAGCAGTTCGGTTGCGCCCCGACCGCCGCGGCGGTCTTCGCCGGTGACTCGATCCGGGCGCCGTCGACCAGGCTCTCCGCCTCCAGTGTCACCACCCGTGGCGCGCCGGGCGTGGGGGTGCCGTCGGGTCGGGTCAGCAGGTAGCCGACCACGCCGCCGACCACGAGCACCAGCGCCACCGCGGCCGCGATCCACGGCCAGGGCGTCCGCTTCGGCGCGGCCACCGCCTTGACCTCGTACGTCACCCGGCCGCTGGAGCGGGAACTCTCCTCCGGCGCGGTGTTCGCCGAGTACGCGAACCCGGTCATGTCGTAGCGGCGCGGCGCGGTGCCCGGCGGTACGGCGAGACGGACCAGGAAGGAGACCGAGCCCTGCCCGGGGACGACCCGCTGCGGCTCGGTGACCGTGAACCAGGCCCGCTGGCTGCCCTCGCCGGGGGCCACGTCGAAGACCACGGTGTCCGGCGCCATCCCCGGATTGGAGACGGTGAAGGTCAACTCGCCGTGGTTGGCGGCGTCCAGGGTGAACTGCGAAGCGGCGGCGACGACTGTCCATTCGGTGGTCATGACGGCTCCTCTGCGGTCGGTGCCGCGCTCGGCGTGGTGGCCGGCGGTGAAGCGGCGACGACGATCTCGGCGGTGGTCGACGCGGGCTTCTCCGCCTCGACGATGCGGGTGATCACGGCGAGCTGACCGGCGGCGGCCGCCGGCACCCGCACCACGATGTGGAAGGGCCGCTCGTCGGGTTCGTCGATGACGAAGCCCGGCAACCCGGTGGCCAGCTCCAGGGCCCGGCGCAGCCCGTACGGGGTGCCGCGCCACCGGGCCAGCAGCGCGGCGTTGGCCACCAGGTCCCGCAGCCGGCCCACCGGCAGCGGCAGCGGGGCGTCCGGTCGGGGCGAGGCCACCACGTGGTCCATCGCCACCCAGCGGGTCAGCCGCACGACCAGGTGGTCGGGCGCCCGGTACGGGTCGAACAGGGCGTCCACCTCGGCGAGGATGGCCTCGTCCGGAGCGTGCAGCCCCTCCATGACGTCCAGCAGCGCCCAGAGCACGCTGCCCGGCACGCACGC
Organism: Micromonospora lupini str. Lupac 08; assembly: GCF_000297395.2. Lineage (GTDB taxonomy): Bacteria > Actinomycetota > Actinomycetes > Mycobacteriales > Micromonosporaceae > Micromonospora > Micromonospora lupini. Next base: position 4,016,396 of record NZ_HF570108.1, on the reverse strand, counting down.
CCGCTGGTAGGCGGCGGGCAGCAGCCGCTCAATCGCCGAGCGTCGCATCCTGGCGCACCACCTCGATGTCGTGCTCGCCGGAGCAGAGCAGCCACGTGTCCGGGACGGTCACCACGTCGGCGGTGGCCTGGTTGGCGCTTGCGGTCCAGTTGACCGCGTCGGCGCTGCGGTACACGCCGCGCTCACCGCAGGCCAGGACCAGGCGGTCCGCTGCCGTGGGACCGCTCGCGCCGACTGTCGCCGGGCCGCTCACGGCGACGCCGTCCACAGGCACGAACCGGGTCCGGTCGCGCAACGGCAGCCCGCAGTTGACCGACACCGACTGCCACTGCGGCTGGGCCGCGAGGGTGTCCAGCCGCAACACCCCACCGCTCTGCGTGGCCGCGAGGGCCAGCCCGCCGGCGAACGTCAGGTCCCGGCAGGTCCCGCCGACCCAGCCGGCCTGCACGGTCTGCCACTGCACGTCGGACTCGAACAGCCGGGTGCGGTGGCAGCCCTGGCCGGGCTTCTTCGGGTCCGGTTCGCCGGCGCCGCTCCACAACAGGGTGGCCGGGCCGTCGTACTGCACGGCGAGGACCCGGTTGTCCACGTTGGAGAGCCCGACGTGCGCGAAGCTGCCCGGCCGGCCGCCGGCCGTCGACAGGTACACCCCGAAGCTGGCCTGCGCCGCGACCGCCACACCGGGCGCGCCCCGCTCGGAGACGAACGCGCGGACGGCGTAGAAGCCCCGGTCGGCGTCGGACGGGTCGACGAGGATCTGCAACGGCACCGCACCGGGCAGCAGCGACACCTCGTACAGCCCGGTGTCGGTCGCCACCAGCAGCGCGCCGGCGCCGTCGCGGTCCAGCCACGCCACGTCCGAGATGCGGGAGTCCAGGTCGGTCAGCAGCGACCACGTCTCACCCAGGTCGGTGCTCAGGTGCACCCGGGAGCCGCCCGAGGCGCGCAGCGTCACCACCGCCACCGAGCCGGGACGCGGGACGATGCCCGGTCGCACCGGCGCGGGAGCGGGCGCCACCCGCAGCACCGTCTCGTCGTCGAACCGGCCGGCCGGCTCCCAGCCGGAGCCGCCGTTGCTGGAGCGGAACAGCACCGGGCCGCGCCCGGCGTACCAGGTGCGCGGCTGGTACTGGTCGACGGCGAGGGCGCGCACGTCGGCGTCGGGCGCCTCGTCGACCACGAACCGCACCGACTCGACGTAGCGCACGCCCGGCTCGGCGTGCTCCAACAACCGGTACACGTTCGACGCGCGCAGCGGCTCACCGAACGGCCATCCGGTCGGGTTGAGCGCGGTGGGCAGCGGGCTGAGCGTCTGGTGCAGCCGGTCGTGGATGCGTCGCCGGACCGCGTCCACGTCCTCCTCGCGGCGCACCACCACCCGGGCCCGCACCGACACCGCCTTGAACCGGGCCCAGGTGGCGCGGGAGCGGATGCCGACCATCCGGCGCTGCTCCAGGTCCCCCTCGACGCGGTGGCGTGCCTCGGGCACCTCGTGCTCGCGCAGCACCGCCACCGGCAGTCGGCCACCCGGGCGGGCCGTCGGCGGCACGTACGGCACCAGCACCACCTCGACCTCACCGGGGCGGGCGAAGCTGTACACGGCCGAGCGGGTGAACGCGCGGGCCCGCGCCACCGCGCCGGAGCTGGTGGCCAGCACCTCGAAGTCGCGGGCGGTGACGGCGCGCTGCTGGGCGAAGAACTCGTACGGGCCGCGCAGCAGCACCGATTCCAGCGCCTCCATCTCCCGGCCGCCGGCCGCGGGCGCGGGGTTGTCGACCCGTACCCCGGGCAGTGGGTCGCGCATGCTGGTGAGCGTGCCGGCCGCCACGTTGCCCGTCGGGCCGCCACCGGCCCGGTACCAGAGCCGGACCTGCCGCCCGGCCGGCGGCACCGCCGTCACCGTCACCGACGTCGGCCCGCCCGCGGCGGCGGGTTCGCCGGGACCGGTGGGCGGTCGCAGGTCGAGGGCCGGGGCGAAGGTGACGGTGCCCGAGCAGCGGTCGACGAGGTACGCCTTGGCCTGCGGGCCGAGCCCGGCGAAGCTGTCCACCGGCTGCCAGATCTCGAACGTGCGGCCGTCGTGCTCGCGGGCCGCCGCCCCCAGCTCCACCGAGCCGGCCGGCACCTCCACCCCCAGCAGCAGGTCCAGTGGCTCGCCGGTGTGTGCGAGCGGGGCGCGGGCCGCCCGCAGCACCTGGCCCGGCTGGCCGGTGCCGACACCCAGCAGCTCGGCCGCGACGGGCTCGCAGTGGTGCATCCGGACCGTCACCGACGCCTCCCCGGCGGCCAGCACCGCCGGTTCGGTGGTGACGAACACGACAGGTCGCGGATCGGCGCCGCGCGCCGCCGCGACCCGCAGGCCGGCCGGGATCCGCACCGTGCCCCGGTCGGTGCCGGCGCGGGTGAACACGACGTCCGCCCAGGCCGCGGTGGGCGCGTGCCGCGCCACCCCGAGCAGGTTCAGAAACGAGACGTACGCCTTCTCCGGCAACTGGTTCAGCCGGTAGATCATCACCTCGGTCAGGTGCGCGAACGCCTCCACCAGCGCCATGCCCGGGTCGTGCGCCGACAGGTCGGTCCACGCGGGGCAGGACTGCTGGATCCGCTCGCGGGCCTCGGTGACGAGGTCGAGGAACCCACGGTCGTCCAGGTGCGGAACGGGCAGCGTCATGACTGTCCTCCCGAGTCGTCGGCGGGGAGCAGGTCCACGGAGAACATCAACTGCCCGGGCGTCAGGCTGGCCCGCACCCGGTAGTCCAGCCGGATCACCAGCCGCCACGCGTCGTCCGGGTCCGGCCCGGCGTCGACGTCGATGACCTCGACCCGGGGCTCCCACCGGGCGATGGCCTGCCGGACGTAGTGGATGGCCAGACCGGCAGTGGTGTCGTCGTTGGGCGCGAAGATCAGCCGGTGCAGCCGGGACCCGTACCCGGGTCGCATCAACCGCTCGCCCGGCGTCGTGGACAACAACAGAAACAGCGCCTGGCGTACGCTCTCGTCGCCCTCGGTCATGGCCAGGCCACCGGCCGCCGTGAGCGCCAGCCCGCCGCTGCGGCCGGCGTCGAAGCCCGCGCCGACGAAACGGAACGCCCTCATCGGTCCGCCCCCACAAACTGCTGTCGGGGGTCGCGGACGGTGTGGTGGACCATGCCCGGTGGTGTGCCGTCGGTGAACCCCTCCAGGTGGGAGAGCACCACCTTGTGGCCGTCGACGCGCAGCCAGTCGCTGTAACCGACCCGGACGGTAAGCGTCTTTGCGCACGGCTTGATGGTCGGTCCGTAGTTCGGGCAGGCGATGATCTTTCGTCCCTCCGGGTCGTCGTCCACCAGCACCGGCACGGCGGTGACTGTCACCCACCGCTGCGACGGCTGGTTCTCGACCCGGCCGTCGTGGTCGCAGGTGATCATCGAGTCGCGGTGGATCCAGCGCATCAGCCGCCTCCTTCGTGGTGGGCGCGGGCGAGCGAACGGGCCTGCTGCGCCGCGGTGGTCGGATCCTCGGTCGCCTCGGCGTGCAGGAAGTCCACGCTGCGGGCGCGGATCACCATGGCCCGGCCCGGCGCGGAGATCACCAGATCGCTCGCCGCGTGCAGGGTGGCCAGGTCGGGGGTGAGTTCCAGCCAACTGCCGCCCTCGGTGCCGAGCCGCAGGCTGCGCTGGACGTCGTCCACGACTATCGACTGCCCGCCGGCCGTCCGCAGCGACCAGCGGCGGGCCCTCCCGTCGTCGACACCCGCGTCGTACGGCTCGACGGCGCCGAACAGCGAGCCCAGCACGATGCCCGAGGCGGGCTCGCCGCCGGGCAGCACCACAAGCACTGTGTCGTCCGGATCGGGGAGCGCCACCAGGCCCTTGCCGCGTCCCGCACCGGGACAGAGGACGCCGAGCCAGCCGGCGTCCAGGTCCCCGTACGCCGGCAGCGTCAGCCGTACCCGGCCCAGCCCGTCGGGGTCGGCCACGTCGGTGACGGTGCCGAGGGTGACCACGGCGCCGCCCGCCGTGCCGGGGTGCGCGGCCGGTGGCACGGTGGAGAACCGGGTCAGGTGCCCGTCGCCGTCCACCGTGTGCACCACCTCGGTCAGCACGTACGCACCGGCGAGCGGGTCGGGCACACCCGTCACGTCGATCCGCCGGCCCGGCCGCAGCGCCGGATCACCCTCGGCGACCCCCTCGGCGGTGGCCAGCGCGGCGGCGCGGAGGTCCAGCCGCGCCTGAGCGAGGGCCGCCAACTCGTCGTCACTGCGCCCCGGCTGGTCGACGGCGGTGCGTACCCCGTCGGCGCCCACGTCGGCCGGGTCCGGCCGGTCACCGGCCGGCCGGCCGCAGCGCGCCTCGTCGGCCTGCTGGCTGATCGCCTCGGCCCGCTGCGGATGCCAGCCCAGTGCGGCGCTGGCGCCGCTGGCCCGGTCCGCGTTCGTGGACAGCCGCAGGGTGTGCACGCTCGCGCCCAACCTCAGCGCGACGGGCTCCCCGTAGCCGGCGAGGGTGATCAGCCGGACGTCGTCGCCGTCGGCGGCCAGGTGCAGCCCGGCCCGGCCGGTGACCTCCCGCAGCAGCTCCAGGTCGCTGTGCCGGTGCTGGAGCAGCCGGTCCAGTCGCGGCCCGTCGCTCTCCGCCGTCACGGTCAACCCCACCTCCCCGCACAGCTCACGGGCCAGCTCCGCCGCCGTCACCGAGGTGAAGACCCGCAGGTCCTGCCGCTTGCGCAGCCGGTGCAGCGCGTCGTACGCCCGCAGGCGCAGCACTGCCGCGCCGTCGGCGGCGTACTCCACCTCCACGGCGGTGACCTCCCCGGTGAACAGCGCGTCGGAATGCTCGGCGAGCCGGACGTCGAGGGTCGTGCCCGGCCGCGCCGCCGGGTCGAGAGCGCCACCCCCGGCAGCGGTGGCGAGCACCAGCTCGGCCTGGGTGGGCTGGTCGAGTCGTGCGGCCACCCGCAGCGAGCGGATCCGCTGTCGGGCCGCGGCGTTCAGTTCCACGCCGTCCAGCAGGACGGTCAGCGCGCGGGGCGCGACGCTTGTCATGGCGTACTCCCCGAGCCGGTGCCGAATGGCGTGCCGCCCGGGTTGGTGCTGGCGGCTGTCGTACCGGTCGGTGTGGCCCAGCTCGCGGTGGCGATCGAGGTGCCCACGAACGACGCGCCGGCGCCCACCGCGCCGGCCACCGCCCGCGCCATCCCGGCAAGCGTCGACTCCGGCCCGCCACCGCCCGGGGCGCCGGTGGGGACCGCGAGGGTCGTGCCGGCCGGCACCGCGAGGGGGTCGGCGATCCGGTTGTGCTCGGCCAGCAACCGCCACCGCAGCGGCGACCCGAGCGCGTCGTTGGCCAGCAGGTCGAAGCGCACCCCGGAGCGGCCCGGCTCGGCGGCGCCGTCACCGGCGGCGACCACGGCGCTGCCCGGGGCGGCGGCCGGGGTGCTCACCGCGGCCAGTTCCTCCTCGAAACCCGCCTGCGCCTGATCGGCCGTCTCGGCGGCCCGGACCAGCTTCAACCGCAGCCAGGAACGCCGCGGCGAGCCCGTGCCGGTGAACGCGTCGAACCGCTCGGCCACCGCGACGATCACACCTGGCACGTTCCACGTCTTGCCCCAGACCAGTCGGACCAGCGGCGGGCGCAGCCACCCGTGCTCGGCGGTGGAGTTCTCGGCAAGCATCCACAGCGGCCGGGTGAGCACCCGTACGTCGGCGGGGCGGACCTGCGCCTGGACGAAGTCGACGTCGAACAGCAGGTCCAGCACCAGCTCCGTACGACCACCGCCGGTGAAGACCAGCGGGTCGTCGGCCAGACCGGACCCGGTGAGCTGCCCACCACCCGCGCCCCGATGACGGACGCCGGCGAGCCGGGTCACCTGCACGGTCTCCGGGTTGAGCAGGCAGTCCACCCGCTCTCCGGAGGAGTCGATGAGGAAGGCGACGCGTTCCATCAGTCGCCCGCCTGTTCCCGGTCCAGGCGGTCCACGTGCGGCGCGTCCAGTCCCGCCCCGGGCACCGTCCACAGCGGTCCGTCGTCCGGCAGCTCCGGCCACGGGTCGACGACTGCCGCCTCGGCCGCCCGGAACGCCGTGTCGGCCGACGATTGCCGGCCACTCGTCGCGCCCGGGGCACGGTGGCTGCGCCGGAGGTGTTCGGCGTGCCGCCTACCCGGCTCGCCGCCCGGCCGCGCCGGTTCGCCCGGCAGGTCGGGCCACCACCCACCCCCGGCGGCACGGCCGCCGCCGTCGGCAGTAGATCGTGGAAGGAAAGTGCCCCGGGAGGGGCCGGAATCTTCCAAGATCTCCCGGGGGAGGGCCTCTCGGGGGGAGGGCCTGCCCGGTGGGAGTCCGCGTACGGATGGGGTGTCGCCTCGGGGTGTCGATGCCACCGCGTGGGCGGGCGTTGCCGACACGGTCGACTGCGGTGCCGCGTCCCGCCGGGACTGGTCGCGACGGCGCCAGCCATCCACCAGCCGACCCGGCAGGAGCCGGCTCCCGTCCGAGGACGCTGGCAGCGGGCCCCGTCTGCCCGACGCCCGAATGGCGTCGTCGGTGTCGCTCGGGCCGGCGTCGCTCGGGCCGGCGTCGCTCGGGCCGGCGTCGCTCGGGTTGGCGCTGCTCGGGTTGGCATCGCTCAGGTTCGCACCGCTCAGGTTGGCGTCGCTCGGGAGAGCGCCGCCGATCCCCGAACGGCCTGGTCGGCCGGTAGCACCCGACGCCCGGCTCGACCTTCCGAACTCACCCGTTGGCCGTCCGTCCCGGCTGGCGGCGTCCGCCCTGCCGGCGGCGTCCGACCCGCCGACCGTCGGAAAGCCGCCTGCCGCGCCGGGCCAGCCCGCCGCGCTCAGATTGCCTGCCCTGCGGCGGTTCTCGGCCGAGCCGAGCCCGATCGCGGTGCCGGGTCCGGGCGCAGTGCCGAGCCCGTTCGCAGCGTCGAGGCCGCCTGTCGTGTCGAGGCCGGCTGCCCCTGGGCCTCGGCCACCGCGACCGCCGCGACCATTGCGACCGCCTTCACCGCCACGGCCGCCGCCGTCACCGCTGCGATCGCCACGACCGCCTCGACCGCTGCGACCACCACGACCGCCGTCGCCGCTGCGATCGCCGCGACCATCGGGTTGCGTGGCCGTGCCGGGCGCGCGGAGTCCGGCCCGGTCACCGTGGGACCAGGACTCCTCCTCTACGGAGCCGAGCTGCCCCTCCATCATGGACTGCCGAGGGGCGGTCGACGCCACGTCGTCGGCGTCGGACCAACCAGGGTGGTCGTCGCGGCCGCCTACCCAAGCGGTGGTGGGATGGGACGGGTCGAGGTCCAGTTCGCGCAGCAGGCCGGGGGCGTGTGCGGCGACCAGGTTCAGCCAGTGCGCCGGCGGCTCCCCGAGACGACGCGGCGCCTCCGCGGGCACACCTGTGGTCTCGACGCGGCCGGCGAGGCGCTGCACCGCGCCGGCCGCCGAGCGGAGCCGACCGGCCAGCCACCTACGCGGGCGTCGGCGCGGCGGCACCGCCGGTCTCCAACTCCAGGCCCTCGTAGCGCAGCGTCAGCGACGCGATGGCGATCTCGTGGCTGACCGTGTTGAGGTGCGCGCCACGCCATCGGGTGGGCCAGGCGTCGATCAGGTTCCACCGCAGCACCTCGGCGGTTCCCACGGAGTCCAGCAGCACCACCGACACGTTGCGGCGGTTGAGGGTGCCCTGGGCGGTGGCGTTCACCCAGTCCCACAGCTCGCGGGACGCGGTGAGACCGAAGTGCAGTGTCACCGGCTCGTACTCGGCCTGGCCGGGGACCATCCGCGTCGGTCCGGGGCCGTGTTCGCGGTACGGCTGCCCGGGAATGTTCACCTCAAGTCCGCTCATCTCGGTGAAGTGGCCGTTGGTGACGCCGTTGATGAGGAGCCGGAAGTTGTACGCCCGGTACGGGTCGACCGGGGCGCCCGGCTGCGGGGTGGCTGTGGTGGGCATGGGTCAGCCTCCGATCGTCTCGGTCTCGGTGCCGCCGGCCCACTGGCTCAGCTTGAACACCACGAACTCGGCGGGCTTGACGACGGCGATGCCGATGTGGGCGATCACCATGCCGGCGTCGCGGACGTCCACCGGGTTGGTCTCCTCGTCGCACTTGACGAAGAACGCCTCGTCGGGGGTGCGCCCGAGCAGCGCGCCGTCGCGCCACACCCGGGTGAGGAACGCCCCGATGTCGCGCCGGATCGAGCGCCAGAGGGTGAAGTCGTTCGGCTCGAAGACCATCCAGCGGGTGCCGTTGGCGATGGCCTGTTCGATGGAGATGCTGAGGCGTCGTACGTTGAGGTAGCGCCACTCGCTGGCCTCGGCGGCGAGCGTACGGGCGCCCCAGACGCGGATGCCCTCGCCGGCGAAGTAGCGGATCACGTTGACACCCTTGGGGTTGAGCACGTCGTGCTCCGATCGGGTGACCAGGTAGCCCAGGTTGACCGCGCCGCGGACGGGTTCGTTGGCCGGCGCCTTGTGCACGCCGCGCAGGGCGTCGGTGCGGGCCCAGATGCCGGCGAGGTGCCCGCTCGGCGGGGTGAGTTCCAGCTCCCCGCTGATCGGGTCGCGCACCTGGAGCCACGGGTAGTAGAGCGCGCCGTACTCGGACTGGCGGGGTCGGAACGCCGGCCCCTCGGGCCCACCCGAGCCGCCCGGACCGGCGGCACTGGCGGAACCACCGCCGCCGCCCGCACCAGTTCCCGCGCCACCGCCCGGGCCGTCGCTCGGCTTGGGCGGCTTGCCGGAGGACGGGGTGGCGACCCGGGTCAGCGCGGAGATGTCGTCGATGTCCGGCGCCGGGTCGCAGATCGCCACCATGGTGCGGGTGCGCTCGGCCATGCTGAGCAGCGCCTCGTGGGACACCACGTCGTGGAAGCCGGGAGCGGCGATGATGGAGATCTCGTCGATGGCCTCCAGCAGTTGCAGGCCACCGCGTCGCTGGCCGGCGCCGGTGATGGCGCCGCCCTCGCCGACGTTTACCACCCAGCAGCGGGCGCCCCCGTTGTCCAGGAAACCGAACACGGCCCGGGCCAGCGGGGTGCTCTCGATCTCGTCTCCCTCGGCGAAGAGCCGCAGGAACTCGGTCCAGTTGTTGACCGGTACCGCCTTGCCCAGGTGGGCGCCGCGGTTCGGGGCGACGCCGACGAACGCGGCGATGCTGGTGCTCGCCGGTCCGATCGGTCGGGCGCCGCTGGGGACCTCCTCGACGTAGATGCCGGGGGAGAAGTAGCTGGGCATCGGTCCTCCTGTACGGGTGGGCGTCAGTGGGTCGGTGGCGCGCAGACGATGACGATGTCGTCCTCGCCCGCGTCGACGTCGGCGGTGAGCACGAGCCCGCGCCCGCGGAGTCGCAGTCGTACCGGGCCGGGGTGTTCGGGGTCGTGCGGGACCCCGACGATCAGGAACCGGCCGTCGGGGCCGGTGCGGGTCGCGGACGCCGTGCCGGGCAGCTCGACGCGCATGGCGGCGAGCGGCTGGTTCTCGGGGCCGACCACCCGACCGGTGAGCGTGCGCATCGAGAGCTGACGCAGCCGCAGCGGTTGCAGGACCGGCGGTGCGGCCGGCGTCGGGTGGTCCACCTGCGCCGGCACGTCGATCAGCAGCGCCGGGCGGGGCGCGGCGCCGAACGCGCTCCACAGCGGCGCCGCGCCGGCCTCCAGCACCACCGGGTAGCTGCCGTCGCTGGTGGCGGCGGTGAGCACGCGGTCCAGGACGGCCAGCCCGGCCGGCCCGGCCACGCAGAGCAGGTAACGGACCGTGAAGCGGTACGGCTCGCGGACCGCGCCGCTGGAGCGCGTCTGTCGGGCCGGGCGCAACTCCAACGGCCACAGGGTCAATCCGTCGGCGTCGCCGTACGCGCGGGGCGGGCCGACCGGGACGGGTGCCCCCGCCGCGCTGGTCAGCCATGCGGCCAGCTCGGCGGTGGCCGTCTCGATCGGTCCGCGCCCGTCGGTGGTCATCGCGGCGGCGTCCCCTGGATCCGGTACGCGATGGCCTCGTTCCAGACGTGCGGGTAGACGCCGATCTCGAAGTAGCGGGTGAACCGGTTGATCGGCGCGTTGGTGTGGTCGTGGTAGAGCAGCCAGATCGGGGCGATGGTGAACAGCACGTAGTTCGCCAGCACCAGCGGGATGTAGAGCGGGCCGAGCAGGCGTCCCTGGAAGATGTGGACGTCCTCGTGGCGCTGGATGCCCGAGCTGGAGCCGGCGCAGACGGTGCCGATGGTGGTGGCGTAGCGGGGTGAGACGCCCTCCACCACGCTGACCCGGCCGCTGCCCGCCGAGGTGGGCCGGTCCAGCGAGTGCCCGAAGATCAGGTGCACGGCCAGGTAGATGGCGCCGACGAGCGTGTTGAGCAGGCTCCACGTGTGGTCGACGACGAAGAGGAAGATGCCGCGGGCGTCTGGCGCGTACACCCCGGCGGAGGTGACCGCCCAGCCGAACACCACGCCGACCACCAGGCCCACGACGGCGCCGACGAGCAGGCCGACCGGGCCGCCGGCCAGGAGGCCGAGGACGGCGCCGAGAGCCACCTGGATCACCGCGCTGAGAATTCCGAAGATCATGACGTCACTCCTCAGACCCACGAGCGGAAGACACGGGGCTCGCGACCGCTCGCGAGCTGGGTGGGCGTCGCCTGCCGGTTGCCGGGCGGGAACTGGCTGACGCCGAGCGCGGCGGAGAAGATCACCAGCGCGTTGAAGAACGCGATGATCCACTTCTCGCCGCCGACCTCGTCGGCGAACGCCGCGGTCAGGTAGGACAGCAGGAGCGCGATGGCGATGGCGATCCACTTGCGGACCTTGTCGCCGCTCGGGCCGATCAGCGCGCCGATGACGTTGGTGGCCAGCAGGGTGGCGGCGCTCGCGCCGGCGATGGTCCCCAGAGCGGCCCAGGTGAAGAGATCGTTCATGGCGATCCCCCTTTTCTGCGATGGTGCGACCGGGATGTGGTGGTGGTGAGGTCCGGTGCTCCGGGGCGGAGCACCGGCGCCGGTCGCCGTCGTCACGGGGCGGCCGGGGCCGGACGTGGCCGGCGGGGCCGGCCACCGGATGGATCAGCCGGGCCCGGGCGTGCCGGCGGGCGGGCCCGGCGAGGTCGGCCCGGGTGTGGTCGGCCCGGATGCGGCCGTCGTGGGTGCGGCCGGCGCCGTCGGGCGACGGCGACGCACCAGGAGTACGCCCACCACGGCGAGCACCAGCAGCAGGAGTACGCCGCCGCCGACGAGCAGCCACGGAAAGCCGCCGGAGTCGGAGTCGGCGGCTGCCGGCGAGGCCGACGGCCGGGGCGGCGCCTCGGCGACGGCGCGCAGCTCAGTCGGCTTGGGTTGGTTGGAGTCCACCTTCCACGTCACCGACCGACCGTTGACGGTCCCATTGGTGTCGACCACCCGGCCGGGAAATGTCACCGAGATCTCGAATGACATCAGCGTGAGGAACGCCTGCTGCTGCTGCGGATTTTGTTGGGCTACTTTTCCGCCGTACTTCTTCGGGTCCAGCGGCAATGTGAAACGGTAGAAATCACCGTCCCGGACCAGTTTGACGCTCTCGCTGTCGAAGCCCGCCAGCGGTGCCTTGCGGTAATTGATCTGGCTGCCGAAGAGTTTGGCGTCCTCGTAGCCTGTCTCCTCGCCCGGCGGCAGCGCGGGAATGTTCTGCCGCAGCTCCGCGAACGCCGCCGAGATGTTCTTGTTCCGGGCGCTGAGCACGGACTTCTGGGCGGTCAGCAGCAACTGCCCGTCGACCGTGTCGTCGGCGTTGACGGTGAGCCCGATGTTGAGTTGCATGCAGCCGCTCAACACGGCGAGAAGAAGGAGACACACCGCGACGCGGAGTGCCCTACCGCGGTTGACTCTCCTGTTCATGTGCTCAGTGTGTGTGATCGCTTTCACCATGAGCAGTCAGCGATCGGTCACAACGCAGTCGCCGATTGTACCCGCGAACTGTCGTATGTGACCGGGGCGGAGAGCGGCGCAAAACAATAGACTGGAGCTTTGGGTCCACCGCACCCGAATCTGATCTTTGTGACCGGAGTTCAGTTTGTCGGGGGTCGCCAGTCGGCGCACCACGTCATGCTCCGCAGCGTGGCGCTGGGCGGGGTGAGGCGCAGCGCGGCGGCACGGACGGCGAGGGCGACGGGGTTGTGCAGTTGCTGGCCGTACCGCCCCGCGCGCAGGGAGGCGCGGGCGATGGACTGGCTGCGGGGGCGACGCTGCTCGTCGTACGCCGCCAGGGCGGTCGGCAACCCCTGCGCGCCGCCGGAGCAGACCGCGCCGAGCACCACCGCGTCCTCGATCGCCTGGCCGGCGCCCTGTCCGAGGTTCGGCGTCATGGCGTGCGCCGCGTCGCCGAGCAGCGCCACCCGCCCCCGCACGTACGAGGGCAGCGGCGTGGCGAGGTGGTGGATGTCGTTGCGCAGGACCACCCCGGGTGGGGTCGCCGCCAGCAGCGCGGGAATGGGCTCGTGCCACGCGCCGAAGTGGTCCCGTACGGCCGCCAGCTCGTCCGGGGCGTGGCCGCCGGGCGGGGCGGTGATCGCCCCGTACCAGTAGAGCTGGCCCTCGCCGATCGGCACCATGCCGAACTCGGCGGCCGGCCCCCAGGTGATCGCCGTCGGGATCGGCTCGGGGAACGCGACGGCGGCCCGCCAGGTCGTCGAGCCCGCGTACACCGGGGCGGGGATCTCCGGCCAGAGCTGGGCGCGCAGTCGGCTGCGCAGACCGTCGGCGCCGACGACCAGGTCCGCGTCCAGGGTTCGCGGGCCGTCGGGACCGTGGTACCGCACCGTGGCGTGGTCGGTTTCGGACTCGACGTGCTCGACGTCGGCCCCGGTGTGCAGCGACGACGCGGGCAGCGCCTCGCCCAGGAGACGGTGCAGGGTGGCCCGGTGGATGCCGAGCGCGCTGGTGCCGAGCTGCCGGATCATCTCCGCCGCGTCCACCCGGGACAGCCACCGGCCCCGCCGGTCGCGGACCCCGCCGGGGGCCTCGGCATGCGTGCTGGACCGCAGGGCCGGGCTCAGGCCGAGGGCGTCCAGGGCGCGCAGCGCGTTGGCCATCAGGGTCAGCCCGGCGCCGACCTCGCGCAGTTCGGGGGCGCGTTCCAGCACGGTGACCCGCCATCCGCGCCGGTGCAGGGCGAGCGCGGCGCTCAGCCCGCCGATGCCGCCGCCGACCACCACCGCGTGTGGTTCGTCCATGCCGTCCGCCCTTCTACACCTGTAGAAGAGCGATACTACCCGGGGACCTCGACCGGAAGGAGACCCGTGACGGCCCGCGCCAACCGGATCGCGTTGCTTACCGACGCGGCCATCGAACTGATCGCCGACGGCGGCATGCGGGCGCTGACCCACCGGGCCGTCGACGGCCGCGCCGGGTTGCCCGCCGGCACCACCTCGGCGTACCTGCGCACCCGGCAGGCGCTGATCGAGGCGGTGGTGGGACGCCTCGCCGAGCGGGACCGGACCGACCTGGCCGCGTACGACCTGCCCACCGACCCGCCGTCCCCGACGCCGGGCCCCCGGCTCGACGGCGACGACCTCGACCGGCTCGCCACCGGGGTGGCCGAGGTGCTCGACCGCTGGCTGAGCACCGGACGCAGCCGGACGCTCGCCCGCTACGCCTGTCTGCTGGAGGCGGTCCACCGCCCGGAGCTGCGCGGCATCCTGCAACACGGCACCGGCCTGCGGGCGCAATCACGGGACCTGCTGGCCCGGGCCGGGGCCACCGATCCCGACCGGCAGGGTGACCAGTTCGTCGCCTTCGTCGACGGGCTGCTCTTCGACCGTCTCGTCGGCGCCGGCGCGCTCACCGCCCCGCCCCCCGACAGCCCGGCCAGCCGCGCCGACCTCGCCGGCGCCGTTCGCACGCTGCTGCGCGCCCTGACCGGGAGCTGAGCCTCGCGCCGGGGATCAGCCCGTCGGGGCGCCGATCCGGTGCTCGCGCGGACTGATTCCCCGGACCCGACGAAACGCCGTGCTCAGCGCGTACGGGCTGGCGTAGCCGACCCGGCGGGCCACCGCGCCCAGCGTGGCGTCCGGTTCGCGTAGCAGGTCGGCGGCGAGCGCGAGCCGCCATCCGGTCAGGTACGCCATCGGCGGCTCGCCGACCAGCTCGGTGAAGCGGCGGGCCAGCACCGCCCGGGAGACGCCCACCTCGGCGGCGAGCGCCGCGACAGTCCACCCCCGGGCCGGATCGTCCTCCAGCAGCCGCAGGGCCGGGCCGACCACCGGGTCGCCGGCCGCCCGGTACCAGCCCGGCGCGGCGTCCGGCCGGCCGAACCACGTACGCAGCGCGTCGATGAGCAGCAGGTCCAGCAGCCGGTCCAGCACCGCCGCCTGGCCCGGCGCGTCCCGGGTCACCTCCTGCGCGAGAAGCGGCACCAGCGGGCCGCGCCCCTCGTCGGCCGGGACCACCAGCAGCGGCGGCAGCGCGCCGAGCAGCCGCCGGCTCACCGCCCCGGGCAGCTGGTACGTCCCGGTCAGCAGCACCGTCGACCCGTGCGGCCCGGTGCCCCAGGTGCGCACCCCCAACGCCATCGACTCGGTCAGCGGCTCGCCGCGCAGCGTGGTGCAGCGCTGACCGGGGTGGATCACCACCTGCGGTGGGGTGCCCGGATCGTCCGCGACGAGGTAGCCGTCCGGCCCGCGCAGCACCGCCACGTCGCCGGGGCGCAGCGTCGCGGCGGGAGCATCGTCCGGCACCAGCCAGGCGGCGCCGCGCACCAGCGCCACCACGGTCAGGGGCGCCCGATCCTCGATCCGCAGGGCGTACGGCGGGTCGAACACCGAGCGCAGCAGGAAGGCGCCCCGGGCGCGGGGACCGTCGAGCAGCCCGGTGAGCGGGTCCATCGCGCGATGGTAGACGATCGCCAGGGACGCTCCGGCCACCGTGATCGTGGACGGCCCGGCGCGTGGTCGAGGGGGCGGGAGGTGGGGGCGATGGCGTGGTTCGGGGGCCTGCGGGTCGCCGGTCACCGGCTGCGGCAGGGCTGGCGGCCGGTGCTGGAGGCGACAGTCGCGGCGACAGTGGCCTGGCTGCTCGCCACCCGCCTGCTCGGGCACCCGCAGCCGTTCTTCGCGCCGGCCGCCGCGCTGATCGTGCTCGGTCAGGCCCGCGGGCAGCGGATCCGGCGTGCCGTCGAGGTCGTGCTCGGGGTGGCCGCCGGGGTGCTCGTCGCGGACCTGGTCGTGCAGGCGCTCGGCCCCGGCAGCACCTGGACGGTATGCACCGTCATCCTGCTCACCGTTGTGCTCGCGGTCGCCTTCGGCGCCACCGGCGTGACCCTGGTCCAGGCCGCGGTGTCCGCGCTCTACCTGGTGGTGGTCGCGCCACCGGACGGGTCGCTGGTCCCGTTCCGCTTCGTCGACGCGCTTGTCGGCGGCGCGGTCGCCCTCGCCGTCAGCCTCCTCGTCGACGCCCGGCACCCGCTCGCCCCCCTCGTCGCCGAGGTGCGGCGGACCTTCGACGAGCTGGCCGGTCTGGTGGACGGCATCGCCGACGCGCTGGACGGGCGCGACGAGTCGGCGGCGCTGGCCGCGCTGACGCAGGCCCGGGGCATGGACGCCCGGGTCGGCGGGCTGCGCGAGGGCGTGCTCGCCGCCGGTGAGGCGCTGCGGCTCAACGTGCGCCGTCGCCGGCACATCGGCCGGCTGCGGTCGGTGGACGAGTCGATCCGGCAGACCGACTACGTGGTCCGCAACGTCCGGGTGCTGGCCCGCGCCGGGGTGACGCTCAGTCGACTGCGGACCCCCACGCCGCCGGAGCTGGGCGAGGCGCTGCGCTGCCTGGTCGAGGCGGTCCGGGAGGCCGGCGCGGCGCTCGCCGCCGACCTGGACGGGCAGGAGGAGGCTGCCGACCGGCACGCCGTCCGGGCGGACGCGGCGGCGCTGGCCGCCGTCCGCACGGCCGGGCAGCTCTTCGGGTCGACCCAGACCCTCCCACTCGCCATGATCATCGGTCAGATCCGGGCGACGGCCATCGACCTGCTGCGGGGCGTGCACCCCGACGACGACGCCGCCGTCCTGGCCCGCGTGGACGAGGCCCTCGGCCTGCCCGCCGTCTGACCTCCCGCACCTCGACCGATCAGCGGGCGCTCCCGCCGGTGAGCCACCCGGTGGCCCTCGCGCGGATCGGGGCGGGGATGTCGTGGCCGCCGGGAAACTCCTCGTAGGTGACGTCATAGCCGAGGCCGCGCAGGTGCGGCACGAAGCGGCGGCTGCACACGTCGATCGGCAGGACGCGGTCGTCCACCCCGTGCGAGACGAAGATCCGCGGTCGGCCGCGGACGAGCGGCGGCGCGGCGAAGCCGGGGGAGAAGGCCAGCACCCCGTCCACCAGGTCGCCGTTGGCCAGACCCAGCGAGAGGGCGTACGAGGCGCCGTCGGAGAAGCCGCCGAGCGTCACGTCCCGGACGGGATAGCCGTCGAAGGCGCTGGCCAGCAGCGCGTCGATGTGCTGCACGTCCACCCCGAAGCCGCCGGCGATCAGGTCCCAACTCGCCGCCGACGACTGCGGGGCGACAAGCAGCAGGTGGTGCGCGTCCGCCACCGGGAGCAGCAGGTCCAGGCCCTGCCGCGCGGAGCCGCCCGCCCCGTGCAGCAGCACCACCAGCCGGTACGCGGCATCGTCGGCGGCCGGTTCCGGCACGTACGCCGTCGCCGGCCGGCCGCCGTCGCCGCCGGGCAGCGGCACCAGACCGGTGGGACCCGACACCACCGGCGGGTGCGGGCGTGTGGTCAACCGGCCGTGCCGGGGATCCGGCGCGGAGTCGGACACAGGTCACCACTCCTCGCGGTCGACGAAAGGTGCGAGGCGGTTACCCGGCCGACCGCCGGTTAACCGGCGGCCGGCTCGGGCGCGGTCGCGGGTCACAGAGCCGCCCCGGGCGCTCGGCGCTCGGGCGCTGTCGCGGGTCGCCAGGGCGGCGGCGGGCGCCCGGCTCAGGCGCTGTCGCGGGTCACCAGGGCGGACGGGAAGAGGGTCACCGGCGCGGCCGGGCGGCCGGCCAGCACGGCGGTGGCCGCAGCGGTGGCGATCCGGCCCACCGGGTGGCTCGCGGTGGTCAGCGCCGGCGCGGTCATGCCGGCCAGCGGGATGTCGTCGAAACCGGCGACCGCGACGTCACCGGGCACCCGCACACCGCCGTCGCGCAGGCCCGCGATGACCCCGAACGCGGTCTCGTCGCTGATCGCGAAGATCGCGTCCACGTCCGGCCAGCGGCGCAGCGCCTCCTCGGCCGCCGCACGGCCACGCGCCGCCGTGAAGTCCCCGTCCACCACCCGCTCGGGCAGGCCGGCCTGGCGCATCAGGTGCCGGTACGCCTGCACGGGGCGCTGCGAGCACGGCAGCCACGCCGGGCCGGTCACCATGGCGATCCGGCGGCGGCCCGTCGCGTACAGGTGACGCAGCACCGCCCCGGCGCCGGCGGTGTTGTCGACGTCGAACGACGGCACCTCGGCCGAGCCGATGCCGATCGAGGCGACCCGGCCGTGCAGTGACCGGGGGACGGCGTCCAGCAGGGCCTCGGTGGTGTTGACCAGCACGACGCCGCACACGCTGCGGTCGGCGGCGAGCTGGTCGAGGCCGCGTGGGTCGCCCAGCGGCAGCCAGTGCAGCGCCACCCCGACTCCGGCCGGCGCGCACACCCGGGCGGCCGAGCCGACCACCCGGTGGACGTACGGGTCGTCCAGCACCGCCGCGCTGGTCGCCGCGGCGGCCACCACCAGCCGCACGCCGCCGCCGCGAACCAGCGCCCGGGCTGCCGGGTTGGGCACGTAACCGAGCTGGTCGGCGGCCGTCACCACCCGCTCCCGGGCGTCCGGCGAGGCGAACCCCGTCCCGGCGATCACCCGCGAGGCGGTGGACCGGGAGACCCCGGCGGCCCGGGCGACGTCATCCAGAGTGGCCGGCCGGTGTGCCGCTGCCGTCATCGTGCCCTCCCCCGGCGCCCACCCGGGGCGGGCGTACGCCTGCCAGGAATCATCCCCCGACCTGCGTGTCGTCGGTAAGGGGTGGTACCCGCTTGTGGTGGTAGCGCTCTCAGGTGTGCGATCGTGCCAGGAGATCACCCCGAGGAAGAGGAACCACAGCTGTGAGCGCCCCCACCAGCCCGGCCGTCGCCCCGGACACCACAGTTCCGGCACGGATCGTCCGGCTCGCCCGTAACGGCGTCGCCGTCACCTTCACCCTGAACGGCCTGGCCGTCGGCAGCTGGTTCTCCCGGGTGCCGGCCGTGCGCGAGGCGCTGGACCTCTCCGCCGGGCGACTCGGGCTCCTGCTGCTGGCGATGAGCATGGGCGCCCTGCTCGCCATGCCGACCTCCGGGCTGCTCGCCCAGCGCCTCGGCTCGGCCCGCAGCGTGACGATCGCCACCGTGCTGGTCGCGGTCGGTCTGGTCGTGGCCGGTCTGGGCGCGACGGTCGCCGGGTCGGCAGTCGTCGTCGGGCTGGGGCTGGTGGCCTTCGGCTACGGCTCGGGCGCCTGCGACGTGGCGATGAACGTCGAGGGCGCGACCGTGGAGCGGCGGTTGGGGCGTACCGTCATGCCCCGCTTCCACGCGGCCTGGAGCCTCGGGTCGGTGGCCGGCGCGGGCCTCGGCGCCGGGGCCGCCCGCCTGGACGTGCCGGTCGGCGCGCACCTCGCCGCGGTGGCGGTGGTGGTGCTCGTCGGCACCGTGCTCGCCTCCCGGATGTTCCTGCCCCAACCGGTCGTCGACCCGGCCGACCAGACGGCGGACACCAGCCCGGCCGGTCGCCGCCGTGCCCAGCTCGCCGCGTGGCGTGAGCCGCGCACCCTGCTCATCGGGCTGTTCGTGCTGGTGGCGGCGTTCGCCGAGGGCAGCGCCAACGACTGGCTGGCTGTCGCCTTCGTCGACGGTCGGGATCTGAGCGAGGCGGCCGGAGCGGCGGTCTTCGGCGTGTTCGTCGTCGGTATGACCCTCGGGCGCACCGCGGGCACCGTCGCGCTGGACCGTTGGGGTCGGGTGCCGGTGCTCAGCGGCACCCTCCTGCTCGCCGCTGCCGGCGCCGCTCTGGCCGTGTTGGCCGGCTCGGGGCCGGTGGCAATCGTCGGCGTCGCGCTGTGGGGCCTCGGCGCGTCGTTGGGCTTCCCGGTCGGCATGAGCGCGGCGGCCGACGAGGAGACGCACGCGGCGGTGCGGGTCAGCGTGGTCGCGGTGATCGGCTACACGGCCTTCCTGGGCGGGCCGCCGCTGTTGGGCCTGCTCGGTGACCACGTCGGCACTCTGCGGGCGCTGCTGGTGGTGCCGCTGCTGCTCCTGCCGACGCTGGCGCTGGTGCCGGCGCTGCGCCCGCCGCGGACCGGCGAGCCGGCTCCGGCGGCGCGGGAAACGGCTGACGAGTCGGCTCCGGCAGCACAACAAAACTAACCCGGATCGGGGTTCGGCGGTATCGGGTGCGCGGCCGAGTGCGCCGCGTGCCCGCGCTGGCTACGGTCGCCCGATGCCAACCGACGAGATCACCGCCGCCGCGGCGGGCAGCTGGACCCTGGGCGACCGCACCGTGCACCGGATGGGGTTCGGCTCGATGCGGATCACCGCGAACCCGGACCGCGAACGGGCGATCGCGGTGCTGCGCCGTGCCGTGGAGCTGGGCGTCAACCACATCGACACGGCCGCCTTCTACGTCTCGCCCGGCGGCACCCTGCGGGTCGGCACCGGTCCCGCCCGGTACGCCACCGAGCTGATCCGGGCGGCGCTCGCCCCGTACCCGGAGGATCTGGTCATCGCCACCAAGGTCGGCTTCGGCTACGACCCGGCGACCGGATTCACCGAGGCGGCCACCGGGGCGCAGCTGCGCGCCCAGGTCGAGGAGAACCTGCGCCGCCTCGGCCGCGACCGGCTGGACGTGGTGAACCTGCGGCTCGGCCGGGGGCCGGGTCCGGCGCCGCTGGTCGAGCGGTTCGGCGCCCTGGCCGAGCTGCGCGCCGCCGGGCTGATCGGGCACCTCGGGCTGTCCGGCGCCCGGCCCGAGCAGCTGGACGAGGTGGCGGGCATCGCGCCGGTGGTCTGCGTGCAGAACAACTACGGCGTGGACGCGTACCGGGAGCAGGACGCCTTCGTCCGCGCCTGCGGCGAGCGGGGCATCGCCTACGTGCCCTTCTTCGCGCTGGCCGGCACGAATCGAGAGAGGGGCGCGAGCGCCGCACAGGGCGCGGCCGTCGAGGCGGTCGCCCGGGCCCACGGCGTCACCCCCCAGCAGGTACGCCTGGCCTGGACGCTGCACCAGGGCCCGCACGTCCTCGCGATCCCCGGCACCGGCGACAAGGCCCACCTGGAGGAGAACATCGCGGCCGCCGCCCTACGCCTGACCCCCGAAGACCTGACCCACCTGGGGTGAGCCCTACCCCCGGTGATCATGAGGTTGTTGTCGTCGATGCCGGCGTGTCGTGCCGCCAACCTCATGATCACCGGAGCCAGACCCGGAGGGGGCCCGCGGGGAGGAAGCCGGCTTGGCGGGCCGGGGGCAGGTCCGGGGCGGTCTCGTAGCCGACCAGGGCGACGCCGGGCCGGGTGGCGACGACCGCGCGCCAGATCGTGCCAAGGTCGCCGACGTGGCTGAACAGGTTGGAGACGCCGGACGGGTCGTCGCCGCTGACCACCGCCCCGCCGACGACCGCGCCCCGCTCGTCGTGGCGGGCCAGCACGCGGATGTGCGGGTCGGCCAGCAGCGCCGGACGGAACAGCTCTCCGCCGCCGTGCGCGCTCGCCCAGGCCGCCAGCCCTTCCGGGGTGGTGACGGGGGTTAGCGGCGGGTCGGCCGGCGGGTCGGTCGGCCGACGGTGGATCCACTGCGCCTCGAAGAGCACCCGGAATCCGTACGCCGAGAGGTCGAGGTCGGCGAAGCTGTCCTTCACCGACGCGCCGGCCCCGGCGTCGATCCTCGCCAGCAGCGCCTCGGGGTCGACACCGGGGCGCAGGGTGACCGCGTCCGGATACCACTGTGGAGAGCGGCGGGGCACCGACCACGCGTCGGCGTCGATGCGACCGGTCAGCCCGTGGCTGGCGCACACCGCGGCGCACCATCGCGCGTTGTCGTGCGCCGCCGCCTCCCGCACATCAGTTGACACGTCCGGCAGCCTACGAGGTCAGGACCCGGTGAGGACGACGAGTCGCTGGGTCGCGCGGGTCATCGCGACGTACCTGTCGACAGCCCCCTGGATTCCGTCGCCGAACGTCTCCGGGTCGACGAGGACGACCAGGTCGAACTCCAGCCCCTTGGTCAGTTCCGGGGTCAGCGACCGGACGCGATCCGTCGTCGGTCGGTACGTGGGCGCGCCGACGACGCAGGCGATCCCGTCGGCGTGCTCGGCGAGCCAGCCGTCCACGATCGCGTCCAGGTCGTGGACCGATCCGTGGGTCACCGGGATCCCGTTGGCGCGGATCGAGGTCGGCACGTTCGCGTCCGGCAGCACGGCCCGGATGACCGGTTCGGCCTGCGCCATGACCTCCTGCGGCGTCCGGTAGTTGACGCTCAGCGAGGTCATCGCGACCCGGTCGAGCCCGATGCGCCGCAGTCGTTCCTGCCACGACTCCGTGAAGCCGTGCCGGGCCTGGGCGCGGTCCCCGACGATGGTGAAGCTGCGCGACGGGCAGCGGGACAGCAGCATCTGCCACTGCGCGTCGGTCAGCTCCTGCGCCTCGTCCACGACGATGTGCGCGAACGGGCCGGCCAGCAGATCCGGGTCGGCGCCGGGCAGGACGGCCTCGTCGACAAGCGCGTCCTGCAGATCCAGTTGGCGCAGGCTCGACAGCACGCCCTCGCCGTCGTCGTAGGCGTGGGCCTCGATCAGCTCGTCGACGACAGTCGCCATGCGCGCGCGCTCGGCGGCGATGGTGGCCTCGTGGCGGCGTGCACGCCGGGACGTCTCCGGGTCGCCGAGCCGCTGCCGCGCCGCGTCCAGCAGCGGCAGGTCGGACACCGTCCAGGCGCGGGCGTCGGCACGCCGCAGCCGGCGGACGTCGTCGGGGCCGAGCCAGGGGGCGCACCGGCGCAGGTACGCGGGCACCGACCACAGGTCCGCGACGATGTCTGTCGCGTCGAGCAGCGGCCAGGCGCGGTTGAACGCCGTGCGCAGGTCCCGATTGCGCAGCAGCGACAGGCGTACCAGCTCGTCCGCCTCGTCGCCGTCGTACTTCCCGACCAGGATCGCCAGCAGCTCCTCCCAGATCTCGTCCCGCGCCTCGTTGTGCGGGGTGCCGGGTCCGGGCGCCTCGAACGCCTGGGCCCAGTCGTCCGCGCTCAGCCGCACGTCCGTGTCGCCGGCCGTGACAGTCATCGCCGTGGTCGGCGGCTCCTCGTAGAACCGCACGGCCGCCTCGATCGCGCGCACCAGGTCGGCGGAGGACTTCAGCCGGGCCACGTCCGGGTCGGTCTCGACGGTCGCCGCGGCGCCCTCCGGGACGAGGTCGCGCAGGGTGCAGGTCTGCACGTCCTCCTCGCCGAGGCTGGGCAGGACGTCGGCGACGTACGCCAGGTAGGGCTGGTGCGGCCCGACGAACAGCACCCCGCCGCGGCGCTGGCCGAGGCGCGGGTCGGAGTAGAGCAGGTACGCGGTGCGGTGCAGGGCCACGACGGTCTTGCCGGTGCCCGGACCGCCGTCGACGACGAGGGCGCCCCGCGATCCGGCCCGGATGATGGCGTCCTGGTCGGCCTGGATGGTGCCGAGCACGTCGCGCATCCGGGCCGACCGGTTGCCGCCGAGGCTGGCGATGAACGCGGACTGGTCGTCGAGCGCCGCGTGCCCCTCGAACCCGTCCGGGGTGAACACCTCGTCCCAGTAGTCGCGGATCCGGCCGAGGGTCCAGCGGTACCGGCGGCGGCTGACCAGACCCATCGGGTTGGCGTGGGTCGCTCCGAAGAACGGCTCGGCGGCCGGGGAGCGCCAGTCGAGCAGCAGCCGACGACCACTGCCGTCGGTGAGGCCGAAGCGCCCGATGTAGACGGGCTCCGGGTCGTCCGCGCTGACCATGCGTCCGAGGCACAGGTCCAGGCCGAAGCGACGCAGGGCGCGCAGGCGAGCGGTCAGCCGACGGACCTCCTCGTCCCGGGCGACCGCCTGGCGGCCCTTGCCGGCGGGTGCCCGGCGCTCGGCGTCGAGGCGGTCGGACAGGTCCGCGATCGACTGCTCCAGGCTCGCCGCGATGACGGCGAAGTGCTGCTCGTCCCGGGCGATCAGCGCCGGATCGGCCTTGGCGGCGAGGTTGTCGGGAAGGTCGAACACGGCGTCCGCCGCCGACGACTTGTGCATGTGCTGGCTCTCGTTTCCGCAGGTCCCGGCCTTGGACGGGCAATTCTGCGGTACACCTGGGGCCTTGCCGCAAGTCCCCCCATGCGGTATATGTTGGATATGGCGGGAGGTGTGTCGCCCCTCCCGGCCGCATCTCCCGGTCAGGGCTTCCGTTCGGCGTAGACGAGATCCATCGTGTCGGCGCGCCCGCCCCAGCGCAGGTCGAGGTGCCAGCAGCCCGCGCGCGGCATGTCGATGATCGACGGGCCCGGCCCGCCGGCGACCTCACGGGTGACCCGGGTGTCGGTGCCGTCCAGCGTCGCGGTGATCACCAGCGTGACCGGTGAGTCCGTGGCGGGCGACGTGGTGACCGGGCGGGACACCCAGAGGATCTTGTTGGTCGACCCGTCCGTTCGGCCCTGCGCCAGCGGATGGGTGAACAGCACCGCCACGATGTCGCCCCGCGCGCCGAAGACGTGTGGCATCCGGGTGTCCCCGTGGAAGCCCTCGTCCGCCCAGTCGGGCAGCGACCCCGTCTCGACCCGCGACGCGCAGCCGGTCGCCGCCCGCACCGACGGCGTGCCGGCCGGCGTCACGGCCGCGTCGCCGGCCGGCGTCGATCCCGGGCCGCCGGCCCGCGTTGTGGCCGGGTCGGCGGCCGCGCAGCCCGCCAGCAGGAGAACCGACCCCAGCAGAAACCTGCTCCAGGTGACCATTGCGCCCCTTTCGAGGAACGTGTGCCTTGCACAAGAAAGACACCGCTCGCGTCGGGCAGGTTCCTCACCGACGTCCGTCACTCGGTGCAGGCACACGCCGGTGATGATTCCGCGTCAGGTCGCCGAAGCGATGGCGTGCCCGTGATTTCCTTGATGTTCGCTGACGCTGAACGCATAGGCCCGGGTGGTACAGGCGTTGGCCCATCCCGACCACCGGACCGGACAGCGATCGAGCGGGGTTGCACCGGAATTGCACGACCCGGAACATGAGGAGAATGGTTGCGGCAGGCGGGGGACCCGACGGAGCACGCGACGTGGCGGAGTTCGTGGCTCTTCTGCGGCGGTTGAAGGAAGATTCGGGCTACACCTACCGGCAGTTGGAGATGCGAGCGGCCCGGCGCGGCGATGTGCTGGCCCGCAGCACCATCGCCGACACACTGCGCCGCGACTCACTTCCCCGGGCGGATACGTTGATCGCCTTTGTCCGTGCCTGTGCGCCGGCCCAGGACATCCGTGCCTGGCTGGCGGCCCGCAACCGTCTGGCCGCGGCCACCACCCCGGCTCTCGACATCGGCGGCGCCAGCGCGGCGACACCGGTGCCGCGACAACTGCCCGCCCCGCCGGCGCTGTTCATCGGACGAACCGACGAGCTGCGCCTCCTCGATGCCGCCGTCGGCCAACCAGATCCGCCGAGCAGGACGGTCCTGATCTCGGCCGTCGGGGGCGCGGGCGGGATCGGGAAGACCTCGCTGGTGTTGCGGTGGGCCCACATGCACGCCGACCAGTTCCCGGACGGGCAGCTCTACGCCGATCTGCGCGGCTTCGGGCCCGACCTCACCCCGGTACCCGCCACTGTGACACTGCGCGGTTTCCTCCAGGCGCTGGGCGTTCCGCCCGCGTCGGTACCGCATCCGGTGGATGCTCAGGCCGCTCTGTTTCGCAGTCTGGTCGCGACGCGGCGCATGCTCGTGCTGCTCGACAACGTCCGCGACACCGACCACGTCATACCCTTGCTACCTGGCAGCCCGACCTGCACTGTCCTCGTCACCAGCCGTCACCAGCTACGCGGCCTGACCGTCACCCACGGAGCCAGGACGCTCACGTTGGACAGGCTCTCCGAGGCGGAGGCGCGGGAACTGCTGGCCGCCCACCTCGGTCAGGCGCGGGCGCTCCAGCACCGGTCAGCCCTCGACGCACTGGTGCGACACTGTGGCGGCCTGCCGTTGGCGCTGGCCATCGTGGCGGCCCGGGCCGCCACGCATCCCGACCACCCTCTCGACGGCCTGGTCCGTGACCTGCGCGACACCACCGTCCGACTCGACGCCCTCACCACCGGAGAGCTGCGGGCCGACCTACGCTCGGTCTTCTCCTGGTCCTGTCGGGCCCTGAGCCCGCCGGCCGGTAAGGTCTTCGACCTCCTCGGCCTGGTTCCGGTGGTGGACATCAGCCTGCCCGCCGTGGCCAGCCTGACCGCCACCTCCACGCAACGGGCACAGGAACTGTTGCGGGAGTTGGAAGACACGTCGCTGGTACGTCAGCACGCGCCCGGCCGCTTTCGGATGCATGACCTGGTCCATCTCTACAGCGCGCAGCGTGGCCGGACCCAGCAGGGTGGCGAGGACCGGGAGGCGGTGCGACGGCTTGTCGACTTCTATCTGCACACGGCCTGTGCGGCCGACCGATTGCTCGATCCGCGCCGTCCCCCACTCGTACTCGGCGAGCCGGCACCCGGCTGCACCCCAGTGGCGTTGACGGATGCGAGCATGGCGATGTCCTGGTTCGACGCGGAACACGAACGGATGCTGGAAAGTCAGCGCCTGGCCATGCAACGGCTGTGGTATCCACAGGTCTGGCAACTGGCCCGGACGTTGGTCACGTTCCACGCCCGACGTCGCCAGGTCACCGATCAGATGGCCGTGTGGCACATGGGCCTGACCGCTGCGGAGCAGGGGGGCCTCACCTCGGCACGAGCCATGGCGCACCGCTATCTCGGCCAGGCACACAGCCAGAATGGTGAGCGCGACGAGGGTTTGCGCCACCTGCGGCTGGCCGTCGACCGCGCCCGCGAGGCCGGCGACGCCGCCGAACTGGCACGAGGTCACTACGCGCTGGCGGTAGCCGCAGATCACGCTGGTGACCCTCGACAGTCGCTGGTCCATGCCCTGCAGGCGTTGGCCGAGTTCCAGGATCTCGCCGACACGGTGGAGGTAGCCCGGGTCCTGAACGCGATCGGCTGGGCGTGCGCCCAGTTGGAGCGCAACGAGGAGGCGCAGGACAGTTGCATGCGCGCCTTGACCCTGTTCCGGCAACAGGGGCACCCCGATGGTGAAGCCGACACACTGCACAGCCTCGGCTTGATCGCGCACAACACCGGTCAGCAGCACGCCGCGTTGGCCTACTATCGGCAGGCCCTCGCGGTCTACCACGACGTCGGCAACACCCGGGGCGAGGCGGACTGCCTGGACAGCCTGGGTGGCCTGCACGAGAGCCTCGGGCAGAACCGGGAGGCCCACGACGCCTGGCAGCAGTTGGTCGTCCTGTTGCGCGCACAGGGCCGGGCGGCCGAAGCGCTACAGGTCGTGCAGCGGCTCCGCCTGCTGCCACTCTGAGCGTCTGGCCGCCTTCCGACAGACGTCCAGGCGGTCGTCAGGGGAGCGACCGGGCGATCTTGAGCGCCTCGGCTCTGGTGAGTGAGCCCTCCAGGCGGTACGTCACGTCGGACTGTTCCCAGATGAGGGTCGAGGCCGCGAGCCGGGCGGTCTCCTTGCGGACCTGTCCCGACCGGTCCACGTAGGACACCACGTGGGGGCCGTCGACCCAGATGGCGAAGCTGCCGTTGACCTCCGTCCACTCCGCCCCCGGTCGGCTGGTCTGCTTGTGAAAGGTCAGGTCGAGGCGACCGTCGAACGCGTCGAGGCGCAGCGCGCCGCCGTCGTAGAGCAGCGTCGCCACCCGATGCGTGCCGGTGCCGTCCGGGGCGGCGACCGTCGCCCGCTCGGGTGGACCCAGCGCGGACGGCATCCGGATCGGGAAGCGCACCGCCCGCCGCGCCTCGTCCAGCCCGACCGTCCGCTGCGACGGCAGCGGCGACGG
Organism: Micromonospora lupini str. Lupac 08; assembly: GCF_000297395.2. Lineage (GTDB taxonomy): Bacteria > Actinomycetota > Actinomycetes > Mycobacteriales > Micromonosporaceae > Micromonospora > Micromonospora lupini. Next base: position 3,989,370 of record NZ_HF570108.1, on the reverse strand, counting down.
CTCGCCCGCGGGCAGCGACGGCGTGGGCGACGTGGCGATGCTGACGCCGGCGAAGCGCAACACCTCCCCGAGGGCGTCGGCGATGGCGGCACGCGTCGGCGGGAGCACCGCGACCAGCAGGGCAACCAGCGCCGCCGCGGCATAGGAGCGCCAACGGCGACGCCGGCGTACGCCCCTGACGAGGCGGGCGCGTACGCCTGCTGTCACGTCCGGCGGGTCGGGCGTCTCCAGCCAGGCGGACAGGTCGCGCAGCTCGGCTTCGAGGCCCTCTGCGCGGCGGTCGAGGTCACCCATGGCGCACCTCCTCGTCGGCGAGCAGGGCGCGCAGTTTCGCCAGGGCACGTGAGGTCCGTGACTTCACCGTGCCCCGGGGCCAGCCCAGTGTCGCCACCGTCTCGTCCTCGCTGAGGTCGAGGAAGAACCGGCAGACGATCACCTCACGGTCGCGTACCGGAAGTTGACGAAGGGCCGCCACCAGCGCGGCGCGGCGCTCACCGGCGAGGACCGCGCCGACCGCGTCGTCCTCGGCGACCTCCGACGTCGGGTTCGCCGCCGCCGTCCGCAGGACCAGGCCGTCGCGGCGTACGCGGGAGCGGTGCAGGTTGCGGGTCTCGTTGGCGACGATAGCGAGCAGCCAGGATCGGAACGACGACTCTCCCCGGTAACGGGACAGCTTGCGGTACCCCTTCACGAACGCCTCCTGGATGACGTCCTCGGAGTCGGAGCCCGCACCGAGCAGCACCGCCGTCCGGTGCGCGGACGCGGTGTGCCGGGCAACCAGGAGGTCGTACGCCTCCAGGTCACCGGCCCGAGCGCGGGTGACGAGCACGTCGTCGTCCAGGGAGACCTCCGATTCCTCACAGTGCTGACACCGCCCGCGTGCCCCAGGTTCCGCCAGTGGTCCGGCGAGTCAGATTTCTCCCACCCGGCGTGCAGCGTATTGCCAGGAATCGGTGCTGAACTGGAGAGGCGTCCGAGGAGAGGGGCTGGGCATGAGCTGGTTCAACCGGCGGTCACGGGGCGCCGAGGCGACCCCGACGAAGCTGGACCGCGAGGCCACCCGGGACGACCTCGCCGCGCTGGAGGCGTTCGTCGCCAGCCGGCGGGGAGTGGAGTTCTACCTGGAACCGGAGACCACCGCGACCGACACCACGGTGGTGGCGATCGCCCACGACGGCGAGTGGATCCGCCGCCGCACCGGCACCCCGCGCGCGGCGGGCGCCATCGCCCGCAAGCACGCGGTTCCGCTGTACGAGGCGGCCCGCACCGGCTACCCGGAGCGGATGCGGGTGTGGAACCGCGCTCACCCGGAGCGCCACGCCCGCTGATCGGCCGGGGGGCCGTGCCCGCTGATCGGCTGGGGGGCCGTGCCCGTTGATCGGCTGGGGGCCGTGCCCGTTGATCGGCTGGGCGGCCGTGCCCGTTGATCGGGTGGAGCGCCCGTGCCCGCTGATCGGGTGGAGCGCCCGTGCCCGCCGATCGGCTGGAGCGCCCGTGCCTGCTGATCGGGTGTCGCCCCGCACCGGGCGTCCTGCGCGGAGCCGAGCACCGCTCGACCCTTCGCGGCTGGTGTTCGATGCCTTTGGAGCTGATGCGGTTGACGACATCGCCGCGGAAGCGAAACCAACCGACTGGCGCGCCTCAGGAAAACCCGGGTGCGGTGGACGGGCCGGGCGCGGTGGACGGGCCGGGTGCGGTGGACGGGGCGGGTGCGGTGGACGGGGCGGGCGCGGTGGACGGGTCAGGAAGCGGGTGGGCCCGCGGCAGTGGGCGGGAGTCGGGAAGCGGGAGGCAGGGCGATCGGGGCTTGCGGCAGTGAACGGGAGTCGGGAAGCGGGAGGCAGGGCGACCAGGGCTTGCGGCAGTGAACGGGGTCAGGGAGCGGGAGTCAGAGCGATGTCGTCTACGACATCAGCTCCAAAGGGCCCAGGGACCCGCACCCTCCCCGCTGGCAGGAGCGCCCGGCGACCGGCTGGCCGGCCGTGCCACCGGCCGGCCGTGCCACCGGCCGGCCCTGCCTTCGGCGGCCCGCGACGGCGGCATCCGCAGGGTCGGCGAGTGGCGACGTGTGCGCCTGCCGCAGACGTGCGTTCGTGGCGTGGGACGGCGTGCGACTCGTGACGTGAGACTCGTCGCGCCGGCGCTGCGGAGCAGGTGAGCGCGGCCGGCGATGCCGGGACCTGCGTTGACCGGCGGCGGACGGGTGTGGCAGCATTCGCGGCCTGACGGCAGTGAAGGAAGTCGGTGCGAATCCGACGCGGTCCCGCCACTGTCACCGGGGAGCGATCCCCCCTCGTGAGTCACGGCCGTGTGTCTGCGGTTGGAAGGCCGGGGGAGAGCGTCGATCCGGAAGCCAGGATACTTCGGCCGTCGGGACGTACCCCAGGGCGTGGACACCCGAGGAGGACCCGATGACGCTTGGCGTCTCCATCATCGACGGCGATTGCCGTTTTCCCCACCGCGGCCGTGTCGCCGCCGCGATCGGCATCGACTCCGTTCACCGCTGAGTTCCGGACCGCGTCGTCTGTCGTCCCCGGCCGCACGCCGGTGAGCCGGCCGGATCGCGGCCTCCGCTGAACCCTGCGCCCATCCCACGTCGCCAGGCCGCTCCCGCGAGCGTGCCGACGTTACCGTCCGGAGCCTGCCGTGCGCGTTCTGCTGCTCTCCACCGCCGACACCGACCTGCTGGCCGCCCGCGCCAGTGACGCCGACTACCGGCTCGCCAACCCGGCCCGGGTGGCGGCCGACGAGGTGCCCGCCCTCGTCGACGGGGTCGACCTCGCCGTCGTACGCCTGCTCGGGGGGCGGCAGGCGTGGCCGGACGGCCTCGCCGCGGTGCTCGCCACCGGCGTGCCGACGGTCGTGCTGGGCGGCGAGGCGGTGCCCGACGCGGAGCTGATGGCCGTCTCCACCGTGCCGTCCGGAGTCGTCACCCAGGCGCTGGCGTACCTGGTGGAGGGCGGGCCGGACAACCTCGGGCACCTGGCCCGGTTCCTCGGCGACACGGTGCTGCTCACCGGCCAGGGGTTCGCCCCGCCCGCGCCCACCCCGGCGTACGGGGTGCACGGCGAGCACCCGACCGACCCGGATCGGCCCACCGTGGGGATCGTCTTCTACCGGGCGCACGCCCTCGCCGGCAACACCGATTTCGTCGACGTGCTGGCCGACGCCGTGCGGGCGGCCGGTGGCAACCCGCTGCCGATCTTCTGCGGCTCGCTGCGCGGCCTGACCACCGGCGCCGGCCCGCTCGGGTTGTTCGCCCGGTGTGACGCGCTGCTGGTCACCGTGCTCGCGGCCGGCGGCGCGGTCGCCGCCGACGCTTCCGGGGGCGGCGACGAGGACGCGTGGGACGTCGGCGCGCTCGCCGCCCTGGACGTGCCCGTCATCCAGGCGCTCTGCCTGACCAGCACCCGCGAGCAGTGGGCCGGCAGCGACGCCGGGTTGTCCCCGTTGGACGCGGCGATGCAGGTGGCGATCCCCGAGTTCGACGGCCGGATCGTCACGGTGCCGTTCTCGTTCAAGCGGATCGACGCCGACGGCCTCTCGGTGTACGCCGCCGACGCCGAGCGGGCCGCCCGGGTCGCCGGGATCGCCGTGCGCCATGCCCGGCTGCGGTACGTGCCCAACGCCGACAAGCGGGTCGCCGTCGTCCTCAGCTCGTACCCCACCAAGCACTCCCGGGTCGGCAACGCCGTCGGGCTGGACACCCCGGTCTCGGCGGTCCGGCTGTTCGCCGCGCTCGCCGAAGCGGGTTACGACCTGGGTGACGCGCCGCCGCCCGAGGACGGCGACGCGCTGATCCACGCGCTGATCGCCGCCGGCGGTCACGACGTGGAGTGGCTCACCCCGGAGCAGTTGGCCGCCGCCGAGGCCCGGATACCGGGGCGGACGTACCGGCGCTGGTTCGAGGCGGTCCCGGCCGAGCTGCGCGAGCGGATGCGGGAGCACTGGGGTGAGCCGCCCGGCGAGCTGTACACCGAGGGCGGCGACATCGTGCTCGCCGGGCTGCGCTTCGGCAACGTGGTGCTGCTGATCCAGCCGCCCCGCGGCTTCGGGGAGAACCCCATCGCCATCTACCACGACCCGGACCTGCCGCCGAGTCACCACTACCTGGCCGCGTACCGCTGGCTGGCCGCGCCGGTCGCGGACGGCGGCTTCGGCGCGGACGCCGTGGTGCACCTGGGCAAGCACGGCACCCTGGAGTGGCTGCCGGGCAAGGGGCTCGGCCTGGCCGCCGACTGCGCGCCCGACGCGGTCCTCGCCGACCTGCCGCTGGTCTACCCGTTCATCGTCAACGACCCCGGCGAGGGCACCCAGGCCAAGCGCCGCGCGCACGCCGTGGTCATCGACCACCTGGTGCCGCCGATGGCCCGCGCCGAGACCTACGGCGACCTGGCCAAACTGGAGCAACTGCTCGACGAGTACGCGACAGTGCAGGCGCTCGACCCGGCCAAGGTGCCCACCGTGCGGGCCCAGATCTGGGACCTCGTACGCGCCGCCGAGCTGCACCACGACCTGCACGCCGAGGCGATGCCCGACGCCGACGACTTCGACGACTTCGTGCTGCACCTCGACGGGTACCTGTGCGAGGTCAAGGACGTGCAGATCCGCGACGGGCTGCACATCCTCGCCGACGCGCCCGTCGGTGAGCCCCGGGTCAACCTGGTGCTCGCCGTGCTGCGCGCCCCGCAGATCTGGGGCGGCAAGCACGCCCTGCCCGGCCTGCGGCAGGCGCTCGCCGCCGCGTACGGCCTCGACGAGCAGGAGCTGCTCGCCTCGCCCGGGCAGCGGATCGCCCTACCGGTCACGCTGACCGACGCGGTCGACGGGCCGGCCGGCACCGCCGCCGACGCGGTCGACCTGATCGAGGCCCTCGCGCGACGGCTGGTCACCGGCATGGAGACCCTGGACTGGGACGCCGGCGTCGTCGACGCGGTGGTCGTGGAGGTGACCGGGCAGTCGATCCCGGACGCCGCCGCCGTGCTGCGCTTCGCGGCCACCGAACTGGTGCCCCGGCTGGCGCGTACCACCGACGAGCTGACCAACACCCTCGGCGCGCTCGACGGTCGGTTCGTGCCGCCCGGCCCGTCCGGTTCACCCACCCGGGGCCTGGTCAACGTGCTGCCCACCGGCCGCAACTTCTATTCCGTCGACCCCAAGGCCATCCCGAGCCGCAACGCCTGGGACGTCGGGGTGGCCCTCGCGGACTCGCTGCTGGCCCGGCACCTCGCCGACACCGGCACGTACCCCCGCTCGGTGGGGTTGACCGTGTGGGGCACCAGCGCCATGCGCACCCAGGGCGACGACATCGCCGAGGTCCTCGCGCTGGTGGGCTGCCGCCCGGTCTGGGACGAGCGGTCCCGGCGGGTCACCGGCGTCGAGGTGGTGCCGACCGCCGAGCTGGGCCGCCCGCGCGTCGACGTGACAGTGCGCATCTCCGGCTTCTTCCGTGACGCGTTCCCGCACGTCGTGGCGCTGCTCGACGACGCCGTGCGGCAGGTCGCCGCGCTGGACGAGCCGGACGAGGAGAACTACCTGCGGGCGCACGTCGCCGCCGACCTCGCCGAGCACGGTGACGAGCGGCGCGCGACCGCCCGGATCTTCGGCTCGAAGCCCGGGGCGTACGGCGCGGGCCTGCTGCCCCTGATCGACGCCCGGACCTGGCGCAGCGACGCCGACCTGGCCGAGGTGTACGCGGTGTGGGGCGGCTACGCGTACGGCCGGGGCCTGGACGGGCGGGAGGCGCGCGCCGACATGGAGCGCTCCTTCGCCCGGATCGCGGTGGCGGTGAAGAACCAGGACACCCGCGAGCACGACATCGTCGACTCCGACGACTACTTCCAGTACCACGGCGGGATGGTGGCGATGGTCCGTCACCTCACCGGCACGTCACCGCAGGCGTACGTGGGTGACTCGGCCATGCCGCACGACGTGCGCACCCGCACACTGGGTGAGGAGACCCGGCGGGTGTTCCGGGCCCGGGTGGTCAACCCGAAGTGGATCGCCGCGATGCGCCGGCACGGCTACAAGGGCGCGTTCGAGCTGGCGGCCACCGTGGACTACCTGTTCGGCTACGACGCCACCGCAGGCGTGGTCGACGACTGGATGTACGAGCACCTGGCCGCCGCGTACCTCTTCGACGACACCACCCGGGAGTTCCTGGAGAAGTCCAACCCGTGGGCGCTGCGCGGCATCACCGAGCGCCTGTTGGAGGCCGCCGACCGGGGGCTGTGGGCCAAACCGGAGCCGGCCACCCTGGACCGGCTGCGCGACACGTACCTGGCCAGCGAGGGCGACCTGGAGGACCGGGCATGAGCACCACCTATCCGTTCAGCGCGGTGCTCGGCATGGCCGACATGCGGTTGGCGCTGCTGCTCAACGCGGTGTCCCCGGCGATCGGCGGGGTCCTCGTGCGCGGTGAGAAGGGGACCGCCAAGTCCACAGCCGTGCGGGCCCTCGCCGCGCTGCTGCCCCCGGTGCGCCGGGTCGCCGGCTGCCGCTTCGGCTGTGACCCGGCCGAGCCGGACCCGGCCTGCCCGGACGGTCCGCATCCGGCCGACGCCGCCGCCGAGACCCGCCCGGCCCGTCTCGTCGAGTTGCCGGTCGGCGCCGCCGAGGACCGGGTCGTCGGCTCGCTCGACCTGGAGAAGGCCCTCGGCGAGGGCGTACGCGCCTTCGAGCCGGGTCTGCTCGCCGCCGCCCACCGGGGGGTGCTCTACGTCGACGAGGTCAACCTGCTGCACGACCACCTCGTCGACCTGCTGCTCGACGCGGCGGCGATGGGTCGCAGCCACGTCGAGCGCGAAGGCGTCTCGGTCAGCCACGCGGCCCGGTTCCTGCTGGTGGGCACCATGAACCCGGAGGAGGGGGAGCTGCGCCCGCAGCTGCTCGACCGGTTCGGGCTCACCGTCGAGGTCGGCGCGAGCCGGGACCCCGAGGTCCGCGTCGAGGTGGTGCGCCGCCGGCTCGCCGCCGACGCCGACCCGGCCGGGTTCGCCGCCCGGTGGGCCGACGCCGACGCGGAGATCGCCGGCCAGGTGGCCGCCGCCCGCCGCCGGCTTCCCGGGGTACGCCTGCCCGACGCCGCCCTGCGCCAGATCGCCGAGGTGTGCGCCGCGTTCGACGTGGACGGGATGCGCGCCGACATCGTCACCGCCCGTACCGCCCTCGCCCACGCGGCCTGGCACGGTCGGGACCGGGTCACCATCGACGACGTCCGGGTCGCCGCCCGCCTGGCCCTGCCGCACCGCCGACGCCGCGACCCGTTCGACACCCCGGGGCTTGACGAGAAGCGTCTCGACGAGGCGTTGCAGCGCGCCCAGGACGCGCACCCCGACGACCCGGACGACGACGGCCCCCAGGACCGTGGCCCGGACGACGGGGGCCCGCAGGGCGGTGGCCCGGCCGGCGGTGGCGGCCCCAGTGGCGATGGCCCGAGTGGTGGCGGCCCGAGTGGTGGCGGCCCACAGGGCGACGACGGCGGCGACGGGGCCGACCAGGGTGGACCCGGGTCGGCCGGGCATTCGGCGGCGCGCGACGGCAGTGGCCCCGACGGGCGCACCGACGGCCCCGACGGTGCCGAGAGCTGGCCGCAGCGCCGGCCGGGCGACCTGGGCGACGACGGTCAGAACTCGCGCCCGCGCGGGGGCCGGGAGTCGGCGACCGGCGACGACGACCCGACTCGCGGCAAGGATTCCCCGTCGGTGGCCGTACCCCGAAGTGGGTTGAAGGCCCGGCTGCTCACCGCGCCCGGCGTCGGTGACGGGGTGCCCGGCCGGCGTTCGCGTGCCCGCACCGGTCGGGGCCGCACGACCGGCGCCCGGGTGCCGGAGGGCCGTGTCGGCGCGTTGCACCTGCCGGCCACGATTCGCGCCGCCGCGCCGCACCAGGCGTTGCGGGGACGGCTGGCCGGCCCGCTGCGGTTGCGCCCGGACGACGTGCGGGAGGCGGTCCGCGAGGGGCGGGAGGGCAACCTCGTGCTGTTCGTGGTGGACGCCAGCGGCTCGATGGGCGCCCGGCAGCGGATGACGGCCGTCAAGGACGCGGTCCTTGCCCTGCTCACCGACGCGTACCAGCGGCGGGACAAGGTCGCGGTGATCGCGTTCCGGGCAGCCGGCGCGCGGACGCTGCTGCCGGCCACCTCGTCGGTGCTTGCCGCTTCGACCCGGCTGGCCGAACTGCCGACCGGTGGGCGTACGCCGCTGGCCGAGGGGCTGCTCGCCGCCGCCGATCTGTTGCGGGTGGAACGCCTGCGCGACCCGAAGCGCCGTCCGCTGGTCCTCATCGTCACCGACGGCCGGGCCACCGCCGGCACCCGCCCGCTCGACCGCGCGGCGGCAGCCGCGAAGGTCCTGGCGGCAACGGCCGCCCCGTGCGTGGTCGTCGACTGCGAGTCCGGCCCCGTCCGCCTGCACCTGGCCGCCCGCCTGGCCACCCAGCTGAACGCCCCCCGAACCCCCCTGGAAGCCCTCACCCACCCCCGCGATCTTGCACCTCCTGTCGCGGCATGACGGACCACGCGCGCAGATGACCAACAGAAACCGCACGGTCGCGGGAGTGCCCGCGGGATGAGGAGACCACTGATGCCGCAGGGACAGCCGAGTCACGTGCCCGCCGACGGGTTGACGACCCGTCAGCGGCGGCACCGGCCGCTGCTGATCGTCCACACCGGACAGATGAAGGGGAAGTCGACGGCCGCCTTCGGGCTGGCGTTGCGGGCCTGGACCGCCGGCCTGCCGATCGGGGTGTTCCAGTTCGTCAAGAGCGCCAAGTGGCGGGTGGGGGAGGAGAACGCCTTCCGGGCCCTCGGCGAGGTGCACGAGAGCACCGGCCAGGGCGCGCCGGTGGCCTGGCACAAGATGGGCGAGGGCTGGTCCTGGATCCAGCGCGGCGGCGAGGCGGACCACGCCGCCGACGCCCTGGAGGGTTGGCGGCAGATCCAGCGTGACCTGGCAGCCGAGCGCTACGGGCTGTACGTGCTGGACGAGTTCACCTACCCGATGAAGTGGGGCTGGGTGGACGTCGACGAGGTCGTCGCCACCCTGGCCGACCGCCCGGGCTTCCAACACGTCGTCATCACCGGCCGGGACGCCGACCCGCGCCTCGTCGCCGCCGCCGACCTGGTGGCCGAGCTGACCAAGGTCAAGCACCCGATGGACGCCGGCCAGAAGGGCCAGAAGGGCATCGAGTGGTGAGCGCGCCCTGGGCGCTGCCCCGGGTGGTCGTCGCCGCGCCGGCCAGCGGCCACGGCAAGACGACTGTCGCCACCGGGCTGCTCGCCGCGCTGCGCCGTCGCGGCCTGACGGTCAGCCCGCACAAGGTCGGCCCGGACTACATCGACCCCGGCTACCACGCCCTCGCCGCCGGGCGGCCCGGCCGCAACCTCGACCCGTTCCTGGTCGGGCCCGAGCGGATCGCCGCCCTGCTGCGCCACGGCGCGAGCGTCCCGACGCCCGCCGACATCGCCGTCGTGGAAGGCGTCATGGGCCTGCACGACGGCGCGGTGGGCCGCCGCGACTTCGCCTCCACCGCGCACGTCGCCCGGCTGATCGAGGCACCCGTGGTGCTGGTGCTGGACACCACCGCGCAGGGCCGCTCCGCCGCCGCGCTGACGCTGGGCATGGCCGCCTTCGACCCCGCGGTAGGCATCGGCGGGGTGGTCCTCAACCGGGTCGGCTCGCCCCGGCACGAGTCGCTGCTGCGCGACGCCCTCGCCGAGGTGGGCGTACCGGTGCTCGGGGCGGTCACCCGCGCCGCCGAGGTCGCCGCGCCGGCCCGACACCTCGGCCTCGTCCCGGTCGCCGAGCGCGCACCCGAGTCCGTCGCGATCGTCACCGCCCTCGCCGAACTGGTGGAGGCCACCGTGGACCTCGACGCCGTCCTCGACCTGGCCCGCAGCGCCCCGCCGCTGACCACCCCGGCGTGGGACCCGATCACCGCCGTCGGCGGACCGGCCGGCATCGAACGGCCACGGGTCGCCCTCGCCGGTGGCCCCGCCTTCACCTTCTCGTACGCGGAGACCGCCGAGCTGCTCACCGCCGCCGGCGCGGACGTCGTCACCGTGGACCCGCTGCGCGACCCGGCCCTGCCCGCCGGCACACGCGCGGTAGTGATCGGCGGCGGCTTCCCCGAGGCGTACGCGGAGGCGCTGGCCGGCAACGGCACGCTCCGGGCCGAGCTGGCCGACTTCGACGGGCCGGTCGTTGCCGAGTGCGCCGGGCTGCTCTACCTCGGGCGGACCCTGGACGGCGTACCGATGTGCGGTCGGCTGGACCTGACCGCCCGGATGACCGGCCGGCTGACCCTCGGCTACCGCGAGGCGACGGCGGTCACCGACAGCCCGGTGGCCCGCGCCGGCGAGCCCGTACGCGGCCACGAGTTCCACCGCACCATCACCGACCCGGAGCACGGCGAGCGGGCGGCGTGGCGCTGGAACGGCACCGACCACGGCTTCGTCGCCGGCCGCGTGCACGCCTCCTACCTGCACACCCACTGGGCCGGCCACCCCGCCGCGGCCCGCCGGCTGGTCGAGGCGTGCCGATGAGCGCCGACGCCACGCTCACCGGCGTCGGTGTCGGGCCGGGCGACCCGGAACTGCTCACCGTCAAGGCCGTGCGGATCCTGCGCGAGGCCGACGTGGTCTTCGTACCCGTGATGGCGGACCGGGGCGAGCCGACCGCGACGGCCGGTGCGACGCCGCCGGGCGCGGAGGCCGGGCGGGCCGAGGCGACAGTCCGGGAGTACGTGCCGGCGGACCGGCTGCGCCGGCTGCCGTTCGCCCTCGACGACCGGGGTGGGGTGACCGCCCGCCGGGCGGCCGCCTGGGACGACGCCGCCCGGACGGTGGTCGACGCGATCGACGCGGGCGCGCGGTCCCTGGCCTTCGCCACCATCGGCGACCCCAACGTCTACTCCACCTTCGGCTACCTGGCGCAGAGCGTCCGCGCGCTGCGTCCCGCCGTGCGGGTGGCGACAGTGCCCGGCGTGACCGCCATGCAGGAGCTGGCCGCCCGCAGCGGCACCCCACTCTGCGAGGGACGCGAACCGCTGACGCTGCTGCCGGCCACCGCCGGTCTGGCGCTGTTCGCCGACGCCCTCGCCGGGCCGGGCACCGTTGTCGCCTACAAGGGCTGGCGGCGGCACCCGGAGCTGCTCGCCGAGCTACGCCGGCAGGGCCGCCTCGCCGACGCGGTGCTCGGGCGCAGCCTCGGGCTGCCTGGTGAACGGATCGGACCGGTCGACGACACCGACCACGACCTGCCGTACCTGTCGACGCTGCTGGTTCCGGCCCGCCGCGAGCACCGAGGAGGAAAGCTGTGACACGCAACGGCAAGGTGTGGTTCGTCGGGGCCGGCCCGGGTGCGGCGGACCTGCTGACCCTGCGGGCCGCCCGGGTGATCGCCGCGGCGGACATCGTGATCTGGGCGGCCAGCCTGGTGCACGCCGACGTCCTCGACCACGCCCGCCCCGACGCGGAGATCGTCGACTCGTCGCAGCTGCCCATCGAGGGCGTGCTGCCGCTGTACGAGCGCGCCGCCGCGCAGGGGCTCACCGTGGCCCGCATCCACTCCGGGGATCCCGCGCTCTGGGGCGCCGTGCAGGAGCAACTGGACCTGTGCCGGACCCTCGACCTGGCCGTCGAGATCGTGCCCGGGGTGTCCTCGTTCACCGCCGTCGCGGCCCTCGTCGGGCGGGAGCTGACAGTCCCCGAGGTCGCCCAGTCGGTGATCCTCACCCGCCTCGAAGGCGGCAAGACCCCGATGCCGCCCGGCGAGCGGGTCCGCGACTTCGCCCGGCACGGCACCACCATGGCGCTGTTCCTCTCCGCCGCCCGCTCCGGCCAGGTGCAGGCCGAGCTGCTGGCCGGCGGCTACCCGGAGGACACCCCGGCCGTGGTGGCGTACCAGGCGACCTGGCCCGACGAGCTGGTGGTGCGCTGCACGGTCGGCACCCTGGAAGCCACCGTCAAGCAGCACAAACTGTGGAAGCACACCCTCTTCCTGGTCGGGCCGGCCCTCGCCGCCGAGGGCACCCGCTCGCACCTGTACCACCCCGGGCACTTCCACACCTTCCGTCGCGCCGAGCCGGCCGCCCGCGCCGAGCTGCGCCGCCAGACCGGCGGCCGCGCCGGGGGAACAGGCACACCGTGACGTACGCCGAGCCGCCGCTGCGCGAGCCGGACCTGCCGCGTACGGCGAAGGTCCGGCCCACCGCCCTGCGGACGGGGTGGACCACCGGCGCCTGCGCGACGGCGGCGGCGAAGGCGGCGGTCACCGCCCTCGTCACCGGGGAGATTCAGCCGGACGTGGAGATCGGCCTGCCCGCGGGCCGGCGCGTGCGCTTCGGAGTGGAACGCTGCGAGGTGACCGGCACCCCACCCGTGCGCGCCGAGGCGGTGGTCGTCAAGGACGCCGGTGACGACCCGGACGTCACCCACGGCGCCGAGCTGACCGCCACAGTGGACTGGACCGACGCCCCCGGCCTGCGGCTGGCCGGCGGTCCCGGCGTCGGCACCGTCACCAAACCCGGCCTCGGGCTCGCGGTCGGTGGCCCGGCCATCAACGACACACCCCGCCGGATGATCGGCGAGGCGGTGGCCGAGGTCGTCGACCTCACCGAGGTCGGTGTCCGCGTGGTCATCAGCGTGCCCCGGGGCGAGATCATGGCCCGCAAGACCACCAACCGGCGGCTCGGCATCCTCGGCGGCATCTCGATCCTCGGCACCACCGGCATCGTCCGCCCCTTCTCCACGGCCTCCTGGCGGGCCAGCGTCGTGCAGGCCGTGCACGTGATGGCCGCCCAGGGCGAGCGGACCGTGGTGCTGTGCACCGGCGGGCGTACCGAGCGGGCCGCCCGCGCGCTGCTGCCCGACCTGCCCGAGGTCTGCTTCGTCGAGGTGGGCGACTTCACCGGCGCCGCCGTCACCGCCGCCGTGGGCGACGCGATGACCGGGGTGGTCTTCGTCGGCATGGCCGGCAAGCTCGCCAAACTCGCCGCCGGAATCCTGATGACCCACTACACCCGCTCCAAGGTGGACCTGTCCCTGCTGGGCGCGGTGACGGCCGACGCCGGTGGCGACCCGGCGCTGGTCGCCGCCGTGACCGAGGCGAACACCGGTCGGCACGCGTACGAGCTGTGGGAGGCCGCCGGGCTGCTCGGCCCGGCCGGGGACCTGCTCTGCCAGCGGGTCGGCCAGGTGCTGCGACGCTTCGCCGGGCCGACGGTCACCGTGGACGTGGCGATGGTCGACTTCGCCGGAGCGCACGTGGTCGCCTCGTCCGGGCGGTGGCCCCGATGAGCCGGACGTCCCCGGACCCGCTGGCGAACCCGGAGGCGCTGGTGAGCGTGGCGCGGCCCGGAGGGGCTGGTGACAGTGGTCGGGCTGGACGCCGCGGGTGCCCCGCCGCATCCCGCTCTCGCGCCCGCGCTGGCCGCCGCCGGGCTGGTCGTCGGGGCGGCCCGGCACCTGGCCGCCGTTCCCGTGCCGCCCGCGGCGGACACCGTCGTCCTCGGGCCGCTCGCCCCGGCCGTCGGGCGGCTGAGCGCCGCC
>NZ_HF570108.1:3951593-3975721 GCF_000297395.2 Micromonospora lupini str. Lupac 08 | reverse complement strand
GACACCGACGCCGCGCCCGCCGGCCCCGCGCCCGCCGCCGCGCCGACTGACTCCGCGCCCGCCGACGCCGCAGCCGGTCGGATCGCGCCCGGCGGGATGCGCTCCGACAACCAGCCGGCCGCCGCGCCGGCCGGCGGCTGGGCGCTGCCGGAGGGCCGGTACGCCCACCGCGACTCCATGATCACCAAGTCGGAGGTACGCGCCCTCGTCGTCGCCCGACTGCGGCCCCGCCTGGGCCGGCTGATCTGGGACGTCGGCGCGGGCAGCGGCTCGGTCGGCATCGAGTGCGCGCTGCTCGGTGCGGCAGTGCTCGCCGTCGAGCAGGACGCCGCCAGTGCCGCGACGATCCGGGCCAACGCCACGGCACACGCCGTCACCGTCCGGGTCGTCGTCGGACGGGCCCCGGCGGCGCTGGCCGGGCTGCCCGAGCCGGACGCGGTCTTCGTCGGCGGGGGCGGCGTCGACGTCCTGCCCGCCGTGATGGCCCGCCGACCCGAGCGGGTGGTGCTCACCCTGGCCGCGCTGGACCGCGTCGCGCCGGCCGTGGGCCTGCTGCGCGCCGCCGGCTACGCCGTCGAGGGCAGCCAGCTCTCCGCGGCCCGCCTCGCCGACCTGCCCGGCGGGTCGATCCGCCTCGCGGCCACCAACCCGGTGGTCGTCCTCACCGGGGAGCGCCAGTGACCGACCAGAACCCGCCCGCCCGGATCGGCCTGGTGGCGGCCACCGCCGCCGGCCGCCGGCACGCCGACACCCTGACCGCCGCGTGGCCGCACGCCCGGCTGGTCGAGGGGGACACCGTCGCCGACGCGCTGCGGACCGCCTGGGCGCGGTACGACGCCGTGGTGGCGTTCCTGGCCACCGGCGCGGTGGTACGCATCGTCGCGCCGCTGCTCGGTGACAAGCACACCGACCCGGCCGTGGTGGTCGTCGACGAGGCGGCCCGACACGCAGTCGCGCTGCTCGGCGGTCACGCCGGCGGCGGCAACGACCTCGCCGAGGCCGTCGGCGCCCTGTTGGACGCCCGCCCGGTGATCACCACCGCCACCGACGCGGTCGATCTGCCCGGCCTGGACACCCTCGGCTGGCCGGTGCAGGGCGCGGTAGCCGCCGTGTCCCGGGCCATCCTGGACGGCGAACCGGTCGAGCTGATCGCCGACGCCGCCTGGCCGCTGCCCGCCCTGCCGCCGAACGTGCGCGCCGCCGCCGACAACGCCGCCGCCGACAACGCCGCCGCCGACGGCGGGGCCGCCGGATACCGTCTGCTGGTCACCGATCGGGTGGTGCCCCTCGACGAGCGGACCGCCGTGCTGCGGCCCCCGTCGCTTGTCGCCGGCGTCGGCGCGAGTCGGGGTGTACCGGCCGCCGAGGTGACCGAGCTGCTGCACCGGGTGCTGGCCGAGGCCGGCCTCGACCCGGCGAGCCTGCGCTGCCTGGCCAGCGCCGATGTCAAAGCCGACGAGGTGGGCATCCTGAGCACCGCCGACGCGCTCGGCGTACCCCTGGTGACCTGGCCGGCGACGCGCCTGGCGGCGGTCGATGTGCCGCATCCCAGCGAGGTGGTCCGGGCCGCGGTCGGCACGCCGAGCGTCGCGGAGGCCGCGGCGCTGCTCGGCCCGGACGGCCGGCCGGACGACGCGACGTTGCTGGTCGGGAAGACCGCGACGGCGATGGCGACAGTGGCGGTGGCCCGGCACGCGCCGCGCGGCCGGCTGGCCGTCGTCGGCCTCGGGCCGGGCGCCACCGACCTGCGGACCCCGCGCGCGGTGGCGGAGCTGCGTCGTGCGGCGGTGGTGGTCGGCCTCGACCAGTACCTCGACCAGGTGCGCGACGTGCTGCGGCCGGGCACCCGGGTGCTGTCCAGCGGGCTGGGCGCCGAGGAGGCCCGCGCCCGCGCCGCCGTCGCGGAGGCCGCCGCCGGCCGGGCGGTCGCGCTTGTCGGGTCCGGCGACGCCGGTGTGTACGCGATGGCGAGCCCCGCCCTGGAGTACGCCGACGAGCGGATCGACGTGGTCGGCGTGCCCGGGGTGACCGCCGCCCTCGCCGCCGGAGCGCTGCTCGGCGCTCCGCTGGGCCACGACCACGCCTATGTGAGCCTGTCCGACCTGCACACACCGTGGGAGGTCATCGAGCGGCGGGTGACAGCCGCTGCCGAGGGCGACTTCGTGGCGCTGTTCTACAACCCGCGCAGCCGGGCGCGCGACTGGCAGCTCGGCAAGGCGCTCGGCATCCTCGCCGCGCACCGGCCACCGGACACCCCGGTCGGCGTGGTGCGCAACGCCAGCCGTCCCGGCGAGCGGGTGCACCTGGCGACCCTCGCCACCCTTGATCCGGCGGTGGTCGACATGTACAGCGTCGTGGTCGTCGGCAGCAGCGACACCCGGCTGGTCGCCGGCCGGATGGTCACACCCCGGGGGTACCGGTGGCGCTCGTGACCATCGACGCCTGCCAGGGCTGCGGCGCCTGCCTGCTGACCTGCCCCACGCACGCGATCCGGCCGGTCGCCGGCGGCCTGACGGTACGCGCCGACCGCTGCACCGGCTGCCTGGAGTGCCTGGAGATCTGCCCGGTCGACGCGATCCGCGTGCTCGACCCTCAGGAAGGAGCCCGATGAGCAGGATGGTGCATCCGATCGAGGCGGAGTCGTACCGCATCCTGCGCGAGCGCGTCGACCTGTCGCACCTGCCGCCGCTGACCCGGGCGGTGACCGAGCGGGTGGTGCACGCCAGCGCCGACCTCGCGTACGTCGACGAGCTGGTCTGCGACGAGACCGCCCTGGAAGCGGGGCTGGCGGCGTTGCGCGCCGGGGCCCCGGTGGTCACCGACGTGGCGATGGTCGCCGCCGGCATCACCCGGGCCGGTCTGGAACTGGTCTGTCCGGTGGCTGAGCCGGCCGCCGCCGAGCTGGGCCGCGCGGCCCGCATCACCCGAGCGGCGGCCGCCGTGCGGATCGCGCTGGACCGGGTCGGCCCCGGCGCGGTGTGGGTGGTCGGTTGCGCGCCCACCGCACTTGTCGAACTGCTCACCCTGGACGCCGCGCCCGCGCTTGTCGTCGGCCTGCCGGTCGGCTTCGTGGGCGCCGCGGAGTCGAAGGCGGCGTTGCGGGCCAGCGGCCTGCCCGGGGTGTCAAACGTGGGCGAGAAGGGTGGCTCGGCGGTCGCCGCCGCCGCCCTCAACGCCCTGCTCTACACCGAGGAGAAGTCATGACCGGATTGGTCATCGTCGGGCACGGCACGCGCAGCGCGGCCGGGGTCGACCAGTTCGCGGCGCTCGTCGAGCGGGTCCGCCGTCGCGGTGACATCGGTGACGTCGAGGGCGGCTTCATCGAGCTGTCCCGCCCACCGCTCACCGACGCCGTCGGCGCGCTCGTCGCCCGCGGGCACCGGGCGCTTGTGGCGTTGCCGCTGGTGCTCACCGCCGCCGGGCACGGCAAGGGTGACATCCCCGCCGCGATGGCGCGGGAACAGGAGCGGCATCCCGGGCTGACCTACCGCTACGGTCGTCCGCTCGGCCCGCATCCGCTGCTGCACGATGCCCTCGCACAGCGCATCGACGCCGCGCTGGCCGAGACCTCGCCGGCCGGCGCCGCGCTGGCCGACCCTTCGCCGGCCGGCGCCGACCGGGCCGGCACGTGGGTGGCGTTGATCGGCCGGGGGTCCACCGACCCGGACGCCAACGCCGAGGTGGCCAAGGTCGCCCGGCTGCTCTGGGAAGGGCGTGGCTACGCGGGCGTCGAGCCGGGCTTCATCTCCCTGGCCGAGCCGTCGGTGCCGGCGGTGCTGGACCGGTTGCGCCGCCTCGGCGCGCGGCGGATCGTCGTCGCGCCGTACTTCCTGTTCGCCGGGGTGCTGCCGGACCGGATCGTCGCCCAGTCGGCGGAGTTCGCCGCCGCCCACCCCGACCTGGACGTGCGGGTGGCCGAGGTGATCGGCGACTGCGACGCCCTCGCCGACCTGGTGCTCGAACGCCACGCCGAGGCGCTGGGCGGGGACATCCGGATGAACTGCGACACCTGCGCGTACCGGGTGCTGATGCCCGGCTTCGCCGACAAGGTGGGCCGCCCGCAGCGCCCGCACGACCACCCCGACGACCCGGTCGGCCACCACCATCATCACGGGCACGACCACCACGATCATGGCCACGACCACGGTTCGGTCGCCGTGGTCGGCGGCGGGCCCGGAGCCGACGACCTGATCACGGTACGCGGCAAGGCTCTGCTCGACGCCGCCGATGTGGTGGTGGTCGACCGGTTGGCTCCGCAGGGGCTGCTCGCCGGACTGCGCCCCGACGTGCTGGTCGTCGACGCCGCGAAGGTGCCCCGTGGCCCGTCGATGGCTCAGGAGGCGATCAACGCGGCCCTGGTGTCGCACGCCCGCGCCGGCCGCCGGGTGGTCCGGCTCAAGGGCGGCGACCCGTACGTCTTCGGACGCGGCCACGAGGAGGTGCAGGCCTGCGTGGCGGCCGGGGTTCCGGTGACGGTGGTTCCCGGGGTGAGCAGCGCCCTCGCCGCGCCGGCGCTCGCCGGCGTGCCGGTCACGCACCGGGGCGTGGCGCACGACGTCACGGTGGTCTCCGGGCACCTGCCGCCCGGGCATCCCGACTCGCTCGTCGACTGGGCGGCGCTGGCCCGAGCCCGGGGGACCGTCGTGCTGCTGATGGCAGTCGACACCATCGCGAAGATCGCGACGGTGCTGATCGAGCACGGTCGCGCTCCGGAGACTCCGGTGCTGGCCGTGCAGGACGCCGGGTTGCCCGGTCAGCGGTCCGTGCCGGCTCGGCTGGACGAGATCGGCGCGGTCGCCGCCCGGGAGGGCATCGGCCCGCCCGCCGTCTTCGTGCTCGGCCCGGTGGTCGCCCTCACCACCGGGCCGAGCACCTGACGGCTACTCGCTGCGGGCGGTCTCCGGCCCGGTGATGCGTTCCAGCAGCGGCATCGTGGAGGCGATGACGCCGAGGCAGGCGACCAGTCCGACGACCACGATCACGTAGAAGCGCGGCCCCGGCGCGATCAGCGTGTAGTGCATCTGTGCCCGCAGGAACAGGTGCGCGGCGAGCAGGCCCATCCCGATGGCGACGGCGGCGACGGCGAGCATCGGCACGGCGCTCTCCAACGCCACCACCCGACGCAGGACCCGTACCGGCGCGCCGCTGAGGCGCAGCAGGCTGAACGGACGCCGACGCTCGGTGAGACCGCCGATGACGCTCACCGCGAGGCTGCATCCGCCGAGCGCGAGGCTGGCGATGATGACGACGTTCGCCAGTTGTTCCCAGCCGCGCAGCGTGTTCGCGAAGTCCGATTCGAAGTCGCCGGGCACGTTCGCCCCCGTCCAGAAGGTCGGGAAGGCGACCTCCAGCACCGTGCGGGTGCGCTCGATGGCGGCGGCGGAACCGTCCGTGTCGACGACGATCGACATCACCGGGAGCTGTTGTAGATCGCCGAGTGGGACCGACGCGGCGGGCCAGACTCTGGCGGACGACGCCGACTCCCGAAAGGGGATGAGGCCCGTCGCGACCTCGGCGACGGTGGCCCCCTCGGCGCACCGGCCGTACGCCCTCGGGATGTCGGTGCACGCGATCAGGCCGGGTTCGCCGGCGTTCATCCGGTCCGGGTTCTCGCGCACCGCGGTCGCGGACCGCACGCCGTTGATCGAGCGAAGCCCGGTGAAGAGCGTGTCAGGCGCCGCCGGTGCATCGTCAGGAAGGTAGAGAGACACCTGTCCCGCCTCGGTCGAGCCGACGGGTGCTGGACCCCGGTTGGCGACGATCGTGGTGATCACGCCGACGGCCACGCTCGTCACGAAGAGCGCGAGCATGATGCCGCTGATGGCCCGGAAGCCGGCCTTCGGGTTGTCGGCGAGGCGTCGCGCGGCGATGAGTGTGGCCGGGCGGTTGGCGTACCGGGCCATGACCCGGGCGCCGACCATCGTCAGCCACGGGCCGGCGAAGACCAGGCCGGCCATGATGAGCAGCAGGCCGGGCAGGAACACCGCAGTCTGGCCGTCGGAGGTTTCCGGTTTGAAGCCGATGGCGAAGAACAGCACGGCGACACCGAGCAGGGCCGGGATCAGCCGGTACGCGCGCGGCGCGCGGGGGGTTACCCGCCGGGTCACGCCCAGCGGCGAGATCCGTACGCGGCGCAGCGAGACCTGGGCAGCCACCGCCGCGCCGGCCGGGACGCCGAGCGCCACGAGCAGGACGTTCAGCACGCCCAGCGACATGTCGTCGGGGAAGAACGGCATGCCGGTGAACGGGATGCTCGCGAGGGGGTCGCGGAAGGCGTAGAACAGGCCGAAGCCGACGGCGGTGCCGGCGACGGCGGCGGCGGTCGCCTCCACGGCGGCGACCGTCGAGATCTGCCGGGGTGTCGCGCCGACCAGACGCATCGCGGCGAAGCGCTGCTCCCGGCGGGCCGCGCTGAGTCGGGTGGCAGTGCCGATGAAGATCAACACCGGAAACAGCAGCCCGCCGGCGATGACGCCCAGGATGAGGTCCACGGTGGTCTCGGGGAGGGCGGGGGTGTCGCCGACGCTGGTGACCTGCTTCGCAGCGGGTAGCTTGGCGACCTGCTCGGGGGTGCCGCCCGCGATGACGAGGAGGGTGTCCGGTGAGGTCAGCGCGGCCGGGCCAACGGTGCCGAGGTCACGTCCCGGGTAGCGGTCGCCCAGTTGGTCGGCCGGGTGGGCGGCCAGCAGGTCCCGCAACGCGGGCGAGGCGTAGTACTCGCCCGGCCCCGGAGTGGTCGGGACACCGACCGGGGTGGGTGCGCTCGGCCCGGTCGCGGCGACGTCGATCCGGATGATCTGCTTGCCGTGGAAGTAGTCCTGGCGGGTCGACCACCACAGCGGGTCGGCGTCACCGGCGGAGGCGTTGGGATACATCGAGGCGTACCGGGTGAGCTGGGCGTTCACCGCGTTGACCCCGGCCAGGGTGGTCAGCAGCAGCCCGCTGCCGATCGCGACGGCGGCGGCGATGACGAGCAGGCGGGTGAGCGCCTCACGGCCGCCGGCCACGGCGAGGCGGAGCCCGAAGCGGATCATGAGGCGATCCGGTCCGGCGCGTTCACGCGCCCGTCGCGGACCATGACCTCGCGGTCGGCGTACGCGGCGATCCGGGGTTCGTGGGTCACCAGGATGACAGTGGTGCCCTGCTCGCGGGCGGCGCCGACCAGCAGGTCCATGACCTGCTCGCCGGTGAGTGAGTCGAGCGCGCCGGTCGGCTCGTCGGCGAAGAGCACCTGCGGCTCGGTGACCATGCCCCGGGCGAGGGCGACGCGCTGCGCCTGCCCGCCGGACAGCTCACCCGAGCGCCGCTGCTCCAGGCCGTCCAGGCCGAGGCGCGCGAACCAGGCGTACGCCCTGGGCAGCGCCTGCTTCCGGTGTACGCCGCTGAGCAGCAGCGGCAGCGCGACGTTCTCCGCCGCGGTCAGCTCGGGGACGAGCTGGCCGAACTGGAACACGAAGCCGAACCGGTCCCGGCGCAGGCTGCTGCGCTGGGTCTCCGCGAGTGCGTCGACCCGGATCCCGTCGAAGAGGACCTCGCCGGCGTCGGGCACGAGGATGCCGGCCAGGCAGTGCAGCAGGGTGGACTTGCCCGACCCGCTGGGGCCCATGATGGCGAGGATCTCGCCCGCTTCCACGGCGACGCTCGCGCCGCGCAGGGCTGGCGTCTGACCGAAGGCGAACTCCACGTCGCGGGCCTCGATCACGACGGTCATCGCCGTACCTCCTTGCGCAGGGCGTCCAGGCGGGCGCCGGTCATCTCGATCCACCGGAGGTCCGCCTCCAGGTGGTACAGGCCGTGGTCGGCCAGCAGGGCGTCGACGAGGCTGCCGGCGCGCTTGATCTCGGTCAGCTCGCGCATCCGGTGCAGGTGGGCGCTGCGCTGGGTGTCGAGGTACTCGGCGGCGGGACGGTCGAGCATCAGGGCGAGCACGACCTTGGCGAAGAGCACCGTCTGCAGGTGCGGCTCGGGGTCGACCGGCTGCGTGAGCCACTGCTCGACCTCGGTGGCGCCGACGTCGGTGATGACGTAGCGCTTGCGGTCGGGGCCGGAGCCGGGCGCGACGTCGCTGATCACCACCTTTCCGTCGCGGGCCAGGCGGCTGAGGGTGGAGTAGACCTGGCCGAACGGCAGTGGCTTGCCCCGGCCGAAGAAGGCGTCGTAGTCGCGCTTCAGGTCGTAGCCGTGGCTGGGCTCCCGTTCGAGGAGGCCGAGAAGGGTCAGTGGCACGCTCATGCCAGAAGACTACACCGGGGGTATACCTCGCGTATATACCCCCGGTGTGCTCCCGGTTCAGGGCGCGGCTTTCGCAGGTCAGCCGGCCAGGGCGCGGGCCAGGGCGTAGCCGGCGGCGGCTGCGGCGAGCCCGGCGGCGACGCTGCCCACGACATTGGCCAGCGCGAGGAGGCGGTGACCGCCCCGGGTCAGGCGCAGCGTCTCGTAGCTGAAGGTGGAGTAGGTGGTCAGGGCGCCGCAGAAACCGGTGCCGAGCAGTGCGCTGGCCGCGGGGCCGACTGGCGCACCGACGAGGACGCCGAGCAGCAGCGAGCCGACCACGTTGACGGTGAGCGTGCCCCAGGGAAACGCCGAGTCGTGCCGGGACTGCACGGCCCGGTCGGTGAGATAGCGCAGCGGTGCGCCGACGGCCGCCCCCAGCGCGATGAGCAGCACGCTCATCGGGCCGCCGTCCCGCGCCGCAGCAGGCCGGTGGTGACGGCGTCGCCCAGCCCGACCGCGACGAGCGCCCCGAGCACCGTCGCGGCCAGATACGCCAGCGCGACCCCCGGTGCGCCCGCCACGAGCGCCTGCTGGACGTCCACGGCGTAGGTGGAGAAGGTGGTGAACCCGCCGAGCAGCCCGACCCCGAGGAACGGGCGGATCAGCGGGTGCCCGCCGCCGAGGTGCCCGAGCGTCGCCATCAACACGCCGATCAGCAGGCAGCCGGACACGTTGATGCCGAACGTCGCCCAGGGAAAACCGGTGGGCGTGTGTGGGGCGGCGTGCTGCAGACCGGCCCGGCCCAGCGCGCCGAGGACCCCGCCGGCCGCGATCGTGGCCAGCACCGTCGCGGGACGGGCGGTCAACTCCCGTCGGTCGGCGGGGACACGCAAGTCGACGTCGGGGTCGGTACGCGGCTCGAAGGGCTCTGACACGGGTCCTTCCTACCAGCAGGGGTGCTGGTCAGCGTACCGCCGCGACCGCGGCGTCCGGACCACCGCGCCACACCGTGCCGACCTCGCCGAACCCGGCCTCGGTGAGCGCCGCCAGATGCCAGGAGACCGGCGGGTTCCACTCCGGGCTGTGCCCGGTCGGGTAGATGGCGTGCCGCTGGGCGACAAGCGGGGCGAGCGTCGGGTCGGCCGCCGCCCGCTCCCACCAGTCCGACCAGGACAGCACCGCGCCGGCGGCGTAGCGGGCGTTGCGCCGGTCCCGCGAACGGTCCAGCAGTCGTTTGGTCAGCTCCGGCAGCGTGTCGTCGGGCATGTGATCGGCGTTGACGAAGATCCCACCCGGCCGCAGCACGTCGCGCAGCTCGGCGTAGAGCGCGCGGAGCCGGTCGGCCGGCAGCCAGTGCAGGGCGGTCGCGGTGAGGACGGCATCGTACTCGGAGTGGGGGAGTGCCGAGCGCCAGCCGGCTGTGGCGAGGTCGGCGGTGACGATGGTGGCCCGGCCGGCCAGCGACGCGCCGGCGATGGCGAGCAGCGCCGGGTCGAGGTCCACCAACGTCACCTCGGCGTCGGGGAAGCGCGCCAGCGTCCGCAGCGAGATGGTGCCGGTGCCGCCGGCCAGGTCGAGCAGGCGCGGGGGTCGGCCGTCGAGGACCGCGTCGACGGCGTCGAGCATGGTGGCGAGGCGGTGTTCCCGGTCCGGTAGGTAGGCCTCCTGCTGGCGGTCCCAGCTCTCCTGCCATGCCGACGGATCCAAGGTGTAAGGACTCATACCGATCAGGCTAGTTACTTGGACGGCTCCGGTCCAGACCTTGTTGCACATCTTTTGCAATTGCAGGATGATGGCGGGGCGATGATCGGAGTGACGCCGGGTCGGGCCTCCCGCCCGACCCGGCGCCCCTCACCTCGCGCCTTCGGCCGACGGCCGGCGTACGGTACCCGCAGCCCGCACCGGGACCGTCGCGCAAGGAGGCAGGCGATGCAGGACCGCACCCCTCGTCCGGAAGAGCTGGAGCCGATCGAGCGCGCCGACGTCGACGAGCTGCGTGCCCTGCAACGCGAACGGCTGCGCTGGTCGTTGCGGCACGCGTACGACAATGTGCCGCACTACCGCCGGGCGTTCGACTCCGCCGGGGTGCACCCCGACGACTGCCGGGACCTCGACGACCTGGCCCGCTTCCCGTTCACCGGCAAGGCGGAGCTGCGCGACAACTACCCGTTCGGCATGTTCGCCGTACCCCGGGAACAGGTCGCCCGCCTGCACGCCTCCTCCGGCACCACCGGCCGACCCACAGTGGTCGGCTACACCCGCGACGACCTGCGGACCTGGGCCCGGCTGATGGCCCGGTCCATCCGCGCCTCCGGCGGCCGTCCCGGCGACCGGGTGCACGTCGCGTACGGCTACGGGCTCTTCACCGGCGGTCTGGGCGCCCACTACGGGGCCGAGGAACTGGGCTGCACGGTCATCCCGGTCTCGGGCGGCATGACCGAACGACAGGTGCTGCTGATCCGCGACTTCGAACCCGAGGTCATCATGGTCACGCCCAGCTACATGCTCGCCATCGTCGACGAGATGCAGCGCCAGGGCGTCGACCCCCGCACCACCTCGCTGCGGGTCGGCATCTTCGGCGCGGAGCCGTGGACCGAGGACATGCGCCGCGAGATGGAACAGCGGCTGGACATCCACGCGGTCGACATCTACGGGCTCTCCGAGGTGATGGGCCCCGGCGTGGCCACCGAGTGCGTCGAGACCAAGGACGGGCTGCACCTCTGGGAGGACCATTTCTACCCGGAGATCATCGACCCGGTCACCGGGGCGGTGCTGCCCGACGGCGAGCGGGGCGAGCTGGTGCTCACCTCGCTCACCAAGGAGGCGATGCCTGTCGTGCGCTACCGCACCCGGGACCTCACCCGCCTGCTCCCCGGCACCGCGCGACCGATGCGCCGGATCGAGAAGATCACCGGCCGGACGGACGACATGATGATCGTGCGCGGGGTGAACGTCTTTCCCACGCAGATCGAGGAGCTGATCCTGCGTACGCCGCAGCTGTCGCCGCACTTCCAGTGCGTCCTCGACCGGCAGGGCCGGCTGGACACCCTCACCGTACGGGTGGAGCGGCGCGTCGGGGTCGCCGTGGACGCCGCCGAGCGGGCCGGCGCGACAGTGGTCGAACTGGTGAAGAACACCATCGGGGTGAGCGTCGCGGTGGACGTGCTCGCCCCCGACTCGGTGGAACGGTCGATGGGCAAGATGCGCCGCATCGTCGACAAGCGCGGCGGCTGACGGCGATCGGCGCGTGGTCGACGGGCCAGCGCGCCCAGCAGCGTCGACATAGGATCCGCAGCATGCGCGTGCTGGTGGTTTCCGCCCCGCTCGTCGGACACGTCTTCCCCCTGGTGCCGCTCGCGGTCGCGCTGCGCGACGCCGGCCACGACGTGCTGGTCGCCACCGGCGGTGGGGCGATGGCCGCCGCCGACGCCGGCCTGGCCGTGCACGACGTCGCGCCGGGCTTCGAGTTCGGCCGGATCGCGCGGCGGGTCTTCGCCCGCCACCCGCTGATCGCGCGCGCCGAGATGGCCGGCACCGCCGGCACCCGGGGAGCCGGGCTGCTCTTCGGCGCCCTCAACGACCAGCTCACCGACCCGGTCGTCGCGCTGGCCACCGAGTGGCGCCCGGATCTGGTGGTGCACGAGCCGTTCGCGGTCGCCGGCGCGGTGGCGGCGGCGCGGCTCGACCTGCCGGCCGTACGCCAGGAGAACGCCCTCTTCGACGGCCAGGACCTGGCCCGCGCGACCACCGCCCGGCTCGGGGCCGCGCTGCGCCGGCACGGCCTCGCGGAGCTGCCACCACCCGCCGCCGCCCTCGCCGTGGCCCCGCCCAGCGTGGCAGCCCAGCACGGCTGGCCGATGCGCTACACGTCCTACGTGGGCGGCGGTGAGCTGCCGGCCTGGCTGCGCGAGCCGGGCGAGCGCCCCCGGATCCTGGTCACCCGCAGCACCCTGACCGGCCCCGGCGACCGGGGGCCGATGCCCGCCGTGGTGGCCGCCGCGGCCCAGGTGGACGCCGAGATCGTGCTGGTACGGCCCGACGGGCGCTCGGCTCGTTCGCTGCCCGCCAACGTCCGGGTGGTGGACTGGATCCCGCTCGACGAGGCGCTGCCGGCGAGCGCCGCGCTTGTGCACCACGGCGGGGCGGGCAGCGTCCTCGGCGCCCTTGCCGCCGGCCTGCCGCAACTGGCCACGGTTGGTCCGGGGGACCGGCGGCACAACGCCGAGTTGGTGGCCCGCCGGGGCGCCGGCCTCGCGCTGCGTCCGGCCGACATCACCGCGCGGACGCTGACCCGGCTGCTCACCGACGAGAGCCTGCGCGCGGCCGCCGCGCAGGTCAGCCAGGAGATCGCCGCGATGCCACCGCCGACGGCAGTGGTGGCCCGGCTGGCGGCGCTGGTCTGACGCCCCCGCGTGCCACCGCCGGGCCCGCGCCCGGCTGCGGCAGGATGGCCTGATGCGACACGTCGTGCTGTTCCACTCCGTGTACGGGCTGCGGCCCGCCGTCCGTGCCGCCGCCGACCGGTTGCGCGCCGCCGGGCACCTGGTCACCGCCCCCGATCTGTACGGCGTTCCGGCCGCCGACACCGTCGAGGAGGGCTTCGCGCTGCTCGACAAGATCGGCCACGACGTGGTGCTCGACCGGGCCCGGGCGGCGCTGGCCGACCTGCCGCCGCAGACGGTCCTCGCCGGGTTCTCGATGGGCGCGGGCGTCGCCGGGGCGCTGCTCGCCGAGCGCCCCGACGCCGCCGGCCTGCTCCTGCTGCACGGCAGCGGTGGCGCACCGGACGCGGTCCGGCCCGGCCTGCCGGTGCAGCTGCACCTCGCCGACCCGGACCCGTACGACGGGTCGGAGGAGGTGGACGACTGGCAGGCGGCGATGACCGACGCCGGTGCCGACCTGACGGTGTTCCGCTATCCCGGCGCCGGGCACCTGTTCACCGACCCGGACCTCGCCGAGTACGCCCCGGACGCCGCCGAGGCGGCCTGGTCGCGGGTGCTGGCCTTGCTCGCCACCGACTCGACGGCGCGGTAGATCGCCGAGATCTTGGACAGTTTCCGTCATCCGTGAACTGTGCTGTCCAAGGTCGCCTCGACTCAGCGGGTGGCGCCGATGCGCGGGGGAGTGGCGGTGCCGTGGACGCGCTTGGCGTGCGTCGCGTACAGCCGGGGCGCCAGGACCGGCATGAGCAGTCGCGCCGGCAGCGGGGCATGCGCGAGCACCGCCTTGATCACCTCGGGGTCACCCTCGTACATCGCCATGCCGAAGGTCAGCGGCAGATGCTTCTTCGGGGTGTCGCGCAACCCGTGCTCGCCGAGCTTCGCCCACTCCGCAG
Source organism: Micromonospora lupini str. Lupac 08 (assembly GCF_000297395.2). Lineage (GTDB taxonomy): Bacteria > Actinomycetota > Actinomycetes > Mycobacteriales > Micromonosporaceae > Micromonospora > Micromonospora lupini. The sequence goes on along the minus strand of NZ_HF570108.1, from coordinate 3,962,172 downwards.
CGGTGACGTACCTCTGCGCCAGCGGCAGGATCTCGGCCTCCTCCATGGCCATGTGCTCGGTCGCCGCGGCGCGGAGACGCTCCAGCGCCTCGGCCACCTCGGCGCCGTCGCGTCCGGTCCGACGCCAGTCGGGCAGCAGGGCGACCACCGCCTCGTACGCCTGCTCGATGGCGTGGTGCTGTGCCTGCATCGTCGGCACGACAGCGGCCGCCTCGGCCCCTCCGCGCTCGGCGAGCAGCGGCCACAGGAAGATGTCCTCGCCCTCGTGGTGCAGGTGCAGTTGCTGGCACATCAGCGCGGCGTGGGCGCCGACGACCTCCGCGCGCTTCACGTCACCCGGACGTACGCCCCGGACGAGCTGCGGAAGCAGACCGAACTCGCGACGGAACAGGATGTGCACCATGTACATGTCGCGGACGTCGGCCATGGCTTCCTGGTGGTTCTGGTTCACGGTGACCTTTCCAAGGGCCTAGTGGGTCAACACGTCGATCATGTGTGTCGGCACTTGGAAGCGGCTTGGAACCGGAGGCTCGCTCAGTCGGCCAGGGCCGCCTCGGCCTCGGCCAGCCAGTGCGGCGACTCCCACCGGCACGCCACGCTGGCCGCCAGCCGGAAGTGCCGTGCCGCCTCCTCGGGGCGGTCCACCAGGCGGAACAGCTCCCCGAGCGTCAGCGCGACCGGCCGCACCACGGCCGCCGTGGTGGAGAAACCGGCCAGTTGGTCACGAACCGGGAGCAGCGCGTCGATCACGGGCTGCGCCAGGTCCCGTCGACCCAGCGCCACGATGACCATCGCGCGCACGCTCAGCAGCGCCGACTCGAAGTAGTCCGGGCGGTAGGTGTGCCTGCCGAACGGCAGCGCCCGCGCCTCGTCCGCCCGGCCGCTGCCGATCAGCGCCAACGCCAGCAGGTCGTCCACGATCGGCCCCAGCAGCCGGCGTACCCGCCGGGTCGCCTCCACATGCTCGCCGAAGCGTCCCTGGCTGATCAGCAGCGTCCCCACGGCGAAGTAGTGGAAGGCCTCGGCGTGCAGCGAGCCCTGTCGCCGCATCTGCGCGGCGACCTCGTCGTAGTGCCGCCGCGCGGCCTCGAAGTCGCCGGCGATGTGCGCGAGCGCGGCGAGTGAGCACAGGTGGAGCACCTGGGCCTCGTGCAGCTGGTACGTCTGGGCCAGTCGCCCCTGCCGGGTCACACTGGCGCGCAGCTCCGCCGGCTCGTTGAGCGCGGCGGCGGCGTGCCCGAGCACCTGCTCGGCGACCCACTGGTAGCTCACCAGCCCGTGCTCGTCGGCGAGGTCACGCAGCTCCAGCGCCAGCTCCCGGCGCTGCGGCGCCTCCGACTCGTAGCTCATGGTGCGGAGCCGGGCCGCCAGCCCGAGGGCGCGCAACTCGGGATCGTCGAGCCCTCGGGAGATCGTCAGCGCCTCCCGCCCGGCCGCCGCACCGCGGGGGTCCGCTTCGCCGTCCAGCTCGGTGGCGAGCGCGTCGAGCAGCCGGCAGCGGGTGACCGGGTCGAGGTCGTCGGCACGCAGCAGCCGGGCGAGCAGCTCGACGACCCGGTGGGCCACCGCGCCGTACTCGTGTCTCAGCCACGGGCTGGGGACGGTCCACGCGGTGAACGCCGCGACCAGCAGCTCGTCCCGGTCCGACGCGACGGCGATGTCGACGGCCCGGGTCCGGGTCTGCTGGGCGGCGGCCACCGCACCGGCCCGCGCCTGGGCGCGCAGCAGCCGGCCCAGCAGGTCGACCCGCAGCGCGTCGCGGTCCCCGCCGACCGTCTCGGCGGCTTCGACGGCGTTGCCGAGCAGCTCGATCGCGGCGTCGTACGCGTACCGCCGCTCCGCCAGCTCGGCGGCGCGGACGGCGTAGTCGACGGCGAGCGGCGCGGTGTCGGCCGACGCGGCGCGGACGTAGTGGTGGGCCAGGGCCGGGTAGTCGTCGGGGCTCAGCCGGCGGGTGGCGGCGGCGATCCGGGCGTGCAGGCCGGTGCGGCGCAACTGCGGCAGGTCGGTGTAGATGGTGTCGCAGACCAGGCCGTGCACGAACCGCACCCGCCCCGGCGCCGGTTCGGTGAGCAGGCCGGCGCTCAACCCCGCTTCCAGCGCGTGCAGGACCTCGCCCTCGTCGGTGCCGGCGGCGTCGACGAGTGTCCGCACGTCCGCCTCCCGCCCGACGACCGCGGTGAGGCGCAGCACCGAGACCGCCGCCGACGGCAGGCGGGAGAGCCGTCGACGCAGCACGTCGCGTACGCCCTCGGGCACGTCGGAGGTGGCGACGAGGGTGCCCTCGGCGGCGAGCAGCCGCGCCGACTCCCGGACGTAGAACGGGTTGCCGCCGGTGCGTTCGGTGAGCGCGGTGACCGTCTGCGGGTCGACTGTGATCCGGGCCAGCGCGCCGAGCAGCCGTTCGACCTCGGACGTCGTCAGGCCGCCGAGCTGGATCCGGTGGGGGGAGCGGCGGGCCAGGACGGCCATGGTGTCGGCGAGCCGTTCGGGGTTGTCGGCGGGCCGCAACGCCGCGACGAACAGCACGGCGCCGGCGGTCACCTCGGTCACGCTCTGCAACAGCAGCAGCGTCTCCGCGTCCGCGGCGTGCAGGTCGTCGAGGACGACGGCGACGGGTCTGCCGGCCGCCGCGGCGGTCAACCAGGCGGCGACGGCGCGGTGCAGCCGGAACCGGCCGGCGGTGACGTCGCCGCCCGCCTCGCCCGCGGCCTCACCGAGCAGCGGGGCGAGCGCCGGCGCGAGATCACCCGGCGGCGCCTGCGCGGCGAGCTGCCGCAGGGCCTCGACCCACGCCCAGGCCGGCGGGGCACCCTCCACCTCGGGGCAGCGGCCGAGGGCGACCAGCCAGCCGCGGGCGTCCAGTTCCTCCCGGAACCGGGTGAGCAGACTGGTCTTGCCGGCACCGGGCTCTCCGCTGAGCAGCGCGACGCGCGGCCCGCTCACCTCCGCCTCGGCGGCGGCCCGCCCAAGAGTGGCCAGCTCGGCCTCCCGCCCGACGAACACCCTCTCCGCCGCCGGTCGCCCGGCGTCCACGCGCGCCCTCTCGACCACCGGTGGGAGCAGATCGAGGCGCTGGCCCAGGATCGCGGACTCCACCTCGGCCAACGCCGGGCCCGGGTCCAGGCCGAGCTGGTCGGCCAGGGTCGCCCGCGCCCTGCGCAGCGCGGCGAGCGCGTCCCCCTGCCGACCGGTACGCCACAACGCCAACGCCAGCAGCCGCCAGCCCTCCTCCCGCAGCGGCGCCTGCCGGGTCAGCAGCTCCGCCTCCGGCACCGCCTCGGCCGCGTCGCCGCAGCGCACTGTCACGTCGAGCAGCAGCTCCCGGGCGACGAGACGCAGCTCCTCCAGCCGCAGCACCTCCGACTGCGCCCACGGCTCGGCGGCGAACTCGGCGTACGCGGGGCCACGCCACAGGTCGAGCGCGGCGCGCAGCAGCGGGCGTGCGCGCTCCGGGTCGGCGAGGCTCACCGAGCGGGCCTCGATCAGGAGCGCCTCGAACCGACCGGCGTCCAGCGCGTCGGCGGGCACCCGCAGCGCGTACCCGGGTGGCACGGTGACCAGGACCCGCGCCGGCGCGCGGCGCTCGCGGGCCGGCTCGACCACGCGGCGCAGGTGCGAGACGTACGCCTGGAGGGAGACGATCGCCCGGGGTGGCGCGTCACCCCGCCACAGCTCCTCGATCATCCGGCCGACGGAGACGACCTCGCCGCGCGCCGCCAGCAGCAGCGCGAGAACGGCGCGTTGGCGGGGGCCGCCGAGGTCGACCGGTCCGCCTGTGTCGACCTCGACCTCGAGCGGCCCGAGCACCCGTAGCAGCATGACTGCGCCAATCCTAGTCACCCGCGCCGGGCGGCTCTCCTCTCCCGCCGAACCCCTGACGTGGCGATATCGTGGCGTCACCATCACGATCCTCGCCGGGGGCGGCCGTCGACGCGTCCGTTGTCGACGCGGGCCTGCCGCGGTCAGGCCGAGGCGGCCAGGCCGTCCGACCGGCGTGCCGACGGTGGACGGGGAACGACACGCGCGCCGGCCGCGCGGATCGACGGCAGCGGCCGCTCGACGACAGTGGGCGGCCGATGGCTCGTCGCGGTCGGCGGGACGTCGCCGGCCGACGCGACCGCTCGGAGTCGGCGCGGGACGGGTGGACTGTCGCTCCCGCGCGTCGGGGCGGCTGGTGGGGTGGCCATCGTGGGGGTGCGGACGCGTCGGTGTCGCCAAGCCGGGCCGACGGAGCCGGAGGGCGGTGCCGCGAAGCGGGTGTCGAGGCCGCCGGCCCGGGCGCGAACCGCGTCGAGGCGGACGATCTCGGCGTTCCCCACCGACCAGCCACCACCGGCGCCGCCCACTACGGTGCCGACCGCGCCGGCTTCCACCGGGCCGGATTCGACCGGGCCGGTGCCGACCGCGCCGGCACCGACAGGTACGGCGCCATCGTGAACGGCGGTGGCACGGTTGGCGGCGGCGCGCATGGGGGTGGCGTGCGTGGCGACGGCACGGTTGGCGGCCGTGCGGTCGGCGGCGGCGCGGACGGTGGACCGGCCGGCGTTGCGCCGGAGCTGGGTGCGTCGGTCAGCGCCGGGGTGCGCGACGCCGGGCGGGGACGCGGCCGCCCGTCCGGCGAACACGGCGCGCATCGCACGCGGAAGCCGCTCGGCGGCGACCTGGCGCAGCGTCGGTGCGACGAACGCGTACCCGCGGGTGTGGTCCTGGCGCAGCAGTCCGGCGGCGACGAGGGCGCGCAGCAGCGGAGCGGACCGCCCCGGCGTCCAGCCGAGCGCCCGGTCGACGGCGGCGCCGGAGAGCACGCCGGGGAGGGTGCCGGCGGCCATCAGCACCGCCCGCCGCTCGCCGTCGAGCCGGTCCAGCTCGGCGTCGGTGTGGCGGCGGACCGAGTCGGGAAGCGCCGTCGGGTCCGCGCCCGCCGCGATCGACGCCACGTACGCGGCGGCGTGCCCGGGCCGACCGCCCGCCAGCGGGAGCAGCCGGTCGACCAGGGCCACCGTCTGCCCGGCGCGGGTCAGGAGGTGGCGCAACAGCCGCCCGGACTGCACCGTGGCCAGGGGACGGATGGGCACCCGGCGGGCCGGCCCGGGTCGGGTGTCGGCCCACTGCGGCTGATGCACGGTGAGCACCGCCAGCGGCAGCCCGCGCGCCGCCGCCGCGGCGAACAGCCCGTGCAGGAAGCGGCTCACGGCGGGCGCGGCACGGTCCACGTCGTCGACGGCGACGACGAGCGGCCGGTGGGCGGCCAGGCGTAGCAGCGCGTCCCGACAGATCGCCGCGGCGGCCAGCGCTCCGGCCGAACCGTCCGGGGTGGTCAGCAGCGCTTGCAGCGCCGCCACCGCCCCCGCGATCCGGCCCGCCGGGTACAGCGGTGTCAGGGTGTCGGTCAGGCGGTCGCGGACCGTCGCCGGGCCGTCGCCGCGGCGGATGCCGGCGACACCGCGGACCAGGTCGGCGATCGGCGCGAGCACCTGGTCGGGGTACGGCGGGCAGCCCACCACGCACCAGCGCACCGGCATTCCGTCCACCGTGCGCAGCGCGCGGGCCAGCTCGTGCAGCAGTCGGCTGCGGCCGCTGCCGCTCGGGCCGACCAGGGACAACCAGCGCGGGTCGCGCTCATGCAGGGCCCGCATCACCTGGTCGGTGATGCCGGCCAGCTCGCGGCGGCGCCCGATCAGCGGGCCGTCGTGCCGGCCGGCGCCCGGTCGCGCCAGGCCGGCGGCGTGCCACACGGCCATCGGCGGCACCCGGCCGGCGACCGGCACCGGCGCCAGTTGACGCTGCACGATGAGACCGGCGGTGGCCCGCGCGGTGGCGGCGCAGAGCGCGACGGCGCCGGGTGCGGCGTACTCCTGCAGGCGCGCCGCGGTGGTGATCACCGCGCCGCTGGCCACGCCGTGGCCGCCGCTGACCGCGCCGCCCAGGTCGACCACCGCCTCGCCGGTGGCGACCCCGACGCGGACCCGCAGCGTGATGTCGCCGAGGATCGGCCGGCGGTCCAGCGCGGCCTGGATCTCCAGCCCCGCCCGCACCGCCCGGTACGCGTCGAAGCCGTCCGAGTGTCGCGCGCCGAACAGTGCCATCACGGCGTCGCCGACGTACTTCTCGACCACCCCGTGCCAGCGGCGCAGCACGTCGGCGACCGTGTCGAAGTACGCCCGTTGCAACGCGCGGACGTCCTCCGGGTCGAGCCGGTCGACAAGTGCGGTGGAGCCGACGATGTCGGCGAACAGCACGGTGACCGTCCGTCGCTCCTCGGGCACCGGCCAGTGTGGGCGGTCGGTCCGCTGCGTGTCGGCGACGCTAGTGATCATGGGTGCGCACCGGTCCTTCCCCCGCTGATGGCTGACGACCCTCGGAGATTCGCACCCCTGGGCTGACGGGGGATCGGCAGAACGACGTATGTCGGCCACTCGCAACCATTAGTCGCAATGTCGACGCGAGGAGTACCACAAGCGGCAGATGGCCGTAGAACGGTACGGGGGCGTGTGATTAGGCTGCGTCCCATGGCCAGCGATGTGGACACCGCACCGCTCGTCGGCCGGGCCGAGCTGGTGCAGACGGTTCGGTCGGCGCTGCTCGGTGACGTGGCACAGGGGCAGACGGCCGCCGTCTTCCTGACCGGTGAGAGCGGAGTGGGTAAGACCCGCCTCCTCGGTGAGATCGGTGCCCGATTGCGCGACCAGGGCGCATTGGTGCTGACCGGCAGTTGCCTGGACATCGGCGACGCCTCGCCGTTGCACCCGTTGCTGCAGGCGCTGCGGCGTTTCGACGCGGACCTGTCCGCCGCGCAGGCGCGCACGTCCTCGGCGGTACGCGGGCTGTTGCAGATGTTCGCCGACGAGACGGGCGGCCCGGACGGCGCGGGCGCCCTGCTGGAGCGCGTCTCCAGGGGCCTGCACCTGATCGCCGAGGGGCGACCGCTGGTGCTGATCCTGGACGACCTCCAGTGGGTCGACCGCAGCACCCGGCAGCTCCTGCTCTATCTGCTGGCCGGTCTCGGTGACCTCCAGCTGTCCGTGCTGGCCGCGGTGCGGGCCGAGTCGTTGCAGGGCGCGCATCCGCTGCGTCGGGTGCTCACCGAGCTGCGCCGGCTGCGGACCGTCCGGGTGCTCGACCTGTCCCCGCTGGACCGCGCCGGCACCGAGCAGCTCGCCGCCGCGGTGGTCGGCCGGGCGCTCCCGCCCGACGCGGCCGAGCAGGTGTGGCAGCGCAGCGGCGGCAACCCGTTCGTCATCGAGGAGTTGGCCCGCGACCTGCGCGACGGGCGGGACGGGCTGTCCGAGACGCTGCGGGAGATCTTCCTCGACCGGGTCGACGCCCTGCCGCAGCATGCGCACGCCGTGGTGCACGCCGTCGCGGCGGGCGTCGAGCCCGTGCAGCACTGGCTGCTGGCCGAGGTGTTGCGGCTGCCGGAGGACGAGCTGATCGACGCCGCGCGTGCCGCGGTCGCGCACCGGCTGCTGGTCGGCGCCGACGACGGCTACCGGCTGCGGCACCGCCTCGTCGCCGAGGTGCTGGCGCACGAGCTGCTGCCGGCTGAGCGTTCCGGGCTGCACCGCCGCTACGCCGAGGCGCTGACCGCGGCGCCGGGCGAGCTGCACCAGGCCCGGCTGGCGCATCACTGGCGGCTGGCCGGTGAGCCGGCGCGGGCGTTGCCGGCGGCGGTGGCCGCCGCCCAGGAGGCCGAGCGGCTGCACGGTTACGCCGAGGCGCACCGCCACTGGACGGCGGCGTTGCACCTGGCCGGTGACTCCGGCTCGCTGGAGGTGGACCGGATCGACCTGCTCGGCAACGCCGCCGAGGCGGCCCACCACTGCGGGGAGCACGCCCGCGCGTTGGCGCTGCTGGAGGAGCTGGCCGCGGTGCGCGGCGGCGCGCCGACCTGCGCGCTGCACATCCGCCGGGCACGTTATCTGGCCGCCGCGGGGCGCTCGGCGCTCGCGGAGGAGGAGTACGAGCGGGTGCTGGAGGCCGCGGACTGCTCGCCGCGGGACCGGGCCGCCGCCGCCGCGCGACTGGCCGAACTGCTGCTGCACCTGGGCCGCTACGCCGACGCCGGCGAGCGGGCGCGGGAGGCGCTGGCGCTGGCCGAGAACGTGGAGGGTTCCGCCACCGAGGTCGTCCTGGCCAGCTCGGCGCTGGGCTTCAGCGACGCCTTTCTGGAGGACCCGGACGCCGGTCTGGCGGTCATGCGCGACGCCCTCGACACCGCCGAGCGCGCCGGCCAGCCCGAGGACGTGGCCTGCGCGTACCTGCACCTGGCGGAGCTGCTGACCGGGCCGCTGAACATCCTCGAAGAGGGCGTGGTGGTGGCACGGCGGGGTGCCGAGCGGGTCGCCGAGCTGGGGCTGGGTCGCACCTGGGGCACCCGACTGCTGGCCATCGCCATCAACGGGCTGTTCCGGGTGGGCCAGTGGGCCGAGGCGGAGAAGGTGGTCGCCGCGGCCCTGCGGCACCGACCGTCCGGCGCGGACGCCGTCGAGTTGCTGCTCGCCCGCTGCCGGCTCTCGGTGGGCTACGGCGACATCGACGCCGCCAGCCGGGACCTCGACGCGGTGGCGACCCTGCTCGCCGGCGGTGGGGCACGACACGTCATTCCGCTGCTCACCCTGCGGTCCGGGTTGGCGATGTGGGAGGGCCGGCACGACGTGGCGCGGCTGGCGGTGCAGCGCGGCCTCACCGAGAGCCGCTCCGACGACGTGATGATCCTGTCCGCCCTGGTCTGGCACGGGCTGCGCGCCGAGGCGGAGGCGCACGCCAGCCGCACCGTGGCCGTGGACCCGACGGCCGTGCGCCGGCTGCGCGACGTCGCCGACCGGATGGCCCGCAAGAGCGCCGGAGCGGCCCGACCGGTGCGGTCGGTGGTGGAGGGCTTCCTGGCCCTGTGCGCCGCCGAGGTGAGCCGCCTCGACGGCAGCGACCCGGACCTGTGGGCCACCTCGGTCGCCGAGTGGGACCGCCGTAACCACCCCTATCCGGCGGCGTACTCCCGGCTCCGGCAGGCCGAGGCCCTGCTGGCCCGGCGCAGTCGGGTGGCCACCGCCGGCAAGCTGCTGCGGGAGGCGTACCGGGTGGCGCAGGGGTTGGGCGCGGTGCCGTTGACCTCGGAGATCCGGGAGCTGGCGGGGCGGGCCCGGGTGTCGCTTGAGGAGCGCGACGCCGACGGCGCGCGCGCCGCCGCGTCGGCCGATCCGGTCGACGACGAGTTGGCGGCTCTCACCGCGCGGGAGCGCGAGGTGCTCGCGCTCGTCGCGGAGGGGTTGACCAACCGGGAGATCGGGCAGCGGCTGTTCATCAGCGAACGGACCATCGGCGTGCACGTGTCGCACATCTTCGACAAACTCCAGGTCCGCACCCGCGTCCAGGCCAGCGCGATCATGCTGCGCAACTCCCGCGGCTGACGGCACCGGTACGTATCCCCGGCGCGTGTGCGCGCCGGGATACGTCGTTCTACTGATCCCGACGGCGGGCCTCGGCTGAGAGGCTGAGCCCCGTCGACGGCGTCCCGGGGGCGTCACGACCACTATGGAGGAGAGATGACCGAACCCGTCTGGGGGCCCGTGCACCGGGACATCGTCGACCTGCTCGCCGATCACCCGGCGGACGTGCCGGCGGTGGTCGATCACCTCACCAAGCTCCAGGACATGCTGGTGCGGCTGCCGCCGCTTGAGGAGAGCTGCCCGCTCGCCGACTTCAACAGGCTCTACCTGACGATCACCAGCAGCGTGCTGGACGGCCTGTACGACGACCGTTTCGTCGACCCGGTGTTCCTCTCCCGGCTGGACGTCGAGTTCGCGGCCCGCTACTTCGACGCCCTGCGGTTGTGGACCGACTCCAGCCCCGGCACGCCGAAGGCGTGGTCGTGTCTGTTCTCGCGGATGCGCGGGCCGGACGCCCGTCCGTTGCCGTCGGCGGCGGCCGGTGTGAACGCGCACATCAACTTCGACCTGCCGTTCGCGTTGGTGACGACGTTCGACCATCTGGAGTCGGAGCCGGTCGACGGCACCGACCAGCACCACGACTACCTCGAGATCAACAAGATCTTCGCGGACAAGATCCCCGGCCTGCGCCGAGGCTATCTGGAGCGGTGGCAGCTGCTCATCGACATGCTCAACGGCGACATCGACGACTGGTACCAGGGGGAACTGGTCGAGTACACCCGCGATGTCGCCTGGCGCAACGCGCAGAAGATCTGGCGGTGCCGGCACGATCCGGACGCCCGCGAGTGTGAGCGCACGCGGTTGGACGACAACGCCGCGGCGCTCGGCCGGTTGCTGCTCTCGCCCCTCGGGGCGTTCCTGCAGTAGCCGGGACGGGGGGTCCCCGCGCTCCGCCCGTGTGGGGGCGGCGGAGCGCGGGGGCGCGTCCGCCCCACCAGCTCCACCCACCCGCCTTTCGACCGGTGTTCTCCGGGCGGCGGCGGGGAGTCAGCCGGTCGGCTCGGGGGGTGTCGACCGTCTGCCGTCGTCGGCCGGCCCGGGGGGTGCCGGCCGGCGGCGGGGGAGCCGGTGCGGGCCGGGCTCGCTGCGCCGGCCGGCGGTTACGGGACGGGCCGCCGGCCGGCGCGGTG
>NZ_HF570108.1:3925675-3951493 GCF_000297395.2 Micromonospora lupini str. Lupac 08 | reverse complement strand
GGTGTCGGTCGGCCCGTACGGGGTACGCCCGCGCCATGACCGTCCTGGCCCGCCGCCGGCCCGCCGCCCGACCCCGCCCCGCGCGGCCCGGCCCGCTGCGGCCGGGTGGCCCGGTTCCGCGACCCGCCGCCCGTCCCGGTGCGCGATGACCTCCGCTCCGACCCGGTTTCCGTTCCGCTTCGACCCGGCGTTCCGTCCGGCGCTGGCGCTGCTGGGCGTCCGGCCGGCGACGGCCTGGGTCGCCGTCACCGACCGGGACCTGGTGATCCGGTACGGGCCGTGGCGGCTGCGCACCGGCCGGGACAACGTGCTCGGCGCGGAGGTGGCCGGCCCGTACCGCTGGTGGCGGGTGATCGGCCCCCACCTGTCGCTGGCCGACGGCGGCGTGAGCTTCGGCAGCAGCACGGCGGGCGGGGTCTGCCTGCGCTTCGGTGTGCGGGTGCCGGCCCTGGCGCCCGGCGGCTGGCCCCGGCATCCGGCGGCCACGGTCACCGTCGCCGACCCGCCGGCCCTGGCTCGGCTGCTCGCCGGATGAGGACCTGCCCTGAGCAGGCCATCCGCGTACCCCGTTCGCCGGTCGGAGGGTCGGCTACCACCTACCGTCGGATCAGGACCTGCGAGGGTGGGACGGGCGATGGCTGACGAGCACCGGGCGAAACCGCGACGCTGGAGCGGACGACGCCACACGCCGACCGGGCCGGACCCGGCCCTGCGCGCCGCCCGTGACCCGGCCCGCCCGCACGCCGGCGGCCGGCAGGGTGTCGTGGTGCCCGAGCGGGTCGCCAGCCCGGCCCGGTCGGCGCCGCCTGCCAGTCCGCTGCGCCGGTGGCTCTTCGAGCACCAGGTGCAGCCGCCGGGCCCGGAGACGAGCGAGGGGCAGAACCGCAGGCACGCCTGGTGGCAGGTGATGTGCCTGACCGGCGTGGACTACTTCTCCACCCTGTCGTACCTGCCGGGCATCGCGGCCGTTGCCGCCGGAGCGCTGTCCCCGTTGGCGACCCTGCTGATCGTCGCGCTGACCCTGTTCGGCATGTTGCCCATGTATCGCCGGGTGGCCCAGGAGAGCCCGCACGGGCAGGGCTCGGTGGCGATGCTGGAACGGCTGTTGCCGTTCTGGCGGGGCAAGATCTTCGTGCTCGTGCTGCTCGGGTTCGTGGCGACCTCGTGGATCATCACGATCACGCTGTCCTCGGCCGACGCCACAGTGCACCTGCTGGAGAACCCGTACCTGCCCGACGCCCTGCACGGCCCGGCGGTGCCGGTGGTGGTCACCGTGGCGCTGCTGCTCGTCCTCGGCGGCGTCTTCCTGCTCGGCTTCCGCGAGGCCGTGGTGGTGGCCATTCCGCTGGTGGCGGTCTTCCTCGTCCTCAACGCGGTGATCGTGGTGGTCGCGGTCACCCGGATCGTCGAGGACCCCGCGATCGTGTCGGACTGGACCACCGCGGTGACCGCGGGCGGCGGGGCGGGTCACGTCCTGCTCACCGCCGTGCTGGCGTTCCCGCTGCTGGTGCTGGGGCTGTCCGGCTTCGAGACCGGCGTCAGCATGATGCCGCTGGTGTCGGCCGACGGCCCGGACCGGGCGGCCCGGCTGGCCGCCCGGATCCGCAACACCCGCCGGCTGCTCACCACCGCCGCGTTGATCATGTCGGTGTACCTGATCTCGACGACCTTCGTGACCACCGCGCTCATCCCCGCCGCCGAGTTCCGCCCGGGTGGCCCCGCCAACGGTCGGGCGCTTGCCTTCCTGGCGCACACCTATCTCGGCGAGGTGTTCGGCACCGTCTACGACGTGAGCAGCGTGTTCATCCTCTGGTTCGCGGGCGCGTCGGCCATGGCCGGGCTGATCAACATCGTGCCCCGCTACCTGCCCTCCTACGGCATGGCCCCGGAGTGGGCGCGGGCGGTACGCCCGGTGGTGATCGTCTACACCGTGGTCAGCGTCGCCATCACGATCGCCTTCCGGGCCGACGTCAACGCCCAGGCCGGGGCGTACGCCACAGGCATCCTGGCGATGATGGTCTCCGGCGCCGTGGCGGTGACCATCTCCGCGGTGCGGCACCGTCAGCGCGCCGCCGGCGTCGGCTTCACGGTGCTGACCCTGGTGCTGTTGTACGCGCTGCTGGAGAACGTCGTCGAGCAGCCGGACGGGATCACCATCTCGGCGCTGTTCATTCTCGGCATCATCGTGGTGTCGCTGATCTCCCGGGTCACCCGGACGACTGAGCTGCGCGCCGAGCGGATCGAGTTCGACGAGCAGGCCCGCCGGTTCGTCGCCGAGTCGCTGGCGCACGACGGGCAGTTGCACCTCATCGCGAACAAGCGGCAGAGCGGCTCGGTGAAGGAGTACACGATCAAGGAGCGGGCGCAGCGGGGCATGAACCCGGTGCCCGGTGCCGCCGACGTGCTGTTCCTGGAGATCGACGTGGTGGATCCGTCGGAGTTCAGCCAGGTGCTCCGGGTGCACGGCGTCGAGGTGGCCGGCTTCCGGGTGCTGCGGGCCAGCAGCCCGGCCGCGCCGAACGCGATCGCCGCGATCCTGCTGGCGCTGCGCGACGCCACCGGGGTACGCCCGCACGCGCACTTCGAGTGGTCGGAGGGCAGCCCGATCGCGCACCTGCTGCGGTACCTGATCCTCGGCCGGGGGGACACCCCGCCGGTGGTGCGGGAGATCATTCGTCGTACCGAGCCGGACCCGCTGCGTCGGCCCGGCATCCACGTCGGCGGGTGAGCACGCGACGTCTGGTGTCGTAAAAGATGAATGACAGCACTATTCACGTTCACACCTTCCTGTCCGTATTGCGGTCTTATGGTGACCTTTGGTGGTCGGCGGCACGTCGAGCACCCCACGCCCCGATCGGCGCGGTCACGTCACGTACCCAGGAAGGCAGGCACCTGATGTCCACGTACCGAGGAGACCGCCCGGCACGACCCCGACGGCGGTCCCGATGGTTCTTAGCCGGTGGGCTCCTGGCCGGGAGTCTGGTCGTGGGGGCGGCCGGCGCCGCCGCGGCGGCCGACCGCGACCTCTCCCTCCCGGGCCTGGGCAGGTTGACCACCCCGGCCGCCCGCGACGACGACCGGCAGGCCGACGACCGGTCCGCGCCGGAGCGGGGCGGCGACGACGCCGAGCGGGCCCGGCCGAACACCCCGGGCACCGGCAGGCACGGCGTGATCGAGGTGCCCTGCGACGCCGCGAAGCTGGTGTCCGCGCTGGTGACGGCCAACGCGGAGGGCGGCGGGGAACTGCGGCTCGCGCCCCGGTGCCGGTACACCCTCACCGAGGCGTTCCACGAGACCGACCAGTACGACGGTGGGATCCGCGACGCCCGGGAGCAGGCCGACGCCGCGGAGACCCCCGGCGACGCCGACGCTCCGCCGCACAACCCGGCCGACGACACGTCCGGCCTGCCGGTGATCTACCAGGGCATCACCATCGACGGCGCCGGCGCGACAATCGCCCGCGACGCCCAGGCCGCGCCGTTCCGCTTCTTCACCGTCCGCGACGGCGGCGAGCTGACCCTGCGGGACCTCGAGCTGCACAACGGCCGCTCGCTCATCGAGGGCGGCAGCGTGCACGTCGTGCACGGCGCGACGGCCGTGGTGGAGCGGGTCACGGTCACCCAGAGCACCTCGCTCTCGCCCGAGGGCGGCGGCGGTGGGATCTTCAACGACGGCAACATGGTGGTCACCGACTCCACCTTCGTCGGCAACAGCGCCTCCGGCGCCGCGGGCAAGGGCGGGGGCCTGCTCAACGGCGGCGTGCTGACGCTGAAGCGCTCGGAGTTCCGCCACAACAGCGCCAACGGCTACGGCGGCGGGCTCGGCAACTACCGGGGCGCGGCGGACGTGGACACCTCCACGCTCGCCGAGAACAGCGCCGGGCAGGGCGGCGGTCTGGCAAGCTTCTCGGCCCGGACCAAGGTGTACGACACCGAGCTGCTGAACAACACCGCGCAGGTCGGCGGTGGCGCCGCCAACTCCGACGCGGTGCTGGTGATGCGCAGGATGACCATCCGCGGCAACACCTCCACCGTCAACGGTGGGGCCATCTCCACCGTCAAGGGCCTGCTGCCCCTCGACGACAGCGTGGTCGACGGCAACACCACGCACGGCATCGGGGCGGGCATCTACACCGAGAAGTCCAACCTGCTCGTGCGCGGCAGCGACGTGACAGGCAACGAGGCCGTCGGCGCGACGTCCAAGGGCGGCGGCATCTACGCCACCGCGGGCTCGGTGGCGCTCTACACGAGCAAGGTCACCCACAACGCGGCCACGGTGAAGCCCGGCGGCATCTTCGCCGAGCACGCCCAGGTCAAGATCGACGATGAGAGCGTGGTCGTCGAGAACGAGCCGACCAACTGCGAGGGCAGTACGGTCCCGATCGCGCACTGCTTCCGCTGAGTCGTCGAATCCCCACCTCGTCGTCGAGCGCATCCATCCTGAGCGCACCCGCCCGCCCGGACAGTCGTCCGGGCGGGCGGCTGCCGTGGCGCTCCGGCACAGCGCGCGCAGCCGAGGGCGTCGGCCCAGTGCGCGCAGCCGGGGGCGTCGGCCCAGTGCGCGCAGCCGGGGGCGTCGGCCCAGTGCGCGCAGCCGGGGGCGTCGGCCCAGTGCGCGCAGCCGGGGGCGTCGGCCCAGCTCGCGCAGCCGGCCGCGTCAGCCCAGCGCGCGCAGTCGGTGGGAGAGGTCTGCGGCGAAGAAGTCGAGGAAGCCGTCGGGGTCGCCGCCGGCGTTCTGCAGGACGATGTGGTCGAAGCCGGCGTCGACGTACGACCGGACCTTCGCCACGTGCGGCTCGGGATCGGGGCCGACGGCGAAGAGCTGGCGGATGTGCTTCTCCTCCACGTGCGCGCTTGCCGCGTCGAAGTTGACCGGGTTCGGCAGCTCGCTCATCACCTTCCAGCCGGTGACCATCCACCGGCTGGTCTGCAACACCGCCTGCACCGCCTGCTGTTCGTCGGTGGCCCAGGCCAGTGGCACCTCGGCGTAGCGCGGGCCCGATCCGCCGGCTCGCCGGTAGTGCTCGACGATCGAGGCATCCGGATCGGTGGCGAACAGCCCGTCGCCCAGTTCGGCGGCGAGTCGGGCGGACGCCTCCCCGCTGGCCGCGACCGCGATCACCGGCAGGGTGTCCGGCAGGTCGAAGATCCGGGCGTCCTCCAGGTGCAGGTGTCGCCCCTCGTACGACTGGTAGCCGCCCTGCCAGAGCAGCCGGATGATCTCCAGCGCCTCGCGCAGCCTTTCGTGTCGGCCCCGCACGCTGGGGAAGCCCTGGCCCACGACGTGTTCGTTGAGCCGTTCACCGGCCCCGACACCGAGGGTGAAGCGTCCGTCGGAGATCAGCGCCATGGTCGCCGCGGCCTGCGCGATGATCGCCGGGTGGTAGCGCACGGTCGGGCAGGTGACGCCGGTGGCCAGGCGGAGCGTGGTGGTTCTCGCCGCGATCGCGCCGAGCACGCTCCAGGTGAAGGACGAGTGGCCCTGCGCGTCAAGCCAGGGGTGGAAGTGGTCGCTCATCTCGACGAAGTCGAAGCCGGCCTGCTCGGCCCGGACGGCCTGCCGGATGATCTCCTGCGGCCCGAAACCCTCCGAGGCCAGCTTGTAGCCGATCTGCATGGCACGCTCCCGATTCCGTCCGCCCGCTGACGCCGGTCGGTTCCCGTCCTCGGGAAGGACAAACGCCGCCCCGGCGTCCCAGCTAGCCTCCTAGGACGCCCTAGGCGGTGTGGCGGTGCCCCAGGCGGTGTGGCGGTGCTCCCGTGCCCCGGACAGCAGACGGCCCGCGCCCCGGACGGGCGCGGGCCGGTGGACCGTGTTCGTCCTACTTGGACGGCTCGGGCAGCTTGCAGTCGACCTTGGGGTTGGCCCCGATGTAGTTCAGCGGTCCGGCCACGATCGTGACCAGGATCGTGCCGGCCTCGGCGCAGTTGGTGTCGTCGCCGCTGTAGTAACCCCGCTGACCGCCGGCGATGGCGCCGATCACCAGCCAGATCACGACGATGACTCCGAGTATCGAGGTGCCGCGCATCGCTGCCTCCTGAAGGTATGTGGTGGATCTGAGGTGCAGGCGTTGTACCCAATCGGGTCGCGCGGCTAACGGTGAGCGCCCGGCACCCACTCCGGATCCTCCGTCCGGCCGATGCCGTCCGCCGTCGGTACCGCACCGGCATCGGCCGCCCGCATCGCGTCCCGACGGTCGGCTATCGGATCGCCGACCAACGCGGCTGCCGCACGGGCCGCCGGACGTAGAACTGCCTCACGGCCCCGCCGAGGAGGACCCATGAACGCCCCCACCCCGTCCCTGTACATCGACCGCCCCGAGGACGTCGCGGTCGCGGCCCGCGCGCTCGCCCGCGGCGCGGTCGTCGCGGCGGCGTTCGCCAACTTCTACGTCATCGTCACCAGGCCGGACGCGGCCACCGTGCGCCGGGTCAACCTGGCCAAGGGTCGCCCGGTCCAGCAGGTCGGCAGCATCACCACCGCCGTCGGGCGGATCCCGGGGATGTTCGACTGGTCCCGGATCTCGCCCCGGTTGCCGATCGGCCGGGTGCGGGCGCTGATGGACGCCCTCTACGGCGCCGGGCCGTTCGGTTTCCGGGGGCCCGCCGCCGACCGGCTGCCCGAGCACCTCACCCAGATCGACCGGGGCCTGCGTACCACCCAGGTCATCGCTCCCGGTCTGACCTGCCCGTCCAACGCGTTCTTCGAGCGGGCGCTCGCCGAGACCGGCACCGATCACCTCTACATCACGTCGGCGAACCGGTCCCGACACCACACCGGGGCGACCGAGGAGCCGGCGCACTGGAAGGCCGGCGCGCTCGCCGCCGACTTCACCCACCTCGACGACCTGGTGGTGCTCGCCCACCCGGACGAGGCGGCCGCCCGCGCCGCCTACCCCGGCTACCTCACCACGTCGGTGACCCTGCTCTCGTTCCACGCGCCGGAGGGCGAGCTGGAGGAGCCGCCGGTGCTGACCGTGGACCGGCACGGTTCGCTGCACCTGGACGACGTCCGCCGGGCCGCCGCGCCGCTGGGCCTCCAGGTGCGCCTCGGCGACACCGCCGCGCGGCGGTTGCAGGTCCGGGGGTACGCGGGAGCGCTGGTGTGAGCCACTACCGGGTCGGCCTGGTGGTGCCCAGCTCGAACACCACCATGGAGACCGAGATTCCGGCGCTGCTGCGTCGGCGGGAGACCGTCGACCCGACGACCCGGTTCACCACCCACGCCAGCCGGGTGCGGCTGCACCAGGTGACAGCCGACGAGCTGGCCCGGATGAACCGCTCGTCGGTCCGCTGCGCGGCCGAGCTGGCCGACGCCCGGTGCGACGTGCTCGCGTACGCCTGCCTGGTGGCGGTGATGTGCGAGGGCGTCGGCGCGCACGAGCGGGCCGAGCGGCGGTTGGGCCGGGCGGCCGTGCGGGCCGGGCACGACATGCCTGTGGTGACAAGCGCGGGCGCGCTGGTGGCCGGACTGCGGGCGTTGGGCGCGCGCCGGGTGGCGCTGATCGCGCCGTACCTGCCGCCGTTGACCGCGACAGTCGTCGACTACCTCGCCGGGTACGGCGTGCGGGTCACCGAGGCGGTGAGCCTCGGCGAGCCGGACAACGTGGCGGTGGGCCGCATCCCGACGGCGCGGCTGGTGGAGCTGGCCGACCGGCTGGACGTGACCGACGTGGACGCCGTGGTCGTCTCCGCCTGCGTGCAGTTGCCGTCGCTTGACGCGGTGCCGCTGGTGGAGGCCCGCCTCGAACGGCCGGTGCTCACCGCCGCCACCGCCACCGTGCACCAGTTGCTGACCGTGCTCGGCGTCGACCCGTACGTGCCGGACGCGGGTGGACTGCTGGCCGGCGCAGCGGTTCAGTGCGGCGGGGCGGGGACCTCCGGCGGCTTGCCGCGACTGCGGCGGTAGTCGGCGTACGCGACGCCGGCCAACACCAGCAGGGCGCCCAGGGAGGCGAAGACCGGCGGCAGGTACAGCGCCGCCGGCGCGATCGTCAGCAACGCCAGGAGACCGCCGGCCCGCGACGGCGACACCCGGCTGAACACCTCGTACTCGAACGAGGACCTGCCGACCAGGAACAGCGCCGGGCCGCCGAGGATCACCGCCACCCAGGCCGGCGGCGTACGGCCGTTGTGGTCGTGCAGCACCAGGTCGAACCCGGAGGCCGTGACCACCACCCCGGCGATCATCAGCAGGTGGGTGTACGGCGCGGTGAACAGGAACTTGCCCGGCGCTCCGGACATCTTGATGGCCGTCGGCAGCAGTTGGCCCGACTTGTGCACGTAGATCCGCCAGAGCACCAGCGTGGTCGCGAACGCCACGGCGAACGCGGCGATGTTCTGCGCTTCGGAGTGGGCCAGGTTGAACATGGTGCCGATGGTCAGGATGGCGTCGCCGAGGGCGATGATGAAGAACTGCTGGTACCGCTCGGAGAGGTGCTCGGCCGTGACGTTGCGCTGTGGCTCCGGCACCACCCCCAACCCGGGCACCGGGTACGCGAGTCGGAAGCCGCTGTAGTCGATGGCGAGCGCGATGGCCCAGCACGCCAGACGGGCGTCGCCGCTGACGAACGCGCCGATGATCCAGGGGATCGCCGACACGGCGAACCAGACGAAGATGCGGATGGCCCTGCGCTGGGTCTGCGGCTCGCGGCGTACGGCCGGCATCAGGAACAGCCCGCGCCCGAGGTGGATGGTCACGTACGTGGCGGCGAAGACGATTCCCCGTGCGCCGAACGCCTCCGGGATCGCGGTGGTCATCAACAGGGCGCCGAACATCACGGCGCTGATCAGCAGCTTGATCTCGGTGCGTTCCGGGTCGTACAGGTCGGTGACGAGAGTGGTGATCGCCCACGTCCACCAGACCGCGGCCAGCAGGATCAACGCCTGCCCGGCCCGATGCCAGTCGAGCTGGTCGACCATGCCCCGCGAGATGAGGGCGAGCGCGACCACGTACACCAGGTCGAAGAAGAGTTCGAGCAGCGTCACCCGGCGGGGGGAATCCGGGTCGCGCACCGGCGGTCGGGACTTGCCGTGCCCGGGCTCCGGCGCGGAGAGGTGCACGGTTGCTCCTGCGGTGCCGGTGGACTCGGCGGGCCGTCCGGCCCACCTCGACCGACGCTAGCCAGCGGTCGCGCCCGCCACCCCCGGTTCGGACGCTCGTCCCCCGACCGGGGAGACGGTCGATCGGCTCGGCCTTCCTGACGCCGGGGTGTCCGGGCGGCCCGTCCGGCGCGGGTTCCGGGACACCGGGCCGGTCAGGGCCCTGGCGTTCGGCCCCGACCTCTCCGCCGCAACGAGCGAACCCCCGGCCGACCGTCGGGAGGACGGGCGCCCGGGGGTTCGCTGTCGGCACTCAGCCCTGGCTGCCGCCGGGCAACACCGCGGTCACCTGGTCACCGGCGCCGGCCAGCACCCGTGCCTGCTGGGGCCAGGTGGCCAACGCGGGTGCCGCACGCAGACCGGCGGCCCGGATCAGGTCGCGCAGCGCCGGCTCGTCCA
The DNA here is from genome assembly GCF_000297395.2 of Micromonospora lupini str. Lupac 08. GTDB lineage: Bacteria > Actinomycetota > Actinomycetes > Mycobacteriales > Micromonosporaceae > Micromonospora > Micromonospora lupini. The sequence goes on along the minus strand of NZ_HF570108.1, from coordinate 3,941,993 downwards.
GCTCGCCGAGCTGGGCGTAGGTGCGTACGCCGGCCGCCTGCAACGCGGCCGCCATCTTCGGCCCGACCCCCTGGATCCGGCGGAAGTCGTCCGCCGGGGCCGTGGGCTCGGTGTCCGCCTGCGGCGGCGTGGTGTCGGCCACCCGGACCGGCGGGGCGGCCCGCACCGGCTCGGCGTCCGCGGCGTCCGCCGAGGTCGCGGCCGTCGCCACAACCGGCGTCGCCTCGACCGGGGTGACCTCGGTGTACGGGGCCTCGGCCTCCGGAGCCTCGGACGGGCTGGTCTCTACCGGGATGGCCTCGGCGTAGGTGGTCTCGGCCGGGCTCGTCTCCACCTGCGTGTCCGCGGCCTGCGTGTCCGCGGCCAGGTCGGTCTCGGCCGAGGTGGCCTTGGCCGGGGTGTCCGCGGCCAGGGTGGTCTCGGCCGGCAGGGTGTCGGCGCTGTCGTCCATCGGCTGGCGCGGTGCGATCACCGTCGCCGGCTGCTCGTCGGCCGCGACCGGCTCCGGGTCGGCCGCGAACGCGGGCGCGTCGTCGACCGCGTCGGTCCGCTCGGTGGCGAGGACGGGCGGCGGGGCTTCGGTGAGGGCCATGTCGCCCGTGTCGACGGCGTCCGGGGCGGAGTCGTCCGGCGTGGTCACGGCGGCCGGTGCGCTGACCGTGTCCACCGGAGTCGGCTCGTCGGCGACCGCGGCCGGGGGAGCGTCCAGGGACGCCACCGGGGCGGCCTCGTCGGTGGCGGCCGGCGGCACCGGACCGTCGATCACGGCCAGGCCGGCGACGGGGTCACCATCCACGATGGACCGACCCTGTCCGCTGGCCCGTGCGTCCTGCCGGCCGCGCAGCAACCATCCGGCGGCCAGGCCCAGCAACAACGCCAGTACCACTATCAGCGAGTGTCCGATAGACCACTCCACGGCGAACCTCCCTCTCTGCTCGTCGAAAAAATCACGAGAAAAACTCGCCGCAGCTTCGCACACGCGCATTACCGGCGACAGAGAGGACCGGTCGCAGGCGCCATGGTCGCGAGGGTCACCTCGCGGGGTGCGCGGCGGGTGACGCAGCGTCGCCGCCACGGCGAGTACGCCGCCCGCCGGTGGGGAAATCCGCTGTCGGCCGGCGGAAGGAGAGTGGTACAAAGCCGCGGTGGAAGAGACTCTGGAGTTCGCCGACCGGTTGCGGCTGATGGACGAACGGTCGAGCGCCTTCCGGGCGGCGGTCGCCGCGGCACCCAGCCTCGACGTGCGGGTGCCGACCTGCCCCGAGTGGACGTTGTTCGACCTGGTGCAGCACCTGGGCGAGGGGCGCCGCAGATGGGCCGCCATCGTTGCCGCGGGGCCCGCCGACGCTCCGCCGGCGGTCTCCACCCCGGTGGTGCCCCGGGAGCGCGAGGCCCTGCTCGCCTGGTTCACCGCGTCGACGGCGGAGCTGCTCGACGCCCTGCGGGAGGCCGGCCCGGACCGTGGTTGCTGGACGTGGTGGGGTGATTCGCAGTCGCCGCAGACGGCCGGTGCCGTCGCCCGGCACCAGCTCCAGCAGGTCGCGGTGCACACCTACGACGCCCAGGTCACCGTGGGCGCCCCGCAGCCGCTGCCGGACGAGGTGGCCCTCGACGGTGTCGACGAGTTCGTGACCACCTGCGTCGCGACGACGTCCGCGTGGCCGCACGAGCCCGCGGTCGTCGACTACCACGCCACCGAGGGCCGTTCCTGGCGGCTCTGGTTCTCCGCGGAGGGCGCCCGGGCCGCCCGCCTCTCGACGCCGGTCACGGGCGTGGGCCCGGAGCTGGCCCATGTCTCCGCCCGGGGCACGGCACATGAACTGGTGATGTTCTGCTACGGCCGCATTCACACGGACTCGCTGCGGGTCGACGGCGACCGGCGCGTCTTCGACCAGCTGATCGCCTGGGAGCCGGAGTAACAGGACGCGACGACGTACCCACCGCCCGGCGCGCTCAGTCCTGGTCGCCCTCGTAGGTGTGGAAGTCGTCGACGAAGCGCCGGCGCAGCGGAGGCACCCGGCTTGTCACTCCGAAGTAGCCGCGCGCGCCGAGCAGGGCGAGCCGGCCCACCACCGGCCGGTACATCCGGTCGTCGCCGCTGGTGCCGCTGCGGTTCAGCGACTCGGCGACCCGCGCGAAGCCGTACGGCACCATGGCGGCCTCGTAGTCCGCCACGGCCTGCACCAGCGTCTTGTCCCCGGCGGCGGCCCGGGTGAGGTGCTCGCAGAGCAGGCGGGCGTCGCGCAGCGCGGTGTTCGCGCCCACCCCACGCCCCGGCGTCATGGTGTGGATGGCGTCGCCGAGCAGTGTGACGTTGCTGCTCTTCCAGGGTGGCGTCGGCTCGGACGTGCTCACCTTGATCGGCAGAGCGCTGCCCGGATCGCTCATCCGCAACAGCTCCCGCAGGTGCGGATGCCAGTTGGGCGTGAGGTCCAGGGCGACGCGTATCAGGTCCTCACCTCGGCGTTTCAGCACGTCGGCCGGGAACCGGCGGGCCGTGCTCCAGATGATCAGGTTGATGTAGTCGGTGCTGGTCTGCGTCGACAGGCCGGACCAGGCCCGCAACAGGGCGGCGTCGTCGTCGGTGACGCCGGGCTTGATCGTGCGGTCGGCGTCCCACTTGAACTCCATCACGTGCAGCACGCCCATGGTGCCGCCGGCGCCGAAGATCAGCGAGATGCCCTTGCGGACCCGCTCGGGCACGAGGTCGCGGGTCTGCGCGGTAAGCGGAATGCGGGTGGCGATGTTGATGGTGCCCGCGTCGCGGGTGACCGCGTGGGGCAGGTACTGGCGGCGTACCGCCGAGTGGGTGCCGTCCGCTGCCACCAGCAGGTCGCCGGTGGCGGTGGTGCCGTCGGCGAAGTGCGCGGTGACCGCGCCGTCGTCGTGCTGCTCGTACCGGACGAAGGTCTTGTCGAAGCGCACCACGTCGCCCAGGTCGGTCAGCAGCACCTGGCGCAGCACCATCCGGGCCACCGAGTGTTCGGTGTGCACCGGGTCGGCGGTCGGCCGCAACTCGAACGAGGCGGTCTGGCGCAGCCGCTGGGTGACGACGTTGAAGTAGCTCGGTGGCCGGGCGCAGGTGGCCAGGAACGTGGCGAACAGCTTCGGCGGCAGGCACTCGCGCAGCGCCCGGCTACCGGTGGGGCCGATGCCCACCCGGTAGCCGAGCAGCCCTTCGGCGCTGTGGTGGTGGCGCTCGTAGACGGCGACGCTGATCCCGGCGCGACGCAGCCCGTGCGCGAGGCACAGCCCGCCGGTGCCGGCGCCGATGATCAGGACGTGCGGCGGGGCGGTGGACACGTCAGCCGGCCGGGTGCGGCGCTGCCGCGTCGGCCGCGTCCCACCGGTAGAAGCAGTCGGCGATGGCGTCGCGGGGGGAACGCCAGGTCGACAGGTACGGCGACGTGTGGGCGGCCAGCCGCTCGTTGACCTGCTGGAAGAGCGGGTGGTTGCGGGCGGCGGCGAGGGCGCCCGGGTTGACGTCCGAGGTCTCGATGACGTGCACGTACACGTCGTGCAGGCAGTACAGGGACCGGTGCGTGACGCCGGTGAGACCGGGCAGTTCGGTGGCGTCGGACTCGGCGAAGATCTGGGCGACCCGCTCCTCCGCGCCCGGGATGATCCGGCTGACGATCAGTAGACGACTCATGGGAACCCTTCCGCCGGTGGCCGATCCCGGCCCGGAGGCCGGTGGTCACGTGCTCGTTGCGCCCACCGTGCCGCAGGGTGTGTCACATCACCGTCACGTGGGTCGCCCGGCCGGTGACGGTCGGGCGGTGGTCTCCCGGCCGGCGGTCGCCTGGCGGGTGGCCGCCCGGATCGGGGCGAGCGTGTCGTCGAGCAGGGCGCTCATCGCCGGGCTGGGTTCCAGGCGCAGCTCGCGGCGTAACAGGTCGCGGTAGACGTAGAAGGCGTGGACGGCCTCGAAGGCGTTGCCCTCGGCGAGGTGGATGCGCACCACCAGCCGGTGTGGCGTCTCGCGCAGCGGCTCGGCGGCCATCGCCTCCAACGCGGCTTCGAGGGCCTCGCCGTGCCGCCCCGCAGTGAGGTGCTGCGCGGCCACCTGCTCCAGCATGTGCAGGCGCAGTTGTCGCAGCCGTTCCCGGTCCAGCAGCACCCAGTCGTCGTACCAGCCGGGCAGCAGGTCGTGCCGGCCCGCGGCGAGCGCCCCTGCGGTGGTGCGCGGGTCGTCGCCGTTGCGGACGCGGGCGGCCGTCTGCACGAGGTCGTCCACGTCGAGGCGTACCGCCGGGTCCAGCCGGACCGTGTCGCCGGCCACGACCATCGGGCAGCACGGATCCTGCCGCAGCCGCCACAGCGCGGTACGCAGCGACGACAGTGCCCGCTCCTCCGACACGTCGGGCCAGAGCAGCCCGGCCAGTTGGCTGCGGGTGGCGCCGGGACGCAGCCCGATCAGCGCGATCACCCGTTGCAGACCGCGCGGCACCACGATGTGCGCGGTGGCGTGCAGGAGCCGGAAACCGCCGAGCAGGTGCAGTGCGAGGTCGGCCTCGCCGGGACCTGTGGCGGTCGGCACGGACGGCTCAACGGCCACGGCGGCACCCCCTGCGGAACGCTCGTCCCGACTGTCTGCTGTGTCCCGGATCGGCGCCGTGTCGCCACCGTCGATGGCAGGCGACCACGGCTGTGAAGGCGCGCACCGCCCGTCGGAGCCGCCGGGCTGGCCACCGTGAAGATTATCAATAATGGTCACGTTGAGTCAACGCCGGCGGTGGCCCGCTCTCGATGGCGGTCAACCGTGAGATCGGTTCTGAACTGCTGAAACGTCATTCCCGTCGATCGCGTCGTACACATGGGACGCATAGCCGATGCACAGGTTGCGTCAACGCAGCGTCACCGTGCAGCGTCGCCGGTTGGTCTGCCACGGTGACGCCGCCGTGACGACGACTGCCGCATCGTGGCCGCAGTCGTCCAGCGCGTCCGGAGGTTCACCGGCCGGCCCGGACGCCGTGGGGGGAGGCCCAGCCATGGACCGATCGCTTATCGTCGCGAAGGTCGTACCGACCGCCGAGGAACAGGTGGCCGACATCTTCGCCGAGTCGGACGCGACCGAGCTGCCGCGCCTGGTCGGCGTCCGGCACCGTTCGCTGTACCGACTGCACGATCTCTACGTGCACCTGCTCGACACCGAGCATCCGGCGCAGGAGGCGGTGGAGGCCGCCCGTGGTCACCCCGAGTTCGTCCGGGTCAGCGAGCGGCTGCGGCCGTACGTCTCGCCGTACCTGCCGACCTGGCGCTCGCCGCGCGACGCGATGGCGCACTGCTTCTACCGGTTCGACGCCCCGGACGCCGGGAGGCGCTCGTGACCGCCGCCGCCGAGCCCGCGGAGCAGCTCTGGTCGCGCTGCGCCGGTTGTGCGAGCCTGCTCTACCGCAAGCGGCTGCGACGCAACCTGGACGTCTGCCCGGAGTGCGGTGAGCACACCCGGCTCGGCGCCCCGGAACGACTGCGGCAGCTCGTGGACCCGGGCTCCCTGCGCCTGCTGCCCGACCGGCTGCCCGAGGCCGACCCGATCGACTTCGTCGACGTGCTGCCGTACCCGCACCGGCTCAGCGCCGCGCGGATCAGCACGGGCCTGGCCGAGGCGGTCCTCTGCGCCACCGCCACCATCGGCGGACAGCCGGCCGCCCTGGCCGTGATGGACTTCCGCTTCCTCGGCGGCAGCCTCGGCTGCGCGGTGGGGGAGCTGATCACCCGGACCGCCGAGCGGGCGTTGGACGACCGCGTGCCGCTCATCCTGGTCACCGCGTCCGGTGGGGCACGGATGCAGGAGGGCGCCCTGTCGCTGATGCAGATGGCCACGGTCAGCCAGGCCATCGCCGCGCTGCGGGAGGCGGGTCTGCTCACCGTCAGCGTGCTCACCGACCCGACCTACGGAGGGGTGGCGGCGTCGTTCGCCACGAACACCGACCTGGTGCTCGCCGAGAGCGGCGCCCGGATGGGTTTCGCCGGGCCACGGGTGATCCGCCAGGTCACCGGTCGGGCGTTGCCGGAGGGGTTCCAGACCGCCGACTTCCTGCTGCGCCACGGTCAGGTGGACATGGTGGTGCAGCGCCGGTCGCTGCGGGGTCGACTGGCCGCGCTGCTCGCGGCGGCCCGCGCCGGCCGTCCGGCGCGTCCGCCCGTACCCCGTCAGGAGCCGGCGCCACACCACGAGCGCCTGGCCGGCGTGGTCCCGCCGGCGGTGCCCGACGGCCCTCGCGCGGTCGGGGAGCGGCCGGCCGACGACCCGACACCTGCGGTACGCGACGCGTGGGACACCGTGCGGACGGCCCGCCACCCGGGCCGACCCACCACCCTGGACTACCTGGACTCGGTGTTCGACGGGTTCGTCGAGCTGCACGGCGACCGGCTCGGCGGGGACTGCCCCGCCATCGTCGGCGGTGTCGCGCGGCTGGCCGGCCGGCACGTCATGGTCATCGGCCACCAGAAGGGGCACACCACCGCCGACCTGGTCGCGCGCAACTTCGGGATGGCCAGCCCTGCCGGGCACCGCAAGGCGCTGCGCCTGATGCGTCTCGCCGCCCGCCTCGGCCTGCCGGTGGTCACGCTCGTCGACACCCCCGGCGCCGACCCGGGGATCAGCGCCGAGGAGCACGGCCAGGCGGCCGCCATCGCGGAGAACATCCTCACCCTCACCGTGCTGCCCACGCCCGTCCTCGCGGTGATCACCGGTGAGGGTGGCAGTGGTGGCGCGCTGGCCCTCGCCGTCGCCGACCGGGTGCTGATGCTCCAACACGCCGTCTATTCGGTGATCAGCCCGGAGGGCTGCGCCGCCATCCTCTGGCCGGACCGCTCCGCCGCGCCGCAGGCCGCCCGCGCGCTCCGGCTGACCGCACCCGACCTGTGTCGCCTCGGCGTCGTCGACGAGATCGTCCCCGAACCGGCGACGGCCGCCCACGACGACCCCGCGGAGACCGCCCGACGGTTGCGTGCCGCGCTGCTGGCGAATCTGCTGCCGCTGCTGGACGTGCCGCCCGCGATGCTGGTCCGCCTGCGCCGGCAGCGGTTCCGCCGGTTCGGCGCCACCCGCGCCGGTGTCCGGGCGGTCGCCCGATGACCGCCGCGCCCACCGTGTCCACCGTGGACGGCCAGAACGGTCGACCCGACGGCGACGGCCGACCGGCGACGCACCCCGGCCCCGAGGCGGCCGACGGCCACGACGGTGTCCGCCCGGACGGGCGGCACCCGGCGGACGGGCAGGGGGAGGCCGACGCGGACGCCGAGGAGGTGCTTGTCGGACTGCGTCGGCAGGCGCGACACCTGCTCGCCGAACTTCCCGGGCCGGTGCGTCGGATCCGGCTGTGCAGCGGGACGACGGTGCTGGAGGTCCAGTGGCATCCGGACGAGGCAGCCGCCCGGTCGCCCGTACCCCCGGCCCCGCCGTCGGCCGGTGCCACCCCGACGGCGGGCGCGGTCGTGCCCGGCCCGCCGGTCGCGCTGATCCGGCCGCCCGTGCCCGGGCGCGCCACGGTCCGGGCGCCGATCGTCGGCACGTTCTACCGCGCGCCGGAGCCCGGCGCGAGGCCGTTCGTCGCGGTGGGCGACCTGGTCCGTCCCGGCCAGCCGGTCGCGATCGTCGAGGCGATGAAGCTGATGAACGAGGTGACCGCCGACCGGGCCGGGCGGGTGGTCGCGATCCTCGTCGGGGACGGCCAGCCGGTGGAGTACGACCAGCCACTGGTCGAGCTGGATCCGGCCTGACGGCGGGGATGGGTGAGGAATGTTCGAGACCGTGCTGATCGCCAACCGGGGTGAGATCGCGCTGCGGGTGCTGCGTGCCTGCAAGGAGCTGGGCGTGCGGACGGCGGTGGTCTACTCGGCCGCCGACGCGGACTCCGCGGCCGTGCGCCTCGCCGACCAGGCCGTCCGGATCGGGCCGGCGTCGAGCCGGCGCAGCTACCTCAATGCCGCAGCGATCGTGGAGGCGGCCCGACAGGTGGGCGCGCAGGCCGTGCATCCCGGGTACGGGTTCCTCTCCGAGGACGCCGACTTCGCCGAGATCTGCGCCGACAACGGCCTGACGTTCATCGGGCCGCCGCCGGCGGTCATGGCGGCGCTTGCGGACAAGTCCTCGGCCCGGGCCCTCATGAGCCGGGCCGGGCTGCCGCTGCCGGCGGGCAGCGTCGCGCCGGTGGCGACCGCCGCCGCGGCGGCCGAGGTCGCCGACGCCGTCGGCTACCCGGTGATCGTGAAGGCCGCCGCCGGGGGCGGTGGCCGGGGCATGACTGTGGTGCGCCACCCGGCCGAGCTGGCCCGGGCGTACGCGCGGACGCGGGCCGCCGCGCAGGCCGCCTTCGGCGACGACCGGGTGTACGTCGAGCGGTACCTCACTGAGGCCCGACACGTCGAGGTGCAGGTGCTCTGCGACTCCCACGGCAACGGGGTGCATCTGGGCACCCGGGACTGCTCCGTGCAGCGCCGACACCAGAAACTCGTCGAGGAGGCGCCCGCTCCCGCGCTGTCCGCCGCCACGCTCGACGCCATCGCCGAGACCGCGCTACGGGGTGCCCTGGAGGTCGGCTTCGTCGGCGCGGGCACCCTGGAGTTCCTGGTGGACGCCGAGGAACGCTTCCACTTCCTGGAGATCAACTGCCGGATCCAGGTGGAACACCCCGTCACCGAGATGGTCACCGGGATCGACCTGGTGCACGAGCAACTGCACATCGCGGCAGGGGTGCCGCTGCGGTGGCGGCAGGAGGAGATCCGGCTGCACGGCGTCGCCGTGGAGTGCCGCGTCAACACCGAGGACCCGGAGCGTGACTTCGCGCCCACGCCCGGCCGCCTGGAACGGTTCACCCCGCCGGGCGGCCCGTTCACCCGCGTGGACACCCACGCCAGCGCCGGTTACCTGGTCGGCCCCTGGTACGACTCCCTGCTGGCCAAGGTGATCGTGTGGGCGCCCGACCGGGAGTTGGCGCTCAACCGGCTGGAGCGTGCCCTGGAGGAGTTCGACATCGCGGGGCCGGGCGTGCGCACCACCATCCCGTTCGTCCGGCGGGTGCTCGACGACGCCGCGTTCCGCAAGGGCCGCTACACGACAGGCCTGGTCGACCGTCTGCTCGCCGCGCCGTCGCTCCCACCACCATCGTCGCCGTTGCTCCCACCACCACCGTCGCCGTCGCTCCCACCACCATCGTCGCCGGCGCCCGCGCAGCGGTCGACGGTCACCCCCACACCCCGCGCCGCGCCCGCCGCGGAGCCCGACGTACCCAACCGGAGGACCCGATGACCGTCACCCATGGTCGCCCGATGACCGCCGAGATCACCGACATCCTGGTGGCGCACTGCGGGCTGGACGCCGACGCCGCGGCGCGAGCGCCCGCCGCCTCGCTCGAGGAGCTGGGCATGGACTCGCTCGCCCTGCTGGAACTCTCCGCCGTCGTGTCCGACCGATGGCAGGTGAGCATCCCCGAGCAGGCCGGCCAGTTGAGCATCCCGGCGGTGGCCGACCTGGTCGCCCGCCGCACCGACCCGCCCGGGCACACCGAGAACTCCGTGGTCATCGACGCCCCGCTGGCGCTGGTCTGGGACGTCACCAACGACGTGACGAACTGGACCGAGCTGTTCACCGAGTACGCCGTGGTGGAGATCCTGCACCGCGACGGGCACACCGTGCGGTTCCGGCTCACCATGTACCCCGACGAGAACGGCGTGGCGTGGAGCTGGGTCAGCGAACGCACCGCCGACCCGGTCAGCCGGCAGGTGCGGGCGCACCGGGTGGAGACCGGGCCGTTCGAGTACATGCGGATCCACTGGCGCTACACCGAGGAGGCCGACGGCACCCGGATGGCCTGGACGCAGGACTTCGCGATGAAGCCGACCGCGCCTGTCGACAACGCCGCGATGACCGAGCGGATCAACACCAACAGCGTCATCCAACTCGCCGTCATCAAGGACCGGGTGGAGCGGATCGCCCGGCAGCGCGAGGAGCAGGACCGCCAGGATGCCGGCGTGCAGGACCGCGCGGTGGCCGGCGACGCCTCGACGGGGGCCGGCGATGAGTGACCTGGGCACCCGGCCGATCGCCGCGGCGGACGTACCGGCCGACCGGAGGCGCGGCGGCGAACTGCGGGTGCTGCTCGGGCCCCGCACCGTGGGCAGCACCTCCGGCTTCCTCGGGGTGGCCACCCTCGCGCCGGGGGAGCGGATCGCCGAGCACTACCACCCGTACAGCGAAGAGTTCCTCTACGTGGCGCGCGGCGCGATCACCGTCGACCTGGACGACCAGCCCACGGCGGTGTCCACCGGCGAGGCGCTGTTCGTGCCGGTGAACGTGCGGCACCGGCTGCGCAACACCGGATCCGAGCCGGCCGAGGTGGTCTTCCACCTGGGCCCGTTGGCCCCGCGCCCGGAGCTGGGACACGTCGACACGGAGCTGGTCGAGCAACGGGGCGGATCGTGACCGGGCGGCGCACGGTGGTGACCGGCATCGGGGTGGTCGCTCCCGGCGGCGCCAGCCGGGACCGCTTCTGGAAGACCATCACCGAGGGACGGACCGCCACCCGGCGGATCAGCTTCTTCGACCCGTCGCCGTTCCGCTCGCAGATCGCGGCCGAGTGCGACTTCGACCCGATCGCCGCCGGGCTCACCGACGCCGAGCGACGCCGCGCCGACCGGTACGTGCAGTTCGCGCTGGCCTGCTCCACCGAGGCGATGGCCGACGCCGGCCTAATGCTCAGCGACGCCGAGCGGGACCGCACCGGGGTGGTGCTCGGCACCGCGGTGGGCGGCACGATGGCCCTGGAACAGGAGTACGTGCGGGTCAGCGACCACGGCCGGCGCTGGCTTGTCGACGCGGCGCTCGGCGGCCCGTACCTGTACCAGGCGCTGGTGCCCAGCAGCCTGGCCGCCGACGTGGCGTGCCGGCACGGGCTGCACGGCCCGGCGCAGGTGGTCTCCACCGGCTGCACGTCGGGCATCGACGCCATCGGGTACGCCCACCAGCTCATCGTGGACGGCGAGGCGGACATCGTGCTTGCCGGCGCGGCGGACTCGCCGATCTCACCGGTCACCGTCGCCTCGTTCGACGCGATCAAGGCGACCAGCCCCGACAACGACGACCCCGCGCACGCCTCCCGTCCCTTCGACGCCGACCGGCACGGGTTCGTGCTGGCCGAGGGCGCGGCGGTGCTGGTGCTGGAGGAGGCCGAGCACGCCCGGCGGCGCGGCGCCCACGTCTACTGCGAGGTCGCCGGCTACGCCAGCCGCAGCAACGGCTACCACATGACGGGCCTGCGCCCGGACGGGCTGGAGATGGGTCTCGCCGTCACCGACGCGCTGCGGCAGGGCCGCGTCGCCCCCGAGCAGGTCTCCTACATCAGCGCCCACGGCTCGGGCACCCGGCAGAACGACAGGCACGAGACGGCCGCGTTCAAACGGGCGCTGGGCCAGGCCGCGTACCGGGTGCCGATCAGCTCGATCAAGTCGATGGTGGGGCACTCGCTCGGAGCGATCGGGTCGATCGAGATGGCCGCCTGCGCCCTCGCGATCGAGTTCGGCGTGGTGCCGCCGACGGCCAACTGGAGCACCCGCGACCCGGAGTGCGACCTGGACTACGTGCCCAACGAGGCACGGGAGGTGCCCGTCAACGTGGCCCTGTCGGTGGGCAGCGGGTTCGGCGGCTTCCAGTCGGCGATGGTGTTCCGCCGGCTGCCCCCGACGGTGGCGGCGTGAGCGCCCCGCGGGCGGTCGTCACCGGCATCGGTGTGGTCGCGCCCAGCGGCGTGGGGGTGGACGCGCACTGGCGTACCGTGCTGGCCGGCACCCGGCGCACCGGGCCGATCACCCTGTTCGACCCGTCCGGCTACCCGACCCGCTTCGGCGGCGAGGTCCCCGACTTCACCGCCGGCTCGTACGCCGACAGCCGGCAACTGGTGCAGACCGACAGGTGGACGCACCTCGGCTTCGCCGCCACCCGGCTGGCGCTCACCGACGCCGGCCTGCCCGAACGGGCGCCCGACCCGTACGGCTACGCCATGACCCTGGCCAGCTCGTCCGGGGGCAACCTGTTCGGCCAGCGGGAGCTGCAACGGCTGTGGGGCGGGACGTCGCGGACCGTCGGGGCGTACCAGTCGATCGCCTGGTTCTACGCGGCAAGCGTCGGACAGCTCTCCATCCATCACCAGTTCAAGGGACCGAGCGGGGTGCTGGTCGCGGAGACGGCAGGCGGGCTGGACAGCCTCGCGCACGCCGCCCGCGCGGTACGCCGGGGCACGCCCGTGGTGATCGCGGGCGCGACCGAGTGTCCACTGAGCCCGTACGCCCTGGCCTGCCAACTGCGCTCCGGGCTGCTCAGCGACGTCGCCGACCCGGAGCGGGCGTACCGGCCGTTCGACGCGTCGGCCAGCGGCTACCTGCCGGCCGAGGGGGGAGCGGTGTTCGTGGTGGAGGAGCTGGCGCACGCGCTGGCGCGGGGCGCCCGGATCTACGGCGAGGTGAGCGGCTGGGGCGCGACCCACGACGCCGCGCACACCACCGACGACAGCGCCGGCGACCCGGTCCAGTACGCCCGCGCGATGCGGCTGGCCCTGGACCGGGCGGGAGTCGCGGCGGCCGACATCGACGTGGTGCTGCCGGACGCTCTCGGTGTGCCCCGCTACGACCGCAGCGAGGCCGAGGCGCTGTGCGCCGTGTTCGCCGACCGGCCGCCGCCGGTGACCACCCAGAAGCCGCTGACCGGCCGGGCGCACCAGGGCGGCTCGGCGTTGGACGTGGCCACCGCCCTGCTCGCGTTCGCGCACGACACGCTGCCCGCGTCCGCCGGCCCGGACCGGGTGGCCGACGGGTGCGAGCTGGACTTCCTGCGGGAGCACCGCCGGCCGCGCAGCCGGCTCGCGCTGGTCTGCGCGCGGGGCTTCGACGGTTTCAACAGCGCGCTGGTCCTGCGGGGGGCCGCGCCGACGAGGGGAGAGACGCCATGAGCGAGCAGCGGGCCCGAGTGGTCTTCCTGGTGCGGGTGCCGGCGCCGCGCACCGAGCGGTTCCTCGCCGCGTACGAGGAGGTGCGGCACCTGGTCGCCGACGGCGTGCCGGGTCACCTGGTCGACCAGGTCTGCCGCTCGTCGACCGACCCGGAACAGTGGCTGATCACCAGCGAGTGGGCGAGCCTGGCCGACTTCGAGAACTGGGAGCGCACCCCCGAACACCGTGACCTGGTGCGCCCGATGCGGGAGTGCTTCACCGACGCCCGTTCGCTGCGCTTCCACATCCACGCGCAGACGCCGGCGCTGGCCTGACCGCCCGCGCTGATCAGGGCTGTCGGTCCGAGTCGTCCCGGACGCGGCGGTAACGCTCGTAGATCACCCGCGAGTCGAACGTCCTCGTCTCGATCAGGTCCAGCCGTACGTCCTCGGTGACGGGTGGCAGGTAGGGCGTACCGCCACCGACGACGACCGGATGGCGGAACATGCGCAGCTCGTCGACGAGGCCCCGCTCGAACGCCGCCGAGGCCAGGCCGGGGCCGCCGATCTCGACGTCCCGGTCGGTCGCGTCCAGAGTCGCGGCGACCTCCTCGGCGACCGACGCCGCGGCGAGTCGGGCGTTCCCCTGCACCTTGTCGAGCGTACGGCTGAAGACGACCTTCGGAAGAGCGGACCAGACGTCGGCGAACGCGGCCTTGAGGTCGGTGTCGCGCATCGACGGATCCGTCTCCCACACCAGCATGTCCTCGTAGAGCCGACGGCCCAGCAGATAGCCGCCGAGCCCACGCACCCGTTCGAGGTGGAAGCCGAACAGCTCCTCGCTGGGAGCCCCCCACCCGAACCCGCCGTTCCGGTCGGCGACGTACCCGTCCACCGAGACGCTCATCGCGTAGATCAACATTGCGGCACACCCATCGCGTCGGAGTCGACGCCGGCCAGGGCCTCGGCCAGCACCAGGGGGTTGAGGTAGTCACGGTACGAGACGACCAGGCCGTCTCTGATCCGGAGAACGGCAATGATCGTCTGGTGCAGGGGCGCTCCGGTGGGAACCACGGTGCCGTGCGCCTCGTACTCGACGATCACGACCTCCGGGTCGATGGTCTCGTGGATCGTCGTGTTGCGGTACTCGTCGAACGTGACGAGACCGTTGGCCTGCCCGATCAGGAACTCGCGGATCCGCTCACGGCCCTGGACGCCGGCCGGGAGGCCCGCCGGCCGGTAGGGCCACTCGATACGGCAGTCCGGCGCCAGCAGGCTGACGAACCCTTCGGTGTCCTGCGCGCGGCTCGCGCGCAGGATCTGCTCGGCGACGTCGCGTGATGGCACGGCCACCGCCACTCCTCTCGTTGAACGCCCGTTGATTGAACGAGTGTAGAATGTGGAGGTTCGCCGGTCAACGACCGTAGAATGACGTCGTGACCGAGCCGAGCGCCCGCCCCACCAGAGCGCAACAGCGCCTTCGAACCGAAGAGCGGATCCTCGTCGCGGCCCGGCAGCTCTTCGCCGAACTCGGCTACGAACGGACCACGATCCGGGCCGTGGCGTCCACCGCGGATGTCGATGCGGGTCTGGTCATGCACTACTTCGGCAGCAAGGACCTGCTCTTCGCCCGAGCCGTCGAGGTGCCCGCCGACGAGGTACCCGCCGGCACCGCGGGCGAGGTGGCCGAGGCGCTGCTCACGTCGCTGGGCCGGCGCCTGACCGGTGAGCCGGTGGCCTCCCTGGCGGTGCTGCGCTCCATGCTCACGAACGCCGACGCCGCCGACCGCTACCGGGCCGCCGGGGAACCCCAGCTCAACCAGATCACCGAGGCAATTGCGACGCCCGACGCCGACCTGCGCGCCAGCCTGCTCAGCGCCATCATCCACGGCGTGCTTGCCGAGCGGTACCTGCTGCGCCTCACGCACCTCGCGGACGCCTCACCCGAGCAGATCATCGACCTGCTGCGCCCCTGCTTCCAGAGCCTGACCACGCCCGCGCCGGCAGCGACGAAGCCGCAGGGCGCGTAGGGTCCTGGACCCGTGATCGACTCGGATTCCTGCAAACTGCGGTATCCGATCGGGTCGGACACCCCGGGTTCGGTGAACCCGAGTCGATCATGGGCGGGCCGCCTGATCGAGCCGCCTGGGCGGGCCGCCCGGGCGTGGTCGGCGGCGGTATGTGGCAATCGGTCCGGGCGCTGTTTTGATCTAGCCATTTGCATCTAGCGATGCTCCGCGCGGCTGTCGTAGGGTTCCGTCAGCACCCCGAAAGATGTTCACAAACGGGGATTATGCCCTAATTTGTGCTGCGGGTTGAACGGCGAGGGCGATGGATCAATCGACAGGAAACCTTACGGCTGAGAACCCCGGATGGGTGGACGACGTCCTGTTCTCCGGCCGTCCGACCGACATTTGTCTCCGCCTGCCGGAACCGATCGACCGGGTCACCCTGCACCGGCTGGTGACCGCGGCGCAGGACCGGCTCACCGCCGCCGGCCTACGACCCGGTGGCGCCGCCGCGCTGCGGCTGCCGCCCTCGCTGGCGTACGTGGTGAACCTGCTCGCCACCTGGCGCGCCGGGGGGCAGGCGATCCTGCTCGACCACCGGCTGACCGACCACGAGGTGGACCGGGCGCTGACCCGGCTGACCCCGCAGGTGGTGATCGCGCCGCTGCGGACCTCCGGCGGCGCGCTGAAGGTCTTCGTCGAGGTCACCGAGAGCGTCACCCGCTACGCCGACCGCCCGGCGGTCAGCGGGCACGCCGTGATCCAACTCAGCTCCGGCTCCACCGGACCGTCCAAGGTGATCGGCCGTACCGCCGCCGACCTGGTCGCCGAGGTGGGCCGCTACACCCGCATCGACGGCGTGCCGCTGCCCGGCGAGCGCATCATCCTGCTGCCTTCCATGGTGCACGTGCTCGGGCTCGTCGGCGGCCTCCTCTACGGCCTGCACGCCGGAGTCGAGCTGGTGCCACCGCAGCGGCTCAGCGGCGACGCCGTGCTGGCCGCGATCGCCGCCGACCCGACGCCGGCCACCGTGCTGGGCGTGCCGTTCCACATCGGTCTGCTCGCCTCCACACGACCCTCCGGCCCTCTGCCGCAACTGCGGCGGATGACCACCGGCGGCGAGCTGGTGCCGGCCGCGGTGGCCCAGGCGTTCACCGACCGGTACGGGGTGCCGCTGGGCAACATGTACGGGATGACCGAGGTCGGGGTGATCGGCACCGACCTGCACGGCTCCCACCGGCCGTCGATCGCCCCGGCGCCTGGCATCGAGGTCCGCGAGTCCGCCGGCGAGCTGTGGGTGTCCTGCCCGGCGTCGCCGTACGTCGGACTGAGCGACCCGACCCGGTGGGCCGACGGCTGGCTGCACACCCGCGACGCCGGCACC
>NZ_HF570108.1:3814574-3925575 GCF_000297395.2 Micromonospora lupini str. Lupac 08 | reverse complement strand
GTCCACCGCCCGGCCGGCCTCTCCTCGACCGGCAAGCCAGGCCAGCTCGGCCGGCGCGAACCAGCGACGGGCCAGCGCGAGCGCGGGCAGCGGACGGACCTCCTCCACGTCCACGCCGACCGGGCCGGCCGCACGCGCGGCGACCACCACGATCCGACCGGCGCGGCTGACGCTTACCGGCAGCTCGACGGGCCCGGCGTTCGCCGGCCCGGCGATCCGTACGACCGGGTTGCCGGCGGGGCCGTGTGCCAGCACCACCTCCGCCTCGGCGCGCCCGAGCAGCGCCGCGCCCGCCCGCCGCAGCAACCGCACGGCGGGACCCGGCCGACCGCCGGTGTCCCGACCGACCCACACGTACGCGGTGTCCCGATCGGACACCGTCAGTTGGTCCACGCAGAGAGGGTATCCATGAGAGCCGAGGTCCGTGCCTTCGTCGTCGAGCAGCTCGCCGACATGAACTACGACGTCGAGGGGCTCGACGACGACACCACGCTCGGCCCGTCCGGCGTCGACCTGGAATCGCTGGCCCTCGCCGACCTGTCCGTCCGCGTCGAGGACCGCTACGGCCTGACGTTCGCCGACGACGAGTCGGAGAAGCTGGCCCTGATGACGGTCGGCGAGTTCACCACAATGGTCGCCGACCGCGTCGCCGAGGCGACGAGCGACAACGCCTGATGCCCGGTCAGCCCGACCTGGGGCGAGCTGACCTGCTGACCATGCTCGCCGAACTCACCGCGAAACCCGCCGCCGAGGTCCCGGACCGGATCGGCTCGATGGAACTCGCCTGGCTCGTGCACCTCATCGAGCAGCGCTACGAACGTCGGCTCGACCTCACCGACGACGACCTGGCCGGCATCCGTACCGTCGACGACGCCCTGGTGGTCTTCCGGGCGTCGCTGGCCGCTCCCGCAGATGGCTGAGCCGCCCGTCGTCCAGCTCACCGGTGTGCACGCGGTAAGCGCCCTGGGGCGCGGCGTCGACGCGCAGCTCGCCGGCGTCCTGGCCGGCGAGCCGGCCTTCGGCCCGGTACGCCGCTTCGACACCACCGCCCGGCGGGTCGCCGTGGCCGCCACCCTGCCCGACGTCGGCGCCCTCGCCGACGAGCTGGCCGCCGCGATCGACGCGGCATGCGCGGCGGCCGGCCTGGACGACGTACGGCGGGCGGGGTGCGCGTTGCTGCTCGCCGTGCACGGCGGCCCGGCGTCGGGCGCGGGGCCAACCCCGGCGGCGCTCGCCGGCCAGCTCGCGCTGCGCGCCGGACTGTCCGGTCCGACCCGCGTCTACACCAGCGCCTGCGTGTCGGCGAGCACGGCGGTGGCCGACGCCGCCTCCCTCATCGCCCGGGGCGACCTGGACCGGGCGGTGGTGGCCGCCGGTTACCTGGTGGAGCCGGACCAGTTCGCGCTCTTCGACGCCGGCAGGGCCCTCGCCGACGACGGGGCGGTACGCCCGTTCAGCGCCGGCCGGCGTGGGTTGCTGCTCGGCGACGGTGTGGCCGCGGTGGTGCTCGAGTCCCGCGCGGTGGCCCGTCGACGTGGCGGTGAGCCGGTGGCCACGGTGGTCGGTTGGGGGCGGGCCGGCGACGCGTTCCACCCCTGCCAGCCCGACCCGTCCGGCACCGGGTTGGCGCACGCGGTGCGCACCGCGCTGCGCCGGGCCGGGCTGCCACCGGCGGCCGTCGGCTACGTCAACGCCAACGCCACAGGCACCGCGCAGAGCGACGCCGCCGAGGCCGCGGCGCTGCGCCAGGCCCTCGACGGGTACGCCGCTCAGGTGCCGGTCAGCTCCACGAAGGCGCTGCACGGGCACGCGTTGGAGGCGTCCGGGCTGCTCGAACTGGTGGTCACCGCGCTGGCGCTGCGCCGGGGCGAACTGCCCGTCAACGCCGGCTGGCAGTTCCCGGACGAGGCGTGCCCCCTAGACGTCATCACGGACCGTCCGCGCCGGACGACCGCGACCCACGCCCTGACCCTCAACGCCGCCTTCGGTGGCGCGAACACCGCCCTCCTGGTCGGCACCCCGTGACCACCCCGACCTCCCGCGAAACGACGACACAAACCACACGATCGCGGCAGGTGGGAGGGGCGGAAGGGATGCGGGAGCTTGCGCGCGCCCGCTGGCCCGAGGCCGGCGACGGGGACGTGCCGACGGTCCCGGGGTTCGTGCACTCGGTGTTCGCTCCGGTGGTGGTGGCCGTTGCCGAACGGTGTCTGCGCCGACGCTACGGGACGGGGCTGGTGCCGGCCGGGACGCGGACGGCGTTCGTGCTGGTCAGCGCCAGTGGCGACCGGGCCAGCGCGGTGCACGTCCGGGCCACCGTCGAGGCCGGCGGGCGGGTCGGCCCGCTGTTCTTCTACCAGTCCGTGCCCAACAGCGTCGCCGGGCACGTCGCGGCCCGCTGGGGGCTGCGCGGCCCGGTGGTCTGCCTCAGCCCGACCGGCGACCCGTACGCCGACGGCGCCGCGGAGGCGGCCCTGCTGTGCGACGACGGCGACGCCGACGAGGTGTTGCTGGTCCTGATCGAACAGGCGCCCGACACGTCCACCGAGGCGGTCGCGGTGCTGCTGGGGGGAGGAGCACGACCATGAGGACACCGGGACTGCGCGGCGCGTTGGCCGCCGACACCGAGCTGGGCGCGGGCAACATGCTGGCCCGGGTGCTGACGCACGGGGCCGACCCGGACGGGCCCGGCCTGACCTTCGACACCGCCGTCGACGGGCACCCGGCCGAGGCGCCGCTCACGCTGGGCCAGCTCGACGAGCGGGTCGCCGCACGCGCCGCCTGGCTGCACGAGCGCGGGGTACGCCCCCGCGATCCGGTCGCCGTCTGGGCCACCGCCGCCGCCGACATGGTGTTGAGCTTCCTGGCGCTGGCCCGGCTCGGGGCGATCCCGGCGCTGATGAACGGCAAGCTCCGTCCGGAGATCGCCGCCGAGTACATCCGCCGGCTGCGGGGCGTCGGTGTGCTCGCCGACGACGCGCACACCGCGCTGCTGACCGGGCACGACCTGGGCGTACCGCTGCTGGGCACACCCGCGCAGGCCGGCACGGGCGACCCGGCGCAGGCCCCGGCGCACTACCGGCACCACAGCGACGACCCGATCGTCATCACGCACACCTCCGGGACGACCGGGGTGCCCAAGGCGGTGCTGCACTCGCACGCCAGCCTCTTCGCGGCCACCCGGCACCTGCTCACCATGCCGCAGGCGCAGGGCACCCGCCGGATCCTCAACGCGTTGCCCGCACCGCACACCGCCACCGTGCTGATGGTCAACCAGGCGCTGGGCAACCGGGCGGACATGTTCCTCCTGTCCGAGCAGGGCGGCGAGCGGGTGCTCGACGCCATCCAGCGCTGGCGTCCCGACGGGGTGTTCGGTTTCTCGGTCACCTGGGCCGAGCTGGCCCGCTTCGACCTGTCCGGGTACGACCTGGACTCGGTGCGGCTGTGGTTCAACACCGGCGACTGTTCGCACGAGCCGCACATCCGCCGGCTCGTCGCGGTCGGCTGGCGGGACACCGTCACCCGTGACGGGGTGGCCCGGGTGCCCGGCTCGGTCTTCATCGACGGGCTGGGCTCCAGCGAGATGGGGCACTCCATGTTCCACATCACCCACCGCGCCGACACCGACAGGTACGGCCGCTGCATCGGCCGGCCGTACGAGTTCGCCCGGGTGGCGGTGCTCGACGCCGAGGGCGAGCCGGTGCCGGTCGGCGAGGTGGGTTTCCTGGGCGTCGACTCGCCGTCGCTGTTCCGGGGCTACTGGAACGACTCGGTCACCACCCACCGGTTCCGCCAGCGCGGCTGGTACCTCACCGGTGACCTGGTCCGCGCCGACGCCGACGGCCGCTACTACCACCTGGACCGGGCTGTCGACTCGGTCGACGCCGGGGACGGCCGGCGGTTCTTCACCGCCCTGTCCGAGGAGCAGATCCTCGCCGCCTACCCGGACGTCACCGACTGCACGGTCGTGATCGTCGCGGAGGCCGGCGGCGTGGTCACCGACGTGCTGCTGGAGTTGGCCGCCGGCGCCGACGAGACCGAGGACCGCACCGAACGGGTCCGCGCCGCGCTCGGCGCCGATCTCGGCGCCACGCTGCGCCGGGTGGTGCCGGTGCGCCCGGACGACATACCGGTCACCGTGACCGGCAAGGTCCGCAAGGTGGCGCTGCGCGAGCGCTACCTGACCGAGGCGTCGTCGTGAGCGGCGGATCCGGGGTGCGGTCGTGACCGCGCTGATCACCGGGATGGGCCTGTTCACGCCGGTCGGGCGCGGCGTCGAGGAGACCTTCGACGCGTTGACCACCGGCCGGTCCGGGTTGACCCGGCCGCCCGACGGTCATCCGGTGCGCGCGTCGCTCGACGTCGCCGGCCTGCTGCCGGACATCGACCCGCGCAGCGTCGTGTCCGGGCCGGAGAGCCGCGTGCTGGACCGGATCGTGGTGCTCGCGCTGCTCGCCGCCGCGGACGCGCTCGCCGACGCCGGCATCGAGGTGGGCCGCGACGTCGACCCAGGCCGGATCGGGGTGATCGTCGGCGGGGTCGGCGGGATGGCCACCCTGGAGACCCAGGTGCTCGCCCGCGCCGCCCGGGGCCGCGCGGCGGTCAGCCCGTACCTGCTCACCGGCATCCTGCCGAACATGCCGGCGGCGCGGATCGCCATCGCGCACGGCATCCGGGGCTACAGCTCGTCGGTCGGTACGGCCTGCGCGTCAGGTGCGCAGGCGGTCGCCGACGCGGTCCGGTTGATCCGGGCGGGGGAGGCCGACGTGGTGGTCTGCGGGGCCAGCGAGGCGCCGCTGTTCCCCACCTTCGCCGACACCTTCGGCAACGCGCGGGCGCTGGCCCGCGCCGGGGACGACCCGTCCCGGGCGAGCCGGCCGTTCGACACGTCCCGCTCCGGGTTCGTGCTCTCCGAGGGGGCGGCGCTGCTGGTGCTGGAGAGCGCCGAGCACGCCGCCGCGCGCGGCGCCACCGCGTACGCCGAGGTGGCCGGCTACGGCGCGACCACCGACGCGTACCACCCGACAGCCCCGCGCCCCGACGGCGCCGGCGCGGCCGCGTGCATCCGCGGCGCGCTGCGCAGCTCGGGCGTGCCCGCGGCGGCGGTCGGCTACGTCAACGCGCACGGCACCGGCACGAAGCTCGGCGACATCGCCGAGACCACCGCCCTCGCGGACGTCTTCGGCGACGGCGGTGTGCCGGTCAGCTCCACCAAGGCGCTCACCGGCCACCTGCTCGGCGCCTCCGGGGTGCTGGAGGCGGCGGTGACCGCGCTGGCGCTCGGTCGGGGGCTGCTGCCACCGACGTACCACCTCGACGATCCGGACCCGGCCTGCCCGGCGGACCACATCCGTGGCGCGCCCCGCAAGGCCGACCCGGAGTACGCGCTCACCAACTCGTTCGGGTTCGGCGGCCAGAACGTGAGCCTGCTGCTCGCGCGGGCCGCCGAGCCGAGGAGGTGAGCGACGCGGCATCCCGGACGGGGGGCGTCCGGACGGCAACACGGGGGGAAGCATGGGGAAGGGCACTGAGAACATGGACATCCGTGGGATCGACCACATCGAACTCTACGTAGGCGACGCCCGGCAGGCGGCCTTCTACTTCAGCACCGCCGTCGGTTTCCAGATCTGCGGCCAGGGTGGCCCGGAGACCGGGCTGACCGGGCAGCGCTCACTGCTGCTCTGCCACGGCGACATCCGCCTGCTGCTCACCTCCGGGCTGAGCGCCGAGCACCCGGCCGCCCGGTACGTGCAGCGTCACGGCGACGGCATCGCGGTCGTCGCCGTCGAGGTCGGCGACGTCGCCCAGGCGTACGCCGAGCTGGTGGGCCGGGGCGCGACGGGCGTGACACCACCGACCACGCTCACCGGCGCGGACGCCGAGGTGGTGACCGCCGAGGTGGAGGGCTTCGCCGACGTGCGGCACCGCCTGGTGCAGCGCACCGGGAGCCGCTCCGACTTCCTGCCCGGCGTGATCACACCGACGCCGTTCGCGGCCGACGAGGGGAAGCCGGTCCTCGCCGAGGTCGACCACCTGGCGGTCTGCGTGCCGCCCGGCGAGCTGGACGAGACGGTCCGGCACTTCGAGGGGCTGTTCGACTTCGCGCAGATCTTCGAGGAGCACATCGAGGTCGACGGGCAGGGCATGAACTCCAAGGTGGTGCAGAGCCCGTCCGGGCAGGTCACCGTGGTGCTGCTGGAACCCGACCGGGCCCGCCGGCCCGGGCAGATCGACGCGTTCCTCGACCAGCACGCCGGTGGGGGAGTGCAGCACCTGGGGCTGCGTACCGACGACATCGTCGCCGCCGTGGAGTCGCTGGGCCGGCGCGGTGTCCGCTTCGCCGGCACCCCCGCCAGCTACTACGACGCCCTGGAGGCGCGGGTAGGCCGGGTGGACGCCCCGCTGGAGCGGCTGCGTGAGCTGGGCGTGCTTGTCGACCTCCGACCACGGCGGGCAGCTGTTGCAGATCTTCGCCGAGTCGATGCACGTGCGCCGCACGCTCTTCCTGGAGCTGATCGAGCGGCGCGGGGCGAGTGGTTTCGGCAGCGGCAACATCAAGGCGCTGTACGAGGCCAAGGAGCGGGAACTTGCCGCCGCGGCGGCCGCGCCTCAGGGGGTGGGTGCGTGAGCCTGACCCCCGAGGAGCAGGCGCTGCTGCCCTCCGACGACGACGTGCGGCACTACGCCGAGCACGGCTGGTACCTGTCGAAAAAGGTGTTCACCGACGACGAGGTGGACGCCCTCGCCGCCGCCGCGCAGCGCTACTACGACGGTGAACGCGACCGCCGGCTGCCGGTGCGCCCACCGAAGCTGGCCTACTGGGAGCCGTCGAAGGGGCCGGTGCAGCGGCACAACGACTACGTCCACCACGAGCACGACGGGCTCGGCGCGATCCTGCGCAAACCGCTGCTCGGCGCGGTCGCCGCCCGGCTCGCCGAGGCCGACGAGATCCGGGTCTTCCAGTCGACGCTGATCTACAAGCCGCCGATCTCCGGTGAGCCGAGCAACATCGTGCCCTGGCACTTCGACAAGCACTACTGGGCGTCCTCGTCGTCGGAGAAGATGCTCACCGCGTTCATCCCCTTCCACGACTGCGGGGAGGAGATGGGCACCATCACGATGGTCGACGGCTCGCACCGGTGGAAGGAGATCGGCGCCGACGACACGGTGGTGCGGCACTTCGCCGACCGGGACCGCAACCAGTTGGAGGAGATGCTGGCCGAGAACGCGGCGTACAACGGGGCCGAGATCCGCAAGGTCCCGATGGTGATCCCCAAGGGACACGTGAGCTTCCACCACTGCCGCACCTACCACGGCAGCGGCCCCAACGTCAGCGGTCGCCCCCGACAGGCGGTCTCGCTGCACCTGCAGGACGGCGACAACGCCTGGCGGGAGTATCCGCTCTCCGACGGCTCGCTCGCCGCGTACAACCACGACGTGCTGGTCCGCCGCACCCACGACGGGCGGCCGGACTACGCGGACCCGGACTACTGCCCCGTCATCTGGCGCCACCGCGCCCCGCAGGGAGGCTGACATGTCACGCTACGACTGGGGTAGGACGCACCCGGGCATCGAACGGCTGGAACGGGCGGTGACCGAGCGACGCGACGCCGTGGTGAAGCACCCGCTCTACGCCAACCTCGACACCCACGAGGCGCTGGTGACCTTCATGGAGCACCACGTCTTCGCGGTCTGGGACTTCATGTCCCTGCTGAAGTCGTTGCAGCGGCAGTTGACCTGCGTGACAGTCCCGTGGATCCCGACCGGCCCGACCGGCAGCCGCCGCCTCATCAACGACATCGTCATGGTGGAGGAGAGCGACGAGCTGGGCGAGGGTTACATCAGCCACTTCGAGCTGTACGTGCGCGGCATGGCCGAGGCCGGCGCGGACACCACAGCAGTGAACGCCCTCGTCGACAGGCTGCGCGCCGGCCGGCCGGTGACCGACGCGCTCGCCGAGGCGGGGGCGCCGGCCGCGTCCGCGACGTTCGCCGCGACCACCTGGCACATCATCGAGTCCACCCCGGTGCACTGCCAGGCGGCGGCCTTCGCGTTCGGCCGGGAGGACCTCATCCCGGACATGTTCACGCAGGTCGTCGCGGTCAACGAGCGCAGCAACCGGCTGCACACCTTCGTCGACTACCTGGAACGGCACATCGAGGTCGACGGCGAGCAGCACACCCCGATGGCCATGCAGATGCTCGCCGACCTGTGCGGCGACGACGACGCCAAGTGGCAGGAGTGCGCCGACACGGTCAACACCGCCCTCGCCGCCCGCGCCCGGCTCTGGGACGACATCCTCGCCGCGGTCAAGGGGCCGGCGTGACCGACGCCGACCCGGTCCGGCTCTACCGCACGGTCCGGCTGATCCGCCGGTTCGAACAACGTGCGGTGGAGCTGGTCCACGGCGGGCAGATCGTCGGCGGCATCCACCCGTACCTCGGTCAGGAGGGGATCGCCGCCGGCGTCTGCGCCGCCCTGGGCGTCGACGACGTGCTCGCCGGCACCCACCGGGGGCACGGGCACGTGCTGGCCCGTGGGGCCGACCCGGCGCGGATGCTCGCCGAGCTGTGCGGCCGGCTGACCGGTCTCAACGCCGGGCGGGGCGGCTCGATGCACGCCGCCGATTTCAGCATCGGCGTGCTCGGCGCGAACGCCATCGTCGGCGCCTCCGGAGCGATCATCACCGGCGCGGTGTGGGCCCGGCGACGGCAGGGTCACGACACCGTCGGCGTGAGCTTCTTCGGCGACGGTGCGGTCAACGAGGGGATGCTGCTGGAGGCGTTCAACCTGGCCGCGCTGTGGCGGGTGCCGGTGCTGTTCGTCTGCGAGAACAACGGCTACGCCACCACCATGCCGGTCGCCGGCGCGGTGGCCGGCAGCATCGCCGGCCGCGCCGCCGCCTTCGGCATCCGGGCCGTCGAGGTCGACGGCCAGGACCCCGAGGCGGTACGCGACGCGTCGGTCGCCGCCGTCGGCCGGATGCGCGCCGGCGGCGGTCCCGAACTGATCGAGGCCCGGACCTACCGCTTCGACGCCCACCACACCTTCGAACACGCGGTACGCCTCGACTACCGCCCGCCCGACGAGGTGAGCCGGGGTCGGGCCCGGGACCCGGTGCGCATCCAGGGTGAACGCCTTCCCGACGCGGAGCGTGCCGCTGTGGACGCCGAGGTCGAGGCGACTCTCGACGCGGCGGTGCGCTTCGCGCTGGACAGCCCGGAACCCGACCCGGCCGACGCGTTGACCTACCTGTACGCCAGCGGCCTGACCGCCCGCGCCGGAGGTGGCTGAATGTCCCTGCGCACCGGAGGTGGCTGAGGTGCCCCGACTGTCGTACCGCCGGGCGTTGACCCGGGCCCTCGC
Organism: Micromonospora lupini str. Lupac 08; assembly: GCF_000297395.2. GTDB lineage: Bacteria > Actinomycetota > Actinomycetes > Mycobacteriales > Micromonosporaceae > Micromonospora > Micromonospora lupini. The sequence goes on along the minus strand of NZ_HF570108.1, from coordinate 3,916,209 downwards.
CGACGAGCTGGCCCGCGACGAGACGGTGTTCCTGCTCGGCGAGGACGTCCAGGTCGGGGCGTCGCTGGTGACCACCGGCCTGGCGAAGCGGTTCGGGACCGAGCGGGTCCGCGACACCCCGCTGTCCGAGCAGGCGTTCACCAGCTTCGCCACCGGAGCGGCGCTGGCCGGACTGCGGCCGGTGATCGAGTTCCAGATCCCGTCGTTGCTGTTCCTGGTCTTCGAGCAGATCGTCAACCACGCGCACAAGTTCCCGCTGATGACCGGCGGGCAGTGCAGTGTTCCGGTCACCTACCTGGTGCCCGGCTCGGGGTCGCGCACCGGCTGGGCCGGGCAGCACTCCGACCACCCGTACAGCCTCTTCGCCCACGTGGGAGTGGTCACCGTCGTGCCGGCCACCCCGGCCGACGCGTACGGGCTGCTGGTCACCGCGATCCGGCACGACGACCCGGTGGTGGTGTTCGCACCGGCCGGCGCGATGGACGTGCGCGACGACGTGGCCGACCTGGAGCCGGTGCCGCTGGGCCGGGGCCGCGTCCACCGCTTCGGCGACGACGTCACGGTGGTCGCGATCGGGCATCTCGTGCACGACGCGCTGGCCGTGGCCGAGGAGCTGGCCGGCCAGGTGTCGGTGGAGGTGTTCGACCCGCGCACCCTGTACCCCTTCGACATCGACGGGTTGACCGAGTCGGTGGCCCGCACCGGGCGGCTCGTGGTGCTCGACGACGGCAACCGCTCCTGCGGCATCGCCGCCGAGATCATCGCCTCGGTGGTGGAGCGGATCCGGCTGCTCGCCCCACCGCGCCGGGTCACCCGCCCGGACGGGGCCGTGCTGCCGTTCGCCCCCGCTCTGGACCGCGCCGTGCAGCCCTCCCGGGAGCAGCTCGCCACCGCCATCCATCTGACCATGAAGGACTCATCATGATCGACCCGAACTACTCGTGGCCGTCTGCCGACGGGGCCTGGACCGACCTGCCGGAGCCGGCCCGCCGGGCCATGGTGGCCAGCGGCGCGGCCGCCTGGGAACGCGTCTTCCACGGCCGGGCCACCTACAACAAGCAGTGGCGGCTGGCCCGCCCCCCGGTCCTGACCGCCGACGCCTGGCGGGAGCTGAACGAGGTCTGCGACCGGCTGGCCCAACTCGTCCTGGACGCCTGCCGGCGGCGGGTGGACACCGCAGGTGAGCTACGCCGGCTGCTCGGCGTCCCGGCGGGGGAGACCCGGCTGCTGGACGAGTCGGAGCCGCTGACCGAGGCGCTGCTGGCCGCGTACCGGCCGGATGTGATCTTCACGGAGGGCGTGCCGAAGTTCGTCGAGTACAACATCGACAGCAGCCTCGGGGGAGGGTTCGACGCCGACACCGTCATCCAGCGGTTCGCGCAGCTCTACGCCGAGCACGGCATCCTCGACGAGCTGCCGGTACGCGCCGCGCCGTCGCTGCTGGACCAGCGCTTCGTGGCGATCCGCGAGGAGCTGGGGTTGCCCGACGGCGCGCGGCTGGCGCTGCTGATGGACTTCGACGCCGACTACCCGGGGCTGGACGACCCGGAGACGTTCATCCGGATCCTCGACCCCCTCGCCGTGCGGGCCCGCGACTTCGGCATCGACCTGGTCATCGCGCCCCTGTCCACGGCCACCCTGGACGCCGAGCGCCGGCTCGTGGTCGACGGCGCGCCTGTCGACGCGCTCTTCCGGCTCTTCGTGCCCAACCGGGTCACCCCGACCGCCGGCCTGGACGCGGTGGCCGGCGCGCTGGCCGCCGGCACGCTGCCGATGTTCGTGTCGGCGGCGGCCTGGCTGCTGGGCAACAAGACCACCTTCGCCTGGCTGTGGGAGGACGTGGACGCCCTGCCCGCCGACGACCAGACCCTGATCCGCCGGCACGTGCCGTACACGGTGCCGTTGACAGTCGCGGTGCTCGACCGGGCGCTCGCCGAGCAGGCCGAGCTGGTGGCGAAACCGGCGGACGGATCGGCGGGGCACGGTGTGCTGATCGGCCCCGACCTGAGCCCGTCGGACTGGGCCGAGGGCCTGCGCGCGGCCGTCGACCGGGGCGGCGCGATCCTTCAGCAGTACCTGCCCGCCGACCGGGTTCCGATGGACTTCGTGCAGATCGAGACCGGCGAGACGGTGACGGCCGACGTCCCGTACTCCCTGGCCCCGTACCTGTTCGGCCGAACGGCCTCCGGCGGCCTGGCGAGGGTCGGCTACCCCGGCGGCGACGGCATCCTCAACCTGGCCCACGGAGTCCTCCTGACCGGAATCCTCCTAACCGACTGACCCCCCGGGGCTTCTTTGGTTGATCATGAGGTTGGCGGGGTTGGGAGCCACTCCTGGCCCCGCCAACCCCATGATCAACGGGGTGGGGCGGGGCGGAGGCGGCGGGAGAGGGCGCGGAGGGTTTCCGCTGTCGCGATGGCGTCGCTGCGGGCGCTGCCGTGGCGGCCGTCCGTGCTGTAGAGGGTGGGGTCGGCCGTCAGCGGGTGGTCCGTCAGGTGCACGTGGATGGTGTGGTGGCGTTGGGCCAGGCTGGCTGTGCGTGTGGACAGGCGCCGCATTCGTTCGGCCAGGCCGGGCCGCAGCGCGTCGGGCACCGCCGGGCTGTGCGACACGTCGAACATGCCCACCGTGAGCACGTCCGCGCCCGCGTCGAGCAGCGCGCCGATCATCGCGGCCAGCTCGGCGTCCACCGCGTCCGCGTCGTACTTCGGGTGGAAGGCGTCGTTGCCGCCGCAGACGACGAGCGCAAGGTCCGGCGCGAAGGCCAGCGCCGGGGCGAGCTGCTCGGCCCGCACCTGGTGCGCGCGCAGCCCGCGCCGACCCAGATTCCGGTACGCCAGCCCGGGGCGGGCGGCGGTCAGCTCGGCGGCGACCCGGTCGACCCACTGCACGTCCGGGTAGCCCGGGGTCGGCTCGCACATGCCCTCCACGACACTGTCGCCGATCGCCACGAACCGCCGCCACGGGTGCCCGCGCAGCAGCTCGGCGGTCTCTCCGGGACGAAGGCAGTACGGGTCGGTCGATTCGTCGAGCGTCGATGGCATGCCGGCACGCTAACCGACCGCCGCGTCGCGCGGCCAGACCCGGTCAGTCGGCCAGGCCGACCTCGGCCAGGTAGACGCAGGTGCGTTCCTCGTGGGAGGAGTAGTAGCTGACCCACAGCAGGTCGTCGTGCCAGACCAGGCCCGGGTAACTGGTGTCGCCGCCGGAGGGCAGCGCGACCAGTTCGGTAAGCGTGCCGCGCTCCGGGTCGACGGCGCAGATCGCGGTGCGGACGTCGCCGTCGAGCAGCCGCACGCCGGCAAGCATCCGCCCGTCGGGCAGCCGGAGCAGTGCCGGCCCGCCCACCCGCACCCCGAGGTCGGTCCAGGTCCACTCCCGGTACGGCGGTCGGGCGCGACCGAGCTGTGCGCTGGCGCTGTCGCCGTCGCGGCGCAGCAGGCAGTGGGCCGTACCGTCCGGGTCGAACGCCAGTCCCGACTCGTTGGGGTAGCCGCCCTCGAACAACGTCGGCACCCACGGCCGCAGGTCGACGCCGTCGATGCTGCGGTAGAGCCGGGCGAACCGCGGCCCACGGGTGGCGTAGCCGACGCCGTACATCGCGTCGTCGTGCCAGGCGGCCCGCCACACCCAGACGCCCGGTTCGCCCACCGGAATCGGGTCGCCCCAGGTGTGCCCGTCCCCGGAGAGCCAGGTCACCGTGTCGAACGTCTTGCGGGTCTCCCCGGTCGCCGCCGCCGCGAACAGTTGCAGACGCCCGTCGGGCCGCGCGACGAACCGTGGGTCGCGCAGGTCGACGCCGTCCTGCCGGAGAACGGCCGCGGAGGTCCACGCCCGACCGTCCGTCGAGGTCAGCACCCGCAGCACCCCGTCGTCGGAGAGGTGGGTCCGTGCCTCCCGGAAGGCGCAGAACCACGTCCCGGCGTACCGGACGAGGTCGGTGAACGCGCTGTGCGGCGCGCTGTCGCCGATCCGGTGTACGGCGGTGACCTCCGCGGTGCGGCGGTGGGTGGGTGACGACGACGTCATGCGCGGCGGCCTCCTGGGGACGGGCCGACGCTAGCCGCCCCGGCCGACGCCCGCGCGGCCAACAGGCGAACGGACGACGAACGAAGGTGTCCCCGGTCCCTGTCGGATTGACGTCGTCGAGGCGGTGGGCGCGGCGCGGTGGTGCGGTGCAATGGCGCGGGCCGGCCACGATGACGGTAGGTCAGCCCTCCCGGGGCTGGCACGTTCGTCCGAGGGAGGTGTCGGTGCTCAGCTCCTTTCTCCAGGCCCTGGCGAGCAAGCTGGTCGAGGCGATCCTCGGCAAACTGACCGAATGGCTCGCGCCGAAGGCGCTGCGGGCCGTACCCCACCGCGCCTCGCCGAACTGTCCACGCTGCGGCGGGTACGGCGTCCGCCGGTGGGCGCCCGGTGGCATGTGGGTGGTGTTCCTGCTGTCGCTGCTGGCCTTCGCGTGGGGCTTCGGGTTCACAGTGCTCGGCGTGCCGGTGGTCGTGTTCACCGTTGTCGGCGCGGTGGTGTCCGACGGCGTCGGCGGCCTGTGGCCCGCCCTGCTCGCGCCACTGGGCCTGCTGGTCCCCGGCGCGCTGCTGGTCTCCGGAGCCTTCGGGCTGGCCTGGTATCACAGCTACCCGCCGAAATGGTGCGCCCGCTGCCACGGCAGCTGGCCACGCCGCGACCGCGCCGAGTACCTGCGCTCGGCCCGGATGTTCACCTGCGGCTGCGGGCAGCGCCTGCGCGTGCCCGCTGCCGCCGGGGCGAAGCTGCGCTGCCCGAGCTGCAAGACCGAACACGCCACGCCGGCGGCCTCACGCTGACCTCCGACGGGGCGACGGTGGACGCCCCAACCGGTCGCTGACTGTTCGGCCCCGGCGGCCGACGCCCGACCAGACCTCGGCGGAACGGAGATCAGCGCGACACGGCGTGCTCGGCTGCCTGACCGGACCCCGATAAGCCCGGATCAGCGCGACACGGCGTGCTCGGCGAGCAGTTCGTCGAGCACCTGCCGGGCCCAGGCCGCCGTGGCCGGCGCCGGGGCGTCCAGCGTGATGAGCGCCTTCCACAGCGCCCACCCGCGCCCGCGCGCCCAGGTGGCCGCGTCGACGTCGAGCGCGTCGCGGAACGTCGCCCGGGCGGCGCCGCGCAGCAGGGTCCAGGCGATCACGGTGTCGCAGGCGGGGTCGCCGACACCGCAGCAGCCGAAGTCGATGACGGCGGCGAGCCGGCCGTCGCGGACCAGCAGGTTGCCGTCCGCGACGTCGCCGTGGAACCAGACCGGCGGCCCGGACCAGGTGGCGTCGAGGGCGGCCTGCCAGATGTCGGTGACCACGTCGACGGGCAGCCGGTCGCGGTGCGCCCCGATCGCCGCCCGGGTCTCCGGGTCGTACGTGGACAGTGGGCCACCGCGCCAGGCGCTGTGCGGGCCGGCCGCCGGGCCGTCGGTGGGGTCGACGGCGCGCAGGGCACGCAGGAAGGCGGCGAGGTCGCTGGCGAACCGGGTCGGGTCGTCGATTCGTTCGGGACGCGCGGTCCGGCCGTCGATCCAGCCGTAGACCGACCACGGGTACGGGTAGCCCGCGCCGGGTCGCCCGTGGGCCAGCGGGGTGGGGATCTCCAGTGGCAGCCGCGCGCTGAGCCACGGCAGCCAGCGCTGTTCCTTGGCGACCTGCGACGCGTACCCCTCGCCGCTGGGCAGCCGCACGGTCATGTCCTCGCCCAGGTGGAAGGTGCGGTTGTCCCAGCCGCCGACCTCGACCGGGCGTACCGGCAGCTCGGCCCACCGGTGAAACTGCTCGGCGACCAGTCGGCGGACCAGGTCCGCGTCGATCCGCCGGGCCGTCGTGTCATAGGTGTGCGGCGCGTCGGGTGCGGGCTGTGCGCTCATCCGCCCGAGCCTGCGGGCTCCGCCGGCCGCCCGCAAGCGATTTGCGCCGACGGCGGGACCGGTCGGACCAATGCTCGCGACAGGCATGCGGGAGGCGCGGGGCTGCGGGAGGCGCGGGCGTGCGGCAGGCGCGGGCGTGCGGGAGGCGCGGGCGTGCGGGAGGCGCGGGGGCGGGCCGGGCCGCACCTCACCTGCCTCCTTTGCTCTGCTTCAACCGGCGCACCACTTACGGCCCGAAAGTGGTGCGTGGGTTGAAGCAGAGCAAAGGAGGCGCAGGAGGTGGTCGCGACCCGCTGGGCAGTGGGACGTCAGGCGGTGGCGGCAGGTGTGGGCCGCGTCGGCGTCTTTGGGTTGGACGCCCTGGCCACCAGTGGGAACGCGGTGACGAGCAGGCACGCCACGGCCATGGCCAGCAGCGCCGGGGTGAGCCCGAGCGCGTCCACCGACCAGCCGCCGAGCAGTGCGCCGACCGGCAGGCCGACGAAGGCCAGCGAGCCGGCGATGCCGAGCACCCGGGTCTGCAGGTCCGGCGGCACTCGTTCGTAGAGCGCCACCCCGAGCAGCGGGTTGACCGCCGCGATGCCGATCCCGGACAGGAACGTCACCACGAGCACGACCGGCAACTCGTCGCTGATCGCCAGGGCGACCAGTCGGGGCGTTCCGGCGACCGTCGCTCCGAGCAGGAACGTCAGCCGGCCGGGCAGCCGGGGGCCGAGCGCGGTGAACAGCACGTTGCCCAGCAGCGCGCCCGCCGAGAACGCCGCCAGCACGAGGCCGAGCCCGCGCGGGCCGTGCAGTTCCCGGGCCACCCAGAACGGGATGTAGACGGCCACGCTGGCGTTGGCGACCATGTTCAGCGCCGAGACGACCACCAGCATGCCCAGCAGGGGCCGGTCCCGACCGAGGTAGCTGAACCCGTCACGCAACGCGCGCAGGTAGCCGACCGGTGCGGTGGGCTGCGCCGGGGCGGCCGGTGGTCGGACCAGCAGACCGATGAGCAGCGCGCAGATCGCGAAGCTGGCTGCGTCGATGAGGATCGCCTGGCTCACCCCGAACGCGGCGATCAACAGACCCCCCACGGCGGCGCCGAACAACGTGACCACCCGGCTCAGCCCGTCGTACGCCGAGGTCAGGCGGATCAGCGGCACCCCGGCGGCCTCGGCGACGGGCCGGAACATGACGTGCTTGACCCGGTCCCCGATGCCGCGCAGCGCGCCGGCGACCGCGACCAGCGCCACCAGGGGCGCGAAGCCCAGCCACGGGGTCAACGCGACGACCACCATGGCCACCGCGCTGCCCGCGTCGCACAGGATGGACGTGCGACGCAGGCCGATCCGGTCCGCCCAGGGTGTGCCCAGGGCGCTGGACAGCAGGTACGGCAGCGTCTCGGCGAACGCGACCAGACCCATCTTGGTCGGACTGCCCGTGGTGACCAGCACCAGCCAGGGGATGGTCACCACCGAGATGCGGGTGCCCAGGTTCGAGACCAGGTCCGCGCTGACCAGGACGACCAGTTGCCGGCGGGGCGTCACGCCCCGACCGCCGCCGACCGGCCGGCGGCGTACCGCTCGCGCAGCGCCCGCTTGTCCACCTTCACCGACCGGTTCACCGGCAACCGGTCGACGAACTCCACAGCGGCCGGCGCCCACATCTCGTTGAGTTCGGCCGTCACCAGGTCGATCAGCTCCGCCGCGGTGACCGTCGCCCCGGGCGCGGTCACCACGTACGCGTACGGCACCTCGCCGACCGTCTCGTCCGGCACGCCGATCACGGCGGCGGCGCGCACCTGCGGGTGCCCGGCCAGCACGTCCTCGATGGGCCGGCAGAAGATCGCCCAGTTCCGTCGGTGCGTCACGATCATGTCGTGCGCCCGGTCGACCAGGTAGAGGAAACCGTCGTCGTCGAGGTGGCCGATGTCGCGGGTACGCACCCAGCCGTCGACGAGGGTCTGCGCGGTCAACTCGGGCTGACCGTGGTAGCCGGCGAAGCTGAGCCGGGTCTGCACCCACACCTCGCCGTCGCGGCCGGTCGGCAGCACCGTGCCGTCGTCGTCGCGGATCTCGATGCGGACGTCGCCGTAGGGTCGCCCGCAGGAGCGCAGCCGCTGCGGGTGCTCCGGATCGTCGGTCAGCCCGGGCAGCGCGGTGATGACCACGGCCTCGCTGAGGCCGTACACGATGCGCAGCACCGGGCCGAACCGCGCGATGGCCTGGCGCAGCCGGGCGGGCGCGGCGGGCCCGGCGCCCACGTTGAACATGAACATGGCCGAGAAGTCGGCGCCCACCAGCGCCGGGTGGTCCAGCAGCTCGTAGAGCATCGGCGGGGTGACGAAGGTGGAGTTGATCCGCTCCCGCTGCACGGTGGCCACGAACGCCACCGGGTCCCAGTCGTCGCGCAGGAACAGCACCCCGCCGGTGAACAGGTTGAACAGGGTGGTGATCTGGCCGCTTGCCAACCACATCGGCGAGTGCGACAGGTGCCGCAGCAGCGGGAACCCGGCGGCCCGGAAGTCGGCCGCGAGGGTGAGGATCTGGGCGTAGAAGCTCTCGGTGTGGTGCACCAGCTTGGGAGCGCCGGTGGTGCCGCTGGTCTGCAGGAACGACTCCGGCGCCGGCACGGATGTCGGCAGGTCCGTCGTCTCGGTGTCGGCGGTGACGTCCGGGCCCGCGCCGCCGGCGCCCAGGCAGCACACCGGCACGCCGGGCAGCGCGACGGCCAGCTCCGGCCCCAGGCTGGCCGGGTCACGGGCGTCGTAGACCAGGGCGTCGGGGCGGGCCAGCCGGATGAACTCGTCGACCTCCCGGCGGGCGGTGACCGGGGCGACCCACATCGTCCGGCAGCCGAGCAGGTGCAGGGCGAGCTGGAGCAGCGGCCCCTCCACGGCGTTCGCCACGGTCACCAGCACCGCCGCGCCGGGCCGTACGCCGTGCCGGGTCAGGGCCGCGGCCATCGTGCGCACCAGCGCGGCGGCCTCGGTGTACGTGATGCGGCGGTCACCGCCGACCAGCGCCTCCCGGTCGCCGAAGTCGGCGAAGAGATCCAGTGCCCTGTCCACGTATGTCGTCGTGTGCCCGGGTCCGTCAGTCATTCGGCAGCCCCCATCCGAGAAAGCGGCGGCCCCGGGCCGCTTCCCGGTGACGAGACGACCGCACCGCCGCCGCCTGCGAGCCTAGGCCGGCGAGGGCGCGGCGGGACCGGGCCGAAGGGCGATCCGGCAGGCCCGGTGGACATTTGATCGCGTCGATCAGGTTGATTGACGCCCGTCATCGGCGGCGGCTAGGTTTCTGGACCATCGTCCAGGCGGGAGCCGTCAGCGGACGGCCCTGGGCTGCCGACACGATGGAGGTTCAATGTCGACCCCGAAGAGATGGCATGTCGTCGCCGCGGCCGCGGCGCTGCTGGTCACGGCCACACCCGCCGTCGTCGCCAGCGCCGGCGGATCGTCGACCGTCGCCGCCCGGCCGGACCGGGGCGAGTGGGCGGGCAGCTGGGCCGCCGCGGTGACCCGGGGCAACTCGGTCGGGTTGACCAACACCGGCCTGAACGACCAGAGCGTCCGGATGGTCGTGCACGTCTCGGTGGGTGGCCCGGCGGTGCGCGTACGGCTGAGCAACCTCTACGGTGAGCAGGCCGTCCGGGTGGGGCGTGCCACAGTGGCCCGGCCGAACGCGGCGACCGTCGACGACGTCTCCGACATCGACCCGGCCTCGCTGCGCCCGCTGACGTTCACCGGGGCCGCCTCGGCCATCATGAACCGGGGCGCCGAGCTGCTCAGCGACCCGCTGACCTTCACCGTCGCGGACGACAGCGACCTGGTGGTCACCCTGCACTTCCCGACGCCGACCGGGCCGACCACCTTCCACGGGCAGTCCCAGCAGACCAACTTCATCGGCGCCGGGGACCTGACCGGGGCCGCCGACGGCGCCGGGTTCACCATCCGACCCGCCTGCTGCTGGTTCTTCCTGTCCGGGGTGGACGTGCAGCGCAAGGCCAGCCCCGGCGCGCTTGTGGTGCTCAGCGACTCCATCGGCGACGGCAACGGCAGCACGGTGAACGCCAACCGGCGCTGGCCCGACCTGCTCTCCGACCGTCTGCTCGCCGACCGCCCGGACAAACGCACCCCCGGCGTGCTCAACCTGAGCCTGGCCGGCAACCGCCTCAACCACGAGGGCACCGAGCCGGGCGCCGGCGACTACCCCGGCTACTTTCAGCTCGGCCCCAACGCCGCGGCCCGCCTCAACGAGGACGTCTTTCCGCAGACCGGGGTCCGTACGGTCGTCACGCACCTGGGCATCAACGACATCTGGATGTCCAACGATCCGCCGGAGGCGATCATCGCCACCCTGCGGCAGATCAACCAGCAGCTCCAGCAGCGTGGGCTGACCAGCCTGGTGGCCACACTGACCCCGTACGAGGGGCACGGCGCTCCCGGTGTGTGGACGCCGGAGAAGGAGGCCACCCGGCAGGCCGTGAACGCGTACCTGCGCGGCAGCCGGGAGTTCGACGGGCTGCTCGACTTCGACCGGGTGCTGCGGGACCCGGCCCGGCCCAGCCAGTTGCTGCCTGCGTACGACTCGGGGGATCACATCCACCCGAACGACGCCGGCAACCAGGCGTTGGCCGACGCCGTGCCGTTGCGGTTGCTCGGCCTGTGACACCGGCCCGGGGGCGGCGGACGATCCCGCCGCCCCTGGGCGCCGACATCCTGGGGAGGAGAACGTCGTGACGGTGCAGGACCTGCTCACCGGCCTGTACAGCGAAGAGGGCCGCCAGAATCCGTACCCGTGGTACGCCGAACTGCACCGGCTCGGGCCGGTCAGCGCCGTGCCGCCGCGCGCCGAGCACCGTACGGTGTCCGCGGTGGCGGTCGGCTACGACCTGATCGACGGGCTGCTGCGTGATCCGCAGTGGACCAAACAGCCCCCGCCGGGCTGGGAGGACCACGAGATCCTGCGGACCTTCCAGACCTCGATGATGTTCATCAACCCGCCCGACCACACCCGGATGCGGCACGTCTTCTCCCGCACCTTCACCCCGCGCCGCCTCGGCGCGTTGGAGCCGGTGATCCTGCGGGTCGTCGACGAGTTGCTGGACCGGATGGCCGACGCCGGTGACGGTGTCGTCGACTTCGTGGCCGACTTCGCGTACCCCATTCCCGCCCTGGTGATGGCGGAGTTCATCGGCATCCCGGCGGGGGAGCTGCCCTGGTACCGGGACCGGGTGGAGCGCATCGACGAGTTCCTGGACGTGGCCGGGAAGACCCCGCAGCGGCTGGCCGCCGCGAACACCGCGGCGCAGGAGCTGCGGGCGTTCTACCGGGAGTTGCTGGCCCACCGCCGCCGCACGCCCGGCGAGGACCTGATCAGCGGTCTGGTGGAGGCCGTCGGCTCGGGCGAGGTGGAGCTGACCGAGGAGGAGCTGATCAGCAACCTGATCGTCCTGTTCAACGCCAGCTTCGTCACCACCGTCTACATGTTCAGCAACGGCCTGCCCCTGCTGCTGGACCACCCGGGGGCGGTCACCGCGCTGCCCACCGACGACGACCTCGCCCGGGGTTGCGTCGACGAGGTGCTGCGCCTGCAGAGCCCGGTGCACTTCCTCGCCCGGGCCGCGCCGGAGGACACCGTGCTGGCCGGCGTGCCGGTCGCCCGGGACGACAACGTGCTCATCATCATCGGGGCCGCCAACCGGGACCCGGCGCGGTTCCCCGACCCGGACGCCTTCGATCCCACCCGTCCCGGGCCGCCGTCGCTGGCCTTCGGGGTGGGCCTGCACTTCTGCCTCGGCGCGGCGGTGTCCCGGCTGGAGGGCCGTCTCGCCCTGCCCCGCCTGTTCGCCCGGTTCCCCGGCTCGCGGTCACCGAGACCCCGACGTACAGCGGCAGCCTCTTCCTGCGCGGCATCGACAAGCTGCTGGTCAGCACCGGCGGATAGGAGACCCGCATGGCCCTGCACCCGGAGGTGGCGGCCTATCGCGCGGCCCGCGCCGCGGCCGGCACGCCGCCGCTGTACACGCAGACCCTCACCGAGGCGCGCGCCGCGGACCTGGCCGCGATCCGCGCCGGCGGCGGCGCGGTCGAGCAGGTCTCCGAGGTACGCGACGAGCGCATCCCCGGGCCCGGCGGTGACCTGCCGATCCGGGTGTACCGGCCGGCCGGGTCGGGGCCGCTGCCCACCCTGCTGTACTTCTTCGGCGGCGGGTGGACGCTCGGCAGCATCGACACCGCCGACGGCATCTGCCGACGACTGGCCAACGCGGTGGGATGCCAGGTGGTGACCGTCGGCTACCGCCTGGCCCCGGAGCACCCGTTCCCCGCGGCGGTGCACGACTGCCACGCCGCCACCGTGTGGATCGCCGGGAACGCCGACTCGTTCGGGGTGGACCCGACCCGGCTGGCGGTGGGTGGGGACAGCGCGGGCGGGAACCTCGCGGCGGCGGTGAGCCTGCTCTGCCGCTCGGACGGGCCCGCGCTCGTGGCGCAACTCCTGGTCTATCCGAACACCGACGTCAGCGGTGAGCCGTCCGGCCCGGTCGGCGACGACCCGGCGCTGTTCAACCGTCGGTCGGTGGTCTGGTACCGCACGCACTACCTGGCCGACCCGGAGCACTCCCGGGATCCGCTGGCGTCGCCACTGCTCGCCGACGACCTGTCCGGCCTGCCTCCGGCGCTTGTGGTGACCGCCGAGCTGGACCCGCTGTGCGCCGAGGGGCAGCGCTACGCGCAGCGGCTGCGCGGGGCCGGTGTGCCCACCCGCCTCGATCACTATCCGCAGATGGTCCACGGGTTCTTCGCCATGCCCGGCGTCTTCACCGACGGCCGGAGAGCACAGCACCGCGCGGCGGCGTTCCTGCGGGAACGCTTCGGGCTCCCGCCGCGCCGGGACGAACCGGCCGCCGGCCCGGCCGACAACGGCCCGGCCGACGCTGCCCTGGCCGACGCTGCCCTGGCCGACGCTGCCCTGGCCGACGCTGGCCCGGTCGACGCTGGCCCGGTCGACGCTGGCCCGGTCGACGCTGGCCCGGTCGACGCTGGCCCGGCCGACGCTGGCCCGGGTATCGCGTCGGCCGACGCTGGCCCGGGTGTCGCGGGGGTGCGCGGTGGCTGAGCCGGTGCTGGCCGACCTGCCGACCGGGACGCCGGCGGTGACGCTCGCCGACTACGGACAGCGGGCGCGGGCGGTGCTGGCCCCGGACGTGTGGGACTACGTGGCCGGCGGCAGCGCGGCCGAGGTGACCCTGGCCGCCAACCGGGCCGCGCTGGACCGGGTGGCCGTGCTGCCCCGGGTGCTGCGCGGCAGCCACGCCGTGGACCTCGACGCCCGGCTGCTCGGCCGCCCGTACGCGATGCCGGTCGGGGTGGCGCCGATGGCGTACCAGCGGCTCGTGCACCCGGACGGGGAACTGGGCCTCGCGGCGGCGGCCGGCGCGGCCGGCGTGCCGTATGTGGCGAGCACATTGAGCAGCACGCCGATCGAGGAGATCACGGCAGCCGGCGCCGAGGTCTGGTTCCAGCTCTACTGGCTGCGGGAGCGGGCGCTGGTCCGCGATCTGCTCGACCGGGTCGTCGCGGCGGGCTGCCGGGCACTGATGGTCACCGTTGACGTTCCGGTGCTCGGTCGACGCCCGCGCGACCTGCGCAACGCGTTCCGCCTCCCGGCCGACGTGGTCGCCGCGAACCTGCCGCACGGCCGGGACGCGTTGGCGCACGCCGGCGCCCCCGGTGTGTCCGGGATCGCCGCGCACACCGAGGCGTCGTTCGAGTCGGCCCTGCGCTGGACGGACCTGGCCTGGCTGCGGGAGCACGTCGACCTGCCGCTTGTCGTCAAGGGGGTGCTGGATCCCCGCGACGCGGTCGAGGCGGTGCGGATCGGGGCGGACGCGGTGGTGGTGTCCAACCACGGCGGGCGTCAGTTGGACGGTGCGCCGGCGAGCGTCACCATGCTGCCGGAGGTCGTCGACGCCGTCGGCGACGGTGCTCAGGTGCTGCTGGACAGCGGTATCCGTGGGGGCACCGACGTGCTGCGGGCGCTGGCGTTGGGCGCGGCGGGCGTCCTGGTGGGTCGTCCGTTGCTCTGGGCGCTGGCCGTCGGCGGGCAGCGTGGCGCGCGGGACGCGTTGGCGTTGCTCGCCGCCGAGGTGCGCGACGCCCTCACCCTGGCCGGCTGCGCCGACCCGGCGGCGGCGGCCGAGCTGCGTACGCTCGCGGTGGGCTGAGCGGTGACCGCGACCGAGCCGGTCGACCTGAGCGTCGCCGATCTGCACCCCGCGCTGGGCGACCCGGCGCTGACCTCGATGAACTTCCTCAACGAGGTGTCCGAACGCTATCCGGCGGCGGTGTCGCTCGCGGCCGGGCGCCCGTACGAGGAGTTCTTCGACGTCGCGGCGGTGCACCGGCACCTGGACACGTTCCATCGGCATCTCGTCGACGAGCGGGGTCACACGCCCGAGCAGGCGCGTCGGCTGCTGCTGCAGTACGGCCGGACCAAGGGCATCGTGCACCACCTCGTCGCCCGCAACCTCGCGGTCGACGAGGGGATCACCGTCGACCCGGAGGCCGTCGTCGTGACCGTCGGCTGCCAGGAGGCGATGTTCCTGGTGCTGCGGGCGTTGCGGGCCGGCCCGGCGGACGTGCTGCTGGCGGTCGCCCCGACCTACGTCGGTCTGACCGGGGCGGCCCGGCTGGTGGACCTGCCGGTGTGGCCGGTCGCGGGTGGACCGTCCGGGGTGGACCTGGACGACCTGCGGGCGCAGGCGCGGCGGGCCCGGGCAGAGGGGCGTCGGCCGCGCGCCTGCTACGTGCTGCCGGACTTCGCCAACCCGTCCGGGGTCAGCATCGACGTCGCCGACCGGCGGCGGCTGTTGGCGCTGGCCGCCGAGGAGGACCTGCTGCTGTTGGAGGACAACCCGTACGGGCTGTTTCCCGTCGAGGACGGGCCGCGTCCGCCCACTCTCAAGGCGCTGGACACCGACCGTCGGGTGGTCTACCTCGGCTCGTTCGCCAAGACCGTGCTGCCCGGGGCGCGGGTCGGTTACGTGGTCGCCGACCAGCGGGTGGCCGGGCCGGACGGCCGGGTCGGCCCGCTCGCCGACCAGCTCGCCATGATCAAGAGCATGGTCACGGTGAACACCTCACCTATCGCGCAGGCGGTGATCGGCGGGCGGCTGCTGGAGCACGGGTGCAGCCTGGTGCCCGCGAACACCCGGGAGCGGGCCGCGTACGCCCGCAATCTGCGTCATCTCGTCGCCGGGCTGGCCCGGCGTTTCCCGGACCGGCCGGGCCGGCCGGCGGTGGTGCGGTGGACGGTGCCGGCCGGTGGGTTCTTCGTGGTGGTGACAGTGCCGTTCGCGGTCGACGACGCGTTGCTGGACCGCTCGGCGCGGGACTACGGGGTGCTCTGGACGCCGATGGCGCACTTCTACGACGACACGGCGCCGGTGTGCGCGCTGCGGTTGTCGGTGAGCGCGGTGACGCCCGAGCAGATCGATCAGGGGTTGGACCGGCTCGCCGCCCTCATCACCGACCAGCTCCTGGGTGGACGGTCATAATGGGCCGCATGGTTGCCTGGGAGTACGCCTTGCTCGTCCGCCGCTATCAGGGACAGGGCCGCAATTTCACCGTCTCGTTCGTCTGGTACGGCCCGGACGGGTCGCGCAAGGACATCACCGCCTACGGCGACACGGCCATCGCGCACCTCAATCGCGCGGGGCGGGAGGGCTGGGAGCTGGTCTCGGCCGCCGAGGACGTGAACAACGTCCAGGGCAGCACGGAGGTCCACCGCTACCACCTCAAGCGTCCCCTGAACTGACCCCCGCCGCCCGCCGGGGCGGTCACACCGGTGAGCGGTATACCGCACGAGTCAGTAGTTATGACTCTGCGGTATACCGCTCGTTGGAGTGAGTGCCACCGACCGCCCGGCCGGTGCGGCAGGCCCGGCCGTCAGGCCAGGTCGATGCCCGGGTAGAGCGGGTGGGGAGCCAGCAGGTCCGTCGCCTGCTGGGCGATCTTGTCGGCCAGGTCGGCGTCGAGCGTGTACTTCGCCTTGGACGGGGTGCCGTCGGCGTTGGCGCCGGCCGTGGTCTGGGTCAGCACGGTGTGGATCAGCTCGGCGGTCTGGTCCATCTCGGCGGTGCCCAGCCCGCGGGTGGTAAGCGCCGGGGTGCCGATCCGGATGCCGGACGTGTACCAGGCGCCGTTCGGGTCCTGCGGGACCGAGTTGCGGTTGGTCACGATGCCCGAGTCCAGCAGGGCCTGCTCGGCCTGCCGGCCGGTGAGCCCGTAGCCGGACACGTCGATCAGCACCAGGTGATTGTCGGTGCCGCCGGTGACTAGCGTCGCGCCCCGGCGCAGCAGCCCCTCGGCGAGGGCCTGCGAGTTGTCCACGATCCGCTGGGCGTAGTCGGCGAAGTCGGGCCGGCGGGCCTCCGCGAGGGCGACGGCCTTGGCGGCCATCACGTGCGGCAGCGGACCACCGAGCACCATCGGGCAGCCCCGGTCGACCTGGTCGGCGAGCTCCGGCTGGCAGAGCACCATGCCGCCGCGCGGGCCGCGCAGCGACTTGTGGGTGGTGGTGGTGACGATGTGCGCGTGCGGTACCGGGTCGAAGTCGCCGGTGAAGACCTTGCCGGCCACCAGGCCCGCGAAGTGCGCCATGTCGACCATGAAGGTCGCGCCGACCGAGTCGGCGATCTCCCGCAGGATCCGGAAGTTCACCTTCCGCGGGTACGCCGAGTAGCCGCCGACCAGGATCAGCGGCTTGAACTCGCGCGCCGCCTCGGCGACCCGGTCGTAGTCGATCAGGCCGGTGACCGGGTCGGTGCCGTAGCTGCGCTGGTCGAACATCTTGCCGGAGATGTTCGGCCGGAAACCGTGGGTGAGGTGACCGCCGGCGTCCAGCGACATGCCGAGCATCCGCTGGTTGCCCAGCTCGCGGCGCAGCGCGAACCAGTCGGCCTCGGTGAGGTCGTTGACCTGGCGGACCTGGGCCTTCTTCAGGGCGGGGGACTCCACCCGGTCGGCGAGCACCGCCCAGAACGCGACCAGGTTGGCGTCGATGCCCGAGTGCGGCTGCACGTACGCGTGGGCCGCGCCGAACAGCTCACGGGCGTGCTCGGCGGCGAGCGCCTCGACGGTGTCGACGTTCTGGCAGCCGGCGTAGAAGCGACGCCCCACGGTGCCCTCGGCGTACTTGTCGCTGAACCAGTTGCCCATGGCCAGCAGGGTCGCCGGGGAGGCGTAGTTCTCGCTCGCGATGAGCTTGAGCGACTCCCGCTGGTCGGTCAGCTCGGCGCCGATGGCGTCGGCCACCCGCGGCTCGACGGCCCGGATCACCTCGAGGGCGCTCCGGAATGCGGTGGACTCGGCGTTGTGCGACATGCGACCTCCAACAGACGTGCGGGAAGGCCCAGGCGCTCGGCAAACGTCCGTGTGACGGGGCCGCTCCCCGATGGTTCTCCATCCCCACGCGCCAGTAACGGCCCGCGCCGATCCTACCGGGGCCGGCCGGCGCGGACCCGGCCGACCTACCGACGTGACCCGCCGAGGTGGTTGGACCGCCCGTGTGAGGGCATTCGACAGAGGTCTGCCGCACCCACGCGGATGCGGCCGCCGCCCGTACGAGAGGAGTCGACAACCATGACCACACCGACCACCGGCCGGCCGCTCGCCCTGGTCACCGGGGCGTCCAGCGGAATCGGGTACGAGCTGGCCGTGCAGTTCGCCGAGCACGGGTTCGACCTGGTCGTCGCCGCCGAGGACGACGGCATCGCCGCGGCCGCCGACAAGCTGCGCCGCGACGGCGGCGCCCAGATCCAGCCGGTCCGCGTCGACCTGTCCACCGAGCAGGGCGTGGAGGAGCTGGTGAGCGCGGTCGCCAGGACCGGACGTCCCCTGGACGCGCTGGCGCTCAACGCCGGTCGGGGAGCCGGCGGCGCGTTCGTCGGCGGCACCAACCTGCGTGACGAGCTGGAGATCGTCGATCTCAACGTGCGGTCGACTGTGCACCTGGCCAAGCGACTGCTGCCCGGCATGGTCGAGCGGGGCGCGGGCCGGGTGTTGTTCACCTCGTCGATCGCCTCCACCATGCCGGGACCGTTCCAGGCGGTCTACAACGCGTCGAAGTCGTTCGTGCAGTCCTTCGCGGAGGCGCTGCGCAACGAGCTGAAGGACACCGGCGTCACGGTGACCGCGCTGATGCCGGGGCCGACCGACACCGCGTTCTTCGAGCGGGCCGAGATGCAGGACACCCGGGTGGGTGCCGGAAAGAAGGACGCCCCGGCCGAGGTCGCCGCGCAGGGTTTCGCCGCGCTGATGAAGGGCGACCAGACCGTCACCGCCGGTTCGCTTGTGAACAAGGTGCAGACGGCCGCCGGGAAGATCATCCCGGACAAGCTCAAGGCCGAGCAGCACCGTCGGATGGCCGAGCCGGGATCGGGCGACTGATTCGCGGTACGCGACGAGGGGCCCGGCAGCGCGCCGGGCCCCTCGTCGGACGGTGCTGGGCTCAGGCCGTCACCGCCTCACGTGCCTTCTTGATCGCCTTCGGCTGCGTGGGGGTACGCGGCGCGTCCGCGCGCAACGCGATCATCTTCTCGCCGATCTCCTGGAGCTGCTTGCGGCCCAACGCCTCGCGGACCTTGGGGAACCACTCCTCCTCTTCCTCCTCGACGTGGTGGGTGACGTTCTCGATCAGCACTGTCGTCTTGGCGTTGAAGCGCTCGTCGTCGGCGTTCATCGCGGCCAGTTCGAGGCAGAGCACGTCGGCGACGTGGTGCTCCTCGTACGACTCGAGGATGTCGTCCTCCAGGTCGGGCAGGAGTCGGCGGACCTCCGGGTACATCACCTCGTTCTCCAGGTAGGTGTGGACCGTGAGGGCCTCCAGGATCTGGTCCACCAGCTTCTGCCGCTTGCTCGCGGGCCCCTCTTCGGCGTCCTGGAAGGCCTTGAACAGGCGGCGCATCTCCTTGTGGTCCTCTTTGAGCAGGACGATGGCATCGGTCGACACCGGCGTGACCCCCTTGGTAGCTCGTCTGGTGTCGGTTCGGTACCCCGAGGATGAGCTGGGGAAACGGGAGAATAAGGCCGAAGTCGCCCGCTCAGACGGTCGCCAGGGTGCGCGGGATCTCGTCGAGCAGTTCCCGGGCCAGGAAACCGATCCGGCCGTAGCGGGGGATCAGCCGCTGGCCGCTCACGGCGTGCGCGAACGCCCCCCAGCAGGCGGCCTGCGCCGGCTCGGCGCCCCGGGAGAGCAGCCCGGTCAGCAGGCCGGCGAGCACGTCCCCGCTGCCGGACGTGCCGAGACCGGCGTCCCCGCTCTCCTCCCGCCAGCCACGCCCGTCCGGGGCGGCCACGTGCCCGTAGAGGGAGACGACGGCCTCGTACCGTTCGGCCAGCTCGGCGGCCTCGGAGCCCAGATCGTCGCCCGGATCGCGGCCGAGCAGGTGCCCGGCCTCGGTGACGTTGGGGGTGAGCACCACCGGGCGGCCCGAGCCGACCAACAGCTTCGGCTCGTGGCTGAGCGCGCCCAGGGCGTACGCGTCGAGGACCAGCGGGGTGCGCGGCTCCGCCGCCTCCAGGACGAGGTCCAGCAGCCGAGTGGTCTCGTCGATGCCCTTCAGGCCGGGGCCGAGGGCGACCACGTCGGCGGCGGCGACCAGCTCGCCGAGTTGGCCGTCCTGGTCGGCGGCGACCGCGCCGTCGGCGGTCTCCGGCAGCCCGACCACAAGCGCCTCGGGCACCTGGATGCTCAGCGTGGCGGCGGTGGACTCGGCGGCGGCGAGCTGGAGCACCCCGGCGCCGGCGCGCAGCGCGGCCACCCCGGCGAGCAGGACCGCCCCGGGGGTGAAGCGGGACCCGCCGATCACGAGCACGGTGCCCCGGCTCTCCTTGCCGCCGACCGGCACCGGCAGCGCCCAGTCCCGCAGCAGCCCCGGCGTGATCACCTGCACCTCAGACCGGTTCGGCATGGATCTCGTCCTCCCTGGTCGGCTCGGCGCCCTGCCGGTGCAGGTGGCCGATCTCGTTGAATCCGCCAAGCGTCAGCCGGCCCTGGTCGTCGGCGGACCAGTCGGTGATGGAGCAGTTGGCGATCACATGCTCGCGGGTCAGCGCCATCAGCTCCGGCTCGGTCAGTCCCTCCACCAGATAGCGAAGCAGGAAGACCAGCGCGTCGTGGCCGAAGAGCAGCACCCGCCGGCCCTCGTGGTCGCGGCGCAGGTCGCCGAGCAGCGTCCGCAGTCGCAGCGCCACGTCGGTCCAGGCCTCACCGCCGGGCGGCCGGTAGTAGAACTTGCCCAGCCGGTCGCGGCGCTCGGCCTCGTCCGGAAACCGGTTGCGCACCCCGTGGCCGGTGAGGCCGTCGAGGATGCCCAGCTCCCGGTCGCGCAGCCGCTCGTCCCGGCTCACCGGCACACCGGTGCCGTGCAGCGCCAGCTCGGCCGTGGACACCGCCCGCAGGTACGGCGAGACGACCGCCACGTCCGGGCGTCGGTCCTCGGGCAGCCCGGCGAGCCACCGGCCGGTCGCCCGGGCCTGCTCCTCGCCGGTGGGGGAGAGCGGCACGTCGGCGTCGCGGTGGCTGAGCCCGATCACCTCCGAGCCGGTCGCCTCGGCACGGGTGGCCGCCACGTTCGCGGTGCTCTCCCCGTGCCGGATGATCCAGAGCGTCGACAGTTCCGCCATGCCGACCCCCTACCCGGGCGTCGTGTCCGGTAACCGCGCCCGACGGCACGCCGTACGGCCGGTGCGGCGTCTCAGCCGCGCCGTTGCAGCAGGGCCACGGTCAGCCCGGTCACGTGCGTGACGCGGACCACGTCGTAGCGCTGGGCGAGTACTGCGGACTGCTTCTTCGGCAGGCCGGTCAGCGGCGCGTCGGTGACCGTCGGCAGCAGCACCCACAGCCGGGGCTCGTCGCGCAGGCAGCGGGCCGGAGTGGCGCAGTCCGCGCCGAACAGCTCGTTGCGCCGGGCCGCCGACTGCTGTTGGAAGACGTTGCGCGGCGACACGTCCGCCGGAAGGTAGTAGCGCACCCCGGGCTCGTGCATCCACCACCAGGGGCCGCCCGCGACGAGGCCGTCGCCGGGCTGGTAACCGGCCTCGATGACCCGCGCCGCCTCGGAGTAGGACAGCGGCTTGAACGCCCGCGCCTGCGGATACGTGTACCACCCGTGCGAGTACTCCCCGCGCAGCGCGAGCTGACCGGGCACGCTCAGGGCGGCGAGCGCCACCAGTCCCACCGCGACCAGCGGTGCGCGGCGCACCGCGGCGACGCCCGCGCCGGCGAGCACCGCCCACGCCGGCAGGAGGAACAGCAGGTACTTGGAGAAGAAGTAGTTGATGTCGCCGGTGGAGGCCAGCAGGATCACCGGCAGCGGGAGGGCGGCGATCACGGCCGCCGCGGCGGTCCGGGCGGCCGCGTCGCGGCGCACGTGGGTCAGCACACCCACCACGGCCAGCGCGGTGATCGCGGCGGCGAGCAGCACCGAGCCGAAAGCCTGCTCCCAGACCGTCCAGGGCGCGCTGTCCGGGATCCAGCTGATCTGCCGGCCCGCCTGCTTCATGCCGCGCAGGATCACCGGCGCGGCGATCCCCACCCCGGCGGCGGCGGCGAGCGCGAACCAGGCCACCGACCACCAGCGGCGCTCCCGCCAGCAGTGGATCAACACGGCCACGCCGTGCCCGAGCAGCAGCGTGAGCGCCACCACGTTCACCAGGCCGATGCCGGCCACGGCGAGCACGTACGCGGCCCAACGCAGCCACCCCGGCCGCTGCAACGCGCGCAGCAGGAACAGGGTGGCCGCCGCCGCCGCGAGGACGACGAAGGCGTACGACCGGGTCTCCTGCCCGAAGCGGGTGACGGTGGGCACGAGGGCGAAGACGAACCCGGCGGCGATCCCCGCCGTCTGGTCGAAGACCCGTCGCCCGACCAGTGCCACGCACGCGGTGGCCAGGACCATGGCCAGCGCCGACGGCAGCCGTACGACGGCCGGGCCGGTGCCGAACAGGGTCGTCCAGCCGTGCATGAAGAGGTAGTACGTCCCGTGCACGGCGTCGACGTTCGCCAGCATGCCCAGGATCTGCCCGGTGGAGCGGGTCGCCACGTCGACGGTCACCAGCTCGTCGTGCCACATCTCCGGGCCGCCGAGGCGCCAGCCGACCGCGAGCGCGGCGAACGCCGTGGGCCAGAACCAGACGCTGAGCACGAGTCGGCGGACGAGGGGGAGTCGCCGTCGGGCCGGCCCGGTGGCGGGCGGGGGCGGCCCCGCGTCGGTAGGCGCGGGGGGCGCGTCCGTGGTGACGGCGCGGTCTGGCATCGGCGTCCGATCGGGGGGGCGTGCGGTGCGGGCGCGACGATGATAGCCCTCGCCGGGGTCGCCGTCGGACCCGTCGTCCGGTCACTGGCGGTGGCGGCGCGACGGCCGTCGGGCCGGCTCGCCGATGCGGGAAACGGACGCGATGCCTGATAATGTGGCCGCGCCCTTCGAGCACCATCACCACACACAGTGAGGCCCGCGGAACCCATGATTGTCGACATCATGCTGCCGTACTACGGGAGTGTGCCCCTCATGCAGGCGGCAGTACGCAGCGTGATGGCGCAGAGTGACCCGGGTTGGCGCCTGACCGTTGTCGACGACGGCACCGAGCCGGGCGTGCCGGAGTGGTTCGCGCAGATCACCGACGAGCGGGTGCGCTACCAGCGCAACGAGCGCAACCTCGGGGTCACCGGCAACTACCGCAAGTGCGTCGGCCTCGCCGAGCACGAGTACCTGGTGATGATGGGCACGGACGACATCATGCACCCCAACTACGTCGCGACCGTGCGATCGGTGATCGAGCAGTACCCGGGCGTCGGCATGGTCCAGCCGGGGGTCGAGATCATCGACGCCACCGGCACGGTGGTCAGCACCCTGGCCGACGAGGTCAAGCGGCGGCTCTACGCCCCGCGGGTCGAGTCCCGGGAGCTGATGGGCGGCGAGGACCTGGCGGCCAGCCTGCTGCGCGGCTGCTGGTTCTACTTCCCGTCGATCTGCTGGCGGACGGACGCGCTCAAGGCCGTGGACTTCCGCGACGAGTTCCAGGTCATCCAGGACCTGGCCCTGGTGATCGACCTGATCCAGCGGGGCGAGCAGATGGCCGTCGACACCACCCTGTGCTTCCAGTACCGGCGGCACGCGGTCAGCAAGTCCGCCGCCGACGCGATCACCGGCTCCCGGTTCACCGAGGCGCGGGCGTACTTCGTCGACGTCGCCCGGCGGATGGACGAGCAGGGCTGGCCCCGGGCGGCGCGGGCGGCCCGCCGCTACCTGTCGTCTCGGCTGCACGCCATCACGCTGCTGCCGACGGCGGTCCTCGCCGGCCGGATGACGGGCGTGAAGAGCCTGTCGCGGCACGCGTTCGGGCCGGGCCGATGACCGACCGCAGCCAGGGAGACGCCAACGCCATGATCGTCGAACCACGGCACTCGGCGGAGGACGCCGGACAGCGGCGGAGGGTCGCCGTGCTCGGTGGCACCGGTTTCCTCGGCCGCCCCATCTGCCGCGCGCTTGTCGACCAGGGGCACACAGTCATCGCCGTGGCCCGCACCGCGCGCGACGTCGGGCCGGGCGTCGCGGTCCGCGCGCTGGACCTGGCCGCCGCCGACGTCGACGAGATCACCGCCGTGCTGCGCGACCTCGACCCGGACGTGGTGATCAACGCCGCGGGCGGCATGTGGGGGCTCACCGACGCGCAGATGCTCGCGGTCAACGTCACCCTCGTCGAGCGGCTGATCGAGGCCGCCGGCCGGTTGCCCGGGCGGGTCCGGGTGATCCAGCTGGGCAGCGTGCACGAGTACGGGCTGGTTCCGGTCGACACCTCGATGCCCGAGGCTCTGCCGCCCGCGCCGGTCATGCCGTACGGGGAGTTCAAGCTGCGCTGCACCACGGCGGTCGCCGAGGCCCACCGGCAGGGCCTGATCGAGGGCGTCACGCTGCGGGTCGGCAACGTCATCGGCGCCGGCCAGCCCGGGCACAGCCTGCTCGGGGTGGTCGCGGGTCGGCTGCGCGCCGCCCAGCGCGCCGGTGAGCGGGCCCGGCTGGAGCTGGCACCGCTGGGCTCGCGGCGTGACTTCGTCGGCCTCAGCGACGTCGTCGCCGCCGTGCTGCTGGCCGCGACCCGCCCCGCGGCGGCCGGCCACGTGATCAACATCGGGCGGGGGGAGGCCACCAGCGCGCGTGATATGGTCCACCTCCTCATCGACGTGAGTGAGGTGCCGACCGACCTGGTCGAGGCCGACCCCACCGGCCCGGCCGAGACGAGCTGGCAGCGCCTGGACGTCGGGCTGGCCGCCGAGGTGCTCGGCTGGTCGCCGAGCGAGGATCTGCACACCGAGATGAAGCAGTTGTGGGAGCACGCCGGCGCCGAGGTGCCCGCCTGATGGTCGAGAGGTTCCTGACCGCATGACTACCCCCGCCCTCGTCCGCTCCCGTGGCACGCTCGCCGATCTGCTCTCCGGCCGCAGCAACGGCATCGGGCTGATCCGGCTCTGCCTCGCCGTGGGCGTCGTCCTGTCGCACTCCAAGCCGCTCGGCTTCGGGGCCAACGACCTCGGCTACCACCTCACCGGTCGGCAGACAAACGTCGGCACCATGGCCGTGTACGGCTTCTTCGTGCTCTCCGGCCTGCTCATCACCCGCAGCGCCCGGCGGACCGGCATCATCCGCTACGCCTGGCACCGGGCCCTGCGCATCTTCCCCGGGCTCTGGGTCTGCCTGCTGATCACCGCGTTGGTGGTGGCCCCGCTTGTGGCGTTGCGCGAGCACGGCAGCACCGCCGGGTTCTTCGACAATCCCTGGGACCGGGGCGGCCCCCTGGCCTACCTGCAGGCCAACTGGTGGACCGGTGTCCGGCAGTACGGCATTCACGACCTGCTCAAGCCGACCACCCCGTGGGGTGAGAAGAGCGGCTCCAGCGTCTTCAACGGCGCCCTGTGGTCGCTCAAGTACGAGATGTTCTGCTACGTCGTGGTCGGTGTGCTGGCGGTGACCGCGGTGCTGCGCAACGCCCGCCGGTTCGTGCTGTTCCTGACCGTCGCTCTCTACCTGAGCATCCTGCAGGACTGGGTGAGCTCCGGGCAGTTCAGCGGGCCCGCGTCCACGGCGAGCTGGTCCTTCGACTCGCCCCTGGTGGGTGTGATGAGCTTCCACTACATCGTCTACCTGGGCTTCCTGTTCGCGTTCGGCGCGACCCTCGATCTCTACCGGGAGCGGGTGCCGATCAACGACGCGCTCGGCATCGGCTCGGCCGTTGCGCTGGGGCTGTCGCTGCTGTTCGGCGGCTTCTTCGCCATCGGGCTGCCGGCGTTCGCGTACCTGCTGGTGTGGCTGTCGGTGCGGATGCCGCGCGAGCTGCACTGGGTGGGCCGCAAGAACGACTACTCGTACGGCATCTACATCTACGGGTTCGTCTTCCAGCAGGTGATGGCGAGCCTGGGCTGGAGCCGCTGGGGGTACGTGCCGTTCGCGGCGATGTCGGTCGCGGTCGCCTTCGCCGCCGCGTTCGTGTCGTGGAAGCTCGTCGAGCGGCCGGCCCTGCGGTTGAAGGACTGGACGCCGGGCTTCGTGGCCCGCCGGACGGCGCGGACGGTGCCTGTCGAGCAGCAGACCGCGGTGGCCGAGGAGCCGCCCGGGACGCAGCCGGTCGCGGTCGGCGGCCCGACGGAGGAGTTGCCACAGCAGCCCGCCACGCTGGTCCACGGGCGGTAGCCCTCCGAGCCGGCCCCCACGTCGTACCCTCGGGGGCGTGGCGACGGCGGCGGAGGAGATCCAGGTGGGGGAGCGGCTGGTCCGCGTCTCCAGCCCCGACAAGCCGTACTTCCCGGAGCGCGGGCTGACCAAGCTGGACGTGGTCCGCTACTTCCTGGCGGTCGGCGACGGCATCCTGCGGGCGCTGCGCGACCGGCCGACCATGCTGGAACGCTGGCCGCGCGGCGTCTTCGAGGGTGCGACGATCGCTACCCGGCAGACCAACCGCGGTGACGCGTTCTACCAGAAACGGCTGCCGGCGGGCGCGCCCGAGTGGGTGCGGACCGCGCACATCACGTTCCCCAGCGGCCGTACCGCCGACGAGGTCGCGCCGAGCGAGCTGGCCGTGGTGATCTGGGCGGCCAACCTGGGCACCCTGCGCTTCCACCCGTGGCCGGTGTCCGCCGGCGACGTGGAGCGCCCCGACCAGCTGCGCATCGACCTCGACCCGATGCCCGGCGTCGGCTTCGAGCAGGTGGTGCCGGTGGCCCGGGAGGTGCGGGCGTTCCTCGCCGAGCTGGGCATGACCGGCTATCCGAAGACCACCGGTGGGCGGGGCCTGCACGTCTACCTGTCGATCGAGCCGAGGTGGAGTTTCGGCGAGTGCCGCCGGGCCGTGCTCGCGCTGGGCCGGGAGATGCAGCGCCGGCTGCCGGAGCTGGTCACCACCACCTGGTGGCGGGAGCAGCGGGACCGTCCGGTCTTCGTCGACTACAACCAGATGTCACGCGACCACACGATGGCCTCGGCGTACTCGATCCGGCCGACGCCCCGGGCGTTGGTGTCGGCGCCGCTGGACTGGGCTGAGCTGGACGACGCCCGTCCGGAGGACTTCGACGTGCTCACCGTGCCGGCCCGGTTCGCCGAGCGCGGCGACCCGCACGCCGGCCTCGACAGTGACCGGCACTCGCTGGAGCCCCTGCTGGAGCTGGCCGACCGAGAGGGCCTGGAGGCCCCACCCGAACGGTGAGCCGTGCGCCCGTCCGGAGCTGTCACAGCCCGGCGACCACCGGCTTGAGCGCTGTGCCCAGCGGCCCCGCGAGAGTCGCCGAGTAGGTGGCGGTCAGGTGGTGCGCGTCGCGCCAGACGAGGACGCCTCCGATGACGGGGGCGCAGCGGTCCGCGGGGCAGATCCAGTCGTTCAGGTCGACCAGGCGGACGCCGGCGAGCCCGTCGGCCGCCTCCTCCTGGGCCGGACCGCCGCCGCGGCCGAGGACCTCCTCCCGGGGGTTGGCGCACTTCGTCAGCCGATTCGGGTTCTTGGACACGCACTCGGCGACGTCCTTCAGGTGCAGGGGCGTGTCGCGCAGCACGACCACCGGAATCTTCTCCGCGACCATGCCGCTCCACGTCTTGCGCATCTCGCGGGCCATCGCGGACCGTCCCGGCTCGCCGCGGACCGGGTACTCGGCGTTGGTGACGATCAGGAGATCGGGCCGGCTTCCCCCGAGCAGGCCCTCGCGTACCTTCCGGTTCCACTCGGTGCAGGAGGTGTAGGGCCTGTCGTTCTGGGTGATCTCCGCCGTGAGGAACGGGCAGCCGGACTTGGTGTAGGTGGCGATCCGCCAGCCGTTGGTCTCCGCCACTCCGCGCATGGCGGGAACCCACTGGTCGGCGTGGGAGTCACCGACGAGCGCGATCGTTGTCGCCGCGTCCTTCTTGCCGTAGACGCAGACCTCCGGGGTCGAGGACTCCAGCGACACGTGGCAGCTCTTCGTCGCCAGCAACGACGGCGCGTCCCGAGCAGCCGTCACCGGGTTGGGAGTGATCGAGTCGACCCGATCGACGGGCAGTCCGGCCCGGCTGGTGCGCGGCGAGGAGCCGAGAGCCGCGGCGCCGGGCGCCGACGGTGGCGCGGCCTGCGTGCTGGCGCCGGGCACCTGGCCCATGATGACCGACGAGGCGGGGGTCGGGCTGTCCGCCGAGGGGATGGCCAGTTGGAACGCCAGGCCGGCCAGCGCGGCGGCGCCGGTGCACACCGCGCCGACGCGCAGGGCGACGGCCGGCTGGTCGGTGAGGGTTGGTGAGCGGCGTACCGGATTCTCGACCAGGTGGTACGTCAACGCGGCGGGGATCGCCGAGACGGCGACGACAGCGAGCGCGGCGCCGACGCCGAGGTCGCCGAACTGCGCCTGTGCGGCGATCAGCACCGGCCAGTGCCACAGGTAGAGCGAGTAGGAGATCCCGCCGACGTAGCGCAGTGGTTGCCTGCCCAGCAGAAGGGCGGGCCCGGCGCGGCCGGCCGCCGGTCCGAACGCGATGACGGCGGCGGTGCCGAGGGTGGGGCCGAGCGCGGCGTACCCGGGGAAGCCGGCAGTCGAGCCGATCAGCACCGCCGACGCGCCGACGGCGAGCAGCCCGGCCCAGGCCAGGGGTACGGCCACCAGGCGTGGAGACCGGCTCGACCGGGCCGCCGTGACGGCGACGGCGCCACCGAGGGCCAACTCCCACATCCGGGTGGTGGTGACGTAGTACGCCGACGGGTCGGTAGGCGAGACGTACAGCGCCCAGGCGAACGACGGGATCGCGATCAGCGCCAGCCCGAGCAGGTAGAGGCCACGGTGGCCGCGCCCCCGACGGCGGGCGAACCAGCCGAGGGCGAGCAGCAGCAGGGGCCAGACGAGGTAGAACTGCTCCTCGACGGCGAGGGACCAGAAGTGCTGGGCGATGCTCGGGGCGCTGTTGGCGGCGACGTAGTCGACGGACTGTCCGGCCATGCGCCAGTTCATGGCGTAGCAGGCGCTGGCGACGACGTCCCAGGCCGTGGTGGACCAGCGGCCGCGAGGCAGGAAGAAGTACGTCAGCACCAGGGTGGCGACGAGCACCGTCGCGGCGGCGGGGAGCAGGCGCTTCGCCCGTCGGGCGTAGAAGGCGGCGAGCGAGAGCCGTCCCCGCTGGTCGAGCTCTTCGAGCAGCAGGCCGGTGATGAGGAAGCCGGAGATCACGAAGAACACGTCCACGCCGACGAAGCCGGCGGGCAGGTGGGGGACTCCGGCGTGGCCGAGGAGCACCAGCAGCACGGCCACGGCCCGCAGGCCTTCGATGTCCCCGCGGAAGGAGCGCGGGCTGACCGGCCTCGACGCCGGGGCGGGCGGTGGCGGCGGGGCTGCGACGACCCTGGCCTGTGTCCACAACTCGTTTGCGATAGCCACGTCGCGGAGCGTACGGGGGATTTATTCCCTAAACCGTTCAATCAGGCTATTTGTCATCTGGTTCGTGTTATAGCGCTACTGCCACGGGCTCTGCGTCCCGTCGAACTCCTCGAAGACCAGCCACGACCGCGTCGACAGGACCCCGGCGATGCGCTGCACCCGGTCGAGCACCACGTCGCGCAGGGCGGCGTTGTCCGGCGCCCGGACCAGGGCCAGCACGTCGTGCTCGCCGCTGAGGAGCGCGACGTGCTCGACGTAGCGCACCTGGGCCAGCTCGGCCGACACCTCCCGCCAGGTGTTCTGCTCGATCGTCAACGCCATGTACGCCGACGTGCCCAATCCGGCGGCCTCGGGCGCCACCTGCGCCCGGAAGCCCGTGATCACGCCGTCGCGCAGCAGGCGCTCCACCCGGGCGTACGCGTTGGTGCGCGAGATGTGGATCCGTTCGGCGAGGGTACGCACCGACGTCCGCCCGTCGCGGACCAGCTCGTCGAGGATCCGCCGATCGACCTCGTCCATTCCTCGCGCCGATCGTCCCGATCCGGTTGCCCGGCTCGCTCCGTCTCCGGTCTCCTGGCTCACCGACGTGCCTCCCCCATGCCAGACGTCCCGCCTTCTTCGTGGATCTTGAGTCAATCATCCGTCAGGCGGAAGCATAGGCTCACCACTCGTCCCAGGAGGTCCCGCCGTGACGACCACACCCCAGGCGGTCCGCAGGGCATCCCCGCGCGCCCGTCGGACGGTCACCCCGCCCGACCCGGCGCGCCCGCTGCTGCCGGACGCCGAACCGGTCCGCCTGCTCGATCCGACAGGTACGCCGCTGCCGGCCCGCACCGACTACCCGGAGCCGCCCGTCGAGGCGCTGCGTGAGCTGTACCGCCGGATGGTGCTCGGCCGCCGGTTCGACACCCAGGCGACCGCGCTGACCAAGCAGGGCCGGTTGGCCGTCTACCCGTCGTCGCGCGGCCAGGAGGCGTGCCAGGTGGCCGCCGTGCTCGCCGTCCGCGACACCGACTGGATGTTCCCCACCTACCGCGAATCGATGGCGCTGGTTGCCCGGGGCATCGACCCGGTCGAGGTGCTCACCCTGCTGCGCGGCGACTGGCACTGCGGCTACGACCCCACCGCGGTGCACACCGCCCCGCAGTGCACCCCGCTCGCCACCCAGTGCGTGCACGCCGCCGGTCTCGCGCACGGTGAGGCGTACCAGGGACGCGACACGGTGGCGCTGGCCTTCATCGGCGACGGCGCGACTAGCGAGGGCGACTTCCACGAGGGCATCAACTTCGCCGCCGTGTTCAAAGCGCCTGTCGTCTACTTCGTGCAGAACAACAGGTACGCCATCAGCGTCCCGCTGTCCCGGCAGACCGCCGCGCCGTCGCTGGCGTACAAGGGCGTCGGCTACGGAGTGCCCAGCGAGCAGGTCGACGGCAACGACCCGGTCGCGGTGCTCGCCGTGCTGACCCGCGCGGTCGCGCACGCCCGCGCCGGCAAGGGCCCCTTCCTGGTGGAGGCGCACACCTACCGGATGGAGCCGCACACCAACGCCGACGACGCCAGTCGCTACCGCGACGGCGCCGAGGTCGACGCCTGGCGCGACCGCGACCCCCTCGCTCGGCTGGAGACGTACCTGCGCGCCCGTGGCGTGCTCGACGACGCGGCGGTCGCCGAGGTCGCCGACCAGGCCGAGGCGTACGCGGCGGACCTGCGCGCCCGGATGAACACCCAGCCCACCGTCGACCCGCTGAGCCTCTTCGACCACGTCTACGCCGAGCCCACCCCGCAGCTCGTCGAGCAGCGCGAACTGGTTCGCGCCGAGCTGGCCGCCGCGCACGACGAGGAGGGCGACGCCTGATGGCCACCACCATGGCGAAGGCGCTCAACACCGCGCTCGCCGACGCCCTCGCGGCCGACGACCGGGTGGTCGTCTTCGGCGAGGACGTCGGCGCGCTCGGCGGCGTCTTCCGGATCACCGACGGGTTGCAGGCCCGCTTCGGCGAGAAGCGCTGCTTCGACACCCCGCTCGCCGAGGCCGGCATCGTCGGTTTCGCCGTCGGCCTGGCCATGTCCGGGCTGCGGCCGGTGGTCGAGATGCAGTTCGACGCGTTCGCGTACCCGGCGTTCGAGCAGATCGCCTCGCACGTGGCGAAGCTGCGCAACCGCACCCGGGGCAAGCTCAGTGTGCCCATCGTCATCCGGGTGCCGTACGCCGGCGGCATCGGCGGGGTGGAGCACCACTGCGACTCGTCCGAGGCGTACTACGCGCACACCCCCGGCCTGAAGGTCGTCACCCCGGCGACCGTCGAGGACGCGTACTCGCTGCTGCGCGAGGCGATCGACGACCCCGACCCGGTGGTCTTCATGGAGCCCAAGAAGCTCTACTTCGGCAGCGCCGACGCCGAGCTGCCAGCGCGTACCGAGCCGTTCGGCCGGGCCGTCGTGCGTCGTGCCGGCCGGGACGCCACCCTGGTGGCGTACGGGCCGGCGGTGCCTGTCGCGCTGGAGGCCGCCGAGGCCGCCCGCGAGGAGGGCTGGGACCTGGAGGTGGTCGACGTGCGCACCATCGTGCCGTTCGACGACGCCACCATCACCGCCTCGGTCCGGCGCACCGGCCGGTGCGTGGTGATCCAGGAGGCGCCGGGCTTCGCGGGTGTCGGCGCGGAGATCGCGGCCCGGGTGCAGGAGCGCTGCTTCCACGCGTTGCACGCCCCGGTGCTGCGGGTCGCCGGGCTGGACATCCCCTACCCGGCGCCGATGCTGGAGCACACCCACCTGCCCGGTGTGGACCGGGTGCTCGACGCGGTGGCCCGTCTCCAGTGGGACGACCAGCCGGACGCGCGTTGGGCGGCGGCATGACCACCGTCGAGCGGACGCAGGTCTTCCTCCTGCCCGACCTGGGCGAGGGGCTGAGCGAGGCCGAGATCGTCGAGTGGCGGGTCGCCGTGGGTGACATCGTCACCGTCGACCAGAGCGTGGTCGAGGTGGAGACCGCCAAGGCCGTCGTCGACGTGCCCTGCCCGTACGCCGGCCGGGTCGTGACCCTGCACGGCGAGGCGGGTGAGGTCCGCCCGGTCGGCCAGCCGCTGATCACCATCGCGCCGCTTGACGGCGGCGACGAGCCCGCCGGGCACGCCACCTACCGCGAGGAGGAGCGGGCCGGCTCCGGCAACGTGCTGATCGGGTACGGCACCGGGCACGGCGGCGCGACCCGCCGCCGGCGTCGACCGCGCCTCGCGGTGGCCCCGGAACCACCCGACGCCGGTCCGGCCGATGGCGGCGACACCGGCCTGGCCGGCGACACCGGTCCCACCGCGGCCCCCGGCCCGCGTGCGGTCGATGCCCCGACCCCGGCCGGTCCGACCACGGCTCCCGCCCCGCGTGCGGTCGATGCGCTGACCGTGGCCGGTGGCCCGGTCGCGGTCGACGGCCCGGCCCGGAGCGCGGCGGCAGCCGCGGGGCCGGCGGCACTTGTCATCTCGCCGATCGTGCGCCGGCTGGCCCGCGAGCGCGGCGTCGACCTGGGCACGGTCCGGGGCAGCGGACCCGGCGGGGTGATCCGCCGCGCCGACGTCGAGGCGGCCCTGGCCGTACCCGTCGCCCGGCTCGCCGCCGTGCCGGACCCGCAGGTCGCGTCGACCCCGGAGGGCGACGGCGACGTGATCGTCCCGCTCACCGGCGTGCGCAAGGTGATCGCCGACAAGCTCTCCCGTAGCCGGCGGGAGATCCCCGAGGTGACCATCTGGGTCGACGTCGACGCCACCGGGCTGCTGGAGACCCGGGCGGCGATCAACGCGGCGACGCCCGACGCGCCGGTGAGCATCCTGGCCCTGCTGGCCCGGATCTGCCTCAGCGGCCTGCGCCGGTTCCCGCAGCTCAACTCCCGCGTCGACACCGAGGGCCAGCGGATCGTCCAGTCCGCCGGGGTGCACCTGGGCATCGCCGCGCAGACCGACCGGGGCCTGCTGGTGCCGGTGCTGCGCGACGCCCAGCGGCTCACCACGGCCGAGCTGGCCGCCGAGCTGACGGCGACCACCGCCGCCGCACGGGCCGGGACGCTCGCGCCGGCCCGGCTCACCGGCGGCACCTTCACGCTCAACAACTACGGCGTGTTCGGCGTGGACGGCTCCACCCCGATCATCAACCACCCGGAGGCGGCCCTGCTCGGGGTGGGACGGATCGTGGACAAGCCGTGGGTGGTCGACGGGCAGTTGGCCGTGCGCAAGGTGACCCAGTTGAGCCTCACGTTCGACCACCGGGTCTGCGACGGTGGGGTGGCCGGTGGCTTCCTGCGCCACGTCGCCGACTGCGTGGAGCGCCCGGCGCTGCTGATCGCCGCCGTCTGACGCGTACCCCCGGCCCCGGCACCGCCCACGCGGCGCCGGGGCCGGCGTGCGTCCCGGGGTTTCCCGGCCGCGTCATCGGGAAGTCGGCCCCGCCGGAGCGCACCTGACGCGTCGAAGGGAGCCCGCCCGTGGCCGTGGCGAACGAGCTGCTGTTGAACGCGGTACGCGTACGGCGGCCCGCCGCCGCCGGTGCCCCCCTCTACTGCGACGCGCTGGAGTACGGGCTGACCGGTGACGGCGCGACGAACGACCAGCCGGCGCTGGCCGCCCTGGTGGACCGCCTCGGCGCCGGGTACGCCTCGGACGGCCGGGCCCGCGTCATCTACTGCCCGCCGGGCATCTACTCGATCCGCGACGCCGGCACGGTGTGGCGCAGTGGGGTCTCACTTGTCGGCGCCGGCCCCGCGGCGACCCGGTTCATGCTCAGCAACGAGGGCAACCGCGCCGACCCGACACCGCTGGCCTTCTGGACCACCGTGCAGCACGGCGCCGACCGGGACCGGCACATCGCCGACTGCACCTTCGCCGACTTCCAGATCGACGGCTCCGGGGTGGCGATGGCCGAGTACAACTACCTCGCCAAGGGTCTGGGCCTGCAGTACGTCGTGCGCGGCGTGTTCCGCAACCTCTACATCCACCACACGGCGGCCACCGGGCTGGGCTGCGACTTCCTGCAGGACTCGCTCATCGACGGGGTGGTGGTGGTCGGCTGTGGTCGCCTCGACAACGGCGAGCAGATCGGCGGCGCCGGCATCGGCGTGGGCATCGGCGGCTGGGGCACGGTGGAGCGGTTGACCATCGCCAACTGCACCACGCTCGCCAACGGCACCAACGGCATCTTCCTGGAGCTGCAGAAGGACTACTGGCCCCCGCCCCGCGGCTACCGCATCATCGGGTGTCACAGCCAGGGCAACCGGTTCGGCATCTCCGACTGGGGCGCCGACGGTCTCATCGTCTCGGCCTGCACGATGACCGGCAACCTGGAGGCCGGCTTCGACATCTCCGCGCAGGGCACCGCGGCGATCGCCGGACGGGGTGGGCTGCTCACCGACTGCGTCATCGACGGCAACATCCGCGACGGGGTGAGCGTCGGCAACAGCCCGGGCCCCTACACCATCCGGGGCAACCGGATCAGCGGGAACGGGCAGCACGGCTACCACGGGCACGACCTCGGGCGGGGTTACCAGGGCCCGGTACGGGACGTGGTGGTGGAGAGCAACGAGTTCTGGGGCAACGGGCTGGACGCCGTCCGGATCGACCACCAGATGACCGACGCGGTGCTGCTCAACAACCGGATCCGCAACAACGGGCGACAGTACGCACAGGCCGCCAGCGGTGGCGGCGAGACCGTCCGCTACGCCGAACGGTCCATGGTGGACCGGTCCGCGAACTGGCCGCACGACGGGCACCGGGGCAAGGTTCTGCGGGTGGGACGGGCCGTGGCCATGGTCGCCTCGAACACCGGCGACGAACTCGTCCTGGCACCGGTACGCCCCGACGGCATCAGCGCGTGGAGCGGGGACGTGCCGCCCCCGGGCTGCGGGTACGAGCTGTCCGCGGCACCCGAGCGGCGGGCCGGCATCACCATCGACGCGGCGTTCGACTCCGCCACCATCCGCGGCAACCGGGTCTGGGACAACCACGAGGACAGCACCCAGACCCACGGGCTGTGGATCACCGAGCGGGGTAGCTGCGTGGACTGCCGGGTCGAGGACAACGACCTCGCCGGCAACGCCGACGACGGGATGCGCCTGGACACCCCGCCGGTGGGCGGCCGCTGGCGCGACAACCACGTCGACAGCGACTGGAGCTGACCGGCCGAGGCCGGCGGTCAGCGGCGGCGGCTCGGAGCTGACCGGCCGAGGCCGGCGGTCAGCGGCGGCGGCTCGGAGCTGACCGGCCGGGGGTGGCGGTCAGCGGCGGGGGCTCG
This sequence comes from Micromonospora lupini str. Lupac 08, assembly GCF_000297395.2. Lineage (GTDB taxonomy): Bacteria > Actinomycetota > Actinomycetes > Mycobacteriales > Micromonosporaceae > Micromonospora > Micromonospora lupini. The sequence continues at coordinate 3,881,118 of NZ_HF570108.1, read as the reverse complement.
GAGCCGGCCGGGACGGAACGCGAAGCGGCGGCGGCCGGATGCTCTCCGGTCGCCGCCGCTCGTCGTGCGTGGGTCAGCCGGCCAGGCCGGCCACCGGGGTGGGATCCAGCACGACCGTCGCCGAGGCGGACTGCGGCGGCACACCGGGCTCCGTCGGCGCGTCGGTGTACTCGGCGACGAAGACCGCGGTCAGGTTGTCCGCGCCGCTGTGCCCACCGTCCACGAAGGTGGGGATCGTCCCGGAGCACCCGGTCGCCGTGGAGAGCGGGTGCCCGTGCTCGTCGTGCCCGAGCACGTAGGTGACAGTCACCCGGGAGCAGTCCACCGGCAGGTCGTCGGTGACCTTCACCTCGTACGCGACCGTCTGCCCGAACTGGAAGGGCTGCCCGGCCACCGGGGCGACGAACTCGATGACCGGCGCGGTCGGCCCGACCAGCAGCGGCAGGGTCGCCGAGGCGGACCGCCCGGTGCGGTCGGTCACCTTCAGCGTCGGCGTGTACGAGCCGTTCTCCTCGAACGTCCAGCTCGGGTTCGGGTCGGTGCTGTCCACCGAGCCGTCCGCGTCGAAGTCCCACGCGTAGCTCAGCTTGTCACCGTCCGGGTCGGTGGTGCCGGCGCTGGAGAACGCGACGGTAAGCGGGGCCTGCCCGACCGTCGGCGTGCCGCTGACCTTGGGGATCGGCGTCCGGTTGCCCCGGACGAAGTCGATCCGGGACAGCTGGGCGTCCGGGTTCTCGGCGAAGTAGCCGTCCCCGTACTCCAGTACGTAGAGCGCGCCGTCCGGACCGAACTCCATGTCCATCGGGTTGTCGACCACCAACGACGGCGCCACCGGTCGGATGTCCTGCACGTCGCCGTCGGAGTCGAGGCGGAACTCCTTGATGTAGTCCCGGGTCCACTCGTAGAACAGCGGCACCCCGTCGTAGTACGCCGGCCACCGGGTACGCGACGTGCTGGCCCCGTCGTAGTCGTACGCCGGGCCGCCCATCGGCGCGATGCCGCCGGTGCCCAGCTGCGGGAACTCGGCCGAGGCGGCCGCCGAATACCACACCTGGGGCTGCTCGACCGGCGGCAGCACGCGCTTGCCGGTGTTGTGCGGTGAGTCGTTGACCGGGCGCTTGCAGTTGAACTTGGCGCCGGACTCGCCGGTGGCGAAGTCGTAGTCGCGGTAGGCGATCGTCGGCGTCACGCAGTACGGCCAGCCGTAGTTCGCCGGCTTGTCGACAACCATCCACCGGCCGTGCCCGGCCGGCCCGCGCTCCGGGTTCGCGGTGGAGGCGTCGGGGGAGTAGTCGCCCAGGTACACGTTGTCGGTACGCCTGTCGACGGCGAACCGGAACGCGTTGCGCAGCCCCATCGCGTAGATCTCCGGACGGGTCTGTGCCGTGCCCGGCTTGAACAGGTTGCCGGCCGGCACCGTGTAGCCACCGCCGGCCTTCACCTTGATCCGCAGCAGCTTGCCGCGCAGGTCGTTGGTGTTGGCCGCGGTGCGCTGTGCGTCGTACGCCGGGTTCCGGTCGGCCCGCTCGTCGATCGGCACGTAGCCGTCGGAGGCGAACGGGTTGGTGTCGTCACCTGTCGACAGGTACAGGTTGCCCTTGCTGTCGAAGTCGATCTGGCCGCCGACGTGGCAGCAGATGCCCCGGTCGGTCGGCACGTCGATGATCTGCTGCTCGCTGGCGAGGTTGAGCTTCATCCCGTCCAGCTTGAACCGGGACAGCCGCAGCGCGCCCTTGAACCGCTGCCAGTCGGCCGCGGTGCCGGTCGCCGGCGCGTCCCCCTCGTTGACGTCGGGGGTCGCCGGGTCGTCCACGGGCGTGTCCAGCGGCGGCGAGTAGTAGAGGTACACCCACTTGTTCTGGGCGAAGTTCGGGTCGATGGCGACCCCCTGCAAGCCCTCCTCGTCGTGCTCGTACACGTCGATGTCGGCGGCGAGGGTGTTCAGCCCGGTGCGCGGGTCGTGGATGCGGACCTCGCCGGTGCGGGAGGTGTGCAGCACCCGCAGGTCGGGCAGGACGGCGAGGCTCATCGGCTCGCCGGGGAAGTCGTTGAGCGTCACCTTCTGGAAGCTGCTGTCCGGCGGCGCGGCCGCCGGTGCGGCGGTCGCCGCCGTCGTCGGCGCGACCAGGCCGGCCGACACCAGGAGCAGAGCGGACGCGAAAGCGGTCCTGTTCATATCAGGCAGTCCCCCGAGGTGGTCAGTACCGCAGTGCGGCGAGGTAGTCGAAGCCGACCCGGGCGGTCTCCAGGGCGTCGGCGGGGACGCGCGGCGAGGTGCCCGCGTCGTCGCGCTCCACGATGTACTCCTCGATGCCCGCCTCACGCTCGTGGTCGAAGATCCGGCCGAAGTCGATGACGCCGTCGCCCAGATCCGCGAAGCCACCCTCGACGTCCAGGTCCTTGACGTGCACCTGGCGGATCCGGCCGCGGTTGGCCCGGATCACGTCGACCGGGTCGTGTGCCCCCCGCCAGGTCCAGTACAGGTCGAGTTCGAAGTGGACCAGCCGGGGATCGGTCTGCCCGGTGAGGATCTCGAAGCCGGTCGAGCCGTCGGTCAGCGGCACGAACTCCAACTGGTGGTTGTGGTAGCCGAAATCGAGCCCGGCACGCTCGGCCAGCCGCCCCGCCTGGTTGAGGTCCCGGGCCAGGGCACGGTAGACGGCGGGGTCCCGGTACGGACGCCCCTCCGCGTCCCGACCGAAGTACGGGTGGACGATCTTCTTGCTGCCCACCGTGTTGGCGTCCTCGAGGGCACGTTCCCAGGTCGCGGCGTCGAACGGCTGCGGGATGCCGGTGTGCCCGGAGGTGGCGCGCAGCCCGGCCGCGTCAAGCGCGGCCCGGAACTCCGCGGCCGTACGCCCCACGAAGCCGGCGTGCTCCACCCGCCGGTAGCCGATGCGCCGCAGGGCGGTCAGGGTGCCCGGCAGGTCCGCGGCGAGCTGGTCGCGCAGCGTGTAGAGCTGGATGCTGATCCGGTCCACCGGCACCCGACGCCGGCCGTGGGACTGACCCCGGGCGGCGGCGTCAGCGGCGGGCGCGGCATTGGCCGGGCCGGCCAGGAGCCCGGCGGCGCCGACGGCGGCGGCGGAGACGGTCGCGGCACGGAGGAGCCCGCGTCGACTGACCGGCTCGGAGGTCACTGTCGGCTCCGAGCGGTTGATCTGGTGATCCATGGTGGTGGTCCCTTCCTGACGGCTGGTGCGCCGTCGGCAACTGTCGACCGGCCGGCCTTTGCCGGGGCGCGCCGAACCGGCCGGAGGCAACGCTCCGGCTGGACGGTGAGGACGACGCGTGGACGCGGTCGGCGCCCCAGAGGGGGGACCGCGGCCCGACCCGGCAAGGGAGGCAGGCAGGCTGATCGACGAATGGGCAACCTTCTATCTGAAACCCGACCTTACCCTTGCCTCCGGACAAAGGCAAAGCTCCGTCTCGATGAGCAGAAGTTTCGCTCCAAATGACAAAAGTCCTCCCAGCAGGTGCGGCATCCGCCCCCACCCCGTCCTGCGCACCCCGCGCGTCCGCGCCCGCGCATCCGCCCAGACGCATCCGGCGCGCCCGCGCCCCGCGCCCGCCCAGACGCACCCGAGCGTGACCTTGAGGGCCGCGGGCATCGACGCCCTACTCGGCGGCCGGCCGAGGGCGACGTCCCTCGCGGAGACCGCCACAACATCGGGGATGTCGCTGCTTCCCGCGCACCGGAGGCAGCAACATCCCCGATGTTGCGGAGATGTTGCTGCGCGGGGCGCGGCGGCGCGGGGCGCGGGGGCGCGGGGCGCGGGGGCGCGGGGCGCGCGAGTCGTGCAACGGCGGCGATAGGTGCGGGCGTGGCGGGGTCGGGGTGGGACCGGACGTTGCGGGTCGGGTGACGTGCCGGAGTGCGGACCGTGCCGAGAGGTGGCGCTTGTGGGCTTTTCTCGTCAAGCGGCACAGGGTCGGAAAATGCGCCGATAAATGCGCCACCGATTATTTCCGAATGCCCTGGATACTCCTGTCGGGGCCGACAGAATGTGGCAGAGGGAAGCCGAAAACGGGGGGACTGAACATGACGTCTAGGCGGCGATTGACGCTGTTGGCGGTAACTGTCGCAGCCGCACCGCTCGTGCTGGCCGGGTGCACCGCCGACCGGGACTCGGCGGCCGGGCCGGCCAAGGGGCACGTCGCGGCGCCGGAGTTGGCCGTGACACCGGGGGACAAGGCCCGCGACGTTCCGGTCAGCGCCGAGGTCGGCGCGGTGGTCAAGGGCGGACGGGTCACCGCCGTCCGACTCACCGACGACAAGGGCGCGCAGGTCAAGGCGGAACCGCGGGAGGACGGCTCGGGTTGGGTGCCGAGCGCTCCGCTGCAACCTCGGCGTACGTACACGGCGGAGGTGACCGCGACGGGTGACTCGGGTGCGACCACGACGCGGACCACCACGTTCACCACGATGGCCAAGTCCACGAAGCCACAGATCACCAGCACCCTCTATTTTGTGGGCAACCGGACGTACGGCACCGCGATGCCGGTAACCGTGGCGTTCGACCCGGCAATTCCGAAAGAGGCCAGGGCGGATGTGCAGCGCCGGTTGTTCGTGAAGACGAATCCGCCGCAGCCGGGTGCCTGGTCGTGGCTGGACGACGGAAGTCAGGTCTATTACCGGGCGCCCGATTTCTGGCGGCCGGGGACGACGATCAGTGTCCGTGCGGGGCTGGAGGGCTTGCCGATCGGCAAGAACCTGGTCGGGGACGCCGAGCGGACCGCGACCTCGAAGATCGGAAAACAGGTCTCGCTGGAGATCGACAACGCCACGAAGCAGATGACGGTGCTGCGCGACGGCAAGCAGGTTCGCCGCATCCCGGTGAGCCTGGGCAAGCCGAGCACGCCCAGTTCCAGCGGCAAGATGGTGATCATGGAGAAGCACGAGCGGACCACCTTCGACACCCGGGGTGAGCCGAACGGCGGCTACGTGGTCGACGTCGACGACGCCCAGCGGCTCACGTGGGGTGGTGAGTTCATCCACTCGGCCCCCTGGTCGGAGGGCGAGCAGGGCTACACCAACACCTCGCACGGCTGCGCGAACGTCTCCGCCACGGCCGCGGACTGGCTGATGGGGGTGACCCAGGTCGGCGACCTGGTCACCGTCAAGGGCACCGAGGTCGACCTGCAGCCCGGCAACGGCTGGACGGCGTGGAACGTGGGCTGGGACGAGTTCGTCAAGGGCAGCGCCCTGCCGGTGCCGTCCGGGCTCAAGCCCGCGCCGGTGGCCCCGGCGCACCCGGGCGCGGTGGCCGGCGGCTCACCCGCTCCGGCGCCCTCGGTCAGCGGTCGCTGACACCGGGACACCGGGACACCGAAACACGGGGCCGACCCACCATCGCGGTGGGTCGGTCCCGTTCGCCGTCGACGTACCCACGGCCGCGTCGGGGTCGGCCACCGCCCGGCACGCGCCGGGCGGAGGCCAGGCGTTCATGCCAGGGGTACGCGGGCCACGCCGGACCCGATGAGGCTGCCCAACCAGAGCTGGTCGCCGTGCTGTCGTACCCCGGTGATCATCCAGTAGTTGCCGGCCGGGCCGTGCAGCGTACGACGGACCGTGCCCTCGCCGTCGACAAGCGCGACCAACCCGTAGCGGCGCGGTTGCGGCTGCATCGCGTCGGGCAGCAGCGCGGCGAGCTGGCGCAGCCGGGGGTGCGGCAGCAGCCGTTCGGCGATGGGCACCCGAGGGCTGGGCAGGGCGATCCAGTACGTTCCGTCGCCCACCGCGGAGAGATTGTCCGGGTACGCGGGCAGGTCGGCGAGCACCCGCACCCCGCCGCGCAACTCCACGCGGAGCAGCCGGTGGGTGGTGGTCTCGACAAGCATCAGCGCCGACTCGTCGGGGGTCAGCGCGATCCCGTTGGGGAAGTACAGCCCGTCGGCCACCACCTCGGTGCGTCCGCTGCCCGGGTGGTGGGCGAGCACGCGGCCGTGGGGGCGGTGTTCCAGCAGGTCCCGCTTCCAGTGCGAGACCGGGAACCGGTCCGACGAGTCGGTGAAGTAGACGGTGCCGTCGCGGGCCACCGTCGCGTTGTTGGCCAGGTGCACAGGCGGCGCCGTCCCGGTCAGCTCGTGGACCGTCCCGTCCGGCGTGACCCGCAGCAACCCGCGGTACGCGTCGCAGACGATGAGCGCCTCCCCGGACGGGTCCGCCTCGATGCCGAGTGGCCGGCCGCCGGTCTCGGCCAGCAGCCGGGGTCGGGTGCCGGCCGGCGCGTCGACCGGCCACCACCAGAGGTTGCCGTCCTCGTCGCCGCTGATGACCCGGCCGCTCGGGTCGACCAGCACGTCCTCCGGCCCGACGGCCCCCTCGGGGAGGGGCAGGAGGTCGACCCGGTCGAGCCGGCGGTCCGTGGCCGCCCACGGGCCGCTGAGCGGAGGCGGAACGGTGGCCGTCTCGCGGACGGGCCGGATCAACCGTGGCGGCCGGGGCCGGGGGATCACCATCGGGTCATTCTCCACCGCCGATGCCTGGTACGCCCGAAGCGCGTGTACGCGGCGCGCCACCTGGCCGTTCGGTCGGCCGCGAGGCTCCTGGCCTCCACCCCTAGGGGGATGAGGGGCACCTCGGGGGATGACCCTGGGCGTACCCGGAATCACTCCGCGGAGGGGCGAAACTGTCGGTGGTGGGGGCTAGATTTCACGTCATGGGAGAGCGCAGCGACCGGATCGACGTGCAGGTCAGCGTGGGTGACAAGGTGGTCCAGGTGCGGGTGGCCGGCGAGGTCGACATCGCCACCGTCGCCGCGTTCCGGTCCGCCCTGTGGTCCGCGCCGGCCCGGCCGGTCGTGCAGTTGGAGCTGTCCGGGCTGCGCCTGCTCTCCGCAGCCGGGGTGCGTACGTTGCTCGCCGCGCACCTGCGCATCCGGGCCCGGGGCGGCGAGCTGGTGCTTGTCGATCCCACCCCGGTGGTGGCCCGGGTGCTGCGCGCCACCGGCCTGCACCGGGTGATGCCGATCCTGGAGCCCGCCCGGGTCGTCGAGGCCGCCCGTCGTCCGGTTCCAGCCGACCTGATCGGGGCCGCCCGTCGCCCGCCGGCCGCGCCCGACGGCCTGGTGCTGGCCGCCTGACGCTGAACGCGTGCAAGGTGGCCTGACGCGCCGAGTGGCCGTCTGACGCGACACCAGGCACGCCGAGTGGCCGTCTGACGCTGACAGCGCGCGCTCGGGGGCCGCCCGGCACGCGCCGAACGGCCCCCGTCACGATCGATCAGCGCACGCCGAGAAGGTCGACGACGAAGACCAGGGTCTCGCCCGGCTTGATGACGCCGCCGGCGCCGCGGTCGCCGTACCCCAGGTGCGGCGGGATGGTGAGGCGGCGACGGCCGCCGACGCGCATCCCCACCACGCCCTGGTCCCAGCCGGCGATGACCTGACCGCCGCCGAGCGGGAACTCGAACGCCTCGCCCCGGTTCCAGGACGAGTCGAACTCGCCGCCGGTGGAGTGCGACACGCCGACGTAGTGCACGCTTACCAACTGACCCGGCTCGGCCTGCGGGCCGTCGCCCACGGTGATGTCCTCGGTCACGAGGTCGGCCGGCGGCGCACCCTCGATCGGACCCACCTCGGGCTTGCCGGATCGGGCGCCTGCTGCCTGGTTCATGCGGGGATCTCCTGCCGTGTTGGGTGATGTGTCCGGTCACCGTCGATCCTGCCGGATAGCGCGTCACCGATGTGCGGCGGACCCGCCACCTGCCCCGACACGACCACCGGCCCACCGCCGCGGGGGATCGACGGCACGCGTCGCGGCGGGCGTCACCGGTGGTGACGCCCGCCGTGCGACGGTGCGGTGGTGGTCACCGCAGCCAGGGCGCCTGCCGGACGATCGGCAGCTTCGCCCAGACGTTCCCGAGGCCCCCGGTGTCGCCGGCGTCGACCAGCGCCAGGACCGCGAGCACCGCGGCGTAGATCAGGTGGTCGTCCATGAAGAGGTTGTTCTCCGGAGGCAGGACGGCGGTCCACATGAGGACCAGCAGCAGGCCACCGGCCACGGCCGCGACCCGCATGCCGACGCCGAGCAGGAGCGCGATGCCGATCCCCGCGAGGCCGGCCATGAACAGCCAGTCGGCCCAGGCGGCGCCGGCGATGCCGGTGTAGACGTCCGTGAACGGGCCGGCGACCCCGAAGGTGAGGAAGCCCTTGGTGGGGCTGCCCCCGTTGATCCAGGCGTTCTTCGACGCGGTCTCGTGGCCGAGGCCGAACAGCTTGTCGAGGAAGGCCCAGAGGAAGATCCAGCCGAGCGCCATCCGGATGCCGGCCAGCACGTACCGGCTGGCCTTCTCTCGGGTGGCGCCGGTCGCCGGAGCGGTGGTCTCGGCGGTGGTCCGCTCGAACGTCGCGGTCATGGTGTCCACGTCCCTTCTCTGCCTCGCACCGCGCTTCCCGGTGGCACCTCCAGTGGACGCTCTCGGCCCGTGTCGGCGGCAGGGCCGACGGACCGCACCGGCCCGGGACCTTGGACCCCCGACGGCGTTCGCCGTTGACCAGACGCGGCCGGACCGCCGGGTCAGGGTCGGGCCGGCCCGATCCGGGCCGTCACGTCGAGGTGCGCCGGTTGGCAGCCGGCCGTCGTGGCGAACCGGCGGACCGCGTCGTGGACGTGCTCGCGGACGCCGGCGGGGCGGGCGTCTCCGGTCAGGTCCACCCGGATCCACACGTCGGGGCGCGGTGGCGTGCCGGTGAGCACCACCCGGGCCCGGTGTACCCCGGGTACGCGGAGCAGGTCCCGTTCCAGCGCGCGTACGAGGACCTCGGTGGCCAGTCGGGTGCGACCGGGGTGCCGTCCGGGTCGGCTCAGCGTGCCCCGCAGGGCCCGGTCGGGTCGGCGCAGCGCCCGGTGCAGCAGACGCTGACCGGCGACGGCGGTCAGCAGCCCGGCGACCGCCGCGGCCAGGGTGCTCCAGGGCGTCGCGAGTCGCCACGTGTCCACCAGGCCGCCGCCGAGCAGGACGCCGTCGGGGTGGCCGCCCGGCAGCGCGCCGGAGCCGGCCGCCAACGCCGTCACCCCGACGGCCACCAGCAGCAGCGCGACAACCGTCCACAGCAGGCGGTGCGCGGCATCGGTCATGCCGGCCGCCTGCGGGGCAGCAGTCGGATCTCGACGCGCTCGGCGCGTGGCGAGGCGAGCTGACGCAGCTCCTGCCGTACGGCGAACTCGACCTCGGCACGGGCCGCCGGGTCGCCGGTGGCGCGCAACCGGGGTCGCCACCGGTCGCCGTGGCGTCGGACCCGCACCCGGGTTGCGCGTACGCCGGGAACGGTGTCCGCCGCGTCGGTCAGCCGGCGCTCCACGCACCGCCGGCGCAGGTGCCAGCCGTCGTGCGCGTCCACGCGCAGTCGGACCGGCGTCCACCGGCGCAGTTGGGCGACCAGGATGAGCAGACCCAGCAGTACGGCCGCACCGGCCGTTCCCCGTACGGCCGGATCGTGCCACCGGGTGGTGGTCAGCGCGTCGTACCAGCCGGGGCGGATGAGCAGCGGTGTCGGCCGCCCCATCGTGACCAGCAGCGCCTGCACGGCCAGCAGGACGCCGGCGGCGAGCAGGACGACGGCCAGCAGCGCGGTGGCTGCGCGGTTGGCCGTCGCCGTGCTCAGCTCGGGGCGGACGACCGGTGGGCGGGACGGGGTGTCGTCGTCGGCGCCGGGCACTGCCAGGTCCCGCACCGTGATCGTCACCGTGGCCACCGCGCGGCCGGTGCCGGCGAGCACCTGTTCGGCGACCGTCCGGCGGACCGCGTCGGCGACGGCGGGCACGCTGTGGCCGTACTCGATGACGAGGTGCAGGTCGAGGCCCACGGACCGGTCGCCCACGCGGACGGTGGCCGGACGGACGTCGGAGACGCCCGGCACGCGACCGGCCGCGTCGGCCGCGATCCGCCCGACCTCCGCCGCCGCGCCGGTGTCGCCTGTCGACCGATCCGCAGCGCGCCGCGACCCGCGGCCGCCGGTCGGGTCGGCGGTCGCTGTGGGACGGATGGCCGTGGGTCGGAGGGGAAGGCGGTGGTGTCGTCCCGCTCGGTCGGCGCTCGGACGGCGGCGGATGGCCGGGTCACCGGCGGGGCGCGGCTGGCGTGGCCGGCGCGGGCTCTCCGCCCGGGGTCGGCGAGGCGCCGGCCCGCTCGCGGCGTGGGTGCCGAACTGCTGACGCGACATGCTCTGACCTCCCAGCCGGTCCGTTGCGGGCGACCTCGCTGGATACACCCCACCGGGTGCCCTGGAACACGCATCGGACGTGATCCAGGTCACAGATGCCCACCGAGCGCTGGCGTCACTCCGGGACCCTTGGCACGCTTCTACAACGTTGTAAGACATGCGTCGTCCGCCCGAGGAGGCCCCCGATGCGCGTATCCCCGGCTCAGTCAGCGGCACCCGCCACCGGGCCCGCGGCCGACGACGACGTCCCGGTCGAGGCGCTCGGCGACCTCTACCGCGACGGCATCACGGCCTGTCGGGGCGCCTTCGAACCGGCCTGGGTGGACCAGATCGGCAGGGACGTGGCCGCCGCGTTCGAGGAGGCGCGCTCGCGCCCCGACGGCGCGGTCGGACGCGGTCCGCAGCGGTGGTACGTGGAGATCCATCCGGAGCAGTTGACCGGTTTCGTCGAGCTGGTCACCCATCCGTGGGTGGTGTCGGTCTGCCGGGCGGTCCTCGGCGACGAGTACGAGATCGTCGAGTTGGGCTTCGACACCCCGTTTCCCGGGGCGGCGATGCAGCCCTGGCACCGGGACTTCCCGATGCCCGCGCAGACCCGGCGGCAGCGGCGGCTCACCTCGCTGGCGTTCAACCTGACCACCGTCGACACGGTGGAGGAGATGGGGCCGTTCGAGATCGCCCCGGGCACCCAGTGGGACGACGGGGCCGACTTCGACCACGGGATGTTCCCGCCCCGGGAGCGCTATCCCCGCTACCAGCAGCGGGCGGTGCGCAAGTACCCGCAGCGGGGTGACATCTCGGCCCGGTCGGCGTTGACCGTCCACCGCGGCACCCCGAACGTCTCGGACTCGGCCCGCCCGGTCCTGGTGCTCGGCGTCGACGCGCCCGGCGCGGGCAACGCCGCCCACCACGACATGGCCGTCACCCGGGCGTACTGGGAGCGGCTGCCCCCGGCGGTCCGGGAGCATCTGCCCTGCCCGGTGGTGGACCGGCTGGAACCGATCCGGCAGAAGCACACCATCGAGGGCCTGGTGATGGGCGCGGCGGAGTAGGCACCCACGGGCGATCCCTGCCGAGGGCTGGGTCCCCGGCCTTGACTTCCGGCGTCGACCGGGGCGAGTATCCAACGATAAGCGTCGATGACGGGGGTCGTTGGTGAAGAATCGTGTCGTCTTCCTGGCCGTCGCCGCGCTCGCGGTCGCCTCGGGTGCTCTCGCCGTGGTCGTCCCGGCGTCCGCCGCCAGCGGGTGTGCGGCGCAGCTCCAGGTCGGCTTCCAGTACCCGTCGATGCTGCGCGGCGACCTCAGGGTGCTGAGCGTCGGCCAGCCACTCACGGAGTGGACGTTGACCTTCCCGCTGCGCTACCCGACCGAGCAGATCAAGAACGTCGACGGTGTGCGCTGGGAACAGCACGGCGGTGAGGTCACGATCCGCAACCTGCCCGGTGTCACGTTGCCGGCCGACGAGCAGCAGTTCTTTCCCTTCGTCATGACGCGCGGGGTCCGGACCGGCCTGCCGCAGAACTTCACGCTCAACGGCGTCACCTGCACGACCGTGCTGCCTCCGCGCCCGCCTCCGTCGACCCCGCCGCCGGTCTCGCCGAGCCCGCGGCCGACCGGGTCACCCAGTCCCGTTCCCGACCCGAACCGGCCGTCCGTCGCGATCATCAGGCCGGAAGACGGTGACCACTTCTTCGCCCCGGCCACCATCAACGCGGAAGCCGTCGCCACGCCCGCGCCCGGCCGGCGGATCACCCGCGTCGAATTCTTCGGCTGGGGCACCGGGGTGGACCGCACCTCGCTCGGTACCGACACGACCGCGCCATACACCGCCCAGTGGCGTGACCTGCCGGCCGGTTCCTACAACCTGGACGCCTACGCGTACGACGATCAGGGCTCGATGCAGAACACCAGCACGGCCCCACTCGTTCGCGTGCTGACACCGGGCGAGGAGCGGCAGGCGCCCTACGTCAGCGTGGTGCGCGACCAGCTCTGGGGCATCTCCCCGGTCATCAACGCGGCGGCCCCCCGACCCTTGACGCCGCTCGTGCGCACCGGTGCGGAGGCCCGCTGCGTGCGGGGGCGCGGCATCTGGGACGGCCCGGTCGACGACGCCGCCGTGGCCAGGCTCGCCGCACGCGGCGTCCAGGCGGTGTACGTCCCGCTCAACGAGGCCTGCTGGCTCGGCCTGTCGTACGTGGACCCCCGCTTCGGCGGCGAGCGGTACCGGCAGGAGATCGTCGCGTACACGCAACGCTTGACGGTCGCCGGCATCACGCCCATCCTCGCTCTCGGCTGGAGCCACGGCCGCTACACCGGGCCGGGGGCGACCTGCCGGGACGAACGTGCCGTCTGCGCCAAGCCGGCACCCGACCTCGAGTACGCCCTCGACTTCTGGCAGAGCGTCGGTCTGACCCTCTACTACGGCGAGACGGTGATGTTCGACCTGTTCTCGGCACCGTACCCGGATCGGGCGATCGCCGACCCGGCCCTCGCCTGGGAGTGCTGGCGTGACGGTGATGTGGCGTGTTCCGCGCTCGGCTATCCGGCGGTCGGCATGCAGCAAATGCTGGCCGCGCTCCGAAGAGGTTCCGCCGGTGTGCTGCTCGCCAGTGGCCTGAACGGCGGCAACGACCTGTCCCGGTGGGCCGAGTACGTCCCGGAGGACATGGTCCACAACGTCGCGGCGGGCTGGCGGCCGGCAGCGCCCGGGAACTGCCACCCGCCGACCCTGCCGCAGGCCCCCGTCGTCGTCACGGCGGCCTGCCGCTAGGCCGTGTCTTCAAAGGTTCATAACCATTGGAGTAGCGCGGCGATGGTGACGGTGGCCCGGTATGACGTTGCTGTCTTGTCGTATCGGGTGGCCAAGCTGCGGCACTGCTTGAGCCGGTTGAAGCACCGTTCGACGACGTTGCGCCGCTTGTAGAGCTGCTTGTCGAACGCTGGTGGCCGGCCGCCGCGGCTGCCTCGCCGGCGGCGGTTGGCCTGCTGATCAGCGCGTTCGGGGATCGTGTGTGGGATGCCTCGTCGGCGTAGGCCGGCGCGGATGGCCTTGGAGCTGTAGCCCTTGTCGGCGATGACGTGCTCCGGGCGGACGCGGGGCCGGCCGGGGCCTGAACGCTCGACACGGATGCGGGTGAGGACCTGGGTGAAGCGGGTGCAGTCGTTGACGTTGCCGCCGGAGAGCACGAAGGCCAGGGGCCGACCCAGGCCGTCGCAGGCGAGGTGAATCTTGGTGGTCAGTCCACCTCGAGATCGGCCGAGGGCGTGATCTTGTGGTTCGTCCGTTTCTCGGCGCCCCCTTTAGCGCCTGCAGCGTGCTGGTGGGCTCGCACGATGGTCGAGTCGACCGACACCAGCCAGTCGATGTCACCGGCCGCGTCCGCGTCGGCCTGCACTCCGGCCAGCATCCGCTCGAACGTCCCGTCCAGGGCCCACCTGCGGAAACGGGTGTAGATCGACTGCCAGGACCCGTAACGGGCGGGCACGTCCCGCCACGCTGCCCCGGCCCGGACCTTCCACACGATCCCGTTGAGCACCCGCCGGTCATCGACCCGCGGCCGACCACCCGTCACCGCCGACGGCAGATACCTCGACAGGGCTTCCCACTCGACGTCAGACAACTCGTAGCGACGACCCACGCGCTACATCATCCGATACCAAGATCCTTTGAAGACACTGCCTAGGGCAGCGGGCGCGGGCGCTCCGCAGCCGGCCGGGCCGCTCCACCAGGACCGGTGATCGACCGCCTAGACTCGGCGCGGTTCGACCGACCGGCGGATGGATCAGACAGATGACGAGCAGCGTGGATCGCGGCTGGCTGCGGGCGATGCCCGCCGATGGTGGACGCGACGCGTTGTTCGACCGCGCCGGCCACCTGGTGTACGGGACGCGTCGGCTCAGCGAGCTGGTGCAGGGGCGTCCGCCCGGCGTCACGGGCAGTCAGTGGGGTTCGGCCAGCCGGGCGGCGTTCGACCTCGTGGTCTGCGCCGCCGACACCGGACGGCCGGTCGTCGCCGTGGCGATCGGCCCGGTCCCGCCGGCCGGGTCGGCCGAGCAGCGCGCGGAGCGGCTCACCGACGCCGTGAGCGCGGCCGTCGGGCTGCCCGTGCTGCGCATCGGGTCACCGACGCTGCGGGCCGCCGAGCACGGCCGACGCCTCGTGGAGTACGTGGTCGACGCGCGCGCGTACGCGGCGGGCGCCGCCGTCACCGGCAGCGAGGACGAGTCCGCTCCGGTGGGCTTCCGCGACATCCTCGGGCGACTTCCCGACGGCCGGACCGGCCCGGTGAACGACCTGGGGGCGTTGACCCGCGCGGCGGCGGTCGAGGCGTACGTGGCCGGGCGGCTGGCCGACCCGATCGTGCGCGGATTGCACGTGCACTGGGCCGAGGGTCCGGCGCAGGGCTGGAGCTGGGTCCAGGTGCGCCCGGACGCGTGCCTGATCGAGCGGGTCTCGGTGACCGCGCAGCGCTTCTCCTGCGGCGTCGACGTGGCCCGGCTGGCCGAGGACCTGGCGACCGTCGCGGTCGGCGAACGGTTGCGCGCGGTGGGGCCGGACGGCCCGGACCTGCTGGCGCGCGCGGACCTCACCGCGGAGATCGTGGCGCTGAGCCGACGCCGCGACGAGCTGGTGGGTGGCTTCGCGTTCGACCACCTCTGCGCGGACTGACCGGCCACTTTCCCTGCTGAAACCCCGCTCCGCACCCGATCCGCTCGGGTGCGGAGCAATTTTCTGTGGGCCGTTTGAACCTTCCCCGTCGCCGTCCCGTACTCCTGCGCGAACGAAGAGGATCTCCCCGACCGCGTCGACCGGACGCGGGAGACGGTGCGGAAAGGGCATCGTCGGCCATCGACACGTTACCGGGTAGGTCGCGGTGGTCGCCACCGTGGCGTGCCATCTATCCGTCGGTCCGCCGAGGGCAGGAATCCACTACCGGATCGAGAAGGAGAGCAATTCGATGCGCAGGTCCACTCGGGCGCGCCGGTCACCCGGCATCGCGCGGAGCAAGCGTCTGCTGGCCGTTGTCGGCACGCTCGTGGTCTTCGGCGGAGTAGTCGCCGTCACCCAGATCTCGTCGGCCCAGGACCGGCGGACGAACAAGCCTCGACCGGTCGCCGGCCAGTGCGTGGAGCCGAGCCCGGGTTCGACCGCGCCGAGCGGCGCCTCGACCAGCCGCACCTGGCAGAACGGCCGATGGGTGCGCAACCACTGGGGTGACGGTCAGGAGTCGGTGGCGGAGTGCGAGGACGGCAAGGACGGCACGGTGGGCACCGGCTCGGCAGTCGCCTGTCCCGATGTGGCGGCAAAGCTGCCGCAGGTGCCGGATCGGGCGCGAGCCGAGGTCGACCGTAATCTCGCCCAGTTGCAGACCCAGATCGCCGAGGCCGATCGCCGGCTGGCCGCCGAGGGCAACAAGGGCGCGGCGTTCATCCGCAATGCGATCCTGCAGCCGCTGGCCGGCAAGCGTAAGGCGGTCCTGGACCGGATCACGACGGCTATCGACCGGGTCGGTCCGCGCCCGCAGGGTTTGGCGCAGCTCGCCGAGTGCCAGGTGCAGCCCACCGGTAGCAACAACGGTGGCGGCAACACCGGTGGTGGGAACAACAACGGTGGGAACACCGGCGGTGGCAACAACAACGGTGGGAACACCGGTGGCGGAAACAACGGTGGTGGCAACAACGGCGGAAACAATGGTGGCACCGCTCCCGGCGCGGGACTCGGCGTGCTGGCGAACGACTGCGACGAGAGCAAGTTGGAGGCGCACGACGGTTTCCAGAAGGGCAACCGGTGCGTGAGCACCGAGTTCGGTGAGGTTGGCGCCGCCGCCAACAACCCGTCGCTGCTGATCACCCAGTTCCCGCAGCAGGTCGGCCGCAACCAGCCCTTCACCCTGCGGGTCAGCACCCGCAATCTGGTCCGTGACCGCTTCCTCGCGGCCGGTCAGGGCGGGTACTACGTGGAGAGCTCGCTGCTCAACGCCCAGGGCCTGGTCCGGGGTCACTTCCACACCGCCTGCCGGATGCTGGACAGCCTGACCGCGCCGCCGGAGCCGCAGGAGGTGCCGGCGTTCTTCGTCGCCACCGAGGACGGTCGCGGTGGCGCCCAGCCGGACGACGTGACCATCCAGATCCCGGGCCTGCCGGAGTCGGGTACGGCGCAGTGCTCGGTCTGGGCCGGTGACGGCTCGCACCGCCTGCCGATGATGGAGCGGGCGAACCAGACCCCTGCCTTCGACTCGATCCGCATCAACGTGAACTGATTCGAGAGTCGGCCGGCCAGTCAGGGCGTACAGCCCCGGGTGGCCGGCCGCGCACACAGCGACGGGGTCCCGCCGGAAACGGCGAGACCCCGTCGCTGTGTGCCGTGTGTCAGCGGCTCTTGTACGCCTCGACGACCTCGACCGGGATCCGGCCCCGCTCGGAAATCTTGTAGCCGTTCTTGACGGCCCATTCCCGGATCGCCCGGTTCTGCTCGCGGTCCATTCCGGCGCCGCTGGGTCGCCCCGGCCGCCGAACTGTCCGCGTGTTCTCCGCCGGGCCCCGACCGATCCGCCGACCCGCATTGATGTACGGGTCCAGCGCCTTACGCAGGACGCCGGCATTCTCGTCCGAGACGTCGATCGTGTAGGCCACGCCGTCGAGACTGAACTCGACCGTCCGGTCGGCCTTCCCGCCGTCGAGGTCGTCGGTCAGCACCGTGATTACTTTTCTCGCCATTGCCGATTACTCCCTGTAGGTGGCGGGATGTGTCCAAAGTCTGACCTATCAACGGGGGAATCCGCAACAATATGCGTCCCATTCATTTCGGCGCGTCGCGATTGAGTGGCGTACAAAACCGGGAACCGCCGCGGAATCGCAGGCGGCGGGGGCGCGTCAATCGGTAAGCAGGCCGGCGTGTCCGGCGATGGCCGCCGCCTCCGCGCGGTTGGAAACCCGCAGCTTGCGCAGCAGCGCGGCGGTCATCCGTTTCACCGTCCGTTCCGAGACGTGCAGTTCCTCGGCGACGTCGACGGTGCTGCGACCGGCGGCGATCGCCCGCAGGAGGCGGCGTTCCTCGGCGTCCAGGTCGACCGACGCGGTGCGGGAGGGGCCCAGCAGGGCGCGCAGCAGTTCCGCCGGCAGCACCGCCCAGCCGTCGAGGATGGCCAGCAACGGGGGCAGCAGCTCCTCCGGTTCGCTGGTCTTCGGCAGGAACCCCTCGGCGCCGGCCCGCAACGCCTCAAGCGCCGGCGCCGGGTCGGTGGAGCCGGACATGGCGACCACCCGCACGCGTGGCGTGGTCCGCCGGATGGCGGCCACCGCCCGGATGCCGCCGGGCGGTGGCATGTGCAGGTCGACAAGCGCCAGGTCGGGGTGGCAGCGGCTGACCAGGGTCGCTGCCGCGGCGGCGTCGCCCGTCGAGCCGACCACCTCGGCCCGTCCGTCGGTGCTCACCGGAAGCAGCAGCTCGAGGCCGCGGACGAACAGGGGGTGGTCGTCCACGACAGCGAGTCTGAGGGTGGGGGCGTCCGGCATGTCTGCGCCGTTCCCCAGCGGGTACCGATCATGCGGGTACGCACCGAACGGGGGGAGTCGGATGCATGCGGGCACGCCAGGGCTGGCAGGGGTTGTTGCGAGGGTTGCGTCGGACCGGGCCGGGAGCGGGGGCCGAGCCGCCGGCGGATGTCGACGCGGACCTGCTGCTGCGGGTGTTGTGCCACGAGTTCCGTACCCCGGTCAGCGCCCTGACCTCGTTGACCCGGGCGCTGGCCGATGAGCGCCGGACGCTTACCGGCGCGGACCGACGGGCGATCGTCGAACTGGCCCGCGACCAGGCCGCCCATTTGCAGGGCCTGCTGCGCGACGCGACCGCCGGCGTCGGCGTGCTGGCGCCGACGGCCTCACCGGAGGAGGCCACCGTGCCGCTGGCCGGGATCCTGCGGGAGGTCGCCGCGCTGGTGCCGGCGGGTCGGCGACGGGCCCGCGCCACCCGGCGGGCGGGTTCCTGGCCGGTGCCGGCGGGCCGGACCCGGCAGGTGGTGGTGAACCTCGTGGAGAACGCGTTGCGCCACGGGCCGGCCGGGGGACACGTCGGCATCTACGCGGCGCTGCGCGGGCCCGGCCTGAGCATCGTGGTCACCGACGAGGGCCGGGTGGACGAGGCGCTGCTGGTGGCGCTGCGCCGTCCGGCGCCGGTGGTCGGGATGTCCGGGCTGGGGCTGTGGATCGTGCGACACCTGGTGGCCGTCGACGGGGGAGTGCTGCGCGCGCACCGGCTGCGGCCCCGGGGCGTGGCGCTGGAGGTGCTGCTGCCGGTGGTCCGCCCGCTGCGCTGACCCCACCGGGACACGGGTTGGCCCGGCCGGGTCAGCGGGATGGGAATGGCCCCGGTGCCAGCATTCCGGCACCGAGGAGGTCGAATGTTCAGCCACGTCAAGGACCTGCAGTTCGAAGCCAAGCCGGACGCTCCGGACGCCGCGTTCGCCCGCCGCCTGCAGGAGGTCCTGGGCGGCAAGTGGGGCGAGATGACAGTCGCCAACCAGTACCTGTTCCAGGGGTGGAACTGCCGACTGCCCGGCAAGTACAAGGACCTGCTGCTCGACGTCGGCACCGAGGAGGTCGGCCACGTCGAGATGATCGTCACGATGATCACCCGCCTGCTGGACAACGCCCCGCTGTCGCTGTCGGAGGCCATCGCGGACAACCCCGGGGGTGGGGCTGTCTACGCCGGGTCGAACCCGGCGCACTTCATTCACAGCGGCGCCGGGGCGTTGCCCGCCGACAGCAACGGGGTGCCCTGGAACGGCGCGTTCATCACCGCCAGCGGCAACCTGCTGGCCGACTTCCAGCTCAACGTCACCGCCGAGGCGCAGGGCCGCCTGCAGGTCTCCCGGCTGTTCAACATGACCGACGACCCCGGCGTCAAGCAGATGCTGCGCTTCCTGCTGGCCCGCGACACCATGCACCAGAACATGTGGCTGGCCGCCATCGAGCAGCTCCGGGAGGACGGCCTGGAGGACATGCCGGTGCCGGACGCCTTCCCGGACTCCGGGGAGTTCACCGACGAGTTCGGCTACACCTACCTGGGCTTCTCCTCCGGCACGGACGCCGCGCAGGGGCGCTGGGCGTCCGGGCCCGCGCCCGACGGCAAGGGGGAGTTCCGCTACGACGACAACCCGCGCGCGAACGCCCCCGAGCCGGTGCTGCCGCCGGGTGACCCGCGGCTGTACGGCACCAACCCGGCGGCGTCGTGAACACGGTCGGGAGCCTGTCGGGCACCCGGGTGAAGCTGGTGGTCTGCACGGCGCTCACCGCGCTCGCCGTCGGCGTCGGGCTGCCCGCCCGGGTGGTGCTCGCCCTGGCGTTGACCAGCCTGGCCATTCCCGTCGCCGTGGCGCTGGCCGGCGGGGGCCGGGCGGTCCGGGACCTGCTGCTGCCGCTCCGCCGGCCAGCGTCGAGCAGTGGTCTGGGTCACACCTCGGAACAAGGGGAACGCTTTGTTACTTGAGTGAGACACGCTCAACCCAACGCGATAGCAGGTGTTCGATGGCAACTCTTCCGGTACTTCCCCTGACCGACGCCGTGCTGCTGCCCGGCATGGTCATCCCGGTGACCCTCGACCCGACCACCCAGGCCGCCATCGACGCGGCCCGGACGACCGGCGACCGCAAGCTGCTGGCCGTGCCGCGCATCGACGGCGAGTACGGCCCGGTCGGCGTGGTCGCCACCATCGAGAAGGTCGGCCGGCTGCCCGACGGTGAGCCCGCCGCCGTGGTCCGTGGCCTGTCCCGGGCCCGGATCGGCTCCGGCGTGCCCGGCCCCGGCGCGGCCCTCTGGGTCGAGGCGACCGAACTCGACGAACCCGCCCCCGCCGGCAAGGCGCGGGAACTCGCCCGCGAGTACCGCGCCCTGGTGACCTCCGTGCTCCAGCAGCGGGGCGCCTGGCAGGTCATCGACGCGGTGGAGCGGATGACCGACCTGTCCGAGCTGGCCGACTCGGCCGGCTACGCGCCCTGGTTGACCCTGGAGCAGAAGACCGAGCTGCTCGCCGCGCCGGACGTCACCGCCCGGCTGGAGCTGCTGGTCGGCTGGGTGAAGGCGTACCTGGCCGAGCAGGAGGTCACCGAGCAGATCAACAGCGACGTCCGCGAGGGCCTGGAGAAGTCGCAGCGGGAGTTCCTGCTGCGCCAGCAGCTCGCCGCGATCCGCAAGGAGCTGGGCGAGGACGAGCCGGACGGCTCGGCCGACTACCGCTCCCGGGTGGAGAGCGCCGACCTGCCGGACAAGGTCCGCGAGGCGGCGATGCGCGAGGTCGGCAAGCTGGAGCGGGCCAGTGACGCCTCCCCGGAGGCGGGCTGGATCCGTACCTGGCTCGACACCGTCCTGGAAATGCCCTGGGGTACGCGTACCCAGGACAACACCGACCTGGCCGCGGCCCGGGCGGTGCTCGACGCCGACCACGCCGGCCTGGCCGACGTGAAGGACCGCATCCTGGAGTACCTCGCGGTGCGCAACCGCCGGGCCGAGCGCAACCTCGGCGTGGTCGGCGGTCGCGGCTCCGGCGCGGTGCTCGCCCTCGCCGGCCCTCCCGGGGTGGGCAAGACCAGCCTCGGCGAGTCCGTGGCTCGGGCGCTCGGGCGCAACTTCGTCCGGGTGTCGCTCGGCGGCGTCCGCGACGAGGCGGAGATCCGCGGGCACCGGCGCACCTACGTGGGCGCGCTGCCCGGTCGGATCGTCCGCGCGCTGCGCGAGGCCGGCTCGATGAACCCGGTCGTGCTCCTCGACGAGGTGGACAAGCTGGCCGCCGGCTACGCCGGTGACCCGGCCGCCGCCCTGCTGGAGGTGCTCGACCCGGCCCAGAACCACACCTTCCGGGATCACTACCTGGAGGTCGACCTGGACCTGTCCGACGTGCTGTTCCTGGCCACCGCCAACGTGGTGGAGTCCATCCCCGGCCCGCTGCTGGACCGGATGGAGCTGGTCACCCTGGACGGCTACACCGAGGACGAGAAGGTCGCCATCGCCCGCGACCACCTGCTGCCCCGGCAGCGGGAGCGGGCCGGTCTGACCGCCGACGAGGTGGAGATCGCCGACGAGGCGTTGGCGCTGATCGCGGGGGAGTACACCCGGGAGGCCGGTGTCCGGCAGCTCGAACGGGGTCTGGCCAAGATCCTGCGCAAGGTGGCCGTGACGCTGGCGACCGACCCGTCGCCGGTACGCGTCGACACCGACAACCTCACCGGCTACCTGGGGCGGCCGAAGTTCACCCCGGAGTCGGCCGAGCGCACCGCGGTGCCCGGCGTGGCCACCGGCCTCGCCGTCACCGGCGCCGGCGGGGACGTGCTCTTCATCGAGGCGACGAGCATGGAGGGCGAGCCGGGGCTGACCCTGACCGGTCAGCTCGGTGACGTCATGAAGGAGTCGGCGCACATCGCGCTGTCGTACCTGCGCTCCAACGGGCGTCGGCTCGGCATCGACCCGAACGCCCTGGCGGGACGCCGGATCCACCTGCACGTCCCGGCGGGCGCGGTGCCCAAGGACGGCCCGAGCGCCGGCATCACCATGGTGACGGCCCTGGCGTCCCTGGTAACCGGCCGACCGGTCCGCCCCGAGTTCGGGATGACCGGCGAGGTGACGCTCTCCGGTCGGGTGCTGCCGATCGGCGGGGTGAAGCAGAAGCTGCTCGCCGCGCACCGGGCCGGCCTCACCGAGGTCATCATCCCGGCGCGTAACGAGCCGGACCTGGACGACCTGCCGACCGAGGTGCGCGAGGCGCTGACCGTGCACACCCTGGCCGACGTGGCCGACGTGCTCGCCCTGGCGCTGCGCCCGGCCGACGTCCAGGCGCTGGACGGTCCGGCGCTGTTCACGGTCTGACGTTCCGAGCCCGATGACCCCCGCCGTCTTCGGACGGCGGGGGTCATTGATGTTGGCGCATGGGGGGCTACAGTCCGCGGGAACCCCTCAACCACCTCTCCGCCGCGAGGCGGCGCCCCCCGGAGGTAACCCCCGTGAACCTGGTGCTCTGGATCATCCAGATCCTGCTCGCCGTCGTCTTCGTCGGCGCCGGCCTGGCCAAGCTGACCCAGCCCAAGGAGAAGCTGCGCGACCGGATGGCCTGGGTCGACCCGGTCCCGCCGACCCAGGTCAAGGCCCTCGGCGCGGTCGAGGTGCTGGCCGCCGTCGGGCTCGTGCTGCCCGCGTTCACCGGCATCGCCACAGTGCTCACGCCGCTGGCCGCCGTCGGGTTGGTCATCGTCATGATCGGCGCCATCCTGGTGCACCTGCGCGACCGGAAGAAGCGCGACACGGCGGCCGAGCGTCGCACGGAGATCCAGGGCGCGATCACCTGCGCGGTGCTGCTCGTTCTCGCCGCGGTGGTCGCCTGGGGCCGCTTCGGGCCGTACTCCTTCTGAGCTGATGCGCCGGCGACCGTCGTACCCCGGCGGTCGCCGGCGGCGCGCTCAGCGCCCCTCGCCGCCGCGGTCGCGACGAACCGTGGCCTTGCGGCCCTTGATGGTGCTGGAGCGCAGCCCGGAGATCACCTCGTCGGCCACCCCCTGCGGCACCTCCACCAGGGAGAAGCGGTCGGCGATCTCGATCGAGCCGATGTCCCGGCCGCGGATCCCCGTCTCGCCGGTGATGGCGCCGACCAGGTCCTGCGGGCGGACCCCCGCGCGCCGGCCCAGACCGACGAAGACCTGGACGGTGTTGCCGCCACCCGAGCGGGGCCGGCCGCCACCGCGCCGGTCGCCGCCCCGGCCACCGGCCTCCGGCCGACCCTCGCGCGGGCCGCGCACCGGCGCCTGCGGGATCTCCTCCTCGTCGTCCGAGCCCGGGGACGTCACCTCGTGGGCCAGCTTCACCGCGGCGAGCGCCACCTCCATCAGGTCGAACTCGTCGGTGAGCGTCTCCACGATCACCCGGAACGGGTCGAGGTCGTCCTCCAGCAGGCTCTCCCGCAGCGCCCCCTGGGTCAGCTCCAGCCGGCGGGTGCGCATGTCGGCCACGGTGGGGATCTTGTCGATGGTGATCCGCTGGCCGGTCACCCGCTCGATGGTCTTGAGCATCCGGTGCTCGCGCGGCTCGGCGAGGGTGATCGCCACGCCCTCCCGGCCGGCCCGACCCACCCGGCCGATGCGGTGCACGTACGACTCCGGCGCCGACGGCACGTCGTAGTTGACCACGTGGGTGAGCTGCTCGACGTCGAGCCCACGGGCCGCCACGTCGGTGGCCACCAGCAGGTCGGCGGTGCCCGCCCGCAGCCGACCCATCACCCGGTCGCGCTGCTCCTGGCTCATGCCGCCGTGCAGCGCCTCGGAGCGGTAGCCCCGGCCGTTCATCGTCTCGGTCAGCCGGTCCACCTCCTCGCGGCTGCGGCAGAACACGATCGCCGCCGTGGGCGACTCCACGTCGAGGACCCGGCCCAGCGCCGCCGGTTTGTGCGCGCGCGTCACGATGTACGCGCTCTGCCGCACCCGGGGCGCCTCGCCCGCGACCGTCTGCTCCCGGCCGATCTCGATCCGGACCGGCTCGCGCAGGTGCTGGCGGGCCATCCCGTCGATCCGCGACGGCATGGTGGCCGAGAAGAGCACCGTCTGACGCTCGGCGGGAGCGTGCTCCAGGATCGCCTCGATGTCCTCGGCGAAGCCCATGTCGAGCATCTCGTCGGCCTCGTCGAGCACCACCGTGGCCAGGCCGCCGAGGCGCAGGGTGCCCCGGGCGATGTGGTCGAGGGCCCGCCCGGGGGTGGCCACCACCACGTCGACCCCGCTGTCCAGTGCCCGCAACTGCCGCCCGATCGGCTGCCCACCGTAGATCGGCAGCACCCGCGCGCCCAGGTCCTTGCCGTAGCGGTGGAACGCCTCGGACACCTGCACCGCCAGCTCCCGCGTCGGCACCAGCACCAGCGCCACCGGGTCCCCGCCGTCGCGGTGCGCCGACATCCGGTTCAGCAGCGGCAGCGCGAACGCCGCCGTCTTGCCGGTGCCGGTGGCGGCCTGACCCAGCAGATCCCGACCGTCGAGCAGCGGCGGGATGGCCTCCCGCTGGATCGGGGTCGGCTCCTCGTAGCCGAGGGCGGACAGCGCGCCCAGCAGCTCGGGACGCAGCCCGAGCTCGGTGAAGGCGTACACCTCTTCGGCGTCGGCGGGGACGGCGTCGAGCGGTGCGTCAGTCGGTGCGTCGTGCTGTGCAGGTGCGGAACTCATGTGCCAAGCCTTTCATTACCCCGTCGGGCCCGCTGCGCCGACCGGCACAAGAGCGCCCCGGGCGGCGGTCGGCGGGCAGCTCGGCGGGTCAGGTGGTGGTCAGGATCGCCAGGATCATGATCGCGCCGAGAACGGCGTCGAGCACTCCGCAGAACTCGGCGTACCCGCGCGGCACCACTCGGCCGGTGCGGTGGTTGACCAGGTCCCACCCGGAGTGCGCCAGCCACCCGAACGCCACCAGCCACGCGGCCGTCCGCCCGCCGGCCGCGACCGCGACAAGCGTCACGGTCACCCAGGCGACCAGGCCGACGAGCTGGGTGGCGAGCACGCCCGGCCCCCGCAGCGTCCGCCGGGCCACGCCGATCAGCAGGTACCCGCCGGGCAGCACCAGCATCGTCCACGGGCTGAGCACCATCGGGTCGACCCACATGTCCAGGGTCAGCAGCAGCGCGAGTCCGGCCGGCCAGCGGCGGGCGAGCGCCACCACCGCCGGGTGCCGGTGTATCACCGCCGGCGGTTCGTGCCGGTGGCGCAGCGCCACCAGCACCATGGCCGGCACCATCAGCAGATGGCCGCCGAGCAGCACGGCGTCGCCGTCCAGCAGACCGGCCCAGAACGGTACGAGCAGCAGCAGGAACGGGACGTACATCGCGGCGGCCATCTCACCGACCCCGCTCCAGTGGTGCGCCCGGTAGCGCATCCACACCGTCATCCCGACTGTCATGTCCGTGGCCATCACCAGGGCGGCCACCTCCGGCCGGGCCAGTGCGCCGGCAACGCCCAGGGCCGTGCCGGCCATCTCCCAGAGCGGCCCGAGCAGCACCATCCCGGCGACCATCGCCAGCGCCATCTCGCCGAGATGCCACAGCAGCCGCCGCCGGGTGCCGTGGGAGGGCGCCGCGTCGGAGGGCGCCGGCTGGGCGGTGGGCAGCGATCCGGGCTGCCGTACGGGGGTAGGGCTGTCCGCGTACATCGGTGTCTTCTCCATGCCGTTGACCCTGCCGGCGTTCCGGCGCGGGGGGCAGGCGCGTCCGTCACGGGAAAACCGTGCGGGGCGCACGGTCCGACCGTGACAACTCGCACGGGTGGCCCGTGCGCGGGCCGGCCCTAGGATCGACGCGTGGCGAGCGAGGCGGTGACACCCCGGGCGGACCGCCGGCTGCACCGGGCCCGGCAGGCGACGCTGCTGTCGCTGGCCACCGGCGTGTGGGCGAGTGTGCTGCTGCCGGCGATCGGCCTGACCCGGGAGCCGGACCGCAGCCGCGTCGCGCTCGGCGCGGTCGGCATCCTCGCGTTCGCCGTCGCGCAGACGGCCGTGCTGTACGCGGCGGTCACGCCGTGGCTCGCGCAGCGGTGGCGACGCCGCGCCCAACTCGGTCTGATCGTCGTGGCCGCGCTGACCGTGCCCCTGGTCGCCCCGGTGGCGGTCGGTGTCTGGCCCACCTGGGCCTGGATCGGGGCCGCCCTGGTGGGGATGGCGCCGCTGCTGGTCCGCCTCCCGGGCGCGCTGGCGGTCACCGCCGGCGCCCTGCTCGTGTCGGCGGCCGTGGCGTGGTGGACCGGCGGCTCCGTGGGGCGGAACCTGGCCGTGACGGGCGGGATCGGGGTGGGCGTGGCGGCGGTCAACTGGTTCCAGGTCTGGTTCTGGGGTCTGCTCGTGGAGGCCCGGCAGGGCCAGGCCGCCCAGGCCCGACTGGCCGCCGCCGAGGAGCGGCTGCGCTTCGCCCGTGACGTGCACGACGTGCTGGGGCACCACCTCACCGTGATCGCGTTGAAAGCCGAACTCGCCGCCCGACTGGCGCCGGTCGACCCGGAGCGGGCCGGCCGGGAAGCCGCCGAGGCGCAGCGACTCGCCGCCTCCGCGCTGGCCGAGGTCCGCGAGACCGTCCACGGGTACCGCGCGGTGGACCTCGGTGAGCAGTTGGCCGCCGTCGCTGGGGTGCTGCGTTCCTGCGGGGTGCGCTGCACGGTGCAGCCGCCACCTGTCGACCTGCCACAGTCCGCCGCCACCGAGCTGGCGGCGGTGCTGCGCGAGGCGGGCACCAACGTGCTGCGGCACAGCCAGGCCCAGTGGTGTCGCATCCACATCGACCGGGAGGACAGTGTGGCCAGAATGACTGTCGCCAACGACGGCGTCGACGGCCGGGGTCCGGACGAGCACAGCCACGGCCTGCGCGGCATCGCCGACCGGATCGCCGCGGTCGGGGGAGAGTTGCGGGTGCACCGCGAGGACTCGGTGTTCACCCTCGACATCACCGTTCCGTGGCCGTCGTGATCCGCGTCCTGCTCGCCGACGACGAGGAGCTGATCCGGGTCGCGGTCGCCGCGCTGCTCGACCTGGAACCGGACATCGACGTCGTGGCCCAGGCCGCGGACGGGCCGACGGCTGTCACCGCGGCGCTCGCGCACCGCCCGGACGTGGCCGTGGTGGACCTGGAGATGCCCGGCCTGGACGGCATCGCGGTGGCCGCCGAGCTGGCCCGCGTCCGACCCGACTGCGCGGTGGTGGTCCTCACCGGGCACGGCCGGCCGGGTCACCTGCGGCAGGCGCTGACGGCCGGTGCGCGAGGTTTCCTCCCCAAGGGAGCGCCGGGAAGCGCGCTCGCCGACGTGATCCGACGGGTGCACGTCGGCGGCCGGTACGTGGACCCGTCGCTGGCCGCCGACGCGCTGACCCTGCCGCCGTGCCCGCTGACCCCTCGGGAACTGGAGACGCTGCGGCTGGCCGAGTTCGGCGCACCGGTCGCGGTGATCGCCCGCCGGGTGCACCTGTCCACCGGCACCGTCCGCAACCACCTGTCCGCTGCCGTGCAGAAGCTCGGCGCGACGGACCGCGCCGAGGCGGTGCGTACCGCCCGCGACAGCGGCTGGCTCTGACCCTTCGGCTGTCCTTTGCTCTGCTTCAACCCACGCACCACCTGGCGTCCCGACCCGACCGGCTACCGGGGTCGCGCCCAGGCGACGAACCGGTCGTCGAGGTCGGCCGCCGTGGTGCCGTGGTGCTGCTCGGCGGCCTCGTCCCGCAGGGTCATCAGGTAGGCCACCAGGGCCGGCCGGTTCTCGCGGTACTGGCCGAGGAGGCTCAGCTTCGCCGCCGAGCAGGGCCACGCGATCCCGCACGACTGGCAACGCCAGGTGGGACGGGTCGCCAGATGGGGGAGGCGTCGACCCCTCACGCGGCACCTCCGTTCGGCGGACGAACTGTGCGCTCGTCCGTGCTGTTCCGGCACAGGACGTCAGCGGCCCTGGTCGGAAGGGCGCTCGCCGCGGGACATTCCGGCACGGCTGTCTCCCTGTCGCTCGTCGGGAGGGGCCGCCCCTGAGTGCTCGCCCACGAGGCGGCCCCGGCACGAACGCGTCCGCCGGGTCTCGGGTCCCTGCCGGCCGCGCCGTCTACGACCACCCTGCCGACCGTTGCGAAGCAACTACACTCCGTTGCACTATGGCGTTTGGACGTTCGGGATATCCGGGGAGGACAGAGGATGAATCACGCCGTTGTGGAGGCCATGACCCAGTGTGGTGAGACCGCCGACTCCCTCGCGGCTCAGACCGGGGTCGATCCGAAGACGGCCGCGCGGTGGGCAAACCCGGGACGGATTCCGCAGACTCGACATCGTGCCCAGGTCGCCGCGATCCTCGGACGAGAGGTGGTCGACCTGTGGCCGGACGTCCTGAAGCGCCGCGAGCCGGTGTGGTTCCGGCCATGGGCTGACATTGAACGCGAGGCGGTCGCGCTGCGGTGGTACGAACTGGCCTGGGTGCCCGGCCTGTTGCAGACCGAGGCGTACGCGCGGGCCACACTGGCCGGTGAGTTGCTGTCCTCCAACGACCTTGACCATCTCGTCCAGGGACGTATGGTGCGGCAGTCGGTCCTCCACCGCGACCAGCCACCGCTATTGATCGCCGTTCTGGACGAGTCGGTGCTGCGGCGGTCGGCCTACGGCGACCGGTCTCTCATGCGCGAGCAGTGCGAGCATCTCGCTAGATGTGCGCAACTCCCGTCGGTGCAGGTCTACGTCGTGCCGGCAACCGTTGGCATGTATCCGGGCCTGGGTGGGCCGTTCATCATCGCCGAATTGGAGGGCGGCGGTCGTGTTGCCCACGTTGACGGGCAGGCACAGGCGCAGATAACCGAGCAGCAGTCGGAAATTGCTACCCTGGACCGACGATGGGAACGCATCCGCGGGGAGGCTCTCTCCCGTGGACAGTCCCTAGACCTGCTCAGGGAAGCGGCATCATCATGGACCTGACCGGCGCGCAGTGGCGTAAGAGCATGAAGAGCGGCAACAACGGCGGGGCGTGCGTGGAGGTCGCCGACAACGTTCCCGGGGTCGTCCTGGTTCGGGACACGAAGGACCGTGACGGCGGGACGCTTACCTTCGCGCCGCAGGCGTGGCGAGACTTCGTCGGCTTCGCGCGAGCCCAGCACCAGACGAGTAATTCCTGACCCTGGCTGGCTCGAAGCCGGCGGCCGGCGGTGACCGTCGGTCACGTCGGTGGGGGCGGATGTGGCCATGAGCGGTATACCTCAAAGTCATATTCATACCTCTGAGGTATACCGCTCCACAGCACATCGACTCGGCTAGCTCATGAAGAAGATCATGGCCGCGAGGCTTGCCCCCATGGCCAGGTGCTCCCAACGGAGCAGATCCGTGATCGGTCGATTGCGCAGCCGGACGAGTGCGGCCGCCATCCAGCAGAGGTAAGCCGCCGTGGCGGCGCGTAGCAACACGAGCGCCACGTCATGGCCGGTGACGGTGCCGTGGTCCATCCGGGGCCCGGCGGCCATGTGGTGGATAGCCATCGACCCGCCGTGTTGATGCATCAGCACGGCGAGCGCCATGAGCACGGCCCCGGCCGTACGGTGCCACTCCACCTCCGGGCCGCGCTCGGTCGGACCGCTGGTGACGAGTGCCACCGCGAAGGCGAGGAGCAGCAGTGCGCCCGCGTACTGCACAACCGGTGCGGCGTCGAGGGTCACCGCGACCATGACAGCCACCATCGCACCCGCGAGCATCCGGGCCCTGCGGGACGCGCCCGCCCGCGGCACGACGCAGCAGCAGGCCGACACCGCGGCCGACCCGAGCATGATCATCTCGAGCGTCAGGACGTCACCGCCGGCGTAACGCCGGGGCGTGACCATTGGGCGGTGGGGCGGCCGTTGAGCCGCCACGGGTGACCACTGACCCGCGGCCAACCCTGGGGTGAGTTTTCCCAGTTCTCTTGCCGGCCGTACACGGTGAGGTCCAAGGCGTGGTAGCTGGTCGTCAACGCCTCCACGCCACGCCCGGTGGTCCAGTAGGTCTCGTAGACCTGGTCGCCGTCGCGCAGGTAGCACGCGATGAACCCGAAGTCACGACCGTCGGCCAGAGCCGGGTCGGACTCTTTCGCCGAATACCAGGGGAACGGGTAACCCATGAACTCCGCGAACGGGGCGCTTTCCTCGTAGGGGCCCTGAGAGAACACGGCGTAGGTGACGTCCCGGGCATGCAGGTAGTCCAGCGTCTGCATGTGACAGGTGCAGAAGGTGCACCCCTCACACTGAAGCTCGTGCGGCTTGCCGTCGTGCCACATGTGGAAGTAGGCGATGAGCATCCGGCGGCCCTCGAAAACCTCCACCAGCGGGGTGTCCCCGTCGGGGCCCTGGACCGTCACCGTCGGCATCAAGGTCATCGGCAGCTGACGACGAGCGGCTGCGATCGCGTCTCCTTCGCGGGTATGGGCCTTCTCCCGCGCCAGCAGTTCGTCGCGCTCGCGCAGCCAGGTCTCCCGGTCGACGACCGGGGGCGTGGCTGCGCTGGACGCGGGGGTTGCCGTCATGGCTGTCTCCTTCGTCGGGTGGGGATCGGTCACAGGTACAGACGACCGAGTCGGCGATCGTCATCGGTGACCGATGACGGATGGGGTCCGCGGTCGTCAGTACGGTGGTGAGGACCAATCAGCCCCGGGGAGATCACATGTCCGACTCGCCTGACGAGCAGGCGGTCTGGCTGCAGCGCGCCTTCGACGAGCACCGGCGCGAGCTACACGTGCACTGCTACCGCCTCGCAGGGAACGTCACCGACGCGGACGACCTGGTGCAGGAGGCCTTCCTGCGTGCCTGGCGGGCTCGCGACCGCTTCGAGGGTCGGGCGTCGGCGCGCACCTGGTTCTACCGGATCGCCACGAACGTCTTCCTCGACAGCCGCAAGGCGGCCGGTCACCGGACGGTTCCGTATGGTGACCCGCTGGAGTGGTCCACCGAGCTCGGTCCCTATCCAGACGCCCTGTTGACCGACGATCCGCAGACCGCTCTCGCCGCCCGGGAGACCGTCGAGCTGGCCCTGATCGCAGCGCTCATGTACCTGCCGCCGCGGCAGCGGGCGGCCTTCGTGCTGCGCGACGTCTACGGCTGGACGCCGCAGGAGATCGCCGGCGCGCTCGACACCGCCGTAGCGGCCGTCAACAGCCTCCTCCAGCGGGCCCGCCACACCCTCCGGCGGCGCGCTCCGTCGGACCCACAGGACTGGCGCCGACCGCAGCTCACCAGCGAGGACGAAGAGATCCTGCGCCGCTACGCCAACGCGAAGGACCCGGAGACGTTCCGGGCACTGCTCGCCGAGGACGTACGGATCACGATGCCGCCCGAGCCGCCGGTCGTCGGGATCGACGCGGCCGCGGAGTTCCTCGGCCGACCGCTGGACTGGCGTACCTTCCCCACCTCGGCCAACGGGCGCCCGGCACTGATCAACTATCTCCGCCGGCCCGGCAGCCCGCACTATGAGGCGCTGGTCGTCGACGTACTCCGGATCGAGAACGGGAAGATCGTAGAGAGCAACGCCTTCATCGGTGCCCGTCACGTCGCCGCCTTCAGCATGCCCGCCACGCTCGAGCCCTAGACGAGTAAGTCTCAAGCTAAGTGGCCGAGGCTGCGCTGGTAGTGGGATCGCCGGGCTCGGGCTTGGGATGTTCGTCGCCAGGTGGACCAGTGCAGGGTGTCTCCGACCACGCTTCAACTCAGGTACGGCCGGCGGCTGCCCGGGCGGCCCGTTCGATCTCTGCGCGACGGGCTTCCCGGATGGCCGGGTCGCGCTGAGCGTTCGGATCCCAGACCGCTGTCCCTGTCGAGCCGTCGAGCTGTTCGCGCAGGATGTCGGCGTGTCCGGCATGCCGGCTCGTCTCGGTGAGGATGTGCACCATGATGGCGAACAACGTGACCTGCGGGCGTGGCCACCAGGGCACGTGGCCTGTCGCGTCGAGGGGAAGGGCGTCGATCGTCGCGTCCGAGTGCGCCCATACGCGACGGTAGTGGCCGATGATCTCCTCGCGTGTCTCGTGCGCGGTGGCCCACATGTCGTGGTCATTCGCGTCGGTGTCGTCCCAGCGGGCCAGTGGTTCAGGAAACGGTCGCCCGAAGACGTCTCCGAAGTAGCGGGCCTCCCAAGTCGACAGGTGTTTGACCAGGCCGAGAAGGTTGGTGCCGGTCGAGGTCAGGGGGCGGCGGATGTCGTACTCGGTGAGCCCTTCGAGTTTCCAGAGGATCGCCTCGCGCATGTCCCGCAGATCGCTGTGCAGGTACGTCTTCGCAAAGTCGTCGATCACGGATCGTGAGCCTGCCACGTGCCCATGACGGCCTCAAGCCCGTCAGCCCGGCCTCGGGTCGTGTGCACCGGGCAGCAGCGGCGATCTGCTCCCGACCGGTTTGGCGGAGACCGGCGGCGGGGCAAGCAAGCCTGCACCTGCGATCTGGCTGCCCCGCCGAGCGCGGGGAGCGGGCAGGTCCCTGCGCAACCGCCTCGACGAGCGGCGCTGAACCGAGCGTCCCGCCTCCTCCCGGAAACTGATCTCCGTCGGTCGGCGCCAGGGGCGGGATCGTGCGCCGGTCGATAAGACCAGTCGCGCCCTCATGTCCGAATTGGATGCAATGATGGGTTGATGCCCAGGAAGGTCGCCGCGGGTCCGGTCAACCCGGTGCGGGCAAGCGCCGTCGAACTGTTCTTCGACCTCGTCTTCATCTTCACCCTCGGCCGCCTGTCGTCGACCCTGGCCGAGGAGCCGAGCTGGGTCGCCGCCGCGCACGCAGTGATCTTCCTGCTCGCCTTCTGGTGGATCTGGTACAACACCAACCTGGCCACCGACAGCCTCGACTGTGAACGTCCCGCCGTGCAGGTTCTGATCATCTGCGTGATGCTCGGCAGTCTGCTGATGTCGATCAACGTGCCGGACGCGTTCGGCAATCAGGCCTTCGTCTTCGCGGGCGCGTACCTCGGGATCCACCTGGGCCGTACCCTGGTCATGGCCTTTTATCTGCGGGGCACGCCTGCCTGGCGTCGGCCGGTCCGGGGCGTGATCTGGTATCTGCTGTCCGGGACGCTGTGGTTCGCGGGGGCCGCGTCCCACGGCACTGCGCGGGCCCTGCTGTGGATCTGCGCGCTGGCGATCGACTACGCGGCGCCGGCATTGCGCTGGCGGGTTCCAGGGCTCGGCCGGGCCACGGCTTTGGAGTGGCGCCTCTCGGGCGAACATCTGGCCGAGCGGTACCGCCAGTTCATCATCCTGGCTCTCGGCGAGACGATCCTGGCGACCGGCAACTTCTACCGGCAGTCGTCGCGTGATCTGGAGGACACCGCTGCCTTCCTGATCACCTTCTGGACTGTCGTCTTCCTCTGGTGGACCTACTTCTATCGGACGACGAGCAGTCTCGCCGTGAAGATCAACGTTGCCGTCGACCCGTACCGGGTCAACCTGCGGGCCGGCTACACTCACCTGCTGATGGTGGGGGGCATCCTGCTCACCGGCATCGGCGGGGAGTTGATGCTGAAGGCGCCCGGCGGGAGGACGTCGGCCGGTAACGTGGTCGCGGTCCTGGTCGGGCCGCTGCTCTTCCTGGTCGGGCGACTGGTCTTCGAGGCGTGGGTGTTCGGCCAGTTGACGAAGTACTGCCTCACGTCGGTGGTGGGCTGCCTGATCCTGAGCCCGGTCGCGGCACGACTCCCGCCACTGGCGGTGGGTCTGCTGGGCGCGGCGACAATCACCACGGTCGCCGCGTTCGACCTGACGATCCGGGCGCGGCTCGCGGGCGGGGTCAACCCCGCGGCCGGCGGCGGGGCCGCTCACCCGTACCGCCAGAGCCGGTGACGCGTTCCCGCTAGCGTGGCGGGGTGCGTACGGTGGAACTGGTCTGCTCACCCGGGTTGGACGCCGCGATCCGGACGGTCTGGAGTCGGTTGGCGGCCGCCAGGTTGCCCAGCCTCGCCCGCAACATCCATCCGACCAACCGGCCGCATCTGACCCTCGCCGCCGTCGACGAGTTCCCGGTCGGCGTGGAACACCGCCTGGCCGAGTTGTTCGACGCCGCGCTGCCGGTGCCTGTCACGCTCGACCGGGTCGTCGTCCTCGACGGCAGCGCCCCGCTGGTCTGGCTCGTACGACCCACACCGGCGCTGACCGCGCTGCACGCCGCGGTCTGGGACGCCCTCGCCGAGGCCGACGGGCAGCGCCCCTGGCACGCCCCGGGAGCGTGGGTTCCGCACCTCAGCCTGGCGCTGCGGTTCCGCGACGCGGACCTGCGGCTGGCCCGTGCCGTGACCGGTGGGCAGCGCCCGACGGGCTCCTTCGACGCGGCCCGCAGCTACGACGGCACTGACCGGACGGTGACCCCGTTGCCCCGGCCGTCGGTGTGACGTGTGGCGGTCTACGGTGTGGCGATGTCCGAGCAGTGGTCGCTGACCGTCGACTGCGCGCGCCCGCGCGAGCTGGCCGCGTTCTGGTGCCTCGCGCTGGGATACGTCCCGGCCGCACCACCGGAGGGGTTCACCACCTGGGAGGCGTGGCAGACCCATTTCAAGGTTCCCGAGGACGAATGGGACGACGGCGCCTTCATCGAGGACCCGGGCGGCGTCCGGCCCGGCGTGTCGTTCCTGAAGGTGCCGGAGCCGAAGGTGGTCAAGAACCGCATGCACTTTGACATCCACGCCGGCGGCGGCCGGCACGAGCCGTTCGAGGTGCGCTGGCCGCGGGTCCAGGCGAAGGTGGACACGTTGGTGGCGGCGGGCGGGGCCGTGCTCCGGGTGGACGAACTCGATGGGACGCCCGACCACGTGACGATGGTCGACCCGGAGGGCAACGAGTTCGACGTCCTTTAGGGCGTCGTGTCACACAGTTGGTCGTGCGCAGTCAGTTGCCGCCTCCACCGCCGTCGCCACCCCCGACACTGAACTCGCCACCGCCTCCGCCGCCGCTCTCGCCCGCGCCACCGGCGTACCCGTGCCGGCCGTCGTTGAAGGGCAGGTCGCCGCGGATGCCGCGCGGCTTGGGTCGTTTACCCGGCCCCCCGAGGTGTTGCAGGCAGACCCGGTTGGCGACCGGGAAGCATTCGCCACGGCCTCCGCAGTCGGCGAGGTAGCGGTTGCCGTCCGGGATGCTGAGCTGCTGGTCCACCCGGAACAGCAGGGGAAGGCCGGTGGGGCCGCAATCCTCGTCCCGGCGGCCCTGGCTCAGCGTGGCGAGCAGCGGGGCGCCGCCCGTCGCGGACCCGGCCAGGTGGGGCAGGAGACGCCCGAACGCGGCGTCGCAGAAGGCGGCGTAGTCCTGCGTGTGCAGGGTCAGTTCCCGCCACAGCTCACCCACGACCACCGACGGCATCGCCAGCTTCGCGCCGCTCTGGCGGGCGGTGAGCCGGAACCACTGCCGGGTCGCGGTCTCGACGACCACGAGATCGTCCTCGCCGAGATGGGGATACCGATTCCGCAGATGCTCACGGCCGCCGGCGGGAAACCGGAGGTCGGACACGGCGCGGAGTCGGCGAGGGGTGCGGTCGCTGCGGAACGTCGTCCAGTTCATGCGGCACGTCCATCCGCCCGAGGTGCGAGCGCTAGGGCCCCGACCTGCCGAAGTGGCGTCGCGGCCCCTTCAGGGTAGGGCAGGAGGCCAAGGCCGCCCCGGATGAGGAGATGGGTCTCCTCGACCACGCGGTCCGGCGGAGGGATCGAACGGTGGGCCATGCTCGTTTAGGCTCATCGGCGTTGTTCGAAGCGGAGGTGAGCCAGGTGCGGGACGTCGGCTATTTCAATGACCTGCCGCACGGGCAACCAACGGAGATGGGCCTACGCGAGGCCAGCGGCAAGCTGACCGCAGATCTGGTGGGCCCGGTCGTCGGCTATCTCACCGGCGGTTCCGTGCTGGCGGCGTCGGCCGGCTACGCGCACGACGAACTGGACGCGACGCGGCCTGAGATCGCACCACTCTCCATACTCACCGACGGTGAGTGGTCGTGGCCGAGTGACCTGCCGTACTACGTGGAGAGGTATCGGGTGGGCCTTCCGCAGGAGTTCCTCCGCCACGCGGAGGCTCTGGGTTGGCGTCCTCCTCGGCTGACTCGGCAACAGCTCGAAGAGCTCGAACAGCTGCTCTTTGGCCAGCAGTGACCGTGCCAGACCACGACCGTGTTGAGGTGCGTGACGGGGCTGTTCCGGCACCCTGCTGCTTCTGCCGCCGGCTGACGCTCGGCCTGGTGGGGCAGGATTTCTATCTCGCACCGTACTTCCTCGATACGGATCGATCCTTCGCCGACGGCCGCTACGGCCAGTGCCACCTGAAGTGTCTACAGGAGTCGGGGCTGGGTCGGCGGTGGGCGAGCGGCGTCAGCGACTACTTCTGCCGCCGGTGGCCGGATTGGATCGGGATCGACGGCGGCGCATCGCGGGTCCATGTGAGCCCGCCGACGAGGGGGATCATCCTGTGGTCGGCCCAGGGATGGTTCGCCGAACTACCATTCAACGTCCTGCATGACGCCGCCGCTGATACTCCGTCCGGTGCTGGCACACCTCGTCCAAGCCGACGCACCCTGAGTGTCTCCTCGATCATCGGATTCGAGGGCGGCCCGTACGAGACGATCTTCGCGGCGCTGACCGGCGGACACCACAGCCGGATCGAGTTGCCGACGCTCCTCGCCCAACTGAACTGTGCCGACCGGGTGCTCACTCCGCATGTGCTGCGCGACGGCTGGGTGGAGCGGGTCGTGCCGGAGAGCAGGAAGATACCGTTGCCGGCCGAGTACCGGGCACGGCATGCCGTGGAGTTCGACGTCGAGCTGATCAATGCCTGCCGTGCGGCCATCCGTCGCACGGTGGGGTGGCGACGACGACGTCGGTGAGTCGTCCCCGCGTTACAGTGCTCTTCATGGATGCGTCGCAGGTCGAATGGGTCACCGTAGTGGCCTACGAGAACGCCCGTGGTTGTCCGCAGCCGATGGCCGCCGTGCGCGCCTGACTGCGTGATCGGGGCATCGACTGGATGCCGTTTGAGCCGATCGCGATCAGGTGGGGTCTTTCCTGCGGGGTCGGGTCTGATGGCCATTGGCACGGCTGGGTCGACATTCGTATCCAGGGTGCTGCTCTCCGTCGGCTCGGCCTGCACCCCGACCAGCCGACCGCGACGGTCGGTGGTCCGAGCCCACCGGGCTGGTGGCATGCAGCCGCGGAACGCGACAACCGTTGAGCCCCGCCGGCTCGCTGTCCGGACGGCCCGCAGGTCGTACCCCGGGCCGTCCGGAACCAGTCAGCGGTAGAAGCGCAGGTAGTCGAACTCCGCGGTGACCGCCGGTTCGGCGCCGCCGTGCGCGACGAGCCCGATCCGGGGAGTGGTGTCGGCCGGGAACGTCCACACCGCACCCCACGTCCAGGTACGTCCGTCGCGGCTGGACCCGGCCCGGAACTCGTGCTCCCCGGTGGCCCGGTCGACGTGGTGCGCCAACCGGAGCCAGGTGGTGGTGGCCGGGGTGCCGACGATGCTGCCGCCGTACACCGGCTGGCCGGCGAAGGGCAGCTCGTAGCCGTACTCGACCTGCCGGGTGTTCCAGATCGCCACCTGGGTCAGGCGGGCGAACCGGTCGTCGTCGACGTAGGCGACCAGGCCGGCCTGCTGGTAGTTGCGGACGGTCTCCTCGCCCAGGTCCAGCGTCACAGTCGTCTCGGCGACGTAGTCGCCGCTCGGGGCGTCGCGCAGCAGCACGCCTGCCGTGTTGCCGGCGCCGGTCAGGTCGGCGGCCTGCACGGGCCAGCGCAGCGCCCCGTCGGCGACGGTTGCCGCCGGATCCGCGCGTACCCACTGCCAGCGGTCGTCGAGCCCGTCGCCGAACTCGTCGGAGTACGCCGGCAGCGGCGCACCGACCCGGGGCTCGGGCACGACCCGCTTGGCCGGCTGGTACAGCCGCGCCACGCTGACGTTGTCGAACTCGGCCGTGCCGCCGCCGGCCGTCAACCCGGGGCGACCGACGACCGGGCGGTCCAGCCGCAGCGACACCACGGCGAGCTGGTCACCGAGGCGGGCGGGGCTCAGCTCGGCGGTGAGCTGCTGTCCGCGTACCTCGATGGCCAGGTTGTGTCGGTTGCCCAGGTCGAGTCCGGCGGGCAGCGGCGTGCTGGTCTGGCGGCGGCCGTCGCGGGCGACCAGCCGGCCGGCGGCCGCGTCCACCCGGACCTCGACCCGGTCGTCGAGGGTGACCCCGGCGCTTGTCGCGCCGGTGAGCCGCAGGTCGGCCTCCGCGCGCACGTCCGGACCCACAGTGGTACGGCTGGTGAGCGCGCCGCTGCCGTCGAGCCGGCCGTCGGCGACCTGCCACCGGCCGGCGCGTTGCCAGCCGGCGAGGCTCGCGCTGTCGAAGCGTTCGTCCACGCGACCGGTCGTGACCGGTGCGGGTCGGGCGCCCTCGGACGGGCCGGCGCCGGCGTTCACCGTCGGCCAGCCGTCGATCCAGTCCAGCCGGTCGAGCAGCATCGGCCGCTCGTTGATGCCGAAGGGCTCGTCGAGGTACGGGTCGGCGCGGTCGATGGCGTGGTAGACGATCCAGTCCTGACCGGACAGGTCGGTGAGGAACCCGTTGTGCCCGGTGCCGATCCAGCGGTTGCCGTTCTGGGTGAGCACCGGTGTGCCGCCGGCCCGGGACGCGGTCAGGGCGACGCCGTCGCGGTCGGTGAACGGGCCGCGAGGGCTGCGCGCGCGCCCGACCTGGACGGAGTAGCCGGTGGCCGGGCCGGCGCAGCAGTTCGCCGTGGAGGCGAACAGGTAGTACCAGCCGTCGTGGCGCAGCACGTAGCTGCCCTCGAACTTGTTGTCGATGGCCACGGGCGCGGGCGTGCCGACCGCGCGCAGGCCGTCCGGACTGAGTTCGGTGACCGAGATGCCGCCGTAGTAGCTGCCGTAGTAGAGGTAACTGCGGCCGTCGACGTCGGTGAACTGGCTCGGGTCGATGGTCCACAGCCAGCCGCCACCGCCGCCGGGGCGCGGGGCGACGACCGGCTGCTCGGCGAAGGTCCACGGCCCGCTGGGGGTGGGGGCGGTGGCCGCGCCGATGGCATAGTCGCTGCCCTCGGCGGAGACGGTGGTGTCGGTGACCGTCACGTACATGACCCAGCGGTCGCCTAGGCGGCGCACGTCGGGCGCCCAGTACGCCGCGCCGGGCGCCGCGTAGGGCGGGCGCTGGTCGGGGCCGAACGCGTCGCCGACGTACGTCCAGTCGACCAGGTCGGCCGAGCGGGCAGTGGGCACCCGGTGGAACACGCCCTCGCCCTCGCGCAGCGGGTCGGTGGTGCCGTAGGCGTACCAGAAGCCGTCGTCGCCGCGGACGACGACCGGGTCGGCGAAGGTGTCGCCGACGTGGGCGGAGACCGGGTTGCGGTAGCGGGACGGGCCGCTGGATCCGGCCGCCGACGTGGACGGGGGCACGGCCAGGAGCAGACCGAGCACGGCGGCGAGCGCGCCGCCGCGGCGGAGATGTCGCATGTGGACCTGCCTCGGGGGAGTGGGCGGTGTGCCCTCCGTTCTTACAACGTTGGATACAACGTTGTAAAGAGTCTGCCGACGCCACCTCCCTAGACTGGGCCGATGAGCACAGGCACCGACGGCCGGGCAATGGCCGAGCTGGCCGCCCTGCTGGCGGACGGCACCCGGGCCGGCATCTGCGTGGCGCTGCTCGACGGCCGGGCCTGGACGGCGGGTGAGCTGGCCCGGCGGGCCGGGGTCGCCCCGTCGACAGCCACTGACCACCTCAACCGCCTCGTCCGGGGTGGGCTGCTCGTCGAGGAACGGCAGGGCCGGCACCGCTACCTGCGCCTGGCCGGGCCGTCGGTGGCCCAGCTGATCGAGGACCTGGCCGGGCACGCGCCGAGCGCGCCCCCACCGACCGGGTCGCTGCGCGCCGCGAACGCCACCGCCGCCCTGGCGTACGCGCGGACCTGCTACGACCACCTCGCCGGGCGGCTGGGCGTGCTGATGTACGACGCGCTGCTGGCCGACGGTCGGCTGGACCGGGCCAGTGGACTGACGCTTACCGCCGACGGCTGGGCCTGGCTGGACGGACTGGGCGTGCCGGTCGACGAGCTACGCGCCACCCGACGCCCGCTGGTGCGCGACTGCCTGGACTGGACCGAACGCCGCCCGCACCTCGCCGGTGCGCTCGGGGCGGCCCTCTGCCGTCGCTTCACCGACCTGGGGTGGACCACTCGGGGCGGCGGCCGGGCGATCCGGCTCACCGCCACCGGACGGCCCGCCCTCGCCGCCGCCCTGTCCGTTCCGGAACACAGTCTCGCCCCGCCCGCGTCGCCCACCGGCCGCCGCGCCTGACCGGTCGGCACCAGGGCTGCCCCTGCTGCGCGATCGTGCACCTTCTCCAGGGCACGACACCCATGCCGACGACCGAAACCCCTCCCTTCTTCACACGCGGATCGTTCGGTGAGCGCCGAACGGTTCGGGTCCTACGGTCGGGCGGTGACCGACACCCGGCCCGTCATCGCGCCCGCCCCGGAAACACCGGCGTGCGGCCCGCCCGCGCTCGACGCCGACGGCGTCTGGTGGGTGACACGCCACGCCGACGTGCGGACCGCGCTCACCGATCCGGCGTTCCAGGTGCCGGCCGTCGAGACCGGCCCGCCCGACACGCTCGCCTGGTTGCGCGCCTCGGTCAGCCGGTTCAGCCCGCCTGAGCGGCACGCCGAACGCCGCGCGATCGGGGTCGGCGCGCTGGCCGCGCTGGACCCGGACGAGCTGCGCCGCGAGGCGGCCCGGCTGACGGCGACGATCCTGGACCGGGCCGGTGACCGCCTGGACGTGATGACCGAACTGGCCCGCCCGGTGCCGTTGCGGGTGCTGGCCCGGCGGCTGGGCTTCTCCGAACCGGTCGCCGCCGGGACGGCGGTCGCCGTCGTCGCCGCGGCGTACC
Source organism: Micromonospora lupini str. Lupac 08 (assembly GCF_000297395.2). Taxonomy (GTDB): domain Bacteria; phylum Actinomycetota; class Actinomycetes; order Mycobacteriales; family Micromonosporaceae; genus Micromonospora; species Micromonospora lupini. The sequence goes on along the minus strand of NZ_HF570108.1, from coordinate 3,840,566 downwards.
ACCCGGGGGTTGATCCTGCTCTTGTTGCACGGGCGGACCGGGCGGTGGCGGCGCTGCTGGCGCTCGCGCCGGAAGGCCCCCCGGAGGTACGGGCGAACCTGATCGGTCTGCTGGTCCAGGCGTGCGACGCGACCGCCGGCCTGATCGGCGCCGCCGCCCATCACGTGCTCCCTCCGGCCGTCCCGGTCGCGGCGCGGACCGCCGACCTGCTGGCCGAGGTGCTGCGCCTCGACCCGCCGGTCCGGGCCACCCGACGGGTCACCGTCGACGCGGTACGACTGGGCGGACGGGACCTGCCGGCGGGCAGCCCGGTGCTGGTGCGCTTCGACGCGGCCAACCGCGACCCGCGGGCGTTCGCCGAACCGGAGGCTTTCCGACCCGGCCGCCCGGACGCCGATCTGCTCACCTTCGGGGCGGGGGAGCGCGGCTGCCCCGGCGACCGGCACGCCCTCGCCCTGGCCGGCGGAGTGCTCGACGTCCTACGGGAACGCTGCCGGCGCACCCCGACCCCGCTGCGCCACGAGCCGCACCCGACCCTGCGTGTGCCGACCCGCCTGGAGGTGAGCGTCCGATGATCGACCGCCGTGCCGCGTTCCACGCCCTGCACCGCAGCGGCCGTCCCCTGCTGCTGCCCAACGCCTGGGACCACGCCTCGGCGGCGGCGCTCGCCGCGCGTGGCCACCCGGCGATCGGCACCACAAGCCTCGGCGTCGCCGCGACCGCCGGCCTTCCCGACGGCGCGGCGGCCACCGCGGGGGAGACCCTGGCGCTGGCCCGGCGGCTGGCTCGACTGCCGGTGCTGCTCAGCGTCGACGTGGAGGCCGGGTTCAGCGACGACCCGGCGGAGGTCGCCGGGTACGTGACGGAGCTGGCCGGCCTCGGCGTGGTCGGCATCAACCTGGAGGACGGGCGCCCGGACGGCACTCTCGCCGAACCCGAGAGCGTCGCCGACACGATCGCGGCGGTGAAGGCGGCGGTGCCGGACCTGTTCGTCAACGCGCGTACCGACACGTGGTGGCTCGGGGTGGCCGACCCGCTGCCGGAGGCCCTCGCCCGTGCTCGCGCCTACCGGGCGGCCGGCGCGGACGGCATCTTCGCGCCGGGAACCGTCGACCCGGCGACGCTGCGCGTGCTCACCGAACGACTCGACGCGCCGGTCAACGCGCTGTACCAACCGGGCGGGCCGGGTCTGGCCGAGCTGGGCCGGGCCGGGGTGGCGCGGGTCAGCACCGGCTCCCTGCTGTTCCGAGCCGCCCTGGGCGCCGCGGTCGAGGCCGCCGACGCCGTCCGAACCGGCGGAGTCGCCGTGGCGGCGGGACTGCCGTCGTACGCCGAGGTGCAGGGCCTGGTGGCGACGGACGGCGACTGACGGTCCCCGTCGGCGCGCGGCGGCGGTCGCGTCCGTTCGGGGGGAGATCGGAGGATTGTTCGGTCTGTGCCCGGTCCCGATGATTACGGTGTGTTCAGGGCGATCTACCCAGCGCCGTGACCGGAGAAGGGACCCCGTCATGCGAGTGCCCAGCCGTAGTCCGGGCCAGCAGCCCGGACCGCCCGCGTCGCCCACCGCCCCCGCCCGCCGCCGCCCGCCCAGCTCTGCCGCCCGCCGGCCGCCCACCGCCGCGCCCGACCTCGCCGCCTACCGGGCTGCCGTGGCCGACCTGCTGGTCGAGGTGGGCGCCCTGGCCGACGCCACCAGCACCCGGGCCCGCCAGGTGCTCATCGACGAGCGGCTGCGCGAACCGGCCCTGGCCGCCGTGCTCGACGCCACCCCGCAGGGTCTGCTGGGCGCCCGCGAGACGTTGCTGCTGGAGATGGCCCGTTACCAGCCGAACGAGCGCACCTCGGCACGGGACCTCACCGCGCTGGTCCGGATCTACCTCCTCTCCCGCATCGACGTGCTGTGGTGGCAGGACGCCCCGATCTTCGTCACCGACGACCAGGTCAACGGCAGCGCCGACCTCGTCGACCTGGAGTGGCTGCGCCGCCGGGACCTGCTGCGCTTCCGGTACCAGGAGCAACCCGCCACCGTCCTGGGCCGCGCCGCGCGCGGACTGCGCCGGCGACTGCGCCCCGACGCGAGCCCGCACACCGCCGGGCTGCTGTTCCGTCGGGCCCGCCGGGAGGTGGTGGCCCTGCTCAACGAGCTGGGCCGGGAGTTCGCCGCCGCCGCGCCACCGGCCACCCCGCCGCTGTGGGTGACCAGCCTCGTACGCAGCACCGAGCACCAGTACCGCCTGCGTCGCCTGGGCTACGCCGCGATGCTGCCCAGCGGGCACTGCCTCGGCTACTCGGCCGACGTCGAGCTGGCCTGGTTCGAGCGGTTCGGCGCACGAGACACCCTCGCGGAGCTGCTGCTGGCCCGCCAGGACGCCGGCGAGCTGAACGTCATCGACGAGGGGCAGGCCTGGCACCTGTGTCTCGCGCCCACCGCCCGGCGACGTCTGCGCCGGGCGTACGAGGCCGAGATGGGGGTCTGAGCCCGTGTGCGGCATCGCGTTGAGCCTCGGCCCCGAGGCGGACCCGGCGACCTTCCGGCGGATGCTCGCCGTCCTCGCCCCGCGCGGCGAGGTCACCGAGACCCGCTCCGAGAACGGGCTGCTCGCCGGAACCCGCCGGCTGCGCGTCGTCGACCGGGACCGTGCGGTGCAGCCCTGGACCTCGACCGACGAGCGCTGGCTGCTCTGCTTCAACGGCGAGATCTTCAACCACCGGGAGCTGCGCGCGCAGCTCACCCGACTCGGGCTGGTGTTCCGCACCGACAGCGACACCGAGGTGCTGCTGGCCGCGTTCCAACAGTGGGGCGAGTCGGCGGTGACGCGGCTGCGCGGCGAGTACGCCTTCGCGATCGTCGAACGCGCCACCGGCCGGGCGTACCTGGCCCGCGACCCGCTCGGGGTGAAACCGCTGTACTGGTCCCGGCGACCCGGCTGCCTGTACCTCGCTTCCGAGGTGAAGGCGCTGGTCGGGCACCACGCCCCGGTCGCCGAGGTGCCACCCGGACACCACGGCTGGGCCGAGCCGGACGGGCCCGTGCGGCTGCGTCCCTACGTCGACCTGCTCACCATCGGCGCGGGTCTGCCGGTCATCGACGACCCGGACGAGGCCACACTGCTCGTCCGGGCCGCCCTGACCGACGCCATCCGGATGCGGGTGGAGACCGACCTGACCGTCGGGGTGGTGCTCTCCGGTGGGCTGGACAGCTCGTTGACGCTGCGGCAGATGCGTGACATCCACCCGGACTGCGTGGCCGTGACCGTCGGCGTGCCGGACAGCCCCGACGTGGCGTACGCCCGGCGGCTCGCCGCCGACCTCGACGTGCCGCACGTGGTGGTCGAGCTGCGCCCCCGCGACATCCGGCTGGCCGACGTGCGCGAGGCCATCCGGATCTCCGAGCTGACCGAGTACGGCGACATCATCAACGCCGTCGTCTCGGTGCCGATCTTCCGGCGACTGCGCGACCTGGGCGTCAAGGTGGTGCTCACCGGCGACGGCTCCGACGAGCTGTTCGGCGGGTACCCCATGTACCGCCAGGTCGACCCGATCGCGTCGCGTCGGCTGTTCCTGCACCGCATCCGCAACCTGTGCCGTACGGAGTTGCAGCGGGTCGACCGGACCGCCATGGCCCACGGGGTGGAGGCGCGGGTGCCCTTCCTCGACCTCAGCGTGGTGGAGTTGGCGATGCGTCTGCCCCTGGATCTGAAGGTGCGCGACGGCCAGGAGAAGTGGATCGTGCGACGGGCGTTCGCGGACGTGCTGCCCGACTACGTCCTGCGCCGGCCGAAGAACCCCATGTCGTACTCCACCGGGCTGCACGAACGGGTCCGGCTCTACAAGCCGCTCTTCGCCCGGATGCACAGGTCGTTCGGCTACGACCTGCTGGAACCGGTCCGCCGTGACTTCGACACAGTCCTCAGCCGCTGCGGCAACGACCTGGACCGGGCCATCGCCGACGGGATGAACCGGCCCGACTACACAGTCCTGGAACACGCCCGCGACCTGGTCGGGGCGGCGAAGTGGAACGCCGCGCCGATGGTCCGCCGGCTGGTCGGGCCCCGCCCGCCCCGCCGCTGAACCCTCTCCACCCGACGCTTGACTCTGACACCGTGTCAGGGACGAGCGTGAGGGGACCATGTTCACCATCGGAGACTTCGCCCGACTGGGCCGCGTGTCGGTGCGGATGCTGCGTCACTACGACAGCATCGGCCTGCTCCGCCCGGCAAGCGTCGACGTGCACACCGGCTACCGCTTCTACCGGGCGGACCAGCTGCGTCGGCTCAACCGGGTGATCGCCCTCAAGGACCTGGGTCTCACCCTGGAACAGGTGCGGGCGATCCTGGACGACGCCGTCGACGTGGCCGAGTTGCGGGGCATGCTGCGGTTGCGCCGTAGCCAGTTGACGGCGCAACTGGCCGCCGACACCGCCCGGCTGGCGGCCGTCGAGGCGAGGCTCCGGATGATCGAATCGGAGGGTCTGATGACCACCCAGGACGTCGTACTCAAGGAGATCGCGCCGGTGCGCGTCGCGGAGCTGACCGCCGTCGCGCCCAGCTATGCGAGCCAGGACATCGGTCCGGTGATCCAGCCGCTCTACCCGGAGCTGTTCCGCCGGTTGACCGAGGCCGGGATCACGCCGACGGGCCCGGCCATCGCCTGGTACGAACCGGCCGCCGACGGCGACGGCGACGCGGTGGTCGTGCATGCCGGGGTGACCGTCGGCGCCGGCGTCTCGGCAGTCCCCGACCTGGCGGTACGGGAGCTGCCCGCGGTCGGCACTGCCGCGACGATCGTCCACCATGGCGCGATGGACGACGTCGAGCAGAGCATCGAGGTGCTCGCCCGGTGGATCGAGGAGAACGGCTACCGCACCGACGGGTTCGCCCGCGAGGTGTACCTGGAGTACTGCCCGGACGCCCCGGAGCAGGGCGTCACCGAGCTCCAGCTCACCGTCGATCGCGCCTGACCGTCGCGCTGCCGTCGCGTCCTCGTCATGAGGACGCGACGGCAGTCGGGTTCCGGACAGCCTGGGCGTCAAGGGGGACGGTTTCCCGCTGCGCATATGGCCTCTGAGCTGCGAAAACTGGTAGAACCGCACTAGGTGCGTCGCCCGATACGCGAAAGTCGTTTCGCGAGCGGCGGATCGTGTTTCTACCAGTCGCCCTGCGGCCGGGGGCACCAGGCGAGCGGCCACCGTGGACAGACAGACCCGGTCGCCCGCCTTCTTCCTCCATCCGTTGCGGTCCTCGTCCCCCGGAGAGGGAGAACATCGATGTCCCCACTGCTCCGCGCCCGTCCACGGGTCGTCACCGCCTGCGCCGCCGTCCTGGCGCTGCTCGTCAGCCTGCTCGTCGCACCCACGGCGGCCTCCGCGCGCGCCCCGAGTCGTACCCCCACACCCGCGTCCGTGCCGGTCGCCGCGCCGGCCGCCGCCCTGGAGCGGATCGCCGTGGCAGCCGCCCCGGAGCAGCCGCCGGCCGCTCCGGCGACGCCCAGCGCGTCCTGGCGGGCCGGCACCGCCACGGTGAAGTGGAAGGCGCCCGCCGACCGCGGCGCCGCCCTCACCGGCTACCTGGTCACCGCGTACCGCAACGGTATGAAGACGAAAACGGTGACCTTCGACGCGTCGAAGACCACCCAGAAGATCGAGGGCCTCACCGCCAAGGGCACCTACACCTTCACCGTCGCCGCGAAGAACGCCGTCGGCACCGGCCCGGCCAGCAAGCCCTCCAGGGCAGCCAGGATCATGGCGCTGCCGGGTGCGCCGACAATCATCGCTGTCACCGCCGACACCGCGTCGGCCCGGCTGAGCTGGACCCCCGGCCCGGACGGCGGGTCACCGATCACCGGCTACGAGGTCACCCCGTGGGTGGCCGGCGTCCGCCAGGCCAGCCAGACCTTCGGCCCGGCCAGCACGCAGACCGTCACCGGGCTCACCCCGACGGTCACCTACCGCTTCACGGTGGCCGCCCGTACCGACGAGGGCACCGGCCCGGAATCCGCCCAGTCCCAAGAGGTCACCGCGAACGTCTCCCCGACGCTGCTGTTCGACGCGCCGACCTCCGCCACCGTCGGCATCGCGTACAACGCGCAGCTCAACGTCACCCACGGCGTGCCGCCCTTCGTCTGGTCGGTGGCGTCCGGGACGCTGCCGCCGGGGCTGATCCTGAACCCGACGTCCAACGGCATCTCCGGTGTGCCCACCACGGCGGGCGTCTACCCGGTGGTCATCCGGGTGGTCGACACCGCCAACCGGTCCGGCACCCGGTTGATCGTGCTGACCGTCAACCTGGCGCCGGTGCTCGATTTCCCGGCGCCACCCCTGGGTGAGGTCGGTGGCGCGTACGCCGAACAGCTCACCGTCATCGGCGGCACGGCGCCCTTCGTCTGGTCCCTCGCCGGCGGGGTCCTGCCCCCCGGCCTGACCCTCGCGCCCGGCACCGGTCTGATCTCCGGCCGGCCCACCGCCGCCGGCGCGTTCCTGGGCACCATCCGGGTGACGGACGCGAACGGATTCACCACCACCAAGGGGATCCGACTCGTCATACAGCCGGCCAGCGTGGTCACGCTCACCGCGTCCGCCAACGCCGTCACCTTCGGCACCGCCGTGCACTTCGAGGTCGCCGTCGGCCCGGGTGTCGCCGAAGGATCCGTCTCGCTCATCGACGAACTGCCCAACGGCGTGGAGACGCCCCTGGGCAGCTTCCCGGTGGTGCTCAACGCCGCGTCGTTCGACCTGCAGATGCCCGCCTTCGGGCTCAACCGGTTCCGCGTCCAGTACGACGGCACCAACCCGAGCGCCGAGGCCGTGTCGAACACCGTCACCATCGAGGTCTCCGCCGTGTCGGGGCAACTGTTGATCGAGCAGTTCGCCCAGTCCGGCATCTCCGGCCTCACCGACCAGTACGTATCGCTGGTGAACACCACCGAACTGAATCTGCCCATCGCCGGGTTCCGTATCGAGGCGCCAGGCGGGCTCTCCCTGCTGATCCCCGGCACCGAGCGTCCGCTGCCGCCGCGCCGTGGATTCCTGGCGGTGGCGACCGACTACTCGCTGACAAACATCGAACCCGACTACGTCGTGCCCAGTCTGGGCCAGGGCGGCCTGCGGGTGGTCGCCCCGGACACCGCCCACACGGTCGTCGATTCCGCCGGCTCCACTGCCGGCTTCTACGAGGGCACCCCGCTGCCGGCCTTCGGCAGCCCGCCGTTCGTGCACTTCGCCTGGAACCGGCTCAAGGTGGGCGGCCAGCCACAGGACACGTCGGACAACGCCACGGACTTCCGCCTGGTGGCGACCGTGCAGGGGCCGATCAACGGCGTGCCGTCGGCCCTGGGAACGCCGTCGCCGCAGAACAGCCTCGGCACCTACCAGCAGAACAGCGCCATGCAGTCGACGCTGCTCGACCCGAACGTTGCCCAGTCGGCCGCGCCGAACCGCGTCCGCACCCCGGGCAACCTGGTCATCCGGCGGACCCTCGTCAACCGCTCCGGCGCCCCGATCACCCAGGCGCGGATCCGGATCACCAGCCTCAGCCAGGTCAACGGGGCACCGCTGCCCGGCGGCTCGTCGCCGGTGGTGCACGCGAACATGCGGCTGATCAACCCGACCACACCCACCAGCTCCATCACGGTAAGCGACGGTCGGACCCTGCTGGTGCGCAACCTGTCGATGGACCTTCCGGCGACCAGCCCACCCGGCGGCGGGTTGGCCACCACGCTTACCGTCCCGCTCGACCTGGGTGGTCTGGCCCCCGGTAGCTCGGTGCACATCGCGCTGACGTTCGCCGTGGACACGCTCGGACCGTTCTGGATCGGGTACGACGTCGACGCGCTCGGTGGCTCCGCGATGCCGACCGCCGCCAAGGCCGCCAAGGGCAGCAAGGCCACTGCCAAGCAGAAGGCCCTCGACGCCCGACGGCTGGCCGAGTCCAGAAAGTTGAGCGTCGTCAGCGGCACGCTGCGCTGACGCTCGCCGGATGAGGGTGCGGGTGGCGCGTCACCACGAGCGCCACCCGCACCGTGTCCGTGCCGATGGTCGTTGATCAGCCCATGAACGGGGGAACCATGCCCACCTCCGGCCGAGCGGCCTACGGGCTGCGGGTGCACGGATTGGACGAGGTCGCCGACCTCCCGCCGGCCGACGACGCCGCCCCCGGCTGGCCCGCGGTGCGGATCCGCCAGTGCGACACACCCCCGCCACCACCGGTGCCGCTGGACGACCGGCGGGGCACGAGGATCCTCGCCGACGGGCGTACCCTCGCCGTCGACCGCGAGCACGGCACCGCGACCTTCTACGGCCCGCCACTCACCCCGGACGTCTTGGCCCACCCCTACCTCGCGCCGGTGGCGACCACAGTCAACCGGTGGGCCGGACGGGAGACGTTCCACAGTGGCGCGTTCGTCCTGGCCGGTCGTGCCTGGGCGGTGCTCGGCCCGCGTACCGCAGGCAAGAGCAGCCTCCTCGCGGCCCTGGCCGCACGGGATGTGCCCGTGCTGACCGATGACATTCTGGTGACCGACGGCGTCGACGCGTTCGCCGGCCCGCGCTGCGTCGACCTGCGGCAACCCGTGCCGGGGGTGACGCTGCCCAGCCGGAGGGTACGCGCCGGCGACCGACTGCGGGTCGGGCTGCCCCCGATCGCGCCTCGCGTCCCGCTCGGTGGCTGGCTGTTCCTGCGCTGGGGCGCGGTGGTCACCCTGACCCGCCTGCCGCAGACCGTCCTGCTGGCCCGGCTCGCCGGCCTGCGGTCGTTCGGCGAGCTGCCGTCCGATCCGGTGGCGCTGTTGTCGATCGCGGCGCTGCCGGGATGGGACCTGACCCGGCCACGCGACTGGGCCGCCCTCGACGACACCCACCGGTTGGTCGCCGAGGCGATCGCCGCCAGCCGGGCCGTGGGGTCGGCCCGGTGACCGCCCTGCCGCAGGCGGTGCGCTGCCTGAGCCTCGACACGGCCGCCGTGACCCTCAGCGCGGCACTGGCCGAGCGCGGCGTCGACACCGTCCTGCTCAAGGGCGCGGGGCTGGCCCGCCGGCTGGGCCAGGAGCGGCACCGCGTCTACACCGACGTCGACCTGCTGGTCGCCCCGGCGTCGTTCGACCGGGCGCAGGCGGCGCTTGCCGACCTCGGCTGCCGCAGCGCCCTCCCCGAGGGCCGCCCGGACCACCGCTCGCACTGGTACGAGCGGCCGTGGCTGCTGCCCGGCCCACTGCCCCTCACCGTCGACCTGCATCGCGGCTTCCACGGGGTGGGCGACCCCGACGCGCTCTGGGCGCTGCTGTCCGCCTCGGCGGAGCGCATCGCGCTGGCCGGCGGCACGCTCGCCGTACCCGACGAGGCGGGCGCGGCCCTGCTGGTGGCGCTGCATGCCGCCGCGCCGGGGTTGTCCGACCGGCCGCGTGCCGACCTGTCGCGGGCCGTGGAGGTCTTTCCCGCCGAGACCTGGCGGACGGCGGCCGACCTCGCCGAGCGGACCGGGGCGGTCGCGTCGTTCGCGCTCGGCCTGCGGCTGACCCCGGCCGGCGCCGCTCTGGCCGCCACGCTGGCCCTGCCCGGACACCGCTCGGCGGCGCGGTGGCTGCGGGCCCATCGGGCATCTCCCGGTGCGGTGGCGCTGGCCCAGCTCGCCGAGCTACCCACGGTGCGCGGCCGGTTGCGGCACCTCGGGCCGCGACTGTTTCCGACGTCGGCGTCGATGCGTCACGCCAGTCCGCTGGCCCGGCGCGGCCGGGCCGGGCTCCTGTTGGCGCACCTCAGCCGACTGGCCCGCAACGCCGGTCGGCTCCCGGCCACGCTGGGAGAGGTGCGCGAGGCCCGACGCCGCAACCGCGGCTGACCGTGCCCGGCTGATCCCGCCCGGTGTCGGCCTCCTGCGTCAGTGCCGCACCTCCACGCCGGTGTCGGACCCCGTGGGCGGGCCCGCGGGCCCGACCTCGCCCGCCCGCTCGGCGGGGTACGCGGCCAGCCAGAGCTGTTGCACCAGACTTGCCGTGCCGCCGGGGATCGGCCAGCGCGACCACAGGTCCCGCAGCCGTTCCGGGTCCACCAGGTCGGTGTCGGCGCCGGTGCCGTCCCACGAACGCACGAACTCGCGCGTCGGCTCCCGGAGGAACACCTCACGGAAGCGTGCCTTGCGGCGCGGCGCGATGACCTCGGCCGGCAGGGCGTCCCCGACGATCTCCGCGAGCAGCGCGTCCCGCCCCACCGCCCGCCGATCGCCGCCACAGTGCGCCAGAGCGGCCAGAAACCCCTCGTCGAGCAGCGGCTGGATCGCCGCGGCCTGGTGATCGCCGGCCATCCTGGACAGCGCCGAGCAGGTCAGCAGCAGGTCTCGACGGCGCGCGTGCCAGGCGATCCGGTGTCGGAGCAGGCGCGGTTCGGCGCGCTCCTCGGCCCGGTGCGCCCGCTGCACGTCCCGGGCCACCGCCGGGCGCAGCCACCCGAACTGCTCCACCGGCCCCCGCCGTGTCCGCAGGTCGTGGCGTAACCACCACAGTCGGGCGCGCAGCGAGGTCGCCGGCGGGCGACGCCACCCGGCCAGGATCTGGTCCCCGCCACCACCGGTGAGCAGCGAGCCGCCGCCGGCCAGCTCGGCGAGGGGCAGGTGCAGGTGCAGGTTGACCGGATGGACCACCCCGTAGCGATGTAGCAGCCGGCGGGCGACCGGCCCCACCAGATCCAGCTCGTCGTCGGCCCGCAGGATCTGCCAGGAGCCGTCGACACCCAGCGCCCGGATCACCCGTTCCTGCCAGTCGGACTCGTCGGCGCGGGGCGCTCCGGCGAACCGCCAGGTGACCGGGACCGGGTCGGGCAGGCCCTCCCGGCGGGCGGCCCGGACGGCGACCGCCAGGACCAGCGACGAGTCCAAGCCGCCGGAGAAGCTGACCAGGCAGGGCGGTCGGGTCAGGCCGGGCAGCACGGCGGCGTCGAGCGCGTCGAGCGGGTCCGGCGAGCCGGTCGGCGTGGGCCGACGTGGCGGGGCGACACCCAGCACCGTTCCGGTGGAGATGTCGAACGAGGTCGGTCGGAGCACTGTCACCTCAGTCGCGTTTCAGGGTGCCCCGGCGGGCGGCGATCCGCAGCGCCCGCCCGAAGGCCCAGCTCGCCACCGGCAGCAGCAGGGCGGTGGCCGCCAGCAGTGCGCCCGCCGACCAGGCCCAGTGACCACCGGTGAGGGCCGCGCGCAGGCCGTCCAGGGCGATCCGGCTGGGCAGCACCGCGGTCAACTCCGGCAGCGGGCCGGGAAGCTCGGACACCGGAAAGTACGTGCCGGACACGAAGGACAGCCCGACGACGACGAGCCGGGCGGCGCCGTCGCCGTGCCCGACGGCGATGGTGAACGCCGCCAGCCCGATACCGACACCCATCATGGCCGCGCTGCCGGCGACAAGCACCACCGTCACACCCCACCAGTCGGCGTGTTCGGTGCGCAGGCCGAGCACCGTGGCGAGGATCGTCAGGTAGACGCCGGAGCGCAGCAGCACGAACAGGAACGGGTAGCCCGCGGTCCCGATGGCCAGCGCGGAAACCGGAACGGGTTGCGCCGCCAGCAGCTCCAGGGTTCCACTGCGCTGCTCCCGGATGACCCGGCCGGTCAGTTGGGTGCTGGCCGCCTGCAGGACGAGCAGGAACGTGATGCCGACCGCCACGAAGTCGAAGTAGCTTGGCGAACGGGTCAGGTCGGTGCCGGTGGCCGGCGTCAGCACCCGGGAGATGAACAGGAAGACGACCAGGTTCACGACGCCGAAGGCGACGTCCAGCAGCAGCGGCAGCCGGAACTGACGCGGGTCGCCGAGGTCGCGACGGACCAGCGCGAGGACCATGCCTACCGCGTTGGCCCCACCCCTCCGGCCGGCTCCGCCCTCCCGGCGGCCGGCGGCGCGGGTGGCGGTGGCGGCGGTCGGGGTCATGCCGCCGCCGCGAGTGTCAGGGCGGACTGGCACCGGCGCCGGTCGTCGGCGTGGTGCGAGGCGATCACGCAGGTCAGCTCGGGTCGCCGGTCCAGCGCCTGCCACAGCAGCAGCCGGGAGGGGTCGTCGAGCGACCGGCTGGGCTCGTCGAGCAGCAGCAGGGCGGGCCCGCCCACGAGGGCCCGCGCGATGCTCACCCGGGCCCGCATTCCCGCCGAACAGCGCTCCACCGGGACGGTGGCGTAACCGGTCAGGTCGAGTTCCTCCTCGAGGCCGGCGACGGCCGGGGCGACGGCCCGCCGGGGCAGTCGGAGGCGGGCGACGAGAGCCACGTTCTCCCGCGCCGACAGTTTCTCGTACAGGCCCTGCTCCGGGGCGAGGCACACACCGGTCAGACGTCTCGCGGGCAGCGACCCGACGGGGTGGCCGCCGACGGTGGCCTGTCCGGTGCTGAGGGCCAGCGTGCCGGACAGGCACCGCAGCAGTGTGGTCTTGCCGGATCCGTTGCTGCCGCCCAGAAAGACGCGCGCGCCCGCGGCCACGTCGAGGTCGAGGTCCGTGAAGATCACCCGACGGCCGAACCGACGCTGGGCCCGGCGGACGGTCAGCATCGGCGGTGTTCCCACTGCCGAGGACCGGTCAGAGCGAGCCGTCGCCTCCGCCGCCCAGGCCGTCGTCCGGGCCCACCGTGCCGCCCTTGGTCAGCTCGGCGAGGGTGCCGAGGCGCCGGATCGTCGGCGGCCGGTAGTCCGGCACGGTCGTCTCGGTGGTCTCCAGCTCGCGGTGCGCTGTCATGGGTTCTCCCTACTCGTATGGGTCCTGACCAGGATAAACGGTCATCTGGCGCAGTATGGCGACAACACGACGACAGGGCCGAAAACACGCACCAGCGCGAGGTCCGATCGCCGCCAGCATCGTCGCCGCCACCGAGCCAGGCTTGACGCATGACGACCACCGCCACCTTCCGCGTCCACGCAGTGCCGGCCGCGGCGCTCGACCTCGTCCGTCGCACCGGCCGTGACGCCGCCGGTCATCCCGTCGAAGCGTGCCTGGCCGGCGGCGGGGAGCCGTTGCGCTGTTGCCTGCGCGACGCCGAGGCGGGGGAGGCGCTGCTGCTGTTCGGCTACGCCCCACCGATCGCCGCCGCCGCGTACCGGGAGATCGGGCCGGTCTTCGCGCACGCCGCCGCCTGCCCCGGCCCGGAGCACGGCGGCGGCCACCCGCCGGTCTGGCGGGGACGTCCCCAGGTGCTGCGGGCGTACGACCGGGACGGACGGATCTGCGGTGGCCGGCTGCACGACGGCACGGACCCGGAGGCGGTGATCGCGGAGCTGTTCGCCGACCCGCGGGTGCACCAGTTGCACAGCCGCAACGTGGTCTACGGCTGCTTCATGTTCGTGGTGGAGCGGGCCGCCGGCTGACGGCCCTCAGCTGACCAGCAGCAGCGCGCCGACCGCGGCGAGCGTGCCGACGACGGCGAGCAGGGTGCTGGTCAGCACGAACCGTCGCACCGGCACCGCCACCCCGGCCGCCCGGCACCGTTCGAACCACAGCAGGGTGGCCAGCGACGCCCACGGCGCGGCCAGCGGGCCGACGTTCGTGCCGATCAGCAGGGCCAGCAGGCGCGTGTGGTCGGCGCTGGGCAGCACCGCCTCGCCGGCCAGGTACGCCGGCAGGTTGTTCACCGCGTTGGCCAGCAGCGCTCCGGTGCCGCCGGCACGCAGCGCGCCGGCCGCCCCGCCGTCGGCGCCGACCAGATCGGCGACCAGGTCGTCCAGCCCGTGCCGGCCGAGGGTCTGCACCACCAGGAACAGACCGACGACGAAGAGCAGCAGCCGTACGGGCACCAGCTGAGCCCGCAGCGTCGTGGGGGAGCGGACCACGAAGCCGAGCAGCACCAGCGCGAGCGCGACGCTGGAGGCGAGCCCGATCTCCACCCCGGCGAGGATGCCGGCGACGAAGAGCAGGCAGCCGGCGAGCGCGATGCGGTGCAGCACCGGGTCTGCCGGCACGTGCGGGGCCGGCGGGACGAAGCGTCCGCCGGCCGGCCGTTCCCGTCGCCACCAGCCGTACCAGAGCAGCACCATGGTCACCGTCACGGCGGCGAGCTGCGGCAACGCCATCCGTTCGGCGTACGCCAGTGGCGTGAGCCCGACCCGGTCGGCGGCCAGCAGGTTCGTCAGGTTGGACACCGGCAGCAGCAGGCTGGCGGTGTTGGCCAGCCAGACCGTGGTGACCGCGAGCGGCCCGGCCGGGACGCGCAGGCCACGGGCCAGCGCGAGCAGCACCGGGGTGAGCAGCACGGCGGTGGTGTCGAGGTTGAGCACGAGGGTGGTCACCGTGGCGAGGCCACCGCAGAGCAGGAACAGCGCCGCCCAGCGGCCCCGGGAGGCGATGGCGAGCCGGCTGGCCAGCACGTCGAACACGCCCGCCACGGCGGTCAGCTCGGCCAGCACGATCACGGTGCCGAGGAAGAGCAGCAGCGGCAGGATGCGGTGCAGGGTGGCAGTGGTCTCGGCGCGGGGCAGCAGCCCGCTCAGCGCGCAGGCCGCGCCGGCCACCGCGAGGACGACCGCCACCACGTCGAGCGGGTGGGGACGCCAGGGCGCGGTCGGCTCGGGCGGGGCCGGCGGCGCGCCGGCAGCAGACTTCACATCTGACCACGTTGGCACAGGGGCCGGCCGGCCGATCGCCAACCCCCGCTCAGGTGACCGGCCCCACCGTGGCGCCCCCGATCGGGGCGCCGGGCCTGGTCCGCGCGGCCGACATGGCCGGGCCCGGCCCCTCGACGAGAGGCCGGGCCCGGGTCGTGCGGTCGGTCGGTGCTACCAGCTCAGGTAACCGGGCTGGGTCTGCACGTTCAGCTCGTTGAACCGGGTCAGATTGGCCGTCCAGGTCCGCCAGTCGTTCAGCTCCAGGACGTCCAGGCCCTTCTGGATGTCGTTGGAGTAGATGTTGCCGTTGTAGTAGTACGTCGACCACGCGCCACCGGTGATGGGCTCGGAGGCGGAGAGCGGGCCCCGCTCCCAGTACGCGATCTCCTTGGGGTGGCGCGAGTCGGTGAAGTCCCAGACGGAGATGCCGCCCTGGTACCACGCCTGCACCATGATGTCCCGTCCGAGCACCGGGACCAGCGAGCCGTTGTGCGCCACGCAGTTCTCGGTCTCGGCGTTCGTGCGGGGGATCTTGTAGTAGCTGCGGAACGCCAGCGTCCGGGCGTCACCGCGACCGGTGATGTCGTAGATGGCGTCCGCGCCCCGGTTGGGGCCGACGGTCTCGTTGCAGGTGGCCGCCCCGCCGCCGCCCAGCTCGTCGGTGAAGACGACCTTGGTGCCGGCGTTGTTGAAGGTGGCCGAGTGCCAGAAGGCGAAGTTGACCGTGTCGCGGACCTGGGTGATCACCCGGGGCGCTTCGCGGTTCTTGATGTCGAGCAGGACGCCGTCACCCATGCAGGCGCCGGCGGCGATGTCCTTCGACGGGTACGCGGTGATGTCGTGGCAGCCGGTGGTCGCCGAGCCGGTCTCGCTGCCCGGGAAACCACCGTCCGGGAAGAGGTTCGGCGTCGAGATGACTGCCGCCTCGGTCGGCTTCTTCACCGGCACCTTGACGATGGAGATGGAGTCGTGCGGCGGCTGGCAGTCGGGGAACTCGGCCCGCGGGCTGTACGACGAGACGTACAGGTAGACGTTCTTGCGGTCCTTGCCCGGCACCAGGGTGTGGGTGTGCGACCCGCAGGCGGTCTCCACGGACTTGATGTAGCGCGGGTTGGCCTTGTCGCTGATGTCGAAGACCTTGATGCCCTCCCACGACTCCTTCACGGAGGCGGGCTGGGCGACGCTCGCGCACGAGTCGTCACTGCGCGACGAGTCGGTGGAGACGAACAGCAGGTTGCCGTAGACCGAGATGTCGTTCTGCGAGCCCGGGCAGGACACCTGCGCGGTGATCTTGGGCGCGCTGGGCCGGGAGATGTCGTAGACGACGAACCCGTTGTAGTTGCCGGCGAAGGCGTACTTGCCCTGGAACGCCATGTCGCTGTTGAGCGCGGCTGTCGTGTCGAACGGCGCCTGCTTGGGGAGGTTGGCGATCTGCCGCAGGTTGGGGCTGCTGCGGATCTCGTCCACGCCGGGGATGTCGCTGGCGGCGGCCTGTGGTGCCGCCGCTGGCGCGGCCTCCTGGGCGCTGCTCGGTGTCGCGACGGCGACGCTGGTCAGCAGGAGGCCTGTTGCGGCCAGGCTGACGATGCGGATTTGTCGGAGTCGTGAGGTGGCCAATTTGATCATCGGCGGCGCCCTTCGAAAGGGGGATGGCGATGGTCGGTACCTTACCGACCCACAGAGATCATCGATGTGACCCGGGTCACATCTAGGTCGACTCGTCAATGGATAGGATCGCTGCGACCTCGACCTGAGGGGGTGCGGCATGACTGTCCGACGTGGTCGGTCACTGGCCGTCGTCATAGCGACGGCCATCGTTTCGGTCCTGGTGGTGCTGGCTGTCCGCGCCGCCGGTGACCCCGGCCGCCCGGCGGCCTCGGCCCGCTCGGCGTCGCCCAGCCCGACGGCGGCCAGCCCCAGCGGCCCGCCGCCCCCGCCGGTGCTCGTGCCGGGCCGCCCCGGCGAGCCGGCGGTCGCCCGGTCCGCCCAGGAACTGCGCGACGACAGTCCGCCCCGGCACAACGGCCTGGACACCGTCTACGTCCAGATGATGATCCCGCACCACCAGCAGGCGCTCGAGATGAGCGCCCTCGCCCCGGAGCGCGCGGCCGATCCTCGGCTGCGCGCCTACGCCGACCGGATCCGCGCCGGCCAGGGCCCGGAGATCAAGGTCCTGCGCGGCTGGCTCGCCACCCGGGGGCTGCCCGAGACGGCGCCCGGCCACGACCACGCCGGAATGCGGGGGATGCAGTCACCCGAGGCGATGAAGCGGCTGGCCGCCGCCCGGGGCGTCGAGTTCGACAGGCTCTTCATCGCGATGATGACCGACCACCACCAGGGCGCCGTCACCATGGCCACCGACCTGCTGTCGGTGGGCGTCGATCAGACCCTCAACGAGCTGGCCACCTCACTCGCCACCGAACAGGCCATCGAGATCGCCCGCCTGCGCGAGCTGACCCCGCCCTGACCGACCGGCTGCCGGCCGCCACCAGCCACGACACGTACGCTGGGTGACCGTGAGACGCACGCTGTTCGGCCGCCCCCTGCGCGGCGTCGCCTTCGACGTGGCCGTCGCCGGCGTGGTCGTGCTCTTCAGCCTCACCGCGGCGGTGAACCAGCCGGGTGGCTGGGCTTCCACAGGTGTCGGCGCAGGAATGGCGGTGGCGCTGCTGTTCCGCCGCACCCACCCGAGCGCGGTGACGGTCGTCGTCGCGGCGCTCGCCCTGGTCCAGGTGATCGCCCGGTGGGGCCCGCTCCCCTACGACGTCGCGGTCCTCATCGCGCTCTACAGCGTCGTCAAGTACGGGAAACGCCTGCGCGACGGTGTGCTCGCCGGCGCGGTCGCCGCCGTGGGCGTGCTGCTCGCCGCCGTACAGACCCCGGGCGTCGGCGCCTGGTGGGCGACCGCTCTGTGGTACGCGCTTGTCACCGGCGCGGTCTGGCTCGTCGCGCTGAACGTCCGGACCCGCCGCCTCTACGTGCTCAGCCTCGAGGAACGCGCCACCACCCTGGAGCGCGAGCGGGAGGCCGAGTCCCGGGCCGCCGTCGCCGAGGAGCGCACCCGCATCGCCCGGGAGCTGCACGACGTGGTGGCGCACAGCATGGCGGTGATGATCGTCCAGGCGGACGGGGCGCGGTTCATGTTCGACCGCGACCCCGAGCAGGCCCGCACGGCCGTGAAGGTGGTCGCCGAGACCGGCCGCGCGGCCCTGGAGGAGATGCGCCGACTGGTAGGCGTCCTGCGTGACGCCGGCCCCTCCGCCGGGTCCGTGGTGGCCGCCGACCCGGAGCACCGCCGGCTGGCCCTGGCCGAGCTGCCCGACCTGCTGGCCCGCTTCCGCGACGCCGGGCTGCGCATCCACGACGCCGCCACCGGTGCGCCGCCGACCCTGCCACCCGGGCTGGAACTGACCGTCTACCGCGTCGTGCAGGAGGCGCTCACCAACGCGCTCAAACACGCGGGCGTCGGGGCCGCCGTCGACGTCACCCTGACCCACACCGCCGACGCCGTCGTGGTCCGGGTCGTCGACGACGGCCGGGGCCGCCCGGCGGTCAGCCCGGCGCCGCCCGGCGGTCACGGTCTGCTCGGCATGCGCGAGCGGGTGGCGGTGTACGACGGCAGCCTCACCGCCGGCGCTCAGCCGACCGGGGGTTGGCAGGTCGAGGTCCGGCTACCGCTACCGTCGGAACCCGCAACGGAGGTGATCGCGGCATGACGGTCCGGGTGGTGATCGTGGACGACCAGGCGCTGGTGCGCGCCGGTTTCCGGATGGTGCTGAGCTCGCAGCCCGACCTGGAGGTGGTCGGGGAGGCCATCGACGGCGCGGACGCCCTGCGGGTGCTGGCCCGCACCGAGGCCGACGTGGTGGTGATGGACATCCGGATGCCGACGATGGACGGGGTGGAGGCGACCCGCCGGCTCTGCGCCGACCGGCCCGCCGGCCCGCCCCGGGTGCTGGTGCTGACCACCTTCGACACCGAGGCGGACGCGTTCGCCGCGCTCCAGGCCGGGGCCAGCGGCTTCCTGCTCAAGAACGTGCCGCCGGAGGAGCTGCTGGACGCGATCCGGGTGGTGGCGGCCGGCGACTCGGTGGTCGCCCCGTCGATCACGCGACGACTGCTGGACCGCTTCGCCGGTCAACTCGGCGCCGGCCCGACCGCCGACCCCCGGCTGGCCCAGCTCACCGAGCGGGAGCGGGAGGTGCTGCTGCTCGTCGCGCAGGGCCTGTCCAACGCCGAGATCGCCGCCAAGGTGCACGTGGCCGAGGCCACGGTGAAGACCCACGTCGGGCGGATCCTGGCGAAGCTGCACCTGCGCGACCGGGTCCAGGCGGTCGTGCTGGCGTACGAGAGCGGCCTGGTCACACCCGGCCGGTGACCCGCCCGTACGACCCGGGTCGTACGGCCGACGGAGCTGGCGCTACCTGGGTCGTACATGTGTCGAGCGCGCAGGTGGAGATCAATCCCGGTGGACCGGCCATAGCGTCGGAGGGGTCCGATCCGCGCCTGCACCGGGAGCCCGCACATGATCCGATTGACCCTGCGCTCGCTGCGCGCCGAGGCGCTGCGCATGCTGCTCTCCGCGCTGGCCGTCGTGCTCGGCGTCGCGTTCATCGCCGGCACCCTGATCTTCGTCGACGGGATGCGCGCCGGCGCGTACGACCGGGCCGGCACCTTCGACAGGCACACCGACCTCGGCGTCTACCCCGGCGGCGACAAGGCGCTGCCGGCGAGCCTGGTCGACCGGGTCCGCGCCGTCGACGGCGTGGCCGCCGCGGCCGGGGAGCTGACCGCCACCGGCGGACTTCTCGGCGCCGACGGCCGGCCGGTGCTCGGCTACGCGGTGCTCGCCGCCATCCCCACCGAAACGGCTTTGCGCTCGTACGACGTGGTGTCCGGCCACCTGCCCGACCGCGCGGGCGAGGTCGTGCTCGACGCGCCCACTGTGGACAAGGAGGGCTTCACCCTCGGCGCCCCGGTCCAGATCGGCGGCACCGGCGGCGCGGCCCGCCCGTACACCCTGGTCGGCACCGTCGACGTGGCCGGCACCGTCCGCGACATCGGCGGGCCGTTCATCGGCCTGGTCGGACCGGACGCCCTCGCGGTCACCGGCATGCGCGGGTACGGCCGCATCATGGTGGCGGCCCGGCCGGGCACCTCCGCGACGGTGCTGGCCGACCGGCTGGACGCGGCCGTCGGTGGCGCCGGCGCCACCGTGAAGGGCCGTCAGCAGATCCTCGACGAGGCCGTCGACGACGCGGTCCGCGACCTGAACCAGTTCATGATGCTGCTGCTCATCTTCGTCGGGGTCGCGGTGGTGGTCGCCGGCTTCGTGATCGCCAACACCTTCGCGATCGTGCTGGCGCAGCGCACCCGACGGACCGCGCTGCTGCGCCTGGTGGGCGCCACCCGGGGGCAGGTCTTCCGGGCCGCCCTGCTGGAGTCCGCGCTTGTCGGGTTCGTCGCCTCCGTGCTGGGGGTGCTGCTCGGGGTGGCCCTCGCCGGCGGCATGCGGCTGCTGATGTCCCGGCTTGACGTGCCGTTCGCCGGTGGGCTGACCGTCGCCGGCTCGACCGTGCTGACCAGCCTGCTTGTCGGTACCGCGCTCACCGTGGCGTCCGCCCTGCTGCCGGCCTGGCGGGGGACCCGGGTCGCCCCGGTGGCGGCGCTCACCGACGCGGCGGTGCAGCCCAGTCGGGGCGCCGGGCGGCTGCGCCTGATCTTCGGCGCGGTGGTGCTCGGCACCGGCGTCGCGGCCCTCGCCGGCGCGGCCAGCGCCGGTCAGGTGCTGCTCGTGGCCGTCGGCGGCGTGCTGGCGTTCTTCGGGATCGTGCTGTTCGGGCCGGTGCTCGTTCCGGCGCTGCTCCGGGTGATCGGGTGGCCGGCCCGCCGGCTGTTCGGAATGACGGTGGGCCTGGCGGTCGCCAACGCGGTCCGCAATCCGCGCCGGATCGCCGCCACGGCTACCGCTCTGGTGATCGGGATCGGACTGGTGTCGGCGTTCGTGGTCGGCGCGCGCAGCACCAAGGACGGCATCGAACGCAGTGTGGACGCCGAGATCGGGACCGACTTCGTGGTCAGCGGCATCGGTCAGAACCTGCCCGCGGCGCTCGCCGGGGAACTGGCCGCGCGGCCCGAGCTGGGTGTGGTGCACGAGCAGCGCAGCATCGTCACCGGCGACATCGAGGTCCGGGCCGCCCACCCGGCGCTTGTCGGTCGGACGCTGACCGGGGTGCTGGCCGGCGACGTCGGGCGGCTCGGGCCGGGGCAGGTCCTGGTGCACCGGGAACTGGCGCGGGCGCGCGGCTGGCAGGTCGGCGCCCCGGTCACCATCGCGGGGCGGCAGTTCCGGGTGGCGGCTGTCGTCGCCGACGACGCGCGGGCGATGGTCGGCAGCTCGGCGCCCGAGGGGCACGTCATCGACCTGGACGACGCGGACTTCGCCGCGCTCTTTCCCCGTGAGCGGGGCTTCCTGGCCGAGATCGACCCCGCCGGCGGCGTCAGCGCCGACCAGGCCCGTGCCGCGATCGAGGCCGTGCTGGCCCGCTATCCGACGGTGAACCTGATGGATCAGGGCGCGTACAAGAAGATGCTCACCGGCACCGTCGACATGCTGCTGGCCTTCGTCACCGCGCTGCTCGGTCTGGCCGTCGTGATCGCCCTGGTCGGCGTGGCGAACACGCTGAGCCTGTCGGTGGTCGAGCGCACGAGGGAGAACGCGGTGCTGCGGGCGGTCGGTCTGACCCGGGCACGGATGCGGGCCATGCTCGCCGTGGAGGCGATCCTGATGGCGCTCGTCGGCGCGGTGCTCGGCATCGGGTTGGGCACCGGCGTCAGCGCCGCCGCGATGGCCCTGCTGGCCCGCCTCGGTGGGGACTTCCACGTGGTGCTGCCGCTCGGCCAGCTCGGGCTGATCCTCGGCGTGGCCGTGCTGGCCGCCCTGGTCGCCTCGGTGCTGCCGGCCCGCCGGGCCCTGTCGCGGCCCGTCGTCGAGGCGCTCGCCGACCAGTGACCGCCCGTCCCGGGCCGCCGGCCTCCGGACGGACATCGCCGGCCGGTCCCGCCGTCTACCCCGGCGGCGGGACCGGCCAGCGGTGCCGGGTCTAGAGGGT
The DNA here is from genome assembly GCF_000297395.2 of Micromonospora lupini str. Lupac 08. Lineage (GTDB taxonomy): Bacteria > Actinomycetota > Actinomycetes > Mycobacteriales > Micromonosporaceae > Micromonospora > Micromonospora lupini. Next base: position 3,818,896 of record NZ_HF570108.1, on the reverse strand, counting down.
CTCCACCATCTCCCCGACGCACCGGTTGCGGGTGTCGAACACGTAGCGGGCGTGCCGGACCACCAGGTCGTAGTCGAAGCTGTCGTGGTCGGTGACCACCACCACCGCGTCCGCGGCGCGGACCTCCCGCTCGGTGAGCCCGACGACGGTGACCCCGGCGGGAATCTGGTGGGCCTCCGCGTACGGCTCGACCGCGTGGACCTCGGCGCCGAGGGCCTGCAGACGGCGGGCCACGTCGACGGCGGGGGAGTCCCGCATGTCGCCGGTGTTCTTCTTGTACGCGAGCCCGAGCAGCAGCAGTCGGGCGCCGCTCACGGCCCGGCCGGCCCGGTTCAGGCCCGCCATGATCCGCTGCGCCACGTGCTCGGGCATCTCGTGGTTGATGTCGTTGGCCAGCTCGATGAACCGGAACTGCCGGCCGAGCCGTCGTTTGACCTGCCAGGACAGGTAGCACGGGTCGATCGGCAGGCAGTGCCCGCCGACGCCGGGGCCGGGCCGGAACGGCAGGAACCCGAACGGCTTGGTCTCGGCGGCGTCGATCGCCTGCCAGACGTCGATGTCCAGGTGGTGCGAGAGCATCGTCAGCTCGTTGATCAGCGCGATGTTGACCTGGCGGAACGTGTTCTCGATCAGCTTGGTCAGCTCGGCGACCCTCGTGGAGTCCACCGCGACGGTGCGCTCCACGAGGCGCTGGTAGAACCCCTGCACCCGGGCCAGTGACACCGAGTCGACACCGGACACCACCTTCGGGGTGTTCTCCAGTCGCCAGGTCGGGTTGCCCGGGTCGATCCGCTCCGGGCTGTAGCCGAGGTGGAAGTCGCCGGGGCTGGTCAGCCCGCTCGCCGACTCCAGCAGCGGTCGGAGCAGCTCCTCGGTGGTGCCCGGATAGGTGGTCGACTCCAGGATGACCGTGCAGTCCGGCCGCACGTACGGTCCGATGCCGACGCCTGCCTGCTCGACGAAGCTCAGGTCCGGAGTGCCGTCGCGCAGCGGGGTGGGCACGGTGATGACGCAGATGTCGAAACCCTCGGCGTCGGTGTACTCCGTGCTGGGGCGGTAGCGACCGCTGCCCAGCGCGCGGCCCAGCCGGTCGGTGGGGATGTCCTCCACGAAGGACTCACCGGACGCGAGCCGCTTCACCCGGTCGGCGTCGACGTCCAGGCCGACGACGTCCAGGCCCGCCTCGACGGCACGCATGGCCAGCGGCAGTCCGACGTACCCCTGACCGATCACGACCAGCTTCTCAGCGCTCACCCGGGCTCCTGCGGCAGATGGTGAAATGACCTGCTGAGAGCCTAGAGGGGTCTTCGGCGGCGTAAGTCCGTTTTGGGGATATCGGTGCTGGTGGGGCCGACGGGTCAGCCGCCCACCGGGTCCTCGGGGACCGTCGGCGGCGCTGTCGTGGGGGGCGGATCGCTCGGGGGCGGGTCGGTCTTCGGCGGGTCGGACTTCGGCGGGTCGCTGGGCGGCGGCGCGGTGGTGGCGCTCGGCGACGCCGACGGCGGGCTGGACGACTGGGAGGGCTGCACGCTCGGCGTGGCGGTGGCCGACGCCGACGCGGTGGGGCCCGGAGCGGTCGGCCGGTTCGGGCGCTGCGGGTCGTCGGTGACCTGCTCGTTCGCCGCCGGCAGCTCCGCCTGCTCGGTCGGCCCCTGCGTCGCGGAGGTCGTCGGCAGGTTGACGGCCGGCTCGTCGTCGCCGGTGTTGCGCGCCGCGCCCAGTGCCGCCGCCAGGCCGATCAGGGCGACAAGCATCGCGGCCGCCGCGCCGACAAGTGGCCCGCGGCGTCGCTGACGCCCGCCGTCCGTCGTGTTCGCCACCGCCGCGCCGGCCGGCACGTCGGTGCGGGTCCCCGGTCCGGCCTCGCGCAGCGGGACCGACGCCGCCATCGCCATCGCCGTCGGCGGCTCGCCGCCGGTGACCGCGGTGCGGGCGGCCTCGGCCATCGCCGAGCCGCTGGTGAAGCGGTCCAGCGGATCCTTCGCGAGGGCCCGCGACACCAGGGCGCGGACCGCCTCCGGGATCTCGTGCGGCAGCTCCGGCGGCTCGTCGTCCAGGTGTCGGACGGCGACCTGGAGGGGGTTGTCCCCGGTGAACGGCGGACCGCCGGTGAGGCAGCAGTACGCGACCGCGCCGAGCGCGTAGATGTCGGTGGCGCCGCTGACCGGACGACCGGCGGCCTGCTCCGGCGCCATGTAGAGAGCGGTGCCGGGGACCGCGTTGGTGCTGGTGATGCTTGTCACGTTCGTGGAACGGGCGACGCCGAAGTCGACCAGGACGACAGTGCCGTCCTCCTGGACCAGCAGGTTGCTCGGCTTGACGTCGCGGTGCACGATGCCGCCGCGGTGCGCCGCGCTCAGGGCGTGCGCCGCCTGGGCCACGATCGACATCGTCTCGGCCACGTCGAGCCGGCCGGCCGCCTCGATCCGCTTGGACAGCGGCTCGCCCTCGACGAACTCCATGACCAGGTAGTCCGCCCGACCGCCGTCGGGCAGGTCGTCCTCGCCGGAGTCGTACACCTGCACGATGCCGGGGTGCCGCAGAGCTGCCATGATCCGTGCCTCGGCCCGGAAACGGGCGATGAAGTCCGGATCGGAGACCAGCGCCGGCAGCAGGACCTTGACCGCGACCTGTCGGCCGAGGACCAGGTCCGAGGCACGCCAGACGTCACCCATGCCGCCGGTGGCGACACGTTCGTCCAGGCGGTACCGCCCGCTGAGCACGACCTCCGATGACAACACAGCATTACCGTACCCAGAGCGCCCGGCATCGGCGCGTCGCGGTTGATCCGCCGGGTGGTCGCACCCGGTCGTCCGTCCGGGCTGACCTCTGTGGACGCGGCCCTTTGTGTGACGGATCGACGACGGCGCGTGACAAAACCCGACACATCCCGGCGTACGCTTTTCGGATAACCGCCCCGGGCCGCGTCCCGGCCAGGGGAGCGTCCGCTGGTCGACAGCTGTTACGGCGCCACGCCGGTCGGACGGCTTGATAATTGTCACTCTTCCGTGACGCGATCCCGACTTGTCGCTCCGATGGTCCCCTCCTACCGTTAGCCCGGCTCGGGGCCGCCCGGCGGACCGCGCGTCGCGAGCCATCGCGCCGGCGCGGACGCCCCGGCCGGCCCGGACGCGGGGGCGAAGCGGATTCGGTGGAGGCGGTGCGAGTGCGGGAGCCGGGAGGGGCGACGGTTCGCGCGCGGACGAGGCCGGCGTGGCGCGTCGTACCGGGCCGCCACCCGGGGCGGCCCGTGAGCCGCGGATGACCGCCGAGCTGTCCGAGGCGGTCACCGCCGCGCAGGCCGGCGACGAGGACGCCTTCCGCTTCCTGTACCGCAGCCTGCAGCCGGGTCTGCTGCGCTACCTGACCGCCCTGGTCGGCGCGGACGCCGAGGACGTGGCGTCGGAGACCTGGTTGCAGATCTCCCGTGACCTGCCCCACTTCACCGGCGGTGAGTTCCGCGCCTGGACGGTCACCATCGCCCGTAACCGGGCCATGGACCATCTGCGCCGGCTGCGTCGACGACCGTCGCTGCCGGTCCCGGTGCAGGCGCTCACCGAACTGGCCGGCGACGGCGACACCGCGGAGCGGGCCGGCGAGACGATCAGCACCGAGGCGGCCCTGGCGCTCATCGCCACGCTGCCGCCGCGCGAGGCCGAGGCGGTGCTGTTGCGCGCCGTGATCGGGTTGGACGCGGAGTCGGCCGGTCGGGTGTTGGGGCGTCGGGCCGGAGCGGTCCGGACGGCCGCCCACCGTGGCCTGCGGCGGCTGGCCACCCTGCTGGACCGGCAGGCGGTGACCGCACCACCACCCGACGACACGGTGACGACCCGGGTGCCCGGCGTGCCGGGCTCGCTGTCCGCGCCGACCACGCGGCCTGCGCCTGCTGCCGGCGCGCAGGGCTCGCTGTCTGCGCCGAATGCGTCGACCACGCGGCCTGCGCCTGCGCCCGGCGTGCAGGGCGCGGTGTCCGCGCCGAACGCGCAGGACGCGACCGCGGCGCCGGCTCTCGGCGCCGACGGCGTCGCACCGTCGGTAAGTGCCGAGGTGGTCCCACCACCTCGCGGGCGGACCGGCCGATCCCGGCGGACGTCGCACGCCGAGCAGGCGGACGGCTGACGTGAGGGGATTCCGCATGAACCCGTACCGGCCGGACCGGCACGCCGGCCGAGCCGAGACCGAACGGCTGCTCGACGCCACCCGCGTCGACGCGGCCGTCCACCCCGAGGCGTCTCTCCGCCCGGACACGTCTCCCAGCCCTGGCGCGTCTCTCGACCCCGGCACGGCCGTCGACCCCGAGGTGACCCTCGACCTCGACACGG
>NZ_HF570108.1:3615396-3814474 GCF_000297395.2 Micromonospora lupini str. Lupac 08 | reverse complement strand
CACTGGCGCGGCTGCTCGCCGCTGCCGCCGGTCCGGCCCGACCGGGAGAGCTGGCGGGCGAGGAGGCCGCGCTGGCCGCCTTCCGGGCCGCCCGGGTCGCCGCCCCGGAGCCCACCGCGGCCCGACGACCACGCCGCCGCCGGCTCACCACCGGCGCGTTGGCCTGGATCGGCGCGCTGGCGGCCACCGCCACCGCGGGCGCCGCGTTCGCCGCGGCCGGCCTGGACCGGGCACCCGACCCGGTGTCGCCGGTGCCGGCGCCGAGCAGCGCGCCACCGACCGCCGGCGGTCCGGCGGGGACCACGTCGACCGCGCCGAGCCGGTCGACGCCGTCCGGCCCGCCGTCCTCGGCCGGCACTCCGTCCGTCGGTTCGACGCCGAACGGTCAGCTGCACGGACTGTGCCGAGCCTTCCTGGCCAAGAAGCCCGAGCAGCGAGAGAAGGCGTTGCGGACGCCTGCCTTCCAGCGGCTGGTGACGGCCGCCGGTGGCGTCCCCGCCGTCGAGGCGTACTGCCAGCGACTGGTGCCTGAGGCCACGCCGTCGGCTCCGGCGCGACCGTCCCCGTCGGCGGAGCCGTCCGCTCCGGCGCGGCCGTCTTCCCCCGCCGAACCGTCCACGGCGCCGACGCCGCACGGATCGGCACGGGTCAAGCCCTCCCACCCGGCGGGACCGGCAGCGAACTGAGCATCGGGGCGGTGCGGTTCGTTCTGCCGTGTACCGGGAAATCCGTCTGTTAGACAGAGGTTGGTGGCACCGGCGACGCCGCCGAGAGTGTCGGTGGGTGGGTTTACGGTGGCACAGTGTTCCGGAGTTGGCGCACGACGAAGGAGGCTGCACCGATGGTGACGTCGCCCGAGCTGGATCGCAGCGCGATCCTGCGGGAGTCCGCCGCCGCAGGCAGACATCTCGCCCGCATCTGCTTCAAGACCGGCCCCCCGACATACACCGGCGTCGAACTGGAATGGACCGTGCACGACGCCGCCGACCCTGCCCGACCGGTCGATCCGGTGCGGCTGCGGGCGGCGCTGGGGCGCCACAGCCCCGTCACGCTGGATCCCACGAGCCCCGCCGAGCCGCTGCGACACGGCGGCACCGTGACTCTCGAACCGGGCGGCCAGCTGGAGATCTCCACCCCGCCGCGTTCCTCGGCCGGTGCGCTGATCCAGGCCACCGAGGCCGACATCGCCCAGGTCACCGGCCTACTGGCCGCCGCCGGGCTGACCCTCGGCCGCAGCGGAATCGACCCGCACCGTCGGCCCCGTCCCGTGGTGGACACCCCCCGCTACCGCGCGATGCGTCGGGCCTTCGACCGGCGGGGTCCGGCCGGCCGCACGATGATGTACAGCACTGCGGGCCTGCAGGTCTGCCTCGACATCGGCGAGCCGGACCAGGTCGCGGCGCGCTGGGCAGCGGCCCACGCGGTCGGGCCGCCGTTGCTCGCGGCGTTCGCCTCGGCCAGCCGGCACGCCGGGCGGCGCACCGGTTGGGCGTCCGCGCGAATGGCCGCCTGGCTGGCCATCGATCCGTCCCGGACCCGCCCGGTGTGGGTGCCCGGCAACGCCGACGAGGATCCCACGGCCACCTGGATCCGGTACGTGCTTGCCGCGCCGCTGCTCTGCCTGCGCCGGCGCGGCCCGGACTGGGCCCCGCCGCCGGGTGTCACCTTCGCCGACTGGCTCGACGGCGCGCTGCCCCGCCCGCCCACCACCGACGATCTCGACTACCACGTGAGCACCCTCTTTCCACCGGTGCGTCCGCGCGGCTATCTGGAACTGCGTTATCTGGACGCCCAGCCCGACCGGGACTGGCGTCTCCCGCTGGCGGTGCTGAGCGCGCTCTTCACCGACGCGGGCACCGTGCGCGCGGCGTACACGATCGGCGCGCCGGTGGCGCACCGCTGGTCGGCCGCCGCCCGGCACGGCCTGTCCGACCCGGCGCTGGCCGCTGCCGCGGCCGCGCTGCTCGACCTGGCCCTGGCCGCGCTGCCCCGCCTGGAGCTGCCGGCAGGCACCCACGACGACATCCAACGAGGCGTACGACGGCGGCTGGCCGCCGCACGGAGGGGAGACCGGTGAGCGCGAGGAGTGAGCCGGGGTTGCGAGCCCCGCAGTCGCGAACGGAGGGCGGATCGGTGAGGGGCGAGACGGTGAGTGCGACGGACCATCCGGAGGGGGAGCGGTTGCGGGGGCGGATCGCTGAGGAGTTGGCGCGCGCCCGGTCCCGTACGGCCCTGTTGACCGAGGCGGTCGACGACGACGACCTGATGCGCCAGCACTCTCCGTTGATGTCGCCGTTGGTCTGGGATCTGGCCCATGTCGGCAACCAGGAGGAGCTCTGGCTGGTCCGTGACGTGGGTGGCCGCGAGCCGGTCCGTTGCGACATCGACGAGCTGTATGACGCGTTCAAGCAGCCTCGCCGGGACCGCCCCGCGCTGCCGCTGCTGCCGCCGGCGGAGGCGCGCGCCTACCTGGGCACGGTCCGGGACAAGGTGCACGACCTGCTCGACGCCGTGAGCTTCACCGACCGGCCGCTGGTCGCCGACGGGTTCGCCTTCGGCATGATCGTTCAGCACGAGCAGCAGCACGACGAGACGATGCTCGCGACCCACCAGCTGCGCGCGGGTGCGGCGGTTCTGCACGCCCCGCCGCCACCGGAGCCGACCGCACGGGTCGGCGGCGAGGTGCTGGTGCCGGCCGGTGAGTTCACGATGGGCACCGACACCGATCCCTGGGCTCTGGACAACGAGCGTCCCGCGCACCGCGTCGACCTGCCCGCGTACGTCATCGACGCCACACCGGTGACCAACGGCGAGTACGAGGCGTTCATCGCCGACGGCGGCTACGCCGACCCGCGCTGGTGGAGCGCGGAGGGCTGGGAGCACCGGGTTTCCGAGCAGCTCGTCGCGCCGATGCACTGGCGCCGCGACGGCGACGGCTGGGCGTACCGGCGCTTCGGCCGGTGGGATCCGGTGCGACCCGACGAGCCGGTGGTGCACGTGTGCTTCCACGAGGCGCAGGCGTACGCCGCGTGGGCCGGCAAGCGTCTGCCGACCGAGGCGGAGTGGGAGAAGGCCGCCCGGTGGGACCCGGCGACTGGGCGGTCGCGTCGGTACCCGTGGGGTGACGGGGATCCGACCGAGGCGCACGCCAACCTCGACCAGCGTCACCTGCGGCCGGCGCCGGTGGGCGCGTACCCGGCCGGCGCGTCGCCGCTGGGCGTGCACCAGCTGATCGGGGACGTCTGGGAGTGGACGTCGACGACGTTCCGCGGGCATCCCGGCTTCACCGCGTTCCCGTACCGCGAATACTCGGAGGTCTTCTTCGGCGACGACTACCGGGTGCTGCGCGGCGGCTCGTTCGGCACGGACCGGTCGGCGTGCCGGGGGACGTTCCGCAACTGGGACTATCCGATTCGGCGGCAGATCTTCAGCGGCTTCCGCTGCGCCCGCGACGCCGGCCCGGACGAGTCGCACCGGTGACGCCCGACCGGGCCGGTGCGGCGGCGGCCGGACTGCGCTGATGTGCCGTCATCTGGCCTATCTGGGGCCGCCGGTCAGGCTTGCCGAGTTGCTCTTCGAGCCGGCGCACGCGCTCGTACGCCAGTCCTGGGCGCCACGCGACATGCGCGGCGGCGGCACGATCAACGCCGACGGGTTCGGCGTCGGCTGGTATCCGGACGACGGCGATCCGGTGCGGTACCGGCGTGCCCAGCCGATCTGGAGCGACCCGACGATCGCCGAGCTGGCGGCCGTGACCCGCGCCGGCGCGGTGCTGGCCGCGGTCCGCTCGGCGACCGTCGGGATGGCGGTGCTCGACGGCGCCGCCGCGCCGTTCGCCGAGGGGCGGTGGCTGTTCAGCCACAACGGTGTGGTGCGGGGGTGGCCGGACGCGGTGGTGCCGCTCGCCGCCCGCCTGCCGGTGCGTGACCTGCTGACCCTGGACGCGGCCACCGACTCGGCGCTGCTGTGGGCGTTGGTGCGGCACCGGCTGCGCGCCGGCGACGACCCGGCGGAGGCGGTGGCCGCGACGGTGGCCGAGGTCGCCGTGGCCGCGCCGGGGTCGCGGCTGAACGTGCTGCTCACCGATGGGCGGCGGGTGGTGGGCACCACGGCCGGCCACGCGCTGTCGGTGCGTGCGGCGGCGGGCGCGGTGCTGCTGGCGTCCGAGCCACACGACGACGACCCCGGATGGCGGCCGGTGCCGGAGGGGCACCTTGTCACGGCGACCGTGGACGAGGTGCGGATGTGCCCACTGCCGACCCGGTGAGCCGCACCGGTCGGGCAACGCGAGGTGTGTGACGGAGCAGAGAGGCAGGACCGATGAGCGCGGAACCGTTGGAGATCTACCTTGAGCCGCAGGACCTGGAGCGCGGTCTGCGTCAGGACGTCCGGGCCGGGTTGACCGCCGAGGCGAAGTGGCTGCCGCCGAAGTGGTTCTACGACTCGCGGGGCAGCGAGCTGTTCGAGGAGATCACCCGGCTGCCCGAGTACTACCCGACCCGGGCGGAGCGGGCGGTGCTTGCCGAGCACGCACCGGACGTGGCGTCGCTGACCGGCGCCAAGACTCTGATCGAGCTGGGCTCCGGCTCGTCGGAGAAGACCCGGCTGCTGCTGGACGCGTTCACCCGTCGAGGTGGCCTGGGCACGTTCGTTCCGTTGGACGTGTCGGTAAGTGCCCTGCTGGGGTCGACCGCGCAGATCGCCGCCGACTATCCGGGGCTGCGGGTCCGGGGCATCGTGGGGGACTTCACCCGCCAGCTCGACCGTCTGCCGACCGGCGGTGGACGCTTGGTGGTGTTCCTGGGTGGCACGATCGGCAACCTGCTGCCGGCGGAGCGGGCCGACTTCCTGGCGGCGATGCGCGCCGCGCTGGAGGTGGGTGACTGGCTGCTGCTCGGCACCGACTTGGTGAAGGACCCGTCGGTGATCGTGCCCGCGTACGACGATGCGGCGGGGGTCACGGCGGAGTTCAACCGCAACGTGCTGTATGTGATCAACCGGGAGTTGGGCGCCGACTTCGACCCGGAGGCGTTCGCACACGTCGCCCACTGGGATCCGGACCACGAGTGGATCGAGATGCGGCTGCGGGCGACGCGGCCGATGCGGGTCCGGGTGCTGGACCTGACTGTCGAGTTCGCCGCGGGGGAGGAGCTGCGGACGGAGGTGTCGGCGAAGTTCCGCCCGGAGGGGGTGGCCGCCGAGCTGCGCGACGCGGGCTTCGCGGCGGCACAGTTCTGGACCGACCCGGACGGGCTCTTCGGGGTGACGTTGGCCCAGGTCCGGTGAGGCTCTTCACCCACGACGTCCGACCCGCTCGGTGATCGGTTAGGCTGGTTGCGCGAAGGGGAGTAGCCCCCAATGTCGTGGTCGACATACTGGTGCGTTCCGCACCCGGCCACGCGGCCCCGGTCTCCGGGGCGGGCGAGACCTTCGACTCAGGCTGTTGCAGCCGGGTCGAGGGCGCCCCCGTACCTCCTCCCGGCGTGAACGGGAAGGATGTCATGGAGGGATTCCTCGCCGCGCTGGTCGTCAGCTTCGGTGTCATTTTCGTGGCCGAGCTGGGAGACAAGTCCCAGTTGATGGCGCTGACGTTCGCCACGCGGTTCAAACCGATTCCGGTGCTGATCGGCATCACCGTCGCCACGGCGGTGGTGCACCTGGCGTCGGTCGCCATCGGTTCGGGTCTCGGCGCCGTGCTGCCCACCGAGTGGATCTCCCTGGTGGCCGGTGTGGCGTTCCTCGTCTTCGGCGCGTGGACCCTGCGCGGTGACAGCCTCACCGAGGAGGAGAAGCGCAAGGCCGAGAAGACCAGCAAGACCGCGATCGTGGCGGTGTCGGTGGCGTTCTTCCTGGCCGAGCTGGGCGACAAGACGATGCTCGCGACGATCACCCTGGCCACCAAGTACGGCTGGTTCGGCACCTGGCTCGGCTCCACGGTCGGCATGGTGGCCGCGGACGCGCTTGCCATCCTGGTCGGCCGGATGCTCGGCCGCCGCCTGCCGGAGAAGACCATCAAGTACGGCGCCGCGGTGCTCTTCGCCATCAGCGGCCTCTGGTTGATCCTGGAGGCCGTCAACGAGCTGACCTGAGCACCGACTAGCTGCCCCGCTGGCGGGTAACGGCTCCGGGTGGAGCCGGCGGAGCTGCTGCGCCACGGCGACGAGGTGCTGGTCGCCGTGGTGGAGGTGGCCGGGGCCCTGGTGATCTTCGTGGGCGCCCTGTGGGCGGCGGTGCGGTTCGTGGTCGAAGGGCTGCGGCACCGCACCGCCGCCGTCTTCACGCCGATCCGACTGTCCCTGGGCCGGTTCCTGACGCTCGGCCTGGAGTTCCAACTGGCCGCCGACGTCCTGCGTACCGCCGTGTCACCGTCGTTCACCCAGATCGGCCAGCTGGCGGCGATCGCCACGATCCGGACGGCGCTTAACTACTTCCTGGGCCGGGAGATCCGGCAGGAGCAGCGGCAGGTCACCGACGGGCAGCGGCGGCCGTGATCGGCGCGCTGGTCGAGGTGGTGACCGCGCTGGCTCTGGTCGCCGGTGTGCTCACCGCCCTGTGCACCGGCTCCGTCCGGGTCGCCGTCCGGGTGCTGTTGGACCTCCTCACGGCGGCCGGCCTGCTGCGCCTCGCCGGTGATCCGCAGTGGGGTGGCCTGGCCACCGCGGCGGCGATCGTCGCGCTGCGCCAACTGCTCGCGGCGGCGTTGAGTCACGCGCCGTCGTGGTCGCGCCGACAATCTCCGCCGCGCTGCGCCGAGGACGATCACCACTTACCGTGGGCGGTAGCAGCGAAACAGGGAAAAGCGGGAGGATAACCACATGAGCCGGCACGACGAACCGAACGAGTACGGCTACGCCGGCGGCGCCACCGCTCCCGAGCCCCAGCCCGGCGGCAAGCCCGACGAGCAGGACCTCGCGGAGGAGGTGGCGGTGCCCGGCGACGATCTCACCGCGCCGGCGACCGACGCGCTGGCCGACGAGACCGAGGAGCGTCGGCCCAGCGAGCGCCGCCGCTGACGCGTCACGCATTTCCGGCGGTCGCCCCGTGTGGGCGGCCGCCGGCGCCGTCCCGGGCGACGAGTTCGCCGTCCGTGACCGCCACCTTCTGCCGGCCGGTGCCGGGTGTGACCTGACCACCGTGCGCACGGCCGGTACGTGCGCGATGTCGGGGCGGTCCGGCCGCGCAACCCGTCGTCGCCGCTGACTGGACCACCGCCACCTGGATCGGCGCGGGCAGCGCCATCCCGCCGCCGGCCGCCACGCCTGTCGACGTGGCCAGCGCCATCCCGCCGCGGGCTCCCACCACCGCAAGCGCCGTGCCGCTCCGGCAGGTCGCCGACCACGAACTCGCGCGTGAGTTCCACGGTCGTCGCGAAGAGACCCGCAGATGCGTGCCGACCGGCGAGGGCGCGACGACGGCCAGCAGGGCGTGGCCGCCGCCTGGCGAAGCTCAGGTCGAGGCCCGCCTGGCGAGGCTCAGGTCGAGCTGCCAGCGATTGGCCGTGGACTTTTCCCGGATGTACGCCGCTGCCGAATGGCCCTTTGTCGGGTTGGGCATGCGGGCGCACTTGTTCGCCCTCGAAAACGCATAACTCCGGACATAAGCCCTATGAAGGGCTTTAATGGTTTCACGAGTTGGCAGACGACCTTGGGGGTTTTCGTGAAGTTCTTTGGCGTAACCGGACCCGCGCGGAGGCACTCCTGATGGACCTGCTCCGCCAATTGCGCCACGTGCGTCGGCACTGGTGGGTCGTGCTGGTCACGGTCATGGTGGCCCTGGGCGTCTCGGCGTTCCTGACCGTACGGGCCCAGCCCCGGTACGTCGCTTCGGTGACCTTCTTCGTCACCACCCCCAACCAGGGCGTCACCGACGCCTACCAGGGTGGACTGTTCCTTCAGCAGCGGGTCAAGTCGTACGCGGACCTGCTCAGCAGCGACCGCCTCGCGCAGAGCGTGGTGGCCGAGACCCCGGTCGGGCTCACCGCGGACGAGGTCCAGCACCGGGTGACCACCTCCACGGAGACGGGCACCGTCCTGCTGCGCGCCTCCGTTACCGACACCGACCAGGCCCGGGCGCTGCGGGTGACCGAGAGCCTCGCCACGAAGTTCGTCGAGCTCGTCCAGAAGGTCGAGACGCCGCCCGAGGGCAAGGCGCCGATCAAGATCGAGGTGGTCAGCGGCCCACGGGTCAGCGCCAGCCCCGTCTCGCCGCAACCGACGCGCAACCTCACGCTCGGCGGTCTGATCGGTCTGGTGCTCGGCGTCGGCCTGGCGATCCTGCGCGGCGTCGCCGACATCCGCCTGCGGGACGCCGCCGGCCTGCAACGCGCCACCGGCAGCCCGCTGCTCGGTGACATTCCCTTCGAGAGCAGCGCCCGCACCTCGCCGTTGATCGTCGGTGAGGCCGCGAGTTCGGCCCGTGCCGAGGCGATCCGCAAGCTGCGGACCAACCTGCGCTTCGTGGACGTGCACGAGCCGGCCCGCGTCATCGCCGTGACCAGCGCCCTGCAGGGCGAGGGCAAGACGACGCTCTCCTGCAACCTGGCCATCGCGCTGGCCGAGGCGGGCTGGCGGGTGCTGCTGGTCGACGCGGACCTGCGCCGCCCAAAGGTCGACGAGTACCTGGGCCTGGACGCGGGCGTCGGTCTCACCGACGTGCTTGTCGGTGACGTCCAGGTCGGTGACGTGGTGCAGCGCTGGGGCGACAAGTCCCTGCTGGTGCTGCCCAGCGGCTCCGCCCCGCCGAACCCGAGCGAGCTGCTCGGTTCCAAGGCGATGGCGGACCTGCTGCTCGCGTTGCGCGAGTCGGCCGACATCGTGATCATCGACACCGCGCCGCTGCTCGCGGTGACCGACGGCGTCGTGGTGGCCGTGCAGGCCGACGGCGCGCTGCTGGTGAGTCAGCAGGGCCGCACGTCGCGGGCCCAGGTGGCCGCGGCGGCCCGCGCGCTGCACTCGGTCTCGGTGCGGTTGCTCGGCTGCGTGCTGAACATGGCCAAGGTGGCCAAGGCCGAGGCGTACCAGTACGAGGCCTACCGGGTGGTCGCCTCGCAGGCCACGCCGTCGGTGCCGACGGACCGGGCCACCGCCGCCCGGCACAGCGAGGGCGCCGGGGTCAACGGCGTCAGCGACCGCACCCAGGAACTCACCCGGTTGCCCCGATGAGCGCGGCGAGGGGTCGTAGCGATCGTTCGATCTCCTCAGCGCAGCGACGGAAGTCGGCGATCGTCCCGCCGATCGGGTCCCGCAGGTCGTCCGCGTCCGGGGCGGCGGGTTGCAACCGCCCCCGGGCGTGGGCGGCGGCGGCGATGGCGGCCCGCAGCGGGTCGTCGAGCGACTCGGTGGGCGGCTCGGCCGCCGCCGCCAGTCGGCCGAACTGGCGCAGGGTGAACGTCCGGTGCAGCGCGCCGGGCACCAGCGCGGTGCAGACCGAACGCTGCCGCCGCGTCGCGGTCAACACGAGCGTCGCTTCGGCGAGGTGTTCGGGCCGCAGCGTCCGGCTGGCGAACGCCCCCGGGTCGCCGCCGCCCTCGGCCGCGACCTGGGCGGCGTACGGGTGCATCGCCATCCCGTCCAGCGCGTCCGTGCCGGCGCTGGACACCAGCACGGGCCGGTCGGCCAGCAGTCGGCGGGCCAGGAACTCGGCCATCGGCGATCGGCACAGGTTGGCGTGGCAGACGAACAACACGCGGTCGGCCATCGGGAGCCCTCTCATGGGTGCGGACAGGGGTCGCCACACCGCGAGGGTGGTGCGTCGACGCCGCTGGCCGCGCGGGGAGGGGTTGACGGCATCGTACGCGGGCCGACCGCCCGCCGGACGCGGTGCCGCGCCGGCCGGGGCCGTTCCGTGGTCGTCGGCGGTGTCCCGGTGAAGATCGGCATCCTGTCGTACCACTTTCCACCCGAGCCCGCCTTCATCCCCGGCAGCCTCGCGGAGGAGCTGGCCGCGCGCGGGCACGACGTCCGGGTGCTCACCGGTTTCCCGGACTACCCGGGCGGCCACGTCTATCCCGGCTGGCGGCAGCGCTGGAACCACGAGACGCACAGTCAACGGCTGGCGGTCCGGCGGGTGCCGCGCTACTCCGGCGGCGCCAGCTCCACAGGCGCGCGCGTGGCCAGCTACCTGTCGTTCGCCGGCAGCGTGTCGCTGGCGGCGCGACGGTTCCTCGGCGATGTGGATGCGCTCTACGTCTTCCAGCTCCCCGCGACCACGTTCGCGACCGCCGCGGTGTTCCGGCTGCTTCCGAAGGTGCCGGCCGTGCTGCACGTACAGGATGTCTGGGCACGCGACGGCGCGGAGGCGGCCGGCGACGGCCGCTGGTCGGCGCGGATGGGCGCGGCGATGACCCGCATCTACCGGACGGCCGCGCGGGTTGCGGTGGCCGCGCCGTCGATGCGGGATCTGGTGGTCGCCGCCGGGGCCGACCCGGCCCGGGTCCAGCTGGTGCTGAACTGGACCGACGAGCGCATCTTCTACCCGGCGACGCCCGGCGCGGCGGCCCGGCAGATGGTCCGCCGGGATCGCCGGTGCGTGGTCATGCACGCCGGGACGATCGGCGCCCGACAGGGACTGGAGACGGCGGTACGGGCCGCGGCCGCGCTGGACCGCACCATGGACCTGGTCCTGGTCGGATCGGGCGCGGACGAGCGCCGGGTGCGAGGGCTCGCGGCCGACCTGAAGGCGGAGAACGTCCGCTTTCTCGCGCGGCGGTCACCTGTCGACATGCCCGAGCTGTACGCCGCCGCCGACTACCAGCTGATCATGCTGCGCGACCTGCCGGAACTTCGCGGCACGGTGCCCGGCAAGTTGCAGGCCGCGCTGTCCTGCGCCGCCCCGGTCGTGGCGTCGGCCGGTGGGGACACCGCCGAGCTGGTCGAACGCGCTCGAGCCGGGCTGTCCTGCCCGCCGGAGGACTGGGCCGCGCTTGCCGACCGGTTCTGGTTGGCAGCCACCATTCCGCCGCCGGCGCGGACCGAGATGGGTCGCCGGGGCCGACAGACGTACCTGCGGGAGATGTCGTTGCCGGCCGGGGTGGACCGGATCGAGCGGCTGCTGCACGAGGCCGCCGGCCGGAATCCGCAGGCGGTCGGGGAGCTGCGAGAGAACCTCGCGTAAAGGACGAGAAACGCCATAACGGTACGAGACTCCCGCCGACGTGCTAAGAACGTCAGGGAATCCGACGTACTGTCCGGTTCCGCTTAACGGGAGTGTGGGTGTGACGGAGAGCGAACGGCCGCATCGACGGCGAAGCCGATCCCGGCGTCGCCGGCGAGCCCGACTGCGACGGGCCCTGCTCGGTGCCCTGGTCGTCGGATCGCTGCTGCTGGCCGCGGGGGGATGGGTCGGCTTCCGCGGTTGGCAGGCGCGTGCCCACCTGCTCAACGCCGCCGGCCTGGCCCGGGAACTGAGCGCGCAGGTGGTCGGCGGGGACACCGACCGGGCCCTGCGGACCCTGTCCGCCCTGCAGGAGCAGTCCGGCGCCGCCCGGGCCGCCACCTCCGACCCGAGCTGGAAGGTAGGTCGGCGTACCCCGTTCGCCGGCGACGATCTCGACGCGGTCCGACAGATCGCCGTCGCCATCGACGACCTGGCCCGGCGGGCGTTTCCATCCCTGCTGCGGACGGACCTGACCAGCCTCGTGCCGGCCGAAGGTCGGCTGGACCTGGCCCGACTCACGTCGGTCTCCGCCGAGCTGACCCGGGTGAACGAGGCGGTGCAGGGCACCCGCCGTGACCTGGACGCCGTACGCGCCGATCGGCTGGTCAGCCAGGTCCGCCAGGCGTTGACCGACCTCCGCGGTGAGATCGACCGACTGGCCAGCCTCACCGCGGCGGCCGACCAGGGCGCTCGGCTGCTGCCGCCGCTGCTCGGCGCGAGTGGCCCGCGGCGCTACCTGCTCGTCTCGCAGAACCTGGCCGAGCTGCGCGCCACCGGCGGCATGTTCGGAGCGTACGCGATGATCGAGGCCGAGAACGGTCGCGTCCGGATGGGCCAGCAGGGCAGCAGCGCCTCCCTCGGCCGGTTCACGCCGGCGCTGAAGCTTCCCGCCGAGACCCGGACGGTCTGGACCGACCTGCCGGGCATCTATCCCGCCGACGTCAACCTCACTCCGCACTTCCCGACCGCCGCCTCCCTGTACCGGGAGATGTTCCGGCGCAAGACCGGAACCACAGTCGACGGTGTGCTCGCGGTCGACCCGGTGGTGCTGTCCTACCTGCTCAAGGCGACCGGGCCGGTCCTGGTGCCCGGTGGCGTGCCGCTGGCCAGCGAGAAGGTCGTGCAGACCCTGCTCAACGAGACCTACCAGAGGCTGGACACCGCGCAGCAGGACGCGTACTTCGCATCCTCGGCCGCTGCGGTGTTTGACGCCTTCTTCAAGAAGAATGTCAACCCGAGGGTGTTGTTGTCCGCATTTGACCGTGCTATCACGGAACGCCGGATATTGTTCTGGAGTGCTCGACCGGAAGAACAGCGGACGTTCGGTGACAGCCGAATGGCCGGGACCCTCCCGGAAGAGGACACCGTGCCGACGGTCGGCGTGTTCCTCAACGACGGCAGCGGCGCGAAGCTCGGCTACTACCTGCGGCCGACGGCGAACCTCTCGGTCGGCGAATGCCGGTCCGACGGCCGCCGCGAGCTCCGGCTGCGGGTGACCCTGCGCTCGACGGCGCCGAAGTCAGGACTCAGCAAGTCGGTCCTCGGCCTCGGCCTGGCCGGTGATCCGTACACCGTTCGCACGTTGGTGTCGATCTTCAGTCCGGCCGGTGGGGCCGTCCTCGAGGCCCGTCTCGACGGGGCCGAGACGGCACTTGGCAGCGGCACCGAACGCCGCCGCCAGGTGGCGACGGCCAACGTCGACATCGGCCCCGGCGCCGAGCGAGCGCTGGAGGTCACCGTCCTGACGGCCAAGACCGGCGTCGGGCAGGCCGAGCTGTGGCTGACCCCCACCGCCAGCCCATGGACCACCCAAGTTCATTCCGCACCAAGCTGTGACCAGTAGGAGGGAACCAATCATGCGGCTATCCCGCATCATCATGGCGCTCACGGTCGGCCTGGCCGTGGTGGCCGTGCCGACGGCAGCGGGGGCGGCACAGCCGCAGCCGGCGCCAAGCGCGACCACCGACCCGCCCCAGCCGCCTCCGTACCCGCCGACCGCCGCGTCCCTGACGGTCAACCGGCCGACGATCTACCTCGGCGAGACGGTCATCCTGACCGGGACGGGCTTCGGTCCCAACGAGACCGTCGACATCACGGTGACGGTGGCCCCGTTCGCCGCCCCGGCAGGCGGGCAGGCACCGGCGCGTCGCAGCGACGGCACCACCGTGGCCATGGCGCCGGTAGCGTTCCAGGCGAGCGCGCCGCTGCACTTCACGGCGTTCACCAACGCCCAGGGCAGCTTCACCAAGAGCTACAAGCCGTCGGTGACCGGTCATCTGACCTTCACCGCCACCGGCCGGGAGTCCGGCCGGACCGCCACCGCCGAGCTGCGGGTGCTGCACAAGAAGCAGCCGCTGCCCGTCACCGGTGACAGCATCGGTACGCCGATCAAGCTCGGCGGCGGCCTCGTCGGCGCCGGCGCGATCATGCTGCTGCTGACCCTGGCCTGGCGTCGCCGTCAGCGCTTCGGCGGGACCGCGCACTGACCGGCACCACCACGCGGGCAAGTGCCCGGATCGCACCTCAGGCTGGCGCCCGTCGGATCATTCCGACGGGCGCCAGCCCCATGCCACCCCTCCGGACGGAACCCGTCGAGGTGCCGGCCCGGCTTGATCGACTCGTGTTCCTGGAAAGCGGGGCATCCGAACGACCGGGACACCCCGACATCCAGGATCCCGAGTCGATCAAGCCGGGACCTCTCCCCAGGTCGCTGCCCGCAGACCTCCGCCCAGTCCGCTGCCCGGGATGTCCGGGCTGGCGTGTTCTCGTACGGGCTGGGGCGGGCTTGGTTCTCGTACGGGTTGGGGCGGGCCTGGTCTCGTGCCGGGCGGTGTCGAGGTTGTCTGGCTCGAAGTGGGCTGTGCTCAGGTGGGGTCTGGGCGACCCAGCAGCACGGCGGCTTCTACCTCGGCTCGATCGGCGGCCTGGGAGATTGGGCCTGTCTGCGTGGGCGTGGTCGGCCGGATCTGCCGATGTGACCGGGGTTGCGGGAACGTGATCGACACGGTGTCGGCGATGTGGGGGTGTCACGCCGGCTTGATACCGCGATACCGGCGATCTGGAGTCGATCATCCCGGGGCGTTCCGCGGGATCCGCCTGTTCGCGCCTGGCTGGGCGGGATGTCCGTTTCTGGGAGGTGGCCCGGGTGTGACCGGGTGCATCCGTGGGCCGGAATCGTGGCGGGCCGGGGGTCGTTACATACCCTGACGATCGCAGGACCACGGCCGCACCGCCCGGTCAACCGGGCTGGGAATGGCCGGCCGGGCCGGGTCGTTGCAGACTCCCCGAACGACCGCGTGCCCCGACCGGCCGGCCCGATCCGATGCCTCCAGCCAGGGGCCGGGCCCCGGGAATGACCCCGGTCCGACGGTCGTTACACACGGTCCCGGCGCCACGAGCCCCCCGCTCGCAGGCCGCCACCCCCGCGAGCCCCCGCTCGCAGGCCGCCACCCCGGGCGCCGCGAGCCTTCGCTCGCAGGCCTCCACGGCACCGCGAGCCCTCCGCTCGCAGCCCGTCCCCAGACTTTCCCCCGTGATAGTGCAGCGCCGGACGAGGTGCTCACACCCGCGCCGCCGCCCCCTGGTGGTGTGGGTGTTCCTACCCCCGAAGGAGCTACCCCTCATGAACACGATCTTCCGTAAGAGCATGCTGTCGGTTGCTGGTCTCGCGTTCGCCGGTGGTGTCTTCGCCGGCCCGATCGCCGCCCACGCCGCCGCGCCCACGATGGACGCCAAGCCCGTCGCGGTCGCCGTGCGGACCGCGGCGCCGAAGCCGCAGGGCGACCAGTCGCACATCACCCTCAACGACGAGCAGACCGCCAACGCCAAGGCGATCATCGCCGCCACGAAGAAGGCCGGCCTGCCCGAACGCGCCGCCGTCATCTCCATCGCCACCAGCCTGCAGGAGTCGAAGCTGGAGAACCTGGGCCACCTCGGCGACGCCAACGACCACGACTCGCTGGGCCTGTTCCAGCAGCGCCCCACCAGTGGTTGGGGCACGCCGGAACAGATCACCAACCCCGAGTACTCCACCACCGCATTCCTCAAGGGCCTCAAGCAGGTCGACGGCTGGCAGGACATGCCCCTGACCGAAGCCGCGCAGACCGTGCAGGTCTCCGCGTACCCCGACGCGTACGCCCAGTGGGAGCAGCAGGCCACCGACCTGGTCGCCCAGCACTGGAACAGCTGACCCACCCGCACGACCCGACCGACTGGCCGGCACCCCACACCCGGGGGTGCCGGCCAGCGGCATGCCCAGCCCCGCCGATGCCCCATCTACGGCCACGGCCCGGCCGTACAGCATTTTCGACCCGCCTGCCGGTGAACCTTGGACAGTTTCCGTTCGGCCGGAATTGTGCGATCCGCCGACCTGCGCGGCGCGTACGTCCGTGCGGTACGGAGGCCCTGGCGGTGCGCGTACCCCCGGATTTTCAGTCGTGGTGACGGCGGAGGATGTCGATCAGGGCGGCGACGAGCGCGAGCGCGATGATCCCCGTGGCGAGCAGTAGCGATTTCTCGAAGGCCGACGTCCAGTTGCCGTGACTGTCGGCGAGCGAGGAGAAGAACATCGAGCCGACCGCGGCGATGCCGGCCGCCGTGCCGATGCGCTGTCCGGTCTGGAGCATGCCGGCCCCGCTGCCCGCCTGGGGGACCGGCACCTGGGCGAGGGTGAGTGTCTGGTTGGGGGCGATGACAAGTCCGCTGCCGATACCGGCGATGAGCAGCGGCGCGGCGGTGACCCAGGGTGCCGGGGCGTCCGGCGCGAGGCGGAGTGCGAGCACTGTCGCGGCCAGGCCGATCACCACGCCGAGCAGACCGATGGCGACCAGGGGGCGGCCGAAGCGGTTGACGATGCGTCCGCCCAGCGCGGACGCGGCGGCGGATCCGAGGGCGAACGGGGTGATGGCGAGACCGGCGACGAGTGCGCTGTAGCCGAGCCCGTTCTGCAGGAAGAGGGTGAAGATGAAGAAGATCGCGGTGAAGCCACCGAAGTAGATGAGCGCGATGAGCGATCCGAGTGTGTACGACTGGAAGGTGAACAGGCGCAGGTCGAACAGTGGTTCCTGGTGCCGCGCGTACCACCGTTCCCACAGCCCGAAGGCGACCAGCACCGCCAGGCCGGCCGGGATGAGCGCCCACTTCCACGGCGTACGCCACTGTTGTTCCTGCACGAGTGGCAGCAGGACCAGCACCACGCCGACGCCGAGCAGCAGCACACCGACCGGGTCGAGGCGGCGCCGACCGGGTTGCCCTTCGGGTCGGCCGGGCAGCAGTCGCCACCCGAGGATCACCGCGACGATGCCGACCGGTACGTTGACGAAGAAGACCCACCGCCAGCCGTGCTCCTCGCCGCCCAGGGCGATGAGCAGCCCGCCGAGCAGCGGCCCGACGGCGGTGGAGATGCCGATGGTCGCGCCGAGCAGCCCGAACGGGCGGGCTCGTTCCGGCCCGCGGAACAGCTGTTGGATCAACCCGATCACCTGCGGGTTGATGATGCCGGCGGCGGCGCCCTGAAGCAGCCGGGCGGCGACCAGCCAGGTGGGGGAGGTGGCCAGGCCGGCGAGCGCGCTGGTCAGGGTGAACAGCGCGATGCCGAAGACGAACGCGTTGCGTCGCCCGCGGAAGTCACCGAAGCGGCCGGCGGGTACGAGCACCAGCCCGAAGGTGAGCGCGTACCCGGAGAGGACCCACTGCAGGTCGCTCGGGGAGGCGTGCAGCGCGCGGTCGATGGACGGCACCGCGACGTTGACGATGCTCACGTCGAGCAGCGTCATGAACGCGGCGACCAGCCCGACCCCGACGGCCTGCCAGCGTCGGCGGTTCTCGGCCGCGTCGACCGGTTGCGGCTCGCGCGCCGCGCTCATGGTGCCCCCTGTTGACGGTCGATCATGCATCCCTGACCGCTACCCCGGCAGGCGGGGGCCAATCGTCCGGGGTCACGCCATCTGGCGGGCGCAGAATCGGGGGCCGAAGTCGAGGCCGGCCATCGGCGAGTCCTCGCGGTGCAGCAGGCCCTTCTCGGTGAGCTGGTGCAGGGGGGCGTGCACCTGCTCCTCGGTCAGTCCGGATCCTTCGGCGATCACGTCCGGATAGGGCACCTGGCCACGTGCTTCGAGGGCGGTGACCGCCTGGTACACCCGCTGCTCGACCTCCGACAGCTGCACGCGCTGCATGATCTCCTCCTTCAGCTCGTCCGCTCCGCGCGGACGGTCGCGACACGGCGGTTACCCCCTGCCTGACCGAAGATGCCCACTCGATCGGGCGGTTGGCAGGGCGGCGTGCCCGGACCGCGCGGCGGGAGGTGCCCTAGGCTGCAACGGTGATCGTCTGGGATCTCGTCGTCGTCGGCGCCGGCCCCGCCGGGCTCTCCGCGGCACATGCCGCGGCCCGCGCCGGCGTTCGTACGCTTGTTGTCGAGCGGGCCACGCATCCGCGGTACAAGACGTGCGGTGGTGGCCTGATCGGCACGTCGCTGGCGGCTGTGCGCGGCCGTATCGAGGTGCCCGCGCACGACCGGGTGGACCGGGTGACGTTCACCCGCGACGGTCGGCGCGAGTTCACCCGCCGCAACGGCAGTCCGGTGGTGACCATGGTGCGCCGCGAGGAGTTCGACGACCGGCTGCGCGCGGCGGCGGTCGCCGCCGGCGCGCAGATGCGCGAGCAGGTCGCGGTCCGCGCGATCGAGCAGGACCCCGAGGGGGTACGCCTGCGACTTGCCGACGGTACGACGATCGCGGCCCGCACGGTGATCGGCGCGGACGGCTCCTCGGGGGTGACCGCCCGACACGTGGGTGTGCGCTACCGGCAGGTGGATCTGGGGCTGGAGTTGGAGGTCCCGGTGCCGCCCGCCGAGCAGGAGCGGTGGCGCGGACGACTGCTGCTGGACTGGGGGGCGATGCCGGGCTCGTACGCCTGGGTGTTTCCGAAGGGCGACCGGCTGACCGTGGGGGTGATCGCGGGTCGCGGCGCGGGGGAGGGGACGCGCGCCTACCTGCGGGAGTTCGTCGACCGGTTGGGCCTGACCGGGCTGCCGGCCGAGCACGACTCGGGTCACCTGACCCGTTGCCGCGCGGAGGACTCCCCGTTGCGCAACGGCCGCGTGCTGGTGGTGGGGGACGCCGCGGGGCTGCTGGAGCCGTGGAGCCGCGAGGGCATCAGCTTCGCGCTGCGCTCCGGGGAGCTGGCCGGCGCGGCCGTTGCCGACGGTGATCTGGCCGGGTACGAGCGGGCGGTCGCCGAGCGCCTGACGCCGGAGATGCGGGCGGGGTTCCGTCTGCTCGACCTGTTCACCAGTCGCCCGGCGGTGTTCCACGCGCTGTTGGCGACGCCTCCGGGTTGGCGGATGTTCGTCCGTTTCTGTCAGGGCCGGGCGAGCTTCGACGACATGCTGCGACGTCGACCGATCCGGGCGGCGCTCGCGGTGCTGGACCGCCTGCCCGCCCCACGTCGACCGGCCACCAGCGTCCACCCCTGAACAGGCGGCGGCCCGCCCGCCTCTCGGTCTGCACCCGCCCGCGCCGATGGCGCACCGTATGCGGCCATACACCCAGGATCCTAGGATGCTTTACGCGGTGTGCCGGCCGCCGCACCCGAAGGTCGAGGCGACTGCCAACCGACAGACCGGTGCTGGGAAGCGCCCGCCGACGGACAATGACGGGGTAGGAGGGGGTGCCGATGGTCGAGCAACCGTTCACCGAGGACGAGTACGCGTTCCTGCGCCACATCCGGTTCGGGGAGCTGCCGCCCGCCGTTCGCCCGGACGAGCGCGTCGCGCTTACCGAGACCGATCCCGGGCGGGACCGGCCGGAGAAGGCCGAGGATCCGGTCCGCTGGAACGTGCAGGGCTGAGAGACGAGAAGGCGGGCCGGGGTGTCGCCACCCACGGCCCGCCGACGTACCGCGATCAGAAGACCGGGACGCCCTCGCGTACCAGTCGCCAGTTGGGCTGGAAGAAGTCGGACGGGTCGATCGTCCCCTTTGCCTGGGCCCAGTCGATGAGCAGCTGGCGGATCTCCTGCTGCTCGTTGTAGACCTGGGTCTTCACGATGCCGGGGAAGTTGCCGCCGCCGCTGCGCCGGTAGTTGTTCACCGCCACCACGAACTGCGCGTCGTCCGCGACGGGGGTGTCGGTGCCGGGCAGCACCAGTCGGGTGATCCGCTGGCCGACCGGCTTCGAGATGTCGATGTCGTAGTCCAGGCCGGCGATCACGTCGTAGTTGTAGTCCGGCACCGTCGAGTCGTTGATCTGCTCGGTGTCCACGGGGGCGCCCGGGGCGAGGGTCCGGAAGTACTTCGCCGAGTACTCCAGGTACGCGCGCACCTCGGCGCCGCTGAGCACGACGGCCTCCAGGGTGTTGTCGTACACGTAGAGCCCGGCCACGTCGCGGATCTTGACGTCCCCGGAGGGGAAGACCGCGGTGCGGCTGAACGGCGAGGCCTGCGACAGCACCGGCAGGTCGGCGTACGACGTGCCGGCCAGCGCCTTCGTGACGGTCTCGGCCTGGACGTGGTTGATGAAGTCCAGGATGGGGGTGTCCTTGTAGCGGGACTCCACGGCGGACATCTCCACCGTGGCCTGGGCCACCACCTGGTTCACGTACGCGATGGTCTTCTGGTGCTGCGCCCGCACGGCGGCCAGCACCTTCGGGTCCTCGACCACCGTGTTGGTGTTCAGCATGGTGGCGGCCTTCGTGGTGATCGTCCACCGGCCATGCTCGCGGGCGAGGGTGAAGTCCATCCGGGTCAGCCGCTGGCCCCACTTCGACGGCTCGGAGAGCAGCACCTGCGCCCCGGTCCGCTCGTTGGTGACGAACCGCTCGACCACCTCGTTGTGGGCGTGGCCGAAGAGGATCGCGTCGATCCCCGGTACCTGCTGGGCGATGAGCGCCACCGGGTTCTCGTTCGGCAGCTCCGGGCCGTAGCTGGAGGTGCCGCTGTCGCCGCCGTGCGCGGAGATGAGCACGAGGTCCGCGCCACGGGCCCGCATGATCGGCACCCACTTCGCGGCGGTCGCCACCATGTCGTCGAAGCGCAGCTTGCCCTCGACGTTGCCCCTGTCCCAGATGGCCACGCCGGGGTTGGTCAGCCCGAGGATGCCGACCCGCAGGGTCGGCGCGGCGAAGCCGAGGGAGACCTTCTTGATGACGTACGGCAGGAAGGCGGGCTTGCCGGTCTTCGCGTTGATCGCGTTCGCGGCGAGGGCCGGGAAGCCGAGCTGGCGGATCCACAGGTCCAGCAGCGGCAGGCCGTAGTTGAACTCGTGGTTGCCAAGCGTCACGGCGTCGTAGTCGATGACGTTCATGGCCCGGGCCATCGGGTGCTTCTCGCCGGTGGCGGTGATCGGCTCCTGCTTGGCGTAGTACGTGGCGAGGGGGGTGCCCTGGATGGTGTCGCCGGCGTCGAGCACGAGCGTGGCCCTGCCGCGCCGCTCGGCGCGGATCTGGTTGATCAGGGTCGCCAGCTTCGCGACGCCGATGTCGTTGTGCTTGCTGTCGTCGTACTCGGCGTCGCGGTAGTAGTCCCAGTTGTAGACGTTGCCGTGGGTGTCCGACGTGCCGAGCAGCGTGAGGTCCCAGGTGCGCGGCCGGGGCCTGCCGGCCGCCTGCGCCGGGGCGGCGGCGATCAGCGGGGCGGTCGCCGCCGCGGCGGCGGCGACGAGCACCTGGCGACGCGACGGACCGGATCCAGAGGTCATGACGTGCCTTTCCATGGGGGTGGACGCGCCTCGTGAGCGCCTGGCGCACCATAACCAGCGCCTGTCACTCCCGCCACGCCAGCCCCGGTTTCCGCAGCCTGTCGCCGGGTAGGGCGGTGGGGAACGGTTGTCGCGGGAGCGAACCCGCGCGGTGCGAGGAGATGTCGGTGAGCGAGGACCAGCACACCCAGCAGGACCCGACCAGCCAGTACGGCCAGCAGTCCGGTTCACCCGGTCAGCAGCAGGCGCCACCCGGCTCGACCGGGGAGATGACGCCGAAGCCGGACCACGGTGAGGAGTCGTACCGGGGCAGCGGGAAGCTCGACGGCAAGCGGGCGCTGATCACCGGTGGTGACTCGGGGATCGGCCGGGCCGTCGCTATCGCGTTCGCCCGGGAGGGCGCCGACGTGCTCATCTCCTACCTGAGCGAGGAGGAGGACGCCGACGCCCGGGAGACGATCCGGCTCGTCGAGGATGCCGGTCGGCGGGGCATCGCGGTCCGCGGCGACATCACCGACGAGGCGCACTGTCAGGAGCTGGTCGACCGGGCGGTGCGTGACCTGGGCGGCATCGACATCCTGGTGAACAACGCGGCGTACCAGATGTCGCAGGACAAGGGCATCCTCGGGATCAGCACCGAGCAGTTCGACCGGGTGCTCAAGACCAACCTGTACGCGCTGTTCTGGATGTGCAGGGCGACGATCCCGCACCTGGCGGAGGGGTCGGCGATCATCAACACGGCGTCGATCCAGGCGTTCGACCCGTCGCCGCAGTTGCTGGACTACGCCACCACCAAGGCGGGGATCGCGAACTTCACCAAGGCTCTCGCGGCCGGTCTCGCCGAGCAGGGGATCCGGGTCAACGCGGTGGCTCCCGGGCCGGTCTGGACGCCGCTGATCCCCTCCACGATGCCGAAGGAGAAGGTGCGGCAGTTCGGCACCGACACCCCGGAGGGTCGGCCGGGTCAGCCGGCGGAGCTGGCCCCGGCG
Source organism: Micromonospora lupini str. Lupac 08 (assembly GCF_000297395.2). Classification (GTDB taxonomy): domain Bacteria; phylum Actinomycetota; class Actinomycetes; order Mycobacteriales; family Micromonosporaceae; genus Micromonospora; species Micromonospora lupini. The sequence continues at coordinate 3,792,637 of NZ_HF570108.1, read as the reverse complement.
TACGTCTTCTTCGCCTCCCAGGAGTCCAGCTACGTCACCGGCGAGATCCTGGGGGTCACCGGCGGTCGACCGACCAAGTGATCCGTGCCGCCGGGTGGTCGCCCGCGGGTGACCACCCGGCGGCACGGGTTCGTCGGCGGTGGGGTCAGCGGGGCCAGGTGGCGAAGCGTCGCCGTACCCGCGCGACGTCGTCGGCGCCCAGGCCGTAGCGGCCGAAACGCGTGTCGGAGAGCCGGTCGAGGTAGCGTCCGGCGGCTCGCACGTCGGCCGGGTCCAGTGCGGGGTCGACCTGCCGGGCGAGCACCAGCAGTTGCGTCACGTCGTAGTGCTCCAGCGCCGCGGCCACGTCGATGAAGTCCCGGACCTCCCGCCGGTTGACCAACGCAGCGATCTTGTTGGCGACCAGGTCGCGCACGTCCATCACCGGGCCGAGGTCCATCACCACCGGGCTCTGCTGCCGATCGAGGCGGGCGAGGCTGAGCCGGATCTGTCGTCCGTCGCGGCTCACCACGAAGTCCTTCATGTCCTGGCCGTACCCGTCGAACAGGTCGGCGAGCTCGCTGTCCGGGTCGGCGTCGGTGACGGTGAACCCGGCCCGCTCGAGCGCGACGCGCACCCCGGCGGTGGCCGCCGCGGCAGCGCCCTCGACGTCGGCGAAGAGGTCCACGTCCTCGGTCGGCCGGGCGACCAGGCCGTGCGCGGCCCAGGCCACCCCGCCACCCAGCACGAACCGGTACGGCCCGGCGGCGGTCAACGCCACCCGGGCCACCTCCCGGTAGAACTCGTGCAGGTGTGGTGCGATCACGCCGCGCGCAGGCCGCGGTGCCGGCTCTCCCAGGCGAGGCGGACGCCCCGGGGGAGGTTGAGCAACCGCCAGACCCGGCGCAGTGTCCGCCCGTTGATCAGGTTGCGCAGGTCGTCGGCGCTGGTGGTCTCGCGCAGCACGTTCTCGTACATCCAGAGCAGTTGGTCGGGGTCGCCGAGGTCGAAGGTGCGCTCGGCGTTCCACATCAACCGCACCGGCAGCTCGACGACGCCCCGGGTGGGGCCGGTCAGCTCGGTGAGGGTGCGCGCCACGACGGCCGGACGACCCGGGCGGGCCAGGAAGGCCACGCCGGTCGCGGTGGGCGAGACGGCCTGCATGCTGTCAGGGTAACCCCCGCCGGTCCCGGTGTCGCTCAGCTACGTTCCTCGGCCCGCGCGGCGGGCTGGAACGAGGAGCGCGCGCCGGCGGTGATGAGTTCTCGCGCCCGCGGCCGTCATACCTACGACGGGACACGACGAGACGGGAGCGGGACGTGACGAGTGCGGACACGCGGGAGCAGGTGGGCGTGGGTGGTCTGGGTGGAATCGACGAGTCGGCGTTCGCGGGGCTGACGGCTCGGCACCGGCGGGAGCTGCACGTGCACTGTTATCGGATGCTCGGTTCGTTCGAGGACGCCGAGGACGCCGTGCAGGAGACGCTGCTTCGTGCGTGGCGGCGGCGGGAGACCTTCGCCGGGCGGTCGTCGTTGCGGGCCTGGCTGTACCGGATCGCCACGAACGCCTGCCTGGACCTGCTCGCCAGGTACCGTCCGGAGCCGGCGACGGGTGGTGAGGTGCGGTGGTTGCAGCCGTACCCGGACCGGCTGCTCGACGAGCTGCCGGCGGGCGACGCGGACGAGCCGGAGAGCCTCGCGGTGGCGCGGGAGACGATCGAGCTGGCGTACCTGGTGGCCGTTCAGCACCTCGCGCCGCGCCCACGGGCCGTGCTGATCCTGCGGGACGTGCTGGGCTGGCCGGCGAGGGACGTCGCGGAGCTGCTCGGAGACTCGGTCAACTCGGTGAACAGCGCGCTGCAACGGGCCCGTGCCGGGATGCGCGAGCACCTGCCCGCCGAGCGGCAGGACTGGACCGGCGGTGACGGGGACGCGCAGACACGCGAGCTGGTGCGCCGCTTCACCGACGCGAGCGTGGCCAAGGACGTCGACGGACTGGCCGCGATGCTGCGCGACGACGTCCGCTGCGCGATGCCGCCCACCCCCGGCCTGTACGTCGGCCGCGATGCGGTGCTGCACGACTGGGTCGAGGACGGCTTCGCGGACCTGGGGCGTCTGCGGGCCGTCCCGACCGCCGTGAACCGGCAGCCCGCCGTCGCCTTCTACCTGTGGCGGGAGTCCGAGGACGCGTACCTGCCGCTGACCATCGACGTCCTGCGCATCGCCGGCGGGGCGGTCGCCGAGATCGTCATCTTCCACGACGACCAGTTCCCGCTGCTCGGGCTGCCGCAGCGCCTGCCCGCGGACGGTGCACAGTGACCGCCGCGGCCCGGACCGGCCGTGTCGGCCGACTCCGCGGGCTCGCCGGCACCGGCGTCCTCGCCACGCTCGCGGCGATGGTGGTCACCACCGTCGCCGCCGCGCTCGCCCGGGCCGTTGGCGTCGACTTCGAGGTCCCCGCTGGTGGTGAGGCGATCCCGCTGCCCGGGTTCGCCGTGGTGACCGGATTCTTCTCGGTCGTGGGCGTCGTCATCGCCGTCGCTCTGCTGCGGTGGAGCCCGCGTCCGGCCGAGCGGTTCCTGTGGACGGCGGTGTCGCTGACCGCGATCTCGCTGGTCCCGCCCCTGGTCTGCGGGGCGAACGCCGCCACCGTCGTCACCCTCGTCGGGCTGCACCTCGTCGCCGCGGCGGTGCTGGTCCCGGCCGTGACGTGGAGACTGCGCGCCCGCGCCGACTGACCGTCCGCAATCCCGGCGCCCCCTCGATTCGCGAAGACTCCTCGTCTGACCTATGTTCGTGGGGTCGCTCGCGTGGGAGGGGGTGTCGGGGATGGGTCTGCGGACGTTCATCGAGGGTTGGCCGGTGTATCGGCAGCTCACCGGCACCGACCCGTTGGGCCGGGGCGCGGCGGCCAAGTCGGCGCGCTCGGCCGGTCTGACCGCTCGCACCGAGGCCGCCGAGAGCGTGGCCCGGTCCGTCTGCCCGTACTGCGCCGTGGGGTGTGGCCAGCGGGTGTACGTCGCCGACGGGCAGGTCACGCAGATCGAGGGTGATCCGGACAGTCCGATCTCGCGGGGTCGGTTGTGTCCGAAGGGCGCGGCGAGCAAGAGCCTGGTGACCAGTCCGTTGCGACAGACGACGGTTCGCTACCGGCGGCCGTACTCGACCCAGTGGGAAGACCTGGACCTCGACACCGCGCTCGACATGATCGCCGACCGGATGCTCGCCGCCCGCGAGCAGACCTGGGAGGACGCCGACGAGCAGGGCCGGCCGCTCAACCGGACACTGGGTTTCGCCAGTCTGGGTGGGGCGACGCTGGACAACGAGGAGAACTACCTCATCAAGAAGTTGTTCACCGCGATGGGGGCGCTCCAGATCGAGAACCAGGCCCGTATTTGACACTCCGCCACCGTCCCCGGTCTGGGGGCCAGCTTCGGTCGTGGCGGTGCGACGGATTTCCAGCAGGACATCGCCAACGCTGACGTCATCGTCATCCAGGGTTCGAACATGGCGGAAGCGCACCCGGTGGGTTTCCAGTGGGTGATGGAGGCCAAGCGTCGTGGGGCGAAGGTGTTCCACGTCGATCCGCGGTTCACGCGTACGAGCGCGGTGGCGGACGCGTACCTGCCGATCCGGGCGGGCACCGACATCGCCCTGCTCGGCGGCGTGGTGCGCTACATCCTGGACAACGAGCTGGACTTCCGCGAGTACGTGCTGGCCTACACCAACGCGGCGACGATCGTCAGCGAGCGGTTCAGCGACACCGAGGACGGCGACGGCTTCTTCTCCGGCTTCGACCCGGAGACCGGCACCTACGTGCAGGACAGCTGGCAGTACGAGGGCAACGAGGACTCGTCGGGCAGTGGGCACACGGCCAAGGAGCGCGACAGTGCGTCCGGGCTGGAGCACGAGTCGCACGGCGCGCGTGTCGACGGGGACACCCCGCGGGACGAGACGTTGCAGCATCCGCGCTGCGTCTACCAGATCCTCAAGCGGCACTTCTCCCGCTACACGCCGGAGATGGTGGAGCGGGTCTGCGGCATCCCGCAGGACAAGTTCCTGGAACTGGCCCAGGCGTGGACGGCCAACTCCGGCCGGGACCGCACCGGGATGCTGATCTACTCGGTGGGCTGGACGCAGCACAGCGTCGGCGTGCAGTACATCCGTACCGGGGCGATCATCCAGTTGCTGCTGGGCAACATGGGCCGCCCGGGTGGCGGGGTCATGGCGCTGCGCGGGCACGCCAGCATCCAGGGCTCCACGGACATTCCGACGCTGTTCAACCTGCTGCCCGGCTATCTGCCGATGCCGCACCACGCCGACCACCCGACGTTCGACGAGTGGGTGGACAGCATCCGGCACCCCGGCCAGAAGGGCTTCTGGGGTAACGCGGAATCGTTCGCGGCCAGCCTGCTCAAGGCGTACTGGGGGGACGCGGCGACGCCGGAGAACGACTACTGCTACGGCTACCTGCCGCGGCTGACCGGCGACCACGGCACCTACCAGCAGGTGCTCAACATGATCGACGGGAAGATCAAGGGGTACTTCCTGCTCGGGCAGAACCCGGCGGTCGGCTCGGCACACGGGCGCGCGCAGCGACTGGGGATGGCCAACCTGGACTGGCTTGTCGTCCGCGACCTGTTCATGATCGAGAGCGCGACGTTCTGGCAGAACGGGCCCGAGGTGGCCACCGGCGAGATCGTGCCCGAGGAATGCCGAACCGAGGTGTTCTTCCTGCCCGCCGCCTCGCACGTGGAGAAGGAGGGCACGTTCACCCAGACGCAGCGCCTGTTGCAGTGGCGGGAGAAGGCCGTCGAGCCGCCGGGCGACGCCCGCTCGGAGCTGTGGTTCTTCTACCACCTCGGCCGCAGGCTGCGCGAGAAGCTGGCCGCCTCGTCGCTGCCGCGCGACCGGGCGCTGCTCGACCTCACCTGGGACTACCCCACGCACGGTCCGCGCGAGGAGCCGAGCGCCGAGTCGGTCCTGCGCGAGATCAACGGGTACGACGTGACGACCGGCCGACCGCTGTCCAGTTTCGCCGAGGCCCGTGCGGACGGCTCGACAGCTATCGGCTGCTGGATCTACACCGGCGTGTACGCCGACGGCGTCAACCAGGCCGCCCGCCGCAAGTCCCGACACGAGCAGGACTGGGTGGCCGCCGAGTGGGGCTGGGCCTGGCCGGCGAACCGCCGCATCCTCTACAACCGTGCCTCGGCCGACCCGGACGGCAACCCGTGGAGCGAGCGCAAGCGCTACGTGTGGTGGGACGCGGAGAAGGCCGAGTGGACCGGCTACGACGTGCCGGACTTCGAGAAGACCAAACCGCCGTCGTACCGGCCGCCGGCCGGCGCGTCCGGGCCGGAGGGCATCGCCGGTGACGATCCGTTCGTCATGCAGGGCGACGGCAAGGGCTGGCTGTACGCGCCCAGCGGTGTGCTGGACGGTCCGTTGCCGACGCACTACGAGCCGGTGGAGTCGCCGGTGCGCAACCCGCTCTACCGGCAGCAGGCCAACCCGACCCGCAAGTCGTACGCGCACCCGGTCAACTCGGTCAACCCGAGCCCGCCGGAGGAGCACAGCCAGGTCTTCCCGTACGTGTTCACGGTCAGCCGGCTCACCGAGCACCACACCGCCGGCGGGATGAGCCGCACGGTGCGCCCGTTGGCCGAGTTGCAGCCGGAGATGTTCGTCGAGGTGTCGCCGGAGTTGGCCGCGGAGGCCGGGTTGGCGCACCTGGGGTGGGCGCACCTGATCAGCGGGCGCGCGGTCATCGAGGCGAAGGTGCTGGTGACCGACCGACTCACTCCGCTGCGGGTGGACGGCCGCGTCATCCACCAGGTCTGGGTGCCGTACCACTTCGGTTTCGAGGGTCTGGTGACCGGCGACTCGGCAAACGACCTGTTCGGCATCACCCTCGACCCGAACGTCCTCATCCAGGAGAGCAAGATCGGTACCTGTGACGTCCGGTCGGGCCGCCGGCCCACCGGGAAGGCGTTGCTCGACCTGGTCGCCGACTACCAGCGGCGCGCCGGGATCACACCGGGCGGACACGCGCCGGCCGTCACCACCGACCAGGACGTGGAGGGGCGCGATGGTTCCTGATCCGAACAGCCTCTACGGGCCGCTCGATCCGGCGCCGGACGCCGGTTACGAGGATGCGCCGCCGCGGATGGGGTTCTTCACCGACACGAGCGTGTGTATCGGGTGCAAGGCGTGTGAGGTGGCCTGCAAGGAGTGGAACGGCGTTCCGGGAAGCGGTCTGGATCTGCTGGGCATGTCGTACGACAACACCGGGGCGTTGACCGCGAACTCGTGGCGACACGTCGCGTTCATCGAGCAGCCACGCCCGACGGGGCACGGCGCAGCGGCGTTCGCGGGCACACCGACCGGCGCGACGGTCAGCGCGGCGTCGGCGGCCCTCGCCGCCGGCACCGCCGGCCCGACCGGCACCGACCCGGGTCTGCCGCCCGGGTCACCGTCGGCCGCCGCCCGCATGGTCAACGGCACCCCGACCGACGGAGAGCCGGCCTCCGGCGGCCCGGGTAGCCGGGTCGACGTGCTCGGCGATCCGGTCGCCGCGCGCGAGCCCAGCGCACACCCCACCGTCACGCGCGACAGCCCCACCCGGACCAACGGCGGCGCGGGTCCGCAGTTCCTGGGGATGCCGGGTGGGCAGCCGCCGGGGCGGGGGACCGGTGTGGAGCAGCGGTCGGATTTTCGGTGGTTGATGATGTCGGATGTGTGCAAGCACTGCACGCATGCGGCCTGCCTGGACGTATGTCCGACGGGGTCGTTGTTCCGCACGGAGTTCGGGACGGTGGTGGTGCAGGAGGACATCTGCAACGGCTGCGGTTACTGCATTTCGGCCTGCCCGTACGGGGTGATCGATCAGCGTAAGGACGATGGTCGGGCGTGGAAGTGCACGCTGTGCTACGACCGGTTGGGTGCGGGGATGACGCCGGCGTGTGCGCAGGCGTGTCCGACGGAGTCGATCCAGTACGGGCCGCTGGAGGAGTTGCGGGAGCGGGCTGCGGCGCGGGTGCAGACGTTGCAGGAGCGGGGTGTGCCCGAGGCGCGGTTGTACGGGCACGACCCGAACGACGGCGTCGGTGGTGATGGGGCGTTCTTCCTGCTGCTGGACGAGCCGGAGGTGTACGGGCTGCCACCGGATCCGGTGGTGACGACGCGGGACCTACCGGCGATGTGGAAACGCGCCGGCCTCGCCGCGCTGGCCATGACGGCGGCGACCGTCGCCGCGTTCGTCGTCGGAGGATCCTCGTGAGCGCACACCGCCCCGAGGTGGGCGACCGGTTCCGCCGTTTCCGCGACCGGCTGGCCGCACCGGATCCACGGCGGGCGACACCGAGCGGGCACGACGCCGCGACGAGCGGTGCCCCGGCCGACGCCACGACCGGCCTGACGCCGCGCAATGGCAGCGGCAACGGCAGCGGACGTCAGGCCGGGACCGTCGAGCCGGACAGCCGACGGCCTCGTCGTCGGGGCGGTCGCCGTGGTGGCGGCGAGGAGCTGCGGGTGCCGGAGGCGACGTTCACCTCGTACTACGGCCGGCCCATCCTCAAGGCGCCGGTGTGGAAGTGGGACATCGCCGCGTACCTGTTCACCGGTGGGCTGGCCGCCGGCTCGTCGCTGCTCGCCGCGGGAGGGCAGCTCACCGGCCAGCCGGTGCTGCGCCGCGCCGGCCGGGTCACCGCGCTCGCCGCCGTGAGCGCCAGCGCCGTCTTCCTGATCCGGGACCTGGGCCGGCCCGAGCGGTTCCACCACATGCTGCGGGTGGCCAAGCCGACCTCGCCCATGTCGGTGGGCACCTGGATCCTCACCGTGTTCGGGCCGGCCGCCGGAGTGGCGGCGGTCGCCGAGGCCGCCGGCTGGCTGCCCCGGCGCGGTCCGCTCGGGTTGGTCGGCCGGGCGCTGCCGCCGGTCGGGCACGCCGCGGGGCTCGTCGCCGCCGCCACCGCGCCGGCGCTGGCCACGTACACCGGGGTGCTGCTCGCCGACACGGCGGTGCCGTCGTGGCACGAGGCGTACCCCGAGTTGCCTGTCATCTTCGCGGGCAGCGCGCTGGCCAGCGGCGCCGCCGTGGGGCTGCTCGCCGCGCCGCCGGCGCAGGCCGGGCCGGCCCGCCGGATGGCGGTGGCCGGCGCGGCCCTGGAACTGTTCGGCGCGCACCGGGTGGAGACCCGCCTGGGGTTGCTCAGCGAGCCCTACCGGTCGGGGCGCCCCGGTCGGCTGCTGCGCGCCGCTCGGCTGCTGACCGTCGCCGGCGCGGCCGGGGCGCTGCTCGGGCGGCGCAGCCGCGCGGCGGGCGCGTTGGCCGGGGCCGCGTTGCTGGGCGCGTCGGTGGCCACCCGGTTCGGCATCTTCTACGGCGGCGTCGCGTCGGCGCGCGATCCGCGCTACACGGTGGTGCCGCAACGCGAGCGGGTGAACGCGGCGCGGACCGGGGCGGATCCGGCGGCTGACTGAGCGGCGGCTCCGCCGTTGTGATCGAATGTCCGACGGAGGCGTTCAGGCGGCTGGTGCCCCTCCCGGTCTTCAAAACCGGTGTGGTCCGGGACCCGGGCCAGGCGGGTTCGATTCCCGTCCGTCTCCGCCAACGGCGGCAGGAGTGACGTGATGCGCGACGGCAGCGTGGACCCGCGACGCCGGGTGCCCCGCACCGACACCCTGCTCGCCGACCCGCGGCTGGCCGCGGCCGTCGCGACCCTCGGCCGGGACCGCGTCAAGGCCGCCGTCGTCCACGCGCAGGAGCGGGCCCGCCGCGGTGAGATCGCGCCCGACGAGGTCCGCGACGCCGCGCTCGCCGGACTGCCCGCCCCGGGTCCACGCACGGTGCTCAACGCCACAGGCGTCGTGCTGCACACCAATCTGGGCCGGGCGCCGCTGTCACCCACCGCCGTCGCCGCCGTCGCGGCGGCCACCGGGCACACCGACGTCGAGCTGGACCTGCGCACGGGCCGGCGGGCGCGTCGCGGCCGGGACGCGCTCGACGCCCTGGCCGCCGCCGTGCCGGCCGCCGCCGCCGTGCACGTGGTCAACAACGGCGCCGCCGCGCTGGTGCTGGCCGCCACCGCGTTGGCCGCCGGCCGGGAGATCGTGGTCAGCCGCGGCGAACTGGTCGAGATCGGCGACGGTTTCCGCCTGCCGGACCTGCTGGAGAGCACCGGCGCCCGCCTGCGTGAGGTGGGCACCACCAACCGCACCACGCTCGACGACTACGCCGCGGCCGTCGGCCCGCAGACCGGGTTCGTGCTCAAGGTGCACCCGTCGAACTTTCAGATCACCGGCTTCACCTCGGCCACACCGGTACGCCAACTGGCCACGCTCGACGTGCCTGTCGTCGCCGACATCGGCTCCGGGCTGCTCGCGCCGGATCCGCTGCTGCCCGACGAACCGGACGCCGCCGGCACCCTGCGCGCCGGCGCGGCCCTGGTCACCGCGAGCGGCGACAAGTTGCTCGGCGGCCCCCAGGCCGGCCTGCTGCTCGGCGACGCCACCCTTGTCGAACGGCTGCGCCGCCACCCGCTGGCCCGGGCGCTGCGCGTGGACAAACTGACCCTGGCCGCGCTGGCCGCCACCCTGCACCGCCCGGACACGCCGACGCGTACCGCGCTGCACGCCGACCCGGCCGCCCTGCGCCGCCGGGTGGAGCTGCTGCGTGACCGCCTCGGCGCGGACGGCCGCAAGGCGGAGGTCGTCCCGGCGGTCGCCGTGGTCGGCGGCGGCGGCGCCCCCGGCGTCGAGCTGGACTCGTGGGTGCTGAGCCTGCCCGAGCGGTACGCCGTGCCGCTGCGCACCGGCGACCAACCGGTGCTCGGCCGGGTGGTGCGGGGCCGGCTCCTGCTCGACCTGCGCTGTGTGCCCGTCGACGCCGACGAGGCGGTCCTGGCGGCCGTGCTGCGCGTTCCCGGGGACGACTGAGCATGTTCGTCGTCGCCACCGCCGGGCACGTCGACCACGGCAAGTCGACGCTGGTCCGGGCGTTGACCGGGATGGAACCGGACCGGTGGGCCGAGGAACGCCGCCGAGGCATGACCATCGACCTGGGTTTCGCCTGGACGACGTTGCCGTCCGGCGCCACCATCGCCTTCGTCGACGTGCCCGGGCACGAACGGTTCGTGCCGAACATGCTCGCGGGCGTCGGCCCGGTGCCCGCCGCGATGCTCGTGGTCGCCGCCGACGAGGGGTGGATGCCGCAGTCCGCCGAGCATCTGGCGGCGCTCGACGCGCTCGGCGTCGGGCACGGCCTGCTGGTGGTGACCCGCGCGGACCTGGCCGACCCCGCGCCGGCGGCGGAACGCGCCCGCGCCGAGATCGCGGCGAGCAGCCTCGGTGCGGTGGAGACGGTGGCGGTCAGTGGACTGACCGGCGCCGGCCTGCCGGAGCTGCGGGCCGCGCTGGACCGGCTCGCCGCCCGGCTGCCCGCCCCCACCGTGGACGACCCGGTGCGTCTCTGGGTGGACCGCAGCTTCACCGTGCGGGGCAGCGGCACCGTCGTCACCGGCACCCTGGGCGCCGGCCGGTTGCGCGTCGGCGACGTGCTGGAGCTGGCCGGGGCCGAGGAGACGGTCCGGGTTCGGGGCCTGCACTGCATGGGCGAGGCCCGTCCGGAGGTGGCGGCAGTGGCCCGGGTCGCGGTCAACCTGCGCGGTACGCCCCGGGACCGGCTCGGCCGCGGCGACGCGCTGCTCACCCCGGGCCGGTTCCACCGTACCGACGTCATCGACGTGCGGCTCACCGGCGACCCGGCCGTCGACCTGCCCGCCACCCTCACCCTGCACGTGGGGTCGGCGGCGGTGCCGGTGCGCGTGCGCCCGCTCGGCGCGGACACCGTCCGGCTGCGACTGGCCCGCCCGCTGCCGCTGCTGGTCGGAGACCGGGCGTTGCTGCGTGACCCCGGCCGACACCACGTGACCGGCGGCGTACGGGTCCTCGACGTGGCGCCGCCGCCGCTGTCGCGGCGAGGTGCGGCCGCCGCCCGCGCGACGGTCCTCGCCGACCTCGACGGTCGACCCGACCTGGCCGGTGAGCTGCGCCGCCGTCGTCTGGTCCGGGTCGGCGCGCTGCGGCGGATGGGCGTGCCGGTGCAGGCCACGCCGGTGGCCGGTGACTGGCTGGCCGACCCCGCGCACTGGCAGCGGCTGGGCGAGCAGCTCACCGAGGAGGTCGGCCGGTACGCGCGGGAGCATCCGTTGGAGCCGGGCATGCCCGTGGACGCGCTGCGTCAACGCCTCGCCCTGCCCGACCGGGCGCTTGTCGAGGCGCTGATCCGCCCGCCGCTGCGGGTCCACGGCGGGCGGATCGGCACGCCCGCCGTCGACACCCTGCCGGAACCGGTGGCCCGGGCCGTGCAGCGCGTCCGCGCCGAGTACGCCGACCGGCCGTTTCGCGCCCCCGAGGCGGACCGCCTCGTCGACCTGGGCCTGGGCCCCCGGGAGATCGGAGCGGCGGTACGCGCCGGCGCGCTGCTGCGGCTTGCCGACACCGTGGTGCTGCTGCCCGACGCGCTCGACGCGGCGGTGACCGTGCTGGCCGGGCTGCCCCAGCCGTTCACCCTGTCCGCGGCCCGGCAGGCGTTGGACACCACCCGCCGGGTGGCGGTGCCGCTGCTGGAGTTGCTGGACCGTCGCGGTGCCACCCGCCGCCTACCCGACGACGCCCGGGTCGTCGTCACCTGAACAAGCGGCGGCACGCGGGCCTGTCGTGTTCGTACGCTCGTCGCGGTGCCCGGCGCGTTGGGCGGCCCGCCCGCGTTCGCAGGCGGCGGCCCAGGCCGGGAGCTGGCCGTGACGTGGCGTGACGGCGGTAGAAGCACCACCTGTCCTACCCGGGCCCTTTGCTCTGCTTCAACGGACGCAACAGTTACGCAGGGCGATACTCGCCGATCTTGTGTCGACGACGGCGAGGCGAGCTTTCGCCTGCTCAGGGTCGGTGTTGCGTCCGTTGAAGCAGAGCAAAGGGGCGGAGTGGGGTGGGGGTACCCGACCCGAGCCAAACACTGAGTCACCGAGTGGTGACCGATGAAGTGGTGACACCGAGCGACGTTGAAAGGCGCGCGGCGGGTGACCGGCGACGGATGCGTGACGTGTTGCGGCGTCCTCGGGGCTGACGGGAGTGTGACCGGCTGCCATGGTGGGGGGATGGTCGAGCTGCCCCCGGCCCCGTCGCGGCCGTCCGGTGGCCGGTGGCGGGCCCTCGTCCCGGTCGCGTTGCGCTGGGCGTTGCCGGTGCTGTGGGTGCTGTGGGCGTCGCTGGCCTGGTGGGTGGAGCCGCGTGAGACGACGGCAGCGCAGCTTGACCGGGATCTGGCGGCCGGCCGGGTGGTGACCTACCAGCGGGCGTCGGGCTGGGTCGACGACGACGCGTACTGGGGCAGCCGTCCGCAGCCGCGATACGACACGCAGGGCGAGATGCTCGCCTGGAGCGTGCCGAGCGGCCGAATCCGGTACGCCTTCGGCGAGCCGCCCGATGCGCAGTCGCACCCCGGCGGGCCGGAATCGACGGAGCTGCCCGCCGGGTTGGACGCGAGACTCGCTGCGGTGGCGGGGCCGTGGCAGAGCGCCGGCGCTGCGGCGCACCGGATCGCCGACGCAGCCGGGCTGCTCGCCGGCGCGGTGACCCTGCTGTGGCTGGTTCGGCTGGTCGGCGGCGCTCCACCGTTGGTCGGCACCCGCTGGTTCTGGTACTGGATCGGGCTCCTCCCGTTCGGGGTGGGTGTGCTGGCCTGGTCGTACCGCGAGATGTGGAGACCACCCTCGGCGCCGCCGCCCGACCGCGGCTCGGGGTGGCGCGGTGTCGGTTGGTTGCTGCTCGCCGGGATCGGCATCGCCGCGTTGGTGTCCGCCGCGCGTGCGCTGCTCGGCGTCGCGGTGGTGCCGGGCTGATCCCGGTGCCGGGCTAACCTGCCCCCGGACCGTCGGTGGTCACCTACGGTGACGCCATGGACCCTTCGGCGGTCTGGCGGGACCGGCAGCACCGGTGGCGGATCGAGGCGTACCGCGCGCCGGACCTGCGGTTCGCCATCTACGCGACAAACGGCCCCACCGAGTCGGTGCCGCTGTGGCTGTTCGGCATGTCGGCGCTGGCCCGCTGGTTGATGACTCACGCCATCTCGCTGGACGACCTGGAGGTCGACTGAGCGCCCGGACGGCCGGAACGGGACCCGGAGCCGGGCGCGCTGCGGTTAGGTGACCTGAGGCGGTCAACGGGGGTGCGCGGTGGGCGGTCAGCTGGGGCAGGTGGCGCTGGTGGCCGTGCTGGTGCTTGTCAACGCCGCGCTCTCCGGCAGCGAGATGGCGCTGGTGACGCTGCGGGAGGGGCAGCTGCGACGGTTGGGGCGGCGGACCCGCGCCGGTGACCGGCTGGTCCGGCTCTCCCGGGACCCGAACCGCTACCTGGCCACCATCCAGCTCGGCATCACCCTGGCCGGGTTCCTCGCCTCGGCGGCCGCGGCGGTGTCGCTCGCCCAGCCGCTGGTCGGCCCGCTGGGCTTCCTCGGCGCGGCGGCCCGCCCGGCCGCGGTGCTGCTGGTGACGGTGGCGCTGACCTTCGTCACGTTGGTGCTTGGCGAGTTGGCGCCCAAGCGGCTGGCCATGCAGCGTGCCGAGCGGTGGGCGTTGCTCAGCGCCGGGCCGCTGGACCTGCTCGCCCGGGTGTCGCGCCCGGCGGTGTGGCTGCTCAGTTGGGCCACCGACCGGGTGGTCCGACTGGCCGGCGGGGACCCTCGGGCCAGCCGGGAGGAGATGACCGAGGAGGAGCTGCGGGAGATGCTTGTCAGTCAGCGTGGCCTGTCGGCGCAGCAGCGGGAGATCCTGACCGGCGCGTTCGACATCGCCGGTCGGACGCTGCGGGAGATCCTGGTGGCCCGCCGGGAGGTGACCACGCTGCCGACCGACCTGGCTGCCGACGAGGGGGTACGCCTGCTGGCCGTCGCGGGCCGGTCCCGCGCCCCGGTGACCGGCCCCGGCGGGCTCGACGAGGTGATCGGCGTGGTGCACATCCGCGATCTGGTGCGGGCCGGCGCCGGGACGGTGGGGGAGCGGGTCCGGTCGCCGTTGCTGCTGCCGGTCACCCTGCCGGTGGCCGACGCGCTTCGCCGGTTGCGCCAGGAACACCAGCAACTCGCCCTCGTCGTCGACGAGCACGGCGGCATCGACGGCATCGTCACGCTGGAGGACCTGCTGGCCGAGGTCGTCGGCGAGCTGTACGACGAGACCGACCGCGACGTGCGCGGCGTGGTCCGGGAGCCGGACGGGTCGCTGCTGGTGACCGGTGACTTCCCCCTGCACGACCTGCCCGACCTGGGGGTGCGACTGAGCTTCCCGCTCTCGCGGGAGTACACGACGGTGGCCGGCCTGGTGCTGGCACGGTTGGGTCACCTGCCGGGTGAACCGGGCGAGACCGTGCGGTTGCCCGGATTGACCATCGAGGTGGTGGAGGTCGCCGACCGGGCGGTGCGGCGGGTGCGGCTGAGTGGGTTCGTCCCGGAGCGTTGACCGTGTCGCCCGGACGGGGGACAGGACGCCCGAAAAGGCCCGGCCTGCCTGCCCCGCCTCCTACCGTGCGGTACGTGAAGGACCGAGGGTTGCGTACGTTCGTCACCGTGCTCGCCGGCCTCGCGGTGATCTACTTCGGCAGCGCCGGCCGCAGCCCCGAGGAGGGCCGTGGCATCTCCGGCGGGGTGGTCGTCCTGGCGCTGCTCGCCGCGCTCGGCGTGTGGTACCTGACGCGGCCGGGAGACAAGACCGTCAAGTGAGCGCCTCACCCGGCGGCGACGCGGGTGACCTCGCCGGCGGACTCCTCGCCGAGCGCCACCCGGACCAGCGCCGAGGCGAGCCGGCCGAAGTCCGGTTCGTCGACCAGCCCGGCCAGTCGGTCCGGTGAGCCGGGCAGGCCCAGCCGCTTCGCGCCGGCGAGGGCCCGACGGTCGGCGTACGGACGCAGGTCCGACCACACCGTCTGGGCCTCCCGCAGGTAGATGTCCGCGCCGGTGGGCCCGATGCCGGGGAACTCGGTGAGCCGTCGGCGCAGCCCGGACGGGTCGCCCTGAGCGTCGCGGTGCAGCCGCCGCAGGTCGCCGTGCCAGCGGTCCAGACACAGCCGGGCGCCGGTGCCGAGCATGGTGGCGGTGCGCTCGTCGTAGCGGCGGTAGTGACCGCGGCCCAGCGCGTCGACCCGCTGCTGCCAGGTCGCCGCCTCCATCGCCTGCGGTGTGCGGTAGCCGGCCGCGAACAGCTCCCGCGCGGCGTCGACCGCCACGCACGCCCGGATCCGGGTGCTCAGCAGGGTGGCCAGCACCAGCAGCTGGTACAGCGGACCGGGACGGTCGGCGAGCCGGATCCCGGCCTCCTCGGCGTACGTGTGGCTGCGTCGGTCCAGCAGGACCCGCACCACCGCTCGGTCGTCACCCACACTCGCTGCGTACCCGCCCTGGGCGCGGCTAGCCCTGCGGGCGCGGGGCGGGACCGGAATGCCGTCCGGCCGGACGGGTATGCCCCCGGCGGAGGCGGTCGACACCGCCTGCCGTACCGGGAGGGAGACACCAGTGGTCAACCCGCAGCAGGAGGAGTTCCGGCGTAACGCCAAGGGAGCGACGAGTCAGGACAGCAAGGGGCCCCAGCCGGCCGGGCATCCGCTCAACCGTGGCTCGTCGCGCGGAGACGCCGGTCGGCCGGTGCCCAAGGGCCAGGTGTCGCCGTACGGCCCGGCGGGTGAGCCGGTCGCCGAGGACGACAGCGACACCCGGTCCTAACGGTCGCGACCTGACGGCCGCCGCAACCTGTTCCAGGTGGCGGCGGCCGTCAGTCCGTACGCCAGGTGCGGGATGATGTCGGAGATCCAGTCGGAGCGCCGCCACGTGCGCGGGTCGCTGATCCCCAGCACCGTGATGGACCCGTCGGTCATCGCCATCACGCCGGCGCCGAGCACGCCGGTGGCCATCGGCAGGGGCTGGCGCCGACCACCGGCGTACGCCGCGAACGCCACGCCGGCGGCGATGCCCAGCCCGTAGCCGACGAGGGCCCCGAGCCCCGAGCGGCGGTTCGCCGCCCGGGGCCCCGACCCCAGGTCCAGGTGCGCGATGCCGGCCAGCCGGTCGACGGTCTGTTCGGGCGTGCTGCTCGCCGGCCGTGCCCGCAGGGCGATGTCCAGATAGCCGACGACGTTGAGCGCGGTGCTGCCGACGGCGCCCGCGATGGCGCCGTCGGCCAGGTCGACCCCCCTCACTTCGGGTCGCCCGGTTCGCGTTCACTCTTGGGGCCGTAGGTGCGCTCGCCGCGTACGACGCCCCGTTGGCCGCGATCCTCCTGCAGGATCCGGTTCGCGACCTGGTTGGCCTTGCCGTCGGGCACCCGGCGTCCCGAGTCGTCGATCGCGTTGCGCATCCGCGCGCGCTGCTTGTCGTACGCGTTGCTGCCCGGCCGTGGTCCTGGCATCTGCTGCCTCCTTCGTCGCCGTTGGCGTACCGCGGCCGTCTACCCGTCTGGCGGCGGGCCAACCCCGCCCGGTCAGCGGGGGCCGCGGACCACGGCGACCGGGCAACGGGCGTGGTGCAGCACCGACTGGCTCACCGACCCCAGCAGCAAGCCGGTCACCTCGCCGCGCCCCTGCCCCCCGACGACCATGAGTTGGGCGTCGCCCGACGCCTCCGCGAGGACCGCGCCGGCGCGGCCGTGCGTCGCCCGGCAGGTCAGCCGCAGCCCCGGGTGGCGTTCGGTAAGCCCGTCCAGCCAGCCGGTGAGCATCCGTTCCTGCTCGCCGTGCAGCTGCGCCTCGTCGTACACCAGGGGTTGCATGTCACCGGGGCCGCTGCTGCCGGGATGCCGGTAGGCGTGCACGGCGCGCAGCGGCACGCCGCGCGCCAGTGCGGTCTCGGCGGCGAAGTCGGCGGCGAGCCGGGACGCCGCCGAACCGTCGATCGCCACCACCACCGGCTCGTCCGCCCGTTCGTCGCCGCGGGCCACCAGCACCGGGCAGTCGGCGTACGCGCAGACCTGCACCGCCACCGAGCCGACGACAAGCGCGGAGAAGCCGCCCAGCCCGCGGTCGCCGAGGACGACGAGCGCGGCGGTGGGGGACTCGCCGACCAGGACCGCTGCCGCCTCGCCGTCGATGATCTCACCGGAGACCGTCAGCCCGGGCGCGGTCGCCTCGGCCTCGGTCACCGCGGCGGCGACCAGCTCCCGGGCCCGCTGGCGCAGTCCGGCGCCGGGCGGCGCGTCGGGCGTGGGGGAGGCGGGCACGTGCAGCAGCGGCCAGATGAACCCGTGCACCACCCGCAGCGGCCGGTGCCGGCGGACGGCCTCGGTGGCGGCCAGGCGCACCGCGCGCAGGGACGGTTCCGAGCCGTCCACGCCGACCACCACCGCCGCCGAGTTCACCGCCCACCTCCCGCCGGGCCAGTATCGCGGGCGTGGCGGCGCGGCGGAGCGATACCTCCGGTCGGGCCCGGGTCGGTACGCTGGCGGCGACCGGACGGGGAGGAGCGTCGTCGATGGGTGAACCGGACGAGCCGAGCACCGCTCGTATGATCGACTTCTGGCTCGGCGGGGAGCACCACTTCGACGTCGACGTGGCCGCCGCGGGCGCCTTCGAGCAGGCGTACGGACCGTGCGCGCCGGTCTTCCGGGAGCTGCGGGCGTTCCTCGGCCGGGCGGTGCGGGCGATCGTCGAGCAGGGCGTGGACGGCTTCCTGGTGTTCGGTGCGGGCGTGCCCACGAGGGGCAACGTGCACGAGGTCGCCGCCGAGGCCACGGTGCTCTACACCGACGTCGACCCGGTCACCATCCGGCTCGGGCAGCGGATCCTCGCCGACAGCGACCGGGCGGGCTACGGCTACGGCGACGCCACCGACATCGGCACGATCGACCCGGCCCAGCTGCACCGATTCGTCCCGGGGTGGGGGCGGCGGCCGGTGGGGGTGGTCTTCCTCGGGCTCGCCGCGTTCCTCGACGACGCCACGCTCACGCGCACCCTTGACGAGCTGTACGCGGCCGCGGCGCCGGGCAGCCTGCTGGCCGTGGACTTCGACACCGAGGAGTTGGCGGCTCATCCCCAGGCGCTGGCGATGATGGGGCCGGCGTTCCGGATGCGTCCCCCGGCGGCGTTCGCCCCGCTGCTGGGCCGGTGGACGCCGACGTCGGACGGGATCCTTCCGGTCCAGCGGTGGCGGCCCGTCGACCCGCCCGCCGAGGTGCCGGACGCGTTCCACGGCGTACTGGCGACGCGGGGGGCCGACTGACCCGCGACGACCGGTTGTCCGGCGGCGTCCGTATGATGCTTGCCCTGTAGCAAGTTTCTGGAGGGACGACCAACCATGGTGGACGCGCCGGACGGGGTGTCGCGCGCGCTGCGCGAGGCCGCGCCCGACCAGTTGGCGGAGGCGGCGGACCGGGCGATCCGGTCGGCGTTGGGCGCGTTGCGCACCGACGTGTTCGTCGCCGACTACCGGATCAGCGGGCTCTGGCCGGTGCTGGATCCGGACCTGCCGGCGGCCGGCGCCCTGGCCCGGCACACCGTGGCGCAGCGCTGCTTCTCCAGCCAGCAGCCGGTGCGCGACGGGCTCGAGGACGGCGCGTGCCGGCTCTATCTGCCGCTGACGGTGTGGGGGGAGCGGCTGGGCGTCCTGCTCATCGAGCTGCCGACGGTGCCGGGCCCGGCGGTCACCGGCCACGCCACGGACATCGCCGGGGACCTGGCGGTGGCGATGCGGGCCGCGGACCGGGAGACCGACCGCTATCGGCGGGCCCGTCGCCGGGAGCGGCTCAGCATGGCCGCCGAGATGCAGTGGGATCTGCTGCCCGGTCGCAGCGTGGCGCACCGCGCCTTTCACCTGGCCGGGCAGTTGGAGCCGGCGTACACCGTCGGTGGGGACCACTTCGACTGGTCGTTGGACGGTGACCGGCTCACCCTGACGGTGCTCAACGGCGAGGGCAGTGGCCTGGCCGCGTCGCTGCTGACGGCGGTCACCGTGAACGCGATGCGCAACGCCCGCCGTTCCGACGGTGGCCTCGTGGAGCAGGCGGAACTGGCGTCGGACACCGTCTACTACCAGCACCGGGGCCGTCGGCACGTGGCCACGCTGCTGCTGGAGCTGGACATCCACACGGGGCGGGTGCGGGCGGTCGACGCCGGTTCACCGCACCTGCTGCGGATGCGGGGCGCGACGGTCGAGCCGATGAAGCTGGAGCAGCAGCTGCCGCTGGGCATGTTCGCCGAGACCCGCTACGAGGTGCAGGAGTTCCTGCTCTCCCCGGGCGACCGCGTCTTCGTCGTCAGCGACGGGGTGTGGGCGGCCGAGCCGGCGGGGCGGGAGCCGTACGGGCAGCGGATGATGGCCCGGTCCCTGCGGGCCACGCGGTTGCAGCCGGCGACCGAGGCGGTTGGTACGGTGATGCGCGAACTGCACGCCTACCACGCGGATTCCGATTTGCGCGACGACGCCGTCGTCGTCTGCCTGGACTGGCATGGTCCGCGTGAGCGGGACGGCGGATGAGGGTCGCCGCCGCCGCGCCGGGCGGGCACCAGCGCGACGACGGCAGGGGACATCGGGTGGAGCGACCTGCGGATCTCGCCTCGGCGATCGACGCGGCCGCCGAGACGCTGATCGCCGTGCTCGACTCGGCTGCCTCGCGGCACCAGGTGCCACCGACCCAGCTGCGGGTGCTGATGCTGATCAGCGGTCGGCGGGAGACAAACGTCAACGGCCTCGCGGAGCTGCTGGACGTGGTGCCCTCCTCGGCCAGCCGCCTCTGCGACCGCCTGGAGGCGACCGGTCTGTTGCGCCGGGTGGCCGACCCCCGCGACCGGCGGGAGGTGCGGTTGGTGCCGACTCCCGCCGCCCTGACCCTGCTGCGGGAGTTGGCGGAGCGGCGGCAGCGCGCGGTGCAGGCCGTGCTGGACAGGATGCCGCAGCGGATGCAGCACGATCTGTTGCTGTCGTTGCTCGCCTTCGGTCGCGCGGCGACGCAGACGGTGCCGGAGCAGCAGACCGATCAGGCGGTCCAGACGGCCTGAGCCGCCACTCCCTTCCACTAGTATCCTAGGACGCTTTACGCGTGGTGATCCACACCACAGTGCGGCACTGCCGCACCGACGACGCGCGGCGGCGGCCGAGGCGGGCGAACGAGCCCGATATAGTGGCAGCGCACTCAGCCGGCCCCGTGATCATCGAGAGCGCGGGCCGCATCAGGGCAGAGGTCCCATCCCGGGGCCGCAGGGGAGCCGGCGGTTGCCGGCCCGACAGCGCGTACGACCTCCGCCGCGCCCGATCTCGGTCTGGCGACGGAGCGTGCGGTGGAGGAGGTTCGGTGTCGCGTCGGCCGGCTCGGGCAGAGCATCCGCGGGACACCGGTGACCAGACCCCCGGCGACCAGGTGCTCACCCTGCCCAACCTCATCAGCTTCGGGCGCCTGCTGGGCGTACCCCTGTTCCTCTACCTGTTCCTGGTGGCCCGCGCGGACGTGGCGGCGGTGGTGGTGCTGGCCATCGGCGGCACCACCGACTGGGTCGACGGCTGGATCGCCCGCCGGCTTCGTCAGGTGAGCCGGCTCGGGGAGCTGCTCGACCCTCTCGCCGACCGGCTGTACATCCTCGCCACGCTGCTCGCCTTCACCGCCCGCGAGGTGGTGCCGTGGCAGTTCACGGCGGCGCTGCTGGCCCGGGAGGCGCTGCTGCTCGGCTCGCTGGCGGTGCTGCGCCGCTACGGGTACGGGCCGCCGCCGGTGCACTACGTGGGCAAGACCGCCACCTTCCTGCTGCTCGCGGCGTTCCCGGTGCTGCTGTTGGCCACCGAGTGGAGCGACGCGGCGACGGCGACGGCAGCGATCGGCTGGGGGTTGCCTGGTGGGGGCTGGTGCTCTACTGGGTGGCCGGCGCGATGTACGTGGTGCAGGCGGCGCGGCTGGTGCGCGCGGCGCGCGGCCCGGGAGCGGCCGCGTGAGCGCGACGCCGCCCGAGCGTCCCCGTCCGGATCGGGTGTACGCCCCGGACTTCCTGACCGAACTGTTCCGCAACCCCCTGGATCCGGGGTACGCCGACGCGGCGGCCGCGCGCCGGCGGGTGGCGTCGTCGCCGGACGCGTCCCGGGGTTGGCCGGCGCGGTCGGTCAGCCTGGTCGTGGTGGTGGTGCTGGGTTTCCTGTTCGCGGTGGCGTATCGCCAGACGATGGCGGACGAGCCGGGGCGTGCCCAGGCCCGCTCCGGGTTGGTGGCGCAGATCAAGGAGCGGGAGAGTCAGACCGACCGGTTGTCGGCGCGCGCGGACCAGTTGCGTGAGGAGGTCAGCCGGCAGCGGGACGCGGCGTTGAGCGGCTCCGCGGCGGCGCGTCTGCGGGACCTGGAGGCGGTCACCGGGCTGGGTCGGGTGCGGGGTGACGGTGTGGTGGTGCGTCTGGCGGACGCTCCGGGCAACGCGGACGCGGTGACCGGTAAGGGCGCGGGGCCGTCGCAGGTGCTGTACAGCGATCTGCAGGGTGTGGCGAACGCGTTGTGGAGCGCCGGCGCGGAGGCGATCTCGATCAACGGTCAGCGGTTGACGTCGACGTCGACGATCCGTACGGCGGGTGAGGCGATCCTGGTGGATTTCCGGCCGGTGACGGGGCCGTACGAGGTGTCGGCGATCGGGCCGGGGTCGATGCGGCGCACGTTCGAGGACAGTCGGAACGCGGCGGTGATGCGGGAGGTCGCGCAGAAGACCGGGCTGTCGTTCGGTGTGCGCAAGGCGGAGGACCTCACTCTGCCGGCGGCTCCGGAGCCGCAGCTACGCTACGCCAAGCCGTCGGTCAGTCCGAGCCCTTCGGGGTCGGGTGTCCGGTCCGGCAGTCCTGGGTCGTCGGGTTCACCGGGGACCGCTAGCCCTTCCGGAGGTGGCGGATGATCGCGGTGCTGGCGTTGCTCGCCGGTGTGGTGCTGGGCGTGTGGCTTGATCCCACGGTGCCGGCGGCGTTGCAGCCGTACCTGCCGATCGCGGTGGTCGCCGCGTTGGACGCGGTGTTCGGTGGGGTGCGGGCGAAGTTGGACCGCATCTTCGACGACAAGCAGTTCGTGGTGTCGTTCATCTCGAACGTGCTGGTGGCGGGTCTGATCGTGTATCTGGGTGACCAGTTGGGGGTGGGCGGGCAGTTGTCCACCGGTGTGGTCGTCGTTCTGGGTGTGCGGATCTTCGGGAATGTGGCGGCGATCCGTCGGCACCTGTTCCGGGCGTAGGTTTGAGGGCGATGAGCGACGAGCAGGCGGAGACGGGGACGGGTTGGCCGCGGCCGGCGGAGCCGGGTCGGCCGGGTGGTCCGGCGGGTGAGCCGGATCCGCGGCCGGACGCGCCGGATCCGGACGAGTTGAGTCCGTTGGCGCCGCATGGGCCGGCGGAGGAGCCGGAGTCGCCGGGTGCGGAGCCCGGGGTGGCGCCGGTCGATGACGGTGCGACGGTGGACCTGAGCGCGGTGTCGCGTGCGGGTGAACCGGTCGACGAGCCGGTGGTTGAGCCGACTGCGCCGGTGGTGGCGGGTCGGTCGCGGTTCAGTGCTGCGGGGGTGATGATCGCGGCGTTGTTGGCGCTGCTGGGGTTCACCCTGGTGGTGCAGTTGCGGACGACGTCGACGGATCCGACGTTGGGGGCGACGCGTCAGGAGGACCTGGTGCGGATCCTGTCGGATCTGGATGCGCGGGAGAATCGCCTGCAGCAGGATATTCGGGCGTTGGAGGACAGTCAGCGGCAGTTGGCCTCGGGTGCGCAGGGTCGGCAGGCGGCGTTGGACGAGGCGACTCGTCGGGCGGACGAGCTGGGGATTCTGGCGGGTACGTTGCCGGCGGTGGGGCCGGGGTTGACGGTGCAGTTCACCAGCAACGGGATCAAGCCGATCACGGCGGACCGGGTGTTGGACGCGGTGCAGGAGTTGCGGGGCGCGGGCGCGGAGGCGATGCAGATCTCCGGTGGTGACCGGGCGACGGTGCGGGTGATCGCATCGACGTACTTCCTGGATGGGGACAACGGGTCGTTGATGGTGGAGGGGCGTCGGTTGACGGGGCCGTTCACGATCACGGTGATCGGTGATCCGGCGACGATGCGTACGGCGTTGAACATTCCTGGTGGGGTGGTCGCGTCGGTCCGGGGTGACGGCGGTAACGTGACGTTTGGGGAGCGTGAGGTTGCCGAGGTTTCGGCGCTGCACGTGCCGACCAAGTAGGAACACGCCCGTCCGGTCTCCTGACCGGCGCGGCCGCGCCGGGCCCGGGTGGTCCGGGGCACCGATGGATGAGGACGCGTCTGGTGATTCCCGAGGATCTGCGATACACCGCCGAGCATGAGTGGGTGGCGGGTGACGGCACCGGCTCGGTCCGGGTCGGCATCACGCACTTCGCGCAGGACGCGTTGGGTGACATCGTGTACGTGCAGTTGCCGGAGGCGGGTGCGGTCGTGGCGGCCGGTGACTCGCTGGGTGAGATCGAGTCGACCAAGAGTGTGTCGGAGATCTACGCGCCGGTCGCGGGCACGGTGGCGGCGCGTAACGACGCGTTGGGTGACACTCCTGAGCTGATCAACACGGATCCGTACGGTGCGGGTTGGTTGGTGGAGATCACGCCGAACGATCCGACGGCGACGGACGGGTTGCTGACGGCGGGCGCGTACCAGAAGATCACCGAAGGCTGAGTGTGCTTGATCCGGTGTGCGTGTTGTCTGCGCGCGTCCGGTTGCCCTGCATTTCGGCGCTGGCTAGGCTCGCCCAGTCGACCGAGAAGAACCCATTAGTTGAGCGTTGTGGAATTGCCTTCCCGGGCACGGGGAGCCAGCCGCCGGGTGAACGAACGCCCGGCGGCCAGACCCGCCATTACCCGACGCCGACCGAACAGATCCGTGAGGTGGTCCCATGACGCGCCCAGACGACGAGTTCCCCCCACTCGACGTCACCTCGACGCTCAATCTCGGCTCGCTCGACGAAGTGCTGGAAGGGCCGGACACCGATGTGGTGCCGAGCCGGATGTCCGGTTCGTTGCCGCCGGGTATGGCGCTGCTGGTGGTTCGTCGCGGTCCGAATGCGGGTGCCCGGTTCCTGTTGGACCACGATGTCACGACCAGTGGCCGGCATCCGGACAGTGACATCTTCCTCGACGATGTGACGGTGTCGCGCCGGCACGCGGAGTTCCACCGTGATGGTGGGACGTTCACGGTGCGGGACGTGGGTAGCCTGAACGGCACGTACGTGAATCGTGAGCGGGTTGAGGCGGCCACGTTGAGCAATGGTGACGAGGTTCAGATCGGTAAGTTCCGGGTGGTGTTCATCGCCGGTCCGCGCCCGGAGGAGGAGGCCGGCCGGGGGTGAACGAGCCTGCGGCCTCCACGCCACCCGGGGCGGCCCGGTCCCAGCCGCTGATGAGCATCGGTGAGGTGCTGGGGCAGTTGCGGGTGGATTTCCCGGACACGACCATTTCGAAGCTGCGGTTCCTCGAGGCCGAGGGGCTGGTGGAGCCGCAGCGGACGGCGGCGGGTTACCGGAAGTACAGCTGGGACGATGTGGCGCGGTTGCGGTTCGTGTTGACCGCGCAGCGGGATCGGTACCTGCCGTTGCGGGTGATCCGTGAGCAGTTGGCGCAGTGGGATTCGTCCGGTGAGCAGCCGGAGCGGTCGCGGCCGGCGTTGGTTGCGGTGGGGCCCGATGGTGCGGTGCCGGGTCGGGAGTCGGCGGAGCCGGCCGAGTCGTCGCAGGTGCGGCTCGGCCGGGCTGAGTTGGTGGCCCGTTCTGGGATCGACGAGTCGACTCTGGTGGAGTTGGAGCGGCTCGGTGTGTTGGTGTCGGATCCGCCGGGGTGGTATGACGCGGATGCGTTGATCATCGCGTCGGCGGTGGCGGGTTTGGCGGCGTACGGGTTGGAGCCGCGGCATCTGCGGGGTTACCGGAGTGCGGCCGATCGTGAGGTCGGGTTGTTCGCGCAGTTGGTGGCGCCGTTGGCGCGGCAGAGTGATCCGGCGGCGCGGGCGCGGGCGGCGGAGACGGCGCGGGAGTTGGTGGCGTTGTCGGAGCAGTTGCACGCGGCGTTGGTGCGGGTGGGGCTGCGCTCGACGTTGGGTCGGTGAGGGTGCCCGGCAGGTGGCGGTGGAGCGGAAAGATCTCTTCTCCGAAGCGTGCCGTAGGCTTGCCGGGGTAACCCCTTTCTGGCGCGGGCGTGGTGCTGAAGCGCATCGGACGGCCGTGTTGCGGTCCGTGTACCGTGCAGGGAAGGGCGCGGTGCGGCGTAGGTGACAACGACACGGAGGCGGCGGTGCGCGAGCTGAGCGTGGTCGGAGTTCGGGTGGAGCTGCCCAGCAACCAGCCGATCGTCCTGCTCAGGGAGGTCGAGGGCGACCGCTATCTGCCGATCTGGATCGGCGCGGTCGAGGCCACGGCTATCGCTTATGAGCAGCAGGGGGTCAAGCCGGCCCGTCCGTTGACGCATGATCTTCTGCGGGATGTGTTGGCGGCGTTGCAGGCGCCGTTGCAGGCGGTGGAGATCACCGAGCTGAAGGAGAACGTGTTCTACGCGGATCTGTTGATCGGTGATGGGGTGCGGGTGTCGGCGCGGCCGAGCGATTCGATTGCGTTGGCGTTGCGGGTCGGTGCGCCGATTCGTTGTGCGGAGCAGGTCCTCAGCGAGGCGGGGATCGTTATCCCCGATGAGCAGGAGGACGAGGTGGAGAAGTTCCGCGAGTTCCTGGAGCAGGTGCGTCCGGAGGATTTCGCGGGCTGAGCGAGCGGCTCGGTTCCGCGCTGGTGTCACGGTGGGTGACGGCGGCGCGTGGTTGGTGATCTTTCTCGGTGGCTGCGCGGCGTGTCGCGTCGGTTCCTCCGTGGTAACCCCTGAGGGTGGCGTTAGGGTTGCCGTGTCGAGGGGTGCGCATCGGAGGAAACGATGTGTCGCCGCACTGACGGGGAGGTTGTCCGGATGCATGAGCCGCAGGATTCCGATCCGGGTACACAGTTGGGTGAGCCGGGTGCCTCGTCGCCGGGTGTGGCGACTGAGGGTGACGGCTCGGTGGGCTACCGAGGTGTGACGGCGTGCCACGCGGTGGGCATCAGTTATCGGCAGTTGGATTACTGGGCGCGGACGACGCTTGTGGTGCCGAGCGTCCGGGACGCGTCGGGTTCGGGGACGCAGCGGTTGTACTCGTTCCGAGATCTGGTGGTGTTGAAGGTCGTGAAGCGGTTGTTGGACGCGGGGGTGTCCCTGCAGAACATCCGTAAGGCGATCGAGGCGTTGCGGTCGCGTGGTGTGGAGGATCTGGCGGGCATCACGCTGATCTCCGACGGGACGACTGTGTACGAGTGTCGGTCTCCGGAGGAGGTGGTCGACCTGTTGCAGGGTGGGCAGGGCGTCTTCGGGATCGCGATCGGTGGGGCGTTCAAGGAGATTCAGGGCTCGTTGTCGCATCTGCCGGCGGAGCCGGCGGTGAGCGGTCCGGCGGAGCCGGTGGTGGGGTCCGCGTCGGATCCGGTGGGTGACGAGTTGGCGGCGCGGCGGGCACGGCGGCGGGCCGGCTGAGTCGCGCTGCGCGTCTGCTGGTGCGCGGCCCGTCAACACGTATGACTTTTTTGGCCGCGTCCGTCTGGTGACTGTGGGTCAGGTCGTGAGGTCCGGGTGACGATTTCCCCGGTGATCGATTCCACAGTGGATACGGTGGGTGTTCTTCCGGTTGCCGACGGTGGATCTTCGGGGTCGACTGTGGTGACGGTACGTGTGCGTCGACTGTCGGGAAACCGATAGGGGGGCCCTGACCGGAGGTCGCGGGCACGCTATGGTCCGTCACGGTCCCCGGTGCGGCGCCGTGGCTTGACGGTGTGACGTCGGTGGCCGTTGCCCCTGCGCGTCACCGCGCGCGCGACCTGTCACCCCGGAAGGAACGACCGTGACGGTTACGGAAGAGACCGCTCCCGCCTCGAATTACGACCGCATCGGCGGCGCGAGTTCGGTGAAGGCGGCCGTGGAGCTGTTCTACGACAAGGTGCTCGCCGATCCGGAGTTGGCGGGCTATTTCGCCACTGTGGACATGGCGGGTCAGCGTCGGCACCTGGCGTTGATGTTGACGGTGGTGCTGGGTGGCCCGAACGAGTACACGGGTCGCGGGTTGGCCGAGGCGCACCAGCCGTTGGGCATTCCGGTGGCGCACTACGCCAAGGTGGGTGAGTACCTGATCGCGACGCTTGCCGAGTTGGGTGTTCCGGCCGACGTGCAGGACGACGTGCGGGCGGTGCTGGCGCAGGTGCAGGACCAGGTGGTGGCCGCCGGAGAGCGTCCGGGCGTCTGAGCGTGGACGCGGCCCGACTCAAGCAGAGTTGGTCCCTCGTCGCCGGGCACGGCGACGAGGTGCCGCTCTACTTCTATTCGACGTTGTTTCTGGCGCATCCCGAGACGCGGCAGATGTTCCCCACGAACATGGCGGGGCAGCGCGATCGGCTGGTCACCGCGTTGGGGCACATCGTGTCCCATGTGGATCAGGTCGATCGGCTGGTGGGTTTCCTGCAGGACCTCGGCGCGGATCACCGGAAGTTCGCGGTCCGCGCGGAGCATTATCCGGCGGTCGGTGAGGCGCTGCTGGCGACGTTGCAGCATTTCCTCGCCGACCAGTGGACCGATGAGCTGGCCCAGGACTGGGCGGCGGCGTACGGGCTGATCGCGCAGGTCATGATGGAGGCGGCGCAGGCCGCCGAGGCGGTGAACCCGCCGTGGTGGGTGGCCGAGATCGTGGCCCACGAGCGGCGGGCGTTCGACGTGGCGGTGTTGACGGTGCGCCCGCAGTACCTGTTGCCGTTCACCCCGGGTCAGTCGATCGGGGTGTCGCATCCGTCGGTGCGGTCGTGGCGGTACTACTCACCGGCGAACGCGCCGCGTGCCGACGGCACGCTGGAGTTGCATGTGCGGGCCGCTCCGGGTGGCGCGGTGTCGTCGCGGCTGGTGTACGGGTCGGCGGTGGGGGACCGTGTGCACCTGGCCGCGCCGGTGGGGGAGCGCCTGGCGTTGTGGTCGGCGGGTTCCAGTGATCTGTTGCTGTTGGCGTCGGGCACCGGCTGGGCGCCGGTGAAGGCGTTGGTGGAGCAGGTCGCCGCGGAGGGTTCCCGTCGTCGCGTGGACCTGTATGTGGGTGCGCGGTCGCGCAGCGAGTTCTACGACAGCGACGCGATCGACAAGTTGGCGTCGTCGTGTCCGTGGTTGACGGTGACGTACGTGGTGGGCGCCGACGTGAACCGGCCGGGTGAGTTCGTGTCCGCGGTGGACCGGGCGTTGGCCGATGGTGACTGGCGTTCGCGGCACGTGTACGTGTGCGGGTCGGACGAGATGGTGTCGCACGCGGTGCAGTCGTTGGCGCGGGCGGGTTACCACGAGGGTCAGGTGCATCACGAGGGTCTGGGCAAGCAGTGGTACGGCCCGGCGTGGCGTACGGCGGCCCAGCAGTCGAGTGAGGGGCTCGCGGGCCCCGTAGTCGCGAACGAGAGGCGTGAGCGGTGAGCGCGACCCCGATCAGCCGGTACGACGGTATGCAGGTGTCCGGCGGTGTGCAGGTGCGGATGACCTCCGACCGGGTTCGGCGGTGGGAGTTCGGGACGGCGCCGTTCGCGCGGCGTGGCTACGACAACGCGGACGTGGACCGGTTCCGGGTGCAGGTGGCCGACGAGTTGGATCTGTTGGCGACGCAGATCGCGAACCTGCGGGCGGAGAACGAGCGGCTCACCGATCGGGTGGAGTTGCACCGGCACGGGGTGATCCCGAGCACTCCGGCGGCGGCGAAGGTGCCGGCGGCGAAGGAGGTGAATCTGCTGTCGGCGGCGCAGCGGGAGGCCGAGCAGATCATCGCGCAGGCGCACGACTACGCGCGGCGGGTCGCCGAGTACGCGCGGGTGCAGTACGAGAGTTACATGCGGGCCGCGGCGGAGGAGGCGAAGCAGGAGGCTGAGCGGGCGGTGGCGGAGTACCGCAGTTCGGCCGGGTCGAGCTTCGACGACACGGTGGCGACCCGGGAGGCGTTGCGGATCTTCGGGGAGATGATGGTGTCGCACATGCAGGCGGCGGCGCGGCATCTCGACGACGGCAGTGAGCAGTTGGCCCGCACGATGGACCGGATCGCGAAGGAGACGCCGGGGGCGCCCTTCGTGGGTGGCGCGGCGGGGCAGGCGGCGTTGCCGCGTCATCACCAGCGGTGACGCACCCGGGTGGGGTCCGCGTAGGGCGAGCCCCGCCCGGGTGGCGTTTCAGTTGCCTCGTTGCTCGGGGTGCACGGGAGTCTCGGTCGTTCGTGTCGGCGAGGACGATCCGTGGGGGAGCACGGCGTACACACCCATGCCCAGTCGGGTCAGCGCGAGAATGGCGGCCAGGGTGATGACGACTGTGATGCCGTGTCCGATGTCTGGTGCCCACAACTGGAGTTTGACGAGTCCGGCGCCCTCCCAGAAGGACGGCACCAGCCAGGCGGCGCCGGCCGCCACGGCGGCGCACGCCGCCACCTCGGCGGCAGTGGCGGCGAGTGGTGGGGCGCGCCGGATGGTGCTCTGGCGCCGGCCGCGGGCCAGGCGGATCCAGGAGTAGGCCAGGGCGGTGAGCAGCAGCGCGGTGACGGCGGCCAGCCCGGCCAGGACCCAGGAGTGGATGGGGTCGGCGCTGACGGACGCGGGTGCGCCGCCGTGCAGGATGCGGGTGAGGTTGAACGCCCCGGCGCTGAGTTGTGCGTCCATCGGCAGACCGTAGACGTTGGTCATGATGATCACGGCGAGGTTCGCGTCGGGGGTCAGCACGATGTGGGTGAAGTAGTCGGGGGTCGCGCCGGCGTGCCAGACCATGCGGGTGCCGATGCCGTCGAGCGTGCTGTTCTGCCAGCCGAACCCGTAGGTGCCGTGACCGGTGGCCACGGTTCCGGTGTGCATCTGTCGGGTGCGGTCAGGGCCGAGGATCCGGGTGTCGCCGTAGCGGCCGCCGCCCAGCTGTGCGATGGCGTAGTGGGACAGGTCGTCGAGGCTGGCGGCGAGGAAGCCGTAAGGCACTCCGGCGGTGTCGAATGGCGCAGCGAAACGTTGTGGCCGACCGAGGTAGTAGCGGTGCCCGGCCGGAATTCCGAGGGCGTTGGCCTCGTCGGCGGAGGCCGCGGAGTGCGTCATCCGCAGGGGGTCGAGCACGTGTCGGCGCAGGTATGCGCCGAAGGTGTCGCCGCTGACGTTCTCGACGAGCGCGCCGAGGATCATGTAGTTGGCGTCGCTGTACTGATAGGTCCGCCCGACAGCGGTGGTGGGCCGCAGGGTGGCGAGGTCACGTACGGACTGGGCCAGGCCGCCGGGGCGGTTGTCGTACCGGTCGGTCAGGGTGGTGCTCCACACCTGCGGGAGTCCGCTGGTGTGGGTGAGCAGGTGGCGGATGGTGACCGTCCGGGCGGTCTGCGCGTCACCGAGGCGCAGCCACGGGAGGTAGGTGGACGCCGGGGTGTCGAGGTCGACGCGGCCGGCCTCGGCCAGTTGCGCCACCGCCAGCGCGGTGAACGACTTGCTCGTCGACCCGAGCAGGAACGGCGTCCGTGTCGTGATCGGCCGGCCGTCGCCGTCGAGACCCCATGCGCCCCGGATGAGCACGTCGTCGCCGCCGACGACCGCGTACGCCAGGCCGGGCGCTTTGATCTCATCCATGTAGGCGCGCAGGTAGTTCTCGCCGGCGGTCAACTCGTCGGCGGTGGCGACGTGGGGGGCCGGGGGTGGGGCTGCGATTGGAGTGGCCGCCGTGGCCACCGCCAGAAGGGCGGCGGCACCGGTGAGGCGCCGGGTGCGTGTCCGCAGTCGAGCCCAGGTGGTGGTCATGTCGCACGTCCTCGTCGACTCGGCACGTCAACCGATCTGACTCAGGAGCTTCTCCAGCGCGGCCAACCGCTGCCGGACGTCGCCGAGTTCGTCGCGCACGCCCTTGAGTTCGTCCGCCACGGCGTGGGCGCTGTCGGCGCTGCGCTCGGCGAGCACCCGATAGCTCGTCTCACGGGCCGCACCATGCCGCGCGCGGTAGAGGCCGATCGCGACGAAGGCGGCGATGGCGATCACCGTCACCACGACCACCGTCGAGGCGATGGTGGAGGTCTGCGCCATGTCCGACGCCATCTGAGGGGTCATTGCTCACTCCCGTTCTACGGCCGGCACCGGGCCGGTCAGGGTCTGCGCGGCGAGCGCGATCACGTCCAGGTCCAGGGCCAGGGTGAACGGCACGGCCTGGACGTACTTCACCGAGCTGCCGTCGGGTGCGGTCACCAGTTCGCCAGTCACCAGACCGGCCGCCTCCAACTTCTGCAGGTGCATGTAGAGCAGCGGCCGGTTCATGTGCAGGCGTCGTGCCAGTTCGCTGACGTAGGTGCGTCTTTGGACCAGGGCAGCAAGGATCCGCAGCCGGTGCGGGTTGGCCAGCGCGGCCAGCAGCGGCACCAACTCGTCGCCGGTCGGCGGGGTGCCACTCATCCGGAAATTCCCTCCTCCGAGCCGTGTCAGATTTCTCTGACATCCCGTGTCATAAAAGTCTGACAGTGGGGGTTCGCGGTGTCAACGCCAGGGCGGCACAGGGGACAGAGCGACCGCCAGCGCCGGGCGGGAGGGAGGCAGCAGGCCGGCGGGGTACGGCTCAGAGGGCGGCGGCGCGGATCGCGTCGGCGATCGGTGTCGGTCCGCTCACGAGTTCGAGGGTCGCGCCGGCGGTGCGGGGTTCGTCGAGGAGCGCGCCGAGGACCACTGCGACGTCGGCGCGGCTGATGGCGCCCCGGCCGGCGTGTCGGGTGAGGGTGACCTGCCCGGTGGGTTCGTCGTCGGTGAGCCGCCCGGGTCGTAGCACCGTCCAGGTCAGGTCGCGGGCGCCCAGGTCGTCCTCGGCGGCGCGTTTGGCGCGCAGGTAGGCGGCCCACACGTCGTCGGTGCCGGCGGCCGGTGGCCTGTCCACGCCCATGGAGGAGACCAGCAGGTAGCGGCGGACGCCGGCGCGGGTGGCGGCGTCGGCGAGCAGCGCGGCGGCGGCCCGGTCGACGGTGTCCTTGCGCGCGGCGCCGCTGCCGGGCCGGCGCCGGCGGCGAACACCACCGCGTCGGCGTCGCGCAGGTGCGCGGCGACCTCGTCGACGTCGGCGTGCTCCAGGTCGCAGACGATCGGGGTGGCGCCGGCGGCGCGCAGGTCGTCGGCCTGGTCGGGGTTGCGGATGAGGCCGACGGCGGTGTCGCCGCGGTCGGCGAGGTGACGCTCCAGCAGCAGGGCGATCTTGCCGTGGCCTCCGGCGATGACGACGCGCATGTGTCCAACCTACCGGCGCGGGCGGTGGGCTTGACCTTGACCTGTGGGCAACCCCCAGGGTGACGGGTGCCGGTCGC
Source organism: Micromonospora lupini str. Lupac 08 (assembly GCF_000297395.2). Classification (GTDB taxonomy): domain Bacteria; phylum Actinomycetota; class Actinomycetes; order Mycobacteriales; family Micromonosporaceae; genus Micromonospora; species Micromonospora lupini. The sequence continues at coordinate 3,760,310 of NZ_HF570108.1, read as the reverse complement.
CGTGACCGGCGCGAGGAGGATGCCGACGTGGGGTTGCTGACCATCGGGGCGTTCGCCCGGGCGGCGGGGCTGACGCCGAAGGCGTTGCGCCTGTACGCGCGGGTGGGGGTGCTGACGCCGGCCGCGGTGGATCCCGAGTCGGGCTACCGGCTCTACGACCCGCGGCAGGTGCCGCTGGCCCGGCTGGTGGCCCAGTTACGTCGCATCGGCATGCCGCTGGCACAGATCCGCGGCGTGTGCGACCTGGAGCCCGCGGCGGCGGCGGAGGCGGTCACCGCGTACTGGCGGCAGGTGTCGGTCGACACCGCGGCTCGCGCCCGGCTCGCCGGCCTCCTCGTGGATCACCTGTCCGAAGGGAGCACCACCATGTCGTCGAGAACGAACCGTGCCGTCGCCGTCCGCTACGCCACCGGGTGTGACAGCGGGATCGTGCGGGACAGCAACGAGGACGTCGCGTACGCCAGTGACCGGTTGCTGGCCGTCGCCGACGGGGTGCGAGGGCCCGGCGGCGCGGCCGCCAGCGCCGCCGCCGTCGACGCCCTGACCGCGGTGGATCTCGCCGACGGGCCGCCCGTCGACCTGCTGACGACGCTGGCGGGGGCGGTCACCGACGCCGACCGGGTGGTGCGGCGGCTGGCGACCGACGAGCACCAGCCGGCGACGACGCTCACCGCGCTGCTGCGCAGCGGCACCCACCTGGCGGTGGTGCACGTCGGTGACACCCGGGCGTACCTGTTGCGCGACGGTGAGTTGTCCCTGCTGACGCAGGACCACACGTGGGTGCAGGCCCAGGTGGATCAGGGTCGGCTCGACCGCGACGAGGCGGGCGCGCATCCGCAGCGGGCGCTGCTGGTGCGGGCGCTCGGCGGCGGTGAGCAGGTCGAGGCCGACCTGGCGCTGCGCACGGCGCTGCCCGGTGACCGGTACCTGCTGTGCTCCGACGGGCTGTGGGCCGTCGTCGACCGGGCGGCCCTGTTCGCGACGCTGCGCGCGGCGGCCGATCCGCAGCGCGCGGTGCGGGACCTGATCGCCGCGGCGCGGGCCGCGGGGGCGCCGGACAACATCGCGTGCGTCGTCGCGGACGTCGTCGCGGTGTAGACGCGGCGGGTGTTCGGCGTCGGCGGGTGCGCTGAGGCAGCATGGAGGGGTGACGAACAGTCTGGACGCGTTGACCTCGCTGGTGGCCGGTGGTCAGGTGGTGGTGCTCAGCGGTGCGGGCCTGTCCACCGAATCGGGTATCCCGGACTATCGGGGGCCCAGCGGGGTGGCGCGCCGGCACACCCCGATGACCTTCCAGGCGTTCACCCGGGATCCCCTGGCGCGGCGGCGGTACTGGGCGCGCAGCCACCTGGGGTGGCGGCTGATCGCGCGGGCGGCGCCGAACGACGGGCACCGCGCGGTGGCGCGGCTGCAACGCGCCGGTCTGGTCGACGCGGTGATCACGCAGAACGTCGACGGGCTGCACGGCGCCGCCGGCAGCGACCGGGTGGTCGAGTTGCACGGCCGCCTCGACGAGGTGGTCTGCCTGGACTGCGGCAACCTGACCTCCCGGGAGGAGGTCGACCGGCGGCTGCGTGAGGCCAACCCGGACTTCGTGGCCCGCGTCGCCGCCGTCAACCCGGACGGTGATGTGGATCTCCCCGACGAGCAGGTGGCCGGGTTCCGGCCGGTGGACTGCGGGATCTGCGGGACGGGGATGCTGAAACCGGACGTGGTGTTCTTCGGCGAGACCGTGCCGCCGCAGCGGGTGGCGCGGTGTTTCGCGCTTGTGGAGCAGGCGCGCGCGGTGGTGGTGCTCGGGTCGTCGTTGACTGTCATGTCGGGGCGCCGGTTCGTGATCCGGGCGGCGAAACGGGGCATTGCGGTGGCGATCGTCAACCAGGGGCCGACCCGCGGTGACGGGTACGCCACGGTGTGCGTCGACGCGCCGCTGGGGACGGTGCTGCCGGCGCTTGCCGAGCGGGTCGCCGGCGGGGCCGCGCCGCTGGCCGCGCCGGCCGGCGTGTGACGTCACAGGGGTAGGACATCTGCCGGAAACACCGGCGCTGGTAGCGTTGACCATGCCGGTACCACCCACGTGGGAGAGACCGCCCGACAGCAGCAGGGGCGGCGCCGAAGGGGCAAATCCTCCCCGGAACCTCTCAGGCAAAAGGACCTCGTGGGCAGGCACTGTGGAGCGCTGTGCGGGCGCGACAGAGGGGGAGGCCGATCCGTCGACCTCGCCCGGGAGCGCCCCTGATGTCCGTAGAGCAGTTCGCCACCCGTCACATCGGTCCCGGAGCGGACGACGAGCGCCGCATGCTGGAGGCCGTCGGGCACGACTCGATCGACGAGCTGATGGACGCCGCGATCCCCGAGGTGATCCGCTGGCACGGCACCCTCGACCTGCCGGAGGCGGCCACCGAGGCCGAGGCGATCGCCGAGCTGCGGGCCCTCGCGGCGCGCAACACCGTCGCCGTGTCGATGATCGGTCTGGGCTACCACGGCACGCACACCCCGGCGGTGATCCGCCGTAACGTGCTGGAGGACCCGGCCTGGTACACGGCATACACCCCGTACCAGCCGGAGATCAGCCAGGGCCGCCTGGAGGCGCTGCTGAACTTCCAGACGATGGTCACCGACCTGACCGGCCTGGCCACCGCGAACGCCTCGATGCTCGACGAGGGCACCGCCGCCGCGGAGGCCATGACCCTCGCGCGGCGCGCGTCCAAGAGCAAGAGCCGGGTGTACGTCGTCGACGCCGACGCCCTGCCGCAGACCATCGCGGTGATCACCAGCCGGGCCGAGCCGCTCGGCATCGAGGTGCGGGTCGTCGACGTCGAGCGCGACGAGCTGCCGGGGGAGTTCTTCGGTCTGCACCTGCAGTACCCGGGGGCGTCCGGGGCGGTCCGTGACCACGCGGGTCTCGTCGAGTCGGCGCACGCCGTCGGGGCGCTGGTCACCGTCGCCGCGGATCTGCTGGCGTTGACGCTGCTGCGCGCACCGGGGGAGATCGGCGCGGACATCGCCGCCGGCACCACCCAACGCTTCGGCGTACCCATGGGCTTCGGTGGACCGCACGCCGGCTACCTGGCGGTGCGTTCCGGCCTGGAGCGGATGCTGCCCGGCCGCCTCGTCGGGGTGTCCCGCGACGCCGACGGCAACCCGGCGTACCGGCTGGCGTTGCAGACCCGCGAGCAGCACATCCGCCGGGAGAAGGCGACAAGCAACATCTGCACCGCGCAGGTGCTCCTCGCCGTGATGGCCGGCATGTACGCCGTCTACCACGGCCCGGACGGACTGCGGGAGATCGCGACGCGTACCCACGCCATGGCGGCGCGGCTCGCGGCCGGGCTGCGCGCCGGCGGCGTCGACGTCGCGGACGTCGCGTTCTTCGACACCGTCACCGCGCGCGTGCCGGGCGCGGCGGCGCAGGTCGTCGCGGCCGCCGCCGAGCGGGGCGTGAACCTGCGGCTGGTCGACGCCGACCGGGTGGGCGTGTCCTGCGACGAGACCACCACGCTCGCGCACCTGGCGCAGGTGTGGGCGGCGTTCGGGGTGCCCGCGTTCGACGGGGCCGTGGACGCGGCCCTGCCTGTCGACCTGGCCCGCACCAGTGACTTCCTCACCCACCCGGTGTTCCGCAGCCACCACTCGGAGACGGCGATGCTGCGCTACCTGCGGCGGCTGTCGGACTTCGACTACGCCCTGGACCGGGGCATGATCCCGCTGGGGTCGTGCACGATGAAGCTGAACGCGACCACCGAGATGGAGCCGGTCAGCTGGGCGGAGTTCGCGAACGTCCACCCGTTCGCGCCGGACGCGCAGACCGCCGGGTACCGGGAGATGATCGGTCAGCTGGAGTCGTGGCTGGCCGAGGTGACCGGCTACGACGCGGTGAGCGTGCAGCCCAACGCCGGGTCGCAAGGTGAGCTGGCCGGTCTGCTGGCGATTCGCTCGTACCACGCCTCGCGGGGTGAGACGCACCGCGACGTGTGCCTGATCCCGTCGTCGGCGCACGGCACCAACGCCGCGTCGGCCGTGATGGCCGGCATGCGCGTCGTCGTGGTGGCCTGCGACGACAACGGCAACGTCGACCTCGTCGACCTGGACGCGAAGATCGACAAGCACCGCGACGCCCTCGCCGCGATCATGGTGACGTACCCGTCGACGCACGGCGTGTACGAGACGGGCATCGCGTCGCTGTGCGCGAAGGTCCACGACGCCGGCGGGCAGGTGTACGTCGACGGCGCGAACCTCAACGCCCTCGTCGGGTTCGCCAAGCCGGGCAGGTTCGGCGCGGATGTGTCGCACCTGAACCTGCACAAGACGTTCTGCATCCCGCACGGCGGCGGCGGCCCCGGCGTCGGCCCGGTGGCGGTACGCGCGCACCTCGCGCCGTTCCTGCCCGGCGACCCGCTGGGCGCGCACGCCGACGCGACGCCGGCGATCTCGGCGGCGAAGTACGGGTCGGCGGGCATCCTGCCGATCCCGTGGGCGTACCTGCGGATGATGGGCGCCGAGGGCCTGACCCGGGCCACCGGCGTGGCGGTCCTCGCCGCGAACTACGTGGCGGCGCGGCTGCGCGGGCACTACCCGGTGCTGTACGCCGGCAACAAGGGCCTGGTGGCGCACGAGTGCATCCTCGACCTGCGGCCGTTGACGAAGGCGACAGGCGTGAGCGTCGACGACGTGGCGAAGCGGCTGATCGACTACGGCTTCCACGCGCCGACGATGTCGTTCCCCGTCGCCGGGACGCTGATGGTGGAGCCGACCGAGAGCGAGGACCTGGCCGAGCTGGACCGGTTCTGCGACGCGATGATCGCGATCCGGGCGGAGATCGAGCAGGTCGCGGCGGGGCAGTGGCCGGCGGGGGACAACCCCCTGACCAACGCGCCGCACACCGCGGCGATGGTCAGCGGCGACGAGTGGCCGCACCCGTACCCGCGGTCGGTGGGCGCATACCCGGCCGGGGTGGACCGGGCCGGTAAGTACTGGCCGCCGGTGCGGCGCATCGACGGCGCGTACGGCGACCGGAACCTGGTCTGCTCGTGCCCGTCGCCCGAGGCATTCGAGGACTGACGCTCCTCGGGCGAGCCGGGGCGGGCGGTACGGCCTGCCCCGGCTGCCGCTGCGACCTGGGCGGGGACGTCCCGTACCGGGGGACTAGCCTGGGTCGACGGCGGCTGTTCGGTGACGCTGGGTGGTCGTTCAGGCCACGAGAGCGTGGCGGGCGGGGCCGCGGTGCGGTGCGATGCTGCTGCCGTCGGGGAGCAGCTCGCCGGTGTCCTCGAAGACGATGACACCGTTGCAGAGCAGGCTCCAGCCCTGCTCACGGAAGCAGGCGAGGACTCGTGCGGCTTCCCGGTCGGTGGCTTCAGCGGAGGGGCAGGTCGGTTGGTGCTGGCACATCGGGTTCTCCGGACTGTGGGGGCACTGTGTCATGGTTCACATGACCAGTGACGCACAGTACCAAGCGAAAGTGTCCAGCATCGAGCAGGTGGCGGCCTGGCGTACGGGAAATCCACTGAACGGATGAGGAAGGTCGGACCATACGGCGTGGAAACGCTCCCACAGGTGCTGGTCGATGTGCCGGCGGCACCCACAGCCTGTCGCGACACACTCGCCGAACGCGCCCGCCTGCACTGGCACCGCACCGACGGCGGCGACCCCGCCGCACTCGCCGAAGAGTTCCTCGCCGCCCACGGCCTGAACCTGCGCGACCTCACCCGCCCCACCACCGGCCACCACGACACCGCCGGACCCTGCGGCGCCGCCCTCTACCTCTCCGCCGCCGCCGGAGCACACCTCGCCGGCGCCCCCACCCCCGCGCCCGAACCCGCCCCCACCCTGCCCGACCTCGCCGTCGTCGTCTACGACCACGGCCCCACCCGACGCGCCCCCGCCCGCGCGGCGACACCCTGGTGGCTCGGTGCGTGGACCGAGAGCTGGACACCACAGCAACACGCCGCCGCCGTCGACGCCGTCCGCGCCGCCATCGCCCGCGGCGACCTCTACCAGGCCAACCTCGTCGGCCACGCCGCCGCCCCCTACACCGGCGACCCACTGCCCGCCCTCCGCCGCCTCGGCGCACTACCCGGCGCCCGCTACGGCGGCGTCCTCACCGGCGACAACTGGGCCATCGGCTGCGCCTCCCCGGAAACCCTCATCGAGGTCCGCGACGGACACCTCATCACCCGACCCATCAAGGGCACCCGCCCCGCCACCCCCACCGGCCGCGCCGAACTGCTCACCAGCGCCAAGGAACGCGCCGAACACATCATGATCGTCGACCTCGAACGCAACGACCTCGCCCGCATCGCCCGCACCGGCACCGTCACCGTCGACGACCTGTTCACCGTGCGCCGCTGGTGCGACCTCTGGCAGGCCGAATCCACCGTCCGCGCCACCCCCGCCGACGGCCTCGGCCTCGCCGACCTGCTACGCGCCACCTGCCCCGGCGGCTCCGTCACCGGCGCACCGAAACTCGCCGCCCTGACCCACATCGCCGCCGCAGAACCCGTCGGCCGCGGCGCCAGCATGGGCGCCCTCGGCTGGGTCACCCCCGGCCACATCGACCTCGGCCTCACCATCCGCACCGCCGCCGCCGACGGCGAGCACCTGCACACCTGGGCCGGCGGCGGCATCACCTGGGACAGCGACGCCCACGCCGAAGTCGCCGAAGCCGCCGCGAAGACCACACCCGTCCGCGCCACCCTGGCCGGACACTGACCCCGCCACCGACGGCGATACGCTGACCCCCATGACCATGCGGCCCATCCGGATCATCGGCGACCCCGTCCTGCGCACCGAATGCGACCCGGTCACCACCTTCGACGCCGGCCTGCGCGCCCTGGTCACCGACCTGATGGACACCCTGCTCGGCGAGCCCGGCCGCGCCGGCGTCGCCGCACCACAGATCGGCGTCAACGCCCAGGTCTTCGTCTACGACGCCGACGGCCACCGCGGCCACCTCGTCAACCCCACCCTGGAACTCTCCGACGAACTCCAGGACGACGAGGAGGGCTGCCTGTCCATCCCCGGCCTGTACTTCCCGACCCCCCGCGCCCTGCACGCCACCGCCCACGGCGTCGACCAGCACGGCGAACCCCTCACCATCACCGGCACCGGTTTCCTCGCCCGCGCCCTGCAACACGAAACCGACCACCTGCACGGCACCCTCTACGTCGACACCCTGCGCGGCGACACCCGCCGCCGGGCCCTGCGCGAAATCCGCGCCGGCAGCTTCGACTCACCCAGCCGCCGCGCCTAGCAGGCTTCGACACAGACCCTGGAGCCGCGCCCCGCCTCCGTCAGCGGGCCACCCACTGGTCGTGACCCAACTTCGCGACCAACGCCAGCACCACCACCAACAGCACCACCCGCACGAACCCCGAACCACGACGCAACGCCATCCGCGCACCCACCACCGCGCCCGCGATGTTGCACACCGCCATCCCCGCGCCCAGCAACCACCACACGTGCCCGGTCACCCCGAACACCACCAACGCACCCAGGTTCGTCCCCGCGTTGACCACCTTCGCCATCGCCGACCCGTGCACGAAATCCGCACCCACCAGGGCCGTGAACGCCAACACCAGGAACGTCCCCGTACCCGGACCGATCAACCCGTCGTACAACGCGATGCCCACCCCGGCCACGCCGATCGCCACCGCCACCCGCACCGGCGTACGCCGCCCCGGCAGGGCCACCACCCCCAGGCGCGGACGCAGCAGCACGAACACCGCCACCGCCACCAGGACCACCAACACCACCGGCCGGTACGCCGACGCCGGCACCGCACCCGCCAGCGCCGCACCCACCCCCGCGCTGCACACCGCCAACCCCGCCGCCGGCCCCACGACCCGCCAGTCGACAGTCGTCCGCCGCGCATACGTCGCCGCCGCCGTCGCCGTACCGAAGATCGCCGCCAACTTGTTCGTCCCCAACGCCGTAGCCACCGGCAACCCCGGCGCCGCCACCAGCAACGCCGGCAACAACAGCAACCCACCACCGCCGACCACAGCATCCACCCACCCCGCCGCCGCAGCGGCGACCAGCAACGTACTCAGCGATATGGCGTCCACGGGCGGCAATTCTCCCCACCAGGCCAGAGCCGACCGACCTCAAGTGGCAAGCCTCACCTCAACGACCCCGCGAACGCCGCAACCACACCCCCAACGCGCCCACCGCCACGAACACCAGCATCGAACACAGCAACACCTTCACCACCCGGCAACCCTGCCACGGAGACGTAGGGTGCAGGAGTGCGCCTGGCCACCTTCAACCTGCTGCACGGACGATCCCTCACCGACGGACTCGTCGACCCCGACCGAATCGCCACCGCCGTAGCCGCCCTCGACGCCGACGTGCTCGCCCTGCAGGAAGTCGACCTCGACCAACACCGCAGCGGCAACCTCGACCTCACCGCCATCGCCGCCCACGCCCTCGACGCGCCACACCACCGCTTCGCGGCCGCCGTCGTCGGCACACCCGGCGAACAGTTCCGCCCCCTGCGCCACGACGACGACGGCCACGGCGAACCCTGCTACGGCATCGGCCTCATCAGCCGCCACCCCGTCCGCAGCTGGCACATCACCCGACTCACACCCGCCCCCGTCCGCTCACCCGTCTACGTCCCCGGCCCCGGCGGCGGCCTCATCCTGCTGCACGACGAACCCCGCGTCGTCCTCGCCGCCGTCCTCGACACCCCACACGGCCCCCTCACCGCCGCCGCGACCCACCTGTCGTTCGTGCCCGGCTGGAACGCCCGCCAACTCCGCCAGACCGTGCGCGCCCTCCGCGCGCTACCCGGCCCCCGCATCCTGCTCGGCGACCTCAACCTGCCCGCCGGCCCGGCCCGCCTCATCTCCGGCTGGCGACCCCTGGGCCGACGCCCCACCTACCCCTCCGGGCAGCCCCGCGTCCAACTCGACCACATCCTCGCCGACCGGCACGCCCTCACCCAGCTCCCACCCGTACGGGCCGTCACCGCCCCACCGTCCACCATCTCCGACCACCGCCCCCTGCTCGTCGACCTCGGCTGACTCCCGGTCACCCGGTGGCCTCCCGCCCCGGGGTCAGCGCCGCCAACGCCCGGTTGGTACGACTGGCACGGATCGCCTCACGCTGCTGCCCGGCCGTCACCTCGATGTACGTCTGCGACGACGCCAACGACGCATGCCCCAACAACCGCATGATCTCCGCAGCGCTCGCCCCGTCCTCCGCCAACCGCGTCGCGAACGTGTGCCGCAACGCGTGCAACCGCGCCCCACGCGGCACCCGGTCACCGATCCCCGCCCGCCGGTAACACGACTCCACCAGATACTGCAGACCACCGCGGCGCAGCGGCTCACCGTGCCGGTCCACCAGCAACGCCGAATCGGGGCGTACCGACCGCGACCCGAAACGCCGACGGCGACTGTCCAGGTAGTCCGCCACCACCCGGTCCAGGTCGGCCTCGATCGGCACCACCCGCGGACGCCCACCCTTGCCGGCGACCTCGATCCGCCGCTCGCCCGGCCGACCCGCCAGCGAACCGACCCGCAGCGCCAACAACTCCGACAGGCGCAGCCCCGCGCACAACGCCACCGCCACCACCGCCACGTCCCGCTCCGGCCACGGATCACGCTGCCGACCGTCGTCACGGGCAACCGCCGCGAGCAGCACCTCGGGGGTGTCCGCACCGCGCAGCGGCTTCGGCTGGGGGAGTAGCGCCCGGGGCCGACCGACCGCCGGCATCGGATTGCCCGCCACCACCTGATCGGTGACCAGGAACGTGAAGAAGCTGTTCCAGGTGGACCAGGCGCGGTGCACCGACGCGGGCGCCCGGGGTGCGGCGAACCGGGCGAAGGCCGCCCGCAGCACGCGGGGGGAGAGGTCGGTGATCGACAGCGCGTCGAGGGGGAGGGGAGTGGTGTCATCCTCGGCCACCAGCGCGGCCACCGCGTGCAGGTCCCGCCTGTAGGCCGCCAGGGTGTGGGGGGAGGGCTTGCGGGTCGCGCGGGCGGTCAGGAACTCCTCGATCAACCCCATGAGCGATTCGTCCTTTTTGTCATGCATAAGGGATATTATGCAGCATTTTCGCGTTACCCGGAAGGGGCGCAAGAGGGGGAGAAGATGCCGTCATCGCCGCGCGCCAGGCGCAGGGGTGCGCCGAACCGTGGCGCGAGCCGAGTTTCCTCGACGCGGTCGCCGTCCTCCAGTACCGCCGTCAGGTCGCGGCCGACAGTCGCGGGCCGGTGCAACTGCACGATCGATCACCACTGTGCACCCTGGCGCTGGCCCGCTACCAGCGCAGGTCGACAGGCCCGGCGCTGCGGGCCGAACTCGACCGGATCGCGCGGTTGCGGACCTACCAGCGGCTGGTCTTCCTGATCAGTCCGCTGGGCTCCATCCGACACACACCCGCACGCCGGATCAGCTACGCCGAATCGCTGGCCTTCGCGCGGGTGCACAAGCAGGTGTACGACGAGTACGGACACCATCTGGTGGACGTACCGGCCGGACCGCTCTGGAAGCGGGTCGCGGTGATCGAGAGGCACGTATCGTGGCCGACGTGACGTCGCCAGCCGCGAACTGCTCCACCTGCGGTCGGCCCCGCCTGCCGCTCATCTACACCGAGCACGACGGCCAGCCCGAGCACGCCTGCCCGGAGCGGCACGCGGAGCCGACCCGTGGCGAGCCAGGAGCGGTACCAGCCGTCGCCCCCGACGGTCACGACGAACGCGTCCCGGCGACCAGCGGGTACCCCGTACGCACCAGCGACGGACGCAGCTGGCGGATCGGCACGGCCGGCGACATCGACTGGATCGCCGGCCACACCACACCAGGCCTCTCGGTTACCGCGGCAATCCCGCCGGTCTTCGACGCGTACGCCACGTTCCACCCGCCCGGCGGCGTCAGCTTGGAGGCCCACGAACTCGCCGTGGTCCGCGAACTCGCCACGGCCACCCCCGAGCAGCCCTGGTGGCTGGGCTATCTCGACACCGGCGCCCACGACGTCGTTTTCCCACGCGCGGCGAAGGTGTCGATCTACGAGGGTTGGTCCTACGTGCTTGTCGAAGCCGGACCCGAGCAGACGCTCACCTGGCGGACCGGTCACCTGCGCGGCGACGGGGCGCTGCCCGATCTCTTCTTTCCGGCGGATCGCTCCTGGCTCGTCTCCGCCCTCTGGGACGACACCTGGACCGACGTCGGCGGCAGCACGCTCGTGCTCGCGGGCCTGCGCCGCAATCCGCTGGTCAACGCGCGCCTCGTCGGACCGGACGAGGATGCCTGCCCGCCGGGTCTGACGCGCGACTGAAGACGACGAGGGGACCAGGCGATCCGGCCTACTTTACATAATGTGCATTATCGAATGTTGACGGTGGCACCCGGGGATCGACCGAGAGGGCTTCCAGGCGACGCCGTCTGGTGCTCGTCAACAAATAGACGGACACGTAGATCGTCGGTCGCTAGAGTGCGAGCTGTTGCGGACCGTCCGCCTGGGAACCGAGGAGCACTGATGTCTGAGTCGTCGGCTGGAGCTTCCATTCGCCCCCTGGCGACCGCAGTCGCAGGCTCGTAACGCCGCACGTGTAGCGGACTCAGCCCACATCCCGGTCGCCGGGGCGAGGTGACACGTGTCACCGGCCCTTGGCGCTTTTCGGCGTCTCCGTCCGCCTTTCCGGGAGCTCTGCTGTGTCCGCTCGTCGTTCCTCGGCCCACCGCGTCCTTCTCAGGTCAGCTCCGGCTGCGCCGAACCATGCTGACGAGACCGTCAGCCGTAACGTTCGCCTGCTGGGCTGGTTCAACTTCCTCGGCGACTTCCGCATGTACGGGCCAATCATGGTCATCTACTTCGCGCAGGTCACCGGCTCGTACACGACCGCCGCGAGCCTGATTGCGCTGAAAAAGCTGTCCTCCGCGGCGTTCGAAGTCCCCACCGGCATGCTCTCCGACCGGCTCGGGCGTCGCGGCACGATGATCGCCGGTGCCGTCGTCATGGTGGCCGCCCACCTCGGGTACGCCGGCGCTTCCGGCTACGGCCTCCTCGTTGCAGCCGTTGTACTGGAGGGATTGGCGACCTCGCTGTGGAGCGGCAACAACGACGCGCTCCTGTACGACACTCTGCTCGGAGCCGACCGGGAGGAGGAGTTCCCCCGGCACTCGGGCCACGTGAACTCGATGTTCCAGCTCGCGCTCGCGCTGGCGGCAGCCATAGGTGGCGTGGTCGCCGACGCGTGGTCGCTGCGTGCGGTGGTCGTGCTGTCGGTCGTGCCACAGGTGCTGTGCGTGCTCGTCGCGTTGCGGGTCCGGGAACCGTCGGTACACGGCCCGCTGGAATCGAACCTGCTGGCGCATCTCGGATCGGCCCTGCGCGGCATCCGCCGTAATCCGGTGCTCCGCCGGATGACTCTGGTGTCGGCGCTTCGTTACAGCAGCGAAAGCGCGGCTCAGTTGTCGCCTGTTTTCGTGGCAGGTCTGTGGCCGCTCTGGGCTCTGGGCCTGTGGCGCACCTTCGGCCATGGCGTTTCCTTCGTCGGCTTTCGCCTCAGTGGTTGGGTGGTCGGCCGGGTGGGCGCGGCCCGTACTCTGCTGTTCGGTGAGCTGTTCGACAACGTGGCGAACGTCGCGGCCTTGGTCAAGCCGACGGTGTTTTCGCCCGTGCTGCTTGGGTCACCGGCCTACGGCATGTCGACAATCGCTCAGCAGACGTTGCTGCAGCGCGAGTTCAGCGATCGGGAACGCGCGACGATGGGTTCGCTCGGGTCGCTGCTCGGTAGCGTGCTGTATGCGCTCGTCGCCGTGGGGGCCGGCCTGGTGGCAGACCGTTGGGGCATCGTCGCGGCGTTGCTCGCGATCCAGGCGGTGGTGCTGGTCGCACTTCCGCTCGCCTGGTCGGTGCTCGCACATGCTCCCCGACCGCCCGCCTGCCGCGACGCCCCTTTGGCCGAAACGCAGGGAAAGACGGCATGAGCGCCTTCTCGGCCCCGGCGAGGCCTGTCGTGAGGTTCCACGAAGGCCAGCATTCGGGCGGTTCTGATGTCCCCCATCGCCGACACACCGTCGGCGCTCCCGTGGCGACCCGCCTTGGTCAGTGCGACGCCAAGCTGCGGGAGGGTGTCGGGACGCCGTCGCCGGCGGGACGAGCGGCGTCGCCGAGATGCCGCGGGGGTTGAAGGACCTGGGCGCCGGCAGTTGAGCCCAGCCGTGGATGTGCCCGGTCGGCGAGAGTTCTCGTCGGCCGGGCACATCCCGTTTCCGCGTCGCCTCTCCCCCAGCTCGGATCGGCCATGATCGCCCGTCCGGGGCCGCCGGGCGCGGGTGGTCACGCGAAGTGGTCGGCTAGCTTTCGCAGCTTGGTGACGTACGCGGGCCAGTCGTATCCGTCCGGGATGCTGGTGCCGTCCTGGTGCCAGCCGATCGCGCCGTCGTGGTGCTCGCGCATGATGTCCGCCTGACCGGCGTGCCGAGCGAGGTCGCCGGTCACGTGCAGGATGATCCGGTACAGGGTCACGTCCTGGTGGCCTGGCCGCCACCACGGCACCCGCCCGGGCGCGTCGAGTGGCAGCTGGTCGGTCGTCTCGTCCGCGAACAGCGCGACACGACGGTACAGGTCGATCAGGCCGTCTTTCGTCTCGTCCTCGCGCGCGTACCAGTCGGCCTGCGGGTCGTCGTCGAATGCCTGCAGGGGAACCAGTTCCTCGGGCGTCGGGAACTGCCGGCCGAAGGCCAGCCCGAAGTAGGCGGCTTCGACGTTGAGGCAGTGTTTGACGACTCCGAGCAGGTTGTTGCCGGTCACGGTGCGGGGTGTTCTGGCCTCGCGTTCGCTCAGACCGTCGAGCTTCCAGATGAGGTCGTTGCGCGTCCGCCGCAGGTAATAGAGCAACGCGGCCTTCATATCGTCGAGGTCAGCCATGCCCGCCATTGTCGGGCATGCGCGGTGCCGTGATGTGCCCTGGCGACAGCGGGGTCAGCGCCCGGCGCAGCCAGTCCTGGGTGAGGGCGCGCAGCAGCGCTGGTTGTTCGTAGGGCAGGTAGTGCCCGGCGGAGTCGATGACGGTGTAGGTGCCCCGGGGGTAGCGGCGCATGGCGTGGAACTGGTCGGCGTAGCCGACGATGTGGTCCTGTCGGCCGGTGAGCACGCTGACGGGGCCGTGGTAGGGGGTGTCGCTTGTCTCGTCGGGGAGCGCGTATCCGGGGCCGGTGCGCAGGGTCTGTTGGAAGGTGTCGTCGCCGGGGCCGCCGGAGCGCAGGGCGGCGAGCACTGTGGCGACGACGGTCGGGGTGCGGTGGCCGAGCGCGGTGTCGAGGTGGGTGCGCAGGTCGGTGGGGGCGTCGTCGAGCCAGCCGGCGGGTCCGGGGGGTGGGCGGTGCTCGGGCAGGGTGCGGCTGGCCGGTGCGATGGTGATGCCCGGGCAGACGAGGAGCAGGCCGCGGACCAGGTCGGGTCGTTGGCGGGCGATGCCGGCGGCGAGGTAGGCGCCGTAGGAGGCGCCGGCGAGCAGGACGGGTGCGTCGACGTGGTGGTCGAGCCATGCGCAGACGGTGTCCAGCAGGGCCTGGGAGGTGGGTGGGCAGGTGGCCGGGCTGTCGCCGTGGCCGGGTAGGTCCAGGTACGTCTCGCGCAGGTCGGCGCCGGCGAGGGCGGGGCCGAAGGCGGTGGCGGTGGCGGCACGGGTCGTGGCGAACATGGGTAGGCACACCACTTCGGGGCCGGGTGTGGTGGATCGGTCGGCTGCCAGGTTCATTGCGGGTTCTCCCCTGTCGCGCGGAGGTTCGCTGGCGTCTTCGGTCGTGGCGTATCGGTGGGACGGGGTGGAGCGGCGGGGTTTGCCGGCCTTAGGATGATCGAGATCGTTCGATCAGGTCGGGTGTTGCCCGCGTCACGCCTGATCGGTGAGCCTTTTTCAAGGTATGCGCCGTCGCTGTCGCCGACCTCACGTGCGTCGTTGCCGGGGAATTCCTCCAGTGGGGCGCGCGGTTGTCCGTTCGGAAGATCAGGTTTCCACATGATCGGATGGAAGTGCCATGCACGTGCGCTCAGACGCGGTAGTGCTGTTCGGCGTGACAGGTGATCTCGTCTCGAAGAAGCTCTTTCCGGCGCTGTACGAGTTGACCCGGCGGGGGCGTCTCGATGTGCCGGTGATCGGGGTGGCCCGCTCCCCCTGGGATGATCAGCAGTTGGTGGCGACGGCCCGCAAGTCGGTGGCCGAGGCGAGTGACGAGGTGGACGACGAGGCGTTCGACGCCCTGGCGGGCAACCTGTCGATGATCTCCGGCGACTACGCGGATCCGGTGACGTACCAGCGGCTGGCGGAGCGTCTGCGCGACGCCGAGCGGCCGGTGTTCTATCTGGCGATTCCGCCGATGGTGTTCGGTTCGGTGGTGCAGGGGTTGGCGGCGGTCGGGTTGGCCGATCGTGGTCGGGTGATCGTGGAGAAGCCGTTCGGGCGGGACCTGGCGTCGTCTGCGGAGTTGGATCGGACGTTGCAGGGGGCCTTCGATCCGACGCGGGTGTTCCGGATCGATCACTACCTGGGCAAGGAGGCCGTGGAGGGCCTGTACGCGTTCCGGTTCGCGAATCGGTTGTTCGAGCCGTTGTGGAACAGCGAGCACATCGACAACGTGCAGGTCACTCTGGCCGAGGGGTTCGGCACGCAGGGTCGTGCCGGGTTCTACGACACGGTGGGCGCGACTCGTGACGTGTTGCAGAACCACATTCTTCAGGTGGTCGCGTTGATCGCGATGGACGCGCCGGAGGGTGACGACACGGACGCGTTTCGCGAGGCGGAGGCTGCGGTGTTGCGGCAGATCGAGCCGCTGTCGCCGGAGTTCACGGTGCGGGGGCAGTACGCGGGTTACCGCGACGAGCCGGGTGTCGCGCCGGATTCGAACACGGAGACGTTCGTGGCGACCCGGTTGACTGTCGATTCTCCTCGTTGGGCGGGTGTGCCGTTCTATCTGCGGACGGGCAAGTCGTTGCCGGGGACGGCGACGGAGGTGGTGGTCGAGTTCAAGCAGCCGCAGCGTCCGTTGATCCCCGCCGCGGGTGGGGCGGCGGCGTCGGCGAATCTGCTGCGGTTCCGGTTGGGTCGTGGGGACGGCATCACGATGTCGATCCAGGCGAAGAGCCCGGGTGCGGAGGTGGCGAGCCGTCCGGTTGACCTGTCGGTGGATTTCGGGGCGGCGTTGGGTCGCCGTCAGGAGGCGTACGAGCGGTTGCTCGACGATGCGATGGACGGGCAGCATCTGCGTTTCGCCCGGGCGGAGACGATCCGGCAGGAGTGGCGGATCGTCGAGCCGATCCTGGATCTGTCGACGCCGGTGCGGGCGTACGACAGGGGCAGTTGGGGTCCGGCGGACGCCGACGCGTTGGCGGGCGGCTGGCACGTGCCGGACCTGGGGTAGGCGGCGACGGTGGGCTGAGTGACCGCTCAGCTCACCGGAGGGACCGTCCGGCGACGGTGAGGTTTGCCGCGTGCGTGGGGTGTGGGCATGTGGGGGTGTCTCACGTCCTCGTCGGAGAGGAAGCAGCGCATGCTTTCCGCACTCGATCGTCGGCACACCGTCGCGCCGCCCGGCTACAGCCGGTGGCTCATTCCCCCGGCGGCGTTGGCCATTCATCTCTGCATCGGCCAGGTCTACGCCACAAGCGTCTACAAGAACTCGTTGATCGCCCACTTCGACACCGGTCAGACGGCGATCGGGGTGATCTTCAGCATCGCGATCGTGATGCTGGGGTTGTCCGCCGCGGTGGCGGGGACGTGGGTGGAGGCGAACGGGCCGCGTAAGGCCATGTTCGTCTCGGCCTGTTTCTGGGCGGTGGGTTTCCTGGTCGGGTCGCTGGGCATCGCCACGAAGCAGCTGTGGCTGCTGTATCTGGGCTACGGCCTGCTCGGCGGCATCGGGCTGGGCATCGGGTACATCTCCCCCGTCTCGACGCTGATCAAGTGGTTCCCGGACCGGCCGGGTCTGGCCACCGGTCTGGCGATCATGGGGTTCGGTGGTGGCGCGATGGTGGCCTCTCCCCTGTCGCGTCAGCTTCTGTCGTTCTACGACAGCGGCTACGACCCGTCCAACGCGGGCTCGACGGCGTCGGGCAGCGCGCTGGTGTGGCTGTTCGTGACGCTCGGCCTGGGCTACTTCGTGATCATGATGTTCGGGGTGGCGAACGTGCGGGTGCCGGCCGACGACTGGCGTCCGGCGGGCTTCGACCCGGCGACGGTGGCGGCGAAGCCGCTGGTCACCACGGCGAACGTGTCGGCGGCCAACGCGGTGAAGACCCGCTCGTTCTGGCTGTTGTGGGTGGTGTTGTTCTGCAACGTGACGGCCGGTATCGGCATCCTGGAGCAGGCCAGCCCGATGATCCAGGACTTCTTCCGGGACAACGGCACGTCGGCGGTGTCGGTGGCGGCGGCCGGCGGGTTCGTGGGTCTGCTGTCGCTGTTCAACATGGCGGGCCGGTTCGTCTGGTCGTCGACGTCGGACGTCATCGGCCGCAAGCCCATCTACCTGGTGTACCTGGGTGTGGGCATGGTGTCGTACGCGCTGCTGGCCGTGTTCGGGCAGACGGCGACGGCGCTGTTCGTGCTGTTCGCCTGCGTGATCCTGTCGTTCTACGGCGGCGGGTTCGCCACGGCGCCGGCGTATCTGCGGGACCTGTTCGGGACGTACCAGGTGGGTGCGATCCACGGGCGGCTGCTGACCGCGTGGTCGGCGGCGGGGATCGCCGGGCCGTTGATCGTGAACGGGTTCCTCGACGCGCAGGGCAAGCCGGGCACGTTGACGGCGGCGGCGTACCGGCCGGCGCTGTTCACGATGGTGGGTGTCCTCGCAGTGGGGTTCGTGGCGAACCTTCTGGTGCGGCCGGTGCCGCAGCGCTATCACGAGCCGGCGGCGCAGCAGGGCGTGGACGAGGACGAGGCGGCAGTGAAGGGTGGTACGCGATGAGTGACGACGGTCGGCAGGCGCAGCAGGCGCGGTTGTGGATCTCCTGGTTGGTGGTGGCGGTGCTGCTCGGCTACGGGGTCGTGCAGACGGTCATCACGGCGGCGAAGCTGTTCACGCACTGAGGGTGTGAGCCGGGGCGTCGTGCGCGCCCCGGCTCACAGGCCGCCGGAGACGCGCAGGACCGTGCCGGTGGCGTAGGAGGCGTCCGGGCCGAGCAGCCAGGCGATGGCGGCGGCGATCTCGTCGGGTTCACCGGCGCGGCCCATCGGGATGCGGCCGGCGGCGCTGTCGGCGCGGTCGGGGACGCCGGAGTCGGCGTGGATGTCGGTGCGCACGAGGCCCGGGGCGACGGCGTTGACGCGGATCCCGCGCGGGGCGAGTTCCTTGGACAGGCCGACGGTGAGGGTGTCGGTGGCGGCCTTCACGGCGGCGTAGTGGACGTACTCCCCCGGGCTGCCGAGGGTCGCCGCGGCCGAGGACACGTTGACGATGGCGCCGCCGTCGGTGAGGCGGCGGGCGGCCTGCTGGGCGCAGAGGACGTACCCGATGAGGTTGACGTCGACGACGCGGCGCAGGTCGTCGACGCGCAGCTCGGTGAACGGGCCGATCCGGCTGGTGACGCCGGCGTTGTTGACCAGGCCGGTGAGCGGGCCGAGCTGCGCGGCGGCGTCGAACAGGGCCGCGACCTGGTCGGGGTCGGTGGTGTCGGCGCGGACGGCGACGGCCTGCGCGCCGGCCGCGTGCAGGTCGGCCAGGACCGCTGCGGCGGCGGTGTCGTCGCGGCGGTAGCACAGGGCGATGTGGTGGCCGGCGGTGGCGAGTCGGCGGGCGGTGGCCGCGCCGATGCCGCGGCCACCGCCGGTGATGACGGTGACGGGTGCCACGAGTGCCTCCGGGCTGTCGGGTGGGTCGGGCCGACGTTACCGTGGCCGGCGTGGGCCGGTCGTCGAGAGGAGGGTCACATGCGGCGGGCGTTGGTGCTCGGCGGTGGCGGGGTGACCGGGGTGGCGTGGGAGTTGGGGCTGCTGGCCGCGTTGGTCGAACGGGGTGTGGCGGTCACCGAGGCCGATCTGGTGGTGGGCACGTCGGCGGGTTCGGTGGTCGGCGCGCAGGTGCGCTCGGGGGTGCCGCTGCAGGGGTTGTACGAGGAGCAGTTGGCCCCTTCGACGGGTGAGACAGCGGCGCGGTTGGGGTTGTGGGTGGTGGCGCGGTTGTTGTGGGCCGGTGGCCGTACGCGGGACGCGGTGCGGTCGAGGGCGCGTATCGGGGCGATGGCGGTGGCGGCGCGTACTCCGTCTGAGGCGTCGCAGCGGGCGGTGATCGAGGCCCGGTTGCCGGCCCGGGAGTGGCCGGCGCGGCGGCTGCTGGTGACGGCGGTCGACGCGGCGTCGGGTGAGTTCGTGGTGTTCGACGGCGCCGACGGGGTGTCGTTGGTGGACGCGGTGGGCGCGAGTTGCGCGGTGCCCGGGGTGTGGCCGCCGGTGACGATCGGGGCGCGTCGTTTCGTCGACGGTGGGATGCGCTCGAGCGTGAACGCGGATCTGGCGGCGGGCGCGCAGCGGGTGCTGGTCCTCGCGCCGACGTCGGCGTCGTTCGGGCCGATGCCGCGGCTGGCGGCGCAGGTGGCCGAGCTGCGGGCGGCCGGGTCGCGGGTGGTGGTGGTGACGCCGGACGCGGCGGCGCGTGCGGCGATCGGCCGCAACGTGCTGGATCCGGCGCGGCGTGCCGGCGCGGCGCGGGCCGGGTGGACGCAGGCCGCGGCGGTGGCCGACGAGGTGCGGGCGCTCTGGGTGTGATCGCTTACGCTCACCGCGCGTTCGATCGGACAACGGAGGTGCGCGGTGGCGGGTGTGGGTGTCGGCGACGTCGTGGAGGACTTCGAACTGCCGGATGAGACGGGTACGCCACGGCGGCTGTCGGAGTTCCTGGCGACGGGTCCGGTGGTGCTGTTCTTCTATCCGGCGGCGATGACCCGGGGGTGCACGGCGGAGAGCTGTCACTTCCGGGACCTGGGCGCGGAGTTCACGGCGTTGGGCGCGTCGCGGGTGGGCATCAGCCGTGATCCGGTGGCGAAGCAGGCGGAGTTCTCGACGCTGCACGGTTTCGACTATCCGCTGCTGTCGGATCCCGACGCCACGGTGGCGCAGGCGTTCGGAGTCAAGCGGCGGGTGCCGCTGGGGCCGTTGAGCACGAAGCGGATGACGTTCGTCATCGGCACCGACCGGCGGGTCATCGAGGTGATCCACAGCGAGGTCAGCATGAACGACCACGCGGACCGGGCGCTGCGGGCGCTGGGCGGCTGACCCCCCTTGCGGCGGGTGTCGCAGCCGACTGGTATCAAGGCAGCAATCAAACAGGTGTACGGAAGAGGGTTGTGATGGATGCCGGCCAGGGTTTGTCCACTGACGAGGTGCAGAGCATCCGGGAGGCGTTGGCGGCCGGTCGTAAGCCGCGGGTGGTGTTCACCGCGTCGGCGGGTCAGATCGCCGGTCAGGTCGGTCAGGTCGTCGAGCTGACCGACCCCGAGGTGTCCGACGAGTTCGTGGTGGTGCGTTTCGGCCGCGACGAGTTGCCGTTCTCCCCCGCCGATCTGGCGGTGGCGCCCAAGGGCGCGGGTCGTCGGGTGGCGGAGCCGAAAGCCGAGCCGGAGCCGCCGGCGCCGCCCGTGGTGGCCGAGCCGGAGTTCGTGTTGGACACGCCGCGGGTGCCGGCGCAGCGACAGGAGGAGCCGAAGGTGGAGCAGACCGAGAAGCCGCCGGCGCGGCGGGCGGTCAAGGCCGTCAAGCCGAAGGGGCCCGCGGGTCTCACGGTGACGCTGGCGTACGCCGACGGCGAGTGGACGGTCGCCGCGCAGCAGGGCAGCAAGGCGCTGGCGAAGCCGTACGTGGTGAAGCCGGCGGAGGCGTTGAAGATGGTGGCGCTCGTCGACGTGCCCGGTGTGCAGGAGGCGGTGGAGCAGATTCTGGGCACCGAGCGGGCCGAGGCGGAGCAGCAGGCGGAGAAGCTGCGCGCGGAGCTGGCCGAGATCGAGGCCCGGCTGGCGGAGCTGCGCGAGGCCCGCTGAGTGGTGCTCAGCGCCGGGTGTGGTGGTCCAGCAGCCGGGTGAGCAGTCGGGTCAGCTCGGCGCGTTCGGCGGTGGACAGGGGGGCGAGCAGGTCGTCCTGTACGCGGGTGACGGTGTCGGTCATCCGGTGGGCCTCGTCGGCGCCGGTGTCGGTGAGGCTGATGACGTTGCGGCGGCGGTCGGCCGGGTCGGGGGCGCGGATGACGAGTCCCCGACCGGCCAGGTCGTTGACGGCGGCCACGACGTCGCTGCGGTCGATGCCGCAGCGGCGGCCGAGGTCGGCCTGGCTGGCGGGGCCGTCCTCGGCGAGGGCGGCGAGCAGTCGGTAGTGGTAGCCGCGCAGGTCGTGGGCGGCGAAGCCCTCGGCGAGCAGGCGGCCGGCGTGGCTGGCGGTCTGGTTGAGCAGCCAGCTCGGTGTGGTGCGCAGCCCGGCGGGTGACTGCGGGGCGGTGGCGTCCATGGGCGGCAGCCTAACAGGAATCGTTGGCGCGACCCACGAACCGTGCTACGTTGGCATCACCAACGTTGGTTCGGCCAATGTTTTCAGGAGGCGTCATGTCCACCACTCCCACCCTCACCGGCCAGGCCATCGGTCAGGCCCACTACGCGACCCGGGCACTCCTCGAACGGGCGGTCGCGCCCCTCGGGGTCAGCTTCGGCCAGGTCCTCGCGCTCAACGTCCTCGCCGCCGGCCCCGTCGAGCCGGCTCACCTCGTGCGCCGGATCACCAGCACCCTCAAGGTCGACGAACCGGCCGTGCACGAGGTGATCGCCAGCCTCGTCGACGCCGACCTCGCGCACCTCGACGAGGCGTCCGTGCGGCTCACCGACACCGGTCGCGCCACGCAGGCCCGCATCGCCGACGCCGCCGCCGGCATCACCACCCGGCTGTACGGGGACATCCCGGCCGACGAGGCCAGCGCCGCCGCCCGGGTGCTGACCCTGATCACCCAACGGGCGAACGCCGAACTGGCGGCGACACCGGCCTGACCGCACGCCACCGCCGACCCGCGCGGCGGTCGGTCAGAAGTAGTTGAGCAGCTGCGCCGGACCGCCGGCGCCCAACAGGTCGAGAGCGGCCGGGTCCACACCGGCGCTGTGGTGCAGCAGCCCGGCCTGCGCGACCGACCGGGCGTACGCCGCTCCGGCGTAGAGCAGCGCGAAACCGCGTACGTCCAACCGCAGGTCGGCCGCGGCGTCGATCCGGGTCAGGTCGGCGGCGCCGTCGGCCACTGTCAACCGCCACGTGCCGGTGTTCCACTCGGCGAGCGCGTCGGTGAGGGCGAAGTCGACGACACCCCGGGTGTGGGCGGGCCACCCGCGCGCCTCGACCGCCCGGGCCACGTCCACCGGGCGGTGCATCCACAGGTCCCGCTCGTGGTCGCGCGCCGACTCCAGCGGCAGGACGGTGCTGACGGCGTCGCCGTCGAGCGGGCACAGCCGCAGCGTCGGCGCGACGCTGGCCCAGCTGGCGAGCACCCCGACGAGTTCCCGGGCCGCCTCGGCGGTGACGGCCAGGGCCTCGTCGACGGTGAGCACCGAATCCGCGCCGTAGCCGCGGCCCCGCTGCCAGGTGGCGTAACCGACCAGGTCGCCGTCGGCCTCGACGACTGTGAGCCCGTCGCCGGGCAGGCCCCCGTCGGCGGCGAAGTGGTCGAACAGCTCACCCCGGCGGGTCAGCATCCCGTTGCGGTGCCGGGCGACGCGCTCGTAGAGGGCGGTGACGGCGGGCAGGTCGGCGGGTGTGCCGGCCCGCACCGTCAGGTGCGCGGAGGGGCGGTGCCGGGGCAGCGCGGCGGTGGCCAGGTCGACGGTGCGCAGCACACCGGCGGTCTCCCACCCGCAGGACCGGTACGGGGCGGCGACGGTCGGGTACAGGGCGCTGACCGCCGCGCCGCGCTCGCGGGCGCCGCGCAGCAGGGCGGTGAGCAGGGCGCGGGCCACGCCGCGACCTCGGGCCTCGGGGGCGACCGCCACCCCGCCGACGTCGGCGGCCGGCACCGCCCGACCGGACCACCACTGGTCGTGGTGCAGGTCGACGGCTTTGCCGACGAGCCGGCCGGCGTCGTCGAACGCGCCGTAGCGGGTCATGCCGGGCACCGCGACGCTGGTCGACGCCGGGCGCTCCGCTGTCGAGCCGAACGCGAACCGGCCCAACTCCCAGGCGGCGTCGAGGTCGGCGAGGGTGAGTTCACGAACGTGCACGGGGGCGGGCATCGGCACACCGTAGCGGGAACGCGAGGCGGCATCGACGCCATATCGGCGACGGTGCGGGATCCGCTGCAACGGGATCCCGCACCGTCGCCGATGCGGCGCCCGCCCGGTCAGTGCTGGGGGATGTTGGCCACGCCGATGCGCTTGCGGAACACCCAGTACGTCCAGGCCTGGTAGCCCAGCACGACCGGAGTGAAGATCACCGCAACCCAGGTCATGATCTTCAGGGTGTACGGGGTGGAGGCGGCGTTGGTGGCCGTCAGCGTGCCCGCCGCGTCCAAAGTGGACGGCAGCACGTTCGGGAACAGCGCCGCGAACAGGGTCGCCACGGCCAGGCCGATCGCCACGGCGGTGCCGGTGAACGCCCAACCCTCCCGGCGTACCCGGGCGGCGGCCAGCGCGCCGAGCAGGGCGAGGGCCGCGCCGACGGCGAGCACGACGGCGGCCGCGCTGGAGCGGATGCTCAACGTCCAGGTCAGGAACCCGACCGCGAGCACGGCGGCCCCGACGCCCAGGCGCACCGCGAGGGCGCCCGCGCGCTGGCGGACGTCGCCGGTGGTCTTCAGAGCCAGGAACACCGCGCCGTGGGTGGCGAACAGCGCGAGGGTGGTCGCGCCGCCCAGCAGGGCGTACGGGTTGAGCAGGTCCAGCAGACCGCCGACGTACTCGTGGTCGGCGTCCAGCGGCACACCGCGCAGGATGTTGGCGAAGGCGACGCCCCACAGGATCGCCGGCACCACCGAGCCGACCACGATGGCCGTGTCCCAGCGGCGCTTCCAGGACGCCTCGGGGCGCTTGTGCCGGTACTCGAAGGCCACGCCCCGGGCGATGAGGGCCAGCAGGATCAGCAGCAGCGGCAGGTAGAACCCGGAGAACAGGGTGGCGTACCACTCGGGGAACGCGGCGAACATGGCGCCGCCGGCGGTGATCAGCCACACCTCGTTGCCGTCCCAGACCGGGCCGATGGTGTTGATCAGGACGCGGCGTTCCCGGTCGTCGCGGCCGAGGACGGGAAGCAGCATGCCGACGCCGAAGTCGAAGCCCTCCAGGATGAAGTACCCGGTGAACAGCACGGCGACGAGGAGAAACCAGATGGTGGTCAGGTCCACGATGGGCTCCGGGATCAGTAGGCGAAGGCGAGCGGGCGCTCGGCGTCGTCGTGGGTGTCGTCGACGGGGTGCTCCTCGCTGACGTCGGGCACGCCGGCCCTGGCGTAGCGCAGCAGGAGCTTGACCTCGATCACGGCGAGGGTGGCGTAGATGAGCGTGAAGGCGGTGAACGAGGTGAGCACCTCGGCCAGCGAGACGCTGCGGGACACGCCGTTGCGGGTGAGCATCTCGCCGAAGACGATCCACGGCTGGCGGCCCATCTCGGTGAAGATCCAGCCGAAGGAGTTGGCCAGCAGCGGCAGCACCGGCATGGCCAGCCCGGCGCGCAGCAGCCATTTGCTGCGGGGAGTGCGGCCCTTGCGCTGGCTCCACAGCACCAGCAGGGCGATCGCGCCGGCGGCCATCCCGAAGGCGACCATGAAGCGGAAGCTCCAGTAGGTGACCGGGATGATCGGGGTGTAGCTGCCCGCGCCGTACTGGGTGGCGTACTGGGCCTGCAGGTCGTTGATGCCGTGCACGGTGCCGTGCGGGTCGCCGGTGCCCAGGTACGACAGCAGGTACGGGATCTTGAGGGCGAACACCTCGCGGCTGCCGTCGAGGCTGCCGATGGTGAGCACGGAGAACGAGGCGGGGCTCTCGGTGGTGTAGAGGCCCTCGGCGGCGGCCATCTTCATCGGCTGCACATCGGTCATGATCTTGCCCTGGATGTCGCCGGTGAACAGCACGGCCGCGGAGGCGACCAGGACCACCCAGGAGCCGAACTTCGTGGCGAAGCGGTACGCGCCGGCGTCGGCGGAGTCGCGGTTGCGGATGACGTGATAGAGGCCGACCGCGACGATCAGCGACCCGGCGACCAGGAACGAGCCGGCCAGGGTGTGCGGGAAGGTGATCAGGGCGACCTTGTTGGTGAGCACGGCCGGGAAGTCGGTCAGTTCGGCGCGTCCGCTGTCCGGGTTGATCCGGAAGCCGACCGGGTTCTGCATGAACGAGTTGGCCGCGAGGATGAAGTACGCGGACAGGTTGGTGCCGATCGCGGCGGCCCAGATGCTGGCCAGGTGCGCCCGCTTGGGCAGCCGGTCCCAGCCGAAGATCCACAGGCCGATGAAGGTGGATTCGAGGAAGAACGCGACGAGCGCCTCGATGGCCAGGGGCGCGCCGAAGATGTCGCCGACGAAGCGGGAGTAGTCGCTCCAGTTCATGCCGAACTGGAACTCCTGCACGATGCCGGTGACCACACCCATGGCGAAGTTGATCAGGAAGAGCTTGCCGTAGAACTTGGTGAGCTTGAGGTAGCGCTCGTTGCCGGTGCGGTGCCACATCGTCTGCAGGATGGCCACCAGCACCGACAGGCCGATGGTCAGCGGCACGAAGAGGAAGTGGTAGACGGTGGTGACACCGAACTGCCAGCGGGCAACGTCCAACGCGTCCACCTGAGAACCCCCTGCCATTCGTACTACCAGACGTAGTAAATACTACTGCTCGTCGTAGACGCTCGGACGACCCGAACTCACCCGGGACCCATGACCCTGATCACCCCGACCCGGCCTCGCGATCACCTCGCCGCGTGCGACGATGGCGCGCTGATGGACACCGCGCACTCCCCCTGGCAGCCACCGTCGATCTGGCGCGCGGCCCTCCTGCTGGCCCGCGCCCTGGTCGGCCTGCTCGCCCGCCTCGAGGTCACCGGCGACGTCCCGGCGCACCTGCGCCGCGGCCCGCTGGTGCTGGCCGCCAACCACATCAGCCCGTTCGACCCGGTGGTGATGGTCGCCGCCTGCCAGACCCGCGGCATCGCCCCGCGGATCATGGCGACCGCCGGGCTGTTCCGCGTCCCGCTGCTCGGCGCCGCCATGCGTCACGCCGGGCACATCCGGGTCGACCGGGGCACCAGCGCCGTGCACCGGGCCCTCGACGACGCCGCCACCGCCGTCGCGGCGGGCTCGGTGATCCTCATCTACCCCGAGGGACGCATCGGCCTGGACCCCGGCATGTGGCCCGAACGCGGCAAGACCGGCGCCGCCCGACTTGCCCTGGCCTGCGGCGCCCCCGTCGTCCCGGTCGCCCAGTGGGGCGCGCACGAGGTGCTGCCCTACCGGGCGCCGAAGGGAATGCTGCGCGGCATCGCCCGCGCGCTGTGGCGCCGCCCGGTGATCCGGGTGCACTTCGGCGCGCCCGTCGACCTGGGCGAGACGGCGGCGGCGACTCCCGGCGCCGCCCGGCGGGCCACCGACCGGATCGTCGACGCGCTCACCGACACCCTCGCCCCGCTGCGTCCCGACGAACCCGACCTCCCCCGCCACGTCGACCCCGGCCGCCCCGCCGACACCAGCCGCGCCCACCGCCGCCGCTCAGCCTGACGGCGGCTCCGAGATCAAGTCGGTTTCCCGGAAACCGGGGTATACCCGCGCCCCGGACACCCCGGTTTTCCGGAAACCGAGTCGATCATCGACCGAGCACCACGAAAGAGGAGATCCATGAGCGAGCAGACCGTGCTGATCACCGGAACGTCCACCGGCATCGGGCTGGAGATCGCGCTGGGCTGCGCGCGGGCCGGCTGGCGGACCGTCGCCACCATGCGCGACGTGGCCCGCGCCGACCGGCTGCGCGAGGCCGCCAGCGCCGCCGGGGTCGCCGACCTGATCGACGTACGCCGGCTCGACGTCACCGACGCTGACGCGGTCGACGGCTGCGTCGAGGACGTGATCGGCGCGTACGGCCGGCTCGACGCGGTGGTCAACAACGCCGGCGCCGGGCACGTGGGCACCCTGGAACAGGACACCGTCGACGACGTCCGGGCCGCAATGGAGGTCAACTTCTTCGGCGTCCTGCACGTCAGCCGCGCCGCCCTGCCCCACCTGCGGGCCAGCCGGGGCCGGCTGGTCACCGTCTCCAGCGTCGGCGGGATCGTCGGGCAGCCGTTCAACGAGGCGTACTGCGCGGCGAAGTTCGCCGTCGAGGGGTACCTGGAGTCCCTCGCCCCGCTCGCCGCGACCACAGGCGTACGGGTCACAGTCGTCGAGCCGGGCGCGGTGGCCAGCGAGTTCGTCACCAACATCGCCATCGACGCCGACGCCGCCATCGCCGCCGCCGGGGTGTACGGGCCGGCGCTGCGCGCCTACCTGGCCCGCACCGGGCAGGCGTTCGCCGCCGCGCAGTCCCCCGCCGACGCCGCGGCGGTGGTGCTCGCCGCGCTGACCGACCCGGCGCCGCCGGTACGGGTGCAGACCTCCGACGGCGCCCGGCAGTTCGTCGGAGTCAAACTCGCCGACCTCGACGGCTCCGCGGTCGCCCGGCTGACCGGCGGCTGGCTGGCCTGACCGCGGGCACGAGCGGCGGGCGCGGCGGGTCGCCGGGGGCTCAGGGCGTCTGTAGTCGCTGCGTGACGAACAGGGCGGCGCGGTCCAGGGCCTGGTCGGCTTCGTCGAGTTGACCGATGAAGGACTGGAAGACGTGCGGAACGCCCGCGGTGATGTCGAGGATGACGTCGACCTCGGCGTCGCGGGCGCGTTTCGCCAGCCGGACCGAGTCGTCGAGCAGCAGTTCGTTCGTGCCGACCTGCAGCAGGATCGGCGGGAAGCCGGTCAGGTCGGCGAGCACGGCGGGCGCGGCGAGCTCCTGGTTCGGGTCCTGGCCGGCGAGGTAGAAATCCGCCGTGTAAGCCATGCCCTGCCGGGTGAAGAACGGGTCGATGCCCTCCTTGGTGTCCATCGACTCGCCCGTGCGGGTGTGGTCCAGGCCCGGCGAGAACGCGACAAGCGCGCCCGGCAGGGGCAACCCGGCGTTTCGGGCGGCGAGGGTGGTGGTCACCGCGAGACCACCACCGGCGGAATCCCCCGCGAACGCGATCGACCCGGCGGCGACGCCGCTGTCGAGCAGGGACCGGTACGCCGCGAGGCAGTCCTCGATCGCGGCCGGGAACGGGTTCTCCGGAGCCAGTCGGTAGTCGAGGGAGAACGCCCGCACTCCTGTCCGCGTGACCAGGCTCGCGGTCAGGCCCATCGCGGTCCGCGGAGATCCGAGCGCGAACGAGCCGCCGTGAAAGTAGAGGATCGTGCCGGGGCGGGTCTCGCCCTCCGGTTCGACGAGCACCGCCGGACGGCCGCCCAGGGTCAGCTCCGAGGTCCGCACCGGAGGAACCGGGAACGGCGCCATGAGCGCGGCGAAGCTCTCCCGCATCGTCTCGACCGGCTCCGGCGCGAAGTCCTTGGGCCCGTCGCCCAGCATGCCGATGATTGCCGCGCGCTGTTCCCTGCTCATGTCCGACGCCTCCCACGGGCGATAAAGTAGCTGCCGTGGAAGCTAATATACCTGCCGCGGCATCTTTTTCCGGTGTCGGGCCCGCCACACTCGCCCAGGTCTTCAGTGACCTGGTCCGCTGCGAGACGCGGCTCTACAACGCGTTGAACGAGACGTTGCGCCGCAGGCACGGCATCGTGGCGTCGCAGTTCGAGTTTCTGGCCTACCTACGTGACCATCCTGGTTCGCGGGTCGCCGATCTCGCCGAGTTTTTCGCGATCGGGGTCGGGGCGACCAGCAAGGGCGTGGGCCGGCTCGAGACCCGGGCCTGGGTGCGGCGCGTGCCGAACCCCGCCGACGGGCGGTCACTGCTGCTGGAGTTGACCCCGCAGGGCGCGGAGCTGGTCGGTGACGCCGAAGTCACCTTCCAGGGACACCTGGCCACGCACATCGGTGGGTCGATCGCCCCGGCCCAGGTCGCGAAACTCGGTCACACGCTGGCACGGCTGCGCGCCACCCTGGAGCACGGCGGTGTCGGCACTCCCGTGGGCTGAAAGCCGCCAGGTCCGCGCGAGCGGGCGACCAGACGCCGGCCGGCCACCCGCAGGCCACCAACCGGGGGCATACTGCGTCGCGTGCTGAAC
The DNA here is from genome assembly GCF_000297395.2 of Micromonospora lupini str. Lupac 08. Classification (GTDB taxonomy): domain Bacteria; phylum Actinomycetota; class Actinomycetes; order Mycobacteriales; family Micromonosporaceae; genus Micromonospora; species Micromonospora lupini. The sequence continues at coordinate 3,731,127 of NZ_HF570108.1, read as the reverse complement.
CGATTCGGCTACCTCGACGCGCCCGCGCCGCTGGCGTTCGCCCACCGGGGCGGCGCCGCCGAGGGCGACGAGAACACCACCGAGGCGTTCGCCCGGGCCGTCGGGTTGGGCTACCGGTACGTGGAGACCGACGTGCACGCCACCGCCGACGGGGTCGCGGTGATCTTCCACGACCCGACGCTCGCGCGGGTCACCGGCGAGGCGGGGCGCATCGCCGACCTGCGCTGGGCCGACCTCGCCTCGGTACGCGTCGGCGGCGCCGCCGTCGTACCCCGGCTCGACGAGGTGTTGGGCGCCTGGCCGCAGGTCCGCTTCAACATCGACGTGAAGGCCGACGGCGGCGTCGCGCCGACGGTCGCGACGGTGACCCGGGCCGGCGCCGGCGACCGGGTGCTGCTCGCCTCGTTCAGCGACGCCCGACTGACCCGGCTGCGGGCGCTCACGCAGGGGCGCGTCGCCACCAGCCTCGGCATGCGCGGGGTCGCCCGGCTGCGGCTCGCCTCCCTGCACGGACGCCCGCTGCGGCTGCCGCCGTCGGTGGTCGCCGCGCAGGTGCCGCCGCGCTACGGGCGGGTGCCGGTGGTGGACCGCCGGTTCCTCGACTACTGCCACCGCCTGGGGTTGCAGGTGCACGTCTGGACGATCGACGAACCCGCCCAGATGCACGACTTACTTGATCGTGGTGTGGATGGCATCATGACCGATCACGTCGGCGTGCTGCGCGACGTCTACCGCAGCCGCGGCCACTGGGCCGCCTGACCATCGAAGGACCCCCGATGGCCGAGACCGTGACCCCCACGGTGGACGACACCCCGCCCCCGGCGAGCACCCGCCGCGAGCGCAGCGGCTGGTACATCTACGACTGGGCGAACTCCGCGTTCCAGACCACGGTGATCACCGTGTTCCTCGGCCCGTTCCTGACCACCGTCGCCGAGCTGGCCGCCGGCTGCGAGCTGGGCGCCGACACCTGCGACGGGTACGTGCACCCGCTGGGCATCCGCGTCGCGGCCGGCTCGTACTACCCGTACCTCATCTCGCTGTCGGTGTTCCTCACCGTGTTCGTGCTGCCGGTCATCGGGGCGATCGCCGACCGGTCGGCGCACAAGAAGCGGCTGCTCGGCGGGGCCGCGTTCACCGGCGCCGCCGCGACCATCGCGATGGCCTTCGTCACCGGCGACCGTTACCTGCTCGGCGGGGCCCTGTTCCTGGTCGCCAACATCTCGTTCGGCGCCGCGATCGTGGTCTACAACTCGTTCCTGCCGCAGCTCGGCGGCCCCGACGAGCGCGACGGCATCTCCAGCCGCGGCTGGGCGCTGGGCTACCTCGGCGGTGGCGTGCTGCTGGCGCTGAACCTGGTCGCGGTCACAGTGCTCAGCGAGGACGACAACCCGCAACGCACCCTGGACCTGGCCCGCTGGTCGATCGTCTCCGCCGGGGTGTGGTGGGCCGCGTTCACGCTGGTGCCGCTGCGCTGGCTGCGCGAACGCCCCGCCGCGGCGGCCCTGGTGGCGCGCGGCAACGTGCTCACCGACGGGTTCCGGCAGCTCGGGCACACCCTGCGCGAGGTCAAGGCGTACCCGCTGACGTTGTTCTTCCTGCTCGCGTTCCTCGTCTACAACGACGGCATCCAGACCGTCATCACCCTCGCGAGCCAGTACGGCACCGAGGAGCTGCGGCTGGAGCAGAGCACCCTGATCGTCACCATCCTGCTCGTGCAGTTCCTCGCCTTCGGCGGCGCGCTGAGCCTCGGCGCCCTGGCCCGGCGCATCGGCGCGTGGAAGACGGTGCTGCTCAGCCTGGTGCTGTGGACCGGTGTGATCCTCGGCGCGTTCCGGCTGCCCGCCGAGGCGCCGGTGCCGTTCATGATCCTCGGCGCGGCCATCGGCCTGGTCCTCGGCGGCAGCCAGGCACTGAGCCGGTCCCTGTTCAGCCAGCTCATCCCCACCGGCAAGGAGGGCGAGTACTACGGCTTCTACGAGATCAGCGACAAGGGCACCAGCTGGCTCGGCCCCCTCGCGTTCGGCCTCGTGTTCCAACTCACCGCCTCCTACCGGGTGGGCCTGGTCTCACTGCTGATCTTCTTCGTGGTCGGGTTCCTGCTCCTCGCCGCCGTACCGATCCGCCGGGCCATCGTCGCCGCCGGCAACACCCCACCCCGGGTGCTCTGAGCACGCATCCCGCACCCGACAGATCCGGACCGGTCGATCGGCTAGGCTGCCCGACCGTGACCGACGACGCCGCTACCGCCCCGACCTGCCTGGCCCACCCCTTCCCCGGCCAGCCGCACGCACCGGCCGGCTGCGCGGCCGCGCGCGGGCTCGACGGGCGTCCGGTGCACGCCGCGGCGTTGAAGTTCTTCTGGGGGCCGATGGACTGCGGCAAGTCCACGATGGCGTTGCAGATGAACTACAACCACGCCCGGCAGGGCCGCCGCGGGCTGGTCACCACCCGCATCGACAGGTCGCTGGGCCCGCAGGTCACCACCCGCATCGGCCTGGCCCACGAGGCCATCGAGGTCACCGACGACCTGGACCTGCGGGCACTCGTCCGCGGCCGCTGGGCCGACGGGGTCCGCGTCGACTACCTGATCTGCGACGAGGCGTGCTTCTACACCGTCGAGCACGTCGAGCAGATGGCCGAACTGGTCGACAGCTACGACGTGGACGTGTTCGCGTTCGGCCTCGCCACCGACTTCCGGTCCTGCCTGTTCCCCGCCGCGCAACGCCTGTTCGAGCTGGCCGACGAGGTGGCCCGCATCCAGGTCGAGGTGCTCTGCTGGTGCGGCCGCGAGGGCCTGCTCAACGCGCGGGTCGTCGACGGTCGGGTGGTCCGCGAGGGCGAGCAGGTCGTCATCGGCGACACCGTCGACACCGCCGACGTGCGCTACCAAGTGCTCTGCCGCCGGCACTACCGCAGCGGCGACCTCGGCCCCCGCGACTGAGACACCGGCCGCCCCTGGGTAGGGACGGCCGGTGCTGATCGGGATCGGTCAGCCGACGCAGATCTGCTGCGCCCGCAGGGTCCACACCCCGGCGAACGCGACGATCTCCCGTCCGGTCGCCTCGGCGGTGTCGAGGGCCACCTTGGGCACCAGGGTCGTCACCGAGCCGGCCCCGAGCAGCCCATTGAGCACGCCGCCGACGCCCGCGGTCTGCGACCCCGCCGGGCAGGCCAGCGTCGGCACGGGCTTCGGCGAGGTCGCGTCGGACGCGCTCAACGCGTCCAGCAACGCCATCGCCGGCAGCGGGTTGGCGCAGAACGCCTGGGTCTGCAACGTGAAGTTGCCCGGCGCGCCGAACACGTACGCGGTGCTGGAGACCGAGCCGAGCGCCGAGGTGAACGCCAGCTCGTCGATCGCCACCGCGCCGTTGGCGTTGTCGATCCGGTACCCACCGCCGAAGGTCTTCTTGCCCGCCGGGCAGACGGCGGTGATGCCCACCTTGTCGAGGGCGTTGTTCGCCGACGTGGTGGTGACCAGTTGCAGGCCGGCCACCGTGCCGGCGGGGGCGCAGACCGCGTACGCGCCCACCGACCAGGGCACGTTCGTGGCGTTGGCCTCCACCCCGACCACTGTCACCGTGTGCAGGGCGGCGTCGGCGTACATGCGGGTCATCAGGACGTCGCCCTGACCGTCGTTGATCTTCCCGCCGGCCCCGACGACCTGGTCCGCGCCGTTGCAGGAGATCGGCATCGTCTTGGAGTTCGTCGCGTCCAGGACGCTTGTGGCGGTGACCCGGTACAGGCCGACCGACGCCTGCGCCGGGGTCGTCGGCGCGAGCAGCGTCGTGGCCGCCGCCATGCCGGTCAGCACTGCCAGACCAGCAAGTTTGCGCTTCATGGGTGTGTCCCTCCGTACTGCCTCGTCGACTGTCGGCGAGGGCTGTGGGGTCAGCCTCCGCACGCTCGTCAGGAGGGCGTCAGCAGCGCCTCGTACTGACGCCACGATGACGTCCGGCTGCGACCCTGCGCACGACGCCATCGTGGCGTCGGCGGGCCCGGCCCGGGCCCACGAACAGGAGGTTCCATCATGCGTATCCGAGCGTCGGTGGCGGCCGTGCTGGCCGCGCTTCTGCTCAGCGGCGGTCTGGCCGTCGCCGGTGGCGCCGTGGCGCAGGCCGATCCGGGAGCGGATCCGTGCGCCACCACCGACGGTGATCCGATCATGGGCACCGCGGGCGACGACATCCTGTACGGAGGAAGCGGTCCGGACGAGATCTACGGACTGGGCGGCGACGACGAGATCTACGGCGGCGGCGGCGTCGACACGATCCTCGGCGGCACCGGCGACGACATCCTGTTCGGCAACGGCTGCGGTGACACGCTCGTCGGCGGCCCGGGCGACGACGTGCTGGCCGGACTCGACGGCGACGACTACCTCTCCGGCGCGAACGGCGCGGACCTGCTGATCGGTGAGGCCGGCGTCCCCATCTGGGGCGTCGTCACCGACGGTGACACCCTCGACGGTGGTCCCGGAGTGGACACCTGCGCGGAGGACGACGAGCCCGACAGCGCCGTGATCTTCTACTACTACATCGACACCGGCGCGGGCGACGAGAACCTCTACAGCTGCTGAGCTGTCCGCCCCCGCAACACGGCCGGCTCCGGGGGCGGTGCGTCGATCGCACGCATCGCCCCCGCCCACCTGTCGAACGCCCGCCGTGCCTCGCCGTGTCGGCCGGCGCCGACAAGCGCTTCGACCAGGGTGCGGTGCGCCCACTCGTCGTAGGGGTCCGCGTCGAGCAACCGGACCAGAGTGGTGGCGGCACGATCGGCAGCACCGTCGCGCCGATACAGCCGGGCGAGGTCGCGCAACGCCCGCAGCCACACCGCGCGGGCCTGTTCCCGCAGCCCGTCGGCCCAGTCCTCGTACGGTTCGTCGGCGAAGGCGTCGCCCCGGTAGGTGGCGTCCACCTCGGCCAGCATCTCGCGCGCCCGACCCGGGTCACCGTCGCGAGCGAGCCGTTCCGCCCGCGGGGCGTCGGCGAGCAGAGTCTCCGCGTCGACGCTCACCCGGGTCAGGTCGAGGCGTACGCCAGTCAGGTCGGCGCGGACGTACCTGTCGGCCGGCCACAGCCGGGACGGGTCGAGGACCGCGCGCACGGCGGAGAGCAGCACCGACAGGCGGTGCGCGGTGCGCCGCGGCTCGTCGTCGGGCCACAGCAGCTCAGACAGCTCCGCCCGCCCCACCGCGCGGCCACGGCGGGCGACGAGGATCTTCAGCAGCGTACGGGCCTGGCGGGACCGCCACGCCGGCAGCGGGACCTCCCGCCCGCCGACGACGACCTCGAACCCGCCGAGCACCCGCACCTCGACGGTGCCGCCGGCGCCGGAGGGCGGGGCCAGCTGTCGACCGTCGACCGTCTCGACTCCCAGCGCCAGCAACCGGTTGGCCGCCAACCGTGCCGCCGAGCGCTGCGAGCCGTCGGCGCCCGGGATCCGGCCCAGCAGGACGACTGTCTGCTCGGCGGCGGGACACGCGCCCGCCGTGCGCCAGATCTCGCCGGCCTCCCGCAACGCGTCCCGGCTCGCGGCGGGTTCGGCGGCGACGGCGGCGGTCAGCTCCAACGCCTCGGCCAGCGCGTCGGACTGCCGGCCGGCGCGGGCCGCACCCACCGCTTCGGCCGCCCGGAGCCGGGCCGACTCCAGATCACCCCCGGCGTACGCCACCCAGCCCACCGCCACCAGAGCGGACGGGAGCAGGAACGCCGGGGCCAGGCGGTGCGCCTCGTCGGCGGCGGCGCGGGCCGCCGCGAGGTCGGCGCCCCGGCCCTCGCACCGCAGCCGGGCCAGGCCGGTCAACGCGGGGATGAGCACCTGCAGGTCGCCCACGTCGCGGGCCAGCTCCACCGCCTCGGTGAAGGCCGCCATCGCCTCCTCGCGCCGGCCGAGGCGCCGATTGACCTCGGCCGTCCCGTAGACCCCGGCCGCCGCGCGGTTCAGCCCCAACCGCTGGGAGACGAGCTTGGACCGGGTGAAGTGCAGTGCCGCCTCGTCATAGCGCCCCAGCCGCACCAACGCCTCACCCGCGTTGTGCAGGGCGGTCACCAGCACTCCCGGCGGACCGGCGAGCTCCGCGGCGCGCACCGCCCGCACGGCGGCGCCCAGTGCCGGCGGGTAGCGGGCCTCGCGCAGCAGGCAGTGCGCCTGGTTGACCAGGACCCGGGCCTGCTGGACCAGGTCACCGGCGCGTTCGGCCGCCGCCAGGGCGTCGGCGAGGTGCGCGTCGCGGCGGGTGCCGGACGACATCAGCGCGGCCGCGATGTGCGCCGCCGCAAGGGGCCCGTCCTCGTTCACCCGGTGGGCGGCGGCGAGCGCGTGGGCGCCGGTGGTGACCGCGTCCTCGACCCGGCCGAGCTGGGCGAGGGTGCTGGCGCGGCAGGCCAGCAGCAGCACGTCGTCGGGGTCGCTCGGGATGACCGTCGGGGGCGTGTCGGCCAGGTCGAGCACGGCGAGCGCGCCCGGGTAGTCCGCGCGCAGGTACGGCACCATCGCCGCTCGCCACAGCAGACGCGACGGCCAGCGACGGTCCCGTTCGGCCTGCGCGAGCAGCGCGGTGAAGACCCTCGACGCCCGGGTCACCGCACCGGACATGCGCAGCGCGTCACCGAGGATCAGCCGGATGTCGGGGCTCTGCGCGGCCTGCGGCAGAGCGCTGACCAGGTCGGTGACCTCGGGTGCTCCGCCGTGGGCGAGCATCTCCCCGCCCTGGCTCGCGATCAGGTCGGCGCAGCGGCCCGGCTCGTCGGCGTCCAGCAGGGCGCGAGCCGCCGCCAGCGGGTACGCGGTGGCGAGATACCAGTCGGCGGCGGCGCGTAGTCGGCGACGGCCTCCGGCGTCCGGCGGGCCCGTCTGCTGGGCCAGCACGGTCGCGAGCACCCGTACCAGTTGGAACGTCTGTGGCGTTCGGCCGGTGCGCCGACGGGGGTGGGCGACCAGCAGTCCGGTGCTTGTCGACCAGCGCAGCGCGTCGGCGGTGGCACCGGGTGTCGGACGAGTGTCGACGGCCTCGCACAGCGGCGCGCTGATCGGGTCGAGGTCGTGGGCACGACGCAGGAGCCGCGTGACGTGCGGGGGTAGGTCGGCGAGGACCTCGTCGCGGGCGAAGCGGCCACCGGCGGTGCCGGGTTCGGTCAGGGCCGCGAGCAGGTCCCGGCGGCCGACACCCTGGCGGCCGAGAGCGTCGCCGGCCAGGTGGACCCACGCGGGCCAACCGGCGGTCAGCTCGTACACCAGGTAGGCCAGGTCGCTGTCCGCCACGGCGTGCTCGTCGCGCAGGACGCGGGCGACCGCGTCGCGGCCGAGGGCAAGGGTCGCGGGACCACGGTCGACGACGGGTACGGCGATGGCGCTCAGTGCCTCGTCGGCCAGCGGGTGGCGGGCGGCCAGCGTCACCGCCGGGCGGCCCGGCAGGGCCGTCAACAGACGGACGAGGGCCAGTTGGTCGGGTGCGGCGAGCGCGGACACCTCGTCCACCAGGACCCGGCCCGGCGGCGGGTTCTCGGTGCGCGCGGCCGCGTCGAGCAGGTCGAGCGCCCGGTGGCAGACCGTCGGTCCGTCCCCGCCGGCGGCCTCCAGGGCGGTGGTCTTGCCGTAACCGGCGGCAGCCACCAGCATCAGCCACCGCTGCTGCTCGGTTGCCATGGTGTCGCCTCCGCAGGCCGGTGACCCACGCTAACCAACCGGCGGGTCACCCGGGGTAACGCTGTCCCACAACCGACGGTGCGAGCGGACGGATCAGGCAGGCCCGATCCGGACCCGGTCGGCGACGATGACCCCGACGGTCACCGCCACCGCCGCGGCGGCGCAGGCCGCGACGGTCGCCCCGAGCCACACACCGATCGGCACCAGCGCCAGCAGCACCACCACCGCGACGATCCGGCTGGTCGGCACGGTCCGCCACAGCACCGCCTGGTAGGCCGCGTGTCCGGCGAGGAACAGCGCCGGGCCGCCCAGGGTGAACAGCGCGGCGGCCATGGTGGCGGGGGCGCCGGGCTCACGCAGGAGTTGCTCGTCGCCCGCCGAGGTCACGATGACTCCCGCGACGATCACCGGGTGCAGGTAGTTGAACGCCACCCGGCTCAACGCGCCGGTGCGTTGGCCGGCGCGGGCGATGACCTCCGTCGCGGCCCGGGCCGAGCGGGCGAAATACACCCACCACAGCGCCACCGACCCGGCGAACGCCAGCAGGAACGCCCCGGACGTCACCCGGTTGACGTGCGACGTGAGGGTCGTGCCGGTGACCAGGATCGACTCGCCCAACGCGATGAGCACGAACGCCCCGCACCGCTCGGCCAGATGCCCACCCTCCACCATCCACCGCTCGGGGCGGCTCCGTCCCCGCCCGGGCAGCGGGTAGCCGATCAACAGGCCCACCACGTCCAGCACGACCGCCGTCGCCCATACCGCCTCCCGGACGGCCCCGCCGACCAGGCCACCGACCACCACGAGCACCGACGTCCCGGCTATCCACGGCAGCGACTTCTGGAAGCCGTCGACGAGCCACGGTGTGCCCTGCACGGCCCACAACGAGAACGCGGTGCGGCCCACCTGGACGGTCACGTAGACCACCGCGAAGAGCAGGCCGGTGCCGGCGAACGCCTGCGGGATCGCCGCCGACAGCAGCAGGCTGCCCAGGGCCACGCCGAGCAGCATCGCCCGTACCGGACCCCGGTCCGGGTGCAGCCAGTTGGTCAGCCAGGTGGTGTAGATCCAGACGAACCAGACCAGCGCCAGCAGCACAGCGGTACGTGCGGCGCCGCGCCAGTCGGGGTGCGCGATCAGGTAGTGCGACAACTGGGTGACCGTGAAGATGAACACCAGGTCGAAGAAGAGTTCGGTGGAGGTGGTCGGCTCGACCCCCTGCCGCTTCCGCAGCCACCCGGGGTGCGCTGGTTCGCCGGCCGGAGGGTCAGAACGGGTCACCGCACACCCGCCAGTCGCCGTCCTCACGGACCACCGGCAGACGGCGTTCCTCGCTGATGCCGCCGTCGCGGGTCACCTTCACGGTCACCGTGCCGCGCGGACGCCCGCCCTTGGTGGACACCGACACGTCGGTGATCTCGTAGTCGGTCACCATCGGTGGCGTCCGCACCCAACTGGTGAAGCCGATCGCGCTCCACCGGGTGCGCGCGTCCGCGCAGAGCCGCTCGTACGCCTGGTCGCTGTCGCCGAGAGTCACCTCGCTGAGGAAACCGTCGGCGGTCTCCCGGATCGGGCCGGCGGCCTGCCGCACCGTCTGCAGGTTCCACGCCCCCAGCCCGGCCACCCCGACGCAGCACAGCGCCATGCCGAACCCGGCGAAGGCCAGCCCGGTGCGCATCGGGCGGTGCCGCCGGGCCGGTCGGCTCCACGACTGGCCGGCACCCACGACTACCGACCGTAGAGAAGACCGTCGCACCCAGGCGTGACAAGCCGGAAACTGGGCCCCTTTTCGCCTCGGCCACGCATCGTCTACCGTCGGCGCACATCCCCCCGCACCGCCAGGGAGTCGATCGATGAGCCGCTTCGTGCAGCCGGTACCACCCCCCGCCGACCCGTACACCGGTGACGCCCTGCTGCGGTCCTGGCTGGAGCGTCACCTCGGCCCGGCCGGACACGCGGCCGCCAAGGGTCGCCTCGCCGACCTGGCCGCCGACGTCACCGGGCCGCTGCGCGCGGCGCACGCCGACGCCGAGGCGCACCCGCCGACGCTTGTCCGCTACGACCCGTGGGGCGCCCGGATCGACCGCATCGAGACGTCCGCCGGCTGGCAGGCGCAGCGCGCCGCCGCCGCCCGCCACGCCGTGGTCGCGCTGCCCTACCTGCCCGACGCGCGCGGCACCTGGGGCGCCGCCGCGCGGGTCGTGCAACACGCGCTGCTGCACCTGTACGGGCCGGAGTCGGCGACGTTCTCCTGCCCGGTGGCGATGGCCGACGGTGCGGCGGCGCTGCTCAGCCTCCCCGACGTCGACGCCGATGTGCGCGACGCGTGGCTGCCCCGGCTGACCTCCACCGACCCGACCACGGCGATCACCAGCGGGCAGTGGATGACCGAGTCGCAGGGCGGCTCCGACCTGGGCCGCTCCGGCACCGTCGGCCGTCCCGCCGCCGACGGTTCGTGGCGACTGACCGGGGAGAAGTGGTTCTGCTCCGCCGCCGACGCCGCGATGGCGGTGGCGCTGGCCCGCCCCGAGGGCGCTGGGCGGGGCAGTCGGGTGCTCGCCCCGTTCCTCGTTCCCCGCTATGCGGTCGACTCCCCGCTGGCCAGCGGCGCGGCGCCGGACGCGCCCGCTCCCGGTGTCATCGTGCACCGGCTCAAGGACAAGCTCGGCACCCGGGCGCTGCCGACCGCCGAGATCGGCCTGCGCGACGCGTACGCGGTGCCGCTGGGCGACCCGACGGTGCCCGGCCTGGTCCGGGCGATGACCCTGGTCGTGGTGACCCGGGTGCACAACGCCGCCGCCGCGGCCGGGGGAATGCGACGTGGGCTCGCCTACGCCCGCGCGTACGCCGACGCGCGGCACGTGGCGGGTGGCGCGTTGGCGTCGTCGCCGTTGCACCGCGCCACGCTGGGCACCCTCGCGGTCGACGCGGCGGGCGCCTTCGCCCTCGCGGGGCACGCGTTCGCGCTGCTCGGGCGGGTCGAGGTCGGCGCCGACCCGGAGGCCGCGGCGGAGCTGCGCATCGTGGCGCCGCTGGCGAAGCTGGCCACCGGGCGGCTCGCCGTCAGCTCCGCCAGCGAGTACGTGGAGAGCTTCGGCGGCGCCGGCTACGTGGAGGACACCGGCGTGCCCCGCCTGCTGCGCGACGCGCAGGTGCTGCCGATCTGGGAGGGCACCACAAACGTGCTGGCCCTGGACGTGCTGCGCGCGCTGACCCGGGAGGACGCCGGAGCGCCACTGCTGAACCGGCTCGCCGCCGCCGTCGACCTGGCCCGGCCGCTGTCGCCCGCGCTGGCCGACACCCTGGCCACCGCCGCCGCGCAGTTGAACGACACCATCGCCGCGGTGACGGCCGACCCGGGCGCGGCGGCGGTGCTCGCGGGCGCCCGCGGCCTGGCGCTACGCCTGGCGTACGCGCTGACCGCCGCGCTGCTCGTGGAGCACGCGGCATGGGGTGACGAGCAGGCGGAGCTGGCCGCCCGGCTGTGGGCGCGACGGTGGCTGCGGCACGAGGACATCGCCGAGGACGCCCACCACCACCTGGACCTGCTCTGCTGACCGGTCGGCACGAGCACGGGTGACGGCCGGGCTCACCGTGACAGATCCTCCGACATCTCGTACTCGTCGTGCAGCCGCCACCATTGGTAGGGCTGGGTCTGCGGCCAACCCTCTGGCGAGTCTTCCCAGGTCTCCTGTCGGCCGTACGGCGTCAGGTCGAGGAAGGTCCAGTTACTGCCGAGCCGTTCCACGCCGCGGGCCGTGGTGGAGTACGTGTGGAAGATGCGGTCATCGGCGCGGAGGAAGACGTTGAGCGCGAACCCGTCACCGGCCCCCATGTCGGTGTTGAAGCTGTTGTTCAGCGACGAGTACCACGGCAGGTCCCAGCCCATTCGTCGCCGCAGCGCCAGCAGGTCGTCCAGTGGGCCGCGGGACGTCAATGCCAGGGTGACGTCCCGGGCGTTGAGGTGGGCCGGGTGTCCGACGTTGTCGGTGAACAGCGAGCAGCCGGAGCAGATGTGGTCGGCGCCGTGCCACATGAACGTGTACACGATGAGCTGACGTCGGCCGTGGAACAGGTCGGTCAGACTGGCGGGCCCGTCGGGGCCCTCGAAGACGTAGTCCTGCTCGACAGGCGTCATCGGCAACCGGCGCCGCGCCGCGGCCAGCGCGTCGAGTTGGCGGGTGAGTGCCTTTTCGCGGACGCGCAAGGTGCTCAGTGCGTCCTGCCAGTCCTCGGTCGACACGATTGGTGGGTGGTTCATGCGGCCTCTTTCGCAGGTAGGGGCGGAGGAGCGTCAGCCGCCCGTTCCCTAAAGGAACGGACCAATGTGACGCTAGCAGAGTCCGTTTCTTGAAGGAACCATCTTGGGTATCGTGGTGTCATGCAGCGAACGCAGTTCAGCGCCATGGCATGCTCGATCGCCCGCACCCTGGACGTCATCGGCGAGCCGTGGTCTCCGCTGATCCTGCGAGACGTCTACGCCGGCACGCACCGCTTCGAGCAGCTTCAGCGAGGCCTCGGCGTGTCCCGCAAGGTGCTTGCCGAGCGGCTGAACTGGCTTGTGGAACAGGGCGTCCTGGTCCGGCGTGAATACTCCACCCGACCGGTCCGTCACGAATACGTCCTCACCGACAAGGGCATGGAACTGTGCGATCTACTGCTCGTCATGGTGCGGTGGGGTGACCGATGGACGGCAGGCGAGGCCGGCCCGCCGGTGCTCTACCGCCACCACGCCTGCGGCCGGACAAGCCATGTGGAACTGCGGTGCTCCGAATGCGAACAACCCATGCGAGCTACGGACATCGAGCTGCTGCCGGGGCCTGGCGCCGACGCGACACCGTGACGATCAGATCGGTCGACCTCAAGAGTGGCGCCGCCGGTGTCGAGAAAGACCGACGTACCTGACACTGGTTGGCAGGTACGTCGGCGCAGACTGCCCGCATGACAGCAACCGCCGACCTCGCGATGGTCAACCTGGACAGCTCCGACCCTGCCGCACACGCCGCCTTCTACCACCGGGCGCTGGGCTGGGAGATCACCCACAGCGAAGCCGAGTACGCGATGATCAGCGGCGGTGGCGCGTCCATCGGCTTCGGCCTGGTGGAGGGCTACCAGCCGCCGGCCTGGCCGGACCCGGCCGGACAGAAGCGCTACCACCTCGACCTCTACGTCGACGACCTGGCCGTGGCCGAGAAGGAGTTCGTCGCCGCCGGAGCGTCGAAACCGGAGTTCCAACCCGGCGGCGACAGGTGGGTGGTCCTCCTCGACCCGATCGGGCAGCCGTTCTGCCTCTGCCCGCGCCCGCAGGGCTGACCCGCGGCAGCGACGTTCAGCGCAGCGGGCCGCGGGCCACCGCGGCGCGCATCGCCGCCGGGTCGCCCACCGGCACGTACTCCAGCCACCAGGTGGCCCCGGCGGCGGCCAGCTCACGGTGGTAGGCCCGTTCGGCGCGCTCGTCCGGGCGGCGGCGTCGCCCGCCGATCGCCACGTCGAACGGCTGGCCGTCGGCCCGGGTCGGGGGCAGGGCCGCGACCAGGTCGCGGACCTCGTCGGGGGTGAAGTCCGCCCAGCCGTCGGTGTCGGTGAGCTTGTACGGCACGATGCCGTCGGCACGGGCCGCGCGGCGGCGCACCGCCCCGGCCTGGGTGCTGCCGCCGACCCAGACCGGCACCCGGGGCGACTGCACGGGAGGTGGCCGCAGCGCCACCTTCTCGGCCCGGTAGTGGGTGCCGCGATGGTCGACCCGCTCACCAGCGAGCAGGCCGGTCAGCAGGTCGAGACCCTCGTCGAGCATCGCGGCGCGCACTGCCACCTCGGTCGGCTCGCCGAACGCGGCCAGGCCCCGGTCGCCGGGGTCGCCGACACCGACCGCCACGGTGGCCCGGCCCGCGCTCAGGTGGTCGAGGGTCAGCACCTCGCGGGCCAGCTTCGCGGGGCGGCGGCGGGGCAGCGCGGTGACAGTGGTGCCCAGCCGCACCCGGTCGGTGCGCCCGGCGATCGCGGTGAGCACCAACCACGGGTCGTAGGTGAACGGGTCGTCGCCGGAGTAGTGGATGACGTAATCCTCCAGGAACACCCCGTCCCAGCCGGCGCTCTCGGCCAGCTCACCCAGCTCGACCAGGGTGGACACCGCGACGGCGCCGCCGCCGCAGGGGATCTCCAGACCGTGTCTCATCCGCCGACCGTAGGCCGGGGGTCGGACAGTCAGCCGCGGCGACGGGACCGGGCGGCCCACACCGCGTACGCCGGGTCGCGGTCGAGGTTGTGCCGGTCCCGGTCGTAGCGGCGGGTGGTCCGCGGATCGGCGTGGCCCATGGCGTCCTGCACGTCTTCGAGGGGAACACCCTCGGAGCGGGCGGTGGTGGCGAACGCGTGTCGCAGCGAGTGCGGGGACAGCCGCGCCCAGGCCGGGATGCCGGCGGCCCGGGCGAGTCGGCGGACCATCCGGAACACCGAGTGCCGGTCGAGCCGGGCGCCGCTGGCGGTGACCAGCAGGGGCCCGGTCAGGTGTGTCACCGGCACGCCGGCGGTGGCGGCCCGCTGGGCCAGGTACGCGTCCACCGCGTACGCGGTGCCCGGGGTGAGGGCGCGGCGACGCTGCTTGCCGCCCTTGCCGACGAAGCGCACGCTGCGGTGCCCCCGTTCGGTGCCGAGATCGGTCAGGTTCAGCGAGACCAGCTCCCCGACCCGCAGGCCCAGGTCGGCCAGGAGCGCGATGGCCGCCCGGTTGCGGGCCGCCGTCGGGCCGGTCTCCGCGTCGGCGGCGCTGAGCAGCGCGTCCACCTCCTCCGGGGTGAGCCCGACGGTGGCGGAGTGGTCCCGGTCGACGCGGGGCCGGTCCGCGCCGGAGACCGGGTTGGCCGGTACGCCGCCGAGCTTGACGAGGAAGTCGTACCAGCTGGACAGCGCCGACAGCCGACGTGCCACGGTCGCCGGGGTCAACGGTCGGCCGCTGCGGGCGACGAGTGTGGACTCCAGCGCGCGGGCGTACTCGTTGACGTGCAGGAAGGTGGCCCGTAGCGGGTCCAGGTCGCGGCCGGCGCACCAGCCGAGCCACGCGGTGACGTCGCGGCGGTAGGCGTCGCGGGTGTGGTCGGACAACCGACGGTTACGCAGCCACGCCTCGGTGACGTCGACCGGCCCGCTCGGCAGGGCCGGTCGGGCGGTGGGGCGGGTGAGCACGGGAGCGTCGGAGGACACCATGTGAAAAAGGTTCTCAGCAGCGGATGGGATTGCCACGCAGGCGCGCCGACGCCGCCCCGTGCGGCGGCGCGGACGGTGTCGGCTACGGTCGCACGGTGCGTGCCAGCCGGCTGGTCTCCCTGCTGCTGCTCCTGCAGGCCCGGGGGCGGATGACCGCCGCCGAACTGGCCGACGCCCTGGAGGTGTCGGTTCGCACGGTGTACCGCGACGTGGAGTCGCTGGGGGCCGCCGGTGTGCCCGTGTACGCCGAGCGCGGCCCGGCCGGTGGTTACCGCCTGCTCGACGGCTACCGCACCCGGCTCACCGGCCTGACCGCCGGTGAGGCCGAGGCGTTGTTCCTGGCGGGCATGCCCGGCCCGGCCGCCGAGCTGGGCCTGGGCTCGGTGCTGGCCACGGCGGAGCTGAAGCTGCGCGCCGCGCTGCCGACGGACCTCGCCGACCGGGGCGCCCGGATCCGGCAACGGTTCCACCTGGACGCGCCGAGCTGGTTTCGCGAACCCGAGCCGACACCACACCTGGCCGCGTTGGCGACGGCGGTGTGGGAGGACCGTCGGATCAGCGTGCGCTACCGGCGGTGGCAGGCGCCCCGGGAGGTGACCCGGACCCTCGACCCGCTCGGGGTGGTGCTCAAGGCCGGCCGCTGGTACCTGGTCGCCGCCGCCTCCGGGCAGGTGCGCACCTACCGGGTGGGCGCGATCCTGGACCTCACGGTGCTCGACGAGCCCGCCGAGCGGCCGGCCGCGTTCGACCTGGCGGACTGCTGGCAGGAGCACGCCGCCCGCTACGAGCAGGGGGTGTATCGCGCCGAGGCCCGGGTGCGGATGACCGTGGCGGCGCTGGCGCAGACGACCTACCTTTTTCCGCCGGCGATGAGCCGGGCGGCGCAGGATCGCGCCGACGCGCCGGACACGGACGGCTGGGTCACGACGACCGTGCCGATCGAGTCGATCCGGCACGGCTGTGTCGAACTGCTCAAGCTCGGCGCACAGGTGGAGGTGCTCGCCCCGCCCGAGCTGCGGGAGCGGATCGCCAGCACCGCCCACGCCCTCGCCGCGCTCTACCCACCGCCGTCAGAGCCGCAACCCGCCGGCACGCCGCCGCCCGCAGGACCGCAACCCGGCGTCGCGGCGCCGCCTTGGGAGCCGCACTCCGGCGTCGCGGCGCTGGAAACGCCGACGGCCGGCACCGAGGTGCCGGCCGTCGAGGCCGTCGTCGCGATCAGGCGTTGATCTGCCGGCGTCCGCCGCCGTTGGCGCTGATGGTCACCCGGCGGGGCTTGGCCCGCTCGGCCACGGGGATGCGCAGCGTCAGCACCCCGTTCTCGTAGCCGGCTTCCAGGTTGTCGGTGTCCAGGGTGTCACCCAGGAACAGTCGCCTGGTGAACGTGCCCATCGGGCGTTCGGCGGCGACCAGTTCGACGCCGTCGCCGGTGGGCCGGCGGCGTTCGGCGCGGACGGTGAGGACGTTGCGCTCGACGGTGCAGTCGATGGTGTCCGGGTCGACGCCCGGCAGGTCGAACGCCGCGTAGAAGTGGTCCCCGTCGCGGTAGGCGTCCAGGTGCATCATCGCGGGACGGGCTGCCGTACCGAAGAACTGCTCGGCGAGCCGGTCCATCTCGCGGAACGGGTCGGTACGCATCAACATCGCTGTGCCTCCTCGGTTCTCCTGGCCGAAGGTGATGAGTTGAGTCGCGGTGACTCAACTTCCTGCTTCTTATTTACCGCGCGTCCAGACCGCCGTCAAGCGGTCAGCTCAGCCGTTTCTCGAACCAGTGCTCGGCGTACGGGCCCTGGGAGTACGCCGGGATCTCGGCGTAGCCGTGCCGCGCGTACAGGGCGCGGGCCTCGACCAGGTCGGCGCGGGTGTCGAGGCGGATGCGGTCCGCTCCGGCCGCCCGCGCCCGCTGCTCGACGGCGGCCAGCAGGGCGGCGCCCCCACCCGTGCCCCGATGCGCGGGGCGGACGAACACGCGGGTCAGCTCGGCCCAGTCGGGATGCCACCGCAGTCCGGCGCAGCCGGCCAGGACCCCGTCGCGGTGGGCGAGCAGGAGCAGACCCCCGGGGTACACCAGGTCGTCGCTGGGCATCTCGGCCAGCGCCTCGTCGACCTCGCCCGGTCGGGCCGGACGGCCGTGGTAGCGCACCACCATCTCGGTCATGTACTCGCGCAGCAGCTCGGTCGCGTCGGGATGGTCGGGACGGACGGTGGCGGTCACCCAGGCGGGCCGAACGGTGGTGGTCACCTGTCGATCATCAGTGCCCGGTCAACGGCTTTTCCTCCGCGACCCGCTGGTACACGCCGTGCTCGCGGCTGAGCAGCCGTTCGTCGACGAGGTAGCGGCGCAGGGTGGCGTGGTCAGACCCGCCGGCGGCGCACCACGGCTTGAGCGCGTCGTCGACGGCCCGCTCGGGATAGCGCGTCCCCGGCTCGAACGAGCGTTGCGCGATGTGCGCGAGCAGCACCCGCCGCCGGCCCCGCTGCGCCGGCAGTCCCACCAGGACGCCCGCGCGTAGGAACGTGCGCAGCACGGGATCGTCGGCCGGCTCGGCGTCGTCGGCCGGGCGGCCGTCGCGCGCCGCCGCCCGCAGCGACGCCTCGTCGACGGTGAGCGCGCCGTCCGCGCCGGCGACGAGGCCCGCGTCGGCCAGCCGGCGCAGCCCGGTGAGCACGGCCCGCGTCGGTAGGCCGGACCGCTGGGCGACCTCGGCCGCGCTTGTCGACCCCAGCACGATCGCCGCGAAGATCCGTCGCCGTCCGTCGTCGGCCAGGGCCCCGGCCAGAGCATGGGCAGTCATGCCGGTCACCCTCGCACCGGGGGTACGCGAGCCGCCACGCGATTTTCCCGGTGTACGCGCTCAGCCCGGCCCGATGCGCCCGCTCGGTGGCAGGTCTACGGTGCGTCGACCGGTTGCGCGCTGACAAGGAGCACGCGACGCAGCAGGTCGGACAGCAACCGCCGTTCGATCGGCGTCACCGCGCCGAGCAGCGGGTGCCCCTCGGCGCGGTGCGCGCGATGTGGACGGTCAGCGGGCGTCGCGGGCCATGCCGACGAAGCTTCGCCACGCCTGCGGGCTGAACGTGAGCGTCGCGCCGTCGCGATCTTTCGTGTCCCGGACGAGGACCATGCCCGGGAGGTTGTCGGCGACCTCGACGCAGTTGCCGCCGTTGCCGCCGCTCTTCGTGCTCTTGCGCCACCGCGCCCCGGTCAGGTCCATGATGCCGCCGCTTCTCTGAGAAGGTCCAAGGAACGTCCCCGGGGCAGCGCCTCGCCGCGAATCCGCTCCCACCGCCGTTCCAGGCTAACAAGCTCCGATGGCGCATCGAGGATCTGCGCCTGCGCGGCACTGTCGACGTGCGCGACACGCGAGCCGTCCGGCAGGTCGGCGATAGTGAACGGCCCGTCGAGCCCGGGGTAGCTGGGCGCATCCGCCGGCACGATCTGGAGCTGCACGGTGTCCGTCTCCACGTGGTCGAGCAGGCGCGTGAGCTGCGCCGCCATCAGCGCGCGGTCGTCGCCGACGCGCCGGCGCAGCACCCCCTCGTCGAGCAGGGCGATGAGCAGCGGCCCGTCGGCGTCCCGGTCGAGAATCGCCTGCCGGCCGATCCGCGCCGCGGTGAACTCGTCGACCGCGTCCGGCGTCAGCACGCCGCCGGCCAGGGTCGCCCGGGCGTACGCCTCGGTCTGAAGTAGCCCCGGCACCCACGCCAGCTCGAACGACCGCAGCGTGACCGCCTCGCGTTCGATGTCGACCCAGGGTCGGAACCACACCGGTTCGCGGCGACGAAGGGCGTCCGGCCACAGTGCCTCGGCGTCGCGCGCCAGCAGCTCGGCGACGCTCGCGCGGTGCCGGCTCTGGGGCACGTGGCCCGGATTCGCCCACCGGGCAACGGTCTTCGGGTGCACGCCGATCCGGTCGGCGAGGCTCTCGGCCGTGTGACCCGCCTCGGCGAGCGCTGCGACAAAGGCGTGGTTCATGCCGTTCCTTCCTGGGAGCAAAAGGGCTGCGCCAAGGAGATTACGTAACGCTGTGTGCTTGTCCAGAGACTCCCGGGAAAGTGCGGTATAGACGGCGCGGCCGGCAGGGATCCGAACCCGGCGGACGCGTTCGTGGCGGGGCCGCTTCCGCGACCAGAAGCGGCCCCGCTTCCAGCAGCCGACCCAGGAGGAGAACCCGTGCCACACACCGAAGGAAGGGCCAGGAAGTCGACGCACTCCCCCTTGCGCCCGTCGTGGCGCTGCCCGGTCTGCGGCATCCTCTGGCCCTGCTCGACCGCGAAGCTGCGTCTGCTCGGCGAGTATCGCGAGGATCGCCCGGGTCTGTTGACGTACCTGGCGACGGTCCAGAAGCAGGCCGAGGCCGACCTCGCCGCGCTCAACCCCGGTGTGGCGCTGCCCGACCTGACCCCGCGCTTCGTCGGCTGGGCGCAGACTCGCTGAGCAGGTGTGGGGTCACGGCTACCGGACGGCCTCATCGGTGCGCAGCCGTGCGTGCAGGTGCATGTCGTGCCAGCCGTCGGCGTGGCGCACCGAACCCCGCACCACACCCTCCGGGGTGAAGCCCGAACGTGTAGCCACCCGGCACGACGCCGCGTTGCCGGTCGAGTGCTCCACGGCCAGCCGGTGCAACCCCGCCGCGAAGCTCCACCGGGTCAGCGCCCGCAGCGCCGCGGCGGCGATCCCCCTGCCACGCGCGGCGGGCAGCACCCAGTACGACACGTCCGCCGACGCCTCGACAAGCGACACCTGCCGCAGCCCCACCTGACCGACCGGTCGGTCATCGTCGTCGACGATCGCCCAGCTGGCGGCCGTCTCGGCGCGCCAACGGCCGACCCACTGCGCCGTCCACGCCCTGGCCTCGGCTTCGTCGTCCAACCGGAGCGCGTGCCAGCGCTGGATCGCCGGACAGTCGAACGCCGCCCGCACGACCGGAGCGTCCCCGTCGTGCCACGGCCGCAGCGTCAGCCCGGGGCGTACCGGAAGGTGGGGTTGCTCGCGGGTGCCGAGAATCCCGGCGGGCAGGGCAGGCGTGACGAGCAGCGGCATCCCGCCATTCTGCTCGGCCGAGCGGCCCGGCGATGCCCGCCGGCCTCACTCGCCGGTCGGGCCGCCGGCGAGTTCGGCGACCACGTCGAGGTGGCCGACGTGGCGGGCGTACTCCTGGACGAGGTGGAACAGCACTCTCTCCAGCGACGCCGGGTCCGCGTCGTTCCACCGCGGGCCCGGCGCGCCGATCTCCGCCAGGTCGTGCGCCGACACCACGGCGGTGGTGTGCGCACCCTGCGCGCGCAGCGCCGCCACCAGGTCGGAGCGGGTCTCGTCGGGAGCGACGTACCAGCGGTCGTCGCGGCGGTCGCCCCACGGCTCGGCGACCGCCCGGCCCTGGAAACCCCACTCGATCCAGCGCAGCTCGACGTGGCGCAGGTGCGTGAGCAGCTCCAACGGGGTCCACCCGGACGGCAGGCGGCTCTGCCGCAACTCCGGCTCCGCAAGCGCCGACACCTTGGCCACCGCGGACTCCCGGAAGTAGTCGAGGTAGCGCAGGAACACCTCGGAGCGGCTGCCGGCCGGGTTGGTGGGCTCGGGGAACGACGTCATGACCCGGTCGGCAGGTCGCGGCCACGCTGGCGCACACCGGCGCCGCCGTACGGGTAGTCGCCCACCAGCGGGGCGCTCGCCTCGTCCAGCAGCCGCATCTGCTCGGCGTCGAGAACCAGGTCGGCGGCGGTCAGGTTGTCGTCGAGCTGCTCGGTGGTCCGCGCGCCGAGGATCACCGAGGTGACCGCCGGTCGGGCCGCCAACCAGGCCAGCGACACCGCCGACATGGACACGCCACGGTCCCGGGCGATCTGGCCGACCGCGTCGAGCACCCGCCAGGTGCGCTCCTCGGCGTTGCGGCCCGCGTACGCCTCGACGCCACGCTGCGGGTTCTCGCCGAGCCGGGTGGCGCCGGTGGGCGCGGTGTCGCGCTGGTACTTGCCGGTCAGCCAGCCTCCGCCCAGCGGCGACCACGGCAGGATGCCGATGCCCTCGTTCTCGCAGACCGGCACCAGCTCGAACTCGATCTCCCGGGCCAGCAGGTTGTACTGCGGCTGGAGGGTCACGATCGGGGTGAGGTTGAGATGCTGGGTGAGCAGGGCCGCCTTCTGCAACTGCCAACCGGTGAAGTTGCTGACCCCCGCGTAGCGGATCTTGCCGGCGCGCACCGCGTCGTCGAAGAAGCGCAGGGTCTCCGGCAGCGGGGTGAGCGGATCCCACGCGTGCGCCTGGTACAGGTCGACGGCCTCGACGCCCAGCCGCCGGAGGCTGGCGTCCAGGGCCCGCGTGAGGTGCACCCGGGACAGGCCGGCGTCGTTCGCGCCCGGGCCCATCGGGAACCGGCCCTTGGTGGCGACGACGAGGCGGTCACGCAGGTCGGGGCGTGCCCGCAGCCAGCGGCCGACGATCTCCTCGGAGACGCCTGTGGAGTAGACGTCGGCGGTGTCGAGGAACGTGCCGCCGGCCTCGACGAACCGGTCGAGCTGCGCGAAGCTGCCCGCCTCGTCGGTCTCCGCGCCGAAGGTCATCGTGCCCAGACACAGGGTCGACACCACCGTGCCGGTGGCGCCCAGAGTGCGGTATCGCATGTCGTCCTCTCGGTCCGAGTTACCAAGCTGATCTTCGCACCTGCTCAGAGCACCCGCACCCGCAGGCGTACGGGCACCCGCGCGGCGGCCGCACCCGCGATGATGGGGCGGTGAGCGAGCCCGCCATCGACACCGATCGACCGCACCGGCCGGGGCCGTCGCCCGAGCCGGGGCACCCGCCGCAGCCCGGTCCGCGTGCGCGCGGCCCGTGGCTGGTGGCCGCGGCGACGAGCGTGACGCTGCTGCTGCTCGCCGGCCGCTACGGCTACCACCGCGACGAGCTCTACTTCCTGCTCTGCGGCCGGCACCTGGCCTGGGGCTACGTCGACCAGGGTCCGCTCGTTCCGGCGCTGGCCCGGCTGCTCGACACGATCGCGCCGGGCAACCTGGTGGTGCTGCGTACGCCGTCGGCGCTGCTGGCCGGCGTCGCCGTCCTGCTGGTCGCCGCCATCGCCCGCGAGCTGGGCGGTGGCCGGGGCGGGCAGAGCTTCGCGGCGGTGCTTGCCGCGCTGTCCGGCATCGTGCTCGCCGGCGGGCACCTGCTCAGCACCACTACCGTCGACCTGCTGGTCTGGCTCGGTGTGGCGTGGTGCGCGGTGCGGTTGCTGCGCACCGGGGACAGCCGGTGGGCGCTCGCGCTCGGGCTGGTGCTCGGCGTGGGCATGCTCAACAAGCTGCTGCCCGCGCTGCTCGCCGTGGGTCTGCTCGCCGGGGTGCTGATCGCCGGGCCGCGTCGGCTGCTGCGCGACAAGGCGGTGCTCGCCGCCGCCGGGATCGTCGTGCTGCTGGCCGCTCCGAACCTGATCTGGCAGGCCGCGCACGGCTTTCCGCAGCTCGGCGTGGCGGCCTCCATCGCCGACGGCGACAGCTCCTACAGCGGGCGCCTCGACGCGTTCACCCTGCAGTTCCTCATCATCAGCCCGTACGCCGTGCCGATCTGGATCGCCGGCCTCGTCGCGCTGTTGCGGCGGCCGGCGTGGCGGGCGTACCGCGGGGTGGGTTGGGCCTGGGTGGTCGTGATCGGCATCGTTCTGGTCGCCGGCGGCAAGGGCTACTACGACGCGCCGCTGCTGCTCGTCCTCGTCGCCGCCGGGGCGGTGGTGACCGTCGCCTGGGCGGCGCGCGGGTCGGTGTGGCTGCGGCGGGGGGTGCTCGCGGCGGGCGCCGTGCTCTTCCTCCTGCCCAGCGTCGTGCTGCTGCTGCCGGTGCTGCCGGCCGAGCGGCTGCCCGCTTTCGTGGTCGACGTCAACTACGACGCCGGCGAGACCATCGGCTGGCCGGCGTTCGCCGACTCGGTGGCCGCCGTCCATCGTGGCCTGCCGCCGCAGGAACGCGCGCGGGCGGTCATCCTGACCGGCAACTACGGGGAGGCCGGGGCGGTCGCCCGCTACGGGCCGGCGCGTGGGCTCCCCCTGGCGTACTCCGGGCACAACAGCATGGTCGACTTCGGCCGTCCGCCCGCCGACGCGGACGTGGCGATCGTCGTCGGCTGGGAGCGCCCCGACGCGCTGAACGCCTGGTTCGACGAGTGCGCGCCCGCCGGGCTGGTGGACCAGCGGGTC
Organism: Micromonospora lupini str. Lupac 08; assembly: GCF_000297395.2. Classification (GTDB taxonomy): domain Bacteria; phylum Actinomycetota; class Actinomycetes; order Mycobacteriales; family Micromonosporaceae; genus Micromonospora; species Micromonospora lupini. The sequence continues at coordinate 3,708,097 of NZ_HF570108.1, read as the reverse complement.
GACGTGGACAACGACGAGAACGGCGGCCCGATCTTCGTGTGCCGGGGGCTGCGGCGTCCGTGGGCCCAGATCTGGGACACCGAGGTACGCCACACCGGCTGAGCGCGGTCAGCCGGTGCTGTCACCGGTGAGCCAGGCGCTGACGCCGGCCAGGGCCTCGGGGCCGGAGTCGACGTCGACGTCGCGGGCGAGGTCGGCGATCGACCATGGACAACCTGCTGACCGCCGCCGAACGGGCGGGCGTCGGCCACGCGGTGATCCTGTCCATCGTCGGCGTCGACCAGGCGCCCGACCTTGCCTACTACCGCGCCAAGGTGCTCCAGGAGGACCTCCTCAAGGCCAGCAAGGTGCCGTACTCGATCGTCCGCGCCACCCAGTTCTTCGAGTTCGTCGACGCGGTCATCTCCTGGACCGCCGACGAGAACGGCGTCCGCCTGCCCCGCACCCCCGTACAGCCGATGGCCGCCGCCGACGTGGCCCAGGCCGTCGCCGAGTCACCGTGGGCACCCCCCTGCGTCGCGTCCGCAACGTCGCCGGCCCCGAGGTGTTCGCACTCGACGAACTGGGCCGGATCACCCTCGCCGCGCACGGCGACCCGCGCACCGTCACCACCGACGACAGCGCCGGCATGTTCGCGGCCGCACCCGGCGACGTGCTGATCGCCAAGGAGGGCGCCGTGCTCGCGCCGACGTCCTACCGGCAGTGGCTGGCGCGCTGACCCTCGATCCGCGGTGTTCCGGCGTACGCCCCCCGGCGCCGGAACACCGCACCCACCTCAGTGCCGCAGTGGCGGTCACCTCTTCGGACGGACCGGCCCGGGATGCGGGACGCTCAGGTGCGAGCGGGGTGACCGGCGTGCCCCGGCACGACGCCGCGACAGCGAACGGATCAGGCCGGCGTGCACCCGCTGCTCGTCACGGGTGCTGAGCCCGAGCTGATTGTGCAACAGGTGCACCAGGTCGAACGTCATCGCGCTCTCGTAGCCGGGTGCGCGGCGGAACGCCTCCAGCAGGTGCGACCAGCAGGTCAACGGGTGGCGTTCGGTCTTGAGCGCGGTGGCGATCCGCTGCCAACGAACGCTCGGCAGCGCGGCCTCGGACGTGACGAGCTCGCTGTCGCCACGCAGGGCGGGGCAGCTACGCATGGCCGCCACCATCGCCAGGTCCACGGCGGCGCCGAGGCGGGCCTGCCGTCCCGGGGTCATCCCGATCAGGTCGACCGCCACGTCGACGAGCCGCGGGTCGCGCGCCGGCGGAGCGGCGAGGTGCGGCACGTGCACGGGCCCCTCCGCCCCGACCGCCGCGCAGAGCCCCGCCAGTCGCGCCGCCAGCAGTCGTGGCGCGCTGCCGAGCAGGTGCAGACAGACCTCCCGTGGCGACTGCCGCGTGAACGACCAGGCGGACAGCTCGCCGGTGGTCTGAAGGCCGTGCAGGAGCGGACTGATGCCCCGGGTGAGGAACGCGTCGGCCACTGCGGGGCGTGGCGGCAAAAGGCACTGAAATGCGTGCCATCGTTCCGACTCGCTCGGCATCACCTCCGCATCTGACGAATTGTCCAGATAGGATCGATAGTGAACGGTCATCCGAAGTCCCCCCAGAAGGCGTCGCACCGCCGGGGTCGACATTAAGCGACGAGGAACGATGCGACAGTAGGGGAAACCCCACATTGTCGTGAACTCACCGCAACTGCTGGTGTGCGCTGTGTCAAGAGCCAAGTCCGCTATTTCGGTTTATGGGCATCAACATTTGCTCTCTTCGGCGATAGGACCAACCGGTCCCGCCATCGCAGTTCTTGGCACGCGGACCTAGAGTTGCATCTGCCGCTCGCCCGAGCGCCGGCAATTGGCACCGCTGGGATCGGGCACGCCGAGAGGCCCGAACGGGACAGATCCTGGGGGGTGGCAGTTGAAACTGGGCCAACGCGCGCCGCACCACCGCGTCCGACCAGGCCGTCAGGCCGTCGCCGCACCGCACGACAGGCGCCCGACCCGATGGCGTACGCCGCTGGGCCGCGCCGCGCGGATGTCCGTCGTGGGGTGCCGATGAACATCAGCGAGGAGGAGTTCGCCCCGCCACCGTCGGGCGACCCTCTCGACCCCCTGGTCGGGCGCAACTGTGCGCTCGACCTTTTCGACCGCGCACTGGCCGGGGTCCGCGACGGCCAACCCGCGATGATCGAGTTCGTGGGTGATCCCGGCACCGGCAAGACGCGGCTGCTGCGTGAGGTCGCCGCGCGAGCCCGACGAGCCGGGGTGCCGGTGCTCGTCGCGGCCGGCCGCGACGGCCAGCAGGTCGGGCAGGCCATCGCCGCGCTTACCGACGAGCCCTCCTCGGCGGTCCGCGCCGGTGGGCCGCTGCTGCTGCTCCTGGACGACCTGCACGCCGCCTCACCCGACACGGCAGCCCTGCTGCGTCGGCTCGCGCAGGCGCCACCCCCGGGCCTGCTGTGGGTCAGCGCGTACCGGCCGCGGCAGATGCCCTCGCGCGTGACCACCGCGCTCGCCGCCGGCATCCACCTGAGCCGCCGGGCGGTCACCCTGACACCGTTGGATCCGGCCAGCGTCGCCACGCTGCTCGGGCTGGCGGAGGGACGCGCCGCGCAGCGGGTCCACGTGCTCTCCGGCGGCGTGCCCCGCTACGTCCTGGCCTACCGCCCGGGCGCCCTGGACGGCCCGGTCGCCGCCCTGCGCGGCCTGCCCGCCGAACTGCCCGTCGACGTCACCGGCGCGGTCCAGCTCGACCTCGACGCGCTCACCGACGAGCAGCGGCAGATGCTGGAGGCCGTCTCGGTGCGCCCGGACGGGTTCGAGCCGGCGCTGGCCGCGGCGCTCGCCGATCGCGGCCCGGAGGTCACCAGCGACCTGCTCGACGCGCTGGTGGCCGCCGACCTGCTGCGGACCGACCCCACCGAGGCGTCGACCCTGCGGTTCCGCCACGAGGTGGACCGCACGGTGGTGTACCGGTCGCTGTCCCCCGGCCGGCGGCGACGCCTGCACGCGACGGCGGCCCGCGTACTGCGCGAGCTGGGGCATCCGGTCAGCCGGTACGCCGAACACCTGTCGGCCAGCGGGCAGTGCGCCGAACCGGCGACCGCCGACGCGCTGATCGAGGCGGCGGAGAGCGGTCTCGTGCCCCGGCTCGACGCGATCCGGTGGTTGACGAACGTCCAGCGGCTGCTGCCCGCCGCCGAGGTCACCGAACCACGCCGTACGCGGCTGGAGTTCGCGATGGCGGACGCGCTTGTCGGCGCGGGTCAACTGCGCCAGGCCCGCACCCTGCTGCAGGAGCTCACCCGCCGTCCCCTCGCCACCTGCGACCAGCGACTGCGGGCGGTGGCCGCACGGGCGCGGGTGGAGCGGTTGCTGGGCCGGCCGTTCGACGCGTACGCGCTGCTGCTGCCGCACCGCGACGGGCGGGTGGAGCCGCACGGTCAGTTCCTGCTGACCGTCGAGGCGGCCATCGCCGGCGCCCTCTGTGGAGCGCCCGACACGGCGGAGCACGCCCGGAGTCTGAGCGTGCTGGCCGAGCGGACCGGCTCGGCGGTCTGTGCGACCACGGCGGCGGTGGTGCAGTCGTTCGTGGCCGCGTACACCGACTGTGGGATCCGGGTGCAGGAGACGTTGGACCGGGCGTCGTCCGAGGTGGACGCGTTCGCCGACACCGACCTCGCTCGCCACCCGGACCTGCTGGCCCTGCTGGGCTGGGCCGAGTACTTCCACGAGCGGGAGCGCTCGGCCCTGCACCACTTCGATCGTGCGCTGGACATCTGCTGCCGCGCGGGTCTCGTGGCGCTGACCCCCTGGCTGCTGCTCGGCCGTTGCGCGGTGACCGCCCGACTGGGCAGCCTGGACCGGGCCCGGGTCGAGGGTGAGGACGCCGAGGAGGTGGCCGTCGCCATGGGCATCGACCCGATGGTGGCGCTGGCGCGGGCGTACCGGGCCATCGCGGTGGCGTGGCGCAGCGGCCCGGCGGCGGCCCGCCACCTGGCCGACACCGCCGTGCTGGACGCCAGCACCCGCCGCGAGAACTGGTACGACGGGGCGAGTCAGCGCGTGTCGGTGCGCCTGCGGTTCCTCGCCGGAGACCGGGCCGGCTCCACGTCGACGTTGCTGCGCGCCTGCGGCGGTGACGGTCTCGACCAGGTCGAGGTGACCAACCGGGCCTGCTGGGCGTCGGCCCTGGCCGAGATGGCCCACAAGGCCGGTCGGTGCGACGAGGCCGCGCGCTGGTTGGCCGTGGCGGAGGGGTACGCCGAGCGGCTGGGGCTGCGGGGGCAGAGCGCGTTGACCCGGACCGCCCGGGCACGGCTGACCCTGGAGGTGGATCCGCGCTGCGCCGCGGAGCTGGCCGCCGCGGCGGCGGACTCCTTCGCGAGTCTGGGGTGGAGGCTGGAGGAGGCGTCGGCGCGGTTGGTGCGGGCGCGTGCTCTGTGCGAGGCCCGGGAGTGGTCGGCGGCCGAGGTCGAACTCGCCGAGACCCGCCGCATCGCGGAGCTGGTGGACTCCCCGCCGCTGCGACGCTCGGTGGCCGGCGAGCAGAGCCGCGCGGCCGGGGCCGCGGGCCGTCTGCCGGCCGCGGCCGCGGGCGGGGAGCTGACCCTGACGCGGCGGGAGTGGGACATCGCCCGGCTGGTGGCGGCCGGTGCGAGCAACGCCGAGGCGGCGGACCAGGTGTACGTGACAGTCAAGACGGTGGAGGCTCACCTGACCCGCATCTTCCGCAAGACGGGGGTGTCGTCGCGGGCCGGGCTGGCCGCGTTGCTGGTGTCCCGGGCCGTCGACCCCCGATCCTCGACAGAGGATCGCGGGTCTGCGACCCGCAGAGCCCGATTTGAGGGTTGATGCCCACAATAAAACGGAGATGAAGGATAGGCGTCCCGTGGCGAGTGTCGGATATCTCGCCTTCTGCCTGCGGGAATCTGATATCTTGTCTCCCACCACAGGTCAAACCCGACAGGGTTGACCGGGGGGCCGGAAGCCGCACTGGCTCGCCCGGAGATGCGCAGGAAAGGCATCGTCGTGAGTCAATACATCATCACCATCGTGCCCGTGGAGGACGACGGTGAGGAGATCACCGGCCCGGTGGCCCAGACCGTCGTGCGTCTGGAGACCGGCAACGGCCACCCGGTCGTGCGGGAGCTGACCGTCCGCGCGCCGCAGAGCGCCGGTCTGACCGGCGAGCTGCCGTACGTCGACTTCGACGCCCTGCTGCGCGCCTTCATCCCCCCGCAGGACCGGGACAGAGGTCGCGCCGAGGTCGCGCCTCGGCCGGCCGTGACGGTCGGACCGGTCCCCGCGACCACCGCCACCACCACGGCCACCGCACCCCGGCCGCAGCCGCCCCGACCGGCACGCCGGGCCGGCGAGCCGGACCGGCTCAGCCGACTCAAGGCCGGTCGCGCGTACCGCCGGGCGCCCGACCCGGCGGACCTGGAGGCGGTCTACGAGCAGGTCGGCACGATCAGCCGCGTCGCCGAGCACTTCGACGTTCCGGTGCACACGGCACAGGGCTGGATCAGCCGGATGCGCCGCAAGCACGACACCGAGGTCAACGCCGGCTGACCCCGGGCTCGGCCGGCACGCCGGGCACCACGGCGAGGGCGTCCACCACCGCCGGCGCCGCCCGGTCCAACCAACGCTCGATGCCGACCTCCGCCGTGTCGAACTCGCGCTCGAGCAGGCACAGGCCGACCGTGGGCACGCACGCGCCCACCTCGGCCAGCAGAGCGCCCAGGTAGGTGTCCACGACGTGCCGGTGACCGGACCGGGCGGCGGTCATCAGCGGCACCGCCACCACCCCGGTGAGCGCGCCCCGGGGCAGCACGTCGACGAAGAGCTTCAACAGGCCGCTGTACGCCGCCTTGAACGTGGGGCTGGCCACCAGCAGCAGCCCTGGTCGGCGTACCGCCTCCAGCACCTCGTCGAGGGTCTCCGGCCGGCTGCCCTGACCGACCAGTTCGGCCGTCAGCTCGGCCAGGTCGATCACCGTCGGCGCGCCGACCGGGGTCGGGCAGTGGGTCAGTCGGGAGTGCAGGGCCGCCGCGGTGGCCAGCGCGACGGTGCGCGTACGGGAATGGGGTTTGGGGTTGCCGATCAGCGCGGTCATCGGCAGCGCCGCGACGGGCCGGCTCATCGGCCCACCGCCAGCTCCGGGGCCCGCCGGGAGCCGGCGGCGGCGCCGGTCCCGGCGCCCGCGTCGGTCGTGGCCTGCGCGTCGGTCGCGGGGTCGAGGAGCCCGTCGTGGCGCAGCAGCGGCAGCACCCCCTCGCCGAACCAGTACGCCTCCTCCAGGTGCGGCTGCCCGGACAGGATCAGGTGGTCCACCCCGGCGGCGTGGTACTCGGCGATCCGCTCGGCGACCTCCTCGTGGCTGCCCACCAGCGCCGCGCCGGCGCCGGGTCGGATCAGCGAGTAGCCCGCCCAGACGTTCGGGTACACCTCCATCCGGGCGTTGCCGTCCGCGTGCAGCGCGGCGGCCCGCCGCTGGCCCTCCGAGTCGGTACGGGCGAAGCGCTGCCGGGCGGCGGCGATCCGCGCCTGGTCGACGCCGGCGAGGAGCCGGTCCGCCTCCGCCCACGCCTCCCGCGCGGTGTCCCTGGTGATCACGTGCAGTCGACTCCCGGTACGGAGTGTGCGGCCGACCTCCGCCGCCTGGTCGCGTGCCCGACCCAGCAGCTCGCCGAGCTGGGCCGGCGTCTCACCCCAGGCCAGATACACGTCCGCGTGGCGGGCGGCCGCCCGCTGTGCCGCCGGCGAGGATCCGCCCAGGAACACGGCCGGCGCGGTGGCCGGCGGCCGGGCCAGCAGAGCGGCCTTCACCCGGTAGTGCTCGCCGCTGTGGTCGACCGGCTCGCCGGCCCACAGTCCACCCAGCACGGTGAGGAACTCCTCCGCGCGGGCGTAGCGGGCGTCGTGGTCCAGCCAGTCGCCGTAGCGGCGCTGCTCGTCCGGATCGCTGCCGGCCACGATGTTGAGCAGCACCCGGCCGCCCGAGACACGTTGCAGGGACGCGGCCATCTGGGCGACAAGCGTGGGCGAGGCGAGCCCCGGCCGTAACGCGATCATGAATTTCAGTCGTTCGGTCTGCGCCGCCAGCGCCGACGCCACCACCCACGGGTCTTCGCAGAACAGCCCGGCGGGCGTGAGCACGCTTGCGAAACCCAACCGGTCGGCGGCGCGCGCCACCTGCGCCAGATAGCCGATGTCCGGCGGGCGACGGGTGATCCGGGCCGGCCGGGCGCCGCGACCGCGGGCAGGCTCGGCCAGGTCACGGCCGTCTCCGTGCGTCGGCAGGAACCAGTGCAGGTCCAGTGGCATGGGGTCACTCCCCTTCCGGCGCGACGTCGAAGCGCGCGGGCATCGCGGTGACGGCGTTCATGAAGTTGGTCCGCATCCGGCGTACCGGCCCGGTCAGTCGGAGCCGGGCCAGATGCGGACGGATCGCGGTGAGGAAGGCCGCCATCTCCAGCCGGGCCAGGTGCGCGCCCAGGCAGAAGTGCGGGCCGATACCGAACGCCAGGTGCGGGTTGGGATCGCGGGCGAGGTCCAGCCGGTCGGGGTCGGTGAACGCGGCCGGGTCCCGGTTGGCCGAGGCGTAGTAGATGACGACCTTGTCCCCGGCGGCGATGCGGGTGCCGTCGAGGACGGTGTCGCGGGTGGCGGTGCGGCGGAACTGCATGATCGGCGTGACAAAGCGCAGCAGCTCCTCGACCGCGCTCGCGGTCAGGTCGGGCTCGGCGATCAGCCGGTCCCGCTGCTCGGGGTGCTCCAACAACGCCTGCACCCCGTTGGAGATCAGGTGCCGGGTGGTCTCGTTGCCGGCGATGACCAGCAGCAGCCACAGCTGGCACAGCTGCGCGTCGGTCAGGCCCCGGCCGTCGGCCTCGGCGTGCACCAGGAGGCTGAGCAGGTCGTCGGTGGGTGCGGCCCGTCGCTGGGCCGCCAGTTCCCGGACGTAGGAGAAGGCCGCCGCGAAGGTGTCCCGGTAGCGCTGCACGCTGCCGCCGCCGTAGCGCGGATCGTCGAACCCGACCAGGTTGTTGCTCCAGTCGAACAGCAACCGGCGGTCCTCCCGTGGCACGCCGAGCAGGTCGGTGAGGACGAGCAGCGGCAGCTCGGCCGCGAGGTCCGCCACCACGTCGATGTCGCGCGCGGCCACCGCCCGGGCGACCACCTCCTCGGCGTGCCGGGTCACCAGCTCACCCAGCCGGCCCACCGCGCGGGGCGTGAACGCCCCCGCCACCAGCCGCCGCACCCAGGCGTGCTCCGGAGCGTCCATGTTGATCAGAAGCTGCCGGTTGCGGTGCAGATCCTCAGGTGTCCGGGGATCGGCGAGGAACGCCCCGCCGGCCGCCGACGAGAACGTCGCCGGATCACGCGACACCTCGGACACCGCGGAGTGGCGGGTGACGGCCCAGAAACCCCGACCCCGGGACCGCACCGACCGGTCCTGGTCGGTACGGGTCAGCTCGACCTCCTCGACCCAGGCCACCGGCGCGTCCCGTCGGCGGCGGGCGAACTCGTCGTGCGGCACGCCGGTCAGGTAACTCGCCGGGTCCGCGAGCAGACCCGGCGACACCGCGGCCGGCCGGTAGCGGTCCCGCAACGCGCCGCGGGGCAGCTTGCCGGTGGGCTCGCGCGGGATCCGGTCGACCACCTCGTACGAGCGCGGCACCTTGAAACCGGCCAGGCTGGTTCGGCAGTGCGCGTCGAGGGCCTGTTCGACGCCCTGGGCCGGCCACGCCGGGTCGAGCTGCACCACCGCCCGGACCTGCTCGCCGAACTCCTCGTCCGGCACACCGATGACGACGCTGTCCTGCACGGCGGGGTGCGTCGACAGCACCGCCTCCACCTCGGCGGGATAGACGTTGACGCCGCCGGTGACGATCAGCTCCGCCGAACGGCCGGTGAGGAACAGATAGCCGTCGGCGTCCAGGTGGCCCAGGTCGCCGACGGTGAAGGTGTCCGGGGCGACGTGCGCCTGCTCGGTCTGCTCCGGGGCGTTGTGGTAGTGGAAACCCCGGCCCGGGGGCCGCCGCACGGCCACCCGGCCCTCCCGCCCGGCGGGCAGCGGCCGGCCCTCGTCGTCGACCACCACCACCTCGGTCGGCGGCGCCGGCCGGCCCACCGTGCCCGGTCGCGCCAGCCAGGTGTGCGAGTCGGCGAGGGTGACGATGCCGGCCTCGGTCGCGGCGTAGTACTCCACGAACACCGGCCCCCACCACTCGATCATCGCCCGCTTGGTCTCCGGCGGGCAGGGCCCACCGCCGTGCCAGATCCGGGCCAGGCTCGCGCCGGAGAACGCCGCCCGCGTCGCCGCGTCGACCCGGAGCAGGCGGACGAACTGGGTCGGCACCAGATGACTGATCGTGATCTTCTCTTCGTCGATCACCCGCAGCACCTCGACCGGGTCGAACCCGCGACGCAGCACCAGCCCACAGCCGCGCAGCAGCGGAAACTGGGCGAAGAACAACTGCGCCGAGTGGTACCAGGGACCGACAAGCAGCGCCTGCCCCTGCGTCGGGATGCCCAGCCCGCCGCCGAGCGCCTCGGTGGTGGCGGCCACCCGGTCGATCGGGGCGCCGACCTTGAGCAGCGGGTTGACCACGCCCTTGGGGCGTCCGCTGGTGCCCGAGGTGTAGAGCAGCACTCCACCGGAGAGCGCCGCGACGGGTGGACCCACCGGTAGGTCGTCCACCGGCGTGCACCCGTCCCCGCCGTCCACGCTCATCAGCAGGTCGGGGCCGTCCGGCGTACGCGCCACCGCGTCGCGCACCGTCGGCGCGTACGCCGCCTCGGTGAGCACCGCCCGCGCGCCGCAGTCGGTCAGGATGTGGGCGATCTCCGGCGCGGTGAGGTGCCAGTTGACGGGCACCGCCACCAGTCCGGCGTGCACGCAGGCGAGCAGCGCCTCGAAGGTCTCGTGCCGGTTGCCGAGCACGAACGCGACCCGGTCACCGACGTCCAGGCCGGCCCCGCGCAGCACACCGATCCACCGGTCCACCGACCGGTCCAGCTCCGCCCACGTCCGCGTGGTCCGCTCGTCGGTAAGCGCGACGTCGCCGGCCCGGTCCCGGACCATGGTCTGCAGCAGCTCGGCCACTCGTCACTCCTGTCTGGGCGTGGTGCCGTGCGTGAGGTCGGGGCTGACGGCCAGGACGTGCTCCGCGACCGGCCGGAAGTTCAGGCGGGCGATCTGCGCCGTGCCGATGTCCGCCCGCGCCGCCCGGGCCGCGTCGGCGGGGATCACCACCAGGTCGCCCGCCGCCTGGGCGAGCAACTGCACCTGGCAGCAGCGGTCCATCGCCAGGAACCACCACGCCGCCTCGGCCACCGAGCCGCCGACCGTGAGCAGCCCGTGGTTGCGCAGGACGACGGCCTTGCCGGTGCCCAGCGTCGCCGCGATGCGGTCGCCCTCCGCGCCGTCGAGGACGACGCCGCCGTACTCGTCGTGGACCTCGTGGTCCTCGAAGAAGGCGCACGCGTCCTGCGTGATCGGCGCGAGCGGCCGGCCGAGCGCCGAGAACGCCCGACCGTGGATCGAGTGGGTGTGCGCGGCGGCTACCACGTCCGGTCGGGCCTTGTGGATGGCCGAGTGGATGGCGTACCCGGCGGGGTTGATCCGGCCGGAGCCGTCGACCACGTCGCCGGTGTGGTCGACGCGCAGGAGGTCGTCGTCGCGTACGTGGGCGAAGTGCCGCCCGAACGGGTTGATCCAGAAGGTGTCCGGGTCGATCGGGTCCCGGGCGGTGACGTGCCCGCCGGCGCCCTCGTCGAACCCCGCGAGGGCGAAGGCGCGCAGCGTGAGGACCAACTGCCGGCGGCGGTGGGCGCGCTCCTGTTCCGGGTTCCGTCGCTCAGCCACAGCCGCCTCCGGTGTCGGTGTCGTACCCGCCCACGCCCGCCGGCACCGCGGGGGGCGCGACGGGCGTGCCGGTCCGCTCGGCGTACGCGGCGAGGAAGTCGTCGACCCGGTCCACACCCCAGAACCGGTGCGGGCCCAGCCGCAGGTAGGGAATGCCGAAGATGTCCTCCTCGTACGCCCGCAGCAGGCAGTTCGCCCCGGCGGCCCGGACGGACTCGTCCTCCACCGCGCCGAGCACCACCGACGGGTCCACCCCGGCCCGCTCGGCCACCTCGGAGATCACCTCCGGGGTGCACACGTCCTCGCCGCGCTGCCAGCGGGCGGCGATCACCTCCCGGTAGAACGCCTCCCCCGCGCCCTGTTCCCGGGCGGCCAACCAGCCCAGGTGCGGGACCTCCCACCACGGGTCGATGTCGATCGGCCAGCGCATCGACAGGCCCAGCCGTTGGGCCTGCCGCTTGGCGTCCTGGAGCAGGTAGAGATGCTTCGGCTTGCTCATCTGCACGTAGTGGAAGGCGCCGCCGCGGGCGGTCAACGCCGCCTCGGTGCGCGCGTCCGGGTCCCAGTAGGGGATGAACTCCAGCGCCTCCTGCGGCCGGCCCAGCGCCCGGGTCAGCCGCTCCACCGCCAGCCAGCTGTACGGGCTGCGGAAGGAGAAGTACAGCCGGGGCTGCCTGGCGGCCATCACCGCTGCCCACCGGTCAGCGCCGCCACGGTGTCCTCGTCGAGGGTGGCGAGCCGGCCCGCCTCGGGGCCGCGGCTGACGGCGTACCCGTGTAGGATGCTCGCCGTCGCCACCCGGACCAGGCGACCGTCGCGGACGACGTGGCAGTCCATGCGGGCGTCGTACGTGACGTCCTTGAGCACGTCGGTGACGGTGAAGCTGACCCACATCGGCTCGTCGAGGTGGGCGTCGCCGAGCACCTCGATCCGGGCGCGGGAGACCACCGGGATCCAGCCCCGCTCGCGCAGCATCCGACCCACCGACACGCCCCGGTCGGCGAGGTAGCGGTCCACCACCTCCTCCAGCAGCCGGACGTACCCGGAGTGCTGCATCCGCTGCGAGTACTGGCAGTAGAAGTAGGGCACCCGCCACGGCCACACGAAGCCCGCGCCGGCGGCGCGCACCGTGTCGGCCGGGTCGGCGCCGGCGGGCGCTCCCGGCTCGCCGACGGCCGGTTCCTCCGCGAGGCCGGCCAGCTCCGCCGGCAGCGGCGCCCCCTGCGGTACGTCCGCCTCCCGCACCAGGGCCACCCGCACCCGGGCCCGGCACACGGTGACGTCGGCGTCGCGGCGCACGCCCATCCGCACTCCGAACCGACCGTTGGCGGCGGGCGTCGCCACCACCGTCGCGGTGTCGTCGACGTCCAGGACGGCGGGCAGCAGCAGCGAGCAGTCCCGGATCGACAGTCCCACCCCGTGCTCGTGGTAGAGGCGGCCGGGGCCGTGGCCCCGCTCCCGGAACCACTCCAGCACGCTCTGCTCCACCAGGTACGCGAAGTGTTTGAACCCGATCCAGGTGCGGATGTTCGCGCCCTCGAACCCGGGTCGGGCGGACAGCGTCACGGATGCGTTCTCAACCGCCGTGGTCACGGCGTACCTCCTCGGATCGCGGGGTCGGGGCAGACCTTCTCGACGAAGCCCGCGACGTGTCGGGCCACCTCGGCCGCCCGGTCGAGATGACAGAAGTGGTGGAAGTCCGGCTCCACGACGACGTGCGCGTCGGGCAGTTCGGCGCGCAGCGCGCCGACGCGCGGGCCGTCGAGGCCGGGGTCGCGGCCACCGGTGAGCACCATGGTCGGCACGGTCACCGCGTGCAGCGGCAGGCCGGCGGTCGCGGTGAAGTGGTCGAACAGCGTGGTGAAGCCGACCGGGCCGATCCGGTCGACCATGATGTCGCGCATCGCGGCCAACGTCTCCGGGTCCAGGTCGGCCAGGCGGGGGCCGAGGCGGTGGCGCAGCCCCTCGTCGATGATCTGCACGAAGTTGGCCTGGGCCCGCTCGTGCACCGCCCAGGTGATCGACAGGTCGGGCGGGCAGTAGAACGGGGCGATGAGCATCGCTCCGCGCGGCGCGACGTCCGGTTCGGTGGCGAGCATCTCCAGCACCGCGTTCGCGCCGAGCGAGTGGCCGACCACGACGTCCGGCGGCGTGGCCAGGGCACGGACGGCGGCGGCGAGCCAGGCACCGGGGGTGCCCCGACGCCGCCAGCGGTGGTCGGTGCCGGCCTTCCAGGGCAGCTCGGCCGCGAGCAGCCGCCAGCCGGTGGGCAGCCGCTGCGCCAGGGGCCGCCAACTGCGCCAGGCGTCGGACATGCCGTGCGCCAGCAGCACTGTCGGTGTCCCGGTGTCCGGGCCGGCGAGCCGGTGCACGGCGACCGGGGGTGGCGGGCCGCTCATCGCCGCGCCGCCCGGACGTCGAGTTCGCGCATGCCGTCGACGGGGTCGCCGCAGCGGACCGTGACGGTCGGGGTGGCGCCGACCAGGCGTACGGCCAGCGCCGTGTGCACGACCCCGGCGGCGCCGTAGTGGTCACCCGCCACGGCGGCCGCGTCGACCAGGGGGCCGTGTGGTGGGCCGTCGCCGGGTATGCCCGCTCGGACGGGCCCGAGCAGTGCCAACGGGTGCGGCGCACCATCGGTTCGGCCGAGCAGCAGGCAGGCCGCCCCGGTGCGCAGCGGCACACCGGCGGTGGCGCCGTCCCGGGCGGCGTGCAGGGCCTGTGCCTGCGGGTCGTCCGGTTCGGTGCCGACCACGACGACCCGGTCGGCGCGGCCGGTGCGCAGCAGCAGGCCGGCCAGCCAGATCGCGTCCAGGCCGGCGGTGGCCCCGGAGCAGACGGTGAGGTTGGGCCCGCCGAAGCGGAACCAGATCGCGATCGCGCCGGCGATGACGTTGCTGGAGGCGTTCGGCGCCTCCAGCGGGCCGACCTCGCGCGGGCCGCCCTCGCGCAGCCGGCGGGCGATGTCGCCGACGGTGGCGACGTTGCCCAGGTTGGAGCTGACCACCACTGCGGTACGCGGATCCGCCGGCCCGCTCGGGCGGGGAGCCTTCGGCGCGAGGCCCAGCGCCCGGTGCACGGCGCAGAGGGCGAGCCGGGTGGCCGGCTCCTTGGCCAGCAGACCCTTGCGGCCGAGCAGGTCGGCGGCGCGCTCGGGCGGGCAGGCGGGCTCCTCGTCGGCGGCCCACGCCCCGGCGACACCGACCGGCAGGTCGGCTCCCGGCAGGTGCACTCCGCGCAGGTCGACTCCCGGCAGGTGCAGTGCCGCCGCGAGAACGGCGGCCACCGGCGGAGCCGGGTCGGCTCCGGCGGCGACACCCGGGTCGGTCGCGGCGGGGTTGTCCGTCGTGGACCGACCCGGTCGGGTCACCTCGCTCGGACGGCGGGACGCGGCCGGCGGCACGGTGCGGTCCGGTGTCGGCGCGAGGTGTCCGGTGTGGACGCGGCCGGTCATCGCAGCGCCTCCAGGACGGTGACGGCGTTGAGACCGCCGAAGCCGAACGCGTCCACCTGCGCCACCCGCACGTCGGCCCGTACGGCCGCGTCGCGGACCAGCCGCAGCGCGGCCGCCTCGGGCGCCGGCCGGGTCAGCCCGACCACCGGCGGCACCCGGCCGGTACGCAGGACCTCGACGGCGACAGCGACGCTGAGCAGCGCCGACCCTCCCGACGTGTGGCCGACGGCGCCCTTCAGGGCGGTGACCAGGGGGCCGGGCTCGCAGCCGGCGAACACCTGCGCGATGACCCGCGCCTCGGTCTCGTCGTTGAGTGTCGTGCCGGTGCCGTGCGCCACGACCAGGTCGACCTGGTCGGGCCGGCGGTCGGCGCGGTGGTGGGCGTCGTGGACCGCCCGCAGGATGCCCGCCGGGTCGGGCGCCGTCTCGTGCCCGGCATCGCAGGACAGCCCGGTGGCGAGCAGCCGGGCCAGCCCGCGGCCCGGTCGTTCCGGCTCGACCACCAGGACCGCCGCGCCGTCGCCGAGCAGCACACCGGCCCGGTCGGCGTCGAAGGGCTGCACCCGGCTGGTCGGATGGCTGGCCACCCGACCGATCATCGCCAGCATGGAGGCGCTGCTGCCGTCGGTGCCGCCGACCAGCACGGCGTCCGCCTCGCCGGTCTCCACCAGGTCCTGTGCCAGGGCGAGGGCGGACCCACCGGCGCTGCACGCGTTGGCCAGGGTGACCACCCGCTGCACGCCGGGCGCCGCGCCGGCGACGGCGTCGGCGAAGTGCAGCCGCTCGGCGGGAAAGTCCACCGCGCCGGCGAGGGCCGCCCGTTCCACCTCGGCCGACTCGCGCAGGCCGGTGCCGACGAGACTGACCACCCGCTGTCGACGCGGGTCGAGGCCGGCGGCGGCGACGGCCTCGGCCACGCAGTCGGTCAGCCAGCGGCTCGGGCCGAACGGCCGGTCGTCGTCGATCGGGTAGCCGTGACCGACCCCCACCCGGGCCGGGTCCGACCGTCGCAGCCCGGCGGCGCCGCACGCGCCCGACAGCAGCGCCCCGACGGTCGCCGGACCGTCGCCGAAGCAGGTACGGACCGCGGTGGCGGTGATGGTCGCGGACATGTCCTACCCCCGCACCACTGCCGCGGCGACCGCGCCGTCGCGCGAGCGCCCGACGATGAGCGCGGGCCGACCACGCGCGTCCGGGTCCTCGGCGTAGCGGCCCAGCAGCACGCCCAGCGCCAGCGCGCCGGTGACGGACTGACAGTCGCCGAGCGCCGGACGCACCGACCACCGCTGCGCGGCCACCGGCACCACCTCGGACAGGCTGTCGGCGTCGAGATCGCCGCTCGCGATCGCCCACACGTCGGCCGGGCGGACCTTCGCGGTGGCCAGCGCCCGACGTACACAGCCGGCGAGTCCGTCGACGCTCGGCTCCGGCTGGAAGCCGGTGGCCACCGAGAGCACCTGGGCGCGCGGCGCCTCGGTGAGCCCGGGCGTCGGGCGGCGCAGCAGGTAGACCGCCGCGGCCTCACCGGCCGGACCGGCGCCGGTCAGCTCCGCCGCCCACGCCGTGTTCGGCGTGTACTCCTCCACCCCGCCGACCAGCAGGGCGTCGACGTAGCCCCGGCGCAGGGCGTTGAGCGCGTAGCGCAGCGCGTACAGGAAGGCGAGCGGGCCGCCCGCCACCGTGGCGTTGACGCCGCGCAGGCCGTAGCGGATCGCGGCCTGGCCGCTGGCGCAGTTCATCACCGTGTTGGGGAACAACACCGGGTTGACCAGGTACGGCTTGTCCTGCACAAGCGTCTCCCGGGAGAAGTCCATCGTGGACTTCAGACTGCCGGTGGTGGTGCCCAGCACCACGCCGATGCGGTGCCGGTTGTCGTCGTCCGGGGTGAGCCCGCCGTCGGCCAGCGCCCGCCCGCAGGCCACCATCGCCAGCGCGGTCGCCCGGTCCAGGAAGCTGGTGCCCTTGCGCCCCAGCAGCCGACGTACGTCGAAGTCGGCGATCGCCGGCGCCTGCGCCGTGGGCAGCGGCTCGTCGAAGCGGTCGCGGACGTCGACACCGACGACCGCGCCGGCGCGTACGGCGGCCAGCAGCTCGCTCACCGACTCCCCGGCCGCGCTGAGCACTCCCCAGCCGGTCACCAGGCCGGTCACCGGATCGCCCCGAAGATCGTGATGGCGTTGTTGCCGCCGAACGCCAGGCCGTTGTTCTGCGCCACCCGCACCGTGGCCGGTCGGGCCGTGTTCGGCACCGGATCGATCCACGACAGCTGCGGGTCGGGAGTGGCCCAGTTGATGGTGGGGGGAAGGAACCCGTGCCGGATGCCCAGCGTGGTGGCGATCGCGCCGAACCCGCTCGCCGCGCCCATCGTGTGGCCGAGCATCGACTTGATCGAGCTGACCGGCGGCACCCGGTCGCCGAACACCGCCCGGATGGCCCGCGCCTCGCACAGGTCGTTGGCGGGCGTGCCGGTGCCGTGCGTGCTGATGTAGTCGATGTCCTCCGGTTTGACCCCGGCGTTCTCCTGGGCCAGGCGCATGCACGCCGCGACGCTCTCCTCGTTGGGCGCGACCATGTGGTGGGCGTCGCAGTTGACGCCGTACCCGAGCACCTCGGCGTAGATCCGGGCGCCCCGGTCCCGCGCGTGCTCCAGGGTCTCCAGCACCAGGGCCGCGCCGCCCTCACCGGTGAGGATGCCGGAGCGGTCCCGGTCGAACGGCCGGCAGGCATGCTCGGTCAACGCGCCGAGGCGGTAGAAGCCGGCGTGCGCCCACCGGCACACCGAGTCGGCGCCGCCGGCCACCATCACGTCCGCCTCACCCCAGCACAACAGGTCGTACGCGTACCCGATCGCGTAGTTGCTGGCCGAACAGGCGGTGGTGAGGGTGACCGACTCCCCGGCCAGCCCCAGCTCCGCGCTCACCGCGTAGGACAGCCGCTCGGCCGGCGCCTGCCGCAGCGCCTCGGCGGACATGGTCGGGTAGCCGCCGGCCACCAGCTCGGCGGTGAGCTGCTCCACCACCGTCGACTCGCCACTGGTGGTGCCGACGACCGCGCCGACGCGCGCCGGGTCGGTGGCCGGCAGCGACAGACCCGCGTCCATCGCGGCCAGCCGGGCAGCCGCCGCCGCGAACAGCGCCGAGCGACCCCAGTCGGCGACCCGCAGCCGCCGCAACAGCGCCTCCGGCCGGAACGCGGGCACCTCGCCCGCCCAGTGGTGCGGGAACCCGCTCGCGTCGAAGCTCGTGATGGGCGCGGCGGCCGACCGGCCGGAGCGCAGCCCGGCGGTGAACTCGTTCACGCCGATCCCGATCCCGGACACCGGCCCGAGCCCGGTGACGACCACGCGGTGCACGGTCAGTCCTGCCAGCCGGCGTGTCGCGCCACGACCTCGTGGACGGCCTTGAGGCTGCGCATCTCGTTCAACTCGGCCTGCGGGATCTCCACCTTGTACTTCTTCTCGATCCGGGCCAGGATCTCGATCGCCCGCAACGAGTCCGCCTCGTACTCCTCGACGAAGTCGGCGGTGTCGGCGACCTCCTCCGGTTCCAACTCGAGCACCTCCGCCACGATCTCCCGCAGCTCCGCCATGTGCTGGTCGCGATCACTCATTCCGGTTCCCTCTTCCTCTCATCGTTTCCGCTCCGCGACGGCGTCGGCCGGTCGGACGACCGCCATCATCGAGCCGAACTCCGCCACCTGGTCGGTCCCGACCCAGCTGGATCCGGTGGCGAACGCGGCGCCGTGCACGACCTGTTCCAGTCGGACCCGGTGCCGGATCACGTCGCCCGGGTAGACCGGGCGCAGCAGCACGCAGTCCCGGGCCGCGGTGAACATCGGCAGCCCGGTCGTGCCCGGCCCCCGCGACAGCAGCCAGAGCACCGCCGCACCCTGACCGAACGACTCGATCAGCAACGACGCCGGGTAGGCGTACCGGTCGGGGGCCTGTCCCTCGGCGATCCCCCGGTAACAGGGCTCGCAGCCGGTGACCGCCTTGACGGCCTCCAGGCTCACTCCCGGCTCGACGCTGTCGACCCGGTCGAGCAGCAGCATCGGGTACCGGTGCGGCAGCAGGGCCCGCAGCTCGCCGTGGCCGAGTCTCATCGGGCGTTCCCGCCGTCCGCGCTCGGCCAGCGGTAGACGGCACGCACCGTCGCCGCGTGGACCCCGTCGCCGCGTACGCACCGGGCGGTCACGTCGAAGGACTGGTCCTCGCCGACCGGGCCGACCGACGCCTCGACGGTGAGCGTGTCGCCCGCGAGCAGCGGTGCGAGGAACCGGGCGGAGCGCAGCAGGTGCAGGTGCGGCAGCCGGCCCGCGCAGTAGCCGACGGCCGCCGTCACGGCCTGCCCGATCGTCTCCAGGGTGAACACGCCCGGATAGACGGTCAGCTCGGGGAAGTGCCCGGCCAGGTAGACGTCCGTCGGGTCGACTGTGGTGCCGGCGCGCAGGCCGATCCCGCCGCGCGGCCCGGCCGACACCTCGACCCACTCGATCGCCGGCAGGGGCGCCGCCGCGGCCTCGTACGTGTCGACGGGGCGGGTGGTGGCGCTGAACGCGGGTGCGGCGGTCACAGCACGATCCCCCCGTCCACCCGGATCACCTGGCCGGTGATGTAGCCGGCGCGCTCGGAGAGCAGGAACTCGACCAGGTCGGCGACGTCGGCGGGCGCGCCGAAGCGGCCCAGCGGGATCTGCCCCAACGCCTGTTCGCGCAGCTTGGCCGGCAGCGCGGCGGTCATGTCGGTCTCGATGAAGCCGGGAGCGACCACGTTGACCCGGACGCCGTACCCGGCGACCTCCTTGGCCAGCGACAGGCTGAGCCCGATGATGCCGGCCTTGCTGGCGGCGTAGTTGGTCTGCCCGGTGTTGCCGGTGACCCCGGCGACCGAGGAGAGGTTGACGATGGCGCCGCGGCGTCGCTTGAGGAAGCGGAACGCGACCGTCCGGCAGGTGTTCCAGGTGCCGGTGAGGTTGGTGCCGATCACGTCGTGCCACTCGTCCGGGGCCATCAGCACCAGCGGCCGGTCCCGGGTGATGCCGGCGTTGTTGACGAGCGCGGTGAGCGGCCCGAGGTGCCGCTCGGCGGCGGTGACGAACGCGTCGACAGCGGTCGGGTCGGTCACGTCGCACGGCCCGAACCACGACCCGACCCCGTACGCCTCGACCTCCGCCCGGGTCTTCTCCGCGGCCTCGCTGGGCGCGCTGTAGCAGCCCGCCACCGCGTACCCCTGGGCGGCGAGCCGCAGCGCGACGGCCCGGCCGATTCCCCGGGACACCCCGGTCACCAGCGCGCAGCGTGGCGCGTCGCCTGCCGTTGTCATGTCACCCCCTGCTCATCCGATGGCCCGTTGCGCGCGCAGCCGTTCCCGCGCGGCCGCGTCGACGCCCACCTCGTCGAGAACCCGGTCGGTGTCCGCGCCGGGCTCGGGGGCGCCGGAGCGGACGGCTGTCGGTGTCCGGGAGAACTTGACCGCCGGCCCGGTAAGCGGCGCGGTGCTGCCGTTGGACAGCACCGTCTCCTGCACCATGGCGCGGGCGTGGACCTGCGGGTCGGTCGCGGCCTCGGCGAAGGTCCGCACCCGCTCGGCGGTGATCCCGTTGGCGTCGAGGGCGGCGACCACCTCGGCGCAGGTCCGCCCGGCACACCAGTCGGCGACCACCGCGTTGACGGTGGCGCGGTTGTCGCGGCGTTCCTCGTTCGTCGCGTACCCGGGCGCGCGGGCCAGTTCCGGGCGGCCGACGACCTCGGCCAGTCGACGCCAGGAGCGGTCCAGGGCGACTGCCACGTAGACGTGGCCGTCGGCGCAGCGGAAGCAGCCGGCCGGGACCACGAAGTCGGCCTGGTCGCCCCAGCGACGCAGCGGCACCCCGGTCGCGCCGAGGGTGAGGTAGCCGTTGCTGGAGAACAGCAGCGAGTCGAGCATGCTCACGTCGACGTGCTGACCCTCGCCGGTGCGGTCGCGGTGGCGCAGCGCGGCGAGCGCGCCGATCACCGCGTGCAGCCCGGCGAGGTCGTCGGCGAGGAAGGTGGGCGACTTCAGCGGAGCGCCGTCGGGTTCGCCGTTGAGCGCCATCCAGCCGGCGGCGGCCTGGGTGGTCGGGTCGTACCCGGGTCGCTGCGCGTCGGGGCCGTACTGGCCGTAGCCGGAGACGGACACCAGGACCACGTCCGGCCGGACCTCCCGGCACTGCGCGTAGCCGACGCCCCAGGCGTCAAGCGTCCCGGGCTTGTAGTTCTCCACCACCACGTCGGCCGTGGCGACGAGCCGCAGGAACACCTCGGCCGCGCCGGGGCGGCGCAGGTCGAGCCCGATGCTGCGCTTGTTGCGGTGCACGCTCTGCCGGAACCAGGACAGACCGGTGCCGGGGATGTCCGGGGGCATCAATCCCTCCCGGTTGCCGGGCATCTCCACCCGTAGGACGTCCGCGCCGAGGTCGGCCAGGACGCAACTGGCGATCGGGCCGGACCAGACCTTCGTGACGTCCAGGACCCGTACGCCGTGCAACGGCCCGGTCAGGTCGTGCCGGGCGTCGGCGTAGAAGTCCGCGGCGTCGCGGGTGGGCGCGGTACGCGTCTCGGTGTCCATGCCGCCTACTCCCGCACCAGCAGCGACGCCGTGCCGAGCGAGCCGCCGCAGCACATGGTGACCAGGGCCGCCTCGCCGTCGGTGCGTTCCAACTCGTGCAGGGCGGTCACCAGCAGCCGGGTGCCGCTGCTGCCCAGCGGATGCCCGAGTGAGATCGCGCCGCCGTTGACGTTCACCCGGTCCAGGTCGGCGTCGTGGTGCGCCGCCCAGGAGAGCACGACCGCGGCGAACGCCTCGTTGACCTCGACGACGTCGATGTCGGCGAGGGTCATCCCGGCGCGCTTGAGCAGCTTGCGGGTGGCCACGGTGGGGCCGTCGAGCAGGTAGTAGGGGTCGGCGCCGGTGACGACCTGCTGCGCCAGCCGGGCCCGGGGCCGCAGGCCGTGCGCGGTGGCCCGCTCCCGCGACATCCACAGGATCGCCGCGGCGCCGTCGGAGATCTGCGAGGTGGTGCCGGCGGTGTGGATGCCGTCCGGGAGCACCGGACGCAGGGCCGCCAACCCCTCCGCGGTGGTGTCGCGGATGCCCTGGTCGACGTCGACCGACGTGCCGTCGGGCAGCGGCACCGGTGTGATCTCCCGGTCGAATCGGCCCTCGGCGCGGGCCCGCGCCGCGCGCTGCTGCGAGCGCAGCCCGTAGGCGTCGGCGTCCGCGCGGGTCAGCCCCTGCCGGGCCGCGATCCGCTCGGCGCCGCCGAACTGCGCCTTCGGCGGATCGTCGTACGGGTAGTCGGGTGTCTTGTAGTGGCCGGGCCCCTGGTAGAGGTTGGTGCCGACGGGCACCCGGCTCATCGACTCCACGCCGCAGGCGATGCCCACGTCGATGGCCCCGGCGGTGATGAGCGCCGCGATCAGGTGGTTGGCCTGCTGCGCGGAGCCGCACGAGGCGTCGACGGTACTCGCCGCGACCTCGTAGTCGAGCCCACTGTTGAGCCAGGCGTTGCGGGTGACGTTGAGGCTCTGCTCGCCGACCTGCGTGACGCAACCGCCGATGATCTGCTCCACCTCGCCGGGTTCGATGCCGGCCCGGCGGAGCACCTCGACCTGGACGTGCCGCAGCAACTGCACGGCCTTCAGGCCGGACAGCACACCCTCGCGCCGGCCGATAGGCGTCCGCACCGCCTCGACGATCACCGCCTCCGGCATGGACTCCCCCTCCTGGTCGGCGCGTGGTGGTTCGCGGGTGCTCAGGCCGGGACGAGCCGGACGCGCAGCTCCTCCAGGCCCCGGAACGTGCTGCTGTGCCGCCATTCGAGGTCGATCTCGTCGGCGTCCGGGTCGGCCAGCTCGATCACCGCGAACCGGTCGACCAGGCGGCGGAAGGCGATCTGCCCCTCGGCGCGGGCGAGCTGCGCGCCGAGGCAGTGGTGGGGCCCCCAGGCGAACGACAGCGGCGTCTCCGGCGGTTCGGCGCCGGCGAAACGGGCGATGTCGAGCCGGTCCGGGTCGGCGTAGCGGGCCGGGTCACGGTTGGCCGCGCCGATCAGGGTGATCACGTGTTCGCCGCTTCTGAGCGGGGTGCCGTCGACGAAGGTGGTGTCCTCGAACGCGGCACGCCCCAGCACGTGCACCGGGGAGTCGAAGCGCAGCAGCTCCTCGACCGCGGAGCGGGTCAGCTCCGGTTCGGCGCGCAGCCGCTGCAACTGGTCCGGGTTGCGGCACAGCGCGTGCGTGCCGAGGCCGATCAGGTCGGTCATGGTCTGGAAGCCCGCGCCGAACAGCAGCACGATCACCTGGATCAGCTCGTCGACCGACAGCCGGTCGCCGTCGATCTCGACCTGACCGAGCGCGGACGCGAGGTCGTCGCGGGGGTCCTCGCGGCGCTTGCGGACCAGGTCGGCGAAGTACTCCTCCATCTCGCCGAGCGCCTGGTCGGACGCCTTGAGCACCTCCTCCGGGGCGAAGATCTCCAGCCCGCCGGACGCGGCGCGGGTGAGCCGGCGCAGCAGCGGCCAGTCCTCCGGCGGCACGCCGACCAGCTCGCCGATCACCATGACCGGCAGCGGGAAGCCGAACGAGCCGACGATGTCGACCTCGCCGCCACCGGGGCCGATGCGGGCGGTGATGTCGTCGAGCAGGCCGTCGACGAACGCGGCCAGTCGGGGACGCAGGGTCTCGGTGCGCCGCGGGGTGAACACCCGGCTGACCAGTCCGCGCAGCCGGGTGTGCTCCGGCCCGTCGAGGAACAGCAGGGTGCGGGCGCCCTCGCGGCCGCGGGAGTCGCCCATCCGGGGTCGTTGGGCCGACTTGTCCAGCGACGGGTTGCGCAACGCGGCCCGACAGTCGTCGTACGCGGTGAGCACCCAACCCACACCCTGACCGGGCTGTTCCATCCGGTACTTCGGCGCCGCGGTTCGCAGCGCGTGGTAGTGCGGGTACGGGCTGCTGACGGTGGCCGGAGCCTTCATCAGCAACTCCATCGCGATGATCCGGGGGTCAGCGCTCGCCACGGTCTCGGTCATGGCTCGGAAGCCTAATAGTGTTTCGCGTATCTCGGAAGTACTTGTTTCTTGTATCTTTGGTTGAGCATACTGGCGGGCATGACCTCGGCCCGTACCGGCATGCCGCCGAGATTCGACGCCCGTGACCCCGCCGTGCTGGCCGACCCCTATCCCACCTACGCGGCGCTGCGCGCGGCCGGCCCGCTGTGCCGGATGGGCCCGGGCAGCTGGGGTGTCACCCGCTACGCCGACGTCGCCCGGCTGGTCCGCGACCCGCGCCTGGGCAGCGAGTTCCCGGCGGCCTACCACCGGATGTCGGCAGGTGACGGCGCGGCCGGCGACTTCTTCGGCAGCATCATCCTCTACCGCGACCCGCCGGAGCACGGCCGGCTGCGCCGGCTGATGGCCAAGGCGTTCAGCCCCGCCCTGGTCCGCCGGCTGCGCCCCCGGATCGAGCAGATGGTCACCGAGCTGCTGGCCCCGGCGACCCGCACCGGAGGCTTCGACGCGGTCTCGGATCTCGCTTTTCCCCTGCCGGTGATGGTGGTCTGCGCCCTGATGGGCATCCCACCGGCCGACCACGAGCGCATCCGCCCGTACGCGCTGGACCTGAGCAAGGCGTTCGCCGCGATCGTGCCCGACGATGACCGTCCCGCCGCCGACCGGGCGGTCGAGTGGTTGCGCGGCTACCTCGGCGACATCCTCGACAGGCGTCGCGCCGAACCCGGCGAGGACCTGCTGTCGCGGATGCTGGCCGCGACCGACGACGACGGCGCCGTGCTCGACCACGACGAGATCGTGGACAACGCGGTCTTCGCCTTCTTCGCCGGCTTCGAGACCACCACCAACCTGATCGCCACCGGGGTGGCGGCCCTGCTCGACCACCCCGACCAGCTCGCCCTGCTCCGGTCGGACCCGACCCTTACCCCCCGGGCGGTGGAGGAGTTCCTGCGCTACGACGCCCCGATCCAGGGCGTCGCCCGCCTCGCCCGGGAGGATCTGGACGTCGGCGACCGCACCATCCGCGCCGGGCGGGTGCTGATCCTGCTGCTCGGCAGCGCCAACCGCGACCCCGACCAGTTCGCCGCGCCGGACCGCCTCGACATCACCCGCGCGGAGAACCCGCACCTGTCCTTCGGCGGCGGCATCCACCACTGCCTCGGCGGCTACCTCGCCCGGGTGGAGGCGCAGGTCGCGTTCGAGACCCTGCTGCGCACGTTCGGCACGCTGACCCCGGCCGGCCCGGCCCACCGGCAGACCGACGGGACGCTGCGCTCGTACGCCAGCGTGCCCGTGGCGGTGCGGCCGTGAGCCCGGCCGGCCGCGTCCTGCCGGCGCGGATGGACCCGCTCGCGCCCGAGGTCGTCGCCGACCCCTACCCGACGTACGCGCGGATGCGGGCGGCCGGTCCGCTGTGCCGCTTCGGGCCGGCGAGCTGGGGCGTGACCCGGCACCGGGACGTGGCCGCGCTGCTGCGCGACCGCCGGCTGAGCAACACCTTCCCGGAGGACGACCCGCAGTTCCGGATGGCACAGGACCTCTCCCGCGAGGTGTTCCGCCGCATCATCCCCACCCGCGACCCGGACGACCACAGCCGGCTGCACCAGCAGATCGTCCGCGCGTTCAGCCCCGGCGTGGCCCGGCGCACCGCGAGCCGCGTCGGGGACCTCGTCGACGAGCTGCTCGCCCCGGCGCTGGACACCGGGCGAATGGACGCCGTGGCCGACCTGGCGTTCCCGGTCGCCGCGACAGTCGTGTGCGAACTCATCGGCCTGCCGGCGGCGCGCACCCGGGCCGAGGTCTGGCCCCGCTCGGCGGCCCTGGGCCGGGCCTTCACCCCGTTCCTGCCCGAGGCCGACCGCGCCGCGGCCGACGAGGCGCTGGCCTGGCTGCGCGGGTACGTCCGCGACCTGCTCGCCGACCGGCACGCCGACCTCGGCGGCGACCTGCTCGACCGGATGCTCGCCGTGGCCGACCCCGCCGAGGGGATCGAGGAGGTCGTCGACAACATCGTCTTCCTCTGCTTCACCGGCTACGAGACGACCATGAACATGGTCTGCACCGGCAGCATCGCCCTGGCCGACCGGCCCGACGAGTGGCGTCGGCTGCGCGCCGACCCGTCGCTCTCCGCCACCGCCGCCGAGGAGTTCGTCCGGTTCGACTCCCCGATCCAGTACACGGCGCGGCTGGCGTTGGCGCCGATCCCGGTCGGCGACCGGGTGATCCGGCCCGGCCGGTCGGTCTTTCTCCTGCTCGGCTGCGCCAACCACGACGAGGACGTGTTTCCGGACCCGGGCCGCATCGACATCGGCCGCCACCCCAACCCGCACGTCGGCTTCGGCGGCGGTGTGCGCGGCTGCCTCGGCGCCGCGCTGGCCCGCATCGAGGGAGCTGTCGTCTTCGAGCGGCTCGCGCGTCGGCTCGCCGGCATCGAGCTGGCCGCCGATCCGGTCCGCGAGCCCAGCGCCCTCTTCCGGTCGTACGCGTCGATCCCACTCGCCGTCACCCCCGCCTGACCCGGCGGAACCTGGAGTCGCAGATGTCACTGATCGGCCGACCGGTCCGCCGCACCGAGGACCGTGCCCTGCTCACCACCGGCGGCACCTACGTCGACGACGTACGGGTGCCCGGCTCGCTGGAGCTGGTCGTCGTCCGCTCGACCGTGGCCCACGGCCGGCTGCGGGGCGTGGACACCGACGCCGCCCGCCGGGCGCCCGGCGTGGTCGCGGTGTTCACGGCGACGGACGTGGACCTGCCGCCGCTGCCGCCCGAGGCCGGGGTGCTCAACCAGAAGATGACCACCCCGGTGCTCGCCGACGGCGTCGTGCGCTTCGTCGGCGAACCCGTCGCCGCGGTGCTGGCGACCAGCCGCGCCGAGGCGGTCGACGCCGCCGCCCTCGTCGCGGCCGACATCGAGGCACTGCCGGCCCTGGTCGACGTGGAGGAGGCACTCGCCGACGAGCGGGTGCTGCACCCCGAGGCCGGCACGAACATGGTGCTCAAGCTGGGCTTCCGGCGCCCGGCCGGGCGTGCCGAGCTGCACGAGGGCGCCGAGGTGGTCGTCCGCCAGCGGATGCGCAACCCCCGGGTCGCGCCGTGCCCCCTGGAAGCCCGCGCCGGGCAGGCCGAGTGGGGGCCGGACGGGTTGCGCTACCGCGCCGGCAGCCAGGCCGTGCACCTGTGGCGCAACCAGCTCGCGGCGGCCCTCGGTGAGCCGGAGGACCGGGTCCAGGTGTTCAACGGCGACGTCGGCGGGGCGTTCGGCTCCAAGGCGTTCGCGAGCCGGGAGGACGTCCTCGTCGCCTGGGCCAGCCGTCGACTCGGCCGGCCGGTGCGCTGGGCGGAGACCCGCAGCGAGAGCATGACCGCCGCCGGGCACGGCCGCGCCCAGCACCAGAGCGCCGAGCTGGGCGGCACCCGCGACGGGCGGATCGTGTCGTACGCGCTGGAGATCGTGCAGGACGCCGGGGCCTACCCGCGCATCGGCGCGATCCTGCCGTTCTGGACCCGCACGATGCTCACCGGCCCGTACGCGATCAGCCGGGCGAAGTTCAGCTCGTCGAGCGTCACCACCACGACCACGCCCGTGGTGTCGTACCGGGGCGCCGGGCAGCCGGAGGCCGTCGCCGCGCTGGAGCGGATGGTCGACGTGTACGCGGCGGAGATCGGCCTGGACCCGGCCGAGGTACGCCGGCGCAACCTGCTGCCACCGGAGAGCTTCCCGGTGACGACTGTGACCCGGGCCCGCTACGACACCGGCGACTACCCGGCGGCGCTCGAACGGGTGCTCGCCGAGGCCGACTACCCGGCGTTGCGCGCCGAGCAGGCGGCCCGCCGCGAACGCGGCGACGTCGAGCAGCTCGGCATCGGCCTGTCCACCTTCGTGGAGATCACCGGCGCGGACACCCGCAGCGAGTACGCCTCGATCCGCGTCGACGACACCGGCCGGTTCACCGTCCACTCGGGCACCTGCCCGCACGGGCAGGGCCACGTCACCGCCTGGGCGATGCTCGCCGCCGACGTGCTCGCCGTGGCGCTGGACCGCGTCGACGTCCGCCACTCCGACACCGCGACTGTCGCCGCCGGCGGTGGCACCGGCGGGTCCCGGTCGTTGCAGACCGGCGGCATGGCGGTCCGCGAGGCCGCCCTGGCCCTGGTGGAGCGGGGGCGGGACGCGGCGGCCGTACACCTGGGCGTGCCCCGCGACGACGTGGAGTACACGGCGGGACGGTTCCGCTCGACCGCCGGGCACGTCGTCTACTGGACCGAGCTGGCCGCCGACGGCGCGTTGTCCGCGGAGGCGAACTTCCAGCCGACGGCCGCGACCTGCCCGTTCGGCGCGCACCTGGCGGTGGTGCTTGTGGACACCGAGACCGGCCAGGTGACCCTGCGGCGGGTGCTGACCGTGGACGACGCGGGAGTGCTGCTCAACCCGCTGCTGGCCGAGGGGCAGGTGCACGGCGGCCTCGCGCAGGGCGCCGGTCAGGCGCTGGTGGAGGAGGTCCGCTTCGCCGCCGACGGCACGCCCCTGCACGGTGACCTGCACCGCTACGCCATGATCGGCGCGGCCGAGCTGCCCTCCTTCGAGACGGTGGCGACGCAGACCCCCACTACGGTGAACGCGCTGGGCGCCAAGGGCCTGGGCGAGTCGGGGGCGGTCGGGTTCCCGCCGGCGGTGCAGAACGCCGTGGTCGACGCCGTCCGCCACCTGGGCGTACGACACATCGACATGCCGGTGACCGCCGAGCGGGTCTGGACGGCCATCCAGGAGGCGACGAACCGACCCAGCTCGGTGCCGGCTTGATCAAGTGATGAAAAGTAGCTGCCCGGAGCGTTCCTGACCTACTTCTCATCACTTGATCACCGCACGGCTCGCCGCTGCGGAAGCGGTTCTGCAACTCGACCAACGGGCCGCAGTCTTCGTGCGCTCCGCGAAGGCTCCCCATCTCGGCCGCTTCACGCCCCAGTTCCGCACTCGCAGTAGCGAAGCAGACACCAGCCACCATGAATCCTCTCCGTGGCCCCGCCCTGCGGGCGGCTACGGGCAGCGGGCGAGGGATGCTCCGGTCGCCCCTTTGCTCTGCTTCAACGGACGCAACAGTCCAGGCCCGTTTTCGTAGCGTGGGTTGAAGCAGAGCAAAGGACCCGATGCGCAGTTGTACCCCCTGCGCCCGACATCCGGTTCCGGCGCCGGGCAGGCCGGGAGGGGGTGCCTCCTCAGTCGTCCACGACGGACAGCGCCTGCTTCGGGCAGCGGCGTGCGGCCTCGCGTACCCGGTTGGCAAGCGAGCCTTCCAGCGGCTGTTCGGTGATGTGCAGACGGTCGTCGTCGCCGACGTCGAACACCTCCGGCGCCTGCCCCACGCAGACCGCGTTGCTCTCACAGCGGGAGAAGTCCACGACCAGTCGCATCGCTCACGCCTCCTTCGGGACGATCTCGAGGATGGGGAACATCATGGTGGGCACGCTGCGTCCCAGCCGCAGGTCGGCGGCGTCCAGCAGCCGTTCGATGTGCTCGCGGGAGCGGGCGCCACCGCCGACCATGGCCAGCAGGAGCAGGTCGTAGAGGCGGCCCACGTCGAAGCGGTCGCCGGCCTCGACCACCGGCTCCAGCACCAGCAGCCGGCTGTCCGGCCGCATCGCCGCCCGCACGGCCGTCAGCAGCCGTACGGCGTTGTCGTCGTCCCAGCCGTAGAGGATCCGCTTGAGCAGGTACGCGTCCGCGCCCGCCGGGATGGTCTCGAAGAAGCTGCCGCCGGTCACCGTGCACCGCTGGGCCACGCCGAGCTTCTGCAGCACCGGTTCGGCCTCGGCGACCACGTGCGGCAGGTCGAACAGGGTGCCCTGCAACTGCGGGAAGCGGGCCATGATGCCGCCGAGGAAGGCGCCGTTGCCGCCGCCGACGTCGACCACAGTGCTCAGCTCACCCCAGGGGTACGCGGGCAGCGCGGCCCGCAGCTCGAGTCGGGTGGCGGCCTGTTGGGAGGCGTCGAAGCGGGCGCTGTCGTGCGGGTGGGCGGCCATGTACGGCCAGTAGCCCTCGGGGTGGACCTGGTCGAACGACGCCTGCCCGGTGCGGATGCTGTGGTCGAAGTGTGCCCACGCCTCGATGTCCGGCTCGAGCAGCGGGTACGCGTCGCGCAGGGACAGCGGGTGGTCGGTGCGCAGCGGCTCGGCGAGTTTCGTCAGGCCGAACACCTCGGGTTCGACCTCGGTGAAGATGCCCTTGCCGGCGAGCGCGCGTAGGGCGCGCAGCAGCGACGGCGCGTGCGCGCCGGTGGCCTCGGCCAGCTCGGTGACCGGCCGTGGCCCGTCGACGAGCTGGTCGGCGACGCCCAGCTCGGCGACCGCGCGCACGGTGAACGGCACGATGTAGTCGGCCAGCTCGGTCAGTCGGAACACCGACTCGATGTCGATCCGGGGTCGGCTCGGGGCCATCGATTCCTCCTAGGGGGATGTCAGCTGCGGCCCGGCGGGACCGGCGGCGATCACGGTGAGGGTGGGCGTGGCGACGATCCGGTCCAGCCGCAGGCCGGCGCCGGCCAACAGGTCGACGAGGTCGTCGCGGGTGCGGTGCCGACCGCCGGTGAGCACCAGGGTGTGCAGGTCGACGAGCTTGGCGACGTCGAAGACGTCGCCGGTGGGGATGATCGCTTCCAGCAGCAGCAGCCGGCTCTGCGGGCCCATGGCCGCGGCGATCCGGCGCAGGATGGCCGTGGCGTCGGCGTCGTCCCAGCCGGGCAGGATCGTCTTGAGTACGTACAGGTCGGCGTCGGCCGGCAGCGGGTCGAAGAAGCTGCCCGCCACGATCCGGCACCGGTCGGCCACCCCGGCCTCGGCGAGCAGCGCCGGCGCGGCGGACACCACGTGGGGCAGGTCGAGCAGGGTGCCGTGCAGGTGCGGGCAGCGGCGCAGCAGGCCGGCCAGGAACGCGCCGTCGCCACCGCCCACGTCGACGAGTTGCCGGGCCTGCGCCCACGGCCACGCCGGCAGGACGGTCCGCAGGTGCAGCCGGGTCAGGCTGGACATCCAGCGGTCGACGGCGAGGCTGTCGGCGGGATGCCCGGCCAGGTAGGACCAGTAGTCGGCGCCGTGGATCCGGGGAAAGGCGGCCTCGCCGGTGCGCAGGCAGTCGCCGAGCCCGGCCCAGGCGCGCACGTCCGCGGCCATCAGGGGGTACGCGTCGCGCAGCGACAGCGGGTGGTCGGTGCGCAGCGGTTCGGCGAGTTTCGTCAGGCCGAACACCTCGGGTTCGACCTCGGTGAAGATGCCCTTGCCGGCGAGCGCGCGTAGGGCGCGCAGCAGCGACGGCGCGTGCGCGCCGGTGGCCTCGGCCAGCTCGGTGACCGGCCGTGGCCCGTCGGCGAGCTGGTCGGCGACGCCCAGGTGGGCGATCACCCGGATGGTGAACGGCACGATGTAGTCGGCGAGTTCGGTGAGCCGGGTCAGCGCACCGAGGTCGGTACGGGGCCGCGCCGCCAGCATCAACCGCCTCCACTATCACGTGTCTTGTATCTCGTGTATCTGCACACTAGCTTGTGATCGGGTCGCTGTCACCGTCGTCACGGGAGGCACAGGATGCTGGACGGATGTGTGAGCTGGCCGCGGGAGCTGGCCGAGCGCTACCGCGCGCAGGGCTACTGGCGCGGCGAGTCCCTCGCCGACCTGGGCCGGGAGTGGGCGCGGACAGACCCGGAGCGCGTCGCGCTTGTCACCGGCGACCGACGGGTGTCCTACGGCGACCTCGACCGCCGGGCCGACCGGATGGCCGCCGGGCTGCGCGCCCACGGCATCGGCCGGCACGACCGCGTGGTGGTCCAACTGCCCAACCGCGTCGAGTTCGTGGTGCTGTGCCTGGCCCTGTTCCGCCTGGGCGCGCTGCCCGTGCTGGCCCTGCCCGCGCACCGGCGCGCCGAGATCGGCCACCTGTGCGCGCACACCGAGGCGGTCGCGTACGTGACCGTCGACCAGGTCCAGGGGTACGACCTGCGCAAGCTCGCCGCCGACGTCCGCGCCGAGACGCCGTCGCTGCGGGAGGTGTTCGTCGTCGGCGACCCGGGCGAGTTCACCGCCCTGTCCGAGGTGGACGCCGAGCCGGTGCCGCTGCCCGCCCCGGACCCGTCGGACGTCGCGTTCTTCCTGCTCTCCGGCGGCTCGACAGGCCTGCCGAAGCTGATCCCCCGCACCCACGACGACTACGCGTACCAGCTTCGGGCGACGGCCGCGGCGATGGGTTTCGGGCCGGACGGGGTCTACCTCGCGGCGCTGCCGGTGGCCCACAACGCGGCGCTCGGCTGCCCCGGCGTCCTCGGCGCGCTGCGGGTCGGCGCCACTGCCGTGCTGGCCGGCAGTCCCAGCCCCGACGAGGCGTTCCGGCTGATCGCCCGCGAGCGGGTCACCCTGACCACGCTGATGCCGCCCTTCCTGCCGCTGTGGGCCGACCTCGCGCCGGTGCTCGGCGCCGACCTCAGCGGCCTGGTGGTCGAGGTCGGCGGCGCCAACCTCAGTCCCGCGGTGGCCGACCGGGTGACCCGGGAGCTGGGGATCCGCCTGACGCACTTCTTCGGCATGGCCGAGGGCCCGATCTGCTGCACCCGCCCGGACGACCCGCCGGAGCTGGCCGCGCACACCCAGGGCCGTGCCCTGTCGGCCGACGACGAGTTCCGGGTCGTCGACGAGGACGGCCGGCAGGTCGCGGCCGGCGAGGTGGGTGAGCTGACCGTGCGCGGCCCGACCACCCTGCGCGGCTACTACCGGGTGCCCGAGTACAACGCGCACACCTTCACCCCCGACGGCTTCCTGCGCACCGGGGACCTGGTCCGCTGGACGCCGACGGGTGAGCTGGTCGTGGTCGGCCGGATCAAGGAGGTCGTCAACCGGGGCGGCGAGAAGGTCCCGGCCGGCGAGGTCGAGGAGCACCTGCTCGCCCACCCGGCGGTCCGCGAGGTCGCCGTGCTCGCCGTCCCCGACCGGGTCCTGGGCGAGAAGACCTGCGCGGTGGTGGTGCCCCGCGCCGACGCCCCCACGCTGGGGCAGTTACGCGACTTCCTCACCGACCGCGGGCTGGCCGCGTACAAGCTGCCCGACCGGTTGGAGCTGCGCACGGCGCTGCCGCACACGGCGGTGGGCAAGGTGGACAAGCGGGCGCTCGGCGCCGAGCTGGCGGGCTGAAGCGGGGCGGGGGAAGGCGTCGCCGCCCTCCCCCGCCCCGCTTCAGCCGGTCAGGTGGTACAGCCGGTGGAACCGGTCGTCCACCGGCACGATCTGCACGTCGGCGAAGCCGGCCCCGGTGGCGAAGCGGCGGACCTGCGCGGGCCGCAGGACCGTGCCGCTGGCCGTGGAGTTCGGCGCGGCCAGACCGGCCGGCAGGCAGTGCAGCACGCTCGTGGCGTACTGGAAACGCTCGACCTCGTCGCCGGGTGCGACGAACCGGTGCGCCACCTTGGCGTCGAGCACCAGCACCGCGCCACCGTCGGCGCGTAGCCGCCGGCAGGCCGCCAGCACCGACACCGGCTGGCTCATCTCGTGCAACGCGTCGAACACGCAGACCAGGTCGTACCGGCCGGCCAGCTCCGGATCCGCGGCGTCGCGCCGATGGAACCGCACGCGGTCGGCGACGCCGGCGGACGCGGCGTTCGCCTGCGCCGCGGCCACCGTCGGCGCGTCCAGGTCGTAGCCGTCGACCTCGGCGAGGGGGTACGCCCGGGCCAGCGCGATCGCCGCCCAGCCCGCGCCGCAGCCGATGTCGGCGATCCGGCTCGGCGCGGCGGCGAGCCGCTGGTGGAGCTGCGGCAGCGCCGTGGCGAGCCACCCGGGCAGGGAGTACGTGAACAGCGCCCGGTTGGCGCCCGAGTGCCCGTGCCGCCAGTCGTCGCCGTACACGTCGTCGGGCACGCCGGCGCCGGTGCGGTACGCCTCCAGCAGCGCCGGCAACGCGCCGGCCACCCCGCCCAGCGGCAGCATGGTCAGCGACACCAGCGACAGCGGGCTGTCCGAGGCGAGCAGCACCTCGGCGTGCCCCGGCGGTAGCCGGTAGACCCGCCGCTCGGGGGCGGCCGTCACGTCGTCCACGTCGACGAACCCGGCGACCGCCTGCTGTTCCAGCCACTCGCGCGCGTACCGGGGGTCGATCCCGGTACGCGCGCACAGCTCGGCCACGTCGGCCGGGCCACGATCCAGTGCCTCGTACAGCCCCAGCCGGGCGCCCAGGTAACCGGCCAGCAGCTCCTGGGTGTGCAGCATGGCCAGGAACAGCCGCAGCGACAACGCCCGGGCCCGCTGGTCCGGCTCGCCGGGCGGCGGCGGGCGCAGTGTCGCCGTGCCCGGCGCGTGCCCCGGGCGGCCGGTCAACTGGCCAGCTCGCCGCGCGAGCGCAGGATGTCCTTCACGTGCTCCACCACCGCGTCGATCGTGACGATCTTGCGGGCCGTCGTCTCGTCGATAGGTGGCAGCTCGAACTCGTCCTCCAGGGTGAAGGCCAACTCCAGCAGCGCGAGGGAGTGGAAGCCGAGGTCCTCGACCAGCCGCGAGTCACCCGCCCCCTCGGTCTGCTCCGGGTTGGGCGCCAGCTCGGTGACGATCGCCGTCACCGAATCACGCACCTCCGCCTCGGTCCGTACCTCGGCTGTCGTCGACCTGGTCGCGTCGGTCATTCCCGCCTCCTGTCCGAACGTCCCTCAGGACGCCGTCGTCGTGTGCTCGGTCTGGTCGGACCGACCGGCCGGTCCCGTGGTGACCACGGTGCCGGGCAGCCGGTCGTCGACGAACGCCTGCCACAGCTGGCGTCGTTTGGGTTTGCCGCTGGAGGTGCGGGCGATGGTGCCGCGTGGCGCGTCCACGATGACCACCTGCGCGCCCTCCGCCCGGCGGCGCAGCTCGCGCTCCGCCTGGGCCAGCCACTCCGGCTGGGCCTGTTCGAAGACGGCCACCACTGTCGCGGTGCCGGCGCGGTGGCCCAGCAGCGCGGCCATCCGTTGCGCCGGCACCCCGGGGCGGCAGATGGCCCACTCGAGGTCCTCGGCGAAGACCGCCCGGCCGCGTACCTTCATGCTGTCGCCGAGCCGGCCCAGCACGTGCAACTGCCCGTCGTGCAGGAACCCGGCGTCGGCGGTGCGCAGCACCCCACCGCCCAGCGCGGTCTGCGACGCCGAGTCGGCCTCGTTGACGTACCCCTGGGCGACGGACGGGCCGTGCACCTCGATCTCGCCGACCATCCCGTCCGGAAGCGGCGTGCCGGCCTCGTCCACGATCCGCACCCGCACCCCGGTCAGCGGCCGGCCGCAGCCCACCACCGGGTACGCCTCGCCGCCGTCGTCCACGTCGACCGGCTCGGCCGGGTCACCGACGGCCCGCGCGCCCAGCCGCAGTCGGTCGGGGCGCAGTTCGACGGCGTGGTACAGCTCGTCGAGCGGCAGCCCGGTGACGGCCAGGGTCGCCTCGGCCAGCCCGTACGCGGGCAGCAGCGCGCGCGGGTCGAAGCCGTGCGGGCCGAGCAGCGCGCAGAAGCGGCGCAGCGCCTCGGCGTCGACGCGCTCGGCGCCGACGATGACCGCGCGCCAGGCGGAGAAGTCCAACCCGGTCAGCGCCTCGGGACGGACGCGGCGGGCGATGTACTCCAACCCGAAGTTCGGCATCGAGGTCAGGCGCGCGCCCCGTGCCCCGAAGCAGCGCAGGTAGCGCCCGGGGTTGCGGACGAACTCCTCCGGCGGCATCAGCCACAGGTCGCTGGTGTTGACCACCGGGGTGACCAGGCAGCCGATGAGACCCATGTCGTGGTGCACCGGCAGCCAGGACGCGGTCGGGTCGTCGGGGGTCATCGCGAGCCACCGCCGGATCGCCGCGACGTTGGCGGCCAGCGCGGCGTGCGGCACCTGCACGCCGCGGGCGCGGCCGCTGGAGCCGGACGTGAACTGCAACAGGGCCAGCGGGCCGGGATCCGCGACCGCGCCCCGGGACCCGCCGGCGGCGTCGGCCAGCTCGTCGGCGCTCAGCACGCGCGGGACCCCGGCGGTTTCGGCAAGCGGCGCGATGGCGGTGGTGAGGGTGGCCGCGCAGACCACCACCCGCGGTGCGGCGGCGCGCAGGAGACCCGACACGTGTTCGCCGTAGACCGCGCGGTCCTGGAAGTTCAGCGGCGGGGCGATCGGCGAGGGCGCCGCCCCGGCGGCCATCGCGGCGAACAGCGTGGCGACGAAGTCGGGGCCGGCGGGTTCGACGATGGACACCACGTCACCCGGCGTCACCCCGACCGCCCGCAGGCCGGCCAGGAGCACCCGGGTCCGGTCGGCCAGCTCGGCGTACGACAGGAAGGTCCAGTCGTCGCCGCCGGCGGCGAAGTGCACACCCCGGTCCTGCCGGGGACGCTCCAGCCAGCTCAGCAGCGGCGATTCCGCCACGGCGCGTTCGGTCATCGGCCCGTCACCTCCTCCCCCGATACGTCTATCCGAGATTGATAGCAGATACAAGGCTAAACAAGATACGAGGAAGGCGATAGAGTCCAACCGTGACCAGTACGCTTCCCCGCGTCGACGGACTGCTCCCCGCGCTCGCCGAGCGGGCGGCCGAGATTGACCGGGCGGGCCGGGTCCCCGAGGACGTTCTCGCCGAGCTGAGCGCGGTGGGCTGCCTGCGGATGCTGGTGCCGGCCGCGTACGGTGGCGCCGACCTGCCGCTTGCCGAGGCGCTGCGCGTCATCGAGCGGCTGTCCACGGCGGACGCCTCCACCGGCTGGCTGATCGGCCAGGTCGGCCTGGCGCACCTGCTGTTCGCCTGCTTCGCCGACGCCGCACGCGACGAGATCTACGCGAACGGCCCGGACGTGCTGGGCGCCGGAGCGGTCGCGCCGAAGGGCCGGGCCGCCCCGGACGGGGCGGGCGGCTGGCGGGTCAGCGGCCAGTGGCCGTTCGTGACCGGCAGCCCGCAGGCGAGCTGGATCTACCTGAACTGCATCGTGCTCGACGGTCGGACCCCCCGGACCCTGCCCAACGGGGCTCCGCTGACCCGGATGGTGCTCTTCCCCG
The DNA here is from genome assembly GCF_000297395.2 of Micromonospora lupini str. Lupac 08. Classification (GTDB taxonomy): domain Bacteria; phylum Actinomycetota; class Actinomycetes; order Mycobacteriales; family Micromonosporaceae; genus Micromonospora; species Micromonospora lupini. Next base: position 3,671,736 of record NZ_HF570108.1, on the reverse strand, counting down.
CCGGCGAGCTGGAGCTGGTCGACACCTGGCAGGTGCTGGGCCTGCGCGGCACGGCCAGCCAGGACGTGCGGGCGGCCGGCCGCACCTGTCCCGAACACCGCGGCTTCAGCCTGGTCGGCGACGGCGACGACGTGCGCCGCACCGTCTTCCGGATCGCGCAGGCCGGACTGCTCATCGCGGCTGTCGACCTGGGCATCGCGCAGGGGGCCGTGCACGACGCGGCGGCCCACGCCGCCGCCGGCCGCCGCCGGACGTTCAGCACCCGGCCGCTTGCCGACTCCCCGGTGTTCCACGACCGACTCGGCGAGGCCCACGTGGCCCTGCGCGCGGCCCGGGCGCTGCTGCACCGCGAGGCGGCCGGGGCCTGGGAGACCGCCCGGCGCGGCGAGGTGCTCAGCGCGCTGGACCGCGCCTGCCTGCGCGCCACCGCCACGCAGGTCACGGCCACGGCACTCCAGGCCGTGCAGACGGCGTACGCGCTGGCCGGCGCGTCGACCGTGTTCGACTCCTCGCCGCTGCAACGTCGGCTGCGCGACATCAACACCGCGACGCAGCACTTCGTCAACAGCCGCGACAGCTACGCCACGGTCGGCGCCCTGCTGTCCGGCGCCGACGTCGACACCACGATGTTCTGACCGGCGGAATGTTCCGACTTCAGCGCTGCTCTGACCGCGGCGCTGCTCTGACCGCGGCGCCGTTCTGACCGCGGCGCTGCCCTGACCGCGGCGCTGCTCTGAGCATGGCGTTCTGACCGTGGCGCACGCGAGCAGCGCGCGGCCGAGGCGGCCCGTCAGCCGCGTGCGGCTGCGGGTTCGGCCGGTGCCTGCGTGTCCCGGGCCGGCACCCGGGCCGGCACGGGCGCGCCGGCGCCGAAGTAGCGCTCCCGCAGGGTCCGCTCGGCCGGGTCGTACGCGGTGCGGAACAGGCCACGCCGCTGCAACTCCGGCACCAGCAGGTCGCAGATGTCGTCGATGCCCTGGGTCGTCGGGCAGGGGATGAGGTTGAAACCGTCCACGTCGGCCACCGCGCACCACTCCTCCATCCGGTCGGCGACCTGCTCGACCGTGCCGAAGAGGGTCACCGGCGCGCCGGTGCGGGGCCGGCGGGCCGTGGCCACCAGGTAGCGCACGTCGCCGACCGTCCAGGTGCGCTCGGGCCCGAGTCGGCGCAGGAAGCCCACGAAGCTCTGGCTGCCCTGCCCGGCGATCTCGGCCACCGGCGTCTCGTCCGGGTAGGCCGCGAGGTCCACGTCCATCCAGCCGCACCACTTGGCGAGCTGACCCTCGCCGCTCCACAGCGCCACGTACTCCTCGGCCCGCCGGCGGGCCTCCGCCCTGGTCGGTGCGACCATCACCATGCTGCCCTGCAACGCCTTGACGGAGCGCGGGTCGCGCCCGTGGGCGGCCACCTCGGCGCGCAGCCGGGCCACCTGCGACGCGCCGCTGGCCGGCTCCGCCATGGTCAGGAAGACGACCTCGGCGTGCCGGGCCGCGAACGTCATCCCCCGCCCGGACGCGCCGGCCTGGTAGAGCACCGGGGTGCGCTGCGGCGACGGCTCGCACTGGTGCGGCCCCCGCACGGAGAACCAGCGCCCGTCGTGGCCGATCTCGCGTACCCGGTCCGGGTCGGTGAAGACGTTCGCGGCGACGTCGCGCCGGACCGCGTCGTCGTCCCAGCTCTCCTCCCAGAGCCGGCGGGCGACCTCGACGTACTCGTCGGCCCGGTCGTAGCGCTCGTCGTGGTCCAGGTACGAGCCGAGCCCGTTCGCCGACGCGGACCGCAGATACGAGGTGACGATGTTCCAGGCGATCCGTCCGCCGGTGAGGTGGTCAAGCGAGCTGAACACCCGGGCGCACTCGTACGGGGCGTGGTACGTCGTCGAGTAGGTGACGGCGAGGCCCAGCCGGGAGGTGGTGGCCGCGATCGCCGGCAGCACGAGCAGCGGGTCGATCGACGGGATCTGCACGGCGTGCCGCACGGCCGCCCGCCAGGAGCCCTGGTAGACGTCGTAGGTGCCGTGCACGTCGGCGAAGAAGAGCGCGTCCAGGCAGGCGGCCTCCAGCCGGCGGCCCAGCTCGACCCAGTAGCCGAGGTCGCGGTAGCCGGTGGCGCTGCGGTCGGCGGGGTGCCGCCAGAACCCCTTGAACTGCGGCGACGGCGAGCACTGGGTGAACAGATTCAGATGCACGTATCAAGTGTCTCGTATGCTATCTGGTATCGCAACGCTCGACCGGATACGGTACGGGCATGCCCGTGACGCCTCGCATCGACCTCGCGTCGGTCACCCGCCTCACCGAACTGGCCGACTACATCGTTCCGTTCACCATCCGGGTCATGTGTGACCTCGCGGTCGCCGACCAGCTCATCGAGGGTCCGTTGCCGGTGGACGTGCTGGCCCGCCGCGTCGGCGCCGACCCCGCCGCGTTGACCCGTGGCCTGCGCGCGTTGGCCGGCCGGGGCATCTTCACCGAGGTCACGCCCGAGGTCTTCGGGCTCACCCCGCTGGCCGAGCCGCTGCGCAGCGACCACCCGTTCTCGGTACGCGAGTGCTTCCCTCTCATGCCACCGGACATCTACTCGTGGGCCCGCCTGACGCACAGCCTGCGCACCGGCGAGACCGCGTTCGGGCACGTGCACGGCGGGACGCGCTACTACGACCACTTCGCCGACCACCCGTACGAGTGCGTCCGGTTCGAGCGGTCGGCCGAGAGCGTCAACCCGTTCGTGCTGCGCACCGTGGCGCCGGCGCTGGATCTGCGCACGGCCCGGACACTCGTGGACGTGGGCAGCGGCCACGGCACCTTCGTCGCCGGCCTGCTCACCCGCCACCGCGAGCTGCACGCGATCCTGCTCGACCTGCCGCACGTGGTCACCGAGGCGCCGGACGTGCTGGCCCGCGCGGGTGTCGCCGACAGGTGCGAGGTCCGCGGCGGCAGCTTCTTCGACCCGCTGCCCGAGGGCGCCGACGTGTACCTGCTCAAGACGATCATCCACGACTGGCCGGACGAGCAGGCCACCGCGATCCTGCGCAACGTGCGCGCCGCCGCCCGGCCCGACAGCCGAGTGGTAATCGTCGAGTCGGTCAGCCGCTACGGCAACCACGACGACACCGGCAAGGTGATGGACGTCAAGGCGCTCGCCCTCTTCGGCGGGCGGACCCGCACCGAGCCGGAGTTCCGCGCGCTGCTCGACGACGCCGGCTTCCGGCTGGCGCGGATCACACCGACCTCGTCGATGTCGGTCCTGGAGGCCGTGCCGGCGGTGCCCGCGCCCGACGGCGACCGGGCCACCGGCAGACCTGCCGTCGCGGCGGCCGGCCGGACGGCCTGAGGAGGCCGGCGATGCCACGCCTGGACGGTCGGAACCACATCAACCTCACAGTCGTCGACCTGGAACGCAGCACCGCGTTCTACTGCTCGGTGTTCGAGATGGTGGTGGTCAACGACGTCACCCCACCCGAGTCCGGCTTCCGCTTCCGCACCCTGCTGCACACGGCGTCGTTCGCCTCGGTGGTGCTGGGCTGCGTCGAGGGCCCGCCCGAGACCGACGTCGACGGCGACCGCCCCACCGACGGCGACCGCTTCGACGAGCGGCGCCCGGGGCTGCACCACCTGGCCTACCACGTGCCCGAGCGCGGCGACCTGGACGAGTGGGTGACCCACCTGGACGCCGTCGGCGTGGCGCACTCCGGCATCACCACCTCGAAGCACGAGGCGGGATCGCAGATCTGGCTGCGCGACCCGGACAACATCTGGCTGGAGTTCTACTGGGTGAACCGGGACTTCTTCGTCGACCGGCTCCGCCAGGTGTGGCGCAACAACCGCCAGTCGACCCGCGCCTGACCCTGCCCGACACGAAGGGGCCGCCCGGTCGGGCGGCCCCTTCGCACGTCAGGACGGCAGGTCCGCTTCGCTGCGGGCCACCACCGCGTCGCCGAGCACCAACAGGTCGATCTCCTTGGCGCGTACGAAGGTGTCGACCGCGTCGGCGGCCGAGTTCACGATCGGGTCACCGGCCAGGTTGAACGACGTGTTGACCACCGCCGGCACGCCGGTGAGCTGCCGGAACTGCTCGATGAGCGCCCAGTAGCCGGGGTTGGTGTCGCGGTGCACGGTCTGCGGGCGGGCCGAGCCGTCCACGTGGGTCACCGCCGGCACCCGCAGCCGGGCGTCCGGGCGCAGCGACGCGGCGGCAAGCATGAACCGCGACGGTTCGCCGACCGGCCCCTCGATCAGGTCCGACACGTGCTCGGCGAGGATGCTCGGCGCCACCGGGCGCCACATCTCCCGGCCCTTGAGCACGTTGAGGCGTTCCAGGTTGCGCCGGGACCGCGGATCGGCAAGCAGACTGCGGGCGCCGAGCGCCCGTTGCCCGATCTCCGCCCGGCCGCGCGCCCAGCCCACGATCCGACCCCTGGCCAGTTCACCGGCCACGGAGCGGGCCAACTCGTCGTCGCCGAGGCGGCGGTGCACCATGCCGGCGCGCGCGGCGGCCGCCTCACCGGCCTCCGTGGTGATCGGCTGACCCCAGTACGCGTGGTCGATGCGGGTGGGCGTGAACTCCCCGCACTCCCGCGCCGCGACGAGCGCCGCCCCCAGGGAAACCCCCGCGTCGGTGGGCACCGGCGGGACGTAGACGCGGTCGAAGAGTCCACTGCGGACCAGCACACCGATCATGGTGCAGTTCATCGCCACCCCGCCGGCGAGCGCCAGCACCGGGGTGTCGACCCGCCGACGCAGGTCTGCCGCCAGGGACAGCACCGTCTCCTCCAGCCCTTGCTGGATCGTCGCGGCGAAGTCCGCGTACGCGATGGGTTCCTCGCCGGTGCGCGGCGCGTACGGGAACAGCTTGCCGAACTCGGGTTTGAGCGACTCGGCGACGGCCGGGTAGTACGCCATCAGCGGGCCGAGTGTCGCGGCCCGTCGGCTGGGAACCTCGGCGGTGGGCGTGCCGCGGACCAGCTCGTACCCGCCCGCCACGGGTCGCACGGGCGCGCCCGGACCGGGTCTGCCGTAGGCGGCGAGGCCCATCAGCTTGCCGGTGCCCCAGTAGCCCAACCCGGCCCACTCGGCGGCGGCGTTGTAGTAGAAGCCCAGCGACTGCTCGACGGGCCACTCGCGCAGGATCTCGATCTCGCCGTCGGCGTACCTGCCGAACGAGGTCGACTGCGTCTCACCGGCGCCGTCCAGGACCAGGACCGCGGCCTCGTCGCAGTCGCAGCTGTACGCGGCGCTTGCCGCGTGCGCGACGTGGTGCGGCACCCAGCGGACCGCCGGCATGGTCAGGTCCTCGTCGTCGGGGAAGAGCATCGCTCGCAGCCCCTCGGTGGTGAATCGTCGGTTGCGGCCCAGCGGGATGTCCCGGAAGTCCCAGCCGATGGCGACGGTGTCCACCTCCCGCGCGCTGATGCCCGCCATCGCCAGGCACGCGGCGACCGCCTCGGCGGGCGGCTGGCCCACCGCGTGCTTGCGGCGGCTGACCCGTTCCTGCTCGACCAGGGCGCAGAGCGCGCCGTCGCGGACCAGCGCGGCGCTGGAGTCGTGGAAGCCGATGTTCACCCCGAGTACGTAACGCGCCGACATGGTCGGCCTCCCTTCCGGTCTCTGGCGGTCATCCGGCCCGTCGGGCCCCGTCGAGGGCGAGCACGGCACGGACGATGTTGTGGTAGCCAGTGCAGCGGCACAGGTTGCCCTTGAGGGCGTGCCGCACGTCGTGCTCGGTGAGCGGCCCCGGGTTCTCCTGGAGCAGGCTCACCACCGCGAGGACCATCCCCGGGGTGCAGAAGCCGCACTGCAACGCGTGGTGCTCCCCGAACGCCTCCTGCACCGGGTGCAGCCGGTCGCCGTCGGCGAGCCCTTCGGCGGTACGGATGTCGGCGCCGTCGGCCTGCGCGGCCAGCAGGGTGCACGACTTGACCGACCGTCCGTCGAGCAGCACCGTGCAGGCGCCGCAGGAGGTGGTGTCGCAGCCCACCGTCGCGGCGGTCAGCCCCAACTCCTCGCGCAGCAGGTGGACCAGCAGGGTCCGCGCCGGCACCCGGCGGTTCTCCGGGCGGCCGTTGACGGTGGCGGTGACGGCGACTGTCGTCGTACCGGGCTGGGCGTCGATGCTCATCGTGGCTCCTCCACCGTCGTGCCGGAATCGGTCAGGGCGCGGGCCACCAGCACCCGGCTGAGGTGCCGCCGGTACGCGGCCGAGGCCCGTACGTCGTCGGGCGGGTCGCATCCCTCGTCGGCGCGCGCCGCTGCGACCGTGACACCGGCGCCCTCGGCGAGGGCCGCCTCGACCCCGTACGCCCGCCGGATGGTCGGACCCATCCCGGCCAGCGCCACCCGGGAGTCGGCGACGGCGACGGCCACCACCGACCACTCCAACGCCGGCCGCGCGAACGTCAGGTAGCGCCACCGCGCCGGGCCGGGCAGCGGCACCCGAACCTCGGTGACGAGTTCGTCGGGTCGGCACACCGTCACGCCGGGCGCGACCGCCAGCTCGGCGGCGGGCACCTGCCGTGCTCCGGTCGCGCTGCGCAACACCACCACGGCGTCCAGCGCGACCAGGGCCAGGGGCAGGTCGGCGGCCGGGTCGGCCTGGGCGAGCGCCCCGCCGACGGTGCCGAGGTGCCGCACCTGCGGGTCACCGACCGCCGCGGCCGCGGCGGCCAACAGCGGGGCGTACCTGTCGACAAGCGGGTCGCCGAGCAGCAGGTGGTAGCGGGTCAGCGCGCCGACGGCCAGGTGGTCGTCGCGGTGCGCCACGTACGACAGTTCGGTGACCCGGCCGAGGTCGAGCAGTGTGTCGACCCGGTCCCGGCGCAGCTTGAGCGCCGGCAGCAGCGACTGCCCGCCGGCCAGTGGCCGCAGCTGGTCCCCGTACGCCTGGCGCAGCTCCAGCGCCTCGGTGAGGTCCCGGGCCCGGTGGTAGTGCAGGCTCGCCGGGATCACGGGCCGGCCGCCGACCAGGTGGGCACCGGGCTGCGGTGCGTGGCCCGCAGGATGGTGTCGATGAGCTGGTTGCGGCGTGCCAGCAGGTAGAAGTGCCCGCCGGGGAAGGTGTGCACCGTGAACCCGCCACGGGTGCGCAGCGCCCAGTCACCGGCCTCGTCGGCGGTGACCTCCGGGTCGTCCGCGCCGACGCAGGCCAGCACCGGCGCGCGCAGCGGCACGGGTGGTCCCGGGCGGTACGTCTCGGCGATCCGGTAGTCGGTGCGCAGCACCGGCAGGGCGATGGCGCGTACCCCCTCGTGGTCGAGGGCCTCGCGGCCGGTGCCGCCGAGGCGTCCGGTCTCCGCCCACAGCGTGTCGTCGTCGGCCAGGTGCACGCTCGTGGCCCGCAGTCGGCCCGGCCCGGGGCGACCGGAGACGACGAGCGCCCGCAGCACGCTGCCCGGCCCGTCCAGTCGGCGGGCCGTCTCGTACGCCACCGACGCGCCGAGGCTGTGCCCGAACAGGACGACAGGCGCGTCGGCCGGCAGCTCCCGCACCGCCTGCGCGACGCCCTCGGCCAGGCTCGGCAGGTCCGCCGCGAACGGCTCCGCCGACCGGTCCATCCGGCCCGGATACTGCACGCCGTGCACCTCGACGTCGTCGGGCACCTGCGCCGACCACGTCCGGTAGAACGCGGCGTTGCCACCGGCGTGCGGGAAGCAGACCAGCCGCAGCGCGGGCCAGCGCAGCGGCCGGAAGCACCGCAGCCACATCCGCGCCACGGGGGTCACGGGCGCGCTCCGACCGGCTGTTCCCCGGCCCGCGACGGGTCCGCCGGCGACGAACCGGCCGGCGGATCGACCGCCCTCGCCGCCGCGTCGGCCAGGTCGGCCACGTCGGACGCCCCGAACATCCGCGGCGGTACGGAGTGCACCAGCTCGGGTGGTCCGAGCCGGGCGGTGACGTCCTGCCACAGTTGGCACAGGCTCAGGTGGTACTGGCCGTGACGGGCCAACTTCTGCCCACCCAGCGCCGCGGCGTGCAGGTTGCCCAGCGCGTACCCGACACCTGCCGGCCACACCTCCTCGAACACCCTGCGGTAGCTGGGCGCGACCGTGTCGGCCAGCGGCTGCGCGCTCGGCACGTCCAGGTGGTCCGGTTCGGCGCCGTCGTCGTCGGCGAAGTGCGGCCGGCCCACCCCCCGGTCCTGCACCTGCTGCGGGAAGTCCGGCCGGGGACTCCACACCGTGGGCCCGTGCGTGCTGACCAGGGTCAGGTTGCCGGCCTCGGTGCCGATCGTCACCCGGTGCAGCAGGTGCGCGTAGTTGTCCGGGTCCGCCGGGTCCATCTGGTTCTGCACCCGCAGCGTCAACGGCACACCGGCGAGCACCCCGTCGAGGCTGCGGAACGGCACGTCCACCCGGGACAGCCGGCGTACCTGCTCGGGAAGCTCGACCGCCGGGGCCAGGCCCCACGGTCGGACGCCGCCGAGGGCCTGACCGAGGATGTCCAGCAGCGCGTACGCGACCTGGAACCCGCAGGCCGCGTCGACGTAGCGGGCCGGCTGCCGGGCCAGCAGCGCCCGGGCCGCGGCGAGGAACCGACGCACCGGAGCGGTGTGCACGTAGAACGAGTTCAGGTGGTAGACGACCCCGGCCCGGCCGGCGGTGCGCAGGCACTCGACCAGCTCGTCGTGGTGCAGCGGATGCTCCTGCAACACGTGCAGGCCGCGCTGCATCAGCGCCCGGGCCACCTCGCCGCCCTGCCCACCCAGCAGGCCACCACGGATGACCACGCAGGCAAGCGTCACGTCCTCGGGCACCTGGGCGACGCCGGTCCACAGCGGCACCCCGTAGTGCCGGGCACAGGCCGCCGACCGGGCGCTGCCCCCGGCGAGGATCCCGGCCAGCTCGAACGGGAAGTCCGGCTGCCGGAACGCCTGCAGGTACACCTGGCCGAACTTGGTGCCGGCGACAAGCACTCTCGGTTTCACGCCACCCCCTCCTCGATCAGGTCGTACGACCCCAACGGGCCGTCCTCGACGCGCAGCGACGTGACCGCCGGGCTGGTGCGCAGCAGGTCCACCGCCCAGTCCGGATCCACCGCCTCGGCCAGGTGGTGCACGCCCGGTGGCACGTCGCCGGCGGCGACCGCGAGGGCGCCCAGGGCGACCGCCGCGCCGGTGAGCCCGTTCGCGCCGGTCCCCCGACAAACCAGCACGCGGGCGTCCGCCGGGCCGGTCAGCTCGACCACCAGAAGCTGGTAGCGGGGCCGCCCGAAGGTGTCCAGCTCGGCCGCCCGGCACAACTGCGCCGCCGCGTCGGCGAGCTGCGCCGCCGTCGCGCCGTCGCGCGCACGGCGGGCGCCCGCGGCGAGCGCCGCCGGCAACCGGCTACCGGCGAACGCCGACCACCAGTCGACGTCGGTCAGGCCCAGCCGGCGGGCGAGCCGCTCGGTCTCGGTGCTGAGGTACGGCTGCACCAGCACCGGCTCGTCGAAGAACGGCACCGGCACCTCCGCCCGGGCGGCGAGGGCGTGACTGCGTCGCGCGCCGTCACGCCACGCTGCCGAGGGCTCGCCGTACTCGGCGGTGCCGGCGGCGAGGAAGTCCAGGGCGGCGCCGGGCGTGAACCCGTCGCGACCGCCGACGTACCCGGTCATCCGCCGCGCCCCCGGCGCCTGGGCCGCGAGGTGGGCGGGGAGCAGCCCGGACAGGCCGGGCATCAGACCGGCGGAGAGCACCGCGACCCGGTCGGTCGCCCCGGGCAGGGCGGACACCGCCGCGTGCAGCGGGTCGTCACCTGCCGCGTCGACGTAGTCGGCGCCGCAGCGGGCGGCCGCGCGGGCCACCGTGTCGCCGATCGAGGTAGCCGGCCCGGCGCAGTTGACGACTGTGTGGCAGCCGGCGCAGAACGCGTCCAGGCTCGCCGGGTCGGTGACGTCCACCGCGCGCGCCTGGACCCGCGGATCGTCGACGTCGAGCCGGGCGGGGTCGCGGGCGCCGGCGCGGACGTCGTCCACGCCCCAGGCCAGCAGGTGCGCCAGGGCGTGCCGGCCCACCCCGCCGGTGGCACCCACCAGGGCGATCGTCGCTGACATGTCAACCGTCCCCTGCGATCGGGCCGGCCCACTCACCCGGATCGTCCGGCACCCGGCGCACGGTCAGCTCGCCCAGGCACACGTCGCGCCACCAGTCGACGCTCGTCGGGTCCGGCTCGTCCGCGCACAGCAGCGTGACGTCGCCCGCGTACGGGGAACTGCCGTAGCCGTCGCCGTCGACCGGGTCGGCGATCACCAGGGTCGCGACGTCCACCCCGGACTCGGTGAGCTGCCGGGCCAGCTCCAACGCCAGCACACCTGCCGCACCCCTACCCACCAGCACCAGCTCCCCGGCCGACACGTACGCGGCCAGCGCGCTCGTGTAGTCGGCGGCGAGGCGTTGCACGAGCGGCGCCGGGTCGAGACCCGCGTAACGGTGCAGCCCGCCGTCCACGATCCCGCACACGGCACCGCTGCCGGCCAGCCGCCCGGCCAGCCCGGCGTACCCGTCGAGGCTGCCACTGCCGTCGTGCACCAGCACGTAGCGGGGCGGGCCCTCACCGGCCAGCGCCACCACCTCGCCGGTGTCGCTGACGGCCGGCTCCTCGTCGGGTCGGACGCTGCCCACGGCGGCCAGGTGATCGGCCAGGTCCGCGACTGTCGGGTGCTCCAGGATCCGGCGCAGCAGCTCGTCGAAGAAGACGTCGGCGGCGGCCGGCACCCGCTCGGCGAGCTGACCGGCGAGTTTCGCGGCGAGCAGCGAGTCACCGCCGAGGGCGAAGAAGTCCGCGTCCCGTCCGACCCGCTCCACCCGCAGCACGTCGGCCCAGACGGCCGCGATCTGCTCCTCCAGATCGGTGAGCGGGGCCGTGGCGGTCGCCTCGGGGCCGGCAGTCGTGGCCGCCACCAGCCGGCGTACGGCCGCCCGGTCCAGTTTGCCGTTGGCCGTGCGGGGCAGGTCGTCCACCACCTGCAGCACGCCCGGGATCATGTAGTCGGGCAGCCGGTCGGCCAGGTGCGCCCGCAGCTCGTCGGGCACCACCCGCCGCCGGTCGGCCTTCACCCGCGCGGCGATGATCCGCATGCCGAGCCCGGCCATCGGGTCGGCGGCCGGCGGCAGATCGAGCACCGGCGACGCCCCGGCGGCGGCGAGCAGGCCACGCCACTCGTCGCCGGTGAGGAACGTACGGTCGGTGCCCCGGCGCAGGTCGGCGAAGTCACCGAGGTCGTCGTCGAGCCGCACCAGCAGCTCCAGCGACGTCATGATCTGGTAGTGCTCCCGGGTCATCTCCAGCAGCACCAGGTGCCCACCGGGGGCGAGCAGGCCGCGCAGCCGGGCCAGCGTGGCCGGCACGTCCCGGGTGGCGTGCAGGACGTCGCCGGCGATCACGATGTCGGCGCTGTTCGGGGCCATGCCCTGCCCGGCCAGGTCGGCGTCGAGGTCGAGCTGTGCGAAACGCAGCCCCGGCCGGTCGGCGAAGCGTTGCCGGCCGGCGCCGAGGAAGAACGCGGACAGGTCGGTGTAGAGGTAGTCGACGTCCAGGCCGTCCAGGGCGTCGAGCACCGCAGCTGTCGTACCGCCGGACCCGGCGCCGACCTCGACGATGCGCAGCGGCCCGTCCAGCCGCTCGGCCAGCGACCGGACGGTCGCCGCCGCGACCGCGTTGGCCCACCTGTTGAACAGGGCGTCGGCGTAGAGGTTGTCCGACACCTCCAGCTCACCGCCGGGGAAGAGCAGCGCGAGGGGGTCCTCGTCGCCGCGCAGCAGCGCCGGCAGCGCCGTGGCGCTGGCCTGGAAGTAGCGGACCAGCTCGGGGGACTCCCCGACCGCCGCCGCCCGCTCGGCCACCGCGTCCCAGGCCCGCGCGGCCGGCGGTGGCGCGCCGGCCAGCCGGTAGCCGTCGTCGTCGTGGCGCAGCACCCCGCTGTCGGTGAGCGCCCGCAGCCAGCGGCGCAGCAGCCGGCGGTGCCGGGGCGCGACGCGGGTGGCGGCGTACACCTCGGCCAGGCTGTGCGGGCGGTCGTCGAGCGCGAGCCCGGCGGCGCGCAGGGTGTCCAGCATGGCGGTGAGGCCGAGTGAGTCCAGCTCGTGCAGGTACGCCTCGTAGGCGCCCAGGTCGGTGCCGGCCACGAGCGCGGACCCGGCCGCGGTGGGTCCGGCCGGGTCGACCGGCTGCCCGGGGCCGGGCTCCACGGCGGCGGGCTGTACGACGGCGGCCAACCGCCTCTCCAGTGGACGGTCCCCGTCGACCACCGCGATCGCCCCGCCCACCCCCGGATGCGCGAGCAGCGCCGACTCGACCTCGGCCAGCTCGATCCGATGGCCGCGGATCTTGACCTGGAAGTCCTCCCGGCCGAGGAACTCGATGGTGCCGTCGGGCTGGTAGCGGCCCAGGTCACCGGTGCGGTACAACCGCTCGCCGGTGGACGGGTCGGTGACGAACCGCTCGGCGGTGCGGGCCTCGTCGCCGAGGTAGCCCACCGCCAGCCCGGCGCCGCCGATGTACAGCTCCCCGGTGACCCAGTCCGGGCGGGGCCGCAGCGCGGCGTCCCGGACGTGCCAGCTCTGGTTGGTCAGCGGCACGCCGTACGGGATGCTGCGCCACGACGGGTCGACCCGCCCGATCGGATGGATGATCGACCAGATGGCGGCCTCGGTCGCGCCGCCGAGGCTGACCACGGCCAGACCGGGGACGAGATCGCGGATCTGGTCCGGCAGGGTGACCGGGATCCAGTCGCCGCTGAGCAGGGCCAGCCGCAGCGAGGGGATCCGGACCATCGGCGCGGCCGCGAGGTAGTCGGCGAGCATCTGCAACTGCGCCGGCACCGAATTCCAGAGGGTCACCTCGTTCTCGGCGACCAGCTCCGCCCAGTGGGTCGGGTCGCCCCGCCGCTGCGGCGCGGGCAGCACCAGCGCCGCGCCAACCGCCGGCGGGCCGAACAGGTCGTAGACGGACAGGTCGAAGCCCAGACTGGCCAGGCCGAGGACGCGGTCGTCAGGCGTCACGTCGAAGCGGGCGTTGATGTCCGCCACGGTGTTCAGGGCTGCCCGGTGGGTGATCACCACGCCCTTCGGGGTGCCCGTCGACCCGGAGGTGTGGATGACGTACGCGCGGTCGTCCGGGCCGACCGTGCGGGCCGGCAGGGTCGTCGGCGCGGGCCCGTCGAGGTCGTCCACCGCGATCGGCGTCACAGGCTCGGGCCAGTCGCCGGCCACCCGGTCGGCCTCGGTGAGGACGTACCGGATCCCCGCGCCGTCGAGGATCAGGTCACGGCGGACGGGCGGCTGGTTGGTGTCGACAGGCACGTACGCCCCACCGGCCAGCAGGACGCCGAACACCGCGACCACCTGCCGCCAGCCCTTCTCGGCGACCACCGCGACCAGGTCGCCGGGTCGGCAGCCGGCCTCGGTCAGCCGCGCGGCCACCGCCGTGGCACGGCCGGTGAGCTGCCGGTAGGTGAGGGTGCCGTCGGCGGCCACCACTGCCACCCGGTCCGGGGTCCGCAGCGCCTGGGCGAGCACCCCCTCGTGCAGCAGCCCGTCGGGCAGCGGCGCGGCGGTGTCGTTGACCTCGGCGCGGCGGCGGGCGCTCGCCTCGGGCAGCGCGACCGGGGCCAGCTCCTCCCACGCCTCGTCGGTGCCCGCCAGCCGGCGCAGCAGCGTGGCGTACGCGGCGAACATCTCGTCGACGACACCGTCGGGGAACACGCCCTCGCGGACGTCCCAGTTGGTGGCCAGCCCACCGGAGCGCTCGATGTTCTGACAGTCGATCCACACCTGCGGGGTCTGGCTGATGCCGTAGCCCAGCTCGCCGAAGCCCTCCACGCCGGTGTCGCCGCCCAGCCCGATGGCGCTGGTGAAGACGATGGGCATCAGCGCGGCGTCGGCGCCCCGGCGACGGGCCAGTTCCCGGACGACGTCGACACCGGAGAACCGGCGGTGGTCCAGGTCGGACCAGAGCTGCGCCTGGATGCGCTTGGCCCGCTCCTGCACGGGCGCGTCCGGGCTCTGCTCCACGGCGAGGAGGCTGACCGAGGTGAAGTCGCCGACGATCCGGTCCACCTGCGGGTGCGTGGGCGTCCGGTTGAGCAGGGTGACGTCAACGGTGAAGCGCGGGTGCACGCTCCACGCGGCGATCACCTCGACGTACGCGGCGAGCACCGCCCCGGACGGGCTGATGCCGTGCTGCCCGGCGCGCTGGCGCAACCCGGCCCACTCGGTCGGGTCGAGCCGCAGGTCGAGGCGGCGGAACCGGGGCGGCGCGGCCGTCGCGTCGCCGCGCAGGGGCAGCTCCGGCGCCGGGGGCAGGTCGTCGAGCCGGGCCAGCCACCAGTCCCGGTCGGCGTCGTGCCGGGGGCCGCCGCGCAGCGGTTCGGTGGCCAGCAGGTGGTCACGGAACGTCAGCGTCAACTCGTCGGTGGGCGGGTCACCCGCGTAGCGGCGGCCCAGCTCGTCGAGCAGGATGTTGATGCTGACGAAGTCGCAGATCAGGAAGTCGATCGAGAAGTGCAGGACGCAGCGCTGCGGGCCGCGGGTGACCCGCAGCGCGAACAGGGGCCACTGCTGCGGGTCGTAACGGCGGTGGTCCAGCTCGGCGCGGGTGGCGGCCACCGCGTCGGCGAAGCCGGCCGCGTCGGCGTCACGCACCTCGACGCGGTACGCCGGCACGTCGGGTCGTACCTGCTGGGAGCCGTCGCGGTTGACGACGGCCCGCAGCATGTCGTGCCGGGCGACGACCTCGTGCCAGGCGCGTTCCAGCCGGTCCACGTCCAGCTCGGCAAAGGTCAGCTCGCCGTAGCCGTGGCAGCCGACCCCGCCGTAGGCGAAGCTGTCGCCCCGCCCGAGCAGGTACGCGCTCTGCACGTCGGTGAGCGGGAACGGCTCGTACCGCTGCGCGGGGTGCGCCACGGCGGTGGGCGCGGCGGCGTCGCGCAGCACGGCCAGCACCTGCTCCTTGTGCTGGCGTAGCGCGGCGCGGCGCTGGTCGGTGAGAACACCTGTGGGTGCCCGGAAGCGGAGCTGGCCGTCCTCCTCCCAGAGGTGGACGCCGACCTGCGCCAGTTCGGCGATGAGGTCCTGCCCGTTCATATGCTGCCTTCCTCGTACGTGCCGGCGGCATGCTGCACGGCGGTGGCCAGGTCCGCGATGGTCGGTCGGTCGAGCAGGCCCCGCATCGGCAGGTCGACGCCGTAGCGTTCCCGCAGCACGGCCAGCAGCCGGGTGGCGAGCAGGCTGTCCCCGCCGAGGCTGAAGAAGTTGCGGGTGCGGCCGGGAACGGGGCCGTTCAGCAGTTCCGCCCAGAGCGCGCCGAGGTCGCTCTCTAGGCCGGCGTGGGGTGGCTCGTGGGCCGGCGCGTTGTCGCCGCTGGCGAGCAGGGTGGCCACCGCGCCCCGGTCGATCTTGCCGTTGCCGCTCAGGGGCAGCGCGTCGAGCACGGCGACGTGCTCGGGCACCATGTACGCGGGCAGCCGGTCGACGACGAACGCGCCTGTGGCGTCCGGGTCGAGGGTGACGCCCGCCTCCGGTACGACGGCGGCGGCGAGGCGGCGGGTGCTGGTGCCCACGGCGACCACCACGGCCTCGCGCACGCCGGGGCAGTCGGTCAGGGCGGCCTCGACCTCGCCCAGCTCGATGCGGTGCCCGCGGATCTTGACCTGGAAGTCCGCCCGGCCCAGGAACTCCAGGGTCCCGTCCGGCCAGTAGCGGCCCAGGTCACCGGTGCGGTACCAGCGCATCCCGTCGTGGGTCACGAACCGCTGCGCGGTGCGCTCCGGGTCCCCCCGGTAGCCGGCCGCCACCCCGGCCCCGCCGATCCACAACTCGCCGACCACCCAGTCGGGGCAGTCCCGTCCCCGCCCGTCCACCACGCGGTAACGCTGGTTGGGCAGCGGGAAGCCGTACGGGATGGACCGCCAGTGCGGCGGCACCTCGCGCACCTCGAACGCGTTGGACCAGATGCCCGCCTCGGTGGCGCCGCCGAGGGCGGTGAGCCGGGCCTCGGGTCGGCGGGCGACCAGCCGGTCACGCAGGTCCAGGCCGACCCAGTCGCCGGAGACCAGGGCGTGCCGCAACGCGCCGAGCGGTTCGTCGCCGGCCGCGGTGAGCAGCATGTCGAGCAGGGCGGGCACGGTGTTCCAGATGGTGACGTGGTGCTCGCGGACGAGCCGCAGCCAGGTGCGGGCGTCGCGTCGCTGCCCCTCCTCGACGAGCACCACCGCGCCGCCGACGCCGAGCGGGGCGAAGATGTCGTACACCGACAGGTCGAAGTCCAGCGCCGACACGGCGAGGACCCGGTCGTCCGGGCTCAGGCGCAGCCGGTCGTTGACCGCCGCGATCGTGTTCGTGGCCGCCGCGTGGGACACCTCGACGCCCTTGGGCTCACCGGTGGAGCCGGAGGTGAAGATGACGTACGCCAGCGACGCCGCGTCCACCGGGACGCAGCCGTCGAGGGCCGGGCCGCCGTCGCCGGCCGGGTCGAGCCCGTCCGCGCCGACCACCGTCTTCACGTCGGCGCGGGCGAGGATCCGCTCCCGGCGGACCACCGGCTGGTCCACCCCTACCGGCACGTACACGCCACCGGCGGCCAGCACACCCAGCACCGCGACGACCTGGTCGACGCCCTTGGGCAGGCACACACCCACCGCATCCCCCGGCGCGACCCCGGCCCGTGCCAACGTCCCGGCCAGCGTCAACGCCTTGCCCGCCAGCTCCCCGTAGGACACCGACACCCCGTCGCCGACCAACGCCACCCGAGCGGGCTCCCGCACCGCCCGGTCGAAGAACCCGTCGTGCAGCAGGCCGGGCGGAATCGGCGCGGCCGTCGCGTTGACCCGCTCGCGCACGGCCCGCTGCCCGGCGGGGAGCCCGACCGGCACGGTCCGCGCCCAGTTCCCGGCCGCGAGGCTGGTCAGCAGCCCGACGTACGCGGCGAACATCGTCTCGACCACGTCGGGCGGGAACAGCTCCGCCACCACGTCCCAGTTGATGCTCAGGCCACCGTCGCGTTCCATGACCTGGTTGTCCAGCCACACCTGCGGGGTCTGCGAGGCGCCCCAGATCTGCTCACCGAACGGCAGGGACATGCTCACCAGTTCGTCGCTGATGCCCAGCGCGCTGGTGAAGACCACAGGCATGGCTGCGGCGGGGGCGCCGGTGCGTCGCGCGATCTCCCGCAGCACCCAGATGGCGGAGACGGCGTTGTGCTCCATACCGTCCCACATCCGCTCCTGCAATCGGCGTACCAGGGTCAGGAAGTCGTCGCCCGTGCCGGGGCGGTGGCCGACGAGCAGCAGCGAGGTGAAGTCGCCGAGCACGTGGTCGATGTCGGGGTGCACCTCACGGCGGTCGAAGAGGGTCAGGTTGAGGGTGAGGTCCGGCCGTGCGCTGAAGGCCGAGAGCACCTCGGCGTACGCGGTGGCGAGCACGGCGGCCGGGCTCACCCCGTGGGCGCGGGCGGCGTCGACCAGGGCGGTCCACTCGGCGGGGTCGAGCCGCGCCGCGTGGCGGACGAAGCGGGGGGCGCGTACCCGGTCCGGGTCGACGGCGAGCGGCAGTTGCGGCGCGGGGGGCATCTCGGCGGCCTGCGCCGACCAGTAGCGCTGGTCCGCCTCGACTGTCGCCTCGTCCGGCCGGGCGGTGAGCACGTAGTCGCGAAACGACACGCCGATCGGGCGCAGCGGCGCGTCGAGGTCGACGTAGAGGGCGGACAGTTCGGCGAAGACGGTCACGATGCTGAGCGCGTCGAGCACGATGTAGTCGAAGCTGAACGCCAGCCGGACGCGGCGCTCGCCGTACCGGACGGCCTCGATGGCCACCAGCGGCCAGCGGGTCGGGTCGGCGACCCGGTGTGACAGCCGGTCGCGCAGGTCGGCGAGCGCTGCCTCGCCCTCACCGACCGGAATGGTCACCTCGGGCACCTCGGGTTGGACGCGTTGGCGTCCGTCGGCGTCGAAGACGGCCCGCAGCATCTCGTGCCGGCGGACCAGCCGGTTCCAGGCCGCGGTGAGCCGGTCGAGGTCCACGTCCTCGCCGTCGAATTCCCAGTACCAGTGGGAGCCGACCTCACCGAGGGCGAAGTCGCCGCTGCGGCCCATCCAGTACGCCCGCTGCACGTCGGTCGCGGGGAACGGTTCGTGGCGGTTCGCGGGGTCGGCGACGAAGGTCCCGGTCAGCGCGGCGCCGGTGTCGAGGCGTACGCCGGCGGCGAATCCGGCGAGTGTCGGCTCGGCGAAGAGGCGGCGCAGTTGCCCGCCGGCCAGCCCGGCCGAGCGCATCCGTCCGAGCAGGCGGGTGGCGAGCAGGCTGTCCCCGCCGAGGGTGAAGAAGCTGTCGGCGCGGCCGACGGTCGGCACGCCGAGCAGGTCGGCCCAGAGGGTGGCCAGCGCCGTCTCGACCGGCCCGACGGGTGGCTCGACCTCGGTGGAGCGGCCGACGCCCTCGGCGAGGCGTCGTGCCAGCGCCGGCCGGTCGATCTTGCCGTTGCCGCTCAGCGGCAGCGCGTCGAGCACGGCGACGTGCTCGGGCACCATGTACGCGGGCAGCCGGTCGACGACGAACGCCCGTACCGTCTCCGGATCCAGGTCGGACGCCGACGGTACGACGGCGGCCGCGAGCCGGCGGGTGCTGGCGCCCACCGCCACCACGACGGCTTCGCGCACCCCGGGGCAGTCGGTCAGGGCGGCCTCGACCTCGCCCAGCTCGATGCGGTGCCCGCGGATCTTGACCTGGAAGTCGGCCCGGCCCAGGAACTCCAGGGTCCCGTCCGGCCAGTACCGGCCCAGGTCACCGGTGCGGTACCAGCGCATCCCGTCGTGGGTCACGAACCGCTGCGCGGTGCGCTCCGGGTCCCCCCGGTAGCCGGCCGCCACCCCGGCCCCGCCGATCCACAACTCGCCGACCACCCAGTCCGGACAGTCCCGTCCCCGCCCGTCCACGACGCGACAACGCTGGTTCGGCAGCGGCACCCCGTACGGGATGGACCGCCAGTGCGGCGGCACCTCGCCCACCTCGAAGACCGTCGAGTGGATGGCGGTCTCGGTGGTGCCGCCCAGCGCGACGAGCCGGGCGTCGGGGCGCAGCGCCACCAGTCGGTCGCGCAGGTCCAGGCCGACCCAGTCGCCGCCGAGCAGCGCCAGTCGCAGGTGGTCCAGCCCGCCGGCGGCCTCGGCGGCGGTCAGCAGCATGTCCAGCAGCGCGGGGACCGACTGCCAGACGGTGACCCGGTGGGCGTCGACGAGCCGACGCCAGGAGCTCGCGTCGCGTCGCTGCTCCTCGCCGATCAGCACCACCGCGCCGCCGACGCCGAGCAGCGCGAAGATGTCGAACACCGACAGGTCGAAGTCCAGCGCCGACACGGCGAGGACCCGGTCGTCCGCGCCGATGTCGAACCGCCGGCGGATGGCCTCGATGGTGGTGCCGGCGGCCGAGTGCGGCACGTCGACACCCTTGGGTTCACCCGTGGAGCCGGAGGTGAAGATGACGTACGCCACCGACGCCGGGTCACCGGGCACGCAGCCGTCCAGGGCCGGGCCGCCGTCACCGGCCGGGTCGAGCCCGTCCGCGCCGACGACCGTCTCCACGCCGGCCCGCTGCCAGATCCGGTCGCGTCGGGCGGCCGGCTGGTCCACGCCGACCGGTACGTACACGCCACCGGCGGCCAGCACACCCAGCACCGCCACGACCTGGTCGACGCCCTTGGGCAGGCACACACCCACCGCGTCCCCCGGCGCGACCCCGGCCCGTGCCAGCGCCCCGGCCAGCGTCAACGCCTTCCCCGCCAGCTCGCCGTAGGACACCGACACCCCGTCGCCGAGCAGCGCCACCCGAGCGGGCTCCCGCGCCGCCCGGTCGAAGAACCCGTCGTGCAGTCGGCCCACCGGCAGCGTCGCCGCGGTCTCGTTGGCCCGCCGCCGGACCGCCCGCTGCTCGCGCGGCAGCAGGTCGCCCGGCGACGCGGCCCAGTCGCCGTCGACCAGCCCGGTGAGCAGCCGGACGTACGCGGCGAACATCGCCTCGGACACACCCGGCGGGAACAACTCCGCCACCACGTCCCAGTTGAGGTACAGGCCGCCCTCGCGCTCGGTGACCTGGTTGTCCAGCCACACCTGCGGGGTCTGCGACGACGTCCACACCGGGTCGCCGAAGCACTCCCGCACGTCGGCGCCGAAGAGGTCGCCGAGGCTGAGCGCGCTGGTGAAGACCACGGGCGCGAGCACGGCCCGGTCGGAGCGGGCGCGGGCCAGGTCGCGCAGGACGTCCACCCCGGAGTACGCGCTGTGCGCCACGTCCCGGGCGAACTGCTCGCCCAGGCGGCGGGCGCGGTCGACGAACGGCACCTCGTCGGTGGCGTCGACCTCCAGCAGCAGCAGGTTGGTGAAGTCCCCGCTGAGCAACGGCACGTCCGGGTGGTACGGCGTCCGGTCGTACAGCGGCAGGTTGAGCAGGAAGCGTTGCCGGCTGCTCCAGGCGGCCAGGACCTCGGCGAAGGCCGTCAGGAACACCATCGACAGGGTGACGCCGTGCTCCCGCGCGCGGGCGGCGAGCCGGTCCCGGTCGGCGCCGGAGAGCCAGTGGTGGTGGCGGATGACCCGATGCCCGCTGACCCGCTCCGGGGCCACGGCCACCGGCAGGTCGGGCCCGCCGGGCAGGTCGGGTACCCGCTGACGCCAGTAGCCGGCGGCGGCCTCGCGGGCGTCGGCCCGCCGCCGCTCGTGGGTGGCCAGGTAGCGGGGATAGCTGTAGTCGATGGGCGGCAGCGGCTCGTCGGGCCGGCGGTAGAGGTGGGCGAGGTCGGCGAGGAGCACCCGGAAGCTGTGCGCGTCGGCGACCAGCATCTCGATCTCCACGTGCACCCGGCTCGCCCCGTCGGGCAGCAGGCAGAGCTGGACGTCGAACACCTCGCCCCGGTCCACCCGCAGGGTGCGGTGCGACAGGGTGGCGCGCAGGTCGGCCAGCCGCCGGTCCCGCTCGTGCGCCGGCAGGTGCCGCAGGTCGTGCACGGTCAGGCCGGGCCAGGCGCCGTCCGGGGTGATCTGCTGTCGGCCGTCGTCGAGGAAGCGGGCCCGCAGCATGTCGTGGCGGCGCACCAGGGCCCGGATGGCCACCTCCAGCCGGTCGGGGTCCACCTGCCGACCGTCGAACTCGTTGTAGAAGTGCGCCCCCACGCCACCGAGGGCCTGCTCCCCGGCCCGTCCAACCCAGTACGCGTGCTGCATCGTCGCCAGGGCGAACGGCTCGTCCGGGTCGACAGTCGCCTCGTCCTCGGCGGCGAGGGCCTCCGACTCGTCGGGAGGCGACGCCGGGTGGGCCAGCGCGTGCCACTGCCGGACGCTGCGCAGCTCGATGAGCTGGGCGAAGGTGAGACCCGCGCCGGCCCAGCGGGCGGCGAGCCGCATCAGCCCGATCGAGTCGAGGCCGCGCTCCAGCAGATCCTCGTCGGGTGACACCGGCTCGTCGAGCAGCGACGCGACGTCGTCGCACATGCCGTCGAGGGTCAGCGTGGTCAGCACTGGCATGTCTCCTCCCGACTCCTCAGGCGCGCGGAACGCGGATCGAGCGGTCGGCGAACCCGATGAGGTCCAGCCGCTCCAGGCCCTCGCGGACCCGGGGAGTCAGCAGGCCGATGTTGGACAGCGCGGTGACCACGCGGGCGAAGATCGCCTGCCGATACTTGATCATCAGCTCGTTGTGCGCGGCGAAGTCGACGCCCTCGCCCCGGTCCACCTCGATGCGCTCCCAGACGTCCTCCAGCAGGAACCGGCGGCGCATGAGGCTCGCGGAGTCGAGCACCATGTCCTCGCGGTCGGCCAGCTCGGCGCTTGTCATCTCCCGGTAGATGCCCTCCAGCGACAGCACCCCGAACGACACGTGCCGGGCCTCGTCGCGGGCCACGAGGCGGGTGATGTCGCAGATGAGGCGGTCGTGGAAGGTGCTGTTGGCCAGCCGGAACGCGGCCATCGCCAGGGCCTCGACCACGATCTGCATGCCCAGCGCGGTGATGTCCCACCGGGAGTCGGAGAGCAGGTCCTTGATCAGTTCGGACAGCGCCGGGTTGATCGGGTACGGGTGCGGCACCTTCTCGCGCAGGTAGCGGGAGAACGCCTCGACGTGCCGGGCCTCGTCGGCGGCCTGACTCGCGGCGTAGTACTTGCTGTCGATGTCCGGCACCACCTCGACCAGGCGCGCGGCGACCACGAGCGCGCCCTGCTCACCGTGCAGGAACTGGCTCACCATCCACGACTGCAGCTCCCAGCGGAACGTGTCCCACATGGGTCGGCCGCGTCGCGCCAACGGGGACGCCTCGAACGACGCCATGGCGAACGCGGAGTCGTCGGGCAACGGCTCACCGAACGGCACCTCGATCGACCAGTCGACATCGGTGCTGGCGTTCCACTGCGCGCTCTTGGCCCGTTCGTAGAGGGAGAGCACCCGGGGCATCTCGGACTCGTAGTGCCACGTCAGCTGCGCGTGCACGGGGGTGGTCACCGACAGACCAGACATGCGCCCAAGGTACCGAGAGACAACACAAGATGCCAGACCCTTGATGACAGATACAACGACGAGCGGTACCGTCGTGTCGTGGCCCCCCGACCCGTACCGGCCTCCGTGGGACAGCGGCTGCTCGGCATCATCGAGCACTACCGGGCGGACCACGGCGCGTTGAACTGCCCGCTGCTGTGCCGCCTCACCGGCACTGTCGACCTGAGCGCGCTGGAGCGGGCGCTCACCGCGCTGACCGCGCGGCACGAGGCGCTGCGGACCACTGTCGTGGGACGCGGACCACGGGTGTCCCAGCTCGTGCACGACCCGCGACCCGTCGAGCTGCGGGTGGTCGACCTGCGCGGCGAGTCGGATCCGCACGCCGCCGCCGACGCCGCGGTCACCACCGAGCTGGCCACGCGGGTGGACGTCACACGGTGGCCGACGCGGGCCACCGCCTGGCGGGTCAGCGACCGCGAGGTGATCGTGTGCTTCACCATGCACCACCTGGTCACCGACGCGTGGTCGTGCGGGCTGCTCTTCGAGGAGCTGCGCACCCTCTACGCCGACGCGTCGGCCGAGCTGCCCCCGGTGCGGTGGCAGTACCCGCAGTTCGTGGCCTGGCAGGAGGACCGGCTGGCCGGCACGGAGCTGGACCGGCACCGCGAGTTCTGGCGCGGTCAGCTGACCGGGCTGCGGTTGCCGCGCCTGCCGTACCGCGAGCCACCCCCGGACGCCACCCCGGGCGTGCTGGCCCGCGACCTCGAGGCCACAGTCGCCGACGGGCTGCGCGCCCTGGCCCGGCGACACCGCACGACGCTGTTCACCGTGGCCCTGGCCGTCTACTACGCCGTCCTGCACCGCGTCACCGGTCAGGGCGACCTCGCGGTCGCGTCGCTGTTCGCCAACCGCGCCCGGCCGGAGAGTCAACGCACCGTCGGCTTCTGCGCCAACATGGTGGTGCTGCGCACCCGGCTGCCGCCGTTCGCCACCTTCGCGGCCCTGCTCCAGGCGACCCACGCGACGACAGCCGCCGCCTTCGCCAACCAGGAGCAGCCCTACCAGGCCGTCGCCACCGGCAGCGCCAACCTCGGCGGCCGGGTCGACGACGTGGTGTTCCAGATGATGGCCGAGCTGTCCCACCGCGTACGCGTCGGCGACACCGAGTTCGAGTTGCTCGTCCCCGAGGCGATCGGCAGCCGCTTCGGCACCGAGCTGGCGATCGCCCCGCGCGGCGACGGCCTGCGGGTGGTGCTGTTCCACACGCCGCGGCTGGCCCCGGCCGACGCCGTACGCCTGCTCGACGGCTACGTCGCCGTGGCGCGGGCGGTGGTGGGCAACCCGTCGGCGTCGCTGTCGGCGCTGCTGCGCCGCTAGGGCCTGTTTCATAAGGGCGGTCGAGCCGAGGCGGAGTCCGGGCGACGACCGGGCCCGCCGCAGGCCGGCCAGTCCTTATGAAACAGGCCCTAGGCCCGCCCACGAGCTTCGCCCCAGGCGCTAGCCCGCTATCAGCTCGGCCCCGCGTTCGCCGATCATGATGCTGGTCAACGCGGCCGGCGCGCGCAGCGGCACCGGAACGATGCTGGCGTCGACGACCCGCAGGTTGGCCACCCCACGCACCCTGCAGCGCCCGTCGACGACCGCGCCCGTGTCGTCCGCCGCGCCCATCCGCGCGCCGCCGACCAGGTTCAACCGGCTGTACGTGGTGGCGCGCAGCAGGTGGTCGAGCTGCTCGTCGTCGCCCACGACCGCGTCGTCGACGAGCGCGAACCGGGCGACCGTCTTGGTGAACGCGGCCTGGTTGGCGATCTCCCACGCGTGCCGGTACGCGTCGCGCATCCGGGCGAGGTCGCCCTCGGCGGTGTAGAACCCGAGGTCGACCGCGGGTGGGCTCGCCCCGTCGGCGTCCCGCACCGAGATCCGTCCGCGCGAGGACATCGCCATGTCACCGATCATCACGGTGTTGACCTGGTCGACGCCGATGATCCGGTCCAGACCCGCGCCGGGGCCCCGCGACGTGCTCATGCCGGTGAACAGGCTCAGGTAGAACGCCTGGTCGACCTCGTGACCCGGGATGCCGGCGAGCCGCGCGATGAGCTGCGTACGCGGCCAGTCGCCGCCGATCGTCTCCGGCTCGGGAACGACCAGGATGATCGCGCCGGGCTGGTCGATCACGTCCGCGCCCACACCGGGAAGGTCGACGAGCGGCGTGACGCCGGCCGCGCGCAGCTCCTCGGCGGGGCCGATGCCCGAGCGCAGCAGTAGAGCCGGGCTGTACGGCGAGCCGGCGCAGAGGATCACCTCGCCGGCGTCGATCCGCTCCCCCGCGACCTGCACACCCACCGCCCGCCCGCCGTCGAGCAGCACGCGCTCGACCTCGGCGTCGCCGCGGACGACCAGATTGGACCGCGACCGGGCCGGGTCGAGGTGGGTGAGGGCGGTGGACATTCGCAGCCGGTCGCGCCGGTTCTGCGGATACATCCCGATGCCGACGGCGTCGGGGGCGTTCATGTCCTCCTGGTAGTCGTGGCCCAGGCCGAGCGTGGCCTGCAGGAAGCCGTCCATCGCCGGCGTCAGCTCACCGCGCGGCCACCGGGTGATCGGGACCGGCCCGTCCGCGCCGTGGTGGTCACGGTCGCCGAACTGCTGGTCGGCCTCCAACCGGCGAAAGGCCGGGAGCACCGCCGGCCAGTCCCACTCCGGCAGGCCGCGCGCGCCCCAGGAGACGAAGTCGGCGGCCGGCGCCCGCATCGCGCCCCGGTCGTTGATCTGCGTCGAGCCGCCGACCACCCGGCCGCGCCGCAGCGGCGCCTCCCGACCGGCGACGACTGTCGCCCGCAGGTCCCAGTCGAAGCCGTCCTCGGCCTCCACCGAGCCGGTCCGCAACGCCTCCGGCGCCGCCGCCCCGACGAGGTCGGGGCCGGCCTCCAACAACAACACGGAACGGCCCAGATCCTCGCTCAGGCGGGCCGCGAGCACCGCGCCGGCCGCGCCCGCGCCGACGACCACGAAATCGTAGCGAAGCATGGGCTCAGCGTAGCCGAATACGCGACATGCCAGGACGCATCACATGTGCTATCCGCGATTCTTCATTAGACTCTCGTGTATGAGCAGAGGCCCGGAAGTCATCCCCACCCTGCGCTACCGCGACGCGCCGGCCGCCGTCGCGTGGTTGGTCGACGTCGTCGGTTTCCGCGCGGAGCTGGTCGTCCCCGGCCCGGACGACTCCATCAGTCACGCGCAACTGACCTGGGGCAACGGCATGGTCATGCTCGCCTCCCAGACGGACGGCAGCGACGGCCGGCTCGTTCTGGACACCGGGCCCGCCGCGACCTATGTGGTGCTCGACGACGTGGCGGCGCACTACGAACGGGTCGTCGCCGCCGGCGCCGAGGTCGTGCAGAAGCTCCGCGACGAGGACTACGGCGGCCAGGGCTATTCGGTCCGCGACGCCGAGGGCAACCTGTGGAGCTTCGGCTCCTACCGACCCGGCTCGTCCTGACCGCCGAACGCTGACCCGCCGCGGGGCCGGGGTCCGCGCGAGCCCGCCGCGTGCGGCCGGCTCCGCCCGCGCGCCTTCGGCGGGGTCAGTCGTCAAGCAACAGCCCGGCCAGCTCGGCCCGGACGTCCGCGACCGTGCCGTCGAAGGTCGCCAGCCACCACGCCCTGCGGTACCAGTGGTGCAGCGGCTGCTCCCAGGTGAAGCCGCTGCCCCCGTACGTCTGGATGGCCGCCTCGCAGGCGCTGAGCGCGGCCTCCCGGGCGGCCACGCTGGCCGTGAGCACCGCCTGGTCGGCGACCCGACCCGGCTCGGCGTCGACAGTCCACGCCGCCCGGTAGGCCAGTGACCGGGCCGTCTCGACCTGGCCGTAGCACTCCGCGAGGGGATGCGCGACCGCCTGGTTGGCGCCGATCGGCGCTCCGAACTGGGTGCGGGTGGCGGCGTACCCGCCGGCCCGGGCGAGGGCCCTCGCCGCCACGCCCACGGCCTCGGCGGCGAGCAGCGCCCCGGCCCGCCGCCGGGTCAGCGCCAGCACGTCGGCGGCGGCGTCCGCAGCCACGAGGAGCGTCGAGGGTACGCCGGTCAGCTCCACTGTCGAGACGGGGCGGCTCGGGTCGAGCGCCTGTCCGCCGGCGCCGGCCGGTGTCACCCGCACGGCGGACGCGTCGACCAGACGCAGCTCCACGCCGTACGGCCCGCTCGCGGCCACCACCAGGTCCACCGCGTCGACCGCGTGCGGCACGCGGATGGCACGTCCGGTAAGCGTCCCGTCGGCGGCGACGGCGCAACCGACCCCCGGGGTGTGGGTCGACGGCGTCCCGCCGCGGCCGACGTCGCCCGTCGACGAGGGCACGGCCGCCGCGGCGGAGTCGGTGCCCGTCGAGGAGCGAGCGCCCGTCGCGGCGGGGTCGGTGACCGTCGGTCGACGGGCGGCGGCCACCGCCTCGGCGAGGGTGTCGGGGCCGTTCTCCCACGCCCAGGCCAGCGTCGCGGGAGCGGCGACCGGCCGGCCGGCCGCCCGCAGCGCCGGGCCGGCCAGGCCCACGGTGGCCCACCACGGTGACGGGCTGCGCGCCCAACCGAGCTGCTCGGCGAGCAACGCCAACTCGACAGTGCCCAGCTCCGCGTCGAGCCAGCCCAGGTCGTCGACCTCGGTCCAGGGCCGCCCGTCGCCGGCGCCCCGGTCGTCGGCGAGGTACTTCGCCGCGGTGTCCCGCAGCGCCTCCTGCTCACCGGTCAGCGCGAAGTCCATCAGGTCTCCCCTCGTCGTGGGCGGGTCGGCGGTCAGTACGACCGGGGCAGGCCCAGTACGCGCTCGGCGACCAGGTTGCGCAGCACCTCGGAGGTGCCGCCCTCGATGGTGTTGGCGCGACTGCGCAGCATCTGGTGCCGCCAGTAGGGGTCCCAGCCGTCGGGTTCGGCGTCCCCGCCGAGCAGTTGCACCGCCAAGCTGGTGAGCCGCTGGTGCGCCTGCGACCAGCGCAGTTTGATCACCGACGTCTCCGGCCCGGGCACGCCGGTACGCGCCAGCGCGGCCAGTCCGCGCCGGTTGGTCCAGCGCAGACCCTCCAACTCCACGTAGCGGGCGGCGATCTGGTCGCGTACCAGAGGGTCGGTGTCCCGGCCTCGGGCCTTCGCGGTCGCCACGAGTCGGCGGAACGCCACGTCCAGCCGGGCGGTCAGGGTGAACCCGAAGGTGCCCCGCTCGTGGGCGAGGGTGGTCATGGCGACCCGCCACCCGTCGTCGACCGCGCCGACCACCGCGTCGAGCGGCACCCGCACCTCGTCGAACTCGATCTCGGCGAACTCCGCCTCGCCTGTCATCTGGCGGATCGGGCGCACCGTGACGCCGGCCGAGCGCAGGTCCACCAGCAGGCAGGACAGCCCTCGGTGGCGGCGCTGCCCGGGGTCGGTGCGCGCCAGCAGCAGGCAGTGGTCGGCGAGGTGCGCGTACGACGACCACACCTTGCGCCCGGTCACCACCAGCTCGTCGCCGTCGCGCCGCGCGACGGTCCGCACGGCGGACAGGTCGCTGCCGGCCTCCGGTTCGGAGAAGCCCTGACAGAAGATGATCTCCCCAGTGAGGATGCGGGGCAGGTACCAGGCGCGCTGCTCGGGCGACCCGCAGGCGATGATGGTCGGCCCCACCATGCCCAGGCCGATGACCCCGATGTGCTCGGTGGCCTCGGCCCGGGCCGTCTCCTCCAGGTAGATCGCCTGGTAGGCCGGGGACAACCCGCGTCCGCCGTGCTCGGCGGGCCAGGTCAGGCCCGCGTATCCGGCGTCGTGCAGCGCACGGGTGTACGACCGCACCGCCTCGATGTCGCCCCACCGGCCCTGCGGCGGCGCTCCGTCCGGGCCGGTGGTCACCGGCACCGCGCCCGCCAACCAGGCCCGCAGGCCCGCCCGGAACTCGGCCTCCTCGGCGCTGTCACGCAGATCCATGCGCCGCATCGTACTCGTATCTGGTTTTGATCTGCAGTATCTTGTTTTCACGCGTCCCAACGCCGGAAGGGGTCCTCGATGGCCAGTCTCGCGGACGACGCCGCGGTACGGCAGACCGCACCCGGCCAGTACCGGGCCCACCTGTCCGAGGACTGGTCGGTCTGGGGCCCCAACGGCGGTTACCTGGCCGCGATCGCGCTGCGCGCGGCGGGCGAGGAGGCCGGGACCATGCTGCCGGTGAGCCTGAGCTGCCAGTTCCTCGCGCCGCCACGCTACGGCGACGTCGACGTCGAGGTCGCCCGGGTGCACGGCACCCGCCGCGCGGCCGCCCTGCACGTCACGCTGCGCCAGCGCGGCCGGATCCTGCTCACCGCGCACGTCTGGACCATCGCCGCCGGCCTGCTCGGCCCCGAACGGCGCTGGATGCCGCCACCGGACCTGCCCAAGCCCGACGAGCTGCCCACCCTTGTCGAGTTGATGCGCCGCGACGGCCTGCCGGTGCTGCCGATCTGGGAGCGGTGCTACGAGGTACGGCTTGCCGGTTGGCCCGCCGGCGGCTGGCAGCCGCAACGCGACGGCGTGCCGACCATCCGGGGCTGGCTGCGGCTGCACGAGGAGCTGCCCGCCGACGCGGACCCGTGGCTGGCGGCGGCCCGACTGGTCTTCGCCGTCGACGTGGTGCAGTTCCCGGCGGTGGTGCAGGCGTTCGAGCGGACCACCTTCATGGCGCCGAGCATGGACCTGTACGTGGGCTTCCAGGGCGGCGACGACGGCGCCGGCTGGCTGCTGGTGGAGGGCGAGGCCGCCGCCGCCACCGGTGGAGTGCTCGGCGCCCGCGCCCGCGTCTGGTCCGACAGCGGGCTGTTGCTGGCCACCGGCGGGCAGCAGATGCTCTACCGGATGGCCAGCCCGGTCTGACCGGCCCGTCGGCGAACCGCGCGGCCCCTCAGCGACCGCGCGGCCCGTCAGCGACCGCGCGGCCCTTCAGCGACCGCGCGGCCCCTCAGCTGTCGGCGCGGCGGCCGAAGCGGCGCACCGCCACCAACAGGCAGACCGTGCCCAACCCGAGCACCCACGCGAGGGTCTGCAACACCGGCCACAGCACCGGCCCGCCGCTGGACAGGCCGACAAGCGCCTCGGTGGCGACCGAGAACGGGTTGGCCCGCACCACCGGCTGCACCACCGAGGGGAACGCCGACACCGGCACGAACCCCGAGGAGAAGATGAACAGCAGGGTCGCCGGGCCGGTCAGCGACGGCGGCAGCGACTCCTCGTCACCGGGACCGGAGCCCCGCCACAACGCGATCGCCGCCCACAGCAGGCCGAACAGCGCGATCACCGCGAAGAAGCCGACGACCGCGAGCGGCCCCTCCCGGAACCGGAAGCCCAGCAGCATCGCCACGCCCGTGGTCAGGGCTCCGATCGCGATGATGCGCAGCACGTCACCGGCGACCCGACCGGCCAGCAGCGCCCCCGGTGCCACCGGCATGGTGCGCAGCCGGTCGACCAGCCCGCCGCGCAGGTCGCGCAGGAAACCGACGGCGCTCGACGGCGATCCGAACGCGGCGGTGGAGAGCACCACGAGCGGGGCCAACCGCTCCAGGTAGTGCTGCCGGTCGCCGTCACCGACGATCCGGCCGAAGACCGCGTACTGGGTGAGCAGGAGCAGCACCGGGAACGCGAACGCGTAGATCAGCGCGGGCGGCGCCCGGAAGAACCGGCGAAGGTTACGCCCGGCGAACAGCGAGGCCTGCGTGACGGTACTCATCGGCTCCTCCGAAACGAACGTGCCGCGGCCACCCCGAACAGCAGCCCCAGGACCAGCAGCCAGACGAGTGCCGGCCACACCCTCTCGTCGGCGCCCTCGGTGGACAGCGCGCGCAACGCGTCGACCTGGGCGGAGAACGGCGACACCTCGACCACCGGTTGCAGCCAGCCCGGAAACGCGTCGACCGGCACGAAGGCGGTGGAGACCGTAGTGAGCACCAGGTACGGCAGGGTCAGCGCCGAGTACACCTGCTCGGGGTCGCGGGCGCCCAGCCCCAGGGCAGCGCAGCCGGCCGCGAGCACCACCGCGAAGCCGACCGCCAGCGTGACGAAGCCCGCGGCGCGGGCCGCCCCGGCGGTGAACCGGAAACCGACGAGCACCGCGGCGACGAGGATCACCGCCACCGCGACGGCGGCGCGGGCCGCGTCCACCACGAGCCGGGCCAGCGGCACCACGACCGCGCTCATCGGCAGCGTCCGGTACCGGGAGATCAGGCCACTGCGGGCGTCGCCGGCGATCATGTAGCAGGCCGACATGGCGACCAGGGCGGTGGTCTGCACGACGATCGCGGGCGGGAGGAACTGCTCGTAGGCGATCCCGTAGTCGGACATCAGCCGCTGGAAGACCACCATGAAGCCGGCGAAGAACGTCAGCGGGAACACGACGGTCAGGCCGACCGACCGGCCCGCGCGGGCCTGCCGCAGGTTGCGGGCGGCCAGGACGGCGAACTGCCGCAGCCCGCTGGCCGCCACCGCCGTGGTGGTGCTCACCGGCCGGCCCCCGCCGCGTCCGCGTCGACCGCCTTCTCGGCGTCGACGGACCCGGTCAGGGACAGGAACACCTCGTCCAGGGTGGGCCGTCGCACGGTGACGTCGTCGGCCTCCACACCCGCCGACTCCAACCGCCGCACCACCTCGGTAAGCGTGCCGGAGCCGGCGGCCAACCGCAGCACGTCCTCGTCCTCGGTCAACCCGTCGAACGCCGCCCGTAGCTGCTCCGCCGCGACCGTCCGCGCCCGCGGGTCCTCGATGCGCACCTCGCAGACCGCGCCGCCGAGCTGACGCTTGAGCTCGTCCGGAGTGCCCTCGGCGGAGACCCGGCCGCGGTCGATGAGCAGCACCCGCCCGGCCAACTGGTCGGCCTCCTCCAGATACTGCGTGGTGAGCAGCACTGCCGTGCCGCCGTCGCGCAACTCCCGGACGACCTCCCACAGGGCCCGCCGGCTGCGCGGGTCCAGGCCGGTGGTCGGCTCGTCGAGGATCAGCACGGGCCGGTCGACCACCAGGCTCGCGGCCAGGTCGAGGCGACGGCGCAGACCACCGGAGTACGTGCGTACCGCCTTGCCCGCCACCTCGCCCAGGTCGAACCGGTCGATCAGCTCGTCGGCAC
The DNA here is from genome assembly GCF_000297395.2 of Micromonospora lupini str. Lupac 08. Taxonomy (GTDB): domain Bacteria; phylum Actinomycetota; class Actinomycetes; order Mycobacteriales; family Micromonosporaceae; genus Micromonospora; species Micromonospora lupini. Next base: position 3,640,192 of record NZ_HF570108.1, on the reverse strand, counting down.
GGGCGGTGGCCGGCTGCCGGCCCAGCCCGAGCAGCCGGCCGAACAGCACCAGGTTCTCCCGGCCGGTCAGCAACTCGTCGAGGGCCGCGAACTGCCCGGTGACCGCGATGCTGCGGCGCACCTCGGCGCCCTGAGTGACGACGTCGAAGCCTGCGACGCGGGCGGTGCCGGAATCCGGCTTCAGCAGCGTGGTGAGACAGTGGATAGTGGTGGTCTTGCCCGCGCCGTTGGGTCCGAGCAGGCCGACCACCTCGCCCGCGGCCACCTCGAAGCTCACGCCGTCGACCGCCGCCGTCGCACCGAACGACCGGCGCAGATCGCTGACCTGGATCAACTGTTGTGACATCGCACCACCCTCATGCCAGGAATCCCGGAACCATATCAACGCTCGTCTTGGTAAAGCCAGATACGAGAACGGATATCTCACCCGTCGACCGGGCTGCGGCGGCTGCGCAGCCGTTGGCGCGACGACGCCGCGAAGGCTGCGGCGATCCGCCCGACCACACCCGATCCGACGCACTCCCCGGCGATGCGCACGCTCGCCTCGACGTCGGCCGCGGTGGCCGTCCCGTGGCAGATCACGCACACACCGCGTACCCCGAGCAGCGCTCCCCCCGGCTCGGCAGCGAGCCCGTCGCGCACCGCCCGGGTCACCCGCCGCCGCCGCTCACGCGCCAGCGCGCCGATGGGCGAGAACTCGCGCACCGCGTCCAGCGCCAGGCCGACTGTGGCGTCCAACGTCCGCTCGTACATCTTCAACGCCACGTCGCCGGTGAACCCGTCGGTCACGGCCACGTCGACCCGGCCTCCGAGCACGTCGTACGCCTCGATCTGACCGCTGTAACCGGGCATCGTTGCCAGCAGGAGGTGCGCGTCACGGCGTACCGGCCCGCCCTTGACCGCCTCGTGCCCGTTGGACAGCAGGCCGATCCGCGGTCGGAGCAGCCCCAGCCGCCCGCGCGCGTACTCCGCGCCCAGCACCGCGAACTCGACAAGCCACTCCGGTACGGCCGCCGCCGTCGCGCCGATGTCCAGCAGCACGGTCGGGCCGGCGCCCGGCACCGGCAGCACCGTGGCCAGGGCCGGGGGTTGCTCACCCCCGGCACCCGACCCAGCCGGACGGCCGCCGCGAGCACCGCCGCGCCGGTGTTGCCCGGTGTCACCATGGCATCCGCCCGGCCCGCCGCCACCTCCCCGGCGGCGACCAGGAGCGACGAACGGCGCTTGGCGTACGTCGCGGCGACCGGGTCCTCGCCCATCCCGACCACGTCCGAGGCGTGCACCAGTCGTACGCCCGCAGGCGCGACGCCGCCCGGCAGCAGCGGACGGATGAGCGCCTGCGGGCCGACGAGCGCGATGTCCACGGTGGCGGCGGCGGCCAGCGCGCCGGCGACGACGGGTTCCGGCCCGAGGTCCGCGCCGGCGACGTCGACCGCCACCCGCAGCCGCCGGTCCGGCGGTTCACCCTGGCGCCCCATCACCGCGTCCCGACGCCGAGCCGGTCCCCCGCCGCCGACGCCCCGGTGGCGGCGTCCACGCCCGAACCGTCGCTGCCCGAACCGTCGGGGCCCGGCCCAGGGCGGTCCGAACCGTCGCGGTCCGAACCGTCGCGGTCCGAACCGTCGCGGTCCGAACCGTCGCGGTCCGAACCGTCGCGGTCCGGGCCGTCGCGGTCCGGGCCGTCGCGGTCCGGGCCGTCGGTCGGCGGTGTCGTCAGCCAGTGGCGTAGTGCGGCGCGGGCCGGTGGCAGCTCGCCCGCGAAGGCGGCGACCAGGTCATCGTCGCCGAGCCGGTCGGGGGCGGCGGCCCCGCCGTCGGCGCGCAGGTCGGCGGCGAGCACCTCGACCCGGGTGGCGAGCTCGGCGCCGCGCCAGCCCAGCGCGTAGCCGAGCGCCGCCTCGTCCGCGGCGCTCGCCCGCCCCGGCAGGCCGACGACGGCACGGCAGCCGGGGTCGATCAGCTCGACGGCGGCGAGAAGCGCCTCGGCCTCGGCGAGGACCGCGGCGGCGGAGAACCGCCAGGCCTGGTCGGTGGCCCACCGACCGCAGCGGCGGGCAACGGCGACCAGGTCGACGAGGCCGGTGAGGAGCGTACCGAGCGCGGCCACCGCCGGACGGTCCGTGCGGGCGGCGAGCGTCGCGGCACGGGCCGCCGGCGCGGGGGCGTACGGCCGCAGCCGCAGCCGGGCGGCGCGCACCAGCGGTTGCGGCGGGCGGGAGTACGCCTCGGCCAGCACCGGGTAGCCGTCGCCGGAGCGGTCGGCGCCGGCGGCGAAGCGTTCCAGCCGCCACTGCAACTGGTCGAGCAGGATGTGCCGGGTGCCGTCGAACACGCCGTAGAGCAGCACGTCGCGTACCCGCGCGGCGTAGCCGAACTCCTCGACCAGTGCCCGGGATCCCAGCACCGCGCGGCCCTCGCCGACGGTCTGCTCGGCCAGCTCGCAGCAGGCGTACTTGGCCACGGCGGCGGCGTACGCGGCGGCCGGTCCGAGCGCGTTGATGAGGAAGGTGGCCTTCACGGCGGTCGCCGCGACAAGCACGTCGAGGGCCGCCGCCCGCGCGAGGTGCTCGGCTATCGCGCCGAGGTGGACGATCGGCTGGCCGTAGACATCGCGTTCGCGGGCGTACCGCACGGCCTGGGCGAGCGCGCCGCTGGCGGCGCCGGAGGCGAGCGAGCCGATGCCGCCCCGCGACAACGCCAGGGTCAGTTGCAGGATGGTCAGCCCGTCCCCGGGCGCGCCGATCGGCTCGGCCGGGGTGCCGGCGAACCGTACGCCGGAGATGTCGGCGGCGGTGGCGGGCAGCGTGCGCCACGGGGGCAGGGCCGTCACCGTGTCGTCCCGTTCGGCGAGGAACAGGCCGAAGCGGTCGGTGTCGCCGAGTCGGGCCAGGGTGACCAGCAGGTCGTGCCGGCTGCCGCCGTTGATCAGGTGCTTCTCGCCGGTCAGCCGGTACCCCTCACCGTCGGGGTCGACGCGGGTGTTCGTGCGGGCCAGGTTGCTGCCGTGTTCCAGCTCGGTGAGCAGCAGGGCGGCAGCACCTCCGCCGCGCAGCACCGCACCGGCCCGGTCGCGCTGCTCGGGGGTGCCGGTGATGCAGAGCGGCAGCAGGGCCAGCGCGTTGACGCCGAGGGTGATGGCGAGGCTGCCACTGTGCCGCGCGGCCACCGCGTTGAGCGCGTTGACGTGCACGGCGGTGGCGCTGGCCGGGTCGTACACGGAGGCCACGCCGATCTCCCGCAGGTCGGCCAGGACGTCGTCCGGTGGGGTGCGGCTCGCGTCGGCCGCCGCGAGCCGGCGCGCGGTGTCCGGGCGGTCCAGGTGCCGGGCGATGGCCGGCAGCGGGTCGACCTGGGCCATCGGCCGTGGGCAGAGTCGTTGCCACGCCGACGTCTCGTCCGGTGTCATCCGGCACCTCACCGTAAATACGTGACAGCAGATACGAGATGCATGTTAGCGGTAGCGGCCGACCGGTTCACCCCCCGAAGCACGTCCGATCGACGCCCGGAAGCGCCCGGCCTGCACCGAGAAGCCCGGAACCGAAAACGAGATCGGGTTACGCTCGGGCCCATGGTGACGGCGGGACTGCTGCTCGCGGCCGGCGCCGGCCGCCGGCTCGGCCGGCCGAAGGCCCTCCTGCCCTACCGGGGGCGGCTCCTGGTGGACCACGCGGCGGCGATCCTCACTGCCGCCGGCTGCCAGCCGGTCGTGGTCGTGCTCGGCGCGCAGGCCGACCAGGTCCGCGCCCGGACGCGGCTGCCCGACGTGGTGCTCAACGACGACTGGGCGACGGGGATGGGCTCCTCGCTGCGGGCCGGGCTGTCCGCCCTGACGTCCAGCGCGGCCGTGGCCGTCGTGGTCACCCTTGTCGACATGCCCGGCCTCACCCCCGCTGCGGTACGCCGGGTCGGCCGCGACGCCACCGCCGACGCTCTCGCGGTGGCCACCTACGCGGACGGTCGGCGCGGGCATCCGGTGCTGCTCGGCCGGGGCCACTGGGCGGGCGTGACCGCGGCGGCGGTCGGGGACCGGGGCGCACGCGACTACCTGCGGGCCCAGGGCGAGGCCGTACGGCTGGTCCCGTGCGCCGACGTCGCCGACGACACCGACGTCGACCTGCCCGAACAGGCGGCCCGCCTGCCCGGCTAGGGTGACCTCGTGCTCAGCAGGGTCACCGGGCTGTCCCGACACTTCACTGAGGACAGCCTGCGCGACTATCTCCTGCGCCGTTCCGTCCGCCAGGACGACGGCTGCCTCATCATCCGCGGGTACGGCACGCGGCGCGGCGTCCACCAGAAGGTCGCGGGCCGAGCCTGGGCGCACATCGCGGCGTACGCCGTCTTCGTCGGCGGGTACGACCCCGACCTGGAGGTCGACCACCTCTGCCCCGCGAAGGACTGCGTGGAGCCCACCCACCTGCGGCAGATCAGTCACGCCGAGAACTGCCGCTCCCGGACGCAGGGGTCGACCTGCCGCAACGGCCACGACCGCGAGATCGACGAGTCGACCGGTCGCTACCGCCGGACGTGTCGCGCCTGCAACCGGGACAGCCAGCGCCGGTGGCGCGAGCGCCAGGCCGCCGAGGTGGCGCAGGCCCGTTCGGCGTACGTCCCGACCTGACGCCGAACGCCACTCTCGGCGCCCTCAGCCCTCCGGGTAGAAGAGGAACAGCGTGCAGCCGGTCGTGCTCGCGGGCACGTGCCACGATCCGGCGGGAGCGTGCAGAAACGTGCCGGCCGGGTAGTCGCGCGCGCCGTCGTTGAAGGTGCCGGCGACGACGTACACCTCCTCGGGGCCGGGCTCGTGGACGTCCCGGCGCGGCCAGGCGGTCCCCGGGTCCATCTCCAACACGTTGGCGTGGGCCCCCGAGGGGCCCCGCCACAGCGGACGGACCCGGATCCCCGGAAAGAGTTCCCGGACCGGGGCGTCGTCGACGAAGACAGCGGTGTAGCCCTCCTGGGCGAGAATCTCGCTGCGCATGCCTCTCACGCTGGCCCAGACGGACCGCGGGAGACAGAGCCCGAGACGACACCGTGGGGTACTTTCCTGCCATGCATCGCGTGGTGGCGCTGGTACGGCCGGTGCAGTCGACGTTCGAGCTGGGCTGCGCCGTCGAGGTCTTCGGCACGCCGCGTCCGGGCATCCCGCAGCGGTACGAGTTCGAGGTGTGCACGGAGGTGCCCGGCCCGGTGCCGACATCGGCCGGGTACGCGATGACCGTCGCACGGGATCTGACGGCTCTCACGTCCGCCGACACGGTGCTCATCCCGGGCTGGGCACCGGTGGAGGCGCCGCTGTCCGCCGCTGTGCACCATGCGCTGCTCGGGGCGCACGCGCGGGGAGCACGGCTGGTCACCATCTGCTCCGGGGTGTTCGCCCTCGCCCGCACGGGACTGCTGGACGGCCGCTCGGCCACCACGCACCCCGGTCGCGCCGCCCAGTTGCAGCGGGAGTTCCCCCGGGTACGCGTGGAACCGGACCGGCTCTACGTGGATCACGGCGACGTCGCCACCAGCGCCGGAGCGGGCGCGGGCATCGACCTGTGCCTGCACCTGGTCGCCAAGGACCACGGCGCGGCGCACGCGGCCCTTCTCGCCCGGCACATGGTGCTGCCGCCGCACCGCCCGGCGTCGAGCACGACACTCCGGCCCGGCCCTGTCGCACTCGACGACCTGCTCGAGTGGGCCGACGAGCGCCTCGGCACACAGTTGTCCGTAGGCGACCTGGCCGCGCACCTCAGTGTCTCGCCCCGGACCCTGGCCCGTCGCTTCGCCGACCACCTCGGCACGACCCCCGGCGCGTGGCTGCTGTCCCGCCGGGTGGCGGCCGCACGCGCCCTGCTCGAAGAGACCGACCTACCGGTCGAGGCGATAGCCGCCCGCGTCGGCCTCACCTCGGCTGTCAACCTGCGCCGCCGCTTCCGCGCCCAGGTGGGCACGACACCGGGCGCCTACCGGCGCACGTTCCAGGCCCCACGGCGCCCAGGCCCCTGAGGGCGGGGTTGCCCGCTGACCCGCACGATGGGCAGCGGCATCAGGGCGGCACTCGTCGGCGCGCTCTACATCGGTGCCCTGACCAGCGCCCTGACCGACAAGCTGGGCTCGGCCGGCATGCTGTCGTCCGGCGGCACCGAGCTGGACCCGGAACAGGTCGCGCGCTGGCCCCGGCGGTGCGCGCGGCGTGGCCGGCGGCCGTGACCCACGGCCTGCGCATCGTCGCGATCGGCGCCGCTGCCAACTCGCCGGCGAACGTCGACTTACCCACCCCATCGACCTCGTCGATGGCTACCCGTACGCACCGCGGCTAGTGCCTCGTCTTTGAACGTTGATCGTGTAATCCGCCGGTTCTGAGGGCGTTTCGGGCAGGCTGTCTCCCATCGGTTGGCTGTGGGAGGTGATGGTCGTGGGCAGACGCCCGGAGGTGTTCGTCCGGCAGGTGTCGATGGTCGAGGGTCAGCGGTTGCAGAAGATCACCCGCACGGCGAAGGACCCGGTGAAGCTTCGGCGGGCGATCGTGGTGTTGATGTCGGCCCAGGGTCAACCTGCACCGGACATCGCTCACCTGCTGAAGGTGACCGAGGACTACGTCCGCGACGTGATCCACGCGTTCAACGATCGGGGGTTCGACGCGCTGGACCCAAAATGGAGCGGGGGCGCACCGAGACGGATCGATGAGCAGACTCGTGACTGGATCTGCGTCATCGCCCGGTGCGACCCCCGCTTCCTCGGCCAGCCGTTCTCCTGCTGGTCCCTGTCGAAGCTGTGCGAGTACCTCATCGCCGCCGGCTATGTCACCACGATCAGCGTCGAGACCGTTCGCCGGATCCTGCACGAGCGTGGCGTGTCCTGGCAGGCCACCAAGACGTGGAAGGCCAGCACCGACCCCGACTTCACGACGAAGATGCGCCGGATCCTGGACCTCTACGACCACCCGCCGCCGGCTGGCCGGGTCCTCTGCGTGGACGAGTTCGGCCCACTGAACCTGCAACCCCGCCCGGGACGGGCATGGCGCCCGGTCGGACAACCTGTGCGACTACGCGCCACCTACACCCGCGACCAAGGTGTGCGACACATGATCGCCGCCCTCGACCTGAGCACCGGCAAGCTGCACTACCGCATCCGCGACCGCAAACGCTGGCGCGAGTTCCTCAGCTTCCTCAAGACCCTGCGCGCCCGCTGGCCCGGCGAGCACCTCTACCTGATCTGCGACAACTTCTCCCCGCACAAACACCCCGAGGTCCGCGCCTGGTGCGCCACCAACCACGTCGACCTGGTCTTCCTACCCACCTACGCCTCCTGGCTGAACTGGATCGAAGCCGAGTTCGCCGCCGTGCGCTACTTCGCCCTCAACGGCACCGACCACCGCAGCCACGCCGAGCAAGACACCGCGATCGGCAGCTACATCCGGTGGCGCAACCAGCGAGCCCGACCCAAGACCGGATTCGCGATCGACTCAAAAATCCGCCACCCGGATTACCCGTTCAAGGCTGCATGACGAGGCACTAGGGGAACGTCGCAACCGTGTCAGCGACATCGTCAAGCAATTGCCGCCGCACGACGCCCACGCCGTTCCTCCATCCATGACCGGAAGCGCAGCACGCTCCACGGATCGAGATAGTCATCCTGGCAGGCGCTTTGTCGGGACAGGACACCACTGCCGACGACGCGACACACCACCCTGAAGCCTGACGGACAATAATTGTCGGCCGCTCCTAGTCTCAACTACGCGCGGTTCGTTCCCCGGGGCCGCCCCAAGAATCGGTATTGTTGGGAGTCATGGACGAGTCCAGGGAGTGCGGACGGTGCGGTCAACTTCGGCCGACAGAGTCCTTTCTTGGTGCGACCGGCCGCTCCTTCCTCTCTTGCCAGCAATGCCGCGAATACGCCCGCCGCATCAACCAGGCCAGCAGAGATGCACGCCCGGGCTCCAACCGGGCGATGAATCTCTGGACCAAGTACCGGATCACGGAGGCTTTCTACGACGAACTCAGGTCACGACAGGGGTATTGCTGCGCTATCTGCGGCATCCATGAGGATGAGATCCCGGCCACTCTCGCCGGCCGCCCCCGCAAGGACGGCAAGCCGTCGGCGCAGGCGTTCCGCTTGGTGGTGGATCACTGCCACGGCACCAGCGCCATTCGAGGCCTCCTCTGCAACGGGTGCAACTCGGCGCTCGGGCACTTCCGGGACAGTGTGGAGGCGTTGCGGCGCGCTATGGACTATCTGGAGTCGGAGCCACTGACCGTGCCACCCCGGGCGGTTGTCTGAGCCCTCGCACCACTCACGTCAGGCGCGATCCGCACCGCAAACCCCGCAGCGGGACGTCTCAGCTCTGCTTGTCCGGTCCTACCTGGGACTGCGGCGAGGGCTCGATCGCCGACGGCCGACCGGGCCGGCAGTGGGCACTGGATCTGCCGGACCGGGTGCTGCTGGCTCTCGCTCCGGTGCGGCGGCGGCCGGTCGACCAGATTGCGATCGTTGACGGCACGCTGATCCCGACCCGGGACCACCGCCTGGCCGCGAAGAGCAAGAACTACCGGTACTGGACCAACCCGCAGATCGCCATCGGCGCACCACCCGCGTGGCCGTCGCCGTCGGTGACCCTCAGCCGGGCAACCGCAACGACACAGTCGTCTACCGCACCAGCGGAATCGACCAGAAGCTGGCCGGGCGGCCCGTTATGGCGGACGGCGCCTACCGCGGAAACCCTGAGGTGATCATCCCGTACCGCAAGCCCGCCGACGGCAGAGACCTGCCAGCCTGGAAGGAAGACTCGACCGCGAGCACCGCGCCATCGGCGCCTGGGTCGAACACAGCCTGGCCAGGATGAAGAACTGGAGGATCCTGCGGGACTACCGCCGCGCCGCCCACACATTGACCGATGCCGCCTCCGGCATCGCCAACCTGCACAACATCGCCCTGACCCGGTGACCACCAACCCGGTACCGGGCAACGCCTTCACCACGTTACGAGACAGCCCTTAGCCCGGGAGTTCGTCATCAGCCGGGAGACGGTCTACAGCTACCTGCGCCCGACTGCCGTCACGGGCTGACCGGCGGGGCGGAGCCGGTCCAGTGCGGCGGCGTCGGGCAGGAAGTCGGCGGGGACGCTGATGTTCTGGAGGAAGGCGATCCCGGGGGCCAGGGACGAGATTTAGATTTAGGTCGGCGACGGGTAGCACTCCCTGGAGCAGCTGGAGACGATGAACTCCGTCAACTCGGGGCCGGGATGGAACCATTCGCTGCCAGGTAGGCGGAGGTAGGCGAAGCGCTCATGGAGCCGACCTTCCAGTTACTTGCGGTCCTTCTTGCGGTCTTCGGCGATGACGTGCAGCACCTTTAGGCCGTGGGGGTTGCCGGTGTGGAAGGAGCGCATCCGCTCGTACGGGCTGCCGCCGGCCTCACCAATCTTGATGTAGGGGCCGCTGGCGACGAAGTACACGCCGGCATAGCAGTGCTCCAAGCCGGGGTCGCCGAAGTCGCCGAAGACTTCCTGGCTGGCTTCGATCATGGCTTCTTTCGGGTCGCCAAGGGTGCCGTACCCGCGGATTTTTTGTCGGTATCGGCCGACTAGCCGCTGCCGGCCCCGGTATTCGTCGTAGGTGGTCATGGCTTGCGATTCTGCCTGCCAGCGCGGGTCGTGGCCAGGCCGGTCTGGCGCCGCGACACCCCCAGCTCCACCCCGGCTGCATGCCCGACCGTCGCGCCAGCGGCCAGCCGGCCGATCACCTCGGCCCGGCGCACCGCCAGGTGCCCAGACCTCCGCGGGTGCCGTCAGCACACCTCGCTCGAGTAACGCCGGCTCATCGACCATGCCCAGGCCCTCAATGTCGTGCACAGGAGTATGGAGCACATCGACCGTAGTGCACCCGAGTCCAGACCAGCTGAAAGTTCACCCTCCCGTGCACGACGCCTGGTCACGGCCATCGGTTCGTGCAGAGAACCTCGGACTCCGACACTGTCCTGATCTTGTCGAGGAAACGATCTTTCTCGGACCGCCTCGCAGTGCCCCTTGAGGCCCCGTTCCCGCTTGCATCGGAGAGCCCTTCTGGTCAGGCCGTTGGGGATGAATCGCCGAACCGATCTTCCTCAACCCCGAAGATTGAGTCGCTGAAGATCCGTGGACGCGCGTACCGAAGGGCGGTGTCGTCCCTACTGAACGCCCCCCGTCACTGACCGCTGAAGTGCGGCTGGCGCTCAACAAGCTACAGCGGACCAGACACTGCTGACATTAACCGCAGTACACCATCCTGAAGCCTTACGCACAAGAACTGTCATTATGGTGCCCGCACGATATGCCCGCTTTGTGGTGGCTGATTAACGGATTATTGTTATCGGTAACTCGATAATCCGAAGAGATCGCTCCGCCCCGGTCGGCAGAAGGTCTCGTGGCACCAACGGTGTGCACGAGTCGGAGTTCGGGGCTGCCGCAACGGACGCAGGACGACCGTCGCCGATTCGCGTCCCGGGTCTCCTGAGTCGCGGCGCGCCCTCGCCGCCCGTGGGCCCCGACTACGACGGCTGTGCGGAGTTACGCCGACGGTGGGGTGAGTTTGGCGGCCACAGCGTCGAGGACCCAGTCCAGGCCGGTCGCGAAGGATTCCTCGGCGTTGGTTTCCCTGCTGTGGTGCACGACCTTGGTCAGCGTCGGGAAGCGGCCCGTGGCCAACATCTTCGTCAGGTGTGGGCCGGAGGCGCGCTGCCACTCGCGTTTGGACAGGCCGGTGGCGCGCTCGGCCCGCAGGTTCGCGATCTCGCGCCTGATCGCGCCGATGAGGTAGGAGCTGACGGTTTCCGCTGCGCGCAGGGTGGTGTCGATGTCGGCCAGGCCGTCGAGGGCGGCCAGCTTGGCTTCGGTCACGGCCATGCCGTTCGGGCCCAGGGTCGGGCGGCCGCCGAGCAGGTCGGCCAGCCAGACGTGGCGCAGAGCGGCCTGCCTGGTGCGGTGGGCGAGGACGCGCAGCGCCTCCCGCCAGTCGCCGGGCTGCTCCGCGGGGAGGATCTCGGCGTGGACCTCGTCCACCATGAGGTCGAACAGCTCGTCCTTGGTGGAGATGTACCCGTACAGCCGCATCGGGCCGGCGTTCAGCCGGGCGGCGACCTTTCGTAACGACACCGCCTCCAGCCCGCCCTCGTCGGCGAGCGCGATGGCGGCGGCGATGATCTGCTCCCGGTCGAGCGGCACGGGGGCGTTCCGCGGCTCCGGCCGGTCCCACACGGTCATGGTCACTCCCTGCTGTTGCGATGCATTGTACGGCGGCGATACAGTGTCTCGCCATGAGACACCGTATCGCCGTGGTCGGGGGTGGCCCCGGCGGCCTCACCCTTGCCCGTGTCCTGCACCGCCACGGCTGTCCTGTCACCGTCCTCGAACGCGATCCCGCGCCCGACGCCCGTCCTCCGGGCGGCACGCTGGATCTGCAGGAAGGGCTGGGCCAGCTGGCACTGGACAAGGCGGGGCTGCTGACCGAGTTCGAGGCGCTGTCTCGTCCCGAGGGACAGGCCATGCGCATCCTGGACACGGCGGGGACCGTTCTGCGGGACTGGCGGCCCCGTCCGGACGAGCGGGCCAATCCGGAGATCGACCGCAAGCAACTCCGTGACCTGCTGCTCGGCTCTCTCGACGTGCAGTGGGGGCGCGAGGTGGCCCAGGTGGTGCCGGGGACCGGGGAGGGCGTCCTGGTTCGTTACGCGGACGGGCGGCAGGAGACGTTCGATCTCGTGGTGGGCGCGGACGGCGCCTGGTCCCGGGTCCGCCCGGCGGTCTCGTCGGCGACCCCGCAGTACACAGGCGTCACCACTGTCGAGACCTCCCTCGACGACATCGACACCCGCCACCCCGACCTCGCCGAGCTGGTCGGCGACGGTTCGGTGGCCGTGTACGGCGCGAACCGCTCTGTCGTCGCCCAGCGCAACAGCGGCGGTCACGTCAAGGTCTACGTCAAGTTCCGCGCTCCGCTGGACTGGCACGCGGACCTGGACCTGACCGACGTCGAGGCCACGCGATCGGGCCTGCTGGCCCTCTTCGACGGCTGGGCCGCTCCCGTCCTCGACCTGCTCGGCCACGGCACCGCTTTCGTCCACCGCCCCATCCATGTCCTGCCCGTGTCCCACACCTGGGCCCACGTGCGCGGGGTGACGCTGGTGGGCGATGCCGCCCACCTGATGCCACCGTTGGGGGCGGGCGCGAACCTCGCGATGCTCGACGGCGCCGAGCTGGCGGAGTCCATCGCTGCCGACCCGGACGATCTGGACGAGGCCGTGCGCGCCTTCGAGGAACAGATGTGGGTGCGGGCCGAACGGTGGGCGACGATCACGACGGCCGGTCTGGAACGCCTCGTGAGCCCGGACCCCGCCGAAGCCCTCGCCCTCTTCGAGCAGGTCCACGGTTAGGGCCGGAAGAACTGCCCGGCCAGCGGCGGGACCGGCCGGCGACCCGGCGGCGTTGCCGTGCCGGATCGCCGCCTCGGGCTCGACCGCCCTTGGTGAAACGGGCTCTGGGTGACCGCGCGTCAGTGGGCGGGGTCGCCGAACCAGCGGGAGAGGTGGTCGTCCAGGTCCCGCTGGTCGTCGCCGATCCAGGCGACGTGGCCGTCGGGGCGTACCAGGACGCACGGGACATCCAGTGCCGCCGTGGGGTCCGCGAGGTGGTCGACCCGATCTGACCAACCGCCGACGGTCAGGCGCTCGGTGCGGTCCAGCAGCAGGCCGCGTCCGCGATGCAGCAGGTCGTAGAGGTGGCCCTGGCGCACGTCGATGTCGCGCAGGCGGCGACCGAGCAGGTCCGGGCCCGCGCCGACGTCGTAGCGGACGCCGAGCCCGGCGATCTTCTCGATCAGATGGCGGTTGACCTCGTCGAAGTCCATCAGTTCGGCGAACAGTCGGCGCAGCGCCCGCGGGCCCGCCTCGGTGGACAGCAGTGCGGCCTGGGCGCGGGTGTTGTCCAGCACGTCCGCGGCGACCGGATGACGTTCGGCCTGGTAGGTGTCCAGCAGTGTCTCGGGCGCCCAGCCGCGGACCTGCGCGGCCAGTTTCCAGCCGAGGTTGAACGCGTCCTGAACACCCAGGTTGAGTCCCTGCCCGCCGATGGGTGGATGGATGTGCGCCGCGTCGCCGGCCAGCAGCACCCGCCCGACCCGATACCGTTCGGCCAGCCGGGTGGCGTCGCCGAAGCGGGACATCCAGCGCGGGGAGTGCACGCCGAAGTCGGTCCCGGCGACGGCCCGCAGCTGCTGTCGGAAATCCTCGATCGTCGGCGGTTCCGCCCGGTCCCGGACTCCCGCCGCGGGGACCACGACGCTGTAGACGCCACCACCGAACGGACGCAGCCAGAAGGCGTGCGGGGTCTCGCCAATCCCGGCGACCGTGGCGGCGATCTCCTCGGGCGGCACACCCGCTTCCATCTCGCCCATCAGCGTCTGGGTCCGGGTGGGCTCGCCCGGGAAGTCGACGCCGAGGAGCTTGCGCACCGTGCTGCGCCCGCCGTCACAGCCGACGAGGTATCCCGCCCGCAGCCGTTCGCCGTCTGCCATCTCGACCGTCACACCCTCCTCGTCCTGCTCGACGCCGACGACCGCGCAACCGTGCCGGACCTGCGCGCCCCGCTCGATCGCATGCTCTTCGAGCAGGCGGACGATGACCGGCTGCGGGATGCCCAGCAGATAGGCGTACGCGGTGTCCAGGCCCGTGGGCGCGGGTTTGGCGATGGCGGCGAAGAATCCGGCTGCCGGACGCCGCCTTCCCAGCGGAAGGATGCGATCCAGCAGTCCGCGCATCGCCATCAGCTCGAGACTGCGGATGTGCAGACCGACGATCCGGACGAACGAGACGGGCTCGGTCTCCTTCTCCAGTACGAGTACCCGCACGTCGTGCAGCCGCAGCTCGGCGGCCAGCATCGCGCCGGTCGGCCCGCAGCCGGCGATGACGACGTCGAACACGGGAGACGTGCGGGCCACACCGGCGGCCGGCGACGGAGGTGCGGAGACGTCGTTCGCCGGCTGGACGGCGGTGGGTCGTGAAGAGTGCACAGGTGTTGCCCTTCGGGAGTGGCGAGGCGCTCCCGGCGACACCTACGTCAATCGCCCGGCCGTGACGGCAAGGGGGAGCACCCACTTCGATACGACGGTCATGGGGCTCACCTCCTCGGGCGCGGTCACGGTCAGCAGGACGGTACAAGCCCGCCGAGCAACCCGTCCAGTCCTTTATCCGCCGGGGTGCGGGGGGTGGGTCAACGACCGGCGCAGCCACTCGGCCATCAGGGCGCGTTCGGCGTCGGAGAGCCCCGGGAGGTCCGGCAGGACCGTCGCGAACGTCACCGTCACCGCGTTCGTGGCCGTGTCGGGTGCCGCCGGGGCGTCCGCGACGATGCCGCTGAGCACGGCGTCGAACATGGCGTCGGCCAGACCGGGATCGCGCTCGTCGTCGGGTGTTCCCAGCAGGGCGAGAATGGTCCCGTTGCCTGCGGCGTGGATCATCATGAGCGCCCGCTGCTCGTCGACACGCAGGAGGCCGGCCGCGGCGAGTCGCCGTACCCGGGCGCGCAGCACCTCGATCCCCGCGAGCGTCGCCGGCGAGGGCCTGCCGCGTCCACGCGTGGTCATGAGCGCATACAGCTCGGGATTCGCCAGGCCGAACCCGATGTGCGTCCGCCATCCGGAGCGCAGGTCCGCGACGGGGTCACCGGTCGCCTCGTGCGCGCTTGCCGACTTGCCGCTGACGTAGGCGGCCATGACGTGTTCGGCGACGGCGTCGATGAGGCCGTCCTTGTCACCGAACAGGCGGTAGATGGTCGGCGCCTGCACGCCGGCCGCCTGGGCGACGGCGCGCGTCGTCACCGCGTCCGCCCCGTTCTCGCGTAGCACCCGCGCGGCTGCCGCGACGATGCCGGCTCGGACGTCGTCCCGCGATGCCGCTTCCTGCGCCCCCACCATGAACCAATGCTAACAGCATCTTGTTATCTTCGAATTATCACTGATAACGTCTTGGTAGTATCACTGATAACGAGGGAGTTCTTCATGATCGTCGTAACCGGCGCCACCGGCCAGCTCGGGTCCCTGATCGTCGACCGGCTGCTCGAGCGGGTCCCCGCCAGCGCCCTGGCCGTGAGCGTGCGCGATGTCGACAAGGCCAGCAACCTCGCCCAACGCGGCGTCCGCGTCCGCGCCGGCGACTTCACCGACGCCGCCACGTTGGCGCACGCCTTCGAGGGCGCCGACACGATCCTCATCATCTCCGCCGCCATCCGCGGCCCCGGTGCGGTCGTCGCCAACCGCGCCGCCATCGACGCCGCCCATGCCGCGGGGGCCAAGCGCATCCTCTACACCAGCCACCAGGCCGCCTCCCGGCACTCGCTGTTCCCCGCCCAACTCACGCACGCCGAGACCGAGGAGTACCTGGCCGGGCTGGGCGTCCCCTTCACCGCCCTGCGCAACGGCTTCTACGCGAGCACGCTCGGCTACTCCATCGGCGCGGCGCTGGAGACCGGCCAGCTCGTCGCGCCCACCGACGGCCCCGTGTCGTGGACCGCACACACCGACCTGGCCGAGGCGGCGGCGATCGCCCTGACCGACGATGGGGTCCTCGACGGCATCACGCCCGCCCTGACCGCATCCGAGGCCCTCGACCTCGAAGCGGTGGCCGCCCTGCTGACCGACATCACGGGCCGCAGCATCCGACGCGTCGTCGTCGGCGACGACGAGTGGCGGGCGGCTGCTGTCGAAGGAGGAATGCCGGCCGCGGCGGCCGACTTCACCCTCGGCCTCTACCGGGCGGCGCGACGGGGAGAGTTCGACGTCACCGACCCGACCCTGGAGGGCCTCATCGGTCATGCCCCGACGTCCGCCCGCTCGGTGCTCGAGGCCATCGTCGCCCGAGGGTGAGGCGCCAGACGGTGAGATCGGGCAGCGCGACCCCGGTGGCGCGAGCGGCGTCCGACCGGCGAGGATCCGCCACAGCGGTTTGACCCTCGACCGGGTCGAGGCCCGAGCATCTGCGCCATGAACGACCAGCCGACACCCGACCCGACCATGACCCGCATCGGCGAGGCGGTGCAGCTCGGCCGATCGGGGCAGAAGGTCCGCGCCCGCAATGCCCTCACCGCCCTGTGGGACGAGATCGGCGCCCGTGGCGACGCCTTTCACCGCTGCACCCTCGCCCACTACCTCGCCGATCTGCAGGACACCACGGAAGCGGAGCTGCGGTGGGACGAGCGTGCCCTGGC
This sequence comes from Micromonospora lupini str. Lupac 08, assembly GCF_000297395.2. Taxonomy (GTDB): domain Bacteria; phylum Actinomycetota; class Actinomycetes; order Mycobacteriales; family Micromonosporaceae; genus Micromonospora; species Micromonospora lupini. Next base: position 3,623,977 of record NZ_HF570108.1, on the reverse strand, counting down.
CGCCGTGTCCGACCTGACCGACGAACGCGCCCAGCGGTACCTGTCGTCGCTTGCGGCCCAGGCGTTCCTGCCGTCGCTGCACCTCAATCTGGCCGACTGTCACCGGCGCCTGGGCAACGCCGCCCAGGCCCGGAAGCACCTGGCCGGGGCCCGCGAGCACCTGGCGCACCTGCCGGACGACGCGTACGGCGAAGCCATTCGCACCGCCGTGCGCGACTTCGCCCCGGACGACCCGACCGACGCCGGGCGGTAACGGGTCGCGGCCCACGCGTCCCACGCCCACCGGAGGAGGATCTCGGTTGTCCTACCCGAGCGGCGGTGCGAGGGTCGAGCGATGTCAACGGTGACCGGCGCCGACCTGCTCGAGGCGGCCGACGAGACGACACGGGTGCTGCATCCACACCGGGAGCGTGACTGGTCGGTGCCCGCCGGCACGCTGACGTGGAGCTGCTGGACCACCGCCGCGCACATCGCGCACGACCTGCTGGCGTACGCCGGCCAGGTCAGCGGCCTCCCGCGGGACGGCTACCTGCCGTACGACCTGCGGGTCTCCCCCACCGCGAGCCCGGCGCAGACCCTCACCGTGGTGCGGGCCTGCGCCGGGCTGCTCGCCGTCGCGGTCGACAGCGCCGCACCGGACGCGCGGGCCTGGCACTTCGGGCCCTGCGACCCGGCCGGCTTCGCCGCGATGGGGGTGGCCGAGACGTTGCTGCACACCCACGACATCACAGTCGGCCTCGGCGTGCCATGGCAGCCGCCGGACCGGCTGAGCGCGCTGGTGTTGCGGCGGCTCTTCCCGGACGCCCCGGCCGGCCCCGCGCCGGACGTGCTGCGGTGGATGACCGGTCGCGGCGAGCTGCCCGGACGGGCACGGCGTACGTCCTGGCGATGGCACGCCGCAGTCGACTGAGCCGCAGCTCAGCCGATTGTGACGGTGGACGGTCGCCGCCCCGGCGACCGTCCACCGCCCGCATCTCCTCCCGCGCACCGCCGCGCGGCGTCCTCCGCCCGTCAGGTGCGATCCGGGGGGACGTCGACGCGGTGGAGCGTCACCGTCAGGTCCAGCTGATGCCACGCGTGCTGACGTTGCGCATGCGCTTCTCCTCTCCCCTGGAGGCGGCCCCGTGCCCGCCCCGGTGACCTCAGCGTCGGTCGCCGCCCACGTCGGCGGTAGGGCTGTCGGCGTTCGGAGTCGTTCGGCCTTGTTCGACGGGGTCGTCGAACGTCGCCGGCGCGGTGGCACGCCGCCACAGCGGTCCGAGGGCGAGGACGGCCACCGCGCCGGCGAGTCCGCTGAAGCCGATGACCGTGGTGGCCGGCCACCGGTCGGCGGCCAGACCCGCCAGGACCATCGCCGCGCCCTGCAACCCGCTCAGACCGGTGATGGCCACCCCGAAGGCGCGTCCCCGGAACTGGGCCGGCACCGCCCGCCCGAACAGCGCGTTCAGCGGAATGGCGAAGGCGCTCGCGGCGCCGGCCGACGCCAGCAGCAGGAGCACCACCCACAGCGTGGGGACGAGCCACGCCGCCGTCAGCACCCCGGCCGCCAGCGCGGCCAGGGGCAGGATCAGTCGCGGGCGGGCCGCCGGCGGGCAGAACCGGGTCAGGGCCACCCCGCCGAGGGCCATTCCCGCCGGCGCGGCCGCCAGCAACAGTCCCACGGTGGCGGCGCCGCCGCCGTACTGCCGGGCGAGCGGCGCCATCAACCCCTCGGCGGCGTAGGTGAAGGCGCTTGCCGTCCACAGGACGAGGACGTAGGCGCGCAGCCGGGGGTCGGCGACGATCACCCGCAGCCCGGTCGTCCGGCCGCTGCCGGCCGGGCTCAGCGGTGCCCGGGGCGCGGGGCGGGCCCGCACACCGACCGCGATCAGCAGCGCGGAGACACCGAACGTGCCGGCGTCCACCAGCAGCGCCCCGCGCAGCGACAGCACCGCCACCAGACTGCCGCCGACGGCGAAGCCGACCACCTGCACGACCTGCGCGCAGATGTTGTCCACCCCGTTGGCCACCGCGTAGCGGTCGCCGTCGAGCACGTCGGGCAGCAACGCGGCCCGCGCGGCCACGAACGGCGGCCGCATCAGGTTGACCGCGAAGAGCAGCGTCACCAGGGCGGGCGCGGGCAGGCCCGGCAGCGCCGCCACCGGCACGAGCGCCGCGCGGGCCAGGTCGCACACGATCAGGACGCGCCGCCGGGGGAACCGGTCGGCGAGGCCGGACAGCAGCGGTCCGCCGGTGAGCCAGGCCAGATAGGAGCTGGCGTACGCGGTGGCCGCCAGCGCCGCCGAGCCGGTCGCGGTGTAGACGAGGTACGCCACGGTGACCGCCGTGAGCTGGTCGCCGGCCAGGGACAGCAGGTACGCGGCGAACAGGTGGCGGTACTCGCGCACCGCGAACACCTCGGCGTACGTCGCGGCGCGCTCGCTCACGTCGCCCCCGTCCCTGCGCCTGTCCTCAGGGCGCTGGGTCCCGACCGTAGCGACGCGGCGGTGTTCGGGGACGGGACCGGGCGTTCGGAACGGTTCGGATCCGTTCGAACGGCCGGCGACCTGCGGGGGTCAGCCCCGGCGACGCCAGCGCAGCCACCAGCCCCGGCGGACACGGCGGCCCGCGTCGGTCGTGACCGTGGCCGGCTCGGTGGCGGGTTCGGTGGCGGTGGCCGGGACCTCGGGTCGGGTCCGCTCGGCACGCCAACGACGGACGACCTCGTCGGCGTTCACCGGCCGGACGGCCACCCGGGGCCCCTCGGGGTTACGCAGCCAGGCGACGATCTGCGTGTTGAGCTGACCCACGAAGTCCCGCACGGACTGCTCGGTGGGCAGGTCGCGGACCTCGTCGGGGACCTGCTCGATGCGCCGGCGCAGTTGCAGCGGGGTGGGCAGCAGCAGGTCGCTGGGCAGCTTCTCGCGCTCCAGGAAACTCTTGATCCACCACGACTCGTCGTACGGCATTCCGCGCCCGGGGATCGGCTTGCCCATGCCGGGCAGGTTGTCGAACTCGCCGCGTTGCACGGCTCCCCGGATCTGCGCCTCCACGGCCGCGTCCCACGCCTCGGTCACCCTGCGGCACCTCCCCTGGCCACCGTAACGCGCCGCCTCCGGACGGCGACGCGCGCTCGACACGGGTCAGCGCCTGCACGCCGGTGACCATTCCCGCCGAGGTGGTTTCCGCCCTCGTGACCGAATTCCAGGCCACCATCGGTCGCGTGGTCCTGGGCCGGGGGTGTCGGTCGGCCTAGGTTCGGTGCACGGGGCGACGAACGGGGGAAACGTCATGATCGGCACGGCTGCGTCGGTGGGTGTCGCGCTGGTGGCGTTGGGGCTGGTGCTCACGCCCGGCCCGAACATGGTCTACCTGGTCTCCCGCTCGGTGGCGCAGGGCCGCGGCGCGGGGCTGATCTCGCTGCTCGGGGTGGCCGCCGGCTTCGGCGTCTACCTGGCCACGGCGGTCGCCGGCCTGGCCGCCGTGTTCGTCCTGGTCCCGACGCTGTACGCGGTGGTGAAGCTGGCCGGCGCCGGCTACCTGCTGTGGCTGGCCTGGCGCACGCTGCGCCCGGGCGGCGGGTCACCGTTCACGCCCGCGCCGCTGCCACCGGACCCGCCGCGGCGGCTGTTCACCATGGGGCTGGTCACCAACCTGCTCAACCCGAAGATCGCCATCCTGTACGTGTCGCTGCTGCCGCAGTTCGTCGACCCGGCGCGGGGGCACGTGGCCGCGCAGAGCCTGCTGCTCGGCCTGACCCAGATCGCCGTCGCGCTGAGCGTCAACGCGCTGATCGTGCTCAGCGCCGGGGCCCTGGCCGGGTTCTTCGCCCGCCGGCCGGTGTGGCTGCGGGTGCAGCGGTGGGTGACGGGGACGGCCCTGGCCGCGCTTGCCGTCCGCATCGCCACCGACCGGTCCCGCGCGGCGGTCGCCGCGCCCTGAGCCGGCCGGTCACCGCTCCCGGTGGCGGCGCAGCATCGCCGCGGCCAGCGGCGCGGAGTCCAGGTCACCGGCGGCGAGCCGGGCGGCGAGGGTACGGCGTACCAGCCGGTCGGCCAGGGCGGGCGCGTGCCGGCCGACGGCCATCTCCAGCCGGCCGCGTCGGGTGGTCGCCACGTCCCGGGGCGCCCGGCGGGCGGTGGCGGCGCGCAGGATCGCGGCGACGACACCCTCGACGGGCTCCGGGCGGGACACTCCCCGCAGGGACAACCCGGCCTCGGCGGTGCTGTCGTGGATGGGTGAGGCGACCATGCTCGGGTAGACGACGCTCACCCCGACGTGGGTGCCCACCTCGTGGCGCAGCGCGTCGGCGTACGCGACGAGGGCCCGCTTGCTGACCCCGTACGCGGCGGCGAGCGGCAGCGGCAGCACCGCCATCCGGCTGGCCACGAAGATCACCCGGCCACGCGCGGTGAGCAGTGGGGGCAGCGCGGCGGCGGTGGTCCGCCACGCGGCGAGCAGGTTGACCTCCAACTGCTGGCGGACCACCTCGTCGGGCGGCAGCTCGGCCGGGGCGGGGCCACCGACCCCGGCGTTGTTGATCAGCAGGTCGAGACCGCCGAGGTGGTCGACGGCTGCCCGTACCGCCTTCGGGACGGCCGCCGGGTCGGTCAGGTCGCAGCCGAGCACCGGCAGGTCGACGTCTCCTCGCGCGTGCAGGTCGAGCCCCACCACCCGGGCGCCTGCGGCGTGCAGCGCGGCGCCGAGGTGCCGGCCGAAGGTGCCGCTGGCGCCGGTGACGAGGACCCGCCGGCCGGTGAGCGTCACCGACCCGCTCCGGCCGCCGTGCCGCGGCGGGCGCCCGAGGCGAGCTCCCGGGTCAGCTCGGCCAGGTAGGCGTCGAAGTCCACCCGCATCGCCGGGCGGCGCTGACCCCAGCGGGCCGTCGCGGCCCGCAGTTCGGCCCGGCAGGCGGCCCGCTGCCGTTGCGGGTCGGGCAGCGCGTACCGGCCGGCGAGCTGCGCGGCGATCAGCTTGGCCTGCGCCTCGACCAGGGGGAACGCGGAGCCGGTGGACTGCATCAGCCCGACGAACATCAGGCCGGGGGCCTCCGGGTGGAACACGTGCCGGTACAGCGGCAGGGTGTCGGCGCCCCCGCCGAGCAGCCCGGGGTCGAGGAAGCCGATCTCCACCCGGTAGCCGGTGCACCAGACGATCACGTCGACGTGGTCGGCGCGGCCGTCGGTGAACTCGACCCGGTCGCCGTCGAGGGCGGCGACGCCGGGGCGGGCCTCGATGTCGCCGTGGGTCAGCCGGGACAGCAGCCCGTCGGAGAGCGTCGGATGGTCCTGCAGGAAACCGTGCGTCGGCGCGGGGAGCCCGTAGCGGGCGGGGCTGCCGACGGTGGCGGTGAGCATCGTCTGGCTGATGCGCTGGCGCAGCCGCCACGGCAGCCGGCGGGCCAGCGCGCCGTTGAGGGTGTCCGACGGGCGGCCCAGCAGGTACTTGGGCACCACCCACACGCCCCGGCGCAGCGACAGCAGGGTGCGTTCGGCGGCGTACGACGCGTCGACCGCGATGTCCATCGCGGAGTTGCCGCCCCCGACGACCAGGACGCGTCGGCCGGCCAACTGCTCGGGGCCCCGGTAGTCGTGGCTGTGCAGCTGCTCGGCGGTGCTGGTCCCCGGGTACGGCGGGCTGGGCAGCCGGGGCGCCCGGTTGTGGCCGTTGGCGACGACCACGGCCTCGACGGTGACCGCGACCGGGCCGTCCGGTCCGCCGGCGGCGACCGTCCAGGTGCCGTCGGGCTCCCGGGTGACCCGCTCGACGGTGTGCCGCAGGCGGATGTCGTCGCGCAGCCCGAACCGGTCGGCGTAGTCGGCCAGGTAGCCGGCGACGCGTGTGTGGTCCGGGTAGTCGGGCCAGTCGGCGGGCATCGGATGGTCGGCGAACTCGGTGCGGCCACGGCTGGTGTTCAGGTGCAGCGTGCGGTACGCGGGCGAGTCGGGCGCCCCGTACACCCACAGGCCGCCGACCTGGTCGGCCGCCTCGAAGCAGACCACGGCGACGCCCGCGTCGCGCAGTGCCTTGACGGCGGCGAGTCCGGCCGCGCCGGCGCCGATCACCGCCACCCTGGGTCGTGCCTGCATCACTGCCCCCATTAATCCAACGTCCGATGGATAATGGTCGGGCGGCGGCGGCCCGTCAAGAGGCCACCGGTCCGTACAGCCCGTCCAGGAGGCGGTGGACGAACGCCCGGAACTCGCGCCGCTCCCGGGCGTTCGGCGCGCCCGCGGCCAACGCCACGACGTGCCCGTGTGTCGCCCAGACCAGGCTGCGCACGGTGATGTGCGGTGTCGGCTCGGCAAGCGCGCCGGCCGCCGCCGCGGCGGTCAGCAGCTCCGCCACCAGCCGGTAGAGCGGCTCGGCGTAGCGCTGGTCCAGCTCGGCGTGCCGCTGCGGCTCCAACCAGCGCCGCAGCCACAGCGCCGTGGTCTCCGGGCGGTCCTCGAGAAAGTCGACGAACACGTCGACCAGGTCGTGCAGCGCCCGCCGCGCCGCGTCCGGGCCGGCGTCGAGGGCGGCACGGGCCCGCTCGGCGGCGGCGGTGAGGACCTCCCGCTCGACGGCGAACACCCGCGCGAAGCAGGCCTCGTACAGCGCCGCCTTCGTACCCGTGTGGTGGGCGACCGTCGCGACGTCCACCCCGGCGGCGGCGGCGACCTCCCGCAGCCCGACGGCGTCGAAGCCGCGCTCGGCGAACAGCGCGGTGGCGGCGGTGAGCACCACCTCGCGCGTCGGTCGGGTCTCGTCGCGCCGGGGCCGACCCGGACGGCGTCGGGGCATGGTCATGGCCGCCATTGTGCCCCTAGAATCCAGCAACTGTTGGATTGTGGAGAGGATGCGGCGATGACCGGGCTCGACCGGCGGCCCGCGGCCGCCACCGACGCGACACTGCCCCGCGGCCCCCTGGCCGGCTTCGCGGCCGGCTCGCTCGGCATGGGTGTCTGGGTGACGGTGCCCGGCCTGCTGCTGCTCTACTTCCTCACCGACGTGCTGGCCGTCGGGCCGTGGCTGGCCGGCCTCACGCTGCTGCTGCCCAAGGTCGCCGACGTGCTGCTGCACCCGTGGGTGGGGCACCGCGCAGACGTCGAGCAGGCCCGCCGGGGCGACCGGCGCCGGCTGCTGCTGCTCGGCTGCGCCCTGCCGGTGGCGTTCGCCGCGCTGTTCGCGGTGCCCGGCGGTCTGACCGGCGCGCCGGCCGCCGCGTGGGTGGCGGTGTTCTTCGTCGCCGGCAACCTGCTCTTCGCCGCCTACCAGGTTCCCTACCTGGCCACCCCGGCCGACCTGCGCATCGGCTACGACGAGCGCACCCGGCTGATGGCGTTCCGGATGGTGGTGCTGACCCTCGGCATCCTGGCCTCCGGGCTGGTGGCCCCGCTGCTGACCGGCGGCGACGCGGCGAGCCGCGGCGGCTACCAGCGGATGGGCGTGGTCCTGGCCGTCGGGATGCTGGCCGCCATGCTCGTCGGCGTCGCCGGCACCGCCCGGCTGCGCGGCGCCGCGGCGGGCGCCACGACGGCGGGGCACGGCGGGTGGCGGGCGCTGCGCACCGCCCTGCGTGACAGGCAGTTCCGCTGGCTGGTCGCCGCGTACCTGGCCATGTCCACGACCACCCACCTGGTCCTCGCCGGGGTGCCCTACTACGCCGAGTACGAGCTGCGCGCCCCCGGCCTGACCACGGTGCTGGTGGCCGCGTTCGTCGCGCCGGCGCTGCTGGTCACCCCGGGGTGGCTGCTGCTGGCCCGCCGTGTCGGCAAGCAACGGGCGCTGCTCGGCGCGCAGGGCGCGTTCGCCGTCGGGTCGCTGGTGCTGGCGGTGGGCCGCCCGGCCGGCCTGCCGGTGCTGGTGGCCGCGGTGGCGGTGCTCGGGGTGGCCTTCGCCGGCATGCAGCTGCTGCCGTTCTCGATGCTGCCCGACGTCATCCGCGCGGCCCGCGCGACGGGCGCGGGCACCTACACCGGGGTGTGGACGGCCACCGAGGCTCTCGGTGCGGCCCTGGGCCCGTACGCGTACGCCCTGTGCTTGACCGTCGGCGGTTTCGTGGCGTCGACGGCCGGCGAGTCGCCGACGCAGCCCGACGCGGCCCTCGCGGCGGTCCGCTACGGCTTCGGGTTGCTGCCGGCGGTGGCGATGCTCGCCGCGCTGCTGCTGCAACGCCGCTACACCCTGGACTCGACCGCCCGGGCCGCGAGCTGAGCGGCCGGCACTAGACTTCGCCCTCGATGGACGCGCCGCTCACCCCCACCGAAACCCGCCCGTGCGCCCACTGTGGAGCGCCGGTGCCGCAGCGTGTCGGCGCGGGCCGCCCGTTTCGCTACTGCCGCGACAACGACGGCGCCTGCCAGCGCGCCTCGCGCAACAGCCGGATGCGCCATCGCAACGCGCCCGGCCTGCCCGGCCAGGTGGCCCGCACCTGGGAGGCGGTGGACCGCCTCGACCAGATCGTCGAGACGTTGACCGAGGCGTTGCACGCCGAACTGTCCCCGGTGGGAGTGCAGCGGCAGCTCGCGCAGGCCCGCGCGGAGGCCGCCACCGAGATCGCGGCCGCGCAGACCGAACGCGACGACGGCCCGCGACGACGCCGAGACCGCGGCGGCCG
>NZ_HF570108.1:3345765-3615296 GCF_000297395.2 Micromonospora lupini str. Lupac 08 | reverse complement strand
GCGCGCGGAGCTGACCGCCACCGCCGCGCAGCGCGACGCCCTCGCCGCCGACCTGACCGCCGCCCGGCAGGCCGCGGCCACCGCCGAGGGCCGGCTCGCCGCCCTGACGGTACGTCTCGACGCCGCCGAGGCCGACCGTGACCTGGCACAGCGGCGGGTGGCGCAGCTCGGCGACCAGGTCAGCGACCTGGCGTTGGCGCTGGCGCGGCTGGGCGCCGCGGCCCCTGCTGCGGCGGGTGCTTCCGATCAGGGTGCGATACCGGCGCAACCTTGACCGCGCTCGGGCGGTTAACATCCCCGGTGGCAGTCGCAACACGCCACCGACGTGGCGTCATCGTTTCGGCCGGCTACCCTTGGGTCCGGCTCACCCGTGGACGCCTCACGCCCTCGGGCGGGAATGGGGCGACGGGAACCCACCGTTACACCCAGAAGACCAGCACCACGAACGAGGGGAAGTCGATCATGGGCGAGCGTATGCTGCGCGGAAGCCGCCTGGGCGCGGTCAGCTACGAATCCGACCGCAACACGGAGCTCGCGCCGCGTCAGACCCGCGAGTACCTCTGTGCCAAGGGCCACCAGTTCGAGGTGCCGTTCGCCGTCGACGCCGAGGTCCCGACGACCTGGGAATGCAAGTTCGACGGCAGCGTCGCCCGACTCGTCGACGGCAACGAGCCGGAGCAGAAGAAGGCCAAGCCGCCGCGTACCCACTGGGACATGCTGCTGGAGCGGCGCTCGATCGCCGAGCTCGAGGACATCCTCGCCGAACGCCTCCAGGAGGTTCGGACCCGCCGCGGCCGCGCCTGAGCCGCACCGCACGACACGGCGCCCCCGGGGTTTCCCCGGGGGCGCCGTCGTGTGTGTGCGTGTCGGTTCAGTTGCGGCCCGGTTCGACGATCTCACCCTCGATGGCCCGGCCGCCGTCGACGACCACCGGCTGCTCCGGCTCCGGACGCGGCGGCGGCTGCGGCGCGCCCTGGCGCACCCGCACCGTACGGGGGCCGAACAGGTCACCGGCGACCATCGACGACACCCGCCGCTCGGCGGTGCGTTGCACCCCGGAGCGGGCCAGTCGACGCAGCGGCGGCACCATCAGCAACAACCCGACCAGACCGCTGACCAGGCCGGGCACGGCCAGCAGCAGCGCACCGGCCAACCCGACGAGCCCGTCGGTCACCTGCCGTCCCGGTGGCTGCCCGGCCCGCGCGGCGTCGCGGAACCCCCGCCAGGCGCGCATCCCCTCGCGGCGCAGCAGCACCAGCCCCAGCAGGGACGCGGCGAACACCAGCAGCACGGCCGCGCCGAACCCCACGGCCCGCCCCACACCGACGAACACCGCCAACTCCAGCAGCACCGCCAGCAGCAGGGCGACCGGCACGAACCTCAGTCCTCGGCGCATCTCACCTCATCGCCATCCCGCGGCACACCGACACGTACCGCACATCCAGCATGACACGGCCGCGCTCACGGCCACCGCACCTGACCCGTGGGGGTGCCGTGCAGGCCCCGGCGTACGGCTTGGCGCCGGTCCTGCACACCCCAGCGGGTGATCCGCCACAGCGCCTCGGCGACGATGCGCGGGCTCATCTTGCTGTCGCCGTGTTCCCGCTCGGCGAACGTGATCGGCACCTCCACGATCCGCACCCCCGCCCGGTGGGCGAGCCGCGACAGCTCCACCTGGAACGAGTAGCCCTGCGAGCACACCGAGCCCAGGTCGATGGCGTCCAGGGCGCTGATCCGGTACACCCGGTACCCGCCGGTGGCGTCCGACACGGGCATGCCCAGCGCCAGACGGGCGTACAGGTTGCCGCAGCGCGACAGCAGCAGCCGCCGCAGCGGCCAGTTCAGGACCCGCGCGCCGCTGGTCCACCGGGACCCGATCACCACGTCGGCGTCGCGGGCGGCGGCCAGCAGCGCCGGCAGGTCCTCCGGGGCGTGTGAGCCGTCGGCGTCCATCTCCACCACCGCGTGGTAGCCGCGCTCACGCGCCCACCCGAACCCGGCCAGGTACGCCGCGCCGAGGCCCTGTTTGCCCTCGCGGTGCAGCACCTGCACGTGCGCGTCGCCGTCGGCGAGGGCGTCGGCGATCGCGCCGGTGCCGTCGGGGCTGTTGTCGTCGGCGACGAGGATCTGCACGGCGGGGGCGGCCCGGCGAACCCGGCCGACGATCGCCGCGATGTTGGCGGCCTCGTTGTAGGTGGGGATCACCACCAGCACGCGGCCCACGCCGGGCACCTCGTCCGGACGCCGGATCGTATCGGTCGCCTGGATCACGGTTCCTCCGCTCCCGCCGGCGTACCGGCTGCTGCTATCCGGGGACCACCCGCTGGCGGCGGCGCAGCACGCCGGCGCCGGCCAGGGCGGCCACGGCCAGCCCGGCGAGGGCGACCTCCGGCCACCAGCCGAGGCGGGTGGCGAGGGTGCGCCCGCTGTCGAGCCGGAGCTGCCGCACCACGACCTCCCGGGTGTTGAACCCGGTGGCGTCGCTTACCCGCCCGTCGGGGGCGACGAACCCGGACACCCCGACCGTGGAGGCCATCAACGCCGGCCGGCCGTGCTCCACGGCCCGCAGCCGCACCATGGCCAGCTGCTGGCGGGCCTCGGCCGCGTTGAAGGTGGCGTTGTTGGTCTGCACGACGAGCAGTTGCGCGCCGCCGGTGACGGTGTCGCGGACCACCTCGTCGTAGGCGACCTCGAAGCAGATGACGTCGCCGAGCACCGCCGGGCCGGCGCGTACCACGCCCGGGGTGCTGCCGGGCACGAAGTCGCTGCGGATCAGGTCGACCTGGTCGCTGACCATGCGGGCGACGTCGCGCAGCGGCACGTACTCGGCGAACGGCACCGGATGGCGTTTCGTGTACAGCTGCGCCATGTCCGCGCCGGTGTCGGGTCGCCACAGGATGCCCGCGTTGCGGACCTGACCGGGACCGGGGCCGAGCAGTACGGCGCCGACCAGGATCGGCGCGCGGATCGCGTCGGCGGCCTGCGAGATGCGGGCGCCGGCGGTGGGGTTGCGCAGCGGGTCGATGTCGCTGGAGTTCTCCGGCCACACCACCAGGTCGGGTTGGCGTTGCGCGCCGGAGGCGACCCGCGCGGCCAGCTCCAGGGTGGCGTCGACGTGGTTGTTGAGCACCGCCTGGCGTTGGGCGTTGAAGTCCAGCCCGAGACGCGGCACGTTGCCCTGCACGATCGCCACGGTGACGGCCTTGCCGCCGCCGGCGGCGGCGACGGGTGTCAGCAGGCTCACCGCGCCCACCGCCACGGCCACGGCGGCCGGTACGGCCACCGCCAGCCACCACTCGGGCCGGGCGGCGCGGCGGGCCGCCCAGCCCCGCCAGACGGCGGTGACGAGCAGGCCACCGGCGAGGGCCACGGCGAAGGTGACAAGTGGCGCGCCGCCGAGCGCGGCCAGGCGCAGCAGCGGCGAGTCGTCCTGGGTGAACGCGAGTCGGCCCCACGGGAACCCGCCGAAGGGGGTGCGGTCGCGCAGCGCCTCCTGCCCGACCCACAGCAGGCCGGTCAGCGCCGGCCACTGCCAGCGGCCACGGTCGGCCAGCGGTGACACCCAGGCGGTGGCGGCGCCGAGCAGCGCCAGGTAGCCGGCCTGCAGCAGCGACAGCAGCGCCCACGGCAGGTAACCGGTGTGCAGGTTCGTCCAGGCCAGCAGCGGCGCGAACAGGGCCACCCCGGTGAGGAAGCCCACGCCGGCGCCGGCGCGCAACCGTCGCCGGTGCGCGGCGGCGGCCAGCAGCGCCACGCCGACGGGCGCGAGCGGCCACACCCCGTACGGCGGGAACGCCAGCAGCAGGGCCAGCCCGGCGGCGACGGCCATCGGCGCGGCGACCCGCAGCGGCAGCGGCCGCCCGGCGGCGGCGGCCGGGTTCGGTGGGGCCGCCGGGGCCTGGGTCTCGTCCCGGTCCAGCGTCGTCACCGCAGCGTTTCCTCGATCACCTGGCGAAGGCTACCTGGCCGGCGGGCACCTCGACCGCGTCGGGCTGCCGGGGACACACCACCCGGCGGGCATGAAATCGGGGCGCGGCTCGCGCCGCGCCCCGATGCTCCCAGGCCCTCCCCGGCCGGTGCGGCGAGGATGGGGCACGCCGACCTTCGGACCGACCAGGCGGTTGACTGGCTGCCCCCGCCGGGCCGTTGTCTACTGGCCGTGCACCTCACCCTGCCCGTACACCGGTAACCGCGACCGGTTCGCGCCGCCCCGCCGACCCCCGCCCGCTGGACCTGGCCGCCGCGACGATGACGCTCAAAAATGTCGCTCGGCCAGCGGACGAAGGGACGAAGCGAACAACAGCCGCTTCCCGTGGTAGGACTCAAAGACGGTACGTGCTGCACCCCGTCTCCTGTCAACCCACCCCCGGCCTGTCGTGTGTTGCGCCACGGCGTGTCGGGTCGGCGTGTCTCACTGCGTGCCCAGATGGTGGCGCAGCAGCGCCCCCGCGGCGCTCCGGTGCTCCTCGGCGAGCAGCCCACCGGCGGCCAGCACGTAGTCGACGTCGACGACCGCGCGGGCGGCGCGCGGCAGCGCCCACCCGCCCGCGTGATCGGCCAGGACCGCCGCCAGGACCTGCCCGGACGCCGGGCCGGAGGCGTGTCGCAGCACCCCACCGGAGCCCACCAGCAGCCGCACGTCGCGCAGGTCCCGCCCGGCCCGCTCCCCGGTGGCGGCGCCCCGGGCGTGCCGGCGCAGCGCGACAGTCGCCGCGAGGGTGGCGATGCGCCGGTCCACGGCCCGTTCGGCGTCGTCGGCGGCCAGGAACGCCGGGTCGGCGGCCCGCCGGTCGGCGGCGGCGGTCAGGTCGTCGGCCTCGTCGGGGCTGAGCAGTCGCTCCTCGGCGGCGGCGCGTACGACGCCGGGGGCGCTCCACCGCATGCCCAGATCGCCCTCGACGGTGCGGGCCCGCCACAGGCTGCCCGCGACCTCCCGGCCCGGCCCGGTGGCCCGCTCGTCGGGCGTGAGGACCGAGTACACGTCGGTGGTGGCCCCACCCACGTCGACGACGGCGAGGTCCCCGCCGAGGGTGTCGGCGAGCACCTCCACGCCGGTGAGGACCGCGTCGGGCGTGGCGGCCCGCACCAGCCGCGCGAACCGGGCGCCCTTCGACAGTCGTTTGCCGCCGATGACGTGGCGCAGGAACACCGCGCGGATGGCGGCGCGCGCCGACGCCGGGGCGAGCACCCCGATGCGCGGCAGCACGTTGTCCGCTCCGGTGACCGGCACCCCGGCGGCCTCCAGCAGCCCGGTCAGCTCCGCGCGCACGTCGGTGTTGCCGGCCAGGACGACAGGTACCCGCCAGCGGGCACGCGCCAGGCGGGTCGCGTTGTGGGTGATCGTGTCGGCGTCACCGCCGTCGGTGCCGCCGACGAGCAGCACCACGTCCGGCCGGGCCGCCCGCAACGCCGTCAGGTCGGCCGCGCCGAGCCGCCCGGCCGCGACGTGCACCACGTGCGCGCCGGCGGACAACCCGACCCGCCGGCCGGCCTGCGCGGTGACGAGGGCCTCGTAGCCGAGCACGGCCAGCCGCAGCCCACCGCCGGCCGACGAGCAGACGTACCACGGCACGTCGCGGACCCCGAGCCCGGCGGTGGCCGCCGCGACGGCCGCGTCCAGGCCGTGCAGCACGTCGCTGCCCACCGTGGTGGGCGCGGCCGCCGCGCCGACGAGGACACCGGCGGTCAGGTCCACCACGGCCGCCTTGGTGTACGTGGAGCCGACGTCCGCGCAGACCGCCAGGGTCACGACTCGGCGGGTACGACAACGGTGCCGGTCGCCGTGACCGCCACGATCGGCGGGTCGAGGACCTCGGCGGCGGACGCGGAGCGGTCCGGGCGGCCCCGGCACACCACCGCGCAGCTCAACTCCAGGGTGCGGCTGCGGCTGCCCACCCGGGTCACCTGGGCGGTCACCTCCACCACGTCGCCGGCGTGGATCGGCGCGGTGAACCGCACATCGGCGTAGCCGGCGAACAGACCCTCGTCGCCGTCGGTGCGGATGCACACCTCGGTGGCGACGTCGCCGAACAACGCCAGGGCGTACGCCCCGTCGACGAGGTTGCCGGCGTAGTGGGCGTGCGAGTACGGCACGTACCGCCGGTGCGTCACCGTCAACCCGAGCCTGGTGTCGGTCATGCGTTCGCCTTCCGCTGCGTGATCAGGGCGTGCACGAGGTAGCTGGCCACCTCGCCGGGCGTGGTCCCGCGACCGAAGATGCGGTCCACGCCCAACTCGTCGGTCATCGACTCGTCGAAGCGGGGACCGCCGACGATCAACAGGGGTCGGCGGCCCGCCGGCATCGCCTCCCGGAACGCCGCGGACATCTCCCGCGTGTTGTGCAGGTGCGCGTCGCGTTGGGTGACGACCTGCGACACGAGCACCGCGTCGGCCTTCTCCACCCTCGCCGCCTCCACCAGCTCCGGCACGCTCACCTGCGCGCCCAGGTTGGTGACCTTCAACTCCCGGTAGTACTCCAGGCCCTTCTCCCCCGCGATGCCCTTGACGTTGAGGATCGCGTCGATGCCCACGGTGTGCGCGTCGGTGCCGATGCACGCCCCGACCACCGACAGCTTGCGCCGCAGCCGCTGCTTGACGACCGTGTTGACCTCCTTGGCGCTCAGCAGCGCGAAGTCCCGTTCCACCACCTGCACCGCATCCACGTCGACCAGGTGGTTGACGCGCCCGTACACGACGAAGAACGTGAACCCGTCACCCATTGGCTTGGCGTGCACCACCATCGCCGGGTCGATGCCCATCTTGTTGGCCAACTGCACCGCCGCGCCCTCGGCCCGCTTGTCGTGCGCCACCGGCAGGGTGAACGACACCTGCACCATCCCGTCGCCGGTGGTGTCCCCGTACGGCCGCACGATCTTCTTCTCGGCGCCGGTGGCGCTGGTCTCGACGGCGCTCATGCGGCCGGCCCTTCCAGGATCTCGGTGGCGGGGTTGTAGTAGTCGCCGTCGTGAGCCGCCACCCCGGACAGTCCCTTGCCGCGGTCCGCGGGCCGCTTCATGATCCCGAACGTGCCCTGCGCGATGGCCGTGAGCAGCGTCTGCTCCCCGATGCGCTCCAACAGGTCCAGGGCCTCACCGAGGACCTGGTTGGCGCGGCGGCGGATGAACCCGCCGGGCGCGGGCACGAAGTCCTCGTGCAGCCCACCGGCCGCGCCCAGGACGTAGCGCACGTTCTGCAGCGCGATGTCGCGGTCCGACAGCCACGGCGTCACCACGGCCTCGGTCATCATCCCCACCAGCAGGATGCCCTGACCGGTCAGCGCGCCCGCCAGGTTGAAGAACCCGTCGAGCAGGTTGCCCCGGAACACGTCACCGGTCATGTGTTTCGTCGGCGGCATCCACTTCAGCGGCGCGTCGGGAAACAACTCCCGCGCCAGCAGCGCGTGCGCCAACTCCAGGCGGAACGACTCCGGGACCTCCGGGTTGATCTCGAACGCGTGCCCCAGGCCCAACTGCCAGTCCGCCAGGCCCGCCTCGTGCGCGAAGAACTCGTTGAGCAGCTGCGACACCGTCACCGTGTGCGCCTCGTCGACCGCGTCGGCCGTCGTGAGGTAGTTGTCCTCACCGGTGTTGATGATGATCCCCGCGCGGGCGTGGACCTGCCGGGAGAACCGCTGGTCGACGAACGTACGGACCGGGTTGATGTCGCGGAACAGGATCCCGTACATCGAGTCGTTGAGCATCATGTCGAGGCGTTCCAGCCCGGCCAGGGTCGCCATCTCCGGCATGCACAACCCGGACGCGTAGTTGGTCAACCGCACGTAGCGGCCCAGCTCCTTCGACGACTCGTCCAACGCCGCCCGCATCAGGCGGAAGTTCTCCTGCGTGGCGTACGTGCCGGCGAACCCCTCCCGGGTCGCTCCCTCGGGCACGTAGTCCAGCAGCGACTGCCCGGTGGAGCGGATCACCGCGATGACGTCCGCGCCGGCCCGGGCGGCCGCCTGCGCCTGCGGGATGTCCTCGTAGATGTCCCCGGTCGCCACGATCAGGTAGATCCACGGCCGCTGCTTTGGGTCACCGTGGCGCTTGATGAGCCGGTCGCGCTCCGCGCGCCGCCGGTCGATGCGCCGGATACCCGCGCCGACCGCCCTGCGGGCCGCCGACCGGGCCGCCGTCGCCGCCCGCCCGGTGGGCAGCGCGAAGCGCACCGACCCGGCGGCGGCCTTCTGCGCCAGCAACGTCACATCCGTGATCCCCTCGCGGGCGAGGGCGTCGAACACCGGCACCGCCACCCCGTGCCCCAACCCCACGTCCGCGACGACCGCGTCCACGAGCCGGTTCACCCACGGAATGCCGTCCGGGTCGGCACCGCTCACCCCGGCCAACCGCAGCACCGCCCGCTCCACCGACACCGTCGTGTGGCTGCGGGCCAGGTCGACCACCGGCTGCCCGGCCCGGCGCGCCAACTCCCGCGCCCGCGCCACCAACACCGGATCAAGATCAAGTTTCCCGGTCACGGCGACCCTTCCTCATAGATGACCTCACCGCGCAGCACCAGCCGCCGGCACACCGGCAGCGGCGTCGGATCGTCCGGACCCCGCGCCTCCGGGTCCTCGGCCACCAGCACCGGCAGGCCCCGCTCCACCCCCGCCGGCGTCGACCACACCGCGAACGTCGCCGGCGCGCCCAGGGCGAGGACACCCTCGACATCCAGGTGCACCGCCCGCCACCCACCCCGCGTGTGCGCCGCGAACGCCGACCGCACACCCATCCGCTGCGCCGGGTTGTGGTGCGACGCCGCCGCCCGCACCGACCCCCACGGGTCCAGCGGCGTCACCGGCGAATCCGACCCGAACGCCAACGCCACACCCACCGAGTGCATCGCGCCCATCGGATTGGACTCCAACGACCGGTCCAACCCCAGCCGCGCCTCGTACATCCGACCCGCGCCACCCCACAACCTGTCGAACGCCGGCTGCATGCTCGCGACGATCCCGTACTCCACGAACCGCGCGATCATCCGCTTGTTCATGATCTCCGCGTGCTCGATGCGGTGCCGGGCCGCGCGCAGCCGCTCCACACCCAGCGTCGACGCCGCCGCCGCGAACCCGTCGAGCACCGTGCCGATCGCCGCGTCCCCGATCGCGTGGAACCCGCCCTGCAGGCCGTGCGCCGCACAGTCCACCAGGTGATCACGCACCTGCTCCACGCTGAGGTACCCGTGCCCGCAGCCGTCACCGTCGCCGTACGGCTGCGACACGTGCGCCGTGCGCGACCCCAACGCCCCGTCGGCGAACAGGTCACCACCGGCGCCCACCGCGCCCAACTCCCGGGCCCGCGCCGCGCCACCCAGCTCACCCCAGTACCCGTACACCTCCGGCAACCCCGCACCCGAGATGCCCAGCAGGCCGGTGAAGTCCTCCTCGTCGGAGATCTCCGGACCGCCGCACTCGTGCACCGCCGCGATACCCAACGACGCCGCGTGCGCCAGGGCCACCCGCTGCGCCGCGACCCGCTGCGCCCGCGTCACCGACCCCTGCGCCGCCGCCCGCACCACGTGGTGCGCGTCGCGCCGCAACCAGCCCGACGCGTCGTACCCCGCCGCGTCGACCGCCTGCGGACACGCCGCCAGCAACGCCGACGACACCAGAGCCGAGTGGATCGACGCCTGCGACAGGTACACCCGCCGACCACCGGCCGCCCGGTCCAACGCCGCCGCGTCCGGCAACGTCGCATCCGACCAACCCGACTCGTCCCAGCCGTGCCCCAGCACCACCGCGTCCGCCGGCAACCCCGCCGCGAACCCGGCCACCGCGTCGAGCAACTGCCCCGCCGAGCGCACCCCGGACAACTCCAGCCCCGACAACGCCAACCCGGTGTCGGTGGCGTGCACGTGCGCGTCGACGAACGCGGGCGTCACCAACGACCCGCCCAGGTCCACCACCTTCTCGGCCGGCGGCGCGTCACCGTCGGTCCCTAACCAGGCAATCCGCCCACCGGACACCAGCAGCGCGGTGGCGCTCGGGTCGGCGGGGCAGTGCAGCACGCCGCCGCGGTACAACGTCGAGGGGTTCGTCATGACCTCAGTCTGCCGCGATCCGCGCCGTGAACAGCTGACGCACCCCCGGCTCGGCCCGCAGCAGCCCCAACGCCAACTCCGCGTGCCCCGGCACGTACCCGTTGCCCACCAGCATCGTCACGTCCGCCGCCAACCCCTCAGCGCCCAACGCCGCCGCGGAGAAGCTCGTCGCCATCGAGAAGAAGATCACCGTGCCGCCGTCCGCGGTGGCCAGCACCGCACCGTGCTCACACCCCGGCACGTCCACGCAGACCACCGTCACGTCCGCCGGCGCGCCCAGCGCCGTGGTCACCGCCGTCGACAACCCCACCGGGTCGCGCGCGTCGGCCAACGCCACCACCGACGCCAGGCCGGCGGCCGTCAGCGCGTCGCGCTCCGCCGCCACCGGAACCACCCCGACGGTACGCGCGGCGCCCGCGCGTCGCGCCGCGGCCAGGGACAGCGACCCGCTCTTGCCGGCCCCACCGATCACCGCCACCCGCACCGGCGTCGGGTCACCGACACGCCCCCGCTCCTGGACGTAGCGCGACACCACCCGGGCGGTCAGCGCGGGCGCCCCGCACACGTCCAGCACGGCGAGGGACAACTGCGGGTCCTCGTCGTCGGGCAGCACCGCGGCGATGGACCGCGCGAACAGGATCGCCCACCCGTCGCAGGGCACCTGCTCGCTGCGCCCGTCCCAGCGGGCCAGCCCGTCGGTGATCACCAGCGGCGTCAACGTCAGCGACACCAGCGTGGCGACCCGCGCACCGGCCTTCAGCCCCAGCGGGGACCGCCGACCGGCCTCCTCGACAGTGCCGATCAGCATCCCACCGGACGCCGGTCACCGGGTTCTGCATCTTCCCCCGCGTGGAGATGATCTCCAGCACCTCGGCGCGTACGGCAGCCCCGTCGCCGCCGTGCTTCTCCGACAACTGCCGGAAACTCGCCGCGTCCAGGTTCAGCCGCTGCACGCGGATCCGCACCTCGTTCGGCGCGATCGCGGCGGACGCGTCCAACCGCCACGCCGCCTGCGGCAGCACCCCCGCCGGTTGCACGACGCGGTGCAGTCCCACCGGTGACGTCACGCCGACCTCCCCTGCCCAGCCGCCCGAAGCCCCGGCCAGGGCTCGCGTAACGGGAAAACTTACGGCAGACTAGTTTCTGTACCGAATATTTTCCAGTAGCCTTCGGGCTTCGATGATCAGCAGCAGCACCGAGGAGGGGCCGTGACCCAGACCCAACCGGTGGAGACCATCCCTCCACCCCGTCACGCCCCCGCCGCCGGGCAGCCCTACGAGTACCACCGCCGCCCCCTTGTCGAACCCGACTGGACGCGCTTCCCCGGCTGGCGCCACGTCACCCGCGACCAGTGGGAATCCGCCCAGTGGCAGCGCGTCAACTGCGTCAAGAACGTCAAGCAGCTCCGCGCCGTCTTCGGCGACCTCATCGACGACACCTTCTACGCCGACCTCGAGGCCGACCAGTCGGCCATGGCCACCATGTCCATGCTGGTGCCACCACAAATGATCAACACGATGGTGCCGTTCGCGACCCTCACCACCGAGGCACTGCTCGCCGACCCCATCCGCCGCTACATGATCCCGGTCGCCTCCGACCGACGCACCGACTGGCCCTCACACCCCTACGCCAGCCGCGACAGCCTCCACGAGCACGACATGTGGGTCGCCGAGGGGCTCACCCACCGCTACCCCACCAAGGTCCTCGCCGAACTGCTCTCCACCTGCCCCCAGTACTGCGGCCACTGCACCCGCATGGACCTCGTCGGCAACTCCACCCCCGCCGTCGACAAACTCAAGCTCACCCTCAAGCCCGTCGACCGCTACGACGCGCACATCGCCTACCTCAAGGCCCACCCCGGCGTCCGCGACGTCGTCGTCTCCGGCGGGGACGTCGCCAATGTCCCCTGGCGCAACCTCGAGTCGTACCTCATGCGCCTGCTGGAACTGGAGACGGTCCGCGACATCCGCCTCGCCACCAAGGCCCTCATGGGCCTGCCCCAGCACTGGCTGCAACCCGACGTCGTCGAGGGCCTGGAGCGCGTCGCCCGCACCGCCGGCCGCCGCGGCGTCAACCTCGCCATCCACACCCACGTCAACCACGCCCAGTCGCTCACCCCACTGGTCGCCAAGGCCGCTCAGACCGCCCTCGACGTCGGCGTCCGCGACGTCCGCAACCAGGGCGTCCTCATGCGCGGCGTCAACGCCACCACCCCGGAACTGCTCGACCTCTGCTTCGCGCTCCAGGGCGAAGCCGGGATCCTGCCGTACTACTTCTACATGTGCGACATGATCCCCAACGCCGAACACTGGCGCGTCCCGGTCTGGCACGCCCAGCAGCTTCAGCACGACATCATGGGCTACCTGCCCGGCTACGCCACGCCGCGCATCGTCTGCGACGTGCCCTTCGTCGGCAAGCGCTGGGTGCACATGCTCACCGACTACGACCGTGAGCGCGGCATCTCCTACTGGACCAAGAACTACCGCACCTCCATCGAGTCCGCCGACCTGGAGGCGCTCAACAAGCGCTACGCCTACTACGACCCGATCGACACCCTCCCCGAGGGCGGCCAACAGTGGTGGGACGACCACCGCGACGACTGACCCACCGACGGCGACACCCCCGGCACCATCCAGGGGTGTCGCCGTCCCCCGTCACCGGCAGCCCAGCGCCTGCACGTACCCGGCCCGCACAGTCCCCGCCGCGACCTCGTCGGCGTACTCCCAGAACACCTCCGACCAGTCACCGGCCCGGTCCAGGTCCCGCAGCACCCGCCACCCGTGACTGCCCCGCAACGCCTCGGTGGCCCGCCGCACCCCGGCCTCGTCCCCACTCGACCGCGCCCGCTGCCACTCCGCGATCCACCCGCAGCCGACCCGCGACGTCACATCCACACCGAACTGGTACGAGTCACTCACGCCGATGTCCTCCAGCGCCGCGACGTCGAACCCGGGCGGCAGCGGCACATCGACGAGCACCTTCGCCGCCCGCTCCCCCACCGGCATGACCATCTCCGCCGGAAGCGCGGCCAACCACGTCCGCGCGTCCACCCGGACGATGTCCGCGAGAACCCGAGCGAATTCCTTACGCGACCAGTCCCCGGAGGTCCTCATCTCCACGAACACGTCCTCGCGGGGACGCGTCAGCACCGCAAAATCACTTCCGGAATACTCGAACAGGTCACCCGGCCAGCCATCGATCCGCACCGACTTCGGCCGATTCACCAGGAGTCGATCGGCATAACGACCCGCATAACCGGACGCCGGATACCAGTTCATCTCCAACTCCCGCTCACCCCGGCGAAAACGGATCATGCCCAGCTCCTCGGTGAACCCCGACAGATCCGTCACCCTCCAACCAGACCGATCGATCAGCAGCCGCGGGTTCCGCTCCGCCGCCGCCAGCGCCAACGGCGAAAAGACCACACCCTCGGCCGGGGTGACAATCGGAGAGACCCCACCGCCCTCGGCCTGCCCCCGCAACACCATGGAGGCCGGCACGACGCTCATGAGCACCGCTGCCGCCGTCACCACGCCAGCGAAGCGACGCACCCGCAACCGCCGCCGCGCAATACCGGCACCGCCCTCGACCCCCGACTCCGACACGATCTCCTCCAAGAGGGTTCGCTTCACCCCTGCGAGGTCCCCGACGCCATCGAGCGCACCCGGGTCGGCATCCCGAACCAGCCGGTCAACACGCTCATCGCCGCTCATCAGTCCTCCGTACGGGTAGGCGCGGTCAACACATCCAGCACATGTCCGGGCGGCCCCGGATCGTCACCGACCAACCCCCGCAACCTCGCCCGCGCCCGCGACAGCCGGGTCCGGACCGCGGCAGGAGCCACCCCCAGCACCGCAGCCACCTCGTGCGGCCGCAGACCCTCCCACACGGTCAGCATCAGCACCTCCCGGTCCACCTCGGCCAGGCCCGCCAACGCCGCCCGAACGGCAAGCCGCTCCGGCACCTCACTCCCCGGATCGGCGACCGAAACGACGAGCTGCTGGCGTAACCGCTCACCGAGGCGCTGCCGGCGAACGCCACCCCGGTGCTGATTGGCCAACACCCGCCGGGCCACCCCGTACAGCCACAGCCGCGCCTCACCGCCGTCCGGAATGTCCTGCCGGCGACGCCACGCCACCAGGAAGGTCTCCGCGACGACGTCGGCCGCGTCCTCCGGATGCGCGACACGACGCAACGCGTACGCCAACAACGACTCGAAAGCCTCGGCGTAGACCCGCCGGAAGCGGTCCTCGCCATGCTCTGTCCCTGAGCTCACGTCCAGTCCATGTCCGGTGCGACCACAACCGTGACAGCCCGCACCGGTCAGGCGCGGATACCGGCGAGCACCAGATCGGCGACCCTACCGATCACCCGGGCGCTCGTCGCTGCCGGCAACCGCCGAAGCGACGCGATGGCCAACAGGCCGGCCCGGACGTCGTCCGCGTCGACGCCGCCGCGCAGCACCCCCGCCGCCCGGGCCCGCACCACAAGCACGTTCAACGCCTGCGCGTGCTCCCGCCGCTCCTCCTGAAACGCCGCACCCACCGCACCCGGCCCCAACAACGCCTCGTTGAGCGCCCGATCATGAATCTGCCGCTCGGCGAACACACGCACCACCCCGGCCAGCGCCCGCCACGGATCCGGATCGTCAAGCGCGCGGCGCATCTGCACACCACAGTCGGCCACACGCTCGGCCAGGACCGTCGCGACCAACTCCGTACGCGTCGGAAAGTGCCGGTACAGGGTCGCCACACCCACCCCCGCCCGTCGCGCCACCTCCCGCATGGGCACCTCGAGCCCCGCCGCCGCGAACGCCTCCCGTGCCGCCGCCAC
The DNA here is from genome assembly GCF_000297395.2 of Micromonospora lupini str. Lupac 08. Lineage (GTDB taxonomy): Bacteria > Actinomycetota > Actinomycetes > Mycobacteriales > Micromonosporaceae > Micromonospora > Micromonospora lupini. The sequence continues at coordinate 3,600,428 of NZ_HF570108.1, read as the reverse complement.
CACCCGATCACGGTTGGACCGGGCATCGGCACGCCGCATCTGAGTCATCTCCGGCCGGCCTTCCTCTCACTTGCCCCCACAGCGGAACGCCTGCTCCGTTTCCATGCCTACAGTACGACCACCACCACGTCACCCCAGGTAGAGGAGCCCTTGATGTTCGCCGTGCAGTACGACCGGTTCGGCGGTCCCGAGGTACTCCACCTCGGCACCACCGACGCGCCACACCCCCGGGCCGGCCAGATCCGCATCCGCGTCCAGGCCGCCGGCGTCTCCCCCGTCGACATCGGCCTCCGCTCCGGCCGCACCCCGATGAGCGCCCACCTGCCGCTGCCCCACATCCCCGGCGTCGACGCGGCAGGCATCGTCGACGAGATCGGCGACGACGTCGACGGGGTCACCCTCGGCGACCATGTCTTCGGCATCGTCGAACTGGCCAGACTCGGCGGCGCGAGCGCACAGTCCGCGGTCCTCCAGCTCTGGACGCACAAGCCCACCACCATGCCGTGGACCCAGGCAGGCGCGGCCGGCACCAGCATCGAAACCGCCACCCGGGCCCTCGACCTGCTGGACCTACGGCCCGGCATGACACTCCTCGTCGACGGCGCCGCCGGCGGTGTCGGCAGCATCGCCGTCCAACTCGCCGCCGCTCGCGGCGTCCACGTCATCGGCACCGCCCGCGCCGACAACCACGACCTCCTCCGCCAGATCGGGGCGACACCCGTCACCTACGGCCCCGACCTCACGAACCGCCTCGACGCCGTGGGAGCGACCCGGATCGACCGCGCCCTCGACGTCGCCGGCGCCGGGTCCCTGGCCGAACTGCTCCACCTCACCGGCGACCCGACAGCGGTGCTCACCCTGGCCGACTTCACCGCCCCCACCCACGGCGTCCGCCTGTCCATGGGACAACTGGCCGGCGAACCCGACGGCCGCCACGGACTGCCCGCCGCAGCCGAACTGTTCACCGAGGGCCGGCTCAGGGTGCCGATCGAAGCTGCCTTCCCCCTGGCGAAAGCGGCCGACGCGCACCGGACGGCCGAGCGCGGATCCCGCCGCGGCAAGATCGTCCTGACCGTCGACGACGTCCGCGAAAGCTGACCCTCAGCCCTTGGCCAGCACCTCGGACAACGGCGCCGGCGTCAACCCGCGCTCCCGTAGCCCGGCCAGGATGTGCGGCAACGCCTCATCCGTCATCGCCGCGTTCGCCTCGGTCACGTGCATGATCACCACCGACCCCGGGCGTACGTGGTCCAGCACCGCACGCACCAACGGCTTCCACGCCTTCGCGAACGGATCACCGCTCACCACGTCACCGTCGACGACAGTCACGCCCAGCGGCGCCAGCGCGTCCAGCGCCGCTGCGTCGTGGCAGAGCCCCGGAAAGCGGAAGTACCTGGTCTGCCGGCCGCCGTACGGCTCGATCACCTCGAACGTCTTCGCCACGTCGGCTGCCAGCTCGTCGACCGGCAGCCGCGGCAGGTCGTAACAGTCGGCGGTGAACGCCGCGTGCCCGTACGTGTGGTTGGCCAGCTCGAAGCGCGGATTCCCGGCGATCCGCCGGGTCACGTCGGGATAGCGCTGCACCCACTTGCCGGTCAGGAAGAACGTCGCCGGCACCTGCTCCCGCTCCAGCAGGTCCAGGATGCGCAGGTTCGCGTACGACCGCACCCGGCCGGCGCGCAGGTTGGCAAGCATCCCGTCGGTCATGTCCGCGTCGAACGTCAACGCGACCCTGTCACCCGTCCGCGGCCCGTGATCGACCACCGGCGCCCTGGTCCCCACCCGCGACGCCCCGGGAACGGTAGGCGTCGGAACCACCGGCGACGCACCGGGACCCCTCGACGTCGGAGCGCCCTGCGGCCTGCCGGAAACCGTCGGCGTCGCCGGCGATACGGCGGCGCCGGCCGACGGCACGGCGGACGAGGCGGACGACCCGACGAAGACCGGCTGCTCCTGCGGTGGCACCCGGGACGCCGTGCACCCGGCAGCGCCGACAACGGCAGCCACCACCAGTACGCCACACCAGAACGGGCGAAGCCCGGGTCGGATCACGCCGCGAATCATCGCAGACGCGAGGAACGCTCACTGCCCCGCGAGCCCACCAGCGCGCGGGGCGTACATGATGACCGCGACGCCCAGCAGGCACAGCGCGGCGCCGGCCAGGTCCCAGCGGTCCGGCCGGAAACCGTCCACGACCATCGCCCAGCCCAACGAGCCCGCCACGAACACCCCTCCGTACGCGGCCAGGATCCGGCCGAAGTTCGCGTCCGGCTGGAACGTGGCCACGAAGCCGTAACAGCCCAGCGCGACCACTCCGGCGGCGATCCACCACAGGCCGCGCTGTTCCCTCCACCCCTGCCAGACCAACCAGGCGCCACCGATCTCGGCCAGGGCTGCCAGCACGAACAACACCAGGGAACGGAGCACTGTCACGCGCCGACCCTAGCGGCCGCACGCGTCGGGTCCCCGGGCGACGGTGCGCCCGGGGACCCGCAGACCGCTCAGGTCACTTGTTGAAAGCGTCCTTGATCTTGCTGCCGGCATCCTTCATGTTCTGACCGGTCTGCTTGGCACGTGCGTCACCCTGCTGGCTGGCGCCCTCGCCACGCATCGACTCGTTGTCGGTCATGTCGCCGACGCGCTCTCTCGCGGCACCGGCCATCTGCTCGACCTTGTTCTTTGCCTTCTCGGTGAAGCTCATCGCGCCTCCTCGGTCTGGCGGTTGTCGAGGCTCGGTTGCCCGCTCTCCCGGTGCCGAAACCGGTGGTGTTGGGCGGCCCACACCGCGTAAGGCATCCTAGGAAGATAGGTTGAGGGAGGGCCGCTCTGCCGACCCCGCCGCGATGGTTAACTGGCCTCATGGGAGAGCTCCTGCTGATCCGGCACGGCGAGACCACCTGGAGCGCCAGCCTGCGGCACACCTCGTACACCGACCTGGAGCTGACCCCCGACGGCGAGCGACAGGCCCGCACCCTCGCCGCGTTCCTGGCCGGCCGGCGCTTCGTCACCGTGCTGTCCAGCCCTCGCTCCCGGGCGCTGCGCACCGCGCAGCTGGCCGGGCTCACCGTCGACGCGGTCGACGAGGACCTCAGCGAGTGGAACTACGGCGAGTACGAGGGCCGCACCACAGTCGACATCCACGACGACGATCCGCACTGGAACATCTGGACCGACGGCTGTCCCGGCGGGGAGTCACCCGCGCAGGTGGGTGACCGGCTCGACCGCGTGCTGGCCCGCGTCACGCCACTGCTCGACCGGGGCACCGTGGCGCTTGTCGGCCACGCGCACAGCCTGCGGGTGCTCGGCGCCCGCTGGATCGGGCTGCCCCCGTCCGCCGGGGGACGGCTACGCCTGGACACCGCAACGGTCAGCGCGCTCGGTCACGAGCACGGTCGGCAGGTCATCCTGCGGTGGAACCAGCCGGCTCCTCCGGCGCCCGGGACCGCGACCGACTCGGCGCCCCGGCACTGATCTTCGGCGGACGGTTCTCGTACGGCGTGGACAGCACCACTGTCGTCCGGGTCGTCACGTTCGCCGAGGTGCGGATCTCCTGGAGCACCCGCTCCAGGTCCGCCGGGCTGGCCACCCGCACCAGCAGCAGGTAGAAGTCCTCCCCCGCCACCGAGTAGCACGAGTCGATCTCCGGCAGGTGGGCCAGCCGCTCCGGCGCGTCGTCCGGCTGCGACGGGTCGAACGGCCGGATCGCCACGAACGCCGTCAACGGCAGGTCCAGCGCCTCGAACGACACCCGGGCGGCGTACCCCTTGAGCACCCCGCGTTGCTCCAGCCGGCGCACCCGCTGGTGCACGGCGGACACCGACAGCCCCACCTTCTCGGCCAGGTCGGTGTACGACAGACGGCCGTCAGCGGTCAGCGCAGCGACGATGGCGCGGTCGATCTCCTCCACGGCGTGCAACCTACCGGGAAATCGGCCCGACGGCGACGACGACCGCCGCGCTGACCCCGCCGTCTCAGCCCTTGGCGAGCGCCCGGGAGATCACCAACCGCTGGATCTGGTTGGTGCCCTCCACGATCTGCAGCACCTTCGCCTCCCGCATGTACCGCTCGACCGGGTGATCGCTGACGTAGCCCGCGCCGCCGAGCACCTGCACGGCGTCGGTGGTCACCCGCATCGCCACGTCGGAGGCGAAGAGCTTCGCCTTCGCCGCCTCGATCGAGTACGGCCGACCGGCGTCGCGCAGCCGGGCCGCCGCGAGCGTCAGCGCGCGGGCGGCGGAGATCTGGGTGGCCGCGTCGGCGAGGAGGAAACCGAGACCCTGGAAGTCGATGATGGACCGGCCGAACTGCTGGCGCTCCCGGGCGTAGCCGACGGCGTAGTCGAGCGCGGCCTGGGCGAGACCGACCGCGCACGCCGCGATGCCGAGGCGACCCGAGTCCAGCGCGGACATCGCGATGGTGAAGCCCGCGCCCTCGCCGCCGACGAGGCGGTCGGCCGGCACCCGCGCCTCCTCGAACGCGATCTGCGCCACCGGCGACGACCGCAGCCCCATGGTCCGCTCGGCGGCCTGCGGCGCGATGCCGGCGGTGCCCGCGTCGGCGACCAGGCAGGAGATGCCCTTCGGGCCGGGCCCGCCGGTGCGGCAGAAGACGTTGTAGAAGTCGGCCACCCGGGCGTGCGTGATCCACGCCTTGGTGCCGGAGACGACGTACGCGTCGCCGTCGCGGACCGCGCGGGTGCTCAGCGCCGCCGCGTCGGAGCCGCCCTGCGGCTCGGAGAGGCAGTACGCGCCGAGCAGCTCGCCGCCGAGCATGTCCGGCAGGAGCTTGCGCTGCTCGGCGGTGCCGAACGCGGCGACCGGGTAGCAGCTCAGGGTGTGCACGCTCACCGCCTCGGCGACCGCGAGCCACCGGCTGGCCAGGATCTCCAGCACCTGCAGGTACACCTCGTACGGCTGCGCGGCGCCGCCGTGTTCCTCGGCGTAGGGCAGGCCGAGCAGGCCGGCGCGGCCGATGGTGCGCAGCACCTCGCGGGGGAACTCGGCGCGTTCCTCGAAGCCTGCGGCCTTCGGCGCGAGCTCGCGGTCGGCCAGCTCGGTGGCGAGGTCCAGCAGGTCGTGGGCCTCGTCGGTGGGGAGGATCCGGTCGACAGTCATAGCGCGATGAGCTCCGTGGGGGTGGTGTTGAGCCGCTGCACGCCGTCCGTCGTGCAGACGACGATGTCCTCGATGCGGGCGCCGTGCCGGCCCGCCAGGTAGATGCCCGGTTCGATGGAGAACGCCATGCCGGCCTCCAGGGGCCGGTCGTTACCGGCCACCAGGTAGGGCTCCTCGTGGCCGTCCAGGCCGATGCCGTGCCCGGTGCGGTGCAGGAACGCGTCGCCGTAACCGGCGGCGGTGATCGGCTCCCGGGCTGCCGCGTCGGCCGTCGCGCCGGTGATCCCGGGGCGCACCGCCGCCACCGCCGCACCCTGGGCGGCGTGCAGCACCGCGTAGTAGTCGACGAAGTCGGCAGGCGCCGGCCCGCCCGCCACGTAGGTGCGCGTGCAGTCCGAGCGGTAGCCCGACGGCATCGTGCCGCCGATGTCGACCACCACCGGCTCGCCGGCGCCGATCGGCCGGTCCGAGGTGCCGTGGTGCGGGCTGGCCCCGTTCGGTCCGGCGGCCACGATGACGAAGTCGACGCTGACGTGCCCGGCGTCGCGGATCGCCGCCGCGATGTCGGCCGCCACCTCGGCCTCGGTGCGGCCGGGACGCAGCCACCGGCCCATCCGCAGATGCACCTCGTCGATGGCCGCGCCGGCGTCGGCCAGTGCCGCCACCTCGGCCGGGGACTTGCGGATCCGCAGCTCGCGCAGCGCCTCACCGGCGAGCCGCTGCGCGGCGCCGGGCAGCGCCGCGCGCAGGGCGAGGACCTGCTCGGCCCACATCCGGTCGGCGAGCCCGACCGCCGCCGGCGGGCCGTCGAGGGCGGCGACGACCAGGGGGTACGGGTCGACGCCGTCGGGGTGGTCGACGATGCGGACGCCGGTGTTGGGCGCCGCCTCCGCGGCCGGACGTTCCAGTCTGGGCACGATGAGCGTGGGCACGCCCTCGGCGGGCAGCACCAGGCAGGTCAGCCGCTCCCCCACGTGGGCGTCGTACCCGGTCAGGTAGCGCAGGTCGGAGCCGGGCGTGAGCAGCAGCGCGTCCAGGCCGGCGGCGGCGGTGGCGCGTTGCGCCGCGATCAGCCGGTCCGGCGGGTACAACTCATCGGTTCCCACCCCGTGAGCTTAACGGTCGTTTGGGCATCCCCAGAAGCCCGCATCCGCCCAGGCGAGGAAATCCACCGGCGTTGATTGACGGGGACAGTTAACACTCTTTAAGATTTGGCTGCCTCGAGGCCCACCCGTTCCTGCGTCCCGCAATTCCCGCCCGCGACAACCCTGCGCGGGCGGGCGTCGTCCCCCGCCCACGGGAAGGCCCCCGATGTCCTCACCACTGCGCCGCGCCCTCGCCGCCGGCCTGCTCGCCCTGGCCACCGCCGCCGCCACCGTCACCCTCGTCCCCACCGCCGCGCAGGCCGTGGTGCTGCCGAACAACTTCAAGAGCGTCGGCTACATGCCCTCGTGGGCTGGCAACGTCAACACGATCCAGTACAACAAGCTCACCCACATCAACTACGCCTTCGTGCTGCCCAACAACGACGGCAGCCTGCGCGCGGTGGAGAACCCGAGCAAGCTCTCCTCGCTGGTCTCCCAGGCCCACGCCAACAACGTCAAGGTCTCGATCGCCGTCGGCGGCTGGAACGACGGCAACGACTCGGCCTTCGAGGCCCTCGCCGGCAACTCCGGCAGCCGGAGCGCCTTCGTCAACAACCTGGTCAACTTCGTCAACCAGTACAACCTCGACGGCGTCGACATCGACTGGGAGTACCCCGACCCGGGCGCCTCGGCGAACAACTACAGCCAGGTCATGACCCAGCTCGGCAGCGCCATGCACAGCCGCGGCAAGCTGCTCACCGCTGCCGTCGTCTCCGAGGGCTACTACCTCGACGGCGTGCCGACGGCCGTGTTCGGCCAGGTCGACTGGCTCAACATCATGGCGTACGACGGCGGCAGCCCGCACTCCAACTACGACTGGTCGATCAACAGCATCAACCTGTGGAAGTCCCGCGGCCTGCCGGCCAGCAAGGCCGTCCTCGGCATCCCGTTCTACAGCCGCCCCGGCTACTACACGTACTCGGCGCTCGTCGCCCTGGACCCGGCCAACGCCAACCGGGACTGCACCACCGCCGGCGGCGCGCAGCAGTGCTACAACGGCGTCCCGACCGTCAAGCGCAAGACGCAGTGGGCCCTCGCGAACGCCGGCGGCGTCATGAACTGGGAGCTGTCGCAGGACACCACCGGCTCCACCTCGCTGGTCAGCGCCATGTACGACACCATCATGGGCGGCACCACCCCGCCGCCGTCCGGTCGTACCGGCCAGATCACCGGCCTCGGCGGCAAGTGCGTCGACGTGGCCTCCGCGAGCACCGCCAACGGCGCCGCCATCCAGCTCTGGGGCTGCAACGGCACCAACGCGCAGACCTGGACCGTCGCCAGCGACGGCACGCTGCGCGCCCTCGGCAAGTGCGCCGACATCGCCAGCGGCTCCACCGCCAACGGCGCCAAGGTGCAGCTGTACGACTGCAACGGCAGCGGCGCGCAGGTCTGGCAGGCGCAGTCCAACCGCACCCTGCGCAACCCGCAGTCCAACAAGTGCCTGGACGTCACCGACAACAGCTCCGCCGACGGCGCCCGACTCCAGATCTGGGACTGCTTCGCCGGCGCCAACCAGCGCTGGACCCTCCCCGCCTGACCCCGAACCGGACGCCGCGATCCCCGGCCGACGCCGCCGCGTCGGCCGGGGATCGTCCGTGGGTCGACGCCGCCGCGTCAGCCGGGGATCGCCGCGGGGTCGCGGGCCAGAGCCAGCATCTCGTCGACCGAGCCGGCCGGATCGGTGACCGGGAACTGCACCGCCCGCACCACCGACGTCGGGTCGATGAGCATCGTCAGTCGCTTGAACCGGGTCACCCCGCCGGCGGAGAAGACCGGCAGCAGCAGCCCCGCGGCGAGTCGAACGTCCTGATCGGACAGCAACGGGAACGGCAGCCGAGCGTACGCGGCGAACTCGGCGAGCTCATCCGGCCGCTGGGTGCTGATCCCGCGCACCCGTACCCCGGCCGCCGCGAAGGCCGGGTACCGGTCGGCGTACGTCGTCGATTCGAGAGTGCAGCCCCGGGCGCCGGGGATCTCGGCCCAGCCCGGCGGGTAGGCGTGCGTTCCCGGCGCGTACGCCCCCGGGAACAGGTACAGGACGCTCCAGACGTCCGGCGCGGTCAACGCGACCGGCCGGCCGTCGGTGCCGGCCAGGGCGACCTCCGGCAGCCGTCGGCCCACCAGCGCGTGTACCCGTCGCGCCTCGGCCGAGGCGTCGTCGGCGGTCGCGGTCAACTCTCCGTCACCCATCAGGTGCCTCGTTCCCCAGTCCTGTAGGGCGATGAGCACCGGCAACAGCCCCTCGCCCTTCGCGGTGAGCAGATAGTCGTGCCGGGGCGGGTGCGCCGAGTACGGGCGGCGTTCCAGCACGCCGTGCTCGACCAGGGCGGCGAGGCGTTCGGTCAGCGCCCGCCGGCTGACGCCCAGTTCGCGCTGGAGCGCCTCGAAGCGGGTCGTGCCGCCGGCGATGTCGCGCACGATGAGGAACGTCCACCAGTCCCCCAGCACGCCGAGCGCCTGCGCGATGCCGCAGTCCGCGTCCGCGAGATCGTCTCGTCGCACCCTCTTCCTCCCTCCGACCCGCCACGACTATAGTCCGTTCCAGATTGGAACGCACCAGGGACGGCACATGCCGCCAACGGCAACGCACTGACACCTGGAACGCATCGGCGCGACGGACGGGGGCCGACGACATGCACGTCGACGAACGGGCCGGAGTGTTCTGGCGTTGGTGGACCGCCGGCACGACCAGTCTGGTCGGGTCGGCGGTCGGCGCGGTGGCCCTGCCGCTGACCGCGCTCACCGTCCTGGACGCCTCCGCCTGGCAGATGGGTCTGATCGCCTCGGCCAGCTACGTCGCCTGGATCGTGATCGGCCTGCCCGCCGGTGTGATCGTGCAGCGCCTCCCGCTGCGCGGCACCCAGGTCGGCGCGGACCTGGCCCGCGCCCTCGCCGTCGCGTCGATCCCGCTGGCCTGGTGGTGGGGGCAGCTCACCGTGACCCACCTGGTGGTGACCGCGCTCGTCGTCAGCTTCGCCAACGTGCTGTTCGACGTGGCCAACTCGACCTTCCTGCCCAGCATCGTCGAGCGCGAGCAGTTGCAGTCGCGCAACAGCCTCACCTCGGCCACCCACGCCGCGACCCTGCTCAGCGGCCCATCGCTCGGTGGGCTCGCCGTGCAGGCGCTCGGCGCGGTGCCCACCCTGCTCGTCGACTCGGCCAGCTACCTCGTCTCGGCGGCTCTGCTGCGTACCCTGCCCGCGCGCCGCGTCGACGCGCCCGCGCAGTGGCCGCCGGTCGGTGAGCTGATCCGCGAGGGCTGGCGCTACGTCGCGTACCACCCGGTCATGGGCCCGTGCATGGGGGCCGCCACGGCCATGAACTTCGTCTGCGGCGCGCAGTTCGCACTGCACCCGCTCTACCTGGTCCGCGAGCTGCACGCGCCGGCCGGCCTGGTCGGCGTCCTGCTCGCCGTCGAGGGTGTCGGCGCGCTCGTCGGTGCGGCCCTCACCACCCGCATCACCACGCGGCTCGGCAGCGCCCGCGCGCTGGTCGCCGCCGGGTTCACGACGGTCGCCGGAGCGTTCCTGATCCCCGGGGGCACCGGTTGGCCGGCTTACGTCGCCTTCGCCGCCGGCAGCATCGTCTTCTCCCTCGGCACGGTCGTGCTCAGCGTGACCACCCGGACGTACCGGCAGATCGCCAGCCCACCCGAACTCCTCTCCCGGGTGATGGCGACAGTGCGGTTCGTCTCCTGGGGCGCCATCCCGGTCGGCGGGCTGGTCGCCGGCGCGCTCGCCGGCCCGCTCGGCGCCCGCGCCACCCTGTTCGTCTTCGCGGCGACCCTCATCTGCGCGCCCCTGATGCTGGTGCTCTCCCCCGTCCGCCACCTGCGCGACCTCAGCGACCACGACCGCGACGAGGGCCCGCGTCCGGCCGTCATCATCGGTCGGTGACCGTACCCGACCACAGGCCGTCGGCGACCCCGCGAATTCGGGTGGCGTCGCTGAGCACGTCGACGCTGTGCACGTACTGATCGACCGCGCCCAGCGGCGGCCGGTCGCGCAGCGCCGGGTCGGTCACCGCGGCGCGTAGCGCGGCGGTGACGCGCTCGGCACGCAGCACCAGGAACGGCCGGCCGTGAAACGGCACGGCACGGGCGCGTACCGGCGCGGCCAGACCGGTCTCGTCGGTCCACCGGGCCATGGTCTCCAGCGCCTCGACCAGGCCGGCCTGGCGGCAGGTCCAGTCGCCCGGGCCGGTCGCCTCGGCCAGCGCCGCGACCGCCGGTGCCGCGCCGGGCAGCCGGCCGAAGGCCGTGCCGAGCCATTTGTCGTACGGCGGCCAGCGTCGACGCAGCAGCAGACCGAGCCGGAGCAGGTCACGAGCGATGCCGCCGGTCACGATCCGGCTGCCCAGTTCGTCGCCGACCTCGGCGCACCGGCCGGGCAGGTGCTCAGCCTGCGCGATCCGCGTCCACACCGCGGCCAGGACGTACCGCCACACGTCCGGCGGGTACCACCGCAGCGCCGCCCGTCGAGCGGTCAACGCCCCGTCGAGGCCGTCGTGGAAGACCTCACCACCGGTCGCCTCCGCCAACCGCTGGGTCGGGCTCGCGAGCCAGTCCGTCGTGCCGACACCGGCCATCGGGTCGAAGCCGAGCCGGCGGCGCCACCAACCGGCGACCTCGTCGACGGTGACCCCGTGCCGCGTTCCGGCGGCGTCGGCGACGCCCAGTCGTCCGTCGTCGCCAGCGAAACGCGTGGGCCAGCCGAGGAAGTCCGCCGGCAGGTCGGCGTCCAGCACGGCGCTCATCCGCGGGATCGCCGCGGCGTCAGCCGTCCCGACGAAGACGTTCACGCGCGGGCCCCAGTCGTGGTCGGTGGACCGGGCCGTGTCCAGGCCCAGCACCTCCGAGCCACCGTCGAGCAGCCCCGCCGCGTACCGCAGGCCGGGGAGACGACCGCGCAGGATCGGCGCGACCACCTCGTCGTGGTACCGGCGGGCCAGCACCAGGCCGGGAAGGAACGCCACCCCGGCAGTCTGCGCCGTACCTGGCCCCACCCGCACGGCCATTTCCCTGCTCGGGCGGCTTCGGCGGGCCATAGCCTGGGTTCGGGACGCCCGCGCGGGTGGCCGCGACCGGGAGGGCCGACGTGACAGCGAACGACGCGAACCGGACGGCGACCCGCCGCCGCCGGCAACTGTGGGCCGGGGTCCTCGCGCTCGTCGGGCTGGTCCTGCTGGTCATCGGGCTCACCGTCGCCGACGGCGTCGCCGCCTGGGTCGAGGTGCTGGTGGCGATCCTGCTGCTGGTGACCAGCTACGTCGTGCAGCACCTCGCCCGACGGGCCACCGTCTACCGACCCGACGAGCGGCGCTGACGCCGCCGGGCGGCCGGGCGTACCGCTGATCGTCGGGGGGCTGTGCCAGGCTGTCGGGCGTGGCACACCGATCCCCGATCCTGCTGATCGACGCACCCAGCCTCTACTTCCGGGCCTACTTCGGCATCCCCGAGTCCGCCGCACGCACCGAGGACGGCCAGCCCGTCAACGCGGTGCGCGGCTTCCTCGACATGCTCGCCACGCTCATCCGCGGCCGCGGGGCCGACCGGATGGTGTGCGCCCTGGACTACGACTGGCGGCCGGCGTGGCGCGTCGACCTGCTGCCGTCGTACAAGGCGCACCGGGTGGCCCCGCAGGGGGGCGAGGTCGTGCCCGACACGCTCTCCCCGCAGGTGCCGATGATCCTGGAGGTCCTCGAGGCCGTCGGCATCCCCGCCGTCGGCGCGACCGGCTACGAGGCCGACGACGTGCTCGGCACGCTCTCGGTGACCCAGCCCGGCCCGGTCGAGGTGGTCTCCGGCGACCGGGACCTGTTCCAGCTCATCGACGACACCCGGGACGTGCGGCTGCTCTACGTCGGGCGCGGCGTGGCCAAGCTCGACGACTGCGACGACGCGGCGGTCCGCGCCCGCTACGGCGTGCCGGCCGACCGGTACGCCGACTTCGCCGCCCTGCGCGGCGACCCCAGCGACGGCCTGCCCGGCGTGCCGGGGGTCGGCGAGAAGACCGCCGCGCGGCTCATCGAGCGGTACGGCAGCATCGACGGCATCCTGGCCGCGCTGGACGACTCCGACTCGTCCTTCGCCCCGGGGCTGCGCACCAAGCTGGCCGGTGCCCGCGACTATCTGGCCGTCGCGCCGACAGTGGTCCGGGTCGCCCTGGACGTGGCGCTGCCGGAGCTGCCCACCGCGCTGCCGACCGCCGCCGCCGACCCGGAACGGCTGCTCGAGCTGGCCGGCCGGTGGAACCTGGCCGGCTCCGCCCGCCGCCTCGTCGACGCCCTGGCCGCCCGCGCCGACGCCTGACCGCCGGGCGCGCGGCACACCCGCGTGGGCCGCAACGCGTGGGCGTGGACCGCAACGCGTGGGCGTGGGACGCAACGCGTGGGCGTGGGACGCAACGCGTGGGCGTGGGACGCACGCGCGGGCCGTGCGCGTGCGGCGCGGCACGCACGCCTCCGGCGCGGCCGACAACACCTCGGGAGCGGCGACCGCGAGGGCAGCCGCGCAGGTCGACCGCAGCCTCAGGCACACCGGCTGGCCGCAGCCTCAGGCACACCGGCTGGCCGCAGCCTCAGGCACACCGGCTGGCCGCGACCTCGGGCACACCGGCTGGCCGCGACCTCAGGCGCGCAGGTTGGCCGCGAGGTCGCTGACCGCGCCCATCGCGTACCGCTGCATGCCCGGGCCGAACGTGATCCGGGTGGCGCCGCGCCGGGCCAGTTCGGCCACGGAGTCCGGGCTCGGGCCGGCGGCCATGTTGAGGGGGCCGGTGATGCCCTCGCGCAGGGTCGGGAGGACCTCGGTGGGCGCAAGTAGCGGGTACACGCAGTCGGCGCCCGCCGCGACGTACAGCTTCGCCCGGGCGATGGCGTCGGCCGGGTCGCCCGAACCGAACAGGAAGGTGTCGACGCGCGCGTTGATGACCAGCGCGTCACCCGCCGCCGCTCGCACCTCGGCCAGCCAGTCCGCGTGCCGCTGCGGGTCCTTGAGTGTGGCGTGCCCCTCGGAGTCCTCCAGGTTGCAGCCGACGGCGCCCGCCTCCAGCAGCCGCTCGACCAGCTCGCCGGGTGCGAGCCCGTAGCCGTCCTCCACGTCGGCGGACACCGGCACGGAGACGGCCCGGACGATGCGCGCCACCGCGGCGAACATCTCGGCGGGCGGGGTGGCGCCGTCCTCGTAGCCGAGGGAGGCGGCGACACCGGCGCTCGGCGTGGCGAGCGCCGGGAAGCCGGCGTCGGCGAAGACCCGGGCGCTGCCCGCGTCCCAGGGCCCGGGCAGGACGAGCGGGTCACCGGGGGCGCGGTCGTGGTGCAGGGCACGGAAGGAGGACGCTGTCATCGTTCGGATCTCCCGGGGGACGTTGCGGGCCGGACAGGCTACCCATCATGAACCGTACCGTCGTCGCACTTCCTGTGCGCCGGCCCGGAACCGTCCCCGAAAGCGCAACAAAGGGTTGCGCGACGCGCCAGGGTGGCATAGCCTTACGCAACCAAAGGTTGCGAAAGGGTGGTACGCATGGAGTACGGAGTCATCGAACGCGACATCGACGTGGACGCCTCACCCGAGGTGGTCTTCGAGGTGATCAGCCAGCCCGAGCACGTGCGGGAGTGGTGGCCCGACGACGCACGGTTCGAACCGGTCGAGGGCGCGCCCGGCGAGTTGGTGTGGCGTGACGCGCAGACCGGCGAGACGACGACAGTCGACCTCGCCGTCGTGGACGTCGACCCGCCGAAGCGGTTCTCCTTCCGGTGGTGCTTCACCGAGCCCGACCGCGGCGGGCAGTCGCTGTTCGTCACGTTCGACCTGGTCCCCATCGGAGCCGGGACCCGCATCCGCATGACGGAGACCGGTTTCCGGGAGATGGGCTGGGAGGTCGCCGTCCTGGAGAAGCAGTACCAGGACCACGTCAGCGGGTGGAACCACTACGTCCCCGCCCTGGGCGTGTACGTCGCGAAGCTGGTCGCCGCGTCATGACCACGGCGGTGGACGACGCCCTGTGGTCGGCGATCGGCGACCCGACCCGGCGCAGCATGATCGACCTGCTGCTCGCCGGCGGGCCCGGCACCGCCACGTCGCTGAGCGAGCGGCTGCCCGTCACCCGCCAGGCCGTCTCGAAGCACCTGGCCGTCCTGGACCGGGTCGGCCTGATCCACTCCGCGGCGGCGGGTCGTGAGCGTCACTACCGGGTCGACGAGGCGCAGCTCGCCCGCGCGGTCGCCCAACTGACCGCCGTCGGCGACGCCTGGGACGCCCGACTCCGCCGGATCAAGCGGATCGCCGAGACGATCGAACGCCACCGCACCGACGACCAGGGAGAATGAGAGGCCAGCCGGTGGAGACACGGGCCATCCCGCTCAGCGACCGGCGTCGAGCCGGCGCTACTTCACCTTTCGGGTGGAGCGCACGACGATGTCCTCGTACTCCGGGTGCTTGACCAGCCACTCGGCGAGGAACGGGCAGATCGGCACCACGGTGCGTCGCCTGGCCCGCGCGTCGTCCATGACGGCGCGGGCCAGGGTCGACCCGACGCCGCGGCCCTCGTACGCGGGATCGACCTCGGTGTGGGTGTAGGCGATGATGGCGCCGGTCAGCTGGTAGGTGACGACCCCGGCGACCGCGCCCGTCTCGTCGCGCGCCTCGAACCGCTCCCGCGTCGGCGCCTCTGTCACGGTGAACTGCACCGGACCATCCAAGCACAGCACCCGTGGCGGCCACCCGCGGTCACCGCGGCGCGCGGGCGGGTCCGCTCCGCGCCGGGCGGAGCGGGCCGGCCCGGGGACGTCAGAGGCGGCGGCGGCCGTACGCGGCGGCGGTGACGGCCACGCCGATCGCGGCGAACACGACCTGCAGGAGCAGCTCGATCCAGTCGATGCCGGCGGTCTCGTCGACGCCGAGCCCACCGGCCACGAGGGTGCCGAGGATCGCGGCGAGCACGCCGATCGCCAGGGTGAGCACGATCGAGATGTTCTGCCTGCCGGGCACCACGAGCCGACCGAGGGCGCCGATGACCAGGCCGATGATGATCGCGGTGAAGAAGCCCTGGATTTCCACGAGGCCGTCCCTTCCGAAGGTGTTGTCGTCAGCGACGCTCTTCTGCCCCGGACCGGGCACCGCCGAAACCAGCGCTGGTCCCGGTCGGGATCGACGGGGACCAGCG
The DNA here is from genome assembly GCF_000297395.2 of Micromonospora lupini str. Lupac 08. Taxonomy (GTDB): domain Bacteria; phylum Actinomycetota; class Actinomycetes; order Mycobacteriales; family Micromonosporaceae; genus Micromonospora; species Micromonospora lupini. The sequence continues at coordinate 3,585,005 of NZ_HF570108.1, read as the reverse complement.
GTGTGCCGACCGTCAGGAGGCGGCGATGCCCTCCATGCCGATGCCGTCGGCGAACTTCGGCAGGCCCTCGACGGTGGTGACGAGGCTCAGGGAGCCGTCGTCGTGCACCTCGTAGCCCTGCACGTTGCCGGCGGTGGCGTTCTGCACGTACAGGAAGCCGTCGCTGGTGGTCATGTCGATCGACCCGCCACCGGTGTCCGCGGCGACCTCCTTGACGAGCTGGAGTTTGCCGTCGTCGTCGACCCGGTAGGAGCTGATGGTGGAGCTACCGGCGTTGGCGACGAAGAAGTAGTCGCCCACGCGCTGGATCCAGCACGGCGCCTGCTGACCGTTGGGCACCGACGGCCCGACCTGGTCGAGCGTGCCGTCGTCGTCGAGCTCGAACCGGCTGACCGCGTTCGCGCCCGACTCGGTGACCAGCAGCGAGTCCTCGGTGTCGAAGGTGAAGCCGAACGGCGTGTTTCCCGCGTCGCTGACGACGGGGTTGCGGGCCAGCTCGCCGTCGCGACCGATCTCGTAGCTGAACATGACGTTGGCGCCCTTCGTCGACACCAGGACGAACTCGCTGTCCGGGTCGATCTTGACCTGGGCCGGAGCCGTCCCGAACGCGGGCGGGTTGCCGTTGTGCAGGCCGAGCGACCGGTTGGCGTCCTCGACGCGCGACAGGCGCCCCTTGTGCAGCTCGAAGCCCTGCACCGAGCCCTCGCCGCCGGCGTTGAGCACGTAGACGAGGTCACCGCGGGCCGCGATGCTGACCGGCAGTAGACCGCCGGACCAGATGACCTGGAGCTTGTGCAGCCGGGTGCCGTCCACGCGGAAGACGGTCACGGTGTTGCTGCCGGCGTTGACGGCGAAGAGCAGCCCCTTGTGGTAGACGAGGGAGCCCTGCGAGGCCAGCGCGTCGAGGGGCGCGCCGATGGTGAAGCCGCCCAGCCCGCCGGTCTCGTACTCGCCGGCCTTGCTGAGGCGGCCGTCCTCGTCCCGGTCGTACACCTTGATGGTGTTGCCCTCGGCCTTGTTGGTCTGGACGAAGACCGCGCCCTCGCTGTCCTGGTGGTTTCCACCTCCCCCGCGCTCGTCGTGGTTGCCGGCCGGGCCGCCGCCGTCGGCGAAGGCAGCTCCGGGGAGCGTTCCGGCACCGGTCAGGCCCACCAGGAGGGCCGCCGCTAGCGCTACGCTGCGCTTCATTCCTGACTCCTTAGCCGCTTTGTGGAAGGAATACGAGGTTTCCTCTCATTGGCACGCTATCGGAGGAGTACGCCGCTTCGATGGTGTTTACCCGTAAGTGGCACCGCCGGGCGCGACGGTGGATTCGTGGTAGTGCGGCACCCGCCGGCCGTGGACGCACCCATCGGCCCTCGCGGCCCCGCTGACCAGGCGTTGTCGGTGCGGTAACGGGAATCGCAGGGGTCGCCAGCAGCTCTGGGAGGAGACGCCATGACGAACCCGTCGCCCCACGGGTCGGACCCTGCCCGTTCGCCGGATCCGCCGTCCTCGGCGACGGGCGGCGGTGTCGCCGTCGTGGAGCTGTTCACCTCGCAGGGCTGCAACAGCTGCCCTCCGGCCGAGGAGCTGCTGACCGAGATCGACCAGGACGCCCGGACGCGGGGCGAGCCCGTCTTCGCCCTCGGCTTCCACGTCGACTACTGGGACGACCTGGGCTGGCCCGACCAGTTCGCGGACGCGGCGTACACCGCGCGGCAGGAGGCGTACGCGCGTGGGTTCGGCACCGGAGGGCTCTACACGCCGCAGATGATCGTCAACGGCACCGTGGAGTTCGTCGGCTCCGACCGTCGCCGGGCGGCGAGCGCCATCGCGTCGGCCCTGACGTCGACAGTCACCGCGCCCCTCACGCTGTCCGTGTCGGACGCCGCGGACGGCGGACAGGGGATGGCAGTGGACTATCGCGTGCGGCCGCTGCCGCAACGTGCCGTGGTCAACGTGGCGGTCGTGCAGCGCGGCCTGGACAGCGAGATTGCCCGCGGCGAGAACGCCGGCCGGACGCTGCGGCAGGACAACGTGGTGCGCGCCTTCGCCTCGGTATCCCTGAACGCCGAGCAGGGCCGGGTGGAGCTGGCCACGCCGCCGAATCTCGACAGTCGCCGCGCCACGGTGATCGGCTACGTCCAGCGCGAGGGCGACCGGGCGGTCCTCGGCGCGACGGCAGTCGACCTGTCCGTCGCGACCGGCTGACGCCACCGTCGGGCGGCCCGCCCGACGGCTGTCGGTCCCGGTGCGTAACCTCGGCGCATGCTGATGGCACGCGCGGTGCGGGGTCTCGGTGGCTGACGCCGACGACGTACGCCGCCTGGCCCTGTCCCTGCCCCACACGGTCGAGATCCAGAGCGACGGCTTCGACTTCCGGGTGGCCGACAAGGGTTTCGTCTGGTCCTATCCCGAGCGCAGGCCCGGCAGGCCGCGGGTGATCCGGCGCGACATCGCGGTGCTGTTCGTCGGGGACGAGGCCGAGAAGCAGGCCCTCCTGCTCGGCGAACCCGAGGTCTTCTTCACGACCTCCGGGTACGAGGGACTGCCGCTGGTGTTGCTGCGCCTGGTGGCCGTCGACGTCGAGCGCCTGAGCGAACTCGTGACCGACGCGTGGCGGATGCGTGCGCCGGACGCGCTGCACGCCGACCTGGACGGGGTCGGCGCGGCGGAGAGGTAGCCGGCACAGCGGGCGATCAGTTTGCGACATCAGCACGCAACCGGACTGACACATTGACGGGGATCTCGACGGTCGATTACCGTGCCGGCTGAGAGAGCGCTCTCTCGATCGACGTTTTCCACAATTCAGACGCTACGCGCCCGGGTCGGCACGGTCCGTACCGGGACGCGCGATGGAGGCACCATGAAACCTCCCGTCCCCCACCGCCGCTGGGCCCTGGCAGCCGCCACCGCCCTGGCCCTGGTCGTCGGTGGCCTCACGATCCCCGTCACCCGCGCCGCCGAGGCCGCGCCCGTGGGCGCCGGCAGCTACACCACCACCCCCGTCGGCGCGCTCCCCACCGGCTGCGGCGCGATGTCCAGCAACCCCCGGCAGTACGCCACCGCCAACGCGCCCGCCGGCGCCGTTCCCACCAACGACTGGTGGTCCTCGCTGCTGTGGAAGCGCACCGACTGCGCCTTCAGCGAGCCACTGCACGCCCACCCCACCTCGTACGACACGTTCACCGACGGTCTCGGCTTCTCGGCCAACTCCACACCCGCCATCAGCGGCACGGCGACCGGCGTCGGCGAGTACCACTACCCGTACGTGCAGGACATCCGCGTCGGCGTGGCCGGGCTCGCCGCACCCCAGGTCACTGTGGACGGCTGGACCGACTGGACGGTCAGCCCGTACTGGAGCGACGGGACCCGCACCCTGCGCGCCACCATCGGCCACGGCCTGCCGTTCGCGTACTTCCAGGCCAGCGGCGGCGACGCGGTGATCGGCACGTCCGGCACCCCCGACGTCTGGTCCAGCAGCGGCGCCACCATCGGCTTCCGGGTCAACGGCCACGACTACGTGGCGTACGCCCCCAGCGGCGCGACCTGGACCGTCAGCGGCGGTCGCATCTCCTCCACCCTCGCCGGTCGCGGCTACTTCTCCGTCGCCCTGCTGCCCCCGACGGCGAACGCCACCGAGCGGGCCGACCTGGCCGCCACCTACGGCCGGTACGCGCACGCCCACGTCACCGGCACCCGGGTCTCCTACTCGTACGACCCGTCGACGAACGGCCTGAGCACGACGTACGCGTTCACCACCACCGCCCGGGAGGGGACCGCCACGCAGACAGTGGTCAGCCTCTACCCGCACCAGTGGAAGTCGCTGGCCGGCTCGACGCCGATCACGCCCACCTACCCGTCGGCGCGGGGTCGGATGAAGGTCCTCACCGGCGTCAACCAGTTCCGCACCGCCATGGCGTTCCAGGGTGTCCTGCCCGAACTGCCGGCCGTCGGCGACGGCAGCGGCGCGGACCTGGCCACGCTCACCGGCCACCTGGCCGCCGCCCGGGGCAACCCGATGGACCAGCGGGGCAACGACACGTACTGGACCGGCAAGGGGCTCGGCCGGGCCGCCCGGCTCGCCGAGGTCGCCGACCTGGTCAACGACACGGCCACCCGCGACAGCGCGCTCAACGCGATCCGTAGCACCCTCACCGACTGGTTCACCGCGTCCAGCGGCAAGACCCAGAGGCTCTTCTACTACGACGCCAACTGGGGCACCCTGATCGGCTACCCGGCGTCGTACGGCTCCGACCAGGAACTCAACGACCACCACTTTCACTACGGCTACTTCATCGCCGCCGCCGCGACCCTCGCCAAGTTCGACCCGTCGTGGGCCGCGACCAGCCGCTACGGCGGCATGGTGGACCTGCTGATCCGCGACGCCAACAACTACCGCCGCGACGACACCCGCTTTCCCTACCTGCGTGACTTCGACATCTACGCCGGCCACGACTGGGCCTCCGGGCACGGCTCGTTCGGCTCCGGCAACAACCAGGAGTCGTCGTCCGAGGGGATGAACTTCGCCAACGCCCTCATCCAGTGGGGGCAGGTCACCGGCGACACCGCCGTACGCGACGCCGGCATCTTCCTCTACACGACGCAGGCCGCCGCCATCCAGGAGTACTGGTTCGACGCCGGCGACCAGAACTTCCCCGCCGCCTTCGGGCACTCGACTGTCGGCATGGTCTGGGGCGACGGCGGCGCGTACGCCACCTGGTTCAGCGGCGAGCCGGAGATGATCCAGGGCATCAACCTGCTGCCGGTCACCGGCGGGCACCTCTACCTGGGCAACAACCCGGCGTACGTGCGCACCAACTACGCCGAGCTGGTCCGCAACAACGGCGGGCAGCCGACGGTGTGGCAGGACATCCTCTGGCAGTTCCAGGCCCTGGGCGACGGCGACGCGGCCCTGGCGAACCTGCGCGCCAATCCCGGCTACACCCCCGAGGAGGGAGAGAGCCGGGCACACACCTTCCACTGGATCCGCAACCTGGCGGCGCTGGGCACCGTCGACACGACTGTCACCGCCAACCACCCGCTGAGCGCGGTCTTCTCCCGCAACGGGGCACGCACCTACGTGGCGTCGAACCCGACGGCAAACCCGATCACGGTCACGTTCTCCACCGGCACCCGGCTCACCGTGGCGGCCGGCCGGACGGCCACCACCGGGGCGTACACCTGGAGCGGTGGCAACGCCTCCGGCGGCGTGCCGCCGAGCACGACCCCGCCGACCACCGCGCCACCCACCACCGCGCCGCCCACCACGGCCCCGCCGACGACTCCCCCGCCCACCACTGCCGCACCCACCACGCCGCCGCCGAGCTCGGGCTCGCCCACGCGCTACCTGCTGTCCGGTGGTGGGCTGGGCGCCGCCGGCAGCGCGGCCACGACCACCGTCGCGGCCGCCAACGGAAACCACGACGGTACGCCGACCAACCCGCAGGTCTTCACGGCGACCGGCCTCAACCTCGCCTACTCCGGAGCGCAGACCACGTTCGACCTGTTCCTCGACGCCGGCGCGGCCGTCGGCAACGGCGTGCAGGTGCGCGTGTCCTACGACCTGACCGGCAACGGCAGCTGGGACCGGACGGAGACGTGGCGCTACTTCGCCACCGACCCGGTCGCCGGCTACGAGCACTACACCCAGGCCGCCGGCCTGGCCTCGGCGACCGGTTCGTTGGGCACGTTGAGCAACGGCACGGTCCGGGTGGAGGTCTGGTCGGCCATCGGCAACAACCCCACCACCCTGGGCGTCGGCAACCAGTCCGTGCTGCGCCTTCCCTACTCCTGATCCGTATCCCCTCGCTCGCCGCCGGCCGCACCTCGGCCGGCGGCGAGCACTCGTGCGGACTGGTGCCCGGGTGCGAGGCTGGCGGCATGTCGTCCGTACGCGAACCGCAGCCCTCCCCGCCGCGGGCCGGGACGGGGCGGTGGCGGCTGCGGCTGGTCGGGTGGCTGGGCCCGGCGGGCTCGGCCGTGGCCCTGAACCAGTTGGCCACCGTTCTCCCACCGGTAGCCGTCGGCGCGGTGATCCTGGTCGTGGCGGTGGTGTACGGCCACAATCGACTCGACGAGCGCGCCCCGCTGGCCGAGGCGCTGCCCCGGATCCTGCTCTCCGTAGCGGTCGCCGGTGTCGCGCTGGCCGTCACGACGCCGTCGTCGTGGGCCGGGCCGCTCACCCTGGTGTCGGTCGTGGCGATCGCCTGCGCCGCGCTTGTCGCCCGGGACCGGGCGACAGCTCTGACCTCGCTTGCGGGGATCAGCGTCTGCACCGTGGGGCTGTTCGTCGTCACCGACGCCCTCCGTGTCGAGCGGGCCGGGGCCCGGTTCGTCGGGGTGACCCTGGGGACCTTCGCCGTGCTGCTGGGCCTTCTCGTCCTGCGCCACCGCCGGCACCTCTTCGGCGCGGACAGTGCCGGCCTCGCGTTGCTGCGCCAGGCCCGCGTGTTCTGGTCCCGGGCCGGCGTGCTGGGCGTGCTCAGCGTTCCGGCCAGCGTCGGTCTGGCCCGCGAGGGCTCCGTGGTGACCGCCGTCCTGGTCGCGGTGGCCGGCCTGTGCTGGCTGGGCGTGACGCTCGTCTTCGTGTTCGCCGAGCGGCGGGACGCCCTCGCCGGGGCGCTGCTGGCACTCAGTGGGGCGGCGGTCACCGTGCTGGGCCTGCTGGCGTTCCCGGCCCGGGAGTACCCGGTCGGGATGGTCGCCGCCACGGCGGGTGTGGCGATGGTGGGCGGCGGCCTCTCGTTGCTCGAATCGACGGGCGCGCTGGAGCGCCTGCGCGGTTGGCTGACCCACCTGACCACGCCGGCGGGCCGGAGCGCCGACGGCTGAGCGCCCGTCCCCTGCGTTGCGCCTCCCGCTCCGGCGTCACGTTCGGTGCCACGGAATCGTTGTCGCAAATGAGGATTGCACGATGTGGTAATCCCATCGGCCGCTGCGGATGGCGGAGACGCGATCGGGGTTGCGCCTGGGGACGGAGCGGGCAAGCACCGGGGTGCAAGGTGCGGACGGCCAGGGTCGGAATGGTTCTGCGACCGACAACTGGCACGGCCGGCAAATAGATATCGGCCTATCTTGACTTGCGCATCGGGCCGGCGCACCGTGAAGGACGCGCGGCAGATGCGCACCATTGTCGGCCCGCCTTCGGCGACGTACGGAATGCGAGCGCCGCTGGTTTCGCACGGCGCGTCAGGAGGCGTTCGATGCAGTTGAATCCGTTTTCCGGGGTCTATCTCACCGACCCCGCCAGCGCCTGGCGACGCATTCTCGACGACCCCGACCGGGTGCCCTACGCCGAGGATCTGGGCCTGTGGCTGATCAGCCGGCACGTGGACGTCCGGCACGCCCTCGCCGACACCGCGACGTTCGGCAACGCCCTCACCCTCGCCCCGATCTACGAGGTCTGCCCGGAGGCGATGAGCGTCATCGTGCAGATCGACGCGCCACCCACGACGGCCGCCGCCGACCCGCCGACGCACCCGCGTACCCGCCGCGCCCTGCGGGCCACCTTCGCCAACACCGCGGACCGGGCCGAGGCCGAGTACGGCGCGATCGTCCGTCGCCGCGTCGACGAGCTGGTGTCCCGACTCGTCGACCGCGCGGGCCGGCGGGCGGATCTCGTCGGTGAGTTCACCACCGAGCTTCCGCTGCTGGTCATCCTGGACATCCTGGGGGTGCCCGACGCCGACGTCGACCAGATCCGGCGGTGGGCGGACGGTCAGGTCGCCCTGATCTGGGGGCAGCCCGACCCGGACGAGCAGGTACGCCTGGCCCGGGGTCTGCTGGAGTTCTGGCGGTACTGCCAGGACCTGGTGCGGCGGCGGCTCGACAGTGGCCGCGACGGCGTCGACTTCATCAGCCGGGCGCTGACCTACCGCGACGACGACGACACGGTGCTGACGGTGACCGAGGTGGCGAGCCTCGCCTTCAACCTCCTGGTCGCCGGGCACGAGACGACCGCCGGCCTGCTCGCCCACGCGCTCGACGAGGCCCTGTCCCGCCCGCAGCGGTGGCGCGCGCTCGTCGCCGACCCACGATCCGTGCCCGACTTCGTGACCGAGACCCTCCGGTTCGCGCCCGCCATCGACGGTTGGCTGCGGGTGACGCGCCGCGACGTCACAGTGGGCGGGGCCACCATTCCGGCGGGGGCGCGCTGCCTGCTGATGATCGGAGCGGCGAACCGGGACCCCGCGGTGTTCGCCCACCCGGACCGGTTCGACCCGCGCCGCCCCGACGCCGCCGACCACCTGTCGTTCGGCCACGGGCCGCATTTCTGCATCGGGGCCGCATTGGCGCGACTGGAGGCCGGTGTGGCTCTCACCCGACTCGCCGAGGCCATTCCCGGCCTCCGACTGGCACCCGAGCACAGCCGTTCGTTCAAGCCCAATGTTTCGTTTCGCGCACACCACACACTCGTCGCGACAATCGATATTCACGCGCCCGCCGACGGCCCGACGGCAGCCCCGGCCGCCGCCACCGAGGCGCGGGCCGCCTGACGACGAGGACGCCGGTGGCGCTGACCTGCGGGCCAACCGACGCGGCCCGGGTGGGCTCCGCGCGACGCACCCCGACGCCTTCGGGCGCGTCGGGCGCGTGGCCTCGTGCGCTTTACGCGGCGATCCATCTCGGCGCACGTCTTCACACCCATCGTGTCCAGGGTTAAGAATTGCCCCCTATGAATGTTCAGCCCATCGGCCAATCTCGATCTGACGCCTGCTGCTGATTCGCGGGTGCCACGAAGGTGAGCGCATGGAGCACACGCCCCCGCCGAGCGCCGCTCACTCCGCGGCCAGCCAACAGTTCCGCTGGGAGCTGCGCAGCTGCCGGATCCGACGGGGACTGACCCAGCGGGCCCTGGCGGACCTGGTGCGGTTCAGCCGGGAGACGGTCGCCGCGGTGGAGTCGGGCCGCCGCTTCGGCAGCCACGAGTTCGCGGTGCGCTGCGACGACGTGCTCGACACCGGCGGCCTGCTGGCCTCCCTGTGGCCGCAGGTCGCGGCCGAGCAGTTGGCGGCCGACGGCCGGCGGGGCCCACGATCGGCGGAGCAGGCGCGGCTCGATCCGCCCGTGCCGCGCCAGCGGGGCCGGCGCGACGCGCGCGACCCGGGCGCCGTGGTGGACGCCATCGACGAGCTGCGCGAGCTGATCGGCCAGGTGCTCAGCAGCCAACCCGAGGCGGACGACTCCGGGCCGCGCCGCGCGCCCGAGCACCTCGACGATCAGCGCTGAGCGCGGGCCCCCGCGACCGATCGTCGCGCGCCACCGCCCGCTGACTCTGGGTACAGATGCTGGTACGGCCAGTTTGTACCACCGCCAGGTCTGGCCTCCGAGCCTGCGTTCCGGCGGAATGGGACTTGCATTCGGCAAGGTGCGTATAGACCGTCATCGACGAGTCGTGGGAGTCAATCTTGGCGTCGAGCACGAGGTCCCACGCGGCCCGACCCTACCCGAGGGGTCGACGCGCCTGGAAGATCGCGGGGCGGATGCGGCTCATCGTGGCGGCGCCCCTGGTGGCCGTCATCGGGTTCGCCGGCCTCGCGCTGACCGAGAGCGCGCGCCAGACGACCCGAGCCAGCGACCTGGAGGTCGTGGCACGCCTCGGCGCCGAGGCCGGTGACCTGGCGTACCGGCTGCAACGCGAACGGGCCGCCGCCGCCGACCTGCTCACCCACCCCGACGGACAGCAGCAGGACGCCTTCGGGGTGGAGCTGGCCGCCACCGACGCCGCCGTCGAGCGGTACCGCCGACAGCGCGACCGGGTGCCCACCGACGCCGACACGGGGCTCCTGCGCCGCGTCGACGCGGCACTGGACGGCCTGTCCCCGCTGCGCACCCAGGTCCGCACGGCCGAGCACGCCTCGGTGTCCGCGATGACCTTCAGCTACCGCATCGCGATCGCCGACCTGATCACCCTCCGGGAGAACGTCTCGCACGGCGTCGTCAACGCCCGGCTCGCCGACGGGATCCGGGCCTCGGCGGCGCTGTCGAAGACCGCCGAGGCGATCGGCCAACAGCAGGTCGCCGTGCTCCGCGCGGTCGCGGCCGGCGAGTTGACCCCCGCCACCCAGCAGGACATCACCGCGGCCCGCACCAGCTACACCGAGTCCAGCCTGTCGTTCCTGGCCCTCGCCCCGGCCGAGTGGAGCATCTGGTGGGAGCAGGCCGGCAGCGGCAAGGAGGCGCTCGCCCTGCAACGGATGCAGGACGAGGTGTCCCGCGCCCAGCCGGGCACGCCACTGCGCCTGGAGACCGCCGACTGGGTGTCCACGACACAGCAGCGCGCCGCCCGCCTCGCCGACCTGCGGGGGCGCGTCGACGTCGCGGTGCTCGACGACGTGCGGGCCGCCCACGCCGACCAGCGCCGCAGGGCCGTGGCCGAGGCGGTCGGCGTGCTGCTGGCGCTGCTGCTGACCGCGCTGGTGACCTGGGCCGTCGCCCGGCAGATCACCCGCCGGCTGCGACGCCTGCGCGACGCCGCAAACGCCGTCGCGTTCGAACAGCTCCCCGCCGTGGTGGCCCGGCTGCAACGCCCCGACAGCGCCAGCGTCGACCCCGACGAGCTGGCCCGTCAACAGTCCACCGCCGCCCTCGAACCCTCAAGCGACGACGAGATCGGCGAGCTGGGTCAGGCGTTCAGCGCCGTGCACCAGGCCGCCGTGCGGACCGCCGCCGAACAGGCCGTCATGCGCGCCAACACCGCCGACATCTTCATCCACCTCAGCCGGCGCGAACAGCGGCTGGTCGACGCCGTCCTCGCCCAGGTCGACCGGGTCGAACGGGACGAGACCGACCCCGACCGCCTGCACCAGCTCTACACCCTGGACAACCTGGCGACCCGGATGGGCCGCATCAACGCCAGCCTGCTCGTGCTCGGCGGCGTCGGCGTGGGCCGGGTACGCCAACACGACGTGCCACTGCAACAGGTGCTCCAGGCGGCCCTGTCCCAGATCGAGCACTACGCGCGGATCCGCCTCGGCATGGTCGACGGCGACGTCGCCGTGGCCGCCAAGTCCGTCGACGAGGTCGTGCACCTGCTCGCCGAACTCATGGACAACGCCACCGCGTACTCGCCCCCGGGCAGCGAGACGTGGGTGAGCGGCCGCAGCCTCGGCGACCGGGTCATCATCCAGATCAGCGACGAGGGCGTGGGCCTGCCCCCACAGCGGTTGCAGCAGCTCAACGAGTTGCTGGCCCGGCCACCCGCCATCGACGTCGCCGCCGTGCGGGCCATGGGGCTGGTCGTCGTGGGCCAGCTCGCCGCCCGCCTGGGAGCCGGCGTCCAACTGCGTCGCGGCCCCCGCCGCGGCACCCTCGCCGAGGCGACCCTGCCCGCCGCGATCATCCGGTCGTTGCCGCCGGAGGAGTACCTGCTGGCACCCGGTCGGCTGTCGCGGCGGGCCGCCCGCACGTCTGCACCACCGCCGTACCGGCCGGGGCCGACCGCCGGGCACGCCTCCGCGGCCAGGACCCTGCCGGCGGCGCCCGTGTTCCGCCCGACGCCCCGCGCGGACCCCGGTGACGCGCCGACCGACGAGCTGCTCATCTTCGAACAGGTCAACCACTGGTTCCACGCCGATGTCGTCGACGCCTCCGACGGCCGGCAGTGGTCCAGCCCCGCCGACGACGCCTGGCGTACCGCCGCGCAGGCGCACACGCCCGACGTGGCCGCGACCACCAACTCCGGCCTGCCCAAACGACAGCCGCAGCGGCACCTGGTGCCCGGTGGCGTCACCGTTCCCCAGCAACAGCAACGCTCCGAATACCGGGACCCGGCCCAGGTCGCCACCGCGATGGCCGCGTACGCGCGCGGGGTGGCGGCCCGCCGGCGTACCCCGATCAACCTCGGCAACTCATGACCGACAGGGAGAGCACGTGACCGACCACCAGGATCTCGGCTGGCTGCTGGACAGCTTCGCCGAGCGCGCGACCGAGGTCAGCCATGCGATCGCCATCTCCAGCGACGGCCTGATGGTGGCCGCCACCCGCGACCTGCCACCGGACCGGGCCGACCAGCTCGCCGCGACCGGCAGCGGCCTGGTCAGCCTGCTGCGGGGCGCGGCGGCGTTCTTCGACGCCGGGGCGGTGATCTCCAACGTCACCCAGCTCGAAGGCGGATTCATGTTCTCCATGGCCTTCAACGACGGGGCGTCGCTGCTGGTGCTCGCCGCGCCCGAGTGCGACGTGGGCAAGGTCTCCTACGAGATGACGGAACTGGCCAACCGGATCGGCGACGCGCTGACCCCCGCGGCCCGTGCGGCGCTCGCGCGCAGCCGCTGACCCCACCGACACCCCTCCCCTTCCCCTGGAGACGACATGTCCCTCACCACCCCCGCGCGCAGCCGTGCCCTCGCCGCCGGGCTGCTCGCACTCGTGCTGACCGCGAGCACAGCCTGCGCCGCCGACGAGCCCGGCACGACCGGCGGCGGATCCATCAAGATCGGTCTGCTCGCCTCGCTGTCCGGGACGTACCAGTCCGTCGGCAAGGAGATCCGCGACGGCTTCGAGCTGTACCTGGACACGCACGACGGCAAGCTCGGCGGCCGGCAGGTCGATCTGGTCGTCGCCGACGAGGGCAACGGCGCCGCGACCGCCGTGCCGGCGGCGACCAAGCTGCTCAAGCAGGACCGGGTGGCCGCCCTCACCGGCATCGTCGGCGGCGGCTCGGTCGCCGGCGTCTACCCCCTGCTGCAGGAGACCAAGGTCCCGCTCGTCGGCTCCAACGGCCGGCCGGAGATCAAGGACGTCTCCCGGGTCTGGCACACCTCGTACCTCTCCGACGAGCCGGGCGCCGCGATCGCCCAGCACGTCCGCGACAACGTCAAGGGCTCGGTGTACGCAATCGGCCCCGACTACCAGGGCGGCTGGGACGAGCTGCGCGGCTTCACCGAGGCGTTCGCCAAGGCCGGTGGGACGCTCGCCAACCCCGACGGCAAGACCACCTTCACCCCGTTCCCGGCCACCACCAACTTCACGCCGTACTTCGCCCGGATCAAGGCGTCCGGCGCGCAGGCCGTCTACACCTTCTACGCCGGCAGCGCCGCAGTCGACTTCGTCAAGCAGTACGCGCAGTCCGAGATCAAGGACATTCCGCTGTACGCGGCGGGGTTCCTCACCGAGGGCGGCGTGCTCAACGCGCAGGGCGAGGCGGCCCGGGACATCTTCTCGGTGCTCAACTACTCCCCCGACCTCGACAACGCCGAGAACCGTGGCTTCGTCGCGGCGTGGAAGGCCAAGCACGACGGGTCGCCGACGACGTACGCCCTGGCGTCGTACGACGCGGCGGCGGTGCTCGACCGGGCCATCGGGGCCGCCGGGGACGACCCGACGCCGGAGGCGATCAACGCGCAGATCGGCAAGCTCGGTCAGATCGCCAGCCCGCGCGGCGCGTGGCAGTTCTCCACCGTCACCCACTCGCCGGTGCAGAAGTGGTACCTGCGTCAGGTCCGCCAGGACGGCCGGGCGCTGTCCAACACCGTCGTGGGTGACCTCGCGACCATCGGCCGGTGATCGCGGTGGCGGCCGGCCCGAACCGGATCGACCCGTACGTCATCCCGGCGCTGGACGGTGTCGCCTACGGGCTGCTCGTCTTCGTGGCGGCGGCGGGCCTGGTCTTCTGTTTCGGCGTCGCCAACATCCTCAACCTGGCGCACGGCATGCTCTACGCGATCGGCGGCTACACCGCCGCGGCGGTACTCGACGGCAGCTGGGCGAGCCTGGCCCTCGCGCTGGGGGTCGGCGTGCTGGCCGCCGCGGCGGCGGGTGTGCTGCTCGCCGGCCTGCTCACACCCGTCGCCACCGGCAACCACCTCACCCAGGCGCTGCTGACCTTCGGGGTGGCGCTGGCCGGCGGCAGCCTGCTCGTCGCCGGCTTCGGCCCCGACGATCCGCAGGTCCTGGTGCCCGCCGCCCTCGACGGGTCGGTACAGGTCGCCGGGCACCGCTACGCCGCGTACCGGCTGGTGTTCATCGTGGTGGCCACGGCGCTCGCCGCCGGGCTCTACCTGACGGTGCGGCGGACCCGGGCCGGGATGCTGGTCCGCGCCGCCGTGGACGACCCGGAGATGGTCGCCTGCCTGGGCGTGAGCCCGACGCGCATCAGGGTGGGTGTGCTCGCCGCCGGTGGCGCGCTGGCCGGCGCGGCGGGGGTCCTCGGCGCGCCCATCATCGGCCCCGGCGCGGACACCGCCGACACGGTGCTGCTTCTGTCGCTTGTGGTCGTCGTCCTCGGCGGCCTCGGGTCCATGGTGGGCACCCTGCTCGCGGCGCTGGCGATCGGCGAGATCCAGACCCTGGGCGTGGCGCTGCTGCCGTCCGCCGCCCCGTTCCTGCTGTTCGCCGCCATGGCCGCCGTGCTCGCCGTGCGGGCACGGGGCCTGGCCCTGCGGTGGGCGGCGACGTGAGGGACGAGGTGCTCCGTCGCGTACGCGCCGCCGTGGCGACGCTCGTCCTGGCCGGCCTGCTCGTGGCGCCGTGGGTGGTGGACGACTACACCGCGGCGATCCTCGCCCGGACGCTGGCGCTGGGCCTGGTCGGGGTGAGCGTGGCGCTGCTCACCGGCGTCGCCGGCATGCCCACCCTGGGCCAGACCGCCCCGTACGCCGCAGGCGCGTACGCCAGCGCGGTGCTCGGCAGCCAGGTCTCCGACGTCGGCGTCGTGCAGGTCGCCGTGGCGGCGCTGGCCGGGGCGACGCTCGCCGCCGTGACCCTGCCGTTGGTCGTCCCGGCCCGGGGCGTCATCGTCCTGATGATCACCCTGGCGATCGGTGAACTCGTCGTGACCGTCCTCGGGCGCTGGCGGTCGGTGACCGGCGGCACGGACGGCCTGGCCGGCATCGCCGGAGTCCGTCCCTTCTGGGGACTGCCGGTCCTGGCCACCGACCAGGCCCGCTATCTCTACACGCTCGTCGTCGTGGCGACACTCGTCGGCGCGGTCCTGCTGCTGCTACGGACCCGGGCAGGCGTGCTGCTGCGCGCCGGCCGCGACGACGAGATGCGGCTGCGGGCCAGCGGACACCGCGTGCCGCTGTACCTGTCCGGCGCGCACGTCGCCGCCGGGGCGATCGCCGGCGCCGCCGGCTCCCTGCTCGTCGTCGCCCAGCAGTACATCTCCCCCGCCGACTTCGGCTTCGACACCTCCGCGCTGCTCCTGCTCGGCGTCGTCATCGGCGGCACCGCGTCGGTCGGCGGCGCGCTGGTCGGGGCGGCGCTCGTCATCGCCGTCCGCGACTGGTTGTTCGGGGTGCTGCCCGGACACGCGCCGCTGGTGCTGGGCGCACTGTTCGTGGCGACGGTCTACCTGCTGCCCACCGGCGTCACCCGGGCCCGCCGCCCGCGTCCGGTCCCCGCGCCGCGCCCACCGGACGTCGCGCCCACCCGCGACCGCGACGCGACGCCGGAGCTGCGCGTATGAACTGCCTGCTGAGCGCCGAGAAGATCAGCGTGCGGTACGGCTCCCTCGCCGCGCTCACCGACGTGGACCTGTGCGTGCACGACGGTCAGCGACACGCCCTGATCGGGCCCAACGGGGCCGGCAAGACGACACTGCTCAGCGTGCTCGGCGCGACGACACGGCCACAGCGCGGCACGGTGCGCTTCGTCGGACGCGACGTCAGCCGGCTCGGCCCGGCGGCACGGGCGCGGCGCGGCATCAACCGGACCCACCAGCGGCCGGCGGTCTTCGCGACCCTCACCGCGATCGAGAACATCGAGGTCGCCGCCCTGCCCCGGACCATCCGACGCCGCAGGTGGTCACCCGGTGGGACCCGGGGCGCGGCCCGCCGGACCGCCGCCGAACTGCTCGACCAACTGGGCCTGTCCGATCTCGCGACGGTGCCCGCCGGTCACCTCGCCCACGGACAGCGCCGCCAGTTGGAGATCGCGATGGCCCTCGCCGGCCGTCCCCGCCTGCTGCTGCTCGACGAACCGGCGGCCGGGCTGTCGGCCACCGAGGTCGGCCGGCTGGCCGAGCTGCTGGCGGCGCTGCCCCGGCAGGTCGCCGTGCTGCTGGTCGAGCACCACCTGGACCTGGTGTACGCCCTCTGCGACACCGTCACCGTGCTGCGCGACGGTCGGACAGTGGCCGCCGGCACACCGGACGAGATCCGTACCTCGCCGCTGGTGCGGCGGGCCTACGCCGACGGGGTGTCCTGATGCTGTACGTGGAGCGGCTCTGCGCCGGCTACGCCGGAGGGATCGTGCTGCACGAGGTGGACCTCCGGGTGCACCCGGGCAGCATCCAGGCGGTGGTGGGCCGCAACGGGGCCGGCAAGAGCACCCTCGTGCACACCATCGCCGGCCTGGTACGCGCCTCCAGCGGACGCATCGAGATCGGCGGCGTCCACGTGGCCGGGCGGCAACCCCACCGGGTCGCCCAGTCCGGCGTCGGCCTCGTCCCGCAGGGCCGGCGGGTCTTCTCCCGGTTGACGGTGGCCGAGCACCTCGTGCTGGCGGCGTCGCCGTGGCGGGCCGCGACACCCGGCGGCGAGGGCTGGACGGTGCCCCGGATCCTCGAACTGCTGCCCCGGCTCGCGGCACGGCTGCGGCACCGCGGCTGTGAACTCTCCGGCGGCGAGCAGCAGATGCTGGCCATCGCCCGCGCCCTGCTCGGTCAACCACGGGTGCTGCTGCTCGACGAGCCCTGTGAGGGGCTCTCCCCCGACCTGGCCGCGCGGGTCCGCGACCTCATCGGTCACCTGGCCGCCAGCGGGTTGACAGTGCTGCTCGTCGAACAGCAGCTCCGCCACGCGATCGAGATCGCCGACCGGGTGGCGGTGCTGGAGTACGGCCGGGTCGTCTACGACCGGCCGACAGCCGAGGCGCGCAGCGACCCGGGCTCCCTGGAGGCGATCGTGAGCATCGCCGCCCCGCCGCCGTCCCCGGCCAACCGATCGACCCCTCGGCTCTGGGCCGACACCCCGTAGGTCACCCGATTCCTCACGGAGAGGCAGAAGACGATGGCGACTCCCCCAAGCGATGGCGCGTACACCTTCGACAACGGCGCACCGGACGCGGTCCCGCAGATGCGGGCGCTGGAGTCCTTCCTGGACCCGATCACGATGCGTCGCCTGGCCCGCTCGGTGCTGCGCCTCGGGTCACACTGCTGGGAGGTCGGGGCCGGTGGCGGCTCGATGGCCCGGCGGATCGCCCGCGCGGTCGGCCCGGACGGCGGCGTGCTGGCCACCGACATCGACCCCACGCACCTGCGGGCGGACGGCAACCTGACCGTACGCCGGCACGACGTCCGCACCGACCTGCCGCCCGGGGACGCGTTCGACCTGGTCCACGCCCGTCTGGTGCTGCTGCACCTGCCCGAGCGCCGACGGGTCCTGCGTACCCTCGCCGGCGCGCTGACGCCCGGCGGTTGGCTGCTCGTGGAGGAGTTCGACTGCACGACGCCGGTGCGGGTGCTGCACGCGCCGAGCGACGACGCGGCGAAGCTGTTCGCGCAGGTGATGGACACCATGATGGGTGTGCTCCAGGACCACGGCGCCGACCTGGGATGGGCGCAGGACGTGCACACCGAGATGGTCCTCGCCGGCCTCACCGACGTGGACACCTGCACCCACTCGCAGAGCTGGGCCGGCGGGTCGACCGGAACGTCGCTCTACGAGACGAACTCCCGTCAGCTGGAGCCGGACCTGCTGGCGGCGGGGCTGTCGCCCCAGCAGCTCACCGCCTTCCGCCGGCTGGTGCGCGACCCCTCGTTCGCCGTCATGTCGTACCACTTCGTGTCGACGCGGGGCCGCCGGGCCAGCTAGGCCACCGGTGCGGCCCGCCGTGCGTGACGGGCCGCACACCCCCTAGAGCGTCCTAGGAAGGAAGGGTGGCACGGCCGGTGCCGAGCAGGGCGCCGGCCGCGCCATCCTCAGGCGTCGAAGCGGGTACGGCGGCGGGCCAGCAGGTAGCCGCCCATCCCGAGGACGACCAGGAGAGCGCCGAGGCCGGCGATCAGGCCGGTGGAGGCACCGGTGATCGGCAGCGAACCGCCGTCTCCCCCACCCCCGCCGTCGCCGTTGCCCCCGTCGCCGCCGTTGCCGTTGCCGCGCGGGTTGATCAGGATCTTGGCGGTGTCGTTGGCGGGCTTCAGGTCCGCGATCGGGCCCGGCCCGGAGCGGGTCCGCAGCGCCACGCCGCCGGTCTGGCTGCCGGCCCGGTCGATCCGTAGCCCGAACTCGAAGCCCATCCGCTCGCCCCGGGCGACGCCACCGGAGGCGGAGCACTCGTAGAGCCGCGCGCCGGGCTTGCCCGGACGCCACTGCTCGTCGGTCGGGTCGACACAGGACGTCGACACGCTGACCGCGGTGACGCCGGCGGGCAGGGTCACACTGGTCACGACCACGAGCCCCTGCTGGCCGGGGTCCCCGGCACGGGCCGGGCCGTTGTTGGCGAAGCCGACGGTCATCGCGGCGGTGGTGCCGACGGCACCCGTGACGGTGGCGCCGACGGCGGCGACGTCGGCGCGCTGGTCGCCGGCCACGGTGAGCGTGATCGTGGTGTCGTTGTTCACGAAGCGGGTGTCGGTCTGCCCGAGCGCGCGGGCAGACGTGTCGTCGGCCGGCACCAGCGTCAGCGCCGGGTCGGAGCCCTTGGGGCCCAGCGGCGCCGCCGGCCGGTACTGCGACTGGAACTCCGCCCAGTCGGCAGGCGTGAACCAGTAGGCGAAGTTGTAGTACAGGTTGGGCGCCCACGTGTCGGCGCCGACCGTGCCGGCGAACGTGGGGTCGACGCCGAGCGTCTCGCCGGGTGCGAGCGAGTTGTCGAACGTGCAGGCGAAGGCGCTGTTGTCCAGGTCGAGGTCGGTGTACTCGCAGTTCTTGTAGCGTTTGCCCGGGGTCATTCCGTTGAAGCCGTACAGGTACAGCACGAGGCCGCGCGCCGTCGTCGCGCCCCGGTTCGTCACCGAGAGCGGCACGCCGACGGTGGACCCGAGGGTGCCGTTGAGCTCCAGGTCGGACGCGGTGGCGAGGTCCACCCCCTCGCCGATGCTGACGGTCGAGCGGTAGGTCGCGGTGCCCACCCCCGGGGCGGTGACAGTCAACGCCAGCTCGCCGCTTCGGCCCACCTCGGCGTCGGCGCGCGCGGTCACGCCCAGCGTGAGCAGGTCCTGGTCCGGCTCGTTGGCGCCGTCCACGGTGCAGGTGAGGACGGGGCCCTGGGTCGTGCAGGTGCTGCGACCCTCACCCTCGCGGACGTCGGCGAACGCGGTGACCGCGCTGCGGTCCACCCGCACCGTGTAGGTGCCGAGGGACTGCGGGGCAAGCGAGTGGAGCGCCACCCACTTCTGCGGGCCGCCGGGGGCGACGATCGCGCTGTTGGCGTAGAGGCCGAGGGCCGCCACGGGTTGGGCGGGAGCGCCGACGGCCGCGACGGGTTGGGCGGCGGCGGCGGACGCGGTGGCGAGCAGGCCGACCACGGCGATCCCGGCCAGCCAGCGCCGTGCGAAAGATGGATGCGGCACGGGTTCCTCCGAGGGACGACGGCTGACCAGCGTCGCGCGATGTGCCGGCGCCTGGCGGGGTACGCGAATGCAGAGCGTAGCCAGAGTTGCACATATGTCGCTGCGCCGAGGCCCCGCCTTGCTGACCACCGGTGCCCGAGCGCCAGACGGCACCCGCCCCGCCCGGTGCGCCGACCGGGCGGGGCGGGACTCGACGGATCGGTCAGTGCCGGCCGACGAAGATGCCGATGCCGTTGGCGACCGCGCGCTCCGTACCGTCGGAGGGGCTGTTGCGGGCGGTGGCCGTCGCCTGGCCCGGCTCGCGGACGGCGACCGTGGTCGAACCGCCGCCGTCCAGGTTGACCGCCGCGTCCGCGCCGAGCGCGCGCAGCACGTCGGCCAGCTCGGCGATCGTGAGGCCGGCGCTGGCCGGGGCGCGGCCGGCGAGCGCGACGAGGTACACGGTCCTGCCGTCCGGGCTGACGCCGGCCGCGCTGCGCACGGCGGCGGTCCTGGTGTCGAGGCCCGCGAGGGGTACGCCGTCGCGCAGGATCGGCGCACCGCCGACCGCGAACGTCAGCTTGGGCGCCCCGGCGGAGGAGAGCTTCTCGTGCACGCTCACCCGGTCGCCGACGGCGAGGTCGTCGAGCGCGTCGGCGCCACCCTCGCGGCCCACCAGCACCTCGGTGTCGGCGGGGATCGCGCCCGCTCCGGGCGTCTGGCCCACCGCGGTCACCACTCCGCGGCGGATGGTCACCTCGTACGTGTGGGTGCTGCACGGGTCGTTGCGGCTGGTGTCGCTGCCGCAGGTCGACCGCACCCGGGAGGCCGTGCCCCAAGCGGAGGTGAAGAGCCCGACGCCGCCGACCGGGAGCGCGTACTGGTTGAGGCCGCCCAGGGCGATCGCGTGCGTTCCGCTGCGGACCTCGCCGGTGAGGCTCAGGGTGTCGACGCGCGCCTCGCCGTTCACGCCGACGCCGAACACGTCGCGGGTCGAGGTGCCCGGGGCGAGGCCGGGGCCGAAGCGTTGGGCGGTCGGTACGGCGAACTTGAGCTGCTCGCCGTCGGCGATCTCCGGGCCCGAGGACGAGCCGGTCGGTGCGACGCCGGCGTGCGTCTCGCTGATGTTGAAGAAGTCCCCGTTCACGCCGGCGATGGCGCCCTGGGCGTTGGTCATCGCGGAGACGACCTGGCGCTGCGCCACGGTGTCCGGGTGCAGGAGGTCCAGCGAGACCCTGTTCTTGCGCAGGTCGGCGGTGAGCAGGTAGCCGACGGCGGGGCCGCGCGGGGTGTCCACCTGGAACGAGCCGTACGTGACGCCCGGTGCGAGCTGCTCGCTCGACGTGACGGCTACCGGGGCCACGGATGCGGACGTCGTCGGGGTGGCGGCCCGGGCGGCGCCGACCGGCGCCGCGAGCGTGCTCAGTCCCGCGGCGAGCAGCAGTGCCAGACCCGGGCGTACGAGGTGCGATGGCCTCATCGCCGTTCCTTTCCTTCGGTGCGGTTCCGGGCCGTGCCCGGAGGTTCGTGCCGGACGGGCGGCTGGGCCGGGCCGGCGGTGATCTTCCTGGCCAGCCGATCACCCGACGATGAACGCGAGGGACTGTCGACGTGAACCGCCCACACCGTCTTGATCAACTACGGACGCCCGGAGGGCGTGCGACAGTGCTCGCACGCCCTCCGTGGGCGGTGTCCGGGGTCAGCGCAGGACGCCGATGCCGGTGAACGACCTGTCGTACTCGGGGAACGACTCGTTCGTGTAGGGCGCGTTGATCCAGGTGCGCAGCGAGTTGGCCGCCGTGTCGATCTCGACCAGCCGCACCGGGTTCGTGGTGTTGGAGTGGAAGGTCTGGAGGAATGAGTAGATCTTGTTGCCGTTGACACCGGTGTCGACCCGGTTGCCGGCGACACCGACGTGCCCGGAGAAGAGGAAACGGATGTTGGCGTACTGCTTGACCAGGTTGTCGAAGAGGTACTGGGGGCTGGTCGCGCCGTACGACGCGCTCTGCTCGATGGCGCCGCTGCCGTCGATGTAGTCGTGGGTGACGACGATGACGTTGTGCCGGGGGTGGGCGGCGACGACGGCGCGGGCCCAGGCGACGGCCTCGACCCGGGGCCAGAGTTCGAGGGTCAGCACCATCCACTGCGCCCCGCCGGCCGAGAAGGTGGAGTACGAGTTGTCGACCTTCCCGCTCTCGAACTGCCCCTGCACCGCGCCGTACTGGCCGACGGTGAAGAACTGGTTGAACACCGTGGTGTCCCGGACGAGTTCCCGGGTGTGTGCCGGGTCGCGGGCCGAGCCACCGACGCCGGTGGCCTGGGTGTCGTGGTTGCCGATCGCCAGCGCGTACGGGATGCCGGCGGCCTCGATCGGGCGCATCGCGTCGCGGGCGATGACGTACTGGGAGTGGTCGGGGGTGTCCCAGTTGACCACGTCACCGGAGGAGGCCACGAAGCGCAGGTCCAGTGCGGACCGGTTGCGCACCAGCCAGTCCGTACGGTTGCGGAACCGGGTGTCCGCGCTGTTCAGCACCTCCTGCTGGGTGTCCGGCAGGACGGCGAAGCTGAAGGTCGTGTCCGTGGCGCCCGGGGTCTCCATCCGCGCGTACGCGATGTGGACGTTGCGGTCGCAGGACTCGGCCCGGAAGTCGTTCACGAACTGGATCCGCACGGTGTGCTGACCCGCCCCGACCGCCGCGCCGACGGGATAGGTGCCGTAGCTGGTCGCGCTGACGATCGTCGTCTGGCCGACGCTGACGCCGTCGACTGTCACCCGCACGGTCGGCCAGCCCTGGCAGTTGTCGCCGATGGCGCCGATCAGCACCCGCCCCGAGCCGGCGACGCTTGTGGTGGCGGAGCTCGAGTTGCCCCAGAGCGAGGCGTGGGTGCCGGAGGCGGGCGTCGGGGTGCCGGTCGCCGTACGGATCGCGCCGTCGACGACTGTGAACGGCGAGGGCTCGGCGGCGCTCGCCGTGCCGCCGGCGAACGCGCCTGCGGCCACCGCGACAACCGTCGCCGCGACCGCCGCCACGAACGCGGATCTGCTTCTTCTGGTCAACACCGCTCATCCCCTCGACGCCGGTACCCGTTGAGCTGGGCAGGCCGAGCGTAAGGATGATTCGTGCGATACATATGAATGTATGACAGACGGCTGCCGTACCGGAGGTGGCCTCTTCGTGGCGGGCCGGCCCGACCCCAACCACCACCAATAGCCGCAAAGACCTCGAAGCGGACATCTGGGCATCCACGCCGAGGATCGGGCGGAGATCCGACACCCACGCCCCGACAGCCAAAAAGTTTTGTTGGGTTCCTACAACAGAGCGACTGTCGGTTCGGCGGTTGCACCATGGCGCCGTCCGTCCGGAGCCGGAAAAGTGACCACTGCCGGGAGCCGTCAACTACCGGCACGCACATCATGGTCTACCAAAGGGGTCAGTCGGGTGTTCAACCGTGTCGCCATCGTCAACCGTGGTGAAGCTGCCATGCGGCTCATCCACGCGGTCCGAGAGCTGGCCGCGGAGACGGGCAGCCGGATCGAGACGGTCGCCCTCCACACCGACGTCGACCGCACGGCCACCTTCGTGCGCGAGGCGGACATCGCGTACGACCTGGGTCCGGCGTCCGCCCGCCCGTACCTGAACCTGGCGACGCTGGAGCGCGCCCTGACCGAGACCGGCGCCGACGCCGCGTGGGTCGGCTGGGGCTTCGTCGCCGAGGATCCGGCGTTCGCGGAGCTGTGCGAGAAGATCGGCGTCACGTTCGTCGGGCCGAGCCCCGAGGCCATGCGCCAGCTCGGCGACAAGATCGGCGCGAAGCTGATCGCCGAGGAGGTCGGCGTGCCTGTCGCGCCGTGGAGCCGCGGCGCCGTCGAGACCCTGGACGCCGCCCGGACGGCGGCGGCCAGCATCGGCTACCCGCTCATGCTGAAGGCGACGGCCGGTGGCGGCGGGCGCGGCATCCGCGTGATCACCAACGAGGCCGAACTCGCCGACGCGTACGAGCGCACCAGCCAGGAGGCGGCGCGGGCGTTCGGCAGCGGCATCGTGTTCCTGGAGCGCCTGGTCACCGGCGCCCGGCACGTCGAGGTCCAGGTGATCGCCGACGGCCAGGGCACCGCGTGGGCGCTCGGCGTACGCGACTGCTCGGTGCAGCGACGCAACCAGAAGGTCATCGAGGAGTCGGCCTCGCCGGTGCTCGACGCGTCCCAGGCGGCCGAGCTGAAGACCTCGGCGGAGCGGCTCGCCGTGGCGGTCGGCTACCGGGGCGCGGCGACCGTCGAGTTCCTCTACCACCCCGGCGACCGGCTGTTCGCCTTCCTGGAGGTCAACACCCGCCTGCAGGTCGAGCACCCGATCACCGAGCTGACCACCGGATTCGACCTGGTCAAGGCACAACTGCACGTCGCCTCCGGCGGCCGGCTGGTCGGCGAGCCGCCGGCCGAGCGCGGGCACGCCATCGAGGCCCGACTCAACGCCGAGGACCCGGACCGCGACTTCGCGCCGTCACCGGGGCGCATCGCGCGGCTGGACCTGCCCGCCGGCCCGGGCATCCGGGTGGACACCGGCGTCAGCGAGGGCGACACCATTCCGGCCGACTTCGACTCGATGATCGCGAAGATCATCGCGTACGGGCGTGACCGCGACGAGGCGCTCGGCAAGCTGCGGCGGGCGATGGCCAACACCACGGTGATCATCGAGGGCGGCGCGACGAACAAGAGCTTCGTGCTCGATCTGCTCGACCAGCCCGAGATCATCGACGCCAGTGCCGACACCGGCTGGATCGACCGGGTCCGGGGCGAGGGTCGACTCGTGACGCACCGGCACTCCGCGGTCGCCCTGGCCGCCGCCGCCATCGAGTCGTACGAGGAGGAGGAGCGCGCCGAGCGGCAGCGGCTGCTGTCGACCGCCGCCGGTGGCCGCCCGCAGGTGCAGCACGCCAGCGGCCGGCCGCTGGACCTCAAGCTGCGCGGCGCCACGTACCGGATGCGGGTGGCGCGGATCGGGGCACACCGGTTCCGCGTCGGCATCGAGGCGGGCGGCGCCGTGCGCACCGCCGACGTCGAGCTTGACCGCTTCGACAGGCACACCGGCCAGATCGTCGTCAACGGCATCCGGTACCGCCTGCTCACCGGCACGCACGGGCCGACCCACCTCGTCGAGGTGGACGGTGTGACGCACCGGGTCAGCCGCGACGAGGGCGGTGTCCTGCGTTCCCCCATGCCCGCGCTTGTCGTCGCCACCCCACTGGAGGTCGGCGACGAGGTCGAGGCGGGAGCACCGGTGCTGGTGCTGGAGGCCATGAAGATGGAGACGGTGCTGCGCGCGCCGTTCAGGGCCCGGCTCAAGGAGTGCGCCGTCTCGGTGGGCAGCCAGGTGGAGGCCGGCGCGCCGCTACTGCGGCTGGAGCCGCTCGCCGACGAGGGCACCGAGGCCGCCGCCGGCCCGAGCGTCGCCAGCGTCGAGCTGGACCTGCCCGCCGCCGACGACAACGCGGCGGCGCACGAGCGCAGCAGGCGCGGCCAGGAGGATCTGCGCGGCCTGCTGCTCGGTTTCGACGTCGACCCGCACGACGACCGCCGGGTGCTCGACGACTACCTCGTCGTGCGGCGGTTGGCCGCCGAGGACGGGCACCGGCCGCTGGCGGCCGAGGTGGACCTCGTCGAGGTGTTCGCCGACCTGGCCGAGCTGAGCCGCAACCGGCCGACCGGCGAGGACGGCGGCGCCCACGTCCGCAGCGCCCGGGAGTACTTCCACACCTACCTGCAGAGCCTCGACGTGGAGCGGGCCGGGCTGCCCGACGCCTTCCAGGCCAGGCTCGCCAAGGCACTCAGCCACTACGGCGTCACCGACCTGGAGCGCTCCCCCGGCCTGGAAGCCGCCGTGTTCCGGATCTTCCTGGCCCAGCAGCGCGCGTCCGCCGACGCCACGGTCGTGGCGTCGCTGCTGCGCGAGTGGCTGCGGGAGACCCCGCCGGACGAGTCACTGCGCGAGCCCGCCGGCCTGGCGCTGGAGCGGCTGATCGCCGCGACGCAGGTCCGCTTCCCCGCCATCGCCGACCTGGCCCGGGGCGTGGTGTTCGCCTGGTTCGCGCAGCCGCTGCTGCGCCGTAACCGGGCCCGTGTCTACGCCCAGATCCGGGCGCACCTGCGGCACCTGGACGCGCAGCCGGACGCCCCCGACCGCGCCGAGCGCATCGCCGAGATGGTCCGCAGCACCGAACCGCTGGTGCGCCTGCTCGGCCAGCGCCTGGTCCGTGACCACCTGGACAACACGGTCATGCTGGAGGTGCTCACCCGCCGCTACTACGGCAACAAGGCCCTCACCCGGGTGCGGACCCGCGAGGTCGCCGACTGCGCCTTCGTGGTCGCCGAACGCGCGGACTCCAGTGTGGTCTCCGCGGCGGTGAGCTTCGACGCGCTGGGTGGCGCGCTCCGAGGGCTCGCCGAGTTGGCCGGCGACGAGGACTCCGTCGACGCCGACATCTACCTCGCCTGGGAGAACCAGCCGGAGGACTTCGACGCCATGGCCGCCGCGCTGCTCCAGGTGATCGCCGCACACCCGTTGCCGGCGCAGGTCCGTCGGCTCACCGCCACCGTCGCGGGTCGCGGCGGCGCGGTCATGCACCACCACTTCACCTTCCGCCCGTCGGACGGCGCAATGGTCGAGGACCGGCTGATCCGCGGTCTGCACCCGTACATCGCGCAGCGGATGCAGTTGGAGCGGCTGCACAAGTTCGACCTGACCCGGCTGCCGTCGTCCGACGAGGAGGTCTACCTCTTCCAGTGCGTGGCGCGGGAGAACCCGGCCGACGAACGCCTCGTCGCGTTCGCCCAGGTCCGCGACCTGACCGAGCTGCGCGAGCAGGACGGCCGGCTGGTGGCGCTGCCGACCGCCGAGGACGCGGTCGCGGCCTGCCTCGACTCGATCCGCCGGGCCCAGTCGCGGCGGCCGTCGAAGACGCGCTTCACCACCAACCGGATCGTGGTCTACGTCTGGCCGCCGAGCGAGCTGACCCGCGAGGAGATGGAGATGATCGCCGGGCGCGTGCGCCCGACGACAGTGGGCGCGGGCCTGGAGGAGATCCTGTTCATCGCGCGGCAGCGCGACCGTCGCACCGGCGAGCTGACCAAGATCGCGGTACGGATCT
This sequence comes from Micromonospora lupini str. Lupac 08, assembly GCF_000297395.2. GTDB lineage: Bacteria > Actinomycetota > Actinomycetes > Mycobacteriales > Micromonosporaceae > Micromonospora > Micromonospora lupini. The sequence goes on along the minus strand of NZ_HF570108.1, from coordinate 3,558,439 downwards.
CGTTCGACGCCGCGGGCGGCGCGGAGCTGGCCGTGGGCGAGCCGCCGGTCGAGCCGGTGGAGCCGCTCGACGAGTACCGGCTGAAGGTGCTGCGGGCCAGCAGCCGCAACACGGTGTACCCGTACGAGTTGACCAGCCGGCTCGGTGACTTCGTCGAGCACGACCTGGACGACGCGCACGCGCTGGTGCCGGTGGACCGGCCGAAGGGGCGCAACCGCGCCGCGATCGTCGCCGGTGTCGTCACCACGCCTGCCACGCTGCACCCGGAGGGTGTCACCCGCGTGGTGCTGCTCGGCGACCCGACGAAGTCGTTGGGCGCCCTGTCCGAGCCGGAGTGCCGGCGGGTGATCGCCGCGCTGGACCTGGCGGAGCGGATGCGGGTGCCGCTGGAGTGGTGGGCGCTGTCCGCCGGAGCCCGGATCTCGATGACCTCGGGCACGGAGAACATGGACTGGGTGGCCGCCGCGCTCAAGCGGATCGTCAAGTTCACCCAGGCCGGCGGCGAGATCAACATCGTCGTGGCGGGCATCAACGTCGGCGCGCAGCCGTACTGGAACGCCGAGGCCACGATGCTCATGCACACCAAGGGCGTCCTGGTGATGACGCCGGACTCGGCGATGGTGCTCACCGGCAAGCAGTCGCTCGACTTCTCCGGCGGGGTGTCCGCCGAGGACAACTTCGGCATCGGCGGCTACGACCGGGTGATGGGGCCGAACGGGCAGGCGCAGTACTGGGCGCCGAACCTGACCGCCGCGCGGGACGTGCTGATGGCCCACTACGAGCACACGTACGTCGCGCCCGGCGAGGACGCGCCACGGCGGGCGACCACCACCGACCCGGTGGACCGCGACGTCTCGGCGTTCCCGCACGACGTGGCCGGCAGCCCCTTCCGCACGGTCGGTGAGATCTTCTCCGCCGAGGCCAACCCGGACCGCAAGAAGCCGTTCGACATCCGGACGGTGCTGCGGGCCCTCGCCGACCAGGACCACCCGGTGCTGGAGCGGTGGGCGGGCATGGCCGACGCCGACACCGCGGTGGTGCAGGACGCCCACCTCGGTGGCATCCCGGTGTGCCTGCTCGGCATCGAGTCCCGGTCGGTACCGCGACGCGGGTTCCCGCCCACCGACGGCCCGGACACCTACACGGCGGGCACGCTGTTCCCCCGCTCGTCGAAGAAGGCCGCGCGGGCCATCAACGCGGCCAGCGGCAACCGGCCCCTGGTCGTGCTGGCGAACCTGTCCGGCTTCGACGGCTCGCCCGAGTCGATGCGCAAGCTGCAACTGGAGTACGGCGCGGAGATCGGCCGGGCGATCGTGAACTTCCAGGGTCCGATCGTGTTCTGCGTGATCTCGCGCTACCACGGCGGCGCGTTCGTGGTGTTCTCGAAGGCGCTGAACCCGAGCATGACGGTGCTCGCGCTTGAGGGGTCGTTCGCCTCGGTGCTCGGCGGTGCTCCCGCCGCGGCGGTGGTGTTCTCCGCCGACGTCAACGCCCGTACGGCCGCCGACGAGCGGGTGCGGGCCCTGGAGGCCCGTGTCGCCGCCGCGGCCGGCACCGAGCGCGCCGCGCTGGCCGCCGAGCTCGACGAGCTGCGCTCGTCGGTGCGGGCGGAGAAGCTCGGTGAGGTGGCCACGGAGTTCGACCGGGTGCACAACATCCAACGTGCCGTCGAGGTCGGCTCGGTGGACGCCGTCATCCGCGCCGCCGAGCTGCGTCCGCGCGTCATCGAGGCCATCGAGGCGCGTCTGCGGTAGGGCCCTCGCCCTGCCAGTGGGGACGGCACCGACTCATCGCGGTCGGTGCCGTCCCCACTGTCGTGAGCGGACGCACCCTCGAAACTTTCATCCGACGACTGTCCACAGCCGCGCAGCTCACCCGACTCTTTTCCGGAAGTTTTCAGAGTTGACGGGGCCCATCGACGGCCATAACGTTTCGAACGAGTTTCCGGTCCTCGTCCCGCCCCACGCCCCCATGACATCCGGGCCGCACCCTCCCTTCAAAGATCGACACCTGTCGATCATCACCGAAAGGAAGGCAGATGAAGCCAAGACGGTGGATCAGCGCCGGCGTCGTCGCCGTCGCGACCGCTGCGGCGTTGAACGCGTTACCGGCCACCGCGAGCCGGCCGTACGACCCGACCACGCAGACCCTCGCGGCCCTCGGCCAGCGCCACGGCCTGAAGATCGGCACCGCGGTGAACGCGACAGCCCTCAACGACGCCGGCGACCCGCAGTACCGTCGGCTGGCCGCCTCCGAGTTCTCCTCGGTCACCGCCGAGAACGCGATGAAGTGGGAGAGCCTGGAGCCCACCCGCGGCACCTACGACTGGACGGCCGCCGACCAGCTCGTCGAGTTCGCCGCGCGCAACAGGCAGGCCGTGCGCGGCCACGTGCTGGTCTGGCACAGCCAACTGCCCGCCTGGCTGACCAGCGGCGTCGCCGACGGCAGCATCAGCAAGCAGGAGCTGCGCGAGCTGCTGCGCAAGCACATCACCACAGTCGTCAAGCGCTACCAGGGCAGGATCTGGCAGTGGGACGTCGTCAACGAGGCGGTCAGCGACCCCTGGGACACCCCGTCGACTCTGCACTACAAGGGTTTCTGGGCGCAGAACCTCGGCCCCGACTACATCGCCGACGCGTTCCGCTGGGCCCGCGCCGCCGATCCCAGGGCGCTGCTGTTCTACAACGACTACAACATCGAGGCGTTCGGCTCCGGCAACCCGGCCGACGACAAGACGCAGTTCGTCTACGACATGGCCAAGGGGCTGCGCGCACAGGGCGTCCCGATCGACGGCGTCGGCTCGCAGGGCCACCTGGGCACTCAGTACGGCAACTTCGACACCCTCCAGGTGACCGCTGCCCTGAAGCGGTTCGCCGGTCTCGGTCTGGCCACCGCGTTCACCGAGGTCGACGTCCGCAGCGAGATGACCGAGGCCGTCCGGGCCGGCAACTCCGCCGAGATCAACCCCCGGTTGCAGGCGTCGGCCGCCAACTTCAGCGTGCTGATGAAGGCGTGCCTCGCCGTACGCACCTGCCTGTCGTACACCGTCTGGGGTTTCAGCGACAAGTACTCGTGGGTGCCGGACTGGTTCAACGACCCGCCGGAGGGCCTGGCCACCATCTACGACGAGAACTACCAGCCCAAGCGGGCGTACCAGGAGTTGAAGTCGGACCTGATCTTCGCCGGCCCGCCGTACGTCCTGCCGCGCGTCGCACCCAGGCCGCACCGCTGAACGGACACGGGTCGTGCGGGGTCCACCCTCCTCGCACGGCCCGTGTTCAGCGCGGCGCGTGCGCTCAGTCGCCGGGCAGGAGCGGGCGAATGAACGTCCGCTCGTAGCGCGACGGCCGGCAGTATGATCACGGACACCTCGGCGAAGACTGTCGCCTCCCGCTGCCGGAGACCGCATGTCGACAGATCCGCCCGGCGACACCACCCGATCCCCTGGCGCGCTCCTCGGCCGCCGTGCGTCCGGCCCGTACCGCGCGATCCGCCGCGCGCTTGCCCTCGGCTGCCTCGTCGCCGTCGCCGCAGTGCCGGCCGAATCGCCGGTGGCGGGGGCTTCCGCGCCCACGACGGTGCGGGTGCTCCAGCTGAACCTGTGCAACAGCGGTCGCGCCGGCTGTTACACCGGCCGGTCACTGACCAGAGCCGCCGAGGTCATCCGGGCCGAACGACCCGACCTGGTGACTCTCAACGAAATCTGCCAGAGCGACGTGCCCACCCTGGAGGCGGTGTTCGCGGCCGTCCACACCGACGCGATGGTCGTGTCCGCCTTCCAGGCCGCCGGTGACCGCCCCAGCGGCGCCGACACCCGGTGCCGCAACGGCCAGGCGTACGGCATCGGGTTGCTGACCCGGCTGGCGGCGGACGGCCGGCACGCCGTGCACAGTGGAATCCACCCCACACAGGACGTCGCGGACCCCGAGGAGCGACCCTGGCTGTGCGTCCACGTCGGCGACGCCCTCAACGCCTGCACCACCCACCTGGCGGCGACCAGCCACGCCGTCGCGCTCACCCAGTGCGGCCACCTGCTCGACGAGATCCTGCCCGCCGTCAGGCGAGACAGCGGGTACGCGCCCACCGTGCTCAGCGGCGACCTCAACCTCCGCCTCGACGACGACCCCGACGTACGGGCCTGCACGCCACCCGGTTACCGGCGCGTCGGCGACGGCGCGGTGCAGCACATCCTGACCAGCGCCGACATCATGCTCTGCTGCGCCCGGTCGGTGGGCATGGGCGGGGCGACCGACCACCCCGCCCTGCTGGCCACCCTCGTCATCGACGACACACGGCCGACCCGTCGCTGACGACGACAGGTCAGTCCTCGTCGTCGTACGGCCCGAGGTCTTCGGTATAGAAGTCGACGTCGTCCTCGTCCATCTCGCGCGCAGCCAGCGCCTTGCCCGCCTCGTCGGCGCGGCCCTGCGCCCGCAGGGCCAGCGCCAGCACCGCGGTGGCCGCGTAGCCGTACTCGTCGGGATCCTCGGCCAGCACCTCCCGCGCCTCCGCCTCGGCGCGGGCCGGCTCGCCGACGCGCAGACGCAACCGCGCCCGGTCCAGTCGGGCCGAGCGACGCTCGTCCGCCAGCTCGTCGCCGTCGAACCAGGTGACGGCCGCGTCGAGCCGGTCGAGCGCCTCCGCGGTGCGGTCGGCGGCGGCCAGCAGCTGCGCGGCGGCCACCTGATCCCTGCCCGCGTGCTCGGCGGACGTGGGCTGCTCGGCCGCGCCGAGGGTGTCGACGCGGGCCAGCACCGCCCAGGCGACATCGTCCGGGGGGCGGTTGGCCAGCCGCGCGAGCGCCTTGCGCAGCACCCGCAGCTCGGCGTCGGCGTTGCCGTTGGCCCGGTGCCGGTCGGCGGCAGTGACCAGATGGGTGAGACCCTCCATGCCCTGCAGCAGGTCGGCCGCGTCCTCCAGGATCACCTCCAGCGGAGGCACCCCGTCGGGCAGGTCCCCGGCGGGGGTCAGCTCGGCCAGCACCGCCCGCGCCGCGTCGCGGTGGTGGTAGGCCCGGCGGTACAGCTCCCACAGCAGGTGACGGCAGCGGGCCGCGTCGTCGCGCAGACCGGCCCGGTCGAGGCTGCGGACCGCCTCCTCGGCCGCCTCGACGGCGTCCTCCTGTCGGCCCGAGTTGCGCAGGGTGTGCGCCACCTCGAGGCGGGCCCGCGCGGCGCCGGCCGCGTCGCCGGCAGCGGTGAGCGCGGCGACCCGCTCGACGAGGGCGGCCAGCGCCGGGTCGACCGGCCGCTCGGGCGCGGTGACGCGCCCGGCGAGGACGGTGAGCGGCACCCGCTGCGCCACAGGCGTCGCCGCCATGCGCGCCTCGACCCGGTCGCTCTGGTGCCGGTTGCCGTTGCGGACGTCGAACCGGGCGGCTGTCGCGCGAGCGTGCCCGGCCATCTCGTCGTGGACCTCGGCCACCGTCGCTTCCCACCGACGGGTGCCGTCGTCGGAGCGGCGCGACAGCGCCAGAGCCCCGTGCCCGGACGCGGAGAGCCGGCCGAGGACCAGCGCGGCGGAAGCGGCGAACTCCATCGCCGCGTACGGCGACGAGGGGCGTTCCAGCCAGCTCAGGTGCCGTTCCACCAGCTCCAGGCCACGCGCCTCGTTGCCGGTCAGGCCGCAGAACAGCACGTGCTGGGCGAGGTTGTCGAGGTGGTGGCGGTCGTCGCGGATGCGGCGGTAGCCGTCCCGGTGCGCCTCGACGGCCTCGTCGAACCGACCCACCCGCAGGTACGGCGTGAGCAGCTCGCTGAGCATCCACTGGGGCTGCTCGGTGCAGCCACCGCGCTTGTACGGCTCGCCCACGGCGATGGCCTCGTCGAAGCGGCCGAGGGACGTGAGGTGCCGCACCTGGCCCGACGGGACACACGCGCCGCAGTCCGACAGCGCGTCCCGCTTGGCGGTCACCATCCGGTCGTACGACTCCTGGGCGGCGGCCATGTCCCCGACGTGGTGCGCCACCAGCCAGCGGTGCTGGTGGACCGCGTGCAGGCTGTGCCCGGCGAGCTGATAGCGGCGTTGCATGTCGTCGAGCACCGCCATGGTGCGCTCCAGGGGGATGTCCGGGAACTGGGGCAGCGCCCAGACGATCCACTTGAAGTCCCAGAGCAGGCTGTGCGCATGGTGCTCGCCCACCACCTCCGGCTGCCTGTCGAACGTCGCCAGGCACCAGGAGAAGGCGAGGAACGCCCGGGTGGGGTCTCCGCCGTGGTGGAAGTCACTTATCGCCCGCATCCGCGCGGAAAAGGCGAACGGCACGTCACCGGCCGCGTCGGCGTGCCGGAAGACCGCGTCCAGCGCGGCGAACCGGGCGGGGCCGCGCGGCAGCGCGTACGCCTGGGCGAGGCGCTCGCGCAGCTCCTGCTCCGAGGCGGTCACCGGGCCCCTCCCATGGCGCGGGCGAGCAGCCCGAGGAACGACTGGTTGAGCGCGGCGGTGTCCGCGGGCCGCAGCGGCTGGTGGCCCAGCAGCAGCGCCTGCACGTACAGCCCCTCGATGGCGAGCGTCGTCAGCTCGTCGTCGCCGGTCGCGATGGCCTGCCGGACGAGGGGGTTGCGGTGGTTGAACACCAACTGTGGCCGCTCGTCGCGCCCCTGCGTGAAGGTGCCGAGGATCGACGACCACAGCTCGTCGGCCTGCTCCTGCCCCTGCCGCAGGTCCACCGCCAGGGCGGTGTCCCCGTCGAGCAGGTGCAGCGCCGGCATGCTGGCCGGTTCGAAGGCGCGGACCAGCACCTGCACGCCGAGGCGGTCGAGGGTCCGCTGCGCCAGGACGAGGAAGGGCCGCACCGCCAGCTCGACGTCCGGGTCGAGCGGTTCCAGCCGGGTCGCCAGGTCGCTCGCCGTGAGGACCTCGGTGACGATCGTGCTGTCCAGGTCGGACAGCCGGCTCGTCAGCTCGGCGTCGTAGACGTAGCCCGCGTTGACCACGGCGATGCCCTGGGCGGCGGCGACCGCGGCGAGCTGGCGGAACTCGTCCACCGAGGGCGTGTAGCGCACCACCTGGTGCCGTTCCCGGAACTCGGCGAGGGTCAGCGGGCCCATGTTCGTCTCGAACGGCCACCACTGCTCGACCAGGCGCAGCATCTCGTCGTCGTGCACGGCGAGCGCCTTGACGCCGAGGTGGTGCACCCGCAGGAACGCCTGGAGGCGATGCGGGTCGGTGCGCCCGAGCCGGGTCATCCAGCCGCGCAGGGAGTCGCCCAGCGACTCGCGGACCTGGTCGAGCAGCGCGTCCTCGTAGAGCGCCTCACGGCTCGCGGTCGGGCGCAGCTCACCGGTGTCGACGACGCAGCGGACGAAGAACGCCCACTCCGGCAGCAGCCGCTCGATGTCCTCGGAGAGCAGCATCTGCTTGAGGTACACCCGGTGGGCCACCCGCGACGTCGGGTTCGCCGGCATGGGGAGCACGAACGCCACCCCGCGCAGGCCGGCGGCGGGCACCGCGAGGTCGATCACGTCGAAGGGCGTGAAACCGAAGACCTCCTGGGCGTACGCGTCGAGCCGGGCCCGACGGGTCGCCGCCGGCTCCGCGGCGTCGTTCTCCCAGGGCGCCAGCCCCACGGTGATCGGCTCGTCGTCGACGTGCACGGGGATCGGCAGCATGGAGCCGTACAGGGAGGCGATCTCGCGGACGGCGTCGCGACGCAGCCAGTGCTCCTCGCCGCGCCGGGGCACCAGCGTCACGGTGGTGCCCTGCTCGGGGCGCTCCCGTCCGGCCGGGGCGACGTGCAGCTCGTAGCGCCCGTCGGCGTAGCCGATCCACTCGACGGTCGGGGAGCCGGCGGCGCGGGTGCGTACCCGGATCTCGTCGGCGACCAGGAAGCAGGAGAGCAGACCGATGCCGAACTGGCCGAGGAACTCGTGCCGGGCGAAGCCCAGGTCGTCCCGCTTGGAGCTGCGCCCGATGGTGGCGAGCAGTTCGTGCACCTGCGCCTCGGTCAGGCCGATGCCGGTGTCCTCGACGCGCAACGTGCCGTCTCCGGTGGACTCCGGCGGGTGGATGCGGATCGCGCCCGGCGCACCGGGGTCGTCCGACCGGCGGGCGGTGATGGCGTCGACGGCGTTCTGCATCAGTTCGCGCACGTAGACGCGCGGGCTGGCGTACAGGTGGTGACTGAGCAGGTCGACGATGCCGCGCAGGTCGACGTGGAAGGTGTAGCTCACAACCGCCCTCTCCCATGATCCGGTCCGGTGCACACTAGCGGCTGAGCGTGCGCGTCGGGTGCCCCGTTTCCGGGCCTACGTTTCGTCGGACGGTCGTGCCATGCTGCCGCTCACCTCAGCGCAAGGAGCACGGGCATGGTCACGGTGATCGTTCGGGATGAGACAGCGACGGGCAGAGCCATCGAGAGCTGGCCGTTGGCCGGCCTGCCGGAGCAGATCTCGGTGCGGGAGCTGGTCCGGTTGCGGGTGCGCGAGGAGGTGGCGCGGTTCAACGCCGAGCAGCCACGGCACTTCCGGGGCCTGGTGCAGCCGACCGACACGGAGGCCACCCTGAACGGCTACCGGGTCACCCCGGGCCGGCGGCTCGACTGGGAGGCGCAGGCGGATCGCGCCTGCGCGGCGTTCGCCCGCAACGGCTTCCTGCTGCTGGTCGGCGACCGCCAGATCGAGGACCTCGACGAGCAGATCGACCTGCGCACCGACCCGGCCGTGGCGTTCGTCCGCCTCGTCGCGCTCGTGGGTGGCTGAGATGGGCGACTGGGAGGCGTTGCTCCCCGGCCTGACCGAGGCGGACCGGCGGCAGGTGGAGGTCGGTCTCGCCGAGGCCGACGCCCGGATCCGGGCGGTGCTGCGGATCGCCGACACGTACTTCTGGGGATCCCCGGTGACAAGCGTGCCCGAGTGGGCCACCGTCGAGTCGTGGCCGGCCGAGGAGCGCCGCCGCGCCGCCCTGGCCGTGCACCTGGAGTCCTCGAACGCTTCGATTCCCACCGCACTGAACGACGTGGTGCGCAACCTCGGCGCCGAGGACGTCCCCTTCACGCGGGCGGACCTGGTGTGGTGCCTGCAGGTCGCCGCTCGCGGGGAGTGCTTCGACAACGGCGCCCACCTGGAGCTGCCCGCCCTGATCGCGCCGCGCCTGCCGACCGGCGAGCTGGCCGACCTGGTGCCGGCGCTGTCCGCCCTGGTCAGTGAGCTGGTCGACGACTACTTCATCGCGGCGGTGCCGCGCCGCCGCGCCGTCACGCTGTTCGGCCGGGCGATCGACCGCGCCACCGGCAGCCGCCTACCGTCGTGGCTGCTGCACGACGGCGACACGTTCGGGCCAGCCGTCCGTGCCGAGCTGGGTGATGTCCTCGTCGCGCCGGGCGTGCCGGAGCTGCTGGAACACCGCGCCACGTTGGACAAACCGGCGGCGTCCAGGCAATGGCTGCGCCGCCTCGACGACCTGCTCGCCGCCGCCGACGGCGGCCCGCAGGTCACGCGCCAGATCCTCGACGCGTTCGCCACCCGCGGACGATCCGTCCACGACGACTCCGACCGCCTCCTGCGCGGGCTGGTCTGGGCGTTGTCGCGCGACGGCGACGAGGAGGCGACCGACCTGCTGGCGCGGGCCACCGCCACTGCGGCGGCGGCGCCACGCCAGGCGTCCGGATATCCCCACGCGCCGCGCACGGCGATCGTCGCGGTACGACTGCTGGCCGACCGCGACGGCGACGCGCCGGTACGCACGCTGGCGCGGCTGGCCGGGACGGTCCGGAACAAGGCCGTGCAGAGCCGGGTCCAGTCCGCGCTGACCGGCCTCGCCGCGCGACACGGGTGGTCGCTCAGCGAGGTCATGGAGCTGGCCGTCGACGACCACGGGCTCGGACCGGACGGGCGTCTGCGCACACCGGTCGGCCCGTACGAGGCGACGGTGGAGATCGCGGGCGACCGGGCGCGCCTGGTCTTCGCCCGCGACGGCGTCCCGCTCAAGGGCGTCCCGGCTCAGGTGAAGCAAGCTCATGGCGACGAGCTCGTCTGGCTACGGGACGCGGTCAAGCGGGTCGGCGCGACGCTGGTGAGCGAGCGCCAGCGGGTGGAGGGGCTGCTGTCGGAGGAGCGCACCTGGTCGTACCCCGACTGGTCGTCTCGGTTCCTCGACCACCCGGTCACCGCGACCTTCGGGCGGCGGCTGCTCTGGGAGACAGGCGGCGACGGCCAGCGCTGGACGGCCGGCCTGCCCCGCTGCGAGCCCGACGGGTGGACGCTCGTCGACCGGGCCGGCCAGACCCTGCCGCCGGGTCGCATCCGGTTGTGGCATCCCGCCCGCGCGGACACGGCGGACGTGCTGGCCTGGCGCGAGCACCTGCTCGCCGCCGGCCTGACGCAGCCGTTCAAGCAGGTCTTCCGGGAGGTCTACCTGCGCACACCGGCCGAGGAGAAGACGCACACCTACTCCAACCGGTTCGCGGCGCACATCCTGCGCTACCGGCAGGCCAACGCCCTGCTGCGCGCCCGCGGCTGGCAGGCCGGCTACCTCGGCACCTGGGACGGCGGGTACGAGAGCGAGGCCACCAGGGTCTTCGGCGGCGGCGCGTGGCGGGCGTCCTTCGACCACGCGCTCGTCGACAACCCGGATCCCGACCGCTACGACGTCGAGTACTGCTCCACCGACCAGGTGCGCTTCGCCCGCCGCGACGGGTCGGCCTGGCAGCCCGCGCCGATCGTCGACGTGCCACCGCTGGTGTTCACCGAGGCGATGCGCGACGTGGACCTGTTCGTCGGCGTCACCTCGATCGCCACCGACCCGCAGTGGGCCGATCGCGGCGAGGACCGGTTCTCCGCCTACTGGCGACGCGCGGTCGTCGCGGAGCTGACCCCGTCGGCGCAGGTACGCCGGGACGCCCTCGCTCGGCTGCTGCCCCGGATGGCCATCGCCGACCGGGTGGAGCTGTCGGACCGGCATCTGCGGGTACGCGGAAACCTGCGCGCGTACCGGATCCACCTCGGTTCGGGCAACGTCATGGTGGAGCCCGACGACGCGTACCTGTGCATCGTGGCGGCACGTGAGCGGACCGGCCGCCTGCACCTGCCGTTCGACGACGACCCCATGCTGTCCACGATCCTGTCCAAGGCAATCATGCTCGCCGCCGACGACAAGATCACCGATACCACGGTGCTCCAGCAACTACCACCCCCGGTGCCGGGGAGCTGACGGCCAACGCGTCGCGCTGGGCCGGCGGCAGGCGGCAGGCGGGGCAAGGGCTTGATCACGTGATGAAAAGTAGGTGCCAGGATGCTTTTCTGGCCTACTTCTCATCACCTGATCAAGGGGTGCCCCTGCGGTGGCGACCCGTTGGCGCGTCCCACGAGGGTCATTACGTCAGCTTCGGGAGCATCAGGGCTGCCACTTCTGCGGTCAGCGCGATTGCCCAGTCAAGCTGTGGACAATCATTGCGACCTTGACACTCCAGGCACCCACCTACTCGCCATGGCCGGTCGAGTGCCCGAGTCCAGTGTGCGTCGAGCACCCGCTTCGCCATGAACAGTTCGGTTGCCTTCGACACCGGTTCGTCGATCGACACTATCGGCACCTTCCCCACGATGATTGGGTCCCACCTGAGCCAGCACGTCGTGCTCCCTCAGGTGGGCATGCCGTCAGGAACCCAGGAGTTTGCCGAAACCAGGGAACCCAACTGAGCTACAACCTATTCCAACTTGTAGGAGCAGGTCAACTACGACCCCTTCATAGATCATGAAACTTGTTGGAACAGGTCCGACCGTGATCGAATTGAGGTGCCGAAACCAGGGACCCTACGGAGATCGAGTCATGCCGACCGAGAGAGTGGACTACCGGCGCATCGCCAACGAGATAGCCGAGAAGATCAAGTCCGGAGAGCTTGCGCCGGGTGAGAAGCTACCGTCCACACGAGAGCTGGCCGACCAGCACGGTGTGCACATCTCCACGATCAACCGGGTCACGACAATCCTCAAAGATCGCGGGTTGGTCGAGGGACAGCCCGGCAAGGGTGTCTACGTGGCCGAGGCTGGGCAGTCCGACTAGGTCTCACTCGACGGTCCAGCCGGCAGCCGCGTCCCCCACCCCACGTCCCACGGGCACCACCCGGCTCCAAGGCCGCGTTACCGCCGAATGCGGCGCAGGCCCGAGTTGTACAGGCGAACGACATCCGCACCCGGTCGAAATGAGGTGCTTGGTGATCCCGATGGCTGCCAGGCTGCGCCGCATGGACCTTCGTCTTGAGCCTTGGTCGGAATCCGCGCTCGACCTTCTGCGCCGGATCAACACTCCGCAGATGCGTCGTCACGTCGGCGGCCCTGAGCCGGAGGAACAACTGCTTGCCCGGCACCGCCGGTACCTTGCCATGCCGGCAACTGGTCGCGGCTGCATGTTCGCCGTACTGCTCGGCGACGAGATGGTCGGCAGCATCGCCTATCACCGGCGCACCTGGCAGGGTGAGCAGATTTTTGAGACCGGCTGGAACGTCCTACCGCCCTACCACTCCCGAGGCCTTGCCTCCGCAGCCGGCGCCACCCTGATCACTATCGTCCGCGAAATCGCCCGCCAGCCCGACGATCCCCACAGCCTGCACGCGTTCCCCGCAGTCGACAACGCCCCTTCCAACGCGCTCTGCCACCGCCTCGGCTTCGCCCTCCTCGGCCCCTGCAATTTCGAATATCCGCCGGATAGCGGCTCGCTGATGCGCAGCAACGACTGGCGCATCGACCTCGCGGACTCCGGCCGGCCCGCCGTCACGCCGCAGCGCGACCGCCGGTGCTCTCGGCATGGGCCCTACACGAGTGATTCCTAGCCCTGCTGGGCGGTGGGCGCAGCCGGCGGCCGTGACCGTCCGTCACCTTCTTGGGGGCGGATGCGGTCGTCAGCGATATACCTCAGAGTCATATTCATACCGCTGCGGTATACCGCTCAACAGGACGTTGATATGGCGGGCAGCCACAGCGGATGGCCAACGCCCCTCGCCGCAACCCCAGCCCCGTCTTGGGTTAGGACTTACTCGTCCAGGGCGGCGCGCTCGGACGGCTCGGCGAGTGACCGTGCAGGAGATTGGTCAGGGCAGCAGGATGACGTGCAGTTGGCGCGGGCCGTGCACCCCCTCGACGCGGATCAGTTCGATGTCGCTCGTCGCCGACGGGCCGCTGATCCAGGTCAGTGGACGGTGTGGCGTCAGTCGGGCGAGGGCCTCCGGCACGGTGGCCACCACCTGGTCGGCGCGGACGACGCACACGTGCCGGTCCGGCAGGAGGCTGAGCACCCGGCGTCCCTGGTCGGGCGAAGCGTCGAGGACGACGGTTCCGGTCTGGGCGATGGCGACGGCGGCGGCGGTGACGACGGCGTCGGCGGCCCCGATCCGGGCGTGGTCGAGGCCGTCGTCGGGCAGGGCGGTCACCGTCGGCGGCAGCCAGGCGCGCGGCAGACCCGGCGGTACGACGACGGTGCCGCCGTCCGGCAGGAGGTCGGCGATCGTGTCGGCGACGGCGGCCTCGGCGACCCGGTGCACGTGTGCCCGGTAGTCGGTCAGCCGCTGCGCCAACTGGTCGAGGTCCACGGCGGCGGCCTGCCGGTAGTCGCGGGGCACGTCGACAGGCGCGGCGGCGGCGTCGTCGGCGGCGAGCGCGGCCCGCAGCCGGCCGAGGACGAGGTCCCGGGAGGTCACCGGTCGGCCCACCATTCGCGGAACGTCTGCGCCGGCGGGTCCGGCAGGTCCCGGCTGGCGGTCCAGCCGTTGAGCGGTGGGGGCAGCCCCCGACCACGCCGGCCGACGAGCCGGCTCAGCCGCGCGGCGCGCTGCCCGGCCGCGTACAGCCGGGGTCGGTCCATCGTGTACGCGGCCGCGGCCATCGCGATCGACTCGGCGGTGGGCCGGGGTCGCGACTCGACGGCCTCGGCACGCAGGTGCACCAGCAGCTCCGGGATGTTGATTTTGACCGGACAGGCGTCGTAGCAGGCGCCGCAGAGCGTCGACGCGTACGGCAGGGACGCGTTGTCCTCGATGCCGGTGAGCTGGGGCGACAGCACCGCGCCGATGGGTCCCGGGTACACCGACCCGTAGGCGTGGCCGCCGGCGCGCTCGTAGACCGGGCACACGTTGAGGCACGCCGAGCAGCGGATGCACCGCAGCGCCTGCCGGCCGACCTCGTCGGCGAGCACCGCGCTGCGCCCGTTGTCGAGCAGCACGAGGTGGAACGTCTGCGGCCCGTCGCCCGGGGTCACACCCGTCCACATCGAGGTGTACGGGTTCATCCGCTCCCCGGTCGACGCCCGGGGCAGCAGCTGGAGGAAGACCTCCAGGTCGCGCCAGGTCGGCACCAGCTTCTCCACGCCCATGACGGTGATGAGTGTTTCCGGCACGGTCAGGCACATCCGGCCGTTGCCCTCGGACTCCACCACGGCCAGGGTGCCCGTCTCGACGACGGCGAAGTTCGCGCCGGACACCGCCACCGGCGTACTCAGGAAGGTTTCGCGCAGGAACCGGCGTGCGGCGGCCGCGAGGGCCGCCGGGTCGTCGGTGAGCGCGGGGTCGACGCCGGGCATCTCGCGGAGGAAGATCTCCCGGATCTCGGCCCGGTTGCGGTGGATCGCGGGCACCAGGATGTGGCTCGGCCGGTCGTCGCCGAACTGCACGATCAGCTCCGCGAGGTCGGTCTCGACGGCGGTGATCCCGGCCGCTTCGAGGGCCTCGTTGAGGCCGATCTCCTGGGTCGCCATGGACTTGACCTTGATGACCCGGTCCGCGCCGGTCGCCCGGACGAGGTCGGTGACGATCCGGTTGGCCTCGACGGCGTCCGCCGCCCAGTGCACGACCCCGCCGGCCGCGGTGACCTTCTCTTCGAGCTGTTCCAGCAGGTCCGGCAGGCGGCGCAGGGTGTCGGCCTTGATGGCCGCGCCCGCCGTGCGCAACTGCTCCCAGTCGGACTGTTCGGCGATCACACCCGCGGACTTGGCCCGGATCGTCGTCGTGGCGTGGCGAAGGTTGCGCCGCAGTTGCGGGTCGGCCAGGCTGCGCCGCGCCGCGGTGGGGAACGACTCCTCGCCGCGCAGGTGCCCCACGCCGGCCGGCGCGGTCACCGGTGGGGTGGTCGCCGGCATGCCGAGGAACGTCCGGCGGGTCACGGGCGGGCCGCCGATCGGGCGCTCTGCTCGGTCGAGGCCAGGATCTCGGCCAGGTGCACGGTGCGCACGCCGGTCCGCAGCCGCGACAGCCCGCCGCCGATGTGCATGAGACACGAGACGTCGCCTGCGGCGCACACGTCGGCGCCGGTGGAGAGGACGTGGCGCATCTTGTCCGCAAGCATCGCCGTGGACGTCTCCGGGTTCTTCACGGCGAACGTGCCGCCGAACCCGCAGCACTGCTCCGCCGCCGGCAACTCGACCAGGTCGAGCCCGCGCACCGCGCCCAGCAACTGTCGTGGCCGGTCCCCCACCCGCAGCATCCGCAGCGAGTGGCAGGTCGGATGGTAGGTGACCCGGTGCGGGTAGTACGCGCCCACGTCGGTCACCCCGAGCACGTCGACGAGCAGCTCGGACAGCTCGTACGTCCGCTCGGCCACCGACTCGGCGCGACTGGCCAGCCGCACGTCGCCCGCCCGGCGGGCCACCGTCGCGTGCTGGTGCCGCACCGACCCGACGCAGGAGCCCGACGGCGCGACGATCACGTCGTACGGGTCGAAGACCCGCACGTGGCGGCGTACCAGGGGGACGGCCTCGCGCTGGTAGCCGGTGTTGACGTGCATCTGCCCGCAGCAGGTCTGCTCCTGCGGGAAGACCACCTCGTGGCCGAGCCGTTCCAGCAGCCGCACGGTCGCGGTGGCCGCCTGCGGGAACATGGTGTCGGCCAGGCAGGTCACGAACAGCGCGATCCGCACGGCCCGCCTCCCCCCACCGACCGTCGCCGGCCGGCCGCCGTCACGGCCGGACCCGCAGGTGGGTGACCCCACCGTCGACGTCCAACACCGTACCGGTGGTCGACGCCGAGAGCGGCGACGCGAGGTAGACGATCGCGTTCGCGACCTCCTTCGGTGTGACAAGTCGTCCGATGGGCTGGCGGGCCTGCAACGCCACGCGTTCGGCGGCCGGGTCGTCGGCCTGCGCCAGCAGCCGTCCCACCCAGGGCGTGTCGGCCGTGCCGGGGCAGACGCAGTTGAACCGGATGCCCTCGCGGACGTGGTCGGTGGCCATGGCGAGGGTCAGCGACAGCACGGCGCCCTTGCTGGCCGAGTAGAGCGCCCGGCCGGGCAGGCCGTTGAGCGCGGCGATGGACGAGATGTTGACGACCGACGCGTGCGCCGAGGCGCGCAGCCAGGGCAGGGCCGCGCTGACGACGCGTGCCATGCCGACCACGTTGACGTCGAGCACGCGGTGCCACTCGTCGTCGCTCTGGTCGGCGACGGTTCCGGTCGCGCCGATCCCGGCGTTGTTGACCACCACGTCGATGCCGCCGAGCGCGTCTGCTGCGGCGGCGACCGACTTCTGCACCGACGGGCGGCTCGACACGTCGGTGGCGAAGCCGTCGATGCCCTCCGGCAGGCCGCTCGGGTCGAGGTCGAGGACGGCCACCCGGGCGCCCCGCTCGCGCAGCTCCACGGCGGTGGCGCGGCCGATGCCGGAGGAGCCGCCGGTGACGAGCGCGGCCAGCCCGGCGAACTCCGCGCTCACGCCTGCACCAACGTCTGGCGTGCCCGGCCCAGGCCGGCGACCTCCAACTCCACGACGTCGCCGGCGCGCAGGTACGGGTGGTCCGGAAGGCCCAGCGCCACGCCGGCCGGGGTGCCCGTGTTGATGACGTCGCCGGGGTACAGGACCATGAACTGGCTGAGGTACCAGACGACGTGGGCGACCGGGAAGATCATGTCCTTGGTGGACCCGTCCTGGCGCAGGACCCCGTTGACCCACAACCGCAGCGCCAGCGACTGCGGGTCGTCGACCTCGTCGGCCGGCACGAGGCTCGGCCCCAGCGGGTTGAAGGTCTCGCAGCTCTTGCCCTTGTCCCACTGACCCCCGCGCTCCAACTGGAACCCGCGCTCGGAGACGTCGTGCGACACCGCGTACCCCGCGATGTGCCGCATGGCCTCCTCCGGGGAGTCGGCGTAGCGGACGGTCGTGCCGACGACGACCCCGAGTTCGACCTCCCAGTCGGTCTGCGTCGAGCCACGCGGAACGAGAACGTCGTCGTACGGCCCGACGATTGTCATCGGGTCCTTCATGAAGACCACCGGCTCGGCGGGCAGCGCCGCACCCGTCTCCGCCGCGTGGTCGCGGTAGTTGAGTCCAATGCAGACAATCTTGTGGGGCCGGGCGATCGGCGCGCCCACCCGCAGGCTGTCCGCGTCGGGCAGTTCGGTCAGCTCGCCACGGTCGAGCGCGACCCGCGTCCGCGCGATCCCGTCCGACGCCCAGAACGCCCCGTCCAGGTCGGCGGTGAGCGGCCGCAGGTCGAAGGTCGTGCCGTCGCGCTGGACGACCGGAATCTCCTGGCCGCTCGGGCCGAGGCGCTTGAAGTTCATCTCACTCTCCTCCGTGTCCGGGCTGACCGGGCGGTGGCGGACACCCCCGCATTCAACACCGACACGCCCCGCGCCCGGCACGGCGGGATCACCTCGGTCAGCTCGGTGGGACCGCGTCGCCACCCCGTACGCCGAGGGCGCGCAGCGTCGCCGCGTCGGCCGGGAAGAACGACTCGACGGCCAGCCCGGCGACCGTGACGTCGAGCGGGGTGCCGAACACGGTGGTGGTGCTGAGAAAGGACAGCTCCCGACCGTCGTGGCGGTACCGGAGGCCGACGGCGACCCGCGAGACGGGGTCACCCGTCGCCGGGGCGTGGCAGTTGCCGCCGGGATAGCCGCGCAGCTCCTCGTGCAGGTCGTGCAGGACCGCGTCGCCGGTGCCGACTGCCGTCTGGCGCAGCCGGGCGAGCAGGTGCGTACGCCACTCGGGCAGGTTGCCGATCCGCGGGGCCATGCCGTCGGGGTGCAGGCTGAGCCGCAGGACGTTTACCGGAGGGGCGAGCAGGTGCGGCGCCGCGCCGTCGGTGAACAACGCCACGGCGGGGTTGGCCTCGACGAGCTGCCAGTGCCTGTCGATGAGCACCGCCGGGAACGGACCGTGGCCGTCGAGGATCCGCCGGACGGCGGCACGCACCGGCGCCAACTCCGGGTCGTCCAGCTCGTGGCGGGGGTACGCGGGCGCGTACCCCCCGGCGAGCAGGATCGTGTTGCGGTCCGCCAGCGGTACGTCGAGCTGCTCGGCCAGCCGCAGGATCAGCTCGGGGCTCGGCCGGGACCGCCCGGTCTCCACGAAGCTCAGATGTCGGGCGGAGATCCCCGTCTCGATCGACAGGTCCAGTTGGCTCATCCGGCGGCTCTGACGCCAGTCGCGCAGCAGCTCTCCGACCCGTCGTACCGGCCTGGTCGTCGTCGTCACGCGACCGACCCTAGTGACCGCGTCGGCTCACCGGCCATTACCTCCGACGTAATCGACAGGGTCCCGGACCGGCCGCGAGCATCGTCTCCGAGGGCGGCGTCCACCGCCGCCCGACATCCCACGATGAGGAGGAAGCCATGGGTACGAGCTTCGACACGCTTGCCGAGCGGTACATCGCGATCTGGAACGAGACCGATCCCGCCCGTCGCCGCACGGAGATCGCCGACGTGTGGGCTGCCGACGCCCGCTACGTGGACCCGCTGAGCGTCGCCGAGGGCCGGGAGGCGATCGACACGATGATCGCGGCCGTGCAGGACCGGTTCCCCGGCATGACGTTCCGGCTGGCCGGACCGGTCGACGGCCACCACGACCAGGTCCGGTTCACCTGGGAGCTGGGGCCCGACGGGGTCGAGGCGCCGATCGTGGGCTTCGACGTCGCCGTGGTGGACGGCGACGGGCGGTTGCGCCAGGTGCTCGGCTGGCTGGACCGGGTCCCGGAGGCCTGATCGGCCCCCGGGTGCGCGGTGTCAGCGCGACGGGGTGTCCCGGCGCGTAGGGGTGTCCCGGCGTGACGGGAACGGGGTGCCGGGCTGCCCGAGGGTGGAGCGGGCGCGCAGTCCGACCGGGTCCGGAGCGGCCACCGGCGCGGCCGGGGCCGGCTCCGGTCCCCGGCGCGCGTCGAGGTACGCGGCGGCGGCCACGTCGTCGTCGGTGGGCGCGGCGAGCAGGGCGTAGAGCAGCCCCACCACACCGAAGATCACCGCCACGACGATCGGCACCAGCAGCGCGCTCACCCCGGCGCCGCTCACCCCGCCCGCACGTTCGTGCAGGTGCACCGACAGCGCGCTCATGCCGGTGAAGTGCATGCCGTTCACGGCGACGCCCATGACCAGCGCGGACGCGAAGATCGCCAGGCCGCGCCGGACGGTCATCGCGAGCCACAGCGCGACGGTCGCGGCGACGACCGCGATGACCACCGAGAGGATGACGCGGGTGCTGTCGTAGCCGAGGCTGCCGTTGAGGCGCATCGCCGCCATGCCGGTGTAGTGCATGGCGGCGACGCCGGCGCCGGTGAAGACGCCGCCGGCGACGAGGCGTAGCGGATTCAGCCGGCCGGTGCCGACGATGGCCAGGCCGATGCCGACCGCGACCACCGCGATGGCGGTGCTGGCGGCGGTGAGGGGCACGTCGTACCGGATGCGCGCGCCGTCGACGGCGAAGCCGAGCATGGCCATGAAGTGCATCGCCCAGATGGCGGTGCCGCCGAGCGCCCAGGCGGCCAACAGGCCCCACCAGGCGCGCTGACCGGCGGTGCGGGCGGTCCGGATGCGGCCGGCGCAGACGAGGCCGAGAACCGAGCCGAGCACGGACAGCGCGTAGCTCAGCGCGGGCGTGATCCACCCGTACTCAAAGTGATTGATGTCCGCCACGGCGGTTCTCTCCCCATTCGTTACCGGCGCGTAAAAACGACGCTCGGGCAATGATCAGGGGTGCCCGGAGCAGGCGCAACAGCACCCCCCGGACGATGCGGGGGGTGCCGTCGCGGTGACCGTCCGATGCGTCGGTCCCGGGGTGGCGCTGACCGAAAATGATGATCAGGCGGAGGTGTGGTACGCCAGCACGCCCCGGTTGATGGCCGCTATCGCCTGCCGGGCGGTGGAGCGCAGCTCCGGGGAGGCCCCGCCGGAGTCGGCAAGTTGACCGAGCAGATCGACCACCTGCCGCGCCCACCGGACGAAGTCACCGGCGGGCATCTCCCCGTCGATCTCGTGCCCACTGCCGAGCACCTTGGCCAGGGCCTCACCCCGCGCCCAACGGTAGACCGGCCAGGCGAAGCCCAGATCCGGCTCCCGGGTCGCGGACAGACCGCGGGCCGCCTCGTCGGCCTCGATCTCGCCCCACAGCTTCAGCGTCTCGTCCACCGCGTCGGCCACCGGGCCACGCGGCAGCGACGCCCGCTCGTCGACGTCGCGACGCGCCTCGAAGACCACCACGGACACCGCCGCGGCCAACTCGGCCGGGGAGAGGCCGTCCCACACGCGTCGGCGCAGACACTCGGCGACCAGCAGGTCGGCTTCGGTCCAGATCCGGCCGAGCATCCGACCGGCGTCGGTGACCGCGCCGTCGCGGGCGAGGTAGCCACGGTCGGTCAGCAGGGCGACGATCCGGTCGAAGGTCCGCGCGAGGGACCCGGTGCGCCCGGACACCCGCTCGCGCAGTTCCTCGGTGTCCCGCTCCAGGCGACGGCGTCGCTCCGCCCAGCGGGCGTGCTCCTCGCGCTCCGGGCAGGCGTGGCAGGGATGGTTGCGCAGCTCGGTGCGGAGCTGCGTGAGCTGGTGGTCCTCGCCGGGCGTCTGCCGGGAGCGGCCACCGCGCCGACCGCCGTGCCGGTCCAGGCCGGTGCCGCTGACCTCGGCGGCCAGGTCCCGCCGGGCGCCCGGCGAGCGGTGGTTGAAGTGCTTGGGCACCCGGATGCGGGCCAGCACCTCCGCCGGGGTGGTGAAGTCGCCGGGGCTGACCCGTCCCGCCCAGCGGTCCTGGGTGAGCACCAGCGGACGGGGTTCGCCGAAACCGCCTGTCGCCGGGTCCAGCACGACCGCCAGGCCGGCCCGCCGACCCGACGGCACGCGGATCACGTCACCGACCCGCAGGCGCTCCAGCGACGCCACGGCGGCGGCCTTGCGCTGGGTCTGCCCCTGCCGGGCGATCGCCTTCTCCCGGTCGGCGATCGCCACCCGCAGCGCGAAGTACCCGTCGAAGTCGCCGTGGTGGCAGGCGGCCTCCGCGCCGTACGCCTCGATGGTCTCGGTGTTGCGCTGCACCTGCCGTGCCAGGCCGACCACCGACCGGTCGGCCTGGAACTGGGCGAACGAGGACTCCAGCAACGCCCGGGCGGGCTCCGCGCCGACCGTGCCGACCAGGTTCACCGCCATGTTGTACGAGGGCCGGAAGCTGGACCGCAGCGGATAGGTGCGGGTGGAGGCGAGCCCGGCCACGTGCCGCGGGTCGGTCTCCGGGGACCACACCACGACGGCGTGCCCCTCGACGTCGATGCCGCGCCGGCCGGCCCGCCCGGTGAGCTGCGTGTACTCCCCCGGGGTCAGGTCGACGTGCGCCTCGCCGTTGTACTTCACGAGGCGTTCCAGGACGACGCAGCGGGCCGGCATGTTGATGCCCAGCGCCAGGGTCTCGGTGGCGAAGACCGCCTTGACCAGACCCCTGACGAACAGCTCCTCGACGATCTCCTTGAACACCGGCAGCATGCCGGCGTGGTGGGCCGCGAGGCCCCGCTCCAGGCCGTCGAGCCACTCCCAGTAGCCGAGCACCGTCAGGTCCTCGCCGGGGATGGCGGTGACCCGGGACTCGACGACGCGGCGGATCTCGGCCCGCTCCTCGGGCGAGGTGAGCCGCAGCCCGGCGGCCAGGCACTGCTGCACGGCGGCGGCGCAGCCGGCCCGGCTGAAGATGAACAGGATCGCCGGCAGCAGCCCTTCGCGGTCCAGCCGGTCGACGATGTCCGGGCGCATCGGCCCACGCCAGCGGGGACCACGCCGACCGGAGCCCGGCCCGGCGCTGCGCCCCTCCCCCAGCTCCAGACGGCGCATCTGGTCGCGGGTGTAGCGCAGCAGCTCCGGGTGCACGTCGTGCTTGCGGGCCGCGTCGGCGTCGTGGAACAGGTCGAACATCCGCTTGCCGACGAGCATGTGCTGCCACAGCGGCACCGGCCGGTGCTCGCTGACCACCACTGCGGTCTCGCCGCGCACGGTGACCAGCCAGTCGGCGAACTCCTCGGCGTTTGACACCGTCGCCGACAGCGAGACCAGGGTGACCGAGGCGGGCAGGTGGATGATCACCTCTTCCCACACGCCACCGCGGAACCGGTCGGCGAGGTAGTGCACCTCGTCCATCACCACGTAGGCCAGCCCCTGCAGGGTGCTGGACCCCGCGTACAGCATGTTGCGCAGCACCTCGGTGGTCATCACGATCACGGGCGCGTCGCCGTTTATCGCGTTGTCGCCGGTGAGCAGGCCGACCTGCTCGGCGCCGTACCGGGCGACCAGATCGTGGTACTTCTGGTTGGACAGCGCCTTGATCGGCGTGGTGTAGAAGCACTTGCGCCGGATCGGTGGCGTCGCGGCGTCGTCGGCCGCCGCCGGGTCGTCGGGCCGCCCCCGCAACGCCAGGTGTACGGCGAACTCGCCGACCACGGTCTTGCCGGCGCCGGTGGGGGCACAGACCAGCACGCCGCTGCCCCGCTCCAACGACTGACACGCCTCCCGCTGGAAGTCGTCGAGATCGAACCCCAGGTCCAGGGCGAACTCGTCCAGCGCCGGGAACTGTGCGGTCTGCGCGGCCCGGCGGCGCGCCGCTGCATACCGCTCGGCGGGACTCGACATGGCACCAAGATTAGTGCGTGCCGGGACACGACACCCGACAAGGCCGTGCGGAGGGGCCGTCGGCGGCGGTCGGTAGGGTGCACGGCGTGCCGGACCATGCCGAACCGCCCCAGACCAGTCCGCCGGGCAGCGTCGCGGACGCCAGCGCCCCCCGCGCGTCCCGACGGCCCGTCAAGGCGGTGCTCTTCGACTTCCACGGCACCCTGGCCCAGGTGGAGGAGCCCCGGCAGTGGGTCACGGAAGCCGCCGCCGCGTGCGGGGTCACCCTCGACCGGGTCCGGGCCACCTCGCTTGCCGACCGTCTGCTGACCGCCGGGCGCGCAGGCGGCCCGCTGCCGGCCCGGGTGCCGCCCCGGCTGGCCGAGCTGTGGGCCGACCGGGACCTCTACGCCCACGCGCACCGGGCGGCGTACACCGGGCTCGCCGAGACCGTGGACGCGGACATCGAGGGCTTCGCCGACGCGCTCTACGAGCGGCTGCTCGTCGCCGAGGGCTGGCTGCCGTACCCGGACGCCGCCCCCACGCTCGCCGCGCTGCGCGACGCCGGTGTGCGGGTGGCGGTGGTCAGCAACATCGGCTTCGACCTGCGACCGCACTTCGACGCCTGGGGGTTGACCGACCTCGTCGACGCGTTCGTGCTGTCGTACGAGGTGGGCCGCTGCAAGCCCGACCCGGCGATCTTCTGGCGGGCCTGCGGGATGCTCGGCGTCGACCCCGAGCAGACGCTGATGGTCGGCGACACACCTGCCGACGCGGGCGCCGTCGCCGCCGGCTGCGCGGTGCTGGTGCTCCCGGCCGCCGACCCGGGCCGGGAGAACGGCCTCGGCGCGGTCCTGGACCTGGCCCTACCCGCCTGACCCAGCGCTCGCCTGCCGTCAGCCCGGAATGTGGATCACCGGCAGGTCGCCGTCGCCGTACCGGTCCTCTCCGGTGAGGATCGACGCGTCGTGGTGGAGCACGGCGAGCACCGTCGTCGCCAGGTCGGCACGACCCGTCACCGTGCGCCAGAAGCTCAGTTCGTGCCAGGAGCGCCCGTCGGTGGCGAGCACCTCGCACGCGTCGAGGGTCAGCAGCCGGTGCAGGGTCGCCCGTTCCTTCGGGTCGCTGACGATCGCCATGGTTTCCGCCACGGTCACGGCGGTGACGCCGAACCTGTTGCGGTCCTGGATGACCTCGTGCAGCGGCTCCCCCACGTGTACCGACCCTGCCAGGTAGGCCAGCAGCGCCGAGCGGTCCAGCACGAGCCGGATCGGCCGGTCGTCCTCCGGGTCACGCGGCCGGCTGGTCGACAGCGCCGGCGGACGTGTCGAGCGCGTGCTGGCGTGCCCGCTCGCGCAGGGCGTTCCGGCGCTCCGGCGACCACTCCGCCTCGACTGCGGCACGACGCGCGCGCGCCTCGGCCACCCCCTGCTCGGTGATGCGGATGCCCTGGTGGGCCAGTTCCGCATCCAGGGCGTCCAGGCGCATGCCATCCCGGACGGCCTGGGTGATGTAGGCGCTCGCGTTGGCCTCGCGCTCCAGGCGCTCCGCCACGTCGGGTGGCACGGAGATTGACAGTTTCCGCATGGCGCTGGTCATACCCGCGACGCTACGCCGGTAGCACCAGGTTGGCGACCATCTGCGGCCCGTGTGGGCGCTCAGGCGTCCACGCGGCCCGCCCGTCGAAGCCCGCCCGCAAGCGCCGCCCGCTGCCGTGGACACCGCTGGAGAGTTGCCTGAGGCGACCGCCTAGCGTCATGCGCGTGACGGAGACCCTGCTGCCCAGCGCACGCCCGGCCGAGGCGCCCCCGGAGCGCCGTGGCGGCGTCGTCGCCGTGGGGCTGGTGCTCGGCGGGGCGCTGTCGGTGCAGTTCGGCTCCGCCGTGGCCGCGCTGCTCTTTCCGCGTACCGGGGTGGCCGGGGCGGTCACCCTGCGGCTGACGATCTCGGCGGTGCTGCTGCTCGTCGTGTGCCGGCCCCGACTGCGCGGGTACGACCGCTCGGCCTGGCTGGCGGCCGGCGCGTTCGGGCTGGCGCTGGCCGGCATGAACTCGCTGTTCTACCAGGCCATCGACCGGATTCCGCTCGGACCGACGGTGACCCTGGAGGTCCTCGGCCCGCTGGCGCTGTCCGTCTTCACCGCCCGCCGGCTGGCGAGCTGGTGCTGGGCGGGGCTGGCGCTGGCCGGGGTGGCGCTGCTCGGGCAGGGCGGCTTCGATCGGCTCAACCCGGCCGGGGTGGCCTTCGCGTTCGGCGCGGGCACCATGTGGGCGGCGTACATCGTGCTCAGCGCGCGGGTCGGCGGACGGTTCCCGGGCGCGGACGGGCTGGCCCTGGCCCTGACCCTCGCCGCGCTCGTCACCCTGCCGCTGGGCATCGTCGACGGCGGCGCGGTGCTGCTCGACCCGACGATCCTGGCGCTCGGCACGGCCCTCGCGGTGCTGGCCTCCGGACTGCCGTACACCCTGGAGCTGCTGGCCCTGCGCCGGATGCCGACGGCCACCTTCGCGGTGCTGATGAGCCTCGGCCCGGCCATCGCCACACTCGCCGGCTGGCTGGTGCTGCGGCAGGAGCTGACGCTGCTGGAGTGCGCCGCCATCGTGCTTGTCATCGCGGCCAGCATCGGCGCGGTACGGGTCAGAGCAGCAGCCGCAGAGCGCCCGGCACGGCGGTGATCGTCACCGGCAGCCGCAGCGAGCGTTCCCCGTCGGCGTACGTGACGATGTCGTCGGCGGCCAGCTCCACCGTGCGCGCCCGGTAGCTGCTCACCAGGGGGTGGCTCACGTGGGTGCCCTGGTAGATGCGCGGCTTGACCCGGATGAGGGTCCGCCTGTCGACCCGGCCGGCCACCACCACGTCGAGCAGCCCGTCGGTCGGGTCGGCGTCGGGGCAGATCCGCATCCCCCCGCCGTACGTGGGGCAGTTGCCCACCGCCACCAGCACCGCGTCCAACTCGTGGGGCACCCCGTCGAGGCGCAGCGTGTAGCGGCGCGGCCGGAGCCGGGCCAGCTCGACCACGATCGCCAGGTCGTAGCGGCGAGGGCCGCGCGGCCAGCGCATCCGGTTGGCGCGCTCGTTGACTATCGCGTCGAAGCCTGCCGCGAGGACCGCCCCGTACCAGCGCTCGGCCCCGTCGGCGCCGGTCATCCGGGCCAGGTCGACGGGGCGCGTCCGGCCCGCGCGCAGCGCGTCGGCGATCACCGCCACGGCCGCGACGGGATCGGCCGGAAAGCCGGTGTCGACGGCGAAGTCGTTGCCGGTCCCCGCCGGCACCGGCCCGAACGGCACGTCGGTGCCGGCGACCGCCTGCATCGCCCGGTGCACCGTGCCGTCGCCACCGACCGCGACAAGCGCGCCGACGCCCCCGGCGACCGCGCTCCGACACGCCGCCTCCGCCTCGCCCGGAGTGGACGCCGACAGCAGTCGGACCGGCCGGCCGGCGGTGGCCAGCCCGTCCAGCAGCCGCGGCAGCAGGGCCCGGTGCCGTCCCCGGCCGGCGGTCGGGTTGGCGAGCACGGCCACGGGGCCGGCCTCATCCCGAACACGGTCGACCGAGTCGCCGACGGACGGGGTGCGCTCGACCGGGCCATCGCTGGGCGGGCCGGGCAGGTGATCGTCTGCGGTCACGGGCAGCACCGTACCGGTCGGACACCCGCCGTTAACCGGGGGCGGAGGACGTCACGATCAGTCCCGCCGTCGACGCGTCGGGTGAGCGCCCCAGCAGTGGCCCGCTGACGCGACGACGCCGCCCCCGGCAGGCGGGGACGGCGTCGGTGAACCGGGCGGCGCGGAGCCGTCAGGTCATGTCGTCGTAGCGGCGTTCGATGGGTGCCGGCTTGGCGATCGGCTCGGGAGCGCCGACCGGTGCGGTCGCGTCGACCCGCTGCCCGGCCACGACCGGGTCCGTGTCGAACTCCAACGGCGACACCTCGTCGTCGTCGAGACCGGCGTAGACCTCCTTGCCCCGCCCGCGCCGCCGGTCGTTGATGAACGCCACCCCGACCGCCGCGAAGTAGAGCGCGGAGAGGCAGGCCGCCAGGGCGGTCATCCCGAACGGGTCCGGCGTGGGGGTGACCACCGCGGAGAACGCGAAGAACACGAAGATCGCCACCCGCCACCAGCTGAGCAGCCGCTTCGCGCTGGCGATGCCCACGAAGTTGAGCATCAGCACGATCAGCGGAAACTCGAACGCCACCCCGAACAGCAGGATCAGGTTGGTGACGAACGAGATGTACCGGGTGACCTCGAGGGTGGTCGAGATGTCGTCACCCGACACGTTCATCAGGAACTCGAGGCCCTTGGCGGTGACGAAGAAGGCCAACACCGCGCCGGCGGCGAAGAGCGGCGCCGCCAGGGCCGTGAAGGCGTACGCGTAGCGCCGCTCGTGCCGGTGCAGGCCCGGCGCGATGAACGCCCAGAGCTGGTAGAGCCAGATCGGCGCCGCGATGATCAGACCCACCCACAGGCCGATCTTCAGGTTCAGCAGGAAGAGGTCCGCCGGGCCAAGCTGGACGAACAGGCACTTGCCGGACGCGTCCTTCGACCCGGGCAGGTCGCAGTACGGCTGCGACAGCAGATGCCGCACCGGCTCGGCCAGCCAGATGCCGAAGCCGA
The DNA here is from genome assembly GCF_000297395.2 of Micromonospora lupini str. Lupac 08. Lineage (GTDB taxonomy): Bacteria > Actinomycetota > Actinomycetes > Mycobacteriales > Micromonosporaceae > Micromonospora > Micromonospora lupini. Next base: position 3,531,059 of record NZ_HF570108.1, on the reverse strand, counting down.
AGCCGATCAGGATCGCCAGCGAGGCGCGGAAGAGGCGGTTGCGCAGCTCACGGACGTGCTCGATGAGCGTCATCGAGCCGTCGGCGGCCCGTTCGAACGTGCTCGGGCCGCGCTTACGCAGTGCGAAGGCCACGGTGGTGGGGCCCTTCGGTCAGTTGTCGCGGACGCGGTGCACCGGGTCGACGACCGGCTGCTGCGCCGGCGCCTGCTGGTACGGCGCCTGCTGCGGCTGGCCGGCGTACGGCGCCTGCTGGCCGGCGTGCGGCGGCAGCGGCTGGTAGCCGGCCTGCGCGTCGGCCTTCTCGGCGAGGTCGCGGTCGTCGTCCTGCAGGCTCTTGGTCTCGGCCTTGATGATCCGCAGCGAGCGACCCAGCGAGCGGGCCGCGTCGGGAAGCCGCTTCGCACCGAAGAGCAGGATCAGCACTACCACGAGAACGGCGATGTGCCACGGCTTGAGGGCACCCATGAGAAGCTCCAGTCGCTCTGTGTCCGGGGGTGGTACGCAGCCCATCGTACGTGCGGATGAACCGAATGCCACCTGCCGGGGATGATGATCAGGGCCCGGCCGGTGAAGTCTTGACCAACCGTGATGATCAGTCAACCATCGCCACCCGGTCGGGGACGGCGGGTGCCGACAGCTGTCGGTCAGCCGCGCTTGGCCTGGATCACGGCGAGGCGCTGCTGAGCGGTGTCGAGCTGGCGTTGGACGCCCTCGGCGCGCTGCTGCAACGCCTCGGCGGTCTCCCGCAGCCCCTCCGCCTCGGCGGCCCGTCGCTGCAGCGCCACGGCGGCGCGGCGCAGCTGGGGCAGCCGGCTCAGCACCGGGCGTACGGCCAGCGCGAGCGCCACGAGCGGGAGCAGCACCACCGCGAGCACGATCCAGATCAGCACGCCGGTCAGCCTACTGGGTGCCGGCGGCCACCGCCGGATCGCCCGGCGGCACGGAATCGGCCGGGGCCCGCCGCACCGCGGCCACGGGCACGGCGTACGCGTCGAGCGCGGCGGCGGCGGTCGCCCGGACCTGGTCGGCCAGCTCGACCGGGGCGACCACTGTGACGTCCGGGCCGAGGCCCAGCACGAACCGCCGCGCCCACCCCAGGTCGGTCACCCGCAGCGAGACGAGCCACTGGTCGCCGTCGCCGGCCTCGACCCGCTCGCACGGGTAGTACTCGGTGATCCACCGCTCGCTCCGACCGACCCGCAGGGTGATCAGCGGCAGGTCGGACGACGGCCGGAAGACGCCCTCGGTGAGGTCGTGCGGGACGGCCTGCGGCGGAACGGTGGCCGGCTCGTCCAGCTCGGTGATCGCGTCGATCCGGTCGGCCCGGAACAGCCGCACCGCCTCCGCGCGCCGGCACCACGCCTCCACGTACGCCCGACCGCCGACCATCAGCATCCGCAGCGGGTCGACGACGCGCTCGGTCGTCTCGTCCCGTGCGGCCGTGTAGTAGGTGATCCGCAGCGCCCGGCCGCCCTCCACGGCGGCGCGCAGCGCCTCGACCCGCCGGGTGTCCCCGGGCAGGCGGACCGCGACCGGTGCGCCCACCAGGTCACCGGCGGCGTCCTCGATCTTGGCGAGGGCCCGCTCGATGGCCTCCCGGTTGGCCACCCCGGGGGTCTCGGCGAGCATCCGCAGCGCCACCACGAGCGCGAGGGCCTCGTCGGGGGTGAGCCGCAGCGGCCGGTCGATGCCGGCGTCGTAGGTGATGGTCACCCGGTCGCCGTCGAACGCCATGTCGATCAGGTCACCCGGGCCGTAACCGGGCAGCCCGCACACCCACAGCAGCTCCAGGTCCTCCCGGAGCTGCCGTTCGGTGACGCCCAGGTCACCGGCCGCCTCGGCGATCTCGATGCCGGGCCGGGCCAGCAGGTAGGGCACCAGGTTGAGCAGCCGCGCCAGCCGGTCGGCGGACGCCCGGGAACCGCCGCGGGCGGCCGGGCGGGTCACCGGGCACCCCCGGAGACGGCCAGCTCGTCGTGCCGGACGGCGATCTCCTTGAGTCGCTGGATGACCGCCTCGCGGACCTCCGGCGGATCGAGCACCCGCACGTCCGGGCCGTACCCGACGAGTTGGCCGGCCAGCCCGTCCGGGTCGGCGTACGGCAGGACCAGGTGGTCGCCGTCCGGTCCGGCGGTCACCTCCACCGCCCAGCGACGCAGGCCGGCGGCCCGTCCGGGCGCCGCCAGCACGGTGGCCCGGCCGGTGCGCTCCACCGGCCCGGACCAGCGGGCCACGTGGCTGATCAGGTCGACGCCGGCCGGCGGCTCGTACGCCCCGGGCGCGCCGGTCACCCGGACCGCGCCGACCACCCGGGACAGGCGGAAGCAGCGGGTCGCCGCGCGGTCCAGGTCGTGGCCCACCACGTACCACCGCCCGCGCCAGCAGACCACGCCCCACGGCTGGAGCCGGCGGCGCGTGGGGGCGTCCCGGTCGGGCACCCGGTAGTCGAACCCGACCTCGCGGCGGTCCCGCGCGGCGGCGGTCAGCGGCGCGAACGCGGGGTCGACGGTGACCATCGGCTCCATGCCGAGGGTGGCCTGCGGGTCGACGTCCACCCCGGCGGCGCGCAGCTTGGCCAGCCCGGACGACGCGGCGGCGGCCAGCCCGGCGTGCTGCCACAGGCGGGCGGCGATGCCGACCGCGGCCGCCTCGTCCGGCTCCAGGGGGATGTCGGGCAGCGCGTACTCACGGTGGGCGATGCGGTAGCCGGGCTCGGCGTCGAAGACGCTCGCCGTGCCGGTCTCCAGCGGAACGCCCAGCTCGCGCAGCTCGGCCTTGTCCCGTTCGAACTTGCGCTGGAACGCCTCGTGGTCGCGCGCGTCGTCGGGGTCGTGCTCGTAGCCGGGCACGGTCGCGGCGATCTGCGCGGCGGTCAGGAACCGTCGCGTGGACAGGAGGCAGATCACCAGGTTGACCAGGCGTTCGGTGCGGGTCCGCGACACGGGTAGACGCTAGCAGCCGACGCGCCGCGGGCGTGCACCCACGCGGGCGTGCCGCACATCTGTTCGGATCCGGGCTGTCGCGCCACCCGAGCGGCGCGGCGACGGCGCCGGTCATAGGGTTGCCCTCATGTCGCAAGCCGGGATGAAGACCGAGAGCGAGAGCGTCGGCACGGTTGTCGTCGCGGGCGTGGCCAACCTCGCCATCGCGGTCGCCAAGCTGGTCGCCGGGCTGATCTCCGGGTCGGCCGCGATGCTGTCGGAGGCGGCGCACTCGGTCGCCGACACGACCACCGAGGTGCTGCTGTTCCAGGCGCTCCGCCGCGGGGCCCGTCCGGCCGACCAACGACACCCCTTCGGGTACGGCAAGGAAAGCTACGTCTGGGCGTTCTTCGCCGCCATGTTCACCTTCGTGGCAGGCGCGGGCTTCGCCGTCACCCACGGTGTCACCACGATCCTCGTGCACGAGCACAGTGGCGACTACCTGATCTCGTACATCGTGCTGGCGGTGTCGTTCGTCATCGAGTCGATCTCGCTGGCCCGGGCCGTGCGGCAGGTCCGCCGCGAGTCCGCGCGCTGGGAGACGACGCCGCGCCGGTTCCTGCGACTGACCGCCGACACCACAGTCAAGGCGGTCTTCCTTGAGGACAGCGCGGCCCTGATCGGCCTGCTGCTCGCCGCGCTCGGCGTCGGCCTGTCCCAGGCCACCGGCGACGAGGTGTGGGACGGTGTCGCGTCGATCCTGATCGGGCTGCTGCTGCTGGCCGTCGCCGGCGTCCTGGCCGGCAACAACCTGTCGCTGCTGGTCGGTCGGGCCGTCCCGGAGCGGCTGCGCCGCGAGATCGAGCGCGACCTGGCCGGCCTGCCCGAGGTGGAGCGGATCGACACCCTGCTGACGATGCAGCTCGGCCCGGACGACATCCTCGTCGCCGCGAAGGTCGACTTCCGCGACGAGGCCACCGGCGCGGCCATCGAGGCCGCCGCCGACGAGGCCGAGCGGCGGCTCACCGACCGGTACCCGGAGATCCGCTACGTCTTCCTCGACCCCACCCGCTCGCTGCCCGGGGCCGTCGGAAAGGCCCGCGCCACCCAGGCCCGGCCCAGCGCCGACGCCGGCGGTGAAGCCGACCCCAGCCAGGCCCGACCCAGCGCCGACACCGGCGGCGAACCCGACCCCACCCAGGGCCGGCCGAGCGCCGACGCCCGGGACGAATCCGACGCCGGCTGAGGGGCGGACCGACCCGGGCGCGGGTCGGCCGGTCCGCGCGGCTAGCGTGCCCGTCATGGTGCGATGGCGGGCGGGGACGGTGGCGGCGCTGCGGCGGCAGTGGACCGGGGCGGTGGAACTCGACGTCGACCTGCCCGACGGCACACGCATGCGGGCGCTTGCCTATCCCGAGCTGGTCGGCACGCCCGAGCCGGGTGACCGGGTGCTGCTCAACGCCGGTGCGCTGCTGATGGGTCTGGGCACCGGCGGGTACGCCCTCGTGGTGGCCCTGCCGGACCGGCTGCCCCCGGACCCGCCGGACGCCGCCGACACCCGCGACGCCGGGCACCTCGTCAAGGCCCGCTACACCCCGTTGCAGCCGATCCTGCTCGGCGTCGACGAGGAGGCCAGCCCGCACCGCGCCGTCCTCGCGGACGCCGACGACCTGGGCGGGATGCCGGTGGTCACCGCCGACCTGCACTCGGCGCTGCCGGCGATCCTGGCCGGCGTCCGGGCCGACGCCCCACACGCCCGCGTGGCGTACCTGCTCACCGACGGCGGGGCGTTGCCCGCCTGGTTCTCCCGCACCCTCGCCGGGCTGCGCGACGAGCTGGCCGGGACGATCACCGTCGGGCAGGCGTTCGGCGGCGACCTGGAGTCCACCACCCTGCACGGCGGGCTGCTCGCCGCCCGCCACGTGCTGGGCGCGGACCTGGCCGTCGTGGCGCAGGGGCCCGGCAACCTGGGCACCGGAACCCGATGGGGCTTCTCCGGCGTCGCCGTCGGCGAGGCCGTCAACGCGATCGCCACGCTCGGCGGCCGGCCGGTCGGCTCACTGCGCATCTCCGACGCCGACCCCCGCCCCCGACACCGGGGCGTGTCGCACCACAGCCTCACCGCGTACGGCCGGGTGGCGCTCGCCCCGGCGGAGCTGGTGGTGCCCGACGACCTGGACCCGGCCCTCGCGGCCGAGGTCGACGCGGCGCTGGCGCCGCTGACGGCCCGGCACCGGATCGTCCGGGTGCCCACCGCCGGCCTCGACGCCGCGTTGCGCGCCAGCGCCGTGCCGCTGTCCACGATGGGCCGCAACCTCGACGCCGACCACGCCTACTTCCTGGCCGCCGCCGCGGCCGGCCGCCACGCCACCGCTCTCCTCCCCTGACCCGCGCCCACCCCCACGGCGGTCAGCGGATCACGGGGCGTTGGTCGCGGGGCAGAGCCTCGATCAGCTCCCGGGGCAGGTTGAGGGTGTCCGCGCTGACCTGGGCCGGGGTGTTCGCCATCCACTGGGTCAGCGAGACGGACTCGAACCGGGGCTTGCGGAACATCTCCAGGAAGACCAGCGGCTCGGTGCCGAGATTCTCGATGTAGTGGCCGTAGGCGAACGGCACGTACCCGACGTCACCCGAGCGCATGTCGAAGGTGCCGGCCACGCCCTGACTGGCGAACACGCCCATCCGGCCGTGGCCGGAGAGGTAGTACTGCCACTCGTCGTCGGTGGGATGCCAGTGCAGCTCGCGCATCCCGCCCGGGTCGACCTCGACAAGCGCGGCGCAGATCGTGGTGGCCGCCGGGAACTGGGCGACGTCGGCGATGCGGACCTGGCCGCCCGCGAACCGCTGCGGCTTCTGCGCGAGCAGCCGATGGCTCAGGCTGCGGGGCACGTCCCCGGTTGGGCTGACCACCCGGTCGCGGTCCAGCGGCGGCGGCACCTGCCCCGCGAAGATGTACTTCTCCCGCTCGGGGATCGAGTCGAGCTGCTCGGGTCGCCACCCGAAGTTCTTGGCCAGCACGTCCTTCGGCGTGTGCGCGAAGAAGTCGCTGATCAGGAACGTGCCGTTCTCGGTGAACGCCCCGTCGTCGAAGACCAGCAGGAACTCCACGCCCTCGTCGAGCGCCTGGATGTGGTGCGGCACCCCCTGCGGAAAGAACCACAGGTCCCCGGCCCGTACGTCGTCGAGGAAGTTGCGGCCCTCCTGGTCGACGGCGCTGATCCGGGCGCTGCCGCGCGACACGTACGCCCACTCGGACTGCTTGTGCCAGTGCATCTCCCGGTAGCCGCCCGGCTCCAGCGCCATGTCCACACCGCTGAGCTCGGTGGCGATCGGCAGCTCGCGTACGGTCACCTCGCGGGTCCAACCGCCGCGCTGCACCCGGGTGTGCGCGTCGGAGAAGGAGAACCGCAGGTTGGGCAGCGTCCCCGCGTCCGTGCTCGGTGGGGTCAGCAGGTCGGGGTTCTGCCGGTCCCGGACCACGTCGCGCGGCCCGGGGTCCTGCCAGCCTCCCCCACCGCGCTCCGGCTGCGGCACCGTCCGGTCCTCGTCCATGATCGCCTCCCGCGTGGTCGCATCCCGGTGTCGTCGACGCGGTGGGCGGGCGAACCCCGCCCGCGACGGCGACGGCGAGCGGGTACCCGTCGACGCGACCCGGCCGGGCCAACCTCTGGCCCCGGTGGGTCACCGGCGGGGCCAGCCGGCGCGGGCAGCGGGGTCGGCGGGCAGCGGGGTCGGCGGGCAGCGGGGTCGACGGGCTCGGGCGGCGGGGTCAGGAGAGGAAGATCAGGGCGAGCCAGCCGCCCACGATGAGCACCAGCGCCACGGCCAGCACCCACGTCGGCACGGTGTAGTCGCCGCGCCGGTTGCGGTCGATCTCGGCGCGGATCTTCTCCCGCCGGCGTTCGACCCAGTTCTGCCGCTCGGTGCCGCGCTCGGAGCGCTCGGAGCGGTCGGATGGTCCAGAAGTCGTCATGGCGCGCCCAGCCTACCGGGCCGGCCGACCCCGTCGGCGCACACCACCGCCGGGGCCGGCACACCCGTCACATGCTGGCGATCAACCGCTCCACCCGCTCGTCGTACGCCCGGAACGGGTCCTTGCAGAGCACGGTGCGCTGCGCCTGGTCGTTGAGCTTCAGGTGCACCCAGTCGACGGTGAAGTCGCGCCGCTTCTCCTGGGCGTGCCTGATGAACTCGCCGCGCAGCCGCGCCCGCGTGGTCTGCGGCGGGGTCTCCTTGGCCTCGAAGATCTCCGGGTCGGTGGCCACCCGGTCCACCTCGCCGCGACGCTCCAGCAGCCCGTAGAGGCCACGCCCACGGCGCACGTCGTGGTACGCCAGGTCCATCTGCGCCACCCGGGGGTGCGACAGCGGGAGGTCGTGCTTGCGCTGGTAGCGCTCGATCAGCCGCAGCTTGCTGACCCAGTCGATCTCGCGCGAGACCGGCTCCAGGTCACCGCTCTCCACCGCGTTGAGCACCCGGCCCCACAGCTCGACGACCCGCTTGGCGGCCTGGTCACCGCCGCGGCGCTCGACGAACTCGGTGGCCTTGGACAGGTACTCCTGCTGGATGTCCAGCGCGCTGACCTCCTTGCCGGACGCCAGTCGCACCTTGCGCCGGCCGGTGATGTCGTGCGAGACCTCGCGGATGGCCCGGATCGGGTTCTCCAGCGACAGGTCCCGCATGACGACCCCGGCCTCGATCATCCGCAGCACGATGTCGGCGGTGCCGACCTTGAGCAGCGTGGTGACCTCGTTCATGTTCGAGTCACCGACGATCACGTGCAGGCGCCGGTAGCGCTCGGCGTCGGCGTGCGGCTCGTCGCGGGTGTTGATGATCGGTCGGCTGCGGGTCGTCGCCGAGGAGACGCCCTCCCAGATGTGCTCGGCCCGCTGGGACAGGCAGTAGACCGCGCCGCGCGGGGTCTGCAGGACCTTGCCGGCCCCACAGATCAACTGCCGGGTGACCAGGAAGGGGATGAGCACGTCTGCGAGCCGGCCGAACTCGCCGTGCCGCGAGACCAGGTAGTTCTCGTGGCAACCGTACGAGTTGCCGGCCGAGTCGGTGTTGTTCTTGAACAGGTAGATCTCACCCGCGATGCCCTCGTCGTGCAGCCGCTTCTCCGCGTCGACGAGGAGCCCCTCCAGGATCCGCTCGCCGGCCCGGTCGTGTGCCACCAGGTCGGTCACCGAGTCGCACTCCGGTGTCGCGTACTCCGGATGCGACCCGACGTCCAGATAGAGTCGGGCCCCGTTACGCAGGAACACGTTGCTCGACCGACCCCAGGACACGACGCGACGGAACAGATACCGCGCGACCTCGTCCGGGGACAGCCGCCGCTGCCCGCGATAGGTGCAGGTGACGCCGTACTCGGTCTCGAGGCCGAAGATTCGCCGCTCCATGGTGTGACATTAGCCGCCCGGAGGCCCGGTTCGTCACTGTCACACCACAGGTCGTGCCCCGGGGGTGGTCACATACCGGTTGAGTGCGACATTCCGTCCGGCCCGAGGGTCGCCACGAACCGCCGGCAGGCGTCGTACTCCGGCAGCAGACCGCTCTCGCGCGCCTGCGCGAGGGTCGGCGCGGCGTCGTCGCGGGCGGACAGCAGCGGGACGTCGGCGGGCCACTCGATGCCCAGCTCCTCGTCCAGCGGGTGCACCGCGTGCTCGCCGGTCGGGTTGTACGTGGCCGAGCAGAGGTAGCTCAACGTCGCGTCGTCGGTGAGCGCGCAGAACCCGTGCCCCAGGCCCTCGCTGAGGTAGACCGCCCGCCGGTCGGTGTCGTCGAGCCGGACGCCCTCCCACCGCCCGAAGGTCGGCGAGCTCACCCGCAGGTCCACGATCACGTCGAGGACCGCGCCGCGCACACAGGTGACGTACTTGGCCTGCCCGGGCGGGACGTCGGCGAAGTGCACGCCGCGCACCACGCCGCGCGCGGAGACCGACAGGTTGGCCTGGGCCAGCCGCAGCGGGTGCCCCACCACCTCGGCGAGCTTGTCGAAGCGGTACCACTCCATGAACATGCCGCGCGGGTCGCCGTGCTGCTGCGGCGAGATCTCCCAGGCGCCCTCGATGCCCAGCTCGCGGATCTTCATCGGCCCACCTGCGCGTCGTTCTTCTCGGCCAGCAGACCGAACAGGTAGTCGCCGTAGCCGCTCTTGGTCAGCGGCTCGGCGAGGGCACGCAGCTGGTCGTCGTCGATCAGGCCGGCCCGCCAGGCCACCTCCTCGACACAACCGATCTTCAGCCCCTGCCGCTCCTCGATCACCCGGACGAACTCGCCGGCCTGCATCATCGAGGCGAACGTGCCGGTGTCCAGCCAGGCCGTGCCCCGGTCCAGCAGGGTGACGGACAGCTCACCGGTCTCCCGGTACACCTCGTTGACCGCCGTGATCTCCAACTCGCCCCGGGCGCTGGGGGTGATCTTGGCCGCGATGTCCACCACACGGTTGTCGTAGAAGTACAGGCCGGGCACCGCGTAGCGGGACTTCGGCCGGGCCGGCTTCTCCTCGATCGAGAGCACCCGACCCTCGGCGTCGAAGTCCACCACGCCGTACTCCTGCGGGTTGGCCACCGGGTACGCGAACACCCGGCCGCCGACCAGGTCGCTGTGGGCGGCCAACTGCCGGCCCAGGCCGACGCCGTGGAAGATGTTGTCGCCGAGGATCAGCGCCACCGACTCGTCGCCGATGAAGTCCGCGCCGAGGATGAACGCCTGGGCGATGCCCTCCGGACGGGCCTGCGTGACGTACTCCAGCCGCAGCCCGAACTGGCTGCCGTCGCCGAGCAACCGGCGGAACTGGTCCTGGTCCTCGGGTGTGGTGATCATCAGGATCTCCCGCACCCCGGACATCACCAGGGTGGAGAGGGGGTAGTAGATCATCGGCTTGTCGAAGACCGGCATCAGCTGCTTGGACACTGCCCGGGTGATCGGCCAGAGCCGGGAGCCGGTGCCGCCGGCGAGTAGGATTCCGCGCACCGGGGGAGTTTAGCCGCAACCAGCCGTTCGGCATGTCGGTGGTCGCCGCCGACAGCCGGCGCACCGCTTCGCGTACACTCCTGGACCCGTGAGGATCCTCGTCACCGGCGGTGCCGGATTCATCGGTTCAGAGTACGTCCGCATGCTGCTGGGCGTGCCTGGTGGCACCGCCTCGGGCGTGCCCGCGGTCGACCCCGCAGGCGTGACCGTGCTCGACAAGCTCACCTACTCGGGCAACCTGGCCAACCTCGACCCGGTGCGCGACGACCCGCGGCTGCGGTTCGTGCAGGGCGACATCTGCGACGCCGCAGTGGTCGACGAGGTCGTCGCCGGGCACGACGTGATCGTGCACTTCGCGGCGGAATCGCACGTCGACCGCTCGATCGCCGGCGCTGCGCCGTTCGTCACCACAAACGTGCTCGGCACCCAGACGCTGCTGGACGCCGCGCTGCGCCACGGGACCGGCCGCTTCGTGCACGTGTCGACGGACGAGGTGTACGGGTCGATCGACGAGGGCTCCTGGACGGAGACCTGGCCCCTCGCGCCGAACTCGCCGTACTCGGCCTCGAAGGCCGGCTCCGACCTGCTCGCCCTGGCCTACCACCGCACCCACGGCATGGACGTGGTGGTCACCCGCTGCTCCAACAACTACGGGCCGTACCAGTTCCCCGAGAAGGTCATCCCGCTCTTCGTCTCCAACCTGCTCGACGGCGGCACCGTTCCGCTCTACGGCGACGGCGGCAACATCCGCGACTGGCTGCACGTGCACGACCACTGCCGGGGCATCGCGCTGGCCCAGCAGAAGGGCCGCGCCGGCGAGGTCTACAACATCGGCGGCGGCACCGAGCTGACCAACAAGGAACTGACGGGTCTGCTGCTGGAAGCCTGCGGCGCCGGCTGGGACCGGGTCGTCCCGGTGACCGACCGCAAGGGACACGACCGCCGCTACTCGCTGGACATCACCAAGATCAACCAAGAGCTGGGGTACGCCCCGAGCATCGACCTCACCGACGGTCTGGCGCAGACCGTGCAGTGGTACCGCGACAACCGCGCCTGGTGGGAGCCGCTGAAGGCGGCGCCAACCGCATGACCCGGGCGAACACCAACGTTCGGTCCCCCCGTTCCATCCCCCGACCGGCGTACAGTGTGCTAGGGCACGGCCGTTGGGCCGCCGCGGGTCTGCCACCCCTTCCGGGTCGGCACACCACCCTGGCCGCCGCGTTCGCCTCCGCCGCTCCACCCGCCCCGTGGAAGGTCGCATGAAGCTCACCCTCGTCACCGGCTTGACCGGCCTGATATTGCTGGCCACGATCGTCGAGCTGCTGCGCCGCCGGCAGCTCCGCGAGAAGTACGGCATGCTCTGGCTCTGCGTACTGGTGATCGTCATCCCGCTGTCGCTCTTCCCCCGCCTGCTGGACAACGTCGCCGAACTGCTCGGTGTCCAGTCCGGCGTGAGCCTCGTGCTCTTCCTCGGCATCGTCTTCCTGCTGCTGGTCTGTGTGCACCTCAGCTGGGAGGTCAGCGCCCTGGAGGAAGAGACCCGCACCCTGGCAGAAGACTTCGCCCTGCTGCGCGCCGAGATCGACGCGGACCGGGCGGCCCGAGACGAACTGGTGTCGCACGATGGTTAACGGCAAGCGGGTCCTGATCATCATCCCCGCCCTCAACGAGTCCGGCTCGATCGCCGACGTCGTCGGAGAGGTCCGCGGCGAACTGCCCGGCGTCGACGTGCTCGTCGTCGACGACGGTTCCACCGACCGCACCGCCGCCGTCGCCGCCGCGGCCGGCGCCCGGGTCGCCAAACTGCCGTACAACCTCGGTGTCGGCGGCGCCATGCGCCTCGGCTACCGGTACGCCCGCGACCACGACTACGACGTGGCCATCCAGATCGACGCCGACGGGCAGCACGATCCCCGGTACGTGCCGAAGCTCGTCGACCTGCTCGACGAGACCGACCTGGTGATCGGCGCCCGGTTCGCCGGCGAGGGCGACTACAGCGTCCGCGGCCCCCGCCGCTGGGCCATGGTCATGCTCTCCGGCGTCCTCTCCCGCGTCGCCCGCACCAAGCTCACCGACACCACCTCCGGGTTCCGGGCGGCCAACCGACGGGTGATCGACATGTTCGCCACCTGGTACCCCGTGGAGTACCTGGGCGACACGGTCGAGACGCTCGTGCACACCGCCCGACGCGGATACACCATCCGCCAGGTGCCGGTGGCCATGCGCAAGCGGATGGCCGGCACCCCCAGCCACTCCCCGGCCAAGGCCATGATCTACCTCGGCCGCGCCTTCGCCGTGCTCACGTTGGCGCTCATTCGCCGGTGATCCGCCGGCTCCTGAGTCTGGTCCCACCGGGCACCGTCGCCGTCGGCGCCGGCCTGGCCCTGCTGGGGCTCGCCTCCTACGTCCACCTGGCCGTCGCCGGGCACAGCCTCACCGTGGCGGACTACGGCTCCCTCTCGGTGCTCTGGACGATCGTCTTCACCCTCGGCATCGGCCTGTTCATGCCCGTCGAGCAGGAGGTCGCCCGCCTCGTCGCCGGCCGGCACAGCCAGGGCCTACCCCCCGGGCCGGTACTGGCCCGCGGGGCGGCCCTGGCGGCCGGCCTGCTCGCCGCAGTGGTCGCGCTGATCATCGCCGCCCGAGGCCCGCTCGCCGACCGGTTCTTCGCCGGCGACGGCACCATGGTCGCCGTCCTCATCGGGTCGCTCGCCGCACTCGCCGTCGCGCACACCACCCGCGGCGTGCTCTCCGGCCTGCAACTGTTCCCCTGGTACGGCACCCAGCTCGGCGTCGACGGCGGCCTGCGCATCGCCCTCGTCGCCCTGCTCGGTCTGACCGGCGTCACCAACCCCGTCTGGTTCGGCGCGGTGCTCATCGTCGCGCCGCTGATCAGTGTGGCAGTCACCGCCCCACCGATCCTGCGGGCCGTCGGCGGCGGCGTCCCCGTCGCCTGGGCCCCGCTGCTGCGCGGCCTCGGCCTGCTCACCGCCTCCAGCCTGCTCTCCCAGGTCGTCGTCAACATCGGCGTGATCAACGTCAAGGTGCTGGACCCGTCCGACGTGGCCACCGCCGGCGCCCTGCTCTCCGCACTGGTGCTGGTCCGGATCCCGCTGTTCGTCTTCGCCTCACTGCAGGCGTCCCTGCTCCCCGGCCTCGCCACCACCGCCACCACCGGCGACCGCACCGCCTTCAACAGCCTCCTACGCCGGGCCCTGGGCGTCGTCACGGCGCTCGGCCTCACCGGCGCCGTACTCGCCGTCCTGCTCGGCCCGTGGCTGGTGCAGACCCTGTTCGACGCGCCCGACGTCCTCGGCCACGGCGACTTCGCCTGGCTCGCCGCGGCCACCCTCGCCTACCTCTGGGCGATGGTCCTCGGCCAGGCGCTGCTCGCCCTCGACCGGCACCGGGCGCAGGCCGCCGCCTGGGCCGTCGGCGTGGCCGCTCTCGTCGTCGCCACCCTCGCCCCGGTCGCCACCGCGCTACGCGTCGAACTCGGCTACGCCATCGGCTCCGTGGTCGTCGCCGCCACCATGGCCGCACTGCTGCGCGGCACCCGCAGCGCCGGCACCACACCCGTTGCCGCCCCGCACCGCGAGGCCGTCACCCAGGGGTGACCGGAGGCACCTGCCGCAGAAGACATACGGCGGGCATTCGGGAGACACGAAACGGCGGGCGGCCCAGGAAACTGGCCGCCCGCCGACATGTTCGGTCCTACTTGCCGTCCGCCGGCTTGTCCTCCAGGTCGGCGGAGCCCGCCGACGTCGTCGGCTTGTGCCCCTCCGTGGTCGGCTGCGACGGCGTGTCCGGGCCACCCGCCTCGGCCGGCTGCTCCGCGTCCGCGACATCACCGTCGAGCAGCGACGTCAGCGCCGCGCCCGTGATCCGGCGGAACGTCCGACCCACCCGCTGGCGGTCCAGCACCGCCACCTCGAGCTGGTTGGCGGCGATCGTGCGGGCCGCGCCGCCCTCACCGCCGACGGTGCTCAACGCCTGCACCGCCACCCGCGCCGCCTCACCGAGGGACATGTCCGCCCGATGCTGCGACTTCAGCACACCGGTGATCGCCTCGGCCTGGCCACCCATGGCCATCCGGCCCGGCTCGTCGTTGACCGACCCGTCATAGGTGAGCCGGTACAGCTCGTCGTCGTCCGGAGTCGCCCCGACCTCCGCCACGCAGATCTCCACCTCGAACGGCTTCGACTGCTCGGTGAAGATCGCACCGAGCGTCTGCGCGAACGCGTTGGCGAGCGCCCGCCCGGTGACGTCACGCCGGTCGTAGCTGAGGCCGTTCAGGTCGGCCATCCGCACGCCGGCCCGGCGCAGGTTCTCGAACTCGTTGTACCGACCGACGGCGGCGAAGCCGATCCGGTCGTAGATCTCACTGACCTTGTGCAGGGCGCTGGAGAGGTTCTCCGCGACGAAGAGCACCCCGCCGGAGTAGCTCAGGACCACCGCGCTGCGACCCCGGGCGATGCCCTTGCGGGCCAGCTCGGAGCGGTCGCGCATGATCTGTTCGGGCGAGGCGTAGAACTGCATGGCCACGGCGGCGGTTCTCCTTACGGCACTGTGCTGACGACTGCTGACTGGTGGGGGTGGACGGGGCTCAACCGCCCGGGTTCTCCATCCGGCCGGCGACCACACCCTCGGCGATCGCCGCCGTCTCGGTGTCGGTCAACCGGCGGGTGCCCTCGGCGGTAGCGGTCATCACCACCGGATAGATCCGGCGGGTCAGGTCCGGCCCGCCGGTCGCGGTGTCGTCGTCGGCCGCGTCGTAGAGCGCCTCGACCGCGAGCCGGGTCGCGTCGTCGACGGACAGGCCGGCCCGGAAACGCTTCTTCAGCGCCGACTTGGCGAAGAGCGAACCGGAGCCGATCGCGTCGTACCCGGTCTCCTCGTACGGGCCGCCGGTCACGTCGAAGCTGAAGATCCGCCCCGCCCGCGCCGGCTCGGCGGCCGCCAGGTCGAAGCCGGCGAACAGCGGAACCACGGCGAGGCCCTGCATGGCCGCGCCCAGGTTGCCCCGGATCATCGACGCCAGCCGGTTGGCCTTGCCGTCGAGCGAGAGCATCGCGCCCTCGATCTTCTCGTAGTGCTCCAGCTCCACCTGGAACAGTCGCATCAGCTCGATGCCGATGCCCGCGGTGCCCGCGATGCCGACAAGCGAGTACGCGTCGGCGGGGTGCACCTTCTCGATGTCGCGCTGGGCGATCAGGTTGCCCATGGTGGCCCGTCGGTCGCCGGCCATCACCACACCGCCGGCGGCCGAGATCGCCACGATGGTGGTCGCGTGCGGCGCCAGATCGGCGGCCATGCCCGGCGGCAACGGCCGACGGCCGGGCAGCATCTCGGGCGCCACCCGGCTCAGAAACGTGGTGAAGGAGGACGTCCCCGCGTTGGTGAACACATCTGGTAGACGCCCGGATGGATCAAAGCCCGCTGCCACGTGGTTCCTCTCAGGTACGTGATCGCCCTGGCCAGCCTCGTAGGACTGTCACGGAACTGGCCAAGACCACCGTTGCAGTTGAAGCAGAGTATCCCGCGCACCCATCCGGTGCGATGGTCGTGGTCCAGATGTTGCGGGTCCGCGCCGCCGCAGATCGCGCAGACCCCGCCCTGCTCGGCCAGGAGCTCCTGAAACTCCTTCTCCCCGATGCCGTACCGCCGCCGCAGGTGGTACTCGCGCGTCCCACCGTAGAGCCGTTGCGCGGTCTCCTTGCCACGGGCATTATGGCAGGGTTTGCAGTAGCTGTGCCGGCCGCTCGCCTTGGTCGTTGTGGTGGGGAAATCCTCCAGCGGCTTGATCTGCTCGCAGTCCGGACACCACTTGAGACCCTCGCCGACGGGCGTGGGCGACCGTCGCTGCGGGGCAATGCCCCGCCTACGCCGGCTCGCCGCGGACCGGAGAGCGGCGCAGACTTTGCAGTAGAACGCGAGACCGTCTACCCGCCGACGGTCTCGGTGGAAGTCCGTGCTGGGCAGCACCCTCTTGCACTGAGGGCACGCCTTGTCCGGAGGGTCCGGCGAATCGGACATTTAGTCCTATTCCCCCCCTTTCTGGACGTAACCCCTCACGAACTCCTCTGCGTTTTCCTCCAGGACGGAGTCGATCTCGTCGAGCAGGTCGTCGACGTCCTCGCTGATCTCGGCGTGCCGCTCGGCCACCTCGGGGTTGGCCTCCGTGGTGACGTCCTCGATCTCCTCGCCCTGGCGGGACTTGCCGGACTGCGACTGGCCGCCGCTGTCATGAGTGGCCATTGCTGCCTCCTCCACGATCGTCTGCGATGAACTTACCTCGCTGGGACGACGAAAAGCCCGCCGCGCGCCGGCTTGCGGCGCACAGCGGGCATTCGGGATCGCGTTCAGCCGCCGGTAAGCGTCTCCAACAGGTCCTTGGCGCTGGCGCAGCGGTCGAACAGGGCGCCGACGTGGGCGCGGGTGCCCCGCTCCGGCTCCATCATCGGCACCCGGACCAGCGACTCCCGACCCACGTCGAAGATCACCGAGTCCCAGCTCGCGGCGACCACCTCGGAGGCGTACTGGGCGAGGCAGCGGCCACGGAAGTAGGCCCGGGTGTCCTCCGGGGGCTCGGTCATGGCCCTGCGGGTCTCCTCGTCGGTGAGCAGCGTCTTCATCGCCCCCCGGGAGACCAGCCGGTTGTAGAGGCCCTTCTCCGGGCGTACGTCGGAGTACTGCAGGTCGACGAGTTGGAGCTTGTGCGAGCCCCAGCCGAGCTTCTCCCGCTCCCGGTAGCCCTCCAGCAGCCGCAGCTTGGCCACCCAGTCCAGCTCGTCCGCACAGAGCATCGGGTCGCGGCCGAGCCGGTCCAGCACGTCCTCCCACCGGTCCAGCACGTCGGCGGTCTGCTCGTCGACGTCGGTGCCGTAGCGGTCGTCGACAAAGGACCGCACCCGCTCCAGGTACGCCCACTGCACGTCGAGGGCGGTCAGCCGGCGGCCGTCGCGCAGCCTCATGAGGTGCGACAGGGACGGGTCGTGGCTGACCGCGCGGAGTTCGCTGACCGGGTCGGCGATGCCGAGGTCCGCGCCGAGCGCCTTCTCCTCGATCATGGTGAGGATCAGCGCGGTGGTGCCCACCTTGAGGTAGGTGGAGATCTCGGAGAGGTTGGCGTCGCCGATGATGACGTGCAGCCGGCGGTACTTGTCGGCGTCGGCGTGCGGCTCGTCGCGGGTGTTGATGATCGGCCGCTTGAGGGTGGTCTCCAGCCCGACCTCGACCTCGAAGAAGTCGGCGCGCTGGGAGATCTGGAAGCCGCTCTGCCCGCCGTCCTGCCCGATGCCGACGCGGCCGGCGCCGCAGACGATCTGGCGGGTCACGAAGAACGGCGTCAGGTACGCCACGATGTCGGCGAACGGGGTCTGCCGGCGCATCAAATAGTTCTCGTGGGCGCCGTAGCTGGCGCCCTTGTTGTCGGTGTTGTTCTTGTAGAGGTGGATCGGCTGGCTGCCGGGGATGGTGGCGGCCCGGCGGGACGCCTCGGCCATGACCCGCTCCCCGGCCTTGTCCCAGCGCACGATGTCGCGCGGGGTGGTGACCTCGGGGGTGGAGTATTCGGGGTGGGCGTGGTCCACGTACAGGCGTGCGCCGTTGGTGAGTATCACGTTGGCCAGGCCCAGGTCCTCGTCGGCGAGGGCCTCGGCGGGGTCGTACGCGGCCCCGGAGTAGGTGAAGCCGCGGGCGTCGCGCAGCGGCGACTCCTCCTCGTAGTCCCAGCGTGCGCGGCCGCCCCGGTTGAGCTCGGGCCGGGCCCCGTAGGCGTTGACCACCTGGGACGAGGTGACCATCGGGTTGGCTCCGGCCTGGCCGGGCACGGAGATGCCGTATTCGACCTCGGTGCCCATGATCCGTCTTACGCTCATCGACCTACCCGCTTCGCTCGCCCGACCCGGTCCCCCGTCATGTCGAGCGTAGTCCGACTGTTCGGGGACGGGGGCACGCCGGTGCGGGCGGGTTACGGGTGTCGTGCCGGTGGGCGGCGCGCTCAGTACTTGATGATCATCGGCACGGTGGTGACCCGGGAGCGCAGTTCGGGGTACCTGGTGAGCAGACTGTCGACGCGTCGTCGCGCGGCCGGGTCGCTGATCAGCAGCCGGATCGGGCCGGACGTTTCGCGCAGCATCCTGCGGGTGCGCTCGGGTTCCTCGAACACGGGCAGGTAGATGGCGGGCTCGGTCTGCGCGGTGGTGGCCTGCAGCGCGGACAGGCAGATCGATTCGACGTAACCGCGGTAGGCGGTGCGGTCCAGCACGACGGTGACGGTGCCCTGCTGGGCGGGGTGACGGCGGTACGCGGCGGCGCAGACCTGGGCCACCCTCGGCGGCTTGTCGACGCTGCGCCGGACCCAGAGCTGGGTCCAGCTCTGCTTGTCGACCACGAGCAGGCTGCCGCGCCAGCCGGTGAGCCCGCAGAGGGTCACGACGGTGAGCACGGCCAGGGCGGCGGCGAGCACGGGTGGCGCGGCGGCGCGGATCCGGTCGCGACGGTCGGCGTCGGACGGCACGGGCAGCAGCCGGACCAGGGCGGCGGTGCCGACGACCAGCAGGACGGTGGCGAGGTGGGTGCCCTTCATGAAGTAGTAGGCGGGTTGGACGCCGGCGAGGATGTTGGCCAGGGCGATGGCGAGGGCGAATCCGACCGCCACCAGTACGGCGGCGAGGTGGCGGCGCCAGGCCCGGTCGGCGCGGCGGGCCTGGATCACGAGGGCGATCAGCACGATCGGGGTGAGGCCGAGCAGCGCACGCCACGCCTCGGCGAGTTCCGGGCCGGCCTTGGCGTCGAGCGCTTCGGTCTGGCTGTCGCCGAGGACGCCGAGCAGCAGGGGCAGCGGGGCGAGCAGTGCGGTGACGAGGCCGACGGCGAGCAGCGTCCGGCGGACCTGGGACAGCTCGCGGCGGTGGGCGACGAGCCAGCCGAGAACGAGCAGCCCGGCCGGCGGGAGGAACAGATAGTAGGTGAAGCCGATGCCGACGAGCAGGGCGGCCAGCAGCAGGAGTTGTTCCCGGTTGCCGGCGAGGGGGCGGACGACCAGGGCGGTCAGCGCGACGGCGAGGGTGAGGCCGAGCACCTCGCTGGGGTAGCCGGCGATCAGCAGGCGGGGCATCTGGCTGCCGAGGACGAGCGCGCCGACGACGACGGTCAGGACGACCCGGTGCAACGGGTGCAGGGGGCCGGGCAGTCGCTGGGCGGCCCAGAACAGGGTGAGCGTGAGCAGACCGAAGGTGGCGAGGCACCACCACCCGTAGTGGGTGAGGCTGCTGATCCCGCTGGGCGTGCCGGTGGCCGAGCGCAGGTGCGTGTCGAGGAGCGCCGTGGTGAGGTGCCAGCCCTGCGGGTAGCGGACGAGCACCGAGACGATGTGGTCGCGGGAGCCCGCCGGGTCGAGGAAGACGTACCCGCCGAGCCGGCCGATGGCGTCGACGAGGGCGACGTGGCGGAAGTTGTCCTCACCGAGGGCGAGCAGGCTGAGTCGGCCGGCGAGGGTGCCGGCGCGCAGCCAGGGCTGGGCGAGATAGCCGACGGCGCCGGCGGTGGCGATGATCGGCAGCAGGTCGGTCCAGTTAGGGCGCGGCAGGGTGGGACGTCGGCCGGTGGCCGCCGCGATGAGTGTGAGCGCCGTCAGCGCGGTGCCGCTGACCGCGACCGGGTGCAGCCCCCACGGCCAGACCGTGAAGAGCAGGCCGGCGACCGTGGTGGCGCCGACGAGCAGCAGAGTGCCGAGCAGCAGGCGGTCGAGCAGGGTCCGGCCGCCGCGCAGCAGGCTGGCCGTGGCCAGCAGCACGAGCGGGGGCAGCAGCCAGGCCAGGTGCAGGGGGTACGCCGCCGCGGGGATCAGCCAGGCTGCCGCGAGGGCGATGAGCACCGAACGGGACGGGCGGACGGGCGGCGGGGTGCCCGGGTCGACCGCGGTGTGTGCCGGCGGGGCGGTGACGGTGAGCTCGGACGGCACGCGGGTCCTCGACGGGTCGATGGAGGGGGGCGCCACAGCGTACCGGCTGCGGTCGGGCGAGTGGGGGCGGCCGCGTAACGGGTGGGGCCCGGGACGCGTCGCGTCCCGGGCCCGCTGGTGTCACCGTTTGCTCAGAGGTACTGGCCGGTGTTGCTGGCGGTCTCGATGGACCGGCCGGCCTCGGCGCCCTTGCCGCCGGAGACGAGCGTGCGGATGTAGACGATCCGCTCGCCCTTCTTGCCGGAGATGCGGGCCCAGTCGTCGGGGTTGGTGGTGTTGGGGAGGTCCTCGTTCTCGCGGAACTCGTCGACGCAGGCGTCGAGCAGGTGTTGCAGGCGCAGGCCCTTGCGAGCGGAGGTGAGGAATTCCTTGATGGCCATCTTCTTGCTCCGGTCGACGATGTTCTGGATCATCGCGCCGGAGTTGAAGTCCTTGAAGTAGAGGACTTCCTTGTCACCGTTGGCGTAGGTGACCTCGAGGAAGCGGTTCTCCTCGGTTTCGGAGTACATCCGCAGCACCACGGCGTCGATCATCGCGGCGACGGTGGCCTGGGGGTCGGCTCCGTGTTCGGCGAGGTCGTCCGGGTGCAGCGGCAGCCCGGAGAGGATGTACTTGGAGAAGATGTCCTTCGCCGCCTCGGCGTCCGGTCGCTCGATCTTGATCTTCACATCGAGCCGACCGGGGCGCAGGATCGCCGGGTCGATCATGTCTTCCCGGTTGGAGGCGCCGATGACGATGACGTTCTCCAGGCCCTCCACGCCGTCGATCTCGCTGAGCAGCTGCGGGACGATCGTGTTCTCCACGTCGGAGGAGACGCCGGAGCCGCGGGTGCGGAAGATCGAGTCCATCTCGTCGAAGAACACGATCACCGGGGTGCCCTCGCCGGCCTTCTCCCGAGCCCGCTGGAAGATCAGCCGGATGTGCCGCTCGGTCTCGCCGACGTACTTGTTGAGCAGCTCCGGGCCCTTGATGTTGAGGAAGAAGCTGGTGTGCTTCTCCTTGCCCTGCCGCTCGGCGATCTTCTTGGCCAGCGAGTTGGCCACCGCCTTGGCGATAAGCGTCTTGCCGCAGCCGGGCGGGCCGTAGAGCAAGATGCCCTTGGGCGGGCGGAGCTGGTGCTCGCGGAACAGGTCCGCGTGCAGGAACGGCAACTCCACCGCGTCGCGGATCTGCTCGATCTGCGACTGGAGGCCACCGATGTCGCCGTAGTCGACGTCGGGCACCTCCTCCAGGACCAGCTCCTCGACCTCGCTCTTCGGGATCCGCTCGTACGCGTACGCCGAGCGGGGCTCGATCATGAGCGAGTCGCCGGCCCGGATCGCCGAGCCGATGAGCGTCTCGGCGAGGTGCACGATGCGCTCCTCGTCGGAGTGGGAGACCACAAGCGCCCGGTCGCCCGGCCCGCCGTTCGGTCCCTCCAGGATCTCCTTGAGCATCACGACCTCACCGACCCGCTCGTACCCGAACGCGTCGACGATGTTGAGCGCGTCGTTGAGCAGGACCTCCTGGCCGCGGCGCAACTCGTCCACGTCCAGTGAGGGCGAGACGGCTACCCGCAGCTTGCGGCCGCCGGTGAAGACGTCCACCGTCCCGTCGTCGTGCTTGGCCAGGAAGACTCCGTAGCCACTCGGCGGCTGCGCGAGCCGGTCGATCTCCTCCTTGAGCGTGACGATCTGCGTGCGAGCCTCCTTGAGGGTGCTCACCAGCCGGTCGTTGTTCTCGGTCAGCCGCGCCAACTGTGCCTGGGTGGCCGCCAGCCGCTCTTCGAGCTGCCGGACGTGTCGGGGGCTTTCGGTCAACTTACGCCGCACCAGAGCGAGTTCCTCCTGAAGGAACGCGACCTGCGTGGAGAGATCGTGGGCTTCCTTCTCCCACCGTGCGGCGCGCGAGTCCGCGTCGTCGCTGCGTGCTGCCACGTCCCACCTCCCCGGGGGGCTTGAACGTTCTGACCTAACACTAGCCGCTATGAGCCCGATTCGGTCCCACGCAACACCCTCGTCACCGAACCTTGATCGCCACGGGTGGCCCGGCGGGCCGGTACGGGCGTTCGGGTACCGTCGGAGGCTGGTACGGGAGAACATGGGGGGTGCACCGGTGGCCGAGGTCGCGACCGACCAGTTGCAGGTCTGGGTGGACCAGGATCTCTGCACGGGTGACGGGCTCTGCGTGCAGTACGCGCCGGAGGTTTTCGAGTTCGACATCGACGGCCTGGCGTACGTCAAGGGCGTCGACGGTGAGCTGCGGATGGCGCCGGGCAGCCGGGTGGACGTGCCCGCGCACCTGCGCCTCGAGGTGATCGACTCCGCGAAGGAGTGTCCGGGCGACTGCATCCACGTGGTGCGCGGCGACGGTGTCGAGGTCGCCGGGCCGGACGCCGAGGACGACTGAGCCCGACGGGAGCCGACGTCGCGCCGTCCGCGCGGCGCCGGCTCCACCCGTCCGGTGTACGTCCTCAGAGCATCGGGCGGCCGACCACCGACGCCACCAGCCGGGCGAACTCCTCCAGCCGGGCGATCTGCCCGGCGCCGCCGTCGTCGAGGGTCTTGCCGAAGCGCAGCGCGTCGTGCCGGGGCGTACCCGCCATCTCCTCGCTCGGCGGCGCCTCGTCCAGCGAGGTGAGCAGCAGGTAGACGTCGATGCTGTCGACCCGGATCTCGCCGCTGTCGGAGCGGTTGAGCCGCCGCCGGCAGCCCACCTCGGTGACCGTGGAGACCGGCACGACCCGCAGCGACGACGTCATCGAGCCCGGCGGGCCCTCCCCCGGCGGCACGTCCTCACCGTGCCAGAGGATCAGCCGGCTGCCGTCGCAGACGACGACCTCCTGCCACACGCCGTTGACCTCGTTGACGAACCGTTCCAGGGTGAAGCCGAGCACCGAGGCGCCGCGCAGCACCCCGCCGAGCGCCTCCAGGGCGACGTCCGGGTCGCGCAGATAGGCCCGCGCCGCCGACTCCAGGTCCTGATAGGGCGACCAGTCCGGAAACACGGCGGGCAGGTCGCCGCCGCCGTAACCCGGTCGGCTCATGCCGCCGCCTCCCCCCGCTCGCCGATGGTCACGGCCTGTCCATCTCCCCGGTCGCGTCGGGCTGCGCGTCGGCGGCCCTGGCGGCTGCCGCCTGTCGGGCCGCCTCGGCGTCGCGCAGGTCCTGCCGGCGCTGCACGTACGCCTCGGTGCCCTTGCTGGGCTTGCGGCGGCGCGGCGGCGCGGTGACGCCCGGGGCGAGCTTGCGCGCGGAGACCAGGAACGCGGTGTGCGCGATCATCCGGTGGTCGGGGCGGACGGCGAGGCCCTCGGCGTGCCAGTCGCGCACCAGCGACTCCCAGGCGCGGGGCTCGGTCCAGCCGCCGCGTTCGCGCAGCGCCTCGACGAGTTCGGAGAGCTGGGGCGTGGTGGCGACGTAGCCGATGAACACGCCGCCGGGCACCAGTGCCCGCTCGACCATGTCGAGGGTCTCCCAGGGGGTGAGCATGTCCAGGATGATCCGGTCGAAGCCGGTCTCCTGGCACTGCGCGACGTCGCCGACGTGCAGGTTCCAGGAGGGGTGCGGCCCGTTGAAGAACGCCTCGACGTTGCGCTTGGCGATCTGGGCGAAGTCGTCGCGCAGCTCGAACGAGTGCAACTCCCCCTCGGTGCCGACGGCGCGCAGCAGCGAGCAGCTGAGCGCGCCGGAGCCGGCGCCGGCCTCGAGGACCTTCGCGCCGGGGAAGATGTCGCCCATCGCCACGATCTGCGCCGAGTCCTTCGGGTAGATCACCTGGGCGCCGCGCGGCATGGACAGCACGTAGTCCGAGAGCAGCGGGCGCAGCGCCAGGAAGGCGGTGCCGCCGCCGGAGGTGGTCACCACGCTGCCGTCGGGCAGCCCGATCAGCGCGTCGTGCGCCAGGATGCCGCGGTGGGTGTGGAACTCCTTGCCGGGCTCCAGCGTCACGGTGTGCATCCGCCCCTTGGGGTCGGTCAGCTGCACGCGGTCGCCGGGCCGGAACGGGCCACGGTGCACGGGTGTCAGCGCTCCGGGGGCGGTGTCGGCGGCGACGGTGGAGGGAGTTGCGGTCACGATGTCATCTTCCGGTTGGGTTCGAGGAGCTGTGCCAGGTCCCCGATGTGCAGAATGCCGACGACATCTTCGCCTGACGTCACCACGTACTGCGCGCCCGGGTGGGTCTGCACGGCCTCCATCACCCGTTCGCCGTCGAGCCCGACCGGCAGGGTGGGGAGACCGGCCAGCGCGCGGGCGACGGCGTCCACCGCCAGCCAGGGTCGACGCTCGGCGGGGACGGCCGCGGCGGCGGCCGGGTCGACGAGCGCCACGGGGTGACCTGTGGAGTCGGTGACCAGCAGCGCGGCGGTGGGCTGCCCGCCCTCGGCGCGGCGGCGCTGGGCCTCGGACAGTGGTGTGCCGGTGGGCACCGGCCAGATCGGCCGCGCCAGCCGGGACAGGTCGATCAGCGGGAACCGTCGGCCGACCCGCGCGGCCCGGATCGACTGCCCGGCGCCGCGCCAGAGCGTGACGGCGACCAGCAGCATCAGCGGCAGCGCCACCGGCGCCAGCTGGTCGGCCAGGGTCAGCAGGCCGACCAGGGCGGCGGTGCCGACGGCGACGACGCGGCCCGCCCAGCCGGCGACCTCGGTGCCACGGTGCCGGTCGCGGGTGAGACCCCACACGGCGGCGCGCAGGGCACGCCCGCCGTCCAGCGGCAGCCCGGGGAGGATGTTGAACACCGCGACGATGACGTTGCTCAGGGCGAGCTGGAAGGCGAGCTGGTGGGCCACGGTGCCCTGGGGCAGGGCCACGGTGGCGGCGACCGCCAGGACGCCGAGCACCGCGGAGACCGCCGGGCCGGCGAGCGACACCAGCAGGTCGACCTTGGGCGTCGGGGCGTCCCGGTCCATCTCGGTGTACCCGCCGAGCAGTTCCAGGGTGATCCCGCGCACACCGATGCCGTAGCGGCGGGCGGTGAGCGCGTGACCCAGCTCGTGCAGCAGCACCGAGCCGAGCAGTGACACCACGAACCCGAAGCCGATCAGGTAGCCGCTGACCTGCGGCAGGTCCAGTTGCCGGCGGGCGAACTCGGCGTAGAGCACGGCGACCAGCACGGCGAGCAGGAGCATCGAGGCGTTGAGGTGCAGCGGCACCCCGAGCACCCGGCCGACGCTCAGACCGGGTCGCCGGTCGGACCGACGCGGCGGCGGGGATGTCTGCTCCATCGCACCGATGCTACGGACCGGCCCGGCGTGGGGCGGGCGGCGGGCGGTGTCACACCGGTGCCCTAACCTTTGCGGACATGACGGCGGAACCGGTCACCACCCCCCAGTCCTCCTCCCCGGCGCAGACGCCGACGACGGTGCGGGCCTCGCTGTCCCCGTCGCGGGCGGCGGATTTCAAGACCTGCCCGCTGCTCTACCGGTTCCGCAGCATCGACCGGCTGCCGGAGCGGACGACAGTCGAGCAGGCGCGGGGCACGCTTGTGCACGCGGTGCTGGAGCGGCTGTTCGACCTGCCCGCGCAGGGCCGCACACCGGCCGCGGCCGGTGACCTGGTGGCTCCCCAGTGGGACCGGCTGGTCACCGAGCAGCCGGAGCTGGCCGGGATCTTCGACGGCGCCGAGCCGGCCGGCCCGGTGGAGTTCCTGCGCTCCGCGGCGGGGCTGCTGGAGGGCTACTTCGCCGTGGAGGATCCGACCCGACTGGAGCCGGCCGAGCGGGAGAGCCTGATCTCCGCGGTGGTCGACGAGGAGCTGCTGATCCGGGGCTATCTCGACCGGCTCGACGTCGCCCCGGACGGCGCGCTGCGGGTGGTCGACTACAAGACCGGCGGCGCTCCCCGGGAGGCGTTCGAGGCCCGTGCGCTGTTCCAGCTGAAGTTCTACGCGCTGGTGCTGTGGCGCACCCGGGGGGTGGTGCCCCGGGTGCTGCGCCTGCTCTACCTGCGCGACGCGGAGGTGTTGGACTACACCCCGGACGCCGACGAGCTGGTCCGCTTCGAGCGCACGGTGGTGGCGCTGTGGCGGGCGATCGAGCAGGCCACCGCCCGACAGGACTTCCGGCCCCGTCCGAGCAAGCTGTGCGACTGGTGCAGTCACCAGGCGCTCTGCCCCACCTTCGGCGGGACCCCGCCGCCGTTCCCGGTCGCGGCGGCGAACGCCGATCCGCTGCGCGACGCCCGATCCGCTCCGGTGGTGCCCGGCGCCGACGACTGACCCGGCCCGAGCGACGCGTACGCGCGGCGCGGCGACCCGGGCCGCCGGGATCGCACGCCGACGCCCGGGGGCCCGACCGCAGCGGTGCCGCAGCGGTCGGGACAGTTCGACGGGCCGGCCTCTACGGTGATCCGCGACGCACCGGCTCCGGTACGCGAGGATGACCGGTGCGCGCCACGACGTCGGCGGGACGGGAGACGAGATGAGCGATCAGGCGCCCTCGGCGCGGCCGGTACGGATCCTGCTCGCCGACGACCAGCCGCTGCTGCGCACGGGCTTCCGGATGGTGCTGGGCGCCGAGAGCGACCTGGACGTGGTGGCGGAGGCCGGCGACGGCGTGGAGGCGGTGGAGCTGTCCCGTCGGCTGCTGCCCGACGTCGTGCTGATGGACATTCGGATGCCCCGCATGGACGGGGTGGCGGCGACCCGGGCGATAGTCGACGCCCGCCTGCCGGTGCGGGTGCTGGTGCTGACCACGTTCGACCTGGACGAGTACGTGGTGGGCGCGTTGCGGGCCGGTGCCAGCGGGTTCCTGGCCAAGGACGTGCCGGCCGAGGATCTGATCGCGGCGATCCGCACGGTGGCCGGCGGGGACGCGGTGGTCGCGCCACGGATCCTGCGGCGGCTGCTGGAACGCTTCGCCGACCTGCTGCCGGACCCGGCGGCGACACCGTCGCCGGCGCTCAGCGCGCTCACCGACCGGGAACGCGAGGTGCTGGTGCAGGTGGCCCGGGGGTTGTCCAACGCCGAGATCGCCGCGGTGCTGTCGGTGAGCGAGACCACCGTCAAGACCCACGTCGGGCACCTGCTGACCAAGCTGCGGCTACGCGACCGGGTGCAGGCGGTCGTGCTGGCGTACGAGTCGGGTCTGGTCCGCCCGCGGGCGTAGTGGCCGCGCGGCGGATACCCCACCCGGCGTACTCGAAGATCCCTCCGTGGGGGGACGGCCCTGTTGCCGTGGTCACCTACCGTGACCGTAGGTGGCTCGGCGCGGTTGACCCTCCTGTGGCGTGAGGGGGAAGTGTCGTGTCCGGCGGTGTTTCGCCGGTCGGGAAACCTGTCGACCGGCCGTCGGGTCAGGGGCAACCCTGATGCGGCATGGGGGTGCACCCGCAGCGGGAAATCCGCGCCGGGTCCCCCCGTGGGCGGACAAGGCGGGCCCGAGCAGCGCCGATGATGGAACAGTCGCGCCGGACCATCGGGGGGCGGCGTGAGATACGGACAGACGGAAGAGGTAGATGACGTGACCGCGACGGTAGGCCAGCAGGCGCAGGCCGCGGCCCGGGCGAACGACGTGTGGAAGGTGTACGGCAGCGGCGAGGCTCAGGTCATCGCGCTGCGGGGGGTCAGCGCGGAGTTCGAACGTGGCCGCTTCACCGCGATCATGGGCCCGTCGGGTTCCGGCAAGTCGACGCTCATGCACTGCCTGGCCGGTCTGGACTCGGTGACCCGGGGGACGGTGTCGATCGGTGCGACGACTGTCACCGGGCTGGGCGACTCGGGGCTGACGAAGCTGCGCCGGGACAAGGTGGGCTTCATCTTCCAGCAGTTCAACCTGCTGCCGACGCTCACCGCGAAGGAGAACATCCTGCTGCCGTTGTCGATCGCCGGGCGCAAGCCGGACCCGGCCTGGTACGACACGGTGATCAAGACGGTGGGCCTGCAGGACCGGTTGGACCACCGGCCGGCGCAGCTCTCCGGCGGTCAGCAGCAGCGGGTGGCGTGCGCGCGGGCCCTGGTGTCCCGCCCCGAGGTGATCTTCGCGGACGAGCCGACCGGCAACCTGGACTCGCGCTCCGGCGCGGAGGTGCTCGGCTTCCTGCGCAACTCGGTGCGTGAGCACAACCAGACCATCGTCATGGTCACCCACGACCCGACCGCCGCGGCGTACGCCGACCGGGTGGTCTTCCTCGCCGACGGGCAGATCGTCTCGGAGTTGATCGAGCCGACCGCCGAGACGGTGCTGGACACCATGAAGAAGCTGGACGCTCCGGCTGAGGTGGGCAACTGATGTTCCGGGCGACACTCAAGAGTCTGCTGGCCCGCAAGGTCCGGCTGATCCTGTCGGGGCTGGCGGTGGTGCTCGGGGTCATGTTCGTCTCCGGCGCGTTCGTGTTGACCGACACGCTGGGCCGCTCCTTCGACTCCGTCTTCGCCGACGGCTTCTCCGAGATCGACGTGAACGTCGCGGCGAAGCCGAAGGTCGAGGTCAACGAGATGGAGGGCGAGCAGACCGCCGCTCCGCTGCCGGCCGCCGTGGTGGACCGGGTCAAGCAGGTGCCGGGGGTGGCCTCGGCCACCGGGATCGTCAACGCCGACGGCGCCCGGGTGATCGGCAGCAACGGCAAGGTCGTCACGTCGTTCGGTCCGCCGCAGCTGGGCGAGAACTGGATCGGCGAGAGCGACCTGATGCAGCTGCGGGAGGGGCGCGCGCCGCAGGCCGAGAACGAGATCGTCCTCAACAAGGCCTTGGCCACGACGGCGAAGGTGCAGGTCGGTCAGAAGGTCGGTGTGCTCACCGCGTTCGAGTCGAAGAAGCGGGACTTCACGCTCGTCGGCATCATGGGCTACAGCGGTGACCGGGACTCGATCGGCGGGGTCAACGAGGTCTTCTTCACCACGCCTGTCGCGCAGCGGCTGATGCTGGGCGAGCCGGACACGTTCAGCAGCATCACGCTGCGCGCCGCCGACGGCGTCTCGGACGAGACGCTGCGCGACGACGTGGCCCGCAACCTGGGCGCGGACTTCGACGTGAAGACCGGCGAGCAGGTGGCCGCGGACGCCTCGGCCAGCCTGAAGGAGGGCCTGTCCTTCTTCAACAAGATCCTGCTCGGCTTCGCCGCGGTGGCGCTGCTGGTGGGCACCTTCCTGATCCTCAACACCTTCTCGATCATCGTGGCGCAGCGCACCCGGGAGTTGGCGCTGATGCGCGCGATCGGGGCCAGCGGCCGGCAGATCATCGGCTCGGTGGTGCTGGAGGCCATCGCGGTCGGTTTGATCGCGTCGGTGCTCGGCCTGGCGGCCGGCATCGGGGTGGGGGCGCTGCTGGCGTTCCTGTTCGGCAAGTTGGCCGGTGGGCTGACCCTGGCCGGGATCGGTGTGCCGGCGGCCGCGGTGATCGGGTCGTTCGGCGTCGGTCTGGTGATCACCGTGGTGGCGGCGCTGTTGCCGGCGCTGCGGGCATCCCGGATCCCGCCGATCGCCGCCATGCAGGACGTGGCCACCCCGGACCGGCCACTGACCAAGGTCACGGTGGCCGGGGCGGTCGTCACCGGCATCGGCGCGGTGCTGCTCTTCCTGGGGCTCAGCGGCAACGCGGGTGGTCAGACCCTGTCCACCATCCTGGGTGGGGTGCTGTTCGCCTTCATCGGCGTGGCGCTGCTGACGCCGCTGATCAGCCGGCCGGTGGTGAGCCTGCTCGGGGCGATCTTCTCCTGGTCGGTGCCGGGCAAGCTGGGCCGGCTGAACTCGGGGCGCAACCCGCGCCGCACCGCGATCACCGCGGCCGCGCTGATGGTCGGCATCGCGCTGGTCACCGGCGTCACGGTGATCCTCGACTCGGCCAAGGGCAGCATCAGCGCCCTCGCCCAGGACACCATCAAGGCCGAGCTGGTGATCTCCGGGCAGCAGGGCGGTCCGCGTCCGCCGAGCTTCGACCCGGGCGTCCTGGACAAGGCCAAGGCCCTGCCCGGCGTGCGGATGGTCGATGGCGAGTACGGCGACATGGGCCGGATCGACGGCGAGAGCACGTGGGTGGCGGCGAGCAGCGACATCGCATCGCTGCGGCAGATCTTCGGCGCGAAGGCCACCGCCGGCGACATCGACCGGCTCGGGCCGACCCAGATGCTCGCCAGCTCCGACACCGCCACGTCCCGTGGCTGGTCGGTCGGCTCGACAGTCAACGTGCAGCTGACCCGGGGCGAGGCCCGGACGTACACGATCAGCGGCATCTACGAGTCGTCGCAGCTGACCAACCCGGTGACGTTGCCGGCGACCGCGGCGAAGGACTTCGCCATCCCGCAGCCCATCCAGGGGTTCATCCAGCTCGCGCCGGGCACCCAGGTGGCCGACGTGCAGCCGCAGGTGGAGACGCTTCTCGCGGACAGCCCCGAGGTGTCGGTGGCCGACCGGGACGCGTTCATCAAGCAGCAGACCAGTTCGCTCGACGGGCTGCTCACGATGATCCAGATCCTGTTGGCGCTGGCCATCGTGATCGCCGTCCTGGGCATCATCAACACCCTCGCGCTGTCGGTGCTGGAGCGGACCCGGGAACTGGGCCTGCTGCGGGCCATCGGCCTGCGCCGCGGGCAGACCATGGGCATGATCACGGTCGAGGCGGTGGTGATCTCCGTGTTCGGCGCGCTGCTGGGCGTGGCGGTCGGCAGCGGCCTCGGCGCCGCAGTCGTCGAGGCACTCAAGGACGAGGGCATCACCGACCTGATCCTGCCGTGGGGGCAGATGGGCGTCTTCCTCGGTCTCGCCGCGATCATCGGGGTGGTGGCCGCGGTGCTCCCCGCCGTGCGGGCGGCCCGGATCAACGTCCTGGGCGCGATCGCCCACGACTGACCGCGCCACCGAGGCCCCCGACCGCCGTTGCGCGGTCGGGGGCCTCGGCCGTCCGGGCTGGCCGATTCGTCCCCGTCGGTCGCGCGCGGCTGCCAGGCTGGTCGGGCCGGCACGGCGTCGGCCCGCCCACGAGTCGCGGCGGCCGAGACCCGGGACGGACGACATGACCGACGAGGACGCGTACCAGCGCGCGCTCGCGACCGCCGAGCGACTGCTCGGTCAACCGCTCGTGCTGCCCCTGGGCGACGGCGAGCCCTCCGTGGGCGAGGAGTTCCGCCGCCTGGCAACCCTGCAGACCTTCGGCGAGGCATGGCCCCGAACGGGTTTGGACCTGCGCAGCCGCAGCCTGGTGTCCGTGGCGATCGCCGCAACCCTCGGCACCCACGAACCGCTGCGTGGCCAACTCCGCATCGCCCTGCAGTCGGGGGTGACCAGGGAGGAGATCGTCGAACTGTTCATCCACCTGGCCGCCTACGCGGGGGCGGCGCGGGCGTTCGACGGCTACCAGGTGGTCGCGGCGGTCTTCGCCGAGCGTCCCTGAACCGCGCCGGCCCGGCTCAGCCGCTCGCGCCGGCCCGGTCGGCCGCCAGGGCCGCGAGCAGCTCCAGGTCCACCCCGGTCAGGCTCTCCACCTGGTGTACGCCGGTCAGGCTGGGCAGCGGCACCTCGGCGGGTACGGCCACCACGGCAGCGCCGGAGGCGCGCGCGCTGGCCACCCCGGTCGGTGAGTCCTCGATCGCCACACACCGCTCGATCGGCACACCCAGCAGCCTCGCCGCGGTCAGGTAGGGCTCCGGGTGGGGCTTCGCGGCGACCACCTCGTCACCGGCGACCACCACGTCGAAGTTGTCCCGCACCAGGGTGTCCAGGGCGATCTCGACAAGCGCCCGGGGGCTGGAGGTGACGAGCGCGGTGGGGATTCCCGCCGCGCGGACCGCGCGCAGCAGGTCGAACGCCCCCGGCCGCCAGCGCAGACCGGTGCGGAACAGCTCCAGGATCCGGGCGTTGATCCACGCCGCGCTGACGTCCGGATCCCGTTCCGGCTGTCCCAGATCGTCGTGCAGGATACGCATCGACTCGGCCATGGCGGTGCCGATGATCGCCCGGCGGGCGTCGGCGGAGAGGTCACCGCCGTACTCGCGGGCCAGCTCCTGCAACGCGACGTCCCACAGCTTCTCGCTGTCGACCAGGGTGCCGTCCATGTCGAAGAGCACGGCGGCGGGGTGATGGCTGCTCAGCGGATCCTCCAGGGTCGTGGCCGACACCGGCGATCCTGCCAGCACGGACCGTCGCCGGTGGCGGCAACGGGCGCCCGGGTGATCCGGGCAACCCCGCTCAGCCCAGGTCGCACTCCTTCAGCGAGCGCTCGTAGCCGCGGAAGAACATGTCGGTGCGCTGCTCGGCGGTGCCGTGCGCGCCCTCGGCGAACCACGGCTGGTCGGGGTCGTCGCCGACGGCCGCCACCCCCTCCCGGAACTCGTCCAGGTCGCCCTCGGCGAGACTCAGGTCGCCGGAGCGCACCGAATCGCCGAGGTACGCCCCGGCCATGCAGTCGGCCTGCAACTCCTGCTGGATGGTGAAGCTGTAGTTGATGCCGAGGCGCACCTGGATGCCGTGGGCGTACTCGTGGCCGAGCAGGTAGAACACGAACGCGTCACCGACCTCGCGGAACGCCGCGACCGACCAGGCGACGTCGTACGCGATGAAGTCGCCCTGCGAGCAGTAGACCGCGTTGTTGCGGGGCAGCGGCTGCCCGCCGCAGGAGACCTCGCCGGCCCGCTGGTACGGGGTGACCCGCCGGATGGGTGCGAAGCGCTTCCCGGACGCCTTGAACTGGGCCGCCCAGTAGCGCTCGGCGACCGCCTGCGCGTCGGCGACGTCCTGCTTGAACTCGGCCACGCTTGTGGTGCTGTCGGCGCGGGTGGCGCTCGGCCCCGGCGAAGCTGCCGACGGGTTCGCCCCCGGGCGTTCGCCCTCCGGCTCGGCCAGCCCACCGCCGGCGCAGGCGAGTGACACCAGCGCGGCGACCAACAGGCCGGCCAGTGGTCCCCGGGCGTCGCGTCCTGACCATGCCCCCACGGTGCCTCCCCAGACATCGGCGCTCAGGCTGTGCGTTACCCCGACGGTACGACCGCCACGCCCACCGGATGCACGCACGACCGGGCCGGACGGTTCACGGGCCGGCGCCGGGCCGCCACAATGACCCGGGGCGGACGGGACCGTCCGGCGAGGAGGGCGACGTGCACGTGTTGGGCAGCCGCCGACGTAGCCAGCCGGCCCCGGCGCATGTCGTGTGGCGGTCGCTGCGTGACCCGTACGAGGCGGGCGCTCGCCCCTGGCTGGAGCTGCGCGACGACGAGGTGCCGCCCCGGGTGGTGGCGGGCTACGCGCCGGTGCTGCTGGTGTGGTCGTCACTGTGGCCGCACCGGCCGCTGGACCGGATCCGCTTCGACGTGACGCACGGATCACCCGGCGGGGACTGCACGCTGCGCTGGACCCTGACCACCGAGGCGGACCTGCCGAGCGAGAGCACCCTCGGCTACCTGCGCCACCGCCTCAACTACCTGATCAACGACCGCCTCCGCCTCTCCTACGGTCAGTGACCCTCATCCGCTGGAATCGCGTCCGCGCTGCCAGGTGTCGCCCTGGTCAGCGTGCCGCTCGGCCTCATACCGCTGCCGGCGCACCCGAGCGTCCCACCCCGCCCAACCCCCGCCCCACCTAGTCGATCATGAAGTTATTGCGCCGACACGCCGGCATCGAGGGCAATAACTTCATGATCAACCAGGGATGGGGTGGGGTTGGTGTCCGGGTGGGCGGGGTGGGTTCGACGTTTCTGGTGACGCCGGCCCGGTCCGGGCGGTGCGCTTGTCAGAAGGGGGCAGCGGTGTGAAGTACATGATCTTGCTTTACGGGTCGCAGCAGGACTATGACGTGCTGTCGGGGCGGGCAACCGATCGGCCGGTCATGTCCGCCGAGCAGATCGCGGCCATGCACCAGCACATGGAGACGTTCCACCAGGCGCTCGCCGAGTCCGGGGAGCTGGTCGACGCGCGGGGTCTCAGTGAGCCGGTGCACGCCCGCCGCGTGCAGGTACGCGACGGGGCGTCCGTGGTGACCGACGGCCCGTACCCGGAGACGCAGGAGGTCCTGGCGGGCTACACGATCGTGGAGTGCGCCAG
Organism: Micromonospora lupini str. Lupac 08; assembly: GCF_000297395.2. Classification (GTDB taxonomy): domain Bacteria; phylum Actinomycetota; class Actinomycetes; order Mycobacteriales; family Micromonosporaceae; genus Micromonospora; species Micromonospora lupini. The sequence goes on along the minus strand of NZ_HF570108.1, from coordinate 3,497,249 downwards.
CTTCGACCGGGCCACCGAGATCGCCGCCGGCCTGGTCGACCCGGACACCCCCGGCGCGTACGTGGACGTGCGGCCGGTGCTGGACGGCGTCGAGGACCTGGTCGGCTGACCGGTGCCGGCAACGCCCGCCGAGAACCTGCTGCGCGAGTTGGCGCCGCAGGTCCTCGGCGCGCTGGTCCGCCGCTACGGGCACTTCGACACCGCCGAGGACGCGGTGCAGGAGGCGCTGATCGCGGCGGCGGACGGTTGGCCGCGCGACGGCGTACCGGACAATCCCCGGGGGTGGCTGATCACCGTCGCGTCCCGGCGGCTGACCGACCTGCTCCGGCGCGACCAGGCACGGACGCGGCGGGAGGAGACGGTGGCGCGGTGGGTGCTGCCGGAGCAGTGGCGGGCGCCGGCCGCCGACCGGCCGGCGGCGGCGGACGCGGACGACACGCTCGTGCTGCTGTTCCTGTGCTGCCACCCGGCGCTGACCCCGGCGTCGCAGATCGCGCTCACGCTGCGCGCGGTGGGCGGGTTGAGCACCGCCGAGGTGGCCCGCGCGTTCCTGGTGCCGGAGGCGACGATGACCCGGCGGATCAGCCGGGGCAAGCAGCGCATCCGCGACAGCGGCCTCCGGTTCGCGCCGCCGACGCCCGCGGAGCGCGCCGACCGGGTCGCCGCGGTGCTGCACGTGCTCTACCTGGTCTTCACCGAGGGGTACGCGCGGACCGCCGGCCCGGGGTTGCTGCGCGCCGACCTGACCGCCGAGGCGATCCGACTGACGCGGCTGGTGCACCGGCTGCTGCCCGACGACCCCGAGGTCGCGGGGCTGCTCGCGTTGATGCTGCTCACCGACGCCCGCGCGCCGGCGCGGATCGGCGCGCACGGCGAGTTGGTGCCGATGGCCGAGCAGGATCGCCGCCGGTGGCGGGCCGACCAGATCGCCGAGGGGGTCGCCCTGATCACCGGGGCACTGCCGCGCGGGGTCGTCGGGCCGTACCAGCTCCAGGCCGCCATCGCGGCGGTGCACGACGAGGCGCCCACCGCGGCGGCCACCGACTGGGCGCAGATCACCGCCCTGTACGAGGTGCTGCTCGGCCTGTCCGACAATCCGGTCGTGGCGCTCAACCACGCGGTGGCGGTGGCCATGAGCCGGGGCGCGCCGGCTGGTCTGGCGCTGCTTGCCGACCTGGCCGACGACGTCCGGTTGGCCGACGATCCGCGGCTGCCGGCCGCCCGCGCCCACCTGTGGGAGCGGGTGGGTGAGCGGGTCGCGGCACGGGAGGCGTACCGGATGGCGGCGGCACGCTCGACGAACCTGGCGCAGCAGCGCTACCTGAACGCCCGCGCGGACCGTCTCGCGGACGACCCGCCGGGCTGAGCCGGCAGGGCCGTGCGGGTCAGGGGCTGGCGGCCAGGAAGACGAACGCGGCAAGCAGCACCAGGTGCACGCCGCCCTGCAACACGTTGGCCCGGCCCGGCACGACGGTCAGCACGGCGGTCACGGCGGTGAGGGCGAGCAGCGCGAGCTGGGTGCCGCCGAGGCCGAGCAGCAGCGGGCCGTCCAGCCAGATCGAGGCGACGGCGATGGCCGGGATGGTCAGGCCGATGCTTGCCATCGCCGAGCCGAGGGCGAGGTTGAGGCTGATCTGCACCCGGTCCCGGCGGGCGGCGCGGGCGGCGGCCAGAGTCTCCGGCAGCAGCACCAGCAGGGCGATGATCACGCCGACGAACGCGTGCGGCAGGTTCGCGGCCGCCACGCCGGCCTCGATGGTCGGTGAGACGGTCTTGGCGTCGCCGACCACCGCGACAAGCGCCACCAGCAGCAACCCGAGGCTGACCAGCGCCGCGCGGGTGGTCGGCGGCCTGGCGTGCTCCTCCGCGTCGATCACCCGGCCCTGGCTGTCGACCGGCAGGAAGTAGTCGCGGTGCCGGCCGGTCTGCACCAGCACGAACAACCCGTAGAGCGCCAGCGACGCGACGGCGGCGAACGTGAGCTGGGCCGGGCTGAACTGCGGGCCGGGTCGGGCCGTGAACGTCGGGATGACCAGACTCAACGTGGCCAGGGTGATCACGGTCGCGAGGGCCCCGCCGGTGCCCTCGGGATTGAACACGGCCACGCGTCGGCGCAGCGCCCCGAGCAGGAGGGAGAGGCCGAGGATCCCGTTACAGGTGATCATGACGGCGGCGAAGACGGTGTCCCGGGCGAGCGACTGGGTCTTCTCCGGCCCGCTGATCATCAGCGTGACGATCAGGGCCACCTCGATGACGGTGACCGCGACGGCGAGCACCAGCGAGCCGTACGGCTCCCCCACCCGGTGGGCGACCACCTCGGCGTGGTGCACGGCGGCGAGCACGGCGCCGCCCAGCAACGCGGCGACCACCACGACGACGGGGGCGGGAAGGTCTCGTCCCCACGTCACGAGCAACACCAGCACGGCGAGCACGGGTACGGCGACGGTCCAGTCGAGCAGGCGGGATCGAAGCTGGGCTGGCATGCCGTCAAGAGTGCCAGCTGACGTGATCATGCGCCCACCATCGACGCAGCGGCACCCAAACCCGTAACCCATGGGTTACGCTTCCGGCGTGGACGAGGTGGCCACCGCGATCGCGGACCCGGTGCGGCGGCGCATCCTGACCATGCTGCGCGACGCGCCGCTGGCCGCCGGCGAGATCGCCCAACGGTTCGCCATCAGCCGACCCGCCGTCAGCCGCCACCTGCGGGTGCTGCGGGAGAGCGGACTGGTCCGCGACGAGGTGGTCGGCCGCCGCCGGATCTACCGGCTCGACCCCGGCCCACTCGCCGCACTTGCCCACTGGCTCGCCGAGTTCACCGCACCGCAGAGGTGGGAGCAGCGCCTCGACGCGCTGGAGACCGAGGTCCATCGAACCCGCCGGGAACGCCGCGCCCGCGGCCCGGCAGAGCATCGAACGGAGCACGTCGCATGACGCGTACACCCGCGGGACGCCTGTTTCGCACCGCCACCGGCCACGATCTCGTCCTCACCCGCATGTTCCGTGCCCCGGCGGCGGACGTGTGGGCGAGCCTGACCGAGTCGGAGCGTACGGCCCGTTGGTTCGGCCCGTGGGAGGGCGACGCCGGGCCCGGCCGGACCATCCGGGTCCAGATGGCGTACGAGGAGGAGCTGCCCTGGTGCGAGGTCCACATCGACGCGTGCGACCCGCACCGGCGCCTCGCCGTGTCGATGACCGACAGCTACGGCACCTGGCTGCTGGAGTTCGCGCTGACCGAGGCCGACGGCACCACCGGGTTGCGCTTCGTGCAGCACCTCACCAGCGTGGAGGGCATCGCCGAGGTGGGCGCCGGCTGGGAGTACTACCTGGACCTGTTCGTCGCCGCGCGGGACGGCTCACCCCGACCGGAGTTCGACGAGTACCACCCCGCCATGACGCCCTACTACGAGGCGCTGGCCGCCGCCGAGGCCGCGCCACACGCCTAGGGGCCGGCCTCGCGGCGCAGCGCCGCGAACTCCGCCGTGAGCGCCGGCAGCGGGAAGTGCGCGTTCAGGCCGCTGGGGTTGGGCAGCACCCAGACCCGGGCCGGGCCGAGCCGCTCCGGCTGCGGACCCAGCCCGGCCTTCGGCCGGACGAACGCGATCCGGTACGCGGTCACCCCGAGAATCGCCACCCACCGTGGCCGGTGTCGCTCCGCCTTGACCGCCAGCCCGGTCACGCCGGCCACCAGCTCGGCGGAGGTCAGCTCGTCGGCACGGGCGGTGGCCCGGTTGCTCAGGCTGGTGATGCCCAGCCCCTGGCGCAGCAGCTCGGCGCGCTCCCACGGGCGCAGCTCCCGGTCGGTGAAGCCGGCGCCGTGCAGGGCCGGCCAGAAGCGGCTGCCCCGGCGCGCGAAGTGCTCCCCCACCGCCGCCGAGTAGAGGCCCGGGTTGAAGCCGCAGAAGAGCACCCGCAGGCCGGGACCGATCACGTCCACCAGGCCGCGACCGGCCGCGGCCGCGACCTCGTGGCGGGTCGGCGGCCGCCAGGGCTGCGCCGCGCCCGCGTCCACCCCACCGATCCTGCCGTACGCCCCGACGCGCGTCCCGACCTGCGCACAACGCGAACGCGCCCCACCCGGTGCGCGCCGGTGATCACGACTTGACACCCTGAACGGATGAACAGCACCGACCACCTCGCCGCCAGCCGCTACGCGCGGATGCGCTGGAACACGCCGCTGTCGGAGGAGCACGCCGCCCTGCTGCTGCGACGACTCGACGTACGCCCCGGCGCGCGCGTGCTCGACCTGGGCTGCGGCTGGGGCGAGCTGCTGCTGCGCGCCGTCGCCGCGGGCGGCGTGACGGGCCCGGTCGCGACGAGGGGTGTCGGTGTGGACACCGACGAGGCGGCCCTCGCCCGGGGACGCAGGCTCACCGCCGAGAGGTCGCTGAACCGGCACGTCGCCTTCGTGATGGGCGAGGCGGCGGCCTGGCACGAGCCGGCCGACCGGGTCCTGTGCATCGGCTCGGCGCACGCCTTCGGCGGCACCGGGGCGGCTCTCAACGCGCTCGCCGGCGTGGTCCGTCCGGGTGGGCGACTGCTGTTCGGCGAGGCGTACTGGCAGCGTGACCCCACGACGGAGGCCGAGCAGATCTTCGGCACGGAGGTCACCGATCTCGCGGGCCTCGTCGAGGCCGCGCGCGAGCGGGGCTGGCGGCTGCTGCACCTGAGCACCGCCGATCAGCGCGAGTGGGACGACTTCGAGTCCACCTGGCTCGCGGGGCGGCAGGAGTGGCTGCTGACGTACCCCGAGGATCCCCGCGCGGACCAGGTCCGCGCGGAGCTCGACGACCGGCTGCGCCAGTACGTGGGTGGCTACCGCGACGTCCTCGGCCTCGCGTACCTCGTCCTCGGTCGCTGACCCCGCTGGCGGAAGCTCGCCCGTTCGGCCCACCGACCCCGCCCCGGTGGGGAAGAGTGCTGACGAGAACTGTCGTCGACGGCCGGGCGGTGGCACGGCGTCGTGGCGTGCGGAGGTGCGGATGAGCGGCACGACCCCGACCGGGCCCGTCAGCAACGTCGTCCTCGTGCACGGCGCGTACGCCGACGGCTCCTCCTGGTCCGACGTCATTCCCCTCCTGCACCGGGCCGGGTTGACGGTCACCGCGGTGCAGAACCCGCTGACCTCCCTGGCCGACGACGTGGCGGCCACCAACCGCGCTCTCGACCGGCAGGACGGGCCGACGGTGCTGGTGGGCCACTCCTGGGCGGGCACGGTCATCAGCGAGGCCGGCAACCATCCCGCGGTCACCGCCCTGGTGTACGTCGCCGCCCGCGCGCCGGACGCCGGGGAGGACTTCACGGCGCTCGCGGCGCGGTTCCCCACCCCGCCGGCGAACGCCGGGCTCGTGCACGACGACGGCTTCGCGCAGCTCAGCGAGCAGGCGTTCCTCGACGACTTCGCCGGCGGCGTCGAGGAGTCCCGGGCGCGTTCTCTCTACGCCGCGCAGGGGCCGATCGCCGGGGACCTGTTCGCGGGCCGCACGACTGTCGCGGCCTGGCGGAACCGCCCCTGCTACTACTCCGTCTCCACGGCGGACCGGACCACCGCGCCCGAGCTGGAGCGGTTCCTGGCCGAGCGGATGGACGCGACGACGATCGAGGTGGACTCCTCGCACCTCGCCATGGTCACGCACCCCGAGACGATCGCCGACCTCATCCTCATGGCGACCCGGGGCACTCGCGGTCCCGCCACGGACAGCCGGAGCTGACCAGCGCGACGCCGGCGCCCACCGTCAGGTCAGGGCGCACGCGGTGCCGCAGTACGGGCAGTGCGCCCGCTTGGCGTTCGAGGTGACCTCGACGTCGCAGCGTGGGCACCTGCCGTTCTCCCACAGACCCTGATCCGGGCCCAGTTCCCCGCCGTAGTGGTCGCGATCGGGCCAGGCGACAAGCTCGACGTCGAGGCCCGGGTCGACATCGTCCTCGTACCAGGTGACGTTGGCCAGGGTCAGCGCCGTCCGCATGCCGTACGCCTCCTGCTCGAAGTGCGGTAGGACACGCCGCAGGACGTCGACCAGCTCACGGACCGGCAGCGCCGCGAGGTGCCCGGCGAGCCGCTCCCGATCTTCGTCGGTGGACATACGGCCGACCCTACGTCCCGCCCCGACGCCGGCGCTGACCGTGCCACGGTGCGTCCCTGGCCGGGGCGGGTGGGCTTGACGGGGCCCAGACATCGGAGGTTTACTGCGTCAGCGATGCGAGTCGATGCACGCCGACCGTCCACTGAGGTTGGTCGGGGTCATCGGCTGGCCAATCGCACGTTCACCACCGCTCCACATCACCGCACCACATCACCGCACCATCTCAGCCGAGCATCGGCGGCCCGGCTTCCGCACCACCGCCACCGTGGCCCCGGCGTGCCCTCGTGCACACCTTCGGGGTCGACGCTCAGCAGAGGAGCAACACCATGCGTTCCCGTCCCCGTCTATTGGCCCTCGTCACCGGCCTGGCCGTGATGATGGCCGGTCTGGTCGCACTGCCGACCACCGCCTCGGCGGCACCGCTGACCAAGGTCCTCGTGTTCAGCAAGACCGCAGGCTTCCGCCACTCGGCCATTCCCAACGGCATCGCCGCCATCCAGCAGCTCGGCGCCGCGAACGGCTTCAGCGTGACCGCCACCGAGGACGCCGGCCAGTTCACCACCTCCAACCTGGCCCAGTACCAGGCGGTGGTCTTCATGTCGACGACCGGCGACGTCCTCAACGCCAGCCAGCAGACGGCCTTCGAGTCGTACATCGGGTCCGGTGGTGGGTACGTCGGCGTGCACGCCGCCGCCGACACCGAGTACAGCTGGCCGTGGTACGGCCAGCTCGTCGGGGCGTGGTTCGACTCGCACCCGGCGATCCAGACGGCGACCGTGAAGATCGAGGACCGGACCAACCCGTCGACGGCTCACCTGCCCGCCACCTGGTCCCGCTCCGACGAGTGGTACAACTACCGCACCAACCCCCGCTCCACCGCGCGGGTCCTCGCCAGCCTCGACGAGTCGTCCTACAGCGGCGGCAACATGAACGGCGACCACCCGATCACCTGGTGCAAGACGGTCGGCGGCGGACGGGCCTGGTACACGGGTCTCGGGCACACCGAGGCGTCGTACACCGACCCGAACTTCACCCGGATGCTGCTCGGCGGCCTGCAGGTCGCCGCGGGTTCGGTGAGCGCCAACTGCTCGCCGGGGACGACGCCGACCACCCCGCCGCCGACGACGGCCCCGCCGACCACCGCGCCGCCGACCACGCCCCCGCCGACGACGGCCCCGCCGACCACCCCGCCGCCCGCCGCCACCGGTTCCACCCTGCGGGCTCGCGCCAACAACCAGTACGTCAGCGCACCCAACGCCACCACCCCGCTGATCGCCAACAAGACCTCCGCCGGCACCAGTGAGCGGTTCGAGGTGGTCAACCTCGCCAACGGCAACGTCGCGCTGCGCGCCAAGAGCAACGGGCAGTTCGTCGCGGCGGAGAACGCCGGGGCGTCCGCGCTGATCGCCAACCGGGCCACCGCCGGCGCGTGGGAGACGTTCCAGCTGATCCGTAACTCCGACGGCACGGTGAGCCTGCGAGCCACCGTGAACAGCCGGTACGTGGCCGCCGACAACGGAGGCTCCTCCCCGCTGATCGCCAACCGGACCTCCATCGGTCAGTGGGAGAAGTTCGACTTCGTCACCAACTGACCGCTCCGCGGCTAGCTCTCCACCACCTCACCTGGCCGTGGTGCGCCCCCGCACGCCCCGGCCCTGGTCGTCGAGAAAGGACGATCATGCTTTCGAACCCCCGGCGCTGGTCCCGGGCACTCGTCGCTGCGGTAACCACCGCCGCGAGTGTGGCCCTGGCCGTGGCCGCGCCCTCCACCGCTCAGGCGGTGGTCATCCCGGCCTCCGACTATCAGCAGGTCAAACTCGCCACCGGCTCGGCCGAGCTGGGTGAGGCCATGTCCCTGGCCGTCCTGCCCAACCGCTCGGTGCTGCACACCGCCCGCAACGGCGTCCTGCGGGTCACCGACGTGAACGGCAACACCAAGACCTCCGCCACCCTGTCCGTCTACACGCACGACGAGGAGGGGTTGCAGGGCGTCGCCGTCGACCCCAACTTCGCCACCAACCGGTGGATCTACCTGTACTACTCGCCCACGTTGAGCACCCCGTCCGGGGACGCCCCGACCACCGGCTCGCAGTCGGACTGGGACCGGTGGAAGGGGCACCTCAACCTGTCCCGGTTCACCCTCAACAGCGACGACACGGTGAACCTGAGCAGCGAGAAGGTCGTGCTCCAGGTCAACAACGACCGTGGGCAGTGCTGCCACGTCGGCGGTGACCTGGACTTCGACAGCGCCGGCAACCTGTACCTGACCACCGGCGACGACACCAACCCGTTCGAGTCGTCCGGGTACGCGCCGCTGGACGAGCGGACCAACCGCAACCCGCAGTTCGACGCCCAGCGCTCGGCGGGCAACACCAACGACCTGCGGGGCAAGGTGCTGCGGATCAAGCCGCAGGCGGACGGGACGTACACCATCCCGTCGGGCAACCTGTTCGCGCCCGGCACGGCCAACACCCGTCCGGAGATCTACGCGATGGGTCTGCGCAACCCGTTCCGGATGAGCGTCGACAAGGCGACAGGCGTGGTCTACGTCGGCGACTACGGCCCCGACTCCGGGTCCACGAACTCCAGCCGTGGCCCCTCCGGCCAGGTCGAGTTCAACCGCATCACGGCACCGGGCAACTTCGGCTGGCCGTACTGCACCGGCAGCAACACCAGCACGGAAACATACAACGAATACACCTTCCCGTCCGGGCCGTCGCAGTCGAAGTACAACTGCACCGGCGGGCCGACCAACAACTCGTTCCGCAACACCGGTCTCGGCACGCTGCCCGCGGCGAAGCCGGCCTGGATCAAGTACGCCGGTGACTCCGGATCGCCGTCGGAGTTCGGCAGCGGCTCCGAGTCGCCCATGGCCGGGCCGGTCTACCGTTACGACGCCTCGCTCAACTCAAGCGTCAAGTTCCCGCAGTCGCTCAACGGCCTGTTCTTCGCCGGCGAGTACGGCCGTCGCTGGATCAAGCCGATCGCGATCAACGCCGACGGCTCGCGCGGGGAGATCTCCAGCTTCCCGTGGAGCGGCACGCAGGTCATGGACATGGCCTTCGGCCCGGACGGCGCGCTCTACGTGCTCGACTACGGCACCGGCTCGAACAACCAGGCGCTGTTCCGGATCGAGTACATCGGTGGCGGCAACCGCAACCCGATCGCGGTGGCCTCGGCCAACCCGACCTCGGGGTCGAACCCGCTGACGGTCAACTTCTCGTCGGCCGGCAGCTCCGACCCGGAGGGTGGGGCGCTGAGCTACCTGTGGACGTTCGGCGACGGCACCACGTCGACGGCGGCCAACCCCACCAAGACGTACACCACCAACGGCACCTTCTCCCCCACCCTGAAGGTCACCGACCCGACCGGCCTGTCCGGCACGGCGAGCCTGGTCGTCACCGTGGGGAACACCGCGCCGACGGTGACGCTGACCTCGCCCGTGGACGGGCAGTTGTTCAGCTTCGGTGACACGGTGTCGTACCAGATCTCGGTGAGCGACCCGCAGGACGGCACGATCGACTGCTCCAAGGTGAGCCTGACCTACGCGCTGGGCCACGACAGCCACGCGCACCAGATCACCTCGAAGAACGGGTGCAGCGGCTCCATCACCGTCCCGACCGACGGGGAGCACGACTCCGCGGCCAACATCTACGGGGTCTTCGACGCGGCCTACACCGACAACGGTGGGCTCACCACGCACAGCATCAGGACCCTCCAGCCGAAGCACCGGCAGGGTGAGCACTTCAGCGCCCAGTCCGGCGTGCAGGCGACCGACCACACCAACGCCGAGGGTGGCCGGACGGCCGGGTTCATCGAGAACAACGACTGGATCTCGTACCAGCCGTACAACCTGGCCAACGCGACCCGGTTCACGGCGCGGGTCTCCTCGGCCGGCGCCGGCGGCACCATCGAGGTCCGCACCGGGTCCGCCACCGGCACCCTGCTCGGCACCGCCACGGTGCCGGTGACCGGTAACTGGGAGACCTTCGTCGACGTCTCGGCGGCCATCAGCAACCCGCCGACCGCGTCGACCACGCTGTACCTGGTGTTCAAGGGCGGCTCGGGCAACCTGTTCGACCTCGACGCGTTCACCTTCACCACCGGCACCACCACCCCACCCACCGGGGGGATCACGCTGCGGGCGCAGGTCAACAACCAGTACGTGTCGGCCGTCGGCACCAACCCGCTGATCGCCAACAAGGCGAGCGTCTCGACGACCGAGCAGTTCGACCGGGTGGACGCCGGCAACGGCAACATCGCCCTGCGCTCGCGCGCCAACGGGCTGTACGTCTGCGCTGACAACGCGGGCGCCAACCCGTTGATCGCGAACCGTACGACGATCGGCCCGTGGGAGACCTTCCAGATCATCAACAACTCGGACGGGACGATCGGCCTGCGGGCTCTGGCCAACAACCAGATCGTGGCCGCCGAGAACGCCGGGGCGGGCGCGTTGATCGCCAACCGCACGTCCGTCGGGTCCTGGGAGAGGTTCGTCCTCACCACCAGCTAGGCGGCGCTACCCGGCCTGGTCGGCGGCCGGGCCGTGAAACGGCGGAAGTCCGGGGCGGACGGTGCACACCGTCCGCCCCGGCTTCTTTCTGAGACCAGTCCCCACAGGCGATAGTGAAGGATTCTCAGACACGGCGGAGCGCGTTCCGCAGTCAGGCAACCGTCACCGACCGTACGCGACAGGACCACTGGGGATCGAATGCCCGCGCCTAGCGTGGGCGGTGCGACGTCGGAGCGTAGTGACGTCGACCGTCAACCTCAGGGGGTCTCGTGCGCAGGAAACTCGGATTCGTCCCGGTGGGCATCATGCTGGTGGCCACTCTCGCCGTCGCGCAGACGCCGGCCCGGGCGGGTGCGGCGGCGGCGACCGCGCCCAGCGCCTCGGCGACCGTGACCGGGGCGCGCGCCACCATTCACGGGCGGGTGTCCACCGACGCGGACGCCGCGGCGTCGGCGGGAAACGCCTACTGGACGCCGGAGCGCATGCGCGCGGCCCGCCCGCCCCCATGCCGGACGGGGTCGACACCGTCGACGGGGAGGCCGCCGACCGTCCCGGCCGAATCGGCGCGGCCCGGGACGTGGCGACGCCGGCGGCCCCACGATCGTCGACGGCCGGTGTGCGCGCGGCAGTGGACGGCGCCAGCCAGGGCACCCAGTCGGTGAACGCCTCACCCGGAGTCGGGCGCGTCTTCTTCACCCACAACGACGAGGACTTCTTCTGCTCCGGCGGGACCATCAACAACCCGCAGGCCAACATGGTGTCCACCGCCGGGCACTGCGTCCATCCCGGTGACGGCGGGTCGGTCTGGTTCGACAACTGGGCGTACGCCCCGGAGTTCACCGACGGTGTCGCGCTGCACGGCCTCTGGTTCGCCAAGGAGTTCACCTCGGTCGAGGGTTGGGTCGACTGGGGTTACCTCTGGTGGGACTTCGCGTTCGTCACCATGCACCCCCGCAACGGCGACCGGCTCGTGCACGTCACCGGTGGGCAGGGACTCAGCGTCAACAAGTCCAAGTCGCTCACGGCGCTGCTGCTCGGCTACCCCGGCGAGGCCCCGTACGACGGCCAGTCGCAGTACTACGCACAGGGTGGCATCAAGGCCGCCGGGGCGCAGCGGGTCAAGCTGAAGGACTGCCCGCTCAACCACGGCTCCAGCGGAGGCCCGTTCCTGCGCGCCTGGGACAACGACCTCCGGTTCGGGTACGTCAACTCGGTGATGTCGTACAAGTACTCGGGCAACATGTACGGCCCGTACTTCGACGACGACGTCCTGGACATCTACAACGTGGCGAAGAACAAGCAGTGACCCGTTTCCGGTCGGTGGCTTGACAGGCACCCGGTTCTAGAGTGGACGATGCACCGTGCGGATTCTCGTGGTGGGTGGCAGTGGCCTGATCGGCGCTCATGTCGTGGACGTGCTGCGCGAGCGCGGCCATGCCACCACCACTGTGGCGCGGACCGCCCAGCCGGGCGTCGACCACCTGCTCGACGTCGGGTCCGCATCGATCGAGCAACTGCGGCCGCTGCTCGCCGGTCACGACGGCGTCGTGTACGCCACCCGCACCGACGAGCAGCGGCCGTTGCCCAAGCCGATCTATCCGCAGTTCCGCCGCGACAACGTCGAGCCTGTCGTGCGCCTGTTCACCGCCGCCCGCCTGGAGGGCCTCACCCGCGGCGTCGTCATGGGCTCGTACTACACCTACTTCGACAGGCGGCATCCGCAGTGGCGGCTCGCCGAGCGGCACACGTACGTCAGGTGCCGGGTCGAGCAGGCCCGGGAGGGACGCGCGGCGGCCGGCCCGGATCTGCCGGTCGCCGTCCTCGAGCTGCCGTTCGTCTTCGGTCGTTCCGGCGACCGGCTGCCGAACTGGGCCGGGCCGCTGGACCGGTGGGCCCGCTCCCGTACCCCTCTGGTGGCCCCGACCGGCGGGAGCGCCGCGGCCTCGGCGCGCAGCGTCGCCGCGACCACGGTGGACGCTCTGGAGCAGGCCAGTGGCGCGGACATCCCGGTCGCCGACGAGAACCTCACCTGGCACGACATGCTCGGGCGCATCGCCGAGGCGGTGGGCCGACCCCGCCGGGTCGGCCGACTGCCGACCGGCGCGGCGAAGGCAGCCCTCCGACTCGGGGGCGCGGCGCAGGGTCTCGGCGGCAAGGAGTCGGGCATCAACCCGACCCACCTCGCGGACCTGCTGCTCGCCGAGCTGTTCGTCGAGCCGACGACCGGCCGGTCGCTGGACTCCGCGCTGCGCGAGACGTTCCCCGCCTGACCTGAGCAGGTGTGCCAGAGCGAAACAGGGCTAGTCCGGCCGAGTCGACGGCTGCTCACCGCGTCGGGCTGAGCGGACCGGGGCGACGAGGGGTCGGCCGACCCGAAACACCGCGAGCGGAAGGCCTGCCACCCGCTCGGCGAGCCGACCGGCGGTCGCGGGGCAGTCGATGAGCTGGCTGAGCGGATGGACCGCCAGGCCGTGCCGGGCGAGAGCCAGCCACGTACGCAGCAGACGTCGGCCCGCGCTGAACTGGTCTTCGCCATCGGCGGCGCGGAGGACCAGGACGCTGCCGTCGTAGCGCAACAGGCCGCGGCCGCTGGCGGCCAGCAGCGTCGGCAGGCCCAGCCGGCGGGTGACCGGGTACGCGCGCAGCGCGGCGGACAGGACGCGCGCTTCGATCCGGGACAGGCCGAGCGCCCGGTCGGTGAGTCCGTCGAGGTGATATCGGGGATGGCGTGGGCTCAGGCGCAGCCAGTCCCGCAACTCGACGGCGACGGCGGGTGTGCCGAACATCCACCTGTCGGCGACGACCAGGTCCGCTACGAGATCCCGGGTCGGGACGTGTGCGACACCCGGCTCGAGATCGGCGAGGACGGCGTCGTCGACGTACCCGGGTGCGTACGGACCACGGGCGACCCGGCGGGCCTCGATGTCGGCGATCGTGAACGGAGTCGCGTACCGGTGCGCCGCGGGGACCAGTCGTGGACCGGGCGCCACGGTGACGGTGAGGCCGAGTTCGGCGGAGACGATGAGGCAGGTCTCGACGAACGCGCCGATGCCGAGGGCCAGGTCGCGCCCGGTCGGGTCGGAGTCGGGCAGGCGGCGGGCGGGATCGACGTCGATGGTGATCTCGTCGGTGTGATACTCCGGCCGCCACGGCTGCGTGTTGTGCGCGCTCGGTGCCCGGCGGCAGATCGCCTCGGTGGCCCGCAACTGCTCGACCCAGCTCACCGGGCTCCCCGCTCGTAGAAGGTGTACCCGTGCAGTGGCCGCCCACCCGCGCGCCGGTACTGGGCGGCCGAGGCGACGTTCGTCCGTTCGACGAAGGTGCTGCGCAGCGTCCGGTAGCCGTTGCGGGCGAGGTTGCGGTGCAACTCCCGGGACAGCAGCGTCAGGTACCCGTTGCCCTGCTCGTCGGGCACGGTGCCCTTGATGATGAGGACCGCGTCCCGCCGGTACCGGCCGCGGGTGGCGAGAAGCCGGAGCTGGTTGAGGACGCCGAGCCGACCGCCGACGCTCATGAGGTATTCGGAGATGTCCGGCACGGTGACGACGAACGCGACGGGTCGGCCGGCCTTCTCCAGCCAGAGGAGCAGCCCCTCGTCGAGCAGGAACGCCAGGCCGTCGGTCTGCTCCGCCAACTGCTCGGCGGAGATGGGGGTGTAGTAGCCCAACTGCGCGAAGCTGGCGTTGAGCATCCGGCGCAGGATCGGCAGTTGGCTACGCAGGCGCCACCGGGAGCCGTGCCGGATGACGAGCCGTTCGGCGGCCATCCGGGCATCGTCGAAGGCGAACCCGTGGTCGGTTCCGGCCGGAGCGCCGGCGGCGGGCCGAGCAGCAGTGGCGGTGCCGTCGAGGTCGACACGCCAGGTGTCGGCCTCGAAGCGACGGTGGAAGCCGTGCCGCTCGTACATGTCCGGGTAGTAGGCGGGGTTCCACGCCGAGTCCACGAAGCCACGGTCGGCGAAGCCGGAGGTGATCACCCCGCCGGTCTGGTTGGGCAGCAGGGCCACCGGCCCGAACAGGTGTCGACCGTCGGCCCGGGCCTCGACGGCGTCCATGATGGCGGTGAAGACGTCGTCGTCATCGACGAACTCGGTGTGCCCGAACAGCTGCCGCGGCCCGACCTTGGCGTCGAGGGGCGCGCTGCGGTGCATGCTGGTGCGTCCCACGACCTCGCCGCGCCGGTCGCGGACCAGGAACAGCTCGGCGGCGCCGCGGTGGGCCGCGATGACCGATGACAACAGCGGCACGTACCTGTCGGTCGGGTGGAGCCGAAGCGGGAAGTCGACGAATGCCCGCAGGTCGGCCCGCGATCGCACGGGATCCAGTCTCATGCGCGGTGCACCGGCGGGCCGGACGTCTCACGCGACAGCGGGGTGAAGGTCGGTATGTGCGCCATGCCGTCTCCCTCGGCGCGCCAGACGCCGTTGCTGTAGCCCTCGGGCTCGGCGTTGTAGAGGCGGATGTAGCCGCCCGTCGCGTTCGTCGTGCCGTGATCGGTCACCCAGCACATGAGGTCACGGTGGTGGCGGCTGCGGGCGAACGTCAGCAGCGCGTCACGGTCGCTGAAGAAGGCGATGGTGCCGAGTGTGAACGGGAACTGGTAGTAGACGGTGTGCCACCGGTACCCGTCCATCCGCCGCATCTGCCGGACCATCCGGAACCAGGTCCGGGTGAGCGTGAGGATCGAGCGCGGCCCCCGGTAACGGGTGGCGCCGACGAACATGGCTGTCGCCTGGCCCACCGGGGGCGCGGCGGAGAAGTCCGTGGTCCTCATGCCGGCACGCCCTTCACCAGGTAGACGTTCTTGATTCGGGATGCCGCGTCGGCGAACGGGCCGGTGCCGTACTCGTGGACCTCCACCCGCAGGTCCGCCGCCGACGGGTCCTCGGCGAGGGACTCGGCGAAGTCCCGGCTGACCTCGGCGAGGTGGCGCAACACTCCCGCGCGGCAGGTCTCGGTGAGGGCTCGCCGCTGCACCGGGTCGAGCATCAGGCCCTCGCGGAGTTGCAGGTTGACGACCGGCCGGCTCTCCAGGTCGGCCTGCTCGGTCACCGCGAGGCAGAAGCTCTGCAGCAGGTGCGCCCGGGGATTGCCGGCGTAGAGGCCGTACTCGACGTCCTGCGGGTAGATGTTGGCGCCCATGTACGAGATGGTGCTGTCCTTGCGGCCGTACAGGAACAGCAGTGGTAGACGCATCCGGTCGACCTGCCAGGCACGGTCCGCGGCGGCCCGCGCCGTGGGGTCGGTGATCGCGGCCAGGACATCCGGGTACGAGATCAGCCGGCCCTCGTCGCCGATGTTGTAGCGGACCCGGGGATTGAGCACCGCCGTCGAGTTGATCGTGCAGAGCAGCTCGTGGTCCGGCGTGGTCTCCAGGTACGTCTCCAGCGGGTTGTACTGGAAGACCATCGGCAGCCGGTGCTCGTCGGCGCCGAGCAGGGCGCTCCGCAGTGCGGCGTCGGTACGCAGTCGTCGGCGGATCCAGACGCTGAAGTCGCTCTCCCCGGCCATGCCGATGGTCAGGTCGCTGGCCCCGTAGCCGGAGCGCACCTTGACGAAGCGCTCCTCCAGGTAGTCGCGCAGCGCCTCGGTCATCCCCTCACCGCCGACAAGTCCGCTGATGCGGTACTCGGCCCAGGGGAAGTCCTCGGCGTCGAGCGTGTCGCGTAGGTGCTTCAGGAACGGCGGGTAGGCGGTGACGACGTAGTCGAAACCGGGGCCGAAGTACGACAGGGTGTCGACGATCTTGCGCAGGTCGGGCCCCGTGTTCTTGACCATCGCGATCGCCGACATGGCGATGCCGGTGTTGGTCCCGGTCGCCCAGGCGCCCATCGAGTACGCGTTGATGACGAACCGCCGCTTCGACGGGAACACCATCGTCGCGTAGCCGGCCAGGTTCTTGTGCACCGAGCGCAGCTCGCGGCGGCTGCGGATCCAGTTGAACGGTTGGCCGGACGAGCCCGACGACTCGTCGACCACGCTGCCGGCGATCTCGATCTCCCCGTGCCGACAACGCTGCGCCTCCGGGTACGCCTGCACGTACGACCGCTTGTCGGTGGGCGGGTACGACGACAGATCGAACCAGCGGAACCGCCACTGGTGGCGGCGGAGGAAATCGCCGTACGCGGGCACGTCGATCGCGGCGAACTGGCAGGTCATCCAGGCGTGCAGTCGGGCGAAGCGCCCCATGAAGGGACGGTACTGACGTGCCGTGAGCCGCCACACCGCCGGATGGATCCGGTAGAGGGTGTAGAGCCAGGTCAGGGCGAAGCTCGCGGCCCGCAGGGTCCACCGACGCAGGAATGTCACCACGCGGCAACACTATTGGCCGGTCGCGCCGGCCACCTGAGGGCGGGTACTCAGCCGTCCTGAGTGCTCGGACGAGCGCTGGTCGGGCGCGCGAGGTACGCGGTCTTGACGTCGGCCGAGAACCCGCAGGCGCGGTAGAAGGCGTGGGTCGCCGCATTGCGCGAGCCCGTCATCAGCATCGCCTTGTAGCAGCCGGCGTCCCACGCCGCCTGGAGCGTGCCGGCCATGATCTGCCGACCCAGACCGGTGCCGCGCCGCGACTCCTCGACGACGACGTTCTCGATGACGGCGTACGGCGACGCGGACCGGCTGATGTTCGGGATCACGTTGAGGTACGTCGTGGCGACGACGACCCCGTCGGATTCGAGGACGAAGAGACGCAGCCCCGGCGAACCCACGATCTGCTGGAAGACCGCCTCGTCGGCGCCGTCGTCAAGCACCGGATCGTCCGGGTTGAGTTGCCGGTAGAGGCGGATGATCTGCGCGAAGTCATCGGGCCGGGCCGCACGGAACATGCCCCGAGCGTAGCCAGTGGCCGTCCCTACTCGTGGCCCCGCCCAGCCGTCTGCGCCTGCCGCTCGACGATGTCGACGAACTCCCGCACCAACGGCGAACGATCGTCCTCGGCCCAGGCCAGGCACACCTGGTTGTGCCCGAGGTCGCCGACGGGGACGTGGGTGACGTCCGGCCGGGTGTAGAACGTCGCGATCGACAGCGGCAGGATCACCATCCCCGCGTACGCGGCGACGTGTTCCAGCTTTTCCTCGACGGAGCTCAGCACCGGCCGGGGGCGCGGATCGCTGTCGCTCGGACGGTTCGGCAGGTCCCGCCACTCGGGCACCACGTCCGGGTCTTGGAGAAGCCGTTCCCCGACCAGCTCGGCGAGCTCGACCGACTCCTTGCCGGCCAGGCGATGCTCCCGAGGCAGGACCACGACCCGGGGTTCGGTGAACAGGGGGCGCAGGCTCAGGCCGCGCTGGTCGATCGGAAGCCGGACGTAGCTGACGTCGGCGCGCCCCTCGCGCACCACGTCGGCCTGGTCGCTCGGGGACGTGCGGACGACATCGACGGACAGGTCGGGGTGCAGGTCGGCGATCGCGCGAGCCTCGGCGGTGACGATGATGCCGGGCATGAACGCGATGGTGAACGTCGACCTGCCGTGCGTGGCCCGTCGCACCCGCCGACGCAGCGCCTCGGCCGAGGCGAGCAGCGGACGAGCGTCGGTCAACAGTTGACGGCCGGCCTCGGTGAGCACAGTGGAACGACGGTCCCGGACGAAAAGCTCGGCCTGCAACTCCTGCTCGAAGGCCCGGATCTGGCGCGACAGGACCGGCTGGGCGATGTGCAGCCGCGCCGCGGCCCGCCCGAAGTGCAGCTCCTCGGCGACCGCCACGAAGTAGCGGAGCTTACGCAGATCGACATCCATCCGGTCCCCCGTCCGGTCCCGCCTCGCGGCCACATCCACGATACCCGCTGGGTATCACAGGAGGTGAAAGAGGTCTTGGACGTGGGTGTCGACGCCGGCGCATGGTGGAAACCGTCTCCACCACGGATCCGGAAGGACACGATCATGAATCTCAGCGACCACCGTGTCGTCGTACTCGGCGGAACCTCGGGAATCGGGCTCGCCACCGCCATCCGGGCCGCCCGCGAGGGCGCCCAGATCGTCGTCGCCTCCCGCACCCGGCGCAGCGTCGACAGCGCCCTGGCCACCCTGCCGACCGGCGTCCAGGGGCACGTCGTCGACCTGACCAACCCCGGCGACGTGGCCCGGCTGTTCCAGAGCCTCGGCCCATTCGACCACCTCGTCTACACCGCCGGTGAGCCGCTCGTCCTGATGTCCGTCGACGCCCTCGACCTCGCCGCCGCTCGTACCGCCTTCGACCTGCGGTACTTCGGCGCCCTGTCGGCCGTCAACGCGGCGCTGCCGTACCTGCGCTCCGGTGGGTCGATCACCCTGACCACCGGCACCGCCCACCATCGGCCGAAGGCCGGCTGGTCGGTGGTGTCCAGCATCACCGGGGCCATCGACGCGCTGGTCCGCGCGCTCGCCGTCGAACTCGCCCCGATCCGGGTCAACGCCGTCTCGGCCGGCGTGATCCGCTCGCCGCTGTGGGACTCACTGTCGGAGGAGACCCGAGAGCAGATGTACGCCCACCTCAGCGAGTCACTGCCGCTGCGCCGGGTGGGCGAGCCGGAGGAGGTCGCCGAGACGTTCCTCTACCTGCTGCGGGCGACCTATGCGACCGGCACGGTGGTGACCATCGACGGCGGCACCCTGGTCTCCTGAGCCCGACCCCGCAGTGTCGCTCGTGGGGCACGGCCGTGGCGGTCAGGGGCCCGACGGGCCTCGGTCCTCGAACTCGTAGGTGGTGGTCAGCGCCTCCGGCAGGTCGGGGACGAGGGCGAACGTCCCGTCGACGACCTGCACGTAGCGCCTGCCCTGCAGGATCGAGTAGCTGCCGTCGGCGACCCGGTCGATGGTGAAGAGCTGCGTCGCCGCCGTCGGGTCGCAGGCGCGGGCACGGACGCTGCCCGGCGGGGCGTCGTGCACGACTGTCATGCAGATCTGGCCGGCGCCGGCCGGGGTGGCCGCCACGATCCGGAACGCCTTCCCCGCCGGCCGCAGGACCCACAGCGCCCGGTCGTCGACGCCCGCCCCGGCGGTGGCCCGCACCCGGTCGTCGTCGGGGCCGCTCGCCAACGCCGCCCCACCCACGCCGGGAACCACGATCCGGACCTGCCGGCGACCGCCGAGGATGTCCTGCGGCCCCGCCGGGGAGGCCGGGCTCGGGGAGGTCTCGCTCGGGGCGAGCGACGACGGGACGGTCGACGGGGAGGTCACGCCCGCCGGGCCCGCGGTCGGCGACGTGACGTCGGCGCGTACCCGCAGCACTGTGGTGCCGACGGCCGCGACGAGCACGGCCAGCCCCACGCCGGTGACGGCCGCCCGGCGTCGCCGCCGCCGGTCGCTGCGTCCGCGCAGCGCCCCCGCCGGGGGCAGGGTCGTGACGCGTCGGACCTCGTCGACGATCGCCCGCAGGTCGTCGTGCGGATCAGGCATGGGAGGAGCCCTCCTGGTTCACCTCGGTCAGCAACCCGGCCATCGCCCGGCGACCACGGGCGAGGTACGTCTTGACGGTCCCGACGGGGGCCCGCATCTCGGCTGCCACCTCGGCGACGCTGAGGTCGTTGAGGTGGTGCAGCACGACGGCGCGACGCTCGTTGGCGCTGAGCCGTTGCAACGCCTGGATCAGCGCGACGTGGTCCTCGCTGAGGCCGGGCACGCTCTGGTCGACGGCGGCCCGGTGGTGGGCGCGGATCCGGTTGAACGTCTTGCGCCAACTGCTCACCGCAGCCCGGGAGGCGACCGCGCGGACCCACGCCTCCGGGCTGTCCGACTCCCGGACGGTGTGCCAGCGCTGCCAGGCCCGCATGAACGCCTCCGCGACCGCGTCCTCGGCCTCGCTGCGGTTGCCGGTCAGCGCGTAGACGTGCCCCACGATCCGCCCGGCGCAGGCAGCGTAGAGGGCGTCGAACTCCTCAGCGTCACGCATCCGACCTGCGCCTTTCGAAGCCTCGTCCCCCTGGTCACCGCGCATGGAACTCGCCGCGCCGACCTGGCCGACGTCCACCCCGGTCGGTTTGTGATCACGGTCACACCAGTAGAGATCAACCGGGTGGCGGGCCCAGGCGTCATCGTGCCGTCCCGGGAGACACCCGTGGCGGAGAGGACGATGTGCGACGACGTCAACGACGCGCCCTGACGGCCGGGGTGCTCGCGACAGCACTTGTCGCGGCGGGCCTGGCGGCCAACCCGGCGAGCGCGCAGGTGCGACCGGCGGCCACCGTCTCCGGCACGCCCGGCACCTTCACGCTGATCACCGGCGACCGGGTGTCCGTCGACGGGGCCGGCCGCCCGGCGATCGAGCGGGGGCCCGGGCGGACGGCGATGCGCTTCGTGACCAGCCGGGAGGGCGGCCACCAGTTCGTCGTCCCGGTGGACGCCCTGCCGCTGCTGCGCGACGGCCGGCTCGACCGGCGACTGTTCGACCTCACCACGCTGGCCGGGTTCGGCTACGACGACCGGGCGACCGACCTGCCGCTGCTTGTCGCGTACCCCGGGAAGAACGCGGCGGGGGCGCGGACCGCGACCGTCGGGGGCGACGGGCGCGTGCGGGCCGACCTGCCCGCCGCCCACGCCCTCGCGGTACGGGCGGGCCGCGACGACCGGGTGACGCTGTGGTCGTCGCTCACCCGGGGCACCTCGATGGCGCGCACCCTCGCCGACGGGGTCAGCGCCATCTGGCTCGACGGCAAGCGGCGGGTGACGCTTGACCGCAGCGTGCCGCAGATCGGCGCCCCGGCGGCCTGGCAGGCCGGCTTCGACGGCACCGGCGTCACCGTCGGCGTGCTGGACACCGGCATCGACGCCGCCCACCCCGACTTCGCCGGGCACCTCACCGAGGTCCGGGACTTCACCGGCGGCGGCGACCCCGCCGACGCGGTCGGTCACGGCACCCACGTGGCGTCGACCATCGTGGGCAGCGGCGCCGCCTCCGGCGGTCGGTACCGGGGTGTCGCGCCGGGCGCGAAGCTCCTCGTCGGCAAGGTCTGCGCCACCACCGAGTGCCAGGACTCGGACATCATCACCGGCATGCAGTGGCTCGCCCCGCAGACCCGGGTGGTCAACCTGAGCGTGGGCGGCGACGACGCGCCCGGCCTCGACCCGCTTGAGACGGCGGTGCAGGACCTCAGCCACCGGTACGGCACGCTGTTCGTGGTCGCCGCCGGCAACGAGGGCAAGCCGAAGTCCGTGTCCTCACCGGCGTCCGCCGACGACGCGCTCGCCGTCGCGGCCGTCGACGCCGACGACCAGCGGGCGTACTTCTCCAGCCGGGGCCCCCGCGTCGGCGACAACCACATCAAGCCCGAGATCAGCGCGCCGGGCGTCGACATCGTCGCGGCCGCCCCCGGCGGTGACTACGCCACCATGTCGGGCACCTCGATGGCCACCCCGCACGTGGCGGGCAGCGCCGCGATCCTCGCCGGCCAGCACCCGGACTGGACCGGCGCGCAGCTCAAGGCCGCGCTGATGGACTCGGCCAAGCCGACCGGCGCGGACACCCTCTACGAGCAGGGCGCGGGCCGGGTCGACATCGCCCGCGCGGTCGCCCAGCCGGTCGCCGCCGACGTGGCCGCCATCGACTTCCCGGTGCAGCGCTGGCCGCACGCCGACGACACCCCCGTCACGCAGGTCGTCGGCTACCGCAACACCGGCGCCGCGCCGGTCACCCTGTCGCTGACCGTCGCCCCCGCGCCGGCCGGCATGCTCACCGTCAGCCCGACCACGCTTGTCGTGCCGGCCGGCGGCCGGGCCGAGGCCACGATCACCGTGGACACCCGCGTGGACGCCGCCGACGGCGTCTACCAGGGCGCGGTCCTCGCCACCGGCGCCGGTGACCTGCGGGTACGCACGCCGTTCGCCCTCAACCGCGAGATCGAGAGCTACGACGTCGCGCTCCCCCACACCGGCCGGGACGGGAAGCCGGCCACCGAGTACACGACAGTGGCGGCGAACCTCGCCACCGGGGAGTTCAGCACCCTCACCTCCGCGCCCGGCGGCGGCACCCTGCGGCTGCCCACGGGCCGCTACGCGCTCTACAGCACCATCCACGAGGGCGACGCCTCGACGCTGCTCGTCCAGCCGGTCCTCGACGTCCACGGCCCGGTCACCGAGGCCGTCGACGCCCGTACCGCCAAGCCCGTCGCCCTGACCGTGCCGCAGCGCGACGCCGCGCCCACCGCGATCAACGTGAGCGCGAACTGGGACGACGGCTTCCGCTACCCGGGCGTGCAGCTCAGCGGGGTGTCGTTCGCGGACGTGTTCTTCGGCCGGATCGGGCCCGCCGTCGCCGCCCCCGAGTTCGCCGCGACGCTCGGCGTCGGGCTCGCCCGCCCCGGCCGGGACGGGACCTTCCGCAACAGCCCCTACACGTACGACCTCGCCTACGTCCGCCAGGGCGACATGTTCACCGGCCTGTCGACGAAGCTGACGCCGAAGAACCTCGCCACCGTCACCGCGACCTACCACCGCCAGTCCAGCACCGCGACGGCCGTCCGGTTCCACCGCGCGGCGGCACCCGGCGGATCGGGCCCGATCGGGTCGAACACGCGCATCGACCTGCCGTTCCACGGCACCGAGTACTACAACACCGACGGCGGCCTCACCTGGACCTCCACGTTCCTCGAGGGCGACAACTCCACCATCCAGGAGTCGACCTTCCAACCCGGGCGGGCGTACACGCAGACCTGGAACGCGGCCCCGTTCGGCCCGTCGGTGGGCCAGGCGCCAACCCTCAACCCCCTGGGGTACGCGGGCCGCGACGGCGACACCATCTCGATCGCCGGGCTGCCGCTGTTCGGTGACGCGACCGGCCGCCCCGCCAGCCGCGACGACCTGCCGGTCGAGTTCCGGCTGTTCCGCAACGGCACGCGGATCGGCACGTCGGACAGCCCGTGGGCGGAGTTCACGGTGCCCGCCGGCAAGGCCGAGTACCGGCTGGAGGCCACCGCCGGGCGCGGCGCCCCGGACACCCTGTCGACGTCGGTCTCGGTGGCCTGGACGTTCACCTCTGCGCACACCTCGACGCCGCAGCGGCTGCCCCTCACCACGGCCCGACCGACGCCGACGCTCGACGACACCAACACCGCCCGGGCGGGGCGGGTCATGGCGATCCCGGTCAGCCTGGATCGGCAGGCCGGCTCGTCGGCCGCGCCCAACCGGAAGCTCGGCGTCTCCGCGTCGTTCGACGACGGCAGGACGTGGATCGCGCTGCCGGTGGTGCGTGGCGTCGCGCTCATCGCTCATCCCCGCCGGCCGGGTTTCGTCGCGCTGCGCGTGACGGCGACCGACACCGCCGGCAACACGGTGACGCAGACGGTGCTGCGGGCCTACCGAACCGCGTGACCCGATGGAGTCCGGGGCGGCTGCCGTCGCCCCGGACTCCCTGTGTCGCTGTCACCGGTGTCCGGGTGGGGCGGCTGGCGCGGTGACGCCTGCTTCGCTGGTCCGGCGGATCGGCGGCGTCGAGGCTCGGCGGCTTTCAGGAGTCGGCCGGCACTCCGGCCTCGAGCTGGCCGATCATCGGCGCGAGCAGGTCGTTGAGCTCCCGGGTCAGCACCGTGACCGCCCTGCGCGCGGCGGACGCCACCTGATCCTGCGGCCCGGAGGGCGCCGGCGGCAGCTCACCGAGCGGAACCGGCGCCTCCACCTGAAGCTGCGCACGCAGGTGCGGGCGGCGCGTCACGTCCTGCTCCGACGGGGTCGTGTACTGACCGAACATCTGCGGCCAGTCCTGCCAACCCCTGTCGCGTTGCCACTGCTTCGTCCAGGTCAGCTCCGCCGGCCAGCGCGAGATCACCGTCACGGCGCAGACCATTCCCCCGTCCCACGGGCTGCGCGTGCAGGACGCCGACAGGATCCGCCGGTGCCAGCGGACGTAGCCCGGCTCCAGCTCAGCCGCGATGCGCCACGCGGTCGCCGCGAAGCTCACCGGCGCGATGTCGTCCCAACTGGGGGTGAACTCGTCGATCCGCCTCAGCACCTCGGCCTCGTACCGGCCGCGGCCGTCGACGTCGTGCTCCCGGTCGAAGTGCTCGTCGATCCAGAAAGCGCGCGGTTCCGGCATGTTCATCCCCGTCCACAGCGGTCACCTCTTCGGACATCGTAGGGACCGCACGCTCCGGCGTACCGCATGTTCGCTCTCAGCGGCACGTTCCTGCTTGCTGGCGAGTAGGCCGTGGACGACGGCTCGGCTCACTCCCGGAGAGGCCGCCGCCACCGCCGTGAGCCGGAGGCGGTATCGCTGTTGAGCGGTATACCTGTGAGTCATAACTATGACTCACAGGTATACGGCTCTCCGGGCCGATCGACTCCGCGCACTGTGGCCACGTTGCAGCGCTTGCCGGGCACTCTGCCCTCGGCCACCCCGGACAGGCCACATCGCTCAGCCGACGAACACGCAGAAGGGGTGGCCGGCCAGGTCGGCGTACACCCGCAGTGGCTCGTCGGGGTCGTCGATGCGGTCGTAGCGCAGGCGACCACCGAGGCGCAGGACCCGCTCGTGCTGGACGAGCAGTTCCTCGACGGATTTCACGGTCAGGTCCAGGTGCAGTTGCTGGGGCACCGCGTTGTCCGGCCAGGTCGCCTCGGGCAGGTGATCCACCTGCTGAAACGCCATCTGGGAAGCGCCCTCGGGAGTCCTGAGCACCAACCAGTCGCGCCCGCGCTGATCATCCTGCCCCGGCGGTGGCGGCTCGTCGCCGGGCCGGTAGACCAGACCCAGCAACTGCCGGTAGAACTCCGCCAGCGACCTGGCGTCGGTGCAGTCGAGCACCACCTGGCACAGCGTGGGCACGCTCTCCTGTTCGGCCATCCTCGATCACCTCCGGCGCCCATTGTGGTGGCGCCGACCGGCTCCCGCATCCGCTCGCGTGTGCGAGGCTTGCGCGGTGACCGACTTCGGCATCCGCGCGGCCACCCCGGCCGACGCCGACTTCCTGGTGGACATGCTCGCCGAGGCCGTGAACTGGCTGCCCGAACGGAACTGGCCGCGCGAGCGGATCCTGGCCGACCCCGCGCTGGCGCACTACGTGGCGGGGTGGATGCGGCAGGACGACCTCGGTGTGGTCGCGGTGGACCCCGCCGATCAGCCGGTCGGCGCGGCCTGGTTCCGCTACCTCACCGCCGAAGATCCCGGCTACGGGTACGTCGCCGACGACGTGCCGGAGTTGACCATCGGAGTCGTGGACGCCTGGCGGGGCCGGGGTGTGGGCCGGGCGCTGCTGCGCGCTGTCCTGGACGCCGCACGAGGACGCGGCATCCGCACGGTGTCGCTGAGCGTCGAGCGGGCCAACGCCGCCGCCCGCCTCTACGCGGCGGAAGGGTTCCGCACGGTCGAGTCGTTCACGGACGCGGACACGATGGTCGCCGAGATCGGTGCCTGACACTCAGGTGAGCTGTTCGGCCAGTCCGACGATGATGCCCTCCGGACCGCGCAGGTAGCAGAGCAGGAAGATGTCCTCGTACCGCTCCACCTCCCCGACGAGCTCGGCCCCATGGGCGCGCAGCCGGGCGACGACGTCCTCGATGTCGTCGACGGCGAACATGATCCGGCGAATCCCCAGGGTGTTCGTCGGCGCGTTCTCCGGTTCGTGGCTGATCGCCTTCGGCGTGTGGAACATCGCCAGCTCGACCTTGCCGTGACCGTCCGGGGTCCGCAACATCGCGACCTCCTGGCGGACGTCGTCGAGGCCGAGGACACGCTCCACCCACCGTCCCTCGACCGGCCCTCTGCCCTCCAGCTCCATGCCGAGTTCGACGAAGAACGCGATGACCGCGTCAAGGTCGTTGACAACAATGAGGACGTTGTCCATCCGCTGGATCGCCATGCCGGATCTCCTCGCTCTGCTGCGGCCGCCGTGGTCGCATCCTCCCCTGAGACGGAGCCACCGGCGTGTTCTCGACACTGTCCGGATCATCTTCTCGAAGGAGACCGTGACGCGGCGGTTGTTCGACACCCGCGATCGGTGTAATCGGTTCCAAGGGTCAGCCGATCGCCCCCAGCAGTCCTCAATCGTCGCGACCGACCCGGTTGCCACAGCTGCCAGGGGACCCCGGTCAGTCGATGCCCGCGCGCTCAGCGTGTCGGCGACTCTCGTCTCAGGCGCTCCACGTCGCGCTCCCAAAGGCCGATCAGCCCTTCGCTGATGGCGTCGTCGGTGACGCCCCTGCGTATCCAACCGATGTCGCGGTCGTCAAAGCGAAGCCCAAAGACCAACCCCAGGTCACCCGAGATGTCCTTCAGCCACTTCACCAGCCATCGCACCTCGGCAAGGAGCCGCTGCTCCATCGCAGCTGCCTTCCATGACCCTGGCGCCAGAAAAGCGTGCGTGAGCCCGATCTCGCGCGTGCCATAAATATCGATCTTGTCGAATGCCTGCGCGCTCTCGCCAACCCAGCTCAGCCCGCCGCGAGCGCGCTCGTAGGCCAACAGGAAACGGCTGACGTCCCCGTCGTCGAGGTGCCCATCGCTGAAGGCGATCAGCTCAACCATCCGGCCGGTCATGATTCGAACCTAACCGATCGCTGGCGCAGGCTCCGCCGGCTCGGACTGCCGAAGTGACATCATCGGGTGATGCCCGCGATTGAGGTTGTGCTTGGTTGAGTCCGGCAGGTCGAACCGGCACCACCCGGGCAGGTTCTTTCGGCACCACCAGTGGTGGTCGATCGTTGATCGCTAGCCGGTCAGTGTCAAAGATCGTTACCTGAACTCGGCGCCATCCTGAGGACAGCCGGCTTGATCGGCAGGTTGTTTCGGTACCAATGCGGGCGCGCTGCGCCGGCTCAGAGGGTGGCGACTTCGACAGCTCGGGCGGGGTAGCCGTCCTGGCCTGGGACTTCGTAGTGGCATCGCACTCGTTGACCCGGCGTCAGGCTTCGGTATTCCGTGGGCCCTGCAACGATGTGGCTGAAGTGCACCCAAACGGTCAGATCAGTGTGATCGAGGGCGATAGTTCCCCAGCCCTCTTCGAGGTGCCAGATTTTCACCACGCCGGTGTCCTGCAGGCCCTGATCACTCACGATTGCCAGAGTATCGGCTGGGCGGAGGCCGGGCACGAAACTGCCGCGCCCGGCCTCCGGTGGTGAGTCTGGGTTACACCCAGGTGATGACCCAGTTCCATTGCGCAGTGAGTGTGCCGGTGCCGCCGCCGCCCTGGTTGTGTCGGAAGGCGAACGTGATGATCGTGCGGTAGGCGCACCCGTTGGTGAGGCTGCCTCGCTTGCCGTGGAACTGGTAGCTGGAAGCGACGACATGCTGGCCGTAGTTGGTCACCTTGGAGCTGCCGCAGTACAGGTCGGCGTTCTCCGTGACATTGCCGACGATGAGCGCATGTAGGACGACAAGAGGTAGCCCCAGGCCTCAGTAAGGCTGCTACCGTAGGTGATCTGCTCGGAGCCGCTGCCGTTGCCGTCACCGAACGACCACGACGGTGCCTGCGGGGTGAACGCGTGGTTGCCCGACGGCGGGAACACCATCGGCGTGGCGCCCGAGGCGTTCGGCGCGGGTCGACCATTGAGGGTCAACACGCTGCTGAACCCGGCGACGCTGACGGCAGGTTGCTGCGCCGGGGCCGCCGTGGCCGCGCCGCTGGGAGTGGCGGCGATGACGCAAGTGATCGTCGCGACGAGCGCCATCAGCGCGCGGGGCACTACTCTTGGACACGTCCGTTGCATGGTTCCTCCTGGATGAGACCCGGGTTGGGACTGAGGACGTGAGTGGCGGCTCGCGCGTGCTGGCAGGCCTCGCGGGCCGCTTCTCGCAAGCAGACTCGAACGTGGGGCGATGGCAATCAAGGCCGATTCGGCAGGGGCCGCACGAGCTGATGACATCGGCTACAGTGCGCGAATTTCTGCGTACGCTCCGCTAGGAGTACCTGATTGTCGCGCTTACGGCTTTCACGTTCGTCGTCATCTGAAAGTTTTACATGATGCTGATTGGCGTCTACCTCTCCAGCCGCCGCTCCCTGGCTGCCCAGCTGGTGAGGAGGCAGGCCGCGCTCAAGCTTGGGCTCGACACGCGGAGACGCACGAACGATGACCCCGTCGGCGGTGACAGCGCCCCTCGGCAGGGAGTGTCGCTCGCCACCGCCCTGCGGCGTTGGGCCATTGGCCTCGGCTTGGGCACTCTCCTCGTCCTGGCCCTGTCGTGGTTCTACTCCGACGGGATGCTCGCGATCCTCACCGCGTTGGGCTTCCTGCACCGCAAGGACGATCGCCGTTCGGAGTGGGCCCTCGGCTCGGCGGTGCTGACTGCGGTGCCGACGGCCCTTGCTGCCGAGGTGCTGTTGCAGGGGTCGCTACCGCACCCTTGGGACGGCATTCTGATCGCCGCGCTCGGCGCCCTGCTCGGAAGCGTCGCCTACGCTGCCGTCACCCAGGTTCGGCCGAAGACACGCTGAGCGCCCACTCGGCTTTCAGGCTGGAGGCGTCACGACTGGGTGTGATGGGCTGGCTGCCAGCCCGTGGAGGGGACCATGTCGTAGGCGACGAGTTGGCCGAACGCGTTGGCCCACTCCCAGCAACGGCCCCGGGTGCGACAGCGCGGGCAACGGCCGTTGACGGGTTGGTGCTCGACGAGCGTCCGTCCCCAGAGTTCCGCCAGCCGGGCCAGCATCAGCGGGCTCACGGCCACCCACCGGCGGCGTTCGCGGCAAGGACGTCGACGTCAACCAGCAACTCCCTACAGAACGGTGCGTTGCAGTCCGCCGACTCCCATTCGCACTCCAGTGTGTGCCCGTACACCCAGGCGTACCGCTGGTCGTGAGACTGATGGACAGAGACGATCCGGATGTTCTGATCGGTGCGGCCTTCGACGCCCGGGCTGGACTGCCATTCACCAGGCCGCAGCGACACGTGGGCCGGGTGGCCGGACATCTTCCAGGCGGTCACTGATGCCACCCGGCTTTCGTCACACATCCGCTGTTCATGGGGCATCCGACGCGCGTACGCCAGAATGCGACCGTGCGCGGCCTGCTGCTCACGCTCCTGGATGGCCTGACCGGTCCCGGACGGCGCCGGCGCCTGCCGGTGAGTCTTCGGCCGCCGCCACAGCAGCCTCCCCAACCCGACGATTGTTTCCATCGAAATCGGTCCCCTCCGCTCGCGGACGCGGCCCGTCCTCGGGAGGCGGATGTTCGCCAGGGCCGCGCCACTCCTGTGCGGACAGCGTCTCCCCGGCGGCTCAGGTCATCCAGGCTGGTGGCGTCCGCAGGCTGTCCGCACTGTCCGCGGACAGCCGCGCCGCTAGGGTGTGGCGGGTGAGTGACTACCTGCAGGTGTCAACGGCCACCGAGACGCGCGACGTCGGCGTGCAGCTTGCTGAAGGGGCAGTCGCCGCGCGGCTAGCCGCGAGTGCTCAGGTCGTCGGTCCGATCACGAGCGTGTTCTGGCATCACGGGACGCAGGGCACGGGTGAGGAGTGGCAGGTGCTGCTCTACACCACGGCCGAGCGGTACCCGCAGTTGGAGCGGTTCGTCCTGGAGGAGCACCCCTGGACCAACCCTCAGGTCAGCGCGGTTCCCATCGTTCAGGGTTCTCCTGAGTACCTGGCGTGGTTGAGCCGCTCAGTCGAGGACGTGTAGGCGCGGCTGCCGCGAGTGCCCGCAACTCGACGACGCAGGGCACCGTGGCGAACGGCTCCAAACGATCGAGAAACGTCTGGAGCCGTTGGACCGGGCGGACGGACCCCACTCCGCCGGCGAGACGAAACGCATCCGCCGCCGTCTGACATGCCTGCTCTACCTCGTTCGCGTCAAGGTAGGCGTCAGCGAGCCACGACAGGTAGAGCGCCTTGTCCCGGGCCTGCGTGTCGCAAAACGTCGCCAGGGCGCGCTCCAGGACGGGGATTGCGCGAAGGGGTCGGTGGAGCACCGCCCAGCATCGGCCGGTCATGATCTCACCTTCGGTGGAGTCCACCCAGTACACCCAATCCGGCTCGGGCCGGTCAGCCCGCTGAGACAGAAGGGTCGTACCGATTCCAAGGTGCCTGACAGCGGCCGGCGCGTCGCCTGCGACAGCAAACGCCCACGCGGCCCGTAGGTGCAGCAAGGTCCGCACCCTCGGCGTCGCCGTGCTACCGGCCGCCTCGCAGGCCGCGCTGGCGGTGTCAGGGCCCCGACCACCAGTGGTCAGTTGCTGATACGCCAGGAATGCCAGCCCCTTCCCCGTGAGCGCGCGGTCCTCGGCGTCGCGCGCAGCGGCAAGGCTGAACCGGAACTTCCCCTCCGCGTCGCGGTGGTCGCCGGCGTCGAACGCCGCCCAACCGGCCAACTGCGCCTGTTCGGCAAGGATCGCCAGCAGTTGCCGGCCCGTGGGCTGGTTGTATGCCCCGTTCTGAATGAGCCGAGTCGTCGCCTCAACCTCAGCGGTGTAGATCTCGCGGGTGTCAGCGCCGCCGAGGTAGTTGTCGAGGCGACGTAGCCGGGCGGTGCGTTCGATGAGCTGGGCGGACGTGGCCGTGCCGACGCGACGGCCGTGCGCGAGCAGAGTGTGTGGAAGCGCGGCGGCCAACCCGGCTGCGGCGACAAGCTCCCGGCGGCGAATGCCAGGGGAAGTCGTGGCGAGCGCGGCCAGTTCTCCGGCGGCTTGGAGCGCGTCGTCGACGCGACGGGCGGTCTGCGGGGTGGGCGACTTCGCGCCGGTCTCCAGCTCGTGCAGGTATGTCTTGGCGTGGTAGGTGGCCTTCGCGAGGTCACGCAGGGACAGGCCACGCTCCCTGCGAAGCTGCCGCATACGGCTCGGGAACGATGGTTCGGTCACGGCGATCACTCCCAGGGAGACGAGTGGACGACATCGCGCGTCGCGCAGCGACGGACGCTGAACGTAACGCTAGCGCCGCCGAGGGTGACCGTCACGCACGCACAGACTCTCGTGGACTGACGTCGCCGTCCTTGGACGGAGTCTCGCCTGCTCTCCGGTTGGGCGTCCGATGTTAGGTTCGCCGGCATGACTCGGCAGATCACGGCAACGGAGTTTCACGCCGCCGAGGGTGTCGAGGACTGGCGCTCCCTGTACCACCTGGTCTCCGCCCACTTCCCCACCGTTTCGCTGACCGACGGCATTGCCCTCGTCGACGAGATCGGCCGGCTCGCCGACGAGGCCGAGCAACAGATTTTGAGCATCGACCTGCGCGGCGCCGGCGTCACGGTGTCCCTGTCCCGGCGCGATGCCGGGCTGGCCCGGCGGATCTCAGCGGCCGCGCGGGATCGGGGGCTCTCTGCCGACCCGACCGCCGTGCAGGTCATCAACGTCACCCTCGACGCGCTCGTCGGCGCGGACGTGCTGCCGTTCTGGCGCGCGGTGCTCGGCTACTCCCCGATCGGCCACGACTACCTCTACGACCCGTCGCGCCGCGGTCCCGGCTTCGGGTTGCAGCAGATGGACGTACCGCGCTCGCACCGCAACCGTATGCACCTCGATGTCGCCGTCCCGCATGATCAGGCCGAGGCGCGCATCGCCGCGGCCCTGGCCGCCGGCGGCCGGTTGGTGTCCGACGCGCACGCGCCGATGTGGTGGGTTCTGGCCGACGCCGAGGGCAACGAGGTGTGCGTCGCCACCTGGGTCGGCCGGGATGCCGGCGCGTCCGGGACGGTCTGAACTGGGGCCATCGTGGTCCCCCCACGGCTGCTGTAGGCCCCATAGGGTCGGCGGCATGACGCCAGCCCCTGCCACCACCGCGTTCGACTCGCTGCGCCTCGACGCCGTGCCCGATCAGGAAACGTTGCCCCGGGCCTACGAACTTCCGAGTGAGGCGGCCGTGCGTAAACAGATGACCGAACTCACCGACCAGACCCGCCGGTTGATCGGCTGCTCGTCACTGGTCCTGGTCGCCAGCGTGGACGCCGAGGGCAACTGCGACGTCTCCCCGCGCGGCGGCCCCGCCGGGTTCGTGGCCGTCCTGGACGCGCGGACGGTGGCGATCCCGGACGCGACCGGCAACAAGCGCCTGGACACCCTGCAGAACGTCATCGCCACCGGGCGGGCCGGGCTGCTGTTCCTCATCCCGGGGCGCACCACGACGCTTCGGGTGAACGGCCGGGCCTGCGTCTCCACCCGCCCCGACCTGCTGTCGCAGCTGACCGCCGTGGGCAAGCCACCGGCCAGCGCGCTGGTCGTGGGCATCGAGGAGGTCTACCCGCACTGCCCCAAGTCGCTCCTACGCACCGGGGTCTGGGACCCGGAGCGGTGGCTGCCAGCGGACGCCCAGCCGACCTCCGCCGAGGTGACGTTGGCACAGCTACGGATGCCGGAGCTGACGATCGCCGACATCGAACAGGCGGAGGCGGACTCGCTCAAGTACCGCTACGAGTGATAGTGGTTGGACCGCCGGCAGATCCGGACGACTGCGCGGTCCCCCTTCTTGATTAGGCGTGTCCACGCTCGTCCGTTGACGTCCAAGCCGACCGTCACCCGGTTAGTCACTCAGCTAGATCGAGCCGTCCTCCACTTTGCTGAGAATCACCTCGACGTCACCGGAGCGGATCATCTCTCCCAGGGCCGCCGCCATCGCTTCGACGCCCGGTCTCGGGACGATGACCAAGTCGGAGCACCAGAAGTACTGACCGCCGCCGGCCTCCCCGGTCTCAGCCCACCTTCGCAGGACCCGGCCGACCTCAACCGTCGTCATGAAGGTGGCGTGCCGATGGCTACCGTCAACGAGATAGATGTGGGCATCGATGTTGTCGGCCGTCGCAGGATCGTCGCCCTGGCCGGGCATGAAGCGGACACGAGCGCCCTCGACAACGCGGTCCCATCCCACCGTCTGACTCACGGCACACATCATCGCAGGCTCGGACGCTCAGCTTGGGAATCGCATCGACCTGCACGATACGTAGTCGAACCACATGAGACGCAGCTACCGAGCGTCGGCATGGAGGCGGAAGCGTCGCCGCTGTGAACCCGCGTGTCGGGGCACGGGACGGGCAGGCTGAACTTTCGTCCGAAGCGTTGTTCGCCGTTACCCACGAATGTCAGTCCAACGGAACTGGCTTCGTTGACCCATCCACAGGCTCCCGACACCGTTCCATAATTGAGTTGATTGCAGCCGTATCCAGCTCGGCCAGAGATCTGCGGTGCAGAATAATTCCCTTCTGATTCGGCGATCCAAAGAAGTAAGCGTCGGGCGTGACGAGCACGTCCGTCATGTCCTCCCATCGGATCTGACGCTGAGATACCGCAGTCTCTATCTCCACACCTTGCTCAGAGATCCGAAAGGTGACTGGCCTGTACGCCCAGTCAGGGAAACGCCAAACTATCAGTTCAATGCGCCACCACTGGTAGGTCCAAGCGGCCAAGACGCCCAGCGAACAAATAGCCGCCACAACCAACTGCTCAGCGCAGAGGGCGATCACTCCAGTCAGCCCCGCAATCATTCCCCCTAGGCTTACCCAGCCGATCTCGCGAGTGTAGATCTCGCGCGTAGTGCGGCGAAGATCTCGCCGGTTACGAAGAATCGTCACCTCAACGCCGTCTTGCATGGGGTGCTGCACCGGCGCAGCATGGCAAGAGGTGCGGCAGAGGGTCAAGATCGTGCGACCGTAGTCGCAACCCACCCGTCAAGCGGACCTTGACGCTCACACGAGGGCTGAGGCCCCGGCGAACGACGAGGCTGGGGCGGACCTCCACCCACCTCGACACCCGAACCACAACGCGTCGAACAACGCGTCAGCAGCCCCGGCGCCCTCGTCATCGCCGACCAGAGAATCCACGTCGGCATCGGCCAGGCAGCTCGAACCCTCATCGTCGAAGGCCCCGACACTACCTTCCGCGTCCCGACGGCGACCAACTCCTCACCGAGGTGCCTCGCACGACCACCAAGCCCATCGCCCGGTTCAAGGTCCGCAAGCCCGAACCTGCACGACAGCGTCGGATAGCCTGCACCGACCGCGACGACCAGGGAGCCGGACCATGAAGCTGCCACCCGGAACCACCGGCTTCAACCCGCGTTCCGGCCACCAGGCGGACTTGGGCGCCTTCACCGCCGTCTGTCACCACGCCGCCCGCGCCATCGACGCCACCGTCACCGGCGTGACTCCTGCCGGTGTCACGCCTAACTTCCACACCGTCGACATCGCCCACGCCCAGCACCACATCGCGGTGCTGCAGCACATCGCACTGCCCCTCATCGCCTTCGCAAGCACCCGAGCCGGCGGCGACGTCACCGTCACGTTCGTCGACCACCGCGACCTTGCCGACGCCATCACCAACCTGACCGACGCCCAGGTCCTCACCGTCGAGCAGCTACGAACCCCTCTGTCACAGGTCGACCTGAGCGCTCTCGACCCCTCCGAGCACGACCAGATCAACTGCTGGAAGCCGATCACCGTCGGCGAGCTGCTGTTCAACTTCTGGGACTGACGACCAGTAGCCCGAGACCAGAAACAACCAAGATCGTCCAGCCGGATGTGTAACGGATCATCTGAGCGCATTCCGTAACGCATCAAGTGGAGCCCGACATCGCGGTGCGTCGACAGCATTCCGTTTGCCCAGCCGGATCTTGGCCGGAAGGATGCGGGACATGCTCGCTGACCTGTGGCCCCTGTACGGTCTCACCATCGTCACACCGCGCCTGCAGCTGCGTTTGCCACGCGAGGATGAGCTCGCTGAGCTAGCTGGTCTCGCGGGCCAGGGCGTGCATCGTCCCGACGAACGGCCATTCCTGACGCCATGGACGGATGGCACCTATACGGACCGGGCCCAATCTGTCCTGCAGGGGCACTGGCACCAGCTCGCGTCTTGGGACGTGGCAGCATGGCGGCTCGGAATGGGGGTCTTCCGGGCGGATCAGCCGATCGGGTTGGTCACGCTTCGCGCACAGGACTTTACGGTGGTGCGACAGGTGACGACCTCGGCCTGGCTCGGCTTGGAGCATCAGGGCAAGGGCTACGGCACGGAGGCCAGGGCTGGACTACTGACCCTTGCTTTCGATCATCTCGGTGCCACCGCCGCACTGACCGAGGTGTTCCAGGATAACCACGCCTCCCAGGGTGTATCGCGCAAACTCGGCTACGAGCGTGACGGGATCTCCGTCGACGCGCGCGACGGCGAGGCCGTCGTCTCCGACCGCCTGCGGCTGACTCTGCAGCGGTGGCGCCAGCACAAGCGGCTGGCCGTCAGGGTCGACGGCATGGACCGCTGCCGAGCCTCGTTCGGCCTCTGATCCCGCATCCGGATAGCCGCTGATCGCGCGTCTTGACCGGCGTCGAGGAGCTCAGCCACCCTGCACCCGTTACTTGGCGTTGAAGTAGCTCGCCTCCGGGTGGTGGACCACGATGGCATCGGTGGCCTGCTCCGGCATCAGCTGGAACTCCTCGGACAGCTCGACGCCGATCCGCTCGGACCCCAGCAGCTCCACGATCTTGGCTCGGTCCTCCAGGTCGGGGCAGGCCGGGTAGCCGAACGCGTACCGGCAGCCCCGGTAGTCGTTGCGCAGGATGCCGGCCAGGTCCGTCGGGTCGTCGTGCCCCAGCGGACGCCCGTCGGGCAGGGTCAGCTCGGCGCGGATGCGCCGGTGCCAGTACTCGGCGAGGGCCTCGGTGAGCTGCACGGACAGGCCGTGCACCTCCAGGTAGTCGCGGTACTCGTTGCGGGCGAACAGCTTCGCCGCGTACTCGCTGACGGGTTGACCGACGGTGACCAGTTGCAGCGCGACCACATCGAGCTGGTCGCCCTTGGGCTTGAAGAAGTCGGCCAGGCAGAGCCGTCGCTCCTGGCGCTGGCGGGGGAACGAGAACCGGGCGCGCTCCGCGTGCCCGTTCTCGTCGAGCACCACCAGGTCATTGCCTTCGGAGTACGCGGGGAAGTAGCCGTACACCACGGCTGCCTCAAGGACCTGGTCGGCGATCAGCCGGTCCAGCCAGTACCGCAGGCGCGGCCGGCCCTCGGTCTCGACAAGCTCGTCGTAGGACGGGCCGTTGCCGCCCCGGGCGCCGTTCAACCCCCACTGCCCGCGGAAGGTGGCCCGCTCGTCGAGCAGCGCCGCGTAGTCGGCCATCGGCACGCCCTTGACCACCCGGGTGCCGAAGAACGGCGGGGTGGGCACTGCCACGTCGGTGGCCACATCGGAGCGTACCGACGAGTCGTGCAGCTCCGGCAGTGACTCGGTGACGACCGAGCGCTGCCGCTCGCGGCGCGCTCGCCGGGTCGCGAGGGCCGCCTCCCGCTCCGGGTCGATGACCGGGGCGCCGCCGCGCTTGGCGGTCATCACCTTGTCCATGAGGGACAGCCCCTCGAACGCGTCCCGCGCGTAGTGCACCTGGCCGGGGAACATCGACCGCAGGTCGTCCTCGACGTACGCCCGGGTGAGCGCCGCCCCACCCAGCAGCACGGGCCAGCGCTCCGCGACCCCGCGCGTGGCCATCTCGGCCAGGTTTTCCTTCATGATGACGGTGCTCTTGACCAGCAGTCCGGACATGCCGATGGCGTCGGCGCGGTGCTGCTCGGCGGCGTCCAGGATGGCGCTGATCGGCTGCTTGATGCCGATGTTGACGACCTCGTAGCCGTTGTTGGACAGGATGATGTCGACGAGGTTCTTGCCGATGTCGTGCACGTCGCCGCGCACGGTGGCCAGCACGATGCGGCCCTTGCCGCCGTCCTCGGTGGTCTCCATGTGCGGCTCCAGGTACGCCACCGCGGTCTTCATCACCTCGGCGGACTGGAGCACGAACGGCAGCTGCATCTGCCCGGAGCCGAACAGCTCGCCGACGACCTTCATGCCGTCCAGCAGGATGTCGTTGATGATCGACAACGGGGACCGGCCGCCGGCCATCGCCTCGTCCAGGTCGGCCTCCAGGCCGTTGCGCTCGCCGTCGACGATGCGCCGCTTGAGTCGCTCGTCCAGGGGCAGCGCCGCCAGCTCCTGCGCACGGGTGGCCCGCGCGCTCGTCACGTCGACGCCCTCGAAGAGCTCCAGGAAGCGCTGCACCGGGTCGTACCCCTCGCGGCGCCTGTCGTACACCAGGTCGAGCGCGACCTCGCGCTGCTCGTCGGGGATCTTCGACATCGGCAGGATCTTGCTGGCGTGCACGATCGCCGAGGTCAGACCGGCCTGGACGCACTCGTGCAGGAACACCGAGTTGAGGACCTGCCGGGCTGCCGGGTTGAGCCCGAAGGAGATGTTCGAGATGCCCAGGGTGAAGTTGACCCCGGGGTAGCGGCGGGAGATCTCCCGGATCGCCTCGATCGTCTCGAGGCCGTCGCGGCGGGTCTCCTCCTGCCCGGTGGCGATCGGGAAGGTCAGCGCGTCGATCAGGATGTCGGCGCGGTCCATGCCCCACCGGCCGGTCAGGTCGTCGATCAACCGCGCCGCGACCCGGACCTTCCACTCCTGGGTACGCGCCTGCCCCTCCTCGTCGATGAGCAGCGCCACCACCGACGCGCCGTGCTCACGCACGACAGGCATCACCCGCGCGTACCGGGAGTCGGGGCCGTCGCCGTCCTCGAAGTTCACCGAGTTGACCACACACCGACCGCCGAGCATCTCCAGCCCGGCCTCCACCACGTTCGGCTCGGTCGAGTCCAGCATGATCGGCAGCGTCGACGCGGTGGCGAACCGGCCGGCCAGCTCCCGCATGTCCTGCGTGCCGTCGCGGCCGACGTAGTCCACGCACAGGTCGAGCAGGTGCGAGCCGTCGCGGGCCTGGCTGCGGGCGATCTCCACGCAGGCGCGGAAGTCACCGGCGAGCATCGCCTCCCGGAACGCCTTGGAACCGTTGGCGTTGGTCCGCTCCCCCACCATCAGCACCGACGCGTCCTGCGCGAACGGCACCGGGTGGTAGACCGACGAGACACCCGCCTCGTGCCGCGGCTCGCGCGCCGGGGCGGTGAGGCCGTGCAGCCGCTCCGACAGCACCCGGATGTGCTCCGGCGTGGTGCCGCAGCAGCCGCCGACGAGCCCCACGCCGTACTCGGTGATGAACCGTTCCAGGGCCTCGGCCAGCTCCACGGGAGTCAGCGGGAAGTACGCCCCGTCGGCGGTCAGCACCGGCAGGCCGGCGTTCGGCATCACCGACAGCGGAATGCGGGAGTGCTGCGACAGGTAGCGCAGGTGCTCGCTCATCTCGGCCGGGCCGGTGGAGCAGTTGAGCCCGATCAGGTCCACGCCGAGCGGCTCGATGGCGGCGAGGGCCGCCCCGATCTCGCTGCCGACGAGCATCGTGCCGGTGGTCTCCACCGCCACGTGACAGATGATCGGCACCGACCGGCCCAGCTCGGCCATCGCCCGCTTCGACCCGACCACCGCCGCCTTGACCTGCAACAGGTCCTGGCAGGTCTCGATGATCAACGCGTCCGCGCCACCGACGATCAGACCGGCGGCGTTCTCCTGGTACGCGTCGCGCAGGGTCGCGTAGGGGGCGTGCCCGAGGGTCGGCAGCTTGGTGCCCGGCCCGATCGAGCCGAGCACGAACCGGGGCCGCTGCGGCGTGCTTGCCGCGTCGGCCGCCTCCCGGGCGATCCGCGCGCCGGCCTCGGACAGTTCCCGGATGCGCTGCGGGATGTCGTACTCGGCGAGGTTGGCCAGGTTGGCGCCGAACGTGTTGGTCTCCACGCAGTCCGCGCCGGCGGCCAGGTAGGCGTCGTGCACCCCCCGCACCACGTCCGGCCGGGTCACGTTGAGGATCTCGTTGCACCCTTCGAGGCCGTCGAAGTCGTCGAGCGTGAGGTCAGCGGCCTGCAACATCGTGCCCATCGCCCCGTCGGCGATGAGGATCCGATCGGCCAGCACATCCAGCAACGAAGTCCGCACCCGTTCAGGTTAGTGCGGTCCTGCGTGAACCCGAGCGCCCTCCGTGCCCGATCCCATATTGTGTCGGGCGGATCACGCTGTCCGGTTCGCTGCCGTATGACCGGTGGTGGACCGAGCGGACCGGCGCGGCCGACGGGCCGCATCCCTGCCCGGCACGTAGGCTGACGGACGTGAAGGACAACAGGGACGCCACCGTGCACCACGGCCCGACGACCGGGCGCGGTCCCGGTGTCGGCCGCGACGAGCAGGGTGAGGTGACGGCGTGACCGAGTTCGACGGACTGCCGGTACTGCGGTCCCCCGTGGCCATTGCCGCATTCGAGGGCTGGAACGACGCCGCCGACGCGTCCACCGCGGCCGTCGAGCACCTGGAGCAGGTCTGGAACGCGCGGCAGATCGCCGAGCTGGATCCGGAGGACTTCTACGACTTCCAGGTCAGCCGGCCCACCATCACCATGGCCGACGGGGAGACCCGCCGGGTGGAGTGGCCGACGACCCGGTTCATGGTGGCCAGCCCCGAGGGCACCGAGCGGGACGTGGTGCTGATCCGGGGCATCGAGCCGAGCATGCGGTGGCGGACGTTCTGCGAGCAGGTGCTGGAGATCTGCCACAGCCTGGAGGTGGAACGGGTGGTGCTGCTCGGCGCGTTGCTTGCCGACGTGCCGTACACCCGGCCGTTGCCGATCAGCGGCAGCGCCTCCGACGCGCAGGCCGCGGAGCGCTACCAGCTCACCCCGACCCGCTACGACGGGCCGACAGGCATCGTCGGCGTGCTGCACGACGCCTGCGCCCGCGCCGAGGTCGACGCCGTGTCGTTCTGGGTGCACGTGCCGCACTACGCCAACAATCCGCCCTGCCCCAAGGCGACCCTCGCGCTGCTGCACCGGGTCGAGGAGGTCGTCGACCTGCCGGTGCCGATGGCCGACCTGGCCGAGGAGTCCGCCGAGTGGGAGCAGCGGGTGCGCAGCGCCGCCGAGCAGGACGCCGAGCTGGGTGAGTACGTCCGCGAGCTGGAGGAACGGGTCGGCGACGAGGGCATCACCCCGTTGACCGGCGACGAGATCGCGCAGGAGTTCGAGAAGTACCTCCGGCGTCGGGGCGGCTCGGCCGGTCCCACTGCCGGCTCCTGGTAGCACCGTTTCGCCGCGGGCCTCTGGACCTTTTCGGTCCGGGGGCCCGTTTTCGCGTGTCCGGGGTGGCGCCGTCACACCCGCTGGGGCATCCTAGGAACCTAGATGTGATCAAGGAGGCGGGTGTGCAGATCAACCCCGGCGCGGCCGAGTTCCCCCACCGGCAGATCGCCACGCAGCTCAAGGCCCAGGTCCGCCGCGGTGACTGGGGGCCGGGCGAACGCCTGCCGTCCATCCCGGCCATCGCCGAGATGTTCGGCGTCGCCAAGCAGACCGTGCAGCGCGCCGTCGATCAGCTGCGGGTCGAGGGCATCCTGATCACCAAACCCGGCTCCGGTACGTACGTCCGGGGCACCCGGCGCCGACTCAACCGGCTCTCCCGGGGCCGGTACGGCGGTTTCCGCGGGTACCACACCGACCTGGCCGCCCGGTACCGTCAGCAGCTCGTCTCGGTCGGGCGCTCCCCCGCCCCCGCCGAGGTCGCCGACGCGTTCGGCGTCTCCGACGGCACCGACCTGCTCTGCCGCCGCCACCTCGTCCGCACCGACGACTCCCCCGTCGAGGTCGGCGCCTCCTGGTTCCTGCCCGCCGACACCGCAGGCACCTCGCTGGAGCGCGCCGAGGCGTTCGGCCGGCCGCTCTACCAGGAGGCCGAGGAGGCCACCGGCCGGCGGTACGTCTCGGCCACCGACACGATAAGCGCCCGTCAACCCAGCCGGGAGGAGGCCGAGACTCTCCAGATCCGGCCGGACACCCCAGTGCTGCACCTGCTGCACGTGGCGTACGACGCGAACCGCAAGCCCATCGAGGTGGCCCAGGCAACCTGGCCCGGCCCGATGACCACCCTCACCGAGGAGTACAAGATCCCCGGCCCGACCCCCGACCCGGAACCCGACCCCGGCCTGGTCCTGGGCTAGCGGTCGCCTCGCGGACCGCTCGGAGATCTGCGAGACATCGCCAGGCGCCTCTGGAGTTGGCCGCAACCGTTGCATCTATACACTCGGTATATATACTGCGAGTATATCGATGGCCGGGCCGCCGGTTCCGGCGTCGAGCAACCCAGGGGAGGACCAATGCCAACCGTGAAACCTGTTGGTGCACAGGGGATGACGCGCCGTGGCCTTGTCGGAGCCGCGCTGGCGGTGGGGGTCGGCGTACCGATGGGCATCGCCGGCCGCGCCACGGCGGCCACCGCCGACTCGGGTCCGGTCCGGCTCACTCTCCCCCGGCCGACCGGGCCCTACCGCGTGGGCACGGTGCCGCTGCACCTGGTCGACCGGTCACGGCCGGAACCGCTGGCCGGGCCGGGGCGGTACCGGGAGCTGATGGTCAGCATCTGGTACCCCGCCCGGGACGTGCGGCGGTACCCGCTCGCCCCGTGGATGACCGCCGCCTCGATGCGCACGCTGCTGCAATCCGCCGGATTCGACCCCGACGCCGTGCTGGCGCCCCTGACCGCCGGCCACGCGGGTGCCCCGGTGCGGCACTCGGGTCGACGGCTGCCGGTGGTGCTGTACTCGCACGGCGCCGGAAGTCACCGGTCGGACACCACAATCGTGGTGCAGGAACTCGCCAGCCACGGGTACGTGGTGGTCACCGTGGACCACACGTACGACGGGTTCAGCGAATTCCCCGACGGCCGAGTCACCGTCCAGGAGGAGGACTTCGACTCCACGCCGTGGACCTACACCCGCGATGTTCGATTCGTCCTCGACCAGATCGCCGACCTGGCCGCCGGGACCAACCCCGACGTCGACCACGCGGCGCTGCCGGCTGGGCTGGGCGCAGCCCTCGATCTGAGCCGGATCGGCATGTTCGGCTGGTCGAAGGGCGGTACCGCGACGGCCCTGACCATGGGCACCGACCAGCGGATCCGGGCAGGGCTGAGCCTGGACGGCCCGATGGTGTCACAGCCGATGCCCACCGCCGACCTGTACCGGCCGTTCATGCTGATGACGGCGGCATACACGCAGGCCGCGGAGCCCGCCGTCGCCGAGTTCTTCACGCACCTACGCGGATGGCGACTCAACATCCAGGCCGCCGAAGCTCTCCACTCGTCCTACGGCGACAATCAGTGGCTGATTCCGCAACTGGCACGGGTCATCGGGATGAGCGACGAGGAACTCGTCGGCTTGATCGGCAATCTCGACCCCGCCCGCGCGGTCCGCATCGGGCAGGCGTACCCGCTGGCGTTCTTCGACCTGCACCTGCGGCACCGGGGCGGTCGCCTCCTGAGCGGCCCGAGCCGGGCCTTCCCCGAGGTGGCGTTCATTCCGTGACGCATTGATCGACTCGGCTTCCTGGAAATCGGTGCGTTGCACGCGTTTGGACACCGCGACTTCCTGAAAACCGAGTCGATCAACCTGCCAGGGCGGCGTGCGGCCGTCCGCCGGGCGCGGTGGGCTAGAGGCGGATGCCCAGAAGGGCGTCGACCGTGTTCGCGAAGAGGGCGGGCGCTTCGGGGTCATCCGTGGCGCCCGCCAGGGTCGCGTCGGCCCAACGGTCCGCCACGGCCAGGGCGCCCGGGGTGTCCAGGTCGTCGGCCAGGCGTTCGCGTACCCCGGCCAGCAGCTCGGCCCCGGACGGCCCGGCGGGCGCGGCGGCGGCCCGCCGCCAGCGGTCCAGGCGCTCCTGCGCGGTCGTGAGCAGCTCGTCGGTCCACGTGCGGTCACCGCGGTAGTGCCCGGAGATCAACGCCAGCCGGATCGCCATCGGGTCGACCTTGTCGGCGCGCAGCCGGGAGACGAAGACCAGGTTGCCGCGCGACTTGGACATCTTCTCGCCGTCCAGGCCGATCATCCCGGCGTGCACGTAGTGCTCGGCGAACGGCGCCTGGCCGGTGAGCCGCTCGGCGTGCGCGGCGGACGCCTCGTGGTGCGGGAACAGCAGGTCGTTGCCGCCACCCTGGACGTCGATCCGGTCGCCGAGCAGGTTCAGCGCGATGACCGCGCACTCGATGTGCCAGCCCGGCCGGCCCGGCCCCAGCTCCCCGCCCGGCCAGGACGGCTCACCCTCGCGGGCACCCCGCCACAGCAGCGGATCGAGAGGATCCCGCTTACCGGCGCGGTCCGGATCGCCGCCGCGCTCGGGGAAGATCTCCAGCATCTGCTCGCGGGTCAGGTTGGACTCGTAGCCGAATCGGCCGGTGGCAGAGACGTCGAAGTAGACGTCG
The DNA here is from genome assembly GCF_000297395.2 of Micromonospora lupini str. Lupac 08. Taxonomy (GTDB): domain Bacteria; phylum Actinomycetota; class Actinomycetes; order Mycobacteriales; family Micromonosporaceae; genus Micromonospora; species Micromonospora lupini. The sequence continues at coordinate 3,453,677 of NZ_HF570108.1, read as the reverse complement.
CCGGTGCCGTCGTCGAGCCGGTACGCGGCGCCGTCCTTGAGCAGCACCTCGACCTTGTCGGCGATGTCCGGGATCGACTCGACGGCGCCCACGTAGTGCTCCGGCGGGATGATCCGCAGCGCCTCCATGTCCTCGCGGAACAGCGCCGTCTCCCGCATCGCCAGGACCACCCAGTCCTCGCCGTCGCGGGCGGCACGCTCCAGCAGCGGATCGTCGATGTCGGTGACGTTCTGCACGTAGCGCACCGGGCGGCCGGCGTCACGCCACATCCGCTGCACCAGGTCGAACGTGATCATGGTGGCGGCGTGGCCGAGGTGGGTCGCGTCGTACGGGGTGATGCCGCAGACGTACATGCTCCCCGCGTCGGCCGGCTCGCTCGGGTGGACACCCTGCCGCGCCGAGTCGTACAACGCCAACGGCTCGCCCCTGCCCGGCAGCCGTGGCACCTCGTGTCCCGCCCAAGACTCCATGACCTCAGCCTAACCAGCCCTCAGGCGGCACCGGGCCGCCCCACGGGTGATCAAGATGACAGCGGGTCACATCGGCGGCCAGGGCACCGCCGGCCAGTCCTCCGGCGGCTGCGGGAAGCGACCGGTCTCCCGCAGGACGTCGATGCGGGCGGCCAGCTCGGCGACCTCGCTGATCGTCAGGTGATCGGCCAGCTCGTCCCCGAGCGCCCCGGAGACCTGCCCGGCAAGCCCGTCGAGCATCTCCACGGCGTCCGGCGGCAACTGCTTGCCCGCCCAACCCCACAGCACCGTCCGCAGCTTGCCCTCGACGTGGAAGCTCACCCCGTGGTCCACGCCGTAGATCCGGTCGTCCGCGCCGACCAGCACGTGGCCACCCTTGCGGTCCGCGTTGTTGATCACCGCGTCGAGCACCGCGAGGCGGGCCAGCCGGGGGTCGTCGGCGTGCGCGAGGGCGTACGCGACGCCGTCGTCGTCGCGGGCCGCCGCGATGGGGAACCAGCGTGGCGGCAGCTCGTCGGCCGGCACGAACCCGACGAGCGGCTCGGCGTCGTCCGGCTCGTCGATCCAGAGCTGGCAGGAGCCGGGACCGAACGGCCCGTCGCGCAGCACGGTGGGTGGCACCAGACCCCAACCGGTGGCGTCGGAGACCAGGAACGCCGACACCTCCCGCCCGGCGAGGGTGCCGTCCGGGAAGTCCCACAGCGGGCGCTCGCCGCGCACCGGCTTGTAGACGCAGCGGGCCGTGACGCCGTCGAGGGTCAGGATGCCCCGCAGGGTGGTGTTCGACGCGTCGACCAGCCGGCCCTCCAGGTCGAGCGTGCCGTCGCGCAGCAGCCGCAGCGCGGCGTCACCGTCGCGCAGAGGCTCGAGGCCGGACAAGGTCACCGGTGGTAACCGTTGTGCCGCGGGCACAGGTGCCCGGCGGGATCCAACGGCTGGCCGCACAGGGGGCACGGCGGCCGACCCGCGTTGACGACGCGCCGGGCCCGCTCGATGAACTGGCGGGTGGCCTGCGGGGTGAGCCGGACCCGCAGCCGGTCCAGGTCCTCGTCCGGCTCCTCGTCCTCGTCCTCGTCGTCTTCGTCGTCCTCGTCGCCCAGCTCGACCTCGGGCTCCACCTCGCCGGCGGCGATCGCCTCGATCACCACGGTCGCGGTGTCCACGTCGAAGGCCAGCCCGAGGGTCCCGACCCGGAACTCCTCGTCGACCGGAGTGTCCAGCGGCTCGTTGTCGCCGACCACCGGCGCCAGCTCCGGCAGGTCCACCCCGAAGCGACGCTGCGCCTCGGTGAGCAACTCCTCCAGCTTCTCGGCGAGCAGGGACACCTGGACCTTCTCCAGCGCGACGCTGACCAGCCTGCCGCCGCCGCGGGCCTGCAGGAAGAACGTGCGCTCCCCCGGCGGCCCGACAGTCCCGGCGACGAACCGCTCCGGCGGTTCGAAGGCGTGCACCTGGTGGGTCATACCCACGACCCTATCCGGCCCGCCATGGCGTCGCGCACCCCACCGACCCGAATCGCCGCAGGGGCAACGCGCCCGGTGTAGCGGGCGCCACACCCGGGCGTGGCGGCCGTCCTGGCGTGCTCCGACGCAGAGGGCGGTGTCGTGGCGTACCTCATCGGGACGCACCCGCCCCGCCGCCGACGGCGGCGTCCGAGTCGGCCGCCCGGGCCGTCCGCCGCCGCCGCTTGCGCGGCGCCGGAACCAGCGCGGCGAGGTCACCGCCGGTGTCGTTGAGCCGGACCAGGAACGGTCGCAGCGGCGTGAACCGGATCGCCGTGACCGACGCCGGATCGGCCACGATCCGCTGAAAAGCATCCAGGTGTACGCCGAGAGCGTCCGCCACGATGGCCTTGATCACATCGCCGTGGCTGCACGCCAACCAGACCGCCTCGGACCCGTGCTCCGCGCTCACCCGGGCGTCCCACGCGCGGACCGCCGCCACCGCACGGGCCGCCATCGCCGCCATCGCCTCCCCCTCCGGGAAGACCGCCGCGCTCGGGTGCTGCTGGACCACCGGCCAGAGGGGCTCCTTCGCGAGCTTCTTCAGCGGCTGCCCCTCCCAGCTGCCGTAGTCACACTCGATCAGCCCGTCCTCGACCACCGGCGTGGCCTGCGGCAACGCCAGCTCCAGGGTCTGCCGGCAGCGGATCAACGGACTGGTGACGACGGCGGCCAGCGGCACCGCCCGCAGCCGTTCGCCCACCGCCGTGGCCTGGGCGCGCCCGGTGTCGTCCAGCTCGACCGGCTGCCGACCGGCCAGGCCACCGTCGGCGTTCGCCGTCGTACGGCCGTGTCGCAGAAGCAGAAGGGTCGCCACACCGATCACCCTAGGGCCTACGCCGCACCCTCGACCGCCGTGGGCTCCGCACCACCCTCCAGGCCGCCCCCGGGATCCTTCCCGGACCTCTGTCCCGGCTGGCTCCTGTCGCGTCCCGCCCGGCCTCTGTCGTGTGCGGACCCGTGATCGGCTCGGGTTCCTGGATACCGGGGTGTCCCGGTTGTCCGGATACCACGGGTTCCAGGAACCCGAGTCGATCACGAGCCGCCGAGGTGCCAACACCCTCCCGGCGGCCTGACCGACCCGCCGACGTCATTGGGGCTGGACTGCCGGGAGTGAGCGTGATCGACACGGTGTCGGCGATGTGGGGGTGTCACGCCGGCTGGATACCGCGATATCGCCGCTCTGGAGTCGATCACCCGGGACGTTTCTGCGGGATCCGCCGGTTCGCGCCTGGCTGGGCGGGATGTCCGTTTCTTAGGGTCGCCCGGGTGTGACCGGGTGCATCCGTGGGCCGGAATCGTGGCGGGCCGGGGGTCGTTACATACCCTGACGATCGCAGGACCACGGCCACCCGCCCCCGCCGTCGGGGGTGGGAATGGCCGGCCGGGCCGGGTCGTTGCAGACTCCCCGAACGACCGCTGGCCCGACCGACCGGCCCGATCCGGTGCCCTCCGGTCAGGGGCCGGGCCCCGGGAATGACCCCGCCCCGGCGGTCGTTACACACGGTCCCGGCGCCACGAGCCCCCCGCTCGCAGGCCGCCACCCCCGCGAGCCTTCGCTCGCAGGCCTCCACGGCGCCGCGAGCCCTCCGCTCGCAGGCCGCCCCCAGACTTTCCCCCCGCTTTGTGCAGCGCCGGACGAGGTGCTCACACCCCGCCGTACCGACCCCCATCGGTGGCGTGGGTGTTCCTACCCCCGAAGGAGCTACCCCCATGAACACGATCTTCCGTAAGAGCATGCTGTCCGTTGCTGGTCTCGCGTTCGCCGGTGGTGTCTTCGCCGGCCCGATCGCCGCCCACGCCAACCCCGTTGACGCCAAGCCCGTCGCGGTAGCCGTGCAGGCCGCGGCGCCGAAGCCGCAGGGCGACCAGTCGCACATCACCCTCAACGACGAGCAGACCGCCAACGTCAAGGCGATCATCGCCGCCACGAAGAAGGCCGGCCTGCCCGAACGCGCCGCCGTCATCTCCATCGCCACCAGCCTGCAGGAGTCGAAGCTGGAGAACCTGGGCCACCTCGGCGACGCCAACGACCACGACTCGCTGGGCCTGTTCCAGCAGCGCCCGACCTCGGGTTGGGGCACGCCGGAGCAGATCACCAACCCCGAGTACTCCACCACCGCGTTCCTCAAGGGCCTCAAGCAGGTCGACGGCTGGCAGGACATGCCCCTGACCGAGGCCGCGCAGACCGTGCAGGTCTCGGCGTACCCCGACGCGTACGCCCAGTGGGAGCAGCAGGCCACCGACCTGGTCGGCCAGCACTGGAACAGCTGACCCACACCGCAACGATGGCCGGCACCCCGAACATGGGGTGCCGGCCATCGGCGTGTCCCGGGTGGTCAGGTGGCGGTGATCGTGCCGGTCAGCAGGAGGGCCAGGACCAGGGTGCCCAGCGCGACCCGGTACAGCACGAAGACGTACAGGGTGTGGTGGGCGACGTAGCGCAGCAGCCAGGCGATGGCCGCGTACCCGATGCCGAAGGCGATGGCGGTGGCCACGATCGTCTGGGCCACGGTGGGCACGGACGTGCCCGGCGCGGACGGTTCGAAGACGTCGCCGAGGCTGAACACCCCGGACATCACCACCGCCGGGATGGCCAGCAGGAAGGAGTAGCGCGCCGCCGCCTCCCGGGTCAGGTTGAGCAGCAGGCCGGCGGTGAGCGTGCCGCCGGAGCGGGACACCCCGGGGACCAGCGCCATGGCCTGGGCGAAGCCCATCACGATGCCGTCCTTCATCCGGAAGTTCTCCAGCGTGCGCGTCTGCCGGCCCCAGTACTCGGCGAACGCCAACACGAACGCGAACACGATCAGGGTCGTCGCCACGACCCACAGGTTGCGCCCGGCGGTCTTGATCTGGTCCTTGAAGAGGAACCCGAACAGCCCGATCGGGATCGAGCCGACGATCACGTACCAGCCCATCCGGTAGTCGAGGCTGGAGCGCACCGAACGGTCGCGCAACCCCACCAGCCAGGTACGGGTGATCCGCCAGATGTCCTTCGCGAAGTAGATCAGCACGGCTGCCTCGGTGCCGAGCTGGGTGACGGCGGTGAACGACGCGCCGGCGTCGCGTTCGAAGAAGATCGCCGAGGTGATCCGCAGATGCCCCGACGAGCTGACCGGTAGGAACTCGGTCAGCCCCTGGACGATGCCCAGGACGATGGCTTCGATCCAGGTCACTCGCCGACTCCGGAGAGGTCGAGCGCCTCGGCGACGGTACGCAGGGTCTGCACGCCGCTGTCCCGGTCGGCCACGAACAGGGTCACCGACAGCGTGGTGACGCCGGAGGCGGCGTACTCCCGCATCCGTTCGGCGATGCGCTCCTTCGGTCCGAGCAGTGAGGTGCGGTCGATGAACTCCATCGGCACCGCGGCGGCCGCGTCGCGCTGCCGCTTGGCCAGGTAGAGGTCCTGCACCTCGCGCGCGGCGTCGCCGTACCCCATCCGGGTGGCGAGCTGGTTGTAGAAGTTCTGCGTCCGGCTGCCCATGCCGCCGACGTAGAGCGCGGCGTACCAGCGCACCAGCTCGGCGCAGGACGCCACGTCGTCGCCGATGACGACAGGCACGGAGGGCACCACGTCGAAGCCGGCCAGTTCCTTGCCGGCCTTGGCCCGCCCGGCGGTCACGGCGGCGAGGTGCTCGTCGGCGAACTCCGGGGCGTAGAACACGGCGAGCCAGCCGTCGGCGATCTCGCCGGCCAGCTCCAGGTTCTTCGGGCCGACCGCAGCCAGGTAGATCGGTATGTGCTCGCGGGGTGGGTGGAAGCTCAACCGCAGCGCCTTGCCGGGGCCGTCGGGCAGCGGCAGCGTGTAGTGCTCGCCGTCGTACGCCACCTCCTTGCGGGCGACGGCCAGCTTGACGATGTCGACGAACTCGCGGGTCCGGCCGAGGGGCTTGGCGAACCGCACACCGTGCCAGCCCTCGGAGACCTGCGGGCCGGAGACGCCGAGGCCCAGCCGGAACCGGCCGCCGGAGAGCGCGTCGATGGTGGCGGCGGTCATCGCGGTGGCCGCCGGCGTACGGGCGGGGATCTGCATCACCGCCGAGCCCACGTCGATCCGTTGCGTCTGTCCGGCGATCCAGGCGAGCGTGCTCGGCGAGTCGGAGCCGTACGCCTCCGCCGCCCACACCACCGAGTAGCCGAGACGATCCGCCTCCTGGGCCAACGCCAGGTGGTCGGCAGGTGTGCTCCACGCCGTCTGGTATCCAAGGTTGAGCCCGAGTCGCACTGGTCCTCCCCCATCCGTGGCACAGGTCGCACCAGGTTACGCAATGCCGAAAACGGACCCGATCACCGGCTCACCGCCAATGATCCCCCGTCCGTCGCGGTGCCCCAGGGAGGCGGAACCGGCAGAACCGGCAGAGATGACGGGAGCGAGGATATCCGTGGCGGCGGGTTCGAAATAAGGTTCACCCATGCAACAGCGACCGCTCGGCCGAAGCGGGCTGGCGGTTTCGCGGCTCGCGCTCGGCACCATGACCTGGGGCCGGGACACCGACGCCGACGATGCGGCCGCCCAGCTGAAGAGTTACCTGGACGCGGGCGGCAACCTGATCGACACCGCCGACGTGTACGGCGACGGCGACGCCGAGTCGGTGATCGGGTCGCTGCTGGGCAGCCTCGTACCGCGCGACGAGCTGTTGATCGCCACGAAGGCGGGGCTGCGCCCGGGCAGCGGCCGGCGTCGCGACGGCTCCCGGGGCCATTTGCTGCGCACCCTGGAGGCGTCGCTGCGCCGGCTCGGCACCGACCACGTCGACCTGTTCCAGGTGCACGGGTACGACCCGGACACCCCCCTCGAGGAGACCCTCGCGGCGCTGGACCACGCCGTGGCCAGCGGGAAGGTCCGCTACGTGGGAGTGTCGAACTTCTCCGGCTGGCAGACCGCGCGGGCCGCATCCTGGCAGACGGCCTGGCCGGGCCGGGCGCCGGTGGTCGCCGCCCAGGTGGAGTACTCGCTGCTGGAGCGGGGCGTGGAGCGGGAGGTGCTGCCGGCGTGCGAAGCGCTGGGCCTCGGCGTGCTGCCCTGGTCGCCGCTGGGTCGGGGCGTGCTCACCGGCAAGTACCGGCACGGCCGCCCGGCGGACTCGCGGGCCGCCTCGCCGCACTTCGAGCGGTTCGTCTCCACGTACCTGGAGCCACGCTGCTCCAGCATCGTGGAGGCGGTGGCGACCGCGGCCGGCGGCCTGGGGGTGTCGCCGCTGGAGGTGGCGCTCGCGTGGATCCGGGACCGGCCGGGGGTGACCGCGCCGATCCTCGGCGCCCGGACGGTCGGGCAGCTGCTCGGCGCGCTGCAGGTGGAGCGGATCACCCTGCCCGAGGAGATCACCACCGCGCTGGACGACGTCTCGTCGGTGCCCATCGGCTACCCCGAGCGCGACGGCTGACCGGCGCGTCCACCGGATCGGCGCCGACCGGGGCGCTTCCCGGATCGGCGCCGACCGGATCAGCGCCGACCGGATCGGCGCCGACCGGATCGGCGCCGACCGGATCGGCGCCGACCGGATCGCGGGCGGCCTGCGCGCGGCGAAGACCTCGCGGCAGCGCCCGGGACGGCAGAAACCACGCGCGGCAGCGGCGTTGGTCACCCCGGAGGGGGTGGCGAACGGCCGCTGGGCTGGGCAGCATGGAGGGCATGGACTACGAGTACGCGCCGCTGCGGCTGCCGCCGAACGTCGACCGGTTGACCGCCGCGGCGCAGTTGGCGATCCAGGCGGAGTTCTCCGGATGGGAGTTGGCCCGGGTGCGGCTGTTCCGTGACGGCACACGGCAGGTCATGCTGCGCCGTCGACGGGTCAACCAGCCGCAGCCGGGCCTGTCGTACTGACGCCGGGCCGGAACGGGCGGTGACACGCCCGGGGCCCGAACCGCGAACGGTTCGGGCCCCGGCCTCGCGTGGCGCCTGGGACGTCGGTTCTAGTGCTGGTGTCCGGCGTGGTCGTGGTCGTCGTCGAGCTCCAGGAACGGGTGCTCGTCGAGTCGACCGACGAGCCGGTCGTCGCCCGCCGGCTGGAACGGGCCGACGGCGTCGTCGTCGTCGAACGACTCCAGGTCCACGGGTGTGCCCACCTCGCTGACCATGACCACCCCGTCCAGGGGCTCCAGCTCGGGGACGTCCAGCGCGCCGAGCGAGCCGTCGCCGCTCTGCAGCAGCTCCAGCACCGCCTCGCCGACGCCCTCCACCGGCGCCGGCTCGTCGTCCTCCGGGGTGCCCTCGCGCCGGGCCGCCTCGGCCGCCCGCAGCAGCGCGGAGATGCTCGGCACCCGGTAGTCGCGGCGTTGCCGCACCGAGATCACCCGCGGGTGAGGGTCGCTGGCCTCGGCGCCCTCGCCGCCGAAGCGCTCGTCGGCCTCGTCCGGGTCGATCGAGTCGACGTCCCAGGGGGTCACCTCGCCGAAGGCGTCGAGCAGTTGCTCGTCGTAGGCGAAGGACGCGTTGTTCAACGCCACGTACGCCTGCCAGACGTCGTCGTCGTCGACGCGGCCCTGCGCGGCGCGAACGGCGGTCAGGTGGTGGCGGGCCGCTTCGATCACCCGCTCGAGAGCGGCGTCCAGCTCACCGTGCTGGTCGGTCATGTGGGGCAGTCCCTTCACGATGGAAAACGGCTAGCAGGTGCGGAGGAACCGGTCGAGAACCCGCACGCCGAACTGTAGTCCGTCGACCGGAACGCGCTCGTCGATGCCGTGGAACAACGCGGAGAAGTTGAGGTCGGCGGGCAGCCGCAGCGGCGCGAACCCGAAGCAGCGGATGCCGAGCTGGGAGAACGCCTTGGCGTCGGTGCCGCCGGAGAGCATGTACGGCACCGGCCGGGCGCCCGGGTCCTCGGCGCGCAGCGCCGCCGACATGGCCTCGACCAGGTCGCCGTCGAAGGTGGTCTCCAGCGCCGGCTGCCGCTGGACGTACTCGATGGCGATGTCCGGGCCGACCAGCTCGCGCAGCTGCCGTTCCAGCAGCTCGGACTGGCCGGGCAGGCTGCGGCAGTCGATGGTGGCGGTGGCGCGGCCGGGGATGACGTTGTCCTTGTAGCCGGCGGCCAGCCGGGTCGGGTTGGCGGTGTTGCGGATGGTCGCCCCGATGATGTTGGCGATCGGGCCGAGCTTGGCGATGGCCGTCTCCGGGTCGTTCGGGTCCAGCTCGATGCCGAGCAGGTCGGAGACCTCCTCGAGGAACGCCCGTACGGTGTCGGTGACCACCACCGGGAAACGGTGCCGGCCGATGCGGGCCACGGCCTCGGCGAGGGCGGTGACCGCGTTGTCGTCGTGCACCATCGACCCGTGCCCGGGGCGACCCTTGGCGTGCAGGCGCAGCCAGTCGATGCCCTTCTCGGCGGTCTCGATGAGGTAGAGCCGCTGGCTGTCGTTCACCGAGTAGGAGAAGCCGCCGACCTCGCCGATCGCCTCGGTGCAGCCGTCGAAGAGGTCGCGGTGGTTCTCCACCAGGAAGCGCGCGCCGTAGTCGCTGCCCGCCTCCTCGTCGGCGGTGTACGCGAGCACGATGTCGCGCGGGGGCCGAACGCCGGTGCGCTGCCAGTGCCGCACCACGGCGAGCACCATCGCGTCGAAGTCCTTCATGTCGATGGCGCCGCGGCCCCACAGGTAGCCGTCGCGCTCCTCGCCGGAGAACGGGTGCACGGACCACTCGTCGGCGTCGGCGGGCACCACGTCCAGGTGGCCGTGCACCAGCAGCGCGCCCCGGCTCGGGTCGGCCCCGGGGATGCGGGCCACCACGTTGGCCCGGCCGGGCGCGGACTCGTGCAGGACCGATTCGACGCCCACCTCGGCGAGTTTCTCCGCCACGTACTCGGCGGCGCGGCGCTCGCCGACGCTCGTGTCGTTGTCCCCCGTGTTGGTGGTGTCGATGCGCAGCAGGTCGCGGCAGAGGTCCACGACCTCCGCGGTGGGGTCCGGTCGGGCGGAGGCGGCGTCGCTCGTCATCGCCCCTTCATACCAGCCCGGGATGACCGGCGGGCCGGCGCACCGACGTGACGGGGCCGGCAAACAGGTCGGCGGATCCCCGCGTCGGTTTCGCGGCGTCCGCGTTCGGGTACCGCCGCCCACGACCGCACATCCCCCTGCCGGCGCTTCCGCCCGCCAGTCGAGGAGGGCACCATGTCCGCCGTCCCCCTGCCCCCGTTGCCGCCCGCCCCCGCACCCGAGGCGGGTTACCGGCCCGGTGGCCGCAGCGTCGCCGACATCGTCGACCGCGAGCACCGGCAGTTGCTGGCTCTCGTGGAGCAGCTGAACGGCCCGGACACCACGCCGCAGGAGGGGCTGGCGGTGCTCACCGCCGCGCTGTCCCGGCACATCTCGGCTGAGGAGCAGTACCTGCTGCCGGCGGTGCGGGCCGCGCTGCCGGCGGAGTCCGGCCGGGTGGATGCCGAGATCGACGCCGACGCGGCGCTGCTGGCCGCCCTGAAGGGTCTGTCCGACGAGACCCTCACCGAGGTCGCGGAGCGGGTCCGCCGCCACGTCGACGGGGTGGGCGCGCTCGTGGCCGAGTTGCGCGCGGTGGCCAGCTCCGAGGAGCTGATCCGGCTGGGCAACCGGTTGGAGATCGCCGAGGAGGCCGCGCCGACCCGGCCGCACCCGGGCACCCCGGCCACGCCGCCGTGGAACCGGATCGTCGAGCCGGCGGTGGGTGTGGTGGACAAGGTCCGCGACGCGGTGACGCGGCGGCCGACGTACCTGGCGGACCTGCCGGAGCCGCCGCGCGACTGAGAACGCGGGCCGCACCCCACAATGCATTCAATGTCACCGATCCGCTCGGCCCCTTCCGCAGGCTGCGGCGTGGTCCTACCGTCACCGTATGAACCTGGAGCTGCGGCACCTGCGGGTGGTCTGCGCGATCGCGGAGACAGGGAGTGTGACCAAGGCGGCGTCGGCGCTCGGGCTCGCCCAGCCGGCGCTCACCGCCCAGCTCCAGCGGATCGAGCGGACGCTGGGCGGGCCGCTGTTCGACAGGGATCGGCGCGGCGCTCGACCCACGGCGCTCGGTGAGCTGGTGCTCGCCCGGGCCCGGGTGCTGCTGCCGGCGATGAAGGGCCTGCAGGACGAGGCGGCACGGCTCGCCGGGGCGGGCGCGGCGCCCCGCTGCTACCGCCTCGGCGGGGTGAACAGCCCGATCCTGGGCCGGTTGGTGCACCGGCTGGCCGCCGAGCAGCCACCGGCCCAGATCACCACGTACGCCTCGTGGTCGGTGGACGAGCTGGCGCAGCTGGTGGCCGGCGGGCGGTTGGACTTCGCCCTCACCGGCGTGTGCGGCGACGCCACCCCGTCGGCCGCGTTCGGGTTGAGCTGGCGGGAGGTGGCCATCGACCCGGTGCTGGTGCTGCTGCCGGAGACGCACCCGCTCGCGGAGCGGGCCGAGGTGCGCCTGGCGGACCTGGGTCACGAGCAGTGGGTGGCCGCGCCGGGCGACGGCTGCTTCGGCGACTGTTTCGCCGCCGCGTGCGCCCGCGCCGGCTTCACACCCCGCAAGGTGTACGAGACCGACATCCGCGGCTGCGTCGACCTGGTGGAGGCGGGTGTGGCGGTGGCTCTCTGCCAAGCGACGTTCCGCCCGGTCACCGGTCTGGTCACCCGGCGGCTGGCCGGTGTCCCGCTGCGCTGGCGGCTGCTGTTGGGCTGGCACCCGGACTCGCCCGCCGCCGGGGACGCGGAGCTGCTGCTGGCGACGGCGAAGGCGGCGTACACCGACTCGCTGGCGCCGCACCCCACCTACCTGGACTGGCTGGTGCGCAATCCGGGCTTCGGGGTCCGGCAGCCCAGCGGGGTCTGACCCCCCGCGAGCGGCGCGGGGACGTCCGTCGCGGGACTCGCGTGTCGCTGTGGCGCTCCACGGGCGGGCCGCGACCGGGACGGGGGCTACTGGCAGGTCGATGGCGGTGCGAACGGCCGCTGTCGGGGTATCTGGCGGACATGACCGATCTCTACCCGCCCTCCGACGACCGGGAGCTGCTCCGCCAGGCCGCCGCCGCGCACACCGCCGCCACCCGCCAGGTGGAGGCGTTCCTGCGCCGGCTGCCGGAGGTGCCCGACCCGGCCGACGTCACCGAGTACGCCAACCTGCTCACCCGGGAGGACCAGACCCGGGGCGAGCGCGACGCCGCCGCCGACGCGGCGGGGCTGACCATCGGCAGCCTGGAACCCGACCAGGGCCAGTAGCGGCAGGCGACGGTGCCGCCCCGAACCGGGGCGGCACCGTCGCGTACGGCAGCGCTCAGCGTTCGACGAGAGGGTCGTGGCCGAGGTCGAGCAGCGAGTGTCGCCACTCGTCGTCGGCGTTGCCGCGCTTGGGCTTGGCGTCCATCAGCTCGCGGATGCGCTCGACCGCCTCCTGCATCACCTCGATGTCCTCCGGGGTCAGGTCGACCTTGCGCTTGTTGAGCACCTTGAGGATCTCCCGTCCCGGCTGGGGCAGGTCGAGGTCCGGGTTCGGGCTGAACGACTCCTCGCCGGAGCCCCGGGTCAGCAGCCAGGTGCGCAGCTGCTCCGACGGGACGTTGACCTCGGCGTGGAAGTCCTCCCAGAGCACTTCCACCTCGGGGTCGATCCGCGTGTCGCGTACCATCAGGTCTCCTCTCGACGATGGTGACCCGACGTCTCCGGGTCGTCCTGGTCGGTCTTCGGATGCAGGCCCTCGGCGGGCACCCGCGTGCGGCGCGGGTTCGCGGTCGGGGGCGCCAGGATCGGGTCGGGATGGTCGTCGTCCTCGTCCCGGTGTTTCCCGGACTCCGCGTCCTCGTGCGGGTCCTCGTGGTCGTCTCGTCGCGCGGGCGGCGTCATCGCGGGTGCGTTGTCGTGGCGGCGGTGTACCCCCGCTCGCCCGCGGTCACGTCGAAGGTGAGCTGCCCGTCACGGGCGTCCACGGTGACCTTCTGCCCGGGCGAGATCGCCGACTCCAGCAGCATCCGCGACAGGTGGTTGTCCACCTCCCGCTGGATGACCCGGCGCAGCGGGCGGGCGCCGAACTCCGGCTGGTAGCCGTGCTCGGCGAGCCAGTCGATGCCGGCGGTGGTGAACTCCACCTGGATGTCCTGGGCGTGCAGCCGACGGCGGGTCTCCTCCAGCAGCAGCGCGGTGATGTCGCGCAACTGCTCGGCCTCCAGCCGACGGAAGATGATGACCTCGTCGATGCGGTTGAGGAACTCCGGCCGGAAGTTCTCCTGGAGGCGACGCATCAGCCGTTCGCGCAGCTCGTCGTTCTCCTGCTCGCTGCCCACGTCCCCGGTGCCGAAACCGACGGCCCGCTGGGCCCCGGTGATCAGCTCGGAGCCGAGGTTGCTCGTCATGATCAGCACGGTGTTCTTGAAGTTCACCGTACGGCCCTGACTGTCGGTGAGCCGCCCGTCGTCGAGCACCTGGAGCAGGATGTTGAACACGTCCGGGTGCGCCTTCTCGATCTCGTCGAGCAGCACCACCGCGTACGGGCGGCGGCGCACCGCCTCGGTGAGCTGGCCGGCCTCCTCGTAGCCGACGTACCCGGGTGGGGCGCCGACCAGCCGGCTGACCGTGTGCCGCTCCTGGAACTCGCTCATGTCCACCCGGACCATCCGGTCCGCCTCGCCGAACAACGCCTCGGCCAGGGCCCGGGCCAACTCGGTCTTGCCGACGCCGGTGGGGCCGAGGAACAGGAAGCTGCCCATCGGCCGTTCCGGGTCGGCCAGCCCGGCGCGGGAGCGGCGCACCGCCTCGGCCACCGCGGTGACGGCGTCGTCCTGGCCGACCACCTTCTCGTGCAGGTGGCCCTCCAGGCGCAGCAGCCGGTCGCGTTCCTCCTCGGTGAGCTGGCTGACCGGAATGCCGGTGGCCCGGGAGACCACCTCAGCGATCTCCTGCGGGCCCACCTCGGGCACCTGCGAGGACGAGCCGTCGGCGCCGTTCGCGCGGCGCATCTCCTCCTCCAGCTCGGAGATCCGGTCCCGCAGCGCCGAGGCCCGCTCGTACTGCTCGTCGGTGACGGCCTGCTCCTTGTCCCGGCGTACGTCGTCGAGCTCCTGCTCCAGCTCCCGCACGTCGGAGGCCGGGGTGCGGGTGCGCAGCCGGACCCGGGCGCCGGCCTGGTCGATCAGGTCGATGGCCTTGTCCGGCAGGAAGCGGTCGGTGACGTACCGGTCGGACAGCTCGGCGGCGGCGACAAGCGCCTCGTCGGTGAAGCGCACCTGGTGGTGGGCCTCGTACCTGTCGCGCAGGCCGCGCAGGATGGCGATCGTGTCGTCGACGCTGGGCTCGGGCACCAGCACCGGCTGGAACCGGCGGGCCAGGGCGGCGTCCTTCTCGATGCTCTTGCGGTACTCGTCGAGCGTGGTCGCGCCGATCACCCGCAGCTCGCCCCGCGCGAGGGCGGGCTTGAGCATGTTTGACGCGTCCATTCCGCCCTCGCTGCCGGCCCCACCGGCGCCGACGAGGGTGTGGATCTCGTCCAGGAAGATGATCAGCTCGTCCCGGTGCGCCCGGATCTCGTCGATCACCTTCTTGAGGCGCTCCTCGAAGTCACCCCGGTAGCGGGTGCCCGCCACCAGGCCGGCGAGGTCGAGCTGCACCACGCGCTTGCCGAGCAGGGTCTGCGGCACGTCGCCGTCGCAGATCCGCTCGGCCAGGCCCTCGACGATCGCGGTCTTGCCGACTCCGGCCTCGCCGATCAGCACCGGGTTGTTCTTGGTTCGCCGGGACAGGATCTCCACGGCCTGCTCGATCTCGTCGGCCCGCCCGATCACCGGGTCGATCTGGTCGGCGCGGGCCAGGTCGGTGAGGTCCTGCCCGTACTGGTCCAGGGTCGGGGTGCCGCGGTCCGGTTTCGGCCCGGTCATCGGGCCGCGTTCGGCGTTGGCGGCCTGCAACGACTCGGGTTGGATCCGGCCGGCGGCCAGCATCCGCCCGGCCGGTGACTCCGGGTTGAGCGGAAGGGCCATCAGGATGTGCTCGGGGCCGATGTAGTTGGCGCCCATCGCCCGCGACAACTGGTGGGCGTCGAGCAGCGCCCGCTTGGCCGCCGGGGTCAGCGACAGGTTGGGGGGCACCTCCCCGCGCGGGGCGCCGTCACCCTTGCCGCCCAACGCGTTGAGCAGCGTGTCCGGGTCGGCGCCGGCCCGGCGTACCAGGTCGCGCAGGGGTTCGCGTTGCAGGGCCGCCCAGAGCAGGTGGTCGGTGTCCAGGTCGTTGCTCTGCCGTTGCGCGGCGCGGCGGGCCGCGTCGGCAAGCATCTCCCGGGCGTCGGCGGTCATCAGGCGGGTGATGTCGACCCGGTGCGGCGGTCGGCGTCCTCCCTCACCCCGGCCGAAGTACCGGGCCAGGAATTCGTCCCACGGGTCGGAGCCGAGGTCACCGGGTCCCATCATGTCTGTCCTCCGCAGTCGGGCGCGGCACGGTCGCCAGGGGCTACCCGGCGCTCGGCCCGACAAACGCCGCACGCGGCGGCGCAACCCGCGTTGTGGAGTGGCGTCCGGCCGACGCCGCTCCCGGGTGGCAGGCTGGCGGCATGACTGAGAACCCGCTGCTGATCGTGGACGGCGCCAACGTGGTGGGCTCCCGCCCGAACGGATGGTGGCGGGACCGGGCGGGGGCCGCCACCCGGTTGCGGGACTCCCTGGCCCCGGTGGCCGCCACCGGTCTGCCCGCCCGCCTGACCGCCCCGGTCGAGGTGGTGCTCGTGGTCGAGGGCGCCGCCCGGGACGTGCCCGGCACCGACGACGTCCGGGTGGTCTCCGCCCCCGGCTCCGGCGACGACACGGTGGTCGAGTTGGTGCAGGCGGCGCCGCAGCGCCGTCGACTGGTGGTCACCGCCGACCGGGAGCTGCGCGAGCGGGTCACCGCCCTGGGCGCTGAGGTGTACGGCCCACGCTGGCTCCGGGATAATTGAGAGATTCTCATCCTGGGAGTTCCCACAGAACGGACTCCCGGCACTTCCGGGGGGTTAACGGTCAGCCGGGCAGGAACACCGACAGGGCGGATGTTCTCCCACGGACGCCAGTAGGCTCTAATGGAGATCTCCCCGCCCCCAGGAGGTTCCGCCGTGGCGAGCGTCGCCGAGCTGAAGGCTGCCATCGATGTCGCCCTCCAACAGATCGGCGACGGGCAGACAGCCGTCCAGGCGGCAGGTGAGAAGCTCGCCGAGGCGCAGCAGACCCTGGCCGGCGCGCTGGAGGGCAGCGGCCACGAGACGGTCGAGGCGGCCCAGGCGTCGCTGACCCAGGCCAGCCAGGAGCTGGAGGAATGTCTCGCCGCGACACTTGTCGCGGTCGAGCAGGCACAGCTCTACGTCTCCACCCTGTAGGCCACCGTGTCCATCATCGAGGACATCGGCGGGCAGGTCCGCGCGGCAAGCGAGGAGTTCCCGGTCGGCCTGCTCGGGCAGGCCCTGGAGAAGTTCGGCCTGGCCGCCGAACGGCTGCGCTGGGTACGACAGGAGTCGGCCAACCCGATGGGGGTGCCCGAGCTGTCCGCCGCGACCGAGCACGCCGAGAGTGCCAACTACGCGCTGCGGGTGGCGCAGGAGCAGCTGTCGGCGTACCTGGCCGCGATCGGGCTGGCCGGCGACGGCGCCCCGCCACCCCGCCCACAGCAGCGCGACCCGCGCCACGACGCGGCCCCGCCGGACGGGCCGACCACAGTGGCGCCGGAGCAGCCCGAACAGGTGCGGATGCGCCGCTGGTGGTCGGTGCGGGTGGCGGAGTTGACCGGCGGGCGCGACGGCGGCGCCGACGAGCCCGACGAGCGGCTGCGCGACTCCCAGGAGCTGCTGCGCCGGGTCGTCGGCGGGGTACGCGCGGGTGACCGGGACCGGCTGCGCACCGAGCTGCGCCGGGCCTCGGCCGACGTGGGGCTCGGAATGGCCGCGCTCGCGCCGCCGCTGCTGCGGGAGCTGGCCGGCGAGCTGCTGGGGCATCCGCCCCGCGCCGCGGACCTCGGCCGGCTGCGCGGCGAGCTGAACGGGCGCGTCCGGGACCTGCTGCCCGGCCTGCCGCCGCCGGTGCTGGAGACACTGCTGACCCGGGTGTGCCGGATGCCGCCACCACGCGCGTCGGGAGAGCCCGCACACGCCGCCGACTCCGCAGTCGCCGCCGGCGTGGCGACCGGGCTGCTGCTCGCCCGCCTCGGCCGGGACCTGCCCGTCGCCACCGGCACGCCGCAGGCCACCGGTGGCCAGGACTCCGGCGGCGCGAGCCCTCGCCCCGCCGAGCAACGCCCGGGCACGCGCCCCGCCGAGCAGCGGCCCGGGAGAGCGGCCGCCGAAGCACCCTCCGGCGGCGTGGATGCGCGTCCTGGTCGGGTGGGCGGTCGTACCGGGCAGGCGTCCGGCGAGGCCGTACCGCAGCGGAGCGCCGGACCGCCGCCGCGCACGGGCAGCCCGTGGCGGGACGCGCCGGCCCGTCGGGGTTCCGATGGCTGACCGGCGCGGCCAGTTGGCCACCCGGATCCGGGACACCCTCGGGGAGGCGCTGGGCGCCACGCGTACCCGCTTGTCGGCGGCCCAGGCCGAGCTGACCGCGGGCCGCGAACGGCTGACCCGGGTCCGGCCGGGCGGCCGCCGTCGTACCCCAGCGGGTCGGCGCCCAACGGGACCGTCGCCTCGCCGAGATCGACGACCGGCACGCCACCCGGATCGCCGAGCTGGCCCGCCACGCCGCCGAGGCCGCCCGCCGGGAGGCGCCCGGCTGCGCCGGCGCCGACTGGCCGGGCTGGACGCCGACGCCCACCCGCCGGGCCGAGCCGCCCGGCGCGCTGCGGGTCGGCACCGTCCGGATCGACGACGTCGACCCGGTGCCCGCGCTGGTGCCGCTGCTCGACGCCGGGCACGTGCACCTGTCCGGGGACGACCGCGCCGGCTGCGACGCGGTCGTGTCCGCGCTGCTGTTGCGGGCCGTCGGCCGCGCCGACCCGGGTGGGGTACGACTGGTCGGGTACGACCCGGAGCACCTCGGCGGCGGCCTGGCCGGGTTCGCGCCCCTGGGCACCGCGGGGCTGCTCACCTTCGTCGGCCCCGGCGGGTTGGGGCCGCTGCTGGACGACCTGGTCGAGCAGATCCGCCGCATCAACGAGACGGTGCTGGCCGGTGAACACGGCTCACTGCGGGAGCTGGCCTCGGCGACCGGCCGCCGGCCCGAGCCGTGGCGGGTGGCGGTGCTGCTCGGCGGCGACGAGCTGAACCGGCACGAGCGCGGGCAGCTCGAACGGGTGGTCCGCGCCGGCGCCGCCTGCGGGGTGCACCTGGTGGTCCGGGGCATCGCCCTGCCGGACGACCCGACGGTGACGCGGGTGGTGACCGAGTCGTCCGGAGCGTGGATCGGCGGGCCGTCCGGCCTGTCGGTCCGCCTGGACCCGCCGCCACCGGCGACGCTCGTCACCGAGACCTGCCGGGAGATCGCGGCCCAGGTCAACGCCGGCCCGCCGCCGACGCCGTTCGCCGACCTGCTGCCCCCACCGGAGGAGATGTGGCGGGAGGATTCGGCAAGCGGCCTGACCGCCCCGATCGGCGAGGGGCCGCAGGGCCGACCGGTGCGCCTGACCCTGGGCGACTATCCACCGCACGCGCTGATCGGAGGCCCG
Organism: Micromonospora lupini str. Lupac 08; assembly: GCF_000297395.2. Lineage (GTDB taxonomy): Bacteria > Actinomycetota > Actinomycetes > Mycobacteriales > Micromonosporaceae > Micromonospora > Micromonospora lupini. The sequence goes on along the minus strand of NZ_HF570108.1, from coordinate 3,435,163 downwards.
TCCGGCACCGGCAAGACCAACCTGATCTTCGCGTGGATCGGCGCCCTCGCCTCCCGCTACTCCCCCGCCGAGCTGGAGTTCTATCTCCTGGACTTCAAGGAGGGGGTGTCCTTCGCCCGGTTCGCGCAGGGCCGACGCGACCCGAGCTGGCTGCCGCACATGCGCCTGGTCGGCATCAACGTCAACACCGACCGGGAGTTCGGGTTGGCGCTGCTGCGGTTCCTCACCGACGAGCTGCGTCGCCGCGCCGACGCCGCCAAGAAGCACGAGGTGACCAAGCTGGCCGAGCTGCGCGCGGTCGACCCGACCGGGCACTGGCCCCGGATCGTCGCAGTGGTCGACGAGTTCCAGATGCTGCTGGCCGGTCGGGACGTGGTCGCCCGGGAGGCCGCCGACCTGCTGGAGGACCTGGCCCGCCGCGGCCGGTCGCAGGGCATCCACCTGGTGCTCGCCTCCCAGGACGTACGGGGCATCGAGGCGCTGTGGGGCCGTCCGGCGCTTGTCGCCCAGTTCACGTTGCGGATCGCGCTGCCCAAGGCGTTGCGGATCCTGGCCGAGCGCAACGACGCGGCGCAGTCGCTGCCCCGCTGGCACGCCGTGGTCAACGCCGAGTCGGGCATGGTGGAGGGCAACGAGGTCGCGCGGATCCCGTCGGCCAGCGACTGGGAGACATGGAGCGGCCTGCAACACCGGCTGTGGCGGATGCGCCCCCCGGACGCCGCGCCGGCCCGGCTCTTCGACGGTGACGCGATCCCCCGACTCGACGAGGCCCCGGACTTCCGGGCGCTCGCCGCCCCGACGGACGGCCGCGCGCCCCGCAACCCGGTGGCCCTGCTCGGCGAGATCATCGACGTGCAGTCCCGCTCGGCGGCGCTGCGGCTGCCTCGCGCGCCCGGACGCAACCTGGCGGTGCTGGGTACGCGGGTGGACGAGGCGTGCGCGGTGCTCGACTCGGCCGCCCGGTCGCTGGCCCGCCAGCACCCGCCGGGCACCGCCCGGTTCTCCATCGCCTGTCTCGACCCGGACGCCGACCCGATCGCCCGCGCGCTCTACGACGACCTGGCCGACGACGCCGCCTGGTACGACGAGGAGACCGTCGGCGAGTTGATGACCGAGACGGCCGACGGACTGCCCGGCCCGGGCAGCCCGCACTACCTGCTGCTGTTCGCGGTCGACGCGGCGGCCGGCGCCCTCGCCGCGCGCACCGGTCGACGTACCGGCCTGGAGCAGCTGCGCCGAATCCTGCACGACGGGCCGGAACGGCGTACCCACGTGCTGGCCTGGTGGCGGGGCGTGGCGCGGATGCGCGCGGACCTGGGCGGCCCGGCCGCCCGCACCGACCAGATCGGCGCCTGGGTGGCGCTCGACGCGCACGGCGGCGAGCTGGGCGCCTCGCTCTACCCGGGCACCGGCGGCCCGGACTGGTATCCCCGACCGTGGCGCGGGCTCTTCTTCGACCGGGCGGTGCACCGCACCGGCCAGGTGCTCATCCCCTATGGACCGTCGCGATGAACCAGCCGGTGAGCAGTGACACGTACACGGCGCAGCTACGGCGACTGGCCGAGCTGACCGCCCGGGTCCGCGAGCAGCGCGCCGAGGCGCACACGTGGTACGAGCGGCAGTGCGCGGCGGCCGAGCGGGCCGTCACCGACGCCGCCGACCAGGTGCGCCGGGCCGAGGAGGAGCTGGTCGCGGCCCGCGAGGAGCAGGAACGCGTCGACGCCGAGGTGGCGCACCTGTGGCAGCAGGTCCGCGCCCGGCTGGGCGTCCGCCGCCTCGGCGCCCCGCCGACACCGACCAACGGCAGTGCGGCCGGCGAGCCGGTCGCGCTGCTCGGCCGGGCCCGGGACCTGCTCGACCGGGCCGGGCAACCGGGTGAGCTGCCGGGCTCGGTCAACCCGCTGCTGGCCCTCTGCGGGGTGGCCGGCGCGGTGGTGGCGTACGCGCTGGGCTCCGGCGCGCGGGCGCTCGGCGTCGGGTACGGCGGAGACCTCGCGGTCGGACTGCCGGTGCTGGCGCTGGTGGTGACACTGCTCGGCCCGCTGATCGGCCTCGTGCCGGCGCGGGTGCTGGCCGACCGCCGGCACGCGGTCCTCGGGCCGCGCCCGATCACCGTGGTCCTCGGCGCCGGCCTGGTGGCCACCGCGCTGCTGCTGGTCCTCGGCCGCTGACCCCTGCCCCGGGCACCCCCGCCGGGCAGGTCCGCCGCGCAGGTCCCCGCCGCGCAGGTCCCGCCGGCATGGCGCTGCGCCGCTCGCCGCCTTGATCAACTCGGTTTCCTGGAAATCGCGGCGTCCAAGCCCTTCCGACACGGCGACTTCAGGGAAACCGAGTCGATCACCGCCGCCGGGCGCACGCCGCCGGGCGCATGCCAGCGCGCGTAGGCCGCCCGGCGCACACCGAGGGGCGCGCGCACGCCGACCGGGCGCACGCCGACGGGGGCGCGCCGACCACCGCCAGCGGGCACCCGCCAGCGCACGCACGCCGACGGGCGGCCTCAGGCCGGGATCAGGACGGCCTCGCGCAGCAGGCGACGGGCCAGGGTGACCCGGTCGGCGTCGTCGGGCAGGCCGGGCAGGTCACCGACGCGGGTGACCGTGCCGCTGAGCAGGGCGCGGGCCGCCGGCGCGCAGTCCGCCGGCAGGGTGATGGTGCGGTCGAACAGGCGCAGCGCCACCTGGTCCGATCCGTGCGGCACGAGCTGCCAGCGCAGACCCGGCCGCAGGGTGACCCGGGAGTCGGCGTCCAGCGCGGCCACGGCGCCGGCCTGGGCGAGTGGCCGGATGGGCGCCGGCCGGGCGGCGGGCCAGGCGCGCTGACGCAGTCGCGCCGCGACGGCGGCCGGGTCGGCGCGTAGCAGCCAGTCGCGCAGCGCCTCGACCGTCTCGGTCAGCTCCGGCTCGATGGCGTCGGCGTCGGCCACGTCGGTGCCGAACGGCAGGCTGGCGCGCAGCCGCTGGTCCTCGGCGGCCAGCGCGAGCAGCTCCTCGACCAGGGCGTAGCGCGTCAACGCGCGGATGCCCACGGTCAGGTGCAGCGAGCTGGCGTCCTGGGCCTGCGCGCTGTGCAGCCAGCCGCGGGGCAGGTAGAGGGCGTCGCCGGGGGCGAGCACCACGTCCAGCGCGGCGGGACCCTGCGCGGTGGCGGAGACCTCGTCGGCGCGACCGCCCCACGTCTGCTTCTCCAGCGGGTCGGGCAGCACCGGTGGGTGGATCCGCCAGTGCTTGCGGCCGTCGACCTGGAGCACGAACACGTCGTGGGTGTCGTAGTGGGTGGCGAAGCCCTGGCTGCCGGCCGGGGTGAGGTAGGCGTTGATCTGCAGCGGCTGGTTGAGCGCGAGGCCCAGGTCGCGGGCGAAGTCGACGAGCGGCGGCCAGATCCGGTGCAGGCCCTGCAGGACCAGGGTGGCGCCCGCCGCGTACTGCTCCAGGACCCGCTCGTCGAGCACCTGGTCGCCGATCTCCGCGCCCGCGCCGCCACCGCCGGTCCAGCGCGCCGCCGGAACGAGCTGGCCGTCCTTGGCGACCCGCAGGAACGGGGTACGCAGACCGCGCCGGCTGAGCAGCTCGTCGGCGTCGGCGGGGCTGAACAGGTCGGTGAAGCCGGCCGGGTCAGGCAGCTCGGCGGCGCGGGACAGCAGCGGGGTGTGCCCCCAGTGCGCGGCGGCGAACTTGGCCGGCTCGACCGACACACAGCGGGCCAGCGCGGCGGTGGCATCCGGGGACGGAACCGCCGGGCGGCCGTGGCCGCCCGGCGGGTCGAGGTGCGTCATGACGGTCCGTTACCGGGCGCTGCCGTCGGCGCCGCCGTCCTGCTGGCCCGGGGTCGCGCCACCATCGGCCGGACCCTCCGCGCCACCATCGGCGCCGCCGTCCTGGTGACCCGGGGTCGCGCCACCGTCGGCCGGACCCTCCGCGCCACCATCGGCGCCGCCGTCCTGGTGACCCGGGGTCGCGCCACCGTCGGCCGGACCCTCCGCGCCACCGTCCGCGCCGCCGTCCTGGTGACCCGGGGTCGCGCCACCGTCGGCCGGACCCTCCAGGCCGCCGCCGCCCGTGGTCTGCATGTCATCGTCGTTGAGTGCCATCGGTACTCCCTCGGGTGTGCCGCCCCGCCGTACGCCGGGGTCCGTCGTGCTGCGGGTGGTACCCCACGCGCGATCTTCTCTAACCCACACCGTAGACGCCGAACCGGGGCGACACGGGCGGTTCGCGGGCGGTGGCGGTCGGTGTCAGGATGGGAAGGTGATCCTGGTGGGTACCTCCGGCTGGCAGTACCGGGACTGGCGGGGCCGCTTCTACCCCCAGCAGCTGCCACAGCGACTCTGGTTGGAGCACTTCGCGGCGGGCTTCGCCACCGTCGAGGTCAACAACGCGTTCTACCGGCTGCCGGAGCGGGAGACGTTCGCGGCGTGGCGGGCGCGGACGCCGGGAGACTTCTGCGTGGCGGTGAAGATGAGCCGCTACCTCACCCACATCAAGCGTCTGCGGGATCCGGCCGAGCCGGTGGCGCGGTTCCTCGGCCGGGCCACGGCCCTCGGCGACCGGCTCGGGCCGGTGCTGCTGCAACTGCCACCCAACCTGCGGGCGGACGTCGACGCGCTGGACGCGACTCTGCGGCTGTTCCCGGCGGAGGTTCGGGTGGCGGTGGAGCCACGGCACCCGTCCTGGTGGACCGACGCCACCCGTGCCGTGCTGGAACGGCGGCGGGCGGCGCTGGTCTGGGCGGATCGCCTCGGTCGTCCGGTGGCGCCCCGCTGGCGTACGACCGACTTCGGCTATCTGCGGCTGCACGAGGGGCGGGCCCGGCCGTGGCCGCACTACGGGCGTACCGCGCTCGGCTCGTGGGTCCGCCGGCTCACCGACGCGTTCGACGCGGACGAGCCGGCGTACGTCTATTTCAACAACGACCCCGGCGGTGCGGCCGTCACCGACGCCGTCACCTTCGCGGCGCTGGCCCGCGCGGCCGGTCATCCGGTGTCGCGGGTGCCGTCCCCCGCCGAGGCCGACACGTCCCAGCGCTGAGCCCGCCCGACGGCGTCGTCGGACGGGCCCACGGTGTCACGGCGTCACGGCGTCACGGCATGAACGTGGCGAGGTCCTTCGGCATGGTGTCCTTCACGTCCTGCCACTCGCCCTGGGTGACGTGCCGACGCAGCGTGTCCAGCACCACCTGCGTCACCCGCTCCGCGCCGCCCTCGGCGTCGTACGGGAAGCCCTGCCGGACCTCGTAGAGGAAGTCGTCGCGGTTGAGCTTGATCGGCACGTCCGACGGGTTCCATCCGTCGAAGTAGATCCCCCGGACCAGCACCGGCAACTGCTGCGCGAACTCGACGCTCTCGTTGACCGCCAACCGGTCGCGCAGCAGGTGCAGCACCGTGCGCAGCGCGGCGTACGACTGGTTGCGTCGCTCCTTCGGCCACCCGTAGGCGGTCTCGATGTCCTTGAGGATCAGGTTCGTCTTGTCAAGCGAGCTCTCGAAGGCGGAGATCATCGCGTCAGCCATCGGTCGACCCCCGTTCCGTGGTGTCCCACCGTCGGTCGTCGGCGCGTCGCGGCGGTCCCACCGGGCCTCGTCTGGCCCGTACCGGGGTGCCCTGTGGTGCGCGCCTGGCGTTGTCGGCCGTGCCGACCACGTGCAGGACGGCGCCCCGCCGTCGATCCGTCACCAGTCGAACCGTCATCGCCCGTCACCTCCGTGTCGTCTCCGGCGTCGGCCGCCTCCGCGCGGCCGTACCCACCGTGTCCACCGTGCCGGTCGGGCGGGTGAGCCGGCCCCACCCGGATCGGGTGAGGTCAGCCGGCGTCGAGGAGACCCGCGAGGGTCTTCGCGTTGGTCTGGGCGTAGTCGCGGTAACAGTTGTTCATGAGAACGTGGGTCTGCCCGGCGGAGTCGGCCAGCTCGCGCAGCTTCGGCGCCCAGTCGGCCAGCTCCCGCTTCGAGTAGTGGTAGCCGAACTTCTCGTGGATGTCCTTGCTCGTCCACTTGTCACTGTGGCCGTGGAAGCGCATGACCGCGAGGTCCCCGGTGGCGGCCAGCACCGGGGGCACCGACGAGCGGTGGCCCTGCGGCATGTCCACGCAGACGTACGACAGCCGGTGCTCGCGGAGGAAGGCGAGGGTCTCGTCGGCGTTGTCGCCGTCGAACCAGGACGCGTGGCGGAACTCGTAGACCGGTCGCAGCGGCGCGCAGCGCTTCGCCACCTCCAGCAGGTACTGCTTGTTGGCCCGCTTGATCGTGAACCAGGGCGGGAACTGGAACAGCAGCGCGCCGAGCTTGTCCGCCTCGACAAGGGGGTCCAGCGCGGACAGGAAGCGCGTCCACACGTCCTCGTACGCCTGCGCGGGCAGGTCGTCGGGGTAGACGTTCTTCTTCTCCGTCTCGGGGCGCAGGTCCTTGTAGAGCGCGCTGACCCGGGTGGGATGCCCGGTGAGCAGGCTGAACGCCTTGATGTTGAACGTGAAGCCGGCCGGGGTGCGGTCGGCCCAGAGCCGCGCGGTCGCCTCGGCGGGCGGCGAGTAGTAGGTCGCGTCCACCTCGACAAGCGGGAACTGCCGGGCGTAGTACGCCAGGCGCTTCTCCGGGTTGTCCGCGGTCTGCGGGTACCAGCCCGAGTCGAGCAGCGTGCGGTCGGTCCAGGACGCGGTGCCCACCAGAATGTCACCCATGGCGAAAGTCCATCGTGTCGTGGACCGACCGGCAACCGCTGCCGTCGCTCAGGCCGCCCGCCGCTCGCGGGTCTGCTTGCAGGTGACGCACGTGGTGGCGGCCGGGAAGATCTCCAGCCGCTCCACCGGGATCGCCGCCGAGCAGCCCTCGCACCAGCCGTACGTGCCCTCGGCGAGGCGGCCCAGGGCGTGCTCGTACTGGGTGCGCCGGTCGAGGATGGTCCGCAGCAGGGACTGCGCGGTGTCCCGCTCGGCGGTCTTGGTGCCGCTGTCGGCCTGGTCGTCGCCGGCAGTGTCACCGACCTCCACCAGACGCAGCACCTGGCTCTGCAGCACGGCCTGCTCGTACTCGGCGGTCAGCTCGTCGTAGCGCGCCTGCAGGGAGTGCCGGATCTGGTCGATCTCCGTCTGGGATCGGCCGGTACCGACCGTGTCGTGGACGAGCATCGCTGCCTGCCTTCCTGGCCTGGTGGCTCAAGGTGAACCGGGTGCCGGCGGCGTGGGCCCCGGTCAACGGTCGCATCCGGTACGCGGGCGGTCACCCGCGCTCTGTGAGCCGGGCGAGTACCCGCCGGACGCGCCACGCAAACAGGCGATTTCTCAGCTGTCGCCGGCCTCCACGAGCGCGGGGTGCCGGGGGTCGTCGGCGCGTACCACCACGTCGGCGAAGCTGGCGGGGACCACCTCCTCGGCGTAGCGGTCGAAGGCCGGGAGGGTCCACTCGTCGGCCGGTCCGGTGCGGCGGCGCAGCGCCGCCGGGGAGAGCTGAAGGTGGACCGTCACGTCGAAGGGCAGCGCCCCGCCGAGCAGGAGCGTGCCGCTGACCAGGACCATGCCGCCGGGTGGCAGGTCGACGTACCGGGCGCGGCTGGCCCGGTCGGCGGCGGCGTCCCACAGCGACGGCAGCACCCGCCCGTCGCCGCCGGGGCCGGCCGGGTCGAGCACCTCGCGGCGCAGGCCGGTCTCGTCGTTCCAGCCCTCGTAGTAGGCGTCCGGGTTGGTCCGGCCGAGTTCGAAGCGCAGCGACGCGGGGCGGAGGAAGTCGGCGGCGCGGACGTGCAGGACCGGGCGGCCTCGGGCGCGCAGCGGATCGACGAGAGCGGCGGCCAGCTCGTCCGGGCCGGCTGCGGGGGCACCGTCGACCGCCACTCGCAGCCGGGCGGGCTCGACGGTGCGGGAGGCGTCGTCGAGCCGGCCGGTCAGTTCGGCGACGAGCCGGTCGGGCGAGATGGGACGGATGCGCACCGAACCATCCTGCCTCGTCGGCGTGGGCGGCCCCGCAGCTGCCGAGCCGCCGTCGCGCCGCTCGGGGCCGCCGGCCGGCTGGGTGGCGGCGGTCAGCCGGTGCGGTCGACGGTGACGCGGGCGTCGTCGGCGAGCCGGTAGCCGACGCCGTAGACGGTCGTGACCAGGGGGACGTCCACGCCGACCTTGCCGCGCAGCCGACGTACGTGCACGTCGACGGTGCGGACGCCGGCGTGCTCGTAGCCCCAGACGGCGTTGAGCAGTTGCAGTCGGGTGAACACCCGGCGGGGGTGGGCGACCAGATGCAGCAGGAGGTCGAACTCCAGCCGGGTCAGCGGCAGCGGCTCGTCGTCGCGCAGCACCGACCGGGACGACGCGAGGATGTGCAGGGCGGGGATCGTCGGGGTGAGGGCTCGGGCGGGCGCCCGGTTGGCCGGCACCCCGTCGGCGCGACGCTCGGCCGGAGCGGAGCTGGTGATCACGCCCTCGCCCCGCTCCAGCATCTCCCGGGCGGCTTCGAGCAGCCGTCGGGCCGGCGGGGTCAGCGACTCCTCACACGCCAGTGGGATGGACAGCGTCACGGTGAGCATGGGCGCGGCGGTGTTCGCCGGGCGGCGTTGACCGCCGGGGGGTCGACCGGGCACCGCGGGTTGGGACGTATGCCATCCGGCGCGCGACGAGGCGGGGCTGACCGACATGGTCCTCCTTGGGCTGGTCCGGGTATCTCCCCACGGCCCGGGACGCCGCTTCATCGATGCTTCCCGGCGCCCGGGCGAGGGTCAAGAGGCGGCTGCGTTGCATGAATGTGACAATTGACGAACACATCGGAGCCAGACGCTCGCTCTGCGTACGAAGCCAGATGATTACAGCAGAGCCACCGGGATGCCCCGTTACGGGGGTCCCCGTCCTGTTCACCGTGCCGTCGCGCATCGCCTGCGGACCGCCGTCGGAGCGCTGCTCAGCGGGTGTGGTCGACGCTGATCCGCGCCTCGTCGCCCAGCCGGTAACCGACCCCGTAGACGGTCGTGACCACCTCCGCCCCGGGCAGCTTGGCCCGCAGGCGTCGGACGTGCACGTCCACGGTGCGGGCCACGGCGTGTTCGTAGCCCCAGACGTTCGACAGCAGCTGGAGGCGGGTGAAGACCCGGTGCGGGCGCTCGGCGAGGAAGAGCAGCAGGTCGTACTCGATGCGGGTCAGCGCGACCACCCGGTCGCCGCGGCGGACCACCCGGGTGCCGGCCTATGATGCGCACGTCGGCCCCGTCGGTGTCGGCGGCGGGCGCCTCGGCGATGGCGGGGCGGGGCAGCGGGCGCGGTGTCGCCGGCACGTCCTCGGCGGGGCGCAGCCGACCCTCCCCGGACTCCGCCAGCTCACCGAGCAGCTGCACCAGCCGGGCCAGCCGGGGACTCATCGGCCCGGGGGCCAGGTCGAGGGTGATGGTCAGGGTCGGGCCGGTGCGGGGGCGGACGGCGGCCCGGCCCGGGTGACTCGGCGAGTAGGGACGGGTGGGGATCGCGACGACGGACATCGTGCCTCCTGAGATGGCGGTACGCCGCCACGCCGGGTGCGGCGTGGGGGTCAGCGGCGCGCCCAGCCGGCGGTGACCGGGGGCGCGAGGGGGGATGCGCGGTGCAGCGGTGTGGGGCCGAGCGCCGGCAGGCCGGCGATGCGCCAGGCGGCGAACCCGCCGTCGACGTCGGTGGCCCGGCGCAGGCCGATGTCCTGCAACGCGGCGGCGGCCAGCGACGAGGTGTAGCCCTCCTGGCAGATGATCACCACCGGCACGTCGTAGTCGACCGCCTCGGGCAGCCGGGCCGGGCAACGCGGGTCGAACCGCCACTCCAGCACGTTGCGCTCGACCGTGAGCGAGCCGGGCACGACGCCGTGCGCGGCGCGCTGGGCGGCCGGCCGGATGTCGACGAGCAACGCGCCGGCCCGGACCGCGAGGTGCGCCCGCTCCGGGTCGAGCCGGTCGAGGCGGGCTCGCGCGGCGGCCAGGATGTCGTCGATGCCCCGGGAGCCCGGCGGTGGCACGGGTGCCGGACAGTGCTCGGCGGTGAACTGCATGATCGATTCCTTCCGGTAACGAGAGGGCGGTGCGAACGAGAGGCTCACCAGGACCGCCCGGCCTCGGCGACCTCGGCGACCCGCAGGCGCCCGTCGAGGAGGTCGTAGCGGGTCATCCGGCGCAGCGCCGGGCGGTAGACGTGCACGCTGACCGCCGGCACCGGGCCGCGGTTGGTGACCTGGTGGACGTGGCGGGGGCCGAAGCGGCGGGCGGCGCCGGCGGGCAGCAGACGGGGGCGCAGCTCTCCCCGGCTGACCGTCTCCTCGGTGAGGGCACCGGCGACCACCCGGAACGCGCCGGCGGAGCCGCCGTGGTCGTGCAGGTCGGTGCCCTGGCCGGGCAGCCAACTCAGGGCCCACACCTCGTGGTCGTCGGCGGTGGCGAGCCGGGCGTACCAGCGCTCGCTGGGATCGAAGCGCAGCGTGACCGGCCAGCCGGCCGGGTCGGCCCACCGGGCGGCGACGGCGAGCAGGTCGGTGGCCGGGCGATAGTGGGTCATCGGTGGTTCCTCAGCGGGTCGTTCGGCGGGGTGCCCCCGTACTCTAGCCGGCAAACCCTATAGGTTTAGTAGGTAATTCCACATGCCGGGAGGCCATCCCGCGACCGCGCGGGCTCAGCGCAGGACCGGCGGGTCCACCCGGTAACCGGGCAGCGACGGCCACCGCACGGTGAGCACCACCGAGGCCCGCTCCGCGTACCAGGAGTGATCCACTCCCCGCGCCCACACCACATAGTCGCCGGGAGTGGCCAGCCGCACCGTCCGGTCCGGCAGCTCCACCCGGAAGCACCCGTCGACGAGCACCAGCAGGGTGGTCCGACGCTCACCTGTCGCCCACCGCGAGCGGGCCTCACCGGGCGGATGCACGCCCCACTTCACCTCGACGTCGGTGCTGTGCCGGATCTCGTCCGGCGGTGCGAAGTGCCCGAGCAGCCAGCCGCCGTTGCCGGCGCCGTCGACGCCCGCGTTGCCCACGTAGACCGTCTCACCCATCGGACCCCTCCCCCACCGCGCCGGCCGAGCAACCTATCAGGACCTCGGCGACTACCCTGGACCGGTGACCGATGACCTTGACGCCGAGACGCTGGCGTTCGCGCACCGGATGTTCGACCTGGCCCGCGCGGGCTCCACCGAGGAGCTGGCCGCCCAGGTCGACGCCGGCCTGCCGGTCAACCTGACCAACGACAAGGGCGACACGCTGCTGATCCTGGCCGCCTACCACTCCCACCCGGACACGGTGGCCGCTCTGCTGGCGCGCGGCGCGGACCACACCCGTGCCAACGACCGGGGGCAGACCGCGCTCGCCGCCGCGGTCTTCCGCAGCAGCGCCGACGCCGTCCGCGCGCTGCTCGCCGCCGGGGCCGATCCGGCGCACGGCACCCCGTCGGCGGCCGAGACCGCGCAGTTCTTCGACCTGCCGGAGATGGCCGAGCTGCTGCGGGCCGGCTGACGCGACCCCCGGCGGGCCGGTATACAGGGTCCGTGGAAGATCCCCTGCCCGAACAGATGCGTGCCGCAGGCACCGCGCTGCTGGCCGCGCTCGATCCCGCGACCCGCATCGGCGCCGTGTACCCGTTCGACGACGAGCCGGCCCGGCGCTGGCTGGAGTACCGGCCCCGCCCCCGCCCCGGCGTCTGCCTGGCCGAGCTGGACATCGCCGGGCGCAAGGCCGCGCACCGGCTGCTGGCCACCGCGCTCAGCCCATCGGCGTACGCGCAGGCCATGGCGATCATCGCGCTGGAGGAGGTCCTGGACCGGGCCGAGGACTGGCACCGTGGACGGCACAGCGGCGACTACTGGATCGCCGTGTTCGGGGACCCGGCCCGCGACGACCGCTGGGCGTGGCGGCTCGAAGGACACCACCTGTCGGTGACGATGACCGTGGTCGACGACCGGGTCTCCCCCGCGCCGATCTTCTTCGGCGCCAACCCGGCGGCGGTGCGCTACGCCGGGCACGCCGTCTCCCGGCCGCTCGGCGTCGAGGAGGACCTGGCCCGCGCCCTGCTCGACGCGCTCGGCCCGGCCGGTCGGGCCGCCGCGATCGTCGCCGACGAGGCGCCGACGGACATCATCAGCGCCACCCGCGGGCGGGTCGACGGGCCCCTCGAACCGCTCGGCGTACCGGCCGACCGGCTCGGCCCGACCGGCCGCGCGCTGCTCGACCAGGTCGTCGCGCTCTACCTGGACCGGCTGCCTCCCGAACTGGCCGTCGCCGAGGCGGTCCGCGTCAAGGACGGCCAGCTGCACTTCGCCTGGGCCGGCCCGACGAGGCCCGGCCAGCGGCACTACTACCGGGTGCAGGGCGACGACCTGCTGATCGAGTACGACAACACGAGCGACGACGGCAACCACGCGCACACCGTGCTCCGCCGCCCCGCCAGTGACTTCGGTGCCGACATCCTGGCGACCCACCGCCAGGCCCACCCGCACTGACCCGCACCCCCGGGGGCGACGGCCACTGACGCTCACGAGGTGGGACAGGTTGCCTCGATGAGGAAACGCTGGGCGTGGGCGACGAAGGGGCCCTCGGTGGTGATGCGGCGGTGCAGGGCGAGCAGTTCCGGGCGGTAGCGGTCCACAGTGAAGCCGGGCACGGTCCACACCACCTTGCGCAGGAACCAGACGACCGCGCCGACGTCGTGGAAGACCGCGCGCAGCGTGGCCCGGCGCATGTCGACCACGCGCAGCCCGGCGTCCTGGGCGGCGGCGACCGCGGCCTCGGGGTGCCGCCCGTCCGGCGGGGGCAGCGGGCCGAGGATCGCCTCGCTCAGCTCCCGCATGGTGCCCGGCCCGATCTGCTGGGACAGGTACGTGCCGCCGGGGCGCAGCACCCGGGCCGTCTGGGCCCAGTCGGTGCGTACCGGATGCCGGCTGACCACCAGGTCGAACGACCCGTCCCGGAACGGCAGCGCCGAGTCCGGGGCGACCGCCACCACCGTCGCGCCGACCCGGCGCAGGGTCCGCCGGGCGACCTCGACGTTCGGCGGCCACGCCTCGGTCGCCACCAACACCTTCGGCGGGTACGGAACCTCGGCGAGCACCTCACCGCCCCCGGTGTCCACGTCCAGCGCGGCGTCGGCGCGCGCCATCCGTTCGGCGACCAGCTTGGCGTACCCCCAGGGTGGGCGTTCCTCGGTGGCCCGGCCGGCCAGCCAGGCGAAGCCCCAGCCGTCGACGGGCGCGGCGGCCGCCTCCGCGATCAACTCCTCGACGTTCCGTTCGGCGCTCATGGGAGGCAGCCTCACCGGCCAGCCGCCCGACGGGCAACCCATTTGCGACCGCCACCGGCCCCTCCGGGCGGACACAACCACGGACGGGCACGCCACGAACGGGCCGCATCGCCGCCGGGCGCGCCTCGGACGGCACCTTACGGACGGGGCCACGTCGCCGCGGGGCGCGGCACGGACGAGCGCGGCACCGACCGGCACGGCTCCGTCAGGGGCGGGGGCGGGCGATCTCGACGGTGCCGCCGGCGAGGGCGTCCAGGCTGCCGGTGTCGGCCCGGCCGGAGTCGAACTGGCGCATGAGCCGCGCGCCCAGGTACACACCCACGCCACCTGCGGTGAGCGCGACCAGCTCGGTGGCCAGGATCGCGACTGTCGCGCCGCGATGCGGCGAGTGGGCGCGCACCAGGCAGGTGACCAGGAACAGGCCGGCCATTGCCGCGTTGACGAGGTTGAAGGCGATGGCGGTGCGGCGGGTGCCGTCGACCGGCACGTCCCACAGGTCGACCATGCCGGCGACCGCCGTCATCGCGGCGGCGAACAGGGCGGCGACACCGGTCCAGTAGCCGACCTCGCCGAGGAACGTCGGCCCGCCGGCGACGTCGGTGAGGTCGAAGACGGTGGCGCTGACGAAGAGCCCGAGCGGGAACGTCACAAGCATCGGTTGGATGGGATGCCCCTGCACACGCAGCCGGCTCTGCATCGGTCCTCCCCAGGGTCGGCGCAGCTCACCAGTACCAGGGTGCTACCCGACCCCCCGTCGCACGAAACGAGGCCGCCCGACTCGCCGCCGACCGGGAGAACGGGCACCCGGCGACGTGATCCACTCGTGTTGCAGGAAATCGCGCTGTCCGCTCGGCTCGGACACCCCGATTTCCTGGAAACCGAGTCGATCAACCCGCCGCGCCGCGCCGCCGGCGGCGGCGGCGGCGTCAGGTTTCGCGGGGGCGGGAGACCGTCCGGATGAGGCGTTCGGCCACCTCGCGCAGCGGGATGTCCAGGGACGAGGCGGCGGTCCGCAGCACGTCGAGGGCCTCGGCCGGGGGGCACCCGCGCTGCGTCATGATCACGCCGATGGCCTGCCCGACGACACCGTCGTGCAGGAGTGAGGCGTCCCGCTCGCCGACGAGCGCCTGCTGGCGGCGTCGGTCGCGGACGGCGGCGAGCAGCAGGCCGGCGTGCTCGGCGAGCAGCATCGCGGTGAGCTGGTGCTGCGGGGTGAGGACGTCGGGTGCGGCGGCGTACAGGTTGATCGCCCCGATGACCTGGTCGTCGATGTCCACCGGCGCGGAGATGACCCCACGGACACCGAGGTCGCGGGCGCGGGGCGTCCAGGCCGGCCAGCGTGACTCGCCGGCCAGGTCCACCGCGAGGATCATCTCGCGGCGTCGGATCGCGCTCATCGCCGGCGAGTCGGGCCCGTGGCGCAGGTCGTCGAGACTGGCCATCCGTTCGTCGGAGGCGGCCACGCCGGCCGGTTCGCCGGCCCGCAGGGCGGTGAAGCCGCACCAGCGCACCCCGGCCACCGCGTCGCGGGTGACCCGGACCAGCGCCAGCAGCGCCTCGTCGAAATCGGTAAGCGCGATCAGGCCGGCGGTCAGCTCCCGCAACAGCGCGGCGGTCTCCAGCACACCAAGTCGCTCGACCACCGGTTCCCGCGTGTCCACGTTCACCGTTCCACTGCCCTCGTACGCCCTCGCGCGCATCCCGCCGACATCGTCACCTGTGCCATGGTCTGCCCTCTTTCCGCTGTGACCGACCCGCCCTACTACCCTCGCAAACCGGGATCGAAACGGCGTAAGGAGGGGCCTCTGCCACACCGCGGAGGGCGTGGCAGAGGCCCCGAAGGCCAGGTCAGCGCGACGCGCCGCTGAGCCGTCGCCCGATCGAGGCGATCAGCCGGTCGAGCTCGGAGCCGAACGGGTTGTCGTGCACCAGGTACGTCCAGGTGGCGGTCGGCCGGATCAGGGTGCCGTCCTCGGGCGTCCAGTCCTCGTCGAACTCGGTCTCGGTGAACGTGGCGATGGTGCGGGCCTCGATCTCCGGGACGAGGTTGTTGAACGCCGGGACCGCCGCCCGGTGGAACTCGTCCAGCGGGTCGAGCCGGCCCAGCGCGCGCAGGTGCACGCCCTCGCGGACCTCCGACAGCTCGGCCAGGTGCTCGGCCCAGAGCCGGTCCAGGTGGAAGAGCGCGATCGAGCGGGCCACCCGGGCGAGCAGGTCCTCGTCCATCTCGCCGGCCTTCTCGGGCACCTTGTCCAGCAGCATCAGCGCGGCCACGTCGCTGGTCAGCAGCCGCTCCCGGCGGGCGGCGAGGGCGATGCGCTGCTGCTCGATCACCACGCTGTAGCGCCAGGTGTTGCGGTGGATCTCGTGGTTGACGCCCTCGGCGACCCGCTGGGCGTGCTCGACCGCGTAGTCGACCTGCTCGTCGGTGACGAGGCCGTCCGCGTTCATCCGCGGCGACGGGGGAATTGCGTCGGCGGCGTGCCGGACGACCAGGTCGTCCTCCAGGCTGACGAAGAAGACCGAGCCACCCGGGTCGCCCTGCCGGCCGGCGCGACCGCGCAGCTGGTCGTCGACGCGGCGGCTGTCGTGCCGGCCACTGCCGATCACGTAGAGGCCACCCAGCTCGGCCACCCGCTCCTGGTCGGTCTGGTCGCTGCCGCCGAGCCGGATGTCGACGCCCCGGCCGGCCATCTGGGTGGAGACGGTCACCGCGCCGTACGCGCCGGCCTCGGCGATGATCGCCGCTTCCTCGTCGTCGTTCTTGGCGTTCAGCACGACGCAGGACACGCCTGCCGCGTTGAGCCCGGCGGCCAGCCCCTCCGACTCCTTGACGTCCAGGGTGCCGACAAGCACCGGGCGCCCCTTGGCGTGCCAGCGCTGGATCTCGTCGATCAGCGCCTCGTCCTTCTCGGCACGGGTCGCGTAGATCCGGTCGGACTCGTCCTCGCGGACACACGGGGTGTTCGGCGGGATCACCGCGACCTCGAGGCCGAAGAACTCCCGCAACTGGTCGCCGACCAGCACCGCGGTGGCGGTCATGCCGCACACCTTCGGGTAGAGCGCGATGAACGCCTGCACGGCGATGGTGCCCAGCACCTCGCCCTCGGCGGTGGCGTCCAGGCCCTCCTTGGCCTCGACCGCCGCCTGGAGCCCGTCGGGCCAGCGGCGGCGCTGGGCCACCCGGCCGCGCATCTCGTCGATCAGCTCGACCGAGCCGTCCCGGACGATGTAGTCCACGTCACGGTGCAGCAGCGCCTGGGCGTGCAGCGCCACGTGGACCGCGGAGAGCTGCTCGACGTGCTCCTCGTCGTACAGGTCGATGCCGAGCTTGGCCTCGACGGCGGCCAGGCCGGCGGAGGTGAAGGCGACGCTGCGCCCGTCCTCGGCGACCGTGTAGTGCTTGCCCTTGCGCAGGCCGCGCACCAGCGCGGCGGCGGCGTGCACCGGGTCCTGCTCGCCCGGCACCGCGCCGGCCAGGACCATCGGCACCCGGGCCTCGTCGATCATGATCGAGTCGGCCTCGTCGATGATCGCGGTGGTCAGCGCGGGCTGCACCCGGTCGGCCACGTCGGTGACCAGCTGGTCGCGCAGGTAGTCGAAGCCGGCCTCGCTCACCGAGACGTAGGTGACGTCGCAGCCGTAGGCGTCGCGCCGCTCCTGCGGCGTGGACGCCTCGTTGACCCAGCCGACGGTCAGGCCGAGCAGCGTGTAGATGGGCTCCATCCACTGGGCGTCGCGGCGGGCCAGGTAGTCGTTGACGGTGAGCACGTGCACCGGCCCGTTGCCGAGCCGCACGTGCCCGTACGCGGCGATGGCGGCGGTGAGCGTCTTGCCCTCACCGGTGGCCATCTCGGCGACCTTGCCGGAGAGCAGCGCCATCGCGCCGAGCAACTGCACGTCGTACGGTCGCTGGTCGAGGCCCCGGCGGGCGGCCTCGCGGCCGACGGCGCAGATCTCCTCGTAGCCGGAGGCGGAGCCTGCGGCCTCGGTCAGCTCGGCGTCGTCAAGCGCGGCGAGGTCATCCTCGCGCGCCTCGATCGCCGGCAGCAGCTTCTCCAGCGGAGCAAGATCCACGGTTGATCCCGGGCGCTGGAGGAACCGCCGGAACTTGCTCTTGAACCGTTGCGACACACCCATGAGCGGCAACGGTACGCGATTCCGGCCGCCTTGCGCGGCCCGGCCGGTCGGGTATCCGCCGGCATGTCGATTCCGCGTCGTCTCCGGGTCAGGCGACGAGCAGTTGGTGGGTGGCAAGCTCCCGGTAGAGGGGGTCGGTGACGGTCAGCTCGGCGTGGGTGCCCACCGCCACCACCCGGCCGCCGTCGAGCACGACGATCTGGTCGGCGTCCACCACGGTGGCGAGTCGATGCGCCACGATCAGCAGTGTCCGGCGGACGGCCACCGCGTCGATGGCCCGGCGCAGCGCGGCCTCGTTGCGCGCGTCGAGGTTGCTTGTCGGCTCGTCGAGCAGCAGCACCGGCGGGCCGGCCAGCAGCGCCCGCCCGATGGCCAGCCGCTGTCGCTCACCCCCGGAGAGCAGCACCCCGCCCTCCCCCACCTGGACGTCCAGGCCCTGCGCGGTGCGCTCCACCAGGTGACTCAGGTTCACCTCGGCGAGGACGTCGCGCAGCCGGTCGTCGGTGGCGTCCGGCGCGGTGATCAGCAGGTTCTCGCGCAGCGTGCCGGCGAGCACGGGAGCCTCCTGCTCGACGTACCCGAGCCGGGCGCGCAGCGCGTCGCGGGGCAGCTCCCGCACGTCGGCCCCGTCGACGCGGACCGCGCCGGCGCTCACCTCGTAGAAGCGCTCGACCAGGGCCAGCAGCGTCGACTTGCCGGCGCCCGAGGGGCCGACCAGGGCGGTACGGGTGCCGGCCGGCACCGCGAAGCTGACGTCGTGCAGCACCGGCGCGCCGCCCGGGTAGCCGAACCCGACCCGGTCGAACTCGATCATCGGGGCCGGCCGGCGTGGGGTCGTCGTGGCGGTCGGGGCCGCCGGTCGGTCCGCCGCGCCCTCCGCCGGCACGGCCAGGATCTCCTCGATCCGCTGCAACGCCCCCAGACCGGACTGCAACTGGGTGTACGCGCGCAGCACCTGGCCCAGCGGCAGGGCCAGGAGGAACAGGTACATGACGAAGGCGACCAGGTCACCGACGGAGATCGCCCCGGCGGCGACCCGCGCCCCGCCGATCCCCAGGACCAGCAGGAACGCCCCCTGCACGGTGACCGAGCCGATCGGCCCGATCAGCGCCTGCACCCGGGCCACCCGCAGCCCCGCCGCGTACGCCTCCCGGGCGCTGCCGGTGACGGTCTCCGCCTCCCGGCTCTCGGCGCGGCTGGCCCGGATGGTCCGGGACGCCGAGATGGCCCGCTCCACCGCCGAGGTCATCTCGCCGATCCGCTCCTGGGCGAGGCGCGCAAGCGCCCGGACCCGGCGGGCGAAGGTGGCGGCGAAGCCGAGCCCCAGCGCCACCCCGAGCAGGGTGACACCGAACAGCAGCGGGTCGAGCAGCACCATCGCGGTGCCGGCGCCGAGCACCATCACCGCCCCGGTGACCGTCTCGAACAGCCCGGAGGTGACGACCGCCCGCAGCAGCGTGGTGTCCGACCCGACGCGGGAGAGCAGGTCGCCGGTGCGCCGCCTGTCGTACTCGGCGATGGGCAGCCGCAGCAGGTGACCGGCCAGCCGTCGCCGGGTGCTCAGCACCAGCCCCTCGGCGGTGCGTTGCAGCAGGTAGTCGCGCAGCCCGCCGATCGCCGCGCCGAGCACCACGAGCGCCACCAGCACCGCCACCAGCGCGGACACCTGGCGTTCGGCGCCGATCCGGTCGAGCACCGACCGGGTGAGCAGCGGCTGGGCCAGCGACGCCGCCGAGCCGAGCAGCGACAGCGCGCCCACCGCGACGAGGGTGCCGCGGTGCTCCCGCAGGTACGGCAGCAGCGCGGCCAGACCGACCGGCCGGCTCGCGGGTGCGTCGCCGACCGGCCCGTCCTTCGGGGTGCTCATGGCGGGAACGGTAACCCGCCGTGTCACCCGGCGAGCGCGCTCCGGCAGGTCAGGCGGACAGGACGACCTGCAACTCCTGGCGGCGGCGCTCGGCCAGGTCGGTGAGCAGGGTGGGCGCGTCGTCGAAGGGCACCACCGCCGAGACGAGGTGCTTGCGGATCACGTCCCCGTACGCCCGCAGCAGGTCGATGGTCTCGGCGGAGAGCCGTTCCCGGTCCCAGGTGGGCGCGAGCCCGCGCGGCACCCGCCCGATCTGGGCGCAGCGCAGCGCCAGCCCGTTGTGGTGGAACTCCTCACCGAGACGGACCGCGTCCGCGCCGCCCTGGTAGAAGGCCAGGTCGATCACGGTGCCCTGCGGGCGCAGCGTCCGCAGCGCGAGCTGCAACGCCCACGCCTGACCCCGGCACTGGAACACGACGTCGGCGCCCCGGTCACCGGCGGTGTGGGCCCACCGGGTCTTGAGCACCACGGCCGGGTCGTCCGCGTCCGGGTCGAGGGTTTCCAGGCCGAGCGCCTCGGCGACCTCGCGGCGGCGCGGGGTGGGGTCGAGCACCACCACCGAGGCGGCGCCGTGTCGCCGGGCGAGCAGGGCGGTCAGCAGACCCACCACGCCGGCGCCGACCACGGCGACCCGCCGGCCGCGTACGCCGTCGCCGAGCGAGCGGACGTCCGCGCCGTGCAGGTCGGCGGCGGCGTGCAGCAGGCCGTTGGCGCAGATCGGGCCCATGTGCGCGACGTAGACGCCGAGCAGCGGGTCCAGGTCGTCGGGCAGCGGTACGAACCGCTCGGCGACCGGGTCGGCAAGCCAGCCGGTGCGGTGCCCGTAGGTCATCGCGCCGACCGTGCCCACCGCGATGGCCGGGGTGGCGCTCTCCACCACCCGGCCGACCTGCATGTACCCCAGCCGGGTCACCGGGTACGGGGTGCTGGCCTCACCGGGCTGGAAGAGCCCCAGATCGGCGTTCCAGGTGACGTTCAGGTAGGGATTCGTGCCCTTGACGTAGCTCAGCTCGGTGCCGGCGGAGACGCCGCTGAACAGCGTCTCGACGCGAAAGGTGCCGGGGCGCAGCGCTGCGGCCTCCTGCTCGACGAGCTCCACCCGGCCGGGGGCGGTTACCGTGACGACCCGATCACGCATCGACGCTCACCCCGCTGGTGAGCGCGACCGGCGCGGCGGGAGTGGCGAGCCGCACCGTCTGGCCGGTGCGAGCCGAGTCGGCCACCGCGAGGGCCAGCCGCTGGGTCTTCAGCGCCTCGGCGTACGGGACGCGGACGTCGTCACCGACACCGCGTACCGCGTCGACGAAGGCGCGGTCCACCGCCACCCGGGCCGCCTCCGGATCGGCGGGGACGTGTCGCTCGCCGTCGGCGTCGCGGATCAGCAATCCGTCCTCGGTGAGCGCCAGGACCAGCCCGTCGGCCAGGATCTCCAGGCCCGCCCGGTGCTTCCAGCCCAGCACGCAGGCCGCGCTGAGGGTGCCGACCGCGCCGTCGGCGAAGCGCAGCGCGGCGGTGGTCACCGAGTCGATGTCGGCGCCGTCGACAGGCGGTGGCGTGCCGTTGCCGTACGCGGTGACCTCGGTGACCTCGCCGGCCAGCACCCGGATCAGATCGAGCACGTGGGCGGCCTGCTCGACCACGGGGCCTCCGGAGCGGTCGCGGCGCGACCACCAGGCGACCGGCGGCACCTTGTCGAGCCAGGCGCCGCTGACCATTCGCACCGGACGGTCGGCGAGCAGCTCCCGGGCCTGTTCGAGCACGCTCAGGTAGCGCCAGTGGTGCCCGACGGCGGTGCGCAGCCCACGCCGGGCGACGAGGTCGGCGACGCGCTCGGCGGTGGCCAGGTCGACGGCGACGGGCTTCTCCACGAACATCGGCACCCCGGCGTCGATCACCGCCTCCTCGGCGGGGCCGTGCGCGAAGGGTGGCACGCAGACGTACACCGCGTCCGGGGCGGCGGCCAGCAGCTCGGCGACGTCGCGGAAGGTCTGCCCGCCGTGCTGGGCGGCCAGCGCGGACGCCGCCTCCGGCACCACGTCGGTCACCCCGACCAGTTCGACGTCGTCGAACCCGGACAGCACCCGCGCATGGCGTTGTGCCACCCCGCCGGCTCCCACGAGACCCACCCGGCATCCACCCATGCGACAACCTCTTTCGAGAACGTTTCGACTTCGCTGGGAGCAGTCCCCTGGGGTGTGCGCAATCAAACGTTCATCACCTGGGAACGCGGCGATGTCACCATCGTGATCAAGCTGTTGCGCTGGGAACGGTTAGCGCGTGGTGACGAGTGGGAATTAGAGAGTCCGCTTGTTCCACGCACGAAACGGAGGGGTGCCCGTGCGGGATACGACCGTGTCACCGGTGGTGGAGGCGTGGGCCACGTACCGGACCACCACGGCGGCGGACTGGCCGGCACGCCGGCTGCTGCGCGCCAAGGGAGAGAGCCGGGTCAGCGTGGTGCTGCCGGCACGCAACGAGGAGGCGACCGTCGGCGCGATCGTGTCGACCATCCGGGAACACCTGATGGATCGGGTCGCTCTCGTCGACGAACTGATCGTGGTGGATTCACGGTCGACCGACCGCACCGCTCAGGTGGCCCGCGCCGCCGGCGCCGAGGTGGTCAGCCAGGACGCGATGACCCGCGGCCTGCCCCGGCTCACCGGCAAGGGCGACGCGCTCTGGGCCGGACTGGCCGCCGCCGAGGGCGACGTGGTGGCGTTCATCGACGCCGACCTACGGGAGTTCCGCCCGCACTTCGTCACCGGTCTGCTGGGGCCGCTGCTCACCGACCCGTCGGTGGACTTCGTGAAGGGTTTCTATCACCGGCCCCTGGTGGGCGCCGCCAGTGTGGAGCAGGACGGCGGCGGCCGGGTGACCGAGCTGATGGCGCGACCGCTGCTCAACCTCTTCTGGCCCGAGCTGGCCGGTTTCGTGCAGCCGCTCGCCGGCGAGTACGCCGGTCGCCGGGACGTGTTGTCCCAGGTGCCGTTCGTCTCCGGGTACGGCGTGGAGACGGCGATGATGATCGACCTGCTGGACCTGGTCGGCCTGGACGCGTTGGCGCAGGTCGACCTGGGCGAGCGCAAGCACCGCCACCAGGACACGGCGGCGCTCGGCCGGATGTCCGCGCAGATCATGCTGACGGCCTGGTCCCGGCTGCAACGACGCGGCTGGGCGAGCCCCGGCACGATGCCGGAGGCGCTGCTCACGCAGTTCCGCCGGGGCGGATCGGACACGCTGCCGAACCTGGACCGGGAGATCGTGGTCAGCGACGTGTCCATCGAGGAGCGCCCGCCGCTTGCCGAGTTGCGCCACCGGGTCCCCCGCCGACGCGTGGCCGCGGCGTGAGCGCCGCGGCACGGCCGCGGTCCGCCGCGGCGCGGGAGGGCGACCGATGAGCCTCACCGTGCTGATGAACGCCGGCCCGTGGCTGTCGGTTCCCCCGCCCGGCTACGGCGGCATCGAGAACGTGATCGCCACCCTGGTGCCGGAGCTGCGGCGACTCGGCGTGCGGGTGGTCCTCGCCTCGGTGGAGAGCAGCAGTCTGCCGGTGGACGAGAAGGTGTCGGTGTTCGCCGACGGGCAGTTCGCGGCGCTGCAACGGCCGTACAACCAGGTCTGCGGGATCGCCCAGGCGCACCTGGCCTGGGTGGTCCGCGAGCTGCACTCCCGCGACGACATCGACCTGGTCCACGACCACGTGGAGGCGGTCGGGCTGGCCACCCTCACCGCGATGGGGCCGTCCGGGCCGCCGACCCTGCACACCCTGCACTGGGACCTGGCCAAGCACCCCGCGCTGTACGGCAGCCTGGACGGCGGCGACCGGGTCCGGGTCAACGGCGTCTCGGCGTCGCAGCTGGCCCGGGCCCCGCTGGCGCTGCGCGAGCACTCCGTGGGTCACGTGCACCTGTCCACGCCCCTCGCCGTGGACGCCGACCGCCGGCCCCGCCCGGAGAAGGGCGAGCACCTGCTCATCCTCGGGCGGATCAACCCGGGCAAGGGGCAGGACGTGGGCGCGCGGCTCGCGCACCGGATCGGCGTACCACTGGTGCTGGCCGGTCCGGTGGGGCCGTACCATCGCCCGGCCGACCTGGCCGCGGCCGGCGACGAGGCCCGGCAGAACCCGGACGTGCGGTTCTACCTCGACGAGGTGGCGCCGCACGTCGACGGTGACCTGGTGCGCTGGATCGGCACCGTGGCCGGCCAGGAGCGTGACGACCTGCTGGCCGGCGCCCGCGCGTCGCTGTTCCCGCTGCGCTGGGAGGAGCCGGGCGGCACGGCGGTGGTCGAGTCACTGGCCCTGGGCACGCCGGTCGTGGCCACCTCCCGGGGCTGCCTGCCGGAGTTGATCGAGCACGGCCGCACCGGCCTGCTCACCGCCGACGAGGCCGAGCTGGACGACCTCGTGCTTGCCGCCGACCTGCTCGACCCGGACGAGTGCCGGCGGGTGGCCGCGCAGCGGTTCACGCCCGCGGTGATGGCCCAGCGCTACGTCGAGCTGTACCAGCGGGTCCGCGAGCCGGCCACCGCGCCCCGCCTGCAACCGGTCTGAGAGCGCACCCGTTGCCGCCGGCGCGTTTGCCGTCGGCGGCAACGGGGAGACGCACCGCTCACGCCGTCGCGCAGCGAGGAGCCGGTGATGGTCGGACCGATGGCGCACTCCCGGGCCCGGGCCAACCCGGCCGACGGCACGCCGCCGGTACGCCGGGCGGCGAGCGCCGCTTCCGTGCTGTTCCTGCTGGTCGGTGTGCTCGGCTTCGTCCCGGGGATCACCAGCGGTACGGACAATCTGCGCTTCGCCGGGCACGGCTCGGGCGCGTTCCTGTTCGGCGCCTTCCAGGTCTCGGTGCTGCACAACCTCGTACACCTGCTGTTCGGGGTGGCCGGCCTGGCGCTGGCGCGGACGGTCGGCGGCGCGCGGACCTTCCTCATCGGCGGCGGCGCCGTGTACCTGGTGCTCTGGCTCTACGGGTTGGCTGTCGACCACGACACCGGCGCGAACGTCCTGCCGGTCAACGTCGCCGACGGCTGGCTGCACCTCGGCCTCGGGCTGGGCCTGATCGCGCTGGGTCTGCTGACCGGGCGGGCACGCCGCTGACCTGCGGGTCCGGGCGTGACCTGCGTCCCCTGACGGACCGGTCCGGTTTGGTGCCGGGGGGCCTCGGGTAGTGGGCAGATCCCGACCGACCAGCGAATCGAGGGCACGCCGATGGCCAGCCGGATCACCTGCGAGGTGCGCGAGGTCGCACCGGTGGCGGTCGTCCGGCTCACCGGCGCCCTCGATCTGGGCACGATGCGCTCGGTGCACCAGGCGCTGGACGGGGCCCTGGCCGCCCAGCCGGAGGCGCTGGTGGTCGACCTCGCGCAGGTGACCGTGCGGGACCGGCTGGCGCTGTCGGTGTTCGCGGCGACGGCCCGGCGGGCCGAGGAGTGGCCGGCGGTGCCGGTGGTGCTGTGCGCGCCGCCGCCGGCCGCCGCGCGCTGGCTGGCCGAGTCGACGACGTGCCGGGTGGTGCCGGTGTCGCAGGACTGCGCGGAGGCGACCCGGATGGCCGGCGCGACCGGGACGCTGCGGATGCGGGCCCGGCTGGAGCCGGTGGCCGGGGCCTGCCGGCGGGCCCGGGAGCTGGTCGGTGACGCGTGCTCCAGGTGGAACCTGCCCGTGGCGGCCGGCCCGGCCGCGCTGGTGCTCAGCGAGCTGGTCGGCAACGTGGTGCGGCACGCCGGCACCCCGATGCAGGTGACGTTGACGCTGCGCAGGCCGTACCTGCACCTGGCCGTGGTGGACGGCAGCCGGGCCGCCGCCCAGCCGGCCGGCCTCGATCTGCGGGCCGAGGGCGGCCGAGGGCTGCTGCTGGTCCGCGAGCTGGCGCAGCGGTGGGGCAGCGTGCCCGCGGGTCAGGGCAAGGCCGTCTGGGCGATGCTTCCGGCGACCTGAGGCACGAGGGCGGCTTCGACCGGTACCGGCGATCTGACCGAAATTACCGCTTCAGCCTGGTTACATGGTGCGAGGGTCGGGTAGGCACGCCCGTCCTTTCTGCCGTCACGACGGGGTGAGCAGCCATGCCCAAGCGGGTAACCACGGAACCCGGTCGCGATCGGGGCCCGGCGATCCTTGCACCGGCCCGCTTCGGGGGCTTCCCCGGAGCCCTGCGGGCGCCGGTCCCCGGCAACTCCCTGATCAAGTTCCTGGCCACGACCGACCACAAACAGATCGGCGTGCTGTACCTGCTGACCTCCTTCGGGTTCTTCCTGCTGGCCGGCCTGCAGGCGATGCTGATGCGCGCCGAGCTGGCCCGACCGGGCCTGCAGTTCCTCTCCTCGGAGCAGTACAACCAGCTCTTCACCTCGCACGGCGCGGTGATGCTGCTGCTGTTCGCCACGCCCGCGGCCTTCGGATTCGCCAACTTCATCGTGCCGATCCAGATCGGCGCGCCGGACGTGTCGTTCCCCCGGCTCAACGCGCTGGCCTACTGGCTGTACCTGTTCGGCGGCCTCATGGTGGTCGGCGGCTTCCTCGCCCCGGGCGGCTCGGCGGACTTCGGCTGGACCGCGTACAGCCCGCTGAGCAGCGTCGAGAACAGCCCCGGCGTGGGCGCGAACATGTGGGTCGTCGGCCTGGTCCTCTCCGGGCTGGGCACCATCCTCGGCGCGGTCAACCTGATCACCACGATCCTCACCCTGCGCGCGCCCGGCATGACCATGTTCCGGATGCCGATCTTCACCTGGAACATGCTGTTCACCAGCGTGCTGGTGATCCTGGTGTTCCCGCTGCTGGCCGCCGCGCTGCTGGCCCTCTCGGCCGACCGCCTGCTCAACGCGCACGTGTACGACGCCGCCACCGGCGGCCCGATGCTCTGGCAGCACCTCTTCTGGTTCTTCGGCCATCCCGAGGTCTACATCATCGCGTTGCCGTTCTTCGGCATCATCACCGAGATCATCCCGGTGTTCTCCCGCAAGCCGCTGTTCGGCTACACCGGCATCGTCCTGGCCACCATCGCGATCACCGTGCTGTCCATGACGGTCTGGGCGCACCACATGTTCGCCACCGGCCAGGTGCTGCTGCCGTTCTTCAGCATCCTGAGCTACCTGATCGCGGTGCCCACCGGAGTGAAGTTCTTCAACTGGATCGGCACCATGTGGAAGGGGCAGCTCACCTTCGAGACACCGATGCTGTTCGCCATCGGCTTCCTGGTCACCTTCCTGCTCGGCGGCCTCACCGGCGTCCTGCTGGCCAGCCCTCCGGTCGACTTCCACACCCACGACACGTACTTCGTGGTGGCGCACTTCCACTACGTGGTCTTCGGCACCGTGGTCTTCGCCCTCTTCGGCGGGTACTACTTCTGGTGGCCGAAGATAACCGGCCGACTGCTCGACGAGCGGCTCGGCAAGGCGCACTTCTGGACGATGTTCATCGGCTTCCACGGCACCTTCCTCGTGCACCACTGGCTGGGCGCCGAGGGCATGCCCCGCCGGTACGCCGACTATCTGCCCACCGACGGCTTCACCACGCTGAACACCATTTCCAGCATCTTCGCCTTCATCCTCGGCCTGTCCACGCTCTTCTTCATCTACAACGCGTGGAAGTCCTGGCGGTACGGGGCGATCGTCACGGTGGACGACCCGTGGGGCTTCGGCAACTCCCTCGAATGGGCGACCACCTGCCCGCCGCCGCTGCGCAACTTCGACAAGATGCCCCGCATCCGCTCGGAACGCCCGGCGTTCGACCTGAAGTACGGCCCCCTCGTCGCCGACCTGGGCCGGGACCTGCCGCAACGCACCACGAAGCCGCCGCAGCACTTCGGCGACGAGCTGCGCATGGAGCACCACGCGCCGGAGTCACCCGCCGCCGAGGGCGCGCACGGCGCCCGGGACGCGGTCGCGTACCAGCCGGCGCCGGAGTCCGGCGCCCGTCCGGTCGACGTGCCGGAGCCCGAGGGCGTACGCCGGCCGAGCTTCGAGGAGAGCGACGCGCCGAAGGACGCCGAGGACGCGCCGAAGCCGCACGAACGCTGGCGGCACCCGCACAGCGACGGCGAGACCGAAGAGCGCTGACCAGGGGTACGCGCGCAAGGGCCGACACCCCGCGGGGTGTCGGCCCTTCGTTCGTCCGTGTGCGGTCAGTCCCGGGCAGGGGCCAGGCCGGCGGCGGTGAGCGAGCGGCGCACCGCGGGCTGCACCCGGGTCAGCCGCAGTGGCACGCCGGTACGCTCCGCCGCGTCCCGCCCCGCCATCAGCGCGGCGATTCCGCCGGCGTCGAAGCCGCCCGCCCCGACCAGGTCGACGACGACCTCGCTCGGCTGGCCGTTGACGGCCTCCAGCATCGCGCGGCGCAGTTGGTCCGCGCCGTCCCGGTCCACCTCACCGCCGACCTCGACGACGACCCCGTCGCCGTTCTGCCGTATCGAGATGCGGGTCTTGCCCGGGTCCGGTTCGGCGGCCCCGTTCTGCCACGGCGGCGGCGCGTCGGCGAGCATGGCCTGCCGCAGCCAGGTCAGCGCCCGCGACAGCAGCCGGGAGACGTGCATCTGCGAGATGCCGAACCGGGCGGCGATCTCCGCCTGGGTCTGGTTGCCGTAGAAGCGCATGGCAAGGATGCGGCGTTCGCGCCAGGGCAGCCGGTGCAGCAGGCCGCTCACCGTCACCCGGTCGTCGACCGATTCCAACGCGTTGTCCGACTCGCCGACGAGGTCACCGAACTCCGCGGAGCTCTCCCCGCCGACCGGCGCGTTCAGGGACGCCGGGCTGTAGCCGGCCGCCGACTCCAGCGCCGCGAGGATCTCCTCCTGCGGCGTCTCCAGGCGTGCCGACAGCTCGGCCACCGACGGCGCCCGGGACAGCTCGCTGGTCAGCGCGGCGGTGGCCTGCCCCACCTCGAGGATCAGGTCGCGCAGCCGCCGGGGCACGTGCACGCCCCAGGTGCGGTCCCGGAAGTGCCGCTTGATCTCGCCGACGATGGTGATCGCCGCGTACGCGGTGAACGAACCCCGTTCCGGGTCGTACCTGTCGACGGCGTTGACCAGCCCGAGGCGGGCCACCTGCTCCAGGTCCTCCAGCGGCTCTCCACGGCCCCGGTAGCGGCGGGCCAGTCGCCCGGCGAACGGCAGCGCGAAGCGCACCAGGTCGTCCCGGGCCTCCCCCCGTCGCTCCGGCGGCAGCCCCGCGATCCGGGCCGCGTACGCCAGCGCCGCCGAGTCCAGGTCCTCCAGACCACGCTCGGTGGGTGGTGGTGTGGTCGTGGTCGTGCTCGTCTGTCCGAACATCCGCGCCTCCCTCAGGAAGGTCCCCCGCCCGGATCGGGAAACCGGTCGTGCGCGTGGTCGGGCCACGCACCGGGCCGGAAAGTGGGTCAGTGACTGGGATGCCAGCGGGCGACAACGCCTCTACGCAGCGCAATCAGGCTGTCGCAGTCAGCGATGTTCCCGCTCCGTAGGTACTCAATCACGGGACCCCGGGTTCGCGAGGAAGTTTCGGCGTGCTCCCCTCAGGAGACGAGCAACCCCTGGTGGCCGCCGCTGTCGCGGAGCACCGACAGGGCCTCAGCGGCCCCCAGCGGGGGCGGAGCGGGCAGGTCGTACGGCTGGGCGCGCAGAACCTCGGTGGCCCGGCGCGTCGGCACGGACGTCACCGGGTAGCCCCGGGCCGAGGTCCGGTCCAGCGCCCGCCGCCGTCGGCCGAAGCCCGCGACGGCCAGCCACTGCGGCAGCCCGGCCAGGGCGGGTGAGCGCATCCCGGGAGGCTCGGGCAGGACGTCCACCGAGCTGAACGCCTCACTGCCGGCCAGCCACCACTCGGCCTCGTCGACGCTGCGGCGGGTGGCGTTCTCACACCAGTACGGCACCAGCCCCGCCCGTACCACCTGCCACGGATCGAGCAGCCGGCCGCACTCGACCACCAACCGGTCACCGGTCTTGCCGGCGGCCCGCAGCCACCGCCGGTACAGGTCGGCCACGCCCGCGCTCAGCGACGCCGGCCGGGGCACCAGCACCTGGTGCAGCGGATGTCCGTGCCGGGCCGCGTAGTCCCGCGCCGCCAGCTCGAAACCGGACTCCATGCCGTGCTCGGCGTCGCCCGACGGCGCCGACACCTCCGGCGGCGCCCACTGGGCGGCGTTCCCGCCCACGGCGCGCAGGACCTGCCGCAGGGCGTGGCTGTCGGGGTGAAAGTCCACCGGGTCCAGCCCGCTGGCCGGGCAGCCGACCTGGAAGCTGTGCCCGGGGCCGCGCTCCGACACGGGCCACGTGCGGGCGTCACGCACCAGCAGCACCGGGGCGCCCGCGTTCAGCCGGTCGGTCAGGAACTGCGCGTACGCGGCCGGCAGCGCCCGCCAGCGGGCGGCCAGCGACACGGTGACCCCGGTCAGCGGCCCCCGACTGGCCGGGCAGTGCACCTGACGCAGGTGCACGTCGGGATTGGCGGCGAGCAGGCGTTCGGCGAGCGCGCCGCCGTGCTCCAGCGCCGCCTCCGGGCGGTCCACCGCGCCGTCGCTCCAGTGCGCGGTCATCTCGAAGCCGGCGGGCAGCCACGGCACGCCGAGAGCCACCGCGAGATGGGCCGCCGCGCCGTGCGGGGAGCCGATGAGCACTCCGGGGTAGCTGCGGCGCGGGTACTGGTCGACGAACCAGCGGGCGACCCGGGCCGCGTCCACCTCGCCGACCTGGTCCACGGTGAGGGCGACCCGTCCGGCGGCCCGGCTCACCGCGGCGCGGCGCACCGGCTCGGGGGCTCCCGGGAACCGCGAGGCGGGTCCGGTGTGCCCCAGGTCGGCGCAGTCCTCACCGCGCAGCGCCCGGGCGGTGGCGGCGACCAGCACCCGGGCGGCGCTGCCCTGGGCCACGACCCGGTCGCCGGCCAGACCGGCGCCGTCGGCCGTCAGCCCCTTGTGCACCTTGTGCACCGGGCCCACCTTGCCTCGTTCGCTCACCACGCGGCCCGGCTTCCCGTCCCGATGGGGTTCAAACGGGGCATCACCCACCCGGCGGCAACAATCCACAGGTCAGCGGCGTTCGGCGACGATCGGCTCCGGGCGGCGGGAGCGGGCCGGCGGGGACGATCGGACCGCAGGAACCCACGACGTCCGCACGGGTTTCGTCGCGGCCGGGGCGGGCACTTCCGGGCCCATGCGCACCGAGGACACCGGCGAGTCCGCCGCCACGATCACCCCGTACGAGGACGGTCCGCTGCTGGTCCGGGGCGACTTCACCCTGGTCACGCCGGACGGCGAGCGGATCGACGCGCGCCGGGGCACTGTCGCGCTGTGCCGGTGTGGCAAGTCGGCGCTCAAGCCGTTCTGCGACGGCACGCACAAGGTGGTCAACTTCCGCGCGGGCACCAGTCGCGAGACGTGATGCGAGGGCCCCGCGCCTCCTGACGACAGAGCGCGCCTCCTGACGACAGAGCGCGCCTCGTGACGACAGAGCGCGCCTCGTGACGGCGTTGCGCGCCTCGTGACGGCGTTGCGCGCCTCGTGACGGCGTTGCGCCCGTGACCACAGAGCGAGGACGAGAGGCCCCGGCAGGTGCGCCGCGTCCTTTGCTCTGCTTCAACGGACGCAACACTGGGCGGCCGCAACCGTTGCGTGGGTTGAAGCAGAGCAAAGGACGCACACAAGGGCCGGGCAGGGTGCCTCTCCGGCCTCCGCTGCGGCAAGCCCGTCGAGGCCGTCAGACGGCGACGGGCCGGGCAGCCGACGGCGTCACGGCGGCGGACGCCGCCACGGCGAGCGAGACGGTCGGCGGCACGATCGGCGCAACGCCCGGCGGCACGGGCGGCGGCACGGGTGACCGCAGCGAACTGCGGCCGGCCGCCCAACTGTCCAGCAGGTGCGCTGCGAACAGCCGGTCCACCGCCAGCGCCGCCGCCGCGCCGAACAGCACGTCGGGGGCGAGCGCCGGTTCGGCACGGACCAGGCCGCCGCACAGGTCGTGCGCGGCGATCTGCTCGTGCACCGCGTCGGCCTCCACGTGCTCGTCGTAGAAGCGGGTGGCCACCTCGTCGAGGCCGAGCCGGCGCAGGCCGTTGCCGTATCGGCGGTTCGGCAGGGACGAGGTCATCTCGAAGGCCGCCAGGTGCCCGAGCAGCGCGCCGCGCAGCCGTCGGTGCAGCCCGAACAGCGACATCAGGTTGTTGGTCGCCAGCGTCACCGCGGGCACCAGGTCCAGGTGGGCGGCGTAGCCGGTGTCCATGCCCAACCGGTCGAGGGTGCGCCGGAACAGCTCGGCGTGCATCCGGTCCAGCCGGCCGTTGCCGTACTCGTCGGTCTGGATCTCGACGAGGGCGGCCTTGGCGGGACCGCCGAGGCGGGGCAGCGCCCAACTGTGCGGGTCCGCCTCGCGCAGGTGGTAGACGGAGCGGTGGGCGACGAACTCGCGGAACTGGGTGAGGTCGGCGCGCCGCTGGAGCGTGGCGGCCAGCGGCGGCCCGTCGTCGGCCGCGACCAGCTCGCCCAGCCCGGCGGCGACCCCGCCGGCCGGCACCGTCGGCGCGCCGGCCAGCCGGCGCAGTGCCGCCTCGAAGGGCCGCTCGGCGCGGGCCCGCAGAGCCAGCAGCGTGGGCTGCCACTCCCAGCCCTCGTCCACCCCGCGCCAGCCCCGGTAGTGCAGCTCGTAGCAGAGGAACAGGGTCAGTTGCAGGTCCTCGTCGACGAACGCGTCGGCCGGGTCGAGGTCGACGCCCAGGTCGGGCGGCAGGTCGTGCGGCGGCAGACGCAGCGCATCGGTCACCGCGGCGGACAGCGGACCGCGCGGCTGCGGCAGCGACGCGGGACCCCAGCGTCGGTCGGCGGGCTCCGGCATGTGACCTCCAGCGTCGTCGGGCCGCTACTGATGCCCCGGTCGGATACGCCTAAACGAGATCCTCGACGGCCACGGCCTGCTCCACCTGCTCGCGGACCCGCCGGGCGGGCTCCCCCTCGGCGTACAGACCGCGCAGGTCGGCGAAGGCCGGCTCCGGCGGCGCCAACGACACCGCCGGGTCGACTACCGCCTCCAGGACGCACGGGCGGTCCGCGGCGAGCGCCTCGTCCCAGGCGGCGCCGACCAGTTCCGGGCGGTCCACCCGGACACCGTGCAGCCCGAGCAGGCGGGCCCAGCCGGCGTACGGCACGTCCGGGCGACGGTGGGTGGGATCGGACGACGGCTCCCGGCCACCGCCCATGCCGTTCTGGTCGCGGTTGTTGAGCACGAGCACCACCAACCGTGGGTCGGCCCACCGCTGCCAGTGGTGCGACACCGTGATCAGCTCGGCGAGGCCGTTGAGCTGCATGGCCCCGTCGCCGAGCAGCGCGATCACCGGCCGGTCGGGCGCGGCGAGCTTGGCGGCCACCGCGTACGGCAGGGCGCAGCCCATCGAGCCGAGGGTGCCGCACAGCTGCGCGTTCACCCCGGGCGGCAGCACGAGGTGCCGGGCGTACCAGTAGAGGACCGAGCCGACGTCGACCGCGACCGAGCCGGTCTGCGGGACCCGGGCGGAGAGTTCCTGGAGCACGAGCTGCGGGTTGATCGGTTCGGCGGGCGCGGCGGCCCGGTCGGCGGCCGTCGCCCGCCACCTGTCGACGGCGCTCTCCACCGTGGCACGCCACTGCTGATGAGCTCGGGAGGGCACCCGGGCCAGCAGCGCGCGCAGCGTCTCGGCGGCGTCCCCGACCAGTGGCACGTCGGCCGGGTACCGGCTGCCGATGCGGGTGCCGTCGATGTCGATCTGCACCGTGCGGGCCTGGTCGGGCATCGGGAAGTAGTCGGTCCACGGGTCGTTGGTGCCGACCAGCAGCAGCGTGTCGCAGCCACCCATCAGCTCGGCGGCGGCCGGCGTGCCGACCTCGCCGAGCACCCCGGCGTGGAAGGACAGTCGCTCGTCGAGGACCGGCTTGCCCAGCAGCGAGGTGGCCACCCCCGCGCCGAGCCGGTCGGCCAGCTCGATGATCTCGGCGGCCGCTCCCCGGCCCCCCTGACCCACCAGGATCGCCGTGCGCCGGCCGTTGCCGAGCACCTGCGCGGCGGCGTCGAGGTCCACCTCGTGCGGCAGCACCCGGGCCAGCGGCTCGCCAGGGGTCGCCGTGATGACGCCGGCCGCGTACGTGCCCAGGTCGGGCACCAGGGCCTCCTGCAGGTGCCGCGGCAGCACCACACAGGTCGGACTGCGGGTCGCCGCCGCGGTACGGAACGCCTGGTCCAGCAGCGCCGGTACGCTCTCCGGGCTGCGGCCGTACTGGACGAACTGGTTGCACACGTCGCCGAAGAGCCGGCTCAACCCGATCTGCTGGTGCGCGCCGCCCAGCGGGCCGGTGACGTCCTCGCCGACGATCGCCACCACCGGTTTGCTGTCCAGCTTCGCGTCGTACAGGCCGTTGAGCAGTTGCACCGCGCTGGGTCCCTGGGTGGCCAGGCAGACCCCGATGCCGCCGGTGAACTTGGCGTGCCCGGTGGCCATGAACGAGGCGGTCTCCTCGTGCCGGGCCGGTACGAACGCCGGGTCGCCCCCGGAGCGGTCCAGCGCCTCGA
This sequence comes from Micromonospora lupini str. Lupac 08, assembly GCF_000297395.2. Classification (GTDB taxonomy): domain Bacteria; phylum Actinomycetota; class Actinomycetes; order Mycobacteriales; family Micromonosporaceae; genus Micromonospora; species Micromonospora lupini. The sequence goes on along the minus strand of NZ_HF570108.1, from coordinate 3,401,448 downwards.
TCAGCGGGGCGATCGCCGTACCGGGGTAGCCGAAGGCGCGCGGCACCCGCCACGCCCGCAGCCGCTCCACCACCAGGTCCGCGACACGGCGCTCAGCCATTGCCGCGCCCCGGGGTGCCCTCGTCGACGTAGCGCAGCACCGCGCCGACACCGTCGGTGAGTTCGGGCGCCTCGTCCGCGCCGAGCACTGTCAACGCCGCGTCGGTGCCGACCAGCGCCCGGACCAGCGCCGCGTCGGCGCGTACCCGGAGCGGGTCGTCCACCGACATCGCGCTCAACTGGGCGGGGTCGACGGCGATCTCGGTCGGCTCCGGGCCGATCCACAGCTCCCCGTTGGCCGACGGGTCGTCGACGATGAGCATGGTGTCGACCTGGTTGCGTTGCAGGGCCGAGACGACCGCGTCGAGGCCGGCGCCGACGTCCTCCTGCACGCCGAACCGGTCCAGCGCGGCGGTGATCCGCTGGTCGGCGACCTCCGCGATGGTCTGTACGGTGAGGTCGTCCAGCATGGTCTGGTCGGCACCGCCGGCCCGGGACCCGGCGTCGGTCCGCACCACCAGGTCCTGCCAGCGCTCCGGCATCTGGGCGGCGATCATCCCGGTGGCGCGGACGTCACCGGCCACCACCACCACGTCGGCACCGACCCGGTCGGCCAGCTGGACGGTCGCGGCGGTCACGTCGCCGGCGTTCTGGTGCCACGCCTCCATGGCCGCCCGCTGGTAGCGGGACTGGGACCAGCCGCCGGGCTGCACGCGGCGCAGCGGGAAGCTCTCCCGGCCGGCGACGTGCGCACGCCGGGGCACCCCGCCCGCGCTGACCGCCATCGCGTCGCCGCCGGTCCGGTCGGCCACCACCCGGACCCAGGCCACCTGCTCGCCGCGCTGGGCGAGCAGTGGCATCACGTGCGGCAACGGGTCGAAACTGGCCAGGTCGCGCACCGGCGGGGCGGACAGGTACTCGGAGAGCACCACCCGCCCGTGGCTGGCGAAGACGGCCAGGCCGTAGTCCCCGACCATCGGGTCGTGACCCCGGATCACCCGGTCCAGCGCGGCGATGCTCGCCTCGTCCGCCCCCTGGTCGGCCAGGCGACGTTCCAGGGCACGCCAGCGCAGGTCCAGCGCCGGGTGGGCGTCCTCCGTGTCCGCGGAGGCGTCCAGGTACACCGAGCACCACGGCCCGGGTCGGTCGTAGAGCGGGCGCAGGAAGGACAGCTGCATGCTCGACCCCTTTCCAGCTCGGCCCCCCGCTTACCCTGCTCGCCCGGGATGTCACCTCGTGGCCGTGAGCCCGTGACCAGGTTTCATTCACGTCGTTCAACCGGGGACATCGATACGATCAGTGAACACAAGCGGACTCTCGGTGGTGGGGATGGACAGCGGACTCGAAACCCGACGGATCGTGCACCCGACGGAGCGGATCGTCACCGGGCGGCTGGTCCGCCTGCTCGACGGCTACACCCGGGAGATACGCGTGGGCCAACCGGTGCTGGTCGCGGTGCTCGCCGCGGCGGCGTTCGCCCGGCTGCCGGCCCTGCTGCTGCGCGCGCTCTTCTCGTTCGGCGCCGGTGGCACGCGGCGGCGCTGGAAGGAGCTGAAGCAGGGCCCGGAGTACCTGGTGACCCCGGTCCGGCTGCGCAACACCGCCGGTCAGCTCTGCGAGGTGGAGATGCACGGGCACCTGCCGCAGAGCGCCCTGCACCCGGCCGATCAGGTGCAGCTCACCCTGCGCCCCCAGGGCGACCCGGAGTTGCCACCCCGTATCGAGAAGATCGTCAACCTCACGACCGGGCAGTTGCTCACCCCGCGTACCGCGACGCTCTGGTCGCACCTCGGCCCGCCGCTGCTGTTGCAGGCGGTGCTGGGCGCGCTGCTGCTCGCCGGCGTGGTGGCCTGCTCCGCGCTGACCTGAGCGGCCGCCAGGCGTTTCGGGCCCGCTCCGGTGGGGCACCGGCACGCCCATGTTTCCCGGATTCACCCTCGACGAGATCGATGTCGGCCCGGTACGCCTGCGGGTGCGCCACGGCGGTTCGGGCTCGCCCGTGGTGCTGCTGCACGGTCATCCCCGTACCCATGCGACCTGGCACCGGGTGGCGCCGCTGCTCGCCGAGCGGCACACGGTGATCTGCCCGGACCTGCGGGGGTACGGCGGTTCGACGAAGCCGGCGGAGACGCCCGACCACTCGGCGTACGCCAAGCGGGCGATGGCCCGCGACGTGGTCGCGCTGCTCGACGCGCTGGGCCACGAGCGCGCCGCCGTGGTCGGCCACGACCGCGGGTCGTACGCGGCGATGCGCACCGCCCTGGACCACCCGGAGCGGGTCAGTCGACTCGGTGTGCTCGACGGGGTGCCGATCGGCGCGGCGCTGGCCACCTGTGACGCCCGGTTCGCCACCCGCTGGTGGCACTGGTTCTTCCTGGGCCAGACCGACAAGCCGGCGGAACGGCTGATCAACGCCGACCCGGACGCCTGGTACGGCGGCTCCCCCGCCGAGATGGGCGAGGAGGCGTACGCGGACTACCACCGGGCCATCCACGACCCGGCGACGGTGCACGCCATGTGTGAGGACTACCGGGCGGGCCTGGGGCCGGACCGCGCCGCCGACGACGCCGACCGGGCGGCCGGGCGGAAGATCTCCTGCCCGGTGCTGTTCGTCTGGGCCGAGCGCGACGACATGGTGGAGCTGCACGGCGACCCGGCGGCGATCTGGCGGGAGTGGGCCGACGACGTGCGGGCGACGTCGGTCGACTCGGGTCACCACATGGCCGAGGAGGCGCCGGAGGCCCTGGCGACCGTACTGAACGATTTTCTGACCGACTGAGCGCTCAGCCGACGGGCGCGGGCTCGGCGGTGGGTTGGCTGGCGACGCCGAGGATCCCCCGGCGGCGGGCCCAGCGCTCGAAGATCAGGGTGGCGAACGGCGGCACGGCGCAGGCCAGCGCCACCAGGGTCACCGGCAGGCTCCACCGGCGCAGCCGTGCCACCGCGAGCACCAGCAGCCCGTACGCGATGAACAGGCCGCCGTGGATCGGGCCGAAGACCTGCACGCCCAGCTCGTTGCCGGGCGGGCCGTACTTGACCGCCATCCCGACCAGCAGGGCCAGCCAGGAGCACGCCTCGGCGATCGCCGCCGCGACGAACAGCCGGGTCACGTTCTCGCGCATCCGGACGCCACCACCTCTCGGGCGGCAATGCTAACGGTGCCGGCCTTTCGCGCCCTCGTCGACCACGCAGCGTGCGACAGGGGTCACGAGGCTCGCGACTGGGTAGGAAAGGACCCTCGGGTCTTCCCCCTCCCGCCGGCCACGTGCGAGGTTTGGGGGGATACCAGCGGTGACAGGGTGGTGACCATGGGCGAAGATGTCGGCGTACGGACGTTCAGTCGGGAGGACCGGGCCCGTTACCGCGAGAAGGTGCGCAGCTGCCTGGACGTCTTCGCCGAGATGTTGCGCGAGTCGCGGTTCGACATCGACCGGCCGATGACCGGTCTGGAGATCGAGCTGAACCTCGTCGACGAGGCGTCGAACCCGGCGATGCGCAACTCCGATGTGCTGGCGGCCATCGAGGACCCGAGCTTCCAGACCGAGCTGGGCCAGTTCAACGTCGAGATCAACGTGCCGCCGCGCCGGTTGACGGGCACGGGCACCGCCGACTTCGAGGAGTACGTGCGGGCCAGTCTCAACGCCGCCGAGGAGAAGGCGCGGACGATCGGCGCGCACATGGTCATGATCGGCATCCTGCCGACGCTGCGCCCCGAACACCTGACCGCCGAGACGCTCTCGGCGAACCCGCGCTACAAGCTGCTCAACGAGCAGATCTTCGCCGCGCGGGGCGAGGACCTGCCGATCGCCATCAGCGGCGTGGAGCGTCTGGCGGTCACCGCCGACACGATCACGCCGGAGGCGGCCTGCACGAGCACCCAGTTCCATCTGCAGGTCAGCCCGGCGCAGTTCGCCGACTACTGGAACGCGGCCCAGGCGGTCGCCGGCATCCAGGTGGCGTTGGGCGCGAACGCGCCGCTGTTCTTCGGCCGGGAGCTGTGGCGCGAGACGCGCATCCCGCTGTTCCAGCAGGCCACCGACACCCGTTCGGAAGAGATCAAAGCCCAGGGTGTACGCCCCAGAGTCTGGTTCGGCGAACGGTGGATCACCAGCGTGTTCGACCTGTTCGAGGAGAACGTCCGCTACTTCCCGGCGCTGCTGCCGGTGTGCGACCCGCAGGACCCGGCGCAGACCCTGGCGGCCGGCGAGGTGCCCAACCTCGCCGAGCTGCGGCTGCACAACGGCACGATCTACCGCTGGAACCGCCCGGTGTACGACGTGTCCCGTGGCCGGCCGCACCTGCGCGTGGAGAACCGGGTGCTGCCGGCCGGGCCGACCGTGCTGGACACCATCGCCAACGGCGCCTTCTACTTCGGACTGGTCCGCGCCCTGGCCGAGTCGGACCGGCCACTGTGGTCACAGATGTCGTTCAGCGCCGCCGAGGAGAACTTCACCAGTTGCGCCCGGCACGGCATCGACGCGCAGGTCTTCTGGCCCGGCCTCGGTTACCTGCCGGTCACCGAACTGGTGCTGCGCCGGCTGCTGCCGATGGCGCACCACGGCCTGGACCGGTGGGGCCTCGACCCGGTTGAGCGTGACCGACTGCTCGGCGTCATCGAGCAGCGCTGCCTGACCAGCCGCAACGGCGCGACGTGGCAGGTGGAGACGCTGCACCGGTTGGAGTCCGCCGACCACCTGGACCGGCCGGAGGCGCTGCGCGAGGTGGTCCGGCACTACGTGACGCTCATGCACAGCAACCGCCCGGTGCACGAGTGGCCGATCCCCTGACGCGAGGCTGCGGTCAGCCGCGCGGTGTGGGCACGCCGAACAGGTCGATGATGCCGCCGGGAAGCTGGGCGAGCAGGTCGTGCCGCTCGTCGTCGTTGAGGGCCTCAGCGACGGTACGCAGCACCGCCTGAGCGTGGAGACGCACCTGGTCCGCGTTGGCGACCTGCTCCCGGTCGCCGACGTGCTTCAGGAAGTCGCCGATGTCCCACCGGCGGCCCTGCGGATTGCGGGTCACCGACGTGTTCAGTCGCTCCGGCAGTTGGGCCGCGAGGTTGTCGGCCTCCTGTCCGGCGAGCCGTTCGCCGAGCACCGACAGGACGGCCTGCACGGACCGTACGGCCTCGTTCTCCCCGAGGTCGGCGCGCTGCCGGACCGTGGCGATCATCTGCTCGTACTCCATGAACCGCTCCCTTCGTCTCCCCGACCGGCCGTGGCCCGCCGGGCGAACGGGGCGGTTTCCCCGGGTCGCCGGGCACAAACGGGGTCGCCGGGAGGCGGTGACCGGTGCCGAACGTGCCGCAGTGGCGGCAGACCGGCACGGACTCACCCTCGGGCGGGCGTCGCGGGCGGCGGATCGTCGCGCAGCCGGCTGTAGAGATAGCCGTCGCGCCACGCGCCTCTGCCGGACCTCGTACGGCGCAGCCGCATCCACTCTCATGGCCACGAGATAGCGGCGGCCCCACAGCGCCTCCGAGCGCGGCCGGTCAGACCGTGAGCAGCACCTTCGTGCAGTCGTCCTGCTTCTTCTGGAAGATCTTGTAGCCCTTCGGGGCGTCCCGCAGCGGCAGGCGGTGGCTGACGATGAAGCTCGGGTCGATCTCGCCGCGTTGGATGCGCTCCAGCAGTGGCCGGGTGTAGCGCTGCACGTGACACTGGCCGGTCCGCATGACCAGCGACCGGTTCATGAACGCGCCCATCGGGAACTTGTCGACGACGCCCCCGTACGCGCCGATGACCGACACCACCCCGCCGGAGCGGCAGGCAAGGATCGCCTCGCGCAGCGCAAACGGCCGTTCCGTCTCGGTCCGCGTGGCCTGTTTGGCCCGGTCGTACGCGTACAGGGCCGCGTTGCCGTGGTGGCCCTCCAGGCCGACCGCGTCGATGCACGCGTCGGGTCCCCGGCCTGCGGTCATCTCGTTGAGGGTGTCCAGCACGTCGGCCTCGTCGTAGTTGATCGTCTCGGCGCCGGCGTGCTCCTCGGCGAGCCGCAGCCGGTACGGGAAACGGTCGATGACGATCACCCGCTCCGCGCCGAGCAGTCGGGCGCTGGCGGCGGCGAGCAGCCCGACCGGTCCGGCGCCCCAGACGGCGATGACCTGCCCCGGTCTGATGTCGCACATCTCGGCGCCCATGTAGCCGGTCGGGAAGACGTCGGCGAGCAGGACCGCCTGGTCGTCGGGGATGTCGTCGGGCACCTTGAGCGGGCCGACGTCGGCGAACGGCACACGGGCGTACTCGGCCTGGCCGCCCGCGTACCCGCCGAGGAGGTGGGAGTAGCCGAAGATGCCGGCCGGCGAGTGGCCCATCACCTTCTCGGCGATCCCGGCGTTGGGGTTGGAGTTCTCGCACACCGAGTACAGGCCGCGCTGGCAGGAGGAGCAGTGCCCGCAGGCGATCGGGAACGGCACCACCACCCGGTCGCCGGGTTTGAGGTTGCGCACCTGCGGGCCCACCTCCACCACCTCGCCCATGAACTCGTGGCCGAGGATGTCTCCCTTGCGCATCGCGGGGATGTAGCCGTGGTAGAGGTGCAGGTCGGAGCCGCAGATCGCGGTGGTGCTGATCTTCACGATCGCGTCGCGGGCGTTCATGATCGTCGGATCGGGCACGTCGATCACCTTGACGCTGTCGGTGCCCATCCAGGCGGTGGCCTTCATCTGCGGGATCCCTCTCGACGGCGTGGGTGGTCAGCGACGGGACGCCGGCAGCGGCTGGGCGGGCCGCTGCATGGCCTGCTGGCGTACGGAGATGCCGTTCGGGCTGCCCTCGGAGCGGACCACCTCGCCGGCCTCCAGCACCTGCTTGAACCGGCGCAGGTCGTCGCGGACCTGCTGCTCGGGCTCCTCACCGAAGAGCTTGGCCACCGCTCGGCCCAGCGCGCCCGCCGGGGGCGCGTAGCGCAAGCGCACCCGCACCTCGGTGCCCCGGTCACCGGGGGCGGGCACGAACCGGACCCGCCCGGCGTTGGCCACCCTCGTGCCGGGAAGCGAGCGCCAGGTGATCGACCTGTTCGGCTGATCGTCGATGATCTCGGCGTCCCACTCGACGTGGCGTCCGGCCGGACCGCGCGCGACCCAGTGGGAGCGACGCAGGTCGTCGGCGCGTACCGACTCCAGGTGCGCCATGAACTTCGGCAGGTTCTCCATGTCACGCCAGAACCGGTACGCCTCCGCGGGCGACCGGTTCACGGTCACCGCGATCTCCATCCGGATCACCCGGGCGCGGGCCCGTCGGGCGCGGCCGGCGGTGGCGGCGACTGCCGTGTCCAGGGCGGCGATGCCGGCGATCGCGGCGGTCGTCAGCGCCAGGCGCCGTCGGCGTTCACCCCGACGGTCGGCCATCGCCCGGCCCAGCAGGGTGAGGTCGAGCGCGTCTCCGGCCACCCGCGTCCACGCCCAGCCGGCGGGGCGGCGGCCGGCGAGCAGGCCGACGGCGTGCACCAGCTCGCGTGCGCCGACGGCCGGGATGACCGCCTGCGCCGCCGGGGAGTCGTCCACCCCGGTCAGTCGCGCGAGGGATCGGGGCGCGGCGAGGGCGCCCACGCCCAGGGCCAGGCTCAACAGGCCCAACGCCCTCGGCAGGGTCGCCGGCACCGGCCCGTCCAGCTCCGGCAGGAGCACCGTGTCGACTCGATCCATGTCCGGTCCCTTCCGCGGGGCCGTGGCCGCCGACGCGCGGCGCGTCGGCGGTGGGTCCGCCTCCGTGACGCTATGCGGTACGCCCACCCCACGAGACCGATTCGGGACAGAACGAGACCCGCCCGGGGCGTTAACAGGGGCGCGTACCGGGTAGGCGGCATCCGCTTCTACCAGCGCGCGCCCGGGAGGGTGGGATGACGGCGACCAGCGCCTTCTTCGATCGGCTGGCCGCTGCCTGCCAGGATCCGCGTTTCAGCAAGGTGTGTGGAAGTGTGCGCTTCGACATCGGGGACGGGGACGACCTGGAGCAGTGGCTCCTGGTCATCGACCACGGCCACATGAAGGTGACGAGAAGCGCCGCGCCCGCGGACACGGTCATCCGGGTGTCCGTGCCGGTCGCGGACGCGATGGCGCGCGGTGAGGTCAACGGGCTGGCGGCGATCACCCGCGGCGAGATCCTGGTCGACGGTGACCTCGGCCTGGCGTTGCGGCTCGGGCGGCTGTTTCCCCGCGCGAGCGGCAGCGGGGATCAGACCGAACAGCCGACGTCGAGCAGCACGCCGTGAGGGACATCCCGGGCACCGTGTCGTGTATCGACGGGAACACGTTCATCGTGTCGGACGCCAGTGGTGACGTGGAGTCCTCCCCGGCCACTCCGGTCGGGCTGTTCGCCGCCGACACCCGCTTCCTGTCCCGTTGGGTGCTCACCGTCAACGGTGAACGCATGGCCGCCCTGTCGGTGGACGACAGCCAGTACTACGAGGTCACGTTCTTCGTGGCGCCGGGCGGGGCGGTCGACTACGTCGAGGCGGACGTGTCCGGCATCCGGCGGCGGCGCATCGGTCCGGACCTGACCGAGTCGCTGACGATCTTCAACTACGGCCAGGGGGTTGTCGACCTGGACGTACGCCTGGAGGTGGCAGCAGACTTCGCCGACATCTTCGAGATCAAGTTCGACATCCACGACAAGGTTGGCACCAGCTACACCCAGATCGACGGGAACGAGTTGCGGTTGGGCTATCGGCGCGGCACGTACCGGCGGGAGGTCGTCGTGTCGGCGAGCGAGCGGGCGACCATCGACCCGGGCGGCCTGCGGTTCGCGGTGCGCCTGCCACCCGGGCAGCAGTGGACCACCCAGTTGCAGGCCGCCATGCGGGCACTGCGCCCGGACGGCGTGGACCTGCGTGACGCCCTGCGGGCGCAGCGGCCGGAGGACTCCACCCTGCCGGACAGCGTGCGGGAGTGGGTCGCGCAGGCCCCGACACTGGACACCGAGAGCGCGGCGCTCCAGCAGGTGTACCACCGCAGCCTGGTGGACCTGGCGGCGCTGCGCTTCGCGCCGCTCTCGCTCGGCGGCGCGACCGTACCCGCGGCCGGGTTGCCCTGGTTCATGACCCTGTTCGGCCGCGACAGCCTGCTGACCTGCCTGCAGACGCTGCCCGTCACACCGTCGTTGGCCCCGCCGACCCTGCGGATCCTCGCGTCGTTGCAGGGCGCCCGGACCGACGACGTCCTGGAAGAGGACCCCGGCCGGATCCTGCACGAGCTGCGCTACGGGGAGTCGGCCGCGTTCGAGGAGCAGCCCCACTCCCCCTACTACGGCACGGTCGACGCGTCACCGCTGTTCGTGGTGTTGCTCGACGAGTACGAGCGGTGGAGCGGCGACACCGCGCTGGTGATGGAGTTGGAGCAGGAGGCTCGCTCGGCCCTGACCTGGATCGACTCGTACGCCGACCTGACGTCGACCGGCTACGTCTGGTACCAGAAACGCAACGGCGCCACCGGCCTGGACAACCAGTGCTGGAAGGACTCCTGGGACAGCATCTCCTACGCCGACGGCCGGCTGCCCGGGTTCCCCAGGGCCACGTGCGAGACCCAGGGGTACGCCTACGACGCGAAGATCCGCGGGGCGCGGCTGGCGCGTACCTTCTGGGGCGACCCCGACTACGCCGACCGGCTGGAACGGGAGGCGGCGGCGCTGTACGAGCGCTTCAACCGCGATTTCTGGCTCGACGACCGCGGCTACTACGCCCTCGCGCTCGACCACGACGGGACCCCGGTCGACAGCCTCTCCTCCAACATCGGGCACCTGCTGTGGAGCGGCATCGTGCCACCCGAGCGGGCCGCGCGGGTCGTCGAGCACCTGATGGGTCCGGCGCTCTTCTCGGGTTGGGGGGTGCGGACCTTCGCCGAGGGGCAGGGCCGCTACAACCCGCTCGGATACCACAACGGCACCGTCTGGCCGTTCGACAACTCGTTCATCGCCTGGGGTCTGCGCCGGTACGGGTTCGCCACCGAGGCGGGTCGCATCGCCGAGGGGATCCTCTCCGCCGCGACCTACTTCCAAGGTCGGCTGCCCGAGGCGTTCGGCGGGTTCGACCGCAGCACCACCCGGTACCCGGTGCGGTACCCGACCGCCGGCAGCCCGCAGGCGTGGTCCAGCGGGGCACCGATGCTGCTGCTGCGCACGATGCTCGGGATCGACCCGCACGAGGACCATCTCGCCGTGAATCCCGCGTTGCCGTCCGCCTTCGCCCGGGTCGCGCTGCTGGACATTCCCGGCCGTTGGGGCCGGGTCGACGCGTTCGCCCGCCAGCGGCCCGACCGGCCCGCGTCAACGGGCGGAATCGCCTGACGCTCCCTCGGGTCGGCTGTGCAGGACGTCGCGGGCCTGTTCGGCGGCGCGGGTGATGCTCTCGCTGATGAAGTCCATGAAGCGGGCAATGTTCTCCAGGCGGGCGGCGGCGGGGGTGTGCGAACCGAGGACCGCGACGCCCTGGCGGGCCGTCGCGACGAGCGCGTCGTTGGCGCGGGCGCTGGCGATCGTGGCCTGGTAGAAGAGTTCGTTGTCGACGACGTAGCGGTCGCGACGGCGCTCGTCGCGCTCGCGGCGCACGAGGCTCTGACTCTCCAGGAAGGCGATCGCCTTGGAGATGGACGCCGGGCTGACCTGGAGGCGCCGGGCGAGCTCCGCCGCGGTGAGGCTGCCCGCGTCGGTGGTGAACAGGCAGGTCAGCACCCGGGCCGACATCTTGTTCAGGCCCGAGGCCATGAGGACGGTCGTGAACGTCTCCTCGTACTCGGCGACGGCCTCGGCGTCACGGCCGTGCGGCTGCGGGACCGACTCGGCCGCTCGCCCGGTGGCAGGCGCGCGTCGGCGGGCGCGGCGTTCGGTGGCGCGGTGGGCCAGGTCGGCGCGGTAGGCGTTCGGGCCGCCGTTCCGCAGCACCTCGCGGGTGACGGTCGAGGTCGGACGGTCGAGCCGCCGCGCGATCTCGGCGTACGGCAGGCTGTCGGTCAGCCCCAGCGCGATCTGCTGTCGCTCCTGCTGGGTGAGTCTGCCTCCCGGCATCGCGATCTCCTCCGATGGTGGTTGTCGTAGCGGCCCCGCGCCCACCACCATAGCGTTAACCCTCAACCGATTGCAATGAGCCACAGTCGCCGCGTTGCGTTACATTCAGGCTCAGTGCAACACTTAAAGGCCTCTGAGCTGCTTATTTGCTACTTCAGCGCAACATCGTTGTTGCCCAGGGCTGGAAAGCAACGTAGCGTTTCTCATATCAGAAACGCCGCGACAAGCAACCAGGAGAACGTCATGCCGAGCTTCCCCACCCCCGCCCCCCATCTCCGCCGTCCTGGACATCCCCGCCGGGCGCGTCCAGTTCATCGCCGCCGACCGCGCGGACACCACAGTCGAGGTCCGGCCCACCGACCCCGGCCGCAGCCGCGACACCCGGGCCGCCGAGAAGACCACCATCGCGTACGCCGACGGCGTCCTGCGGGTCACGGCGGCGGCACCCACCAACCAGCTCGTGGGCCCCTCCGGCTCGGTGGAGGTCACCGTGCGACTGCCCGCCGACTCCCGCGTCGAGGTCCGGGCCGCCAGCGCCGAACTGCGCGGTGTCGGGCGCCTCGGCGACGTCACCGTCGACGGCGCGTACCGCCACATCAAGATCGACGAGGCCGCGAGCGTGCGTCTCACCGCGATCGACGGCGACGTCGAGGTCGGTCGACTCAACGGCCCGGCCGAGATCAGCACGACGCGGGGCGACATCAACATCGCCGAGGCACGGCGCGGCACGGTCGTGCTGCGTACCCAGTCCGGCGACATCTCGGTCGCCGCCGCCGGCGGCGTCTCGGCCGCGCTGGACGCCGGCACCGGCCACGGCCGCGTCCGTAACGCCCTCACCAACACCGGCAGCGCCGACCTCGACATCCACGCCACCACCGCGCGCGGCGACATCACCGCCCGCAGCCTCTGAACCCCAACCCCTCAGGAGTACGACAATGACGACGAACAACCCCACCTCCACCAGTTCGACGTGGACCGGCATGGTGCCGGTCGACGACACGGCCCTGGCCGTCACCGACACCGGCGGTCCCGGCATCCCGGTGGTCTTCCTCAACGGCCAGTTCGCCACCCAGGGGTACTGGCGGCACGTCATCGCCGACCTGGGCACCGGATGGCGGCACATCACCTACGACGAGCGAGCCCGGGGCAGAAAGTCGGGGCGCTCGGCGGACTATTCGTTCGAGGCGGCCGTCCGGGACGTCGACGCCGTCCTCGCCGCCCGGGGCGTGGACCGGGCGGTGCTCGTGGGCTGGTCCTACGGAGCGGTCGTCGGCGCGCACTGGGCCCACCGGAACCCGCACCGCACCATCGGCGCGGTGCTTGTCGACGGCGCCTTCCCGTACGACTGGCTGGACGAGGCCATGGAGCAGCGCATCCGGAAGATGTTCCGACGGATGAACATGTTCATGCCCCTGCTGCGCCCGACGGGCCTGACCCCACGAATGAACGCCGAACAGATGGCGGAGAGCAACATCGAGCTGGGACGGCTCTCCCGCGAACGTGAACTGGGCCCGGTGCTGGACGCCATCACCGCCCCGGTGCGGTACGTGGTCGCGTCGGGGACGTCCCTCGGCAGCAAGGGCGACGAGCAGGAACGCATTCGGACCAGCCTCGACGCGGTGACCGCCCGCAACCCGAACATCCAGGTCGGTGCGAAGGTCACCAGCAACCACGGCGCCATCCTGAAGAAGGACTTCGCGGCCGTCGCCACCGCCGTACGCGAGGTCGCCGCCCTCGACCCCACGAAACGCTGACAACCACGCCGCCCGCCGCCCGCCCGGTCCCGGCTCCCCAGTCGCCCCGCGCGACCGGGCAGCCGGGACGGCGCCACCCGGGTCGACCCAGCCGCTCTGACCGCCCGGGGTCGTCCGGGTCGTCCCGGCGGCCCTTGCCGTCCCGGCTGCCTTGGCGGCCCTTGCAGGGCGTCCAGGCGATCCGGGGCGACCGGGTGCGACCCAGGTGGCCGGGGCTGGGCCACAGCCGGTGAGCCAGGTGGTGGTCGCATCCTTTGGAGCTGATTCGTTTGCGACATCATCGGCCACGCGAGGGGCGGCGCGGGTCGCGACCACAGGCGACGGCCCGCAAGCGCGTTGATTCGTTCACGACATCAGGTCCATAGGAGCCACGCACCCCCTCAGCCGCTGCCGGACCAGCCCTCGCACCACCACCTCGCCACGTCGCGCGACGCACGGCCGGTGCGGTGAATCGTCGTGCGGCGACTGTGGCGCGGCGTATAACCACTGTGGAGTGAGGGCTGGTACGAAGGAAGCTTCCGCCTCACCTTCGGGAGATCAACGTGGCACGTCCCCACCTGTCCCGCCGTTCCCTGCTGGCCGCCGGCGGCGCGACCGCCGTAGCGATCGGCGCGGCGGCGCACCCGTCCGCCGCCGCCGCGCAGCCGGCTGACGATGCGGTCGGCACCCCGGCCGAGGCCCTGCGCCGGCTGCTCGCCGGCAACCACCGGTTCACCGCCGGCCACGGCCGGCACCCCCACCAGTCCCTGGACGACCTGCACCGCCTCGCCGCCGGGCAGCACCCGTTCGCCGTCACGGTGGGCTGTGCGGATTCCCGGGTGGCGCCGGAGGTGCTCTTCGACCAGGGGCTCGGTGACCTGTTCGACAACCGGGTGGCCGGCAACATCGTCGACGACCTGCTGCTGGGCAGCGCCGAGTTCGCGGTGGAGGAGTTCGGTAGCCTGCTGATCGTCGTCCTCGGGCACGAACGTTGCGGCGCGATCACCGCCACCATCGACGCCATCCGTACCGCGGGCACGGCTCCCGGGCACATCGGCGCCATCGTCGACAGTCTGCGCCCGGTCGTCGAGCCGGTGCTGAACCAGCCCGGCGACCCGGTGGAGAACGCGGTCCGGGCCAACATCGCGGCGCAGGTGCGGGCGCTTCAGACGCGCAGCCCGATCATCGCCGAGAAGGTGCGCCAGGGCGCCCTGCGCGTCGTGGGCGCTCGCTACGACCTGGACAACGGGCGGGTCTCGCTGGTGGCCTGACAGGGTCCCCCTCCCCCGGCCGTCGCCTGCTGCGGGCGGCCGGGGGCACCGGGTCGACACCGGCGGTCACTCCACCGTCCAGGTGATGGCGGCAGGGTGGACCCGGGCGCACACCGGCTCGCCGGTCGCGTCCGTCAGCCCCAGCCTGCCGACCAGGAGTCCGCCGCCGTCGTGTGCGGCGCGCAGCAGCGCGGTCGGGATGTCGGTGAACATCAGCTTCGCCCGCCGGAACATCGCGAACCCCTCCTCGGTCACCGCGCCCCAGCTCAGATAGAGAAACCGTCCGCCGGGGCGGCCGTGCACGAACGGACCGCCGACGTCAAGCACCCCGTCGATCTCTCGGCTGGACACCTCGACGGTCCAGATCGCCATGACCGCGTCGGCCGGTACACGGTCGATCACCTCGGTCTTGCGCTGGACCCCGACGTGCACGTTGCCGAGCCGCAGCGCGTCGGCGTCCGCGCCGCCGCGCCGCCCCGGCAGGTCGCTGCCCTCGATCCGGATCCGCACGACTGCGACTCTAGACACCACCGCGACCCGAGCCCCTGTCAGCGGCCCCGATCAGCGTGCCACGCGGGTGCGGCGGTAGTAGGACCAGCCGGCCAGCGGCAACGCGACGGCCCAGGCCAGCAGGAGGGGCAGGCCGATCAGGACGCCCGTCGGAGTGAAGATGTCGTCCGCGCTGGACTGCGCCAGGTCGGTGGCGAACTGCCACGGCAGGGTGACCGAGTAGCCGATCATCAGAGCCGATCCCAGCACCGTGGGCGTCAGCGGCACCCACGGCGGCACCCGGCGTCCGCGCAGCAACGGCACCCAGCGGGGGAAGGTCAGTCCCCAGTCGCTGATCAGGCCGAGCGCCAGGACTCCGCCCAGCCCGGCGAGGACGCACAGCAGGCCCAGGTAGAACGCGCCGGCCGGCAGACCCAGGAAACCGTCGACCGGGTGATCCCCGACGCCGGGGTCGCGACCGTGGTACCACTCGTCGAACGGGTCGGCATGGGCGAACAGCGGGATACCGAGGATCCAGGGCACGTGCAGCGGAATGAACCCCAGGACTGGCGCGATCCACGCCACGTGACCGGCGCGGCGGGCCCACCGTGGCGACGGTGGCGTACGAGACGGCGCGGAGGCGTCGCTGGTCTGCATCACGGTCGGTACTCCGTATCGGTGGGGAGCGTTGGTTCCGTCCGACATGACGCTGCCCGACCGGCACGACGAGGGAATCCGCGCTCCGGGGGACCCACGTCCCCGCACCCGGGGAGCGGGTCGCCCTCAGCGGACGTGGCCGACTCCGAAGGTTGCCGACCGGTGGCATCATCACCCCATGGACGTTCGTCGCCTGGCGGCCATCGACATGTACGGCAGTCGGGGCACCACCCGTCGACGGCGGATCATTCTGGCCGAGTTCCTCGTCGGCGTGATCGCCATGGTGGCGTGGGGCAGCTGGCTGTTGGCGTCATCGAACGACCTCGGCGGCCGGGCTTTCGGCCTGTGGCTCGTCGGGGCGGGCCTCAACTACGCTCCGCTGTCCGCGTACGCCATCATGCTGACGCGGCCCGGTGCCCTCGACGCCGAGCTGGCCGGCGTCGACACGGACCGGGAGCTACGCCGCTACACAGTCCTTCAGTTGTGGGTGTTCGTGCCGCTCGCGCTCGTCGTCCTCGCCGTCCGCGACGCGCTCGCCCGGCGCGGGGGGCGGACGACAGCTCCCTGAGGGACGGTCCGGGTCGCGGTCAGCGACGCGGGCGGGTGCTGTGGCCGTCGAGGGTCAGCCCGAGCATGCGGTCTTCCGCGCCCGTCGAGGGCTCGCCAGAGCGCCCCGGCGAGGTGGAGAAAGTCGGCGGGTTCTGCGTCGGCGCGGGTGGTGCTGTCCCGTTTGCCGGCATCGAAGGGGTGGGCGATGGCGGCGCCGACCGGGCCGTAGCTCTGCTCGGTGATTGACTGGTGGGCGCCGGGGCTGAGGGCAGCGCCGAGCCCGTGCTTCCTGCGCACGGCGTTTACCAACTCCGTGGCCCAGCGGCGCAGCGCCTCCACCGGTGGCAGCGTGGCCAGGGACCGAGTTGACCAGCTCAGTGACGGCGTCCAGGTAGACGGCGAGCACCAGCGACTCGCGGGACGGGTAGTTGCGGTAGAGGGTGCCGGGGCCGACCCGGCGAGCTGGGCGATCTGGTTCATGGACGTGTCACCGTCCCGCGCGAGGGCCTGCCGCGCGGCGGCCAGGATGCGGGCTCCGACCTGCTCCACGCGCCCACGCAGGGGACCTCCAACCACGCGATCATCGACGCCGTCGGCACGGTCGCCGCCGAGCTGGGGGTCACCCGGGCGCAGGTGGCCCTGGTGTGGCTGCGCCGTGTATCGCCGCTCGCGGGGCCGCCTGGGCGAATCAGCGGGCGCGGCCGGACGTGCGTATCAGCGGGGCGGGTTACGCCGGTGGTGTCCCGCCAGCCGGGCCAGCAGGTCCTGGTACGCCCTGGCCCGGTCGGCCGCTCGCTGGGACAGCACGTCGGCGCTCGTTCCCGGGTACGCTCCCCGCTCGGTCCCGGCGGACGTCGCGCGGAGGACTGCCCGGTAGGCGCGCTCCCGCTCCCGCTGCCGTTCGTCCCAGGGCCGGGCGGACCTCGCGGCGAGGCACCAGCCGGCCCAGGCGCAGCCGCCCGCGATGAGCAGCAGGAAGAACACGGCCACCACCTCGTCGAACGAGGGCAGGGCCCCGGCCATGCCGAGGGAACGCTCCAGTTGCCGGGTGTGGCGAAAGAGGAGGTAGTCACTCGCCATAGCTCCGCCCACGACGACGAGCACCGGGAAGGCGATCAACTGCAGCAGCAGGCCGTACCGGGACCGGTCGATCCAGGCGGCGGGCGAGGCCGGGACCGGCGCGTACGCCGCACCGAGCCGGAACGCGGCCGGTACGAGCACGATCGCGGCGGCGAGCCCGCCCGCCACGAGCTGGGCGCTCAGGATGCCCGCGACCCCCGGATGGGTCCAGCCCAGGATCAGCCAGGTGAGAAGCACAAAGAGGCCCGTCCACCCGACGACGAACGTCAACGCACGCCGCACGGCCGCCGCCCGAGCCGCCAGGCTCAGCCGTTCCGCCTCGGCGGCCTGCCACTCGTCGATCCGCCGCTGCACGTTGCGGCGTTCCTCGGCGGCGGCCTGCTCGCGCTCCGCCTCCCGCCGGGCGGCCTCCGCCTCCCTCTGGGCCCGCTCGGCGGCCCTGCGCGCGGCGTCCGCCTTCCGCCGGGCCCGCTCGGCGGGGGCGACGAACGGCGGTAGCAGGTGGGGCCGGGTCCGGTCCCGCAACGGGTGCCGCGGTGGCAGGTCGGCGGGGGCCCGCCACCCGAGGTCGGTGCCGAGCACCACGCGCGTCCCACCGACCAACCGGTCGGGCAGGAGCGTGGCGACACCCGAGGCGTTGCGCCGGGCGTCGAGGCCGTCGACGACCAGCACGAGCCGCTCGTCCCGCCGTTCGCACGCCTGGGCCGCGTCGATGTACCGGCCCAGCAGGTGCGCCTCCTGGGTGGCCCTGGTGAGGTGACCCGGCATGGATCCGCCGGTCAGCTCGACCAACTGTTCCAGCACCACGTCGACGAAGGCGTCGCGGCTGTCCTGCTCGCTGCGGCCGGCGTTGGCGAAGTACGACACGATCCGTACGCCCGGGGGCGGGTGGAGCACGAACCAGGACAGCAGCGCGGTCATCCCGGCTCTCGGCGCGGCCTCCCACCGCTGGTACGCGCCCGGCCCGTCACCGGTGCAGAAGGCTGCGAGCCGCGCCAGCTCGGCATCCCGGTCGAGCAGCTCGGCCGGGGCGATCCGGTGCACCTCGGCCAGGTACGCCGAGCGTACGACCGGGCCGGAGATGTTGTATTGGCGGTTGTGGTCGCCGACCTGCAAGCCCTGGGCCTGACGGGCGTCGATGCCGCGCGACCGGTTGTCCTCCGGCTGCCTGCTGTCGCCCATCCGCCCGGCTGCCTCAGTTGAAGGTGTTGTGCTGGATGTTGGCGCTGCCGAACTGAACGCCGTTCGCCCCGCGCGCGTCGACCGGCCCGATCTCGGTGCGGGGGCCGGCCGCCTCGGCCCGCGCCAGCAGCTCCCGCGCGAGGCTGAGGATCTGCTCGTCCCGGTCGACGCCCGCGCGGATGAGATCGGCGGTGAGGCGTACCTGCCAGATGCCCGAGTCGGTGCCCTCGGTCTCCAACGTCCGCAGCGCCTCCTGGCCGGTGCCGGTCAGCCGGCGGCGCACCAGGCCCCGGAAACTGTCGGCGGCATCGCGGACCACGGCGCTGGTCGCGTCGGTGACGCCGTTCGACACGCCGAGCGTCAGGGCGGCGACGAGCAGTTCCACACCATCCACGGGGACCTCCCGTCAACGACACCGGCACAGTGCCCCTATTGCACCATCCGGGCACCGCGCGTGGGTACCCGCGCCGGCTCCCCACGCCGGAATGTTGGGTTCGGCGGTGACCGTCCACGCAGGTGGCGGGCGAGCGCGCCCAATGGTGTCCGGGTGACGACAGGCCGGTGAGATCACCGTCGCGGCGATGGCGCGAGGCGGTGACCGGTGATGTCGCCGAACGGACGCCACGCGCCTGGACACACCGGAACAGCCGGCGCAGGAGGCCCTAGGGTGCAGGCATGGTTGACCGTCGTCAGGTGCGCAACTTCCGCGTCCGGGCCCAGCAGCTCGACCGGGATCAGGGCACGCTCGCCGACACCGCCGTCCTGGACATCGGTGTGCAGAACACCGGTCCGGACGGCGCCCGGTGGGCGCTGGCCGCGCGTGGGGTCGACGTGACCGCGACGCGTGACGAGGACGTGGTCCTGCTGTGGACGGTGCGCGGGGCCCCGCACCTCTACCGCCGGGCCGACGTGGGGCACGTGGTGGCGGCCGTCGAACCCTTCTCCGAAGCCGACGCGGGCAAGCGCATCTACGACGCGGCCAAGCCGTTGAAGGCTGCCGGCATCGCCAACCTCGCCGCTCTCGACGAGGTGGCCGTCCGCATGCGGGCCATCGTCACCACGCCGACGGTCAAGGGCGACGTCTCCGGCCGCCTGGCCACTCTGCTGCCCGAGCCGTACCTGCGGTTCTGCCGGGTGTGCGACGCCACGCACCTCTACGAGATGCCGTTCCGGCTCGCCGCCGCCCGGGCCGGCCTGGAACTGGAGCTCGACACCTCACCTCCGATCCTGCGGCGTATCACCGGGTTCCGGAAGGCGGCCACCCCGGGTGACCGGTTCGACCTGATCCGCAGCTATCTTCGCCTGCTCGGCCCGGCCACGCCGAAACAGGTGGCCGACTATCTCGACGCCCCCGTGAAGGACGTGAAGGCGCGCTGGCCCGACGACGTGGTCGACGTGGCGGTCGACGGGGAGGCGCGCTCGCTGCTGGCCGCCGACGAGGAGGCGCTGGAGTCGGCCGATGCCGTGGGCACCCGCCTCCTCGGCCCGTTCGACCTGTTCCTCCAGGCCAAGGACCGGATGACGCTGGTGCCGGACACCGCCCGCGCCAAGGAGTTGTGGCCGGTGCTGGGTCGTCCCGGCGCCGTCCTGGTCGACGGCGACGTCGTCGGCACGTGGCGTCCCCGCAAGTCGGGCAGGACGTTCACCGTCGCGGTCCAGCCCTGGCAGCGGCTGTCGGCCGCCACGCGCACGACGGTCACCGCACAGGCCGAACGTCTCGCCGCCCACCGCTCCGTCTCCCTCACCGGCGTCGACTTCGCCAGTTAGTGCCCCGCGCGCGGAGCGGGCTGGGAGACTGCGAAGACCCCTCGGCACTCGGCTGCGGAACGTGTCGACGCCCGGCGCGCGGAGAGGGGCGAGGATGCAACCGACCTGGCTCCTGGCGCTGGCCTGGGTCTCCCTCGCGGTCGGGTTCGTCAGCTGCGCGATCATCGTCATCGACACCTACCTTCGCGGGCACCGTCAGCCGGTCCGGATCATGGAGATCGTCTGGTTGGTGACCGTTCTCTACATCGGCCCGGCAGCCGTGCGCCTCTACTGGAACTGGGGCAGGCCCGAGGCGTTCTCCCGCCGCCGGCGGGAGGGCCGGCGGGAGGACGAGCCCCGAAGGCCGCGCCGGGGCATCCTCGTCACCCAGGTGTCCCGCTGCGGTGCCCACTGCGCGCTCGGTTTCATCGTCGCCGAGGTCGCCCTGTACCTGATGAGATCCGACCCGGCCCACGAGAGCCTGTGGGTCGACTACGCCGGGGACTATCTCGCGGCGGTGACGATCGCGGTTCTCTTCCGGTACGTCGGCGCGCCCGGCGGCAGCGGCACGAAGATCTGGCACGCGCTGTCCACGGTCGTCAAGGTCGAGCTGCTGACCATCACCGCGTTCGAGCTGGCGCTGTTCGGGTGGCTGACGCTCGCGCATCGCGTGGTTTTTTCCGAGCCACCCCTGCGACCCGACAGCCCGGTCTTCTGGTTCGCCGGCCAGGTGGGGCTGATCGCCGGCTACCTCGCGGCGTGGCCCGCCGCCTCGTGGCAGCTCCGCCGAGGGCTGCGCATCGAACGCCGCGCCGTGGAGGGCTAGATCGTCTCGGGTTCCATGAGGTCGGGGTGTCCCAGGAGCCCGAACACCCCGACTTCCCGGAAGGCGAGTGGGTCGTGGAACCTGGACGAAAGTCGGTGGTCATGAGCTCGTCAGCGGTCTAACGTGGCGCGCCATGCTCTCCAACGAAAAGATCATCGGACAGGCACTCGACCGGATCGAGGCGGGGTACGTCTTCCCTGAGAAGGTCGCGGACATCGACGCCGCCATCCGGAGCCGCCTCACGGCCGGCGACTACGACAACCTGGACGGGCCGGCGCTCTGCGAGACCGTGACCGCTCACCTTCAGCAGGTGTGCCCGGACAAGCATCTGCGGCTGCTCTGGACGGACCTGCCGCAGTCGCTCGATCCCGCCGACGAGGACGGCGGGCGGGCCGCGTTCCGCGCGCTGCTCCGCGCGGAGAACCAGGGAATCCGCCGCGTCGAGCACCTGGACGGGAACGTCGGGCTCATCGACGTGCGGCGCATCGCGTACGCCGACGAAGGGGCCGGCGCGATCGGCGCGGCCATGCAACTGGTCGCCCTCAGCTCCGCGCTCATCCTCGACCTGCGCGCCTGCACCGGCGGAACGCCGGAGGGCGCCGCGATGTGGTGCAGCTACTTCTTCCGTGACGACCAGGTGCACCTCAACGACTTCTACGAGCGGTCCACCGGCGCGACACGTCAGTTCTGGACGGCCGCGTACCTTCCCGCGCCGCGCTATGCGGACCGCCCGGTCCACGTGCTCACCAGCGCGACGACGTTCTCCGGGGGCGAGGACGTGGCGTACACCCTCCAGGCGCACGGTCGGGCCGTCGTCGTCGGTGAGACGACCCGTGGTGGCGCGCATCCGACAGCCCGCCACCCGGTCACCGAACACATCCTCGTGACCGTGCCGACCGCCCGGACCATCAACAGCGTCACGGGCACCAACTGGGAGGGCGTCGGAGTGGTCCCCGACGTACCCGTCCCGGCCGACCAGGCACTCGACACGGCACTGAAGGCCATCTCGGGCGCATAGGCGCGGCCGAGTCGGCGACCGTGGTCTACCCGACGTCGACGGTGGCGCGCTGCCGTACGGCGGCGCGCTGCTGCGGGACGGAGCGCAGGCCCAGGTACGCAACCGCACCGGAGGCCAGGTAGAGCGCGGCCTGCACGTTGAGCACGAGTACGACGTTGAGTACGTCGCCGAGCAGGCCGGCCGCCGCCATGCCCAGCCCCTGCGACGCGTTGAAGATCGCGTAGTAGACGCCGAACGCCCGGCCCAGCTCGGTGTCGGGCACGCTCTGTTGGATCTGCGCGAAAGCTCCGCTGGCGTACGCGACGCCAGGCGCACCGACCAGGATGAACAACCCGATGTACCACTCCGGTCGGCGGGTGACCGCCGGTCCGTTCCAGATGACCAGGCTGATCAGGGCGAAGGTGGTCGCCCCGAGGCTCATCAGCAGTCGAGGGCTGAGCCGGGCGCCCAGCATGCCGATGATGAGCCCACCCGCCACCCCGCCGATCGCCTGGACGCCCCGCAGAACACCGGTGAGGGTGCCGTCGGCATGCAGCACGCGGCTGACGAAGACCACAAAGAGCACTACGAACAGGCCCTGTGCGATGCCGCCCAGTGCCACACTCACGATCGTCATCCGTACCGAGCGGTTGCGCAGCATCGCCCTGAGGCCGTGTCGCCAGGCGGTGAGGAACGACGACGTACGGTCCGGGGTCGTCGACTCCGTGGCTGCGTGGTGGGCGGCGCGGCGGCCGGCGGCGATCAGGGCTGCCGTGATCACGAAGGCCACGGTGGCGCCGACAGCCAGGTAGCGGGTGCCGTCGCGGGTGATCGCGAACCCGCCCAGCGAGCCTCCGATGAGCCGTCCCACGCTCATGTTGAGTGCTATCACGCTGTTGGCGCGCACCAGGTGGGCGGGCTCGACGAGCCGTGGCAGCACGGCGTTGCGGGCGGAGTCGAACGTCTGCGTCAGTACCGCCTGCGCCCCGGCGACAAGGGAGATGACCCACAGGTGGTGGTCGGGTTGGCCGAGCAGCGGGACCACCACCGCGGCCTGGAGCACGGCGACGCCGCTCATGAGCCGGAACCTGTCGTGACGATCGGCGAGAGCACCGGCGAACGATCCCAGCGTGATGCCGCACAGCAGCTCGACGAGGAAGACGGCGGAGGTGGTGAGCGCCGAGCCGGTCACCCCGAACACGTAGATCGGCAGCCCGGTGAGCAGCAGCCAGCTCGCCACGCTGGAGAAGAGCCCGGCAGCCCAGATCAGGGCGAATCCGCGGTGTCGCAGCAGCGTCACCATCAGATGAACTCCGGTGTGGCGTACGCCTGAAGGTTGAGGCTGACCGGCCGGGCATCGCTCGGGGGCGCGTTTCGCAACGGGCGCAGGTACGGCCGGATGACGGCGTCCAGGGTCAGCGTGAGGTGTCGCAACTCCTCCGGAGTGAGCGAGAGCGTGTAGCTGTGGAACGTGGCGCTCTCCCGCCACTCGTCGGCCAGTTTGTGCTGCTGAGTTTGGTAGCGCTGCAACGATCGAAACCCCTCGTCGAGTTCCAGGGCGGTCAGCGCGTCGATGATCTGCTGCCCCTCGGGCTCATCGGGATCCGGGGCGAGTTCGAGCCCGGTGGCGGCGGCGCGCCACGGTCGGTCACGCCGGTTGGCGCCCTCGGCGAGGGCCGGTTCAATGAGGCCGTGGCGGGCCAGTTGACGCAGGTGGTAGCTGCAGTTCGATCCGGTGTCCTCCAGGGCCTCGGCGCACTGCGCGGCGGTTCTCGGGCCGGCGGCCAGCAGGTAGCGCAGCAGCCGCAGGCGCAACGGGTGCGCGAGCGCCCGCAGCTTTGTCGCGTCCTGGACGCGCACCCGACGTTCCGGCTCGTTCCGCTCCATCAGCACTCCCCTAGCGAAAGACTCCTTTCGGTTATACGTCTTGGGAGCGGGTTTTCGCAAGAAATCTTTCGCATCGAACGAGACGGGACCTCTCTGTGGCCACGGCGGTTTCGTGCTCCTGATCGGCGACGAGAGATCAACTCGGGTTCTTTGAAGTCGGGGTGTCCAACGAGCCGGGACACCCCAACTTCCATGAAAGCGAGTGGATCACGGCGCCAGCTCACCCCTCCCGCCCGCCGCACCCCGCCACCCATGTTCGCCAGCGGGAGACCAATATTAAGAAAATCAAGGTTCGGCTCTTGGAACTTCAAGATTCTTAAGCTACAACTTTAGGTATGACAGAACAGGCGATGGAGTGGCAGGAACTCACCAGCCTGACGCGGGGGCAGCCGTTCGTCGTCGAGCGGGTGCGCCTGGCGAGCAACGGCGTCGCGATCGAGGGCGAGTTCGAGCTACCGCAACTGGCTCAGCTCAACGTCGAGGACCAGGTCTTCGTCACGGCGTTCGTGCGCTGCCACGGTTCGATCAAGGAGATGGAACGCATCTTCGGGGTGAGCTATCCGACGATCAAGTCACGGCTCAACCGGATCACGCAGATGCTCGACTTCGTCGAGACCGACCCGGCGCCGTCGCGGGCCGACGTCATCGACCGGTTGCGCCGCGGTGAGATCACCGCCCAGCAGGCGCTGGCGGAGTTGGAAGGCCGGCCGTGATGCCGCAGGTGGTGACCGTCCGGGTCAACCGCCCGGACCGCCGGCCCCTCCGCTTCTGGGTTCCGGTGCTCCCGGTGGCGCTCCTGCTCTTCCCGATCGTGGTCCTGGTCGTGCTCGCGGCGATCGTGGCCTGCCTGGTGTTCCGCATCGGTGCGGTGCGGGCGCTCGGCGCCGGTTGGCGCGTCATCTCCGCGCTGCCCGGCGCCCGTTTCGACATCGAGCAGGGCCGTACGGCCGTGCTCGTGGCCATCCGATAGGAGAGGTTCGAATGACCGAACAACGCAAGGACATCCTCGACATGCTGGCCGCCGGCAAGATCACCGCGGAGGAGGCCGAGCAGCTCATCGCCGCACTCGAACGGGACCAGGCGCCGGCGGCGGCAGGTCTCGACGCCCGACCGAAGGGCAAGGTGAAGTACCTGCGGGTGGTGGTGGACGCCACCGACAACGGCGAGCCGTCGCGGGTCAACGTGCGGGTGCCACTGCAACTGCTGCGGGCCGGCGTACGGCTGGCGGCGCTGGTCCCGCCGCAGGCCCTGGTCAAGGCCAACGCCTCACTCAGCGACTCGGGCGTGCCGATCGACCTGACGCAGCTCAAGCCCGAGCAGTTGGAAGCCCTCGTGGAGCACCTCGACGACGTGACAGTGGAGGTGGACTCCCCCGATGCCACCGTGCGGGTCTTCTGCGAGTAGGCGCCCGTCCGATGGGACGGCCCCTCGAGAGGGTGCGGGAACACCCTCCCGAGGCTGCGCTCGCCGCAGCAGAGCACAGGTGAACTGCCAACCTGAAGTCTAGCCACTCATCAACGCACCAGCGGAGGGACCACTCACGGGTGGTCCCTCCGGTCGTCAGCCCTTGGCCTGGCTGCGTCGGGGGCGCCGACGGGGGGTGTCGTCGCCGCCGGCGAGCCGGGTGAAGGTGAGCATGTTCGCCAGCGCGACGACGATGATCGCGAGACCGACCTGGATCGCGAGCACGACCCAGTCCCAGCGCAGCACCCACACCCGCGCGCCGGCGCCGTCGTCGACATTGAGCGCCCGGGCGACCACGGTGCCCAGCACCGCCGAGCCGACGCCGATGACGAACGTGGCGAAGAGACCGATCCGCTGCCTCCCCGGCAGGATGAGTCGGCCGAGCAGGCCGACGAGGGCACCGATGAGCACCGCGCCGAGATAACCGGTTACCAGCATTGCCGTCTCTCCCCTCCAGCAGTGCCGAGGTACATGCCCGAATCGCACGTTCCCGGAAACCCGCCCGGCCGGCGCCGGGGCCCCGGGGATTACCGGTCCTTGCGCAGCAGGACTGTCACGGCCTCGCCGTCGGCGGTGCCGAAGGCGCCGTCGGTGGGATGTCCCAGCGCGGCGCCGAGGGCGCGCACGTGCAGGTCGACCACCGCCTCCACCAGGTCCGCCAGCACGGACACCGCCGCGCGGCCCCGTCGCCAACCCGCCACGCCCAGCCCGAGGCCGACGACCGCCGCGGGCCACCACAGCAGGCCGAGCGCCACATACAGCAGCCCCCAGCCCACCCGTCGGGCGGCGGCGGCGAAGTCGGCCTGCGCGAGGGCGAGCGGGCCTCGGGTCTCCTCGGGCAGCAGCAGCCACAGTCGGGGCCAGGCGGCGGCCAGGTCCAGGCCGTAGCAGGCTCGCACCCGTACCGCAGTGGCGAGCATGCGGTCGCCGATCCACGTCGGCCGGTCGGGCTCGGTCAGCGCGATCCGGTCGCAGGCGCGGGCGAGCGCCTGGGTGTCCGGCAGCGGCCCGGTGGTGTCGTCGGCGGACCGCAGGCGGCGTGCCTTGGCCCGCAGGGCGGTCTCGTACCGGTCCATGGCGGCGTTCCACAGGCGTCGCCGCCGGCGGGTCAGGGCCTCGCCGGCCCGGCCCCAGTCCTGCGTCCACAGGGCCACGACCAGGCGTTCCAGGCTCTGGGCGGCCATCGCGGCGACGACGCTGCCCAGCACGACACCGAGCAGAATCAACAGCGCGGACCCGGTGCTCCGCGACGGTGACCCGAGGGCGAGGCGGTCCACCTCCTGCCGCAGCAGCCGCAGGTCCCACCAGTGGGCGTGGCCGAGCCGCACCGCCACGGCAGCCATCGCCACGAACACCAGACCGGGCAGCGCCAGGCCGGCGAGCCACCGCTCGGCCAGCTTGCCGCCGAGCGAGGCGATGACCGCGTTCACCTGTCCATCCGGAAGGTCGGCAGCGGGCAGTCCCACACGGCGCAGCGCGGCGGCGGGCCGGCGTCCGGCCGGGGGATCTCCACCCGGTCGCACAGGTCACCGGGGCAGACCCGCACGACTTCTGGGCGGCGGCCGTGGATGCCGGCCAGCGGCAGGTAGCGGTCGCCCCGGACGATCGTGTCGCCGCCGACCAGCCCGCCGAGGCGCATCAACTCGGTCACCTCGGCGAGCACCGCGTCCACGGCCTCATCGGACAGCGACCGGTCCCGCAGCCGGGCCAGGGCCTGGGCCGGTTCCGGGCCGAGCAGGTCACCCACCTGCGCGATGTCGGCGCAGACCCGGGCCAGCCGGGTGGCCCGGTCGTCGTCGAGCTGCCTGTCCGGCGCCGATTGACTCATCGGCTGATTATCTCCTGTCGATGTGGCGCGCGGCTGGCAGGCTGGGGGGCAACCGCGACGGGGAGGTGCGCCGGTGGGTCGCTCTGCAAGGGACGCCGTGGACCACTGGCGTCGCGCCGCGGCCGGGCGGCCGCGCGGCGACCGGCGGTGGGCCGAGGCCCAGGTGGAGCTGGGGGCCGCGCTGCTCGACCGCTACCACGCGGGCCAGGCGCGGCAGGACCTGATCGAGGCCACCGTCGTGCTGGAGGCCGCGATCCGCACGATGGCCGACTCCTTCCTGGCCGATGATCTGGGTACGCCGCACGGCGTCCGCGCCCTTGCCACGTACACGGATGTGCTGCTGGCCAGAGCCCGGATCGAGAGTGAGCCGCAGCTCCTGGACATCGCCGAGCAGTATCTGCGGTTCGCCGAGGACGCCTCGGCCGACCTCGGCAACAGCGCGGTGCTGATGCTCAAGAAGTGCCAGGTCTGTCGGGTCCGGCACGACTTCGACGGCTCGGTCGACACGCTCTACCGGCTCACGGCCATCGCCAAGATGGCCGAGCAGTGGATCAGCCCGGAGCATCTGCCCGCGTTGCGGGGCATTCACGCGGAGGCGCTGTTGCGCGCCTACCAGCTCACCGGTGTGGAGGACTACGTCGACGAGGCGTTGGAGCTGGTGTCCTCGGTGGACGCCACCGGCCCGAACCAGGACCAGATCGTCATGCTGCGAGCCCGGTGCCTGCTGGCCCGGGCTTCCGGGACCACCCACACGGCCGATGTCGAACGGGCCGTCGCGGTGCTGCGGGAGCACAGCCGGCAGAGCGTCGACGCGCGTTTCCTGACCGGGCAGACGTTGCTCACCCTTGTCGACCGCACCGGCCGCGCCGAGCTGCTCGGCCAGGCGTGGGAGGAGTTCGCCGCCGCGCTGACCACAGTCGGAGAGCGGCATCCGCAGCACCGGACGGCGCTCGCCAGCCTCTCCACCGTCGGCATGAAGACGCACCAGTTGACCGGTGACATCTCCGCCCTGGAGACGGCGATCGGTCTGCTGCGCCGGGCGCTCGCGCTCTCCGTACGCGGGGAGCCCAACCACGCGTTGTACTCGGACCAGTTGGGCTACAGCCTCCGGTTGCTCTACGACGCCACCGGGGAGCCCGCCTACCTTCAGGAGGCGCTCGTCCTGCTGCGGCAGGCGCTGGACGCCCTGCCCGCGCGTGATCCGCACCGCGCCGAGACGGGGCTGTCCATCGCCCAGGCGTTGCGGGCGACCTACCTGCGGACCGGTGAGAAGGCCCTGCTCACCGAGGCCGCCGAGCGGGCGCGCACCGCCGGCCGCGTCGAGTCCGCGGCCGTGCCGGTCCGGATCCAGGCGTTCGACAAGGCGGCCTACACGCTTACCGCGCTGGGCC
The DNA here is from genome assembly GCF_000297395.2 of Micromonospora lupini str. Lupac 08. Taxonomy (GTDB): domain Bacteria; phylum Actinomycetota; class Actinomycetes; order Mycobacteriales; family Micromonosporaceae; genus Micromonospora; species Micromonospora lupini. The sequence goes on along the minus strand of NZ_HF570108.1, from coordinate 3,373,312 downwards.
GGTGGAAGGAGGCGACGGACGCCTTCGACGAGGCCATCACGTTGCTGCCCCGGCTGGCGTCGCGGGGGCGTACGCGACACGACCAGTACGCGGACCTCGGCTCGACGGCCGGGTTGGCGGCGACCGCCGCCTCCTGCGCGATCGGCGCCGGACAGCCGGAGCGGGCCCTGGAGCTGCTGGAGCGGGGCCGGGGCCTGCTGCTGCACCAGCGGTTGACTGCCGACGGCGAGTGGGCGGCGCTGCAACGCGCCGACGGGCGTCTGGCGGCCGACTTCCAGCGGATGCGTCGGGACTTCGAAGCGCCCGCCCCCGAAACGTCGCGGCCCACCACCTTCGGCCGGGACCGGGAGACCGAGTGGAACGTGCTGCTGGCGACGATCCGGGAGCTGCCCGGCCTGGGCGACTTCCTGCGCGCGCCCAGCGCCCGACAACTGCTCGACCAGGTCGACGGGACCGTGGTCGTGCCGATCGCGAGCGAGTTGCGCTGCGACGCGCTCATCCTGCGAGGGCACCGCGTGACGGTGCTGCCCCTGCCTGGTCTGTCGCTCACCGACGCGATGACGCAGCTGCGGCTGCTCCAGGAGGCCACCACCACGGCGTACGACCCGGCGGCGGACGCGCGGAGCAGGCTGCGCGCCCAGTCGGCGCTCGGCGGCGTACTCGACTGGTTGTGGTCTGCCCTGGTCGGGCCGGTGCTGGACCAGATCGGCGCGCCCGAGGCGGGCGGCGAGCTGCCGCGCGTCTGGTGGTGCCCGGTCGGTCCGCTGGCGTTCTTCCCCCTGCACGCCGCGCAGGCCGGCGCCGGCCGGTCCGCCCTCGACCGGGTGGTCTCCTCCTACACCCCGACGGTGACCGCGCTGGCCCGCAAACGCACCGGAACGCGCCAGTCCCGGCCTGACGCCCGGTCCTGTGTCGTGGCGATGCGCGTCACCCCTGGCGGCCCGGGGGCGCTGCCCAGCGCCGAACGCGAGGCCGCGTCGGCGGCGCGGGCGCTGCCCGATGCGTGGGTCGGGCTGGACGCGGGAGCCACCCGGGAGCAGGTCCTGGACCGGTTGGCCGACTCGGCGTACGCGCACTTCGCGTGCCACGCGGTGGCCGATCCGGATGACCCGGCGCAGGGCCGGCTGCTCGTACACGACCACCAGGACGATCCGCTCACCGTGGCCGACGTGTCCCGGCTCGACCTGGACGCGGAGTTCGCCTTCCTGTCGGCCTGTGCGACCTCCCAGGCCCCGCCGACCCTTGTCGACGAGGCGCTGCACATCACCGGCGCCTTCCAGCTCGCCGGGTTCCGGCACGTCATCGGCACCCTGTGGGAGGTCGACGACGCGGTCTCCCTCGCCCTGACCACCGCCTTCTACGCGCACGGCGACCCGACCGGGTCGGCGGCGTACGCCCTGCACTCGGCCGTGCGAGGGCTGCGGGACCGCTACCCGCTTGCGCCGACGCTGTGGGCGGCGCACATCCACACCGGCGGCTGACCTGTCAGCGGGCGAGCCGGACCAGCTCCCGTGCCCTCTCGGTGTCGGGATGGCCGGGGCCGTGCACGCGTTCGCAGCCGGCCAGCGCGGCGCGCGCCGCCGGACCGGCCCGTAGGTCACCCGCCTCGACGAGCAGTTGGGCGAAGAACGTCCGCATCTCCAGGGTCCCGGGATGGTCGACGCCCCGGCCGCGTTCGCTGTCCGGCAGCGTGTCGGCAAGCACCCGGATCGCCTCGGCCCGCCGGTCCACCCCGGCGAGGGCTCGGGCCAGGGAGTGCCGGGCGTGCAGGCGTACACCGTCGGTGTTGCTCAGAGCGTGCCCGGCGTCGTCGGCGAGCGCCCGGGCGGCCTCGACCGCCTCGGCGGCCCGGCCGTTGTCGAGCAGGACGACAAGCAGGCTGCTGCGGGCCTGGAGCGTCACCGGGTTGGTGGCGCCCACCGTCCGGGTCAGCCGCTTGACCACGTCGCGCAGGCCCCGCTCGGCCTGCTGGCTGTGGCCCTGCAGGTGCTCAAGCCCGGCCAGCTTCATCTGGCAGGCAAGGGTTTCCGCGTCGTCGCGGCCCAGCGTGCGCGCCAAGCCGTCGGCGACCGTGCGCAGCAGCGGTTCGGCCTCGTCCATCCGACGCAGCTCGATCAGCAACCAGCCCAGGTTGTTGCCGCTGCGCAACGTCTCGGCGTCGGAGTCGCCGAGCACCCGACGCCGCGCCTCGTAGACGTCTCGTTGCACCCGTTCCGCCTCGGCGTGGGAGCCCCGCTGCCAGAGCGCGAAGGCCAGGCTGTGCTTGCTGCGCAGGGTGTCCGGATGCTCCGGCCCGAGCGCCGAGCTGCGCAACCCGACGATCTCCTGATAGACGGTCACGGCCTCGGCGACGTCGTTGGTGCGCATCAGCTCCCGCGCGTAACGGGTCCCCGCCTCCAACGTCCGCGGGTCGCTCACGCCGTACTGCTCGTGGAAGGCGTGGTACTGCAACCCGAAGGCGGTCGGCCCACCGATCGTCGTGGTGCTCGACCGACCGCCCTCGGTGACGGTGATCTCGAGGACCGGGCCGGACGGCTTCGGCTCGCGCGGTGGCTCGTCGTCGCGTTTACGGCCGCGGTTGAACCATCTGCCCACTGCGCGCACCTCCTGCGGCGTCGACGACCTCACTTCCGGGCCCTGCTGTCGACTCCTCCTCCTCCGGCACGGTGATGACGGGCGGGTAACTGAGGTGGATGACGCGGATCATGGAGCCGGGGACGTAGAGCTTGACGGCCGGGGACGGCGTTCTCTCGGCGTAGCCGGTGCCGCTGAAGAAGAGGGGACGTTGCAGCACAAGGTCACGTCGGGCCGGGTCGTCCTCGATCGCCGCATGGCGCAGATAACCTTCGACCAGACGCCCGTCGTCGAGTTCCACGGCAAGATAGGGCTCCCGGCCGCCGGGCGACGGGGTGGCGAGGGCACGGACCGACATCACTCCGGCGTTGACAGGCCCGACCCGGCTGGGAGCCCGCCGGCCCAGCACGTCGCCGGCCACGATGCACAGCGTCACGCTCAGCAGCAGCACGAGGCCGGCGGAAGCGACGACCTCCCATGCGGAGGCGCGCAGGGTCCGAGTGTCCACCACCAGTTCGTGGAGTGAGACCAGCCACGGCACCACGTTTCCCAGCGCGAGGATCAGGAGGCTGGCGACGACTGTGGCGAGCGCCCCCGCGCCGAAGAACTCGATGACCTCCCTCGTCGGGCTGGGCCTGTCAGAGAAGACGTGGCGCCGGTAGGCCTGCACGAAGCAGAAGCCAGGTGCCAGGGCGGCGATCAGAACGGCGACCGTGACGACGTTGGCGGGCATCGGCGCCGCCTACGACGAGGGAGGAGGGGGCGGCGGGGCCACCGGTGGCGGGGGTACGAGCCGTGCGGCCTCGTCGTCGTCCTCGATGGCGTCCTTGGTGACGAAGGAACGCCAAGTCAAGACCAGGTCGTCGAGATCGTCGAGCCCGTCGGGATCGGGATGGGACGGTTGGTGCGTCGTCATGTCATGAACCTCCACTCGTACCAGCGGGAACCCGACTGTCGACACCGAGGGCGACGAGCCCCGCCCAGAGCACCGGCGGCGCTTCCGGCCGGCTCTCCCGCCATCGACGCTGGGCCCGGCGCAGGGCGATCGACGGGGGTACGCCAGCGCTGAGCAGACCGTAGAGGTGGCTGACGATTGTCGCCGTCGCATGACTGTACTCGGGATTCGCGGCCGTCCCGTCCGGCAGCGGGAACAGTCCGCCGAGCACGGTCTCGGCTCCCCGGCACAGCGCCACGGTCGGGATGCCCAGTGGGTCGGTGCCCTGACGTTGGTCCAGCTCGGCCGACAGACAGGCGTTGATCAGCAGCAGCGGGGGGAACCGCAGCGCGAGCATGCGTGCGGCAGACAACTCGGTGCCGTCGGTCAGCGCGAGGGCGTGTGCCAGGCCCGGGCTTCCGTTTCCGTGCACCGTCAACGCCAGCAGTCGAAGCGGTGATTGTGTGCCGCGGTCGCGCAGCACGGACAGCAGCGCCTCGGGCGTCGGCAGGAATTCGACCGTGTCCCCGTAGGCGCTTGTCAGCGCCTCCTTCTCGATACGGATCCCGTCCGCATCGACGTCGGCGAGATAGGCCGCCGCCGGTCCGTGCGACTGTTGCTCCACATCCGGTGCGGTGTCGTCCAGCAGGGCGAGACTGGGTAGGTAACTCAGGATGGCGTGGTCGGCGAGGAACCGGTCCGCGCCGTCGTTCCGCACGGCCAGGACGGCCCACGGGACCCGCCACAGCACCGGATCCGGCACGATCAGCAGGTGCGGCACGTCGCCGTCCGGGTCGCTGCGGTCGAGGATGGTCTGAAGGCCCGGCGGCAGGAGCAGGGCAGCGAGCTCTGACCACTGGTCCCACTTCGCTGTCGCCAGTCGACGGAAATGCCGGCTGGCCTCCCAGTCGCTTGTCTGCGCGCGGAATGCGGTCGGCAGTGCGCCGGCGGCACCGTCGACGGACTCGCCCGCACCGCCCTCGACACCGTCGGCGGCCAGCCCGCGCGGCGCCGGCACGATGAAGTCTCGGATGATCGATGCCTGCCGGTCCGTCGCCGTGTGGAGATAGGGAACGCGCACGCCGTCCGGGGAGGTCCACATGCCGGTGATGACCACCGAACCGTCGTCGTCGAAGAGCCGGGCCTGGAGCAGGTGGGATCCGGGGGGAACCCGGCCCGCGGGTGCGCCGGACGCCGGCGGGGCGGTTCCCTGGAACATGCGCCGGAAACGGATCGACACCAGGCTCTCCAACCGCTCGTACGCGGCCAGGCTGACGAGCCCCTTCCGCTCCAGGTCGTCGGGCTGGTCCGTCCCGGGCTGCGCGGACTGTTGACCGCTTATCGCGTCCTCGTAGCTGGCGATCTCGCCCAGCAGTCTGACGAGGTCCGGTTGGAGGTCGTCGGCCCGGTCGTCCGTGGCGATGCCGCCCCGGAGGACCTGCCGCAGGGCGGTCCGGCTGCTCAGGTCCAGCACCTCGGTCAGGAAGTCCACTGCGGAGTCGTCGCCCCGGTCGTAGCGCGCGTGGGCGAGCCGAACCGCGGTCAACTCCTGCTCACCCATGACGCGCGTGAGGTGGGCCTGCGCGTCCCGCCACCCCCAACCGGCCCTGACCTCGCTGAGCAGCCGAATCATCAGCAGATAGGCCTCCAGCGCGTGCACCTCGTCGCCCCTGACGGTGAACACGATCGCTCGCATGAGGTGATGACGGGTCCATGAGTTGGGCCCGGCGTCGTCCTGCCGATACGCCTCGGCGGCTTCTGCGAGGTAGGTGTCCGCCTCGTCCGGCCGGCCCGCCTCGGCAGCCACGCCGGCGAGCACGTCACACGCATTACCGAGAACGGTGAACGCTCCCCACTGCCGGCTGAGTGTGCGCGCCTCGAGCGCGTGCGACACCGCAGCCTCGGTGTCGTCGGTCTGGACGCAGATGACGGCGAGGTTGTATTCGATCCGTACCCGGTTCAGGCGGTACATCTTCCCACCGGCAACACGTAACGCCTCGGTCATCACCGCGCGGGCTTCCGCATATCTTTCCTGCGCCAGATACAGGTTGCCCAGCCCCGTGAGAGCCTCCCCCAGAGCCGACCGGTCGGTGTGCTTCCGGAGATATTCGGCGGCATCCTTGAACTGCCGTTCGGCAAGCGCATGGTCGCCCTGGACGAGCGCCCAGGCGGCACGCTGCATGGCGATGGTGTGGAGCACCTTGGGATACTTCCGGACCGCCGGGTGGTTGGCGGCACGGTCCTGCAACTCCCGCGCGGCCGCCAGCTCACCGCGTCGGGCCTCGACGTCTGCCTGCGCCACGAACGCCAGAAGCGAATTCATCAGCTGGATGTCGCGCCAGCGAAGCAGCCCTCCGGTGGCGCGCCGGAGGTTGATCAGTGTTCGAAGACCGATGCCGACGAGCACCAGACCACCGACGACGGCCACCTGCGCGCCGAACTGAAGCCAGGTGAGCACGGCCAGTGCCACCCAGATCGTGCAGGTGAGCAGCGGCCTGAAGGTGCTCGCGTAGAACCGCAGGACGGCGGCGTCGCCCCGTGTCGCGAGAGTGGGCAGATATATCTTGTCGTTCAGGGCCCGAAAGAGTTGAGCGAGGACCAGGAGAATCAGGAATTGCAGAATGCTGGGCGGATTCCGACCGAGCATTGCGCTCACGAGGAAAGCCAGGACGGCGATCTGCGCCAGGATCAGGGCGGCGAGCAATCCTTTGCGCCCTGCGCCGACCTCGTCCTGCTGCTGCAATAGGTAGGCGCGCGGTCTGTTGTCGACCATCCTGCGATCGCCCTTCCTCGGCACCGATCCTGACGGTTCTGGAAACCCGGTTGGGCCGCGTCGCTCTCGGTAGGACAGACTGCCACATCACATTCACGTTCGTGCCGCGCAATGCACCTTTCGCACCGTACTTACGCATTTCCTTGATGGAGAGTCGGATCCCGGACAGCGGTTTTCGGTACGCGGTGCCCGGTTCCCTGCAAGGACCGACGACCGTACGGTTGGCCGGCCAGGGTGTGCAATGCCCTGGCCGGCCATTTCGTGAAGGAGGGGCGGCGGTGGGGCTCGGTGTGTATGTCGAGAACCAGGTGCACGAGCAACGCTATGTCGGCGCGGAAGCGAGCTCCTCGCTGGAACGCCTGGTGGCGGCGAGCGACCGGGAGCGGCACCACCTGGTGTCGAGGATCGATTCCTACGGCGACACCATGATCAACCTGATCCACTGTCCGCGTCGACGAGGGCGCGAGCGGCACCGGGCAGGTCACCCATCCGGTGCGGTGCTGATCGTCGTACCCCCGAAGGTTTGCAGGCGACGTCCGCGGCCCGGTCGGCCAGATCCCCGGCGCGGCGGCGCTCGCCGCGTTATGCCGACGGCAGGGGTTCATGGGCCGCGAGCGGGCGCAAGCCGTCGAACAGCACGGCAAGGGTCCGGTCGATGACGGGGCCGGAGTAGTCACCGGTTTCTGCCGCCATGCTGGCGCCCCGCAGCAGGGCGAGTATCTCGGGCATGTCGACGTCGGGGCGTACGGCGCCTACGCGTTGGGCGTCGCGCAGAAGGTCTGCCAACGCTTCGCGCATCTGCGTTCGCTGGCCTGCCTGCTCCGCTTTGACGTCGATCCCTGCGCTGCGCAACGCGTCCGTCAGGGTCTTCTTGCGCGCGGCGTCCGCGACGACCTGCGCGAAGAATCTGAAGAACCCGGTCTGTGGCTCTGCGGCGGCGCGCAACCGGGCGGCCTCATCGAGCAGCAGGTCCACCCGCGCCGAAACGATCGCCGCGTAGAGGGCTTCCTTCGTAGCGAAGTGCCGGTACACGGTGCCGACACCGACTCCGGCTCGACGTGCGATCTCGTCCATGCGGGCGGTCAGTCCCTGCTCGCCGAGCACGATCTCGGCCGCCGCGAGCACCTTCGCGCGGTTACGCGCCGCATCCGAGCGGATCATTCCGGCCTCCTCCGATTCGAGCACCCTTGACGAGCGGAATCCAGGTTCCGTATCTTCAAACGGAATATTGATTCCGATTCTACGGGGATGGCATGCGGTACGCGACACTGGGCCGATCCGGTCTCCACGTCTCCCGGGCATGCCTGGGCACGATGAACTTCGGCACCGACGCGCAGGCACCGACGTCGGACACCGAGGCCCGCCGCATCATCGGCGAGTTCCTCGACGCCGGCCACAACTTCATCGACACCGCAGACACCTACCGGGGTGGCGCTAGCGAAGAGATCGTCGGTCACGCCATCGCCCACCGCCGCGCCGAGGTCGTCCTTGCCACCAAGGGGGCGGCGCCGCAAGGTGCCGGGCCCAACAACCGGGGCCTGTCCCGCGCCCACCTGACGCGCGCCCTGGAGGCGAGCCTGCGCCGACTGGGCACCGACTACATCGACCTGTACCAGTGTCACGTCCCGGACCCAGACACTCCGATCGACGAAACCATGGCAGCGTTCGATGGCTTCGTGCGCTCCGGCAAGGTCCGCTACGTCGGCTGCTCCAACTTCACCGCCGCCGGAATCGTCAGCGCCCAATGGGCAGCGCACCGCATCGGCGGAACACCCTTCATCAGCCTGCAAGCCAACTATTCCCTGATCACGCGCGCCATCGAGGCCGAGATCGTCCCCACCTGCCAGCAGAACGGGCTCGGCATCCTCGCCTACAGCCCGCTCGGCAGCGGTCTGCTCGCCGGGCGATACCAGCGCGGCGCCGCACCGGCCGCCGGATCCCGACTCGCCCAGTGGGCGGCCATGCCCAGCCCGATGGCACACGCGTTCGTGACCGGCCTCCTCGCCGAGCGGCATTTCGATATCGCCGATGAGGTCACCACGGTCGCCGCCGAACTGGGTACGACCACGCCGACCGTGGCGCTCGCCTGGCTCCGCAGCCGGCCCGAGATCACATCGGTGGTCCTCGGGCCGCGCTCCGCCGATCAACTGAGCGCCAACCTCGCCGGCCTCGCATTCGAGCTGCCGGAAAGCGTCTCCACCCGGCTGGACGCGGCAAGCCAGTGCACCATCAGCCCTCCGGTCAACGGCCAGCACCACACCGCCTGATTCAGCGACGAGCCGCCCGCGCCCGGTCCCGGCCACACCAGCGTCAGCCACTGACTCGTTGCTCATCAGATGCTCATCCGTCCGCGGCAAGGTCGAGAGCAACGCCCTGCCGACGTCCGGCAGGCGCACCGTTCTGGCACCAATCGGCGACCACTCACCAGGAGAACAGCACGTGGACCTGCAGCTCAGCGGCAAGACCGCATTCATCAGCGGATCCAGTCAAGGCATCGGTTACGCAACCGCGAAGGCCCTGGCCGGCGAAGGTGTCAACGTGGTCCTCAACGGCCGCGACCCGGCAAAGCTGGCCGAGGCTGTCGACGTGTTGCGTCGGGAGGCACCCGCCGTGTCCGTCACTGGCATCCAGGCAGACTTCTCGGTTGCCGATGACGTCGACAGGCTGTGCGACGAACTGCCAAGCGTTGACATTCTCATCAACAACGTCGGGCTCTTCGAGCTCAAGCCCTTCGACCTCATCTCCGACGAGGAGTGGCGGCGCTACTTCGAGGTGAACGTGCTCAGCGGGGTCCGGCTCGCGCGGCACCTCATGCCGGCAATGCTCGATCGGGGGTGGGGCCGGATCGTGTTCGTGAGCAGCGAGTCGGGCGTCAACATCCCCGCGGACATGATCCACTACGGCACGTCCAAGACGGCGATGCTCGCAGTGGGCAACGGCCTGGCGAAGCTCACGAAGGGCACTGCGGTGACCGTCAACTCGGTGCTGGGCGGCCCCACCTATTCGACAGGCGTCGCCGAAACGGTCAGGTCGCTGGCCGACGCCCAGTCCCTCCTCGAGGACGACCTGAAAGTGGCGATCATCGGCGCCAACCAGACCTCCCTACTGGGGCGCTTCATCGAACCGAGCGAGATCGCCAACACCGTGACCTTCCTCGCCAGTCCCGCCGCGTCCGCAATCAACGGATCGGCGGTTCGCGTCGATGGAGGCGTGCTGACAACGATTCTGTGAGTCCGCGGCGGGACTGACCCGCCGAGGCTGGTGCCGGTGGCGGCGTCGGTGGCAGGTCGTGGGATCGCCGGGGCGGCGAAGCTGCTCGATCAGCGGGTGAGGCCGACCAATGTCGCCAGTCGCGCCACGCCGGCCGGCGCCGGCTGCGCCCGGGCGACATCGGCGATGAGAGTACGCGCCAACGGCCGGCACCGAACCTCAGCCGGCGCGACACTGTCCGCGTCGACCAGGGCACGTGCCGCCCCGCGCACGTCACCCACCTGGAGGTACGCCCGAGCGGCGTCGACCAGGTAGGCGCCCCGATACTCGGCCGGCAAAGCGGCGATGGCGAAGTCCCGGCGGCTCAGGTCCGCCGGCAGGACCGCTGCCGGGTCGGGCACGGTGGGGGTGCGCCGCCGCTGTCCGGCGAAGATCCGCGCACCGTCGCCGCCCCGGCCACCTGACTAGTTGCCTCATCGGAAAGAAGCTAGTACTTTCCAATGAGGCAACTAGCCAAGGAGGTCACGATGAGCAGGCAAGTCGATCAGCAGAGCGCGGCAGCAACTCTGGCCACGATCCACGAGCACCAGCAACGGACCCGGCGCGCGGCGCGCGTGCCGTGGTGGGTCTACGCAACGATGTTCCTCCTGAGTGCCGCGGCATGTGCGGTTAACGACTTCGTCGACCTCGATGGCACCAAGCTGCTCGCCGCGGTGGTCCTGGTCGTGCTCGTCATCGTTGCCGTGATCACTTTTGCCGGCCGATCAGCGCCACTGAGCAGGCTGCGCGCTGTGCAGCGCAGGCAGACGTTCGTGCCACAGGCTTTCGGTGTGGTGGCGGTCGTCGGCGGTCTCGGCGGCTGGCTGCTCTCCCGTTACGGCAACACGATCGCTGACAACGTGGCCGGCGCGATCGGCCTGAGCAACTACCCGAACACCGTCGCCGGGATACTCCTCGGCGCTGCGTTCACCGCGCTGTTCGCCCTGAGTCAGCTGCTGAGCGAGACCTTCCAACACCGAAGCGGCCGATGACCGACTCACCACCAACTGCGGGCCGGGCACCGGGCCTGGACCGGCTGCTCTCGGATCCGACACGGCTGGCGATCATGTCGGTGCTGACAGCTGCGGACTGGTGCGACTTCGCCTTCCTGCGGGACGCGGTGTCACTGTCGGACTCCGCACTGTCCAAACAGCTCACCACACTCAAGAACGACGGGCAGATCGAGCAACGGCGCACGTATCACGGCCGGGTACCCAAAACCACGGTACGAGCCACCGACGAGGCCCGAGCCCGTTTCGTGAGGCATGTCGAGGCGCTACGAATGATCGTGGAACGCGCTCAAGCCGGAGAACAGCCGCGGTCCTAGGTCCCGTTTCGTAGCCCGGTTGACCCGACGGCCTACGTCTCGTCGTCGGGTTGTCAGGCGTGGGAGTAGGCGCCTGTGTTGAGGTCGTCCAGGAGGGTGGGGCCGGTGGGTGTCCAGCCGAGGATTTCCTGGGTGCGAGTACTGGAGGCGGGGATGTCCCTGCCGAAGAATCCGCCGATCCAGCCGAAGTGAGCTGGTGCGTTCTCGGCCGAGATGGAGGCGACGGGCAGGTCGAGCGCGTGGCCGATCGCCTCGGCGATCTGGCGTGTCGGGACTCCTTCCTCGGCGATCGCGTGCAGGAGCGAGCCCGCGGGTGCTTTCTCCAGTCCGAGGTGGACGAGGCGGGCGGCATCGGAGCGATGCACTGCGGGCCACCGGTTCATACCGTCGCCGATGTAGCAGGCAACGCCCTTCTCCCGCGCGATACCGACGAGAGTGGTCATGAGGCCGTTGTCGCCCGCGCCGTGCGTGGTGGGGGCGAACCGCACCCCGACCACGTGCACGCCTCGGGCGAGGTAGTCCAGTGCGAGGTTCTCGCCGCCGCCGCGAGGGGTGTCGGGGCCGTGGAACGGGGAGGCATCGTCTTCGGTGGCGGGACGACCACCGTCGACCGGGATGATGCCCGAGGCGAACAGGAAGGGCCGACCCGAACCTTCGAGGGTGTCCCCGATTGCCTTGATCGCGGCTCGCTCGGCCTTGTTCGAGACGGCGGGGTTGTCGAAGTCGTGCTTGTTGGCGAGATGAATCACGGCCTCGGCGTCCGCGGCGCCCGCGCGGATGCCGTCGAGGTCGTCGAGGTCGCCGCGCCGGACCGTGACGCCCATGGCTTGCAGAGCGGCGGCGGAGGCGTCGGAGCGGGCGAGGCCGACGACGTCGTGACCGGCCGCGAGCAGCTCGCCGACGGTGGCGGAGCCGATCCAGCCGGATGCCCCGGTGACGAAAACGCGCATGGATGGATCTCCTTGATGCCGGCCAACCAACACCCTGGTGATGTCAGTTGCTGTCGTCACCCTAACGCATGATGTCAGCCACTGTCATCACTATGCTCTCCCTATGGCGCGATGGGATCCAGGTGCGAGGCAGCGCCTACAGATGGCGGCACTGGAGCTCTATGTCCGACAAGGCTTCGAGAAGACGACCGTCGAAGAGATCGCCCAGAGCGTCGGCCTGACCGAGCGCACGTTCTTCCGTCACTTCGCCGACAAGCGCGAGGTGCTGTTCGACGGACAGGACATGCTGCAACAGGCATTCCTGGACGGCGTTCGCGCGGCCCCGCCGTCCGCGTCGCCGCTGGAGATGGTCACCGCAGCCCTGGCGGTCGCGGCGGAGTCCTTCGCCGACGAACGACGGCCCTGGTCACGTCAGCGCCACGCGGTCATCACGGCGAACCCCGGCCTACTGGAACGCGAGCTGCTGAAGAGGGCATCGCTCGCGGCGGTGGTAGCCGGCGCCTTGCGTGCGCGCGGCGTCGCCGAGCGAGCGGCCGTCCTCGCGGCGGAAACCGGCGTGACGGTTTTCAGCGTGGCCTTCTCCCAGTGGATCGCCGAGGACGAACAGAGGTCACTTGCCGAGGTCGAGCGTGAGGTGCTGGAAGAACTGAAAGCACTGGCAGCTTGACATTCTTCGCCGTCGAAGCCCCGATGGCTGCCTTTGTCCTGTCCCGCCGCCCGGCGCTTGGGTCGCCGCAGGCGCTCACCGGGTGAGGCCGACCAACGTCGCCAGTCGCGCCACGCCGGCCGGCGCCGGCTGCGCCCGGGCGACATCGGCGATGAGAGTACGCGCCAACGGCCGGCACCGAACCTCAGCCGGCGCGACACTGTCCGCGTCGACAAGCGCCCGCGCCGCCCCGCGCAGGTCACCCACCTGGAGGTACGCCCGAGCGGCGTCCACCAGGTAGGCGCCCCGATACTCGGCCGGCAACCGCCGCCACCCCTCCCGCCGCACCACAGTCGAGTGCCGTTGCAGCGCCTCGACGGCGTCACCGCGCGACGCCGCCACCAGCACCCGCGCCAGCTCCACGGCGACCGGGCCGAAGCTGGTGCGGTGCTGATCGTCGTACCCCCGAAGGTGTGCGGCGACGCCCGCGGCCCGGTCGGTCAGCTCGTTGGCGTGGTGGTGCTCGCCGCAGCCGGCGGCGGCAAGGGCGGCCTGGACCAGCAGCGTCCCACCCACGGCCCACTCCCCCGGCGACCGCTGCGGCCGGACGCGGTTCGCGGCGGCGAGGGACGCGGTCAGGGCCAGGCGGTCGCGGCCGGCGGCGCGGAGCGCCTGGCTGACCGAGACGGCCGCCGTCGCCGCCAGCGCCGGGTCGTCTCCGGCGGCGGCCATCGCCCGGTCGGCGGCCAGCCAGCCGAGGTCGGCCTCGCCGAGCTTGACCAGCAGCGACGAGGTGATCCGGTACGCCTGCACCAGCAGCTCCGCCGACCGCGCGCCCTGGGCGGCGTCGAGCAGACCCGGCAACACCCGCACCAACTGCCCGTAGTGCGCGTGCTGGTAGGTCAACCAGGCGTAGCCGACCTGCCGCCTCAGCTCGTCCGTCTCCTGTGGGGCTTGCGGGGTGTCGTAGCGGGCGAGCGCGGCCCGGATGTCGTCCACCCCATCCGGAGGGCCAGCAGGGATGCCGCGCGGCTGGCCGAGCAACACCTCCGGGTCGACGCGCAGGACGTGGGCCAGCTCCTGGATCACCGAGTACCGGTCCAGGGGGCGGACGCCCCGCTCGATCTTGTCGACCCAGCTCTTCGACCTGCGCAGCCGGTCGGCCAACATCTGCTGCGTCATCTGCCGCCGCACCCGCCAGCGCGCCACCCGGCGGCCGATCGGGAGGTCATCGCTGGTCACGCCGCCACCGCCGGTCCGGGACCGCGCGGGTCGTGTCCTCCACGGGTACGCGGTCCGCCTCGGCCTGGGCGAGGAGGCGCTGCTTGGCAGCCTCCCGCTCGGCCGCCTCACCCTTGTTCTCCGAAGCGTCGTCGTCCTGACCGCTCATCCCGCCTCCTCAGTCAGAGGCCCGGGAGGCTCGCCGCCCCCAGGCCATCGGGACGCGTCCACGTCCTAAACCGGACAGTAGGGCGGATTGGTGATGCGGTGATTACTGGCAGTTATGCGGCCAGGTTGATGCCGATGCGGCCGGCGAGCAGGCGCAGGTCGTCGGGGATGGCCCGGCGCTGGGCACGCTGCGCCAGAGTCACCACGGCATCGCGGGCGAGAGGGTTGATGGCGAACGGGATCGGCGCGGCCCGCTCGGCCTGCACGAATGCCGCGAGGGCTTCGGCATCCCGACGACCGCTGTCTGCCAGCGCTCGACCGAGGTCAAGCCAGTAGGACTGTTGGCGGATCGACGCCGCGAGCACCTGCGGCCGGACCGTTCGGGACAGCTCAATGACCCGGCCGGACTCGCCCTGCTCGGCGGCGATGGACATCTCCCAGAGCCCCACGTTGGTCGGCCCGAAGCCACAACCGTTGAAGCCAGCCCCGTCGACGGGATCTCCGAGCGTCGCCGCCTCACGTGCTGCCTCGGCAAGGTGGTCGCGAGCTACGTCCAACCGACCGCTGACCGTCGACGTCAACGCGGCCGAGAGATGAAGCTGGCCGAGCATCTGTCGCACTCGTTTGTCGGCGGCGTCTGCTTGCAGTTCGGTCAGTGACCGGTCGGCGGCGCGCGCCGCGACCGATGCGGACTCGATCGGCAGGCTCTGCGCGTAGGCGAAACGGGAGGCTGCGATCCACGCCGGGTCTTCGGCGTCTTCGGCGACCGCCCCAGCGAGCCGGGCGGCGTTGAGGGCGAGGTGGCGGTAGCCGAGGTTCCGCAAGCAGGTGGCGGCTTGGTAGGCAACCTGGACGAGCACGGTCCCGCCTACGGCGGCGGCTTCGAGCAACAAGCTCGGGAGCATGCGGGCCATGGCTGGGTAGTTGCACGAGCTGCGGAGTTGCTCGGCGCGGGCGATCTCGGCGGCCAGATGCTCCGCTGCGTAGGTGGACGGGCGGCGCTCGCCGTCCTCGATCTCAATCAGGGCCGACCAGATCGCCGGCACGCACTCGGCGGCGCTCTCACGGGCGGGGTCGCCGGATTCGGTGCCCTGGCCGAGCAGGTCAGCCACCGTGACCTGGAGCGCGGCGGCGAGAGCGACCAGAGTGGAGCGACGGTCGATGGTCTTCCGACCCGACTCGACCTGCGACACGTACGACTGGGTGACCCCAGCGAGGCCGGCGAGGACGGCTTGAGTCATGCCGCCCCGGCGCATCCGCCAGTATCGGATCCTGGCACCGATGGTGTCCGGCCTCTTCACCATGCCTTCACCCACTCCCGAACAAGTTACTGGGCTAGTGGCGAGCATGAACCCCTATCCCTGCACTGCTGTACGGTACACCAGCAGAGCCTCATGCCGTTCACATTGAATGTCGGTAAAGCTCTCATAAAGATATCAGGCGTAGGGCCGAGCCATTCATCGTTCACGGTCGTGTGCACCGGAAGACGCGGGCAGTGGAGAACAACTATCGCCGCCGCTTTCCCGCTTGACGTTGCTCCATCTCAATAACCGCCTCCCTACCCGGGTGAGGGACATCGCGCAGCAACGGCTCAGGGTACGTCAAGGTTATAAGATTAATTGATTTCGATAGCCTACGCTCCAGTGGGGGAAGCCCATTATCAGCCACGATGATCTGACACGCAGGATAAGAAAGCGACAGGCGATACATCCTTTCGTATAGCCGCTGACCAGCAGCGACATCCTCCGGGGTGTTTCCGAGGCTAGTGCGGGGGCTGTCAAGCAGAAGCGCGTCGGGCATAAGGTACTGTCCGCTACTGAGCGAGTATGCGAGATTGGCAAGATAATAGGCATCATTGGCGAGCGTTTTGCTGGCTCCGCTTACGCTCAAGCGATCGAATGAGTCTCCATTGATGACGGGGAGATAGGTCTGAGGGTCGAGCCCCGCTTCCTGGTAGCCGGTAAAGCGTAACTCGCGAATCTCTTCATCAAAAATTTCGCCCAACTCGGCAATCCTATACCTATTCTCTTCAAGTCGCTGCCGTTCGGATGTTTGTTGCACGCGGTTAGATTCCAGCTGCTGGCCAAAGCGACGTACCCTAGATTCGAGTTCATCGTATTGATCCCATTGATCTCGAAATCGCTCAATGTCGCGTAGGCGAGCACGCGCGCGCTCACGGTCGGCAGCAGCCTCGCTGGCTTGATCTATACTGGGAAAGATCTGCTGAGGATCGGCTTGCCTTTCTAGGTCGCCCGCAGCTTCAGTGAGCTGCTCACGCAGCCTATTTACCTGATTCGTCCACTCCGTGAAATAGTCCTCATCTTCTTTCTGGAGCATTAGAGCTTCTTCTTTTTGGGCAAGAATGCGGGTTACCGCTGCATCATGGTCGCTCCGCATCCGCAAGCCAGAACGCGATGGCTGCGGCTGGGCACAAAGAAGACACTGCGCCGGATCAAGGTCGCGGTCCGAAACAGATTGTAGACACCGTGGACAGACGCTAAATTCGAGGCCTGAGATCGAATTGTGAGCATCCGCCTCTCGCTGTGCTCTTTGCGCGTCCAGTTGGAGCTGCGCGAGCAAGGCGCGTCCTCGGTCAACTGCCACCTGCGCTAGCGTGCGCTCTGCCTCAGCGTCCGCCGTTGCGGTTCGAAGGGTAGAGATCCGCTTTCGGAGACCTTCTTGGTCCCCGCCGATGTCTGCGCCGGCCATCCGCCTCGCTTCTTCAAGCCGTCTCTCCGCTTCGACGAGGTCAGCTTGGGCCTCTGCCTCTTCGACCGCTAGCTCTGCTTCGTTGGGCGCGCCAACATTGAATAGGAAACGGCGAACAGTCTCCGCTTCCAACTTTGCTGCTCCTTGCGCCCGCTCTAACGCGGCAGCATCAACTTCCAATTCCCGGATACGTTCGTCAGAAAGGCCGTAAGCCAACTCGAATACGGCACGCCGTTTCCTGTTCGTGAACGGATCATTGTGTCCCGCCACCGACGAGTTTACGTCATCCTGCGGCAGGTAAACGTATCGGAAAAGGTCAAAGAATGTCAGGGGCTCGCTACCCGTCTCGCTGTTATTGCTTAAGCGCGCGATAGGGAATCGCAGCAGCTTGAGAATTTCTATACCAGCCCGCGGCATTTTACCGGAAGTAGCAGTCCAGCGATCAGTGAAACCGTCAGCGCGAGTAACCGTTAACTGGTTCTCTCCGACCGCGCGACTTAAAGTCAGCCGATCTGCGCCTATAGTCACTTCCAACGTTACATTCTGGAGGTTCTCTTCGATCGCCGTCATCAGCTTGGCGCCTTTGGCACCCAGAGCAAATTTCAGAAGCTCTAACATACTGCTCTTGCCAGTCTTGTAGCTTCCGTTAACGACATTCAACCCAGGCTTGAACTCGTATCGGCTCGTGGCTTGAGCGGTCTTGAGGTCTAGGCGATGAAATTGAAGGTGGACTGCCATTATGAGATCCTCAATCTGGTTACCGACTCAAATGTAGGTGCGGTGAGGACGGTCAACTACATCGGGCAGGTTCTCGTAGATTAAGTCTTTCAGCCTGTTTCCGGTCGTGTTAAAATTCGTCGCGATGTATTCGCATCGAGCTGCGGTCAAGCGCCACGTTGGCAAGGCGGCGAGTTGCGATGCGGCCCGCTTGCCGTCTCCGGTAACAGACATCCGCAACCTTCCCTTACCTCCTGAGCTTCTTACGAGATCAGTACCGATCAGCATTCCGAGAATGGGGTAGTACCTGTCATCCCATGGTCCAAACTTGTATCGAATCATGCGGCTTTCCACCGCCAGCCGCTCCTCATCGGTCGCCCGCAAATGATCAGGAGGGGTCTCGTTCGACTCAACAAGCGCAAGTCGTTCCATCATGACCGGATACCTGAGGAGAAAATCCAACTTTGCCAACTTAGTCAATCCGTCAATGCCTTTGCGTTTCTGATAACTAAATGCCGCCACTAAGAGCAAGATGCGGGCCGCATGGTAATCCAGGCCAGTATCGCGCGAACCGTTAAGATATTCGCCCGCTCCAAGATCAGGCATTAGCGCCACCATGAAACACAGGGAACTCTAGTTGCATGTGCTGGCTACCGCTTCTACTTCCTGCAATCCAGGGAGCCTCGTGCTGCGGATCAAACTCGTCAGACCACCATATTTTGCATTCATCCGTGAGCTGGTAAACGCACCCCATGAGCTCGGGCATGCCGACAGGAATCTTGGGGCTTGAGTGGGCAGCAGAAATTAACTGACTCAGCTCCATATGCATCTGAGGGCCATAAGGCGCTTCCGTCCTCCTGGTGCGCGTCTCCGCGACTAATGCATGATGCAGTATCTCTGCCCGAATTCTGCCGACCTCGTCGGCGAACGGACTCGGAACGTCGGGCCGGAAGCTGACCTCAATTTCGTACCAGCGCTGGCGTAGACGAGGGGCAGCCGACACAACAGTTGGCCCAAGCATTCCGGCACGAAGCTTACGGGACATCGCGGTGCTGCTAGCGCTCTGCTCGTCGATAGCGTCGCTGGTTATAGGGATCCCGCTATCCTGAAGTCTACGCAAGAAACGAGCCCTGGTTATCATTCTGACGCCCTTTGAATGGTCGGCCAGATCATCGCCCACCATCCAATCAACATCCGGCTCGTGAGGGTTGAGCCCCCGAACGGCTTCGTCCACAAGGTTGAACGCAGCGTCATAGGCCGCCCTGGCGAAACCCGGCCGAACTCCCAGCCTGGCTAATGCTGGCCGCACTGTATCTTCAATAACGAGCGCTCTCATGCTGTGCTCGTCTCCACCAGTGCTATACATCGTCAAGGCGGATAGGAAATCGACCGTTTCGTCCAAGCTGCTGGATCCGATGGCAGGTTGCAGATTCTTTGCGTACCACTTCAATGCTTCGGTGTCGCGAAGTTCGGGTTTGGCCGAAAGATTTTTAGCGAGTTCCCGTGCTTGATTCGCACCGATCTTGAATCCGTTGTTAGTCACCCAGAGACATGTGTTGGATTTCTCGCTTGCAATCCAGCGTTCGAAGAGAACCTTAAACCCACCTTTGTAAGGCAGATCGGCTAGTCCCCAAGCCCCTTGGTCCTGACTTCGATGCTTCACCGAAACGAGAACGTGCGGCTGCGCGCCATCTGGTCCAGGACAGACGTAGTCTGTGTGCCACTCGCACAGCACCCATGGCCGCGGCTTGGTGAGCATCGCGAAACATTCACGTGCCGTGCACGCGTATTGGTACGCATACCACTTCGCCGTCTCGTGGCCTCGGTCCTCCACCGGCCTTTCAGACAAACCGGGGCCAAGCGGCAGCTTCGCGGTCTCGTCATGCACACACAGGACGTTAATTCCTCGTCGCACTGTGTGTCCATCACCGGTACGTCTGCGCGCACAGGTACGTGCGGCCCCTTGTTCCACTCTGGACGACCTAGCTCCAGGTGAAGCGTGGATACATGGGGGACAGTTGGGACGTCCCGTGGCAGCGGTTCGCCGCCGCGTTTCCGCAGACTCGCCGTATGGCACCGGACTGAGGGCGAGGGTGAGCTTTGCTGGTCAACGCTCAAGATCCCGCGCTGGGTGGTGGTACCTCAATGACGGCGTGGAGGCCGAAGAAGGGGCGGACACCCCGCCGAGCCACATAGCCCCTTGGACAACATCGGTTCATGATCGGTAGGCCTCACAGTGCCACGATCGCCGCAGTCTCCGCAGGCAGCTCGATCCGGTCCCGCATCACCGTGACACCCTCCCCGGTAGCCAGCAACACCCGCCGAGCCACCCCAGGCAGGCTGACCCCCTGCCCCCGCCCAGCCAGGTTCGCCACGACAAGCGTGTCCCCCCGCCGCATCAGCAGAAACTGGTCCCCGTGCTGCACAGAAACCGCGTGCAACCGAGGATCCGACAGGTCCGGCACCGACCGCCGCAGAGCGATCAACCGCTGGTAAAAAGCCAGCATCGAAGCATGCTCAGGCTTGTCCAGCTCCGCCCAGTCCAACCGGGACCGCACGAACGTCTGCGGGTCCTGCGGATCGGGCACGTCCCCCTCGGGCCACCCGTGCGCCGCGAACTCCCGCCGCCGCCCGGTCCGCACCGCAGACGCCAACTCCGGCTCTGGGTGCGAGGTGAAGAACTGCCACGGCGTGGATGCCGCCCACTCCTCCCCCATGAACAGCATCGGAGTAAACGGCGCGGTCAACAGCAACGTAGCCCCGACGCGCAGAAGAGAAGGCGACAGCGAAGCCGAGATCCGGTCCCCGGTAGCCCGGTTGCCGATCTGGTCGTGGTTCTGGAGGTAGGCCACCATCCGGTGCCCCGGAATCCGCGGATCGACAGGCCGCCCGTGGTGCCGGTTACGGAAGCTCGACCAGGTGCCCGCGTGGAAGAACCCACCCGTCAGCACGTCCGACAGCGTCTCCAGCGACCCGAAGTCGCCGTAGTAGCCCTGCCGCTCCCCCGTCAGCAACGTGTGCAGCGCGTGGTGGGCGTCGTCGTTCCACTGCGCGTGCAGCCCGAACCCACCCGCCTCCCGAGGCGTGATGAGCCGTGGATCGTTGAGGTCGGACTCGGCGATCAGCGACAGCGGCCGCCCCAGGTGCGTCGACAACGACTCGACCGCGATGGCCAGCTCTTCCAGGATGGGCACCGCCCGGGAGTCCGGCAGCGCGTGCACGGCGTCCAGACGCAGCCCGTCGACGTGGTAGTCGCGCAGCCACATCAGGACGCTGTCGATGATGTAGCGGCGTACCTCGTCGGAGTGCGGGCCGTCCAGGTTGACCGAGCGGCCCCAACTGTTGCTCTGCTCGGCGAGGTAGGGCCCAAACCGTGGCGCGTAGGCCCCGGAGGGCCCGAAATGGTTGTAGACGACGTCGAGGATCACCCCCAACCCCTTGGCATGGGCGGCGTCGACGAACCGTTTCAGGCCGTCGGGGCCGCCGTAGGGCTGGTGCGGGGCATACCAGCAGACGCCGTCGTACCCCCAGTTGTGTTCGCCGTTGAAGGCGTTGACCGGGAGCAGTTCGATCAGGTCGACGCCCAACGACACCAGGTGGTCGAGGCGGTCGATGGCCGCGTCGAAGGTGCCCTCCGGGGTGAAGGTGCCGATGTGCAGCTCGTAGAGGATGCTGCCGGGCAGTTGCCGCCCGGTCCACGAGCTGTCGGACCAGTCGAAGGCCGAATGGTCGTAGAGGCGGCTCGGCCCGTGGACGCCGTCGGGCTGCCACGCGGAGCGCGGGTCGGGCAGCGGGATGTCGTCGTCGTCGAGCAGGAACGCGTAGTCGGGGCCGCCGTCGGGCACCTCGACCCGCCACCAGCCGTCGGCGGCGGCGCGCATCTCGTGGTCGTCGGCGCCGGGCAGGTGCAGCCGCACGCGGGTGGCGTCCGGCGCCCACACGGAGAATTCGGTCATGAAGCAGCCTCCGCGTCATCGGTGGGAGGAGCCAGCAGTGCGACGGGATAGTCGGCCAACAGGTCGGCCACAGAGGTCTCCCCGCCACTGTAGACCCGCCCGGTGAACAGGTCCTTCACCTCGTTAACACCAAGCGACAGGACTGTGTCGTGCCAGCCGCCGGCGCGTGCCAGGCCCAGCGGCAGGCGGGTCGCCACGGTGATCGCGCCGCCCCGGTCGAAGGCCAGCACGTGCCGGCCCTGCGGCCCGTGCGCCGGCACCGGCCGGTAGGACGTGAACAGCTCCGGGTGCGCCCGCCGCAACCGCAGCGTCCGCGACACGACGAGCAGCTTCGCCGCGCCGTCGGTGTCGAGCGCGGGACGCCAGCCGCCGTCGAGCCGCGCCAGCATCTCCCGGCGTACGTCGAAGTCGACGGGCCGCCGATTGTCCGGGTCGACGAGGGAGTTGTCCCACAGCTCGGTGCCCTGGTAGGTGTCCGGCACGCCGGGCATCGTGAGCTGGATCAGCTTCTGCCCGAGCGAGTTGCACCAGCCGGCCGGGGTGATGGCGGCGGCGAGTTCGGTCAGCTCGGCGTGCAGCTGCTCGTCGTCGTACATCCGGTCGATGAGCGCGTGCATGGCCTGCTCGAAGACCGGGTCCGGGTCCGCCCAACTGGTCGAGGCCGCGGCCTCCCGGGCGGCCTTCTCGGCGTACGCGTGCAGCCGCTCCCGCTCGATCGGCCACGCGCCGACGGCGGTCTGCCAGAGCAGGTGGGCGAACGCCGGGTCGGGCAGCCGGGCGTACTCCATCCATCTTTGGACCTGCTCGGCCCAGCGGCCCGGCAGCTCGCTGAGCACGGCGAGGCGGGCGCGCACGTCCTCGCCGCGCTTCGTGTCGTGGGTGGAGAGGGTGGTCATGCTGGCCGGCCAGCGGACCTGGCGGGCGCTGGCGAAGCGGTGGAACTCCGCCGGCGGCACCCCGAAGTGGGCGGGGCTGCCGCCGACCTCGTTGAGCGCCACGAACCGGGTCCAGCGGTAGAACGCGGTGTCCTCCACGCCCTTGGCCATCACCGCGCCGGTGAGCTGCGGGAAACGCATCGCCAGCTCGTCGTCCGGGCTGCGCAGCCGGCGGGTGATCGCGTCCAGGGCGCCGGTCAGGTCGGGGCGGCGGCGACCCGCCTCGGAGCGGGCGGCGGCGAGGTGCCGGGCGCCCTCCGGCGGGTAGCCCCGGTAGACCGGGAAAGCGGCGGCCAGTTCGGCGAGCGCGGCGCGGGCCCGCTCGGTGGGCACCTCGGGGGCGAGCGCGGCGAGCCGGGTCAGCTCGGCGCCGAGGAGCTGGGTGGCGGCGGTCAGCTTCGTGGTGTGGGTCAGGTCCTGCCACGACGTGTGGTGCCCGGCGAGGCGGGTGTCCAGCGCCGTGAAGTCGCCCTCGGTGTCCGAGTCGACGAACAGGCCGTTGACCGCCGCGAGGGCGTCGTAGCCGGTCGTGCCGTCCACCGGCCAGTCCGGCAGCTCCTCGCCGTACTCCAGGATCTTCTCCACCACGAGCCAGGCGTCCGGCGCGGCCTCGCGCAGCCGGGCCAGGTAGCCGGCGGGGTCGCGCAGGCCGTCCGGGTGGTCGACGCGGATGCCGTCGACCTCGCCGGCGGCGGCCCACCGGAGGATCAGCTCGTGGGTGGCGGCGAACACCGCCGGGTCCTCCACGCGCAGACCCGCCAGGCCCGCGATGGCGAAGAACCGGCGGTACGTCAGCTCCGCGTCACCGCGCCGCCAGGAGATCAGCTCGTAGTGCTGCCGCTCGTGCACCTCCCGGGCGGTGCCGTCGCCGGTGCCGTCGGCGATCGGGAAGCGGTGCTCGTGGTATCGCAGCTCCCCGTCGACGAGCTTCAGGTCGTCGAGGGCCGCCGGGTCGTCGGCCAGGACCGGCAGCAGCAGCCGGCCCCGGTCCCAGTCGATGTCGAACCAGTCGGCGTACGACGAGTCGCGCCCCCGGCGCAGCACGTCCCACCAGGCCGGGTTGGCCGGCGGCACGGCGACCCCGGCGTGGTTGGGCACGATGTCGACGACCAGGCCGAGCTGCTTCTCGCGCAGCGCCCGCAGCAGCCGCTGCCGCGCGGCCTCGCCGCCCAGCTCCGGGTTGACGGTCCGGTGGTCGACCACGTCGTAGCCGTGCGCGGAACCGGGGGTGGCGGTCAGCAGCGGGGCGCTGTAAAGGTGGCTGACGCCCAGGTCGGTGAGGTAGTCGACGATGCCGGCGGTGGCGTCCAGGTCGAAGCCGGGGCGGACCTGGACGCGGTAGGTGGCCTGCGGAGGGGTGGCGGCCATGTCAGATCGTCCTTTCCAGCACCACCAGGGAGCGGTCCGGCACCCGGATGGTGCCGCCCGCGCTGATGACCGTGGCGTCGCCGGGCTCGGGTTCGGCGGTGCTGATCACCCGTTCCCACTTCTGGCCGTATTCGCTGCCGGGCATCGTGAAGTCCAGCGGCGCGTCGTGGGCGTTGAAGCAGAGCAGGAACGAGGCGTCGTGGTGCTTCTGGCCGTACTGGCCGCGCTCCCGGATGCCCTCGCCGTTGACGAACAGCGCCACCGAGCGGCCGAAGTCGTTGCCCCAGTCCTCGCCCGTCATCTCCCGCCCGTCGGGGGTATGCCAGGCCAGGTCGGGCAGCGGCTCGTCGATGCCGCGCCCACCCACCGGCAGGCCGGTGAAGAACCGGCGGCGGCGGAACACCTGGTGCCGTTTGCGGAACTCGGTGAGCGTACGGACGAAGTCCAGCAGGTGCTCGTCGACGTTGTCCCAGTCGACCCAGGCCAGCTCGCTGTCCTGGCAGTAGGCGTTGTTGTTGCCGTGCTGGGTGCGGCCCAACTCGTCGCCGTGGCCGATCATCGGCACGCCCTGCGAGAGCATCAGGGTGGCCAGGAAGTTGCGCCGCTGCTTGGCCCGCAGGGCGAGGACCGCGTCGTCGTCGGTGTCGCCCTCCACGCCGCAGTTCCAGGACCGGTTGTGGCTCTCGCCGTCCCGGTTCTCCTCGCCGTTGGCCTCGTTGTGCTTGTCGTTGTACGACACCAGGTCGTTCAGCGTGAACCCGTCGTGCACGGTGACGAAGTTGATGCTGTGGAAGGGGCGGCGGCCGTCGTCCTGGTAGAGGTCGGCGGAGCCGGAGATCCGCGACGCGAACTCGGCAAGGGTGGCCGGCTCGCCGCGCCAGAAGTCCCGCACGGTGTCGCGGTACTTGCCGTTCCACTCCGTCCACAGCGGCGGGAAGTTGCCCACCTGGTAGCCGCCGGGGCCGACGTCCCACGGCTCGGCGATCAGCTTGACCTGGCTGACCACCGGGTCCTGCTGGACCACCTCGAAGAACGTGGAGAGCCGGTCCACCTCGTAGAACTCGCGGGCCAGGGTCGCCGCGAGGTCGAAGCGGAACCCGTCGACGTGCATCTCGGTCACCCAGTACCGCAACGAATCCATGATCAGTTGCAGCGAGTGCGGGCTGCGCACGTTGAGGCTGTTACCGGTGCCCGTGTAGTCGACGAAGTAGCGGCGGTCCTCCTCGCTGAGCCGGTAGTAGCTCGGCGCGTCCACGCCCTTGAAGCTCAGCGTCGGCCCGAGGTGGTTGCCCTCGGCGGTGTGGTTGTAGACCACGTCGAGGATGACCTCGATGCCCGCCGCGTGCAGCGCCTTGACCATGCCCCGGAACTCCTGCACCTGCTGCCCGAGGTGGCCCAGCGCCGAGTAGCCGTGGTGCGGGGCGAAGAAGCCGATCGTGTTGTAACCCCAGTAGTTGCGCAGCCCCAGGTCGACGAGGCGGTGATCGTGCACGAACTCGTGCACGGGCATCAGCTCGATAGCCGTCACCCCGAGCCGGGTCAGGTGCTCGATCATCGGCGGGGAGGCGATGCCCGCGTACGTGCCGCGCAGCTCCTCCGGGATGTCCGGGTGCCGCATGGTCAGCCCGCGCACGTGCGCCTCGTAGATCACCGAGTGGTGGTACGGGGTGCGTGGTGGCTTGTCGTTGCCCCAGTCGAAGTACGGGTTGACCACCACCGACTTCGGCATGAACGGCGCCGAGTCGGTCTCGTTCATCCGCTCCGGGTCGCCCAGCTCGTAGTCGTACACCGCCGGGTCCCACTGCACGTCACCGTCGACGGCCTTGGCGTACGGGTCGAGCAGCAGCTTGTGCGGGTTGCAGCGCAGCCCGTTCGCCGGGTCGTACGGGCCGTGCACCCGGTAGCCGTAGCGCTGCCCCGGCTCGATGCCCGGCAGGTACGCGTGCCAGACGTAGGCGTCCACCTCGCGCAGCTCGACGCGGCGCTCGGCGCCGGTGTCCCACTCGTCGAAGAGGCACAGCTCGATCCGCTCGGCCACCTCGGAGAAGATGGCGAAGTTGGTGCCCATCCCGTCGTAGGTGGCGCCCAGGGGATACCGCTCGCCCGGCCAGACCTGCATGTCGCTCCTTCAGCACTTGATCACGAGCGAACCGCGTCGTGAACGCACGGGAGGGCGGGCCGCCCGCGCGCACGCCGGTATTGCCCTGCGCCCCCGCGCGCCAATCCATCCTTTCAGGCGATGACCGAAAACCACCTGTCTGATGCGCGCTACACCCTCAGGTGTCCTCCGTCACCATGGGCGTTTTCAAGATGCGTTCCGGGGCTCGATGCCCTTTGCTTGTCGGGGGACACGCGTTCGCGCGTGCCTCACTCGGCCCTCGGCCACCCCTCCCCACCCTCACTCCGCCGCCACCGCTGCCGGCGCGTGCCACCACGTATGGACGGAGACTGATGTGACCACGCTGCGGGTCGGCGAGCAGCTCGCTACCGCCACGGATCGGGCCCACCGGCCCACCCTCACCTCCCGGCCCCAGCTTCCGGCGCAGCCCGGCCCGTCCGCGCATTCCGGCCTCGGCGCGCAGCCCGGCGCGACCGTGCCCGCGCAGCCCGGCCCGGGGGTGCCGCCGCAGACCCGTCGCATCCTGATGCTCTCGTGGGAGTACCCGCCGGTGCTCGTCGGCGGCCTCGGCCGCCACGTGCACGCCCTGTCGGTCGCCCTCGCCGCCGCCGGCCACGACGTCACTGTCGTCACCCGCCACGCCGAGGGCGCACCCCTGGAGGAGTACGCCGACGGCGTGCGCATCCTGCGCGCACCCGAAGACCCCGTCGCCTTCCCCCTCGCCACCGGCTCCCTGCTCGCCTGGACGATGGCCTTCAACCACACCCTCACCCGCACCGCCCTACGCGCCACCCAGGCCGGCAGCTACGACGTCATCCACGCCCACGACTGGCTCGTCGCGCACACCGCGATGACGTTGCGCGACCACCTGGACATCCCCCTCGTCAGCACCATCCACGCGACCGAGGCGGGGCGGCACCAGGGCTGGCTGCCCGAGGAGATGAACCGCACCATCCACGGTGTCGAGCAGTGGCTCAGCAGCGAGTCCGGACGGGTCATCGTCTGCTCCGGCTACATGCGCGACGAGGTGGGCGCGCTGTTCGGCGTACCGGCCGGCCGCGTCGACGTGGTCGCCAACGGCGTCGAGTCGCACCGCTGGAAGGTGCCGGCCCGGGACGTGGCCGCGGCGCGGGCCCGGTTCGCCGGAGACGGCCCCCTGGTCACCTTCGCCGGCCGGCTCGTCTACGAGAAGGGCGTACAGCACCTCATCGCCGCCCTTCCCCGGCTGCGGGAGCGGCACCCCGGGCTGCGCGCCGTGATCGCCGGCGACGGCCCGTACCGCGCCGAACTGGAGGCCGAGGTGCACCGTCGCGGCCTCGGCGGGATGGTCAGCATGCCGGGCTTCCTGGGCGGCAACGACCTGCCGGCGCTGATGGCGGCGTCCGACTGCTTCGCGGTGCCGAGCATCTACGAGCCGTTCGGCATGGTCGCCCTGGAGGGCGCCGCCGCCGGAGCGCCCCTCGCCGTCGCCGCCACCGGTGGCCTCGCCGAGATCGTCGAGCCGGGAGCCACCGGGATGACGTTCGGCCCGCACGACCCGGACGGGCTCGCCGACGCCGTCGACGCGCTGCTGTCCGACCGCGAGCGCGCCCGCGCCATGGCCCGCCGCGCCCGCCGGATGGTCCACGACCAGTACGGCTGGACGGCCATCGCCAAGCGCACCGCCGCCAGCTACGCCGCCGCCATCGCCAACGACGCCGCGTTCACCGCCGAGCGCACCGAGCAGCGCATGTCCCAGGGCCGCGCCCTCCCGGCGCTGCCCGAAGGCAACCTGCTCGCCGCCGCCGGCCTGCGCTGACGGTCGGGCTGCTCCGACCCGGTCGGGCTGCTCCGGCCCGGTCGGGCTGCTCCGGCCCGGCCGGGGTGCCCCGGCCCGGCCGGGGTGCCCCGGCCCGGTCAGG